>NZ_JAGIYY010000019.1 GCF_017813335.1 Tianweitania sediminis | reverse complement strand
GGCTCGTCGGGCAGGACCAGGCGATCGGCGATGTCGTCGCGGCCCTGCTCCCGCAAGCGACGCGCGACGGACCGGGTCCATCGGGAGGGCGTAAAGGATTCGCCGAAGTCGGCCTCGAGCGTTCGCGCAGCAGCCTCCAGACGAGGGTACGACCAGCCGTCATCGAGCGCCTTTCCGTCGGGGCCGACATGGCTCAGAACGAGATGGAAATGCTGGTCGGCCGCCCCGGCTGTGCGCGCCTTGCCGTCGTGCTCCCAAAGCACCCAGGCGTGGTCCTCCGCTCCCATGGCGGAGAGGATCCGCCGCACGGTCTCGTTGCGCTGCACCTCGTCCAGGCGGAGGCTAGGCGAGATCGTGATGTGGTGCATGCCGATCAGCGCGCGGGACCCGTCACGCATGGCCTCCATGTAGGCCAGTGCGGCGTCCGCGTCGGAGACCGGCACGCCGCCGATCCCCACAACGCGGGAGACCTGATCCACCTGCTTCGACAGGTGGGACTTGAGGTTCCGGACGTCGCGGCCGGTGCGCCCGTGCCGCTTGGTCGTCAGGATCACGGCGCGGCCTCGCGAAGGCTCAGGACGGAGAGCGTCATCCGCTCCAGTTCGCTGCGGATAGCATCGAGCTCCGCAGGCTCGACAGAGCCGCCCCGGTTCGCCCGACGGGCGACCTGGTTGAGGTTGCTGCCGACCCGACCAAGCTCGCCTAGGACGAGGGCGATCGCCTTCGCGATCTCGCTCCGGCGCTTGCGGGTGGGGGTCGGCGTGCCGCCCGCCGCACGCACCACGGCGAGCCGCGCGAAAGCGGACGGGCCGAGGCCTTCCGCTTGTGCGGCGAGATCGAGCGCCGCCCGCTCGTCGGCGGAAAGGCGCAGGGTCGTCGTGGTCGTCGTACGTGCCATGAACGGTCTCCGCTTCGGGGGTCCACGGGGGCAGCGCCCCCTGGCCAGCTGGGTGGGGCGTAGCACCACCCGATTGCTGGCTCACCTTCCGGCGACGCGCTGCATGGAACCAGGAGGTCAGGCAAACCCTTCGGCGAGGAGACGCGCGACGGTGGGGAGATGGGGCAGCAGCAGAGGCCTGCCGACGCGCTTGGCATCCTGTCGATGACGCTCGACCGCGATGCCGATCGCAGCGTCCAGCGAGCCTCCCGCCATGCTTCCCCGGAGGGCACGGGCCTCCTGCGCCAGACAGAGCGCGGAGATGGCCCAGGGGACAGGCCCGCTGCGCTGCGGCTCGGCCTCGCCGGGATCGAGCCGGCGGATCTCGGCAGAGATGGCTCTCCAGTCCCCTCCCGAGGCGATCACGCTGAAGACGGCGGGCACGTGCCCGTGCCGCAGCAGGCGGTGCCACTGGGCCCTGGGAACCCCCCCGAGCTCCTCGGCCTCTTCCTGGGCAGGAGGCTCCTCGCCGGGCGCTTCCTCATCCTCCTCCGGCTCGATGCCCAGCTTGTCGGCGATCGACTTGGTGACCACGCACGAACGGGTCCCCGGCATCGCTGCGGCGTACTCGCGGAAAAGCTCCGCCGCCTGGCGATCGCCCGCGTCGGCATCGGCAACGAGATCCCATGGCGAGCGGCTGCCGCCGCGGCCCTCCTTGCCCGTGCCGGCCGCGGCGATTTCCCACGCCGCAGACCCCTTGGCGAGATACCCCTGCAGGTCCTCCTTGCGCCAGACGACGGTGACATCCTGGCCCTGCTTCAGCGCCCTGCCCCCGGCCTCGGAAATGGCAGCCATATACCGACCGAGGACGGCCTGCCCGGCCGCCTCTGCATCGGCGAGACGGGAGGTCGACACGATCACGGCCAGATGCTGGTGGAAGTGCCAGCCGTGACGCCCATGCGTCACTTCCGGCCCCACGATCACCCCCTGGATCCCATGCTCCCTGGCGGTCGCCATCCATGCACGGCCCTGCCGGGCGGAGCGGCTTGCGCCTGACACCAGTGCCTTGAGATCGGCGAGGCGATCGCCCCTGCGGTGCGCCGCAGTGAGCGTCACGAACACCAGGGACCACCCCTTCGCCTCCGCCGCAGCGAAGACCCGCTCGAGCCGTTCAGTGCGCTCCGCAGCACGGCGCGGCGCGCAGGAGGGGCAGAGCCAGGGCGAGTCGCAGAAATAGACCCCCGTAGCGCCAGGCCTCGCGCCGTTCCGGCGCACCAGCCCGACGTGCTGCACCTCATGCCCGGCCGAGCCGCACTTGCAGACACCCGGGGTATCTCCTCCAGGCCCCGCCTGGGCACGAAGGAGCTGCGCGACACGATGCTTGAGGCGCCACCTCCCGATGACGTTCCCCGCTGCTTTTCCCGGGGAGGGCGGAAACGTAGCCCCTCCAGTATCAAGGCCCTGCGGGCTGGGGGTGTCAGGTCGGATGGAGGGGTGCTCAGCGGCATGCCCCTCAGCGGCCCACAGGGCGACGCTGGAGGCCATTCCCGACACGGGGTGGGGTGCAGCGCCATCCCGGCGCGCGAGGGCGCTCACGTCGCCGCAGGGGCGGCGGAGGGCTTGAGATTTGTCCTGTCGAGCGCTATAACCATCTCGGTTCCGGCTCATCGAGCCGGCTCTTTTCGGGCTCCCCTCGCACAGTCCGCCAAGACACACATGCGAGTGGTCGCCGGGACCACACAAACGCCGCTCCGAATCGGGGCGGCGTTTTTGTTTATCCCATGGGCCTGCGCGGGGCGCAACCCGTTGATAAATAAGCCAAATTTGTTGACGAAGACAGCAGGCGCGGACCGATCGGCTCGAATCAACGGGCCCGGCGCATGCCCCAGCTATATCAGCGGGGCGAAAATTGCCCATCCTCCCGTCCCAGCGTCCGCTGGAGAGCCCCCCAGAAAGGCTATGGGGCTCTGCCCCGACGCGCCCTACGGGCTTGTCTCCCCCGGGATATTTTTGGAACGACCGGAAGGGAGGTTGGGCTTGCGCCCTGCGGGGTCGCGTGTGAGATTCCGGGTGCGGAACAGCCGGGGACGGCGATGACCGTGAACGATACGGAAGGCCCGTCACCCCAAGGTGGCGGGTTTTTCTTTATCCGGCGAGGCGCCGCCACCACGGCCTGGTCGCGAGCTCGTGCCAGCGGTCGCGGTCGGCCTCGGCCGCGTCGGCCCTCCGGCCTTCAGCGACGAGGAGCGCGCGCAGCCCCTCGATCTTCAGCTCCAGCTCCCGGGACATGGCAGGCAGGCCGTCCCCCGGTCCGTCCGCTGGACGTGCCGGAGGAAGGGCTTCCGCTGTCCCGGAGACAGGGGGAAGGTCCTCCTGGGGGACAAGCACGCGGGCCATCCCGTCGTTGCCGACGGTCCGCGTCCACCCCTTGCGGCGCACGGCCTTCCTTGCGCTCTCCGGCTTCATGCCGAGCCGGTCCGCGAGCTCGCGGTAGGTCATCGATACGACCGTCATGGGGACATCTCCGGGCCAGGCCGGGGACGGTACGCCCATCGTGGTTAACGAATCCCTCCCGAGACGCGTCTTCGTCCCTCCCTGGGACAACGGGTAGGGCTGTCCGACGGACGGGCCGGGGTTGACCGCCCTGCGCGCCGCCTAGGCTCCGACCCGCCTCGCCTGAAGGGCGTGGCGGTGCCCGCAGGGCAGGAGCGACGCGCAGGGCGGTCACCGAGCCGAGGGGCCCCAGGGCGATGCGGAGCGCCGCGAGACCCGGCAAGGCCGAGGCCCGTGCCTCGGCTGCGCCGATGGTCGAGCGAGCGGCGCAGCATCGTCCTGGGGTAGGCGAGGGAAACCCCGGCCCGTCACCGCGGGCGGGGCGGCTCCGACCCATAACCGGAATCCCGGTTATCCAGATTGACCCTGTGCCGAAGGGCACGAATCCTTGCGGCGAGCCGTTCCGAAGGCTCTGGCGGCTGCTCCGCTTCCGGAAGCGGGAGCCGCCTCTGGGCAAGCCCGAACCGGATGCGCAGCCGCGAGGCCTGGATCGTGTCGTGGATGTCCCAGGCGAGCCGTCTGAGGCGGTCGAGGCTGCTGCGGCCGAGCTGGTGGTCCAGGACCGCCATGGTCAGCCTGGGATGCGGCCCGGCGAGCTGGCCAGCCCGGATATGGGCTGCAGCGGCTGCCGCTGCTGGCGACAACCGGAACCCCTTCAGCGCGGCATCGAGACGAGCCGCTTCGAGCCGAGGAGCGCGTCCGCTTTCGCGTGCAGGTCCTCCAGCGACAGGTGCAGCTGGCGCTGCCCCACGAGGATCGTCTCGAGGATCTCCTGGAGCTTCTCGACGGGGCTCGGCCCCTCGCCCTCCGGATGCTCCAGGAGGGTCAGCAGGGGCTGCAGCTGCTGCGCCGCCTCGCGGGCGCCGCGGCTCTGGTCGTAGATCGCCCGCATGGCCTTCATCGGGTCGGGCTGCGTCATGGTCGGTTCCTTCCATCCTCGCCGCGACGTCGCGGCGCTTGAGCTTGATGATGCGGTCGAGGGCGCCGATCTCGGCAGCGCCGGCACGGACCACGTACACCCCGGGCCGCTGCCCGGGGACGATATCGAATCCTTGGTCCGCGATCGCCGCCCGGAAGGCGGCAGGGCTATCGGCTGCCGCCCACGCGGTCCGGACGGCAGCCTGGGCTTTTGGGAGGTCGATGCCTACCCTTGCAGCGGCGGCCCGCCCCTGCGAGGTCATGGAGCTCCTGGGAGGCTCGTCGGGCAGGACCAGGCGATCGGCGATGTCGTCGCGGCCCTGCTCCCGCAAGCGACGCGCGACGGACCGGGTCCATCGGGAGGGCGTAAAGGATTCGCCGAAGTCGGCCTCGAGCGTT
>NZ_JAGIYY010000018.1 GCF_017813335.1 Tianweitania sediminis | reverse complement strand
CGCCATGCGACTGAAGCGCTTCCAGGCGCCCTTGAGAGTCACGCACGGCTCTGGAGCCGCGTTGAAGCCCCTCCCGGCCGAATGACCAAGCTGCTGGCCCGCGCACGCCGCGGGCCAGCTTCCCTCCTCACACAGGACTTGGGATAGTGGGACGAAGGCGAAAGGCGGCATTCCGGTCCGGGGCGATGCCGGATCAGATGCGGCTGTCGGCATCATCGTCCAGGGCGGCAATGGTCGCCTGCATGAGTTCGGCCAAATCCTCCCGATAGCCGCTGCGCGCTGAGGGTTGGCCTTCGGCCGAGGTCATTACCACTGTCAGGGAGAGGCTTGGGACGATGTAGAGCATTTGCCCGCCATGGCCCCAGGCGTACGCGACCTCGTGCCCGCCCATTTCCGTGAGGAACCATCCGTATCCGTAGCTTTCGCCCGAATGCATTGACTTCGCGCGAGGCGCCCAGGAGGCCTCGATCCAGCCTGGCGAGACGATCTGATCCCCTCCCGCCTTCCCGCCGTTGCGGTATAGTTCTCCGAACGCGAGCAGCGACTTCGGGCTCATCGCCATCTGATTTCCTCCGAGATAGACGCCCTGCGGACCGCGTTCCCAATCGGCTATCTCGAACCCGTCCAGCGGCTCGAGCCAGTCGCGTGCCAGTTCGAGCGTGGACTTTCCGCTCTCCCGGGTGAGGATAGCGGAAAGAAGATGCGTGCTTCCGGTAGAGTACAGCATGCCTTCCCCCGGATCGTCTGCAAACGGCTGCGCGAGCGCGGCCCGCACCCAGTCCGCGCTCGCCACCCAGCGGCCGTAGTTGCCGCCGGATGTCGGCACCAGTCCCGCCTGCATCGACAGAAGATTGCCGATCGTAATCTCCTCGATGCGCGGGTCCGGATCCTCTGGCAACTTGTCGCGCAGCAAGGGGGCGATCTTCTGATCGGTCCCTTCGAGGACGCCCTTGTCTATGGCGATCCCGACAAGTGCCGAAACGAGCGATTTCGACGCCGACTTGATATTGGTTGGAGCGTCAACCGAATTGCCCCTGAAACCTTCTTCCACGAGCACAGCGCCGTTTCGCGCAACAATCAGGGTCTGGAGCGGCTCAAGCGAACGGGCCTGCTCCACGACTTCGAATAGCGGAGCGCGCCCGCCAACGACGGCCGGGGGTTCCGCTTGCGCACTCGCGGTGAGGGCAACGGCAATTCCAAAGGTGACGAGGGCGGGCAGGATCAGAGATTCTTTCATCAGCGGCAGGTAAGGGTTCTGCCCCTCGAAGCCATGCCCTCTCACGGCCTTGTGAGTCGAACCGCCTCTGCCGACGATCACCGCAGTCTCCGTCATCTTGGCACTTCTGCGGTTCCTGCACTCCATTTCCATCTGCAGTTTTCCCGTTGACCTTGCCCATGGCTGGAACGGTTACGCCTTCGACAGCACCGAAGAAGGGCCTGTAAACAGCCCAGTTCGGCCTTTCGCACGCGCGCCCTGCCCGCGTCGAAGATCGGGATGTTGAACTCTACCTCCGCTATGGCAGGGCGATCGTTTCCGTCCCGCCGTCTTCCCCCTCTTATCGCTCGACCTCAGGCTCCGCCCATCAGTCGAGGTCGTTCAGCTAGCGGGCCGCACCGGTCAGCCCGTAGGACCTGCGCGAGCGATTCAAGTTCCAGTCGTGCGATCTCTCGGTCGACACGGTTCCGGTAGCCTCGGCCTCGATGGCGCGTTTCGGCCAGTCTTCAAGTCGACAGGCTCTCTATGGCGATAGTTGACTGCCGCCGGATGGCAGTGCACCACGCGGACGCCCATGACGGGTCGGCGGGCTGAAAGACGGAGCCAGCCATCTCATTGGACCCTTGCCTCTCCCGCAAGCCCCTCGATGATCGGGCACTCCGGACGGCTGTCGCCGCGGCAGTTCTTGACGAGGTGGCGGAGCATGTCCCGGAGGCCGATAAGCTCGACGATCTTCCGGTCGATATCGGATAGCTTGGCGTTGGCGATCGCCTTCACGTCTCCGCTCTCTCGGTCACTGTCGCCATAGAGGGAGAGTAGCTGCCTACACTCATCAACCGAGAAGCCGAGGCTGCGCGAGCGCTGCAGGAACCGCAGGCGGTGTACGTCGGCCATCGAGTAGTCGCGATAGCCGTTGCCGGCGCGGTGAGGTTTAAGAAGGCCGATGTCCTCGTAGTAGCGGATGGTCTTGGCTGAGAGACCAGATTTTTCCGAGACGGCGCCGATGTTCATTGCGACCTCCATTGATTCTCGCCGGAGGATAAACCTTCCAGTCGGGGAAAGCTCAAGAGCGATTTCTATAGTCCCGAATGACTGCCTCTAGGGACTGCTGGGTGGCCGTGAGCGAGGAACGCCAGCCGAGAGTGGTAGTGACCTTCTGACTGCTGCCCGTCTCTTCGGGACCGCCACCACGGTATCATCGCCTGAACCGCTGGCTACTGCCGGCGAGAAGATGCGACGAGGCGGCGCCGAAAGGGGCGGCCACGAGGGCGAGAAGCAGCTTCGTCAGCAGTCGGTGGACCAGCCCGAACCAGTCGCTGACATACATCTCCAGCGTGCCCGCGGCCGAAAGCGCGAGCAGACCGCATACAGCGCCGAATGACTGATCCCGCTGGCGGTCAAGCTCCATCTTGGCAGACTGGACGGCAACTGCGGCGAATGTTGTGGAGCCGGAGGAGCACGCGTTCCGCTACGAGCCACAAGATCGCCCTCCCGCTCCAGGCATGCACCTAATGCAGCAGCATGTCTGTAGATGGAGGATGGCTCCGGCCGCGGCTTCGGCGTGTGTGTGCGGGCGATCGCCCCTCAAGCCGGGACCGAGCGGCGCACAGACCACAGCCAGCCAGTGGAGCACCTTCTGCACTGGAACGTGCACCCGATCGTCCCCGCGCCAGCGAAGGCGCGCGAGGAACTGGACCGAGAGATATTCTTGCCGAAGGATCGCAGGGCGAGGCATGCGGGCGTTAACGTCCGGTTGACGCCCGCATGCAAATGACCGGCCTGGATGCTCTGCGCGCGCCTAGCTGCTCCCGTGGGCTCCGCGCCCGGCCGAGGGTGCCTTGGTTTGCAGCACGATGACCGTGGCGCCGACTGCCACGCGCTCGTAGAGGTCCTCCACGTGCTCGTTGATAAGCCGGATGCAACCGTTGGACACCGCCTTGCCGATGGTCCAAGGCTCCGTGGTCCCGTGGATTCGAAAATAGGTGTCGCGCCCGTTGCGATAAAGGTAGAGAGCACGCGAGCCGAGCGGATTTGACGGTCCGCCCGGGACACCATCGGCGAATTTCGCGTACTTCCTGGGTTCACGGCGGATCATGTTCGGAGTTGGGGTCCAGCTCGGCCACTTGGCTTTCCGGCCGACCTCGGCCGTGCCGCTCCAGGCCAGCCCCGCACGGCCGACGCCTATCCCGTAGCGCCTGGCCCTGCCCTCCTCCTCCACGAGATAAAGGAACCTCGCCGCGGTGTCGACGACGATGGCCCCCGCCGCATAACCGAATGTGAAAGCAACCTCTTGCGGCATGTACGCCCGATCCAACTCGAACGGCCCCGACGGGTGGGCGGCGGCCAGGCGCGGTACGGCGGGGATCGCCAGGGCTATGCACGCGATGAACGAGCGTCGGTTGATCATATTTCCGTTCCTGTGGGCGGTTCGTGGACATGTCTGAATTGGGGAAAGCAAGCACTTGGCGAGCTCCCCCGCCGAGCTTGGAGCCAAAAGGTGATCAGAAGGTTAGCCGCGGTGGCGGTGGCGGCCGGCGCCCGTTTCCTAAGGCCCCTGGTAACGATCTGTTTCACGCAAATTTCGGTCCAGCGCGCGGAGGCGCGCGGGCAGCGTCAAGCCTGCGCTCGATAGGGGGAGACAAGCGAAAGCAGGTCCTCGGCGCACTGTTAGGTATCTTTCAAGTTGATACTGCCCTCTGAAGCCCTGAAGCTGCGGAGCATCCCGCATGCTCCCTTGAGCAGGTTGGGGGACCTTTCTGCTCGTTCTGTTCGCCGTTGCTCAAGGGCGTTGATCGCAAGCATCGGGCGACCCACTGAGGGGGCCTCTCCACCAGCGCCGCGCGGTCGTACGAAGGCCAGGTCGCGACCGCAACTTGTCCGCCACCTCTTCACCGCTTCGAGCAGAGCTTCGAAGTAGTTGTCGTACAGGGTTTTTGCGGCAGATCCGAATGACGTCTCGTGCGGCGAAGCCGTCGGACAAGCCGCCGGTCGGGTGCCTGGACTGAGCGCCGGCCGTTTGCCCGCCTAACTCGCCTTGCAGGCGCTACCGATTGGTATCCAGCGAGTGGCAGCGCCAGCGGCTCATCAGCGACCTAATCCGCTCCAGGTGGCTCCGGCGTCGGTGCTGGCGAGGATTTCGCCTTCATGCGACGCGACGAACAACCGTTCGTCGTCCGCCGGATCGACGGCCAGATGCAGGAGGATCCGGTCTCCCCAGTCGGCCCCGAAGGAAGCGAGTTGCAGTTGCTCCTCGGCTGAACGCACAAGCCCCTTCCCGAGCACAAAGGCGTAGAGCGTTCCCTCGGGCGTGACCTCTACCAGGCTGACGGGAGAAGTTTCGACCGATACGTCCCATGTCCCTCCTGCATCCTTGCTGACCAGCAGCCCGGCTTCGGTCGCGGCGTAAAGCGTGTCGGCATCAAGGGCGGAGGCTGCGAGGTCGATCAGCCGCTCTGGCAGCGGTCCTGAGACGGACCACGTTCTGCCGCCGTCGCGGCTGACTTGCAGGCCACCGAACGCGCCGTAGACCACTGTCGGATTTGCCGGGCTCACGGTCATCTGGTGGAAATCGACCGGACCGCCCTCGCCGGACGAAACCTGTTCCCAGTTCACGCCACCGTCGGTCGAGGCGATAAAGCCGAGGTTCCCTCCATTGGCCCTATGGCCGCTGGCGAACAGCGTGTTCGGATCCGAAGGATGCGGCGTGAAGCCCATGAAATCCTGCACGACCGAGATGCGCTCCGCCTCGCCGCCGGGGCCCGCGCGGAAGAGGCCGTGATGGGTGGCGATCAGGAGATTTTCCGCATTCTGATGATCTACCGCGAGTCCGTGGATATGGGTCTGTTGCCTGAGCTGCGAGACTGGAATGGTATCTGCCCGCGCGACCACGCCGGCCGCGACCGCGGCGGAGAGCGCCAATGCCCCGACCAGGATTGTTACACCGGACCTGTTTCGCTTCGTCATTGTTTCTTCCTTTCGTGCATTCGCATGTGGCTCCAGTGTTCTGTCCTGGTATCCGCAGCAGGTCACCTGATGTGCATTGCCGGCGGCGCTTCCCTCGCGGGCATCGTGCTGCTTCCAGCAGGTGGAAATACAAGGGGCAAAGCCTGTATAGCAGTTACTCTCCGGCACCCTGGCGCTTCTGGAGGTGACGATTCATCTCGTCGTGGCGCTCGCGAATCCGCTCCGGCCATTGCGCCTTAATGAACGAAAGCGCGGCGATAATCTCCTCGTCCGTAAGGATACCTTCGAAGGCAGGCATCCTGGTCTGGTATCGCTCAAGCTTTGCCGCCTCCGCCACGCCGAGCTTCGTGATGTCGAAGAGGAGCTTGTCCGGATGATGCCAGGTATGCCCCGTCTCGTCGTGCGGCGGGGCCGGCAGGTATCCTTGCGCGTCCCGCACCTGCCACGTGGGATGTCCTTCGAGGCTCCTGCCATGACAGGATGCACAATGCTCAGCGTAGATTTCGTTTCCAAGCGACACGACACTCCTGTCGCCGGGACGAAGCAACGCTCCCGCTGCCGAGCCCGGAAGGCGGGACAGCACGAGAAGCGTCGCCAAGCCGGAAGCCATCGCCGCTGTTCCGGCGGCGACAATCAGGAGGTTCCGCCTGCCCTTCGAGTGCTTTTTCATCGGCCTTCCTTGCCCTTCCACCGTGACCCTATCCGGGCCAGGACGGACAAACTCTTCCGCAGCCTTACGAAAACGCCGAAAGCTGCCCGGTGATCATGGCGAGGCCCATCAGCACCATGATCCCC
Source organism: Tianweitania sediminis (assembly GCF_017813335.1). Taxonomy (GTDB): domain Bacteria; phylum Pseudomonadota; class Alphaproteobacteria; order Rhizobiales; family Rhizobiaceae; genus Tianweitania; species Tianweitania sediminis. The sequence continues at coordinate 7,172 of NZ_JAGIYY010000018.1, read as the reverse complement.
CGGCAAGGATCCGCAGCACCCGGTCGATCCGGCCGTGAGGCTGGAATGGCCGAGGCCCAGCAAATAAACGGGCAGGGGGGGGCACTCCGTCAGAGACGATCGCCGAGGTCGTACCGGCCCGTCAGGATCGTGCCGATGAACGGATTGCAGCCGAAGGCGAAGCCGACGAGATAAGTCGACGCCACTCCTCCGCCGGGCAGCTCGGAATAGAAGCGCGCCTCCGCAACAGGGTGCTTCTGCTTCATCTGAGGGACAGGCCCCTGAGCCTTAGCGCGTTGCCAATTACAGACACCGAGGACAGGCTCATCGCCGCTGCAGCCAACATGGGCGAAAGCAGCACGCCAAAGACCGGGTAGAGAATGCCCGCCGCGACTGGCACGCCCAGCGCGTTGTAGACGAACGCGAAGAACAGGTTCTGCTTGATGTTCCGGATCGTCGCCTGAGCCAGCGTGCGCGCCCTGACGATCCCGGTGAGGTCGCCCTTGACTAGCGTGATGCCCGCGCTTTCGACCGCCACATCGGCCCCGGTTCCCATCGCGATGCCGACGTCGGCAGCCGCGAGCGCAGGTGCGTCGTTCACTCCGTCTCCCGCCATGGCCACGCTCGCTCCCCTCGCCCGCAGCTCGTCAATGAGCGCCTTCTTTCTCTCGGGCATCATGTCAGCGCGGACTTCGTCGATGCCGAGCTTGGCCGCGACGGCTTTCGCCGTACGCTCGTTGTCACCTGTCGCCATGATGATCTTCAGCCCGCTTTGGCGAAGGGTGCGGATCGCATCGGCAGTGGTCGCCTTGATGGGGTCGGAGACCGCAACGATTCCGGCGAGCTTTCCGTCAGCTGCGACGAACATTGCCGTCTTGCCCTCCGAGCGGAGTTCGTCAGCGCGCGCCTTCAAGGTTCCGACGATGATCCCGTGGCCCTCCATCATCGCAGGGTTGCCCAGTGCGACCGAGCGGCCAGAGACCTTGCCGGAAACGCCCTTGCCCGTCACGGCTTCGAAATCGGTGGCGACGGAAAGCGAAGCTCCCCTCTCCCGCGCCCCGTCTACGATCGCCTCGGCGAGCGGGTGCTCCGATCCCCGCTCCAGGCTCGCAGCCAGCCCGAGCAGCTCGTCCTCGCCGAATCCTTGCGCCGCTACGACGTCCGTCAGCTGCGGCTTGCCTTCCGTCAGCGTCCCGGTCTTGTCTACGATCAGGGTGTCGACGCGGGCGAAGCGCTCCAAAGCCTCCGCGTCCTTGATGAGTACGCCCGCTTGCGCGCCCCGACCGGTCGCCGTCATGATCGACATGGGCGTCGCGAGGCCCAGAGCGCAGGGACAGGCGATTATCAGGACTGAGACGGCGGAGACGATGGCAAAGACCATGCTCGGAGCCGGCCCGAAGATCGCCCAGGCGACAAATGCGAGGATCGCCACGAGCACGACGGTTGGAACGAAGTAGAAGGAGACACGGTCCGCAAGCCCCTGGATCGGGGCCCGCGAACGCTGCGCCTTGGCGACCATCTCCACGATCTGCGACAGCATCGTGTCCTTGCCAACCTTATCGGCGCGCATCACCAGCGAGCCGTTCTTGTTGAGCGTGCCTCCCGTCAGTACGTCTCCCTCAGTCTTCTCGACGGGGACGGGTTCGCCCGTGATCATGGATTCGTCCACTGACGAACGGCCTTCTAGGACTATCCCGTCCACGGGCACGCTATCGCCTGGCCGGACGCGCAGCCTGTCGCCGGAATACACGTCCTCCAGCGGCACGTCGGCTTCCGACCCATCCTCCTGAAGCCGCCTTGCCGTTTTCGGTGCGAGGTCGAGCAGGGCGCGGATCGCGGAGCCCGTCCTTTCTCGCGCCCTCAGCTCCAGCACCTGGCCGAGGAAGACGAGCGCGACGATGACGGCGGCCGCCTCGAAATAGACCGGAACCGAGCCGCCATGGCCACGGAACTGATGGGGAAAGATGCCAGGAAACGCAGTGGCGACGACGCTGTACGCAAAAGCCGCGCCGACGCCGATCGAAATCAGCGTCCACATGTTGGGGCTGCGGTTTACGAAGGATTCGTAGCCCCGGCGGAAGAACGGTATGGCCGCCCAGAGCACCACCGGAGTCGCCAGGACGAGTTCGATCCAGACCGCGGTCCTCTCCCCGATCCAGCTGCGTGCCGCCAAGCCGAACATCGGGCCCATTGTGAGGACGAGGAGCGGGATGGAAAGGACGGCGCTGACCCACAGCCGGCGTGTGAAATCGACCAGTTCCGGATTCGACCCCTCGTCTGCGGTGGGCACGCCCATGGGCTCGAGCGCCATGCCGCAGATCGGGCAGGAGCCCGGCTTGTCGCGGATGATCTCCGGGTGCATCGGGCAGGTGTACTGGGTGCCTGCGGCCGCCACTTCGACAGCCGGACGGGCGCCGAGAAACCCGTCGGGCTTTTCGTCGAACTTCCGCTGGCAGTCAGCAGAGCAGAAATAGAAGCCGCTGGCCCCGGGCCGGCTGAAGTGCCTCGCCGTTGCACGATCCACCTTCATTTCACAGACGGGGTCGGTCGCTTCGAGATAGCTCTCTGGATCCAGGATGAACTTGCCGCGGCAGGAGGCGCTGCAAAAATGGTAGGTGTCGCCACCATAGTCGGCAGTCGGCTTTCCTGCCTCGGGATCGACGGTCATCCCGCAGACCGGGTCGCGGGTAACGCCGGCCTCGGCGCCCGGTGCCGCGTGGCGGTGTACGACCGGCGCATGCCCGTGGCCGTCGTGTTTCCCGTGACCGTGCTTCATGGCCGAGCTCCCGTGGATGCACAACCTCTAAGGCTTCCACCTGGTGGAAGGTCAAGAGGCAATCCATCCATGTGGAACCGGTGTTCCTAGGAGCAGCCTGGAAAGCTCCTGTGTTTCTCCAGTCAGTTGCAGAGTTCAGCGATCTGGCCGCGCTGGGCATTGGCGAAGAACTCCGCCCGCTTGCGGGTAGCCTCGTCCTGCCCGCGGCTAGAACATGCCTGGACGGGTCTACCAGGCCCTGTTGCTGCGCCGGAGGCCTCGTCCGGCATCTGCTCGTGCATACTTGCGACGGCTCCCTGTACTTCTCCGAACTCGCTGGCTCGCCCGGTCCGGTGCGGCGTCCTGCTGGCCTTGCTGTGCTGTTCCTGCGCGCAGGCAGCCGGCGTGAGCAGTGTGGCTAGTGGCTTTGGATCGAGTTAAATCCTTTTCCTCCACTTGTTCCGGATGGCTGCCCGACGCAGAGCGACGGGCAGCGCTTCCTAGTTAAGCCGCCATGCTGCGGCAGGATTCAGCACAGCGACGGCAGGCGGCCGCACATTCCTGCATGTCGCCGAGCCGCTCGCAGTCGTCAGCGCACTGCATGCAAATTTCCGCGCACTCGCCGCAAGTGTGCTTATGGTGCGGCGACCCGATGAGCATGAAGTGAGCGGACGTCCTGCATATTTCGGCGCAGGCCATCATCAGCGTAAAGTGCTTCTTCTCGGCGTGCTCGCCGCCCATCTCCAGGCAGTGTCCCATCGCCGTCGAGAGGCACATTGCGTAGCAGCTCAGGCATTCATCTACGCAGCTCTTAATTTCAGGGTTCATGTGATGCATGTTAGTTCTCCTTCTGGGAAGCAGTCTTCTGGCCACTGCCCGGTTACTGCGCGTTCTCGGTTCCGCGGCACCACGTCAAGCAGGTGAAGCTTGCCGATGAACAGGTGGATTGCCGCGAGAGCGGCGGCGAAAAGCAAGTTAAGATGAATCCCGGTCTGACCGGGCCCCAGCGACCCGCAAGCGGCAGCTCCTGTCCCGCGGCTTCGGGCGAAGACTTCCAAGGTCAGTTCTCCCTGCACGAATGGAAGCCCCGGTAACCTACCTTCAGGCCCTGATCGAGTTCGCATAAATGCCTCCCTTCCGGCCGCTGGGGGCCGATGCTGGATCAGGCTCGACATACCCTCCGGGGGGTATTGGAGGGCCAAACGGATCGAAGCTTCAGATGTTCCAGAAACCTTCGCGATCGCCCGCCGTTGATGGACGAGCGAAAAGAGCAGCGAGCCCATGAAAGATCGCAAGCAAGCAGCCCTCCAACGCCTGGCGCGGCTGGAAGGCCAGGTCCGGGGCGTCATCCGGATGGTCGAGGAAGACCGCTACTGCGTTGACATCCTCAACCAGACCCTGGCTGTCCGTTCGGCTCTCGCCCAAGTCGAGATCCTGATCCTGCAGGATCATGCGGACGAGTGCGTGGAGGAAGCCATCACCTCAAACGATCCGGAGGCGCAGCGGCAAAAGTTCCGCGAACTCGTCGGCATCTTCGAAAGGGTCTGCCGATGATGCTTGAGTAGGCCTAGGCGCGTCACCGAGCCCTGCATCACGACCTTTTCCGCGCGCATGTTCCTCCGGGCGAGCGCAATCTATCCGGCGCGCCGGAATGCGGCATGGCACCGAGTACAGGTCTCCAGCATCATGTGAAAGAGATGTTCGGCAGGCTGGTTTCCGGCAGGGACCTGGGACCTGCGGGCGCCCAGCAGTGAGCCGCCAGGGGCGCCGTCCTGCGGACGCATGCGCAGATCGGGGGTCAGGGATTCCGCGTCGGCGACGGCCTCGCCGAAAAGCCGCGCAAGTTCGTTCAGTTCGGAAGCCAGCGCATCAAAGCGCGTGCGGTCCCGTGCCAGTTCCTCCCAGTCTACGGTGCTGCTACCGTCCGGGCGTTCGAAAGCCGTGGCCATCGCGGCGCCCGAATGTGCCGCTAACACGTCCGCAGCCCGCCGGATCGCCCCGCCGTCGAACGGCACACGCTCGTTGAAGATGCTGTCTATGGTCTTCGCAGCCTCGGCCATCTGGCGCATGCCGTCCTTCCGAAGCCGGGCTCCGTCGGCGGCTCCGGCAAGGAGGAATACCGCTGCCGCAAGCATCGTGCTGCCAAGGACAGCTCTCGCGCGCCGGAGAAAGACCGCTCCCCGTCCGCTCACCAGACCCTCCGGGTGACGCCGTGCCAAAGATAGGTCCAGATCGGCGGGTGAAACCATTGCCGCGATCGCTCGGGCGCCGGAACCGCTGGGAGGGGGCCGCCCTCCAGCACGATCTCCAGGGCCTCCCTGCAGGCGGTGCTGGAAGCGGCCGCGATCCGGTAGGCATCGGTCATGATCGTGTCGTCGGCTCTGGGTGCGAGCCGCTGATGCCGCACGACGCGGCCCGTATCTACTCCGGGATCCACCAGATGCACCGTGGATCCGTAGTTCTGCACGTCGCCGTTCAGGCGCGCCCAGTATCCGCCGTTCATGCCGCGGTAGGCCGGAGTGATGCCCGCATGATAGTTCAAGACAGGCGCTTCGAGGCGCTCGAGGTACCTGGGCTTCAGCATGCGGCAGCCGACGAGCAGGACTGCGTCGGGTTGAATGGTCCGTACGGCATCCAGGAAGGCATCGGAGTTCACCGACGGAACGTCTACCAGCCGCAGTTCCTGCGGGAAATCGGCTGAAGCCCCGGCCTCGGCGAGATGGCGTTCGACACGCTTCCGGAACAGGCGCTTGCCGAACCTGATCACGACCATGGTCATGAACTGCCCGGCGGTGGACAGCCACCCTGACATACGGGCGCGGCGGCGCAGGAACGCCCGCGTGGATTCCGGGGCCTCCCTGACGATGGTGATCTCGAACGTCTCCGCGAGGCTCCGGGCAAGGATCCACGGGTGCGGCCCGCCGGCCGTGGCAAGACAGATTCTGGGGCGCGGCTCAGGCGACGTCATCGGTTACTGAACAGCTTCGTGTCGGACCGTCATGTTCAGGATCCTTCGCCAGTTGCCCTGACCCTAGCGGTTCCTGCAAGTGGAAGGTCAAGCGAAATTTTCTTCGGACTTCAGTGGAAGCCTTCCCTGTCCATCTCAGGTGTCGCGCGCCCCGCGAACAGACGCCACGCCAAGAGCCGACGGCAGCGCCGAACGGCGGCCCAGCATTACCAACAACAGCACCACTGCCGCAAAAGGCAGCATCTGGACGAACTCCGTTGGAACCCGGATGCCGATGACTTGCAGCGCTGTGGAAATCGACAGACAGGTTCCGAAGACCAGGGCCCCACACAGGACGAGGGCAGGACGACCCCGGGACAGCATCGCCAGGACAATCCCCAGAAAGCCCGCGCCGTTGGTCATGAATGGCACGAATACGCCGGCGGCAATCCCGGAGATAGGCTACCCCGACCCCTGCGATCGCACCCGCGGCCCCTACAGCCACTGACCGAACGCGGACCACGGCCACACCCGCCGCGTCCAGCGCATCCGGCTTCTCGTCCGCCGCGGCCAGCTGCAGACCGAAGATAAAATGTCGATAGATCAGCCACATTGCCACGACGAGAGCATCTGCGAGGTAAACCAGCGCATGATGCCGGAACAGCCCGGGACCCAGGATCGGCAGGTCAGCGAAGAAGGAAACAGGAACGATGTCCGGCGCGGGAAGGCGCGGGTGTGTCCGTGCCAGCAGAAAGTGGTGCAGCAGTGCTGTCAATCCCTGCGCGCCGAGGGTGATGCCGACGCCGATCACGACCTGATCGAGGCCAATGCGTACGCAAAGAACCGCCATCACCGCGGCAAGGAGACCTCCGGCGACGGGCGTCCAAACCCTGTGCATCCGATTGCCAGATTTCGCAAATTCGTTATTGACCTTCCCAACGCTGGAACCCTTAGACCTCTGTTCAAGCACCAATCGAACAAGAGGAATCGACCATGAACGCCCGCCAAAAACCTGATCCCGCCCTGACAAAACAGAGCTTCCAAATCGAAGGTATGACTTGCGCGTCCTGCGTGCGCCGCGTCGAGATCGCCATCGTCAAAGTGCGGGGCGTGAAGTCGGCATCGGTTAATCTTGCGACAGAGACGGCGGAGGTCGTGTTCGAAGGAATCCCTGCCGCCGACGCGGTGATCGCCGCGATCAACGGCGCGGGGTACGAGGTCGCCACCGAAACAATGGTCATCGAGATAGAGGGAATGACCTGCGCCTCGTGCGTCCGGCGGGTCGAGCTGGCCATTGCAGCCGTTCCTGGAGTCCTGAAGGCTTCCGTCAATCTCGCAACCGAGGGCGCAACCGTTCAGTCTGCGGGACCTGTTCCGGCCGCTGCGGTCGAAGCCGCGATCCGCCAGGCCGGGTACGTACCGCGTCTTGCCAATGCGGCGGGGGCGAGCGCGGCTGCCGACGCGCGCCAGGAGGCGAAGGATAGGGAACTG
>NZ_JAGIYY010000017.1 GCF_017813335.1 Tianweitania sediminis | reverse complement strand
CAATGTGACGGTTGACGTGGAACTGATCGTTCCGGTTGCGATGGAAGAAAAGCTGCGCTTCGCGATCCGCGAAGGCGGCCGCACCGTCGGCGCTGGCGTCGTCATCTCCATCACCGAGTAATCGGCAGAACATCATGCTAAAAGGGGCGGCCTACGGGTCGCCCTTTTTGTTTTCAAGGCAGGAGTTCCCATGATCGATGCGGCCGGCGTAAGATTGCTGAAGTGGCAAAGTGCAGACGGCACGGGCCTGGAAGCCTGTGCCATTCGTGCGGACGGAACGGAGTTTCTGGCAGAAGGCGTGATCGTGGCACCGCAAGAAGGGGGCTTCGCCGCGCGCTATGGCATCCGCTTCGACGGTGCATGGCGAACTCTGTCGGTAAGCGTTGCTCTGCTCGGCGCAGAAACATCCTTGCTCCTGAGCGTCGACGCGGAGGGCAAGTGGACCCGGGAAGGCACGCCGATGCCGGAACTGAACTACGCGATCGCCCCCGACATCTCGGCGACGCCGCTCACCAATACGTTCGCGATCCGGCGCTTGAACCTTGCCGAGGGCGAAAGCGCGGACATACAGGTGGCCTACATCACCATGCCGGACCTGACGGTGCACTGCGGACCGCAGCGCTACACCTGCCTTAACAAGGATGCGCTGTACCGGTTCGAATCGCTGGACAGCGACTTCAAGCGCGATATCGCCGTGGATCGCGACGGGTTTGTCTTGGATTATCCCGATCTATTCCGCCGGGTAAGCTGAACATCGCGCGTGTTCACTCTTTACAGAAGGGCCATGTCCTCTTAGGAAGCGTGCGCACAAGCGACCTAGGGGTATAGCTCAGTTGGTAGAGCGGCGGTCTCCAAAACCGCAGGTCGCAGGTTCGAGCCCTGCTGCCCCTGCCATGTTCCTCAGCCCACCAAAATGCATACTCCCGGTCTTGCGCGGAAGCGGAATCGGTTTTATATCGACTGTTACGCGGCGCGTGGGGCTCGGGAACGGGTTCAACGCGCCTGAATTGCATGGAGCACTCGCTTCAGCGATTCTCTTGCGCCGCGAGCGGGGCGAGGGCGTTGACATCATCAAGCACGCGATAACAGGCGTGCGGCAAACGGGTTCCCTCGGGCGCCCATGAAAACGAGCGGCAGATGGCATCCAGGACGACCAATCCTTTTACATTCCTGCAGCAGGTGCGGCAGGAGACGGCAAAGGTTGCGTGGCCTTCCCGTCGCGAAACAATGATCTCCACCTTGATGGTTCTTGTTTTCGCGTTCATCGCCTGCGTGTTCTTTTTCGTAGCCGACCTCGCGCTGGGCTATGCGATCGAACTGATCCTCGGCCTCGGACTGTAAGCCACTAAAGGGAGCATCTGGGATGACCGCACGGTGGTATATCGTCCACGCTTATTCGAACTTCGAAAAGAAGGTCGCGGAAGACATTGAGAACAAGGCCAAGCAAAAAGGCCTGTCCGACCAGATCGAGCAGATCGTGGTTCCGACCGAGAAGGTCACGGAAGTTCGTCGCGGCCGCAAGGTTGACGCCGAGCGCAAGTTCTTCCCGGGCTATGTGCTGGTGCGTGCCAACCTGTCGGATGCCGTGTTTTCGCTGATCAAGAATACGCCCAAGGTCACGGGCTTTCTTGGCGACTCCAAGCCGGTGCCGATCACCGATAAAGAAGCTGACCGCATCATGCACCAGGTGCAGGAAGGCGTTGAGCGGCCAAAGCCATCTGTGACCTTCGAGTTCGGCGAACAGGTCCGCGTTTCCGATGGGCCATTCGCTTCGTTCAACGGCTTTGTCCAGGAAGTGGACGAAGAGCGGGCGCGCCTCAAGGTTGAAGTGTCGATCTTCGGCCGCGCCGTGCCGGTGGATCTGGAATTCGGTCAGGTCGAGAAGGTCTGATCGTAGCGCGGGCTTCGGCCCGCAGGCATGGAGGGTTTTCTTCCATGCCTTTGGTGGGAGGGCGCCTGGCTTTAGCCGGCCATGCGGACCGCACCACCAGACTGTAACCGTCGGCATCGCGTCCGGCACAACAAAGGGCAGAGTAAATGGCTAAAAAGATTGCAGGCCAGCTCAAGCTCCAGGTCAAGGCAGCGTCGGCAACCCCGTCGCCTCCGATCGGCCCGGCTCTTGGTCAGCGTGGCATTAACATCATGGAGTTCTGCAAGGCGTTCAACGCGCAGACCCAGGAGATGGAAAAGGGTTCGCCCGTTCCCGTCGTGATCACCTATTACCAAGACAAGTCTTTCACCTTCGTGATGAAGACGCCGCCGGTGAGCTACTTCCTGAAGAAGGCTGCCAAGATCGAGTCCGGTTCCAAGCTCCCAGGCAAGGGCGGCACGGCCGGCAAAGTCACGCGTGACCAGGTTCGCGAGATCGCGGAAGCGAAGCTCAAGGATCTGAACGCAAACGACGTCGCTGCAGCGATGCGCATGGTTGAGGGCTCCGCCCGTTCCATGGGCCTGGAAGTGGTGGGCTGAGATCATGGCGAAGAAAGCTGGAAAGCGCATCACGCTCGCTCGCAAGGGCGTTGACGTGGACAAGAACTACGATCTCGCTGAAGCCGTGAAGCTGCTCAAGGAGCGCGCCACCGCCAAGTTCGACGAGACGATCGAGATCGCCATGAACCTCGGCGTTGATCCGCGTCATGCTGACCAGATGGTCCGCGGCGTGGTCAACCTGCCGAATGGCACCGGCCGCACCGTTCGCGTCGCCGTGTTCGCTCGTGGCGACAAGGCCGATGAAGCGCGCGCTGCTGGCGCCGACATCGTGGGTGCGGAAGATCTCGTGGAAACTGTGCAGAAGGGCGAAATCGATTTCGACCGCTGCATTGCCACCCCGGACATGATGCCGCTCGTTGGTCGTCTCGGTAAGGTGCTCGGCCCGCGTGGCATGATGCCGAACCCGAAGGTCGGCACCGTGACCACGGATGTCGCCGGCGCTGTGAAGGCGTCCAAGGGCGGGGCCGTGGAGTTCCGCGTCGAGAAGGCCGGCATCATCCACGCAGGCGTCGGCAAGGCATCGTTTGAATCGACCGCCTTGGTCGAGAACATCCGTGCTTTCGCGGACGCCGTGGTGAAGGCCAAGCCGACCGGCGCAAAGGGCGTTTACCTCAAGCGCATCGCCGTGTCGTCGACCATGGGCCCCGGCTTGAAGGTCGAAGTGGCGAGCCTCACGCCTGCTTCTTAAATGAAGCTCGAAGATCGGCCTCTAACCGGCTGGTCGTAAAGAATTCCAGGCGCCCCGGCGCCTGGATCGCAGGCCAGAAATGGTTTGCAGTCCTGTCCGAGATTGTGGGCGGTGTCGGTTCGCCGAGACCTTAATTGCATGGCCTGCATGAGACGGGTGAGGGTCGAATTCTCCCGATGCGTTTTCGCATCGAAGGGTTCGGTTCGAACCGTGGGTGCCTTTTGTCTGCGTGTCGCTTCGCAAGAACGGCATGGCGAAAGGGGACAGGATCCTCGAACGTCGTTCGGGTGATCGCAAGATGACCCGGCGGCAAAAGGCAACCGGCAGACTGCTTCGCGAGGAGTGGAATGCCAACTGGAGATAGGCAGTGGATAGAGCGGAAAAACGCGAATTCGTCACGGGCCTGAACGACGTGTTCAAAAGCACGGGTTCGGTGGTCGTGGCCCACTATGCCGGTCTGACTGTGGCGCAAATGAACGATCTTCGTACGAAGATGCGCGCTGCTGGCGGTACCGTCAAAGTCGCGAAGAACCGTCTCGCCGTTATCGCTCTTCAGGGTACGGACTCCGAGAAGATGAGGGCGCTGTTCAAGGGACAGACGCTGATCGCTTACTCGGACGATCCGGTTGCGGCTCCGAAAATTGCATCCGATTTCGCCAAGGGGAACGACAAGCTTGTCATTCTCGGCGGCGCTATGGGTGCAACCGCGCTTGACGCGGAAGGAGTGAAGTCTCTGGCTACCATGCCGTCGCTCGATGAACTTCGCGCGAAGCTCGTTGGCATGATCCAGACGCCTGCAACTCGTATCGCCGCAGTCGTCAACGCACCAGCGGGCAACCTCGCCCGCGTGTTTGGCGCCTATGCCCGGAAGGACGAGGCGGCCTGAGGCTGTTCCTCGCAATCAACAGAACACGTTTCGAACCAAACCAAGGATATTGAAAAATGGCTCATCTCGCAAAGATCGTAGACGACCTGTCGAGCTTGACCGTCCTCGAGGCGGCTGAACTCTCCAAGATGCTCGAAGAGAAGTGGGGCGTTTCCGCTGCTGCTCCGGTTGCCGTTGCTGCCGCTGGCGGCGCTGCTGCTCCGGCTGAAGCTGCTGAAGAAAAGACCGAGTTCGACGTCGTCCTCACGGATGCCGGCGCTCAGAAGATCAACGTGATTAAGGAAGTCCGTGCGATCACGGGCCTGGGCCTTAAGGAAGCCAAGGACCTGGTTGAAGGCGCTCCGAAGACCGTCAAGGAAGCCGTTTCCAAGGCTGATGCCGACAAGCTCAAGGCACAGCTCGAAGGCGCCGGCGCCAAGGTCGAACTGAAGTAAGCGTTTCGTCGCCTGTCCGGCGGGTGGTTGATCTGCCCGCCGGTAGCGACAGGGGGAAGTACAAGGAAACCTTTTTCCTGAGGGCCGGGCGGGGCCTTTAGGAAATGGGTTTCAACCCGTTTCAGGAAAGGCCGGAGCAATCCGGCAGTTGATAGGCCGGAGCGATCCGGCACACCGGCAGCGATGCCGGTCGAGGTAAGCCAGTAAGGCAGCAAGGAGCGACGATGGCCCAGACGCAGACTTTCAATGGTCGCAGGCGCGTGCGCAAGTTCTTCGGAAAGATTCCGGAAGTTGCGGAGATGCCGAACCTCATCGAGGTTCAGAAGGCATCCTATGATCAGTTCCTGATGGTTCAGGAGCCGGAAGGCGGTCGCCCGGACGAAGGCCTCCAGGCCGTGTTCCGGTCCGTGTTCCCGATCTCCGACTTTTCCGGCGCTTCCATGCTCGAATTCGTCAAGTACGAGTTCGAGGACCCGAAGTTCGACGTCGACGAGTGCCGCCAGCGCGACCTGACCTTCGCTGCGCCGCTGAAGGTGACGCTACGCCTGATCGTGTTCGATATTGACGAGGACACCGGCTCCAAGTCCGTCAAGGACATCAAGGAGCAAGACGTCTACATGGGCGACATGCCGCTCATGACGTCGAACGGCACATTCATCATCAACGGCACCGAACGCGTCATCGTTTCGCAGATGCACCGCTCGCCGGGCGTCTTCTTTGACCACGACAAGGGCAAGTCGCACTCGTCGGGCAAGCTCTTGTTTGCTGCCCGCGTGATCCCTTACCGTGGTTCCTGGCTCGACATCGAGTTCGACTCCAAGGATATCGTTCACGCCCGTATCGATCGCCGCCGCAAGATCCCCGCGACGTCGCTCCTGATGGCGCTTGGCATGGACGGCGAAGAGATCCTGTCGACCTTCTACAACCGCATCATCTTCGAGCGTGCGGGCGACCATTGGCGCATCCCGTATTCGGCCGAGCGGTTCCGTGGCATGAAGGCCGTCACCGACATGGTGGATGCCGACACGGGCGAGATCGTTGTCGAGGCTGGTAAGAAGATCACCGCTCGTCAGGCGCGTCAGCTTGCCGAAAAGGGTCTCAAGGCCCTTAAGGCAACGGAAGACGATCTGATCGGCAACTACCTTGCCGAAGACATCGTCAACTACGCCACGGGCGAAGTTTTCCTCGAAGCTGGTGACGAGATCGACGAGAAGACGCTCAAGGTTCTGCTGGAAAACGGCGGCAACGAAATTGAGGTTCTCGACATCGATCACGTCAATGTCGGCGCCTACATCCGCAACACGCTGAACATCGATAAGAACGAGAGCCGTCAGGACGCTTTGTTCGACATCTACCGTGTGATGCGCCCCGGCGAGCCGCCAACGCTCGAAACGGCGGAAGCGATGTTCCGTTCGCTGTTCTTCGATTCGGAGCGCTATGACCTTTCGGCGGTCGGCCGCGTGAAGATGAACATGCGTTTGGAACTCGACGCCGAGGACACTGTGCGCGTTTTGCGCAAGGAGGACATCCTTGCGGTCGTGAAGACGCTGGTGGAACTGCGTGATGGCAAGGGCGAGATCGACGACATCGACAATCTCGGCAACCGCCGCGTACGTTCCGTGGGCGAGCTCATGGAGAACCAGTACCGCGTCGGTCTGCTTCGCATGGAGCGCGCCATCAAGGAGCGCATGTCGTCGATCGAGATCGACACGGTTATGCCGCAGGACCTGATCAATGCGAAGCCTGCGGCTGCCGCCGTACGCGAGTTCTTCGGATCCTCGCAGCTGTCGCAGTTCATGGATCAAACCAATCCGCTGTCGGAAATCACGCACAAGCGTCGTTTGTCGGCACTGGGACCTGGCGGTTTGACCCGTGAGCGCGCGGGCTTCGAAGTTCGTGACGTTCACCCCACTCACTACGGCCGCATCTGCCCGATCGAAACGCCGGAAGGCCCGAACATCGGTCTGATCAACTCGCTCGCCACCTTTGCGCGGGTCAACAAGTACGGCTTCATTGAGAGCCCCTACCGTCGCATCATCGACGGCCGGGTTTCGGATGACGTTGTTTACCTGTCGGCCATGGAAGAAGCGAAGCACTACGTTGCGCAGGCGAACGCCGAGCTCGACGACAACGGTGCGTTCGTGGACGAGTTCGTGATCTGCCGTCACTCCGGTGAAGTGTTGATGACGCCCCGTGAAAACGTGGATCTCATGGACGTGTCGCCGAAGCAGATGGTGTCGGTCGCTGCCGCGCTGATCCCGTTCCTTGAGAACGACGACGCCAACCGCGCTCTCATGGGTTCCAACATGCAGCGTCAGGCCGTGCCTCTGGTGCGCGCCGAAGCGCCGTTTGTCGGCACCGGCATGGAGCCGATCGTTGCTCGTGACTCCGGCGCAGCAATCGGCGCCCGCCGCACCGGCATCGTCGACCAGGTGGACGCGACGCGTATCGTCATCCGCGCAACGGAAGATCTCGAAGCCGGCAAGTCGGGCGTCGACATCTACCGGCTGATGAAGTTTCAGCGCTCCAACCAGTCGACCTGCATCAACCAGCGTCCGCTGGTGAAGGTGGGCGACCGGATCCAGAAGGGCGACATCATCGCTGACGGTCCGTCGACCGACCTCGGTGATCTGGCGCTCGGCCGCAACGTGCTCGTCGCGTTCATGCCGTGGAATGGCTACAACTACGAGGACTCGATCCTGCTTTCCGAGCGGATCGTGGCCGATGACGTGTTCACCTCGATCCACATCGAGGAGTTCGAGGTCATGGCTCGCGATACGAAGCTCGGACCTGAGGAAATCACGCGCGACATTCCGAACGTTTCGGAAGAAGCGCTGAAGAACCTGGACGAAGCGGGTATCGTTTACATCGGTGCGGAAGTGCAGCCGGGCGACATTCTCGTCGGCAAGATCACCCCGAAGGGTGAAAGCCCGATGACGCCGGAAGAAAAGCTTCTGCGCGCCATCTTCGGTGAAAAGGCTTCCGATGTGCGTGACACCTCCATGCGCATGCCGCCCGGGACCTTTGGTACCGTCGTCGAAGTGCGCGTCTTCAACCGCCATGGCGTGGAGAAAGACGAGCGCGCGATGGCAATCGAGCGCGAGGAAATCGAGCGTCTCGCCAAGGACCGTGACGACGAGCAGGCGATCCTTGACCGCAACGTGTACAGCCGCCTGGCTGACATGCTGGCGGGCAAGGAAGCTGTGGCCGGCCCCAAGGGCTTCAAGAAGGGCAGCTCGCTGACCCGCGAAGCGCTGACCGACTATCCGCGTTCGCAGTGGTGGCAGTTTGCCGTCGAGGACGAGCGGGTTCAGGGCGAACTCGAGGCACTCCGGGGTCAGTACGACGACTCCAAGAAAGCCCTCGAGCAGCGCTTCATGAACAAGGTCGAGAAGGTCCAGCGCGGCGACGAAATGCCGCCCGGCGTTATGAAGATGGTCAAGGTCTTCGTTGCCGTTAAGCGCAAGATGCAGCCGGGCGACAAAATGGCCGGCCGTCACGGCAACAAGGGCGTGGTTTCGCGGATCGTGCCGGTGGAAGACATGCCGTTCCTGGAAGACGGGACGCATGCCGACATCGTGCTCAATCCGCTCGGCGTGCCGTCGCGCATGAACGTGGGTCAGATCCTGGAAACGCACCTGGGTTGGGCTTGTGCCGGCATGGGGCGCCAGATCGGCGAGTTGATCGAAGCTTATAAGGCTGGTGGCGACATCAAGCCGCTTCGCTCGACGCTCGAGGAGCTGATTCCGTCCAACGACCGCAACGAACCGGTACGTGACTATGACGACGAGAGCGTTATCCGCCTCGCCGAGCAGATGAAGCGCGGCGTTTCCATTGCCACTCCGGTGTTCGATGGAGCCAACGAGCCGAACATCAACGAGATGCTCGAGCAGGCGGGTCTGCACTCGTCGGGTCAGTCGCAGCTTTATGATGGCCGCACGGGTGAACCGTTCGATCGCAAAGTGACCATGGGCTACATATATATGCTCAAGCTGCATCACTTGGTGGACGACAAGATCCACGCGCGTTCGATCGGACCTTACTCGCTCGTCACTCAGCAGCCGCTGGGTGGTAAGGCGCAGTTCGGCGGTCAGCGCTTTGGCGAGATGGAGGTCTGGGCGCTTGAAGCTTACGGTGCCGCCTACACGCTGCAGGAGATGCTGACGGTGAAGTCGGACGACGTGGCCGGCCGCACCAAGGTCTACGAGGCGATCGTGCGTGGCGACGACACGTTCGAGGCGGGCATTCCGGAGAGCTTCAACGTTCTCGTGAAGGAAATGCGCTCCTTGGGCCTGAACGTCGAGCTCGAGAACTCAAAGGGCGACGAGCAGGTTCGTTTGCCGGATGCTGCGGAATAGTGGCCAGTGCGCCGCAGTCTGCGGTGCGCAGATCATCAAGGGCGGAATTTGATCCGCTGTGCCGTGGCCTGATCAGGCCACGGCGGCCAGCCCGGGCGAGCGCGTCCGGAGCGAGATTTAAGAAGAGGGGTTCGCGGACCCCGATAAGGAGAACGGCATGAACCAAGAGGTCATGAATCTCTTCAACCCTCAAACGCCGGCACAGACCTTCGATTCCATCCGGATCTCGCTGGCCTCGCCGGACAAGATCCTTTCCTGGTCGTTTGGCGAGATCAAGAAGCCGGAAACGATCAACTACCGTACGTTCAAGCCGGAACGCGACGGTCTTTTCTGCGCGCGCATTTTCGGGCCGATCAAGGACTACGAGTGCCTGTGCGGCAAGTACAAGCGCATGAAGTACAAGGGCGTCATCTGCGAAAAGTGCGGCGTCGAAGTCACGCTGTCGCGCGTTCGTCGCGAGCGCATGGGCCATATCGAACTGGCCGCACCGGTCGCTCACATCTGGTTTCTGAAGTCGCTGCCGAGCCGCATCGGCACGCTGCTCGACATGACCTTGAAAGACATCGAGCGCGTTCTTTACTTCGAAAACTATATCGTCACGGAACCGGGCCTCACCGCGCTGAAGGAGCATCAGCTCCTGAGCGAGGAAGAGTACATGATCGCCGTCGATGAGTATGGCGAAGACTCGTTCACCGCCATGATCGGCGCCGAAGCCATTCACGAGCTTCTGGCCGGCATGGACCTTGAGCGGATCGCGGGCGAACTGCGCACCGAACTCGCATCCACGACGTCCGAGCTGAAGCAGAAGAAGTATCTCAAGCGCCTCAAGGTGGTTGAGAACTTCATGGAATCCGGCAACCGTCCGGAATGGATGATCATGAAGATCATCCCGGTTATTCCGCCGGATCTGCGTCCGCTGGTTCCGCTGGATGGCGGTCGCTTCGCGACGTCCGACCTGAACGATCTTTATCGGCGCGTCATCAACCGCAACAACCGCTTGAAGCGGCTGATCGAGTTGCGCGCACCGGGCATCATCATCCGCAACGAAAAGCGCATGCTGCAGGAAGCGGTGGATGCGCTGTTCGACAACGGCCGCCGCGGCCGCGTCATCACCGGCGCCAACAAGCGTCCGCTGAAGTCGTTGTCCGACATGCTGAAGGGCAAGCAGGGCCGGTTCCGCCAGAACCTGCTCGGCAAGCGCGTGGATTATTCCGGCCGTTCGGTGATCGTGACAGGTCCGGAGCTCAAGCTGCACCAGTGCGGCCTGCCGAAGAAGATGGCGCTGGAGCTCTTCAAGCCGTTCATCTATGCCCGTCTCGACGCCAAGGGTTACTCCTCGACGGTCAAGCAGGCGAAGAAGCTGGTCGAAAAGGAAAAGCCGGAAGTCTGGGATATCCTCGACGAGGTGATCCGCGAGCATCCGGTTCTCCTGAACCGCGCGCCGACGCTTCACCGTCTCGGCATCCAGGCGTTCGAGCCGATCCTGATCGAAGGCAAGGCGATCCAGCTTCATCCGCTGGTTTGCACGGCCTTCAATGCAGACTTCGACGGCGACCAGATGGCCGTGCACGTTCCGCTGAGCCTCGAGGCCCAGCTGGAAGCGCGCGTTCTCATGATGTCGACAAACAACATCCTGCATCCGGCTTCCGGTGCGCCGGTTATCGTGCCGTCGCAGGACATGGTTCTGGGTCTTTATTACCTGTCGATCATGAACCAGAACGAGCCGGGCGAGGGCATGGTGTTTGCCGACATGGGCGAACTCCAGCACGCGCTGGAAACCAAGGCCGTGACGCTGCACGCCAAGATCAAGGGTCGCTTCAAGACGGTGGATGCCGAAGGCAAGCCCGTTTCGAAGATCTATGACACGACGCCTGGGCGCATGATCATTGCCGAGTTGCTGCCGAAGAACCACAATGTGCCGTTCGAAACAGCAAACCAGGAGATGACCAAGAAGAACATCTCCAAGATGATCGACACGGTCTATCGTCACTGCGGTCAGAAGGAGACGGTGATCTTCTGCGATCGCATCATGGCGCTGGGCTTCAGCCATGCATGCAAGGCCGGTATCTCCTTCGGCAAGGACGACATGCTGATCCCCGATACCAAGCACAAGCTGGTGTCGGACACGGAAGCGCTCGCGAAGGAATACGAGCAGCAGTACAACGACGGTCTGATCACTCAGGGCGAGAAGTACAACAAGGTCGTGGACGCCTGGGCAAAGTGCTCGGAAAAGGTCGCCGACGAGATGATGGGCCGCATCAAGGCGGTTGAGTTCAACGAAGACGGCCGTCAAAAGCCGATGAACTCGATCTACATGATGAGCCATTCCGGTGCGCGTGGTTCGCCGACGCAGATGCGTCAGCTGGCGGGCATGCGCGGTTTGATGGCTAAGCCTTCGGGCGAGATCATCGAAACGCCGATCATCTCGAACTTCAAGGAAGGCCTCACCGTTCTCGAGTATTTCAACTCGACGCACGGCGCTCGCAAGGGCCTGGCAGACACCGCCTTGAAGACCGCGAACTCGGGTTACCTGACACGTCGTCTCGTGGACGTGGCGCAGGATTGCATCGTCAACGCCATCGACTGCGGTACCGAAAAGGGCCTCACCATGCAGCCGATCGTGGATGCCGGTCAGGTCGTGGCGTCGCTTGGTCAGCGCATCCTCGGCCGCACGGCTTTGGATGACGTGAACCATCCGCTGTCCGGCGAAGTGCTGGTGAAGGCCGGCACGCTCATGGACGAGCGCGACGTCGAGAAGATCGAGAAGGCTGGCATTCAGTCGGTGCGCATCCGTTCGGCGCTCACCTGCGAAGTGCGGGTTGGTGTTTGTGCGGTCTGCTACGGTCGCGATCTTGCCCGCGGGACGCCCGTCAACCAGGGCGAAGCTGTTGGCGTCATTGCGGCGCAGTCGATCGGCGAGCCGGGCACCCAGCTCACCATGCGTACCTTCCACATGGGCGGCACGGCGCAGGTCGTCGACCAGTCGTTCCTGGAAGCTTCGTATGAAGGCAAGGTGCAGATCCGCAACCGCAATGTGGTGCGCAACTCGGACGGCCAGCTGGTTGTCATGGGCCGCAACATGGCCGTTCTCATCCTCGATGAGGCGGACAAGGAGCGGGCAACTCACCGCCTGACCTACGGTTCGCGTCTTTACGTCGATGACGGCGACACCGTTCGTCGTGGTCAGCGTATCGCCGAATGGGATCCGTACACCCGTCCGATCCTCACGGAACTCGAAGGCCGCGTGGAGTTCGAGGATCTGGTGGATGGCATCTCGGTTCAGGAAACGGCCGACGAGTCGACCGGCATCACCAAGCGTGAGGTCATCGACTGGCGTTCGACGCCGCGCGGCACCGACCTGAAGCCTGCGATCACCATCTTCGACTCGAAGGGCAAGATCGCCAAGCTGGCGCGTGGCGGTGACGCACGCTTCATGCTGTCGGTGGAAGCCATCCTGTCGGTGGAGCCAGGTGCAACGGTGAAGCCGGGTGACGTTCTTGCGCGTATTCCAATGGAATCCGCGAAGACCAAGGACATTACCGGTGGTCTGCCGCGCGTTGCCGAGTTGTTCGAAGCGCGTCGCCCGAAGGACCATGCTGTGATCGCCGAGATCGACGGTACGGTTCGTTTCGGACGCGACTACAAGAACAAGCGCCGCATCGTTATCGAGCCGCATGACGAAACCGTCGAGCCGGTCGAGTACCTCATTCCGAAGGGCAAGCCGTTCCATCTCCAGGACGGGGACGTCATCGAGAAGGGCGACTACATCCTGGACGGCAACCCGGCGCCGCATGACATCCTTGCCATCAAGGGCGTCGAGGCACTGGCTTCCTATCTCGTGAATGAGATTCAGGAAGTGTACCGGTTGCAGGGCGTGTTGATCAACGACAAGCACATCGAGGTGATTGTTCGCCAGATGCTGCAGAAGGTCGAGATCACCGAACAGGGCGACACGACCTACATTCCGGGCGACCATGTCGACCAGGTGGAACTCGACGAGATCAACGATCGCCTGATCGAGGAAGGCAAGGCGCCTGCCAAGGGAATGCCGGTTCTGCTCGGCATCACCAAGGCTTCGTTGCAAACGCCGTCCTTTATCTCGGCCGCTTCGTTCCAGGAAACCACCCGCGTCCTGACGGAAGCGGCGGTTGCCGGAAAGATGGACACGCTGCAGGGTCTCAAGGAGAACGTCATCGTTGGCCGTCTCATCCCGGCCGGTACCGGCGGTCAGATGAGCCAGATCCGGCGCATCGCTGCGTCGCGCGACGAGCTCATCCTCGACGAGCGCCGCAAATCGACGGGTGCCGAAATGGCCGAGCCGATGCTGGCGGACATGACGGGCACGCCCGCCGAATAAGCGGGAGAGCTGCAGGACAAGGAAAAGGCCGCTTCGCGAGAAGCGGCCTTTTTCGTTCGTGCGTGGCGGGAGGGTTGCTAGTCGAGGGTGACGATGGCGATCTCGCCTTCCATAGCGCCCTGGTAGGCTGAGGCATGCGGCTCCTCGTCAGGCATCCCCTCCATCTCGCCGATCTGGTCGAGTTCGGCTTCCACGTAACCCTCGCGCGCCAGAGCTTCCAGCGCGGCGCGCACGGCAGAATCATCGTCGGGCGCGACAAGGAGTACGTGGACGCGAGTCGACTCACCTCCTTTGACCAACCAGGCGCGGCCGACGATGATCATCACCGATGGTTCTTCGTTGTCGTTGCCTGATTCCATGGGGCGCTTTCCTTCGTCATGGGCTGTCGGCGACGTCGCCGTTGCCGTGCTGACTAATATAAAGAAGCTCCGAAGGCCACGCCGCCGCAAGAATCTTTCGAGAACGTCCGCGTGAGCTCTCCGACGGACCCAACCGGGCACAAGTTAAGGTTTTGGGGTTGACGGGAACGGGGTCTGGGGGTAGAAGCCGCCCCACTGAGCCGATGTGAGGGCTTCGGCTTCGGGACGACGCGTCCTGGACAATGTCCTCAAACAGGGTTCGTTTCTACGAGCGAAATGACATTGCCGGGGCGCATGAAGCAGTGAGCTGCTTCCTCTGCATTTGATCGGGCAAGACCGCGAGAGCGGTTGTTGCCCGAAAACGCGTATGTCGATGACGCCCGTGACTGCCTGGAAACGGGCCCGAATGAGATAAAAGGACGGTTAATGCCTACCGTAAACCAGTTGATCCGCAAGCCGCGCATTGCGCCGGTCAAGCGCAACAAGGTCCCGGCCATGCAGGCCAACCCGCAAAAGCGCGGCGTCTGCACACGCGTTTATACGACGACCCCGAAGAAGCCGAACTCGGCTCTGCGAAAGGTTGCCAAGATCCGCTTGACCAATGGCTTCGAAGTCATTGGCTACATTCCGGGTGAAGGTCACAACCTGCAGGAACACTCCGTCGTCATGATCCGCGGCGGTCGCGTAAAGGACTTGCCGGGTGTGCGCTATCACATCATCCGCGGCGTGCTCGACACGCAGGGTGTTAAGAACCGCAAGCAGCGTCGTTCGAAGTACGGCGCGAAGCGTCCGAAGTAAGCTGAGGTCCGGTCTGGCAGCCATAGGCGCCGACCCTTCGAGTGAGAGACAAGAACCATGTCCCGTCGTCACAGTGCAGAAAAGCGTGAGATCAACCCGGATCCGAAGTTCGGTGATCTGGTCGTCACGAAGTTCATGAACGCCATCATGTTGCACGGCAAGAAGTCGGTCGCTGAAACGATCGTTTATTCCGCGCTGGATCAGGTGCAGAGCCGCACGAAGCAGGAGCCGGTTGCGGTGTTCCGTCAGGCGCTCGACAACGTTGCGCCGCATGTTGAAGTGCGTTCGCGTCGTGTCGGTGGTGCGACCTACCAGGTGCCGGTTGATGTTCGTCCTGAGCGCCGCCAGGCCCTGGCGATCCGCTGGCTGATCACCGCTGCGCGCAACCGCAACGAGACCACCATGGTCGATCGTCTGTCGGGCGAACTGATGGATGCTGCGAACAATCGCGGCACTGCCGTCAAGAAGCGTGAAGACACCCACAAGATGGCTGAAGCCAACCGCGCATTCGCGCACTACCGCTGGTAAGCGGCGGCTAGAAAGAGCGAGAGGCAGATCATGGCCCGCGAATATAAAATCGAAGACTATCGTAACTTCGGCATCATGGCCCACATTGATGCCGGCAAGACGACGACCACCGAACGCGTCCTTTACTACACCGGCAAGTCCCACAAGATCGGCGAAGTCCATGACGGCGCCGCCACCATGGACTGGATGGAGCAGGAGCAGGAGCGCGGCATCACGATCACGTCCGCTGCCACGACGACCTTCTGGAAAGGTCGCGACGGCAAGATGCGTCGCTTCAACATCATCGACACCCCCGGCCACGTCGACTTCACCATCGAAGTTGAGCGCTCGCTTCGCGTTCTCGACGGTGCGATCGCGCTTCTTGATGCCAATGCTGGCGTTGAGCCGCAGACCGAAACCGTGTGGCGCCAGGCTGACAAGTATCATGTGCCGCGCATGATCTTCTGCAACAAGATGGACAAGATCGGCGCCGACTTCTACCGCTCGGTGGAAATGATCGGTTCGCGTCTTGGTGCGCAGGCTGTTGTGATGCAGCTGCCGATCGGCGCTGAAAGCGACTTCAAGGGCGTCGTCGACCTTGTTGAGATGAATGCGCTCGTTTGGCGCGACGAAAGCCTTGGCGCTGCCTGGGACATTGTTGAAATTCCGGCCGACCTGAAGGATCGCGCTGAGGAATACCGCGAGAAGCTGATCGAAGCCGCCGTCGAGATGGACGACGAGGCGATGAACAACTACCTCGAGGGTAACCTCCCGGACAACGATCAGATCCGCGCGCTCATCCGCAAGGGCACGATCGCCGTGAAGTTCTTCCCGATGTTCTGCGGCTCCGCTTTCAAGAACAAGGGCGTGCAGCCGCTTCTTGATGCTGTGGTGGAGTATCTGCCGTCTCCGATCGACGTTCCTGCCATCAAGGGCGTGGATGCGAAGACGGAAGCCGAGATCGAGCGCCACGCTGACGACAACGAGCCGCTCTCGATGCTGGCGTTCAAGATCATGAACGACCCGTTCGTTGGGTCGCTCACCTTCTGCCGCATCTATTCCGGCAAGCTCACCAAGGGTATTTCCTTGGAGAACACCGTGAAGGGGAAGAAGGAGCGCATCGGCCGCATGTTGCAGATGCACTCGAACTCCCGCGAAGACATCGAAGAAGGCTTCGCCGGCGACATCGTTGCCTTGGCTGGTCTGAAGGAAACCACCACGGGTGACACGCTTTGCGACCCGCTGAAGCCGGTGATCCTTGAGCGCATGGAATTCCCGGAGCCGGTGATCCAGATCGCGATCGAGCCGAAGACCAAGGGCGACCAAGAAAAGATGGGCCTCGCGCTCAACCGCTTGGCTGCTGAAGATCCTTCGTTCCGCGTCAAGACGGATGAAGAATCCGGCCAGACGATCATTGCCGGCATGGGCGAGCTCCATCTCGACATTCTCGTTGACCGCATGCGTCGTGAGTTCAAAGTCGAAGCGACCGTTGGTGCTCCGCAGGTTGCGTATCGCGAAACCATCACGCGCCGCACCGAGGAAGACTACACGCACAAGAAGCAGACCGGCGGGACCGGCCAGTTCGCCCGCGTTAAGCTGGTGTTCGAGCCGAACCCGGACGGCGAAGATTTCGTGTTCGAATCCAAGATCGTCGGTGGTTCCGTTCCCAAGGAATACATCCCCGGCGTTCAGAAGGGCATCGAAAGCGTTCTGTCCTCGGGTCCTGTTGCGGGCTTCCCGATGCTGGGCGTGAAGGCAACCCTGATCGACGGCGCATTCCACGACGTCGACTCCTCGGTTCTCGCCTTCGAAATCGCGTCCCGTGCCTGCTTCCGTGATGCCGCCAAGAAGGCCGGTGCACAGCTGCTCGAGCCGATCATGAAGGTCGAGGTCGTGACGCCGGAAGATTACGTCGGTTCGGTGATCGGCGATTTGAACAGCCGTCGCGGCCAGATCCAGGGTCAGGAAAGCCGCGGCGTTGCCGTCGTGGTCAATGCGATGGTCCCGCTGGCCAACATGTTCAAGTATGTCGACAACCTGCGTTCGATGTCTCAGGGCCGCGCCCAGTACACGATGCAGTTCGATCACTACGAGCCGGTTCCGACCGCGGTCGCCCAGGAAATCCAGAAGAAATACGCGTAAAGCCCGCGCGCTTACGCCATCACCCATTGATGCCCCGGCGCGGGCAAGAAAAGTTAGGAGAAGTCACATGGCCAAAGGTAAATTCGAGCGTAACAAGCCGCATGTGAACATTGGCACGATTGGTCACGTTGACCATGGCAAGACGTCGTTGACGGCAGCGATCACGAAGTACTTCGGCGAGTTCAAGGCG
>NZ_JAGIYY010000016.1 GCF_017813335.1 Tianweitania sediminis | reverse complement strand
AGCACCGGCCGCACACGAGCCTGCGCGGCCTCACCCCGAACGAGTTTGCAACCCGGTCCAGATCGGACCACAAGGAGAACAGAGTCCAGTTATGAACGAGGGCTGATCGGGGGCAACGTCACCTAGTCCCTGATACGTCGCTTTCCGGGTTGCGGGTGGCACGGGAGTTGGATCTGCTCATGGCCCAGCGTGGCCGACCACACACTGTGGTCAGTGACAACGGAACTGAACTGACCAGCATGGCGATCCTGCGCTGGAGCCAGGATCAACGCATCGAGTGGCACTATACGGCGCCCGGCAAACCGACACAGAATGCGTTCGTAGAAAGCTTCAACGGCCGGCTGCGAGACGAACTGCTCAACGAGACGCTTTTCACCTCGCTGGCGCACGCCCGGTTCACTCTGGCGGCATGGAAAGACGACTACAACACAGTCAGACCACACGGCAGCCTCGGGAACCTGCCGCCGGCCATCTACGCCACACTCAACGCTCCTGGCATGCAATGGGACGGAGCGCCTGAGCAGTTTGGGAGCACCGCGCTCCCTCCCATTGCACCACCGAGCCCTAAAGGCTCAAATGACCAAAGGACTCCGCTCCCAACCGGATGAGGTCTTGGGCTCACGTCAGCGGGCAAGTGTTTAGTCGGGCTCTACTCCAGTGGCATATTCAAGCTAGCCCCTCCTCCCGAAGCGCCTGCTGAACTCCTGGTCGAGAAGCAACCGAGCGCATGAACCGCGACAGATTTTCGTAAGGCGCCAGATCCAGCTGGACGTGCTTCGCCCAACTAAGCACGGTGAACAAATAAGCGTCAGGTGCGGTGAAGTTCTCCCCCATAAGGTAACTCCTTCCGGTCAGCGATTTATCGACAAAAGAGAGGCGCTTTGCGAGTAGCTCGCGGCTCATCTGCTTGGTCTCGGCAGGAGTACCTGATTTGAAGAAGGCGCCAAATGATTTGTGTATTTCGGTACTGATGAACGCAAGCCACTGCTGCGCGCGGTAGCGGCTTTCTTCTCCGGCTTTCGGCATCAAGCCCGCCCCGGGGTTTTGATCAGCGATATATTGGATCACCACAGAAGCTTCAGTAAGAACCAACCCCGTGCCCGTATCCAGAGCAGGAACATACCCGTTCGGGCTGATGCTGAAGTAGTCCGAACCATCATCGAGCTTCTTCTCAGCGAGGTTCACCGACACCAAACCAATTGGCACGTTCGCCTCGCATGCCACGATGTGCGGTGCGAGCGAACACGCGCCCGGCTTATAATAGAGTTTCATCCGAGGTTCCTCATTGAAGATGTCATGAAAGCCTGTTTGCGCCATATTGAACCGCGTACAATCAGCTTGGCCTGAGCGGGTTGCGGTATTTCCCCGCGACCCCGCCTCCAACAATCACGCTACGATGTTCCTGAACCATCACGTCTCCACGGGATGAAGTATCAACCGCGCCCCGCTGTTCGCGCGCTTTGATTACTAAGCCGAGGCTTCGGAAGCCGGGGGCAACGAAACTGTATCTGGAATGGAGGTGCCATCCCGCGCCGGGGCCTTGATCCTGAAGCAAGCCACGTAGAGCGCGGGAAGGAATAGAAGGGTTAGAACTGTGCCTACGATAATACCACCCATCATCGCATACGCCATCGGTCCCCAAAAAACTTCACTGGCGATTGGGATCAACGCCAGGCTTGCTGCTGCAGCGGTGAGCAGGATCGGGCGCATACGATGTTCGGTCGCATCCACCACCGCCGTCCAGGGGTCGAAGCCGTCCTTTATGTGCTCCTCGATCTGAACCACCAGAATAACCGAATTGCGGATGAGAATTCCGATCAAGGCGAGGATACCCAAGATCGCTACGAATCCCATCGGCGCACCACTTGGTAGCAACGCGGCAACGACTCCGATTACAGCAAGAGGAGCAACCGCAAACACCAGGAACAGCCTGCTGAAACTTTGCAGTTGAACCATCAGGATCGTGGCCATCGCAAACAACATCAGGGGAACGACCGCAACGATCGGAGCTTGTCCTTTGCCGCTATCTTCAACTGAACCGCCGACTTCAAGACGATAGCCAGCCGGAAGCTTGCTTGTGAATTCATCAACCGAAGAGGTCAGTTGCTGAACAACTGTTGCTGGCTGCAGCGCGCTCGTGATTCCCGCTCGAATTGTTAAGGTTGGGATCCGGGAGCGCGTCCAGATCAAAGGTTGTTCGACCTCATACCCAAACTCCGCCACAGCGGCGAGCGGCACGGACTGACCGTTGGCGGTTGGAAGTTGAAGGTCTCGGAGAGTCTCGATCGAGCTGCGCTCGGCTGCTACCGCCCGACCAACGATATCAACCATATAGATGTCGTCCCGAATCTCAGTGACCGTAGAGCCACCGACGATGCCGTTGATGGTTGAAGCAATCGTTTCAGAAGACACTCCCAGCTGACGAGCTCGATCTTGCATAACATCGATACGGACGACGCGTGAAGGTTCGCTCCAATCGTAGACCACTTCGCCAAGGCTGGGATTCTCGGCAAGAACGTTACCAAGCTCAAAGGAAAGCCGCCGCACAGTTTGGATGTCCGGCCCCGACAGACGGTATGCGACGGGGCGGCCAACCGGAGGGCCGATATCAAGCAGCTTCACGTAAGCGTCGGTGTTCGGAAACGTTTCCGTCAGGTACTCAGTAAATTCTCGGCGAAGTCGATCCCGCGTTTCAAGGTCGGACGTGACAATGATCGTCTGACCGAACGCAGGCGAGCCCGGTTGAACGTCAAGCGACAAAACAAACCGGGGGGCGCCTTGACCGATGTAACTCGACCAGCGTTCAACCCCCTCACGGTCCGTAAGTTGTTCCTTCTCGAACTTCACGATCTCATTAGTGGTCTGCGTAACAGAAGCATTCTGTGGCAAATTCCAGTCCACAATCAGTTCTGTCCGATCTGAGGATGGAAAGAACTGCTGCTGCACGAACTGCATGCCGTAGATCGAGAGAGCAAACACGGCCAGTGTGGAAGCGATCGTAACCCAGCGCCACCGGAGGCAAAGCAGGAGAAGGCGAGCGAAGAAGCGAGCAAACAGACCCTTCTTTTCATGATGCTTCCGCATCGTCTTGGGCAGCATGATCACGCCTATCAAGGGAGTGAACAAAACCGCGACGATCCAGGAGAGTACGAGCGACACCGCGATGACTACGAAGAGGGTGAAGGTGAACTCCCCGGCTGCGCTCGTGTTTAGGCCAACCGGAATGAATCCCGCGACGGTGACCAGCGTGCCCGTCAGCATCGGGAACGCCGTTGATGTCCAGACGGACGTCGCTGCTTTGTGGATCGTGTCACCGGCTTCCAGCCGCGCCACCATCATCTCCACCGCGATCATCGCATCGTCAACGAGCAGCCCCAGCGCGATTATCAGTGCTCCAAGAGAGATACGCTGCAGCGAGATGCCCAGGTATTCCATGACCAAGAACGTGATTGCCAGCGTCAGCGGAATGGCCACCGCGACCACGAGCCCGGCACGGAAGCCAAGACTCACGAAGCTAACAACCAGCACGATGGCGATGGCTTCGAAGAGTGCAGTGGTGAAGCCAGAAACAGCCTCCTCTACGACTTGCGGCTGGTCTGAAACGAGATGGACGCCGATACCGACCGGAAGCTCTGCAACAATGCGATCCATCTCGTGGTTGAGTTCTTCTCCGAAAGCGAGGAGGTTTGCGCCTGCCTTCATACCGACCGCCAAGCCAATGGCCGGCTCACCGTTGTAGCGGAACAGGCTGCTTGGGGGATCCACGTAACCGCGACGAATATCCGCTACATCGGAAAGTCGAAAGAAGCGGTCGTTGATGCGCAGATTGAGGTTTCTGAGGCTTTCTTCGGAAGTGAATTGACCAGTGACGCGGATGCTGATGCGCTCACCATCCGCCTGGATGACACCGGATGGCACCACGGCGTTCTGTGACTGCAGGGTTTCAACGACGTTCTGCTGCGAGATACCATAGGCGGCAAGCCGCCTTGGCGAGAACTCCAGGAAGATGACTTCGTCCTGGGCTCCGATGACGTCAACCTTGCCGACGTTTGAAATGGTCAGAACCTTCGAACGCGCATCCTCCACAAAGTCACGCAGTTCTCGCGTTGAGAATCCATCGGAAGTGAACGCAAAAATGTTGCCGTACACATCCCCGAAATTGTCATTAAACTGTGGCCCTATGACACCATTTGGTAAGGTGTTTCGTATGTCGCCTACCAAGTTGCGAGCCCGCATCCATGTCGACGCAACCTCATCAGCGGCAGTGGTGTCGAGGAGGTTTACAAACACAACCGTCTCGCCCGGCCGGGTCATGCTGCGCGTGTAATCAAGCTGCGGCAATTCCTCAAGTTTCTTCTCGATCCGCTCCGTCACCTGCTTGATTGTGTCTTCAGCCGTTGCGCCTGGCCACTGTGCGCTGATGATCATAGTTTTAATGGTGAAGGCGGGGTCTTCTTCGCGCCCGAGATTTAAGTATGAGAATAGACCTGCAACCGAAAAGACGATCATGAAATACCACAGCATCGAGCGGTGGTTCAGCGCCCATTCCGAGAGATTGAACGACTTCATTTCGCCACTTCCTCGACTGCAACACGCTGCCCTTCAACGATGCTGTGGACTCCAGCGGCCATGATCCGATCGCCGGCCTGGAGCCCCTTGCGCACTGACCACAGACCTTCAGTGGCCTGACGCAGTTCTACTTCCCTCAGAACCGGCTTATCCGCGGCGTCGGGGACCAACCAAACGAAGGCTTGCTCGCCGCGGCGGAGTACTGCGTTTTCTGGAACGGCAAGAGCCTGAGGCTCGCCACTGGGAAGCGCTACTTTGACAATGGAGCCGAAGCGGAAGCTCGCCGGGGGGTTCTGCAACGCAATCCTGATGCGACGTGCGCGGGTCACAGGGTCTGCCAGGGGAGCGATCTCTCGCACGGTTCCGGTAGTCGTTTTGGTAGCATCAAGTTCGAGCCGCACTGGAAGCTGTGCGCCCAAAGACAACCGAGCGGCATACAGATCTGGCACGTCAATCACTGCGTCGCGAAGATCAGGACGCGCGACAGTCACAACGGTTTGCCCCGGCGATATCACCTGGCCGGCCTCGCCGGACACCGCTGTCACAATGCCCGGGAAGCCCGCGATAAGCTGGGTATAATCCAACTGCTCGCGCGCCTGACTGAGCGCTGCCTCAGCTTGCAGCTGTGCTGACCTTGCGGCCTGCAGAGCTTGCTCTGCTTCTTCTACAGCCGCTTGTGTTGAGACATTGTCGGCCAGCAAGGTGCGCTGACGACCAGCAACGCCGGTTGCGTTGGCGAGTGAGGCCTGCGCCCCGGCCAAAGCGGCTTCAGCAGCTTGTACATCTTTCTCCTGCACTGTTGCATCAAGAGTCGCCAGCACGCTCCCCTCTTCGACCGTGTCGCCAATGTTTATTTTCCGATCGGCGATGCGGCCCAATATCTGGAAGCTGAAGTCGGTGCTGACCTGTGGCGTGATTGAGCCAGAAAAAGTCGCGGCCTGCTCGCCGAAGGGCTGCACTACGATCGATTTCACCGGGCGCGGCGGAGAGACTGTTTCTGCCTCTTCCTTCTGGCAGGCGGCCAACAACACGAGGACGGCTAACATGAACCCAAAGCGCTTCATTCGGATGCCCCTTGTACATCCGAGGCACTGATCTTCTGGCCCGGCCGCAACAGCTTAGTGCCGTCGGTGATGACGAGGTCACCTGCTTCAAGCCCCTCACCCACCGACACCGAAGAAGCGCTGTAAGCGAAAGGATGTATTTCTCGCGTCACAGCCGTTTCTGATTTGGTATCGAATACCCAAACAGCGGGCCTGCCGTTGACCGATGTGATGGCTGAACTCGGCAGGTTGTAAACTGGGGTCGAAGGCAAGAGCGCTGTTCCAGTGACTGCCGCCCCAAGTGACATAGACGGCGGAGTCCCCTCCAACCCCACCTTGACGCGCACCGTGCCGCTGACTGGATCCACGGTTGGTGATACCTGGCGGATCTCGCCTGTTGTATTCACAGAAGGGTCTGCTGCAAGAGCGACAACAATCTCCGGTGGCCGACGCTCTTCAATAAGGAGGCTCTCGTAAAGATCAAAAACAGCATCGCGCGGCCCATCAAGTGCCACCGTGAAAACTGTAGCAGCAGCCTGTGCAACCTCTCCCACATCGAGTTGGCGAGCCGTCACCACGCCGGCGGCATCCGCGGTTAAATCAGTGAAGGTGAGGTCCTCTTCCGCCGAGGCGAGCCGGGCCGTCGCAGAAGCCGCGTTGGCGCGCGCGACCTTCAAAGCTCGCTCGGCTGCGTCGAACTCCCGACGTGTGGTAAAGCCGCGCTTCAGAAGGCTTTCCGAACGAGCGAACGCAGCAGCTGCCTGGGTGACCTGCGCTTCAGCTGAAGCGAGGACTGCATTTGCAGACTCTACCGCCGCGCGCTGCAACTCCGCATCAATACGTGCCAGCAATTGACCGGGCTCTACCCGGTCTCCGACATCCACAAGGCGCTCGATGACACGGCCACTCGTACGAAACGCAAGGTTGCTTTCCACTTGCGCGGCCAAAGTACCGGTCAAGGTCACTGTTTCGACTGACGGTGTAGGCTGAACCTCCACAACCCTGATCGGGCGCTTGGATACTGCAACTACTTGATCTTGAGGCTGGCATGCTGCCAGGAGAAATGCGGCCCCGCATGACAACCAAAGCTTCGCTAGTTCCGACACTGCCCCACTCCGTTCATGAACTCCAGAAAAAGAAAATAAGCGAGCCAGTGCGTGGCACTTGCGGAAGCCACCAATTTCTGATTTCTAAAGAAACCACTTCGTTTCCTAAGTCAAGCGCTTTGCGAGGATGCATGCTCGACAAGCCGACGCGCCAGGGCCGCCCACCAACCTTTTCCAGGGAAGAACGCCGTCAACGCATACTTGCGGCCGCATCACAGGTCTTCTTGGGAAGGGGGTACACGAACGCCAGCATAGATGACGTCGTCAAAGCCTGCGGGATGTCCAAGAAGACGGTTTACCAAGCCTTTGACTCCAAAGAGCATCTGTTCAGAGAGTTAGTGGAAGCCGAGATCGCCAAGGCTCCCGACCTACAGAATCTCGGCACCGCGATAAGGGGAGCCGAAAATCACCTTCGTTACGCCTTTCAGCAGATTGCCGAATTCATCTTCAGCGATCATCAAGTTGCTCTTGCCCGCCTGGTAGTCACGGAGAGCCCAACTTCGCCCGAGCTTAGCGCAATCTTCTATGAAAAAGCTGTGCTGACAGGACGGGCAATGCTGACGGACACGCTACGAGCCTTAATGGTGGAGGGTGAGATCAGTGGCCCGCAGCAGCCAGAGGAACTGGCGGACATCTTGATGGGTGGATTGCTTGGCCGGGACTTTTTCGCCGTTCTCATTAGCCGAACCACGCCGCCTTCCAAAGAAGCAATTGCGGAGCGCGTCACACGCTTGCTCCGGTTCATCCAACCAGCACTTAAAGGGAACGTCGCGTGAAATATGAACGATCGCTCCAACAAGGCTGCTAACGAATGAGCCATGCTCCCCAAGCCATTTTGGCGCGACCAGCCCTCCTGTTTCTTGTTCTTGTGATGGCGAGCGCATGTGCGTCTCGGCCTGGTACGGACACTCTGATCCCCTTTGGTGCTACGGTGCCGGGTGCGAAACTGGTCAAACTGCTTGTTGCCACCAATCGCTCCGGACACGAGGGACACTCGGCCGGTTCAGCTTCAACCCGCGGCGAGTTGCGGTTCGAGGAACTGACTGTTTCCATCCCTCCGCAACATCAGCCCGGTGAGATCGAGTGGAGCAAGACAACTGTTCGAGATCCACTGGAAAGCTTTGTTGTTGTCGAGCGACAGCCAATGAATGCGACTGACTTCCAGGAGAGGTTGAATTCGCGCTCGAATGGGGCCGGTTCGACTGGCATCTTTGTGCATGGCTACAACTACAACTACACGGAAAGTGTGTTCCGTCTCGCTCAGCTTGCAGCAGATTCCGGTAGCCTCGACGTGCCAATTCTGTTCTCGTGGCCGTCTGATGGTGCTGTAGCAGGCTACGTCGCGGACAGAGATGCGGCGACTTACGCGCGCGATGATTTGGTCACTCTTCTTGAAACAGTAGGTAGCGCCCAGACGCGACGGCGCCGGTTGCTGGTGGCTCATAGCTTGGGCGGCTGGTTAGTCATGGAAGCCTTACGCCAGTTGCGATTGAAAGGCCGCGATCACACGATCTCCAAGTTCGAGGTCGCGTTAGCGGCGCCTGACATCGATGTGGACGTCTTCCGCAAGCAGTTGGAAGTGGTTGGCAAGCTGAATCCGCCTTTGGCCGTCCTCGTTTCCACGGACGATCGTGCACTAGGCGTCTCACGCCGACTTGCCGGTGGACGCCAACGTGTTGGAGCTGTGGACATCAGCGATCCCGCGTTGCGAGAGGCCGCGGCCAAAGCTGATGTCCGGATCATTGACATCTCTTCGGTAACAGCTGCAGACGGAGCCAGGCACAATCGTTTCGTTCAGTTCGTTGCACTGCAAGCAACGACAGTCGTGCAAGCTGATGCCGTGACATCCCTGCAGAAAGCCGGGGCTTTCGTTTTCAATGCGGCCGGCAATGTCGTGTCGAGTCCGTTCGACCTCGCTAGCCGAGCCTTGAGTTCACAATAATTGCAAATGACGGACAGCGAGAGAATAGGCATGGGCGCGTTGCGAACACTTTCGGGTAAAACTCTGTTCATCACAGGCGGCAGTCGCGGCATCGGACTAGCGATTGCTCTTCGTGCCGCGCGAGATGGAGCAAATATCGTCATCGCGGCAAAAACAGTAGATCCGCATCCAAAGCTATCCGGCACGATCTTTTCAGCAGCCGACGATATCGAGAAGGCTGGCGGGTCTGCCTTGCCCCTCCAACTTGATGTTCGGGATGAAGCGGCAGTTCAAGCTGCGGTGCAGACTGCGGCTAATCACTTCGGAGGCATAGACGTCTGCATCAACAACGCATCTGCGATAAACCTTTCCTCTAGTGAGGAAATGCGGGTGAAGCACTTTGATTTGATCCAGCAGGTCAACATGCGCGGTACATTTCTGATGTCACGTGCTTGCATCCCTTTCCTGCGTAAGAGCGAAAACCCGCACGTACTCACTCTCTCGCCACCGATGACAATGCGAGCTGATTGGTTCGCGCAGCATCTCCCCTACACGTTGAGCAAATATGGGATGTCCATGGTTACGTTTGGAATGGCGGAGGAGTTCCGCTCGGATGGGATCGCGTTCAATTCACTTTGGCCCCGGACGACCATTGCAACCGCCGCTGTGGAATTTGCACTTGGAGGTGAAGCGATGATGCGGCGTTCGCGCAAACCGGAGATCATGGCCGATGCTGCCCATGCAATCTTGTTAAAAGATGCAGGTGTCTTCACTGGCAATTTCGTTTTGGATGACGAGGTGCTCGAAGCAGACGGCGTGACTGACTTCGATGCTTACCGGTGTGGCGCCTCTGAAGATCTCGAAACGGATATTTTCGTAGATGAAGCTTAGGCCTTGAACAGCTGTCTGGTGAACAGCAAGGAGGGCTTTGGTGCCGCCGTGTACTGACAACATCCCCACGGATGATGTACATCGAAGCGGCCACAACGACGTCAGCAGGGCAAACTCGGCCCCTTCACCATCCAATTGCGCAGCAGGGAAGTGGCGCAATCGTTTGCTTAGCAAGCGTGCGCATGCCTTCATCTAACCGGATGTTACTGGCTCTTAGATCTGGAAGGGCCATCGGCGGCTCACCTTCGGTCGTCCGCGATCCAGGAGTCACACGCGAGCATAGAACACGATGAAATACGTTGAGTTCACGTGCCGCATCCTGCTGTTCCTCTGCTTGTTCTTTGGCAGTGCGGAGATCGCTGCTGCGCAGTCCACGGCAGGGGCTTTGGATCCCGTGGAAACGCTGGACCAGAGCGCATCGGAACTGGAAGCGGTTCGCTCATCGCTGCAAACCCTGGGACCAGACGGCGATTACGACGCCCTACGCACGCGGTCACAGACGGTCGCTGCAGCTTCTGATGCGTCTGCAGAAGCGTTGGTTTCCAGGCTCGCCGCGGTTCAGGCTATCTTGGAGACCATCGGGGATCCTGCGGAAGGCGAAGCGCCGGACGTCGTGGCGCAACGGTCCGAGCTGACGCTTGAGCGGGACGAACTAGATTCTAACGTGAAGCGCGCCCGGCTGTTGGCCACCGCAGCCCGGGAAACGATCGAGACCATCAACCGTGTTGTGACAGACCGGTTCAACCGCAACACACTCGAGCGGGTCGCATCGCCGTTCAGCGCCTCATACTGGCAGAACGTCAGCGACAACTGGGTCGTGGACCTCAGCCGGTTGTCAGATTTCGCGACAGCAGCGAGTTCCCGGGTTGCCAATGCAGTAACACCCCAGGGGTGGGCCACCATCGGCGCGACCACTGCTGCGGCCATCTTCCTAGTACTACCCGTGCGTCTCCGCCTCAAACGCTTTGGACAAAATTACGCGCGCGACCGAGCGCCACACACCCGTGCCCGCAGGTCGGGACTTGCGGTCTGGTTTCTCCTCGTTGGGTCCATCACGGGCAGCTTGGGCGTGACGCTCCTTGTACAGGGACTGGAATGGGCGGATGCCTTAACGCCGGCTGCATCGTCGTTGGCGTGGAACCTTGCTTTAGCGTCTGTATTCGGCGCTGTCGTCGTTTCGATGGGCGACGCCTATCTTCTTGTTGACCGTGGGTCGTGGCGCCTGCTGCCGATCAGCGACCAGACAGCAAGGGCGCTGCGTTTCTTCCCTGTGGTGACCGCTCTCATAGTGCTCATCGGCACGGGCTTGGTCGAAGTCAACCGCATCGTCGGCGCTAGCCCCCCCGCTAGCGTCACAGCGAACCTGGTAACTGCCGTGTTCCACGTCGTGCTGCTCGCCAGTGTCTTGGCAGTTTTGGGAAGGCTCCGAACCCTGCGGGATCGGGAGGCTGAAGAAGTCACCGCAAGACTACCGCTCGTGACAGCTGCGATGTTGCTTGGCTGGCTGACTGTCACTGTCTGCGTTCTCGCA
The DNA here is from genome assembly GCF_017813335.1 of Tianweitania sediminis. GTDB lineage: Bacteria > Pseudomonadota > Alphaproteobacteria > Rhizobiales > Rhizobiaceae > Tianweitania > Tianweitania sediminis. The sequence goes on along the minus strand of NZ_JAGIYY010000016.1, from coordinate 20,831 downwards.
ATCGCCCGCGGCAACGTAAACCTTGCACTGCTGATCGGCCGCGAAATCGTTTGGGCTGTGGTTGTGATTGCTGGTGCCTATCTTCTTACCACAGCTGTCGATGACCTGATCACGACCTTGTTGGCAAAAGACAGCCGTGCCGGTCGCGCCGTAGCGCGCGGGTTTGGGTTCAGAACCGAAACCGTTCAGCAGTTTGGCCTAGTAGTTTCGATCTTGCTGAGGGTAATGATAAGCTTCTTTGCAGCGGGGGCTGTTCTTGCGCCTTTGGGTGGCGGAACGGCCCCGGCCTACACGCAGCTTTCCGGCATAACGTCCGTTGCAGTCGCCGGCATCGTGATCCAACCCGGTGCGGTGTTGCGCGCCATCGCGGCGATTTTCCTGGGACTCGGCGCTGTACGCCTGCTCGACCGGTGGATGAACAACACCTTCCTTCCGGCCACCAGCCTTGATGCAGGAGCACGCAATTCAGTCTCCACCATTCTGCGTTACGTCGGCATCGTGGTGGCGGTCTCCTGGGCCGTGTCCATGCTTGGCATTGGACTTGAGCGGGTTGCCCTCCTCGCAAGCGCACTATCCGTCGGCATCGGCTTCGGCCTTCAGGCAATTACCCAAAACTTCATTTCCGGGCTGATCCTCCTAGCCGAACGCCCGGTGAAGATTGGAGATACCATCCGCGTTGGTGCCGATGAGGGTGACGTCAAGCGCATCAACGTTCGTTCCACAGAGATCCAGATCGGCGACCGCTCGACCCTTATTATTCCGAACTCTGAACTTATCACCAAGAGCGTGCGTAACATGACGCTCGCCAATCCCTTAGGACGCGTTCAGATCACATTCTCGGTCCCGATGGAGGAAGATCCGGACGAGATCATCGCTATCCTTCTCGACCTCTTCGCTGAACACGAGGCTGTGTTGGACGAACCAACGCCGTCGGTAATGATCGACTCATTGGTGGATGGAAAGATTGCCTTCAACGGAATATCTTTCGTGTCGTCGCCAAGGCTTGTCTACGGCACTCGAAGCGATCTCTTATTGCGCCTCCTCCGGCGCCTAAAGAGTCGAGGGTTCTCCGCAGAGGCGACACTTTCCTCGCTCAGCGATGCGGCAGGGGAAACCTGACTCTCAATGCCGCCGCGCCTGCTCAACCTGTGTTACATCACCCTTCATCAGGAAGAGAATATCCTTTCGTGGCCGATGATGAGGAACGTTCCCGCTTCCTCGGTCGTGTAGACTCATAAGCGCGCAGCCACAGTTGCGTAGATGCGAGTTGGACCGTTGCGAGGATGTTGGTAGCGAGCTTGTTGTAGCGGGCCGCAACGCCGCGAAAGTGCCTCAGCTTGGAAAAGAAGCGCTCGATCAGCTTGCGCTCGCGGTACACCGCTTGCTGAAGTAGGCCTTCCCGGCCGTTTGCTCTTGGGCGGGAGGTTTGGACCTGGCCCTGCTTCTGGATCAACTCCCGAATCCGGTCAGCATCGTAGGCCTTTCAGAAAGCGCGGTGGTGCGGGGGTCAAGGTGTTCAGCAGCGCGTCCACGAATTGTCCGTCATGCGCCTGTCCTGCAGTCACGCCAGCCGCTTCCGGTTTCCCCGCGCGGCGACAACGACGGTGGTCGTGAGCCCGCCTCGCGAGCGACAGAGAGATCAATCTGCGCTTCTCCTGTTCGCCATCGCGGCTTGTTGATGCGCGTGAACGGAATTACTGTCAATCATCTGGATGCCGCTGTGCTGCGCGAGTGGGGATGGCGTCCATCAGCCTGCCCCATATGCCTGCTTCCGCCATCGCACGAAGCGATTGTAGCAAGTCGACGACCCCAGCGCTCCGGCAGGTCCCGCTCATGGTACACTGCATCGAAGCAACCAGGATATGCCGTTCAGGACACGACGATCATCTACGCGCGGCATGCCTCTGGGCTTGAAGGCAGAATCATACGCTGTTCCAAGTCAGTCAGGTCATATCGGCTCATGCCAGCCATGAATCAGAGCGTGGCGGGATAGCAAAGACTTGAGTTGCTTCGCGCCCATTCCGGAGGTCGGGATGTGCGCTTCTTGGCATCATCCCAAGCGCGCGGTTGCGGTTTCATCCAGCTCGCGTCGTTTCGCCCGTGGTTCTTGCTGGGTCGGCCGCGGCTTCTGCGGCGAGCAGGCGCAGCAGGTCAGGGAAGCGCCTTTCAAGATCCGACCAGCGCAACTGATTGGTACGGCTGTTGCCAAGATCGACCTGCCGAATGAGCCCGGATTTACGCAGGACGCGGAAATGATGGGTTCGCGTCGCCTTGGTAACCGGCAAGTCGAACGCGCTGCAATGGCGGATGCAATCGCGATCGGCCGCCAGAGCAAGCACGACCTTCCGGCGTACCGGATCGGCAAGCGCGGCGAAGATCGCGCCGATCTCCATCTCGCCGACATCGGGGTGACCGTTCTCGTCGGGCATCATACCGCTCCGTCCTGGTTAGGGTATGATTTACATCATACCTATAGCTGTGTATCAGATCGTCTCGGTCTATGGGAGGACATTCAGTATGACGGCAAGCCGCATAGTCGAACTGGCCGAATTCGGGGGGCCCGAGGTCCTGAAGATTGTGCAGCGGGACCTCCCGCCGCCAGCAACCGGCGAAGTTCAGATCCGCCACAAGGCGATCGGCTTCAACTTCATCGACATCTATCAGCGCAAGGGCATCTACCCACTGCCGCTGCCCACTGGTCTCGGCTTCGAGGCTGCTGGCGTCGTGGAGGCTGTCGGCCAGGGTGTTTTGGAGCATGCGGTCGGCGAGCGCGTCGCCTATATGAACGCTGGCGTGGGGGCTTATTCCGAACGACGCAATGTTGCTGCCGATAAGTTGGTTCGGCTCCCTGAGAGCGTCAGCGACGAGACGGCGGCGACATTGCTGTTCAAGGGCATGACCGCTCAATATCTGCTGCGCAGAACGCATAGGGTCGAGCCGGGCGACGTACTACTGGTCCATTCAGCAGCCGGCGGGGTCGGCCAAATCTTGACGCGTTGGGCCACAGCGCTGGGAGCGACCGTTTTTGGCACCACTGGCTCGCCGGAAAAGCGCGAGACAGCGCTGGCAGCCGGATGTAAGGAAGTGATCGACCTCAACGATCCGCAATGGCCGGAAGCATTTCTCGCGGCATCTGGGATCAAGGCCCGTGTCGTCTATGACGCGATAGGCAAGGACACGCTGCTGCGCTCCCTGGATTGCGCTGCGCCATTCGGCCTTGTGGTGAATTATGGCGCGTCCTCGGGCAAGGCCCCTGCGGTCGATCCGGAATTGCTGAACAAGAAGGGCTGCCTATTCCTGACGCGGCCGTCTGTTTTCCCCCACAATGCCAATCCGGCGACCTTCCGTGCCAACGCAGCCGATCTCCTCGATGCCATCGCGCGGGGGCACGTAAAGGCCGATATTGGGGGCCGTTTTGAGCTTAACGACATCGCCGAGGTTCACCGCGCCGCTGAGCAGCGCCGGCTCAAAGGAACGATCCTGATCATTCCTTGACGGAGGCAGCCTAACATTCAGCTGCAGCTGACGGGGACAGATCCGCGCACTCCTCCAATCTGAGCCGCCGACCTACGCTATCCACCCATTCGAGGCATTGTCAGTTTGTGGATACACGACCTAGGGTCAGCGCGGAACTTCCGGCAAATGTGCTTAGCGATCTAAGGACAAGATTGAGCGTGCGCATTTCTCTATTTGTGCAATCAAAATAGGGGCACTAATCCGGAGATATGCCACCGCCGATGTAATAGACTGAACACAGAAATGGAAGCCTGTGCCCATCTTGAAAGCCCTGGCAAGCGGAATGTACCGCAGAAGCGCTTTTGGGTCGATACCCTTGTCACCCATTGCTTCTTGCAATCGTATCTAGTGTTAGAGCCAAGGCTGTAGAGGTCGTGTGCAGTTCAAGACATCTGCTGCCAGGCTTCACTGGTCGCGTCGCCAAGCGGTGCTAAGGACATGGGACATGATATCACGCAGCCTCGGAAAGCCGGATGTTCCTGCTCGTCCCTATAGCGATCTTAGCGTTCATCCTTTTCCTGCGTCTGGCGAAAAGCAATGACCTTGTGCCTAAAACAGCTTGCCCGCAGCTCTGCTAAACGCGGGACGGTGCTTGAGGTCGCGCTGAACGGTCCTTGGGGGCCCCCGAACCAGCCCAAGGCACCATATCGTGCGCAGGACATCGTAGACGAAGGCATCCGCTGCGCTTCGGCAGGGGCCAACGTAATCCACGTGCATCCGTATGACGACGGCACCCTGACGCAGAACGACGATCTCGAGACCTATGTCCGGATTATTGAAGGAATCAGAGAGCGGGTGGACGTGATCGTCTATCCGACGGCGCCTTTCATGAGAGCGGCCTCTGGCCCGCGCTACGCCGTGACCGAAGCACTTGCGAAACGCGGCTTGATCGAATGGGCGACGATCGATCCCGGATCCACGAACGTCGTCAGGAAAGCCGATCTCAGCCAGACGGAACCGGGATTCGTTTACGAGAACAAGGCTGCGACGCTCAGGGAAGGCCTTGAAGTCTGCGCCATCTACGGCGTGAGGCCCGCTTACGCAATCTACGAGCCCGGGTTCATGAGGCTTGGGCAGGCGATGGCTTCCCGCTTCGCCAGCCTGCCTGCGCCGCTCTACCGCCTGATGTTCAGTACCGAGTTCCTCTTCGGACTGCCGCCATGTGCCTCTGCGATGGATAGTTACGAAGCCCTTGCGGCTCAACTGGACCTGGACGATCCGATTATGATCGGAGGGCTGGGCGTCGACATCCTACCACTCGTTGCAAACGCGGTCGCCAGAGGATGGCATGTGCGGGTAGGACTGGAGGACGCACCCTTCGGGTGTGAGATGTCCAACGTCGCCCTCGTCGAGGCGGCCGTCAGCTTGATCGACCGGGCGGGCGGCACTATGGCTGCGGCGGGGCAGCTTCTCGCAGTCGCCTCGACCGAGGCGCCGGGCTAAGATCCTCATCGGAGGACAGCAATGGAAATACGGCAGCTTCGCTACTTCGTGGAGATCGCAGACAGGGGGAACATCACCAAAGCTGCTGACCACCTCCACGTCGCCCAGTCCGCCTTGAGCTACCAGTTGGCGAAACTGGAGGCAGAACTGAAGGCGGACCTCCTGCACCGACAGTCCAGAGGCGTGGTTCTCACCGAGGTGGGCACGGTGCTCCTTCCCTATGCAAGGGCAATCCTCAAGCAGTTCGACGGCCTGCCGCAGGTCGTCGCGAGCGGGAATGGAAAACTGAGCGGCAAGGTCACCTTGGGAATGTCGCCGAGCGTCTGCAGCTTCCTATCGGTTCCGCTGCTGCAGCACGTAAGGGAGAAGCACGCTGACATTCGGCTTGAACTGACGGAAGAACTGACCGGAACCCTTGAGGCCGACCTGCGGAAGGGGGCTATGGACTTGGCTGTCCTGATCGATCACCAGGCGCTGCAGGGCCTCCTCGTGACGCCGCTGGTCCGGGAAGAGTTGAAGGTCATAACGAAGGCGAACGGTACCGCGTCTCGAGTACGCTATTCCTCTACGGACGCGCTTTCCCTGCCTCTTCTCCTTCCAAAAGAAGGACAGGGCATACGGCCGCTGCTGGATGCCATGGCTTTATCACAGGCCCTGCCCCGCATCGAACCTTTCGCCGAAATCAACTCGGTGACGATCCTCCGGTCGATGATCCTTGCCGGCGTAGGAGCGACCATCCTGACAGAGATGGCATTCGAACATGACCTGGAGAACGGGTCGCTTCAAGCAACCGGGCTATCCCCGCCGCTCTACAGGGACCTTTGCCTGTGCAGGCACACCGAGCTTCCCCCTACATTGGCTTCGGAAGCAATCGCCACAGCGGTCGCCGAGGTGTGCGTTGATCTCCTGCTCTCTAAGGCCTGGCATGGAGCCGAGCCATTTCATTCTGGCGCATGACACGGGCTCCGGTCGCAGCAAGCACCTACAAAAGCACCTAATTCCTCAGAAGGTCGGCGAGTTCCACCAGGTCGGAAGCCACGTAGTCCCATGAAGCATCGGGGCCGAGATCGGTGGACTGTTCAGGGCCGTGCTCAGTCGGCCGCAGCACGAATGCCGTGCGCAGTCCGGCATCCGCTGCGGCCGCAAGGTCGTCGTTGTGGGCGGCCACCATCATGCACTGCGCAGGCTGCAAGTTGAGAAGCCCAGCCGTGTCCCGGTACGCCTGCGGGTCTGGCTTGTAGGCACGCACGACCTCCGCTCCCAGGATGCAGTCCCAAGGGAGCCCAGCGCGCTTCGCCATGTCCGTCAGTAGGCGCACGTTGCCGTTCGAAAGCGGTGCGACGAGGAACCGCTTACGTAGCCTTTTCAAGCCTTCGACTGAGTCCGCCCAGGGATCCAGTCGGTGCCAGGCCAAGTTAAGGCTCTCGAGTTCGGGACCGTCTGGATCTAGGCCAAGTTCCTTTACTAGGTGGTCCAAATTTTCACGGTGTAGCACGTCCAGCTTCGTGAACTCCCGGGCTCCGGTTCGAACCTTTTCCATGGAAGGCTGGTAAAGCCCTCGCCAACGGTCTGCAAACTCGGGGCCTCCCACCGGAGAGCCGTGGGCCCGCAGAAACGGCTCCGCCTCCCGGATTATTCCGCCCCTCCAATCCACCACTGTTCCGAAGACGTCGAACAGCAGGGCTTCGACCTTCGTTCCGTTATTCCGCGTCAAGTTTAGCTCTCCACGTGAGTGCGGCGCCGCGAGCCTTCCCGCAGCGCCATCGGCATGTCAGTTGTCCTTGCAGCCAGTGGCACCGACGGCCGGGACGATCTCCTCGGCAGGTATCTTCCGGACAAGCTTGTACAGGTCCCAGGATCCGGTGGATTCAGCAGGAGTCTTGACTTGGAAGAGGTAGAAGTCGCGGACGATCCGACCATCCTTTCTCAGCTTTCCGTCCTTGATCATGAAGTCGTTGACGGGAAGCTCACGCATCTTTTCCGCCACAGCGACGGCATCCTTGCTTCCCACTTCCTTGACGGCCTTAAGATAGTGCGACACGCCGCTGTAAATGGCCGCCTGCGCCATCGAGGGCATTTTGCCGCCCATCTTTTCCGCAAAGCGGGCCGACCAAGCACGGGTCTCGTCGTCCATATCCCAGTAGAAGGATTCGGTCAGGTAGAGCCCCTGAGCCTGTTCGAGGCCGACGCTCTTTACGTCGGTGATGAAGGCCAGCATCGCTGCCACCTTCAACTTGTCCGAAACGACGCCGAACTCGAAGGCTTGCTTGATCGCGTTGGTGGTGTCGGCACCTGAATTAGCAAGCGCGATGATGTCCGGGTTGGCACCCTGCGCCTGAAGGAGGAAGGACGAGAAGTCGGAAGCGAAATACGGGTGCCTGACTTCCCCTAGGATATTGCCCCCGTTGGCCTTGACGACCTTTTGGGTTTCCGCAGAAAGCGAGTGTCCGAAGGCCACGTCGGCAGTCACAAAGTACCAGTCTTGCAAGCCCTCCTTTACCAGCGTCGACGCGGTTCCACTTGCCAGGACAACGGTGTCGTATGCCCATTGGAAGCTGGTACTGGAGCAGGCCTTCCCCGTGAAGTCCGCGATACCAGAGGACGCCACGATCACGATCTTCTTGCGGTCGCGGGCAAGCTCCTGGATCGAAAGCGCCACCGACGATGGCACAGGATCAAGGATCACATCCACGCCATCCGCGTCAAACCATTGGCGAGCCGTGGCGCTGGCGATGTCTGGCTTGTTCTGGCTGTCCGCCGATACGAGCGCGATCGGCTTACCGAGCACTTCTCCCCCGAAATCATCAATAGCCATTTGGGCAGCAACTATCGATCCTTGACCGCCTAGGTCAGCAAAGCTTCCCGTGAGATCGTTCAGGACCCCAAACTTCACCCCTTCTGCGGTTTGGGACGTCGCCTCGCCGGCACTTCCGAAGCTGATGGTTGAACTGATAAGCAAGCTTGCCAAAAGCGAGCGGCCGCAGAAACGAATTTTCATTGTCTACCTCCCAGGTCGTCCACCGGTCTCTCCAATCACCCGGACCGGCGTCAGTATATCTCTTACAAATGTTCAAAAGTACACGCAACAGTTCATTATTATATCGATTATAATCGAACTATATTTGTTTTAGATGCCATCATCTCGTGTTTCTATATCTGCACTCCGGCCACTGCCTTGCTGCGGATCACGGCGTTATCAGATGGCTTATCGATCAGAGGGGTCTCACAAAGCATCTGTCCCCTCGCGACACCAAGAGCGGGACCACGAACTTCGATTACGCATTGTCGGTGAGTGCCTGCATCTGCGACCGGGGATCACTGTCCCCAATATCTGTTCCGCCGACATGGTTAGAAATGCGGATGCCAATAACCGCTTTGGTACCTGCAAGCGCCAAATCGGACGCCTTGCTGACCGCCCTCGCCCCGGACCCTCGCCCTTAGCTTAGGGCGAGGAGGCAACATGTTTCAGCACGTCGCGAGAACGCCCAGAGAATTCGGCTCGTGATTCAAAAAGCTAACTAACGCGGTAGCATGTCGAAGACATGCCCCTGCGCCAGCTTACCTTCCCGATCGATCCACCGTTCTAAGCACTCTAGTCACACATTACTGGCGCCAAATGTCATCGTTGCGAAGAGCGTGTTGTCTTCCCTGACTTGAACCTCAAGAATTTCTTCTGGCCGGATAATGAAATCATTTTCGTTCGTGTAAACTGAAACCCCCCGATCTTTATAGGGGCCGTGCTTCGAGTGGATGGTGTTTACCACCGCCTGTGGGAAATAGATCTGCGTTGTGATCATATCTCGTTCGCTGAGATAAGCTCGAACATGGATATGCACGGCTCTCGGCGTGTACCATCCCGGAAATATTGTGCGGAACGTCACCTTTCCGTCAGGATCGGTTGTCTGCACTCCACGCAGAAAACGTTCGGTGTCTCGTTGGGGCACATGGCCTGTCTCGTCCGCGACTCCCATTTCTGGAAACTCGCTAGAGTCATCGAAGAGATAGCCGCTATACTCCCCTTCTGCATTGCAATGCCACACGGACACAACCGCCCCTGCGGTCGGCGCACAACCCCTGTTCGCATTGACGAGCCGCAACTCAAGTTCCAGGGGAACGCCGGGCTGATCCTCTCGAATATCCGAGCGAACTATTTCCTTGTCGATGTAGTATGGGCCTTCAACGGTAGCTGTAGATACGCGGCACATGCCCGGTACGTCGCTCAGGGCTTTACCGATATCCGATTCGGAACTTTCGGATCGGCGTTGCGGCGGTCAGATGTCGAGCAACACGGTTTCATTTTCGCCTTGGATGCGGATGTCAAGGGTAAACACCGGCAGCCCGTCGCGTTCTGAACGCGCAGCTACCAGCGTTTCGAGGGGCGACGGCTCGGGAATGCGCAAAGAGAAGCGGATCGGCCGCGTTGGGCTGCGCCTCATCGGCAAAGTAAAGCCGCGTGTGGAGGCCGCTATTGATGCCGCGTGCAACGACCCAGAGCGTGATATGGGGTGCTTGAAGGGGACCATCCGGATAAGGTACGCGGCCGGGCCGGATTGGTTTACAGAGATTGGGCGCGCTTATTGTCAATCAGCGCCCCACGAGCACGAAATCGAACGGAGAGTGCCAGAGGGTGCTGCCGTTCTCGATGCGTTCGAATGGGGCGACCAGCGTTTCTTTGACCCCGAACACCGTATCCGATTCCAGATAAGGGTCGTCACCGACGAAAGTATGCGTGACCAGTTTCTGGAAGCCTTCGGCCGTCACGAGAAAATGCATGTGGGCAGGACGATAGGGATGGCGGCCGAGATGGCCCAACATCTGACCCACCGGGCCGTCATCAGGAATGGGATACGAGACGGGCTTGATGCCGACGAAGCTGTAGCGGCCGTCGGGACCGGTGACGAAGATGCCCCGATTGTTCGACTTCGGCTGGATGCCGGGCTGCTGGACGTCGTAGAACCCTTCCGAGTTGTCCGACCAGACGTCAATGCGCGCGCCTTCAATCGGGTTTCCGTCGAGGTCGACGACGCGGCCTTCATAGAGGCAGCTCTCGCCCTTCCCGTCCAGGCTGATGGTCTCGCCATGCTTGCGGATTGGCGCATTGTCGACGTGGAACGGTCCAAAAACGGTGTTCTCCGTCGCCCCCTTCGGGCGGCGATTGTTGATGGCGTCGACCAGCATGGAGAAACCCAGCGTATCGGAGAGCAAGATGAATTCCTGCCGCTCGGCGTTGCACATCTGGCCCGTCCTGGTGAGGAAGTCTATTGCGATCTCCCACTCTTCCTGGGTCAAATGGATCTCTTTTGCGAAGGCATGGAGATGGCTGACAAGGCAGCCCATGACCTCGGCGAGACGTGGGTTTATGCTCTTGTCCATGCGGGTGTTGACCGCCTCGACAGAACTCTGCTCGGTGAAATAGCCTTGCACCTCGTTCCTCCTCCGTGTGTCGCTAATCGGTCGTGCTTCGTGCGCCGCGCCGCCGTGAGGCATCGCGATGAGCAATGGGCAGCGTCGGCTGCTGCCTAAGACGGACGGGTTCCCTCCCATGCGTCCTGCAGCAGGGCGCGGATACCATCGTGTTCTATGGGGCGTGGATTCCAGTAGGGGTTCTCCACGGCCAAATCTGCGGCGCGGTCGAGGTCGCTTTCGGCAAGTCCGAGATCGCGCAGCGCGAGCGGCGCTCCCAGCGACGAGGCGAAGTCGTGAAGGCCTCCGCTTAGCGAACCGCCGAAGAGATCGGCGGCGGGGCGTAGCGCCTCCTCCGCAGCCGGTGCATTGTAGGCGGCGGAGTGGGGCAACAGTATCGCGTGCGTCTCCGCGTGGGGCAGATCAAAGCTGCCTCCAAGCGTGTGGCAAAGCTTGTGATGCAGCGCCATGCCGACGGTGCCGAGCACCGTGCCGCAAAGCCACGACCCGTAGAGCGCCAGCGAGCGGGCGTCGATATCCTCCGCCTTCGCCACGATCCGCGGCAGGGCTTTCTTGAGCGCTCCTATGCCCTCGATCGCCTGCCAGGACGAGACTGGGTTGCGGTCCTGCGCATAAAGCGCCTCGACGGCATGCGCCATGGCGTTGAGCCCGCTGGACACGCTCATGCCGACCGGCAGGCTGACCGTAAGGTCGGGATCGTAAATCACTGCCTCAGGCAGGATGCGGTGGTCGCGTCTCGTGGTCTTCAGACCGTCGGTGGTCTCGCCCAGGATCGGCGTGACCTCGGACCCGGCGTAGGTTGTCGCCACCACAATCTGGGGCGTGTCGTTACGCCAGGCGATCGCCTTGCCGAGACCGATCGTGGAGCCACCCCCGAAGGAAACGACGCAGTCGGCCCCCGCCGCCTCAAACAGCGCGAGAGCCCGTTCCGTCACGCAAATCGGCGTGTGCATCACGGCCTCGGCGAAGACCCCGGCGGCAGCCTTCCCGAGACTGCTCGCGAGCCGTTCGGCGTCCGCCTTCTGGAACGGCGTCGACAGCACGAGCGCGCGTCGGGCCCCTATGCGCGCGACCTCAGAGGCGAGCCGGTCAACAGCGCCTCGCCCGAAGATGATCCGGGCGGGATTAAGGGTGACGCTAAAAGCTTCGATCATTCTGATACTCCTGGCGCCGGCTGCCGACGGAAACTGCGCGGTGCCTAGAAATGCATTCTGGCGCCGGCGAAATTGCCGGGCCTCAGCCATCAACTGGCGATCTTCTGGGATCTGGACATGCGGCGACCGAGCACGGTCTCGACGATGAAAGGCGCATCGGCGTCGCTGTCTCCCCGCCAGGCAACCACCTGGTCGGGCCGTATCAGCGCCAGCGGCGCCTCATAGAGGGCCCCGACGTCAGCGGAGGCAATGTCCACTACCCTCAGTTCCATTCCCGCAGAGGCTGCCGCGGCGACGAAGCCGTCGGCTGGAACCCTGTTTCCGAAGCATAGGAGTGTCCATTCAAAGCCGAACAGGTCGTAGAGCGAGGTCGCGGGATCGATCCAGAAATGGGGTGCGCGTCCACCAGGCGAAGCGGTCGGCACATAAATGTCCGGCCGGTCCTCGGCCGGGGTGCGGGGCTCCGACAGGATTATTGGCGACTGGTCATAGCGGGCGCCAAAGGTGATCCCGGGAATATTAAACTCAGCCCTGCCGTGCGCAGCAAGATATTCGCCCGCCTCCCTACGCAGTGCCTCGCCCTCGGCGGTGTCGTCCTCGAGCCCCGGCTTAGCCGTATAAAGGCCGATCGAATCGGCAAATCCCTTCGCGAAGCCCGTGTTACGGACCGCGTTCGGCTGCCGCTCGATCTCGTAGCTGTCGACGATGTCCGGCGAAGCCACGCCCTTGATTGCTGCGGCGAGCTTCCACCCGAGATTCACGGCATCATCGACGGCGGTATTGTAGCCGAGCCCCCCTGCCGGCGTGAACAGATGGACCGCGTCTCCGCCGAGCAGCACCCGTCCTCGCCCATAGCTCTCGGCGACGAGCGCATAGCCAGCAGTCCACGTGCCGCGGGAAAGGATCTCCGCCTCCACAGGGTACCCGACCGCGCTACGGAACATCTCAAGAGCCTCCCCGTCGGTGATCCGCTCCTCAACCTCGCCATCGCGGAGCTGGGTGTGGAACGCGAACTCGCCATTGCCGTCCACCGCCGCCATGAAGGCCCGACGTCGGCTGTTGAAGGTCACGTTCATCCAGGCCCGCGCGAAAGGCACTACCTCGTAAAACTGCGGACTGCGCAGGTAGATCGCGTACATGCGGCCGCCGAAGAAGTCGCGGACTGCGCTGGCATCGCCCTTGTAGGAGATGCCGAGCTGGCGACGCACGAAGCTTCTCCCACCGTCGCCGCCGATCAGGTAGCGTGCCCGCACGCTGCGGGACCTGCATCCCGCTACTTCCTGCGCCGTGACGGAAACGTCATCTTTCCGGTCGGCGAACTCGGTTACGCGCCAACCATAGTTGATCGAGACACCGGGCAGTGCCTCGGCGTGCCGGCGCAGCACCTGCTCGACATACTTCTGCGAAACCCTGTGCGGCAGTTCGGCCGCGCTCCATGAGCCGGACATCGACGGGACTTTTTCGCGTGCCTCACGCGAAGACGGCAGGCGGAATCGCCCCAGCTCACGCTGGGCGTAACGTGTGAAGTAAGCGATATCGGTCGGAAAATCCTCGGGAAGACCCAGCGCCCGGATCTCTTCGGAGAAGCCGAGGCGGCGATAGTGCTCCATCGTGCGGGCCTGCGTGGCGTTGGCCTGCGGATTAAAGGCGGTGGATGACTTCTCGTCAAACAAAACGACCGAGATACCCCGCCGACCGAGTTCGTTGGCCAGCATCAGACCGAACGGTCCGCCTCCCGAAATCGCGACATCGAACGCGGCTTGATCCACCGTCCATCCTCCACAAAGGCATTGCAGGCCCTGATCTTGGTAAGGAAACCAGACGATTGTCAAGGTGCTAATCCCGGTCAGCAGTGTCCCGTCGTGCCTCGACATATTGCGCCAGAACCTCGACCATCAGATCCACCATCGGGGAACCCAGTTCCGCACGCATCTCGCTTTCGGCAGCTTCCAGACTGTGGTGAAACGCCTCCAGCCACACGAACCCCGTCTCAGTAAAGCAGACGAGCTTTGCGCGACCGTCGGTGGGATCGCGCCTTTTTTCGATAAGCCCGGTCAGCTCAACCTGCTCTACCAGCTCGCTCATAGATTGCTTCGTCATCGAAGCCCGCCTGGCAAGCTCGGTGAGGCGAGTGCCGTCTTCGTCAAGATTGCGAGTGAGGTTAATATGAGCGAGGCTCAGCTCCTCATGTCCATTCGCGCTCAGGTTTTCAACGATCCGCGCCTCGAACAAGCGGACAGCTTCGTTCATGCGGCGGCCGATGTTGTTACGCCTCCAGGAATTCTTCAGTCCCATGCTCGCTTACTTCCCTTGGCTCAAGCCTTTACAGCCCCCGCGATACGCTGACCGGCGGGGGTTTTCCACCCCAGCAGATCGGATTGACAGTTCGGACCCTCTAATTATACAGTCAGGTATCCGAACAATATCGGACTGGCGGCTTAGCGGTCGCACACGGGAGGAAAGATGTTTTTGCGAGAAGTGGATAGCGCGGAGCGGCGCCGCCGAGCGACGCTGTCAGTCGCTTTAACTTCGTTCGGCCGGGACGAAGTTGTGCATCAAGTCGTTTCCGTACCTTGATCGGCTCCGCAGGCATTCGCCCGCTTTGTATGTCTCACGCCAGATGCAGTGAGGCTCGGAAGTTACTCTTCTCCAGCAGGATGCGATAATTATGATAAAAGCAAATGGCGGGAAATCGCTACAGGCGCTCGTTGACCAAAAAGACGATCTCGTCGGCTATTTTTATAACGAGACGGTTGCCCCCCATTACCGGGCGCGCACAGGCCTCACAGCAGCGTTCATTCCTCCGGAGTTCACGAATTGGCGGGACGAACAGCGGGCCTGGCGGGAAACCGCAATACTCTTTGACCAGTCGCATCATATGCCGGAGATGCTTCTCAGAGGGCCCGACGCGTTCCGGCTCCTGGAAAAAATCGGCATTAATAGCCTGGCGAATTTTACGACCGATCGGGCCAAACAGCTCATTGGCTGCACGCCTCGCGGGCATGTGATCGGCGATTGCGTCGTTTACCGGCTCGAGGAGGAGACTTTTGAGCTGATCAGCAGCATGCCTTTGCTCAACTGGGTACATTTCAACGCCGAAAAGGGCAGTTACAACGTCACCATCGAGCGCGACGATCCGACACCCTACAATCCGACCGGCAGGCGCTGGTTCTACCGCTTCCAGCTCGAAGGACCGAACGCCGGCAAGATCTTCCAGGACGCTGTGGAAGGCGGCGCGCCGGAAATTCCGTTCTTTAGAACCGCAAAGGTCAAGATCGGCGGCTGCGAGGTTCTTGTCTTGCGGCACGGCATGGCGGGCCATCTTGGCGCCGAGCTTTCCGGTCCCTATGACGAGATGGGCAAGGTACGTTCCGCGCTGCTTGCAGCCGGCGAGAAATACGGTCTCCAGCAGGGTGGCACCAAGACCTACTTCAGCACCATTTTCGAGTTCGGCTGGATGCCCTATCCCCTCCCCGGCATCTATACCGGTGAGGAACTGCGCGACTATCGCGAGTGGCTGTCCGACAGCGGCTGGGAAGCGAACGCACAGCTCGGCGGCAGCTTCCTGTCTGACGATATTGAGGATTACTACGTCACGCCGTGGGATCTGGGCTACGGCCACATCCTCAAGTTCGACCACGACTTCATCGGCCGCGAGGCACTCGAAGCGCTGCCAGAAAGCAAGCGTCGCAAGAAGGTGACGCTGGTCTGGAACCGGGACGACGTCACGAAGGTATTCTCCTCGCAGCTTGGCGACGGCCCGCGCTACAAGGCGCTGGACTTCCCGGTCGCCTACTATGGTTGGCCGCAGTTCGACGAAGTCAGCGCCAACGATGGTTCTCCCGTTGGGCATTCCTGCCACTGCGGCTACAGCGCGAACGAAGGCGAGGTATTGTCGTTGGCAATGCTCGATCCGGCAAGCGCGATTCCCGGTACGGAGGTCGTCCTGACCTGGGGCGAACCCGGGGGGGGCTCACGCAAGCCGCACGTTGAGCGTCACGAACAATTCAAAATCCGAGCAACGGTTGCGCCCGTTCCCTATGCACAATCCGTACAGAAACTGAAGCGAGCCGCGATCAGCTAAGACGAGATGTCCGCACGGAATTGGCAGCGGCACTCCTGATCTCACCAGCGGTGTCATTTGTAGCAACAAGGACTTCAAGCATTTCGTCGATCGCTGCTTTAGCCGCTGGCCTCTCAGCTTGACACATTAGTCGGGTTTCCTTACTAAACGTCAGGGAGGTTGGTGTCATTGTAGTAATCTGCACGACGCCATCAGATCCGCAAATTTTTAAGGGAGGTTAAAGATGAAACGACTGTGTGCGAGCCTGCTTGTCGGCTCGATCGCCTTGGCCGCTTTCTGCAGTACAGCGGTTGCCGAAACAATCAAAGTTGGCGTGATCGCGACTTTCTCCGGTCCAAACGCAATTTGGGGGAAGCAATTTCAGGAGGCTATTCAGGTCTATGTTGCGCAACATGGAAAGGAGGTCGCTGGTAACACAGTTGAATTCGTGTATAAGGATGTAGGCGGGCCAAACCCTGATGCTAGCAAGGCTGCCGCGCAGGAATTGTTGATCCGCGAAGGCGTCAAATACCTCGCGGGCTTTGACTTCACGCCGAACGCGCTTGCGGTAGCTCCATTGATCACGCAGGCAAAGGTCCCCGCCGTGATCTTCAACTCGGCAACGTCTGCGATCAACAAGCAGTCTGAATTCTTCGTACGAACAAGCTTCACGCTGTGGCAGGTCACCGTTCCCGCTGCTCACTGGGCAGCCTCCAACGGCGCAAAAAAGATTGTCACTGCGGTGTCCGACTACAATCCCGGGGTTGATGCCGAGAATGCCTTCGTGAGCGCCTTCGAAGAGAAGGGCGGTACGGTTGTCGAGAAGATCCGCATGCCGCTCCAGACCACCGACTTCGCGCCATTCCTGCAGCGCATCAAAAGCTCTGGCGCTGACACCGTCTTCGCATTTCTGCCGGCTGGCCCGGCTACGTTCGCCTTCACCAAAGCCTACAATGAGAACGGCCTGAAACAAGCGGGCATTAACTTCATCGGTACCGGGGAGACCGATGAGTCCACGTTAGACGCGCTCGGTGACCAAGCGATCGGACTGACAACCGCGCAGCACTATTCGGCAGTCCATGATTCTGAGCTCAATAAGGCCTTTCGCGCCAAGCATGCGGAAATGTTCCCCAAGTCGACGCTGAATCCGGCATCGGTGGGCGCCTATGACGGCGTGCACCTGATCTACAAGCTGATCGAAGCGGCCGGAACTGACGGCAGCGAGGCGATTGAAGCGGCCAAGGGTTTGTCCTGGGAAAGCCCGCGCGGACCGGTCAGCATCGATCCGGCATCGCGGCACGTCATCCAGAACGTCTATATCCGTCGCGTCGAGCGCGATGGAAGCCGACTCGTGAACCGCGAGTTCGACGTGATCGAAAGTGTCCCGGATCTCGGCTTCAGCCGCTGATCTTCTGGCTCAGGGACATGGCGGGCGCGCGCTCGCCATGTCCCTGACTGAAACCAATCTCTGTTCCTGACTGGTGTTCACTGATGACGGTCGCACTCAGCATTGTTGTCGACGGCATCGCCTACGGCATGATCCTGTTCATGATATCCATCGGCCTTTCGGTGACGATGGGTCTGATGCGGATTGTCAATCTCGCCCATGGCGGGTTCGCGCTGCTGGGCGGCGCGTGCGCCCACGTCCTGACCAACAGCTACGGTATTCCCTTCATTCCGGCCTTGCTGGTGTCTGTGATGGCCGTCGTCGTGCTCGCGCTACCGCTCGAGCGGCTTGTCTATCGGCACATCTACCGGTTCAGTGAACTCGAGCAGGTGCTCGCCACCATCGGCATCGTTTTCATCATGATTGCGAGCGTAAACCTGTTCCTGGGCTCCACACTTCTGCCGATCCGAATGCCGCCAGTTGTGAGCAGCCCAGTGGATCTCGGCTTCAAAGTGCTTCCACTTCACCGCATCATCGTGATCCTCGCCGGGCTTGCTGTGGTGACGGCGCTTTATCTGCTCGTCGAGCGTACCCGCTTCGGGATCTACCTGCGCGCCTCTGTGGACAATCAGGCAACGGCGGCCTCCCTGGGCATCGATACGCCGAAAGTCTACCTCGCTGCTTTCGCCCTCGGCGCCGCGTTGGCTGCATTCGGCGGCATCCTAGGGGCTGAGCTGCTGCCTATTGAGGCCTACTACCCACTACGTTACATGGTTCTCTTCCTCATCGTCGTCGCGGTCGGCGGGATGGGCAGCATCATCGGGTCGTTCGTCGCTGCACTTAGCCTCGGTATCCTGGACACCGCGGGACGATACCTCCTTCCCGATATCGGCACGATCTTCTTCTTCCTCGCCATCACCGCGGTTCTGGCGCTGCGGCCCAACGGATTGCTGGTCAAGTCCTCATGAGCGCGAATTCCACGATCGCCGCCGCGCGGCCGCAAATCAGGGGCGCGGCCACGTTCCTTCCTCCGATCATCCTGCTTGCCGGCGCTTTCGTGGCGTTTTGGCTGTTCCCCTACGATCTCGGGTTCATGACCCGGATCCTGATCATGATGGTTTTCGTTCTCTCGTTCGACCTCATCCTCGGTTATGCGGGGATCGCGACGCTGGGGCACGCGGCAATGTATGGTTGTGGCGCCTATGCGGCCGGGCTCTTCGCGATTCATGTTTCCGCTGACCCACTGCTCGGACTGGCCATAGGAGCCGCCGCCGGCGCTCTGATCGCGCTGGTCTCTGGCCTGCTGCTGATGCGCGCGCATGGATTATCGCTGCTCATGCTTTCCATCGCGGTCACGATGGTGCTGCAGGAGACCGCTTCCAAGGCGCGCGGCATCACAGGCGGTGCGGACGGGCTGACCGGCATCAGTATGGGCCCCGTGCTTGGCATTTTCGAATTCGACTTCATCGGCAAGACGGCGTTCTGGTATGCATTCTGCGTTCTTTTCGTCATCCTGTTGGTGCTGCGCGTGGTGGTGGCCTCTCCTTTCGGCCTTGCATTGCGGGGCATCAAGGACAGTCCCAGCCGGATGCGCGCAATCGGCACACCGCTCTATCGTCGAAAGGTCGCGGCCTATGTTCTGGGCGGCGCGATTGCGGGCATCGCCGGCGCACTGACCGCCCAGATCACCAGCCTCGTCAGTATCGAAGCTTTCAATTTTGCTCTGTCGGCAGAGGTGATGGTGATGCTCGTGCTCGGCGGCGCGGGACGCCTCTACGGCGCGCTGATCGGAACCCTCGTGTTCATGACGGTGCACCACATCGCCGCTGGCATCGATCCTTTCAATTGGCTGTTCGTGATCGGCTTCATGGTCCTCGCCGTCGTTTTCTTCCTGCCAGAAGGTCTGATCTCGCTACCGAAGCGCCTGATGCGACTTGATTGAAGGGACTGGACGATGACCACAGGACTTCAGGTCAGAAACGTCTCGAAGAACTTCGGCGGCTTGCGTGTCGCCCGCGACATCACGCTTGACCTTCCGGCCGGCGCCCGCACGGCGCTGATCGGCCCGAACGGCGCCGGAAAGACGACATTTGCCAATTTGATCATCGGCGCGCTCGAACCAACGTCGGGCTCCATTTACCTCGACGGCCATGATATCAGCAAACTACCCGAAGCAACCCGCGTGGGCGCCGGCATCGCCAAGACGTTCCAGATTACCAATTTGTTCCGCAGCTTGAGCGTGCGCGACAACGTTCGACTGCCTATTCTGGAAAGGGAACGCAGGACTGCCAGTTTTCTGCGCCGTTATGACGGCGACAGCGCCGTCGAGGAAGAGGTTGAGAAAACCCTTGCCGAGTTCCAGTTACTTCCGCTTGCGGACCATCTGGTTCGTAACCTAGCCTATGGCCAGCAGCGGCTGGTCGAACTGGCTCTGACACTCTCACTGAAGCCTAGGATCCTGATCTTGGACGAACCGGCCGCGGGCGTGCCCTCGTCGGACAGTCACCTCATCATCGATGCGATCAAGCGCCTACCCGCCGATCTGTCGGTTCTCATCATCGAGCATGACATGGAACTGGTGTTCGAGGTCGCAAACAGGATCATTGTCCTGGTCAACGGCACCATTCTTGTCGAAGGCACGCCGCAAGAGATCAGCCAGGATCCGAAGGTGCGCGAACTCTATCTCGGAGCCGGTCATGGCTGACGCATTGCTCGAGTTGGACAGCGTTGTCGCCGGCTATGGCGCCACGCACGTGCTGCGCAACCTCTCACTCAAGGTCTTCAAGGGGGAGCGTCTGGCCGTCGTCGGCAGAAATGGCGTTGGCAAGACCACTACCCTGGCCACAGTGATGGGCCTAACCCGCCAGCATTCGGGCGCGATCCGGCTCAATGGACAGTCGATCGACAGGCTTCCGCCACACATGCGTTCGCAGCTCGGCATCGGTCTCGTACCGCAGACGCGCGACATCTTCCCGTCCCTTACCGTCGAAGAAAACCTTCTCGCCGGCGTCCGCAACGGCGCCAGCATCGAGGAGGCGTACGAACTCTTCCCGCGCCTCAAGGAACGCAGGCACAACGGCGGCAGCAAGCTCTCGGGCGGCGAGCAGCAGATGCTTGCCATCGCCCGCACGCTGATGGGAAAGCCGCACATCATCCTTCTGGACGAGCCGCTCGAAGGGCTGGCGCCTGTCATCTGCGAGGGGCTAATGGAGGTGTTCCACGCACTTTCGACCCAGGGTAAGACAGTTGTTCTCGTCGAACAGCACACCCGTTTGGCCTTGGATTTCGCCGACCGCGTGCTTATCCTTGAGCAAGGTGCGATCGTGCTGGATGCCAGCGCCGCCGAGTTGAAGGCGAACCGGGACCTTCTCGACCGACACGTTGGTGTCGCCGTCAAATGACCGCCCGCTACCTGCACTTGCGAATCCAAATCGGCAGGACGCATCGGTGGGTTCCCATCAAATTTGGGGACGGGGGCGTGCTCAGGCCGAGGCGAGCCCTCGAGTTGCAGCTCCTTCGGATAAAGGGGAACAGTACTAGAAGATCGACCTATCTGTCCGTCGTCAGGGTTTTTGGGACAATTGGCAGCGTGAGCTAACGGAGGCTCTGGCGCACTGGACAAGGACCGCCATGCCCGACTTCCCGCAGCTCGCCCTCTACACCGCGGCCGAATTCCTGCTGGCAATCACACCCGGGCCAGGCATCTTCTATGTCGCGGCATGCACCCTTGCTGGCGGACGCGCCGAAGGCATCTCGTCCAGCTTCGGTAACGGGCTTGGCGGATTAGTCCACGTCCTCGCCGGGAGCCTCGGTGTTTCAGCCATCGTTCTGGCTAGCGCGGAAG
>NZ_JAGIYY010000015.1 GCF_017813335.1 Tianweitania sediminis | reverse complement strand
GCCGCCGGCGGGATCAGGAACGGAGCGGCAGCACGGCCCAACCTCGTGCGTCGCCTTCGCGAGATCTCTGGCGGTGCTATGATCCTGCTGGGCCTGGGATTAGCCTTCGCCAAACGTCCTAGCCCCTAATCGGAAATCGACTTTCCTCGCTTAGCGGATTAGGTCCCGTCATCCTGCCGGACTTGCGACGCAGCTGCAGCTAGCAGCGGGCGAGAACCTCGATTTCCTTGCGGTACTCCGCGAGTTCCGGAATAGCGAAAATGCGCTCCACCAGACCGGACGGCATGGACACCGTCATGCGCGTCGAAGTTGCCGCATCCGGCTGCGCGAGATCGATGACCATTCCACCAGCGATCGTGTTGTTGGTTTGGGGATCAATTAGCACGAAGGCGCCAAGCCCCGAGCAGTCCTCGAAGCGGTCGAACAGTGTTTCCTCATCGAACTGCAGCACGACCTCGCCAATCGAATTCAATGGCAGTGTCGCTGCCTGCTGCCATGCGCCGGTTGCCAGGTCGAGCGCAGACTGCACCGTGATCCTGGCCGAACGCAGTCGAGCGCCGGACTTCACGAGGATGCGGCTGTTGTTCATGAGCCCCCCACCCTGGAGCGCAATGACCTTGGCACGAAATGCACGTGCCCGCATTGGTGGCGCATCGGCTGCCGCAAGGATGTCGCCGCGGGCCGCATCGGTCGCACGATCGAGCACCAGCGTCACCGCCTCACCTGCACTTGCTTCCTCCAGATCGCCATTGAAGGTCACGATGCGCAACACGCTCACCGTTTCGCCTGAGGGATGCACGGTGATCCGATCCCCAACAGTGACCTCGCCTGCCGCGATGGTGCCTTGGTAGCCGCGGAAACCTTCCGAGGGACGCGAGACACGCTGCACCGACATGCGGAACGGCAGGCTGGATTGATCGCGCTCCTCCGCCCCTTCCAGTGCTTCGAGAAGCGTAGGGCCGCGATACCATCCCATCGCACCCTTCGCGGATGCGACCACATTCTCACCTTTCAATGCCGACACCGGCACTGCAGTCAGGGCAATCCCCGCGAGATCGGACGAGAAGGCACGGAACTCAGCCACGATCCGCTCGAACACGGCCTGGCTGTAGTTCACGAGGTCGATCTTGTTGATGGCGAGAATCATCTGCCGGATACCCATCAGGTGGCAGATAGTGGCGTGGCGACGCGTTTGTTCCAGAAGACCGGCGCGTGCATCGATCAAGAGAACTGCGACGTTAGCGGTTGAGGCGCCGGTGGCCATGTTGCGGGTATATTGCGTGTGGCCCGGCGTATCAGCGACGATGAAGGCGCGGCGGGGCGTCTGAAAATAGCGGTAAGCGACGTCGATCGTGATCCCCTGCTCCTGCTCGGCCTTGAGGCCGTCTAGCAAAAGTGCGAAGTCCGGAAGGTCGAGATCGTTCTGCCTCGAGCCGCGTGCAAGCAACGTTGCGCGGTGATCCTCGGCAACAGATTTCGTGTCCCAAAGGAGACGGCCGATCAGGGTCGACTTGCCGTCATCCACGCTGCCGCAAACCAGGAAGCGCAGCCGCAGCGTGTCGGGCAGAACCGAGCGCGAGGGCTGCTCGACGGCTGAAACAGGTTCAAAGGGAAGGATCTGGCTGGCAGGCATCAGAAATAGCCCTCCAGCTTCTTCTTCTCCATTGAATGGGATTCATCCTTGTCGATGGCACGCCCCTGCCGCTCGGAGGACCGAGACGCGCCGATTTCGGCGATCACCTCGTCGAGATTAGTTGCCATGGAGCGGATGCCGCCGGACAACGGGAAGCAGCCCAGCGTGCGGAAGCGGATCAGGTCTTCCTGAACCACCTCGCCGGGCTTCAGCTCAAGCCGTGGATCTTCGGCCAGGATGATCATGCCGTCGCGCTCGACGAAGGGTCGACGCCTTGCGAAATAAAGATCAACCAGCGGGATCGCCTCAGCCTTGATGTACTGCCAGACATCGAGCTCCGTCCAGTTTGACATCGGGAAAACGCGCACGCTTTCCCCCTTTGCGATGCGGCCGTTATATAGATTCCAAAGTTCCGGCCGTTGATTGCGGGCGTCCCACTGATGGTTCGCCAAGCGGAACGAGAAGATGCGCTCCTTGGAACGCGACGCATCCTCGTCACGCCGCGCGCCGCCGAAAGCAGCATCGTAGCGGCCTGCGTCGAGCGCCTGGCGGAGCGCCTCGGTCTTCATCACGCTGGTGAAAAACGAGGAACCGTTCTTAAGGGGGCTGAGCCCCTCGCTCGTCCCCCGCGGGTTGGTGTGGACATGAAGGTCGAGGCCGAGTTCACGCGCCGTCTGATCGCGGAAGGCGATCATCTGCGTGAACTTCCATCCCGTGTCGACGTGGAGCAGCGGAAAAGGGATCCGTTCCGGAAAGAAAGCTTTGCGCGCCAGGTGCAGCAGGACCGAAGAATCCTTGCCGATCGAGTAAAGCATGACCGGGCGCTCGAACTCGGCCGCCACTTCGCGGAAGATATGGATCGCCTCGTTTTCCAGCGCCTGCAAATGGCCGGACATGCGCCGCTCCAAAACAGGAGCGCCGGTTTTCAGACGTGCAACTGCATTCATGATGAGAGAGCCTGTGAAGAAGGATGCTGGACAACCCGCGAAGTGCCCGGTTTGACGTGGAGCCCGCATTCACGGGTGAGATCCTGTTCCCACCACCAGCGCCCGGCGCGCTCGGGCTCGCCCGGCTTGATCGCGCGAGTACAGGGCTCGCAACCAATCGATGGATAGCCGCGCGCATGCAGCGGGTTCAGCGGCACCTCATGCTGGGTAGCGTAGCGCTGCACGATCTCCAGGTCTGCGTCGGCAAGCGGATTGATCTTCAGGATGCCGCGGGCTTCATCAAACTCGCAGAGCTGCGCATCGGCTCGGGCACCGGACTGGCCACGCCGAACGCCGGTGATCCAAACGGAGACACCCTGGAGGGCGCGGGAAAGCGGCGCCAGCTTGCGAAATTGGCAGCAGGCGTGGCGCGCTTCGACGCTGTCGTAGAAGCCGTTCACGCCATAGGCGGCCGCATACTGGATGGCTTCGCTGTCTTGCGGGCGGAAGCGCTCGATCGTCAGGCCGTAGCGCGTTTGGGTCACGTCAATCAGCTCCAGCGTTTCGGGAAACAGACGGCCGGTCTCAAGCGTCGCCAGCTCAATCGCCGCCCCGCTGCGCGCAATGGCAGCTGTGATGACCTGATCCTCGATGCCGAGACTGGTTGTGAAGAGTTTTCGTCCCGGGAGCCGCGACACGGCAAGAACACGGCCCTCCAGGTCAAGTGGCTGCAAAAAGGTAGCGAAATTGCTGTCGTCGACAGTGGCGGTGTTCATGCCTCTACGGTAACGCTCGACACGCTCCGGACACAGAAAGGAAGCACTCTTTCAAAGTACAAGAGGCGAAAATTCGTGCCGGTTAACCCGCATGGCCGAAATGAGCTCGTCCGCCGACGGCTGACCTGCTGTCGCCGTGCATGGCTGCGAATACCGTTTCGTTCTTCAGCAGAAGGTCAGCGTCCATACACAGGTCCTCCGCTTGTGCCCAATGCTATACAGGAGAACCAACTCGGCGGTCGGTCAGCCTTTTAGGTTCCACGCGAATTCCGACTGGCGCCAGCCCTTCGCCTCAGGCGGGAACGGAACCGAGAGCGGACGGTCTGTTCCAGGTGTTTCATCGGAGGTGCTGACCGGCCGGCGACCGGCGGGTCAGCACTTTTTAACATGGATGCCACCGCCTTCCCTTACCGCCGGATGACAATGATCCCGGCAAGAGCGATGAACGCGATGCCGAGCATAGACGCGACATCAAGCTGTTCAGAGAACAGCACCACGCCCCACAGCACCGCAAAGGCGAGATAGGAGAAATCCCACGTGGATACGATCGAGGGTGGCGCCGACTGATAGGCAATGGCGGTTCCGACACTTCCGATCAGCATCATTGTGCTCAAAAGCAGGATGAGGGTCCACTGCCACGCCTCCATCGGAAGCCATTCGCCCGTGAACAGGCTTGGGGCGGCATCACCTGCGCTCAGGCTTGCCAGACTTGCTCCGCCTCCAAGGACGATCGCGATCAGGTTGAAGATCAGCGCGAGGACGAGTGCGTTCTCGGCTCGAGCCTTGGTGCGGGTCAGCACCATCGCCAGCGCGTAAAGGATGGCGGAGCCAAGGGGCATCAGCGCGTAGATGTTGAGATGTCCGGCTTCCGGCTTCAGCATCAGCAGCACCCCAAGAAAACCGATTGCCACTCCAAGCCAACCCGTCAGCCCGACAGACTCCCTGATCCAGAAAGCCGCGAACAGGGTGATGAACAGCGGTATGGTGTAATAGACCGCCGCTGCCATCGAAAGGTCGAGCCGGGGCAGCGACGCATAGTAGAGAAGCAGGCTGAGAAGCAGCAGGGCGCTGCGCAACGAAGCCCAAGCGGGCTTCACGGGCCGCAGTGGCACCTGCGGAAAGCGCCATATCAAGATGGCGATCAGCAGCGGCAGTGTCACGCATGACCTGAGGAACACGAACTGCGACAGCGGCATGGTGGCGATCGTCACCTTGATCATCGCGTCGGCCAGGGAAAGCGTCAGGTTCGTAAAGACCATTACGGCGACGGCGAAGTTCACCCTGTCCGCTTTTAGATCTACCTGACTGGCCGTCATTTCGGCTCCCGCTTCTCTTCTGCTGCCACTACCGTAGCTCGTAAAATCACGATCGATAATGTGGACAGTCTGGAAACACCGTTCAGAAAAGCGGATAGTGGGATGCGGCGGAGGATCGAACGGGAGCAGCTATGGACAGCGCGGACGACATGATCCTCCTGGCAGAGGTGGCGGAGACCGGCAGCTTCACGCAAGCCGGGCTGCAGGTCGGAATGCCGAAGTCCACCGTCAGCCAGCGCATTGCTCAGCTTGAAAGTCGATTGGGACTGCGGCTTCTGAACCGCTCCACCCGACACGTCAGCCTCACAGAGGCAGGTCAGGTTTACCTCGACTACTGCCGCCGCGTTCGGACCGAGGCCATGGCCGCAGCTATTGCAATGGGCAATCTGAGGGAGCAGCCAGTCGGAACACTCCGGATCACCTGTCCGGAAGTGACCGCAATCCATTTCATGCCGGGCTTCCTGCAAAGCTTTGCCATGGCATATCCCCGTATCTCAATCGAGTTGATCGCCACAAACAGGAACCTTGATCTCATCAAGGAGCGGATCGATTTCGCCTTTCGGGTGGGGGCCGTCACCGGGCAGGATTTGATCGTGCGGCGGCTCTCCTCGATCCGACGGATGCTGGTCGCAGCTCCATCCTATCTGGAAGCCAGCCCTCCACTGAGAGAGCCCAAGGATCTGCTGCTCCACCGCTGCCTGATACATGACGCGCAGCCGGAATGGGTGTTCATTGGGGGTGAGATGCGACACGCTCTGAGACCTCCAGCTGCCATGAAGTCGGACGTGATCAGCTTCCTGTTTCAATCTGCCGTTGCAGGTGGTGGAATAGCCCTTCTTCCGGCTTACGTTTGCGAGCCTGCCCTGAAGTTTCGCGGCCTCATCGAGCTACTCCCGGCATGGGAGATAACGCCATATGAGATGATGCTCGCCTTTCCCGCCTTGAAGAACCCCTCGCGAGCACAGTCGGCATTCCGTGATCACGTCGCTGGCTTCGACTTCTCGGCATTAAGAGGAGCATGAGTTTGTGGCCGACTTTGGTGTCAGCTTCCGGGTTCTTCGTCACCTAAAGCCGAACGTCTCCTTCCACCCAACGCTGGCCATTCCCAGAACCTAATCTTTTGTAGAAACAGCCTTTTGCACCCACTCTCGCCAAAAATCCCCACGAGCTGCCTCTCCCAAGTGGCTCAAGACCAACGAGCGGATGTGCAAGCGGTGCCGGGTCGGTGTAATCAGTCTGCCTCGGTCGACTCTGGGTCGTCTATGCCAAGGCGCCGTTCGCTGGACCGCAGGCGGTGCTCGCCTATCTGTCGCGTTACACCCACCGGGTGGCGATCTCGAACAGCCGCCTGATCGCTTTCGACCAGGACGGCGTCACCTTCCGCTACAAGGACTACCGCCGCGACGGCGCGGACCGGCAGCAGGTCATGACGCTTGCGGCCGACGAATTCATCCGCCGCTTCCTGATCCATATCCTGCCGCGAGGCTTCCATCGCATCCGGCACTACGGACTGCTGGCCGGCTCCGCCCGCAAGGCCAGCCTTGCGCTCGCCCGCCAACTCCTGAATGTCGCCGCTCCGCCCGATGAAGACAAACCTGGCGAACAGGAAGACTACCGCCCGCCGTGTACTTGCTGCGGTGGACGGATGATCGTCATCGAGGTGTTCGAACGCCGGAAACAGCCGCGCGGACCGCCGCACGCATCATCGGCCAACCGGGAGACCGACGCATGACCCGGCATGGCACGGTCGAGCCTATAGCCGCAGACGTTCCGCCTCCGGCAACGAACCCGCGCGCGGCCACGCAAATCGCTGACGCCGACATGGGTCTCCCCGGACGAGTTCCAGTCCGTCAATACCGCGCGGAGGCGCAACGAAGCGGCCTTTCCGCATCCATCCCGGCGCTTCCCAATGAAGGTCGCGCCACCGCAGACATCAGCCGCAGATTGAAATCCCCATAGGCCGAAGCCGGTCGCCCGCGGGTTCCTTCCTCGGGGACTTTCGTACGCCTGCCGGCGCCCGAAACTCTTCACGTCAGCGGACAGTCTGCTCCTACGCCGTAAGAAGGGGCAAGCCGCCATTCGGCTACCGCCCCAATACGCGGTGGCACAACCTGCCTGTCACCTACAAGAGCTGACATTGTTGGATAGGAGTAATACCGGGTTCATCAGTAGGACTGAGGTGCCGCACCGCAGCTAGTCAAAGGCGACCACGTGAACGCAATGCATGGATCAAAGCTCCGGCACAACAAGATCAGCAACGCGTCCATTTACTACGAGCTCGGCGCCGGTGACAGACTGCAGTTCGTCCAGCGACATGGCGGCGAGTTTTTCGCGCAGCACGAACCGCCCGCCCTGGATGTCGACCACGGCCAGGCTGGTGTAAACGCGCGTCACGCAGCCAACGCCCGTCAGCGGCAGCGAGCAGCGCTTCACGAGCTTGGGCTTGTTATCCTTGGTTGTGTGTTCGGTGATCACCACCACCTGCTTTGCGCCATGAACAAGATCCAACGCGCCACCCACGGCCGGCACGCCTTTTGGCCCCGTGGACCAATTGGCGAGGTCGCCGTTTTCGGCCACTTCAAAGGCGCCGAGGATCGCCATGTCGAGATGGCCGCCGCGCACCATGGCGAAGCTGTCGGCATGATGAAAGAAGGCCGTGCCCGGCAAAAGCGTGACCGCCTTTTTGCCGGCGTTGATCAGGTCCCAGTCTTCTTCACCGGCCGGGGGCGCTTCGCCAAAGCCGAGAATGCCGTTTTCGGTGTGGAAGATCGCCTGCCGTCCGGGAGGCTGGAACCGCGCCACCATTTCCGGCAATCCGATGCCGAGATTGACGTATGCGCCGTCGGAAATTTCCTGCGCCGCCCGCCAGGCGATCTGCGTTGCGGAAAGCTTGGTGCTCATGCGGCGACCTCCGGGAAATGGGCATTGGCGCGGTTGAGGTCTTCCTCCTGCGCGGGATTTGCAACCTCGACCACGGCTTGCACGAAGATGCCCGGCGTCACGACATGCTCCGGATCGATCGCGCCCGGCTTCACAATCTGCGACACCTGCACGATTGTGGTTGTTGCGGCCATGCACATCAGGGGATTGAAGTTTCGCGCCGCCTTGTTGAAGGTCAGGTTTCCGAGCGTGTCGCCAAGATGGGCTTTCACCAGCGCGAAATCGGCCTTGAGCCAGCGCTCGCGCACATAAGAACGGCCGTCGAACTCCTCCACCGGCTTGCCTTCGGCAAGTGCGGTGCCGAAACCTGCCGGCGTGTAGAAGGCCGGGATCCCCGCGCCGCCGGCGCGGATCCGTTCCGCCAGCGTCCCCTGTGGCACGAGTTCCAGCTCGATTTGTCCGGCCAGATAGCGTTCGGTAAAAACTCGCGGATCGGCCGAACGCGGAAACGAGCAGATCAGCTTGGCAACCATGCCGTGCTCGATCATGGCCGCCAAACCGACATGGCCGTTGCCGGCATTGTTGTTCACGATCGTGAGGTTCTTCGGCTGGCCCGTTTTCAGAAAGCGGTCGATCAGCGCGTGCACGAGCTCGATCGGGGCGCCCGAGCCGCCGAAGCCGCCGATCATCACAACGGCGCCATCGGCGATCCCGGCAACGGCTTCTGCGAGAGTGGGAAGCGTCTTGTTCATTGGGGTCCTTCCGGTTGCCAGCGCGGCAATCACATGTCGAGGAAGACGGTTTCGTTTGCGCCCTGGATCCGGATATCGAACGTGAACACCGGCATGCCGTCGCGCTCACTTCGCCGGGCGACCAGCGTTTCGCGCCGTGCCGGCTCTGGGATGCGCAGAAGCAGCGGGTCCTTGGCGTTGGCTTCTGCTTCGTCGGCAAAATACAAACGCGTGTGGAGGCCAGTGTTGATGCCTCGCGCCACGATCCACACCGTGATATGTGGCGCCTGCATTCGGCCATCCGGATAAGGCACTTGCCCCGGCCTCACCGTTTCGAAGCGAAAGGAGCCGTCCGCTTCTGCCACCGGTTGGCGCGCCCAGCCGACGAAGTTCGGATCAAACCTGCCGCGCGTTTCAGCCGGAGAGTTGTGCAGGCCTTCCGCATCGGCTTGCCAGATTTCAATCAGTGCATCACGCACCGGCGCACCGGCGCCGTCCGTGACAATGCCTTCGATCAGGATGCGCTCGCCCTGGGTCTCTGGCCCGACCAGAACGAGCCCCAGGTCTTCCTTCCAAACGCCGGTGATTTCGACCCAGTTCGGATTGGTGCCGATGTGGACGTACGGACCAGCGGTTTGGGACGGCGATTCCTTCAGGTAGTCGAGGCGCTGCACCATCAGTTCCCTTCCGGCCGGTTTTCGAACAGCGTCGACCGGCGGCCGCGCAACACGATGTCGAACTTGTAGGCGAGGCTATCCATCGGGATCGTGGCGTTGCGGTCAAGCCCCGCAACCAGGCGCTCCACAGCGGCGCGGTCAGGGATCGTCATCACGATCGGGCATTGCCAGATCATCGGGTCGCCTTCGAAATACATCTGGGTGATCAAGCGCTGCGCAAACGCGTTGCCGAATACCGAAAAGTGGATGTGGGCCGGCCGCCAGTCATTGACGCCGTTGGGCCAGGGATAAGCACCCGGCTTCACGGTCCGGAACTCGTAGCGGCCTTCGGCGTCCGTGATGGCGCGACCGCAGCCGCCGAAATTGGGATCCAGCGCGGCGAGGTAGCTTTCCTTCTTGTGGCGATAGCGACCGCCGGCATTGGCCTGCCAGAATTCCACAAGCGCACCCGGCACCGGGCGGTTCGTTTCGTCCAGGACCCGACCATAAACGACGATGCGCTGGCCGATCGCTTCCGCGCCATCCTTGGCGAAGTTGCGGATCAGGTCATTGTCGAGGGGCCCAAGAATGTCGTGGCCGAACACGGGACCGGTTTCTTCCGACAAGGTCGTGGGAAGCGACAGGAGCGCATGGCGCGGCGAGCGCAGCACGGACGTCTTGTAGGTGGGCGTGAGCGCCGGCGGATGCCAGTCGCGGTCACGCTGGAAATAGGAGTTGCTCATTGCGGTTGTTTCTCCTCCCGCATCTCGATCAGCGTCTTCTTGGCGATCTTGATCGCGTGGTTGGCGGCGGGAACGCCGGCATAAACGGCCACATGCATCAGCGCTTCGGCGATGTCCTCCTCGCTCGCGCCCGTGTTGCGGGTTGCACGCACGTGCATGGCCACTTCATCCTCCTGCCCGAGAGCAGCAAGCAGGGCGATCGTGATCATCGAGCGCTCGCGAAGCGACAAATGCGGGTTCGACCATACCGTACCCCAGGCGCCTTCCGTGATGAAGCGCTGAAACGCGGCATCAAACGGCGTGGCAGAACCGCTTGCGCGGTTCACATGGGCATCGCCCAACACGCGCCGGCGCACGGCCATACCCGCGTCGAAGCGTGACGCCGCTTGCGCCTTCTCCCAATTAGCAGCTTCGACATGCTCAGCAATGAGGCTGGCGACTTGCTGCGGCTGTTCCAAGCAGGGCAGATGGCCCGCGCCCGGTATCAGGATAAAGCGGGCGCCCGGAATGCGCTCGCCCGTGGCGCGCACGAGATCCGGTGGCGTCGGCTTGTCGTCGTCACCGCACAAGACGAGGGTCGGAGCCGTGATGCGGCCGACATCGAGGGTCAGATCCGCGTCGCGCAAGGCAGCGCAGCAACCGCGATAGCCTTCCGTCGATGTGGCTTCCAGCATGGAGCGCCAGCCGGTATAGGCAGTCGGTTGCGCCTCGCGGAAGTCGCTCGTCAGCCAGCGGCTCACCACGGCCTCGCTGATGGACTGCATCCCGCCAGCCTCAACAGCCGCAATGCGCTCGTTCCAACTGTCGGCGCTGCCGATCTTCGCAGCCGTATCCATCAGAACGAGCGCTTCGACGCGCTCCGGCGCCTGCAGCGCGATCTGCTGCGCGATCAGGCCGCCGATGCTCAAGCTGACCACGCTCGTGCTTTTCCAGCCAAGCGCATCCAGAACGCCCAGTACGTCATCGGCCAGCTGCCGAACCGTGTAAGGGCCGGCCACGGCCTCGCTCAACCCGTGACCACGCTTATTTACAAAGAGGAGCTCGAAACGGTGGCGCAGCCGATCCTCCACCTCTTCCCAGATCCGGAAGTCCGATCCGAGCGAGTTCAAAAAGACCAGACGCGGCCGCCCCGCGGTTCCGGTCACGCGGCAATGGATGACGGTGTTGCTCACCTTTACGAAGGTCATGGACTGAACTTCCTCCTGGATCTCCTGTCTGCGGGCTCGCCATCCAAGCAAAGCCCGGTCCTAGCCAGAGGATCCGACAGGAAGATGAGAGTGCCCGCTCGACAGAGGTCAGGCTCCCTGCAGCTGGTTGAGGCGAGGCGCAGATGCTGCTTCTGAACCCCAATGCGGTGCTCGGCGCCTTCGGAGTAGCAGGATCCGGCAGGCCCTCCAGCGAGCCAGAAACCTCTCTACATGCTTTTTAGGCGATGATGTTGTCGATCACTCCGGCAAGCCATTCTTTCTTGAGATCTGATGAGAGGTTTGAATCTGGGTAGGATTGTAGCGGCGTGGTAGTTTGCGATCCTCGCAAGTCTAATGGCAGCCACCGGGGGACACCGGCAGCTGTCAGGAAGTTAGCACCGCCCGATTTTGAGGAGGCTCTCCGCGTTGCGGAAGCAGATCTTTTCGCGGTCCTCGTTTGATAGTTCAAGGGACTGAAGCACAGCTATAGTGTCCCTGATGTAGCCCGGGCCTTTCTCCGGATCGAATGGGCTATCAGAGGCGAAAAGGACACGGTCCGCACCATAGAAGTCCAACCCGCAAATGGTGGCTGATCGCGATCCAAAAACGGCCGTATCAGCGTAAAAGTCCTTGAAATAGTCTAGCGGTCGCTTCTTGAGCTGTGCCAACAAGCCCTTGTAGTCCTCATCCGATGTCCGGTTACCCAGCTGATCCCAACCAGGCCCCACCCGTCCTTCGAAATACGGCACCATGGCTCCCATATGGTGCGCCAGAACCTTGAGGTCCGGCAACTTGTCCAGCATTCGAGAGAAGACAAGCCGCGCCATCGCTGCGGAAGTTTCGTAGGGCCAGCCGAAAGTCCACCAGATCTCATATTTTGATTTCGTCTCGCTTAGATAGTCCGGCATGTTCGCCGCGCGAGAAGGGTGCAGGAACACAGGACGGCCGTGCCTGGCCGCCGTCTCGAACACTCCGTAGAAGGCCTCATCGTCAAGCGGACGACCGTTGACGTTGGTGTGGAGCTGGAGACCGTTAGCGCCATTGGCGAAGGCTCGCTCGGCCTCACGCGCGGCATGTTGGGAGTTCATCGGAAGCGAAGCCAAGTAGCCCACAAACCTGTCCGGGTAGCGATCAACCAAGTCAGCGAGCCCGTCATTGCCGAGCTTCGCTAGTTCCTCAGTTTCCTGTGGCTCGCCAAGGCTCTCGAGAGGCGGCATGCCCAGCGACAGCACCTGAACATAGTTAAAGTCGGCGAAACGATCCACACATGCTAGCCGCGCCTCAAGGTCGTAGATGGTCGGAATGCCCCGCATGCGCATACCGATGTCCCGGGCCGTGCCGGTGGAGGCCAGCATCCGATTCCACAAGCGATCGGGGAAAAAATGATTGAAGGAATCGATGTAGCGCACGTGTCAAGCTCCTTTTATAAACTCGATGACAATCCGGTTGAATTCCTCCGGTCGATCAATCTGAGGGCAATGCCCTGCGCCTTCGATGTACTGAAGCGTTGATCCCTCTATCTGGCTGTGAAGCCAAGGCCAGAACTCCGGGGGTCTAAGGGGATCATCACGGCCAACCGCCAAAAGTGTTGGCACACGAATGGCCCTGTAGTCGGCCTCCCGCCCGCCCCGCACTGCGAAAGGCGCGCGAAAGCGGGCGGCAGCGGTACACTCCCAGGCACCGGGCCTTCGAGCACTTTCCTGACGACGATCCACATAATGGGGATCAGCCCTGAGGTCCTCGCGGCGGACGATGACGCGGGTGAGCCTCTCCATATGCTCGCGAGTGCCATCATACCCGGAAAGGATCTGCTGATTTTGATCGTCGTCAGGCGGAATCCGACCACCGCCGTTCACAGCGATCAGACGGTCGATCTGCCAGGCAGGCTCTCGCTGAGCCGCAACCGAAAGTAAAGTACCCGCCCCCATCGAGTTACCAGCGAAATTGGCGCGGCCAACGCCCTTTTCCTTCAGGAACTCAGCAATGTGCTTGACACGCGCGCTCCACATGTCATCGAATGAGAACCATTTATCCGTCTGGCCAAAACCGAGCCAATCGGGGGCGAGCACGTGGAAATGCTCAGCTAGTTCCGAGATGTTAAATTCCCAGGTCAGCTCAGCGCAGCCGCCAAATTCGCCGCTATGCAGAAGAACGAGCGTTGGCCCGGACCCGGCCTCGAGGTAGTGGGTCCGGAAAGCGCCAACATCGATGAATTTGCTCGCCACGTCAGTCATGGGTAACCCCCTCAAGAATGCTGGCGTCCAGCCCCGCAGCGCTCACGATCTGGCAGAGGGACACTGTAGTGGTGCCGACGGTGAAGGGCCGAATAGCGCTTGCGAAGCGCTCTTGAAAATCAGCAGATCCTTCCCAGGCGGCTACATCTTCTATGCTGTCCCAGAAGCTCAGCACAAAGAACGTGTCGGGATCGTTGACGTCCTGAACAAGCATCCGCCCGCGGCTGCCCGGTTGTCGTTCGCGTGACAGTGCGAGGTGATTGTCACGGATCGACCGAAACCCACCGGATGTCGTCTTTCCCCAAAAAATGCGTAAGTACATAAGATCAACCTCCCAAAGCCGCTGCCTGCCGCTCCGGCGCGGAACGCATCGCTAGGAACTCGACCACTTGCCGACCGATGGCTTCGAGTTGCAGCTTCACGGACATGTCGGTGCATGAACCGTCAGCAGCGAAAACCGGGCCGGCAGTGTTGATCGCGACTCCAAGCGGCGTCGGCCAGCCACGGAGTGCGTGAGTAATCGAGCGAAGTGTCGCTAACGTCTGCACTGCTCCCTGCCAGCCTGCTGCGCACGCGATGAGCCCCACGGGCATGCCATCGAAGTAGGTCCGATCCGGCCCCTTGATGTCTTCGACGTAGTCAAGGGCGTTCTTGACCAAGCCCGATATCGAGCCGTGGTAGGAAGGCGACGCGATGATGATGCCGTCTGCCTGACGGAGCGCTTCGATCAGATCGCAGCTCGCGACCGACCGCTCCGCGTTTGGCGAGTACATCGGCATCATGAGCGTCGCACCCGTAAAGGCGGTCGTTTTGGCACCAAGGCGCTCAGCAGCCACGAGGCTCAGGCGAAGAGCTTTCTCTGTTGACGAGCCGGGACGATCCGTCCCGCCAATGCCGACAATACGAATTGGGCTCATGACGACCTCTTGGTTGCCGGCTGGGACGCCGGTGGTTGGCAGGACCGGCACCGCGGACGCGGTGCCGGCAGGCTGCTTGCTATTTGGCGGAAAGGATCTTGGAGTACTCAGCATCAATGTCCCGGTAGGTCGCCAGCTGATCCAGCGGCCATTCGACCAGTCTTTTATCCGCAGACACCCTTTGCGCCTGCGTGCCCGGAACAAGTGGATTGCCCCGGCCCGTCGCGGTCTCGTAGACCATCGCGCCCTCTGCAGACGTTAGCCAAGCTGCCAGCACCTGCGCACCTTCAACGTTACGCCCGGACTTGATGACAGCCGCCCAGATAGTGTTGATCGGTATGGGATCGAGGAAGATTATCTCGACAGGCGCACCGGCCGCGATTGCAGGCAGTGAGGTGTGGTAGAAACCGATGCCGACGTCGATCTCGCCGGCGGCCAACTGCTGGGCGACCATGTTGGGCGACTGGTACAGGAATGGGTTGAGCTGAACGAGCTTCTCTAGCAGAGACTTCACCTGATCCCGTCCAAGATCAACCGCGAGTGTCGAGAAGCCTGGCGCACGGACCCAGGTCCCGATGCGGCCGCTCCATTCCGGGTCGGTGAACTCTTCCCAGGTCGTAGGCGCCTTGTCGGCAGTCACCGCTACGCTGTTTCGCAGGCCAATGAACATTGATGCCGCAACGGCAGCGGCATAAGGTTTTGGCGTCAGGGCAACATCAATTCCCAGAGCCCGCCAATCCACTTCGGCAAGAAGGCTCCGCTCAAGCAGCGGACCCAGCTGCTGGGCCCCCGTCGTGATGAAGCTCGCGGTCGGATTTCCGGTCTGCGATTCCTGTATAATTTTGGACGCAATGGTGTTGCCGGCCGTGTCCTGGACGAACTCGACCTTGATGTCTGGATACTTGGCGTTGAACGCAGAGATTACCTTGCCGATCTGGGCGGGCGTACCACTTTCGTACCAAAGAACGGGTTCCTTGCCTGCGGCGGCGGACGCAAGGTCTGCAAGAGCGTCGGCCTGCGCCGGCCCTCCACTATGTAGGCAGGCGCCGACAAGCGACGTTACCGTCAAGATGGCTCTCAAGGCTTTCATGTTGTCTCCTCCGGGACGTTAGCTTCACTTAGCGAGAGGACTACGCGGCCCTCGTGTTCCTCATTCTCGACGAGCTCGTGGGCAAGGACGATCTGCTCCAAGGGCAGACGAGTGATTGTGCCATGCTTAAGTTTAGCGGCAATGTCCGTCACAGCTTGTGCCGCCGCGGCGATGCGCGCTGGGGCCGCGCGGTAGAGGTAGACGAATCGAACCGTGACGGACTGCTGCAAGAACCACCTTGCAGGGATTCCCGTGGTGTCGGCTGTGTCGGTACCGTAGACGATTGCCGTTGCCCTGGTTGCCATGAAGCGCGGGTAATCTCTCACATTCGCAGCGAAGAGGGCTTCGATTACCGCGTCGACCCCGCGTCCACTGGTCAACTCCCGTACCCGATCAGGCCAGTTTGTTTCAGTGCGGAGCAACGTTTCGTCGGCACCGATGGTCCTCGCCTCAGCCGCGCGACGGCTTGAACCCGTGACCACCAGAACTTTGTAACCGCGGAGCTTCGCGAACTGTATTGCGTAAGCTGCAACGGCTCCCCGCCCTTGCACGAGCACAGTCGATCCTTCGGGACCGTTAAAACTATCAACGCACAACCAAGCCGTGAGCGCAGGAACCCCCAACAGGGCGCCGGTTTCGTCTGAAATCTCTGCCGGCAAAGGCATGGCGAGATCGTCTGGAAGCACCATGCGCCGCGCGGCCGTTCCGAACGAACGTTGCCATTGCCCGAAACGCACCCACACTCGGTCTCCGGGTGAGAAACGCGACCCGTGTCCCACAGCCTCCACAACACCGCTGCCATCCTGATGCGGCACGACGCGGGGCCAGGCCATCGCACGTGTTGCCCCTGCCCGCGCCTTCACGTCTGAAGGATTGACGCCGGAACATGTCATACGAACCAGGATTTCTCCTGGACCGGGGTCCGGAACAGGGACAAGACCCAACTCCAGAACCTCATTCGCGGGGCCTTGCGCCGCATAATATGCTGCCTGCGTGGATCTCGGGACTGTAGCGACGGAGAGCATTTTCTCAGCCATCGGTTCCGTAGCGTGCAAGGCCGTCTTCGCCCTGGAGCCGGGGCATGACCTGGTTCGCTAAGAGCTTTATCGAAGTTGTGATTTCTTCATGCGACATGTCGCCAAGTGCCAGGTACATCAAGCAGTAGTTCGCACCCGCCCTAGACATCTGGTCCGCGAGGAAGTCGGCGACGGTTGCAGGGCTTCCGGCAATGCCCCGACCGATCTTGACAAGCTCCGCAAAGCTATTTTCACGCCCGCTAACCTTATTTTCGGCGCCATGTCTGGCAGTGACGAAGCGAAAACTCTTGAGGAAGTTCTGGTAGGCGCGATCTGCAACTGCTTCGGCCTCCCGGTCTGTCGGTGCAACGATCACGGCACGATGGAGGCCGATCATCCGGGTGGAACGGGACGTACCGCTCTTATCGAGCGCTTCCCGAAATGATCCGATGTAACGCGCGGAGTTTTCAACGGCTTGATTGCAGACGATGTTGTAGCCAAGGTCCGCGCTTTTCTGCGCGCTTTCTATCGAATGCACGCCGTACCAGACAGGTGGCATAGGCCGCTGCAGGGGGAACAACGCTATGGGAATATCTCGAAACTGGAAGTACTTCCCGTTGTGGTCGAGATGGCTCGTGGTCAGTCCTTCCCGCACAATTTTTAGGGCTTCGCTATAGTGATCGACAGCATCGTCGGGATCGAGGCCGAAGTAACTCAACTCGAACGGGACTGAACCGCGCCCGAACCCGATGTCGAGCCTGCCGTTGCTCAAATGGTCGAGCATGCAGATCTCCTCAATCAATCTAAGAGGATGATGCATGGGCAGTGTGTAGACCAGAGTCCCCAGTCGGATGTTGTCAGTGCGCTGTGCGGCGGAAGCCAGGAAGATGCTCGGGGATGCGGCGCCACCCAAGGGAGTGCAGTGGTGTTCGGTGACGTGAAACCCGTAGAAGCCAGCGCGGTCCAATCGTTCGACCATGCGCAGCCGTTCCTCATAGTGGGCCGATAGGTCGGTTTTTCCGCCGAAGTCGAGGTGGTCGAGTACACCAAAGTGCATGTATAGCTCCCTTAGGATTCCAGGAGGATGATGTTGCTTGGATCGAAGCTCACGGTGACTTCGTCTCCAGGCGCGAATTTGCGATCGTTGCGAGCGACGGCTGCAAAAAGGACGCCGCCTGCATCAAGCTCAAGATCAATGGTGCTGCCGGTGAATTGCGCGCGCACTACCCTTGCCGGTATGCCGCCGGGAATCTGTGCACCGGGGACAGCTACCGTCAGATGCTCGGGGCGCGCGGCCATCCAGGCGACGTTCTTGACACGAGTGTCGGCGAGCGCTTCCACCACACCGATCCTGGTCCTGAGCTGTAGCGTGCCGCTCCCCTGTTCCAAGCCGTCGATGGGCAAAATCAGAGCCTGCCCTAGGAACTGAGCCGTGAACTTCTTTCGTGGACGCAGGTACAGGGTCTCGGGATTGCCCATCTCGACGATGTTGCCCTTGTCCATCACCGCGATTCTGTCAGACATCGCGAGGGCTTCTGCCTGATCGTGGGTTACGAACACGGCGGTGGTTCCCGACCTACGCTGGAGGTCGCGTATTTCACCGCGCATCTGCTCTCTCAGCTTGGCATCCAAGTTAGATAGTGGCTCGTCCAGCAGGATCATCCGGGGATTGCTGACCAGAGCCCTCGCAAGCGCAACGCGCTGCTGTTGGCCGCCGGAAAGAAGCGTTGCGCTGCGCTGCCCCTCACCTGCAAGTCCCACCATCCCCAACGCTTCATCAACCCGTCGTCGGCGGTCCGGAGGGTCAACCCGCATACGACGCAATGGAAAGGCGACGTTTTCGGCCACCGTCATGTGAGGCCAGATGGCGTAAGACTGGAAAACCATGGCCAACCGCCTGCGGTTGGGAGCAAGCTGCACCTTGCGACTCGACGAGTAGACAGTCTCACCGCCGATCGTGATTTCGCCGGAGGTGGGCGTTTCCAGCCCCGCTACTGATCTCAACGTACTGGTCTTTCCGCAGCCCGACGGACCCAGTAGGGTAAAGAGCTCGCCCGGCTCAACCGTAAAGCTCACGCCGTTGAGGACGGGCATGTCGATGTCGCCGACGCGGTAGGACAGGGTGATGTCGTTGACCCGCAACATTTCTTCGGAAGGCATGTTCATTTCCGGAACCTGAGTGTGGCGGCTGCCCAGGCCAAGACGGCTAGCAAGACCACGGCAAAGAGTGAGATCCCGACGGCCGCCGCCTTGTTGGGCTCGCCTGAGGACCAGTACCCAAAAAGGGTCGTGGTCAGTGTGGCGTTGCCGACGCTTTGGAGCATCAATGCTTGAGTGAGCTCGCGAATGCTGTGCGAAAAGACCCAGAACCAGGTTGCGACCAGTGCCGGTGCGGCAAGTGGGACAATGATTGCCCGAACCGCATTCGCGCGGTCGGAGCCTGCGACGAGTGCCGCTTCCTCAAGCTCAGGATGCATCTGCGAGAGGACGCTGTTGATGCTACGAACTCCGAACGAGAGGTAATTTGTTGTGTGAGCAATTACGATGATCCAGATGGTCCCGTAAATTCCGAGGAAGCCCAGGGCGAGATACAGGTAGATCAACGCTGTACCGAGGATGATACCCGGGATGGCGAGGGGAATAAGTGTGAATACATCAAGAATGCGCCGCACTATGCCGGGAAGCTGCGACCGGGAGATCGCCCACGAACACGCAAAGGCGATTACTAATACACCAAAGGACGTCACACCCGCGATGACGAAGGAATTGACCATCGCCCGTACAATGTGTGCGTCGCCGAAGATCTGCGCGTAGTTCTGCAGCGAGAGGTTTGTGAGCGCCGCAGCGCTAGGTCGCATCATGAAGGGTTGGAGACTGGCCAGCACGACCATCAGTATTGGCAGACAGATGCAGACGAAGAGATAGACGGATCCCAGCAGGGCGACAGGTAGCCGCCACGCGCCCAAGGCGGTGCGGCGGTGCCGGAAAGACTTGCCCGTTACGGTGACGTAGCGGCTCGAGCCGCGAATGATCTTCTGATAAATATAAGCGGCGATGAGAAGCGCCAGGATGAACATCATCGCGATCGCGCTGATGGCACCATAATCCGGGAGCCCGTTAGGGCTTTCATGAGCAAGGCTGTAGATTCGGCTGGAGAGCACCCAGATTCTGGACGGCATGCCGAGGATGCCCGGTACGTCAAAGACAACGAAACTCACGATCGTCAGAAAAATGGTTGCTCCTAGCAGCGCGGGAGCGAGGAGCGGAAGGGTCACCTTGCGAAATACTTCCAGGCTGCCGGCCCCCGACATCCGCGCCGCCTCTTCCATGTTCGGATCGAGATTTCGGAAGGCAGGTCCAAGCAGGAGAAAGGCTGACGGCGCGAGCGCAATGCCCTCGACGAAGATCATCCCTGTTATGGAGTAGATGTTGAAGGGCGTGAAACCCGGCCCAAAGACCTGCGCGCCGATCGCGTTCAGGAGTCCGGAGCGTGGGCTGAGCAGAATGGTCCAGCCCATTGCCAGCAAGAATGGCGGCACAGCCATCTGGGCGATGAAGGCGCCCCGAAAAAAGCCCGCGAGCGGAACATCGGTGCGTTCAATCATCCAGGCAAAGAGCGCCCCTACGATGAGGCCAACGAAGGTCGACCCTAAAGCGAAACGAGCGGTCGTCCAAGCCAGGCTCCAGATTTCAGAGTTGAAATACACTCGACGCACATTATCGAGTGTAAGACCTGGATCGAGCAGGAGTCCCGATGGCCTGAATGCCCCCAACAGCACAGCTCCTAGAGGAAGCACGACCAACCAGCCGACGACGATCAGCAGGACCGCACCGAAGACCGACACCCCGGAGATGGTGAGGGTTCTATGGGACCTATGAGTGTCTGTTGCCACAGTATCGCTGCCGTGTTTGAGCTTGACCTTTGGTATGCATGCCGCAGGCCAGCGTCTGCCTCACGGGTGCATTTCATTTGCACGAGAGTGCACCTCGGTTGCGTTCGCAGTTGGTTCGTCGCACATTGCGACACCGCCACGTGATCAGGGAGGATGACGCGGTTGACGACAACAGATGCTCTGCAGCAACTTTGCGCGACTTACGACTCCGCCGTGCCGGCTGAGGATAGCCGCGGCGACATGGGCTTGGATAGGATACGCAACGTCGTCTCATCACTTACGGACGGCCGATGCGGCGTATACGCGCCCTCCAGCGGCTGCGTCACCTTGCAGGGCAAGGCTTTAAGCATCGGCCAGAGCGCACTTCACATGCTGAAGTGGCGGACATCGGATGAGGTCGAGACCGTCACGCGCCGCACGCAGCGGGATCGCATCTCCATATATGTGCCCCTCCGCGGCATGTTTCGTGCCCGGCACGAGGGATTTTCCTTTGAAGTGAAGCCCGGGCAATTCTTGATGGCAAGCAGATCCGGCGAACTCAGCCGTTCCTGGGACTGCGACGCTGACATCCTGAACGTCATTTTCGGCAGCGCCAGCGTCAATGCTTATCTCCAGAGGCGCTGCGGAAGTGCCGACTTTACTGCGCTCAAGGTTGCGCCCGTTGTGGTGGAAGCCCTTGACGAGCACGCAACGTTCTTCCGGCTGCTCAACACGACGATCGCTGATAAAACTGCCAGCATCTCGAAGCTTGACGGTGAGGTTTCTACAGACTTCGAACGTGTCCTCATCGACTTAGCTATAGGCGCGTCCACCTTATCGGCCCCTTCTGCACGTAAAGCCGCGTCACTGCCTGCCTTCATGCATCGAGCCATGCACTTGATCGACGTTTCCTACATGTACCCGCTGACAATAGTAGAGATTATAAAATATGCCGGCACGAGTCGACGGTCTCTGTATAACGGTTTCGCCAAGCATCTAGGCACCGCTCCGCTGCGCTACCTTGTCGAACGTCGTCTTGAGGCTGCACATCGACTGTTATCCAACCCAATACCTGGGACCACAATCACCCAGGTAGCCCACGATGTGGGCTACTCAAGCCACAGCCACTTCTCCCGAGATTACCGCCGCTCTTTCGCGCAGAGCCCCCGCGAGACATTACAGATCGCAGGTAGAAACGCTGGCGCTCCGGCCTAATCGCAATGACCGCGGGGCTGGCTGCAACATTTAAGAGCCGTCGGCAGAAAAAAGCGGAGGCCGCGCGATGCCGGCCTCCGCAGTCATGAAGGGCGTCCGAACTTCACCGCCTCGACTCCGCGCCGGAACGGAGATCCGTCATACGCGACCTCGGGGCGCATGGCCTCGTCGTCGGGGATGAAGAAGACGGAGGGCGCCCAATACGTCATCGGCCCCACGGGGACGTTGAGCGGGACGATCGTGGTCTTCACCGCGTAGAGGGCATAGCCTCCACGGCGGTTCGCGTCCGCATCGCTGCAGGGACGCTCGGACAGCTGCACCGAGCCGTTCCGGAAGCGGAACCGCAGGTAGTCGAACTCGCCGCCTGCCGGGCGCGGTTCGGCGGCGCAGCTGTTGAACAAGTCGGCGATGAGCTTGGCAAGGTCGTTCTGGTTCATTGAAAAATTCCCACAGGTTCGCGAGCCGTGGGGTCCCGTCAGGATACCGCACAGCGATAGAAGTCAGGAGCCGCGAAGCCGGATGGCCGCGCAGCGGGTGAAGGGTGGGCATCGCGCCCTACGAGGTCTTTGGGAGGTTTCGCGGTCAAGTCCGGCGGCGAGTCGCTACACCGGGGCGCGGTGTCGATAGCAGCATCCCGCCCAGGAGATCCAGATCTCTGGCCGGACTTGTGAAAACGTCGTTAACGGCACGTTCCGCGGAATTCGGAGCGATTTGCGGGGCCGCTGAGTGCCCTCGCGTGGTTCGCCCGGTGTCTTGGTATACTGGAAAAAGGAGGCAATCGGTGGAAGGCCACCCTCCCGCGCTTGTCTGTCGGCAACCAGATGCGGCAGGCTGCCGGAGATGGCACACACAGATTCCGACGGAGAGAACGCGCGGGCCTTCCTGGACAGCCTGCGAAGGGGCGACCTGTCAGCCCTCCTCCTGCACGCCCACATTCAGCTTAGCAAGGTCAAGGGCCGCGACGGCGAGATGAACACGGTCGTTGCAGTCTATACCCCGGAGCCGTTCGCGGAGGCCCTGTCCAACCTTCCGGTACATGACCGCAAGCGTATCGCGCAGGCTGCCCTAAGCAGGCGCAACGAGCAGGACCCGGCTTCGAATATCCACGTGGTGCCATAGGGAGATCCAGTGGAGGGCTCAGCTACAATCCTTCCCGAGTTGATCATCCACCGTGAAATGATGGTCGGGGTTTCGGAAGGCAGGCAGAGGATTCAGGAAGTCAACGAGTTCTATACGGCGCGCCAGTTCCGCCTCGCCCAGGCTTGTGCAGCCGCAGGCATCCAAATACGAGAACCCGCACGAAGACCTATGGGCCTTCTATCACCACTGGAGAAACGAGAACATGGCCCAGTGGGCGGACCGGCGAACTTACGTAAGCCGCCTGTTCGCCGGGCCCGTTTCGGCAGCCGTGGGGCGGGTGCACAGGCCGACTCCCGTCGAGGAGCGGGAGGTAACCGGGTGGGAGCGGGTTGACGGTGCGCTGAAGACGGCGCGGGCCAGATACGACGGCGCCGCAGTAGAGGAGGAATGGCAGGAGGTCGGCCTCCTGTGCCGCAAGGTTCTGATCTCCCTGGGACTCGCCGTTTACGACCCGGCCGGCGGCTGACCCCTGGCGCCCGCTCGCCTGCCGCGCGCAAGCCGCTCTCGACGAAGTACCCGGACCTCTCCAATCCAGGGCCCTTCGTCGTTTTTGCGGACGCTGCGCTCAAGGATTCGAGGTTCACCGCATGCCCTCCGGAGGATTCAAAAAGATCCCCAAGGGCACGGAGAACAAGCACTGAAGGGTTCGCCCGTAGTCAGGGTTGACAATACTGGCACAAATCCTTGGCGCCAACACAATGTTGAAGGACTCGCTCCTGCCGATCGGCAGAATTGTCGATCCGGTCAGGCCGCATTCTCAATTGTTGACAAGTCCTCACTTCTTGATTCAGTTGCCACAAAACCTGGAGCGATGGTCGTTTTCTTCGAAACACCTCTTGTGCGTGGGCGATCCAGACCACAATATTTCCTTACGGACAGCGGCAACAGGGTCCGAGAGGAGAGAGAGACGATGACAAACAAGGTCGGGAAGGTGCAGGGCGAAGAGTACATCCTGACGCACGTGGGGCAGCCGACATTGAACGGCTGCAGGTGCAAACAGTACGAGGTGCGCCGGGAGCTGGAGGGACAGAACGCGTAATACCAGGGCGCCGACGTCTGCATCTGGGTCGGCCGCAGCGCGGCCGAGCACCTCGAGTGGTGGCTCGACAGGTCAGACGAGCGCCTGTTCGCAGAGGGGAGCAAGAGCCGCAGGGGCGGCGCCTACGCAGCCTGAGGGGAACGGCCGGTAGCGATCCATCCCCTAGGGCCTCCAGCGGCCTTGCGGTGGCGGCAGCTAGGAAAAAACGGAGCAGCGAAATGCAGCAGATAACGGTCCTCGTGGATTTCGAGACCGGCGCGATCTTCGGGGCGGGCGGCACGCTCGAGGAGGCTCAGGCCGAGGCCGACCGGAGGGCGGGCGACGGGGCCCGCGATTGGGAGCCAACGACACGGAGGGAATGGATCATGAGCGAGAGCGGACACGTCTACGCGGAAGTTTCCGTTCCCGAGGGACGCGAGTGGTCCCGGCACGACGGCGAAGCCGCACTGGAGCAGGGCGAGGTCCGCGGTTACTGGATGGCCGCCGAGGCCGACGACCTTCTG
Organism: Tianweitania sediminis; assembly: GCF_017813335.1. GTDB lineage: Bacteria > Pseudomonadota > Alphaproteobacteria > Rhizobiales > Rhizobiaceae > Tianweitania > Tianweitania sediminis. The sequence continues at coordinate 10,116 of NZ_JAGIYY010000015.1, read as the reverse complement.
GCCGTCGCCGCACCTCGCAGGTTCATGGACATGAAGCCGCCTTCCTGGACGGACCTGCTGCCGATCCTGCTCGCGAGCTACGAGAACGGGGGCAAAGGGGGCCGCGCCGCGTCAATAGAAAACCTGCTGAAGATGGCCGACCTGGCCGACCGCTACGTCTCTGCGGTGCAAGAGGGCAGGATAAGGGAGACCTGACGGGAAAGCCGGGATCGTTCCCGACTGCCCCTTCCCGAGGTCTCCCGCGGGCGTTCCGGCCGCGGGAGCCATGCAGGAGAGAGGCTGTTCGCACAGATCAAGAGCCACCGAGCGGACCGGGCGTCTTCGCATAAAGATTGGCAGCCGCCCCGGTTCGCATTCGCGAGGCATGGACATCCGGAGATCGACCTCGACTTCGACACCTGCGGTCCGGCGGTCGTGGACCAGACCCCGCTTCCGGATCCTGCCGTCGCGGTGGCTCGGCTCGCAAAGGAGGAGTACCTCGCGAACGTGGACAACAACCCCTGGTTCTCGGGGTACGATCCGGGGCCGCGGGCGGATCGGATCTATCACGAAGCGCTCCGGGCCAAGCGCGCCCGCCTGGCCCACGAGCCGCAGCGCCCGCCGCTCCAGCGCGAAGTCCGGCGTTACGCGAAGGAAATCGGCTTCAGGGTCATCGTGAACGCGCTCGGGCTGCGCGCGGGGAGAGCCCAGCGCAGGCGAAGAGGGCAGTCCTGAGACCCATGGAGTCCGTGAGCAACGGCGTCCTAACCTCGTACGAGTGGCTGCCGATCCATGGCCTCTCGACGGCAGAAGTCTTCGCGAGGATCCGCGACGCGGGCCAGGAGCCGCACTGGGCGTACGCGGCTGGCAACGAGCGACTCAGCTGCGTCTTCTGCATCATGGGGTCGAAGGGCGATCTCGCGAACGGCGGCCGCCACTTCCCTGCCCTTCTCGCGAGTACCGGGCGCTGGAGGAAAGGACGGGCTACACGATGCACATGAGCCGGAAGCCGCTGGCGGAACTGGCAGCGGGGTCTAGTCCGCATGCAGCAGCCGCCTGACTGCAGCCAGCTTAGGGCGGCAGTCAGCGCCAGCGTCCGCCAGCCTGTTCATGAAGAGCGCGGCGTCGCTCGACAGCTTCCAGGCCTCCGCGGCGGACGTGAGCCACACATTCAGGAGTGCTTCCGGAACTTCGATCCGCGCTCTACGATCTCGGTGACGAGCTGCGGCTCGGGCTGTCCCAACCAGGCTCCCACATCGCTGAGGGTGGAAGCGAGGTCCCACCGATCCCGTTTTCGTTGAAGATGGACAACGTGAGCGCATAGGCCACTAGAAGAGAGGCGAGCATGGAGGGGTTCATCAAAACGGCCAACATAGCAGTCACTCCAGAGGCTCAGGGCCGAAACGCCTACCATATGAGGCGCAACTCCGTCCTCTCAGAGCCAGGGCCAGCAGGGCTTGACGTGAGCCTGTCCACCTGATCCAAGATGTCCGACAAACGGACTTGTGGGAGGGGCCGGGGGTGAGGAACAGCGTATCCGCGCGTTACGATCGTATCACCGTTTCGTCGGCCTATCAGAAGGTCGCCGAAGCGATCGAGCAGCAGATCATCGGCGGAACATTGCGCCCGGGCGACGAAGTCGGGACGGAAGCCGAGCTCGTGCAGCAGTTCGGGGTAAATCGCTCTACGGTGCGCGAAGGCATTCGCGTGCTGGAACAAAGCGGCCTTGTCCGCCGCGAAGCAAACCGCAAGCTCTTTGTTTGCGCTCCTCGCTACCGGAACCTGTTGAGCCGCATGACTCGTGCGATGGTGCTCCAGGAAGTCACGTTCCGCGAACTCTTCGAGACTGCGGTCGTCCTCGAGACGGGAGCAGCGGAAGCAGCCGCCCTGCGCGCGAACCCCGGCGACCTGCAGGACCTCGAAGGCAACCTCGCTGAGGCGGAAGCAGTTGCGCACGATCCGGCCAAGCTCGCGGAGGTTGACAGCCGCTTCCATGCCCTGGTGGCTCGGATCGCAGGCAACCGCGTATTGGAACTTGCCCGCGAGCCTGGCGCGCTGCTGTTCTTCCCTACGTCGGAGTTGGTTTGCCGCAAGGTACCGGAAGGCGCTGGACGCATGCTTCAGGCACACCGCTACATCATAGCCGCGATACGGGCCGGCAACGCAGACGAGGCACGGTTGTGGATGCGCCGCCATGTGGTGGATTGGAAGCGCGGCTTCGAGCGGGCTGGGCACAGCATGGACGAGGCAGTGGAAAGCCTGGTTGCTGGGCGCTCACCATCCGGCGAGACCGGGAGGGAACCAAGCACCCGCCGTGAACTCGGAGAGGATTCGCTGCGGTTAGACAACGAAGGCGCGTTCGATGCACATCGCGGAGCAGCCAATGAATGAAGCACCACGCGAAGCCGGAAGGCTGGAGGTTCAGGGTCTGTCGCTTTCCTTCGGCGGCTTAAAGGCGCTGCGAGACGTCTCCTTCGCCGTGGAAGCTGGATCGATCACTGCCTTGATCGGCCCCAACGGCGCTGGCAAGACCTCCATGTTCAACTGCATCTCCGGCTTCTACCGTCCGCAACAGGGACGCATCCTGTTCGACGGTGAGAATGTCACCGCCCGTCATGCGCCAGCGCGGGCGAAGCTAGGCTTCGCACGCACCTTCCAGAACATCGCGCTTTTTCGTGGCATGACTGTGCTCGACAACATCAAGCTCGGACGCCATGCCCACATGAAGTCGAACGCTCTTCAGGCGCTGGCCTACTGGGGAGCAGCTAGGCGGGAAGAGATCGCCCTTCGCGAGGAGATCGAGAAACGCATCATCGATTTTCTCGAGATCAACCACATCCGCCATATGCCCGTGGGGTCGCTTCCCTACGGACTGCAGAAGCGGGTGGAACTCGCCCGCGCGCTCGCCATGAAGCCACGTATCCTCCTGCTCGACGAACCCGTCGCGGGCATGAACCGCGAGGAGACCGAGGATATGGCGCGCTTCATCCTCGATGTGAAGGAGGAATGGGGCACGACAATCCTGATGGTGGAACATGACATGGGCATGGTCATGGACATTTCAGACCACGTCGTGGTGCTCAACTTCGGGCAGGTCATCGCCCAAGGGCTTCCTTCAGAAGTACAGGCGGATCCGAGGGTGGTGGAAGCCTATCTCGGCAGCGGTGATCCGGCCGCCCTGATGAAGCGCATCAATGAAACACAGGAAGCGGCATGAGCGACGAGCTGCTTTTCTTCACCGAAGTATCGCTGGCGGGACTAGGCTCGGGCGCGCTGCTTTCCATCACGGCGCTCGCCTTCGTGCTAATCTACAAGGCGACACGGGTCATCAACCTTGCGGTCAGCGAGATCCTGATGCTTGGCGGCTACCTGTTCTTCGCCGCAGCCGCAGGGTTCGGCCTGCCAGCATGGATCGCCATTCCCCTTGCGATCATCGGCGGCGGCATCGTCGGCGCGATCGTCGAACGCGGCGTGATCCGCCCGATGCTTGGCGAAAGCGCCATCTCCGTGTTCATGGTCACAGTGGGGCTGGGATCGGTGCTTGTCGGCCTGGCCGAACTTACATGGGGCACGGATCCACGCACGCTGCCGGAGTTCATGAGCAACACGCCGATCTTCCTTGGCGACGTTTACCTGTCGCCGAAGATAGCGATCGCCATGGCGGTCGCAGCGGTGGTGGTGCCGCTCTTCCTCTTGCTCTTCCGGTTCTGGCGCGGCGGCGTTGCCTTACGTGCGACTGCCACTGACCAGGCAGCCGCCTATTCCTGCGGCATCAACGTGCCGGGCGTATTTTCGCTCGCCTGGATCATCGGCTGCGCCACCGCGGCAGGTGCCGGAATCCTTCTCGGCGCAATCGGCGGCATTTCGCCCGCGATGGGCGTGTTCGGCCTGTCCGCGCTTGTCGTGGTAATCGTCGGCGGACTGGATTCCGTAGCCGGAGCGCTCATCGGCGGTCTCGTGATCGGCCTCGTGGAAGCGCTGGCCGGCACCTACTTGGGCGGCGAGTTCAAGATGGTCACGACGTTCGGGATCCTGATCGTCGCCCTAATGATCCGCCCTTACGGCCTCTTCGGCACAACCGAAATCGAGCGGCTCTGATGCGCATTGCAACGGCAAAACAAAGCTATTCGAGCGACGAAGCCCTTCTGCGCACGAACACGCAATGGGCCTGGATGGGCATTCTTGCGCTGGCCCTTCTGGCCGCACCTTTCCTGCTCGACGGCTACTGGCTCTATCTCGCCTGCCTCGTCACCATCAATGTGGCAAGCGCGACGGGACTCAACATCCTGACTGGGTTCACGGGCCTGGTCAGCCTCGGCCAAGCCGCTTTCATGGCAGTCGGCGCCTACACGGTGGCCGTCCTTCAACGGGACGTGGGCACGCCGTTCCTGTTCAACCTTTTAGCCGCCGGCGCTTTAACGGCAATCGTGGGGGTTCTGGTGGGCCTTCCTAGCCTCCGCGTTAAGGGGCTCTACCTCGCTATCGCGACCATCGCTGCCTCATTCATCCTCCATTTCGTCTTCGTGAACTGGCAAAGCCTGACCAACGGGCCGAGCGGAATCAGCCTTGAGCCCGCCACCTTTTTCGGCGCGCCGCTCACCAGCAATTTCCATCTTTACTGGGTCTTCGTCCCGATCACGGCGCTGATGGTGCTAGGCGCGGCTAACCTTTTTCGCACCCGCATCGGCCGTGCTTTCATCGCCATCCGCGACCGCGACATCTCGGCGGAAGTGCTCGGCATTCCACTCCTGCGCTACAAGCTCCTCTCGTTCGCGATCTCGTCTTTCTACGCGGGTATCGCAGGTGGTATGTGGGCCTACTTCTTCCGCGTGGTGACGCCCGAGAGCTTCCCCTTCATCACGTCGATCTTCTTTCTGGCCGCCATCATCGTCGGCGGAATGGGCACGATCCTGGGCGGCATCGTCGGGGCAGTGTTCATGACGCTAGTGCCCGAGCTGCTGCGCTTCCTCGTTGAGTGGGCGTCACCCTTCGTGCCGAATGCAGGCACACTTCTTTCCCCCGTCCGCACCGTCGTGTTCGGCGCGCTGATCGTGGGCTTTCTTGTTTTCGAGCCGCAGGGAATGGCCGAAATCATCCAGAGGATCAGGCGATTCTTCCACCTCTGGCCCTTCAGGAAATAGGTAACATCGGGAGGAAATTTATGATGTTGAATTGGACGAGACGGAAAATCCTGGCAAGTGCCGCCGCCATGACCCTGGCGCTCGGCGTTCCTGCCATAGCGCAAGACAATCAGGAGATCGTGATCGGCGGCTCGATCCCGCTGACTGGCGTATTCGGCTTCGCAGGCGTCGGCATCGAAGCGGGCATGCAGGACTACATCAAGATCCTGAACGAAGAGGGCGGCATCGACGGGCGCAAGGTTCGGCTGTCCTATGAGGACACGGGCTACAAGGTCGACACCTCGGTCGCCGTGTTCAACAAGCTAACCAGCCAGGACGAGATCCACCTCTACTACGGAGACTCGACGGGCTTCGCCAAGACCATCAACCCGGAGCTGGACCGTCGCGGCACCATGATCATGGCCGGCGCATCCTTCGCCTCCGAGCTGAATGATCCGGCGAAGTTCCCGGCCCAGTTCTTGGCCGGGCCGGACTACACGGAAATGGTGTCGATCCTGCTTGAGTTCATCGCCAAGGAGAAGCCGGGCGCCACCATCATGCTTGTGAACTCCGACACGGAGTTCGGACGCGATCCAATCGCAAAGACGAAGGAACGAGCGAGCGCGCTGGGCCTCGAAGTCGTGGGCGAGATCATCACGCCGCCGACAGCCGTGGACGTATCCACCGAAGTGCTGAAGCTGCGTCGGGCTCGGCCTGATTACGCGATCTTCCACGGCTACATCCTGGCGCCTCTCCCGGAGTTCATGAACCAGGCCAAGCAGCTCGGGCTTGAAACCAAGTTCATGGGCACGTTCTGGTCAATGGATTCGAGCATCTGGGCAGACGTCGGCGAAGCAGCCAATGGCTTCATGGGCGTGATGCCCTACCGCTACTATTACGACACCGAAGCCGCTCCGATGCTGGACAAGATCCGGGAAATGCGGCCGCAGTACCAATCCACAGCCTACACGCAGGGTTTCCTGACGGCGATGCTGTTGACCGAAGCCGCGAAGCGGACGCTTGCTGCCGGGCAAGAACTGAACGCGAAGAACCTGAAAGCCTCGCTCAACACGATCAAGGACTTCGATACCGGCGGCTTGATCGGCGTGCCGATCTCCATTCCGGGCAATTCGATCCCGGTCGGGCGGATCTACCAGTATGACGCTGCGGCCAAGCAGATGAAGCCGGCGTCCGACTGGATCAGCGTTCAGGAGTAGCCGGAATGACAGCGGAGCCCATTCTCGAAGTTAACAACATCGAGGTCGTCTATAACAAGACGGTGCAGGTGCTCCGCGGCCTCTCCCTTTCCGTCGAGCGGGGCAAGGTCGTGACCTTGCTTGGCTCCAACGGAGCGGGCAAGTCCACCACGCTGAAGGCGATCAGCAATCTCCTGACGCTGCAGAACGGCGCGCTGACCGCAGGCGACATCCGCTTCAACGGGGAAAGCATCGCTGCCGTCACTCCGCACGGGCTGGTTCGCAAGGGCCTGTTCCATGTCATGGAAGGACGGCGCATCTTCGAAGACCTGACGGTGGAGGAAAACCTCACCGCCGCCACCTTCGCCCTGTCCGGACGCGGCCTGAAGCCGATGCCGTTCGAGCGCGTCTACAACTACTTCCCGCGCCTGCGCGAGCGTCGGAACGGCCGCGCCGGGTATCTCTCCGGCGGGGAGCAACAGATGCTGGCGATCGGCCGCGCGCTGATCGCACAACCTTCGCTGATGCTCCTGGACGAACCGTCGCTCGGTCTCTCCCCTCTTCTCGTCGAAGAGATCTTCACCATCATCGCGCGCATCAACCGCGAGACCGGGGTGTCGATGCTCCTCGTCGAGCAGAACGCGGCTGTCGCCTTCGCGGTGGCTCACTATGGCTACATCATGGAAACGGGCAAGATCGTGCTCGACGGGCCAACCGAGCGGCTGATGTCGGACCAGGACGTCCGCGAGTTCTATCTCGGCATGAGCGGTGGCGAAGGCCACAAGAGCTACCGCGAAATCAAGCACTACAAGCGCCGCAAGCGCTGGCTTTCCTAGAGAACATTCCGATGAACGCCGCGAATCTCCCCCAGCTAACCTTGCCCCAGATGCTGCGCCAGAACGCCCAGCAGACGCCGGACGGCATTGCAATTCGGCAGAAGGATTTCGGAATCTGGAACCCAGTCACGTGGCGCGACTACTTCGAACGGGCCTGCGATGTGGGCCATGGCTTCAGCCAGCTAGGCCTGCCTGAGGGCGGGCACATCGCGGTGCTCTCGGAAAATCGTCTGGAATGGGTCCTGGCACAGCTCGGCGCGGGCACTGTCGGCGCAGTGACTATCGGCGTTTATCCGACCAGTCCGGCTAATGAGGTCGCCTACGTGCTCAACCACTCGCAGGCACGGATCGTCGTCTGCGAGGACCAGGAACAGGCCGACAAGGTACTGGAGGCGCGCGGCGAACTTCCGGACCTGCAACACATCGTCGTGGTGGAAACCAAAGGCTTGCGCGGCTATCCGGCCGAGCTTGTGGTCTCCTTCGAAGAACTGGAAGCAAGAGGACGCGAAGCGCGCCTGCGAGATCCCGGCGCAGTGGATGCGGTGCTTGGCCGACAGTCGATGTCGGATATCGCGCTGATGATTTACACGTCGGGCTCCACTGGAAAGCCCAAGGGCGCGATGCTGTCCTACCGCAACATTCGGGCTCAGGCGATTGCCGCGATCGACAAGCTCGGGCTGACGGCGCAGACGACCCACCTCTCTTACCTGCCGCTCTGCCATGTGGCGGAGCAGTTCTGCACCGTCATGACGCCCGTTTACCTCGGCTCGCAGATCAACTTCGGGGAATCGATCCGCACCGTCCAGGAAGACCTGCGCGAAGTCGCGCCCTCGATGTTCCTCGGCGTGCCCCGGATTTGGGAGAAACTCCACTCCTCGATCTACATCCGAATGCTTGAAGCAGGCGGGTATCGTCGGCGACTGTTCGATTGGGCCTACAGAACCTGTGAGCCGTTCGCCGAAAAGGCGCCAGGCGAGCGCAGCATGAGAGAAGGGCTTCTGTTCCGGCTGTGTTACCTGCTCGTTTTCCGCTCCTTGCAGAATTACGTCGGCCTGCGCCGAGCGCATGTTGCGATGACGGGAGCTGCGCCCATTTCCCCTACGATCGTTCGGTTCTTCCGCACCCTTGGCGTTCCGCTCGTGGAGGTGTATGGCGCGACCGAAACCAGCGGCATCGCGCTTGGCCAGACGATGGCGCGGCGCGAACCCGGTTCGGTCGGTTCGCCAATCGTCAATGCCGAGGCACGCATCGGCGACCACGGCGAGCTGCTGATCCGCGGCGACACGGTTTTTGCTGGCTACTACCGCAACGAGGAAGCGACCGCATCCGCCTTACGTGACGATTGGCTGCACACTGGCGACGTGGTGGATCAGCGTGATGGACAGTACCGGATCATCGACCGCCTGAAGGACATCATCATCACCGCCGGCGGCAAGAACCTCAGTCCTTCCGAGATCGAGAACACCGTCAAGGGCAGTCCGTACATCAAGGAATGCATCGTCATCGGTGAGGCTCGGAAATATGTCTCCGCGCTGATCCAGATCGACTACGAAACCGTCTCCAAATGGGCCGAAGATAAGGAGATCGCCTTCACGAACTTCCGCAGCCTGACGGAGAACTCCGCAGTACGCGATCTGATCGAGGGCGAGATCGCCGCCGCCAACAGCCAGCTTGCGCAGGTCTCGCAAGTGAAGCGCTTTCATCTCCTGACCAAGGAGCTGGATCATGATGATGACGAGGTCACGGCGACCATGAAAGTACGGCGCGCCAACGTTCAGCGCAAATATGCCGGAGAGATCGAGGCGCTTTACTCGCGCTAGGACGCCCAGCAGAGCCCTCGTGACATGCGCTCAAAAAGCCCAGGTTGTGTTGATCTCGAGACTGCCGTCTGCCGCGTCGCGGAGGCACACTAGATCGGATGCGAGAGCGGCGCCTCCTCCTCCAGCTGCGTAACCCTTCATCTCCGTCGAAATCAGCCCGCGTCACCCGAGATCCTAATGGAAGAAGGGCCGCTTCGCAGACCATTCATATAGCTGGGCCGCCGCCACGACTGCATGGCGGACACCGTCTGCAGGCTAGTGGCGGCGGTGACGTGAGCCCTTAGCTTTCCTCCAAGAATGAGTAGAGTCCGTCCATTGATGGAGACGGACGATGAAGGCTTCGCGGTTCAGCGAGGAACAGATCATTGGCATGATCAAGGAGCAGGAGGCAGGGATGCTGACTGCAGATGTTTGCCGCAAGCACGGCGTCAGCAGCGCCACGTTCTACAAGTACAAGGCCAAGTTTGGTGGCATGGAGGTCAGCGAGGCTCGCCGGCTCAAAGTTCTTGAAGACGAGAATGCCCGGCTGAAGAAGCTGTTGGCGGAGGCGATGCTGGACAATGCCATGCTGAAGGATCTCAGCACAAAAAATGGTAACGCCCGCCGTCAGGCGAGAAGCCGTGGCTTGCCTCTGCGAGAGCTTTGCGGTGAGCCAGCGTCGGGCGTGTTCCGTTCTCGGGGTTGACCGAACGTCGGTACGCTACCTGAGCCCGCGACCTGATGATCAGGCGGTTCGAGAGCGGCTGCGCGAACTGGCGGCCCTGCGCCGTCGGTTCGGCTATCGCCGGCTGCATGTTCTGTTGGAGCGGGAAGGGATTGTGCTCAACCGTAAGAAGCTACGGCGTATCTATGCCGAGGAACGGTTGCAGGTTCGTCGTCGCGGCGGCCGTAAGAGAGCCTTGGGAACACGGGCCCCGATGGTCATGCCTTCAGGTCCGAACCAACGCTGGTCTTGGACTTTGTCAGCGATGCGCTGACCGATGGTCGGCGCTTCCGCATTCTTTTCATCGTTGATGACTTCACCCGAGAATGCCTTTGCCTATGACGTTGCCCCCGTGGATGCCTTCGGTTTGAACTGGACTCCGTCGACAGGAGACGGAGATGAAGAGAAGCCGGTTCACGGAAGACCAGATCATCGGTGTGCTGAAGGAGCACCAGGCGGGAA
>NZ_JAGIYY010000014.1 GCF_017813335.1 Tianweitania sediminis | reverse complement strand
TCCCGCCTGGTGCTCCTTCAGCACACCGATGATCTGGTCTTCCGTGAACCGGCTTCTCTTCATCTCCGTCTCCTGTCGACGGAGTCCAGTTCAAACCGAAGGCATCCACGGGGGCAACGTCAGGCGCATTCCAGCGGGCGGTGGTTCCTGAACTCGCGCAACGATTTAGCGATGTCGTACTCCAGCTTACGACCGAAACCTATCGCAATCCGAACCAATTGCCCGATGGCCCGGTCCTGGTCGTTGGCGATGGGGCAAGTGGGCGAGATATTGCGACGGAAGTGCGCACGTTCCAACCCGTTTTGCTGGCCGCGGGGAGGCCACGCAAGCTATTTCCCGAACGTGTCTTGGGAAAATCCATCTGGTGGTGGCTCAACCTGCTTGGCGTTCTGAGCGCACCTCCGGAGTCGCGGATCGGCAGCAAGCTGAAACGAACCGACGCGTTTCCCAACCGTGACAGGAGCACTGATAGTCTGGAGAGAAGAGGCATAAGAATTCTGCCACGTGTTACCGAGGCAAGCGGTCGAGTGGTGCGGTTTGCCGATGCCACTTCGGCGGATATCCGCACGGTGATATGGGCCGTCGGCTATCGGGACGATACGTCCTGGCTCGATATCGCAGAAGCAAAGGGGCCTGATGGAGCGTTCCTGCATGACGCCGGCATCTCGCCGGTGAAAGGCATCTACTTTGTCGGTCGGCCTTGGCAGCGCAACCGGGCATCGGCGCTGATCATGGGAGCGGGTTCGGATGCCGAGCTAATAGTCCAGCGATTGCTGTCTGATAGCGAATAGATGGTTTTCACAGCCTCCATCCTGTGATGCCTCTCGCGCAATCTTCCGGGCCTTCGCAAAAGATGGCAGCAGACGATCCCGGGGAAATGGACCGCGTGCTGCCATCCGGAGCCGACTATGTAAGTCGGAAGAGATCAAGCTGCGGGAACGGCGGCAAGGAGTTCATCGAACAGTTTCCTCGCTTTAGGTGGATGTTTGACCGATTTGGCTTCTTCCACATTGCCGGGCGTGCCGACGGCAATAAGCATCACCATGCCCATGCCATAGTGCGGCGTACACTTCACGCCGTAGACGCCTTCTTTCTCGATAGTAATGGTAATCTGCTCATTCAACTTACCTTTGAAGGGGATTGCGCCTTCGGGCAGCATCCCCTTTATGCTTTCGGCATTATGTGACTTGTCAGTGGGAATGAACGTGATGGTATCGCCGGGCGACGCTGTCACGAAATCCGGCTGGTAGACCATGGCACCCTTCGTGCCCTTGTTCAGCATCTGGACCTCATGATTGACACCGGTCTGCGCTCGTGCCGGCAATGTTGACAAAGCTGCAATGGCAGCTGCTCCGGCCAGCATCTCGCGTCTAGTAAACATATTGAACTCCTTGATGTTGGTATTTTGGGAAACGCGCTCCCCTTCCCGGCTTCTTGCGGCCAGGTATTGCTTACGGATGGGAGGTGTTCGGATGCCTTTCCTCTCCCGCCCGTGCATGTGAAATGCGGTAGACTGAGGCTGGAGGAAAATTCCAAACAACAGTGCCAAGCAAATGCGATTCCAGGCCAAGCTTCATAAGCATCACGCGGGCAACAGGGCATCGCGCCCCATAGGTAAACTGGTAGATATTTCCGCTGGGAGCGAGCCTGTGCGCAATATTCTTGACAATCCTGAATACCGTGCGCGCAGGCATCGAGAGAAGAGGCAACCCGCTGATGACTGCGTCATACCTGATATCTTTGGTGACGCCCGCTGCAGACAACCGGGCGGCGCTGCCTTGGACTATTCGAATGCTCGGGAAGCGGGCCGAGAGCAGATCGGCAAATCTCTCATCCAGCTCGACAAGGGTCAGTTGCTCTTCGGCAAGACCGCGTCTCAGGAGGGCTTCGGTGAAGACACCGGTCCCGGGTCCAAGTTCGAGAACGGAGCCTGTGGTTTGGTCGACTGCCTTGGTCATCAACCGAGCTAGCGACATTCCTGAAGGAAGGACGGCTCCGACCATCCTGGGGTTGGAGACCCACTGGCGCAGGAACATGAAGTGCTGCTGTGCAGAAGACATCTACCGACACGCTCTCTCGCCAAGTGGCACCAGAAATTGTGCAGGTTGCGGAGTGTCGACGTCTGCCACAGTCGTACGGCCGCTGTGAGATGCATTGTGCTGTTGGGTCGAAGTCGCGCCAAAGACTGACGGCCCGAGAGGCCGAGATATGATGATCGAAACACTCATTTCTGGCGAACCGCTTTGATAGCATCGGCGAGCGGCTCTTTTCCGACTGCTCCCTGAATAATCTGATCTCCCACAACGAAAGAGGGCGTGCCTGTCAGTCCGAGACGTTGTGCTAGCGCCAGGTTTGAAGCGATGATTGCCTCGACTGCCGGTGTGGCCATTTCGTCCGAAAGCTTCACTCGGTCGAGTCCCAGCTCTTCGGCGAGTTCCAAGGCTCGATTGGCGTTTATTTGTCCTTGCATTTCCATCAATCGCACATGGAAATCTCGAGCGGCGGCGGCGCCTGCGATGCGCTTGACGGACAGAGCTACCTTTGCGGCCTCAACGGAACCCGGCCCAAGAATGGGAAAGTCCTTCAAAACTATCCGCAGCTTGGGATCCTCGGTGACAAGTGCCTCAACATCAGGTGCCGCCCGCTTGCAATAGCCGCAGTTGAAATCGAAAAACTCGACGAGAGCAGCATCCCCGTCCGGGTTTCCGAGGACCACATCGTCCTTCGTCAGGTACAGTGAATCGCTCTCAGCCAATATCGCTTGTGACCTGGCCTGCGCCTCAGCCGCTTGCCTCCGCTTTTCAAGTTCAGTTAGTGCGTCCTCTATGACTTCTGGATTTTGAACGAGGTATTCGCGGACGATCTTTTCGATCTCCGCACGGTCAACGGATTGCGCGGATGCTGGTGCGAGCGTTGTCAACAGAACGATGGCATAACATCCAAGCTGGCCTAACCGCGCACTCTTCATTGTCCCGCTCCGTAACGTTAGTCGAACAATCGGCCTAGAAATGAACCGTGCCTCCGACCATGGTGTCCGCCATGCCTATCGTGGTCGCTATAGTCGCGGCGATGGTCTTCACGGCAGTCATTTTGGGCATCGCGAGGGGATGCTTGTGAGCGTCCGCGGCCAGCCTGAACCTGCCCGTATCGTGTATCTTCAGCAGCGCTCCGTTCGATTATCTTGTCGAGCTCTCCTCGATCGAGCCAGACCCCTCTGCACTTCGGGCAATAGTCGATCTCAATGCCCTGTCGCTCGCTCATAACGAGATCGACCCTACAGTGTGGACAAAGAGCACTTGCGGCTTGGCTGTTTGGTCTCTGCGAATCTAGCAGCATCTCGATCTCCTGGCATGTAAGCGCGTTTTCTAGCCTCGCTGTCGCCAAGGTAGGACCTCGAGTAGGTTGAGGTTCAAGTGTATAAATGTCGCAATGGAACAGCTACTGGTGGTCGGGATGTATCGGCAAGCCGCGAGGTAGAGCGACCACGGTTCGCAATCATGTGCAGCTCACGATGGACTAGCGGCAGCGGTCCCAGGCGGGTGCCGCTGAATCTCAAGCGAGGTGTCTTTTGCTGAATTGGCAGTCACCCGCTCGATTGTTTCCGCAAAAACCGGGTATTATTGATGTGTTTAATGATAGGAGCGAGCCATGTCGAATCTAGCAGATGTCAAACGCGGAATGACGGTCCTTGGAGCGGATGGCGCTCCTGTCGGTAAGGTTGCAGCGGTGACAGGAGGCCGTATCGCGCTGGAACCCGCAGGCTCTGGACACCATGCAAAGCACAAACACTATGTTCCGGGTGGCCTCGTGGCCTTGGTGGAAAACAACGTCGTCCGTCTGTCTGCGACGGGCGCCAACGCTGTGCTTCTCGATGAAGAGAGCGACGGCTCGTCAGCGGACTAGCATCACAAATGCCTAGAGACCGGCGGTGCTGCCCCCCTAGCCTCCCCGCTATGATGCAGCCACGCCAGCACCCAAGCCCTCCCTTTGCCGGATATCCGCACGAAGCCATTTCGATGTAGGGTGCTGCTCGGTAAGCCCTCCGGAAAGGGTGCAATGGTGATGCAATCCGTATATTAGCTCTGTGTGCGACTTTGATGCAGTATCGAAGGTTGGACGTCAGGATTATCGCAATACTGAAATCGCTCAGTATGCCACTGCCAAAAGACAACCTTGCCGTGAGGATAACACACGAGCATAGTGACTATTTATCGTCCTTTCGCCGGGAATGAACGAACGTCTGGAAAGACTTCGTTTCTTAGTTTGACGAACGTTTGGCGGCCGTTGAGTTCGATTTGGCCTGATAGGCATACGCTGTTGTAGATGCTTGGCCTAAACAGGCAATTGCCAGCCGGAGATCACCGCTGCCTGACGTAGCTCTTCAATTACTTCAATGCCAACGATCGCGGCGAGAAACCAGCTGACATCCCTTAGCGACCGAACGAATGCCTGCGACTGAACAAGGAGAGTGTCTTCGCTTTCGGGAAAGTTGAAGCGAGGAAAGAAGCGCGGTACGCGAGCCATGTATAGTATGTAGTCGGATCCAAAGAGATTAAGGAGTCTCCTCTCTTCATTTAGGATCACAGACCTATAGTAGGCAAGAAAAAGGATCGCGCTTATCGCCATCAGAGCAATATTCTGTGCCGCAAGACACACGCCGATTAGTCCTAGGAAGGAGAAAAAGTAAAGCGGATTCCGAGTAAGGGAATATGGTCCACTTTGGCACAAACTCTGATCTTTTCGTCCACCAATATATAGCGTGCACCACAGTCTTCCAAGAACCGCACCGAACACCAGAAAGAACCCGGTAAACTCGACCAGACTGTAACCTAGCGTTTCAAAACCCTTAGGCTGGGTTGCGATAAGAATCGTTAGCCATGCCGGAGCCAACAACCAGGTTACGAGGGTTCTTTTACGCTCAATCGGCGTTTTTCCATGCACGGACTTCAACAACGTCTAACTCCACCCACCGCCAAATGTGCGGTAAAAAATATGCGAGCCGATTTGGGTCATGCGCTCCATCGAGCGCGCCCAGCGTGGGCTGACATACGTCGCGTTGTAATGTGTCGATGATGCGACTTCGGGCAAGAAGACCTTTCCTCCAGTAACGGCCATCGCGACGTCTTTTGCAAGGCGGTAAGCACCTCTGTCAGCGATGACATCGGGAATTCCATCGCACGCGAAGGAAAACTGGCATCTGTTGATCCAGTCGTCATTTTGGTAGACGACGTCGCAGACGGTTGCTGGATAAGCAGGGTTTCGAACCCGATTGAGAATGACTTGCGCGACAGCAGCCTGACCCCGGACCTCCTCTCCCCTCGCCTCGAAATAAATCGCGGTTGCAAGGCACTTTTGCTCGGCAGCAGAAAACACGGTCCCAGGCAGGGGCTGCTTCATCCAATCGTGATCGCCTTCGGCGGTGGGCGGAACGAAACGACCCGCTGTCTCATCAGAACCGAGCAATGCAGCGAAGGGATTTGCAGGCGTGTGGAAATCATCCTTTGGAGCATAGGCTGTGGCGAGGATATCTGCCCCATCGTTGGTGACCAGCTCGGCGAGCGCCGTCGGCACTCCGACAAGACGGTCGTCCGCAGGGCTGTGAAAAGTCGATTGGCCCGCGAGCATTTCGGGATCAGATTGAGTTGAAAAGCCCCGTAGAAGATATGAGGTGTCCGTCCCTGAGGAGAATATCCATGAGGCCAGTTCTTGCTGGCCACGGGACGAATCCGATCCAGTCTGTAGTGCGACACTGACAAGACGCGGCTTCTTTGCCTCTTCAACCACTCTCTGAGACGACAAGGAGCGCCCTTGGCCGTCATGCAAATTGAGGCGTTTGCCTCCGAGAACGAGGTCCAAGTTTCCGTATTGGGCTGGAATCGCGACGTTGTGCAGTCGGAGTTCCTGCAAATGAGAGCACTCGTCGGCTCGCTCAACATACGCCGCCCAGCGACTTGGGTCGGGGCTGATGCCTAGTTCGGATCTGGTACCCTGGATTCCTGTGGGTGATGCAAAGCCAAACACGAACCAGCTTGCGCCGAGGATTGCGAGCACGCGCCGGTGACCGTTCGAGGATCGTCGCTCGAAAACGACTTTCGGTTTGGACCGCAATATCTCATTCTCCGGATGCCCCACGCAGAAAGAGAACCGAGTGTTAACCTTGATGGAAGGTTAACACTACTGCGACTGCGCGTCGCAATGTCACGGTGGGCTTGGTCAAGCTTCCATTGAACCTCATGTGGCTTGAGCATTTAAACGGTCACCAAAAGCCGTCTGGGATTGTAGTCAACAAAAGGAGGTCGACAGGCGTGGCGATCGACGTGTCAGCGGTCGGACTTCTCACCGCGATTGTGGCCGGCGCCATATCGTTCATTTCCCCATGTGTCCTGCCGCTTGTGCCGGGCTATCTTTCGTTCGTTTCAAGTGGTGTCGACCCTGCATCCAAACGCCTTGCGGATCGGATCAGGATTGTCTGGTCAGCGCTCTTTTTTATAGCCGGGTTCTCCACTGTCTTTGTGATTCTCGGCCTCGGCGCGCAGGCGTTCGGCGGCATCCTCCTGCGTTACAGCGTCGAGGCAAATATCCTCGGAGGAGGCTTACTTGTCTGCTTCGGTCTCGTCATGACGGGTCTGATCAAAGTACCTGTGCTCCTCAGAGATTTCAGGCTGCCAGGTCCAAAGACCGTATCGGGGCCGGCGGGCGCCTACACGCTTGGCCTTACCTTTGCTTTCGGTTGGACACCCTGTATCGGTCCGGTTCTCGGTTCCATTCTTACGTTGACGGCGGTATCGGCAGGGAGCGGCGCTATCCTGCTGGCAGCCTATAGTTTGGGACTTGGAATTCCGTTCCTGATTGTGGCTGTCGCTTTCAGCAGCCTCGCTGCCGGCTTCAAGCGCATTCGCTATGCCGGTCATATCCTCAACATTTTCGCCGGCGGCATCATGGTCGCCATGGGCCTGCTGATGATGACCGGACGTCTCACCTTGATCGCCTTCTGGCTGCTCGAGCGCTTTCCTGGTCTCGGCTACATCGGCTAGGGCTGGTGCAAAGCCGCCTGAATTCGAACCGGATCGGCTCGATTTCGAGCGGAAGGTGGCTTGAACACTCGCGTCATCGGTTCCTCGTTGCCATCCTGGTAGGCGGACTGAGTGGTTTCGGGTTCGCACCCTATTTCATGTTGCCGCTCGCATTTTTCGGGCTCTGCGCATTGGCCTTGATGATACGGCAGAGTCGTAGTGTCTTTGCAGCCTTTTTGGTCGGATGGGCCTTCGGCCTGGGTCAATTCATCGTTGGGTTAAACTGGATCACCGAGAGCTTCGCCGTCGAGGCAGAAAGATTCGGCGTGCTGGCATGGCCCGCCGTGATAATACTTTCCGCATTCTTGGCAGTGTTCCCCGCAATCGCCGCGATGGCGGCTCGATGCCTTGGCGGAAGAAGCTCAGGAGCACTTATCGTCCTTCCGGCCACCTGGGCCATGGCGGAGATGGCCCGCGGTGCGATACTGACGGGATTTCCGTGGAACCTTATTGGATATATCTGGGGTTTCAGCGATGAAGTCCTTCAAACCGTCTCCGTCGTGGGGATTTATGGCCTCGGGCTGATCACCATTTTCGCGGCGGCGATGCCGATCCTGATCATTGAGAAATTCCGGCTGGGCGGCTTGCGCACCGCGCTTGTTCTCATCCTGACGCCTCTGGTCGTTTTCGCCGTTCTGTGGCCCGCGGGGAAATGGCGTTTAGACGCTGCCGACATCGCCGAGAATGGCGAACGGGTGCGGATCGTCCAACCGAACATTCCTCAGACCCAGAAATGGGAGCCGAGCGAAGCAAGAGGAATTCTCGAGAAGCTTCACGCACTTGGCACGTCCGGTGATGGGTCTCGACCGCTCTATGTGATCTGGCCTGAGACGGCGTATCCGTTTTTGTTTGAAACGGATCGCGAAATACCCCCAATACTTCTAGCTGCCATACCATCAGGGGGCCTGCTTATCACCGGAGTCGTGAGGGAAGTCGCTGGACGCAGCCCTGAGGACCCTGCCCTGTTGAACAGCCTCCTCGCGCTTGATGACAAAGGAGGGGTCATCGCGGACTATGACAAGGTTCGACTGGTGCCGTTTGGGGAGTTCACCCCTTTCAAAAGTGTCCTTGGTGCCATGAAGATGACAATCGGCGATATCGACTACAGTCCCGGAAGGAGCGATCTGCCCATCCAGTTGGCCGGTTTGCCGGCTGCCAGGATTTTGATTTGCTATGAGGCGATATTCCCACGTGTTGGGAATGACAATGCACGATGGATTTTGAACATCACAAATGACGCATGGTTCGGCCTGTCTGCCGGTCCCTACCAGCACTTTCTCGCCGCACGCGTCAGGGCGATCGAGGCGGGTCTGCCGCTCATCCGCGCCGCCAACAGTGGTATCAGCGCGATCGTCGATGGCTATGGCCGGGTGAAGGACTTGCTTCCGCTAAACGTTAGCGGGGTGATTGATGGCGCACTGCCCGCGCCCGTGAAATCTGAGATCGTGTTTGTCAGGCTTGGAAACAAGCCGCTCGTGGCGATAATGGCGCTTCTTGTCGCGGCCGGTGCCATCACGCAGCGAGGATCAGGACGAAACGGATGGACTGCTCGGGTTTCAGTGGACTGAGCCGACCAGCGGGGCGTCTCCTTCTCGTATCGAAACCCATCGCCCGGTGTGATTGGTCGCTTGTCGCTTCAGGTAGGTGTAGCCGGTTTCATCCCAGTTCAGGACCGCATCCGTGAGATTGTCGAGAACGACATCTCCAACGTCGGTTCGAACGGTGAGGACAGCATGTCCGTCGCCGTTTGGTCGCCGCAACACTGTCATCAGGAGATTCGAAGCCGGAATGCCATCGTTCATCAAGACGCGTCGTTTTGCCAATGCGTAGTCTTCACAGTCGCCGGCATCAACTGGATAGGTCCAGAACTCTTCCTTCCCGTAAAGTTCGAGATCGCTTTTCGGGTTGACGGCTTGATTTACGGAGATCGTGAGCTCTTCCAGCCGCGCAAGAAGCTCGGCCGACATTGTCAACGGCGTCATGTCACGGGATCGTATCGCGCATTCCGAAGCGTTGCGCTTGCAAAACTCGTAATGGCCGATCGGTTGCGAAGTCAGCCCTCCGGTCACCATGGCCGACGGATGGGCCAAGGTGCTGCTGCTTCCAAGCGCCCATACAGACGCAATGTACACAGCGGCGATCGACTCCCGCAAGGTCACTACCCAACCCCTCGTCCGATCTTAATCGATATTACCAAACTCTTAATGGCTCCCGCGGCTCGCGTCCATCGCCGTTAGGCCACGACTTTGTGAGGAGGAGGCGCACGGGTGCCAAGTTTCCACAGGAAGCTGCAGGTTAGCGATTGAACCTCAAGCAGCTAGAGCAGCGAAGCTCTCATCCTCCATGTGACGGAGGATTGTGGTGAAGCGAACAGGAAATGTCTCTCGAGTTCTCCTCGGTCTCGCATGCGCAGTTTTGGCGTTCTCGATCGATCAACTGTCGAAATTCGCGATCGTCGAGCTCGTCATGCAGCCGCCTAGAAACATCTATATTACAAGCTTTTTTAATATCGTCCTGTCGTATAATAAAGGAATAAGCTTCGGGATATTTTCCAACTATTTTGAAAACTCTTCGACCATATTGTCCTTCGCTACGTCGCTAGTCGTTGGATTTCTTTTTGTGTGGATGCTCTACGCAAAAGCCCATGTTCAGACGATGGCGATCGGCCTGATCGTGGGGGGCGCGGTCGGAAACATCTTCGATCGGATGCGGCAAGGCGCAGTTACTGATTTCATCGATCTTCATTTGGGTAGCTGGCATTGGCCGACGTTCAATGGCGCTGATATTGCGATCGTAGTCGGCGCCGCTTGGCTCGCTTTCACTTCGCCGCGATCCCCTCCAGACGATTCTGCTCGATAGAATCGTGCGCGTCGCGACGGAGGGTTGCATGGGTACTGGTTGGGCTTTGAGTTTGCATGAGACACAGGCGACCCTGTCGATTCAGAACTGCAGTCGCAAAGGACATTGCCATTGTTTTTTGGTGGCTGTCCGATACGCGGTTTCGCATACGCCATGTGTTTCGATGATATCGCAGTGTGGAGTTGTTTGGAAAGGACTGAGCTTATGAATGACAGGTCTGCGTCGATCGAAATGATGGACCGTTATTGGCGAGCGGCAAACTACCTGTCGGTGGGTCAGATCTATCTGATGGACAATCCGCTGCTGCGCGAGCCGCTGCGCGCCGAGCATGTGAAGCCCCGGCTGCTCGGGCACTGGGGCACCACGCCGGGTCTTAATTTCATTTACGTCCACTTAAACAGGCTGATCAGGGATCGCGATCTGGATGTGCTCTACGTCTGCGGGCCGGGACATGGCGGACCCGCAATGGTCGCAAACACCTGGCTTGAGGGGAGCTACAGCGAAATCTACCCCGAAATCGGCCGCGACGCCGACGGAATGAAAAAGCTGTTCAAGCAGTTCTCCTTTCCTGGCGGCGTGCCGAGCCACGTCGCGCCGGAAACCCCGGGTTCGATCCATGAGGGCGGAGAGCTGGGATATGCGCTGGTGCATGCCTTCGGCGCAGCTTTCGACAATCCGGGTCTCGTCGTTGCCTGCGTCGTCGGCGACGGCGAGGCCGAGACAGGCCCACTGGCCGCCGCCTGGCACTCGAACAAGTTCCTGAACCCGCGGGTCGACGGCGCGGTGCTGCCGATCCTCCATCTCAACGGCTACAAGATTGCCAACCCAACGCTGCTGGCGCGAATGGACGACAAGGAACTCGAGCACCTCTTCAGGGGCTACGGCTACGATCCGTTCTTCGTAGAAGGCAGCGATCCGATTTCCATGCACGGCCTGATGGCGGCCACGCTGGACGAGGTGATGGATCGTATTCGAGACATCCAGGCGGATGCTCGCTCCGACGGAAGCATCGTTGCGCGGCCGCGCTGGCCGATGGTTGTCCTGCGAAGCCCAAAGGGCTGGACCGGACCCAAGGAGGTCGACGGTAAAAAAGTGGAGGATTTCTGGCGCTCGCACCAGGTGCCGGTGTCCAACGCGCGCGGCGACGCCGCGCACCGCAAGATCCTGGAAGACTGGCTGCGCAGCTACCGGCCGGAAGAGCTATTCGATTCGAAGGGCGGCCTTCTGCCCGAGATCGCGGCCCTTGCGCCCGAAGGCGAGAAGCGCATGGGCGCGCTGCCGCATGCCAATGGCGGGGTGCTGAGGAAGGATCTCGTCCTGCCGGACTGGAAAACCTTCGCGCTCGACCTGCCGCACCCCGGCGGCAAGACCGCCGAGGCGACTCGCCTCATGGGCGTCTACCTGCGCGACGTCATCAGCCTGAACGCCGACGCCCGGAACTTCCGACTGATGGGGCCGGACGAGACCGCGTCGAACCGGTTGGACGCCGTCTTCGAGGTCACGGACCGGGTCTGGATGGAGGGGATCGAGCCCTACGACATGCACCTCGCACGCGAGGGCCGCGTCATGGAAGTGCTGTCGGAACATCTTTGCCAGGGATGGCTGGAAGGCTACCTGCTGACCGGCCGGCACGGTCTGTTCTCCTGCTACGAAGCCTTCATTCACATCGTCGACTCCATGGTGAACCAGCACGCCAAATGGCTAAAGACCTCGGCGGAGTTGCCATGGCGCAGGCCAATCGCCTCACTGAACTATTTGCTGACGTCGCATGTCTGGCGGCAGGACCATAACGGCTTCAGCCATCAGGACCCCGGTTTCGCCGATTTCGTCGCCAACAAGAAGGCCGACACGGTGCGGCTCTATTTTCCGCCGGATGCCAACACGCTTCTCTGGGTGACCGACCATTGTCTACGAACCTGGAACCGCATCAATGTCATCACCGCCGGCAAGCAGCCCGCGCCGCAATGGCTGACGGCTGAAGCTGCCGAGGCTCACTGCAGGGCCGGCGCAGGCATCTGGGAGTGGGCGTCGACCTGCCCGGCTGACGAGGAGCCGGACATCGTCATGGCCTGCGCGGGCGACGTCCCAACAATGGAGGCGCTGGCCGCCGTCGATCTCCTGAAAACAGCCCTGCCGGACCTCAGGATACGGGTCGTCAACGTCGTTGACCTGATGACGCTGCAGTCGAACAGCGAACATCCGCACGGCTTCACCGACGAGATCTTCGACCGGCTGTTCACCAAGGACAAGCCGGTGATCTTTGCCTATCACGGCTACCCTTATCTCATCCACCGGCTGACCTATCGGCGCACCAACCACGACAACCTGCACGTTCACGGCTTCCGCGAGGAAGGAACTACTACTACGCCATTCGACATGGCGGTGATGAATCAGCTCGACCGCTTTCACCTGGCGCTGGCCACGTTGAGGCGCCTGCCCCGGCTTGCCGAACGCTCCGCGCAATTTGCCGCGACCCTCGAGAGAAGGCTTGAAGAGCACAAGGCTTTCGTCCGCGAACATGGTGAGGACATGCCAGAAATTCGCAATTGGTCGTGGCCTTACGGCACAGCAACCGACGCAGGCGACTGATGTGCGACGCGATCCTGGCGCTGAATGCCGGTTTTTCCAGCATCAAGTTTGGTGTCTACGACGTCGGTAAAGCGAATAGGCCTGTGGTGGCGGCGCGTGGAATGCTCGAAATGGGAGCATCACCGCCAAGATGCGATATCAATTTGAAGATTGCACTGTACAAGCCTCGTCAGTGGGACATGAACCAACATATCTCAGCGTTACTCAGCATTTTCGTGGTTACACCCCCAAAAACGCGTTCGGCTAGCAAATTGCGTCCAAAGACTCCGGTCACAATGAGCTCAGCTTGCTCACGCCGAGCTTGCTCGAGTAGGCTTGAGCAAGCGTCTCCAGTGGTATTGGGGATATGCAAATACTGCGCTTTTGCGCCATGACGGCGCAGATGTGCTGCTACTGCATCGAGCCGTTCGCTCGAAACTTCATCCCCCACGCCCACTACTGAAACGCTCTCTGCGCGGACAAGCAGAGGAAGTGCATCATGAACCGCACGGCGCGCCTGCGCCGTGTCCTTCCAAGCGACCAGGATGCGGGAGAAGCGAACTTCCCCAAATGAGTGCCCGAGGCGCAGCACCGGCACACCGGCGCCAAGGGCGACGTGAGCCGGGTTCAGCAACACGCTTTCCTCTTCAGCTGACGAATCTGTGATCAGCAAGTCTGCGGTCAGAAGGTGCGCCTGCATTGAAGCGGTAGGTTCGCCAATTCCCGAACACCAGTGGACTTCGTCAGAATCGGCACCGAAGACGTTGTCAACGATGGCCCGGCTGGACGCCAAGGCCCGCTCCATCAACCTGGTCTGCTCTTCGGCCCAGAAAACACTCGGAGCCAAGACGTCTTTCATAGACGTTTTTGGCCATGCATAGGAAGCGACCGAGATTTTGGCATCAAACGCATTGGCCATCTCGCGCGCAAATCGAAGGGTGTCTGTCAGATTGCTTCGCGGACACGCATCGACAACGATCTCACAAAATTTCGTCACGGTTGCAGCTCCAATAAGACTGATCAAACAATATACGTTGACGGTGATCGCGACATCTATTCACCCTTTTTCGATCAGATGGCGGCTTACCCCCTTACCTCGGTAGCATCTCAGGTTGCTTGAGGTTCAAGCGCGGTCATCTCTGTTTCGCTGCGACAAAAGGGCATGCAGAGATACTGATGTCCGAGGCAATGACGGCTCGCTGAGAGTGCCTGTTCGACCGGCAAGGCGCAACGTCACTAACAAAGGCGGCGATCCTATTGACCGGAGGGTGCTGCACAGATCAGGAACTGGCCTCGTCACAGTTGTTCGATCACAACTGCCTGATCGGCACGCAAGGCATTCCGCTTTTCGGCGCCGAGCTTCGATTTTGGGTGTGCTTCGGCTTCGCGACAGTCTGCAATCAAAGGTCTCAGCTTTCTTGGAATTAGCCCGCGTATCCCAGTCTACTCGTGCAGTCTAGTCGGCGTTTAGGCAGCGAGAACACGAAGCCTGCGGCACGTTCTCCGAAGCGCTGCCCTTGCCAGAAGGGTTGGAACTTGTGCTATCTCGACCCAACCCACATTTCTTGGGTCGGGAGACGCAGGTTCGGGGGCACAACCCGTCGAATGGTAGCAGGGTACGATTGGCTGAGAGCGTTGCATATCGATCCGATTGATATCGTCAAGATCTGTAAAGAATGCGGCCTTCGCTTGACGGGTCAGCGCCGCGTAATTGTTGAGCTTCTTCAGCAAGCGAGTGATCATCCCGACGCTTTGGAACTGCATCGGCGTGCGACAAAAGTCGATCCACGTATCGCGCTTTCGACGATCTACCGTACACTTAGCCTTCTCGAGGAAAAAGGTGTCCTTGAGAGGCACGTTTTTGGGAGCGGACCTGCTCGCTTCGAGCGCGCCGACGCGGAACACCATGATCATCTCATCGACGTAGAATCGGGCCAGGTGGTCGAATTTCGGTCCGATGAGATCGAGCGGCTTCAGCAGCAAATCGCGCGGGAGCACGGCTTCGAGATTATCAGCCATAGGCTTGAGATTTATGTAAGACCCTTGCAAAGGCGGAAGCGGGAGTCCTGAAGTCACCAAGTAGAAGGTAGGCAAGCGGTGGCCTAGAGGCGGCAAAGGGCTACAGCGTCTGGCTGGAGACCGCATCGGTTTTGCATACAGGAATGATATTGACTCACTGAATCTAGGTTTGATTACGCGGGAGTTCTTCAACATGACAAGCAAGCTACGTCTGGACATTCCGGTGCTTCTGCCTGAGGTGGACGATATGGCGGACGCTTGCGTCAATCGCCTCACCGCCGATCTTGCGGCTCGAGAGGGCGTTGAAAAGGTCCATATCGTTCCTGCTGAAGCTGAGTTTCCTGCCAGGCTTTGCCTCCATTACGACCCGGAAGTTCTCCCCCTGGCGAGGATCCGCGAGATTACCCAGGCCGCCGGCGCGCAGATCACGAGCCGCTTCGGGCATCTGACGTGGAATGTCTCAGGCATAGGTCATGAACGTCGCGCCCGTACGGCCGCCGAAAAGCTACGGGCTATGAAGGGGGTCCTCGAAGCGGAAGCGAACGCCGCGGGCACCGTCCATGTCGAGTTCGATCGCGAGGCCATATCTAAAGATGCCATAGACGAGGCCCTGCGCAGCCTCGGCGTCCGGCGAACGGGGGAGCCTGCATCCGTTCCGGGAGGCGGCAAGGACGCGCATGTCGGTCACGACCACGGGCCGGCAGGCGAAAAGCACGACGAAGGCGACGGCCACGATCATGCGCATGGCGAGTTCCTTGGGCCGAACACCGAACTGATCTTCGCCCTGTCGAGCGGGGCGTTGCTGGGCATCGGCGTCGCCATCGAGTATCTGGTGGCCGGCGCGCCGCACTGGCTGCCCACGGCCTGCTTCATCGCGGCCTATTTCTTCGGCGGCTTCTTCACCCTGCGCGAGGCCATCGACAATCTGCGTCTCAGGCGGTTCGAGATCGACACGCTGATGCTGGTCGCGGCGGCCGGCGCGGCCGCGCTCGGCGCGTTCGAGGAAGGCGCTCTGCTGCTCTTCCTGTTCAGCCTCGGACACGCGCTCGAACACTACGCCATGGGCCGCGCCAAGCGCGCGATCGAAGCCCTGGCCGAGCTTGCCCCTCCGGTCGCGACCGTCAGACGCGATGGGGAGACCCGCGAGATTCCTGTGGAGGAGTTGGTGGTCGGTGACATCGTCGTCGTGCGGCCCAACGAGCGGCTTGCCGCCGACGGCTTCCTCGTCAGGGGCACGACCAGCATCAATCAAGCGCCCGTAACCGGCGAGAGCATCCCCGTCGACAAGCGTCCGGTTGCGGACGTCGCGATCGCTAGGGAGCGGCCCGATTCCGTGGACGGCGCTTCGCGCGTGTTCGCCGGCACGATCAACGGTTCCGGCGCAGTCGAGATCGAGGTGACGCGCCGCTCCACCGACAGCGCGCTCGCCAAGGTGGTCAAGATGGTGAGCGAGGCGGAGGCACAGAAGTCGCCTACCCAGCGCTTTACCGAGAAGTTCGAGCGGTTCTTCGTGCCGGTGGTTCTGGCGCTCGCGGTTGTGATGCTGTTCGGCTGGGTCGTCGTGGACGAACCGTTCCGAGATAGTTTCTATCGGGCGATGGCAGTGTTGGTCGCCGCAAGCCCCTGCGCGCTCGCGATCGCCACGCCGAGCGCCGTCCTGTCGGGCGTCGCCCGCGCCGCGCGCGGTGGCGTGCTGGTCAAGGGCGGCGGGCCGCTGGAAAATCTCGGCTCGCTGACGGCGATCGCCTTCGACAAGACCGGCACGCTGACGGAAGGCAAGCCCCGCATCACCGACATCGTCACCGCCGAGGGCGTCGCCGAGCGGGATTTGCTGGAGGTGGCCGTCGCCGTCGAGAGCCTGAGCGACCATCCGCTGGCCGAGGCTATCGTGCGCGACGGCAGGGAGAAACTGGACGGACGGGCTGTTGCCGAAGCGTCCGACCTTAAGAGCCTTACAGGCAAGGGTGTGATGGCGACACTCAAAGGCCAGACAGTCTGGATCGGCAAGGCCGAAATGTTCGGCTCCGATGGCATCCCATATCTGGGCACCGCTATGACCGAGGCGATCGCGCGGCTCAGAGACGGCGGCCGTACGACCATGGTGGTTCGCCAGGGCGATCGCGACCTCGGCGCGATCGGGTTGATGGACACGCCACGCACGGCCGCGCGGGACGCGCTGGCAAAGCTGCACGAGATCGGCATCACGCGCATGATCATGATCTCGGGCGACAACCAGAAGGTCGCCGACGCGATCGCTAGGGATGTCGGACTCGATGAAGCCTGGGGCGATCTGATGCCCGAGGACAAGGTGGAAGCGATCAAGAAGCTGCGCTCCGAAGGCAAGGTCGCCATGGTTGGAGACGGCGTCAACGATGCGCCGGCGATGGCGAGCGCGACGGTCGGCATCGCCATGGGCGCTGCCGGGTCTGACGTCGCCCTGGAGACAGCCGATGTCGCGCTGATGGCCGACGACCTGGCGCACCTGCCCTTCGCCGTTGGGCTCAGCCGCCGGACCCGCTCGATCATCCTCCAGAACGTGGTTGTCAGCCTCGGCATCGTCGCCGTGCTCGTACCTGCGACGATCTTCGGTTTGAGCATCGGGGCGGCGGTCGCTGTGCATGAAGGCTCGACCCTGCTCGTAGTCTTCAATGCCTTGCGCCTGCTTGCCTACCGCGATCCCTATCGGGCGGCAGCGTAGATTCGGTGTTCTGGCGCATTCTGACGGCGTACGCCGTTGGTAGGAACTCTGTGATGAGATAAAGGCCGCAGCAGTATCTCCGGAGGACCTTGGAACGCATAGATGACGTGGAGAGCATGGGCCAGCCCAGCATTTCGGATCATCGTCGTCCAAGGCTCGCTATCAGGACGGATCGTGCTGACCGATGCCACGAACGGCAGACTTCATCGCGAAGCCATAGCAGATGACCCTTCATGTTGAAGAAGGCCTTGCGCTGATTTGTGCGTCGCCGGGGCATACGACTATCTCAATTTTCACGAGAGGAGCTATTGACCCTCGAGGAACTGCAGGTTTGAGATTGGGCGTCATCGTCCATTCAAACATGCGAAGGAACCACCGATGACGACATCAAGAATTATCGAGTTCAATATTGAGGGCATGGATTGCGCCGATTGCGTCAGCACCATCGAGAGTGAGGTGCGAAGGCTACCGGGCATCGCGGCTGTAAAGGTTTCGTTGGTCGATAACAGTGCTCTTGTGAAGCTCGATACAACCAAAGTGTCAGAGAGTGCGATTTACGACGCCGTCGAACACGCGGGCTACGCAGTTCAGCGATGATCGATGCATTCCCATTCCGTTGGCATAGGCCAGAGCAGCTAGCGCGGCTCGGTTTGATTGAGGACCTAATGGGTTTCGAAAATGTCGAGGTGCTGCCGAATGCGGAAGTGGCCGCCTTCGACATCCGTCCGAAGCTCGGTCCCTGGTATTCGCCTGCGCTGCGATAGACTGCCGTCTACATTGTTACCCGAAGGTAATGGATCATTTCGATCAGGTGTAGCGAACAAGCTTCGGCATCGGCCCATCCTTAGCCTTAGCGGACTGTACGCTTTGTCTCGGTGTGCTGTCGGATCCGGCTTTTGCAATGAACACCGAGGTCGGGAATAAACTTGCGCCTGGGTCTTGAACCTCATCCAACTAGAGGCGCTAACGACTTCCAGCGGTTGCGTGTGCTGATCAATCGCTTCGCGTTGAAGCGCCTCTGATCACACAACGGTTGGCGAAGTGGCTGCGGGAGCGTCGGGATGATTATCGAACTCGGGCATTTTGCCCTGGTACTGGCCTTTTCCCTCGCGGTGGTACAGTTCGCTGTACCCCTCGTCGGCACGCAGTTCGGTGACTCGAGATTGACTGGCGTCGCAGGGCCGGCAGCAATGATGTGCTTCCTGCTGACCATGCTGTCATTTGTCGCACTGACGGTTGCTTACGTTCAGTCCGATTTCTCGGTGGCAAATGTCTGGCAGAATTCGCACTCGGCCAAACCAATGCTTTTCAAGATCACGGGTGTGTGGGGAAACCACGAAGGCTCGATGCTTCTGTGGGTGCTGATCCTCACATTTTTTGGCGCATTGGTCGCTTGGTTCAGCGGGAACCTGCCCATGACACTTCGGTCGAATGTTCTTTCGGTGCAAGGGCTTGTGGCGGCGGCATTCCTGCTCTTCATCCTGATGACTTCGAACCCGTTTGCTCGCATGGTTCCGGTTCCTATGGAAGGACGCGATCTCAATCCGATCCTTCAGGATATCGGCCTCGCGATACACCCGCCTCTGCTCTATTTGGGCTATGTAGGATTCTCAGTTTGCTTCAGCTTCGCGGTTGCCGCTCTCATCGAGGGAAAAATTGACGCTGCCTGGGCGCGCTGGGTACGGCCATGGACGCTGACCGCGTGGATTTTCCTCACGGGCGGCATTTCGATGGGGTCCTATTGGGCTTACTATGAACTTGGTTGGGGAGGCTGGTGGTTCTGGGACCCGGTAGAAAACGCGTCCTTCCTGCCATGGCTAGCGGGCACGGCACTGCTTCATTCCGCGATTGTAATGGAGAAGCGCTCGGCGCTAAAAATCTGGACGCTGTTGCTCGCAATCCTGACCTTCTCGCTTTCGCTGCTTGGCACCTTTCTTGTTCGCTCCGGCGTGTTGACGTCCGTACACGCTTTCGCCAGCGACCCAGCGCGTGGTGTCTTTATCTTGATGATCCTCGTTCTGTTCATTGGTGGTGCATTGTCACTGTTCGCGGCGCGGGCCAATGCTTTGACACAGGGCGGACTGTTTCATCCGATTTCGCGTGAAGGAGCGTTGGTCTTCAACAACCTGTTTCTCACGACAGCGGCCGCAACAGTGCTGATCGGAACGCTCTATCCGCTTGTGGTCGAGGTGGTAACAGGCGACAAGATCTCGGTTGGCGCTCCCTTCTTCAATCTGACCTTTGTCCCTCTCGTGGTCCCGCTGCTGCTAGCGGTACCGTTTGGGCCCCTGCTCGCTTGGAAACGCGGCGATCTCTATGCCGTCTCCCAACGATTGTACGCCGCTTTGGGGGGCGCGCTATTGGCGGCGCTCGTCGCTGTCTTCCTTGTCGATGGTGTCAGCGCGTTGGCAGCTTTTGGAACTGGTCTCGCATTTTGGCTGATGTTCGGAGCTCTCACCGACATTGCGTTAAAATCTGGCATAGGCTCGATCTCTTTTTCTGTCGCCTGGAGTCGCTTCAAAGGGCTGCCGCGTTCGGTTTACGGAACGGCTATGGCACACTTCGGACTAGGGGTTACCGTGCTAGGGATCGTCTCGGTCACGTCGCTCGAAATCGAACGGATTGAGGTCATGCGCCCCGGTGAAACATTGCCAATCGCCGGATATACACTGAGTTTCAAAGGCATAGCGCCATATCAAGGCCCGAACTTTTCCGAGGAACAAGGTCGATTTGTCTACACCGACAAAGCTGGTCAAGTGCTCGGTGAAATCATCTCGTCCAAGCGGCTCTACAGCGCGCGTCAAATGCCAACCACAGAGGCTGGAATTGCGACCCGCGGTTTCAGCCAGATCTACGTGTCGATTGGCGACGCCACGCCCGACGGCGGCTTTGTGGTGCGCGTATGGTGGAAGCCGCTCATTCTATTTATCTGGCTTGGAGGAGTAGTGATGATGCTGGGCGGCGCAGTGTCGCTGTTCGATCGCAGGCTCCGTGTCGGGGCGCCAGCACCGCGCAAGGTGAAGGGCATGACCAAGGCGGAGGTGGCAGCGTCATAGGCGCGGCTTTCTGAGCTCTACGATCGGTCCTCGGTTGAGCGAGCGCTGTTCGTCTGAATAATCCGCCCTGCGGAATGCCGCTATCTTTCCCCAAGCGGAATGTCTGCCTTGGCCGCTCGCTGAGCACGGCGGCGCTTGGAGCGCGTTGCCGAACAGATTGGTCTATTGGTCGCGAATGCAATCCTGCTTGCGGCGCTCGCCTTGCCGGATTGGAAACAAAAGTAGAGCGTGGTATTCACATTTTGAGGAGTGTCGAGAAGCGAAGCTTCGGCGAACAAAAGGTGCATACCACGACGACGGTCCGAAATCGGCTCGATCTCACGCTGGACGGAGAGGTAGGAGGTTGCCGTTCCGGGCTTCCGGTCCGTCGATGAACTCCTTCGTATGCGACGGACAAGGAGATCGGGAACAGGTGCATGTCAAAGTCGGGAAGCATCTAGATATCGCTTCGTGGTGGTGGAACGCTTCTGCAGGCCTGATGACGCAGTTCATGATGGTCGCCGGCGTCGTGCTCATCGCCGGCATGCTTGTCATTGGCCTCTGGGTGACATCGGAGATCGAGGATGGTGTGACCGACAATGCGGGCGCAGTAACCGCACTTTATGTCGATGCCATCATAGCGCCTGTAACGCAGGAAATCGGTGAAACCGGCCTCCTCAGCGCGGATGCAACGCTTGAGCTCGAACACATCCTGCGTCGCGGTGCTCTGCGGGACGAGGTTTCCGCGTTTAAGCTCTGGGGTCCGGACGGCCGTGTCATATTCAGCGACAATCCGGGCATCGTCGGGCGCATACTTGATCTGAGTCCCGGTCTGACGAGCGCCTTGGCCGGCAGGGTCGACGCCGCGTTTGCGCGACGGTCACATCCCGACAACAACGTCGAAAGCCTCGGCGACGAACCTCTTCTCGAGGTTTACAGCCCGGTTCGTTCGGCAAAGACAGGCGAGATCATCGCCGTGGCCGAATTCTACACAACGGCTGACAAACTACGGCAACATCTCTTCGATGCACGTCTGAGAAGCTGGCTTGTCGTGGGCCTGGTCTCGCTCGGCATCTTTTCGGCGCTCTATATCGTCTTCGCGCGCGGCAATCGCACCATTTCGCAACAAAGCGAGGCGCTCCGCGAGAAGGTTCAGCAGCTCTCGTTCCTGCTTGAGAAGAACAGCGTTCTCGCCCGGCGGGTAGAGCAGGCAAATCACCGGATCGCCGAATTGCACGAGCGCACGCTTCGCCGGATTTCCGCGGAGCTTCACGACGGTCCCACGCAATTGCTGGCTTTCGCCGCATTGCGGCTCGACGATCCCAAGAACCAGCAGCAGGAACAGGTTCGACAGGCCGTCAACGAGGCCATGCAGGAGATTCGCTACATCTGTCGCGGGTTGGCGCTGCCCGAGCTTGAAGGCTGGTCGGTGGCGACGGTAGCAAGGCGTATCGTGGCGGCGCATGAGGCCCGCTGCGGCCACAAGGTGTCGATGAAGTTGGCGGAGGATCTGCCGGAGCTCCCGCTTGCCGCCAAGACCTGTATTTATCGCTTCCTGCAGGAAACGCTGAACAATGGATCGAAGCACGCGGGCGGCGCCCGACAGGCAGTTTCGATCCGCAGGATCGTGGAAGGCATGGAGGTCGAGGTCCGCGATGATGGTCCTGGTTTCGAGCCGGACGAGTGTAGCGAAGGGCTCGGGCTTCTCGGTCTGCGCGAGCGTGTCGCGGGACTGAAGGGAAGCTTCCGTGTAGATACTCGGAAGGGAGCAGGCACGAGCGTCGTGATGCGTTTGCCGACTGGCGCGGAGGTCGAGCATTCATGACCCGTATTCTGATCGTGGACGATCATCCGATCTTTCGCCAAGGGCTGTTCATGGCGCTGTCGGAAGCCAGCGACCTGTGCGTTTGCGGCGAAGGTTCTTCGGCGCAGGAGGCTGTGGATCTGGCCCGCGAGCTAAGGCCGGATGTCGTTCTGCTCGACCTTTCGATGCCAGGCGGCGGATTTGCCGCGTTGGAACGCATCCGTACCTCGGAACCCGATCTGCGTATCGCCGTGCTCACCGCTTCGGAAGACAGTGAAGACGTGCTGAAGGCACTGAGGCTGGGTGCACACGGTTATGTCCTGAAGGGCGTCGGCGGCAGAGCATTGATCGAGGCGGTGCGTGATGTCGCCCGTGGTGTCGGCCATGTCACGCCGACGCTGGCCGCGGAAATCCTCTCGGCAGGACGAATGTCCGACGCCAGTGTTGACCAACCGATGCAGCAGGAGCCCGGTTCCGTTGGCAAGTACCTTCTGTCGCAACTCACGCCACGAGAGACCCAGGTTCTCAAACTGGTGGCGACCGGCTGCTCGAACAAGGAAGTCGCCCGTCAGGCCGATATCCAGGAAAAGACGGTCAAGCATCACATGACCCACATCCTGCAAAAGCTCAATGTGCGCAACCGTACCGAGGCTGCGCTGGTCCTGAGAAACTGCGAGAAAGCCCAATGAGCTTATAGGACTTTGGTCTGATATCCTCGGCCAATGGTCCTAAGACAGTGTTAAACTGGACAATTTCAGAATAGTTATCTGTAGGTAGACCGATGGGGGATGGTCTTTGCTCCGGGGTTGTTGTTTGCGCGCGTCGCGCAAGAGCTCCTCGGAACATCCACCCGCAGGTATTCTGAACCGACCGCACCTGGCGTGCTCGCTGGCTGGCTGTGCATTCGTTCGCAGCTGCCACGGTGGTTCCGCCACGACGCGCCGTTGCTGACCGTCATGTCGGGACTTCCTTGCGATCCTGCTCTGAGGGTGCGGGTACATCAAGGAAGGAACGACTATGAAGAAAACACTTTTGGCAGGCCTCGGTCTCGTGCTCGGCCTGACCTCGTTTGCCGCTGCCGAGACGGTCACGATCTATTCGGGCCGTGGCGAGACGCTGATAGCACCGCTGATCAAGCAGTTCGAAGCCGAAACCGGCGTAACTGCAGAAGTCCGCTACGGCGGCACCTCGGAACTTGCCACCCTGCTGCTGGAAGAAGGCGCCAAAAGCCCTGCGGACGTCTTCTGGGCACAGGATGCCGGCGCTCTCGGCGCACTTTCTTCCGCGTTTGCAGATCTTCCAGCTGAAGTGAACGAGACGGTGCTGGACGCTTTCCGTAACGACGCCAACAAGTGGGTAGCGACCTCGGGCCGCACGCGTGTGCTGGTCTATTCAACCGAACGGGTCAAAGACGATGACCTGCCGAAGAACATCGCTGACCTGACAAACGAGAAATACAAGGGTCGCGTCGCGTGGGCGCCGACCAATGGTGGTTTCCAGGCCTTCGTCACCGCGTTCCGCCTGACCAAAGGCGACGAGACCGTCAAAGCATGGCTGAAGGCGATGATCGCCAATGAGGCGAAGGTCTATCGCAATAACGGCACCCAGATCGATGCCATAGCCAATGGCGAAGTCGATTTCGGCCTGATCAACAACTACTATCTCGGCCGCTACACCGCTCGCGATGCGGAGTTCCCTGTCGGTCAGACCACATTCGCAGCCGGGGACATTGGCAATCTCGTGCTCGTCGCCGGCGCCGGCATCGTCGAAGCGAGCGACAACAAGGAGAACGCCCGCAAGTTCATCGATTTCCTGCTCTCGCCCGCCGCCCAGCAGTTCATCACCTTGCAGGGCTACGAGTATCCGGTTCGCACCGGCATTATCCCGCACGCCACGCTTGAGCCTCTCGAGGCCGTCAACGAGATCAGCCCGAAGGTCGACACCAACACGCTCGGCGATCTCGAAGCCACGCTGAATCTGCTGCGCGAAGTCGGTCTGCTCTGATCGGCTCGTGACGGTTCTGGCCACGTTCACGAGGGCGGGGCGCACACCCAGCCCTCCACTCCTGCTTGTCGTGCCCGCGCTGGTCGTGGGCATCGGCACACTCTTGCCCGTCTTCTACCTGCTTATGCGCGCGCTCGATGCCGATGCGTCGCAGCTCGGTGAGATCGTCTTCCGCCAGCGCAACCTGTTTCTTCTTCTGAACACGCTTAAGCTCGTGGCGGTCGTGCTCACGCTGGGTACGCTGTTTGCCCTGCCAGCCGCATGGCTGGTGACGCGCACGGACATCCGCTTCAAGGGCCTTCTGTCGTTCCTCATGGCGTTGCCGCTCGCCGTTCCCGGCTATGTGATGGCCTATGCGTTGCTGGGGCTCTCCGGCTATTACGGATTCGCCCGGCAATGGGCCGGCATCTCGCTGCCGCCCCTGCACGGGCTCTGGGGCGCGGGCCTTGCCCTGTCGCTCTACACCTTTCCCTACCTGTTCCTGAACCTGCGGGCGGCGTTTCTCGGCATGGATCCTGCGCTCGAGGAATCCGCGCAAAGCCTAGGCAAATCGCGCCTGGTCATCTTTCGCCACATCGTTCTTCCTCAGCTCTGGCCCGCTATGGTCGCAAGTTGGCTGATCGTCGGTCTTTACGTGATCGGCGATTTCGGCGCTATCGCGCTGATGCGCTACGAGGTTTTCAGCTACGCCATATTCACTCAGTACAGCGGCGCTTTCGACCGCACCTATGCCGCGTGGCTGTCTCTGATGCTGCTGGCGCTGACTGTCGTGGCGTTGAGCGCACAGCGCGCGGTCACGCGCAACCGTCGCTTCGCGCGTACCGGAACCGGCTCCGCGCGGATCACCCGGCCAATTGGCCTTGGCCGCTGGCACCTGGCTGCCTGGGCGTTCTTCGCGCTGGTCGTGCTATGCTCGCTCGGATTGCCGTTGATGGTTCTCGGCCACTGGATGCGGCTCGGAGTGCCGGAAGCCGAATGGGCGCATCTTGGTC
This sequence comes from Tianweitania sediminis, assembly GCF_017813335.1. Taxonomy (GTDB): domain Bacteria; phylum Pseudomonadota; class Alphaproteobacteria; order Rhizobiales; family Rhizobiaceae; genus Tianweitania; species Tianweitania sediminis. The sequence goes on along the minus strand of NZ_JAGIYY010000014.1, from coordinate 9,671 downwards.
GCACTGCCCTCGGTACATTCTTGACCGCGGGCCCGGCCGCAGTCCTGACAATGGTGCTCGCGGTGCCGGTCGTCGTTTTGACGTTGCGCCATCCAGGACCGTTCGCCTCACTGATCGAGAGGCTGGCTTTCGTGGGATACGCGACCCCGGCGCTGGCCTTCGCACTGGCCATGGTGTTCTTCGCGCTACGGAACGCGCCATTCCTCTACCAGAGCTACGCGCTGCTGATGTTCGCCTACGTCATGAGCTTCGTCGCGCTTGCGTTCGGACCGATCCGGCTTGCGCTTCTGCAGATTGGCACGAGGCAGGAAGAGGCCGCCCGCGCCCTTGGAGTCTCGCCCACGACGGCCTTCATGCGTGTCGTCCTGCCCCGCTTGCGTCGGCCGATGGTCGCCGGATCCCTCCTGGTCTTCATCATGGTCGTGAAGGAACTGCCAATCACCTATCTGCTCGCCCCTATGGGTTACAGCACACTGGCCATGAACGTCTTCAGCCGAACCAATGAAGGTATGATGGGGGACGCGGCGCCGTTCGCGCTCAGCATTATCTTGTTCTCCAGCCTCTTCGTGGGGCTGATCCTGAAATACGAAGGCAGCGCCGCGCGCGCTGCCGGGAAGTGAATGCGCATGACCGACAATATTCTTCTTTCCGTCCGCAGCCTGACTCGGCGCTTCACCAGTAGCGGACCCGCAGTCGTCGACGATCTTTCATTCGATCTTGATGCGGGCGAGATTCTTGCGCTGATCGGTCCTTCGGGTTGCGGCAAGACGACGACACTGCGGATGATCGCCGGCTTCGAGACGCCGGATGCCGGCCGGGTGCTGCTTTCGGGGCGGGATTTAACCTCGATGCCTGCGGAACAACGGGGCATCGGCATGGTGTTCCAGGACTACGCGCTGTTTCCCCACATGACTGTCGGTGAAAACATCCGGTTTGGCGCGCGGCGGAAAGGACGGGAGATGGTCGCGCGCTATCTCGGCATGGTCGGCCTCGATGGATTTGACCAGCGCTATCCCGATCAGCTCTCCGGCGGGCAACAGCAGCGTGTGGCTCTTGCCCGCAGCTTCGCGGCCGAACCCCGCCTGATCCTGCTGGACGAACCCTTCTCCAATCTCGACGCCGCTTTGCGCAGCGCGGCACGACGCGAGATCCGGCGTCTGCTCAAGTCGGCCGGAATCGCGATCGTCTTCGTCACGCATGACCAGGAGGAAGCGTTGAGCTTTGCCGATCGCATCGCGGTCATGCGCGACGGACGCATTCTGCAAAACGGCGCGGCGCACGAGGTCTATGACCGGCCGGCCGATGCGTTCGTTGCGACCTTTCTGGGACGCACGAATCTTCTGGAAGGGACCGCTGAAGGTGGCTTCGTGCGGACCTCGCTCGGGTTGCTGCCCCTGACGCGCCCCGCATCAGGCCGGGTGAGCATTTCTCTGAGGCCTGAGCGGCTCGGGATTCGCGCCGTGGAGGCGGACGAGCAGCCGAACGGCCGCATCGTGGCGGTGGAGTTCAAGGGACATGACATGACCTACTGGGTCGACTGCAACGGCGTCGAAGTGCAGGTCGACGCCATGCAATCCATCCGGCTGGCGGAGGGGACGCCGGTGTGCGTCGCCGTGGACGGGGAAGCTGTGCCGCTAGGAGACAGCAAACAGTGACGCAGTTTCGAAAAATACGACTAGCGATATCGTGATCGAAGGAGCGGTCACGATCCCTATCGACGCTCAACGACGGCGTGAAGTTTTCAGCGCACGGTTGCTGTCATAGGTACGTCGGCATTGGTAATGGAGACCCATTTGCCACTATGCCGGCTCGATTGGATCTTGAGATAGGTGTAGTCGGTATTGTGCCATTCAACCACCTTCTCATTCAGATTATCGAGAACGAAATCCCCTTTGTCGGTGCGCACGGTCAGCACAGCATGACCCTCGCCATTGCGTTGACGCAGCACCGTGATCAGTAGATTGGACATAGACAGTCCGGCGTTTCGCAGTTCCAGTTGCTTGGCCAGGACATATTCTTCGCAATCGCCAGCCCCGTTTACCGGGTACGTCCAAAATTCTTCGACGCCATAGAGTTCCATATCCGAAACCGGCCTGACTTGACGATTGATTGCGGCATTGACCGACACAATCTTACGCCACATCGAGTCCGTTAGTTTCTCGCGCTTTGGTGCAATCGTCGTGATTGAGCATTCGTCAGGATTGGACTGGCAAAACTCGTAGTGACCAATCGGTTGGGATGTCAGGCGTCCCACTTCCATCGCCGAATCCGCTAGGGCAGGAGCAATCGAGAACAGAACACTCAAAATCGCTCCAACAGCAAATGATCCGGACCGCCGCCCCACGTTCGTACGCATCACAACCCCAATTCTTGCTTAACAAAAGGTTAAGCTGAGAGGTTGGAGATCGTCAATTGAACGGCTGTACAAAGAGCAAACGTAGTTAACTGCGGATCATACGATCAACGAAGGAGATCCTTCAGCCGTACCCTTCTGCGAAAGGATGTTGCGCGATCGGCGCGCTCGCCAAAGCTGGAATTGGGGCAAGGCATGTTCGCTCGCTTCGAACCGCGAGCGAACATGTTGGTCACGCACAGCAGGTCAAGATTCCTTGCGACGGATGATCTGAAGCCGGTCGCAACCTTGCTTTGTCGTGGCGGATCAGCCTTCGCCGATCAACCTCTTGAGCTTCGCTAGCATCACGCTCATCGCTTCCTCATAAGCCATGGTCCCGAAGAACTTGCCGTACGCATCCATCAGGATAACCGACGCTGTGTGGTCCATCGTGTAGTCACCATCGTCGAGTAGCACCTTCGTATAGTAGATTTTGAAGGCTTTGGCCGCTGCGTCGATCTGCTCCGGTGTTCCGGTTAAGCCGATGATGCGACTATCGAAGGCGGTGAGATACTGTTTCATTTCCTCGGGACCGTCACGCTCCGCGTCAACGGAGATAAAGACGAGGTTCAACTTGTCAGCATCGGAGCCAAGCTGGTCGGCGAGCGCCGACAGCTCGGACAGGGTCGTCGGACAAACCTCAGGGCAGTAGGTGAACCCGAAAAAGATGGCGCTGGGTTTACCAAGCAGATCCTTCTCAGTCACGGCCTGCCCGTCGACGCCGGTCAGGGTGAACGGCCCCCCGACCGTCGCCACTCCGCTGCCGCGTGGCCCTCCCCCCGTTGATTTCGACCCCGTAACAATCGTGAAACCAACGACGGTGAGCACCACCGCAAGAATCGCGGCAGCGATGAGCCCTATTCTGCGGCCTCGCATCAGTTACTCTCCCCGTGCGACATGGATGAGCTGCCACCACTGGGATTCTCGCCACCGTTTGGCCTGGAAGAGCCAAGCGGCCCGGCAACAAGTTCTATATCGACCGGATTCGACTTTTCAAACTTGAGCGTGAGCGGGATCCTTTCGCCTTGGGTGATTGGTCTCTTCAGCCCCATGAGCATCAGGTGGTATCCTCCTGGCGCCAGTTCTGCGGTCTGCCCCGCCGGTATTTCCAAACCCTCGGGAACAGGGCGCATCTTCATGATGCCGTCCACCATCTCCATTTTGTGGACCTCGACACGATCAGCAATCTCCGACGAAGCGCCAAGAAGCGTGTCGATGACCGTGCCCTTGTTGGTCAAGGTCAGATAGCCCCCGCCAACCTTCGCCGCCGGCGGCGTTGCACGGGTCCAGGGCTGCGTGATCTCGATTTCGGCTGCTTTTGCTTCAAGACTGAGTGCGGGAATGGAAAGGGCGAGAAGTGCTGCTGTGATTGCAGCGCGAGCGGAACTGAACATCGTATTCTCCAAATGAATGCATGTTGGGGCACACTTCGGGGGCATGCCGCGATAGGGATCAGATGGAGAAACGCGGGGGCCCACGTGCTTCAGGAAGTGTCCCCTGTCCGCCCGTGGGGACTGCGCGGGAAATCGAAGGGAACGCGCTTACCAGACTTGCGGTTGGGACAAGCCAATGTGTCCCGCTTACGGGCGGCTCGATAACTGGGCCCGCCATGCTGGCCGCTTTGCAAAAAGCTCTACAGCATTTTTGAGCCACATCTTCGAGCGGATCGCTCGCTGGCTGATCGGCGTTACCGGATGGAGCGCAAATGACAAACGAGGGACCGAATTGATCGGTTGCCATAAGTGTCGTCGCATACGCGGTTGCAAGTCCCTGCAATAGGACCACATAGGCAAGGAGACCTATGAGAAGGCCGTCTTTCCAGTGTCTCTTTCGTGAGCAGGCCGACTTGCACATCACCATATTCTAAATCGGCGCGACAAGCGCTGTCGATGCGACATAGTAATTCGCAGACTGCATCAGCCCATGGTGCCGCGACATTTTGCGGTTTCGATGCGACAGTAAAGTTCGTGGTCACCGCATGGGTCAAACGCGGATTAGTATCGGCGTGTCATCGTCGAAGACATTGTGGTGGCATCGTTTTCAGACAGGTGTGGTGAACTCCGGATCCCTTCGCATTCTGTCACTGAGAACGCTGTCGATCCGCTTCCGTACCAAGAGAAATTTCTCCAGCTCACTCTTCGAAAGCAGTTGCCCATCCGGCAATCGCACTCGCATCGGATCAACCTTGGAGCCATTGACGATCAATTCGTAGTGGAGATGATTTCCGGTAGAAAGGCCTGTCGATCCGACATAGCCGATGATCTGTCCTTGGCGGATTCGTTCGCCAGGGAGAACACCTTCGGCGATCTTGCTTTGGTGGTTGAACGTGGTCTGGTAACCATTTGCATGGCGAATAACGGTTTGGCGGCCGTATCCGCCGTTCCATCCCGCCTTCTCGACCACACCGTCTCCGGGTGCGATGATAGGGGTGCCGCGTGGCGCCGCCCAATCAATTCCGGTATGTGGGCGGGTGTATCCGAGGACAGGATGTCGCCTTTTTCCGAAGCCGGATGTGAAGCGGCCATCAGGGATCGGATTGCGCAGAAGAAACTGGCGGGCGCTGCGCCCGTTCTCATCAAAGTAGCCGATTGTGCCGTCACTCGCCTGATATCTGTAGAAAGTGCGCGGGACACCATCAAAATCGGCCTTTACGAAAAGCAACTCTGAACCGTTCGTCGCCTTACCCTCATCGTCCGGCTGAGAGAAAAACACTTCGATTTTGTCCGACGGATTCAGCGGTGATTTTAGGTCCGCTGTCGTTCCGAGTATCCTTACCAGCTGTCGGGTCATGGGGCGCGTCAAACCATGAGCGAAAGCAGCACGATAGATGCCGTCGTATAAAGCTGGGGGTTTGTCAGGTTCGGTGGCTGTGGGTTGATGAGTTGTGTCGATGGCTGCCGCCATTGTTGCATTGGGCTGTGGTTCGCGGCCGTCTACGAGCTGTTGGCGATCGTTCAAGGCGACAGTGAAGACATGTTGGCTCTTTGAATAGACGCTCGCCCTCACGATTTCTGAACTGTCCTGACGCAATTCAATCCCAAGCCGCAGCAGGCTACCGCCTTTCAGAAAAGGGGACCCATTCTTCCGCATCAGTATCTTCGCCAAACGACTTGACCGCTCACCAATGTAACCCGCCTGCGCCAGCGCATCATCAATTCCACGATCAGTTGCAAATGGAATGACGTCCTCGACATATTCCATGCGCCGAGAATCTCCTGCTACTGCGACTGACATGTTCTCAGGTACAATTCGGATTCCGTACGACTGTCCAATCCCACTTGTTCCGACCGCTTCGCCAAATCGTTGCGGGTCAACATGCTGGAGAGCCGTGACCTGGACATCGCCATCCGTAAGGACAGCAGCAATATTTCGCACCTCCAGCTCAATATCTTGCGTTGCTATATCATCTTCGTCATCAAACCTTTCTGATGCGAGCGGAAAGTCTACCAAACGAAGTCTGACCTCGCTCTCGACGCGGGCACCGTAAATATTGCCAGTATTCGCATTGTTCAGCGCTGGTTCTTCGTCAAACAATTCGAGCGGGTTGAAGGGGGCATATGAGCGGCCGGTGCTGTGTTCGGCAGCCATCGTCATGCTGACCCGGAGAAAGGGTGTCGTGCGTACAAGGTCGCCGTCGCGATTTGGTGTTATGGTGGAGATATCAAAGCGCTGAGTGTCGTTCAGATTCGACAGGATTCGCGGAGAGAGCAGCCTACCGGTCTTCGTGACGGTCGGTTGGTTTGTGGATTCGCCGAGCGGCGATTTCTCGACGAGTTCACGTGGGGGACTCAGAGCCTGCCTACTATCAAGAGTCGCAAGCAATGCACCGCCCATCAGGACACATGACGTAAATCCTGTGAGGAACGTCCCGGACAGCCATCGTATGGATACCTCGCGCGCATCTGGTGGCTTTCCACGACCGCCCGCGACCAAAGGCGGTTCATTCCCCAGTGTTGCGGCTGTATCTTCGAACGACATGGACGGGAGCTGATATCCTCGATAACTTATGGATCAGGCGTTACCCGGCGCCACCAAAAGGCGGACATGCCTGCCTCCACAGGCGGGGATGGAAAGAGATCAAACGCCGGATCGATTTCCGTATTGGTGCTCTAATGCGTGCAACGCAGATGTTGCTCTGCGACTTGCTTTTTCAGGTCCTTCCAAGCGGGTCTAACCGCAGCCTCGTTAGGACCTCATCCCCCTAGAGGGTCAAGGGACAAATTGTCCGAATAGGCTCGCAGGAGATTTGAGCGCCATCGCTTGTCCTGCACCCAGGTATTGGTGATCGAGGCTAGGACCTACCAACGTGGAATCTCGCACGGCCGGGACAATGCTCCCGAAGCGCAGCGCAACACAGTGACTGCAGCCGACGTTTTCGTTGAAGGACACTCTGCAATTGCGATCTGCGAGCGCCTCGGTCCCCTTTGATCATCAGACTATCCGCGATCGTGAACTAGGCTGCGCGCTTCTTGGCCGTGTTTGGTTGCTGCGGCTCGGCCTTTTTTGCAGGCGGTGCAACCGTAACGACTTCCGTCGCTGCATATCGCGTGTTGTCGAGTTCGGCAGTCTCCGCGGCTTTTCCATGACCAACTTTTTGCCAGTATCCCGGCCGCGGACGGGCGACATCGAAGGCATCACATGCCTGTGCAACATGCATATCTCTGACGCCGTAGTGCCTTGCAATCTCGGTCATCGGCTTGGACCAGATCAGTTCATGGAGTTCGGCGCGGCTTAGCTTCAGCATGGTAATTCCTTTTGATTTGGCCGTATTCAGCTTCTCGATCGGCCATGGTGTGACCTCCCCTTCCCATTCCGGCACTACCAAATCTACGGCTATTTAACCGCAGCGACAGCCCCAAAAATTCAGCATTCTCCGATGGCGTAGACATGCTAATCTTTCACTCCTTTGGTCGGTTCGAGTGCGGTGGTTTTTGGAATTTCACGATGGATCGATGAACGGCGCGCCATTAGGAAGCGATGGCAGGCTGACGCTCGTGAATTGATCGGGCAGGACGAACCTGGTGCCTACTATTCAGCCCAGCGTCTGGCGGCACGCGCTCGCGTGCACAGTGATAATGATGAGTTTTGGCATTGGGCAAAAGTTGCTTCGGAGATCGCAAGGCTTTCGCCGGTCGCCGAGATGGATGGAAGTGTCGTAGAGCGTATCGTAGAAGAAGAACTTGGGTTCAGCAGATTGCCGGAGCAGGAGTGACGACCCTGTGGGGGTGTTCGATTTGGTGGTATTGAAGGCTGGACCTCCGAAACTCTCACAGGCGCTCCTGATGGCCTGCGCGATGTGTACCGCGGAGCGAATCCATGATGATCTTCTTGCCGTCCTCGTAGTCGGCGCCCGCCTGTTCGGCGATTCGGTCGGTCATCGCGACGGCCGCCTCGGTCTCAGCCCAGCCCGGCAAAACCCGCACCACGCGAACTCCCTTCCCTGTCGAGCCACGTAAGGCTCACTATAGCGTGGTTCTCCAGTTGGGACTAACGTCGAAGTCGTCGGGTCGTGTTTGCTGCACTCCCGGGGAGCGACGGGCCGTCTCTATCACATGCCTAGAAGAGCGTAGCCGCGGCACCATGGCTTCACGACGCTCGCTCAGGTCCGCGCAAGGCGCTTTTGGACGAGTTGCTTGCTCAAAACCAGCAGGACAGAGGCAAGAGCCATCTAGCCGACCTGGCTGCGACACTATGTGGTAGCGACCTGCCACACTGTCGGGAAGAAGGTGGTCTAGTTGGAGCCAGTTATTCCCAAGGCTTAGAGTCAGCTTATGAAGGCACCCGCCACTCCGCATGTTTGCGCTTCATGCCGTCGAGAGCTTCCCCGGGCGGCTGTGCGTTGCCCTTGGTGCCTCGCAAAATCCACGGAACTCAATGAGCACCGAAAGCTGCCAATCTTATCTACCGCGACATAAATCCGTCGAGCTGCCGGCCAAAGTAGCTAGGCTCCGACTGAGGCGGACAACGGACTATCCGGCTTACGCAGCTTATTGGGTAACGTTGCGAGCATCTAGTGCAGCTTGCACCTCGGCGTAGAGTTCGGACTCGATCTCGACGATCAGGGCGAGGGAGCGAACTCAGATAGGGAATAAAATGCTTGCGACTGTCCCATTGCCAGGCTTCGATGTGATAGAGAACGATCCGCCTAAGGCCTGCACCATCTGACTGACCGCCGTCAGCCCCAGCCCGTTGTGAGGCCCCGACTTGGTTGTAAAGAATGGTTGTATGATCTTATCCACGATACCGGGACCGATACCCGTACCATCGTCGGATACGTTGAGGACGATCCATTTCCGCCAGAAGCGCCAGTTGTATCCCTTACATTGATGCCACCGACGCGCAGCTTCTTGATCGCCGATTTGAAGTAACGCTCCGCGCTCGCAGGATCGACCCCATAGATGCTCGCCATGCGATCATAGACCGATCGCCGGGTATCGGCCGTGCGGCGAACGAGCATCAACTCGAGCACTTGTCGCTCGCGCAGAGACAACTGCCTGACGCTTACGTCTGCGCGGTCAGATACCGTCTCGGCGAGCCTGACCGAATAGGCATTGGGACGGATCGACGCGAGAAGCTCGTGCAGCCGTGATCGGGTCAGACCTGTCTTGGACGAATAGGCCTGCACGCCTAGAACGCGCAACATCTCGGCCTCATCAGCCGTATCGTTGCCGGTTAACACGATATGTGCGGCTCCCGTCGACGCCTCGACGACGGTCTTGACTAAGCTAATCCGGCCGTCTGCATTAAGAGGATCCGCGCCAGGCAGGCCGGGATCGATCATTACGAGATCGAAGGATGCAGATTCCAGCAGCCGGAGCGCCATAGCCAAAGTGGATGCGCCGAGCACCATGTAGGTAGGAAAGTGCTCCTGAACCACCTCAATCAAGGTGGAACACATGAGATTCTGATCTTCGATCACGAGAGCGCGAGGCATTGGCAGGGCAGATTCAATCAGCGGACGTTTTGCGAGAACGGCCAGTCCTAGAATCCGGCAGATCTCAAGTAGGGATAAAGCCGTCCCTATCATCCGCGGCAGGGTTCGTGAATCCATTTCGGCTTGTGATGAGCAGCGATGGAAATTGGGTGTGCAGCGTAGATCTTGGAAAGGCATTGGCCATCGTCGGATCCTTATCGTTATGACCGCCTTTGCAGCCATCTGGAGCGCACCCCATTTTGACCGGACACGCGGCATAGCTGATAAGGCATAGGCATACGCCTATGAGTAAGACTATGTCCAAAGCCTCTGACGCTCCGTTCAGCAGGGTCGAAGTCATCACAT
>NZ_JAGIYY010000013.1 GCF_017813335.1 Tianweitania sediminis | reverse complement strand
CGAGCACCGGCCGCACACGAGCCTGCGCGGCCTCACCCCGAACGAGTTTGCAACCCGGTCCAGATCGGACCACAAGGAGAACAGAGTCCAGTTATGAACGAGGGCTGATCGGGGGCAACGTCAGAGCTCCAAAGGAAATCGCTCTCGGGTATACCAATTGATCTCCCGGATCGCTTCGAAAAGATGCGGCAAAGGACGGTTTGGCGGCGCCTTCGATGCGCTCACTTCGAGCCATCTTTTCGATCCAATGGCTGTGTCGTCCGTCCATTCACCCGCGTGAACGGCGAATGTGTCCGCCACCGATCATGGTCATGTCATTAAGCCGCTCGTAAGTGTCACGCCTGTGAACTCGAGGAAGGTTCTCAAGGGATCACCCACGCTGAAGCCTTCAACTTACTCAACCTTCTGGTGCTGCGCAGCTTTGCGCAAGCCTGTGGCAATATCTAGCCGTCAACAGCGGCGTCGCCCTGCACCGACAGCTTGATGGGCTCCGCGCTGGCCCTTGACGTGGTATGGGCCACTAACGAACGCTTGCCGAGAAGCTCGAGGCTTTCAGCACTTCCGGCGCGGTCGGTACCACCGCGTCGAGCCCCGTGCCGTCACATTCGATACATGGGATCAAGTCGGGTTCGCCGGCGTCCGAACACATCCCGGCCACACCCAAATCAGCGCCTGAAATGTATCCCGCGCCTTCGCACGCGAGGCAAGCGAGCCTCGTTCCTGATCGCCTTTGCGAATGCCTATCCTTGCACATGCCTGATCATCCAAATGGGGAAGCAGTTTAGGCGGCTGACAGTTGTCAGCAGCAACATTTCTTAGTGTCGTACTGGTTAGGCGGCTAACCGCCTTTGCTTTGCTTCCACCTCACGGAGAAAGGCCGCGAGATGCGCGTTATAGGCGCGGGAACTTTCAAGGAACGGCGCGTGGCCTGCCTGCGCGATCCGCGCGGGGTGACCGCCCCAAAGCGACTTGAAGTGGACGTTTTCAAGGAAGCTCGCGCTTGAGAATGGCTCCGCCTCGCCATCGATGATGGCGATTGGCACGTCGCTGTTTTCAACGAAGTCGAGTTCGTCGGTCGCCAGCCCTGCCGCCAAGCTTGCAAACAGGATCTGCCGCGCCTGACCATCAGTCCGGCGAATGGCTGCCTGGAAATCGGCAACATACGGCTCCGAGGCCATGGCTCGGGCAACGAATGCGATCTGCTCATCATCCAGGTGTGCTTGAGATAGCAACCCGAAGGCAGGGTGGGGCTGAAATGCCTCCATCAGCCCTTCCATTCCGGGGCGCGCCGGCGGTGTGCCTGTCAAGGCGATGGCAGCAACACCTGCCCAGCGAGACGCCACCTCAAGGGCAACATGTCCTCCGAGAGACCAACCCGCCAAAGCAGCGCGTTTGATACTCAGAGCCTCCAGCACCTCGCAAACCGCGTCGGCGTAGCCGGGGAGTGTATACGTGCGCTGCGGATCAACAGCATCCTGCGATCCGCCATGACCTGGAAGATCCAAGGTAATCACCCGATGCTTAGAAGCCAAACCACTTTCCATCTGGCTCTTGAAGACATCCTGCGATGCAGAATTGCCGTGCAGGAAGAGGATCGGCAATCCATGACCGCCGCTATCTTTTCCGACGATCTTGCCATGACTTGTTGATAGTGCAAAATCTCGCATAATCGGCCTCGCCTCCTGACGAAGTACTTGAATGGGAGCGAAGAAGTCGTGTACTTCTCCGTTGGTGCTCCTGTTCTAATAGGCGTCGGTTATGAAGTGGTAGACCGGCGGCCCTCTGCAAGAAATGTCTGGACTTAAGGTAAATCCTTCCGCTAGCTGTTCGATAAAGTTGCACGGAAGTTCAGACCGATGACCAAGCTAAGCCAAATGTACGATGCGTCTGCGGCCGGTTATGTTTTGGGTCACGGCAAGGAGGAGCTCGAGCGCCTCACGCAACAGGGCGAGTTTTTTCGTCACTTTACGGAATCCGTTTTTCACAACGCGGGCCTGCGTCCCGGCATGCGGGTCCTCGATATCGGATGCGGCGCCGGTGACGTTTCACTGATCGCCGCCGGCGTGGTCGGAGCCGAAGGTCAAGTCGTCGGACTCGACCGGGCTCCTGATGCCCTCCAGGCTGCGCGGAACAAGGTTGCCGCTGCCGGATGGTCAAACGTCACGTTCGTGGAGGGCGAAATCCACGAGGTGGAACACGACAGGTTCGACGCCGTAGTGGGGCGCTTCATTCTGCTTCACATGCGGGATCAGGCGAAGACATTGACCCGGCTCAAGCAGGCTTTGAAGCCGGGTGGCGTCATGGCGTTCATCGAGATGGATCTCACCACCGCCAGTGTTTATCCGCCCATGGCGCTCTTCGACCAGGCGCTCGGCTGGATCGTGGAATGCTATCGCAAGGATGGTGTCGACGTTGATGTCGGATCGAAGCTGTTCAGCTTGATGTCGGCGGCGCAGCTCAACCCGCTTGTGACGGCGTCCACGCGCGTGTCGGCGGGCGAGACCACGGACCAGGCCTGCGACTACCTTGCCGAAACACTTCGTAGCCTCATGCCGCGAATCGAACAGCTATCGGTTGCTGATCCGAACCAGATCGACTTGGCAACCCTGGCCCAGCGCCTCAAGGAACAAGCCCGTCTCGACAATTCCTGCTTCTTTTACCCGCGCATGGTCGGTGCCTGGGGTGCTCTCAGCAACATGCAGTGAGCGAGCGACCGGCGTCTTCCGAAAGCGACCTGGATTCTGTTCTCCGAGGGATCTTCTGTAAAACCTGATCGGCGGATAAAACGACGGTTCGGGGCCGCAGTAGTCAGGTATTCCGCTCCGCGGCTCCTCCATAGGAGCAGCCGTGTCTGCTGCTGCCAAACAGCGTCGCCGGAGTGCTTGTTCTCTCGGCTTCTCCGAACATCGCCTCACGCTCGGCGCGCGTGGAGCGCAGAAACGGATAGCGCGCTTCAACGACGTTCCGCTGCTCCTGAAAGTCCAGAAACAGCAGGCTGAGCGGTTTGGTCAGCGTGTGGTATTGCCTGCAATCGCAAACAAGCCGGTAGTTGAAGACGCGCTTATAGAACGCCTGGTGCTCCGCCCTGGCCGTGGAAAGCACCAGATCCGCCTTGTAGTGTTCTCCGGCGACCCAGCCCGTCCGCGCCGTCAGATACGCGAGTTCCGGATATTGCCGCGACCATTGGGCATCAACCACGAAGCGGGTCGGATCGACGATCCGACGGCCCCTTTCCATTTCCGGCTTCAGAATATCCGCAAAGGCCCACATGGCCGGCAGTTCGAAACAGCCTGATCCCGTTGCGTGGATGCGCATGGACGCACACAGGTTGTCGTCGACAAACAGACCGAGAAGCTGCGCGTTCGGCGTTTCGTCATAGGGATCGGTGAAGCGGCCGGTTGAATTCGCCACGATCGCGCCTTCGCGGAGATAGGCGGCATATCGCTGACGGAAGATCTGCTCCCGGTCTTCGGGTGTCCTGGCGGGTCGGTATTCAACCCGCTCAAGGAGCTTCTGGACGCGATCAACAAACCGGTTGCCTGCGGTTTCAGCGATCGCTTCCATATTTCGTCCTTGGGCCGAAGGAGCGCCGTCTAGGCTGCGTCTCGCTTCTGGCTTAAGCTTGCAATCAGAGTCAAGGTCTCATCAATATGTAAAGGTTTACTGAAAAGATAGCCTTGAAGCTCATCAATTTGTCCGATCTCTTCCAAGAGAGCCAGTTGTTGCCGAGTTTCAACGCCTTCCACCGTGACCGAAAGACCGAGCTCCTTTGCCAAGCTGACGATGCCGGCTATGAGTTTCAGGGACTTCGGATCCTGACCAATATCGCGCACGAATGCGCGGTCGATCTTGATTTTGTCGAGCTTAAGCCAGCGGAGATAGCTGAGGCTCGAGTAACCTGTGCCGAAATCGTCCAGGGCCAAACGAACACCCATCCTGGATAAGCCCGCGAGGTCCTTAAGAGCCCCCGCCTCGTTGTGAAGCAACACTGACTCGGTGATCTCAAGCTCTAGTCGTGAGGCGGGCAAGCCGGTTTGCTTAAGGGTCTGGCGCACGACCTCAAGGAAGTTTCCGTCGCGAAACTGCAAGGAGGAAAGGTTTACGGCGACGCGGATGTCCTCTGGCCATTTCAGACATTGCAGGCAGGCGGTTTCTAGCACCCAACGTCCCAGAGAAACGATGAGCCCGAGATCTTCTACAACCGGGATGAACTCCTGCGGCGAAACGGAGCCGCGTTCCGGATGATCCCACCGAAGCAGCGCCTCGAACGTGCGCACGTGCCGGGACTTCATGTCAACTAACGGCTGATAGGCCAGGTGGAAGCGGCGCTCTTCAACCGCCTTCCGGATGTCCGTCTCGATCGCTTGCCGCGCCCGCGCGCGATGAGCCATCTCGGGTTCGAAAGCACGCCAGATGCCTTTGCCATCGGCCTTCGCCTGGTAAAGCGCCGTATCGGCGTCTCGAAGCAGCTTTTCTTTCGTGGTGTTCCTGCCGCCCGACACCGCCACGCCTACGCTGGCGCCGAGAGCAACGGAGTGATTGCTCAATTGATATGGCTTCGACAGGATCGCGATAGCCGCTTCTGCAAGCTCAACCGCAGTGGGCATGTCGACCGACGGCAAGCAGACCACGAACTCGTCGCCACCGAAGCGAGCAGTCTTGCCAGCCTGCCCGACCACTGCGGTAAGCCGTCGCGCCACTTCACGCAGCAGATTGTCACCTTGATGGTGCCCCAACGTGTCGTTGACGCGCTTGAAGTTGTCTAGGTCGATGAACATCACCCACAAGCGCCCCCCGTCCGCTTCTGCTTTTGCGAGCGTTCCCTCGATTAAGGAGTCAAGGCCGTTGCGGTTCAGCAGCCCGGTAAGAGAATCGAATGTGGCAAGGAACTCCACCTTTTCCTCGGCGGAGCGGCGTTCCGTGATGTCCTCGAAACACACCACAAAGCCGCCGCTGTCCGCGCCTTGGACGGTAACAGACAAGAAGCGGCCATCATCCGTAGGGAAGTCGGCTTTCTCGCTTCGGCCTGTGCTTGCGGAGAGGCACATGCGCTTCAGCAACCGTTCCGCCTGAGGCGATGCTTTGAAAGGGCAGGCGGCGATCAGGTCGTCCAGGCTGTCGATGGAAAAAGGCTGTTCCGGCTGTGACGCAGTACCCAGCACGGAGCGAAGGCTCTGGTTGAGCACCACGGCACGACGTTGTGCATCGAACATCACCAGTCCATGCGGCATGTTCGTTAAGGCAGTATCGAACCGGCTGGCCAGCTTCGAATAGCCACTCGCGCTGCTGACGGCCTTTACGAGCGTGTTCTTCAGGCCAGCAGCGATGCGTCTCATCGCCACGAAAAGAGGCAACAGCACCAATATGCCGATTAAGGGATAATAGCCGCCGGCCGAAATCAGGCCGATCGCCAGCGGAACGGCAGAGCAAAGGATCTGCGCATCGATCAGCTTGTCGTGGGCATAGTTCCGGCCAGAGACTCCGATGTGGTAGGCAATCACCATGGACAGGCTCAGCATCTGGCTGAAGGCGTCATCGGTCAGCAGGAACGTCATCATGCAAAACGTGCTGAGCAGGGCAACGTAAGCCGCGGCTGCTATGACGTAGTGAGCTTCCCAGTCTCGCGCGTCGTCCTGGGTCCAGGAAGAAGGATCCGAGCGCCGGTAGCGCCGCACCTCGATGGCACGATAGGTGGCGACCGCGAGGATGAGCGCCACGCTGGCGTAAAGATAGGGATTGCCGGTCTTCCAGGCGATGAGCAACGCCGCGCCGGTGGCAGCAACACTTCCGATAATTAGCGAGCGCAGTTCACCGTACAGAGCCGAGACGAACGAGATGTAGATCTCGCGCGGGAGCTGCTCACTGGTCTGCTGGTCGGGAAGTGTGA
The DNA here is from genome assembly GCF_017813335.1 of Tianweitania sediminis. Classification (GTDB taxonomy): domain Bacteria; phylum Pseudomonadota; class Alphaproteobacteria; order Rhizobiales; family Rhizobiaceae; genus Tianweitania; species Tianweitania sediminis. The sequence continues at coordinate 100,681 of NZ_JAGIYY010000013.1, read as the reverse complement.
ACGAGTTCATGTCCTCAGCACCGGAGACGATCTAAACACCCAGGGTAGAGCGGTTGGTGTAAAGATCGCTTTAACGGAGCAAGATCTGAAGAAGCTGAACTAGAAGAAGGGATCAGCTGCTCAGGGAGCAATCCCCGTAACAGGGATAGTTATAGTTTTATGGGCTCTGAAGCCGGCCTCATTTCCTCGAAACTCCCGGGAACAAGCCGTTTCAAAGGCAGAATTCCCTAAGCCAAGTAGCAGGGAATGACTTTCGCCGAGCAGGGAAGCTACACCAGCGCAGCAGGGATCGAAGTTCTAGTTCGGTTCGATAGGTGTGATAGCCCGCCTGCACCGGTCACGACACTTGGACGCTTGCAGATGATCGCGTCCTGATCTCCCCAATTTTGGATACTCCTTTTGAGGTAGGTTGAAGATCTTTCAATCATCTTACCTCCTAGGTCGTAATACCGCTCGAGCTCAAGGAAAAAATTTGGCTTAAGACAGTTAATAATTTCATTATACAAAGGTTTGCAAAGTAATAGTCTGATCATGCGATTGTAGCTCGGGGTTAGGGCTTATTGGGGGGTGATCGCATGTGGGGACGTCTACTAACGATCTTATCTGTCAGTTCTTTGGGTTTAGCAGGTTGTTCAACAACAAAAGAGGACATGAATACCGCGGGGGTCAAGCCCGCTTACGGCTACGCCGTTACAAACAACCCTACGCCATACAGCAAGTGCCTCGCAGATCTTGCTGATCTCAAAGTGAATTCGAAACGACTGCCGGTCTTTTCCGTGGGGGAGATCGTAGACAAGACGGGGCAGATCAATACCGACAATGACAGCCGGGCTTTGAGCCAGGGTGTGTCTGAGATGGTGATCAGCGCTCTGCAGAAAACGAAGAAGGTCACACAGGTCGAGCGGCTCGACCTTCGTATACCGCTGGCGGAAGTGAAGCTTGCTGAACAGAAGAAGCTGTCCCGTACTGAGGCGGAATACGGCAAGCTACCCGCCAGCGACTTCATCCTTATCGGTGCTCTGACGGAGCTTAACTACAACATCGTCTCAGGCGGTGCGCAGCTCTTTGTGCAGGGTATCGGCGGCGGCGCCCGTAGCGTCGTGGTCAATGTCGCCCTCGATCTGCGTGTGATCGACGCGCGGAGCTTCAAGATCCTTTACGTCGCAAGCCTGCAAAAGCAGGTGCGCGGCTACGAAGTCGAAGCCGGAGTGTTCCGGTTCTTCGGCAATACGCTCATCGAGCTAGACGTCGGAGCGATTCGGAATGAACCGCTTCAGCTCGGCGTGCGGTCCGTCGCTGAAATGGCCGTTCACCAGATCATGACGGACTTCCTTGGTCTCCCCAAGAGTGAAGGCTGCGCTCTCGTGGAGAACAATCACACGGCGTCATACCTGAAAAAGCGGCCATCAACAGGAGAGAAGTCATGACTAAGTATCGGGCAATACTTCTCGGCGCGACGGCTTCGGCGGCGTTGCTGGGGATTACACAAGGCGCTTCGGCGTTCGAAGTGGTGGATTGGGATTGGACGCATACCGTAACGGGCGAAACGAATGTCAGCGTCGACGTTTATGTCGACAACGACCCGGAAGGCCTGGTGCAGGTAGAGAAGCTGCAGGTCCACTTCGGCAACATCAGCGCAACCTCGAATGTGGACGGCGTCTTCAACAACGCGGCCCCGAACGGGACCACCGGCAGTGGGACCATTCTGGTCAACGAAACATTCAACTTCGACACCGTTTTTGATGACAGCGGGCCTGATCCGGCAGAAATCACGCCGGTGGTTGGGACTGGTCCTGCCAGCAACAACTTGACGGCAAGCCTTCTGGACGGTGGGACGATCACCGAAGGGACTGATACCCTCGGGTTCCAAGTTCAGGTGACAGGTGAAGTCCCTGTTGAAAACGTGATCCTGGATGGGGTCCTCAGCGCGGTCGACTTGCCGATGGTCGAGAACGCCGCAACGGCTGTGGCCAACAACCAGTCGATTGAGGCTGATGTGCCGCTTTACCTGCACGATGCACAATTCGCTGCAGGCGGGTTCGGCGCAGAGGGAGGCGAACTGTCCGGCATCGGCGCTCTCGGTGCGCTTCTCGCTGGCGCCTACATCGTCGAGAACGACGAGGATCTCGAAGACATCAACGAGCATACGACAATGGCCGCTCTCCTGACGGTGGCGGCGGGCGCGGGACTGATCGAGCCAGCGGAGGTCAATGCCAGCGCAAGCGTGTCAAACATCTTAAACGCTTACGTCGACAATGCGGCCACGGCGGTCACCAACAACGCCTCGTTTACGATCGAGTCCGACAACATCGAAAATCATGTGATGGTGGCGGATCTAACGCAGTGGGGCTACGCAAATGTCAGCGCTGCTGCATCGGTGAACAATGTGAGCCTGAACGGCTACACCGGCTTCGGCGAGGCGGGCCTCGGTGGTGGTTTGGACGAGATCACCCCGATTGTGCGTAACGCTGCAACGGCGGTTGGAAACAACCTCAGCATCTCTGTTGGCATGCCTGACAGCGACGAATGATGAAAGCGGGGGAGGGCGGCTCCCGCCCTTCCCCACCTTTCTGGGGAGAGCACGCACATGAAACGGTTCTTATTTTCGATGGTGGTCGGCGTCACGGCTTCGCTTATAGGCAGCCCAACATCAGCCGACCCATTCAGTTCAGGCTGGAAGCCGAAGCCTAACGCCAACCGCGCGTCAATCGCTTCGCTCATGCTTCAGAAGGAACAGATGCGCAACAAGGTGCCCAGCTATGCCGGGGCGATATTCACGTGCGGTGGTTCAGGCGGGGGTGGCAGAGGTGGTGACGGTGCGGCCGGCGCCAGTGCTGGGCCGGGCGGTGGTTCCGCCACGGGAACAGCCACCGCCAACAACAACTGTTCCATCGTTGTAGACTCGAAGGGCACGGTACTCACCTCTGACCAAGTCAGCGATGGCGATCAGAGCTCAAACGTCAACACCGGACGCGCGAGCAGTCATGGGGCGGAAAGCCTCTCATCTATCTTGGAAAGCATGGAGTAACCCCAAGAGCTAGGGTCACCATCGGTGCTCCTCACTCCTCCATGCAGCTCCGGCCGCGCTTCACGGCGCGGCCGGAGTCAAATCAATCAACCGAAGGAGATGTACCCATGCGTACACGTCATCATGTGGGGAGAACATCCTCATCTTTCGTGCTCTCTGCCTTTGCTGGCCTCCTTTTGACAAGCAGCGCCAGCGGGCAACAGACCACGCCAACAGGAGCAACTGCGGGCTCAGAACAAGCGGCGCAACTTGCACCTGATCAGCCGGCCGCTCCGCCGCCGACAGCCGCAGCCGCAGCCGAGCGACCCGTGCAAGCCGCCGCACCCGTGAAGCCATGGAATGTCCGCTGCAGCGAAGGACAAGGCGCCCAGGGAGGCAGCTGTCAGATGTTCCAAACGCTCGCCAATCCGAAGGGCGAGCGCGTGCTAGCGGTATCCATTCGCAAGCGGCCACAAGGTTTGTCGATGGTTATGGCCTTGCCACATGGCCTGCATCTTCCTGGCGGCGTCGTGTACCAGGTCGATGGTGGTCAGAAGAAGAGCATCCCGATCGAGGCAAGCGACGACAAGGGTGTTTACGCTGTGATCCCGATGAACGAGGCCCTCCTCGCGTCCATGAAGCGAGGCAACACGTTCAATGTAACAATGACAGCTATGAACCGTCGGCCCGTTTCAATCCCGATGACTTTGTCGGGCTTTACTGCGGCCGCAGACGAGCTCGTCGCCAAGCAATAGCCGGCAACACCAACTGACCACAACTAGCGCGGAGCGGCTCGCTTCGCGCTTTTTGTCGGCTGGGGCCAAACTCCCCCCGAGGTGCTGAAACCTTCAGAGGTGGAGCCGGGGCGGCATGCTGCTCAAGGGAACAACAAGCTCGGGCGAGAAAGTGATGCCGTGCTGTATCGCCCATATCGCTGCCTGTGTGCGATTGCGCACGCCAAGCTTCTTTAGGATGGCCTTCACATGGACTTTAACGGTCGCTTCGGTGATGTTGAGCTTGGTTGCGATCACCTTGTTTGGACAGCCATCAGCTAGCCACTGCACAATGTGCAACTCGCGGTCCGATAATGGAATGATGTGGCCCAGCTCTTTGACGTCGCGCCTGAGCGGAGACACATGCTCTGCGCAGAGATAAGTGGCGAGTTGGCTCGGGTAGACCTTTTCCCCATGTGTCACCAGGTGCAACGAGTCCAGCAGTGCCTCGGGCGAGATATCTTCCAAAAGATATCCATCAATCCCGCACGCGACGCAGGCCGCGAACTGCTCTAGCTGTATCGTCTTGGCCAGCAGAACGACCCAAGGCGGGTTGGACGACGATTTGAGCGCTTTGATATCGCTTGAGATGATTGCGATGTCGTCTGGCTTCTCGATCAGAACCAGCGCACGCTCGAGGTCATCTCCAACAATGTTCCGAACCGCATCAGTTTCAAACTGAACGGCGAACTGCGTATCTCGCAAAATGAGCGAGAGACCGAAGCGGAATAGTTTGCTTTGTCCTACTAAATACGTTCGCATGCTGTCCCCCCTCCTGGTCAGCACACCCCACGTAAACACAAGCGCCAGCGCAGCTCGCCCTTTTCCTACGTAGCGAGATGCACCTGCGCGCTAACCCCAATAAGCGCCAAGAGCACCCGCGTTGCAATGAGATGATCATTTCAACGTCAAGTTACATTAGCACAAATAGTTGTGGATGAAAGCTTAAAATCTCCTCTTGCTCAGAGGGGTATGTCCTGTGCCGGCTGAACAAATGGTTGTCGGGCCGCTCACATTCGATCGGGCGAATGAGGATTGATCACATTTAACGGCATTCACTCAGGCTTCGGGATTCTCGTAGCGGTGAACGTAGGACTCGATAAGCCGATCCATCGCCTCCCGCGAGATGCGGTTGTAGTCTCGGGAGAACCCCAAAGTAGCTACAAATTTCCAGTGGCCATACATCAGCGAGATCAGCAGATAACCGAGCTCGCGGCAGGCTGGCTGCGGTAGAGTGGGAAAACTGATCTGGATTTCATGAGCCACTGTCATCTGAAGCAGCGCATATTGATCGTGCAAGTTGCGCTTTACCCGGTCGGATGTTGAAGCATAAGCGAAAAGTGCGTCGTACACGCTGTCATCGCGAGGTTTTTCGAGCCCTTTTTCGCTCAGGAAGTCGAAGTAGAAGTCGAGAAACGTTCGAAGACGGCGGTTATCATCGGAGGCGATGATGCCCCGCATGAGGCAATCGCGGTATGTTGCGGCAAGATGGTCGCACAACGCTACGGCGAGTGCTTCAGGGTCCGGAAAATAGTGCCTGATAAGCTGGCGCGACATGTCGCCGCTTTGTGCCACGTTGTCGTAGCTGGGCAGCGAGATCCCATGGGTTTGGATTGCCTGGTAGAGCGCTTCGACGATCTCCGGCCGCCGAATATCTGCGATCTTCTTTGCCATCTGCCGTCGATCTGAATCACCTGTGTGGAGGTGAAACAGATAACGTCGAATGACCCGAGCTGCTAGGCGCGAAGGCGACGCAGCCTGTTTGCTGCGCCGCCTTGTTGTTGGATGGGCTAATAATTTGTCGGCGGCTTGGGTTCAGTTCATCAAGAAGAGACCATCATCAACCGCGTTCTTGATGATGCCCATCATCTCCGGACTTGTGGCGAAGCCGATGAACAGGTCCTCGTCCGAGAGGCCAGCTTCCAGTTCGCCAAGCCAGTAGATGCGGCCGCCTTCGTCAGGTGCCCGATCAAACACGTTCTGGTAAATCGCGTCGATCAAGGCGTCGTCGGACGGCGTTGAACCGTAGAGGGTTTGAAACTCAAGCGAGTTGACGAAGCCTTCGACGATCTTCTGGATATCGACGCCCTTCGCTGCCTCGTTTGCCCAGTAGGTGAGGCCGCCGAGGTCCGGCGTGCGGTCAAAAACCGCCTGGTAAAGAGCATAGACGGTCTTTGCGATGTCCGTATCGTTGCGGATCAAGGAGGTGTCGTTGAAGACGATCTGCTCGACATTCTTCAGCTCGATGAGCTGGCTCGACCCGTCGATCGGAACAAGCGTGAAGCCGCCCTCGATCGGCTGAAGCGTGTAGTCGGACAAAGATCCGTCGATCGTAACCGTGTCGAACCCACCCTTACCATCAACGATGCTGGGAGCACGCACGTTGGAGAACGTGTTGTTGTCGTCGTCGCCATTCAAGATGGCGGGGCCAGGGTTGCCGCCACCGCCACCGCCACCGCCTCCGCCACCGGGGTTTCCGCCGGAGCTTCCGAAGAACACGATCTCATCGTCTTCACCGGTGTAGCCGTTGTTGGGGGCGGAGTCCGGATCCGGTTCGCCAACGGCCACCAGCTGCGCCCGGGCAAACTGGGCATCCGCATCGTTGACCTGCACGGTGACCGTCAGGGAACGGGTGAGGTTGTCGCGCATATTGCCGACATCCCAAATGCCTGTTGCTGGGTCGAAGGTACCCTGCACACCCGGATTGCCGGAAAGGATCTCCAGCCCCGCTGAATTCTCAAACTTCACCTGCAGTGCCGTTGCCGAATTGGGCCCGGCATTTGTGAGGTTGATGGTGAAAGTCAGGGTGTCGCCGGCAATAAACGTCGTCTTATCAACGGTGCCTGCGAGGCTCACATCAGCTTGAACCACCTGAGCTGCGTCTGCGGTACGGTATTGAACAAGGCTGTTGTTGTCGAAATTTGTGTCATAGGTCGTGTTTGACCGCACCTCGCTCGACGAAATGGTCGGTCCAGCCGTCTGGATCTTGCCGGAGATGGTGATCTCCTTGGACTCACCGGAGGCCATCGTTCCAAGATTGATTGCCTGACTCGTAGCGGTCAGCTGTCCGGAACTGCCACCGGAGATCTGGTAGTTGGCTACGCCGTAACCACCTGAGACCATGCCTTCCACATATTCGCTTAGGATCACGTTGTCGGCACCTTCAGGGCCGCTGTTCGTCACCCGAAGCGTATAGCTTGCCTGATCGCCGACCGCACCATTGCCGGCAGCCGTGACGAGCTCAACCGATAGGTCTGCGTAAGTCGGCACGACTTCCACAAAGCTTACCAACCCATCATCGGTGTTGTTGAGGAGATCATCGTCGAAGCTCGTCGTACTCGCAGCGGAAGAATGCGAAACGATTTCCGCGTCATTGCCGTTGCGGTACAACGTGATGTTGATCGTCTCAGAGGCGCCGGCAGCAATGTCACCAACTTCCACAGAGAACAGGTTGTCCGTGCTCGTTAGGTAGTCCGCTCCGGCATCCGTATCATAGTAGTAGTAGGCTCCGGCCGTGTAGCTCTCCGTGAAAACAACACCCTTTGCCGTGGCAGCGCCCTCATTGGTCAAGGTCACCTCGTAAGTGACCGTGCCTGCGGCCGCATCAACGACGACGTTGTCCAGGCTCGTGACGACACTCAGATCCGCTCCGCTCCCGACCACGGCTAGGTCCGTGGCATAGGGTGATTGGGTGGGCACGCCACCCTCAGAGGTGACAACGGCATACACATAATAATCGCCGGTCGGGACGGCTGAAGTGTCCCAGGTATAAGTTGCGGTGGCGCCCGGTGTGAACTGAAGACCACTTGCGATCGGAACGCCGTCGTACCCGTCGCCGTCATCGTCGTAATAGAGCGTCACGTCGCCGGCTGATGCATCGGACGTCACGACGTACCCGATAGACACGTTGCCAGCACCCGATGCGACCGTCGTAACTTCTGCGGCAGCAGGTTCAGCGATCTCGAAGCGCGACCCTGTGACGTCTCCAAGACCAGTTTCGTCGGCAGCCGCGATCATCCAGCCTTGCGTGGGAACCGTGCCGCCTGCCGTGTCGGGGCCGACGGCCACGGTGACCACACCATCGCCCGAGAGTTCCTCCACGATCATGATGTTGTTGTCGGCGAAATCGGCTTGCTGCACCGTGCTGCCATCAGGCTTGGTGATCACCAGATCCGGACGCGCCGCGTCTGTGTTCGACCATTCGAGCATCAGCAGCACATAGTCCGTTTCATCAGCGGCAGCAGCCACAGCAAAAGCTGCGTCTGCGTCAGCTGAAGCCACCAGCGCCATGCGGCTAGCGGACGGCGCCAAAGGTATGTTGTTGGCGCCGATCACGCTGAAGTCGCCATCGAATTCGGCCCGCAAGCCGAAAACGCCGGTAACCTCCTGACCGAACACAAAGAACGAATACGTGCCCCAAACGGCTGACGAGTCATTGCCAAGATTGTTATCGTTGGTGAAGGTCAGCGCCGCGTTACCGCTTTGAAGCGTCTTTCCCTTCAGGAAGCCTGGGATGCCATCGATATTCGGGATCGCGACGCTGGCGGAACCACCGAGACCGACATTGTAGCTTTTGTCGATCTTAAGGATTCCGTCGCCCTTGGCGGCGCCAAACAGCAACTCATAACCGCCGTTGACGACCAAAGTACCCTTTGCCCAGTTCAGGTCGATCGTGCCGGTTTCCTTCAGCAGGCTTGGGCTAAACACGGAAACAGTTCCGGTTCCCTTGAAACCATCCTGGTTGATGGAAACATCGACATCGCCGCGGCTGACGGCGAAGTTGCCAAAGTCGAATGGGCCAACCTTGCCGATGTTGATGGTGGGTCCGTAGGTGAAGCCAACGCCACCGGAATAGGTCACCGGATCCGCATTGCCCGGCGCGAGCTTGTCGACGCCCAATGCGAGTTTCTGGAAGAACAGCCCAGGCTGGATGGCAGGCGCCGGGATGTTCATGTTGTCGACGCTAAAACCAATCGTGTTGATGGCCAGCGGATCAAGCGCAGCACCCAGCGTTAGCGCGATGGACGGCGTTCGTGCACCGACCGGCAGTTCAAATGTTCCGGTGCCCGCAACGGTTGTGGGTGTGCCCGTGGTGTCAATGGCAAGTGAGAAGTCCTTGAACTTGAACTTACCAAGCTCAATGTCGCGCTCAAACTTGATGTTGCCCTTGAAGTCGACCTCGCCGTTCTGGACGCTGACGAAGTTTGGATCCAGGATATCGACGGTAAGCTTCGTGTCGACGCCCTTGATTGGCGCCGCAATCTCCATCTTGCTCTGGAACTTGATTTGTTGATCGAAGGCGCTGTAGCCGATCGTCGAGTCAGAGGCTTTGGCTTCGATCAAGTTGAGGAACTTGTACTCCGCGTCCGGCAAGCGGAGTTTGAAGCTTGGACCCGCGAAGTTGAGGCCGTTCTGATCGAGAACGAGAACGTCGCTGCTAACAGTTTGCTTGTTGACCTGAATAGCGCCGATCTCACCCGGCAGGGCAAACTCGGTGTCGAAACGGACACCACTCTTACCGACCGTGAAGCCTTCCAGATCAACCTCAAGCCCGCCGAGTGAGAGAAAACTGCCGACGTTGAGGTCGGTGGCCTTTCCGGTAGCGTAAGGGATCTTGAAGCTTCCGGTAAACAGCGGCTGCGAAACGTTGCCTATGGCCGCATAAACGGTGCCCCCGCTAACAGAAACTTCGGTCTTATTGATTGTAACGGTGCCGCCCTCGACTCGGAGCAACTGGCTGGTGCCATCCTCGCGGCCAATCATAACCGTACCAGTATAGGTGCAGGTATCGGGTGTGCTCGGGTCGTGTTCAAAGTTGCCGCCAACCGCGTTGACACTCAGCGGCGCGGTATCAGGGCATTCATCGCCTTCGGTCTCAAGGCTATAGTTCCAAGCGGTACCGGCATCATCCGTGATGACGTAGACCTGTACGTTGTCGGCGGTGCCCCGATCAATCTTAACTTCGCCCGAGCGGCTGCCGCTTACAAAGCCAGTATCGAGCAGCGTTTTCCCCTCATATCGTACAACGAAGCGGTCCGGGATGCCGTACATCTCGAAGCTGTACTTCAAGACATTGTCGCCAGAGCCCTCCAACGCGATGGTGGTCTGGCTGCCCTCGAAACCACCGGAGTCAGACAATGTAGCCTGCTCAACCGCGAGCTGTTGACCATCAACTGACGCGAAGCCCTGGTCCTCGACATGCGTTGTATCAGGGACAATGAAGCCTTCGCTTTGAACAGCCGAGTAGAAGGCGCTGCCTTCATCGCCAGGGGTGTCTACGCCGTTAAATTGGTGGTCGAGGTGGTGGCCGTACTCCTCGATCAGGAGGCGCGATAGAAAGCCCGGCTCTGCATCGTTGATCTGAAGAGCTTTATCCGAGATCAGGATCAGATCGCGACCGGCCACGTAAGCCGCCAAGGCACCTTGCAGAGATGCGTCGCTTACTACCCTGATTTCAGGCCAATCTGTCTGACCCAAGGTAAGGGCCCGTGCGACATCATCGGCTGCAGAGGGGCCGAAGATCTCCGTAAGCAGCGATGCCAACGACTTTGAGTCCCCGAGCTCAAGCACGAATCGCAGCAATGCTTCGTCGGCAAGCTTCTGCGCCGCAGCGATGGTCTCGCCATGGTGAATAGACATCCCAGCCCCCTGAAATACTCTCCGCGCCAAGGTGACGCCTGTACTTCTTCATCTAATGCACTTTCCCAAACGTAACGCAATCTTAATAATTTGCAGATCGAAAATTTCTTAGCTTGGAGGACTGCTCAGCAGCGCGTGGACTTTGGAGACGCTCCACTTCCCGCTGTGCCCGATGGGTGAAGGTTAAGGCAGCTCGCTTTGAGTTGTCGTTGCACCGCTGCAAAGGAAGCGGCGAGAGCAAAAGCCTCAACCGAGCGGTAGCGGAGGTCGACATCAACAACGCCGCTCACGCAGTCATCCCTGGCGGTAGACCAGCGATGATGGAGGCGTAATGTCGTGCCCCCTTCTCGATGAAGCCTTGGCAACTCCGCGGCGGAGAGACGCCGGCGTTTACTGTCGGGTGGGGGGATCGCCTGAGTGCTGAAGATGCCTCAGCCGGGGAGGCGAATGTTTCTAATGCAGTTGTCTGCCTCGCCGGCTCCGTCGTCAGAATGACTTGGCAATCCAACCATTTTCTAACGGTTTGGCCGGGTGCAATCGAGGGGCGGAGGCCCTAGCGCATCAACGGCGCCGCCACGGGTTTGTTTTCCGGGCCTGGAGCAGGTGGCGAAAGGGCGAAAGCCCGCGGCTGCTTTTACTCCGAAGCCCCACACAGCAGAAGGAATTTTCCCCTTTCCCGAGCAAGTTGCGTCGTCCGGTCGCCTTTTTTTGGACAGGGCCTTTTCAGGTAATAAACTCCAGTGTATGAGTATAGTGTTAACGTGAGTTCAGTATTTCTTAGAGGAGACAAGTCATGACACGATCTTTCCAAAAAATAGAAACTGGTTTGCAAAACGAATTGCAATCATCAGAGAAATCGTATTCGAAACCAGATTTCAAAGTGGGTTACGCAAACCCTCCAAAGCACTCGCAATTCAAAAAGGGGCATTCTGGAAATCCTCGTGGACGGAAGCGACGCAGTGAGAACACGAACGTGTTGCTTCTTGAAGATCTCGCAGAGCTAATCGAAGTACGCGAGAAAAACGGGACTACTCGGAGGATCACGAGACGTCACGCTGTCATTCGAGCGCTTGTAAATGACGCCATCCTCGGCAGACCGCACGCCAGACAGCTTCTGATCAAAGTGCTCGATATCCAACCGTCACCCGAGGCGTTCACGCCGACGAAGGACGACGAGGAACTCTTGCAGCGCTTCTTGGAAGACGGGCAAAAGAAATCTGATGAGCCGTCCGACCAAGAGTGAAGCGGTTGCCGCGCTTTTTCGCAGCAGTTTTCCACCGTTTCACGGGTTTGCATACCGTGAACTTCATGGGGAAGTGCTCCGAGGAAACTTGGCTACCGAGCTTATTGCTGAACATTGTGAGGAGGTCGCACGCGGCAGAACGCGGCGCTTAATGATCAATGTTCAGCCCCGGGCCCTCAAATCAGAGATCGCGTCCGTCGCTCTACCTGCCTTTGTCATCGGGCGCGATCCCACCAAGCAGATCCTGATTATCGCGGGTTCGCAGAAACTCGCTGCTGAACTGATGAGCAAAGTGATGAAACTGGTCGGTGGATCCCGTTACCGATCCTTGTTTCCAGCGGCTGACCTGCGGTCGAAGGGCGCAACATCCCTTCGATCGCGACAAGGAGGCAGCATCACGTGTGCTGTTGTTGGGCAGCAGCTTAGCGGGCGAGGGGCCGACTTGATCATCGCCGATGACCCTCTGTCCCCTCAATTTGCCAAGGACAAGGGACGACGGAACGCCGTCAACAGCTGGTATGATGCAGAAGTCCGCACCCGCCTGAACAACCGGAGCGACGGCGCAATCATCATCGTGATGCAGCGGGTTCATCCAGACGACCTATGTGGACATCTGCTCGAAACGCAAAGTGAAGAGTATGAAGTCCTAGCCCTGCCTGCAATCACGCGCACCAAGGAGGACATCCGTTTTCCGAGTGGTCGTGTCTACACGAGAGAAGCGTACGAAGTTCTAGATCCAGAACGCGACAGCGCGGAGCAGCTGGAGGCGCGTCTGGACGAGATCGGGGGATTCAACTTCATCGGGCAGTACCTGCAGGGGGACTTTGCGCCTTGGGATGAAAATGAGGTCCGTTCGGAGTACCTGTTCAGCAAACGACCAAAGAACTGGCGCCCCGGTGATCCACTGGCTTGGAGCGCGCTGTTTGCGTTGGATATGCGAGATGACATCAAGGCAGCGTATTTCGGCGGTTATTCAATCTATGAGGACTATCAGCAAGACCGCTGGGGAACGATGGAAGAGCTGCAAGCGTCCATTGTAGAACAGCAGCGCCGCAGCGTGGAACTTGCGAATAGCACTGGTCCGCTCCCGAAACGCAAATTGACTCCCCGCGAGCGTAAGCTGATGCAACATGCAATGCGCGGCATGAAGGAGATGCAGGCGCGCAAAGCAGTGGTCTGGGCACCCCTGTAGAGCGTCCGCCGCGGAAGAAGCCCTCGAGACATCCCGCTGCTCGCTTCAGCGCATCGGGATATCTGCGCAGGTTTGCCAAAGGTCCCTTGCGGTTCATGTAAACGCTTGTGGCGTTTGCCGCTGGCTTGACCTCGGCAGCCACGCTCGGACGTACTTGCAACATCAGCTTGTTTTAAGACACCTGTGACACGCTTCGAGCTTTGAAGGCGAGCTCGAGATGTCGAACACCAGAAAGTTGTCGGGGCAGCACCTGACCGTTGTGTACCGCTCCCTCTCCGAGCTGAAGCCCGATCCGCGGAATGCGCGAACACACTCGAGGAAGCAAACGAAGCAGATCGAAAACTCGATCAAGGCGTTTGGCTTCACCAACCCCATTCTTGTAGACCAGGATCTTAGGGTCATTGCCGGTCATGGCCGGCTTCTTGCTGCCAAGCAGTTGGGCCTGGACGAGGTGCCGACAATCAGCCTTGCCGACCTGACTGAAGCGCAGGTCCGCGCGCTTCGCCTGGCAGACAATAAGATAGCGCTTAATGCCGGGTGGGATATCGAGCTTTTGCAGGTGGAACTCGGAGGGCTGGAGGAGCTGAACTTCGATCTCGATCTGACGGGTTTCTCGACGGGTGAAATCGACTTGGTCCTTCACCCTCCGCAAGATCCAGCCGATGAAGACATCCCTGAGGTAAGAACGGCGCCACGATCGAAGCGTGGGGACATTTGGATCCTGGGTGATCATCGGATTGGCTGCGGTGATGCCGCGGACGTCGATTTCTTGCGTTCGGTCGTAGGAGACGGGGAGAAGGTCGACGCCGCTTTCCTCGACCCACCCTACAACGTAAAAATCAGCGGACACGCGAATTCTCGCGGCCGGCACCGAGAGTTTGCGATGGCTTCAGGCGAGATGTCTGAGACTGAGTTCCAAAGCTTCCTGAAAAGCACACTTGGTGCTGCCGCGGCCGTTTCGAGGGATGGGGCCGTGCACTTCGTTTGCATGGACTGGCGGCACATGACCGAACTCCAGAGCAGCGCAGCCAAGATCTATGGAGCCCTGATCAACCTGTGCATCTGGAACAAGTCGAACGCAGGAATGGGTTCGCTTTACCGCTCGAAGCATGAGCTGGTTTTTGTCTACAGGGTTGGGCAAGAGCAGCATTTCAACGCCGTGGAGCTCGGCAAGCACGGGCGCAACCGGACGAATGTTTGGGACTATCCGTCTGTCAATTCGATGCGCGGAAGCCGTCGTCAGGACCTCGCGCTTCATCCGACCGTAAAGCCAACGGCCATGGTCGCCGACGCTTTGAGCGATGTAACGCGGCGCGGGGATACGGTCCTCGACGTCTTCTTAGGATCGGGAACGACACTGATTGCTGCTGAGAGGATCGGCCGGCGTCTCAGGGGAGTAGAGATCGACCCCGCGTATGTTGATGTCGCTGTGGATCGTTGGTGCTCGCTTACCGGACGGGAAGCGAAGCTCGAGAATGCGGACACGCTTAAGACGGGGTTGCGTCGCGCTTGAAGCTGACCGTTTAACACCATCGCGATCAAAAAGCGCGCAGGCGCTCTAAACTTGTGAGCCGCGAAGCTTTTCAGCGCGAGCTCATCTCACCGCCTCAACGCAAGCTTTTGTACCCTCCTGCCATGTTGGCAGAGAGTGTCCGAACACTGCTCGGAACCGGCTGGTGTCGAGCATGGAATTCGGCGGGCGTTTGGCTGGCGTTGGGTACTCTGCCGTGGCAATACGCTCGACCTTTGCGGATGGACCACCACGAGCAGCGGACTGTGCAAAGATTTCCTCCGCGAAGTCTGCCCAGCTGCAGTAACCTTCAGCGGCCATGTGGAACGTGCCGCGCCAGTGCTCACGATCCGGTGCAGCTAGGATCGTGTCGAGCACTACGTCAATCGCCTTGGCAATGTCAGGCGCATAGGTGGGGCTCCCGTATTGGTCAGCCACCACTCGAACGACGTCGCGATCGGCAGCCAGCCGCAGCATCGTCTTCGGGAAGTTGTGCCCGTAAGGGCTGAACACCCATGCGGTCCTTAGAGTAACATGTGCCGGACTGGCTGCGGCAACCGCAAGTTCGCCAGCAAGTTTAGAGCGGCCATAGACGCTTTGAGGATCGACAGGGTCGCCTTCAACGTAAGGACCTGTTTTGGTTCCGGCGAAGACATAGTCAGTGGAGATATTGACGATCGGCAGTCCGGCAGCGTGTGCTGCTGCAGCAAGGTTGCGAGCGCCGAGCTCGTTTGCTGCGAACGCTGCATCCACTTCCGTTTCCGCTTTGTCGACTGCCGTGTAAGCGGCAGCGTTGACAACTGCGATTGGCTGATGCGCTGCAATAGCAGCATCGATGGACGAGCGGTTTGTGATGTCCAAATCGGGACGGCCAAGCGCCACAAAGACGCGTTCAGGAGTTGATCGTGCAGCCAGAGACTGCGCGACTTGTCCAGATCGACCTGCAACGAGCACCTTCACGACGCTTTCCGCTGCCCGAGGCGTTCTCCAGAGTATTTAGAAGCGCGGATCGGCCGCCACCAGGCTTCATTCTCGAGGTACCATCTAATGGTTTTCTCGAGCCCAGTTTCAAACGTCTCATGGGCTCGCCACCCCAATTCAGTTTCGATGCGCGTCGCATCGATGGCGTAGCGCATATCGTGTCCCGGTCGGTCGCTTACAAAAGTGATCAGATCACGTCGGCTGGTGCCGCTATTCAGGGGTTGAATACGGTCCAACACGTCGCAGATGGTTTCAACTACCGTGAGGTTTGTGCGCTCATTGCGACCGCCGATGTTGTATGAGCGGCCGAGTTCTCCCTTAGTGGCAACGAGCACAAGCGCGCGAGCGTGGTCGTCGACATAGAGCCAATCGCGGACGTTTTCACCCGTGCCATATACCGGAAGCGGCAGCCCCTCCAAAGCGTTGAGGATCATCAAAGGGATCAGCTTCTCGGGAAAATGGAATGGTCCGTAGTTGTTCGAGCAATTCGAAAGCACCACCGGAAGACCGTAGGTATGATGCCACGCCATCACGAGATGGTCTGACGCTGCCTTTGAAGCGGAGTAGGGAGACGAGGGAGCGTAGGGCGTAGTTTCGTTGAAGAGTCCGTCATCGAAGCCGAGCGTCCCGAAAACCTCATCAGTGGAGATGTGGTGAAAGCGGAAGCGCTCGCGCTTCTCGCCAGCCAAACCGGCCCAGTAGCCGCGCGCAGCTTCGAGGAGGCGGTAGGTGCCGACGATGTTGGTCTGGATAAACTCACCTGGCCCATCGATGGAGCGATCCACATGGCTTTCCGCCGCTAGATGCATGACGGTGTCAATGTCATGCATGCGCAGCAATTCAGCAACTTTCGCGCTGTCCGCGATATCTGCCTGCACGAAGCAGTAGCGCGTGTCTCCAGCGATCGAGGAAAGGGTCTCTAGATTGGCAGCGTATGTTAGCTTGTCGAGGTTAACCACCCGGTGCTGTGTTTCGGCAATGAGATAGCGGCAGACTGCAGATCCTATAAAACCTGCGCCGCCGGTCACGAGAATATTCATGTCCGGTGATCCTCAGAATACGAGTGTGACGTCGGCGAGGAGTGGGGCGGCGGCGTCTTTGTCCGATAGATGCGGGTCGTTCCCGTTGAGCGGCCAGTCGATCGCAAGAGCGGGGTCATCCCAACGGATGGCCCTGTCATGAGCCGACGAGTAGGGCGCCGTAACCTTGTAGAAGACTTCCGTGTTCGGCTCCAGCGTGAGGAAGCCATGGGCGAACCCTTCTGGAACAAGGATCTGATTGAACGCATCTGCGGAGACTATCAGGGACACCCATTTGCCAAATGTCGGAGATCCCCGACGAATGTCGACGGCAACGTCGAAGATGCTTCCTTGAAGCACGCGTACCAGCTTCGCCTGTGCGAAGGGCGGTTCCTGATAGTGCAACCCCCTCAGAGTGAAGCGTTCCCTAGATAGTGACTGATTGTCCTGGACCCAAGTGTCAGGAAAGCCGGCCTCGGACAGTCGCCCTTGATTGAACGTTTCTGAGAAGAAGCCGCGGTGGTCGCCAAATTGTCGAGGAATAAGCTCGACGACCGGAGAAACCGCTAATTTGTTGATCGTCAGCATCAAACTTCGACTTGACTTTTTGCAGGCGCGAAGAGCTATAACCTGTCAGATTGTTGCTGTCGACATCTGGGGACGAGATGTCTGTGAAGACTGCCATCGCGCGCGTGTCGAGAAGCTTTGCCGTCAGCGGCGAAGGTGTGTCAGCCGTGCCAAAAGCTTCTTCCACGCAGTTGGAGATCGCAAAAAGCCTGTGGAGGCTGGTTTTTTGTAATTCGGAAGTCGTTCCCTGCCGAAGAAGGTATCAGCTGCTTGAAGCTGGTAGTTCGACTGACTGGGTTGGTATTCTGAAGTAGACTTGCGCGTGATCCATAGCCCTTCACAAAAGACGATCCCAACCTTCTTTGGCCACCTCGATGGTGGCTATGCTGGGCTCGTCGATTACATGGACTCCGAAAATGGCATCTTCGGTTGGTTGCTTGGGATTGCCAGTCCTGATCAGCCAACCAGCTGGACGCTCCTCGCGGGGGATGTGGTTCTTCTGACAGGTTTGGCTGACGAGGTGCGTGACGACATTTCGCTGGCCTTGGGCAGAACTGCGAGATGCACCTTCCGGATCGCGTGGGATCGTGTGACCGAGCAGGCAAGGTCTGCGATCCGGGATGTTCCTGGGACAGACCCCCTGAGAGTGATCGTATCGGCCACTGGGGAAGAGCTCGAATGGTCGGCAAAAAGGCCCACCGTTCAGTGGCTGCGTGATCACGTCTTCAAACGGGTATCAGCAAAGCCGACAACTGAGCTCACCGCGCTCCCAGTTGCTGAGGTTGCGGTGGTCACGCCTCAGGCAGCCCCGCCTTCGAGCAGATCACTCCTGGTGGGGCGTCACGTGGGCGCCGTCCGCTCAGCGCCTTGTGTTCTGGTGGTGCCGTCTGAGCAGGGGGCCATCGAGTGTGGAGTCGGTATTGATCATGCAGTTTTAGCCGACGGATGTCTGGTGCTCACGGGGTGGCTTGTTGAAGCCATCGCGCTGGAGGCGAGAAGCGTGGATGGAGCGCTTCTGCCTTCTCGCCAGGAGTTGTTCGAGCGTGTCGACGTGGCAGACGCCTATTCAATTTCGCGCGACGATGTGCGCGGCTTCCTTCTCGTGGTGCAGTGCGGGCTACAAGCAAACACGATCAAACTGGTTTGTCCGGATCAGCAGCAGCTTTCCTTGACACTCCAGCTGCCGCCGATCGCGAAATCAGAAGCGATGGTCCAGCTGGTCAAGGAGCAGGTGCCGAGGCTAGGGGCTCTCTTGTCCGCCACAGCGCATTCACTGCGGTGGGCCAGTCAGATCATTCCGTTCTTGCAGGATCCACCGCCGTTGTTCAATGCGGCGCGCGGCCATATCGAGCAAGCCAAGGCTGCCTTTTCCGTGGGTGGCGTGGTTGCGGGATGGGCTCTCAGCGTGCCGACCTGCGAGATACTGGTTGCAACGAGTTCCGGGATCGTTCGGTTCGTTTGCGACGCAATCCGCTGGCACAGGGATGACATCACGCAAGCCTTCGAGAAGGACTTCGGCGCCTTTTCGATGGATGCCGGCTTTTTTCTGGCTCTCCCCGGCAAGCTGCATGCGACTGACAGGCTGCAGCTCATCGCCGTTGAAGGCAATCATGCCTATACGATCGCGAGGGGAGACTGGACCGCTGCGCCTCAGGAGCCAGCAAGTTTCGCAAAATGGGCTTTCGACTTTCCGCTCCCGCCCGATCGCTTCCAGGCCGGATTGTCCAGCCATATCGTTCCAGTCGTCGGTGGTCTAATCGAAGCGCGCAACAATGCCTTCCATCGACTGGAGCCCGAGATTGCCACCTTCGGCCAGCCGCCTGCCAATCCGCTTTGTTCGATCATCATTCCGCTTTATGGGCGAACAGACTTCCTCCAGCAGCAACTGATGGAGTTTTCGGACGATCCGTTTGTCCGCAAGCAGGCCGAGATCGTTTTCGTGATCGACGACCCGCGGATCCGCGGAACGATCCTAAGTGAAGCGGCCATGCTGTCTCAGGTCTACGAGCTGGGCTTCACGGTGATCGACGGTCGCGTCAACCGTGGCTATTCCGGCGCAAACAATCTTGGCGCAAAGCACGCCAAAGGCAGAACGCTGTTGTTCCTGAACTCCGACGTGTTTCCGACCCGCCCCGGCTGGCTGCAGAAGATGCTGAAGCCCCTGGCGGAGAATCCGCATCTCGGCATCGTCGGCGGCCGCCTGCTTTATTGCAACGGCTCGATCCAGCATGACGGCATGATGTTTGAATGGGACAACGCGTTGCGCGGCTACCTTAACAAGCATCCGGGTTCCGGCATGGAGCCGCCACCACCGCGGCCGAAGCCTCTCGAGCGGATCGCGGTCACGGGCGCTTGCATGCTGATGGCAGCCGAGGTGTTTGCGGAAGTGGGTGGCTTTGACGAACAGTTCCTGATCGGCGACTTCGAGGATTCCGACCTTTGCTTGAAGGTCCGGCGTTCGGGGCGCGAGATCGTCTGCGTGGAAGATATTTCCTTGGTGCATCTCGAGCGCCAGTCCTTTTCGGGGCTGGGCAGCGGCGGGTTTCGCCAGCGCGTCGTGTTCTACAATCTGCACCGCCACCAGACGGCCTGGGGGCCGACCATTGACGGCCTGCTGCAGGACCCCCGCTTCAGGCCCGCCGCATGAAGGTGCTCGTGATTGCCCATGCTCATCCCGATTTCAGCGTCGGGGGCGGCGAGATCGCGGCCTATAATCTTTACACCACGCTGCGCGACGACCCGGACACGACCGGCGCCCTGTTTCTGGCGCGCTCCGATCTCGGCACGATCGGCCATGGCGCGATCGTCAGTCGCCGCCCGGGCGAGTATCTGTGGCGGCAGGATATGGGCGACTGGTTCAAGCTGCGCACCGCCAACGCGCTTGCGGTGGTGAAGGATTTTCGCGCGTTCCTCCGGCAACACCGGCCGGACACGATCTATGTCCATCATTACGCCCATATGGGGCTGGAACTCCTGCGCGAGATCCGCCACACGCTGCCGCAGGCGAAGCTCGTGCTGACGCTTCACGAATACACCGCGATCTGCAACCATCAGGGGCAGATGGTGAAGACCGATTCGACCAAGCGGCTGTGTTACCGCGCCTCGCTGGAAGACTGCCACCTCTGCTTTCCCGCCGTTTCGCCCGAAAGCTTCTGGCTGCGCCGGCGCTACATCGAAAAGCATTTCCAGGTCGTGGACATGTTCGTGTCGCCCTCGGAGTTCCTGCGCCAGCGCTACATCGACTGGGGCATTCCGGCCGACCGCATCACCGTGATCGAGAACGGCCAGCCGAGCTTTGCGCGCGACATTCCACGCCGCGGCCAGCCCGGCATACAGAAGATCGGCTTTTTCGGTCAGGTCACCGAATACAAGGGCGTCGACATCCTCCTGAAAGGGCTCAGCCTCGTGCCGCCGGACGCCCGGCGCGACCTTCGGGTGGAAATCCATGGCGCCAACCTCGAACAGCGCTCCGAAGCCTTCCAGGTGCTGATCAAGGAATTGCGCGCGCCGCTCCTGGAGGAAGGGTGCCTGCGCTGGGTCGGGGGCTACGAGCGCACGGAACTGTTTCGCAAGATGAGCCAGGTCGACTGGGTGGTGATCCCCTCCATCTGGTGGGAAAACTCGCCCATGGTGATCCAGGAAGCCCTTGTGTGCGGCAAGCCGGTGCTGGCGGCCGATATCGGCGGCATGGCCGAAAAGGTGCGCGACGGCGTCACCGGCCTGCATTTCGAGGCTCGCAACCCGTTCGACCTCGCCGAAAAGCTCACCATGATCGCGCAGGGCTATGTGCCCGCCGGTGTTGAACAACCGGACCTGCTGAAAAGCGTGAGCTATGCGGAGAGCGCGCGGTTGTATAAGCGGCTTGTAGCATCGCTCACATAGACCTCCCGATAAACACATGCGGATACAACAGTATGACTGACCAAAACTCGATCGCTGCTGGACGGCTTCCGCCGAATTTACCGGAATGGATATCGACTTCAGCTCAGGGTTTATGGAGCCAAATTGGGATAGCGAAGCCCGACCCTTCTTTCAGCTATATTTTAGCACAGGTTTTGAATTCATACACTGATGGAGAGGTCAATTGCAGAATAGAACCCCTGAGTGAATACCGGGAGGTGCGTGACGGTGACATTGAAGGGTTAAAAATAGAAAACCCAAGCGCGAAAGTTTTTATCGCAGCAGGCGCATCTTTCAAGCGGACGCGGGTAAGCGGCAGTAAACCAGGGTGCGTCTACATTGGGACTGATGCGCTGTTAATCGACACGAATATCGCGTTGCTAGCAGAGACGAACACAGTGTGCTTCGGATTCAACTGCAGGACAGAAGGCTTACTGATCCACATGTACGGAAAGGCCGGATTCGTAATCCTCGGATCAGGAACAACTGTGCAGCAGGGAAGCAATTTCTTGGTTCAGGAGGGCTCATATATTCTCACCGGGAGCGATTGCATGGTGTCAACTGCCGTTTACATCAGGACAAGCGATTCTCATACTATCATCGACAAAGCCACTCGAAAGCGGATAAATCCTCCTCGGCCTGTCATCTTGCACCCTCGCGTCTGGCTTTCGCGTGCAGTGCTGGTAAACAAGGGTACAGAAATCGGTGAGGAAACAGTGGTTGGTCAAGGCGCTGTAACAAGCGGGCAGCTTCTGCCTTCTAGGATCTATGCCGGATCACCAGCGGTGGCCGTAAAAGAAGGAGTGACGTGGGATCGGCGGGCGATCAGTGAATTGGATGAAGGACACGACTTCTCTTCCGGTCACTTTACGCCATCCTTCAGCAAGAACTTGGCGCGCGCCAGATCTTTGCCCCAGGGCGATCTAGAGAAGATTTCTTTTGAAATTGCATCGCCGACTTCCGCTTCAACCGCGGCCAGCTACCATCTATACCCAGAAGTCTCTGCTCTTCTACAGTATGTCGCAACCTGCAAGTCAGACAGGGCTCGTTTCTCGGTTCCTCATGCTGAGAATCATTTCTTGAAGAGTAAATTGGTCCACTCGGAAACTTGAAGTATGTAAAGGAGTTTTCTCGTCGATCATTTCCCCGCAAAAGACTTCGCTCCAGATCGCGCCCTTCGCGGCGGCTAAATCAAAGAAGAAGTGGTCGCTAAACCATTCTGGAGTAATTGAGAGTATCTGCATTTTGCTTTTTGCGAAAACGATGTTGGTTAGATCGCTTCCCAGGACGGCGCATACGTGAGAGGCGTCGTGCCAGAGCTGCAACTGGCTGGCAAAACTGCTCTTTCCCACTTCGCTTATCGAATAGCCATTCTCCAGGAGAATGCGTTCTACCGCTTCTAGATTTGCGACCTCCCGCTTGCCTGGGGTCACCCGCTTAAGAAATACGCGTGAAAAAACATCGACGGTTGTCGGAACACTGCCAGCTGACTCCAGTATCTTCAGCGCTTCTGGGTGGATCGATCGATCCTGATACAGGAAATCCGAAGTTAGGAGGGTATCAAACCGGTAGGTAACTTCGCTGCGTATAGGCAGCAATCTACTAGCAAACGTGGGCCTTAGAAAAAGTAAGGACTCAAGAAAACTCGGACGAGATCCGAAATAAGCTTGCGGAATCGCGATCCGTGCGTCCCGGAACTTGTCGCCTAGCATGATGAGAGTTGGTAGATTATGGACAACCCAGTGCCCCCAAGTTCCGCTACCCTCGTTGCACACAAATATTACGGGTTCTTCAACGAAGGTCGAAACCTCGCTCGCCGAAGCTGCTTGCTCTGAGAGGTTCTTTGCGAACGCCAATAGTCGACCCGGCTCTGAAGTGACGAGGGCCGTGATCGTAGTATCCAAATAGATGTGCTTGACGTCAGAAACGATATAACCGCGAGCCACATCGACGCCGTGAAGGCGACGAGCGAGAGTAGGCCCAAACTCTATCGAACGCTCCGTCCAGGGCATCGACCGGGAGTTGGTGCAACTCGCATCAGAGACTATGCGGCCGATGTTAGCTTTCCTAGACACCGTGGTTGATGTAGCTAGTTCCACGGGCTGGCCGTAGCTTTCGACGCCTAGCCGCTGAGATATCGGGTGCTTCATGCAGATTGACCCTTAGCTACATGCGTGTCGCTGCACCAAGACTCTGGATGTAGTTCTTCATCCGGTCATAGTTGCTGGTGAAGCTTTTTTGAAACGACGAAAACTGATCAAGCCCGAACAACTCAGCAAATGGGCGCTGAAGAGCATCTTCTGCCGAGACTGTTGGTATGGAGAACGTCTCCGCAAGTTCCGCTGATCGGCTGTCGTAATTCACCATAAGTCCCGGAACGCTATTAGCTAGTGCAGGAAGAATGCCATGCACTCTGTAGCCCAAAGCCGTGTCATATTTGACGATTTCGGAGTCGTAGTCTTCCACCCGGTCGTTGAGAAACAGTCGGTGGTTGTAGATGGCTTTAAGGGCTGGTTCGCTTTCAGGATCAAACCACCCCTGTTGGCGGAGGAGGACATCTGCCTTCGCCATACCCTCTTTATCTTGAACGAAGTACGCCTTTTCGGGAGGCTCGCCGTGTATAGTTACTGTTGTATCGTACGCGTTCGCGACTCGCAAAAGTAGCTTTTTCTGAACTTGAGTGAAGTCGCGAGTATCTATAGCGTAGTAGTGACTCGTCTCGCGACGCAAGCTGAACGCCACCTTGCGAATCTCATCCGACAACCTGAGGTTTAGCCTGAGATTTCGGTCGCGCTTTCGAAACAAAGATGGACAGCCGACGACCTCAACGTTGGTTACCCCATTTTGGCTCAAGACTTCGGCACTAAACCCGCCTCGAACGCCAATAGCTCGAGTTCGCTCTGAGATCAGCTTCCAAACACGCTTACTTTCAGCGCTAAGCTCAATCGCGCGATGTTTCTCCGCCTGAGCGCCGACCCCGATAGCATGGACAGGGATCGTAAGGCGTTCGAGCACCCAAATCGCTTTCTCCCATTGCATATGCTCATGAATGAAATTTGAGCCACGGAGAAAAGCGTAGTCGAATTCACTGTTGTAGCGCTCGATGTCCGCTTCGGTAGGGTTTGCAATTTTTAGCACGTCAACGTCCGCGAAGTCCAACAGCTTCAGCGTTGAGTCGTAGACCATCATATCGCCAGTGTTGAAGTACGACCTGACGTAGTCTTCGCGAACCTGATCGTAAATCATAACGTTATCATGATTGTACCGCTTCCCAGCGGGGATCATGACAAGAATACGTGGTTTTCGTCCGGTCACAGGCTTGTCTCTCCAAGCGCTAGGCGCTCTCACAGCATGAAGCGTGTTAACTAATTTGCGTGCGCTCAGCTACCACCAATATGACAGGGGTTCTACCGCGTTGTAAGGTCGCGGTTCATTTTAGTGCTAACCAACCATCCGCTGCAGGTACTTCCCATAACCACTCTTGCCGAGCTTCTTGCCGAGTTCGGCCAGCTGCTCCCCGGTAATGAAGCTCTGATGGAAGGCGATTTCTTCCGGGCATGCGATCTTAAAACCCTGGCGGTGTTCCAGCGTGCGGACGAATTCGGCCGCTTCCAAGAGCGAGTCCGGCGTGCCGGTGTCGAGCCAGGCAAAGCCGCGGCCCATGGACACGACGTTGAGCGTGCCTTCTTCCAGATAGACCTTGTTCAGGTCGGTGATTTCGAGCTCGCCGCGTGGCGAGGGTTTCAACGTGCGGGCGATTTCCGACGCGCGGCTGTCATAGAAATAAAGCCCGGTCACCGCCCAGTTGGAGGCGGGCTTTTCCGGCTTTTCCTCGATGGTGGTGGCGCGGCCCGATGCGTCGAACGACACGACGCCATAGCGCTCGGGATCGTTGACATGGTAGGCGAAAACCGACGCGCCGGTTGCCGGCACGGCGGCCTGCGCCAGGAGTTCGGGCAGACCGTGGCCGTAAAACAGGTTATCGCCGAGGATCAGCGCCGAAGGCTCGCCGGCAACGAATTCTTCGCCGATCAGGTAAGCCTGCGCCAGCCCGTCCGGCCTGGGCTGTTCGGCATAGGAAAAGCGCATTCCCCACTGCGCGCCTGAGCCGAGCAGCGCCTCGAAGCGCGGCAGGTCATGCGGCGTGGATATGATCAGGATGTCGCGGATGCCCGCCAGCATCAGCGTCGACAGCGGATAATAGATCATCGGCTTGTCGTAGACCGGCAGGAGCTGCTTGGAAGCCGTCAACGTCATCGGATGAAGGCGCGTGCCGCTGCCTCCAGCAAGAATAATACCCTTCACGCCAGGCTCCTTCGTGCTTCGGGCGTACACGGGCGGCAATCCGCCCGAGGCGACGTCCAGCACTGGTAGGGGCGGGGCACACGAAGATCAAGAGGTTGCCATGCGGTGCAGCAACTTATTGTTTGCGGCACACGACGATTGCCTGCTTGTCAAGACGCAGTGGCAGTATGTCCAGGATGTCGAAATAGCGGCCCCAGACATGGTTGATGTATTCGCGCGAATGAAACACGTTGCAGCGATAGGGGTCATCCTGGCGGAAGGTCGCCACCGTCTTGCCGACCGGCAGCGTTGGGCTATCCGCGATTTCGGGCGTCAGGTAGTCCCTGACGGTGGTCAGGAGATTGCTGTCCTTGATCTTCCAGGTTTCCTCGTTGTGGATCGACAGGTAGGCGATGCCGCCCGGTTTCAGGATGCGGCGCAGTTCCAGCAGCCAACCGGACTCCGTTTCGTCGATATGGGTAAAAACGGAGAAGGCGGTAACGGCGTCGAAGTAGTTATCTTCCACCGGCAAGCGCGGATAATAATCGTTCTGCCAGACCTTGAAGGGCTTTGGCAGGTAGCGCATCATCCATTCGGCGTTGGACGGCTTGAAGTCGCAGCCCCAGCATTCCGCCCCGGCCTGGAAATAGAAATGGCGCAGCACTCGGGCCGTTGCGCAGCCGAATTCGAACACGCGGCGCGGTTCGACCCCATACTGGGTGAAGGTGTCCACCGCACGGCGGTAGTCACGGTAGCCGCCGAGCCAGAAGGCGAGGTGGTAATCGCCATGGTAGCCTTCGCGGTTATCGGCATGCGGGATCGGCGCCGTATCGCAGCGGATCCGGTCTTCCAAATCGTCTTCCTGCCAAAAAACGTTGTTGGCGAGATAGCTCGGGTCGATGAAGCTTGCGGGAACACCGACCGGCGGCCGCAGGGGCAGGGACTCCGCGTAGGGATTTGCATAGGCGAGGAGGCGGGTGAGGCGTTCAAGCGTCAAGAAAGCGGCTGCCTTGCAAAGGAGAATCGTGGGTCGCCAGGCTGTTCATGTGCCGGGAGCAGCCCCTATGCAAGTTTCTATACGCAAAGAGCGTGGGCTGTGGCATAGGGAGGCGCATGTCCACAGCTTCTTCCTTTCCAAGCGCCCCAGCATCGGCCGCACAAAAAGGCGGCAGACCCTGGAGCGTGCTGGCATTGGCATCGCGGCTGATCATCCAGGTGCCGGCCGTGCTCGGACGGCCGTTGACCGCTCTCTGCTTGACGGATCGGATTGGCGCAGAAGCAGTCGTTTCCAGCGGTCAATGGGTCACCTTCCGGCATGGTGCCGCGGGCGCGCCGGTTACATGCCTTTCCGTGGATACTTTCGACCTCCTTGAGATTGATGTGGCTTCAGTCTTGAGCGCGCGCCTCACCTTCGTGGATGGTCAGTCCCACGCGGCGGCCGTGTCCATTCGGACGATTTCTGACCACGGCGGCATCGATGCGGAGCTCATTGCGCTGATCCAGGCTGCGGCTGCGGAAGGCGCGGTCGACCCGCGCATCGGACTGGTCTTCGACCGATCCTGCCGATGGCTTGGGGCTGAAGCAGCCGGACATCTCAGCCTCGACAAAGCAACACCCGTGACGGGGGCAACCCTCGTCGAGGGATGGATCGAGCACATTGACAGTCGCGAAATCAGCCTTATCAGTGCAGATTTCCGCGCTTTCAGCTCTTGGGAGAACATCCTCAGCTTTTATCGCGAGGACGTCGTTTCACACCTTGCTTCACTGCCGGACAGCCGGGCTGTGGCAGTCGAACACGGCTTCATCGCCCTCCTGCCTGGGTCTCTAAGCCTCGCAACAGATCTTTATCTGCTGGAACGTGACCGCTCCGGCGTGTCCATGACAGGGCCTCTGGCGGTGTCCCAGATCGGTGAGCGAAGCAAAGCGCTGCCGTTCATCCGATTAAAGGTGGCGACCGCGGAGAAACCGCCGGAAAGGGTGGCTCGCCTTGTCGCTCCGTTCGCTCGACGGGCTCGTGGTAAGCGGAAAACGGTCACCAAGCATTTCGGACCGCCCGCAGAAGATATTCACTTTTCCATCGTGGTTCCGCTGGAGCGCGGGGATCCGGTGTTTGTTCAGGCTCAACTCCTCAATCAGGCGAAAGCGCCGCCTGGTGTGGAGTGGATCTTTGTTGGCAAGGTTGACTGGGATCTTGCCGGATTTTTAGAACAGCAGACTGAGATCCAGTGCTCCACCACCATCATCCTCCTGCCGTCCGAAGATGGACTTGCTTTCGCCTTGAACAGCGCAGTTGAAGCAGCGCGTGGAAGAAGCCTCTTGGTCCTTGATCGGTCAGCCTGGATCAGCGACTTTGCTGGACTGATGTCTCACATCCGTCACTTAGGCGACGATGGGTCTATAATCGTTGGGCTGCAGGGAGTGCTGGAAGACGGGTCGCCGGCCCCTGTTGCTTGGCACTTCGGCGATAGTGAGGGCGTGTTGGCCAAGTCAAAGACCTGGCGCAGTCCTGCCACAGCGGCTGTCTATAACAGGCTCCCTGACGGGACCTTTCTTTCCTTAGATTGCATGCTGGCGCAAACAGAGCTCTTCCGCACCTATGCCTTCAACGAGCGCTTGGTATCACTGCTCGCCATCAGCGCAGAGTTTTGTCGGCGCGTTCAAGAGCATCAGTCCCTGTCGTTGTTCACCGCTTCCACTCCGGCATTGCAGAGTGGCTCAGCGATGGCGGCCGCCAACTATGGTGCGAACGATGATGAGGCGTGGGTAGAAGCGACCCTCATCAACCAAAAGCACCTGCTGCCCCAAGTTTCATCCTAACCAAGATCCGGTGCTCTCATCAGGATGCGTATCCTCATTTACTCGCATGGGCATCCAGCCTTGTCGCCTGGGGGCGCCGAGTCTGCCTCCTATGCGCTTTTCGAGCGGTTGAAATCTGAACCGGATGTTGAGGTTCTTTATGTCGCCGCTGGACTGGAAAAGTTGGCGGGCTCTGGTCGCGAAACCATGTTCTTTCGAGGCAAAAGCGACGAATTATTGCTTTCGCTGCCAAAGGTGGATCCCTTCTCGCTTTGCAGTGAGGACCCACGCTCGGTTGTCGAGCGCCTTGACCCAATCGTCCGGGAATTTCGGCCCGACGTGATTCACATGCACCACTTTCTTGGGGTGGGCTTGCAAGCTGTTCCTTGGCTCAGAAGCCAAGCATCAGCCCTTGTGCTCACCCTGCATGAGTATCTGGTGCTCTGCCATAACCACGGACAGATGATCAAAACCAACGGCGCACTTTGCTTTCGGAACTCCGCAGCAGAATGCGCCGGATGTTTTCCGGAGAAGGGCGTGGCCGCGTTCTTTGCTCGAGAGATGGTATTTTCGGAATACTTAGAGGCTGTCGACCGTTTTGTGAGCCCTAGCCGGTTTATGCTCGAGCGCTTTTGCCCAAGCCCCAGGTGGTCAGAAGTACGCTTTCAGCAGATCGACAATATCCTAGCTCCTGCCGCTTCAGGTGATGGGACGTTCGGCAACAGACGTAAGGGCGACAAACTCCGTCTGGGCTTTTTCGGCCGGTACACATCGTATAAGGGCTTGGATGTCTTACTTGAAGCCATATCCAGGTTGAAGCCCTCCTATCGGAAGCGTCTGTCTGTTGGAGTTCACGGCGGCGGCCTCGAAAGCCAGCCCACGGAGTATCGAAAGAAGGTACGTCACCTGGCGTCGCAGTCAGCAGATGCTATTGTCGACCATGGCCCTTACCTCAACAGTCAGGCAGGCCGGCTGATGGCCCGCTATGATTGGATCGTCGTGCCTTCGATTTGGTGGGAAAACTCGCCTGTCGTTATCCAGGAGGCACTTGCCGCTGGCGTTCCGGTTATCTGCGGCGACGACGGAGGCATGGCTGAGAAGGTCGTGGACGGAGTGGATGGACTGCACTTCTCACTAGGCTCTTCTGCGGATTTGGCCGACCTTCTGGCTGCAATCATTGGCGGAGATGTTGAGGCGCCCAAGGTCGATCACAGGAAGGTTCAGTCGGGTTCGACGCAAGCTTTCGAAGAGCATTTGCGGCTGTATCGGGAGCTCGCTGGATCACCGAACTCAGTTGATCGCGACCAAGCACAATCGGCTTTGTAACGAAGAACCATACTTGGTCCGAGGCTCAGACGCTCGAATGAGCCGAGCCCCCTTTGGCAACCTCCGCCCTCCAGCGATCCGCCGGCCAGCGGACGATCTGCTCACTTCATCCCATCTCCGGCGGGTCCTCAGACTTCCGAACGAACAGATGCCTGCGCGGCAAGGGGTTCGGAGGGGCCGATCGATCACTGGTTGACTGAAAGCCGCGGCTATCGATCGATTTGGCCGAGCGAAAGAACCCCCGGTGCTTGGCTTCAAGGTTCTTTGCTTTGCTGATCGCGGGCCGATCGTGTTTGTGGGTCTTAATCTTATGACATTTCCGGTGAGCGGGTCGCAGGTTCTTGTCGCTGTCGTCGCGAGAGAGCTCCCACGCGATGACATGCTCGAGATCCCAAGCCTGTCCGATCTGGATATGCCCACCGCATAGATGGCAGATCCCATCATGTGCAACAAAGATGCGGGCACGGTCTTTGTTGGAGAAGCTTTTCCGACGCGCCATCAGCCAAGCTCTTTCGCGGCCGTAAGGGTCCACGCTGAAGGTGAGTCCTGAAAGGGCAGGGGGCTTCTCATGCTGCCTCCTGCTGCTCGACGTGTTGATAGTTGCGGATGCGCTCGACCAGCGCCGCCAACTCATCGTTGAACCGGTCCACTTCATCGGAAATCGTCTTGATGAAAGCCTCGTCGCGGTAGACGCGGACCTGAAGCATCGGCAGCTTGGGCCAATAGGAGACGAAATCCCAGTACTCCCGTTGCGCGATCCAGAGGTTTCCTTGAACCTGTGCCTTGTGTTCGGGTGGCAACCTATCCCGCTGCAGCCGATCGATCTGGATGTGCGGCAAGGCCGTCTTGATCTCCAAACCACCATTGCTGCCCAACAGGCTATCCGGGCTTGCGCCTCGATTGCCGCAGCGGATGAACCCAACCCGCTTCAGCTCCACTGCATTGATGAAGGCATAGGTATCGCGGGCCTCGTCTTCCATCATCCTGCCGCGCTCGGTGTGGATGTTAGAGAACTGCTCGCATGGCTCACCGGTCAGGATCTCGCCGGCGAGCTTGCGCATGTACTCAGCGCGGGTTTTTCCCTCGCCTTTGGCCATGACCACCGCGAACTTCGATGCGGTGGGAATGCCGGCTCGGCATGCGAACCATTCAGGCGAGCCCTGAGCGACGTTTTCGAAGACCTTCATCATGCGCCACTCCGCTCGTTGAGCTTGGCTCTGCGCTGATAAAGAAGCCTGAGGGCATTCTCGTAGGTGTCGCCAGGCAAATCCGGGATCGCTTCGATCTTGTGCATTCGGCAAAACTGGCTGGCGTCGGAGCCGGTCTGCTTCAGAAGACGCTGGATGGTCTTCACCTGCGCCGGCGTGATGGTCTTGATCGGCGCTTCAACCGGGTTGCCGTCGCGATCATCTCCGGTGCTGATGTTGAACAGCATGCAGAGAAGATAGCGGCGACCATAAGTGGCGGTGCTGCCAAATGTCTGCGTCGCGGTCTTGCCACTCCTCCCCTGTGAGCTGTCGCCATCGATCGGGATTTCACTGAGACCATTCCGCCGATAGCCTCCCTCATGAGAGATCTCCCAGAGGATCCGAAGCTCGCCCCTGTTGTTGTAGCCGTCCGGTTGGAATGAAACCGCGAAGCCATGCTGGTAGATCACGGGCATGGCCTGCTCCTCGATCGCTGCTAAATCGGCGTAGGACGAGTTGGTGTGCTTGTTCACCTTCGACTTGGTGACAATCGGAAGCTCCGCCTGGCAGCGTGACATGGCGGCGAAATAGGCCTTCTCGGCCGCTCGCGCTTCGTCCTCACGGGCTCGCTCTTCCATCCGCTCCTTGAAGAGGAGCATCTGGTGAAGCCGGTCGATGGAAATGGAGGGATCCATTACCACCCGTTCGATGAGGGCGATGATTGCTCCTTCGGAAGTGGGGATGATGCCCTCGGCGAACTCCTCTTGTGGTGCGAGCACGTTCATGCTCCACCTCCCGTTCGCGCGAATGCAGCCTCGTTGTTCCAGAACCAGGGGCGGATCACAGCAGGGCTCCCACAATGAAGCCGCAAGTCAGCGCAGCGCCGATCGCATAGGGCAGCCCCCGTGGGTCGCTCTCGTGACCAACGGCGGGAGCATCCTTCTCTGTGTTTCGAAAGACGCGGGTTAGGGAGCGCATCCTGTTTGGTTCAGGCTTATCCATCATCTGTTCGACTTCTGCATAGGAGGCGATGGCTCGCTTTGCCCGTATTTCGGCGTAAGCGAGATCTCCTTCGCGAACAGGGAAGCGGTTGCGCTGGCAGACAAGGTTTGCTGAAGCCGCCTGCAGTTCATATCGAGCGCTCCGAAGGGGCTCGGCCAAGCTTTCAATTTCATCGCGCTCCAGCCAAACATCTCGCGTGTCGGGCTCCCGCGAAATCACGATCTCGACTGCCGTCGGACCGGGGTCTTCACTGTTCCTGTTCGCTGCGCTTCTTAGACGCTCAAGCAGCGGACGAGAGTTGCGGTGGTAGCGCGATCCAGTATCGTTGAAGTTGATGTTCATAAGCTCATCTCCTTTTGATGGTGATGAGCACCATGCTCGACTTCAGGCCGGCATCAAGTCAGTATCGCTGTGAGATCGAGACTGCTTTACGTGCTTAGTTAATGCTGAGAATACCACGGGGAATGTGTTCGGCGCCTTGCGAACACTTCCATGATCAAAGCTCTGCATTAACAGGGAGTGGTGTAGAGCAACTCGCTGATCACTTGATGGGTACGCCGATGCGTGGGCCGCGCTCCACCCTCAGCGCATCAGGCCAGTACCCCCAGCTCTCGACCGTCACGATGACGATCGCAACTGCAATCACGGCACAGGCAAATCATGATCCATCGTTTGGATGGTGGTCGTCGGACCCAATATGCCATCCGCAGAAGGAAGTGAGTGAGATCCATTTTTTTGATCGCCTGCAGAAGGAGAGGCTATTGACCTACGGCTCAGGCGGCCATTTGGCGGATCGCTTCGGCCACGCTTTTCGCAGTGTAGGGTTTGCGCAGGAACCGGCTGTCTGCCGGAAGGTCCGAGCTTTGAACAACTCGGTATCCGGAGGTCACGATGATCCTGATTGGTGGCCACCGCTCCCTGACCTCTTCGGCCAGCTTCAGCCCGTCAATGCCGCCAGGCATATCAACATCGGTAAACAGGACCTCGATCTCAGGGTGGGCGCACAGCACCTCCAACGCTTGCGTAGCGTTGCTGGCTTCCAGTACCTGGAACCCTCTATCGGTAAGCTCGTCGGCGATGTCGATACGCAGGAGGCCTTCATCCTCCACAATGAGGACATACAAGAGGATGGGCATTGGATGTCCAGTCTATCGTTCGAAGTGGGGGCTCTCAACATCGAACGTTTCCCCGTGCTATTAGGTTCATAAATGTTTACACCGGCGCGCAACACAAGTTTCTTGGCCGGTCGCGGCACCATCGATTGCGATGCCGCAGATTTTCAGCGTGACATTGACGCCATCCGGCCGATCGGCGCCCATATGCCCTCACAGTATAAAAGGCTCGACGGCAGCTTATCTGCCGGGCTTAGTGCCGCCAGATGGCAGCGCAGTTGTGACGGAGCTTTTCAGCAGGGCGCGGTTCTGATCAGCAAACAGGAGATGGCGTGTGGGTGTTCCGCTCCGACTAAGGCCGCTTAGAACCTACCGCTTCAAATTGACAAGAAGGTCAAGCAGGTCCGAGCCGGTCTGAAACACCTTGGAATTGGCCGTGTAGTTGCGCTGCGATTCGATCATGTCGGTCAGCTCTTCGGCGATGTCGACGTTGGAGCCTTCTAAAGCACCTGAAATAACAGCTCCCAGTCCGCTGTCGTTTGGGAAACCAACACGCAACGCCCCGGACTCGGGGCTCAAGGAGTACACATTGCCCGGCATGACCGTGAGTTGGTCGGGGCTCGGCACGCTTGCGAGCGGGATGCGGTAAAGCGCCTTCAGCTCTCCGTTTTCATATACCGCCGAAACGATGCCGTCGCCGCCGATGTTGATGCTCTGGATGGGGCTCGGACCGTTGCCGTTGGCGCGAATCTCCGGATCGAAGGAGGTCGCAAGCTGCGTCAGGTTCTTCAGGTCGAGCGTGAACTCGCGTCCACCTGGGATGTCGAAAACGATGTCACTATTGCTTGCCGCGGTCAGGCGTCCATTGGCGAGGTTGAAGTTCAGTGTCGTGGTTGCGAGCGGACCCGTGGAATAGGGAAACGAGGTGTCCGCGGACGCGTCAGCCTGGTTATAGATGGCAACTTCCCAGGTCGGCTCCGTATCTGGCGGCGACCCTGCAGCCGGACCGGTCTTGGTGAGGAAGACGTCGAGCAGGATTTCCGAGCCGAGGTTGTCGTAAACCACGACGGACGACTTCGCGGAATAGCTCGCATCCGCTGCATTGGTGGACGGGAGTCGGGCTGCGTCGACCACTGCCGCCGTGGCTGGCAGATTGGCCAGGATGAGGCCGGCGTCCGAGGGCGTTACCGAAAGCTCGTAGGCGCCGATGTTCACCACTTCAAGGCCGTTGAAGCCGTTAGCGACGGCGCTCGGCTCGCCATTGGCGTAGTTGCAGCCCATCAGATAGAACCCGGCCGCATTAACCAACCGGCCTTGCCCGTCCGGCACAAAGGAGCCGGCACGCACGAGGTTGGAGGTGCCGTTCGGGCTTTCGACGATGAAGAAGCCGTTGCCGTTGATGGCTAAATCGTTGCCGGAGGTGGTGTACTGCAGGACGCCCTGCTTCGACACCTCGTAGCGCACGGATGTTTTGACGCCGCCGGAGTTATAATAGCCCGGCGTATTCGGCACCACGAGCGAGGAGAACTCCGTCTTGGAGCGCTTGTAGCCGGTGGTATTCGCGTTCGCGATGTTGTCGGCGACCGTCGACAATCGGTTCGCTTGGGCAGACATGCCCGACACGCCCGTCCGCATCATTCCGTATAAGCCCACGCCCTTAACCCCCCCCCCCAACCCATGCCTTCCCTAAGGTAATCTAATCGGCTTGCGTGAACCTGAAACAAAAATGCGTTTCCGAACTGTTTCGCAATTTCACTGAGAAGCGTGGTTTGCGCGCAGAGAAGAACCTGAGATAGTGTTCGGGCGGGCTGATCGACAACGTTCTTGATCCTGCGCGCAGCCGCTTCGGCGGCATTGTTCTTGATCTCGACGCCACCCGTCCGCTCAGCCACGTTCCGCATGCCTGTCAGCTGAGCGGCTCGGACGGAATATCTGCCGTTAGCCAAAGCTCACCTCGTCCGACTGGCTATCGACGACATAGCAGCGCTTCATGTGAGCGCGTCTGCTCACCAGAGGTTGGCCGTCCTGGAGCAACAGGACAACTACATCCGGCCGGGGATCAATACGCGTCCGAAGGTCGCGGGGGCCCGCTGCTTAAGCCTTGTTTTATGGTCATGGTGAAATGTCACCTGATTACGTTCGAGCCCTAGAAGGTGAAATGGTCGGCGAGTTCATCTTTAGGTTGTTGAACCCACTGATCCTGCTGGTGCTTGGCGTGTCTGTTCTGCTGCTTTGGCGAAGGCATCGCGGCCATAGCTACCTTCTTCTGCTTGCCGTGGCATTCACCCTCGCCGGAACGGGCTTCGCCGCGAACGATCTGCTCAGACCCTTGGATGGCCTAGCCCTTCGCGCTGTTGTCAACGCGCTGTTCTTCGGGGCGGTGCTCTCGGTGTGCCTAGGCTCCATCGTCCGGATCAACGCACCGATCCCATCGATTTTCTTTGCCGCTCTGTCCGCGTGTTCCGCTGTCGCGTTCTGCTGGTTCCTCATTGGCCAGCCTTCGACGGTTGCACGGATCTATATCGTCAACGTGACCTATTCGGTTCTGGCTACATCAACGGTCGTGATCCTGATCCGAGCGGGGCCCAAGTCTTGGGTCGATCGGCTGTTCGTCGCCCACGCCCTGCTTCTGCTGTTCGTCGCATTGTCCCGCCCACTCGCCCTGTTCGTTGATCGGCTGGACATAAACACAGGCGGATCCCTCAAGGACTCCGATTATTGGACGATGGTGCAGGCGATGACGCCTTTGATCGCCATGACGATCGCACTGTCGTTTCTCACCGGCTTCGGCTTTCAGTTGTTCAACGAACTGCGGGACGATGCTGAACACGACCACCTTACCGCGTTGCTGAATCGCCGTGGCTTCGAGCGGCGCGCTTCGGCCTTTCTGAAGGAGATGACCGCCTCCCGCCACCAATGGGCGGTCATGATGGTCGACATCGATGACTTCAAAGCTATCAACGACACGTTCGGCCACGACGTCGGCGACCGCGTCATCATGGCCGTGGCCAATGTTCTCAAGAGGCAGGGAGCGGACAACGTTGCCCGGGTCGGCGGCGAGGAGTTCGCGCTTTTCTACAACGATGCTCATAGCGGTCAACTGACGTGGCACGCCGCAAGAATCCGCACGCAGCTTAGTCGTGTAGAAGTTGAGCCTATCCCCCGTGGCTACCCAATCACGGTAAGCATCGGGCTTCATCTGCGAGACAATCCCTTCGAACGTCTTGGAGAGGCGATGCGGCAGGCGGATCAAGCCCTGTATGCCGCAAAACACTCAGGCAAGAACCAAGCTGCCTTCGCGAGACCCATCCGCCGGTCAGTCACGTAGTCCTTCCAAGCTGCTGTCCCGAACAGCCCGTCCGCTTCAGACGCGCCCGACCAAATCAGTTTCGTTCGCTCGGCCTGACCACTAAGCTAACGCTGCTGCCCTTAGTGGTACAGGCAGATGTGGAAGATCTCATACAAGGCGCAGTGTCTGGACCAGGCCGAGACCGTGGCGCTGCCAAGTAGAACAGATGTGATTAGTGCAATCGGGATAGGTATGCGGCTCATGATCGTTCCCTTTCCGGTCGATCGAACTGCTTGCAAACCTTTGCGCTCCGATTGCGCGCCTTATTGACTAAGGAATCCCTAAGAGGCCTTCCGTTTTCCACCGTGAGGCTTTGGCTCACGCGGTGGCAGACAACGAACCCTGGCACAAGATCGGACGACGAGATCAGGGCATAACTCTGTTCAACATTCAAACCCTTGAGCGGGCACGCCACTCTCACGAGCGTTGATCTTTATCCCATTCGTGCAGCTCGCGCTCACGGCAAGCTTGGAACTTGAAGCAGGACGTCCTTATTTCAGGGGTGCTGCGCAACTGAGCGCACATTGTTGGTCCCCAAACATGGAGGGAGTCATGCATGATCTGCGTTTTGAACAACCCGTCTCCATCTTTGTCGGGCTCGGGTTTCCGAGTTCCATCGAAAGTGTGGAAGATGCGTACCGCATCCTGAACGATTGGGATGGCCGTCGAGGACCCGCTCATAGTGCTGCGCTTAACGCATGTCGGGCGGCAATCCACGGCGAGATCGAACCGGAAACCGTTCGCGGGATCTTCACGGCATTCGCGAAGGCCCACGGGATTATAGTTCCGGATGCTGTAGGCGCTGAGACGCTGGGTTCGAGCAATCGCCTCTCGTCCTAAAAGCGAGCGCCGAGCTCGCATAAGACGCCGAAGCAGCCTGTACGAGCTAGCGCTTTCCAACATCCTCTCTCAGGCTCGATAGCCTACCTGGGAGGTGACCATATCAAAGGGGGCAGACCAAATGCCTCCTGCATCAGCGGCGCAGCCAAAAATCACTTCGGAGAGCATCTGATTGCTTGCGCCTGCTGTGCCTAGCTGGCGCTCATGCCTCAGGTGCGCCTTCCCCAAAGATGAGCTCGCCTGATTTGCGGAGGCCCGGTGGGCGTGTAGGCCGCCCGGCTCCTAGCCCTGCGAGAGTGCCGATTCTAGCTTCGCAATGCGAGCCGCGAGAGCATCCATCTCTTCCTCACGAGAGGCGAGTTGGTCGCGATCTCGATCCGTGATCCTCTTGGCGAGATCATCGGTGAAGATCATTTCGTAGTGGTGTGGCTCGTAATGTCGCAACAGAGTAATCGCGAACTCCCGCGGTGAAGCTTTCACGATTTCCGCGTATCGTTTCATCTGCGCCGGAGGGAGCTTCGCAGCTCCAGTCTCTATCTGAGAAACAAAGGTGTAATACTCAAAGCCAGCTAAGGATGCGATTTCTCGCTGCGACAGACCAATAGCCTCGCGCAGCTCCTTGAGGTACAACCCAGCCTCTCGCCGGCCCTGAGCGGCTACTTCCTTATCCAGGCTCTTCGAGCCCGACTTACCTGTTGGCGACAAGGCTTTCGAGCTTGGCAAGACGAGCCTCTAGGTCGCTGACCTTTGAGCGATCGCCCTGATCCCTATCGTCGGCAAAGAGCTGAGCGCTTTCTTCGGTGAAAATCATGTTGAAGGTGAGCGGATCATAGAAGCGCATCATCTGAATGGCGAATGTCCGCTGGGGAATCTGCAGAGCCCGCGCCCAGTCAACCATTTGCGCAGGCGGGACACGACCGCGCCCAGACTCGATCTGCGACACGAAGGTATAATGCTCTATGCCAATCTCTTTAGCTAACGCACGTTGAGAGAGCCCAAGCGCTTCCCGGTACTTCCGGATGTATGCCCCCGCCGCTTGACGAAGCCTTAGAACTTCATCTGCCGGAACGCCCTGCTGTGGGTGCGAGTACATTCTACTGCCCTGCTAAGCTGACCGTTGTGCAACTCCACAACGAGTAATTGATGAGGTCTACAAAGCGCCTCTTAGTCACTTTACATATGATGGGCGGAAACCTTTGTCCAGAAGGGATTCCAACGCTTGGCTACGTTGCTAGGTTCCTGAACAAGAATCCCGCTCTGCCAACTTTTCCGGATTGACGACGGGGGGGTTAGCAAGTTAATCAACCCCCGCTCTGCCGGAATCGGTAGATGTAACCGTTTCGGGCCGGCCATCGTGCACGGCTTCGGTCGGCTTGAAACTCTGCGCTAAAGGGAACCCCCATGGACGCCATTCAAACCATCTACATCGCCCTGTTCGGGCGTCCGGCCGACCCGCTCGGCCTTGCATACTTCGCAGCAGAAACGAACAACGGCGCTGACCTGACGGCGATCGGTGATCTGGCTGCTACCGCTGAATACCAGAACCGCTTTGCAGGCGACGACATTGCGACCGTTATCACGGAAATCTACAACTCGCTGTTCAACCGTAACCCAGAGTCATCTGGCTTGGCGTACTACATCGCCGAGTACAATGCGGGCCGCTTGAACATCAACAACATCGCTATCGCAATTGCGCAGAGCGCACAGGGTATTGATGTTGAGACCTTGGCTAACAAGGTTGCTGCTGCAAACGCGTTTACCGCTGCGATCGACACGCCAGACGAACTCGCGGCCTATCGCGGCGATGCTGCTGCGGCTCAAGGTCGGGCGTATCTGGAAGGTGTGACTTCCGACGATGCGACGATCCCAACGCAGGCTGAAGTTGATCAGGCAGTTGACAATCTCGACCCGAATGTGGGCGATACGATTGTTCTGACAGACGGGATCGATGTTGGTCCTGAGTTCACTGGCGGTGATCTGAACGACACCTTCGTCGGCACGATCGACACCGGCAATGATACCTTCAATGTTGGCGACGATCTGGATGGTGGCGTCGGTAGCGACACGCTGCGTCTGACCTCCACCGGCACCACCAACGCAATCGATCTCTCCACTGCTGATCTCACCAGCATCGAGAATGTCGAACTCCGCATCCGCGACGAGAACTTCACGGACCTCGACCTCGGCAGCATCGCTGATGAGCTTGAGACACTTTCGTTGGACTTTGGCGGCGGTGAGCAGTCTGCAGACTTCGAAATCGAAGGTATTTCGGCGGATACGGCCGTTTCTATTTCGAATATCGAAAGCGACGGGTCGGGCATCGACGTTGAGGTTGTCCTTGAAGAAGTTGATGGAAACATCAACGGCTTGTTGTCCCTGTCGAACGTTGACGATCTCGACGTTTTCGTGGAAGTCGATGATGCAGCCGACGGTTCGGGCGATGCAGACGTCTTCACTGTTAATTTCGCTAACGTTTCCAATTCAAATGGCAATGCATCGTTCTACATCGATGATGTTGAGACGCTGAATATCAACGTTGCGTCTGACTCGACGCTCGACTCTATCGGCGTTTACTACAACAACGATGGTAGCGACTTCGGTCCTCAGACCGTCAATCTTTCGCTCAACGGCGATTTGACGGTTGAAGACTTCTTCGATCTCAGCGACGACGAAGAGGATGCCACCCTCAACATCACAGGTGCGGGCAATCTCACCATCGAAGAGATGGATGACGGTGACAGCAACCTGACGATCAACGCTGAGGATGCAACTGGCAACATCGACATCCAGGAAGCGTCTTCGGGCTACACTGGTCTTACCGTGACCTACGGATCTGGTAACGATCGCCTTACGCTCGAAAGCGGCTTTGACATGTCGGTGCTTACTGCTGATGGCGGTGAAGGCACGAACATTCTGGGTGTAGATGCTGATGACGCTGCCGACATCGCGGACGCTGACATCACCAACTTCCAGACGCTTGAGCTCACCGGTGCTGCTGGTGCAGATGTCACAGTCGACGCAGACGACAACGACTTCGACAACCTCATCATCAGCGCTGACATCACCAATAATCTGGTGGTCGAAGACCTGTCCGGTGATGTAACGATCTCTGCTGATCAGTCGGGTACTGTCACGCTGACGCCGGAAGGTTCGTCGGATGATCTCGTCATCACTCTTGACGATGAGGCGGGCGACATCACCCTCGCGCAGCTCGACGTTTCCGAATATACGGCCATCGAGTTCGTCACCACCTCTTCGGACTCCGATGAGACGGACGTTACCTTCACGAGCCTGATCGCTGATGAGCTTGATACCCTCACCTTCACGGGTGAAGGCGATGTGGACATCGACGCTCTGAGCTCTACAGACCTCGGTGTGTTGGATCTGTCCGGTCTGACCGGTACGTTCGACAACAACGGTGCGGTTCTGAACGCTAACGCGGACGTTTTGATCGGCAATCTTGGTGATAACTCCTACATCGATCTGGATGCCGGTGCGACGCAGGAACTCACCTTCGGTGCAGATCTGGACGAGACGGTCAACATCGACGGCTTTGAGACCGGCGTAGGTGGCGACGTGTTGAACCTGGCTGCTCTTGGTGTGGACAGCTTCGCTGATCTCGACATCGTTCAGACGGGTGCCGACACCACGATTACCTCTGACGCGTTCGAGGGTGAAATCGTTCTGGTGGGCGTTCTTACCGGCGATCTGGACGGTACGTCGAACTTCACGTTCGCGTAAGCTTTACGTGGGACAGAAAGGGGCGGGTTCGTACCCGCCCCTTTTTTTATAGGGGGCCCTAGCGCTTCCTTCGTCGAAGCTCTTCCATCGGGTTTTGGAGCCTGTCCCGAAGCTCGCCCTGTTTCTCATCGCGGATCGCTGCCGAGATAGTCTCCACTGCCAAAATCAGACGCTCCACCTGCTCCTCGTTGCCGAGCTCCATGGCTATTGAAGCCACGGCGGGGTTAAGCGGTGCAGCAGGCCTGTTCTTGCTGTGGATGAACATGACGGTGCCGTCGATCGACAGCACGAAAACAACAGCACCCGCGCCCAGGCCGCAGTTCAGCTAGGATGCTTTCCAAGAATGCGCTCGCTGTATGGGACACAAGCGGCTTTTGCCGCTGTCTAGATGAGCTGGGCGTCGGCCGGTACGGAGAAACAGAGCTATCAGCAAAGGAAACAGCGCGTAAAACGCATACAACTCACTGAAGCGCTGCCAAGTTCAGCGTCAATCGTAATCAGCTCGTATCACCGATCACCGTCGCTCACCTGGGCTTCAGGAGATGGTCGAGCGCGAACGTCCCGATCCAGTGGAACAATCGTGAAGCTACGTTTTCGGCATGCGGCGCTCACTCGCGGTCGCGGGGGAGTCCCTGGCGGCACTTAAGGCCGAGGGAGTGGTCCGCCTCTAGCGACTATTCGTTCGCTGACGCTGGATA
Organism: Tianweitania sediminis; assembly: GCF_017813335.1. Lineage (GTDB taxonomy): Bacteria > Pseudomonadota > Alphaproteobacteria > Rhizobiales > Rhizobiaceae > Tianweitania > Tianweitania sediminis. The sequence goes on along the minus strand of NZ_JAGIYY010000013.1, from coordinate 59,515 downwards.
CGGAGGTTTTCCTCACGAATCGCATTCTCAGCGGCGAGGCGGTCCTGGATTTCCGCCTCGTTTTGAACGGGCGCCGGGCGCGCCTGGTTGCGGTCTGACGAGCGCGGCGGGCGATTGTCGCTACGCCTGCGATCGCGGTCGTCGCGATCACGCCGGTCATAGCGGTTGCGGTCATACCGATCCCGATCTCTTTCGTAGCGACCACGGCGATCGTAGCGATCGTCATAGCGATAACGCGGCGAGCGATCGTAAACTGTAACGCCGCTGACATAGGTACCGCTGCCATAGGCGCGGCCGTAGCTGTCATACTCGCTAGAGCCATAGGTGTCGCCGACACAGCCGGAAAGGGCGACGGTGCTCACAACCAAGGCTGCCGACACAAACATGGACTTCAAGGACATCTTTGGGTTCCTCCTTCGGGAAGAAATAAGGTGGCCCCGCGTGCTGGCAAGCGGCTGCTCATCATCTGTCTGCACAAAAGAACCGCAGTCGCGCAATCGTTACGGCTTTGGCGGCGGACCGCACAGCTTGAACGTGACGTTGCGGAGCGCATCCACCGCCTCGACCTCCAACAAGGCCGGTTCCGCCTGGATCTCTGCGATGACGGCGTCGTAGAGATCCTTTATGGTCAGCTTCTTTTCGGTCAGGCAGTTCAGCCGATGGTCGGTCAGGCGGTTGCGGGTTTGATCATAGCTTGTGTAGTCGGCCAGCATGTAATCGAGCGCGCCCTGGATGTAGCCCGTGCCGAAGGTCTGTTCGAACCGTAGCAACTCGGCACCGGTTTTTGCGGCCGCGTCATTGGTGGCGCCGAGGTAAGAGGTCGTCGCTGCAAGGAGGAGGGCGGTTGCTGACGTACTCCGCACGGAGTGCTCCAAAAGGCTGTTGCAGATCATGGCAGTGTTCCATGCCTTGATTAAAATTGCATCTGGTTCAGTGAGAAGGTGAGACAATCACGCCAAGACCCAGCTCTTCTGCGGGTACGACTATTCAGCGGCTGCGACAATTCCATCGCTGTTTAATGGGCCGAGCGCTTCTGCCTCTTCAGCGATCGCGGTGATTGCGGCCAGAAGCTCCTTTCTCACTCGGTCGGATTTCACGCGCTGCCATGCTGTAGCGAGTTCCCTCAGCTCAGGTCTGAAGGTTACGGCTTGACCACCGCGAGGCTCTGTCCATCCTAAGTCAGCCGGCCCCAGGTCAAGCGTTCTCGCGAGCATCAGCAGCGTGCTTGATTTCAGCTCGTTGGCACCAGTCTCGTATTTTGAGTACTGCTGAGGACTTATCCCCAGCATTTTCCCTATGGCGGCTTGCGAGAAGCCAGCCGCTTTTCTTGCCGCGCGGAGCGTTTCGATTACTTGTGGAGGCGTAGACTGCTGGCGAGACATAAGTGGTCCTCTCTACCTGAGAGGCTAAGCAAACTCGTTAGCAACTTTCAAGAGCGGAGACGCCGTACCGGCTACTCTGGATTGAAAGTGTGGTTCCCGCTCTAAAGTACTGCGCCAGCTGCTACGGCAAGCAAGCTACAGCGGCCCCACCGTTTCCGCCACACGCCGAAGGTGATGGTCCGTGTCGCCGAACATCAGCTCGATCATGGTCAGTCGCTTGAAATAGTGGCCGACGGCCGCTTCCATGGTCATGCCGATGCCGCCGTGGAGCTGAATGGCTTCCTGGCCGATCTGGCGCGCAGAGCGGCCAATCTGAACCTTTGCGGCTGAGATCGCTCGCCCGCGTTTGGCAGCATCCTGTTCAGCGGCCATCATGGTTGCAAACAGCGCCATGGAGCGCGCTTGTTCAAGCTCCACATACATATCAGAAGCACGGTGCTGCAGCGCCTGGAAGGATCCAATCGGCACGCCGAACTGCTTTCGCGTCTTGAGGTACTCCACCGTCAAGCCGCTGATCGCAGACATCGCGCCCACCGCTTCGGCGCAAAGGGCTGCGATCGCTTCATCGGTCACCGCCTGGAGCAGGGCGAAGCCGGTTTCGGGACCTGCGATCAAGTTGTCTTGCGAGACCCGCACATTGCGGAACTGAATTTCTGCCGCACGCCGCCCGTCTTGGGTGGCGTAGCCGTTGCGCGTGACGCCCTCTGCCTTCGCATCCACAAGCAGGAGGACAATGCCCCCTTCGTCGCGCCGTTCGCCATTAAGGCGTGCTGTCACCACCAGTGCATCCGCGCTGTCGCCGGCCAGAACGAGCGATTTGTCGCCGTCGAGGACGTAGTGGTCGCCATCGAGCCGCACCCGCGTGGCGACGTCGCTTAGCGTAAAGCGGGCTTGCCGCTCGGCATGGGCGAGCGACAGCAGCGTAGTCCCGGCAATCACGCCTTCGAGCCAGCGCTGTCGGAGACTTTCGGGCGCACGGCGCAGGATGCCCCCACCAAGGATCACGGTCGGCAGGTAAGGCTCCAGCGTCAGTTTGGCGCCCATCGCTTCGGCAACCAGCATGAGCTCTACCGGGCCGCCGCCCAGGCCGCCGTCTTCTTCCGAAAACGGGATGGCGAGAAGGCCGAGTTCTGCGAACTTCGCCCACATGGCGCGGCTCCAGCCTGGTTCATCCTGGCCATGCTGCTTGCGCGCTTCGAAATCGTACTGGTCCGCCAGCAGTCGTTCTGCAGACTGTCTGAGCAGGTTCTGTTCTTCGCTAAGGTCGAAATCCATCTTTGTTCTTTCTGCTCAGAGCCCCAGGATCGCCTTGGCGATGATGTTGCGCTGGATCTCGTTGGATCCGCCGTAGATCGAAACCTTGCGTGCGTTGAAATAGGTGGAAGCGGACAGCCCCGCCCATTCCGGTCCAATCGGAGGCTCGTTGCTTCCTTCTTCACGCTCCGGCTCATAGGCCAGCGCGTAGGGGCCCGCGATCTCCATCAGGAGCTCGGTTGTGCGCTGCTGGATTTGCGAGCCCTTCAGCTTCAAAATGGAGGACAGCGGGTTTGGCTTGCCCTTGCCTTCTGCACGCTCCGCCGCAAGCACCCGCATCTGGGTGATTTCCAGAGCTTTCAGATCGATCTCGACCTCAGCGATCTTCTCGGCAAAACGCGGATCGCTGATCAAGGGCGTGCCGTCGGAAGCATGTTCGCTGGCCGACAATTCGCGGATGCGCCGCAGCCGTTCCTTCGAGACACCGATCCGGGCGATGCCCACGCGCTCGTTGGACAGGAGGAACTTGGCGTAATCCCAGCCACGGTTTTCCTCGCCGACCAACTGGTCGGCGGGAACGCGAACATCATCGAAAAATACTTCGTTCACCTCGCGGCCGCCATCAATCGTCACGATTGGTCGCAGCGTGATCCCGGGCGACTTCATGTCGATCAGGAGAAACGAGATGCCGCTCTGCTTTTTGGCTTCCTTGTCGGTGCGCACGAGGCAGAAGATCCAGTCGGCATATTGGCCGAGCGTGGTCCAAGTTTTCTGGCCGTTGACGATGTAGTGGTCTCCATCGCGAACCGCCGTTGTGCGCACGGAAGCGAGGTCGGAGCCTGCGCCGGGTTCGGAAAAGCCTTGGCACCACCAGTCATCGAGATTGGCAATGCGCGGCAAGAACCGCTTCTTTTGTTCTTCCGACCCGTATTCGGCAATCACCGGTCCGACCATGTAAACGCCGAACGCCAAAGGTTCGGGCGCCGGTGCGCTCTGCAGTTCCTCGCGGAAGATATATTGCTTCACCGGCCCCCAGCCTGTTCCGCCCCATTCCTCCGGCCAATGGGGAACAGCCCAGCCCTTCTCGTTGAGGATGCGCTGCCAGTTCACGATGTCGTCGCGCGTGGGATGGTGGCCGCTTTGGAGGCGTTCGCGCGTTTCGGCCGGCAGGTTCGTCGCGATGAAGTCCCGCACTTCCTGGCGAAACGCCACCTCTTCATCGGTAAAGCGCAAATCCATGATCGTTCCTCCGGCCGCTTTCTTGTGCCCGGAGCTTAAGGGTCCTGCTATCATTTTGTAAAGGTGGAACGCTAAGCCAGGCCCGCGAAAGAGCTTGCGACGACGCTTTTAGAAGATATGGTACGGTTTCTTCAGGGAGGAGGCGACATGAGCGAGATGGTGAAGCTGGAGCGGAGTGGCAAGGTCGGCGTTCTTGTGGTCGACAATCCGCCGGTGAACGCGCTGGGTCAGGCGGTGCGCCAGGGCTTGCTTGATCGCCTGGCGGAAGCGGAAGCGGATCCAGAGATCGCCATCGTCGTGATCCTTGGTGCGGGACGCACCTTCATGGCAGGTGCCGATATTCGCGAGTTCGGGAAGCCGCCGATGCCGCCAGCTTTGGGCGATGTGGTTGATCGCATCGAGGCATCCAGAAAGCCTGTTGTGGCGGCAATCCACGGCACCGCCTTTGGCGGCGGGCTCGAGGTCGCCATGGGTTGCGACTACCGCGTTGCCATTGCCAGCGCCAAGGTCGGGCTGCCGGAAGTCACGCTCGGCATTCTGCCAGGCGCGGGTGGCACGCAGCGCCTGCCGCGCCTTGCGGGCGTCGAAGCAGCCATCGACATGATGACCACAGGCGCGCCGAAAAGCGCGAGGGAGGCGCTGGAACTCGGCATCCTGGATGAGGTTGTGGAAGGGGCCGACATCCGCGGTGTGGGTGTTGCTTTCGCCGAACGCGTTCTGGCGGAGGGGCGTCAGCGGCGCAGGACCGGCGATCTGGACGAGCGGCTTCAAGAAGCGCGCCGCGATCCCGGCATGATCGAAAAGGCGCGACAGGTCGTTGAAAAGCGCTCCCGCAATCTTGTTTCACCGCTACTCATTGTCGACGCCGTTGAAGCCGCGCTCTCTTTGCCGCTTCGCGAAGGCCTGAAGAAGGAGCGGGCACTTTTCGTGCGGGCTCTCGAAACGCCGCAGCGCCGCGGGTTGGTTCACGCCTTTTTCGCCCAGCGCGAGGCCGCCAAGGTGGCGGGGCTTTCGCCGGACGCGCGGCCACGTGACGTCGGGGAAGTGGCGGTGATCGGTGCCGGCACCATGGGCGGGGGCATTGCCATGTGCTTCGCCAATGTCGGAATCCCCGTGACGCTCCTTGAAAGCGAGCAATCGGCACTGGATCGCGGGGTTGCGACCATTCGCAGGAACTACGAGAGCACCGTCAAGAAGGGACGCTTGCAGAGTGCTGACATGGACAAGCGCATGGGGCTGATCCGGCCCACGTTGTCCTATGACGATCTTGCTCAGGCCGATCTCGTGATCGAAGCGATCTTTGAATCGATGGAGGCGAAGAAGGATGTTTTTGGCCGGCTGGACAAGGTGGCCAAGCCCGGCGCGATCCTGGCCACCAACACCTCGACGCTCGACGTGAACGAAATTGCCTCGGCAACCACAAGGCCGCAGGACGTGGCGGGGATGCACTTTTTTTCCCCGGCGAACGTCATGAAACTGCTTGAAAATGTCCGCGCCTCGCAAACGGCGCCGGATGTCCAGGCTACGATCATGGAAGTCGGCAAGCGGATCGGCAAAGTGCCGGTGATGGTTGGCGTTTGTTACGGCTTCGTTGGCAATCGCATGCTGCATCGCCGGACACGCGAAGCAATCGATCTGGTGGAAGAGGGCGCGAGCCCAGAGGCCGTGGACGCCGTTCTGACGGATTTCGGATTTCCCATGGGGCAGTTTGCCATGTCGGATCTGGCCGGGATCGATGTCGGCTGGCGAATCCGGCAAGAGCGACGCAAAGCAGGCGATCCGGACGCGCAAGCGCCGAACTGGCTGGATCGCCTCGCGGAGCAGGGGCGGTTCGGCCAGAAAACCGGAGGCGGCGTGTATGCCTACGAACCCGGTGATCGCACGCCGCGGCCCGATCCTGCCGTGGCAAAGCTGATCGAGGACTGGCGACGTGAGAAGAATGTGGCGCCTCGCATCGTCGAGGAGCAGGAGATCCTGGAGCGCTGCTTGTACGCGATGGTGAATGAGGGCGCCAAGATCCTGGACGAGGGCATCGCGGCCCGGCCTGGCGACATTGATACGATCTGGATCAATGGCTACGGCTTCCCGGCTTATCGGGGCGGACCGATGTTCTGGGCTGATGAAGTCGGGCTTCCCATCATTGTTGAGGCGCTCGAAAAATACGCCGCAAAGCTGGATCGCCCGCACCTTCAGCCTTCGCCCTTGCTCAGGCGACTCGCTTCGGAAGGCAAGGGTTTCGCCAGCCTCACAGCCCCTTCTTGAGGGCTGTTGCCGTGTCCGTACTGGGTTTTCGACAAACTGGGCGGCTAACCCGCTTGCGTTCACACAAATGGCAGAAAGCCCGGGCATTTCGCTGCTTGACGACGTCGCCTGCAGCATGCCATCGTCCCTAAATGCAGTTGGGAGTGCGCTGAGGAACGCGCTTCCAGGCAGGGAGGTTCATAGGTTCTGCGGCGGCCACGAGTGCCTGCATTCGCTTTTCGCCCCGCTGGTCGGAGCGCCTGGAGTGGGCCGCAGAACTGGAAACTGAATTTGGCAGCGCCTTAAAGGGAGGAGACGCGGCCCCATGAATATCTTTTTTCAGCAAGTGCTGAACGGCCTGACGCTCGGGAGTGTTTACAGCCTCGTGGCGCTCGGCCTGACGCTGGTTTACGGCATCCTGCACATTCCAAACTTCGCCCATGGCGCATTCTTTATGGTCGGGGCCTACATCTCGTTCTATGTAGCTGGCGATCTTGGCGCCAACTTCTGGGTGGCCATGATCGTTTCGGCGGCCGCGGTTGCCGTCATGGCGATGATATCGGAGCGCCTGATCTTCCATCCGCTCCGCAACTCGCCGGCCTTGCATGACATGATCGCGGCGATCGGCTTACTGCTGTTTCTGGAAGCGGTGGTTCAGGCGATCTGGGGTGCGGATTTCCACCGTCTGCCAGCGCCTTACACGACGATTCTGCGGTTCGCCGATTTGACGGCCCCTGCGCAGCGCGTCTTGATCATTGGTGCTGCGATCGTCCTGATGATCGGGCTGCAGATCTTCCTGCGCCGAACAACCACCGGCTCCACCATCGTCGCAACGGCGCAAAACCGCGAAGGCGCAGCCCTGGTCGGCATCAGCCCGCTCAAGGTTTCCTTGCTCACCTTCGCTATTTCAGGCGCCCTTGCAGCGGTTGCCGCAACCTTGTTTGCACCGATCAATCTGATCTACCCGGCCATGGGACACCTGGTGATCCTGAAGGCCTTCGTGATCATCATCCTCGGCGGAATGGGTTCCATACCCGGAGCCATTGTCGGGGGCATGGTGATCGGCTTCGCGGAGTCGTTCGGGGCGTTCTACATTTCTAACAACTACAAAGACATCATCGCCTTTGTGCTGCTCGTCTTCATTCTTTCGCTCCGCCCGCAGGGCCTGTTTCCAAGCGAGGTCCGTTGATGCGCGTCGATTATCGTATGGAATACGTCTTTTACGGAATCCTGCTCCTGGCAGCGGTGGCGTTTCCCTTTTTCGCCACCAACGAATACCAGGTCTATGTGATGGCGCTCGCCTTTATCTGGGCGATCTCCGCGATGGGGCTGAACCTGATCGCCGGGTATACGGGACAGCTCAACCTCGCGCATGCCGGCTTCATGGCGATCGGCGCATACACAGTGGGGCTGCTTACGGTAGACTACGGCGTTCCGTTCTGGCTCGCCTTTCTCCTGGCAGGCCCCATCGCAGCTGTTGTCGGCTTCTTCGCGGGCATCCTCTCCCTGCGCCTGAAAACGCACTTCTTTTCGATTTTCACGCTTTGCGTGGGCTACATCATCTACCTCTTGATCGAGAAGGGTGACAGCTTCACGCATGGACCCGTCGGCGTAATCGGCATTCCGGCCCCCTCCATCGGCCCGTTGGTGTTCGACACCACCACCTCCGTGTATTTTCTGGTGCTGGCCTTTCTGGTTCTCACAATCTGGGTGATGCGCCGGCTGGTGCGGTCGATCGTCGGGCGATCTTTTGTTGCGATCCGCAATTCCGATGATCTCGCCGAAGCCCTAGGCATCAACCTGATGCGCACGAAGGTTCTGGCGTTCACGCTGTCCACCTTCATTGCCGGCCTGTCCGGTGGGTTGTTTGCGGGGTTCGTCCGCTTCCTTGGACCGGATCTGGCGCGCGAGTACCACACCTTCGACCTGATCGCCTTTGTTCTGGTGGGCGGTATTGGAACCCTGATGGGGCCGGTGCTGGGCGCGGTCGCGCTCACCTGGGTCACCCAGTCCCTGCAGTTTCTTGAAAACTACAGGATGATCGTCTTCGGGCCGATGCTGATCCTTTTGGTGATGTTCTTCCCTCACGGCATCATCGGGACCTTCGGCATATGGATGGCACGCCGTCGTGCCAATGCCGGAAAAAGGAGCAACACACAGGCGGTTCTGCCTTCGAGGTCCGGCGAGGAGGCGCGCGCGAATGCCTGAGATCATCCTCGAAACAAAGGCCCTGACGAAGCGTTTCGGCGGCCTTGCGGCGGTCAAAGACGTCGATGCGAAGGTAGAGAAGGGGCGCATCACGGCCATCATCGGACCGAACGGGGCTGGCAAGACCACCTTCTTCAACCTGATCAGCGGAACCTTTCCCTCAACCTCCGGAGAGCTTTGGCTCGAAGGCCAGCGCGTTGAGCGCAAGCGCCCGGACCAGATGGCCCAGCTTGGCATTGCCCGCACGTTCCAGACCACCAGCCTGTTTGATGGTGCGACCGTGATGGACAACCTGATCGTCGGCCATCGACTGCGGACGTCATCCGGCTTGATGGACGCGATCTTCCAAACCAGCCGGCTCAAGGCCGACGAACGCAGTTGCCGTGCCAAGGCGGAAGAAGCCCTCGATTTCGTCGGCCTCACGCATGTCGCCAACCGGCTGGCGGCGGATGTGACACAGGAAGAGCGCAAGCGGATTGCCTTTGCGCTGGCGCTCGCGACCGATCCGAAGATCCTGCTGCTCGACGAGCCGGCCGGCGGCGTCAACCCGGAAGAGACCGTCGGTCTCGCCGACCTGATCCGCAAGATCTCGGCGACGGGTCTCACCGTCTGCTTGATCGAACACAAGATGGACATGGTGATGGGACTTGCGGACCACATCATCGTTCTCGACCACGGGGAAAAGATCGCGGACGGCACGCCCGCCGAAATTCGCGCCAATCCGCTCGTCATCGAAGCCTATCTGGGAGCCGGTCACGATGCTGCAGCTTGATCGTGTGATGCTGAACTACGGCAGCTTTCGCGCGCTGGATGGCATCAGCCTCAATGTGCGGGACGGCGAGCTCGTGGTGATGCTTGGCGCCAACGGCGCGGGCAAGAGTTCCATGTTCCTGGCCATCTCCGGCCTCCGGAAGCTCAGTGGTGGTTCCATCAAGCTTGCTGGCGGGGAAATCACGGGTGCTTCGCCGGCCACCATTGTGTCGCGCGGCCTTGTTCATTGCCCCGAGGGGCGCAAGCTTTTCGCCCATATGAGCGTGGCGAAGAACCTTATGCTCGGTGGTTATGTTCACCGCGGCGACAAGGCTGGCCTCAAGGAGCGGCTGGAACAGATCTACGACATGTTCCCGATCCTTCGCGAAAAGCGCGACAACAATGCCGGGTCTTTGTCAGGCGGGCAGCAGCAGATGGTGGCGATCGGCCGTGCCTTGATGGGACGACCGAAGCTCCTGCTTCTGGATGAGCCCTCGCTTGGCTTGGCACCGCTGGTGGTGCGCCAGGTGCTGGACACGATCAAGGCGATCAATGCGAGTGGAACCACCGTTCTGCTGGCCGAACAGAATGCCTATGCAGCCTTGCAAATCGCTGACCGCGGTTATGTCATCGAAAGCGGCAGGGTGGTGCTGGAAGGAAGCCGCCAAGAGCTTCTCAACAACGATACCGTCCGGCGAGCCTATATCGGCGGATAAAATGCAAAGCGGCGGAGGAGCCGCGAAACCGAAGGAGGAACTTGGAATGCGCCTTTTCAAGACATCAACCCGACTGGCAGCGGGCATCGCGCTCGCAGCGTTCATGAGCAGTGCGGCTTTCGCGCAGGAAGTCATCAACATCGGCTTCACCGGGCCTCTTTCCGGCGGTGCGGCCCTTTACGGGCAGAACACCCTGACCGGCCTGCAGATGGCGGCCGCTGAGATCAACAAGAACGGCGGCATCGAAGTCGGTGGCGAGAAATACACGTTCGAAATCGTTGCGCTAGATGACAAATATGCGCCCAGCGAAGCGGCGGTGAACGCCAAGCGCCTGGCAACCCAGCAGAACGCCCCGGTGATCTTCGTGCCGCATTCGGGTGGCGCTTACGCGCTCCAGGAGTTCAACGAGCAGGATGGCTTCATTCTCGGCGCTTACACCAGCGTGCCGGAGATGACCGAGCGCGGCAACACGCTGACCCTGCGTATCCCGCCCTCGTTCGCGGGCTATATCGACACCTTCGTGAAAACCACGATGGAGAAGTCGGGCAAGAAGCTCGCCATGATCGGCGGCGATCATGAATACGCCAAAGCCTGGGCTTCCTTGTTCAAGCCTGCCTGGGAAGAAGCGGGCGGTGAGGTGGTCGCCGAGAACCCAATGTCCTACAACAAGGATACGGACTTCTATTCGGGCGTCAGCAGCGCGCTGTCAGCAAACCCTGACGTCCTGTTCGTCGGCGGTGCGTCCGAGCCCACTGCGCTTGTCATGCGCACGGCACGCGAACTCGGCTTCCAGGGCGGCTTCGTGGTCATGGATCAGGCCAAGCTGGACGAGATCAACCGCGTGATCAACGACATGTCGCAGCTCAACGGCGCCATTGGCGTGATGCCGCTCTCGTCCGATACGCGGGAAGGCGCCAAGGCTTTCGTGGAGCGCTTCAAGGCCGAAAACAACGGCAAAACGCCGGGCTCGGAAACCTCCTACATGTACACGGCGCTCAATGCTGTGGCCGAGGCCATGAAGCTCGCCGGCACGGTGGAAGATCCAAAGGCGATCCACGCCAAGCTCAGCGAAGCCTATGGATCGCTGCCAAGCGAGCGTAATCCGGCCAGCATCGACAGCGTTGACGAGAAGGGCGGCACGAATGCCCGCATCGTCGTCGGCTATGTACAGGATGGTGAGATCATGCCAATCGAGGCAGCCAGCCAGTAATCAAGAACCGCATTTCGCGCTCCGCTTGCAAGTGGAGCGGAGCGCGAAACGAGAACACGCACGATGCATGGATCAGCGGACGCCCTTCGCCAAACCCGACGTTTCGGGGAAAAGCGCGAGCTGATCCTTGGCGCGGCCGCCGGGCTTTTCAACCAGCGGGGCGTGAAGGGTACGACCCTTTCGGACGTGGCGGCGCAAGTCGGCCTCGTAACCAACTCCATCAGCTACTATTACCGCAAAAAGGAAGACCTCGCCGCCGCCTGTTTCCTGCGCACGATCGAAACGATCAGCGAAGCCGCGCTTGCGGCCGCGGAAAGGGAAACCGCCGAGGAGCGTGTGAAGCAGTTCCTTGCGCTTTACTTCACCGTGCTTGGAGAAATCGCTTCCGGACTGCGCGCGGAGCTGCTTTCATCCAACGATCTCCGATCCCTGGAAGAGCCGCATTCAAGCGCGGTGTTTCAAACCTACACCGACATGTTCCGGCAGATCCGGCGCTTGCTGTCCGCTGAAGGGGCTCCCGTCCTGGAGCGCCAGGATCTCAACGCGCGGACGCATCTGCTCGTGTCCGTGGTGCACAGTGCGCAGAACTGGGCCCAGCGCTACGACCTCGAAGATTATCCCCGCGTTGCCACGCGTCTGGCCGACATCCTGCTCAACGGGATGGGGAGCGCGGAAGCAAAGTTCGCACCGCCTGAGCTGCCGGCCCTTCGCAAGCGCCTGGAAGCGGAAGGGGACAGCTCGCGGGAACGCTTTTTGCGCGCCGCGACGTTTCTGATCAACGAGCACGGTTATCGCGGTGCCTCCGTAGACAAGATCTCCGCCCGGCTTTCGGTTACGAAGGGCTCCTTCTACCATCACAACGAACACAAGGACGAGCTGGTCGACGACTGCTTCGAGCGGACCTTCGGGTTAATTCGAAATGTTCAAAGCATTGCTATCGACACCGTTCCGGACGGATGGTCGCGCGCATCGGGTGCGGTCGCCGCACTGACGCGCTTCCAGCTTTCGCCGCAGGGTCCGCTCCTGCGCATTGCAGCGCTTGCCGCCATGCCCGAACCCATGCGCCCAAGGCGCGTGGCGCAGATGAACCGCCTGATGGAGCGCTTTGCCGGCATCATCTCCGATGGCATCGCCGACGGATCGATCCGCACGCTGGATGCGCGCATCGCCGGGCAGCTCCTGTATTCGATTTCCAACTCCGCGGCCGAACTTCATCGCTGGATACCCACCGATGACGTGGAGGCCGCCACCCGCGCTTATGTTCGTCCCCTTTTCACGGGGCTTCTCCGCCCTTGAGGGCCACGGCGCTAGCCGTCAGGAAAATGGAAGGAAGACCACATGGACTTCACGCTCACCGAGACCGAGCGCCACTATCAGTCCCGAGTTCGCGCTTTCATCCAGCAGCATGTCGAGCCGGCGGTGCCGCATTACTACGAGGAAATGGCCGGATTCGGGACCGATCGCTGGCAGATTATTCCGGTGATCGAAAGGCTTAAGGAAAAAGCCCGCGCGGAAGGGTTGTGGAACCTGTTCCTGCCGCCGTCACCGCATCACGACACCGAGGAGTACCACGGAGCCGGCCTCACGAACCTTCAATATGCGCTCTGCGCCGAGGAGATGGGCCGCATTGCCTGGTCGTCGGAGGTCTTCAACTGTTCAGCGCCGGACACCGGCAACATGGAGGTCTTCCATCGCTACGGGACCGAGGACCAGAAAACCCAGTGGCTGAAGCCGCTGATGGCCGGCGAAATCCGCTCTGCCTTTCTTATGACGGAGCCTGAGGTTGCTTCCTCCGACGCAACCAACATCCAGACCGAGATCCGACGCGACGGCGACGACTACGTGATCAACGGCCGCAAATGGTGGTCCTCGGGTGTAGGCGACCCGCGCTGCAAGATTGCCATCGTGATGGGCAAGACCAACCCGGATGCGCCGCGCCACAGCCAGCAAACGCAGATCCTGGTGCCTATGGACACACCCGGCGTGACGGTGAAGCGCATGTTGCCGGTGTTCGGCTATGACGATGCCCCGCATGGCCATGGCGAGGTGATCCTCGACAATGTTCGCGTCCCAACTTCCAACGTGATCCTTGGCGAAGGCCGCGGCTTTGAAGTCGCGCAGGGACGGCTCGGACCTGGCCGCATCCACCACTGCATGCGCACCCTTGGTGCGGCGGAGGTGGCGCTGGAAAAGATGGCGCGCAGGCTCTTGTCCCGCGTGGCGTTCGGCCGGCCCATCGCCGAGCAGTCGATCTGGCAGCAGCGCATCGCCGAAGCGCGGATCGACATCGAAATGACGCGCCTTCTTTGCTTAAAGGCCGCGGATATGATGGACAAGGTGGGCAACAAGGAAGCCCAGCTCGAGATCGCCATGATCAAGGTCGCCGGCCCGCGGGTTGCGCTGAAGGTCATCGATGACGCCATTCAGGCGCATGGTGGTGGCGGCGTTTCCGATGATTTCGGTCTTGCCAAGATGTATGCCAACATCCGCACCATGCGGCTCGTGGACGGTCCGGACGAAGTGCACAATCGCGCCATCGCCCGGCTTGAACTCGGGCGGTACAAGGTGGCGCATTGATGGGAGCGGCAAGCGCCGGCTCCGCAGCGAGCGCCGGGGATGCCTTTTCCGGCGTGAAGCCGGTGGAAGAGCGCCATCGGCTGGATGAAGCCAAGCTTGCCGCCTGGCTCGGGGAACATGTCGAAGGCTATAGCGGGCCGCTGACTATCTTCCAGTTCAAGGGCGGCCAGTCGAACCCGACCTATCGTCTGGATACGCCCGGCCGCTCTTATGTTCTCCGACGCAAGCCGTTCGGAACCCTGTTGCCCTCCGCCCATGCGGTTGATCGCGAGTTCAAGGTGATCTCAGCCTTGGGCGGCGTCGGCTTCCCAGTCGCGCGCGCCTACAGCCTTTGCGAAGATGACACCGTCATTGGCGCAGCCTTCTACGTCATGGAAATGGTGGAAGGGCGGGTATTCTGGGATGCGCGCCTGCCGCAGGTTCCCAGGGAGCAGCGGCGTTCCATCTTCGAGGCCGAGATCGACACCTTGGCGCGGCTGCACTCCTTTGATCCTGAAGTCATCGGCCTCGGCGATTATGGTCGTCCCGGGAACTACTTTGAACGCCAGATCGCGCGCTGGTGCAAGCAATACCGCGCATCGGAAACCGAGCCCATTGCCGAGATGGATCGGCTCCTTGCTTTTCTTCCGCGTAGCATTCCGCCCGAAGAGGGGCGGAACTCCGTTGTGCACGGTGATTATCGGCTGGACAACCTCATCTTCTCGGCCGATGCGACTCAGGTCAAAGCGGTTCTCGACTGGGAACTGTCGACGCTCGGTGATCCGCTGGCCGACATCACCTATTTCCTGATGAACTGGTTCATGGATGCCGACGGGCGCAGCGGTCTCGCTGGCCTGGATCTTGAGTCCCTTGGGATCCCCTCTGCCGAAGAGCTGTTTGCGCGCTACAATGCCGCCACGGGGCGCGAAAACCCGCCGGTGCTCGACTGGTATCTCGCTTACAACATGTTTCGCCTTGCGGCGATCCTCCAGGGCATTGCAGGCCGCGTGCGCGACGGCACGGCGGCGAGTGCGGAGGCCCAAACGATGGCGCGACGCGTTCGCCCGCTGGCTGAGCGAGCCTTGAGCTTTGCGGAAAAGGCGGGCGCCTGAGAGTGGCGCCCGTTTTGGTTCTTACAGAATCTCGAAAAGACCGGCCGCGCCCATGCCGCCGCCGACGCACATCATAACCACCACGCGCTTGGCGCCGCGCCGCTTTCCTTCGATCAGCGCATGCCCCGTCATGCGGGCGCCTGACATGCCGTAGGGGTGACCGATCGAGATCGCGCCGCCAGACACGTTAAGCTTGTCGTTGTCGATGCCAAGCCGGTCCCGGCAATAAAGCACCTGCACGGCGAAGGCTTCGTTCAGTTCCCAAAGATCGATGTCGTCGACCGAAAGACCATGCTGCTTCAGGAGTTTGGGAACGGCGTAAACCGGCCCGATGCCCATCTCGTCCGGCTCGCAGCCGGCAACGGCCACGCCGCAATAGCGGCCAAGCGGTTCGAGCCCGCGTCGTTCCGCTTCCTTTTCTTCCATCAGCACCGACGCGGATGCGCCATCCGAAAGTTGGGAAGCATTTCCCGCCGTTATGAATTTTCCTTCTACGATCTTCTGCCCATCCTTGAAGACGGGCTTCAGCGACTGCAGTCCTTCCAGGGTGGTATCGGCGCGATTGCCCTCATCCTGCGTCAGCCGAACGCGCTTGCGGCTCGTTTCGCCAGTCGCCTTGTCCGTCACCACCATCTCGGTTTCGAGCGGCGCGATCTCCTTGTCGAAGCGGCCTTCAGCCTGTGCTTTTGCGGTGCGCTGCTGGGATTGCAGGGCGTACTCGTCCTGGCGCTCACGCGAAATGCCATATCGGTCGGCAACCACTTCCGCTGTTTCGAGCATGGACATGTAGAGCGCCGGCAAGCGTTCGCGGATCGTCGGATCGCTCGCGCGATATCTGTTCATCTTGTCGTTCTGGACGAGCGAAACGGACTCGAGGCCGCCGCCGACCGCCACGTCCATGCCGTCCAGGATGATCGACCTCGCGGCCGTGGCGATCCCCATCAGGCCCGAGGCACACTGCCGGTCAAGGCTCATGCCGGCGACCGTGGTGGGCAGGCCCGCAGCCATTGCGCATTGTCGGGCGATGTTGCCGCCGGACGAACCCTGCTGCAGTGCCGCGCCCATCAGGACATCGCCGACCTCTGCTGGATCGACGCCCGCCCGCCGCACCGCTTCGGCGATGACGTGCCCGCCCAAAGTTTGCGCCTGTGTGTCGTTGAAGGCGCCGCGATACGCCTTTCCAATCGGCGTGCGAGCAGTGGAAACAAGTACAGCGTTGCGCATTAGGCAGCTCCTCCCGATGATCGGTATGGTCCAGGATGTGTGTTCGTCCCTTATTTTATATGGCTTCCGTCAGCTGTCATCCTTGTTTTTCGAAGAAACGGGTTGCTTTTGCCTTTCGCGCCGATAGGCTGTTGCAACGAGCGGCACGACCTGGGGAGGATGGCTGATGTCTTTGTTCGACTTGAGCGGCAAGGTTGCCATTGTCACCGGATCCTCCCGCGGGATCGGCAAGGCAAGCGCCATGCGGTTGGCTGAAGCGGGCGCTTCCGTAGTGATCTCGTCGCGCAAGAAGGAGCCGTGCGATGAGGTTGCCGAGGAGATCAATCGTTCCGGCGGCAAAGCCGTTTCCATTCCCGCCAGCATCTCCTCGCGCGGCGAACTGGAGAACCTGGTTGCGGAGGCGCGGCGGCAGTTAGGACCAATCGACATCCTCGTCTGCAATGCGGCTTCGAATCCCTATTATGGCCCCATGTCCGGCATTTCCGACGACCAGTTCCGCAAGATCCTCGAAAACAATGTCATCGCCAACAACGCTCTGATCAGTTTGTGCGCGCCCGACATGGAGAAGCGCGGCGGCGGCTCGGTGGTGATCGTTTCCTCGGTGGCGGGTCTTTATGCCTCGCCGAACATCGGTGCTTACGGCGTTTCCAAAGCGGCCGACATGCAGTTGGCGCGCAACCTTGCCGCGGAACTGGGCCCGCAAAATATTCGCGTGAACTGCATCGCGCCCGGTCTGGTGAAAACGGATTTCGCACGCGCCTTGTGGGACGATGAGGCCAAGCTTGAAGCGTCCAACGCCGCGACGCCGTTGCGGCGGATCGGGGAGCCGGACGACATTGCAGGCGTGGTTGTGTTTCTGGCCTCGCAAGCTGCGGCCTTCGTGACGGGGCAGACGCTGGTCGCCGATGGCGGGCGGCTGGTCGCCTAGCGGCGGCAAAGCCTGAGCGGCAAGGGAGACACCCTTATGACGAAGCCTGGATACCCGGCCATCTCGCTTGCAGAAGCGCAGCAGCGGCTTTGTGCGCCGGGAAGCGAGTTCGAGATGGAGGAGATCATTATCCGCGGTCAGCCGACCCGGGTGTGGAAGAACGCGCCTCCCACGCTGCGCGACCTGCTTCTTATTGGCCGCTCGTTCGGGGAAAAGACTTTCCTTGTGCACGAAGAGGAGCGGGTGACGTTTGAAGCTTTCGCCCGCGCCTCGATTGTCTTGTCGCACCATTTCGTTGATCTCGGCGTCGAAATAGGCGACCGGATTGCGATTGTCATGCGCAACATGCCGGAATGGATCACCGCCTTTTTTGCCGCGCAGTTGTGCGGGGCGTTGGCCGTGCCGCTGAATGCCTGGTGGAGCAGCAGCGAGCTTTCGCACGGGCTAAGTGACTCCGGTGCAAAGCTCGTTGTCTGCGATGGCGAGAGGCTCGAGCGCATCCTGGAAGCTGCCAATGAGATCCCGCAGGCAATCGACATCCTTGTTGCGCGCGGCGGTGAAGCTTCGCGCGGAAGCGCACGCACCCTGGAAAGCGTGATCGGCACCCCAGAAACCTGGCATGCCCTGCCGGATGAAGCGATGCCGACCGTCCCCCTCGCGCCGGACGATCCTGCCACCATCTTCTACACATCAGGCACCACAGGCCGGCCCAAGGGCGCGGTGAACACGCACCGTAATCTGTGTTCCAATGTCATGGCCCATCCGTTCAGCCAGGCGCGATCCTTTCTGCGCCGTGGGGACGCCATCCCGGTTCCGCCGCCCAACGCTCCGCAGAAGGTCAGCCTTCTTTCGATACCATTGTTTCATGTGACCGGCTGTTCGGCGACGATGCTCACAGCCCTTCATCGCGGCACACGGCTCGTGTTGACCCGTCGTTTCGACGAGGAAGAAGCGCTCGGCTTGATCGAGCGGGAGCGCGTTACAACCATCGGCGGCGTGCCGACCGTTGCTTGGCGCATCCTCGATCACCCCGCCCGCAGCCGCTACGATCTGTCCTCGCTGCAAGTCGTCTCTTATGGAGGCGCACCTGCCGCGGCCGAGTTGGTTCGTCGGCTTGAAGCCGAGCTGCCGATGGGGCTCGGTGTTGCCACCGGCTGGGGCATGACGGAAACGACCGCTACCTTCACCCATGTCATGGGCGAGGACTACTACGCCCATCCGACAAGTTGCGGCCTTCCACTGCCGGTTTGCGAGGTGCGGATCCGCGACGCGGACGCAACGGTTGGACCGAACACGGTCGGCGAACTGCAGGTGCGCGGCCCCATGGTCATTCCTGGCTACTGGAACAAGCCGGATGCCGACGCCGCGACGTTCGACGACGGGTGGTTGCGCACGGGAGACCTGGCATTCCTCGATGAAGACGGCTTCGTTTATATCCGCGATCGCTTGAAGGACATGATCATCCGCGGTGGCGAAAACATCTACTGCGTGGAAGTGGAGGACGCGCTTTATGCGCATCCAGACGTCGTGGACGCCGCTTTGCTGGCACTGCCTCACCCGACGCTCGGGGAGGAACCCGGTGCCGTCGTGGTGTTGCGCGAGGGCGCAACAGCCGGACACGAGGAACTGAACGCGTTTCTCACCCATCGCATCGCGGCCTTCAAGCGCCCCGTCCGCTACCTTATGCTCGATGAGATGCCGCGCAATCCGGCCGGCAAGATTCTGAAGCCTCAGCTACGCCAGCTTTTCGCTGAGACATTGAGGCGGAACGAACCGGCCTGACGGCGACTGCTGCCCTGTCGGTCGCTTGCCGGCTTCGCCCTGATGCTTATAAACGGCGGCTGCGAAAAGAGCCTGCCAATGCGAAGCCCATCTCCTCATCTCGAACTTCGCGCGGTGACGCGCCGCTTCGCCCTGGTTGCCGCACTGCAAGATGTTTCACTCGAGGTGGCGCGGGGACAGATCGTCTGCCTCGCCGGTCATTCCGGCTGCGGGAAGTCCACGCTTCTACGGGTGATCGCCGGGCTTGATCGGCCAGACGCCGGCGCCGCGCTGATCAATGGGCACGTCGTGTCAGGGAAGGGCATCCATGTCGAACCTGAGCACCGCCGCGTCGGGTTCATGTTCCAGGATTATGCGCTGTTTCCCCATCTCAGCGTCACGGACAATGTGCTGTTCGGATTACGCTCCCTCGAGCGAAAGGAAGCTCACAAGCGGAGTGATGAGATCGTCGGCCGATTGCGGATCCATCATCTCGTCAACCGCTTCCCGCACATGCTTTCCGGGGGCGAACAACAGCGCGTGGCGCTTGCCCGCGCCCTCGCGCCGCGGCCCGATCTTCTGCTGATGGACGAGCCGTTTTCCAATCTGGACCGCGATCTGCGCGATGCGGTCCGCTTGGAAACGCTTGGGTTGCTGCGGGAACTCGGCACGACGGTGATCATGGTGACGCATGATCCGGAAGAAGCTCTTTCAGCTGGTGATCGCGTGGTTCTGATGCGCCGTGGCCACGTCGAACAGAGCGGAACAGGCGCGGAGCTCTACGACCGTCCCAACTCCGCTTATGCCGCAGAATTCTTCAGTGCCTTTAACAAGCTGCCCGGCCGCTGCAGAAACGGTTTCGTGGACACGCCGCTTGGCCGCTTTCCCGCTGCCGGCGTGTCAGAAGGGCAGGACGGCCTGGTCTACGTTCGACCACGGGATCTGCAACTGCGGCCGCAAGGGCAGGGTGCGCAAGCAACGGTTCTCGACCATGAGCTCCGTGGCGAGGTGGAGCAAGTCCGTGTCACGGTTGCTGCTCATCTCCCGCCCCTCGTGGTGCGGTCTAGCGCCAGGCTCATTGTCTCGGCGGGGCAGGAGATCGGCCTCAGCGCTGATCCGCAGCGGGTGCTTGTGTTTCCCGCCAGCGCCTGAGATCGCGTCACGCGAAGCTAACTTGACTGTTCTCATCAACTATGTTGTCCCTCCATTTGGCCTGGAGTGCTTTCGCTCCACCTGATCCACAAGCAAGGGAGGACAACGCGTGAACCTGAAACAGATCCTGATCGGCTCAGCCATCGCTGTGTTCGCTGGCGTGCCGAGCGTCGGTGCCGCCGAGTTGAATCTTTACACCACGCGTGAGCCCGGGCTCGTCCAGCCGCTGCTCGATGCCTTCACCGCCTCTACCGGGACCAAGGTCAATACGATCTTCCTGAAGGACGGTTTGGCTGAGCGCGTCGCTTCGGAAGGCGACCAGTCGCCCGCGGACCTGTTGATGACCGTGGACGCCGGCAACCTCGTTGATCTGGTGGAAAAAGGTCTCACGCAGCCTGTTTCCTCCGATACGCTGAACAGCACGATCCCGGCCGCGCTCCGTGATCCAAATGGACACTGGTACGCGCTGTCGATGCGGGCACGCGCGGTCTATGCTGCAAAGGACCTGGATGTGTCCGCCATCACCTATGAGGATCTCAGCGACCCCAAGTGGAAGGGAAAGCTTTGCATCCGCGCGGGCCAGCATCCCTACAATGTTGCTCTCATCGCAGCCTTCATCGCCAAGAACGGCGAGGACGCTGCGGAAACCTGGCTCACCGGTCTGAAGGAGAACCTTGCACGCAAAGCTGGCGGCGGCGACCGGGACGTGGCACGCGACATCATGGGCGGCATCTGCGACCTCGGCGTCGCGAACTCCTACTATGTCGGCCTGATGCGCAGCGGCAAGGGCGGCCCGGAACAGGAGGAATGGGCCAAGGCGATCAAGATGATCCTGCCGACCTTCGAAAACGGCGGCACGCATGTGAACATTTCCGGAGCTGCCGTTGCCCGTCATGCGCCGAACAAGGAAGAAGCGGTCGCGCTGCTGGAATATCTCGTGTCTGACGAAGCGCAGAAGATCTATGCCGAGGCCAATTTCGAGTATCCGGTGAACGCGGATGCGGCCGTTGCCCCGCTCGTCGGCGAGTTCGGCGACCTCAAGATCGACGAGGTCAACCTCACCGAAGTCGCCGCTCATCGCAAGAAGGCGAGCGAACTGGTGGAAAAGGTCGGCTTTGACAACTGACACACTCGCGGCGCTCGTTGCCCCGGGCGCCGCTGAACGCTTCGATGACCGAAGTAGCCACCCTCAGCGAAAATTGGCGCTTTCGCCGCCCCGTCGGAACGCGTTGGCGTTTAGGCGCGGCGGTTGTGGGCGCTTTCGCCTGCCTGCCGATCGCTGCACTCGTGACGATCGCCTCACAGGGCAGCGAGGGGTTGTGGCCGCATATGTTCACGCATGTGCTGCCGAGCGCGCTTCACCAGACCCTGATCCTTCTGGTGGGTGTCGGCTTGGTTGTGGCCGTGATCGGAACAACCACTGCCTGGCTGGTCAGCGCCTACGATTTTCCCGGGCGCAGCATCCTTGATTGGGCACTGCTTCTGCCCCTTGCTGTGCCAACCTACATCGTTGCCTACGCGTATCTCGACATCCTGCATCCTGTGGGTGCGGTGCAGGGCCTGATCCGCGACGTGCTCGGCTATCAAAGCCCACGCGAATTCCGCTTGCCCGACATCCGCTCAATCTGGGCCTGCATCCTCCTGCTTGGGCTGGTTCTTTATCCCTACGTATACCTCACCACGCGCGCCATGTTTCTCACCCAGGCTGCCAATGTGGTTGAGGTGTCGCGCACCCTCGGCACGGACCAACGTGCCGTGTTCTTTCGTGTGGCCCTTCCCTTGGCGCGTCCCGCGATCGCGATCGGGTTGAGCTTGGCGCTGATGGAAACGCTGAATGACATCGGCGCCTCGGAGTTCCTGGGCGTCAAAACGCTCACCGTGTCCATTTATACGACCTGGGTTACGCGTAATGATCTGCCGGCCGCCGCCCAAATCGCCCTCGCCATGCTGGTGATCGTGGTGCTCCTGATCCTTCTTGAGCGCTATTCGCGCCGCAACCAGCGCTATGCTGCCGGCGCCCAGCGCCCCCGCGCCCTGGTGCCGACCCCGCTTCGCGGCCTGCCAGGCTTCGCCGCCTGCCTGTTTTGCCTCGTTCCCGTTCTGCTCGGCTTCGTCGCGCCGGCGGCATACCTGTTGGTCGAGGCCTTCGGACGCTATCAGTTCGCGGGAATTTCTCCGAGGATTTGGTCGGAGATCGTGAACACGGTCTCCATCTCTGCTTTGGCGACGGCCTTTATCCTGGGCTGCGGATGCTTTCTGGCCTGTTCGCAACGTTCCCAGCCAGGTCGGGTGACAAGCGTCGCCGCCCGCGCCTCCACGCTCGGCTATGCGGTGCCGGGCACTGTGCTGGCGCTTGGGCTGCTCGTGCCGATCGGCTTGTTCGACAGATCCGTGGCACGCGTCAGCGCCGACCTTTTCGGATCGTCGGTCGGGCTCGTGCTTCTGGGCTCGGGGACGGCACTGATCCTGGCCTATACGGCACGCTTCATGGGGATCGCCACGGGCGGCATGGAAGCCGGCATGGCGCGCATTCCCGCCTCGCTTGATCAAGCCGCGCGCATGCTGGGACAAACACAAGCGGGCGTGTTCCGCACCGTGCATCTTCCGTTGACCAGACCGGCCCTCGTATCGGCCGGACTGCTTGTTTTCGTGGATTGCATGAAGGAACTGCCGGCAACGCTGCTTCTGCGGCCGTTGAACTTCGAAACGCTGGCAACACATCTTTATGGCGAAGCCGCGCGCGGGACCTATGAAGAAGCCTCGGTAGCGGCCCTGCTTATCGTGGCGATCGGCATTCTGCCGGTGATCGTGTTGTCGAAGGTTGGACGCACACGGTCGCGAGAGGCGTCTTTGGCGGCAACGCCGTCCAGCGAGCTCGATAGCCAACCTTCCAGATAATAAGACTCGAGACGTCCCTTTCAGCACAACAACGGCCCGATGCGGGGCACCGAGCCGTTGTTCGCAAGCCGGAAGCAGCTAGTTACAGGCTGCCGTCAAGCTTTTTTGCATGTTCAAGGTGCATTTCGATCACCGGCGCGGTTTTTGCGGCATGCGCCTTCGTGGCGCCTTCACCGTTCTGCGCATAGGTCTGCATCAGGTTCAGGGCTTCCTCATGCGCTGCCACTTGGGCGTCCATGTAGGCTTCGTCGAACTCGGCAGCACTTGCACCGTTGAGCGCCTGAACCTGCTCGGCATGCTTCGGCAGCATTTCGGCAGGCACGGTCACGCCGTCCTGAGACGCAGCGGCCTTCAGTTCCTGAGACGCTTTGGTGTGATCATTGATCATCATTTGGGCGAATTCTTTGACTTCTGCGTTCTGCGCCTTTTGCAGCGCAAGTTCGCTCGACTGGATTTCCAGCATGTCCGAGCTTGCCGCCATCGTGGCGAATTCCTGCGGCGTCATTGGCGACTGTGCGTAGGCGAAAGGCGCCATGGCGAAAATCACTGCAGCCGCAGTGGCGGTTTTGACGAAATTCATGGGAGAGTCTCCTTCTTGGTGCCCGCTGTCAGGCTGCTACACAAACAGCCGCTGCGGCGCGATGTTCCCTTCCATGACCCGAAAAGCCGGATGCGGTTGCAGCATTCTTGGAGCGCGCCTGGAACACAGACGGCAGCAATCGGTTCTCCTTCAAAGGAGATCCCCATGGCCGAAACTCCGAATGCGTGGACTCACCCGGACAGCGACCGCGAGGCTGCCGTGAAGCACCTTGTCGAGAATACCGACCTTTCGCCATCACAGGCCAAGGAACTAGTGGCGCAGCACGGTTCCGATCGCGAAACGCTGATGAAGCTCGCCAAGACAATGAAGGCCGAGAGCTGAATCATGGTGCGGGCGCTTCTTCTCGCACTCTTAATGACTGCGCCGGCAATGGCACAGGAATGGCACGTGCTTCGTGACCGCGCCTTTGGCTATTCCGTGCCCGTTCCTCCTGGCTACGAACTTGCCATGCGACCCGAAGCCGGCAATTCCCGTATTTTCCAGAACGCCGGAGGCGGCATCCTGGCGGTGTGGGGAGAAAGGCTGGACGGGCAGGGCTTCGCATCCCTCGTCCGCAACCGCCAGAAGCAGGACGAACGCGGTGGGTGGGATATCACCTACGAAAGGACCACCCGCGATTGGGCAAGCTATTCAGCCGTTCAGGGCAACCAGATCCGCTATGTGCGAGCCATTCGCTCCTGTGGCGACGGAGTGGCCTTTTTCCTGATCGACTACAGCAGATCGGAAAAGAAGCGCTACGACCCCATCGTCACGGGCATGGTGCGCGGCATGAAGGCTTCGCCGCGCTGCTGACCTTGCGGTCTGGCGTCAGGCTTCGCCGTAGCCACCGGCGGTCGGCGTAATCACCGTTACGGCTTCACCGGCTTGGAGCGTCGTCTGATCACAGCCCTTGAGGATTTCGGTCCGGCCATCGAGGCGACGCACCTCGGTGCGGCCGAGTTCCCCATCGCCCCCGCCGGCGAGACCCCGTGGAGGGACGCTGCGATGCGAAGACAGGATGGCGCAATCCATGTCGGTCAAGAAGCGCAGCGTACGGGTCGTGCCATCGCCGGCTGCGAACTTGCCCTTGCCACCCGAACTCTGGCGCAAGCCAAAATTCTCCACCACCACAGGAAAACGCATTTCCAAGATTTCCGGATCCGTGAGGCGTGAATTCGTCATGTGAACATGCACGCCCGAAGTGCCGGCAAAGCCGCGCCCGTTGTTCATCGTGCCTGCCGGGGAGCCCGAGCAGATCGTTTCGTAATACTGGTATTCATTGTTGCCGAAGGTCAGATTGTTCATCGTCCCCTGGCTGTTTGCGATAGCGCCCAGTGCTCCGAAGATCGCGTTGGTCACGTGCTGCGACGTTTCCACATTGCCCGCTACCACCGCGCGCGGATAAGCCGGCTTCAGCATCGAGCCTTCGGGAATGATGATGTGGATCGGCCTCAGGCAGCCGGCATTCATCGGGATCGGCGCTTCTACCATCACGCGGAAGCAGTAGAGCACGGCGGCACGGGCCACCGGTTCGGGCGCGTTGAAGTTGTTTTCGATTGCATCCGAGGTGCCGGTGAAATCGACCGTCGCCGTGCGTGCTTCGCGATCCACGCTGATCTTGACCTTGATCACTTGGCCGGTGTCGGTTGGGTAGCTGTATTCCGCATCCTCCAGGCGACCGACGAGGCGCGCGACTTCTTCCGCCGCATTGTCCTGCACATGGCTCATATAGGCCTGAACGACTTCAAGCCCGAACTCGTCCACCATGCGGCGAAGCTCGGCCGCGCCGCGCTCGTTGGCGGCAATCTGCGCCTTCAGGTCCGCGATGTTCTGATAGGGATTGCGGGCGGGGTAGAGGTGATCCGTCAGGAGCGCGTGCAGTTCCTTTTCCCGGAACTGGCCCTCCGCAACGAGGCGGAAATTGTCGATCAGCACGCCTTCCTCGTCCACGGTGGTGGCGAGCGGGGTCATGGAGCCCGGTGCCGTTCCGCCGACATCGGCATGGTGGCCGCGCGACGCCACCCAGAACAGGATCTCCTTGCCGGTGTCGTCGAAAACAGGGCTCACCACCGTGATGTCCGGCAGGTGCGTGCCGCCATTATAAGGCGCGTTGAGCGCGAAAACGTCGCCCGGGCGGATCGCTCCTTCGTTGAGGCGGATGATCGTTTCCACAGAGCGATCCATGGAGCCGAGATGAACCGGCATGTGCGGCGCGTTGGCAACCAGTGCCCCAGTCTGGTCGAACACGGCGCAGGAGAAGTCGAGCCGCTCCTTGATGTTGACGGAGTGGGCCGTGTTTTGCAGCGCCACCCCCATCTGTTCGGCGATGTTCATGAACAGGTTGTTGAACACTTCCAGCAGGATGGGATCGGCCTGTTTGGTGCCGATCGCCTGCGTGCGCGCCATCTTCTCGTGACGGTTCAGGACGATGTTGTCGGCTGATGTCAGCTTGGCTGTCCAGCCCGGTTCCACCACGATCGTCTGGTTGGGTTCGATGATCAGGGCAGGGCCACGCACGGTGTCGCCCGCCTGCATCCCTTCGCGGCGGTAAACACCCGCCTTGCGCCATTCGCCGCCTGAGTAGATATCGACGGTCCGATCGGTGGAGGCGTCCCGACTTGCCGCTTCGCCAGCCTGCTCCGCCATCGCATCCGTGTTGCGCTGCCAGCCTTCCACTTCAACAGCTTCGATTGTGACCGGCTTGTCCGGCGTGGTGAAGCCGAACTGCGCTTTGTGCATGGCTTCGAAGGTCTCACGCACCGCCGCCATATCGCCGTCGAAGGTGACGTCGAGCGTGGTGTCCGTGCCTGCATAACGCAGGTGCAGCTTCGTGCGGGTGTCGAGCGCCTCTCGCGGCAGCCCTTGTTCGGCGAGTTCGCGCAGCACGGATGCGGTCAACTCGTCCTGGAGCGACGTCATCGCCGCCCGGCTTTCTTCCGCCAGCGGCTGCATCAGACCCTGCTGACGGCTGGCGGTAACTGTGGCGAGACCCATGCCATAGGCTGAAAGCAGCCCGGACATCGGGTGCATCAGGATGTGCTCCATCCCGAGCGCGTCGGCCACGAGGCAGGCATGTTGTCCGCCTGCGCCGCCAAAGGAGTTCAGCAGATAGCGCGTGACGTCATAACCGCGCTGGACAGAGATCTTCTTGATGGCGTTCGCCATGTTTTCCACGGCAATCTTCAGGAAGCCTTCCGCCACCTGTTCGGCCGAACGGCCTTCGCCGACCGTTTCCGCAATTTCAGCGAACTTCGCCGCAACCTTTTCGCGGTCCAGCGGCTGGTCCTGGTTCGGGCCGAAGATTGCCGGGAAGAACTCGGGATTGAGCTTGCCGAGCATGACATTCGCATCGGTCACAGTCAGCGGACCGCCGCGACGATAGCAGGCAGGCCCTGGGTGGGCGCCGGCCGAATCCGGACCCACGCGGAAGCGGCCAGGCTCGGCATGAAGGATCGAGCCACCACCTGCCGCCACCGTGTGAATGCGCATCATCGGCGCGCGGATGCGCACGCCTGCCACTTCCGTATCGAAGGCGCGTTCGTATTCGCCGGCCGAGTGGGCGACGTCGGTGGAGGTGCCCCCCATATCAAAGCCGATCACGCGCTCGAAGCCAGCCTGCTCGGCCGTGCGCACCATGCCGACCACGCCGCCCGCCGGGCCGGACAGGATCGCGTCCTTGCCGCGGAAACGGTCAGCGGCGGTGAGGCCGCCTGACGACATCATGAACTGGAGGGTCGGCCCCGGCTCGCCCGCAGGCGTTGCGCCGAGAATGCGCGCCACGCGCGAAACATAGCGGCCGAGGATCGGCGAAAGGTAGGCGTCCACCACGGCCGTGTCGCCACGTCCAACCAGCTTGATTAGCGGCGAAACCTCATGGCTCACCGACACCTGCTCGAAGCCGACTGCGCGTACGAGCTCGGCGAGTGCTGCTTCATGCGCCGGGTTCTGCCAGGAATGCATCAGCACGATCGCCACCGCACCGATGCCGTCAGCCTTCGCTTGTTCAAGCGCGGGGCGCAGGCTGTCCAACTCGATCGCGCGCTCCACAGAGCCGTCCGCCATCAGGCGCTCGTTCACTTCCTCGACACGCTCATAAAGCTGTTCGGGAAGGACGATCTCCTTGGCAAAGATGTCTGGCCGCGCCTGATAAGCGATGCGCAGCTGGTCGCGGAAGCCGCGTGTGATCAGAAGCAGAGTCCTTTCGCCCTTGCGCTCGAGCAGCGCATTTGTGGCGACGGTCGTTCCCATGCGCACGGTGCCGATCGACGCATTGGGCAAGTCGGCACTGGACTGAGCGCCGACCAGCCGGCGAATGCCTTCGATCGCCGCGTCCTCATAGGCTTCGGCATTTTCGGACAGCAGCTTCAGCGGATGCAGCGACCCGTCCGGCGCACGGCCGATCACATCGGTGAACGTGCCGCCGCGGTCGATCCAGAAATCCCATAAAGCCGCCGACGACTGCTGAGTTCCCGCCATATCCGCTCTCCCGATTGCGCCTTTGCGCCGTGTTGTCTGTTTCAGACGCTGACAAATTGTTGACGAAATGCAAACGAGACGTCAAGGTTCAGTTTGACGCTCAGGGAACGGCGTCAACACGCCACGGACTGAACAACAAGGTTCGAAACTGGAAAGAGGGATTTCACCATGAAGATCTTCCACCGCGCCGCTGTTATGGGCGCTGCCCTGGCCACGATCGTCACCACATCGGCTTTCGCTCAAACCAACTGGGACATGCCGACACCTTATGGCGACGGCATCTTCCATACGCAGAACATCAAGCAGTTCGCCCAGGATGTGAGCGAAGCAACAAACGGCAACCTGACGATCACCGTGCATTCCGCCAATTCGCTGTTCGGTCATGCCGAAATCCGCGATGCCGTGCGCGACGGCCTGGTGCCGATCGGGGAATTCCTCCTGTCGCGCCTCGCCAACGAAGATCCGATCTTCGCGCTCGACTCCATTCCGTTCCTGGCTTCCTCCTATGAAGAAGCAGAAAAGCTCTGGAAGGCGTCGCGTGAAGCCGTTTCGGCGAAGCTCGCCGAACAGGGCCTGACGGTGCTTTATGCGGTTCCGTGGCCGGGGCAGAGCCTTTACCTGCGCAAGGAGGTCACCGATCCCGCCCAGATGCAGGGCCTGAACTTCCGTGCCTACAACGTTGCGACGGAACGGCTTGCCCAGCTGCTCGGCGCAACGCCGACCCAGGTCGAGGAAACCGACGTTCCGACCGCGTTCTCCACCGGTCGCGTGGAAGCCATGATCACCTCGCCATCCACCGGTGCCAATGCAAAGGCCTGGGATTTCACGTCGCACTACATCGACACTCAGGCCTGGCTCCCGAAGAACATTGTTGTGGTCAACACAGAAGCCTTCGAAGCGTTGAGCGACGAAGAACGCACAGCGATCCAGGAAGCTGCTGCCGCTGCAGAAGAACGCGGCTGGCAGATGTCGCGCGATGAAACGTCCGCCAAGATCGCCGAGCTCAAGGAAGGCGGGATGACGATCTCCGAGCCTTCGGAGGCGCTGTCGGCGAAGCTGGCGGAAATCGGCGAAACGATGACGCAGGAATGGGAAGCGTCGGCCGGAGAAACCGGCAAGTCCGTGGTCCAAGCCTACCGCAACCAGTAAAGCAAACAACGGGCGGGTGCCAAACCCGCCCGTTTCTGCTTCGGGATCCATTCTCCATGCGCAAGGCACTCGATGCTCTTTATGGCGTCGCCCTTCTGGGCGCTTGCCTGTCGATGATCCTCATCGCCATTTTTGTCTTCATCCAGGTTCTGGCGCGCGTTGTTGACAGCCTTCTGGTGATGCTTGGCTGGCCCCGCTACGGCTTCATCATTCCGTCGCTTGCGGAGATCGGAGCCTTTTTGTTCGTGGCCTCCGCGTTTCTGGCGCTTCCTGCTGCTCTGCGCGCCGCCGGGCATGTGCGGGTGACGCTGCTTCTGCGCTTTCTTGGTCCGGTCGGAGACAAGGTCGCCACGGGCCTTGTGCTTCTTGTGGCGCTAAGCCTGGCCGCCTTCGCCGCCTGGGCGCTTGGGGTTCAGGCGATCGCTTCTTTTCAGCGCGGCTCGGTGTCTTACGGGATCATCGCCATTCCTCTTTGGGTGCCGCAGGCGATCATGTCGCTCGGGGTCGTGATCTTTGCCGTGGCCCTTTTAGACGAACTTGTTGCGCTGCTGCGCAGCGGGGAGCCGGCGTTCCGGCATGTGGAGCGCACGCGCGAAGCGGGTACGGGAGGGCACTGACATGGAGATCGGCGTTCTTTCCCTTGTTCTCGTTGTTGTTCTTTTCGGGCTGCTCTTGGCCGGGCTTTGGGTTGGCTTCGCGCTGCTGGCCGTCGGGCTTGTTGCCATGGAGGTTGCCACCTCCGCCCCTGTTGCATCCGTGTTTGCCCGCCGGGTCTGGGGCTCCATGAACAGCTGGGACCTGACCGCACTGCCCATGTTCATCTGGATGGGCGAAATCCTGTTCCGCTCGCGCCTGTCGTCCGACATGTTTGAAGGACTTGCTCCCTTCACCCGCCGATTGCCCGGGCGTCTCCTGCATGTGAATGTTTTCGGTTGCGGCCTGTTTGCCTGCGTGTCCGGTTCGTCTGCGGCAACAACCGCAACGGTCGGACAGATGTCGCTGCCGGAACTCCAGCGTCGCGGCTATGACCCGCGGATCGCGATCGGCACCCTTGCCGGCTCCGGCACGTTCGGCTTTTTGATCCCGCCCTCGATCATCATGATCGTTTATGGCGCGGCAACCGAACAGAGCATCGCGCGCTTGTTTCTGGCCGGGATCGGTCCGGGCATTCTGCTGGCCGTTCTGTTCAGCGGCTACATCATGATCTGGGCGCTGCTCAACAAGGGGCGCATGCCCGAACCCGAACCGGCGCCGACCTGGAAAGAGCGCTTCGAGGCGCTGAAGCTCCTCCTCCCGACGCTGCTTTTGATCGTGGCAGTGATCGGCTCCATCTATGCCGGCTTTGCGTCTCCCACGGAGGCGGCCGTGATCGGCGTTGCCGGTGCCATGGCCATCGCGGGCTTTAGCGGCGGTCTGGACCGGGAGGGCTTCGTGACGTCGTTGCGGGGCGCGGCCATCACAAGCTGCATGATCGCCTTTATCCTGGCCGGGGCCTCGTTCCTGACGGTGGCGATGGGGTTCACCGGCATCCCGCGGACGCTGGCATCCTGGATCGGCGAACAGGGCTTTTCCCAATATGCGTTGCTCGCGGTGCTGATGGTGTTCTTTATCGTCATCGGCTGCTTCCTCGACGGCATTTCCATCGTGGTGCTGACGACTTCGGTGATCCTGCCGATGGTGCTCGCAGCAGGCATCGACCCCATCTGGTTCGGCATCTTCCTTGTGCTTGTCGTGGAAATGAGCCAGATCACGCCGCCGGTGGGCTTTAACCTGTTCGTGATCCAGTCGATCACTGGACGCAACATCTTCCAGATCGCGTATTACGCCCTGCCGTTCTTTCTCCTGCTGGTGCTTGCCACCGCTATTCTCACGGTTTTTCCGGGTATTGCCCTATGGCTTCCAAGCACGATGATGAGCAACTGACCGTGGCCTCGGTGGGGCCGATTGTTTCCTCGGCTCATTTGGCCAAGTCCAGTCTGCCGGCGTTGTCCGAAGTCGAGTTCGCGCTGACCATGGCCAACAACGCATTTCAGCGCTGGATCGTGCGCTGCATGACGGCCGCAGGCGGGCCTGCCATGTCGCCGCTCGAGGTGCTGATCGTGCATCTCGTGAACCACCGGGACCGGCCGAAAACCCTTGCCGACATCTGCCTCATGCTCAACATCGGCGACACGCATCTAGCCAATTACGCGATCAAGAAGCTTGTGGAGCAGGGCCTCGTGACGTCGGGCCGCACCGGCAAGGAAAAAACGGTCGCCATCACGCAAAAGGGGGCCCGACTGTGCCAACGCTACGGCGAGGTTCGCGAAGCGCTGGTGGTGCAGGCGGTTCGGCAACTCGGGCATCATCCAGCGGAGATGTCGCAGCTTGCGGCGATGCTGCGTGCCGTGTCCGGGGTTTATGACCAGGCTGCCCGCGCGGCGGCGCCCTTGTAGGGCGTGTCGGTTCTTGCCTTCCTTGCGCGCAACGGGCGGCTGCTGCTTGTTGCCGGGCTGATCGCGGGGATTCTGCTGCCGGGATTGGCGGCGGTTCTGCGGCCCCTGATCGCGCCCATGATCCTGGGCCTGCTTTTTCTGGCCGTGTTGCGCTTGGGACCGGAAGGTCTCGCAGCCGGGTTGAAAGGCTTGCACCGCGCGATCGGCCTCACCCTTGTTCTGCAACTCGTGCTGCCGCTTGCGGCGGCGGCCTTGTTTGCCGCGGCCGGTGTGCTGGCCCACCCCCTGGCAACAGGCGCAGTCTTAGCCCTGGCCGCAGCGCCGATCACCGGCAGCCCGAACCTCGCGTTGATGGTTGGCGGCAATCCGGCACCGGCACTGCGCCAGCTGGTGATAGGCACCGCTTTGTTGCCGTTGACGGTGCTCCCCGTGTTCTTCGTCATGCCAGCGTTTGGCAGCCCGCTGGCAGTGGGCCGTGCGGCGCTCCAGCTTCTGGCGCTGATCGCCGTGGTTGGTGGCGCTGCCCTTGCGCTTCGCCACTTCAAAATCGTTCAGCGAAGCGAGCCAGCCTTCGTCACCATGGACGCTCTCGCCGCGCTCTTGATGGGGCTGGTGGTGATCGGGCTGATGTCCGCAATCGGACCTGCGCTGCTGGACAACCCCCTTGCGCTTGGGGCAGCGCTCATGGCCGCCTTCGCTTTGAACGTGCCGCTTCAGCTTGCTGCGAGCACGATGATGGCCAGGCGGGATCCGGATGCCGCCCCCGCGGTGGGCATTGTCGCCGGAAATCGAAACCTGGCCCTGTTTCTCAGCGTCTTGCCGCCGTCCACCGCGGACGATCTTCTTTTGTTTATCGGCTGTTTCCAGATCCCGATGTACCTGACCCCGTTCTTGTTGGCGGGATGGTACCGCTTGAAGGCGAAGCAGGCACGATAGCAGGGCAGGGCCTCAGCGTTCGTCGGAAATAACCTTGCCGTCCTTCGGTAGCGAACCCGGCGGAACGATTTCCACTTGTCCCTTCAACTTGGTGATTTCCATCAGCTTGTCGCTGGCCTCTCCAGCAAGCTGGGCGTCATGATGCTCTATCTTCAGGACCATGCTGTCCTGTTCCGCGTGTCGGGTCACCACGAGGCGCAGGGCGCCATCCACACCAAGGCGCTTGCGAAGAACGGCGATCTGTTCGGGCCTCACGAACATGCCCTTGACCTTGGTTGCCTGGTCAGCGCGTCCCATCCAGCCGGCGATGCGCCGGCGCTTGTCGGCACCGGCTGGCAGGGTGCGTGACATGTCGCCGGTGGCGAAGCGGATCAATGGATAGTCGCGGTTGAGCCGCGTCACGACGATCTCGCCGACGTCGCCATCCGGCAGCGGCTCGCCCGTGCCGGGCCGGACGATTTCCAGGATCACGCCGTCGTTGACCGCCATGCCTTCACCACCGTCCTCGTAGGCGACGATGCCGAGATCGGCGGTGCCATAGCACTGCACAACCTTGAGGCCACGGCCTTGCAGATCCGCACGCAGGGACGGTGGCAGGGCCGCCCCGGACACAATGGCACAGCGGAATGAGTTCGTATCGATTTCAGCTTCCGCAGCCTTGTCGAGCAGGATCTTCAGGAAGTCCGGCGTGCCGACATAGACGGTTGGCCGAAACTGGCCGATGGCAACCAACTGGTCGGCCGTGTTGCCGGGCCCTGCGGGAATCACTGCGCAGCCGAGCGCATGCGCCGCGGTTTCAAACATCGCGCCGGCAGGCGTCAGGTGGTAGGAAAAGGTGTTGAGCGCGATGTCGCCCTTCTCCACACCCGCGGCAGCCAAAGCGAGCGCGCCACCCCACCAATCCCTGCCATGCCCTTCTGGATCAAAGATCGGTCCGGGCGACATGAAGAGCCGCGCCAGGTCACCAGCGGGCGTTGCGGTCAGGCCGCCAAAAGGCGGTGTTTGCGCCTGCAGGGCTGCAAGGTCGGACTTGCGCAGCACCGGCACGCTACCCAGCGCATCACGGTTCTGGAGCATCTCCGGGTTGATTCCGGCCAGTCGTTCAGCCCAGAACGGCTGACCTCCGATTGCGCGTGCGACCTGCTTCCGCAAGGCGTCGAACAGCGCGTGGTCGTCGGCTGCGTCGGTTCCGCCGTTGAGTTGATCAGTCATGCAAGCAGTCCTTTGAAGCGCGGGTTCACGACAGCCAGCGTTTTCGGCGCTTGTAGTGCTTCACGTCGCGAAACGATTTGCGGCCTTCCCCGCCAACGCCGAGGTAGAATTCCTTCACGTCGTCGTTTTCGCGCAGCGCCGCGGCTTCGCCATCGAGCACCACGCGGCCGGACTCCAGGATGTAGCCGTATTTGGCGTAGCGCAGCGCGACATTGGTGTTCTGTTCGGCCAGCAGGAAGGACACCCCCTGCTCGTCATTGAGCTTCTTCACGATCTCAAAGATTTCTTCCACCAGCTGCGGGGCCAGACCCATGGAGGGCTCGTCGAGCAGGATCATCTTGGGCCGTGACATCAGCGCCCGGCCGATTGCCGTCATCTGCTGTTCGCCGCCGGATGTGTATCCGGCCTGGCTGGTGCGGCGCACTTTCAAGCGCGGGAAATAGTCATAAACGAGGTCAAGGTCAGCCTTGATGGCCGCCGCGCCATCTTTCCGGGTGAACGCGCCCGTCATCAGGTTGTCTTCCACCGAAAGGTGGCCGAAGCAGTGCCGACCTTCCATGACCTGGATGCAGCCTCGCCGCACCAGGAGATTGGAGGAAAGCGCCTGCACTTCCTCCCCATCGAAAACGATGGAGCCCTTGGTCACTTCGCCGCGCTCGGCATGAAGCAGGTTGGAGATGGCCTTCAATGTCGTGGTCTTGCCGGCCCCATTGGCACCGAGAATGGCCGTGATACCGCCGCGCGGCACGGTCAAGGAAACACCCTTCAGAACGAGGATCACGTGATCATAGATCACCTCGATGTTGTTGACCGAAAGGATCGGTTCCACGGTCTGTGTTGCAGGGGCGGGGTTCGGGATCATGGCTTCACCAAACAGTTGGAAGATGCGGCGGCGGCACGGATCGCCCGCGCCGCCGCCGGCTCACGCGCTTACTGCGTGCACTCTTCGTTCATCTGCCAGGGCTGATTGGCCGCCGCGTAGTCCGCCGCTGCCTTCTCGACCAGCGGGTCGATCACCGCGCGGTCGGCGCTGAGCAGATCGGACACCTTGTTGAACTTGGTGCCGTCCCATTCCACCATCCAGGCGCCCGCATGGCCGGTGTGATTGCTGCAGCTCATGGAGAACGGCGCCATCATGCCGGTTGCACCCAGCTCTTCGAGGGTGGCTTCGTCGAGCTTGACGTTTTCGAGGCCCCAACGCAGCTGTTCGCGGTTGATCATCTTTGTGCCAGCATGCTCCTGAGCCGCCTTTACGGCTTCTGCGAGGATCACCGACATCAGGATGCCACGCTGATAGGGCGTGCTTTCGAACTCGCCCGCGCCTTGGTTGAGCTGCGACTTGCCCGCATCCACCACGTGCTTCTTCACGTCCTGCATGAGCTTCGCGTTGGGATCAGCGAAGTTCCAGCTGAGCGCGCGGTAGCCCTTGCCCTCTTCGCCGACCAGCTTGAGGTCGGGCTCATGGGCGCCCCACCAGACGCTGACGAACTGGTCCATCGGGTAGCGCGTCTTGACCGCTTCGGTGATCGCACCGGCGTTCATCGCGCCCCAGCCCCACATCACCACGAAGTCCGGGCGTTCGCGGCGGATCTGCAGCCACTGCGCCGATTGATTCTGCATCTCGCTCAAGCCGACGGGGATCGGCAGCAGTTCGAAGCCGTGGTCGGCCGCAAGCTTTTCTAGAAGCGGCAGCGGCTCCTTGCCGTAGGGGTGGTCGAGATGAAGGAAGGCCACCTTCTTGCCCTTGAGGTTCGCGAGATCTCCATCGGAGATGGCGTTCATGATCATCGAGGCGCCGTCCCAATAAGATGTCGGCGGGTTGAACGCCCATTTGAACGTCTTGCCGTCCTGCATGGCCGAGAAGCCATAGCCCGGCGCGTACATCGGAATCGCGTCAACATTGGTGCGCGGCAGAACCTGCAGGGTGATGCCGGTGGACCAGGGCTGCGTCACCAAAGCGCCTTCGGCCTTCGACTTTTCATAGCACTCAACACCTTTTTCGGTGTTGTAGCCGGTTTCGCATTCATCAAAGGCGACGCGGACGCCGCCGATGCCGCCGTCGCGCTCGTTCAGCATGGTCATGTAGTCTCGCTGACCGTTCATGTGCGGCGTTCCCGTCGCTGCAAACGGGCCGGTGCGATAGGACATGTTGGGCAGCTTCAGGACTTCCTGTGCAAAGGCTGGCATGGCGAGCCCTGCAGCAAGGATCGTCGACAGCAGTGCCGTCTTGAACGTCATTTTCATGTTTTCCTCCACTTCTTGCCCTTGCCGGGCGTTCTCAGACTTCAAGTTGCCCGCACTGCATCCTCCTCAGTGCGGGAATGGCCAGATAATCAGCTTTTCGCGCATCAGGGCCCACAACCTTGCGAGCCCATGGGGCTCCAGGATGAGAAAGCCGATGATCAGCGCGCCAATGATCATTGTGTTGAGATGCTCGACCATGGCGGACGAGATCGGCAGGCCGACCGCGGCAGGTACGGTGCCGATGATCACCGGCAGCGCCACGATCAGCAATGCGCCAAGATAATTGCCGAGGATCGAGCCCAGGCCGCCGATGATGGCGATAAACAGGACGCGAAACGAAAGCTGGATGTCGAATAGGTCCGCTTCGGCGGCACCGCGCCACAAGAACACAAACAAGGCTCCGGCGATGCCGACGATGTAGCTCGACACAAAGAAGGCCGACAGCTTGGCCTTCATGAGGTTGATGCCAACGAGCTCCGCGGCGATGTCCATGTCGCGCACGGCCTTCCAGGTGCGCCCGATGCGGCCGCGCGTGATGTTGATCGCGAAGGCGGTCAAGATGCAGACGGTGATCAGAACGAAGAAGTACTGCGCGAGAACCGGCGCCTGAGCGCCCGTGATCGTGACGCCGAACAGCTGTGTGTTGGGCACCTGGATCGCGCCGGACGCGTTGTAGTTGTAGAGCCAGGCCCATTTCTGGAACAGCCACAGCAGGAAGAATTGCGCGGCAAGTGTCGCGATCGCGAGATAGAAACCCTTGATCCTGAGAGAGGGGAGGCCGAACGCGACGCCGGCTGCCGCTGAAAAGAAGCCGGACAGAACGATCGCGCCGATGATGTTCATCTCGGGAAAGATCGTGATCAGCTTGTAGCAAGCATAAGCGCCGACGCCCATGAACGCTCCGGTGCCCAGCGACAGCTGGCCCGCATAGCCTGTGAGGATGTTCAAACCCAGCGCTGCCAATGCATAGATCAGCACGGGGATCAGCAGCGCACGAAACATGAAGTCGCTTGCCGTCAGCGGAAAAACCACGAATGCAAACACAAGGATCAGGGCGAGCAGCCACGCGTCCTGCTTGATCGGGAAGAGCGCGTAGTCCGCCCCGTAGCTCGTCTTGTATTGGCCGGCAATGCGGTAAAACATGGATCAAACCCGCTCGATGATCTTTTCGCCGAAAAGGCCCTGCGGCCGCACAAGAAGCACCAGGAGCGCCAGCATGTAGGCGAACCAGGCTTCGGTGTTGCCGCCAAGCAGCGGCTGCCCCCAATAGATCTCGAAGACCTTTTCGAGGATGCCGATGGCCAGGCCGCCGACGATGGCACCGGTGACGCTTTCAAGACCGCCCAGCATGAGAACCGGCAAAGCCTTCAGCGCGATGACCTCCAGCGCAAACGACACGCCGGCCCGCGCGCCCCAAACGATGCCGGTGGCCAGCGCGATGATGCCCGAGATGAACCAGACGAGCACCCAGATCGTGGAGAGGGAAATGCCGACCGACAAAGCGGCCTGGTGATCGTCGCCCAGCGCGCGAATGGCGCGGCCCATCTTCGACTTGTTGAGGAAAACCAGCAGTGCAATCACCAGAAGCACGGCGCCAACTACGGCGGTCACGTCCTTCTGCTCGACCGACACGAAGCCCCCGAAAGGTTCAACCACCCAGGAGCCGGTGGGGATTCCCAGCTGTTCGGTGATCATCACCTTGTTGGCGCCGCCGAAGATGGTTTCGCCCAGTCCGATCAGGAACAGGGTGATGCCGATGGTTGCCATGAACAGGATGATGTCGGGCTGATTGACCAACGGGCGCAGAACGGCGCGCTCGATCCCGACGGCGAGCACAAACATCACAAGCAGCGTCAAAGGTACCGCGAGCAGGGCGGGCACGCCGTTTTCATGCAGCCCGACCAGGGTCAGGGCGGCAAACACCACCATGATGCCCTGCGCGAAGTTGAAGATGCGCGACGACTTGTAGATCAGCACGAAACCGAGCGCGATCAGTGCGTATAGAACGCCGGACACCAGCCCTTCCCAGACCACCTGGAGAAAGAAATCCGGCGCGTCGGCCATGTCGGCGAAAGGCGCCACGAAGATCGAATGCAAGTAACTCATGTTCGGTCCTCCCCAACCGGATCAGTGCGGCACGCCGAGATAGGCGTCGATCACCGCTTGGCTGTTCTTGACCTCGTCAGGCGGTCCGTCAGCGATCTTCTTGCCGTAATCGAGCACGACCACGCGGTCGGATAAGTCCATCACCACGCCCATGTCATGCTCGATCAAGGCGATGGTGGTGCCGCGCTGCTGGTTCACGTCGAGGATGAAGCGGCTCATGTCCTCTTTTTCTTCAAGGTTCATGCCAGCCATTGGCTCATCCAGAAGAAGAAGCGAGGGTTCCATCGCCAAGGCGCGGCCAAGTTCGACCCGCTTCTGGAGACCATAAGGCAGCTTGCCCACAGGCGTGCGGCGGATGTGCTCAATTTCCAGAAAGTCGATGATCTCCTCAACCTTTTCGCGATGTTCGATTTCTTCGCGCAAGGCGGGGCCGCGCCACAGCATCTGCCAGACGATATTGCGCTTCATCAGCACGGAGCGCCCGGCCATGATGTTGTCCAAGGTCGACATGCCCTTGAACAAGGCGACGTTCTGGAAGGTCCGCGCAATGCCCTGGCGCACCGCGTCGTGCGGCTTCATCGAACGACGCTCCACCCCGCGGAAGGTGATCGTGCCGACCTGCGGCGTGTAGAAGCCGTTGATGACGTTGAGCATCGAGGTCTTGCCGGCGCCGTTGGGTCCGATGATCGCGCGGATCTCGCCCTGCCGGACATCAAAGGAAATGTCGGTGATCGCCTTCACGCCGCCGAAGGATAGCGAAACGTTGCGGACGTCCATCAGGAGGTCATCCCTGGCGGAGCCCTCCTGGTCGGCCAGCACGGAATGATCGGGGCGCGCGTTCATTCCGCTGCCTCCTTCACAGGCTCGGCCGCTTTGAACACAGGCGCATCGACGATCTTCACGGTAGCAGCGATCCGCCCCTTGCGACCGTCTTCGTAGGTCACCTCCGTCTCGACATACTTCTCGCTGACGCCTTCATAGAGAGCGTTGATCAGGGGGGCGTAGCGTTCGGCGACAAAGGCGCGGCGCACCTTTTGCGTGCGGGTCAACTCGCCGTCATCGGCATCGAGTTCCTTGTGGAGGATCAGGAAGCGCTTGATCTGGGCGGCCGCCATCATCGGCTCGGCGGCCAGCCGCCGGTTGGTGTCTTCCACATTGGCGGCAATCATCTTGTAGACCAGGGGATGCCCGGCGAGTTCCTGGTAGGACGCGTAGGCGATGTTGTTGCGCTCGGCCCAGTTACCAACTGCCTGCAGGTCGATGTTGATGAAAGCCGACGCAAAGTCGCGACCGTTTCCGAACGCCACCGCTTCCTTGATGTTGGGGAAGAATTTCAGCATGTTTTCGAGGTATTTGGGCGCAAACAGCGCCCCGCTCGACAGCTTGCCGACGTCCTTTGCGCGGTCGATGATCTTGAGCTGGCCGTCCGTGTCGAAGAAACCCGCATCACCTGTCTTGACGTAGCCGTCTTCCGTCAGCGTTTCGGCGGTTTTTTCTTCTTCCAGATAATAGCCCGAGAACATTCCCGGTGAGCGGAACTGCACTTCGCCATCCTCGGAAATGCGGATGTCGACGTTGGGCGCAGGCGGTCCAACGGTGTCGGAGCGAACCTCACCGTCCTTCTGGCAGGTTACATAAAGGAAGGCTTCGGTCTGGCCGTAAAGCTGCTTCAGGTTCACGCCGAGCGAGCGGAAAAAGGAAAACAGATCCGAGCCGATCGCTTCGCCCGCGGTGTAGGCCACGCGGATGTTGGAAAGGCCAAGCACGTTCTTGAGCGGACCATAAACCAGGATCTCACCCAGCGCATACGAGACCCGTGCCGAAGCCGGCACAGGACGACCCTCGAGGATCGCTTCGCCGTGTTTCCGCGCGACCTCGATATAGTGCTTGTAGATGCGCTGCTTGAAGCGCCCCGCATCTTCCATGCGGATGGTGATGGACGTCAGCAGCCCTTCAAAAACGCGTGGCGGCGCAAAGTAAAATGTGGGCGCCAGTTCGCGAAGATCCTGCGTGATGGTTTGCCCACTTTCTGGGCAGGCGACGCAGAAGCCAGCGACATAGCCCTGCGCATAATTCAGGTAGTGATCACCCACCCAGGCAAGCGGCAGATAGGCGAGCACGCTGTCTTTCTCTGAAAGCTTGTCGAATGCGACCGTATCCTGCGCCGCCTTCACCGCGTTCTTCGCCTTCAGCATCACGCCCTTGGAGCGACCGGTGGTGCCGGACGTGTAGAGCATGATGGAGATGTCTTCGCCGGAACCGGCGCGTATGTCCTGTTCCCAACGGGTGGCGAGTTGCTTGTCGGCGTGCTGGGCGCTGCGACCCATCTCCTGCACGTCCGCATAATCGTGCAGCATGTGCTTGTCATAATCCCGCAAGCCCCGGGGCTCATCATAGATGATGGCAGTCAGGACGGTCAGCTGTTCGATGAAGCTTTGCAGCTTGTCGACTTGCTCCTGATCCTGCACCACCGCAAACCGCACGCCGGCATGGGTCAGAACATAGGAAAGCTCTTCGGCCACGGCATCGGCATAAACGGGCACCGGAACGCCGCCGACCGACTGCACAGCGCAAACAGCCCAGTAAAGCCGCGGCCGGTTGGCGCCGACAATGGCGACACGGTCGCCCTTCTGCAAACCGAGCCGGGTCAATCCGATCGCGAAATCGCGGATCTGATCGCGCTGCTGGCTCCAGGTCCAGCTTTGCCAGATGCCGCGGTCCTTGTGCCGCATGGCCGCACGCGATCCGAACATCTCCGCATTGCGCAGAAGATATTTCGGAAACGTATCGGGCAAGGGTTGAGCTTGCGCCAATTCCAATCCTCCTCGAACGACGTTGCGTCCGTTCCTCCCGAAGAGTTTGTCCTCTTCTTGGGTTTGGAGAATTCCCCAAATGCTGTCTTGGATCAACCGGCGCCTTGACAGACAAACCGGCTTGTTGTCTTTTCAATCCGCAGCGCGTGTGCGCGCATTTCTCATCCAGAGCCGTAGTTCGACAGGGCCTCCAGGTCGAGCGGGCGTATCGCGCCGGGCTGCAGGTCGATTAGGCCCTCATCGGCGAGTTCCTTTAGGCAGCGGTTCGCGACCTGCCGCGATATGCCGGCCAGCAGCCCGACTTCTTCCTGGGTGATCTCCAGCACGCCGCCCACCTGCGGGCTCAAGACCGGATTGCAAAGCCACGAAAGATTGCGCGCAACGCGGGCCTTGGCGTCGAACGAACGATCATGTTCGGTGATGGCGACGAACTGACCGAGTCTTTCGTTCAGTTGGCGTACAAGGAAGCGGTTGAAGCCGACGCTGTTTTCACACAGCGCCATGAAGGTCGCCTTGTTCATCATGAGAAGCCGGGTGTCACGCAGGGCGACGAGGTCGTATTTGCGCTCCTCGTTCTTGAGCATGGACCCTTCGCCCAGCCACCCTCCGGCGCCAACGCCCACAAAGGTCGTCGCCTTTCCCGAAAGCGAGACCGCGCTCATCTTGACGAGCCCGGTGACGACGCCTGTCCAACTGTCCAGGCGATCCCCGCGATGGCAGATATAACTGTTCTTCGGGTAGAAGCGCTCCGACAAGCCCTTGGCGGCAATCTCCAGTTCAGGCTCCCCGAGTTCCTTCGCCCAGATCAGCGATCGCACCATCTCCTTCTTGTCTGTTGCCACTCGAGATCCTCCCTCGCTGGGGCGCGGCGCTGGCACGACGGTTGCGCGGCAAGGCGAACTCTTTCTCGGTGAAGCAAGGCGCTCTGGCAAGGTCCCGCCCCGGCTCAGCCGACAAAGAACCGGCAGGCGAGGGCGGCAAGGTCCCATATACCTGAATGCGACGCAAGCGGACCGGACCCTATCAGCGATGTAAAGGTATAACATTCATATTGACGAATGTGATAACATAACATACGCAGCTGACCGACGGAGCGCGCCGGGGACAAGCCCCTCGTCAGGGGCAGGCGCGTCCCCAACTGCCACGGAGCCTTGCCATGAAACACTGTCTTGCCGCCCTCTGCTTCATGGCCGCTGCCAGCGTCTGCGCTGGCGCAGAGGCTGAGGAGAAACTCGGCGTAGTTGCGACCTTCTCCATCATCGGCGATTTCGCCAAGGTCGTCGGCGGCGACCGGATCGAACTCAGGACGCTGGTTGGGCGGGACAGCGACGCGCACGTTTATGAACCTCGGCCAGCAGATGCGATGGCTCTTGCGCGCGCCGATGTCGTGCTGGTCAACGGGCTTTCGCTGGAAGGCTTTATGGAACGGCTGGTGGAGGCGAGCGGGACGACGGCACCGGTGACCGTGCTGACGGATGGCGCCGACATTCTCAACGATCCGAACGGCGGGCATTACCACTTCATTGGCGGCGAAGCCGTGTTCCACGCCATGCCCAATGATCCGCATGCCTGGCAATCGGTAAAGAATGCGCTGGTCTATGTGCGCAACATTGCGGACGCCTTCTGCACGGCGGATCAAGCCGGATGTGCTGAGTACCAAGGCAACGCGGCTGCGTACCAGGAGCAACTCATCAGCCTCGACAAGGAGATCAGGCTGGCGATTGGCGAGCTTCCCCAAGCCCGGCGGGTTGCCGTGGTTGGCCACAATGCCTTCCGCTACTTCGAGCGGGATTATGGCGTGACCTTTCTTGCGCCGCAGGGCGTGTCCACCAGTTCCGAAGCGTCGGCGGCCGACGTCGCTTCGCTGATCCGCGAGATCCGTCAGAAGCGCGCAACTGCCGTCTTTGCCGAAAACATCGCTGACTCACGGCTGGTGGAGCAGATCGCGTCCGAAGCGGGTTTGAGCCTGGGTGGCACGCTTTACTCCGATGCGCTGTCGTCCAATGGCGGACCTGCTGCCACCTACATCGAGATGATGCGCGAGAACACCCGCACCATACTGGCCGCGCTCACGACGAATTGATTGCTGCGCCCCAAGCCTGCTTCGCGGCACCGCGCCAAGCTTTTCTGAACAACCACCACAACAAGGAGAGAGACTATGTTGCGGAAGCTCGCCTGCACGACGGGGATCGTGCTTTTGATGTCAGGCTATGCGCTGGCACAAGACAATGACCATGCCAGCGAGAACGTCACGCTTTACCGCGTTTTCGTCGGCGATCATGCTGATCCAAGGGTCACGGCATTCGATCTTCTCGAGCCGCAGAAGCGCTGGACTTTCGAAACAAGGGGACAAACCAAGCTGGTTCCCGTCGATGAAGGCGCCGCAGTTGTCGCCGTACAATCCGACAACGATTCCGTTCAGTTCTTCAACAGCGGTGTGTCGCTCAATGCGC
Source organism: Tianweitania sediminis (assembly GCF_017813335.1). Taxonomy (GTDB): domain Bacteria; phylum Pseudomonadota; class Alphaproteobacteria; order Rhizobiales; family Rhizobiaceae; genus Tianweitania; species Tianweitania sediminis. The sequence goes on along the minus strand of NZ_JAGIYY010000013.1, from coordinate 16,480 downwards.
ATGGCGATCATGCCGACATCGAGATCTCCGATCCCGCCGCAATCAGCGAACCGTTAACTGGGCCACGTCCCTTCCACGTCATCGATCATGACGGCAAGGTGGTGATCAATTTCGACAGGGGTGGTTATGCCGAAGTCGTGGATGCGCACGAACTCTCGCATGGCGAGCTAGAATCGAACCGTTTGCCGCAGGCGCGGGCCCATCACGGCTTTGCGGCTCCGATCGGCAAGCATTGGGTCACCACGGTCGCATCCGATGCGCCCGTGGAGGGGGATGCCGCGCCCAAGCGCGTTGGCATGCAGACCGTGCAGGAAGATGGCACGCCGGTGGGCGACGTTGCCACCTGCACCGGCATTCATGGCGAGGCCTTCTCCGGCGCTTACCTTGCAGCCGGCTGCGAGGAAGGCATCCTGACGGCGACAGCCGGCAGCGATGGCCCCGCGTTCGAACTGCTGAACTATCCAAGTGACCTGCCAAGCGGCGAGAAGACCGGCACACTGCTGGGCGCCAAGAGCATGCAGGTTTTCCTGGGCGACTATGGCGCCAAGGGCCTGGTGGTTGTTGATCCCGTGGACGAGCCGCACTTCCGGTATATCGAACTGCCCTTCCGCCGCGTTGATTTTGCGCTCGACCCCGCCAATGCGCGCTTCGGCTACGTTCTGACGGAGGATGGCACGCTGCATCAGGTCGATGTGCTTGATGGCAAGATCGCCAACAGTGCGAAGGTGACCGAGCCTCATTCAATGGACGGCCACTGGAACGATCCACGCCCGCGTATCGCCATGGCCGGCGACGAAATCGTGATGAGCGACCCAAAGGCTGGGCTCGTGCGCCGGATTGGCAAAACCGACCTGAAGGAAGTCGGCACGATCAAGGTTGAGGGTATGCCCTACAACATCGCAGTCGTCGGCGGCAGCGGCAAGGTTCACGAAGGTGAGGGGCACGCAGGCCACGGCCATGATCAGGCGGGACACGACCATGCCCATAGTCATGGTGACCCGCAGATCTACAAGGGCTACTTCGAAGACAGCCAGATCACGGATCGTCCGCTTTCCGATTATGCCGGTGACTGGCAGTCCGTTTACCCTTACCTGCGGGATGGCACGCTCGATCCGGTCTGGGCGCACAAGGCGGAGGCTGGTGCCGCAAGCGTCGAGGAGATCCGTGCTGAGTACGAGACCGGCTATAGGACCGACGTCGAGCGCATCACGATCGAAGGCGAGACGGTCACCTTCTACAAGGAAGGCAAGCCGATGAAGGGCGAATACACCTATGACGGCTATGAAATCCTGACCTACAAGAAGGGTAATCGGGGTGTCCGCTTCATCTTCAAGAAAACGGAAGGCGATGCCGAGGCACCGCAGTTCATCCAATTCAGCGATCACAAGATCGCGCAGGAGAGGACCGATCATTTCCACATCTACTGGGGCAATGACCGGGCTGCTCTCCTGGAGGAAGTGACCAACTGGCCGACCTATTATTCATCGTCGCTTTCCGCGCAGCAGATCGTCAGCGAGATGAAGGCGCACTGACAACCTGATCTTTGCAAACCGAAACGCCCGGCCCGTTCAACGGCCGGGCGTCAGCATGTTGTTTTCATTGAGGTCAGGGCATCAGAGCCGCATCCGAGCCGCGCGGATATACACTGCATGGCGGCCGCATGCTCTGCGAGACAAGCCCGGAGGCTGCCACTATCTCAGTCTCGGAGAGGCCAAACCTCGGAAGACACGAAGCAAAGTGGCGGGAATGGAAACTGGCAGGGATAGGAGCCGGATGGTGGTGTGGCCAGTCCATGGCGAACGCGTCTCAGCTCATTTGAAGGCGAGATTGGCGCAAAAATGCGTTTTTGCGCGATAACAGGCGCTTCAGCCACCAATTCTAACCAGCAGAGGCCGTTCTTGCAGACCGGTCAATGACTTAACGGCTCTTCCGTGAATGGGATAAACAGGCGCTTGAAAAGTTCAAACGGGCCCGATAATAGGTAAAGCAGGAACCCTTCCTAAAACGGCGCTGACCGCTGCAACTTGTCAGAGTCGTCTCGTTGCGGGGTTTCGAAATGGTTCAAGCTGAAGAATTTCATCGGCCTAGTCTTAAGGTCGAGTATCTGGCGCCTTCGGTCCTGAAGCCCGATCCGCGCAATGCGCGAACGCACTCCAAGCAGCAGCTAAAGCAGATCGTCGCGTCAATTTCCGAGTTTGGCTTTGCCAATCCGATCTTGGTTGATCAGCACCTCAACGTCATTGCTGGCCATGGAAGGCTGCTTGCGGCCAAGCAAATGGCGCTGGCAAGCGTTCCGATCATCGTTTTGTCCGATCTTTCCGAGACGCAAGTTCGCGCACTCCGATTGGCCGATAACAAGATTGCTTTGAATGCGGGCTGGGACGTCGAGCTTCTTCAGCTGGAGCTTGGCGAGCTGGCCGAACTGGAGATCGACCTCGGAGTAACCGGCTTTTCGGCTGGTGAAATCGATGTGATCTTGAACCCCGTCGACGATCCAAGCGCTGATGAAATACCTGCCATTCGTGCGACGCCGCGCACGAAGGTTGGCGACATCTGGATCCTCGGCGATCATCGGGTGGGTTGTGGCGATGCCAGGGATGAGGGCTTCTTACGAGCTGTGATCGGTGATGGCGCGCAGGTCGATGCCGCCTTCCTTGATCCTCCTTACAACGTCAAGATTAGCGGACATGCGAATGCTCGTGGGCGCCATCGAGAGTTCGCGATGGCTTCCGGTGAGATGACCACGGCTGAGTTCCGATCCTTCTTACACGACACGCTTGGCGCTGCTGCCGCTGTATCGCGCGACGGCGCTATTCACTTCGTTTGCATGGACTGGCGTCACATGGAGGACGTTCAGGTATCCGGCGCTGGCGTTTACGGCGAGCTCCTCAACTTCTGTGTTTGGAACAAGTCGAATGCCGGCATGGGCTCGCTCTACCGTTCCAAGCACGAGTTGATCTACGTTTTCCGCGTCGGGAAAGCTCCTCACTTCAACGCCGTCGAGCTTGGCAAGCATGGCCGCAACCGGACCAACGTATGGGACTACGCCTCAGTGAATTCGTTTGTCGGTGGACGGCAGGAGGATCTAGCGCTGCATCCGACTGTCAAGCCGGTCGGCATGGTCGCCGACGCGCTGATGGACGTAACGCGTCGGGGTGAGTTGGTTCTCGATATTTTCCTTGGATCAGGAACGACACTGATCGCAGCTGACCGCGTCGGACGGCGGTTTCGCGGCTTGGACATCGATCCTGCCTATGTCGATGTTGCTCTCGACCGATGGTCTGCCATGACGGGCAGAGAACCGGTCCTGGTTGGAGGAAGCCGATGAGCGGGAAAGCGCCTCGCAACAACAACGGAACCTTCAAGAAAGGCTTCACAGGCAATCCAAGCGGGGCACCTCGAAAGGCAAACCGAGCTTCAGGTGGGTTGGAGGATATCCTTTTGGACCCACTATTTGCGAGTCCCGCAAGGGACTTGCCGCCTGATGTTCTTCCTGAATACGAGCACGCTTATCGGATGTATCAAGCAGCGCTCTCCGGCAAGAAGCGGCCGAGGCGCATGATCCTAGCGCATATTGAACGTCGGCTACATGAGGGGTCGATGCTAGCCGCAAATGACGCCGCGTTTAGGATCCAGATCATTGGCGAAAACCCGGTTGAGAACGAGCTTGAAGAAGCGCTTCTTCTGCTTGATCTCGCTGCTGAGACGTCGCGCGGTGATGGAAGATCAGAGATCTTGCTGAAGGCATGGGCCGTACAGGCCGCCCTAAAGCATCGACATGGGGGAGCGCGCTTAAATCGAGACGAGCTGTGGTTCGTGAACCGCTTCACGGATGAACGCGAGAACATCCGATGGCCGCGAAACTACACAAAGCTGCTTGAAGAAGCAGGGATCATCGTAAAGGCAAAGGAAGAGGAAGGACATGAGCATGTCTGACTTCCCAAAAGCTGGGCCCAAAAGGCTCAACCAAACGGCAGCTTATGACGCGGTGCTATCGAGAACGGTCATGCTGAAGAAGGGCGATCAGCGTGAAGCGCGGACCGGTGAATGGGCTTTCATTCTGCATTTGCAAAATCGCAGCCGGGCTGGCGACGTTGGTGCGTCCGAGCTGTTGGGTGAATTTTATCAAATGCTGGAAGACACTCGGCCGACGGTGGCTGCTACACAGGTCATCTGGATTGTAGCCGCAGACAAGTGGGTAGCCACAGACGCCTTGAGGATGACGGCAAAGCTCGAGAGCTTTACGCTGCGAGCCGAAAGGAAGTTGGAGCCGTGGGTCGTGGAAGCGGCTCTAAGTCGCTTTGGAAATCGCCGCCTGACCGTTCCAGAGCAGGAGAAGATCGTTCGGGTGACCCGGACGCCGCATAAGGTAAACTGGCCAGAGTGGTGGGAAGCGGAGCCCTTCCAGGCGAAGTCGCACTAGGCCGCCTATTTTCGCTTCTACCCGTTTGCTGTCTCGTGCACGTCCGCTTCCAGAAAGTCCCACCTGTCCTTAAATGAATCGAGGCGGTTGTAAGGGATGCGGCCCCGGATGCCGCAGGGGCTGCGGTAATAGAAGCGATCGAGCATCCCACCAGGGATGACGTAGTAATCGGCACCGCGGCCAACAAAGTCGACAACGATGTAGAAGATCCTGGAGGAGAACTTCGCTTGTGGCAGCGATGTGTCTCCCTTGGCACCTTCCGACCGGGTCTTGACCTGGATCTGGATTGTTCGATCACCCTTGGAAGCAAGGATGTCGAGAAGGGGAGAGTTGCCGTTGATCATAGCGGCCAGCCAGCCTCTTCTGAGAAGCTCGCCGGTTACGAAGTGCTCACCCGCCATTCCAGTCTGCCCCGTGTTGATTAAGGGCAGTTCCGCGAGATTAGACGCTCCATCCATGCTTCGAACCTGAAATCAGTAGCTGTGTCTTCTTCCCCACGATTTATATATTATTGTCTATGGATAGCTAGTCCTTTGTCCGTGTCCCTGCGGCATGGACGTGCGAATTCGAGTGGGGCTCAATCTACAAAGATTGCGCAAGGCGAGGGGCCTTTCGCAGGAAGAGCTTGCGCATGCCGCTGACGTTCACCAGACCTATGTCAGTGACCTCGAACGCGGTAAGCGAAACCCCTCGATCTTAGTGCTTGATCGACTTGCCAAAGCACTTGATGCGGACCTCGTCGATCTGGCCGCCCGCGGGTAGCGCTGGAGGCTATTGTTTCGCCTGCTCCGCCACGTGGATCGGCTCCATCATCGGCACAGGCGATGGCTGAAAAGCCGATCATGCACTAAGACTGAAACCGGGCCACCTCATCGGGGCAGGCCACTCCGAATTGCCGGATATGGTTCTGTCGGTTCGGAGCGAATGAACCGGTCGGTGATGGCGCTGAAGGAAGGATCACTGGTTTCTTCGAAATGCTCTTTCGACCGCATGGTTGTCGCTAGTGAAGTCGCTCGCTGACTGAATGCCTAGACAGTGGGCGCGGTTTCGCCAGCAGGACCCATAAGACAACTTACGAACGTCAGGTCCACTCATCCTTGCGCGCGGTCGTTCCGAAGCAACGGTACGTATCCGGACTGGCGCTGGATGACCTTCACGGCTTGGGCGAGGCGGGCGAATGGGCCGGGAATTGGCGACGGACCTTGCGGACTTTGAAGGCAGGAAAGATCGGCTAGAGCGACGTCGATCGGGGCATCCGCGCCAGTGGGCCGGCCGGGACAGGCAACACGACGTACGCATCCGCCTCGGCCGAACCTGAGTCGTTCCTGTCGTACTGGGAACGTGGCACCTCGGCGATATGCTGAAGGCGATGGCATCCATTTGGCGCCGCATTTCGGGATGGATGCGTCTCGAACCACCCAGGAAAATACTTTCTACGGGCCTTGACCCTTCCATCGTTGGAAACCTCACCTTCGCAACAAATTACCATCGCCTTCTCCTGCTGGCCTGGAGCGCGCGTCCCTTCCGAAGGTGAACGAGAATGACCAATAAAGCCGCCGCCCTGATCCTAGCCGGCGTCGTCATCACGGGTGGCACTCTCGCCGCCGTGTATCGCGACGAAGTCGGACCCTATGCCGCAAGCGTTCTCGCGCTTGTTTCATCGACCGCTGCGTCGGAAGCCGTCGCTCAGCCGTCTCAAATGCCTCTCCCGCAGGTGTCGGTTGCCGAAGTCATTACGCGCAAGGTTTCGCGGTCCTTGGAATTCACCGGCCATCTCGAAGCAACCAAATTCCTTGAACTGCGACCCCGTGTCGGCGGGGCCATCGACGTCGTGAGCGTTCCCGAAGGTGGTCTCGTTCGCCCGGGTCAGCTCCTGTTCCAGATCGACCCCAGGCCGTTTGAGGTCGCTCTGGATTCCGCCAAGGCCCAACTTCAACAGGCGGTGGTTCTTCTCGATCAGGCCGAAATCGATTTCAAGCGCGCCGAAACGCTGGCGCCCAAAGGCACGGTATCGCGTAAGACCTTTGACGAGGCACAGACAGCACGCCGCCAGCGTCAGGCGCAGGTCGAAATCGCGAAGGCAGCCGTGGCTGCTGCCGAACTCGATCTTTCCTTCACGCGGGTCACCGCTCCGATTGCTGGGCGCGTCGACCGGGTTCTGGTCTCCGAAGGCAATCTTGTCGCCGGCGGCAATGCCGGAGCCGCGACACTTCTCACCACAATCGTCTCGACCGACCCCCTCTATGTTTATTTCGATATCGACGAAGCCACCTATCTCGAATTCGGCGCACGTGCGCGGGCGATCGAAAGTGGAAAGGCTTCCGGCAAGTTGCTGGTGCAGGTAGGGCTGATGACCGAGGACGGCTTCCCGCATGCTGGCGAATTCGATTTTCTCGGCAACCGCGTCGACCGGAGCACGGGGACAATCCGCGCTCGGGCCGTTGTGAAGAATCCTGATGGCCGGCTGGCGCATGGCCTTTTTGCACGGGTGAGCCTTGCTACTGCCGAACCAGCTCAGACTGTGCTCATCGACGATCAGGCGATCGGTATCGATCAAGGACGCCGCTACGTCCTGGTTCTCGGAACCGAGGACAAGGCCGAGTACCGTCCGGTCGAACTGGGATCCATGATCGACGGTCTGCGTGTCGTATCAGCCGGCCTCAATCCGAGTGAAAAAATCATCGTGAAGGGGCTGGCAGGTCCGGGTATGCGGGTGGCCCCGCAGATGATCTCGATGCTGCCAAGCCAAGCCGCCGAAGGCGACCGGTCCGCGGCTGAAACACAGGAGGCGCGTCGATGAACATTCCACGCTTTTTCGTCGACCGCCCGATCTTCGCGGTCGTTCTGTCTGTCTTGATGCTGATCGCCGGTGGCCTCACGCTACTGAAGCTGCCGTTGAGCGAGTATCCCCAGGTGACCCCGCCGACTGTGCAGGTCACGGCAAGCTATCCGGGCGCCAATCCCGAGGTGATCGCCGAAACGGTTGCCGCACCGCTTGAGCAGGCGATCAACGGCGTTGAAAATATGCTCTATATGAGCTCGCAGGCGGCAACCGACGGACGCATGACGCTGACGGTGACCTTTCAGCAGGGCACCGATCCCGACATGGCGCAGATCCAGGTGCAGAACCGCGTCTCGCGGGTGCTTCCCCGGCTGCCGCAGGAGGTGCAGCGCATTGGCGTCGTGACGCAGAAGACCTCGCCCGACATCCTGATGGTCGTGCATCTCGTCTCGCCCGACGATCGCTACGATTCTCTCTACCTGTCGAACTTCGCCACTTTGCAGGTGCGCGACCAGCTTGCGCGCCTGCCCGGCGTGGGCGACGTGCTGGTTTGGGGTGCTGGCGAGTATTCGATGCGGATCTGGCTCGATCCGGCCAAGGTGGCGGCGCGCGGTCTGACCGCCTCCGATGTGGTGGCAGCAATTCAGGAGCAGAACGTCCAGGTGGCCGCCGGCTCGGTCGGACAGCAGCCGGAAGCCTCGGCGGCATTCCAAGTCACGGTCAACACCCTTGGCAGGCTTTCGAACGAGGAGCAGTTCGGCGACATCGTCGTCAAGACAGGCGTCGACGGCCAGGTCACCCGTCTGCGGAATGTTGCCCGTATCGAACTTGGTGCGGATTCCTACGCGTTGCGCAGTCTCCTTGACGGCAAGCCGGCACTGGCGATGCAGATCATCCAGAGTCCCGGCGCCAATGCGCTCGAGGTGTCGAGCGCCATTCGCGGCGCCATGGAGGAACTGCAGAAAGGTTTTCCCGAGGGTATAGAGTATCGCATCGCCTACGACCCTACCGTCTTCGTCAAGTCTTCTCTGGAAGCCGTGGTGATGACACTGCTCGAAGCCATCGCGCTGGTCGTACTCGTGGTCGTGCTCTTCCTTCAGACCTGGCGTGCTTCGATCATCCCGCTGGTTGCCGTGCCAGTGTCGTTGGTCGGCACATTCGCCCTTATGTACATGTTCGGCTTCTCGCTGAACACGCTGTCGCTGTTCGGGCTTGTGCTCTCGATCGGTATCGTGGTCGATGACGCCATCGTGGTCGTCGAGAACGTAGAGCGTCACATCGCTCTCGGCGAAACGCCGAAGGAGGCAGCGCGCAAGGCCATGGACGAAGTGACCGGGCCGATCATTGCCATCACTTCGGTGCTATCGGCCGTCTTTATTCCCTCGGCATTCCTGTCTGGCCTGCAAGGCGAGTTCTACAGGCAGTTCGCTCTCACGATCGCAATCTCGACCATCCTGTCGGCGGTCAACTCTCTCACGCTTTCTCCTGCGCTCGCTGCCGTGCTCCTGAGGCCGCACCACGGGGAGGTGAAGCGCGATCTCTTGACCCGCGTGATCGACGGACTGTTCGGCTGGTTCTTCCGGCTGTTTAACCGCTTCTTCGACAGCGCCTCAAATGCCTATGTCTGGACGGTGCGCCGCGCCGTCAGGTTCAGCGTGCTCGTCTTGCTTGTCTATGCCGGCCTGGTCGGCATGACATGGATGGGTTTCCAGGCCGTGCCCAACGGGTTCGTCCCGGCTCAGGACAAGTATTACCTCGTCGGCATCGCTCAGCTTCCGACCGGAGCCTCGCTTGATCGCACCGAGGCCGTTGTCAAGAAAATGTCGGAGATCGCGCTTGCCGAACCGGGCGTGGAAAGCGTCGTCGCGTTTCCGGGTCTTTCGGTCAACGGCATGGTTAATATACCCAACGCCGCCGTGATGTTCACGATGCTCAAGCCCTTTGAAGAGCGGAACGATCCTTCCTTGTCCGCTTTCGCGATCGCGGATCGCTTGATGGGCAAGTTCAGCCAGATACCCGATGGTTTTGCAGGCATCTTCCCTCCACCACCTGTTCCGGGCCTCGGCTCGACCGGCGGTTTCAAGATCCAGATCGAGGATCGGGCGGGGCTTGGCTTCGAGGCCCTCTCGCAGGCGCAGGGCGCAATCATGGGCAAAGCGAAGCAAACACCTGAACTGGCTGGCATGCTCGCGAGCTTCCAGGTGAATGCGCCACAGGTGCAGGTGGACATCGACCGGGTGAAGGCGAAATCGCAAGGGGTGCCGCTCAACACGATCTTCGAGACGTTGCAGGTCAACCTTGGCTCGCTCTACGCGAATGACTTCAATCGATTCGGTCGCACCTACCGCGTGATGGTCCAGGCGGACGCGCCATTTCGTATGCAACCGGAGGACATCGGCCGGCTGAAGGTGCGCAACGCGGCGGGCGAAATGATTCCGTTGTCGGCCTTGCTGACCATCAAGCACAGTTCGGGGCCGGATCGCGTCATGCATTATAATGGCTTCCCGTCAGCCGATGTCAGCGGCGGCCCGGCGTCTGGATACTCGTTCGGGCAAGCGACCGCAGCAATGGAACGGATCGCATCGGAAACGTTGCCACCCGGCATGGCCTTCGAGTGGACGGAACTCGCCTATCAGGAGAAACAAGCCGGGAACACAGCTATGTACGTCTTCCCACTGTCTGTTCTGCTCGCGTTTCTGATTCTTGCGGCGCAGTACAACAGTTGGTCATTGCCGTTCGCTGTGTTGCTGATCGCGCCGATGGCATTACTTTCCGCGATCGCAGGCGTCTGGTTTACGGGAGGCGACAACAACATTTTCACGCAGATCGGGTTCGTCGTGCTCGTGGGACTTGCTGCCAAAAATGCGATCCTGATCGTCGAGTTCGCCAGAGCGAAGGAAGATGAAGGCGTCGATCCGTTGAACGCCGTGCTTGAAGCAGCCCGGCTTCGCCTGCGGCCAATCCTGATGACCTCGCTCGCCTTCATCGCAGGCGTCGTTCCGCTTGTGATCGCAACGGGGGCTGGTGCCGAGATGCGGCATGTCATGGGTGTTGCCGTGTTCGCCGGCATGCTTGGCGTCACGCTGTTCGGCCTCGTGCTGACGCCGGGGTTCTACGTCTTGGTGCGTCGTATGGCGATCGCCCGGCAGGCGCGGGGCGATGTCGCCGCAGCGTTGGGGTCGCGCGTCTACGACACGATGTCGGAGGGCGGTAGCAAAAAGGGGCGATCTGCGCCACCTGCCAACAGCAGAATGACATGAATAAAAGAGTGCCAGGCAAGGGGCGAGCATAGCGTTTGAAAGGAAGCTGTGCGACGTTGAGCATTGGATCCGTCTGCCAGGATCGGCCGTCTGCCACTCACCGCGCGGCGGTGAGCTTGGGTTCGACATGGACGCGAGCGGAGACCTGCTTCGCATCGGCTCCTTCTCGGCCAGGCAGGCATCCGCGGTTTGGATTGCGCAGGTCCAGCTTGTTGCCGTCAGACAGTGAGATGCGAAGGTGGAGAGGCTGCAAAGAGTCCTGGGTTAGCGTTGACGGAGGTCAAAGCGCGAATCCACGGCTGGGCACTCTGCTCTGACTGGCTCACGAAACCCACGTGCCGTATTCGTCCGGCAGATGCCGCCACTGCGCCCCGGGCAATCCATATCATGCCATCAATGTAGCGCCGCTTATCCGGCGTCGGAGGGCAGCCGCGTCCGCGCTCCCGCGCAACAGCGGACCAAGCAGCGCTTACTCTTCATCCGAAGCACCGATCCGCTCGCCCAATGCCGCCTCCAAAGGCAGCCTAAAATCAACGGCTGAGTCTTTCTTCGAGCTTCGTCCACGAAGCTTTGAGAAAGCGCAATTGGTCCCGCCCGGGAGCTTTGACTTGTCGTGGACGGCGATAAGCGTAATCCCCGACTGGGTTTTCTTTCTTTGTTCAAGACAGTCAACAAATGTCCCGGATGAGCGTATCCATTCGTTGGCAGCGCATCGCGTTCTTGGCGCCGGAGTAGAAGTTGGCTATCGGCGTTCCCGATAGGGCACCTCTGAATGGCGGTAGTGTCGCGCCCACGACGCGAAACTCGCAAGCGCGCTTCGCGGAATCCGTTGGTCAAACGCGAAAAAGTCGTCTGACGCGCGGTCGGAGCAAGAAACGAGCCGAGCCAGCACGCCATGATAGGTTCCAGGACGCTCTGAGCGCCCTGAAAGGCATCAGGCATACTGAAGCGAAGTCATCATGCCGCCCGCCATGTGGTAGAGGTGGTGGCAGTGCAGCGCCCATTTCCCAGGGTTGCGGGCATCGAATGCGACGGTCACGCTGCCCATGTTCGCAGGCACGAGGACAGCGTCGCGGACCGCCCCTCTGATGCGCATGCCATTCACTGCGACGACCTGGAAATGATGTCCGTGCAGGTGCATCGGGTGGGACATGCTGGAGTGGTTCATGAAGGTGAGTTCAAACCGCTCGCCTTCGGAAACCCTGAGCGGCGCGTCTTCACCATGCATCTTGCCATCGAGCGTCCAGACGTAGCCCGCCGCTTCTCCAAGCATCATCGTGTGCTTGCGGTCGGCAGGCCTGTCTGAAAGCGGCTCCAGCGCTCTCAGCCTGTGCTCCAGGTCGGCTTCGACGGCAGCATAGTTCTCCGCCGTCAAGGCTTTGAGCTTCGTGATCTCTGCACCCGTGGACGCGAGGACGAATCCCGTGCGGTTGCGGCCGCCCTCCTGGACTGCGAATACGGGCCACGCGCCGCCGCCGCGAGGGATTTCGAGGACGATGTCCAGACGTTGGGCGACGGCGCACTCGAACCGAGAACCCTCGATCGGCTGGACAGGCATGCCGTCCACGGCGACGAGGCGCCCCCGCAGCGAGTCAAGGTCGATCCACATGTTCGTGGTGGCCGCGCCGTTGATCAGGCGCAGGCGCACCCGGCCACCGCGCTCGACGGAGAAGACCTCGGGATCGTCCAGCGTCCGGTCGTTGGCGAGCAGCGCGTCGTATTCGACGTCCTGGAGGTGGCTCATGCCGCCCGTCGCGGAATCCCGCGCAGGCATTCCGGACATTCCATGCCTCCCGTGCGCGCCCGGCCCCGGAGAAACTGCTCTCGGCGCGCCGTGGCCGGCATGCCCGCCTGACCCCGATTGCGGGCCGTGGCCGCCGTTCCTCAGTCCGGCGAGGACTTCCTCCGGGTCGCGGAAGGTGAAGTCATGGAACATCACCACAACGTCCTGCACGTCTTCGCCCGCCTCGGCCGGATCGCGCACGATGAGGGGCGCCGCGAGAAGCCGCTGTTCCTGGAGTCCCGCGTGCGAGTGCATCCAGTTGGTGCCCGGGGCGCCGACGACGAAGTCGTAGTCATGGCTCCGGCCTGCCGCGATCGGATCCTGCGAGATGCCGCCGACGCCGTCCTGCTGCCAAGGCGGAGTAAGTCCGTGCCAGTGGATCGTCGTGTCTTCTCCCGTCTGGTTGTCGAGCCGCACCTGGAACCGCTGGCCCGCGTCGAGAACGAGGCCATGCCTCCCGTCTGGCTGCATCAACCCGAACACGGTCGCCGGTCGGCCGTTGACCTCTATAACCCGCGTGCCGGCCCTGATCGTGGTCAGGGAAGCGGCCGATGCCGGGGTTTCCGGGAGTAGCAGCGAAGGCGCTGCGGCCAGTCCGCCAATTGCTGCGGTGCCAGCCACGAACTGTCGACGTGAAAGCTGCATAATCGTTCTCCTGAAATAGGTTGGTCGTCCACTGACAAGGCTCGGTTAGCTGACCACTTCGAATCCTCGCCCGAGCGTCCGCTGGCGCTTCGGCGGGACTGGGTCGGCGCAGTCGGTGCAGCCGAGCTCATGCAGGATCGGGCAGTCGGGCATGTCGTCGCCGTGGCAGTTCTCTGCCAGGTGCCGGAGCGCCGAGGTCATCTCCTTCAGTTCCTGCATCTTCCTCTCCAGTTCGGCGACGTGCCCGAGCGCCATCGCCTTCACGTCGGCGCTGGCGCGGTTGCGGTCGCGCCAGAGTTTCAGGAGGCTGGAGATCTGCTTCACAGAGAAGCCGAGGTCGCGGGCTCGGCGCACGAAGCGCAGGGTGTGGATCTCGGGATCGGTGTAGACCCGGTACCCGGAGGATGTCCTCAGGGCCGATTTGATAACCCCGATCTCCTCGTAGTACCGGATCATCTTCGTCGAGATCCCGGTGGCGGCGGCTGCCTCCCCGATATTCATCGTGCTTGCTCCCTCTGAATTGTCGTCTCTTCCGGCGTGAAGAACACGTCGGCGTGGATGTCGCGGGCGGACACGCCCCGGTCAATCAGGACCGATAGCGAGGCGTCCACCATTGCGGGCGGGCCGGCGACGTAGGCCTTGGCTCCGGCCAGGTCGTCATGGTCCTCTGCCACCGCTGCCGATACGTAACCGGACCGCCACCCGGCGCCTTGGACGCGGGAAAGGACGGGGAAGAAAGTGAAGTTCCGGAACCGCCGCATCAGGGCCTGGAAATGCTCGACGAGATAGAGATCACGTTCGGTGCGGGCGCCGAAGTAGAGATGCACGGGCACCTCCATCCCGGAGTTCAGCGATGTCTCGACGATGGATTTCGCTGGGGCTAGTCCGCTGCCGCCCGCGATGGCGACGATCGGACCTGGATGGGCATCTCGGAGATAGGCGGATCCCGCCGGACCCTCGACCGCTACACGCGCGCCAACCTGGAGGGACATGATCCTGCTGCTCGTGCGTCCGCCAGGGACGGCGCGCACGTGAAGATCGACCAGCTCCTCGTCGGGCCTGCTCGCCATGGAATACTGCCTCGCCGGCGCGCCCTCTACCTCAAGTCTGAGATACTGCCCTGCGGCAAAGCGGAACGTGGAGCGGTCGCGGAACTCCAGCCGGACAAGGCGGATGTCGTCGGTCATGTGTTCGACGGCGATCACCGTTGCCTCCTGCCTAGCGGTGCGCCCGGCGGGTACTGTTTCGTCCAGCCACGCGACTGTCACGTCGGTGGCCGGCACGGCCCGGCAGGCGAGGATGAGACCTCCGGCGCGTTCCTCGTCCGTCAGGGCGAAGGGCGAGTGCTTGCCCAGCGTGACTTCGCCCTCGACCAGCCGCGACTTGCAGGCGCCGCAGCGTCCCGAGGTGCAGCTGTGCGGGTAGGGTACGCCCGCTTCAAGCGCCGCCGAGAGCAGCGTGAGGCCCTGGGGAACGGAGATTCGCCGCTCTACCTGCGGGAGCTTTAGGAGGGGCAGGTTCAGGCCGTCAGGCTGCGTAGGGATCGGCTCGGGGAAGCCTTGATGGGCGTTCATCGTGTGGACCTCTCTTCGGTGTTGCTGAAGTTGTAAGGGTTCCAGCGAATGGAAGGTCAACAGGAAAATCGAGGCCGATACATCAAAGGGCAAGGGCCGTATCCACGGCCCCAGCGAGCCCTCCTGTTTGGTCATGGTCCTCCTCACACGGCGGCGAGATCGGGCCTATGTATGCTCCCGCAACTGATTGCTCGGCACTTCTACACGTCCGTTGCGGAGAACCTGGCGGCTTCGAATCCCGTCTCGGCTGCGATGGAGACCAGGACCTTGGCGTCGCCCACGTTGCGGCTGTCGGTCAGGTGGGCTTTCTGAACCGCGCCGAACATGGTCCAAGTGCCCCGGCTGTCCGCCCTGTGCTTCAGCGGCCTTGCGGGCGAGGGCGCCGAGCAGGCCGGAGGGGTACTCGAACGCTTGCGCCCGCCTGCCGTCGATGCCGATCGTGCCGGGGTCGTCGGCCGCCTGCCTGCACGCTCCCCAGTGGCCGAGGATCACATCATTGGCGCGTTCCATGGAACCGAACACACGGACCATTTCCGCGCGCGAACCTGCAGTGCCGGGATAACGCCTTGGCAAAGGACGCGAAGGCGTGGGGACGGCACGAAGGACCAGCCGCAGACCACGGCGTGGCAGAAGTCCACGGTCATTCTCTTCGAGGTCATGTTCAGGCCCCTTCAAGTCCGCAAAAGGTGGCAGGCTGACGTTCGAAAGTCGCGGCGGCGAGGCGGGCAGGCAGTTCGGCGAAGTGCCGCCCCTGGAACCGCGCTCCTGCGAGGTCGTGGCGTCGGCGAAAAGCGAATCATCGCCGCCGGCGGCGGTGCCGGCTCCGTACGGCGAGCCGCCGATGACGCACGAGTTGTCGGTCTGCTCCTTGAACGAATAGGGCAGGCCGGGGATTCCCATGCCGAAATGCAGGAGCACCGTGTGTACCGAGAGGATCGTGCTTTCCTGGTCGCCGTGCTGGGTGGCGCTGGAGGTGAAGACGGCGCCCATCTTGCCGATCAGGCGGTCAGAAACCGAGAGTCCTCGTGGCCTTGACGAAGCTGCCGCGGTCGACGATGCGCTGGAAGGACCGCATGGCGGCGATGAGGTCCATGCGCTGATCCCTTCTAGGCAGCGATCCGCATTCCGAGCGCAGCCTCGATCCGAGGGATCTGGTCCCGGAAGGTTCCGAAGAAGATATCGCCGCCGATGACGGTGATCGGAGCGATGCGGACCCCGGTCCTGCGGCGCGCCTCTTCGGCGACCGCCGGATCGCGCAAGTCGCGTTCGACGAAGGGAATTCCTTGCGCGGTGAACCAGCGCTTGACCGCGATGCAGTCCGGGCAGGTGGGCGTGGTGAAGATTTCGATCCAGAGAGAGGCTGCTGCGGTCATGGCAGGTTTGTCCGATTGGAGAAGAGGAGGAAGCTGGCCCGCGGCGTGCGCGGGCCAGCAGCTTGGTCATTCGGCCGGGAGGGGCTTCAACGCGGCTCCAGAGCCGTGCGTGACTCTCAAGGGCGCCTGGAAGCGCTTCAGTCGCATGGCGTTGCCGAGCACAAAGACGCTTGACAGCGCCATTGCGCCAGCCGCCAGCATCGGCGACAGCAAGGTGCCGCCGAATGGGTAGAGCGCGCCGGCAGCCACCGGAATCAGGCTGGCGTTGTAGGCGAAGGCCCAGAACAGGTTCTGGCGGATGTTGCGGATCGTCGCCTTGGACAGACCGATCGCGTTGGCCACGCCCGTCAGCTCGCCAGACATCAGGACCACGTCCGCGCTTTCGATGGCGACGTCCGTCCCGGTGCCGATCGCCAAGCCAACATCGGCCTCGGCGAGCGCTGGCGCGTCGTTGATGCCATCGCCGACGAACGCCACCAGGCGGCCGCCCTCGCGCAGGCGCTTGATCGCTTCGACCTTTCCTTCCGGCAGGACTTCGGCGACGACCTCGTCGATGCCGAGTTCGGCCGCTATCGCCTCCGCCGTGCGCCGGTTGTCTCCCGTGATCATCGCCACCTTGAGGCCGAGTTCGTGGAGGGCG
>NZ_JAGIYY010000012.1 GCF_017813335.1 Tianweitania sediminis | reverse complement strand
CAGTTCCCTATCCTTCGCCTCCTGGCGCGCGTCGGCAGCCGCGCTCGCCCCCGCCGCATTGGCAAGACGCGGTACGTACCCGGCCTGGCGGATCGCGGCTTCGACCGCAGCGGCCGGAACAGGGGCCGCCGCCTCGATCGTGCCCCGCTCAGTGGCAAGGTTTACGGAGGCCTTCAGGACCCCGGGTACGGCGGCGATGGCCAGTTCGACCCGCCCGCACACAGGAGGCGCAGGTCATCCCTTCGATCTCGATTTCAGCCATTTCTGTGAGAACCTCGTATCCGGCGCCTTCTATCGCGGCGATCACCGCGTCGGCAGCGGGGGTCCCCTCGAAGGTTAGGTTGGCCGTTGCCGTCGCCAGGTTTACCGAAGCGGACCTCACGCCCGGCACCTTCCCGATGGCGAGTTCGGCGCGGCGCACGCATGAGGCGCAGGTCATGGCTTCGATTCGGAAGCTAAGGCGGACGTCGGCGGGATCAGGTTTGCGGTGGGCGTTCATGGCGGTTTCCTCGTTCTGTTTTGCGGTTGAAACGAGGTGTAAAGGTTCCAGCAATGGGAGGGTCAACAAGGTATCTTCAGGTTTCGTCGACCGCCCTGCCTGAACCACCGGCCAAGGACTCAGATGTCGTTGATGATGATGGATCTGGTTGCGCGCATCGAAAGTTTGCCCCTTGACCTTCCCGGCGGTGGACACCCTATCTCCGGCATCTGGCGACGTGCCAAAGATGAGATAGGAGAACCAGATGCTGAAACTGAACGTGCCCGACATGACCTGCGGCCACTGCGTTGGAGTTGTGACCAAGGCTGTCAAGAGCGTCGACGCAGACGCCAACGTTGCAATTGACCTGCCGTCTCAGACGGTGTCAGTCGAGACAGAGGCCGACGCCGACAGAATCAGGAGCGCGGTGGAGGCTGCAGGCTACACCGTTAAGGCGGCCTGAGATCCGCCGCCATCATAAGAGTGGACGACTGGGTATGGAGTTGAGGGACGACCTCGATCTTCGCGGCAGTTGGTTTAGTGGCCTGGTCGGCTTCTTGCTCGGTCTGCTCGGCGGCGTCGGCTCCCTTCTGGCCACGCCGCTGTTCATCTACGTACTCGGGTAACGCAGCCGAATATTGCTGTTGGAACCGTGACCTTGCGGTTTCGGTGAACGCCTTCGGATCGCGGAGTTCATCGGCGGAGGCTCATTGGCGACCTTTACAGAAGGCTGCTCGCCACTCGTCTCGGCAAAACACGGATACAGTCCACCGTTTGTTCGTCGCGCTGGTGCTAGAGGTCGCGAGTTATATTTTCTACCGGAGCTAGGAACATTGAGGATTGGCTGAGCGCGGCCTAGCGACAGCGGACTGCGGTTCGTGCTGCCGCGGTGCCTCAGGCGATCATGCGGAGGGACGTTGGCGGGCGTCGTGCTGATCCAGCCGATCAGAGGGCGGGTAGGCCGATGCCATGGCGGCTCGGGTTCCCTTCCCTATGTTGCCTGGCAGGCTTGCAGCGACTGACCACGCGTGGCCGATCCGCATAAGGAGGAATAATGATGCACGACATGATGGGTGGCAGGATGATGTGGGGCATGGGCTTGATATGGCTGCTCGTGCTGGTCGTCCTGGTACTAGCGGCCCTCGCCCTGGTCAAATATATCCGCAAATAGCGCCCGCCGTCCTCACCCGGTAACTTGTCTACGCTCGATCGGTGGGCAACTACACGCTCTTGGGCACCGGCTGCGCCAATCGGCTCGAAGGGGACCCGATCGCGCTGTACCGGGCGACCTGCGAAACGCGTGTACGCGACATTCGAAACCTGTGTCGCTGCTTTACCGCCTCTTAAGCCGTTGATGCTGGATTGGCTTAAAGGGGGTTCAGAAATCACAGGAGAGTCGCCGCAGACAGGAATGGCGCCGAGAGCAACATTCCTGGACTTGCAGCTGCAAATTTATGGTTGCGTTAACCATTCCCTCATTGGCTGAAGGCAAACCTTGTCCTAAGATGATCTCAAGCTCCGGCAACAGGACAGATCAGGTGCGGCGCATGTTCTTCCAGATTGCGGGCGTCGCGCTGCTTGGTGCGCTTCTCGCTGCGTGCAACAGCGACCTTGGCATGCTCGATACCGATACGAAGGCGATACAGCCAATACCCGCGAAGGTCGTGGCCGACATGCGTAGCCGCAACATGACGCCTGCGGACCCGATCGTCGTGCGCATCTTCAAGCAGGAAAGCGAACTCGAGATCTGGAAGCGCGACCGCTCGGGAAGGTACGCTCTCCTCAAGGCCTATCCCATGTGC
Organism: Tianweitania sediminis; assembly: GCF_017813335.1. GTDB lineage: Bacteria > Pseudomonadota > Alphaproteobacteria > Rhizobiales > Rhizobiaceae > Tianweitania > Tianweitania sediminis. The sequence continues at coordinate 109,912 of NZ_JAGIYY010000012.1, read as the reverse complement.
CGCTGGTCCGGGAAGCTCGGCCCCAAGACCCGGGACGGGGACCGCCAGGCGCCGGAAGGCTTCTACCACGTCAATGCGGGAATGCTGAATCCTGCCTCCCAATACTACCTGTCGTTCAATCTTGGCTACCCGAACAAGCTCGAAGCGGCTCTCGGATACACGGGCGAGGCACTCATGGTCCACGGCGCCTGTTCCTCTTCTGGATGCTTCGCCATGACCGACGAGGGGGTCGCCGAAATCTACGCCCTGGGACGGGAGGCCCTGAACGGCGGCCAGCGCCTGTTCCAGGTCCAGTCCTATCCGTTCCGCATGACCGCCCAGAACATGGCCAAGAACCGCAACGACCTGAACTATGACTTCTGGCGAAACCTGAAGCGCGGCTACGACCTTTTCGAGGTGACAAAGCAGCCGCCGAGCGTGGGTTACTGCGGCCGGGGCTATGCTTTCGGACCTGCGGGGAGCCAGGACCTTCCGGCTGATCCGTTGGCCGCGTGCCCTGCGGACACTTCGGTCACGGATGCCCTGATCGCGTCCCGGCAGCAGTCCGACGACCTGAAGGTTGAGACTCTGGTGGCGGAGGGCTACGCCCTGAGGGCACACGCCTATTCTGACGGGGGCATGCATCCAGACTTTCGCAGGCTCCTCAAGCGCGAAGGCGCGAAGGGACTTTCCAAGCGAACCTCCCTCAACGCCGTCCCCGTGTCACGGCCGGACGCCGCGCTAGCAGACCCGCACGATCCCGGTACGGAAGACTGACCGGTCTTTACCCGGAGCAGCTGAAAGGTCGAGCGCGTTCGATACCGTGGCTTCATGAGGCCCCGCGCAGCGCCTCCTGGTTGCCCCTTCCGGCGCCGAACTCCTGGGTGCCCCAGGAGGGTCCGTTGCTGTTTACGACTGGACCACTCCGGGTGCAGGTTTCGATGACCAGCGCCCGCGGCGGCCGACACCTCTGGTACTGCGGTCGCGTTCTGATCAGAAGGCTTCGGTGCCGCGGAAGCGCATGAATGCGGCAGTGCCTTCAATCGCGAATGCTACGTTGTATGTGACGGGGAGCGTGCCTTCCGGGGCATCCATGCCGGGGGAGCAGATGATGGGTATTCCAGGCACTGCCAGGCCGATACATCCGGCCGGTCGCGCAGGAGCTTCGCGATCGCTGCCGCAGGAACGTGGCCTTCGATCACATAATCCCGATCTGTGCGGTCTGACAGGAGCGCAGGTCCACCGGACCCCCCAGCTTGCCCTTCAGCGCCTCCATGTCCTCGAGTTCGTTGACCTGGGCGGCGTGGCCGGTCGCCCTCATGTGGGCGACCCATCCGCCGCAGCAGCCGCAGTAGGAGTCTTTCCAAACTACAAGATCGCTTTTTCCGCTGGCGCGGGAAGGAAAGGCTGGCATGGCAGCAAGTGCGGCCGCCGCACCCATGACGATGAAGCTCCGTCGGTCGTGCATGTGGACCCCCATGGCGGTTCTCCGGATTACACTCGTGCCAATGACATATCACGTCCGGCCTTGAAGCAGGGCCGTCCGAATGGTCACAGTTCGTGGCGGGAGCACCGGAGCAGCGCCCGGTTCCCGGGAATACTGAGGGCCATTCCGGCGGTTAAGGACCGGCGACCAGCTCGCGCGCCGGGGCGGCGGGTCTGCCGCCCCGGCTCTGGGTCTTCGCCGGCTGTTCCGTCGGCGAGGCAAGAAAGGGGCTGATCAGGGACGCCGCGGCGCCCCTGAGTTCCGGCTTACTCGGCGATTTCTCCGGCTGCCCGCTCCTCGAGCCAAGTGAACATGTCGGAGATCTCCTGCTCCTGGTTCTCGATCACGGACTGAGCCAGTTTCTTCGCCCAAGGGTCATCGCCGTGCTCGAGCTGTGCCTTGGCCATGTTCACGGCGCTCTGGTGGTGCGGGATCATCCCGCAAACGAAGGCGACATCGATGTCTTCAGCCATCATGCCGATCATCATCTGTCGGTTCATCTCGTCCATGCCTTTCATGAGATCAGCGTGGGCCTCGTCCATGGCGTGGCCGGTTCCCGTGCCCATTGCCATGCCTCCCATGCCCTGCTCGCCTGCGGCAAGGCAGATCTCCGGGAGCTTGATTTCTCCGGCAGGCGCACGGGATGTTTCCGCAGCCGGGGCCTGATGACCTGTGCCGTGCCCGCCATGCGCGTCCTGTGCGAGGGCGATGGACGTGGAGGCAGCAAGGATCGAGGCGACGAATGCTGTAGTCTTAAAGAAGTTCATCTTGGGATATCCTGATTGAGCGAGACGTGTTTCTGCGAGTCAGGATCGCCGGGGAGGTCGATAGAGGCGTTCCCCTGGCCAGCGGTCCGCCACGCGGTCAGGCAGGGGCGAGGGACGGGGCATCTCCCAGTCAGGCAAGCTCACCCGGTTATCCGCCGGGAGTCCCGGAAGACACAGCCCCGCTCCGCAACAGGCGGGAGGGTTATGGTGACCATACGAAGGCGCGGGATCACCGCTGTCCTGGGCGGCATGGACATGCTCGTGCGGCGGACCCGAATGGACGACCAGGCCGGCCATGGCGTTGTGCAGGATCGGGCTGGCTGCGACGGCCACCAGGACCGCCAGCATCACTCCCAGGCTGAACAGGCCGGCCTTCCAGCGCTGCACGCAGGCCACCCTTGGCCGAAGTAGACGCCCGGAGCTGGCCGCGGCGATCATCGACGTAGACCACGTCGCTGCGCAAGGCAGCCCGGGCGGCAGCGTGACGCCAGGCGAAAGCGGGTAAAGCCGTCCTGCAGCAAAGGAAGTTCCCAACGCGTTGTAGATGAAGGCTAAGAATAGATTCGGGCGGATGTTCGGCATGGTCGCACATGCAGGTGGCACCCTGGACGACGCCGGGCATGCATCCGATTCCGGCACCTCCCCACATGCAAGTCGATCGCGACGTGCGCCGTTGCGCGGGGTCAATCGATGGCCGGCCCCCGGAACTTTCACGAGGCTGCCGACGGCGCGGCAGCCTCGTGCGCGGTCGGCTAGTTGGATGACTTGCCTTCGGACCCCGCTTCGTCGTCGCTTTCGGCAGCGGCATGCTCCTCCGCCCAGGCGATAAGCTCCCGCAGCCCCTTCTCGTTCTCGTCGATCGTCTTTTCGGCCAGGCGGCGGGACTCTTCGTTGTCCGCCTTTGCAAGTCCGGCCTGCGCCATCGCGATGGCGCCCTGGTGGTGAGGGATCATCGCGCATATCCATGAAACGTCAGCGTCGATGTTCATCGACCCTTCCATCATCGGGCCGTTCATCTCAAGCATGGATCGGTGCATGCTGCGCTGCGTTTCCGTCACCTGGCTCATCGCCTCCTGGACCGCCTCCATGTTCTTCGACATGCCCTGCTTCATCTGCTGCATCTGATCGCCCGCTCCCGTCGACATAGCAGCCGTGCGGCAGGCCTCGGGCAGGCTGATGGACTGCTCCTGGGCGAACGCGACAGGGGAGGTGAGGCAAACCGCTGCGGCGAGCGAAGCGACGTATGGTTTCATGGTCGATCTCCTTGGTTGAGGATAGCGTTCAACACGGTGGGCGGGTGCTGGTTCCAGCGGCGCAACGGTGGAGGTTGAGAGACTAGAACTGCACTCTCCCTGAGGGAGGAGGTTCTACTGACTGGGGCTCCGCGCGCTGCTTGCGCACCAAAGATGATGCTCCTGAAGGGCCTCACGAAGACAGATGCGATGCGTTCCGCGCTCTGCTTATCGGCGGTGGTCAAGAACTGTCCGCCATGGAGGCAAAGAGGGATGGCTGCTTTGCGCCCCATGCACGAACCCGCTTCGCGGGAGGGGCGCTTCGGCCACAGCAAGCTGGAAACGACCGCGCTCTACACCAAGGTCTCGACCTGGACGATCCACGCTGTCGCCGGACCTCTCGACCGGCTAATGGCGCTGATGGAAGGCAAGATGCCGCCCGGCTAAGCCGTGCGCGCTTCGGTCGAGGTCGCCGATATCTTCCGCGCAGCTGGGCCTGCTTACCGGGCCTCTCATGCCGGTCAACCTGAGCCTGCAGCAACTGAAGGTCGTGTCAGCGATCGAGCACTGCCGCACCGCAGCCCTTGGCCGTCAGGTCGAGGCTTGCGAGGACTGTGGTCAATGGCGCGTCGCCTACAACTCCTGCCGCAACCGGCACTGTCCGAAGTGCCAGGACGCGGCGGCGCGGACGTGGCTGGCGAAACGCGACGCCGACCTGCTGCCGGTCGGCTACTTCCACGTCGTGTTCACGCTTCCGGCCGAGGTCGCCGACATCGCCTTCCACAACAAGGCGCTCGTCTACGACCTGCTGTTCAGGGCGGCGTCGGAGACGATGCTGACCATCGCCGCCGATCCAAAGCATCTTGGCGCGCGCATCGGTGTTACAGCCGTGCTCCACACCTGGGGATCGGCAATGACCCACCATCCGCATGTCCACATGATCGTGCCGGGCGGCGGCATCGCACTGGGCGGAAGCAGCTGGGTCTCCTCGCGGCCGGCGTTCCTGCTTCCGGTGCGCGTGCTCGGGAAGCTGTTCCGCCGACTCTTCCTCACGCGGTTGCTCGCGCTTTACGAAACGGGCCGGTTGGCGTTCTTCGGGACCATCGCACACCTCACTGACCGCCGAGCATTCCTGCGTCACCTTGCTGCCGTCCGGACAAGGCGCTGGGTGGTCTATGCCAAGGCGCCGTTCGCTGGACCGGAGGCGGTGCTTGCTTACCTGTCCCGCTATACCCACCGCGTGGCGATCTCAAACCGCCGCCTGATCGCGTTCGACAAGTACGGCGTCGCCTTCCGCTACAAGGACTGCCGCCGCGACGGCGCGGATCGCCAGCAGGTCATGAGGCTGGCGACCAACGAGTTCATCCGCCGCTTCCTGCTCCATGTGCTGCCACGCGGCTTCCACCGTATCAGGCACTACGGTCTGCTTGCCGGCTCCGCCCGCAAGGCCAGTCTAGCACTTGCCCGGGAACTCCTGAATGTCGTCGCTCCCCCCGATGTCGACACACCAGGCGAACCGGACGACTACCGCCCGCGATGCCCCTGCTGCGGCGGACGCATGATCATCATTGAGACCTTTGAACGCTGCAGACAGCCGCGCGGACCTCCCGATGCAACCGCCACAAACCGGGACGGTTGGCCATGACCCGGCATGGCAAGGTCGAACCCTCAGCCGAAAGCCCAGCCGACGGCAACGACCTGCGCGCGCCGATGGTGACTGTTGCCGCCGACAGGCTCACGACGGGCAACGTGCGGCGCCGGCTAAACCGCGCCGAGGCGCAACGATGCCTCCTGTCCGCACCTCTCCCGGCGCTTCCCAGCGGCGGTCACGCGATCGCCGAAATCCACCACAAATCGAAATCGCCATAGACACCGACTATGGCCCACGGGTTCCTGGATGAGAGGCTTTCGTACGCCTGCCGGCACCCGAAACCCTTCACCTATCCTGTCATTTCACCGCAACCTCTACGAGCCCGAAAGCTGACATCATAGCCTGCCGAACCACTGCTGCGGTTAGCCGGTCATTCTACCTTTATCTGGTTTCCTGCCTATCTGGCTGTCGGGCTTCGGCCTTGCCAGAAATGCTGAAATCATTACTGTGCCGCTGCGAACATCGACGCATGCGTCTGCGATAGGGGGATTCGTATGGCTGGCAGCCCGGAAAGTGGCGGTGCCATCGACAGCGCAGTTGAGAGCGACAACAAGACGCTGAACTTCAAGGTGAGCCTGGACTTCAAGAAGGAGTTCAAGGGCTTCGCGGGTTCGCAAGGCATCACGATGACCGAGCTTCTCAAGGAGGGGTTCGCGCTCTCGAAGAAGAAGCGGCAGAAATGACCGCTCGCATATGGCGGTCCGACGCCGCTCCTTGGGACGAGCCGCGGCGATGACGATTCACGCACCCGAAGATGCTTTCGCGGCGGCACAGTGGTTGTTTGACATTGGCAACGGCGACCTCCCGCTTGCCGAAGGGCTGGTCGCAGTCAACGGCTTCAATCCAGAAGGGCAATTGCCCGACGTGGTCTCCGTCATCGAACGCGCGCAGAGCTATGGCGCGCGTGCCGTGCTATTCGAAGCGGAGCACAATGGCCGCGCGCCAGTCGCGCAGGCGTTCGTGTTCAATCAGCAGGACTATGGCGACGACGCCGAATTTGCCGAGCTCCACAAGCGCCTGTGGAGCTGGGGCGGCATCCCGCTCGTCTATCGCGCGGGTCCTGGCGTCATCCAACTCTTCCGGTGCGTCCACAAGCCCGACTTCCTGGGCGACAACGATATCCCGGTAATCAACCCGATCCGGACGTTAAAGATCGGCGCCGACATCGCTGCTCAGGAGATTTGGTGGGATCTCGACCGTATTCATAACGGCGCCATCTGGGACGATCCCGACGCGTGCGACCTCATGCTGTCCGCATCGAAGTCGGCGCATCGCAAGCTCGTCGCCGGCGTCCGGGCACTCGCCATCCAGCTGTCGGACAGCGAGCTCCTCGATGCACGGCTGCGCCGGCGGCTTCTTATCCTCTCGCTGCTAATCGCCTATCTCGAAGAGCGGCTTGTCCTGCTGCCCGAGGATTTTGCTGCGGCGCTACCCGGTGCCGAGCGTTTCTTCCAAGTGCTAGCCAACGGGCCAGCTCTCGTCAAATTGCTTGAGGCACTGGAGGAGCGCTTCAACGGCCACGTCTTCCGGCTGACCGATGCGGACCGCAAAGTGCTGGGCTCGAGCAACGAACTTGGAAATTATGCCCGCCTCGTCCAAGGTTATGAGGACGAGGATGGCCAGATCAGCTTCTGGCGCCTCTATTCATTCCGTGACCTCCCCGTCGAGCTGATAAGCAACATCTACCAGCTGTTCGTGAAGGACGCGTCCAGCTCGATCTACACGCCGCCAGCCCTCGTGCGTCTGATGCTGGAGGAAGTGCTGGATTGGGATCGGATCGACAAGCTGATGACCGGCAACGGTATCATATTGGACCCGGCATGCGGCTCGGGCGTTTTCCTGGTTGAAGCCTACAAGCGCCTCGTCCTTCATTGGCGGTCGCGCAACGGTTGGAGCCGACCGGGCGTCGATGTGCTGCGCAAGCTGCTCGTCCGCGTTCATGGCATCGATCTCGAAGACGGCGCGATCGAGCTCGCCGCGTTCAGCCTGTGCCTTAGCCTTTGCGACGCGTTGGAGCCGATGGAGATCCGCGCGAGCATTAAGCTGTTCCCGCGGCTCGCCGGCGAAACTTTGCACCACAGCTGCTTCTTCGACGCGAAGCAGCAGGCTCTCATCAGCTCCCCCGTCTCGATCGTGATCGGCAATCCCCCGTTTGAATCCGTGCTCACGACGGACGGCGCGAAGCGAAGCGCGGTCGCCTATGCCAAGGAGCACGACCAGCTAGCCGACAACCAGCTAGCCTATCTGTTCCTGCACAACGCGATGGGCATGCTCGTCCAGAACGGTGTTCTCGCGATGGTCGAGCCAGCGGGCTTCCTCTACAATCAGAATGCGCTGGGCTTTAGGCAGACCTTCTTGAATCAGTGGCGCGTGCGTGAGCTGCTCGACTTCGTGTCGGTCCGTGGCATGTTCAAAAAGGGTAATGCCGACCCCAAGGTCGTGGTGGTCATCGCCGAGGCGACTAAGCCCGAGCCCGACAGCCGCATCCTGCATGCAGTCTTCCGCCGCAACGGACGGGCGACCGCCGAGCAAGGCTTCGATGTCGACTATTACGACTTGCACTGGATACGCAACGCAGATGCGGAGAAGTCGCGCGACGTCTGGCGGGCGAACCTGCTCGGCGGCAATCGGGCGCGCGACCTGATCGAGCGCCTCCGCACCTTCCCGACGCTGGGAGCGCACGCCAAGGAGAAGGGCTGGGATGCCGGAGAAGGCTATCTCGGCGGAGAGAAGCACGCTTCGAGCAACGTCGCCCATCTGATCGGGCGTCCGCTGCTTCCGACCGGAGCGCTCAATGCTGAAGGGATCGATCGCAACGCGATCACCGTCGTGCCGAAGAAGGGGATCAAGGATCCCAAGTTTGAAAGCCGCTTCAAGTCGCCGCTCCTCCTGGTGAAGGAGCATCAGGATCTTCACCTCGACGTCTGGACGGACGGTTATCTCGTGTTCAAGAACGAGATCGTCGGGTTCTCGGCTCCCGGCCAAGTCAAAGCCCTGTGCGCAGCCGCGGACTGGCTGGCCAGCGAGCGGACTATCCTGCAGGCCTATGTCGCGGGTATCAGCTCGCGCCTCTACACGCAGCGCGCGACTGCGATCTTCAGCGCGGACATTCTGGCCCTGCCTTTCCCAGCCGATGGGAAGCTCGACATCAGCACCAATGAACGCATCGTAGCCGAGGATATCGTCAATTATCAGCGCGACTTCATCCGGCTCGGTACAGACGCCAAGGTCATGCAGAGGGTGCCAGAGCCCGCGCTAGCGACCTTCGACGAGGTTCTTACCACCCAGCTCGGCCAAGCCTATGGCCGCAAGCCGCTGCGTCCCCTTTGCGCCTATCATTGGGCTGGCGCGGTCTGCAAAGCCTACACTTTCGGCAATGGAACCGTGGACTGGTCTGGTGCCGAGGAACTGCGCGAAAGGCTCGATGCCCTGCTGCGCCAGCGCCGCAAGTCCGGCCTGACTGTCACCCGCATCGTCCGGCTCTACGATAAGGAATTCGTGTTCTTGCTGAAGCCTGACCGGCACCGCTTCTGGACCCGGTCGATTGCCCTGCGCGATGCCGACGACGTGCTCTCCGACTTGCGAGCGCAAGGCTTCTGATATGCTGGCAGATGAAGCTGATACTAAGGCCAATTCGGGCGCTCTCGCCGATGACCTGCTGCTGCCCAAAGAGTGGATCTCGTCTCTCATCACATTCATCGCCGATGCCCTTCCGGCGTGGCGCGACGACTCCCGCCGCACGGGGGAAACGGGCGAAAACAAGCTCTCCGCGCAGCTATGTGGTCGCCTCAACAGCGTGTGTCGCCACACACCCGGATGGGACTTCTTGCAGTTCCGCCGCGAAGAACCCAGTGAGAGCGATGGCCGCCGCGCGATCGACCTGGTGGCAAGCCCGTCCGGAAACATAATCTGGATCAACGGCCGAAGCTATGACCACTATCAGTACCTGCTCCCGATCGAGTGCAAGCGTCTACCTACCCCCGAGGATAAGGGTCGTGACCCACGCGAGTATGTAATCACAGACAGTGGTTCCACCGGTGGGATTCAGCGTTTCAAGGCAGGCCATCACGGCGATCAACATGAGCGCGCCGCCATGATCGGATATGTTCAGGCGAACGATGTCGCCCACTGGCACAAGACGGTGGGGATATGGATCGACGACCTCATCACGAGCTCGGTTCCCGGATGGTCGGTGGCCGACAAGCTTACGCTTGCGAGCCACGACAAGACGACGCGCGTCGCTACGCTCGCGTCGACCCACGATCGGACAAAAGGGATCACGTCTTACATCCAGATCGATCATCTCTGGATTGAACTGTAGCGCGCCCCGACGAACAGCCGAGCGACCTAGGCGGATGTCTGCTTTCGCTTCGTACTCTTCGATAGCAGCCAATCCGTTTACGTGAAGAGTTTCGGGCGCCGGCAGGCGTACGAAAGTCCCCGAGGAAGGAACCCGCGGGCCACAGGCTTCGGCTATGGGGATTTCAATCTGCGGCTGATGTCTGCGGTGGCGCGACCGTCATTGGGAAGCGCCGGGATGGATGCGGACAAACTGTTTCGTTGCGCCTCCACCCGGCCTAGCCAGCCTTGCACGCGGCTCGTCGCGGCATTGTCGGCGTCAGCGATTGCCGTGGCCGCGCGCGGGTTGGTTGCCGGAGGCGGGGCGCCCGCGGCTATAGGCTCCACCGTGCCATGCCGGGTCATGAAGCAGTCTCTCGGTTCGCCGCTGATGCGTGCGGCGGTCCGCGCGGCTGTCTCCGGCGTTCGAACACCTCGATGACGATCATCCGTCCACCGCAGCAAGTACACGGCGGGCGGTAGTCTTCCTGTTCGCCAGGTTTGTCTTCATCGGGCGGAGCGGCGACATTCAGGAGTTGGCGGGCGAGCGCAAGGCTGGCCTTGCGGGCGGAGCCGGCCAGCAGTCCGTAGTGCCGGATGCGATGGAAGCCTCGCGGCAGGATATGGATCAGGAAGCGGCGGATGAATTCGTCGGCCGAAAGCGTCATGACCTGCTGCCGGTCCGCGCCGTCGCGGCGGTAGTCCTTGTAGCGGAAGGTGACGCCGTCCTGGTCGAAAGCGATCAGGCGGCTGTTCGAGATCGCTACCCGGTGGGTGTAACGCGACAGATAGGCGAGCACCGCCTGCGGTCCAGCGAACGGCGCCTTGGCATAGACGACCCAGAGCTTTGTCCGGACGGGAGCAAGGTGGCGCAGGAAGGCATACCGCTCGGCGAGATGAGCGAGGGTGCCGAAGAAGCTGAGCCGCCCAGCGTCGTGCAGCGCGAGCAGCCGCGTGAGAAAGAGCCGTCGGAACAGCTTGCCGAGCACCCGCACGGGAAGCAGGAAGGCAGGGCGTGACGAGACCCAGCGTGACCCGTCGAGCGCGATGCCGCCGCCTGGCACGATCATGTGCACGTGCGGATGGTGGGTCATCGCCGATCCCCAGGTGTGGAGCACGGCGGTGATGCCGATGCGCGCGCCGAGGTGTTTTGGATCGGCGGCAATTGTCAGCATCGTCTCCGATCCCACCTTGAACAGCAGGTCGTAGACCAGCGCCTTGTTCTGGAAGGCGATGTCGGCGACCTCCGCCGGCAGCGTGAACACGACGTGGAAGTAGCCGACCGGCAAGAGGTCCGCCTCGCGGTCGGAAAGCCACGTCCGCGCGGCGGCGCCCTGGCACTTCGGGCAGTGCCGGTTGCGGCAGGAGTTGTAGGCGATCCGCCATTGGCCGCAATCCTCGCAGGCTTCGACATGACCGCCGAGAGCCGCGGTACGGCAATGCTCGATCGCCGACATGACCTTGAGCTGGCCGAGGCCCAGGTGTCCTGCATGAGCTGCCCGATACGAAGGCCCTGCGGCACGGAAGATGTCGGCGACCTCGATTGAGGCGCGCACGGCTCAGCCGTCGGGCAAGATCTCTGACGGCCTGAACAGGCCAAGCCTGTCGAGCGGGCTCGTGACGGTGCGCACCGTCCGTGTCGCGACCTTGGCGTAGAGAGCAGTGTTGTTGAGCTTGGCATGCCCGAGCAGGACTTGGATGATCCGGATGTCGGTGCCGTCTTCCAGAAGGTGGGTTGCGAAGCTGTGGCGCAGCGTGTGCGGCCCGACCCGCTTGGCGATATCGGCGGCCCGGGCCGCCTCGACAACGATGCGATAGAGCTGGCGCGTGCTGATCGGCTTCATCGCGTGGTGTCCGGGGAACAGCCAGCCGTCGCGGTGCATCACGCCTTGCTGCCGTCCGACTTTCCACCACTCACGTAGGAGAGCCAGCAGATCCTTGGAGAGCATGGCGTTTCGTCAGCGCCCGCCCTTGCCGCGTTCGACGCGCAGCAGCATGCGCTCGCTATCGACGTCGGCGACCTTCAGCATCGACACCTCGGCGACGCGCAGGCCGGCCCCATAGGCGACGGACAGTGCGGCCTGGTGCTTGAGGCACGTGGTGGCATTGAGCAAGCGAGCAACCTCGTCGCGGCTCAGCACCACGGGCAGGTTGCGCCGATGCGCCAGCCGGACGAGCCTGCGCGCCAGGTCCGGGCGGTCGAGCGTGTGGGTGAAGAAGAAGCGCAGCGCCGATACGATGCTGTTCATGGTCGGCACGGGCACGCCGTCCTCCTGCTGCTCTATCTGGAACCGCCGCAGGTCGTCGGCGGTCGCCGTGTCAGGTGAACGCCCGAGGAATGCCGCCAGGCGCCCGATGTCGCGGAGGTAGTTGCGCTGCGTCTCGCGTGAGAAGCGCCGCATGTTCATGTCGTCGATCAGCCGCTGGCGCAGCGGGCTGATGGACGTGTCGAGATGAGGGTACTGCATGGACAGGCTCCTTGTTAAAGAAGCCCTTCATGCTCTGCCGTTGTCCGACGTCGCTCAATGGATGCGCAACCTCCGGCCTGTGCCTTCTACATCAAGCCCAAGCGCCCTCCCGCGGGAGCGGGTTCGTTCTACGGCCCACTAACAGCCGTAGGAAATCATTTTCCCCAAGTCTAGCTTGATTGGAGTGTAAAGCCGATAGTCGGCTCAGATCCCAAGAGCAAAAAGCGAGCCGCTCTCGGTCAATGAAGGGGAGCCCAAAGCGCAGAAGGCAGTGTGCCCCTCAATTGAGGGACATTGTTCAAGCCATACCCACGGAATGTAGCGCAAGGCTGCCTGCGGCGCAGCCTGCCAGAACCATGACCGGGCCAAGCTTGAAGCGAAACACGGCGACGAGCGCGACAAGGACCAATGCCGCAGCCGCCAGGTTGATCGACGACCAAACGGGCACTTCGAGATCGAGGCCGAGGGTCGTGATTGTCTGGAGCTCGTTGAAGACGACGTGCATACCGAACCAGACGGCGAGGTTCAGGATGACGCCCACAACGGCCGCTGTGATGGCAGTCAGCGCCGATGACAGCACCTTGTTGTCGCGCAGGCGCTCTATAAATGGTGCACCAAGGAATATCCAAAGGAAGCAGGGGAGGAAGGTCACCCAAGTCGTCAGAAGTCCGCCCAGGGTTCCTGCCATCAGAGGCGACATCCCGCCCGCGTCGCGGAACGCGCCCATGAAGCCCACAAACTGGGTCACCATGATTAGCGGGCCAGGTGTCGTCTCAGCCATGCCGAGGCCATCTAGCATCTCGCCCGGTGCAAGCCAGCCGTAGTTCTGCACGGCCTCCTGCGCAACATAGGCCAGAACCGCATAGGCGCCGCCGAAGGTGACAACCGCCATGACGCTGAAGAAGCCGGCGATCTGGGCGAAGACATTGGCGGGGCCCAGCCCGGCGAAGAGGACGGCGACCGGCGCCAGCCACAGCACAAGAAAAACTGCCGAAATCCGAAATGCCCAGCCCCGGTTGACCAGCGTATGGTCTGGTGACTCCTCGCCCAACAAAGTGTCGGCGTCATCGACCTGGACCTTGCCCACCTTGCCGTGTCCGCCGCCGGAACGGAAGGCTGGCAGGCCCGCACGCGCTCCGAGGAACCCCGTGAGGCCAGCGATCAGGATAATTATCGGGAAAGGCACGGCGAACCCGAATATCGCGATGAACGAGGCGGCGGCGATGGCGACCATCGCGTTGTTCTTCAGCGCACGTGATCCGATGCGGATGACTGCCTGCACAACGATGGCCAGCACCGCTGCCTTCAGGCCGAAAAAGAGCGCCTCGACGGGGCCGACGTTGCCGTAGAGGGCATAGATCCAACTCAGCGCCATGATGGCGACGACCCCGGGCAGCACGAACAGGATGCCCGCGATGATGCCGCCAAGCGTCCGATGCATCAGCCAACCGATATAGACGGCGAGCTGCATCGCTTCCGGCCCCGGCAGCAGCATGCAGTAGTTGAGCGCATGGAGGAACCGTTTTTCCCCAAGCCAGCGCTGCTCCTCCACCAGAATGCGGTGCATGAGGGCAATCTGGCCTGCAGGGCCGCCAAAGCTCAAGAGGCCGATGCGGACCCAGATGCGGGTAGCCTCGGCCAAGGTGGGGTAAGCGCGGTCCTGCATCATTGCGCCTTCGGCTTGTTGGTGGGCCAGTTGTGGGTCTCCTCGGCTGCGTCTCGCGCCCAGCGATAGAAGGCGTCGTAGAGCAGCATTCCGGCGTCCAGCTGTTCCAGATCGTCGGAGTACATCCGCGACAGGCCAAGCGAAGCCGCAAGCAGACCGGCTGTCTCTGGCGCGAGGTCGAGCCTGGCGGTGTCAGCGCCGCGTACGATGGCGGCCAGGCGGTCTAGGGCGGAAATACTCAAGCCGAACTCTGCCAGCATGACATCGAAGGTGCAGAGCTCCCCCCGGTGGCTCCAAAACACGCCCTCGATGTCGAAGGGCGCGGCATCGTAACGCTCGGCGACGCCCACCACTTCGGCGGGCGCGACAAACAGGATGATCGCGCGGGGATCGAGAAAGCGCCGGATCAACCAGGGGCACGCGATGCGGTCGATCTTGGGGCGCGACCGGGTGACCCAGACGGTGCGGCCCTGTGGATCGCGCGTGGGCAGCTTCGCCGGATCGATCAGCGGTAGCCCAGCCGCTCGCCATGCCTCAAAGCCACCCTCGAGATACTCCGAAGGGCAGCCTTCGGCACGAAGCCAGGCGGCCGTGCCCTGGCTGCGCCGATGGCCGGCTTGGCAGACGGCAATCGACGACTGACCGCCTATCTGGGAAGCCAGGCCGGCAAGCGCCTGGTCGTCGACCCGGGTGGCGCCGGGAACCGATCTTGGATCAGCGGCAAAATCGTCCTCGGATCGCACGTCGAGCAAAAGCGGGGCGCGGGGGGTTCCGATGACGCGGGTGAGCTTGTCGATAGAAATGGCATTGGGCGCAGGCATGTGCGTTCCTCCGTCGCCGGGGTTGAAAAGGAACGCGATCTTCGGCTGGCGCCTCGTGGGGAGCTCGCAATCCCCATGATAGGCAGATATCGACATCCCAAGCTGATCGTCAACATCGCTGTGGCAGAAGGCGACAAGTCGCTTCCACAGAATGGCAGCTCCTAGCGGAGATTCACAAATGTTTGGCAGATGAAAGGGGTCGAACGGACCGTCCGCTTCCGACAGTCTGTCGCTCGTCAACGGACAGACCGCAGTCGGCCCAGTTTAGGACATCCTGAACGCTTTTTGGATGCTGAACCGCGACTGGACTTCGTCTGCAAAGGAAGCGTGTGTATTCTCGGTAAGAGGACACGGACATGGCGAGCAGGAAGAAAAGGCAGCACGAAGAAGGTCGTGCAACGATCGTCGATCTGCTGCTCAGAATGGAGCCTGAACTGAAGCAGCTGCAGGGGGGCATCGAGATCTTGCGAGCGCTTGGAGAAACGGCGGAGAGTGTTGAGCCTATCGCGCTAGCCACACTGGCGCGATGCTGCGAGAGCGGCTTTGAGCAGTTGATGGCGCTGTGGCGAACCTCGCTGGACAGCGCGCGTTAGAGATTCAAATCGCTCAACTTCATGGTGCCCGTCTTAGTGCGGGCTCGTCTCAGTACCAGCGGCAGATTGTCCGCTGGCTCAACTGGGAGACAGTCCATGAATCAGATCCACAACCATCTCGAGCAGCTTCACTTAGGCGATGCCGATCACGAGCATTCACCAACGACCGCCGTTTCTGCTTCAAAACGCCCGGGAGCCTCGACGGCCAGCAAGACGGAGATCGTGCTGCGGCGACTGCGCAGCGCGCGAGGCGCCTCAGTTGCCGATGTGATGAAGCTGACCGGCTGGCAGGCTCACTCGGTACGCGGGTTCCTGTCAGCCACCGTGCGCAAGAAGCTTGCGCTGCAGCTGGTCAGCGAACCCGGCAAGGACGGTGTGCGACGCTACCGGATCACCGCGGCCGAACAGCCCGGTCAAAACAGCTGATGGTCGCTTCCGCCAAGATCGCGCAAGAGCTTGCCGCTCTCGCTGATGAACCGCGTGAAAGTCTCGTTGCTCAGTGGGAACGGGCTTACAGCTGCACGCCACCGCCAGGAGTTCGCCGCGAGATGCTCCTTTATGCTGCCGCCTGGCATTTGCAGGCAAAACGGCTTGGTGGGTTGTCGGGCGCGACCAAACGTCTGCTGAGAGAGGAGGTCGAACGCATCAAAGCCAGTACTACGCAGCGCGCCCCAGATGGGCAGGGGAGCGGTACGGAGGCCACCGAGCCTTCCTCGCAGGTCGACACGTCCGCAAGTTACCACGGCGAAGATGGCGTCGTTGCAACTCAGCCTCGCCGCAAGCTCGGACCCGGCGCACGGCTGGTCCGCGAATGGCATGGACAGACCTTCGTCGTCGACGTCACCGATCGCGGATACCTGTTCGAGGGCAGACATTATCGGTCACTGACGGCTATCGCCTTGCAGATCACCGGGGCGCAGTGGTCTGGACCGAGGTTCTTCGGCCTATGAGCGCACAACCGAAACTTCGCTGTGCGATCTACACCCGCAAATCAACGGAGGAGGGGCTGGAGCAGGAGTTCAACTCGCTCGATGCCCAGCATGAAGCCTGCGCCGCCTACATCACCTCGCAAATCGGCCTCGGCTGGAAGCTAATGCCAGACCGCTATGACGATGGCGGTTTGTCGGGCGGCTCCATGGAGCGGCCTGCTTTGCAAAGGCTGCTGCGAGACATCCGCGACGGCAAGGTTGATGTCGTGGTGGTCTACAAGATCGACCGTCTGACCCGATCGCTGATGGACTTCTCCAGAATCGTCGAAACGTTCGATAGCCAAAACGTCTCCTTCGTGTCGATCACCCAGCAGTTCAACACCACAACCTCGATGGGACGCCTGACCCTCAACGTCCTGCTCTCCTTCGCCCAGTTTGAACGCGAGGTTACGGCCGAGCGCATTCGCGACAAGGTCGCTGCTTCCAAGAAGAAGGGCATGTGGATGGGAGGCACGGTGCCCACCGGCTACGTGGTGAAGGCGAAGAAGCTGCAGATCGACCAAGCCGGTGCCGACGAGGTGCGATCGCTCTTCAGCCGGTACCTGGAAGTCGGCTCAGTGCCGGGCCTTGTCGACATTCTCAACGAGGAGCGTGCAAGAGCCGCAACGGATGAAAACTGGAAGAGGGTCAGCAAAGGCAAGCTCTACTATATGCTCGCCAACCCGCTCTACATCGGCAAAGTCCGCCATGGCGAAGAGGTCCACAAGGGCGAGCATCGGCCGATCATCGACGAAGCAACCTTCGCCGAGGTTCAAGCCAGGCTTGCAGAGCAGGCACCGCGACGAAAAGGCTTGCCTGTCCAGAAGGACATCCACCTGCTGAACGGCATCCTCTATGATGACCTCGGTGATCGGATGAGCCCAATCCATGCCACGAAGGCTGGCAAGCGCTACCGCTACTACATGTCCAGCCGCCTAAAGAACGGCAAACGGCACGAGCACGATGGCTGGCGTATCGCAGCACAGGAGATCGAAGCAATCGCGCTGCATCAACTGCGTGCAGTGCTCAGCGATCAGGTCATGCTAGCCGACTGGATCGTCGAACATGCCACCCAGCAACAGGTGGCGACCGGCCTCGACCGCGCAGCACCCTGGTTGATGGCCATCGAGCAGAACCAGCGACCATCACTGCTGCGCCAGGCACTGCAAATCGCCATTCACCGCATCGAGCTGGCGCAGGATCGGCTTCGTCTGCATGTCAGTCGCCCAGCCATCGTCAGCTGGTTGATCGCGGATCAAGTGTTAGACGATGGTGAGCTAGCTGTTACTCGACGCAGCAAGCGAACGCGCAGCCGCGGCGGCAGAAGCAAGGGAAGGGATGCATCCGTGCATCGTGATCCAGCAGACCACCACGTCATCGAACTGCCGATGGTGATGAAGCGGCGTGGCATCGAGAGCCGCATTGTGATTGAAGGCATGGCTATCGCTCGCAAGCCTGACCGCCCCTTGGTAGACATGATCGCCAAAGCGCACGCTTACCTCGAAGCTTTCACCGATGGCCGCGGCCTCGACCGCAAGCAAGTAGCTTCGCGGTTCAGAGTTCACCCGGAAGATGTGAGCCGCTTGCTGCCGTTGGCCTTCCTATCACCACGTATGGTCGATGCCATCCTGCAGGGCCGTCAGCCTGTCGATCTTTCCGTCCGCCATCTCGCGCGGGCTGTCGATCTGCCCATCGCCTGGAATGATCAGGCCGAGCTACTGTCGTTCTGACAAGCAGAGGCGGCGGAAGCCGTCTGCCGAAAAGCACTTTCCTCAAAGCACCAGTATCGCAAGCGATGCACTGAGCATCACGGCGCCGACTTAGTGGAACCAGCGAATGGCTATTCGAGACGCTTGGGCTAAAGTCTGTGTACTTCGCGGGATATTGAGCTCCGCCGTCCCACTATCTTCGTCTCGGAAGCCGCTAAGTCGCGGAACAGTCGACACAAAGTTGGCGGCAGCGAGAGACGTAAGAAAAAGGTGGACCGGATGGTGGGCGTGACAGGGATTGAACCTGTGACCCCTACGATGTCAACGTAGTGCTCTCCCGCTGAGCTACACGCCCATCCGTGGCGCGGCTTACACCATTTTGCCGGCGTGGCGTCAAGGGAGCTCCGCGCGCTTTGTACCCGCTTCGCAACCGTTTGCGACGGCGGACCAGAGAACATCGGCCGGAGCCGCGAGAGCCCTGATTGCGATAGGTGTCGTCAGGCCGCCTTCAACATCTTTTCCACCTCGTTGACGAGGTCGCGAAGGTGAAACGGTTTTGAAAGGACCTTGGCATCGCGCGGCGCCTTTGAGTCGGGGTTGAGGGCCACCGCGGCGAAGCCGGTGATGAACATCACCTTCAGGTCGGGATCGATCTCCGTGGCGCGGCGCGCCAGCTCAATCCCGTCCATTTCCGGCATCACAATGTCGGTCAGAAGCAGAGAAAACGGCTCTTCGCGCAGGCGCTCATAGGCGCTTGCGCCATTGTCGAAGTCACTCACGTCGTAGCCCGCACGCTCCAGCGCCTTCACCAGGAAGCGGCGCATGTCGTTGTCGTCTTCCGCAAGCAGGATGCGTTTCATCGATATCGTCCGGATCCGCGAAGCGCCGCCAGAACGGCGGCGCGTTAACCATGCCCAAGATATGGCGTCGCGAGGGTAAACATCCAGTGAACACAACGCCCGCGCTGCTTTGCCCGCAAGCTCAGCGGCTGGACAGCCGTTTTCTGCCATGCGAGTTTTTGTTCAAACGGATTGGAACGGGATTGAATAAGCGAGGAAAAGGCAGATCGCGGCGCGGAGCGCGCTTGAAGTGACCTTGGCCGAAGATTTTCCGCACGGGGTGTTTTCGGTTCGCCTTCCTGCGGAACAGCTTGCTCCGTTTGTGTTCAACTCGCCGCATAGCGGGCGCGTTTATCCCGCTCGCTTTCTCCAGATGAGCCGGCTTGATCGGGTTACGATCCGGCGTTCGGAAGACAGTTTCGTGGAGGAATTGTTTGGTGCCGCGCCATCGCTCGGGGCGCCGCTCCTTTTTGCACACTTCCCGCGCGCCTTTTTGGATGTGAACCGCGAGCCCTTTGAGCTCGACCCGAAGATGTTTCGCGAGACCTTGCCGCCGCAGGCCAACGTGCGGTCGGCGCGCGTGGCCGGCGGTTTGGGCACGGTGCCAAAGGTGGTGGGCGAGGGGCAGGAGATCTACGCCGGTCGCATCAGCCTTGCGGAAGCCGTTGGTCGGATCGACAACATCTATCGGCCGTATCATCAGGAACTGGACCGGCTGCTTGCCGAAACAAAGAGCCTGTTCGGCTCGGCCGTTCTGGTTGACTGCCATTCCATGCCTGCCAGTATTCGGGTCGGCGACCATGGAATGAGGCCCGATTTCATTGTCGGCGATCGCTTCGGCGCTTCAGCAAAGCGCCCGCTTTCGGAAGCGGCCCTCGGGCTTCTGGCAGGCATGGGCTACACGGTGGCGCATAACCGACCTTATGCCGGCGGCTTCATCACGGAACACTACGGCCGGCCTGCGGAGGGCATTCAGGCGATCCAGATCGAGATCAACCGCGGCCTTTATCTCAATGAACGGACGCTGCAGAAAACCGCCGGCTTCGAGCCTCTTTTCCAGGACCTGACCCGCTTTTGCGCGAATCTCATCGCGCTGTGGGAGGAATGGAACTGGACTCCGCTCGCTGCTGAATGAGATTTGCTGCGGCAAGCCCTCGCAGCGCTTGTTCCTTTGCATACGAAAAAAAGACCGCATCGTTGACACGACGCGGTCTGAGTCTAGGGAGGAAACGCCCAAGGAGGGCATGAACAGGAACCCCCTGTTCACCCGTGAAGCTATCTTGGGTCTTTTCCAGCGTCAAGCTAATTTCTGAGCTGAATTTCAAAGTGCCTACTAATGAGGCATATCCAAGATGATCCGAGACAAGCGCTTTATGGTCGAGCCTGCGTTTTTCCGAAGCCTTGCCGCCGCCGCTGCGGCTGAAACACTGCCGCGGTTCCGGCAGCATGGGCCTGTGAGCAACAAGCTGGCAGCGGGGTTTGACCCAGTCACCGAAGCCGACCAGAAAGCGGAAGATGCCATCAGGCGGTTGATTACGGCGGCCTTTCCGCAGCACGGCGTTCTTGGCGAAGAGTACGGCAGCACGGCAGGCGATGGCGAGCATGTCTGGGTGATCGACCCGATCGACGGGACGCGCGCGTTTATTTCCGGTTTGCCGGTCTGGGGGACGCTGGTTGGCCTCACCCAGCGGGGTGATGCGGTCGCTGGAATGATGTCGCAGCCCTTCACGGGTGAGCTTTTCTACAGCTGCGGCAGCGGCTCCTTCTTCGAAGGCCCGGGCGGCGAGCGAAAGCTGCAAACGCGACTCACGACCGACCTTGCAACCGCCACGCTGTTCACCACCACGCCGGCCCTGTTCAAGGACGCGGCGCGCGCCCGCTATGACCGGCTGGAAGCGTCCGTGCGCCTCGCGCGCTATGGCGTGGATTGTTATGCGTTTGCCATGGTTGCAGCAGGCTTTGCCGATCTGGTGATCGAGGCGGGACTTCAACCCTATGACATCGTGGGGCTAATTCCGATCATCGAACAAGCGGGCGGCGTGGTGACAAGGCTCGACGGAGGGCCCGCCGAAACTGGCGGCGACATCCTGGCCAGCGCCACGGCTGGGCTGCATGCAGCCGCGCTCGCTCGTTTCAACGACTGATCAGTCGGTGCCCGGAACGAAGGCGTCGAAGGCCGCGAAAAACTGGTCACGAAAGATGTCCCGTTCCTGCAGCAATTCGTGCTTGGCCCCGTCGATGGTGAGGATCGAGCCGGATCGCAGGCGCCGCGCGTAAAGCTCGGTCGCCCGCGTCGACACGATCGTGTCCGCGCCGGCGGCCAACAACAAGGTCGGGATCTGGATCCGCTGGACGAATTCCTGCTCCTGGATCGCTGCGGCGGCGCGACACGACGCTCGCACCCAGGCTGCGGTAGGCCCGCCAAGGGCAAGTTCAGGGTGTTCGGCGTAGATTGCCTGATTGCGGCGGTAGCGCTCGGGATCGCTGGTGACGGTGTTGGTTTCAAATGGCGCTGCTTCACGTGGCTTGGGGCCGCTGCCGAGATAACGGCCACCCAAGCCCAGCCAGAACAGGAGGTTGGCGGTGCGGCTGACCGCCGGCATGGTTGTCGTGTAGCCGGCCAGCGCGATGAACGGGGCAGACAGAACCATGCGCCGGACGCGGTTGATCAGGCGGGGGGTGGCAAGCAAAGCGATGAGCCCGCCGGTGGAGTGCGCCAGCATGGTGAAAGGGGCGCGGCAGTCCGGCAGCACCACCTGCATGAAAAGCGCGTCGAGATCGTCCACGTAATGGTTGAAGTCGCGAATGTGGCCGCGCTCCCGGTCGCGGTGGATGCGGTCTGAATTGCCTTGGCCACGCCAGTCGCTCACCACCACCTCGAAGCCGCGGGCCTGGAGATCGCGTACCGTTTCGAAATACTTCTCGATGCACTCGTTTCGACCGGTGAGCACAATCACCGTGCCCTTGTGAGGACGGACGGCTGTGCGGAAGTGGCCGTAGCGAATTCTCTTGCCATCGCGCATCGTCAGCATGCCTGCGCTGGCATGGTCCGGCAGGGGATTGCCGGGCGTGGCAAAAAGAAGGTCTGTCATGTCTGCGTTGCGGCTGCTCGAAGTGAGCGAGACCATGATAGGAACGGCGAAGCCATTGCAAGCTTTGGCGATCAGGCGGAGGGTCCTATTCGATGGTGGAAAACAAGGTGGCTTTGGTCACGGGAGCCGGCAGCGGCGTCGGGCGCTCCGTGTCGCTTGCACTGATGCGGGCGGGCTGGACGGTTGTTCTGGTTGGCCGCCGCGAAGGTGTGCTGGAAGAGACGCTCGGGATGGCGGGGCGAAGTGCTGGCGACAGCCTTGTTCTTGCCGGTGATGTGTCGGATCCCGCTTCGGTTGAAGAGATCTTCCGGCGCGTGGAAGCCGAGTGCGGCCGGCTCGACCTCCTTTTCAACAATGCGGGCACCTTTGCGAAAACCGCCACGATCGACGAGATACCCGTGGACACCTGGAGCGAGGTTGTTGGTGTGAATCTCACCGGGGCGTTTCTTTGCGCACGTGCAGCCTTTGCCCTTATGCGACGGCAGGTGCCAAGGGGCGGGCGCATCATCAACAACGGCTCGATTTCGGCCACAACGCCGCGCCCAGGCTCAGCGCCATATACGGCCACAAAGCATGCCATCGCCGGGCTGACCAAGACGATTGCGCTCGATGGGCGGCCGTTCGACATTGCTTGCGGCCAAATCGACATCGGCAATGCCGCCAGTGACATGACCGAGCAGATGGCGAAGGGAATCCTGCAGCCGAACGGCCAAACCGCACCGGAACCGGTTATGGATGTGTCTCACGTCGCCGACGCCATTCTGCACATGGCCAGCCTGCCGTTAGAGGCCAATGTGCTGTTCATGACGGTGATGGCGACGAAGATGCCGTTTGTCGGGCGCGGCTAGGCGGCGTTTTTCTCGAGATACGCGCCCATGCGCTCCAGCGCCCGGATGATGTTTTCTTCCGAGTTGGCATAGGACAGCCGAAGGTAACCTTCGCCGAGCACACCGAAATCCGGTCCGCCGATTAAGGCGACGCCGGCCTCCTCAAGCAGCGTGGACGCGAGTTTCTTGGCCTTCCAGCCTGTTTTCGCAACATTGGGAAAAGCATAGAAGGCGCCCTTCGGGGTGGCGCAATGAACGTTCGGCAAGGCGTTCAGCCCTTCAACAACCAGGCTCCTGCGGTTGTCGAAGGCCCGCATCATGGCCTCCACGTCGTCCTGTGGCCCGTCTATCGCGGCGATGCCGGCATACTGGCTTGGCGCATTGACGCAGGACCAGCAGTTCACGGCAAGCTTGCGCACTTTGTCGTAGAGGTTGGCGCTCTTCTCGCCGTTCGGCCAGATTGACCAGCCCATGCGCCAGCCAGTCATTGCCCATGTCTTCGACCAGCCATTCAAGACGATGAGACGGTCACGGATCTGCGGAAACTGCAGCAAGGAGCAGTGCTCCTCTCCGTCATAGGTCATCGTGTCATAGATCTCGTCGGACAGGATCGCCACCCCAGGATGGGCTTCGAGCCCCTTCACCAGCGCTTCGATTTCGCTGCGCGGCGTGATGCCGCCCGTGGGATTGGCCGGCGAGTTCAAGATCAGGAGGCGGGTTTGCGGCGTGATCAGCGCCAGCGTTTCCGCCGCGGAAAAGGCAAAGCCGTTTTCCTCGCGGACAGGCACAGGCACCGGCCGAGCGCCGGTGAATTCGATCATGGAACGATAGATCGGGAAGCCCGGATCCGGGTAAAGGATGTCGTTGCCTGGTTCACCGAATATGCTGATCGCCGCGTACATGGTTGGCTTGCCGCCTGGCAAGATCATCACGTTGTCCGGCGAAACCTCGACGCCGGTCGTGGTCAGCGTGCGCCGAACCACCGCCTCGCGCGTCGCAAGCAGGCCTGTTGCCGGCGTGTAGCCGTGATGCCCGTCCCGCAGCGCCTTGATGGCGGCCTCCACGATGTGCTCCGGCGTGCGGAAATCCGGCTGGCCGATGCCGAGATTGATGATGTCACGCCCGTTCTGGCTCAGGGCCGTCGCCCGCGCCAGCACCGCAAATGCATTTTCCTCGCCCATCCGGTCGAAGGCGGCAACAGTGTGGATCATCGTCGTTGTGTTCCTGGGTCTTCCGTCTTTCGCGCGTTCTGACAGAACTCAGCTTAACTGCAATGCGGAATCGTCCTGGAGCTCCCAATGGTTGCCGACCTCGCCAACTGGACGCCACGGCCGCGACCGGCCCGCGCCGGACTTTCCGGGCGCTATGTGCGCTTGGAGCCGCTCGATCCCGCCAGGCATGGCGATGATCTCTTCGAGGCATCACAGGCGTCGCACTCCGCCGAGCGCTTCCGTTACCTTTTCGAAGAGCCTGCGGTGGATCGCGAAGCCTTTCAGAGCTGGCTCCAGAAAGTTGCGGCGGGCGGCGATCCCCTGTTTTTCGCTGTCGTGGACGTTGCATCGGGCAAGGCGGTGGGCCGGCAAACGCTGATGCGCATCGACACCAATCACGGCGTGATCGAGATCGGCAACATCTATTGGGGTCCGCGACTTTCGCAAACCGCGGGTGCAACGGAAGCGCTTTATCTTTTCGCCGATTACATTTTCGCGCTCGGCTATCGCCGCTTCGAATGGAAGTGCAACAACGAAAACGAGCCCTCGAAGCAGGCAGCCGAACGCTTCGGCTTCGTTTTCGAGGGCACCTTCCGCCACCATATGATCCAGAAGGGCAAGAACCGTGACACGGCATGGTTTTCCATGCTGGACAGCGAGTGGCCGGGCTTGAAGGCTGCCTATGATGCTTGGCTCGATCCGTCGAACTTCGATGCGGCTGGACGCCAAAAGCAGCGCCTTGCCGCGCGGCGTCCGGGCTGACCCACGTTTAATCAGAGACGGAAGCGGGCTTGCCAGCGAGCAGTCCATCGGCCATGCGTTTGCAGGAACCTGCGGAAGATGCCGCCACACTTTCCCGCATTGCTCGTTCAGCGGAGAACAAAGCCCGTGATCGCCCCTGAAAATCGCGGACCGCTTTTGGCGGCCGCCCTTATCCTGCTTTTCTTTGGCCTGGGCGGCTTCTTCCTGCCCACGATCATGCTGCTCGTCGGCGACTATTCCACGACGGTCGCCGGGATTATCGCGATGGTGTTCGTGGCTGCCTTCTTTGGCGTGTTTTGGCTGCGCGCGCGCGCGCAGGCCCGTCGTGACGGGTCAAGCTGAAAGGCTGGCCCCAAGCAGCAAAAGGCCGATCAGCAGCAGGGCCGCAGCTCCGGCGATCTCGATGATCACGTGAAGCGTCGTGCCGATCTTGCCGCCGCCGGCCATCGCAAGCGCGCCGTGCTTCGCGCTCACGGCCAGAATGGCCAGCGCCGCCACCGTCACGGCCGTGCCGACAGCCATGGCAAACACGGAAACGATGCCGCCGAACCACAAGCCGTTCAGCAAGGAGAAGGTCAAAACGATCAGAGCGCCGGAACAAGGGCGGATTCCGACCGCCAGAACCGCCGCCCAGGCGCTGCGCCAATCCAGACGTTCATCGCCGAGCGCGGCGGGGTCTACGGCATGCGACTGGCCGCAATCCTCGCAGATCCGGATCTCTCCGGGGTTGGCTTCTGCGGCCTGGAAGCGTGAAGCCGCAAGCGGTGTCGCTGCGCGTCCCTGCGAGGTCACGCCTGATGCGCAGGGAGGCTGGGCGTCAAACAAGTCGTGAAGAGGGCCACCGGCGGTCGCTAGGGCTTGGCGTGGCATCAACACAGGCAGGAAGCGGTGGAGCTTGCGCCACAAAAGCCAGCCGCCGTAGACCGCAACCAGGGCAAAGCTTGCAACCTCCAGCCAATGGGTCGCGTCCGTCATGGAAAAGGCCGTGCCCCGCAGGAACAGGAACACCGCGCCAATCACGATAATTGCGCTGACGGCCTGGAGAAGCGAGGAGACCACAGACAAGGCAATGCCACGGCGCAGGGCAACGTCGTTTGCCAGCATGTAGCTCGCTATGACGACCTTGCCGTGGCCGGGCCCAGCGGCATGGAAGATGCCATAAGCAAATGAAAGCCCGATCAGCAGCCAAAGCTGGCCGGTGTCGTCGCGCATGCCTTTCAACGCGGCGGTCATCGACCGATAGAACGCCTGCTGGTGCGTGTTGATCCACTGGAAAAGACCAGCGAGCAGGCCTGTCGGGGCAATCGACGGCTCGGCAGTGCCGATCCCCAGCGAACTCTGTGCGTGGGCGGCGCCGAGGATGTGTGTCAGCGCAAAGGCAACAACCAGAAGGGCCAAGCCGCAACGAAGAAAGGTCTTGATCATTCCGTCACCCAGCAGCGGTGCAGTTCAGTTCGAGCTTGGTCGCGAAGATCTTGCTGAGATCGGTGCCGGCCGGATCGTTGAAGAAGGCATCGGTGAGCGTCGACTGGTTTGCGGCGAGCGCTTCATCGGCATCGGGGCGGATCACGGCACGGGAACACTCCGCCGGAAGGCCTTCGGCGGCCATATTTGTGTCTTCCACGAAATCAATTGCGGTATAAAACGTCGGGTCGTAGACACCGAAGTCCAGCTTGCCCTTCAGATCCGTGGGCTCAGCAAGGCGTGATTCAAACAGGATGATGAGCTGGTTGTCTTCCAAGGTGGCGATCAGCTTGTCCGGCGGAATCATGGTCAGGTCGCGACCGTCCTGCGTCACCACCTGGAAGTAGTTGAATTCTGCGAGGGACTGATGGACCACGGCGCCGACCTCTTCCAACTCCGCCTCGTCCAGCTTCAGGTCCTTGTTGGCGTCGAACTCAACCAGGACAGTGCTCGAGAACAGGTCGTCGAAGCGCCATAGGTGACGCAGGGCGGTAACTTTGCTGTTGCTGTCGATCACCACGTCGAGGCGCGCTTCCGCAAAGACATGCGGGTGAACCCAGGCCGGCATAGTGGACGCGAGAAGCGCGCTTCCAGCTACAAGGCTGGCAAAGATCCTTTGTTTCGGACGCATTAACGGCTCCTGTGGAAGCACGCCACCTCGCCGAAAAAGCGGGCGAAAGTGGGACACTCGCGGTTGTAGGCAGCCAAACTCGCGCGGAACTTTCGCTCAGCCTTCCCGCGCCTTGAACCAGGCGGCGAGGAAATCCACCAGCGCGCGCACCTTGGCGGGAAGATAGCGCCGATGCGGATAAACCACGAAGATGCCGCCGTTGCGCGGCATGCGATCTGCCAGCACCGTCACAAGCGTGCCGTCCTCGATGGCCGGCGCCGCGATAAAATCCGGAAGGACGGCAAAGCCGAGGTCCGACACTGCGGCCGCACGTGCGGCCAACGGGCTGTTGACCTCCATCGGTCCGCTGACCGGCACGCTGATCGTTTCCCCTGCCTCGTTGCAGAACGGCCAGTTCGAAAGCCAGCGCCCGTTGGTGTCGATGATGCAGGGCAGGCTGGTAAGATCCTGTGGCCGCGCCGGAACGCCGTGCTTCTTGATCGTCGCCGGGGACGCGCACACCACGGTTGAGAACGGAGCGAGCCGCCGCGCAATCAGGGACGAGTTTTCCAGTCGCGTGATCCGGATCGCGAGGTCGAAACCTTCTTCCACCAGATCGACGAAGCGGTCGTCCAGGTGGATTTCAAGGGTGATCTGCGGGTTTTCCTTGGCGAAGTCGATCATGGACTGGCCGATCGCTGCATCCGCAAAGGTTCGCGGCGCCGACATCTTGATGCGACCGCGCACGTCGCCGGCGTTTTCGCGCACCGTATCGGAAAGGCTGTCGATCTCGCGCACGATTTCCGCGGCGCGCTGGTAGTAGGTGTGACCGGCCTCGGTCAGGGAAAACTGCCGCGTTGTGCGGTTGAGGAGCAACGCGCCAAGCTCGTCTTCCAGCTCGCGCACATATTTCGACAGCAAGGCCTTTGAACGCCCGATCTTGCGCGCGGCAGCCGAAAAACCTTCTGCCTCCACCACATCGATGAAGGCGCGCATGCGGGTAAGCGTGTCCATGGATTATCCTTTCGCCGCCATCAGCTCGCTTGCCAGTTGCACCAGCGCCCGATCGCTTCCGGCGGGACCCAGGAGGGATAGCCCGAACGGCGCGCCTTCGGCCGTGCCAAGCGGGACCGTGATCTGCGGGAAACCCGACAGTCCGGACAGGCAAAGCAACTGCAACGCACGTTCGCGGTAGGCCTGGATGGCATTAAACCCCGCATCTCGCAGCGGTGCTGCGCCCGGCACCGTCGGCATCACCAGAACGCCGTCGTCCCCCAGCAAGTCCGCAAACGCCTTCGTGAACTCGGCCCGTGCGCTGTTTTCAGCCTCGTAGGTCGCCCGGTCGATCGTCGAGCCATATTCGAAGCGCTCCTTGACGCCCGGCCCGAGGCCGCGATCTCGTGCCGCGATCCAGGCACCATGCGTTGCCCAAGCCTCGAAGGCCTGGATCTTGCGGAAGCACCAGTACAGTTCTTCCGTGCTCGTCGGTAGCGCTGGAGCCAGTGTAGCGCCACCGAGCACGGTGGCGGCAATCCCCAGCATGCGTTCCAGCTCGGATGCTTCCCCCGTGCCGAGCACGAGCGCTTCCAGTGCGGGCAAGCGCAGCGGCCGCGTCAGGCGTATTTCCGCTTCCGTCCCGAGAAGAACATCAGCCACCTTGGCATAGGTTGCCGCGTCCTTCGCGAACCAGCCAAACGTATCGAAGCTCGGCGCCAGGGGCATCGCGCCTCCAAGCGAGACGCGGCCGTGCGTAGGCCGTAGCCCGATCAGCCCGCAGAAGCTCGCCGGGGCGCGAATCGATCCGCCCGTGTCGGAGCCAAGCGCAATGTCCGCCAGACCTGCTGCAACCGCAGCGGCTGATCCGGAGGATGACCCTCCGGTGACCCGCCCGGGTGCGGCCGTGTTGACGGGCTCCGGATAGTGCGCGTTCTGCCCCATCAAGGAGAAGGTGAGCTCGTCCGTTTGCGTTTTGCCCACGAATCGGGCGCCGGCGTCCAGAAGCTTTTGCAGCGACGGCGCAGTGTGTACTGCGGGCTCTGCTTCCGCGAGTCGGTGCGGATTTCCGCCGCCGGTCGGCAGGCCGGCGACGTCGAAAATGTCCTTCACCGCAAGCGTGAGGCCAGCCAAAGGGCCGGCTTGCGCATGCGGAAGAGCCCCGTCGTCGCCTGTCAGGAAGGCATTCACGCGATCATCGGCAAGGCTCATCGTTCAATCTCCGGATACGAGGGCGGCACCATCGTCCTTGCGGCGAACTTTTTCAACGGGGTCTCGTTTTCCCGTTGATTGTGACAGGCGGTCTGCATATATCCGCGCTTGCCCAAAGTCGCACATGCCTGTGGGCGTCCCCCGATCCTCGAAATGGCGAGGTTATCGGGACGGTATCCGGGGACTAACACACCCGGTCGGTTCAGCGGCCAACCGCCGATCCGAGGACGCCTTGAAGCAATGACGGTGAGGGCCTTTCTGGTCTCTGTCGGTGGTCCAATCGCCGGCAATTACTAAAGAGGCACACCTTCCTTGCCGGTAGTGCGGTTGGGTTTTCCCATCCAAGCCAAGGCAGACAAAGCGGGCAGGAGCCGGGCAGGCTTTTGCTCACCGCCGCGCCGTTAGTTGTTCTGGTTCCGGGGTCTCCACCGGCTGGTTCCAGGATCGCTATCGCGCCTTTGTCCACCACGCTTGCAGCGAGGCTCGTGAAGCCCGTGCAAGCGCAGCTTTGAGCACGCATCGGCTTACCGGTGCGGCATGGAGAGACTACCATGGCGACCCAGCGCATTCTCGATTTCCTCGCCACCCGACGTCCCGATGGTCCTTGCCTCGTGGTCGACCTCGACGTCGTACGCGACAATTTCCACGCCTTCGAAAAGGCACTCCCCGATTCCAAGATCTTCTATGCGGTCAAGGCGAATCCGGCGCCGGAAGTGTTGCGCCTCCTGGCACAGCTCGGCTCGTCCTTCGACACCGCGAGCGTTGCCGAAGTTGAGATGGCTTTGGATGCGGGTGCAACGCCCGACCGCATCTCCTTCGGCAACACCATCAAGAAGGAGCGCGACGTGCAGCGCGCCTTCGCGCTCGGCATCCGCCTTTTCGCCGTGGACTGCGTCGAAGAGGTGGAGAAGATCGCCCGTGTTGCACCAGGCAGCCGTGTGTTTTGCCGTGTGTTGACCGATGGTGCCGGCGCAGAATGGCCGTTGTCGCGCAAGTTCGGCTGCGTGCCGGCGATGGCGGTTGATGTTCTGCGCCATGCCAAGGCGCTCGGCCTCGACGCGCATGGCGTTTCGTTCCATGTCGGATCGCAGCAGTGCGACCTCCGGGCATGGGATCGTGCGCTGGGCGACGCCAAGATGGTCTTCTCGACCCTGGAAAAGGAAGGCATCGTCCTGAAGATGGTCAACATGGGCGGCGGCTTCCCAACCCGCTACCTGAAAGACGTGCCGGTGGCGCAGGCCTACGGGCAGGCGATCTTCTCTGCGCTACGCAAGCACTTCGGCAACGAGATCCCGGAAACGATCATCGAGCCGGGTCGTGGCATGGTGGGCAATGCTGGTGTCATCAAGTCGGAGGTCGTGCTGATTTCCAAGAAGGCCGACAACGACAATGTGCGCTGGGTGTATCTCGACATCGGCAAGTTCGGCGGTTTGGCCGAAACGATGGACGAGGCCATTCGTTACCCGATCGCCACGCCGCGTGATGGGGACGAAGTGGCGCCTTGCGTGCTCGCCGGGCCGACCTGCGACAGCGCTGACGTTCTTTACGAGAAGACGCCTTACCCGCTGCCGCTCTCGCTCACGATCGGCGATGAGGTGCTGATCGAGGGAACGGGTGCCTACACCACGACCTACTCGGCCGTAGCGTTCAACGGTTTCGAGCCGCTGCGCGCCTACGTCATCTGACATCCCGTCAGATCACGGTTTAGCGGGGCTATTCGGCCCCGCTTGTAACAATCTTCACAATTCCTGCCTGCGGCGGCCCATGTCTGCAACGACTGGGTGCGCCAGGTGTTTCGCCACTCCGCTGGAGTGGAAATGCCGAAGTGTCCTGCCATGAACGCCCTGCCTGTTGTCACCACCGAGATCCCCTCCGTCACGAGCCCCGCCTTCGTGCTCGGTCCCGAGCGCCTGCAGGACGTGACGCCGCGCGAGATGTTGCTTGATCGCGCCATGGGTCCCAACCGCAAGCGCAAGTCGTCCGAAAAGCTGCGGCGTGGCCGCAAGCCGGCGGAAGGCCTGGCCCTGGTTGCGCGTGACGAGGACGAGCGTCTGATCGGCACCGTCAGGTTGTGGAATGTGAAGCTCGGCGAGCGCGGCCGGTCAGCCCTGCTGCTTGGCCCGCTCGCCGTGGAACCCTCGGTCAAGTGCGGCGGTATCGGCTCAGCGCTGATGCGCGAAGCAATTGCGGAAGCGCGCCGTCTTGGCCACGGTGCCATCCTGCTTGTCGGGGATCCGGAATACTACGAGCGCTTCGGCTTCACGGCCCGGAAAACCGGTGATCTCGCCATGCCCGGCCCCTTCGAGCGTCACCGCTTCCTTGCGCTGGAACTGATCGAGGGCTGGCTGGATGGAGCCGTCGGCACGCTGAAGGCGTCTGGCCGCAAGTTTGGCGCCGTGCTGGCAAAGGCCGGCTGAGAACAAGTCCTCCCCATCTGCGAAAGAGAGGAGGACGATCTTTAGAGGCTTAAAGAAGCTGGCTTACGGCCATCGCGGCGGACATGTCGCCCTCGACCTTGAGCTTGCCGGTCATGAAGGCGGCGGTGGGGCTCATGTCACCCGCAACCAGTTCCTCGAAGTTTTCCCGTGATACGGTGATGGTGCAGTCGGTTGGCGCATCCTGCGTGCTGACATTCGTGCCGTCGAGCACGACCACACCATCGCCGCCGAGCACGAACTTCACCGACTTGTCGAATGAGGAGCCTGCAACACGCTCACGCAGCTTGGCTGCAATTTCTTCTACAGTCATGGTGTATTCCCCGGCTGTTCGGCATTGGAAGGAAGGTCTGAGCTTAAACCATTCGCTTCCGTTTACGTCAACGACAACACGCGGCGCCTGAGCGACGCGGCGGCCCTGGCTAGTGCGCGGCCGGCTTTACTTCGGGAGCTGGTTGCGGCGCAACGGTGCCTGTGGTTTTGCGACGAATGTTGTTGTCGCGGATGTCTTCCTTGGACAGGTAGTCGACCTGTTCCACCAACACCTCGTGGATCAAGGTTTCGCCGAGCTTCGTGTTGATGGCATCGCGGATGCCCGCCTTGAGGCCGCTGACATCGATCGTCTTGGCTTGCGCGAAGTCGATATCGGGATTGGAATAAAGGTAGCCATAAAGCTCGTCGACGATCAACGGCTGTGCGGGAACCGAAAGCCGCGCCATCTTTTCCTTTTCCACCGTGTAAACCAGACGGGCCAGGAAGTAGCCCTGAACTCCGCCTTCCTTGACCACCGGGATCGAAACAATATCGGTTTTCACGTAGTCGAGGCCGCCAAAATAGGGGGCCGGTGCTTCTTCCGCACCCTTGGGCGAGGCGGCGGAGAAAGCGAAAAAGATGGACCCTGCTGTTGCAGCGCAGATCCAGATCCCCGCGACGGCGAACTTCAGCATCAGAAGCTCCGGCCGAAGGTGCTTTCGGAATAGGTGCCGTCAGCCTCTGCCCTTTGAATGGCCGTTTGCATCATGGCGGCGACTTCCGTCACCGCCGACAGGTGCGCGGTGATCACCGTCTGGTTTTCAGCCAGCTTTTCGCGCAGTCGAGCCAGGCTGTCCTTGGCAGTCGCGGGCAGATCAGCGATGCCGTGCGCCTTCAAAGCCCGCGTCAGATCATAAAGATGCCGGCTCTTGCGGATGTTCGATCCTGCCACGTCAAACTGCAGATCCGAGCGGATTGACGCCGTTTCTTCCTCGATCGCCTGTTCAACGCGTTCGATGATCGTCAGCAGCCCTGCGACGCGCTCGCCGGTGTCGAGGTCGGGGACCAGGCGGCGCGAGGGAGCCACAGCATAGCCGTCATACATGGCGATCGTCTCTCATCAAGGTTTGCTGCTGGACTGAGTGGCTGCATCCTGGCGGATGGATTGGACGAGGCGCCTTTGCATTTCGTCGAGCAGGGCGGAGGACAGAAGCGCCTTGTCACCGCGAAGTTCGTTGACGCTTTCGGCGGTCGCGCCGGCGAGCGCCACCTTCTTCTTGTCCTCGATCGTGAAATCTCCGAGCAGGCGGTCGGCGATGCCGATCCCACCGCGTTTTGCCATCACGCCTGCGATCTGCTCGGCCAACATCGACTTCCAGATGTCGCCCGCCATCCCGCCGCCATACACAGTCTCGCTGTCGTTCGGCATCATCGACTGCAGGAAGCTTTGCAGGACCATGGCTTCGAACTTCTGGTGCGTCTGGGGGCGATCGCCTTGCTCCGTTGCGCGGACGACCGACGCGAAGCGAGCGGTGCCAGGTTCGGCAGGAAAGGTTTCAGAGGCGGGTGCAAGGGCTGCGAGCTTGGCTTTCGCTGCTGCGGCACGCTCGGGATCGGCAGCGCGAAGCACGTCAAGCACGATGTCGCTGGGAGGTGAGATCGCCACTTGGGTTCGGCTCCACGATGAGGCTTGCATCATCGCATGAGATGCCTTGCCGCAGGCTTGCCTCGTCAGGATCGATCGGAAGGTGGCCGCGCCAGGAGCGCTTCCAGCCGATCGCGGTCGCCTGATTGGCGGTCCTGGTGCGAGCGTGCTTCGCTATGGGCTTCATGGAGGCGTTCGGCCCGCAGCTTGGCAGCCATGGCTTCTTTTCCTGCAGCGTCGGCTTGAAGAAGGGCCTCGTCGCGGCGGCGGAGCGCGTCGGCGACGCGTCGGGCATAAACATCGGGGAAAAGGTCGGCGAGAGAATCCTCCGCATAGGATCGGCGGCTGATGTCTTCGGCTTCCTGTCCCGCTGCCATGGCTTGCGCCAGAAGCGTCGCGTACCGTGCTTCATGCAGGCCGCGGATTCGGTTTTGCACCGATGCCAGGTCACCTAATCGTTTGATGCGCTCGTCCATCTCAGCGGCCGATCGTTACGGGCATGAAGGCGTCGCCAAACAGAGTGAGAAAGGTGCTGGCGCCGAAATAAAGCAGCAGCATTCCCCCGGCGATCACGAAGGGCAGCGAGATGAAGTAAACGGGGATCTGCGGCGTCAGCTTGTTGACGAAGCCAATCGCCACGTTGACTAGGATCGCGTAGGCGATGAATGGGCTACCGAGGCGCAGCATTACCATGAACGCGTCTCGCATCGTGTCTCCGAGGTCGACCAGCGCGCCTTGAGGGTCAAACAGGGTTTCCACCGGGATGACCTGATAGGACTCGACCAAGGCCCGCACCACCTCGTGGTGGAAATCGAGGCTGAACAATAGCAGCAA
Organism: Tianweitania sediminis; assembly: GCF_017813335.1. Lineage (GTDB taxonomy): Bacteria > Pseudomonadota > Alphaproteobacteria > Rhizobiales > Rhizobiaceae > Tianweitania > Tianweitania sediminis. Next base: position 76,058 of record NZ_JAGIYY010000012.1, on the reverse strand, counting down.
GGCAGCGAGCGAGATGATAGAGGCAAGTGGGGCCTGTGGCTCGTTCTCCTCGATTGCCGTGCCTCCCACGGCGCCATAGCCGACCAAGGTTGCAATGCCTTGCCCGATGAAGCTCAAAGCCAGGGTGTAGATCCGCGCTGTCAGGCCGATCAGCGTCCCAACCAGAAGCTCGGATCCAATCAAAAGAAGAAGAGTGTTCGGGTTGCGGTCGACCGCGGGTCGGATGAAGCCGGACAGGTTCATCAACAGCGCGAGGGTGATCGCGACGGCCACGAACAAGCGGATCTGTGTTGGAACACGTGCGCTGGACAGACCGGGCATGACAATGAAGCAGGCGCCGATCCGGCAAAAGCCGAGAAAGGCGGTCAGAACCAGGAGGTTCAGCTCGTCGCTCAAGCGACGGCCCCGAGCACCCGTATCTCAACGCCCTTGGCAATCTCCACGTGGCTGAGCACAGGCAGCGTGGGGAACAAGCGCTCGATAATCATGCGCACGTAAGGACGGGCGTCAGGCGCCGTGACGATCACGAAGCGCTCACCGTTTTCGTGGTGCTGGCGGATTGCCTTGGCCGAGTCTTGGCCGAACTCTTCCAAAAGCCGCGGATCGATATCGAACTCCCGGATCTCGCCTTTGGCGTCTCGCTTCAGGCTCTGGTGGAACACGAGGTCCCAGCGGTTGCCGAGCCGAAGCACCTTGAGCACGCCGCCTTCAGTCAAGTCGCCGCAGATCTGCTGGGCCATGCGGATGCGAACATGCTCGACGATCTGTTCCGTGCGCCGGACATGCGGTGCGATCTCGGCAATGGCTTCGATGATGAGGTGGAGATTGCGGATCGAAACGCGTTCTGCCAGCAGCAGCTTCAGAACCGCCTGTAGGCCGGGGTAGGACAGGTTGGAGGTGCAGATGTCATCCGCAAGCTTCTTGTATTCGGGATCCTGGCGGTCGATCAGCGCCTTCATGTCCTTATAGGACAGGAGCTGCGGCAGGTTGTTGCGAATGACCTCAGACAGATGCGTCAAGAGCACCGACATGTTGTCGGCGAAGGCGAAGCCGTCGCGCTTGAGGTCTTCGGCAAAGAGTTCCGGTACCGAGAAAGCGCGCATGCCGAAGGCCGGCTCCTTGATTTCTTCGCCGGGGAACTCCGGCGGCTCGGCATTGCCGCCCAGCAGGACCATCAGTTCACCGACCCGCATCTGGTATTCGGCGACCACGGTGCCGTGGATCTTGATCTGGTAGGACTTGGGTGGAATCGAGAAGTCATCGGTCACCTTCACTTCCGGCACCACGAAACCGTATTGCGAAGCAAATTTCTTGCGCATCTTGCCCATGCGGAAGGCGAGTTCCTGATGCGAGGGCAGAAGCTTGGTGGAAAGCTGCTTGCCGATCAGGAGTTCGATCTCGGCTGTTTTCAGCGAATTCTTGACCGAATGACGCTCTTCTTCTTCCTTGGTGACCTCCTTTTGACGTTCGACCGCTTCGGCGGCCGCAGCGCGTTGGGCTGCCCGCTGAGGGATGAAATAGGCAATCGAGGCCATCGCCGCTGCCAGAACAAGAAAGGGGAAGGCGGGCAGGCCGGGCATGAGGCCAAGAACAACAAGCAGGCTGGCCGCCACCCAAAGGGCGCGGGGATAGGCACTCAACTGGCCGAAGACAGCCTGGTTGGTTGAGCCGCGCGTTCCGCCCTTGGAGACAAGCAGGCCGGCGGCGAGGGACACGATCAGGGCAGGGATCTGCGTCACCAGACCATCGCCAACCGAAAGCTTCACGAAGACATCGGCGGCTTCGCCCATCTCCATGCTGTGCCGCGCATAGCCGATGGCGATGCCGCCGACGACGTTAATGGCGGTGATGATCAGGCCGGCAATGGCGTCACCGCGGACGAATTTGGAGGCACCGTCCATCGAACCGAAGAATGAGCTTTCTTCCTCCAGTTCACGGCGACGTAGTTGCGCCTGCTTCTCGTCGATGAGGCCTGCAGACAAATCCGCGTCGATCGACATTTGCTTGCCGGGGATGGCGTCAAGGGTGAAGCGCGCGCCTACTTCGGCGATGCGGGTCGAACCCTTGGTAATCACGATGAAGTTCACCACGATCAGGATCAGGAAGACGATCAGGCCGATAACGAAGTCGCCACCCATGACGAGATTGGAAAAGCCGCCGATGACATAGCCGGCGGCGTTTGTGCCCTCGCTGCCATGGGTCAGGATCACACGCGTGGTGGCGATGTTCAGCGACAAGCGCAACATCGTGACGATCAGGAGCACGGTCGGAAAAGACGAGAAATCCAGCGGGCGCTGGATCCACAGCGCCACCATCAGGATCAGGACCGAGACGGCGATCGAAAAGGCAATGCCGATGTCGATCAGAAAAGCAGGGATCGGCAGAAACAGGATCGCCAGAATGACGATAATGCCGGCAGCAAAGGCGACGTCGCGGCCCCGGCTCTTTATCTGGGGCAATGCTGCCGTTTCTGTGAGTGCCATGCGCGTGCCCCGGCGTTGGTTGTTGCGCCATCGCACGCTGTTCTAGGACCCTAAACTTGCGCGGAGCCGGGCGGCGGCTGAGTTGCCGACGCGCTGGTTGATCAACTCTGCACTTCGTGAAGGAACAGTCTTTGGTTTGAAGACTTAAGCAGCCAAGATCAATCAGATGGCTTCGTGCCTAGGAGAAGAACAATGCGTAAGGTGATGACATCCGCTGGGCTCGCCCTGGCGGTCGCAATGGGTTCATTTGCCGGCGTTTCATCGGCGTTTGCCCAGGGACTTGAACTGCAGATCGGCCCGGACGGTATCAAGCCGGTCCAGCGCGATCGCGATCGTGACCGCGATCGTCGTGACGCCCGCCGCGGCGGCTGCTCGGAGCGTGAAGCTCGCGCTGCAGCCCGCGAGGAAGGACTGCGTGACCCGGAAGTGATCCGCGTGACGTCGCGCAGCATCACTGTTGAAGGCGACACGCGTCGCGGCGTGGAAACGATCCGCTTCGCCAATGCGCCGGGCTGCCCGGAAATCTGATTAACGGCAATTGCCTAAAAAAGGCCCGCAAGTGCGGGCCTTTTTTAGTTTTGGTGCTTGTCGCTGAACAACGGTTAGGAGGTCGGAAATGTACGGAACAGGGCATTCTGCTACACGCCCAACAGGTTCGATACCGCGTGTGCGGCGTGCTTATTGGGCGGTTGCTGCTTTCGCGCTGGGGCTTCCGCTTGCCGCGATGCCATTCACGAATGAAGTGAATTGGGGATTTTCCGACTTCCTCCATGCTGCGCTCCTGCTTGGCGGAACGGGCGTCGCTTTGGAGATTGCTGGCCGCACCATTCGAAGCCAAGGCGCGGCAACCCTGACAGCTCTGCTTCTGGTGGCCGTGTTGCTCGCAGTCTGGGCTCACCTTGCCGTCGGTGTCTTTTAGCTGCTCCTCACTGCTTCAGCGCGCGAGTTGGGCAGCTCGTTTTGGCCATTCTTTCAAGAGCTGCGCCTTGGCGAGGCGACCGGGCGAGAGTCCGGGCTCCCGTTCTCCCTGAATCAAACGGGCAAACACCAGCCTGCGGTTTTTCTGCTCGGCCCAGCCGACAAACCAGCCCCAACCCTGCGCGCGATCAAACTCTCCATTCGCCTTCCGCGGAAAGGCACCACCGGTTTTGCCCCACAAGCGCCAGCCGCCGCCGACATCCGCTTCCTCAACGATCGCCCGAGTGTTCGCGACCGCCTGCTCGGTGACCGAAAGCTTCCCGTTCAGCAGGCGCGTCAGAAAGGCGACTTGTTCCCGAGGGGAGATCTTTAGCGACGAGCTTATCCAGGCGCGCTCCAGACCATTGTTCTTGCCGGGGTCGCCGGTGAAATCGGCATTGCCGTAGCCGAAGGCCTTCGAATAGCGGCTCAGTTCAGCCGCGCCGATCACAGGCGTGATGCGTTGGGAGTACCAGACCACCGAATGCTTCATCCAAGCGGCGGGATCTGTCGGTCGGCGCCAGGCAGCGCCACCCCAATCCGGGTCGCCCTCTTTCCATTCCCAGGTCGGCGCGCTGGTGCTCTTCAACACGCCGGCATCAAAACCCATCACCGCTAGGGCAATCTTGAAGGTGGACGCCGGCGTAACACGGGTTTGGCAATCGCCTTCTTCCGTCAGGATCTCGCTTGTGGCGGCGTCCGCGACAATCGTGCAGATCATCCGCGCTTCGGCGGACTGACCCGAGCCAAGCAGCAAGGCCGCAGCGGCGGCCAAAAAGAACGTCGGGAGCTTTGGCGTTCTCATTTAGAAGCCCGTTTCAACGCGCTCGAACACCACCGTCGTGAAGGCGGAAATCTGGCCGCCAATAAAGGGTCCCGACAGCGACACCACGATCAGAATGGCAATGATCTTGGGAACAAAGGTGAGGGTGATTTCCTGCACCTGGGTGAGTGCCTGCACGAGGGCAATCGCGATGCCAACCACCATAGCAACAATCACGGCCGGCGCCGAAGCCGTCAGTACGGTCCAGATGGCAAACTGAGCGATGTCCAGTGCGTCGGCTTCGTTCATGGCGCTATTTGACCGTCACGCCCGGGCCAATCACGACCTCCGAGCCGTCCTTCAGAACTGCCGTGATGTTGGTTGCGCCAAGCTTCACTTCCGTCACCACGCCGGACACTCCCCCATCGGGCGAAGTGACGGTGCGGCCGATGATGGTGTCGGCCTGCGCGAGCGATGAAGCCTGCATGATCTGCGTCAGCTTGGTGTTTGTCTGGATCGCCTGTTCCACTTGGCTGAAATTCGCAAGCTGCGAAACATATTGCGTAGAATCCATCGGATTGGTGGGGTCCTGATGCTTCATTTCTGCAACAAGCAGCTTCAGGAACGACTGGTAATCGACATTTGCCTTGGTAGCGCCCTTGTTTTCGGCGGTCGGGATGACGGCATCGGCCGGAGGCAGTTGCGGGGTAATGGCCAAGGTCATTCTGCCGCCTCCAAGGGTGCCATTTCGGCGCGCTGATCCGTGCCCTTCAATATCCCGACTTCCTCTCCGAAGAGGCCGCGGATCGTCCGCAGCGCCTCAAAGGTCTCGCCTTCCGCAACCATGCGATCCACGTCCTTCAGCGTCGAGCGGATGCTTTCCGAGGTGAAGGTATCGAGAAGAATCGGGAGCGAGTTGCGAAACAGATCGCGTGCCTGCGCGGCATCGTCCGGGTTCATCAGGATGATCTGCACGATAAAGTAAAGCTGCCGCAGGGGTGATGTCGCGTCTTCCGGCTGCATCACATGGTTTTGCAGAAGAAACTGTACATCGTTGAGAAATTCCAGCGAGACCTTCCTGTCGACGCTGATCACAGCGCCGTTGACGTAGATCTTTTCCCCCGGCTTCAGCGCAATCTTCAGCTTGCTTTTCATTGGATCCCATCCCGAATGATCTGCGACACGTCGATCAGTCCGTCGAAATTCTGAGAACGGCCCTGACGCACTTCTTCCGCTTCCCGCAGGAGCCAAAGCCCAATCGAGATCAGGTTGGCGCGGAGTTCCTTCGGCAGGGAGTTCTCGGGGTTGCCGAGATCTTCCACAAAGGTGGTCCAAACGCGGTTGAGAAAGAGGATCGCTTCCGTCGACTGATGACTTTGCGCACCTGCCGTCCGCGCGTCACGAAGGAGATCGATCGATCGCGACAGCAGCTGGCGTTCGCGGTCGCGCGAGTCTGCCACGGAGTCGGATTGGATCTCGGCATAGCTGAATTGGTACATCGTGTTCCCGTGCGTGGTCAGGGCAGGTAGTTGAGCAGGCTAAGCTGCTGGATGCGGGCTGTCAGGGCATACGAGGTTTCGATCTGCGTCAGCAGGTTCGTCACGCGTGTCTGAGCCTCATAGGGGTCGACCCCCTCGAGTTCCTGCAGACCCGTCTTGAACAGGCTGACCTGCATCTCGATACGCTCGTTGGCGCGGGCAACCCGTTGCTGCGTGACGCCGATTTCGGATTGCGCGTTGGCGATATCGGCGATCGCGCTGCCAACCAGCGACGCGCCCCTTTCGGCAACAAGCTGGCGTGCGCTGTCGTTCAAGGGTCCTTCGAGCAGCGCCTGCGCCAGGGCGGTCGACATCGCGAGCTTACGGATGCCGGCTGCATTCGCGCTGAGGGACGTTTGCGCGGTGTCCGTCATGGTGATGCGGCTGGTGATCGTTTGGTTAGAGGCAAAGGATGACGTGCCTTCCCAGCCGCTTCCCAGAAACAAGTCGTTGACCGGCCCATCGATGAAGGCCTCCAACGCGCCGGCCGAGATGGTCGCTGCCTGCGGATCCGTGATGGAGAAGCCGAACTGCGCCGTAAACGCAGCGTCGAAAGCCATGCGGGACGTAGAAGCAGGATCGCTGAAGTCGGCGAGCGGCTTCACGTCCGTGCTGACGCCGGCAAAAATGTATTCCCCGTTGAGACTGCCATTCACCACATCGCGCAGCGACGTGAAGGCGGCGGTGGCATCCGCGCTGGTGATCTTCGCGTTGGCGTCGCCGGAAACCGCGGCTGTCAGGGTCGAAAGGTAGGTTTGAGCTGCGGATGTAATCTGGCTGAGGCCGTTCTGCGTCGCCGCCATGCGGGCTGTCGCCACGCTGTTGGCATCGGCGATCGCTTCAAGACGATCCATGTCGCGGCGGAAGGACACGGTTTGTCCGGTGCGCGATCCGAGCTGCAGGCCGGCATCGGCGAAACTGCCGGAGCTCATCTCCGTTTGCGCCTTCACCAGATCGCTTTGCAGCCGCATCATCTGGTAGCGCAGCGCCTGGTTAACAGCAGAAGTGGAAACGAAGCTCGTTTTCATGGCGTCAGTTCACCGCCGCGAGCAAAGCGGTCAGCATTTCATCCACGGCTCTGATCAGTCGCGCCGAGGCTTGATAGGAATGCTCCAGTTCGAGTAGCAGCGCCATCTCCTCGTCCATGTTGACGCCGGTGGCGTTCGACAAGGCCGCGGCCGTCCGGGTTGCCAGGGCGCCGGCTGTTTCCAATGCTCCCGATGCAGTTCTGCGCTGAGCTTCGAGCCAGCCGACCGAGCTGCTGGCGAAGTCACCCAGGGACATGGCAGCGGTGCCAAGCCCGGATGCAGCGGAAAAGGCGACGGGTTCGTCGAGCCTGGAGATAAATGCCTGAATGCGGGTGCCATCGGACGCTGCCGTTCCTGCTCCGCGCAGCAGTTCCGGGTTTCCGCCGGCATTGACGTCGTAGGCAGCGTCGTTCCGGATCACACCGGCAAAGCCCGCGCTGGCCATCGTGCCGGATCCCGCCCAGTTCATAAGGCCGGTGGAGCCTGCCTCCGAAAAGGCTGTGACAACCGCTCGCGCCATGTCGTCGAGCTGGTTCTGCATGGTGGGGGCAACTGCGTCCCGCAGGTGCAGCAAGGCGCCCAACGTGCCGGGAGACTCCGCTGTCCTGCCCTGCGATAGTGCCACGCCGTCGATGTAGATCGGGTTTCCGCCCAGTGACGCGTCGTAGACGGTGGTCGGCGTAAACGCCACCTTGCGCGGAACCTTGTCGAACAGCGTGATGCCGTCCTTGGTGATCAGGCTGATGTCGTTATCGGCCCTCTTGTGGGCTGAAACCGGCACGATCTCGGAAATCTGCTTCAACAAGGCGTCGCGTCGGTCGAGCGCTTCGTTGACATCTGTTCCGAGCCGCGTCCCGTTGACGATGGTTGCGTTGAGCTCCTGGAACTCTGCAAGCATCGTGTTGAGGTCGCCCACGGCCGTCGCCATCTGCTTGTCGGCGTCCGCGCGGAAGGTCTGCACCGCTTGGGTTGCATTGTTCAGCGAAGAAACAAGATTTCGCGCGGCTTCAACGGCGTTCAAGGCGAGGGTGCGGTTTGCTGGCGAAGCGGAATAAAGCGCAAGCGCTTCCTGCAGATCGCCAAATGCTGCCGAAACGGTCGCGTTGTTGGACGCGCCATTCACTGCCGTCGCAAGCTGGTTGAGGCCATCGAGCAAAGCCTGCTGTCCCGAAGCCGAGGACAGTGCGGCCAGGTTCTGCTTGAACAAGACTTCGCTTGTCGAGCGCTGGATATCTGCAACGCGTGCCCCGCTGCCACCTGTACTGGCGAGGATGGCGGTCCGGCGCGTGTAATCGGCATTGCCCTGTTCTGCGATGTTGCGCGAAACGACACTCGTTTGGCGCGACGTGTTTTGCAGTGAGCGTTGTGCGATCCCTAGCGCGGAAGTCAGTGACATCTCAGCCTACCGATGCCCTTATCGCTTCAGGTTGACGAGGATATCGAGCAGGTCCGAGCCGGTCTGAAACACCTTGGAATTGGCCGTGTAGTTGCGCTGCGATTCGATCATGTCGGTCAGCTCTTCGGCGATATCGACGTTGGAGCCTTCGAGCGCGCCAGACACAACCGTGCCGAGGCCTGTCGAATTCGGGAAGCCAAGACGGACGGCTCCGGACTCGGGGCTCAGGGAGTACACATTGCCCGGCATGACCGTGAGCTGGTCGGGGCTCGGCACGCTTGCGAGCGGGATGCGGTAAAGCGCCTTCAGCTCTCCGTTTTCGTATTGCGCCGAAACGATGCCGTCGCCGCCGATGTTGATGCTCTGGATTGGGCTCGGACCGTTGCCGTTGGCGCGAATCTCCGGATCGAAGGAGGTCGCAAGCTGCGTCAGGTTCTTCAGGTCGAGCGTGAACTCGCGTCCACCTGGGATGTCGAAAACGATGTCACTATTGCTTGCCGCGGTCAGGCGTCCATTGGCGGGGTTGAAGTTCAGTGTCGTGGTTGCGAGCGGCCCCGTGGAATAGGGAAACGAGGTGTCCGCGGACGCGTCAGCCTGGTTATAGATGGCAACTTCCCAGGTCGGCTCCGTACCTGGCGGCGACCCTGCAGCCGGACCGGTCTTGGTGAGGAAGACGTCGAGCAGGATTTCCGACCCCAGGTTGTCGTAAACTACGACGGAGGACTTCGCGGAATAGCTCGCATCCGCTGCATTGGTGGACGGGAGTCGGGCTGCGTCGACCACTGCCGCCGTGGCTGGCAGATTGGCCAGGATGAGGCCGGCGTCCGAGGGCGTTACCGAAAGCTCGTAGGCGCCGATGTTCACCACTTCAAGGCCGTTGAAGCCGTTGGCGACGGCGCTTGGCTCGCCATTGGCGTAGTTGTAGCCCATCAGATAGAACCCGGCCGCATTAACCAACCGACCTTGCCCGTCCGGCACAAAGGAGCCGGCACGCACGAGGTTGGAGGTGCCGTTAGGGCTTTCGACGATGAAGAAGCCGTTGCCGTTGATGGCAAGATCGTTGCCGGAGGTGGTGTACTGCAGGACGCCCTGCTTCGACACCTCGTAGCGCACGGATGTTTTGACGCCGCCGGAGTTATAATAGCCCGGCGTATTCGGCACCACGAGCGAGGAGAACTCCGTCTTGGAGCGCTTGTAGCCGGTGGTATTCGCGTTCGCGATGTTGTCGGCGACCGTCGACAATCGGTTGGCTTGGGCAGACATGCCCGACACGCCCGTCCGCATCATTCCGTAAAGGCTCATGCCCGCATCCCCTGATCCGCAGTTCCGCCCGGTCTCACGATAGGGCAGCCGGCTTGCGCGAACCTGACGGGCAAGCGCCTGCCGGATCAGCTCATCAGCTGGTAACCGAGGAAGCGCTTGGACTCGATCGGATCGAAGCCAAGCTTTTCGCGCAGCTTCTTGCGCAGCTTGGAGATGTGGCTTTCCACCACGTTCTCCTCGACCGCATCATCGAACAAGCCGTAGATGGCGTTGAAGACCTGGGTCTTCGTTACACGGCGGCCGCGATTGCTCGCGAGATATTCCAGGATGCGGCGCTCGCGGCGCGGCAAGGGGAGGGCAACACCGTCGATTTCAGGATCCCGGCCATCGGTGTAGATGCGCATCGGACCGACCTCGGCGTAGCTTGCGACTTCATCCTGAACCCGGCGGCGGATTGCAGCGACACGGGCAAGAATTTCGCGGATGTGAACCGGCTTGCGGATCACGTCGTCGACGCCGGTTTCGAACAGGCGAAGCGTGTTTTCGAGGGAATGATGTTCGCTCAGCGCGATTACCGGTGCGCTGGTGCGGCTACGGATGCTGCGCGGGGAAACCTTGTCTTCCGCACCTTCGCCCAAGAGGAACGCGCGCACCGACTTCAGGTCGGATTCAGCGGCGCTCGCCACCCATTCGCTGAATTCCTTCGAGCCGAAGCCGGCGCTTGCGATGCCTTCCCGTCCGAAGAGCGATTGATACCCTTCTTTAACGAGGTCTCGTTCATCAACGATCACGATCATCGTGCGCCCCTTCCGAATCAGCTCCCGCATGAGCTGTGCAAAGGGGTACCGGCTGCGCGGAATCCCGCACAGTACGAGTTCTTACAGGGATGATCTGGGGAGTCGCAGATCCGCAATGGTTAACGGGCTGTAACACTCAGCCGCTCAAGGCTGGCAGAAGCTCCTTGCTTCGGGCGTCCAGGCGCCCATGCCAGTGGCGATCATGTTGCCGATCACGCGACACACATAACGCTTCTGCGCCGGATCGTTGTTGGGGCCGGCATGATAGCGCGCCACCGTCATTGACCAGGAGGAATGCTTGCGCTTCAGGGCGGCAAGGAAGCGGGCGGCGTAATCAACATTTAGATGCGGGTCGAGCATCGCCGCGAGCGACGGAAAAGCCGACGAATGGTAATGGTGGTTGATCTGCATGCAGCCGAGGTCGATCAGGGTCTTGCCTTCCGCGCGTGCCTGTTGGAACAGCGCGATCGCCTTTTCCTTGGAGGGTGCGAACTCCGCTTTCCCCTCTATGTTCAAGGCGTAAGGCTGAAGGCTGCCGCGCTTACCTGTTTCGGTGAGACCCACAGCGTAGAGGATCGCGACCGGAATGTCGTGCGCCCGCGACGCCTTGATGATCTCGGCTTCGCACGCGTTGTTTGCGCGTGCCGGCGCAGTGGCGACACTACTAGATATAGCGACCACCATCAGGACGAGCGGAACCGTTGTCTGGGCGCGAACCAGAGCTTCCGCCGCGCCCTTCGCTGCCATCATTGCGATGCTGCGCAGGCGGATTGCCGCGGTTTTCGTTGCGGTTGCCGGTCGCCGGGTCATGGGGTGTTCCGTTGTTGGCTTGGGGCAGGGAGCCCGCATAATCGGCTTCACGGCCCGAGGCTGCGGCCGCGCCAGGGACATGCTGAACCGTGATGCGATCCACCGATACGCCGACATCGGCCAACGCGTTTCCGATCGCATCGCGGTCCTGCACCAGGCGCGCATGTGCTTCCGCAGTTTCCACCTGCAGTTCAACCACAAGACCGTCGGCTGTGCCTCTCAGCACGGCGGTCACGAGCCCCAGGTGAAGGGGGTTCAAACGGAGCTTCAGGGTCTCGCTCGGACCGGCCATCTGGCTGGTCACCTCGGCTTCGGTGACCCGTCGAGCCGCTTCAACGAGGGCTGGTTGTTCGACCGGATCGAGCGCTAAAGGTGCCGCGCCCGGCAGCGCCATGCCTGATGTGGCAGCAGATGGCGGCGTTGAGGGCGTCGGAAGCGGTGCACCGCCGTTGCGGTCGTCTGCCGGCGGGGAAGCGTCCTGCTCGGTCGGCTGAGTCTGGTTGTCCGCCGGCGGTGACCACCGGACGGTCGGCTCTTTCACGGGAGCGGAGGGCCTGAAAGCTACTTCAACGGAAGGGTTCACGTTCGTCTTAGGATTGGTATCTGCGGGCGCCTCGGATACGTCCTGCCGCGACAAGGACTGGTTCTGCGCAGCGCGTGTCATCGCGGGCGCTGCGAGGGCCGCCTGCGGTGCTGCAACAATGGCTTGCGCAGCCGGAGGAGGCGCAACCGCCGCCGGGGCAGACGCGGGCGCCGCAGGCTGCGCGGCCGGTGAAGCGGTGGCTTCCGTTGGAGCCATCTCGGCCGGGCGGTTCGCGCCGGCCGCTGGATCTGCCTCTGCCCCCATTAGCATCTGGGCGGCACCAGAGGGATCATCTCCGAGGTTGGATTTTGCGATCTGCGCCGGCCGCTGCTCGGCAGCAACCTGCAAAACAATGGCGATCGCTTCACCATCGGGCTGTTCCCGTTCCGCATCCTCCTCGCTCGGCACCGGATCGCTCGGCGCTGAATTGGTTTCCGTTGCCACTGTGGTTTCCGACGCAAGAAGGAGATGCAGGGCGGACCACGCCTTTCGCTTCGGCTCGCCGAGCTCTTCGTTGTCCTCACGGGGTTCCCGTGCGCGCGTTTTTGCGCTGCCGGCTGGCTTTTCCAGAAGATCGCCGAACGGACCCGCGTCAGGCGCTTGCCCTTCGTTTTTTTGCGAGGTCGAAAATGGATCGAGAGCCGCATGTGGGGCTGCGGAAGCGATAGGCATCATTGGGCACTTCGCTCCAAAAGCGCGTCCACTGCATCGAGCTTGGCGCGCGCGCTCGTCAGGATATCCATGTGGCCGCCGTCAGCGGTTTCGGAGCCCCGCGTGTCCGTGGAGGGATCGGCGCTGACTTGGACCACCTCCGGCTCCCCCTGCGGCTGCTCGGCCTCCGGGGCGCTGGCCGCGGGTGATAAGGCCGCCGCTGGCGATGTCACGCTGTTGGCAATCGCTTCCGCGGCATCAAGGAGCAAACGGTCGTTTTCGGACAATCGGCTCTTGTCGATCTGCTTCAACCGGGCCAGGGTCTGGTCCACCGTTTCCGATGTGACCTCGGGCGCTGCCGAGTAAAGCAGGGCGCGCGGATCCGGTTCACCGTCCACGCCGCCGAGGCTTCTTGCCTTTTCCGCAGCGAAGGCATTGAGATCGGCGAGGTTCTCGATGGCGCTGATCCGCGCCAGCTTCAGGTAAACGAAGCGCTGCTGTTCGGGCGTCATCAAAGCAATGGTGCTGGCAATCGACCCACGGTCGATGTGCTGATCAAGTGCAACAATGCCACCCAGCAGGTCATCCACGAACTGTGAGGCATAGGGAGAGCGGATGAAGCGGCGCACGTATTGCTCCGCCGTGCGCTGGAAGCGTGGCACCTGCTTGAGCGTCGCGGTGAGGGAAAGGGTTCTACGGAGTGCAGCCTCCTCAACCAGTGTGCCAGGGCCGAGAAGCCGCGCCTGATCAAGAAAACGCAGCGCATCCAACGGCGTTTCGGCCGCCATCAGGGATCCTTGCACCAAAGCCAGGAAGGCGCCGAGTTCTGGACGCAGCTTGCCAGCGTCGATCGTCTTCAGTGCCGTTTGGGCAAGGCGCAGCCGTCCAGTCAGATAAGCGCTGACGCCCAGTGCAAGCTGTTGGTCGTGTGTCGCCAGATGCAGCCGCCCGGTCAGCATCTCCAGGGTGACGGGATTGCCGCCGGACATGCCGTAAACCAGCATCGCGCGGAAATTCCGGCGGTCCTCGAAGTCGGCGTCCGTTGCATCGCGGAAGCGCTTGTCGATCATCTCGAGCAGTTTGTTCTGCATCGGCAAGGCCGCGTGGTCGCCATCGGCGATGCGGTCCTGCAGCACCTGCAGCGAGCGCACCATCTGGTATGGCGCAAGCGCGGTTTCGGCTGCCGCATGCACCGGGAGCAAGGCCACGAGCAGTCCTGCCGCGAGGAAGTGCCGAAGCTTCATTCGCCGACGCCGACCAGGATCTCGATGCGGCGGTTGGTATCGGAAAGCGGGTCGCCCGGAACCTTCAGCTGTCGGTCGGCAAAGCCCGCGACTTCGCGGACGCGTTTTTCGTCAAGACCGGCTCGAACCAGCATGTAGTAGGCGGAATGGGCGCGAGCGGTGGACAAGCGCCAGTTGTCGTAAGTTTCGCTACGGAAAGGGCGACCGTCGGTATGGCCCTTGATGGTGACTGGGCCCTTTTGGCTTTCCACCACCTTGGCGATCTTTTCCATGCCGAGAACCAGATCGCGGCCAGGCACAGCGGAGCCGACGGCGAACATGCCGTAGTTCTCCTTGTCGGTGACCGAGATCAGAACGCCACCTTCCGTGGCTTCCACGGTCATGCCCATCAGGAGCCGGGGGTCGCTTGCAAGCGCTTGCTCGAGTTGGGCGCGAATGGCGGCAGCCTTTTCGGTGACCGCCGAGCTTTCGGGAGAGGAAGCAGTCGGTGCTTCGACCTTTACGGCCTCTTCTTCGGGAGCAGGGGCGAGAGCCGGCAGGTCAGGCAGCGGCTTCGCGGCAGGGGCTGGCGGCGCTTCAGGGAAGCTTTCGGCGGCAGCGCTCGGCTGTGCGGCCGGTCCGCTGCTGCCATTGCTGTTGGCGCTGAGTTCTGCGTAGCCGTCGCGCGGGTTCTCGCCGGCATCTTCCGGCTTGGCAACCTGCTTCGACCAAAAGTCAGGAGCGAAGGGGTCGCGGTAGGACTCCCCGCCCGAGGCGCCGGTGGCTGGTCCTGCGTCCTGTGCGCCGCCTTCGCCTTTTTCGGCCATGTTCTGCAGATTGCCGGTTTCGGCGGCAATCTCCGCCAGCACGGCATACGGATCTGAGAACAGGTTCTGGTCGGTGAAGATGCGCGATTCCTTGATCGGATCGCTTGTCACGGTTTGATCAGCCTGGCCGGCCGTGGGCGCGGTCTGGTCCTGCTTGGGAACAGGGGAATTCTCCTGATCCTCTGAAACCGTACCGGCCGCGAGCGGGCCGTTGCCCTGATCGGCCAGGCTTTTGCGGCTGGAATTGCGGTCGGTCAGCTTCACCGGATTGAAGTAGCTCGCGACCGCCGCCTTCGTTTCCTCGTTGGCCGCGTTGATCAGCCACATCACGAGGAAGAAGCACATCAACGCCGTCATGAAGTCGGCGAAGGCGATCTTCCACGCCCCGCCATGATGTCCTTCCTCATGGTCGTGGTTGCGACGGATAATGATGATTTCGTGCCCGTGCGGCGGGCCTTCCACGACGCTCATGCCAGCACGCGCTCCAACTCAGCGGACCACGATTTCAGGCGGGTCACATAAAGGGCGTCGTCGATCGTCAGAGTGAGATCGATATCCTCGCTTTCCACGAAGTCGAGCCGCGCAATCGTTTCTCCGAGTTGCGCCAGAAGTGCGTGGTACAAGGCAGCCGGTCCGCTCACGCGCAGGCGCACCGCAGTTCCTTCGGCCAAAACTGCCTGCAACTTCACCGCCAGCTGGTTAATCGCCTTCGCGCGCAATGGCTCGGACAGCAAGGGCGACAGGATCTGCGCCACGGCCGCACCGGTGCGCTCCACAACGGCCTGCTCCAGCTTCGTGAATTGCTCCATCATGGTTTCAGCGGCACTTGCCGCCCAAAGCGCTTCCTGCCGCCGCATCCTGGAGGCATGCTCCGCCTCGATCTCGGCTTCCCGGGCCGCCCAACGTTCCGTTTGCTCCTGGCGCCATTGAGCTTCAGACTGCCGCACCGCTTCCGCGATGCGATGCTCCAAATCGGCAGCAGTTGCGTGCTCTTCCCTTTGCTCCGGAATCGCGGCGAGCACGGGCCGAGGAAGCCTTGGCTCCGACCCGAAGTCGACCAGCAGGTCCGAGATAGCGCGAGCTGGCATCAAGCGGCCTCTGCTGCTGCCCATTTGCGCAGGATCTGCGCCGTGCGCTCTTCATTGATGTCAACGAGTCGAGCGAGCCGTTCCTGTGGCGCGGGGCGAATGCGCTGGCGTAGATCGTCAAGCGCGGTGGGCTGCCCGGTTGACGCGCCCGGCAAGGCCGCCGTTTCTCCTGCTGCAATCTGCGGCGTTTCGCCTGCGGCCGGCAAAGCAAGGTTGGCTTCAGCCATTTCGGTGGCCGGCGGTGTGGTGCGCGTCACGGCCGCCATCATCGGACGCAGTCCAAACAAGGCGACGAGCAGGGCCACGATCACGAAGGCGCCGGCATTGATCAGCGTTCCACTTTGGCTTTTCACCAGATCCATCAGCCCCGGCTCCGGCAGCGGCTCGCCGATCAGGCCATCAAGGAACTGAACAGCCGCCACGTTGATCTGGTCACCCCGCGCTTCGGACAAGCCGGCTGCGGATGACACCATGGCCTGAATCTCTGCCACGCGTGCGGCAATCTGTTCCGGTGTTGCGCCTTCGCCGACCACCTCTGCCAATCGCTTCTGATTCACGACCACGCCGATGGACAGCTTGGCGATGTCGTAACCGTTCGAAACGGTGGCGATCTTCTTGGAATTGATCTCGTAGTTCGTGACCTCTTCCTTGCGCTCGCTGTTTTCGCTCGACTGCGGGCCTTCGGTGGCATTTGCCTGCTCTTCCGGCAGGTTCTGTTCCACCGTTGCCGGCTGGTTGGTGGTGGATTGCTGCGAGTTGTCGTTGGACC
This sequence comes from Tianweitania sediminis, assembly GCF_017813335.1. Classification (GTDB taxonomy): domain Bacteria; phylum Pseudomonadota; class Alphaproteobacteria; order Rhizobiales; family Rhizobiaceae; genus Tianweitania; species Tianweitania sediminis. Next base: position 59,882 of record NZ_JAGIYY010000012.1, on the reverse strand, counting down.
GGATGATCTGCGTTGAGCGCTCGACACGCGATTCGGGATCGAAGATCGTTTCCTCGATCTGGCGCTGGTCCGTGTTGACATCGGCCTTTACGCTGGCCCGGAAGTTGTCGGCTCCAAGGTAAGGCGTCAGCGCCCGGCGGATATTGTCCTCGATCTGCAGCGCGACGTTCTGCTCCACGGTGATCGCCCGGTTGGCCGTACTGTTGGACAGGTCGTCGCCGGATGCCAGCAGTGTGCCTGCCGAGTCGAGCACTGTCACATCATCGGCTTCAAGCCCTGGAACGGCCGCAGCAACGAGATGGCGGATCGAGTTGGCGCTACGCGTCGCTTCCATGGAGCTCGAGGTTCGGATCACGACCGATGCCGACGACTTCTGCTGGTCGCGCCGAAAGCTCGCCCGTTCCGCGAGCACAATGTGTACACGCGCGGCCCGGATGCCGGCGATGGACTGGATGGTGCGCGCGATCTCACCTTCGAGAGCGCGAATGCGCGTGATTTCCTGCATGAAGGATGTCAGGCCGAGCGAGCCGACATTGTCGAACAGCTCATAGCCCGCATTGGTGGATGTGGGCAGGCCTTTTTCGGCGAGGAGCATGCGGGCTTCTGCCGTTTGCCCGACCGGAACCAGCACAGTCGTGCCGTCGGATGCTACATCGAAGCCGATGCCGGCTTCGCCGAGAACAAGGCCGATCTGGTTCACGTCGGCGCGTTCGAGCCCGACATATAGCGGCTCGTAGGCAGGCCGATTGAGGTAAACAGAAGCACCGACGATCAGCGCGACCATCAGAACACCGGCTGCTGCAAGCAGGCCGAGCCTTCGCGCACCGAGCGCACCAAGATTGTTGACGATGGCTTGTAGCTGTTCGGGCACGGGCAGGGGCGCTCCTGGACTTCAGGGCCACCCTAGAGTTGCAAGCTTGTGCGAAAATGAAAACGGGCCACAAGAGGCGGCCCGTTTGAAGAGGTTGGCGTACGCTCTTAGCGGAAGAGCGACAGGATCGACTGTGCCGAGGAATTGGCGATCGAAAGTGCCTGGATGCCGAGCTGCTGCTGCACCTGAAGCGCCTGCAGCCTGGTCGACTCTTCGTTCATGTCGGCGTCAACCAGGGAGCCAACGCCGCGGTCGATTGTGTCCATGAGGTTGGACACGAAGGTCTTCTGCAGGTCGATGCGCTTTTTGGCGGCGCCAAGATCAGCGGCAGCCGTGGTCATCAGCTTGATCGACGCATCAACGCCCTTGATGTAGGAGTCGAGCGTCGTCAGGTCGGCTGTGCTGTTCGTAAGGGCAGAGATGTTGAGAGTGGCAACCGTGAAGCCAGCCGTTGTTTGATCGGCATTTCGCACACCCGTCGTAGTGCTGTACTTGGAGTCCAGAATGCCGGTACCCGCGGCTGCCGCGTCCGTTGCCGAGTCGAAGAGCTTGATCGTTGACGTATCCACGGCGATGGTGCTGACGGAAACGGTGCCGTCGGCAGCGCGCGTGAACGAACCCACGATTGCCTTGCTTGCGCTGTAGCCGGTGGCGCTGGAGTCCACCGAAAGCCAGTTCTCGCCCGAGAACGAAGCGGCGGCCGCATTGCTGGTAAGCTGAGCCTGCAAGGTGGTGATCTCGGCCTGGATCTTGGCTTTGTCCACGCCGCCTTCGCGCGCCGCTACGAGCTTTTTCTTGATTTCGTCGACCGTTTCGATCGCCGCATTCATGCCGGTGTAGGCCGTGTCGACCTTGGCAGCGCCCAGGCCGAGAGCGTCCTGGACGGTGGACAGCGCCTTGTTGTCCGAACGCATGGTCGTCGCAATCGACCAGTAAGCTGCGTTGTCGGAGGCTTCAGCAACGCGGAAGCCGGTGGAGATGCGCGCTTGCGTGGTGGAAAGCGCGCTGTTGGTGGCGTTGAGCGACTTGAGCGCGGTCATCGCCGATACGTTGGTCATGATGCTAGACATGGTTGATGCCCCTTTATTCGATACAATGTGGGCAGACCGGGCTCACCGGTAGAACAGCGCGGCATCATGCCTCCGGACCAGAAGATCCAGACTGTTCTGCAAGGGCGTGGGCGGATCCGAAGACGCCGCCCGAGCCGGGTTCGATTAGCGGAAGAGCGACAGGATCGACTGCGCAGAGGAGTTGGCGATGGAAAGCGCCTGGATGCCGAGCTGCTGCTGGACCTGCAGCGCCTGCAGCTTGGTCGACTCTTCGTTCATGTCGGCATCAACCAGCGAGCCAATGCCGCGGTCGATCGTGTCCATCAGGTTGTTCACGAAGGTTTTCTGGAGATCGATGCGCTTCTTGGCAGCGCCTAGATCGGCGGCGCCGGTCGTCATCGCCTTCAAGGCCGTATCGACCGCGCTGATCATGCCGTCGATGACCTTGTTGTCGACACCTGTCGCAGTCAGATCCAGCGTGGACACGGAGTAGGTCACGTTTACAGCAGTAGGAGTCGTGCTGTTTGCCGTGGTGGTTTCCTTGTCCAGAATGCCGGTCTTGGTAGAGCTGGCAGTCGTACGAGTGTCAAAAAGGATGGAGTTCGCGGTCGTGGTGGCCAGCGTGATGTCGATGGTCTTCACAGCCACGCCCGTTGAGTCGCGGGTAAAGGAACCCACGACCTGCTTTGTGAGCGGGGCGCCGGCCGTGACGGTGCTCAAGTCCGCCTTCAGCCAGTTCTCGCCCGAAAAGCTCGCGGCGTCGGCCGTGCTGGTGAGCTGGCCCTGGAGGGTCTTGATCTCGGCTTGAACCTTGGCTTTATCGACGCCGCCTTCCCGGGCAGCAACAAGCTTTGCCTTGATTTCGTCGACGATATCTTTCGCTGCGTTCATGCCGGTATAGGCCGTGTCGACCTTCGCGGCACCCAGGCCAAGCGCGTCCTGAACGGTTGCAAGCGCCTTGTTATCGGAGCGCATGGTGGTCGCGATCGACCAGTAGGCGGCGTTGTCGGATGCTTCAGCCACCCGGAAGCCAGTGGAAATGCGCGCCTGCGTCGTTTGCAGCGCGGCGTTCGTGGCATTGAGCGACTTCAGCGCCGTCATTGCCGATACGTTTGTCATGATGCTTGACATGGATGATGCCCCTTAAGCGGTACAGGTCGGGACATACCGGGCTTCTGCCGGTAGAGCGGCGCGGCCTCATGCCTATGAGGACCCCATGCCTCAATCCACCCTGCGTGGAGGGCTTATGGCACGAGGGGGCTGACCAAACGGCTAACCGGTATGGTTAACAGTGTGTGTGTTGCTGAATGGGTGGGAGCGTCAGGTGAAGGATCGAACGAGGCTGCCGACGAGGAGATTCCAGCCGTCGATCAGCACGAAGAACATGATCTTGAAGGGGAGCGAGATCACGGTTGGGGGCAGCATCATCATGCCCATCGCCATTGTCACGGTGGCCACGATCAGGTCGATCACCAGAAACGGCAGCACGATCAGAAAGCCAATTTCGAAGCCGCGACGGATCTCAGAGATCATGAAGGCGGGGACGAGGATCCGCAGATCAACCGTTTGCCGATCTGCGGTCTGCTCGCCGCGTTCGGCGGCGAGATCTGCAAAAAGCTGGTAGTCCTTTTCGCGCACGTTGCGGGCCATGAAGTCCCGGAAAGGGTCGGAAATGCGCTGAAGGGCTTCCTGTTGCTGGATCTGGTTGTTCAAAAGCGGCTGGACGCCGTTGTTCCACGCCTGATCAAAAGCGGGCGCCATGACGTAAAAAGTCATGAACAGCGACAGGCTGATCAGGATGAAGTTGGCGGGCGTCGTTTGCAGACCGAGACCGGAGCGCAGGATCGAAAAGGCGATCACGAAGCGGGTGAAGCTCGTCACCATGATGAGAAGCCCGGGCGCCAGCGAGAGAACCGTCAGCAGGCCGAATAACTGGATGATGGTGCCAACGGTCGTGCCATCGGCCTGACCGACCAGCGGCGTGAGGTCGAACTGCTGGGCGCTTGCCGGCGTTGCGAAACCAAGAAGCGCGGTGACGAGAAGGAGAATTCTCATTCGAACAGGAGCGTGCGCACGAGGACTTCTTTGACCTCGCCCTTGCTGATCATATTGGCGCGCTCGAGAAGATCCGCCTTCAGGTGCTGGAACCCGCTCGGCCCTTCGATCTGATGCAGCTTCACCGTGCGTAGATAGCCGAGCATGTCTTGATGGATGGCGTCGGCAACACCCGGCTGCGGTGCGCGCGTGAAGTGAACGGCCAGTTCCGCCCTGACCCAGGTGTCGCTTGGTGCCGCGAGGTTCGTTGTGACGGGCAGAAGGTCGACGATTGTGGGGTTCGCATAAAGCGGCGGCGTCTCGCCATCGGCATCCGCAGCACCATGTCCCTGGCCGCCGTCGTGCCCTTGCGCGGCCGCATGACCTGCATCGGCTTTTTCGTTGGCGGCCGCTGCCTGGTGGGTATCAGCCTCGGCACGCAAGTGACCGCCCACGAGCCAGCCGGTGCCCACCGCGGCGGCCGTCAGCACGGCCAGGACGCCGAGTTGCACCACAAGCGACGAGCCTTTGGCCGGTGTCGTCGCTTCCTTGTCGTTGGCTGCGGCCATTCTGTCAGCCTCAGAAAGGGAGAACCGTGTCGAGAACCTGCTGGCCATAAGCAGGCTGCTGGACCTCGGTTAAACGCCCTCGACCGCCATAAGAGATGCGGGCCTCGGCGATGCGCTCGTAATCGATTGTGTTGTTGCCGCCGATGTCGGATGGCCGCACGATGCCTTGAATGGTGAGGACGCGCAGTTCAGCGTTGACCCGCACTTCCTGAGACCCGGAAATAATCAGATTCCCGTTGGGCAAAACATCGGAAACAACCGCTGCCACCTGCAGCTCGATTGCTTCAGATCGGGTGGTGGCGCCTGTTCCACGCGATTTCGAAGTGCCATCGGCATCGAAATCAAGCGAAGCGTCGGAGCCTGCACCGGCCACCGCAAAGGCGCCGGTCAAACCCAGGCCGCGTCGCGAGGTGCGCTCCCGTTCCGACTCATTTTGGAAGCGCGCGCGGTCATTGATTGAAATGTCGACGGTTAGGATGTCTCCCACCTGAAGGGCACGCGGATCAGTGAACAAGCGGCTCTGCTTGTCATTCCAAAGCGAGTAGCGCTTCACCGGTGCGGCCGGAATGGCCGGGTAGCTGACCGATGTCAGGGCAGGAGTGGCATAGCCTGACCCCACGGGAGACAGCGTAGGCGGCACGAAAAGTTCACTGCGCTGCTGCGTGGAGCAGCCCGCCATCAAACCGGTTGTTGCGACAAGAAGAAGCGCGCGCATCATGTGGGATCTTCCTTGCGCGCTGCACTCGCCATCACGGCAGTCAAGGCTGCGGCAGTTTTGCGTTCCATTTCGTTGAGGATGACGCTTGCCTTGCGGGCTTCAAGCTTCATCAGAATGCCCGCTGCGAGCTCCGGCGACAGTTCCGCCATCCGCTCGGCCGCCGCATCGGGCCGCATCTTGGAGTAGATCTCCACCACGCCGTCCTCGGCCTTGTTGAGGAAGTCGTCGCGGCGCTTGAGCCACTCCTCGTATTCGCGGCGCTTGGCTTCCAAAGCTTCAAGCCGCTTGTCGATGTCAGCTTGCAGAGTGGCGAGTTCCTGCGCCTGGATCTGGTAGCGGCGGTCGCGCGCGGCATCGGCGATGTTGGAGCAGAAGCGCTGGATCTCGCTTTCGGTGCCGGTCGCCTTGGCGGGTGGCGTTGCCAGGTCAAGCTGTTCGGTTGCGGACGAAGCGAACGTGCTCGATGCAAAACCTGCCGCGACCACCATCATGCTGAGGCCGAGCCGGATCATTGCAACACGAGCTCCGCTTGGAGCGCCCCGGCGGACTTGATGCCTTGAAGGATTGCAATGATGCCGGAAGGCTTGACGCCGAGGCGGTTCAGGCCGGACACCAGCGTTTCAAGATCAGGCCCGTCGAGCATCGCAACCTGGCCACCTTCCTCGAACGCGTTGATCACGGTGTTGTCTTCAACAGCCGTTTCGCCACGGGAGAAGGGCTCAGGCTGAACGATCGTCGGCGTTTCGCTGACGCGCACGGTCAAGGAACCGTGGCTGATCGCCACCTTGGCGATCTTTACGTCCTGGCCGATCACGATCGTGCCTGTGCGCTCGTCGACCACCACCTTTGCGGGCGTATCAGACACAACGGCGATGTTTTCGAGTTCCGCATAAAAGCGAGCGGCCGAGATCCCTTCAGGACGGTGGATCAGGATGGTGCGGGCGTCCTGTTCGGCGGCAAGCCGTTTGCCATAACGATCCTTGGCATAGGCATTGATCGCGTCGGTCACGCGAACGGCGGTTGAGAAGTCTGGATTGCGCAGTTGCAGGGTTAGCGACGTGTCACCATTAAAGCGCGCTTCAACCTGCCGCTCGATGATGGCACCGTTCGGCACCCGCCCCGCGGTCGGCACACCCTGGGTCAGGGTTTCGGCAGCACCCTCGGCGTTGAAGCCTGAAATGAAGACGGGCCCCTGAGCCACGGCATAGATGTCGCCGTCGGCCGCCCGCAAAGGCGTCATGATCAGCGTGCCGCCCTGGAGTGACGTCGCGTCGCCGAGGGACGAAACCGTCACATCGATGCGGGTGCCGGATTGAACGAAAGGAGGCAGGTTGGCCGTGACGATCACCGCCGCAACGTTTTTCGAGCGCGCCTGGCCCCCTTCGGTGGCGATGCCGAGATTTTCGAGCATGGCGCGAATGGATTGCTCGGTGAAGGGCGAGTTGCGCAGACCATCACCGGAGCCATTGAGGCCGATCACCAGACCGTAGCCAACAAGCTGATTGTCGCGCGCACTTTGCAGCTGCGCGATGTCCTTGATGCGCGTCCAGGCGCCGGCGCCCACGCCATCGGCGGCAGCGGGCATGAGGCCCGCCAGCATCACCAAGGCAAGAACACAGGCGCGGCGGATCACGAGGCGCTCACCTGAATTGAACCATCGGCCAGCACCACGCCCATGAAGACCGTGCCGCTGTCCATGTTGCGCACCTTGATCATGTCGCCTGCCGATCCGTCCTGCAGCGGAACAGCTGTGGTCGCGATGATCAAGCCGCCGGCCACGAAGCGGACTTCCACCGGCTTCCCGCTTTCCACGAGGTAGACCTCGCGGAGTGCCGAAAGCGGAATGGTGCGGCCGGGCAAAAGCGTGCGTCGGGAGACTTTGCCGATCAGTTCCTCGGCGGACGCGGCCATGTCGGAGGTGAGGCGGGACCCGCGCTTCAGCTTGGCTTCCTGGATGGCTCCGCTTGTGATCGTTTCCCCGGGGTAGATCACGCGCGTTGGCACAGGCGCGACGTCCTGCGCGGCAGCACCGCCAAGCGGCACCGCAGAAAGGAAGGCAAGGAGGAGAAGCGCGCGCATCATGCTTTACCGAAGGCTTTGGGACACAACCGACGCCATTTCGTCGGCCGCCTTGATGACCTTGGAGTTCATTTCATAAGCACGCTGCGCCGAGATGAGTTCGGTGATTTCCTTCACCGGGTCGACGTTGGAGTTTTCCAAATAGCCTTGCTCAACCGTGGCGAAGCCCGGGTCGCCAGGGACGCCGACATTTGCTTCTCCCGAGGCTTCGGTCGGTCGGAACAGGTTGTCGCCGATCGGATTAAGGCCGGCTTCATTGGCGAAGGTCGTCAAGGTCAGCTGTCCGAGCTCCTGGAGCTCCATCTGGCCGTCGACACGGGCATAAACCTGTCCGGTTTTGTTGACGATCACCTCGGTGGTGTTCTCTGGGATCGTGATCGCGGGGTTCACCGTATAGCCGTCAACGGTGACCATCTGGCCGGTGGCGTTGGTGTTGAAGGCTCCCGAGCGCGTGTAGAGCGGCTCCCCATCTCCGGTGTCGATCTGAAACCAGCCGGTGCCCACCAGCGCGAGGTCGAACTTGTTGCCGGTTGCGGTGAGCTCGCCTTGCATGTGCACGTTGCGCACGGCCGTGGTCTTCACGCCAAGGCCGATCTGCGCGCCTTCCGGAACGATCGCGCCGTTGGCACGGTTCGGGACGCCCTGCAGGCGCTCTGTCTGGTAGAGCAGATCCGAAAATTCGGCGCGCGCACGCTTGAACCCTGTGGTGTTGATGTTCGCGATGTTGTTCGCGATCACCTCGAGGTTGGTTTGCTGCGCCGTCATGCCGGTTGCGGCAATAGCCAAGGCTTTCATGAGTCCAGCTCCTCAGATCGCCATGCGGCTGATTTCGAGATAGGCAGTGACGATCTTGTCGCGGATGGCGATGGCCGCCTGCATCGATTGTTCGGCGCTCATCACGGCATCCACGACAGTGCGGGTATCCGCATCACCCTGCAAAGCCATCAGCGAAACCTGCTCGGCCTGCTGAAGCGAACCGATGGTGTTGGTCGCCATGTCACCCAGCGCAGCGGCAAAGCTCGTCGGTTCGCCCGCCTTGGGAGCGGCAACCGGGGCAACGCCGGCAGAAAAATCAAGCTTGGCGCCGGCTGTCTTGCCGATGCCGATCAAACTGTCGAGGCCACCGATCATCATTGGTTCCGCATCAGGTCGATGGTCATGGAAATCAGTTCTCGCGCCTGCTTCACGACCTGAAGGTTGGCTTCGTAGGAACGGTTGGCTTCGCGCATGTCGGCCATCTCGACCAGGACGTTGACGTTGGGCATCTTCACGTAGCCTTTGTCATCCGCCGCCTCATGGCCGGGCAGGAACTCGACGGGATAGGCTGAGCTGTCGCGGCCGATGTCGGACACCTGCGCGAAGGACCCGCCGCTGACGCGATCAAGCGTCGACGCAAAGGTGATGGTTTTGCGCTGGTAGGGTTCAGCGCCCGACGTGTTGCCCGTAGACTGGGCGTTGGCAAGGTTTTCCGACACCACGCGCACGCGCTGCGACTGCGCTTCAAGCCCGGATGCGGCCACCTTGAGGGCTGTGGTCAAAGCATCCATCAGGACCTCGTCGTCATCAGATACATGCGGTGAAAGGCCTTCACGATCGAAGTGTTGAGCTCAAAGGCACGTCCGACCTCGCCGGCCTTCAGCATCTGGTCTTCCAGTGTGACCGTGTTCTTGGACGGCAGGATCGCGATGCCGTCCTGCTTTGTTTCCACGCGAGTGCGCGCAGGCGACGTGCTGGCGAGGATATGGTTCGGCTGCGTTGCCGCCATCGTCACGGCCTTGTTTTGCAGCACCTTTTCGAAGGGCTCGACATCAACGGCGCCATAGCCGGGCGTGTTGGCATTGGCGACGTTGCCGGCGATGGCCGACTGACGGACGCTGAGCCAGCGCGCCTGCTGGCTCGCAAGATCAAACAAGTTGACGGGCTGCATGGAAGACAAGATCCCCGAAGTCTCCGCAAATCCTAAGCGGATGAACTTGCGTGGACCTTGCCCGGACGCGCTCAGGGCTCGAGCAGCAGGACCTTATCGCGGCTGGTTACCAGAACCCAGTCATCGCCGCGCTGCTCGATGGCCCTGACCTTGCTGTTGTCGGGCAGTTTGGAGCCGGGTTGAACGACGAACAGCCCGCCGTCGTCCTGAATCATCGCGCGCCCAAGCGTTGCGTGGACCATGCGATAGGGGATCGAATCGGCCGGGAAAGGCTGATCAAGAACCTCCTTGGCAGGGGTCTCGCCGTCTCGCTTGCGCTGGGGCAGGGTCCCGGTCGAAAACGGATCCAGTGGAAGTTGCGCGGCTTCTTCGATCGACATCGGTGAGCCAACCCGGTCGGGAAATGAGCGCATGCCGCTTGGCCCGCTGGCGATCATCCCCTGGCCGCTGAACTTCATGGCACGAATGCCGAACTGGTCCTGGTTGTAGAAGACGTACCAGGGAAAGAGGGCGCAGGTTAGGCCCAGCGTGATGCCAGCAATCGCCGTGCCGAGTTCGCTGCGCTGCTTCTTGTCGTCTGCGGAACGGCGCCAGCGAATGAGCGAGAGCGCCCGCCGCAAAGGAGACAATTTTGCGGGCTGGTTGATCTCAGGCTGCGGCATTCTGAGCTTCCTGCGCTTTCAGGTGCTTGGCCAGGGCGGCAAACGGGTCGGGGCTTTTTTCATCGCCCGGCGCTTGCACCAAGGCGTCATAGATCACCGGAACCTGCCGGACTGCCTGGTCGAGCTCCGGATCGAGGCCCGGCTGGTAGGCACCCAGCAGCCGTATGTCACGGGTATCTTCGAAGCGAGCAATCATGCTTTTAAGGCGGGTGACGAGGACCTTTTCCTCTGGAGTCCAGGCCTTGGGGGCGAGGCGCGAGATTGAGGTCAGCGGGTTCACCGGTGGAAAGCGTCCTTGTGCTGCAAGAGCGCGGTCCAGCACGATGTGGCCGTCAAGAATGCCGCGCACGCAATCGGCAACAGGATCATTGTGGTCGTCTCCGTCGATCAGCACAGACAGAACGGCCGTGATGGAGCCGCTGCCTTCCCTCCCTGGTCCCGCTCGCTCGAGCAGCTTGGGGAGCTCCGTGAATACGGAGGCGGGATAGCCGCGCGCCACGGGCGGCTCACCGGCGCCGGTGGCGACTTCACGATGGGCATGGGCGAAGCGGGTGATGGAGTCGAGAATCAGGAGAACGCGGTGCCCCTTGTCGCGGAAGTGCTCGGCCACCCGCATGGCCGTATCCGGGGCCCGGCGGCGCATCATCGCGCTTTCATCGGATGTGGCGACCACGGCCACCGTCTTCTCCATCGCCTGGCCGATGGTGTCTTCCAGAAACTCGCGCACCTCGCGACCGCGTTCGCCAATCAGCCCGACCACAACCGTGTCGAAGGCATCCGAGCCCGCCAGCATCGCGAGCAAGGTTGATTTGCCGACGCCCGAGCCAGCAAAGATGCCCAAACGCTGGCCGAAGCAGAGCGGGGTGAAGATGTCGATGACGCGAACGCCCGTGCGCAGTCCTGTATCAACCCGCTGACGGCTCAGAGCGCTTGGCGGTTCGCTTCTGCGCGACCTCGCTTCGCCACGGACTAGGAACGGTCCCCCGTCTACGGGCTGACCCAAAGCGTCGACCACACGCCCGCGCCAGGCTTCGTGCGGTTCGATGCTGGCTGGACCCGTGTCGAAGGCTGGATCGCCAATGCGCGTCGAAAGGGTTCGCTCGTACGGTGCCGCGAGCAGATGGTCGGTTTCGATCTTGACCACCTCTGCACGAGCGTCGCCGAGTTCCAGAAGATGCCCGAGGCGCGCCACATCCGACAGGCCGCGGATCTTCAGGTGGGTGGCCGATATTTCCACGACCTTGCCGCCGCGCCGAAGCAGCGCTTCTTCGTTGACGAAGCGCCCCACCAGATCGGCCAGCGCTTGCAGGGCAGGGGCGGGAGCGTCCGGCATCGCTTAGCCGCTGCGTGAGCCGAGCGTCTTGATCGCGTCCGACATGCTGGTTTCGGTCTGCCGGTTCATTGCAGCTGCATTTTCGAAGGCACGCTGAACCATGATCAGCTGCGTCATGGACACGACCGGGTTCACGTTGGAATCTTCAAGGAAGCCCTGCTTCACGCCGATGTCGTTGCGATCCACGACCGGTTCTACCGGCCCGCGCGGCAGGATCCCGGAGTTGCCGAAGCGCTCGAAATTCTCATGCGGGGTAAAGGCAAACAGCCCAACAGCGCCCACCGGATTGCCGTTTTGAAACAGCATGCCGTCGGCGCCCGCATTGGGTGCGCCGCCGCGTGGGTCGAGCTGGATGGGGGCTCCGCCGGCATCCAGCACCGGATAACCTTCAAGCGTCAGAAGCTCGCCAACGTCGTTCAAGGCAAAGCGGCCGTCACGGGTCAGAACCTGGCCGGCCGGCGTTTGGATCGAGAACCAGGCGTCGCCCTGGATCGCAAAATCCAGCGCGTTGCCGGTTTCCCGGATGCCGCCGCTTTGGGTATTGAGATAGGTCTGCCCCTTCGAAACAAAGGACAGGGCATTCTCCCCCGATCCGCTGACCAGGTCGTTGAACTTCATGCCCGTCGCGCGGAACCCAACGGTGTTCACATTGGCCAGGTTGTCGGCCAGCGTGTTCAGCCGACGCTCCAGCGCGATCTGCGACGACAAGGAAACGTAGAGTCCGGCTTCCATCGTCGTTCCCTAGCGGCGCATGCTTTGGATGGTGAGCATCAGGTTCGTCGACAGCCCGTATTCCACGCTTTGTGCAAAAAGGGCGCTCATGGCGCTTTGTGCCGACGAACTGGGGTTCTTAGTCTCCCACATGGCGGTGAAGGTTTTCAGGAACTTGTCGAGCTTCTCGGGATCCTGGAAATCCTCGATGTCCACCCGCTGCTCGAAATAAGCGACCTGCTTGTCGATGTCGCCCGTGGCAAATGCATCCGGAAGTCCGAGCGTGGTGCGCAGCACTTCGGAAAGGGCACCATCAGCGAGAATGGAATAAAAGGAGGTGATTTCCGATGCCTTGCGCTCGAAGTAGAGCGCCAGCCGGACGCCTTCGTTCTGCGCGCCCTGATCTTCTTCCAGCGTTTGTCGAACATACTTGTCCACGGTACCCTGCTGGGCCTTGGTGAACACCGTTGCCGTTTCGCCATGGCGGACGAAATTGAACGTCTCAACAAACTCGTAGTAGCGCTTGTCGGTCAGCTTGTTGGCAAAACTTGCATCGTCGTCGATGCCGCCTTCCAGAGCCTTGCGCATGAAGGCCTTGGCGTAGTTCATGTCCTCAAGGCCATGCGCTTTCATGGCGTAGCGGAACAGCTTGTCGTCCGCCATGAACGCGTCGATCGATTTCACCTTAGTGATGTTTTCGAGGTAGTAAGCCGTGTCGCGCTCGACCATCGGCTGCTTTTCAACGCGCGCCAGTGACTTCGCCATGTCGCGCGAAACAAGCTGATAGCCGAGATAGGTGTTGATCACGCCCTGCGCTCCGGAGATCCCCTCCTGTTGATGTAGAATCAATCGCTTGTGCGAGGCTGGCGGCCGACTTCAAGCCTCACGCAAGCGAGAGCTCTTAGACCCGAAGCTCAATGGACGGGTAAGGGCTTGCCGTGGGCATTCTGATCGGATTTGTCGTGACGCTGGGCTGTGTGCTCGGCGGCTTCATGGCCATGGGCGGGCACGTTGAAGTGCTGGTCCAGCCGTGGGAAGTCGTGATCATCGTCGGCGCGGCGTTCGGCACCTTCCTTGTGGCCAATCCGATGAAGGTCGTGAAGGACACCGGAAAGGCCACGCTTGAAGCCTTCAAGCAGGCGGTACCGACGGAAAAGGTTTACCTCGAAACGCTCGGCGTCCTGCACAGCCTTATGCGCGAACTCAAGACCAAGCCGCGCAACGAGGTTGAAGCCCATGTCGACAATCCCAAGGAATCGGCGATCTTCCAGTCGTTTCCGACCGTGCTCAAGAACGAGACCCTGACGTCCTTCATTTGCGATTATTGCCGCCTCATCATCATCGGCAATGCGCGCAGCCACGAGATCGAAGCGCTGATGGACGAAGAAATTCAGACCATCCGCGCAGACTCGCTGAAGCCCTACCATGCCATGACAGCAGTGGGCGACGGTTTCCCCGCCATCGGCATCGTGGCTGCAGTGCTGGGCGTCGTGAAAGCCATGGGCGCGCTGGATCAGTCGCCGGAGATCCTCGGCGGGCTGATCGGCGCCGCTCTTGTGGGTACCTTCCTCGGCATCTTCCTTTCCTATTGCGTTTGCGCTCCGATCGCGACGAAGATCAAGGTCGTGCGCGAAAAGAACAACCGCCTGTTTGTGATCGTGAAGCAAAGCCTCATCGCCTACATGAACGGCTCGCTGCCGCAGGTCGCCATCGAGTTCGGACGCAAGACCATCTCGACCTACGAGCGTCCGTCCATCGACGCGGTGGAACAAAGCACGTTGAACATGCCGGAAAAGAAGGCTGCCTGATCGGATGGCGGCGGTTCTTCAATCCACAACCAATCCCCTCGCAGGAATGATGCAGAAGGGCATCATCGAACAGCTGACGGGCGAAACAGGCGAGCCGGACCGCGTGGCGCAAGCCGGGCGGGCCTTGGCCGAGCGCGCGCTTCCTGCGCTTCGCGAAAGCTTGAATGCCGAGCTTGCGAGCGCCGTTGACGTGGAGATCGATGACGTGACGGTTGGCCGCTTCGCGCAGGCGCGACCATCGGAGGGCACTTTCGGCACCATGGCCGTGGCCGCTTCGGAAACGTCCCCCGACGCGCTGGTGCTTGTGAGCGATGCCGCCGCCGCAGCGCTTCTTGTTACTGCATTGTTCGGGGCTGAGCCCGACCAGCCGATCACGCCGATCGATCGGGAGCCCACCGCCACGGAACTCGACGTTATCGCGCTCACCTTCGAGGTGTTTGCCCGCGTGATCAACGGGTCGGGCGAGCGCTCCATGACGATCAAGCTTCCGATACCCGAGCCGCTTGCTGGCAAGGAACTCGCAAAGCGCAGCTTGCGCGACGGTCCTGCGGTGACCCTTCGCTTCCGGCTGTTGTTGCCGGGCGGGAGCGGCACGATCAGCCTCACCATGCCGCAGCGTGTCTTGTTGAAGCATCGCGCGCTGCCGGAAGGAGAAGCAAACGCAGCAGACCCCCGGTGGGGCGCGCATTTTGGCGAAGAGATCATGCGCTCCACCGTCGATCTCAGGGCAACGCTTGCCATGGAGCGGATGACGCTCGGCGAAATCGCCGATCTGGAGGTCGGCCAAGTGCTGGCGCTGCCGGAAGGGGCGCAAGCGAGCACGCAGCTGTCTTCGCGCGGACGGACCTTGTTCGTGTGCGAATTCGGCAAGCTCGGCCAAAACTACACAGTGCGCGTGTCGGAGGAATTCGATGCCCGCAAGGACTTCATCGATGGCCTGTTGCCAGGCTGACGGAGCGACTTGAATGACAACCCAGCCAATGGTCGACGATACGGAACTTGCCGCTCAGGAAGATCAGCTCAACAAGGCGATCGAGGAGCTGAAGGGTGTTCTGCACGAAGGGCAGGGCGGAGTTGCCCAGGCTCCGGCTGCGGCAGCCAAGCCGCGCAACAACAATGTCATCATGAACATCCCCGTTGATGTTCAAATGGTGCTGGGCAGCGCGTCCATGCCGGTGTCTGACCTCATGGCGTTGCAGAAGGGCTCTGTTGTTGCGCTCGACCGACGGATCGGCGAGCCGGTGGACGTCGTGGTGAACGGCCGTATGATTGCGCGCGGCGAGATCACCGTGATGGAAAGCGACACCTCGCGCTTCGGCATCCGCCTAACGGAAATCATCCAAGCCACGCGGAGCGCCTGAGCGACCCCTCGATGTCACAGCTGACCACCTTCACGAAAGCGCAGAAGGCCGCGGCAATCCTGGTGGCGATGGGAAAGCCGTCGGCTGCGAAGCTCTTGAAGTTCTTCAAGCAGGAAGAACTGAAGGCGCTGGTGGATGCAGCGCGCGTTCTGCGCACCATTCCACAGGCCGAGCTGGAAAAGATCGTGGCAGAGTTCGAGGCTGAATTCACCGAAGGTGCCGGCCTGCTCGATTCCAGCGACAAGATGGACACGCTGGTCAGCGAGCATCTGTCACCGGAAGAAATGAACGCCCTGATGGGCAAGCCTTCGATGAAAGCCGGCGATCAGTCGGCGTCGGTGTGGGAGCAGCTGGAAGCGGTGACCCCGGACCGACTTGCCGCCTTTGTGGCAAGCGAGCATCCGCAGACCACGGCTCTGGTGCTTTCAAAGCTTTCTCCTCCGCTTGCGGCAAAAGTCGTGGTTCTCCTGGACAAGGCGGTGCGTGGCGAGGTGGTGAAGCGCATGGTGTCGCTCGGGCAAACGTCGCCGGCAGCCTTGCGCATTCTTGAAAACCGGCTGCGGGCACAGGTGTTGGCTGAAAGCGCTGGCAAGGACACGTCTGCTGGACATAGCCGCGTGGCCAGCCTGCTCAATGAACTCGACAAGGACGCGCTCGACGAGGTCATGGACGACCTGGCGGCGACCGGCAGCCGTGATGTGGAGGCCATTCGCGCCCGCTTGTTCTCCTTCGAAGATATCGCGCTTCTCAGCCAACGCTCGCGCGTTTCCCTGTTCGATGGTGTTTCCACGGAACTCGTGACGCTTGCCTTGCGCGGTGCGCCCGGTCCGCTCGCCGAAGCGGTTTTGTCGGCCATCGGCGCTCGCTCGCGTCGTATGATCGAAGCCGAACTTGCGTCCGGCGGCGAGAACGTGCCGGCCGACGAGATCCTCAAGGCGCGCAAGCAAATCGCGTCCACAGCGCTCCGCTTGGCGCAGGAAGGCGTTGTTGAACTGCCGAACCTGCAGCAAGCCGCTTGATCGCGTCCGCGTGAGCATCAGCCATGGCCGATGATGCACCCGACAAGGACAGCAAAACCGAAGCGGCCACCGAGAAAAAGATCCGCGACACCGTTGAGAAGGGCAAACTACCTTTTTCCCGCGAAGCTCCGATCCTCGCCTCCTTTCTTGCTATCCTGACGTTCACCCTCTTTTTTGCCGAGCGCAGCATCGCGGAGCTGGGCGGATTCCTCACCGTATTCATCGAGCAGCCGGAAGCCTGGACGATCGGCACCGCCCACGACGTTGAAGCTTTGCTACGCCTTGTTGCCTGGGAAGTGGCAAAGGCCACGGGTCTCATCATGGGCCTGCTCGTGGCGGCCGGTGTGCTGGCGTCCATCCTTCAGAACGCGCCCCGCTTCGTGCTCGATCGAATCACGCCGAAGATGGAGCGCATCTCCTTGGTGAAGGGATGGAGCCGAATGTTCGGTGCCCAGGGATGGGTAGAGTTCGCCAAGTCGGTGGCAAAGGTGCTTTTCGCCAGCATCTTCCTGGTTATGGCCATGCGGCAGGCCGACACTCAACTTCTATCAGGCATGATCACCGATCCGGCGGCGTTTGGGGCCGTGATCCGCGACATCTCGCTCGATCTCCTGACGGCCATGACGATGATCATGATCGTGATTGCGGTGGCAGACCTGATCTGGTCGCGCTTTCACTGGTTCCAGGACCTGCGCATGACCAAGCAGGAGGTCAAGGACGAGATGAAGCAGGCGGAAGGCGATCCGCTGGTGAAGATGCGCATTCGTTCCGTGGCACGCGACCGCGCCCGCCAGCGCATGATCGGCGCGGTGCCCAAAGCGACGCTGGTGATCGCCAACCCCACCCACTTCGCCATTGCGCTTCGCTACAACCGGGACGAAGATGCAGCGCCGGTGGTTGTGGCGAAAGGACAGGATCTGGTCGCCCTGAAGATCCGCGAGATCGCAGAAGCCAACGGTATTCCAGTGTTCGAAGACGTGGCGCTCGCACGCTCCATGTACAAACAAGTTTCGGTGGATACGGTTATACCGCCTCAATTCTACCAGGCGGTCGCGGAACTTGTCCGCATCATCTACAACAAGAAGACAGCTGCGGTCAGGCCATGAACCGACAAGACCATTCAGAAGCGCGCGAGATCATCGTTGCCACGGCTATCAGCGAAGTCGTGACCGAGCTTCGCATGGTGGATGTGAGCGACTATCTCGCCTTTATCCGCTTCGAGCAGTTCGCTTCCATTGCCGATATCGTTGAATCCGCCGCCGAACTTTACTTCATGCCCGGTACTCTGAAGCTCGGCCATGGCGGCGAAGCTCTGGTGAACTGGGGTGAAGTTCCCCGCATCAAGCTTGATCTGGAACTGCGGCCGCAGGGGGCCACGGTTTATTTCACGCTGGCCATGGAAGACAAGAAAGCGGGCGTGGAGGTCAACTACGTGTCGTTCGACAAGCCGACGCCGGATCCGCAGGAAAACACCCGGCAGCTCGCAGCCATGATCGAGCATGCCCGGATCCGCAAGTCGCCGCCCGTTTTGCAGGCGGCCGAATAAACTTAATCGATCAGGCCGAAGCGCAGCGCCTTGGCGACGGCGTGCATCCGGTTCACTGCGTCGAGCTTCTGGGTCGCGTTGCTGAGATACTGGTTTGCCGTGTGGACGGACAAACCAAGGTTCGTGGCGATTTCGTCGCTCGTTTGGCCTTCCGCCGTCAAGCGAAGGCATTCTAGCTCGCGCCGGGACAGCTTGGGATTTCCACCCGACATTTCAGCACGCAGCTTCAACAATCGATCGAACAGTTCGAGCGCCTGGAGATGGGCGGCCGCCAGCGTATCGTCGCACACGGCGAAGTCGGTTCCAGTCAAAACCAGCATGCCGTGCTCGCAACGGCCGGCGTAAAGCGGCATCACGAGCCCTGCGCGAGCCGAGCCGATCGCCACCGTGCGAACCACCCAGCGTAAGCGCTCGAACGCCGAAACAGCCGAATGGCGCGGCGCAGCCCACCAGGCGACGATGGTGGAATTGCTGGCGTGCCGCAGCATCGCCGGCGAAACGTCCGCTGCAACTTGCTGGGTCAGCACGGCCGCGTCAGGAAAGGCGGCATCCATGATGGGGGTGAGCTTGCGCTGCCGGTCGGAGCCGATCGTCGCCAGGCAGAAGTCCGAAGCACCAAGCCCTTCCGCCAGTTCCAGAAGCTCGCGATAAACCGGCATGTAGACTGCGGTTGCCGCAGGAGTGGCAAGAGAGAATCTTGCGCTTGTTGTGGCTGAGCCCAGATGCATCGCAGGTTCAGATCAAGCCAGAGCGGATAGCGGTGGCGATGGCGAGCGCGCGGTTTCGAGCGCCGAGCTTTTGCATGGCGCTGGTGAGATAGCTGTTGGCCGTGCTCCCCGACACGCCGAGAATGACGCCAACTTCTTCCGTGGTCTTACCTTCGGCGACCCAGGACAGGCATTCCCGTTCCCGATCCGACAGGGCGTCGACCTGCGTTTCAAAGCCCTGCTTGCCGGACAAGAGCGACAGAGCATAGCTGCACAGGAGTTCCACCTTTGCCACGGCACGCGACAGAAGGCTGCCCGCCTTTTCCGCGGAAAGAAGGAGGGCGTAGCGAGCGCGTCCGGCGCGAACCGGCACGCCCACCACATCCACATGCCCTTGTTGCGCAAGAAGCTCGACTTCCTCGGATGACAGCTGATGGCCCGGTTCGGTGGTTCTGCCGAAGCGGGCTGCCTTTGCAATCAGATCGATGCCGATCATGTCGATGGCGTCGAAAATCCAGTTGGAGGCGACGATGCGCGCTTGTTCGCCCGTGCGGACCGTGAGGTCGACCAGCATGTAGCGATCGGCGCCGACATCCCGACAAATCTGCCGCATGAACTCGATCAGATCGCGGCGCGTCGACACCACGGCAATCGGTTGAGAAACAGCGAGCGCGGCAGCAACCATCAGAAATCAACATCCCCCTTGGCCGCACGCCATGCGCAGCCTTGCCTTCGAACAACCCAGGATCAGGCAAAGCTCCGCACAACCGCTCCAATGAAGAAGCAGCGCAAAGAACGCCTGAGGAACACTTACGCGGGAAACACGCTCCTGCCGCTGCGAAAGGGGCGGAAACAAATCTCGAAGCAACTTTCGTCGCCCTTGTCAGCAGTGGGCCGAGAAACCCGCGCGAACCCCTCCGCGCTGGCCTATTCCGCTGCTGCCATTCGATTCGGGATCAAAGTAGTCGGCTGGGATTCGCGTGTCAAAAGACATTTGCAAGTCACGGATTCGAAATGGCGAAGCCTCGTTCCCGCGTTGCAAAGGAGTCACGCTGGTTGCGCTTCTTGCACGATTTGTATGGACCGCCGCGCGTCCCCCGCTATTGTCGTGTGTCAGGAGCTTCGGCAAACCGAAGCGCAACAAGAAAAGGGGAGTTCAACATGCTGAAGTCGCTTATGGGAGCAACCTTCCTCGCTTCTGCGACCTTTGTTGCCAGCTTGCCGATGGCCGCAAATGCGCAGGCCGAGGTCGTTTACAACCGGGGCAACGACACCGACCCGACCACGCTCGATCACCACAAGACCTCCACGGTCGCTGAGGGCAATCTGATGCGCGACCTTTACGAGGGTCTGGTGGTCGGCGACGCAAAGGCGGAGGTCATTCCCGGGGTCGCGGAAAGCTGGGAAGTTTCCGAAGACGGCCTCACCTACACGTTCAAGCTGCGGGAAGACGCGAAGTGGTCCAATGGTGACCCGGTCACCGCGAGTGACTTCGTGTTCGCCTACCAGCGCATCCAGAACCCGGAAACCGCAGCGCCCTACGCCAACATGCTTTACGTGATGGAAAATGCGGAGGCGATCAACAAGGGCGAAAAGCAACCGTCGGAACTCGGTGCAAGAGCGATCGACGACCGCACGCTGGAGATCAAGCTCAACGCACCGACGCCTTACTTCCTGCAGTTGCTGACGCACCAGACTGGCTTCCCGATCCATCAGAAGTCGGTGGAGCAGTTCGGCAACGAGTTCACGCGGCCGGGCAACATGGTGACCAACGGCGCCTATATGCTCGAGGCGTTCACGCCGAACGACAAGATCGTCATGCGCAAGAACCCGCACTTCCATGATGCGGAAAACGTCGCGATCGACGTGGTGAACTGGATTCCCTTCGAAGAGCGCGCCACCTGCCTTCGCCGCTTCGAGGCTGGTGAGGTTCTGTCCTGCTCGGATCTCGACAGCGCCCAAATGGACTACATGAAGGAGAAGCTGGGCGAACAGGTCCACGTGGTGCCTTACCTTGGCACCTACTACCTGCCAGTGAAAGGCGAGGAGGGTAGCAAGCTCAAGGACGCCAAGGTTCGTCAGGCGATCTCCATGGCGATCGACCGCGACTTCCTGGCCAAGGAGATCTGGCGCGACTCCATGCTGCCGGGCTACTCGATTGTGCCGCCCGGCATCGACAATTATCCGGAGCCCGTTCACCTGCCCTACAAGGACCAGGACATTCTGGATCGGGAGGATGAAGCCAAGAAGCTGCTTGAAGAAGCAGGCGTTGCCGAAGGCTCGCTGTCCGTGGAGCTGCGCCACAATACCGGCGAGAACCACAAGAACACGATGACGGCCATTGCCGACATGCTGAAGAACATCGGCATCACGGCGACCATCGTGGAAATGGAAGGCACCGGCTACTTCGACTACATGAAGAACGACGGCGACTTCGACATCACGCGTGCTGGCTGGATCGGCGATTATTCCGACCCGCAGAACTTCCTGTTCTTGTTTGAAAGCGCCAATCTCGGCTTCAACTATCCGCGCTGGGAAAACGCCGACTACGACAAGCTGATGACGGAAGCCTCAATGATAAACGATATCGAGGCGCGCGCGAAGGTTCTGCGGCAGGCTGAGGAGCTGTTCCTGAAGGAAGTTCCGGCCATTCCGATTCTTTACTACTCGTCCGGTTCGCTGGTGTCGTCCAAGCTCAATGGGTGGGAAGACAACATCATGAACCAGCATCCGACCCGCTGGATGTCTGTCGCGAACTGATTCAGGACACGGTGGCGGCGGCAGCGCCGCCACCGTGCTGCCGCGGTGCGAGGGAGCTCCTGAATGGCCGCTTATGTGTTGCGGCGCCTCCTTGGCGCCGTGCCGACGATGTTTGTGATCGTCACCATCGCCTTTTTCATGATCCGCCTGGCGCCCGGAGGCCCCTTTGATCTGGAGCGTCCGCTCGATCCTTTGATCATGCAAAATCTCGAGCGCGCTTACAATTTCGACAAGCCGCTTTGGCATCAGTACCTGATCTATCTTGGAAATCTTGCCCAGGGCGACCTTGGCCCAAGCTTCACCCGACGCGACTTCTCCGTGGTCGATCTTTTTCGCGTCGGTTTGCCGGTTTCCATCACCATCGGCTCACTTTCTATGCTGATTGCGCTTCTGGTCGGAACCGTTCTCGGCGCTTTGGCCGCGCTGCGCCAGAACAGCTGGGTGGATTACCTCGTGGTGGGGACGGCGACCTTCGGCATCACCATCCCGACCTTCGTGATCGCGCCGATCCTCAGCCTCGCCTTCGGCGTGATGATGGGCTGGTTGCCCGCCGGGGGCTGGGGTACCTGGAAACACATGGTGCTGCCTGTTGTGACCCTGTCGCTGCCGCAGATTGCCGTCGTGGCGCGGTTGACGCGAGGCGCCACCATCGAGGCGCTGCGCTCCAACCATGTTCGCACCGCGCGGGCTTACGGGCTGCCGACGCGGGTCGTGGTGGGCGTTCATGCGCTCCGGGCGGCCATGCTGCCGGTTGTTTCTTATCTCGGACCCGCTGCGGCAAGCCTGCTGACCGGATCGGTTGTGGTGGAAACCATCTTTGGCATCCCCGGCATTGGCCGGTACTTTGTGCAAGGGGCGCTGGGGCGGGACTACACGCTGGTCATGGGGACCGTGGTGGTGATCGCGCTTTTCGTGATCGTGTTCAACTTGATCGTCGACATTCTTTACGCTTGGCTCGACCCGCGGGTGCGGTATGACTGAGCATGTCCTTTCCGAGCAGGTCGAGGAGCCTGCGAGCCTTGGGGCCGGTCGCTCGCTTTGGCAGGACGCCTGGCTGCGGCTGCGGAGCAACCGCGCCGCCGTGGCCAGTGCGCTCGTGCTCCTTCTCCTGGCGCTGGCCGGCTTCATCGGGCCGTGGCTTGTTCCGCATTCCTATGATCAGATCTATCCACAGTATGTGCGGGTGCCGGCAAGTCTGGAAGCGTATCCGAAACAGGACCGGATCGTGCCGGATTTCCAAAGCGCCCTGGAGCGGGCACGCATCACGATCGGCGACGTCGAACTGAGTGGTTCGGTGGTGCGCGCGCCCGTGTCGGACGACGAGCCGCTTGACCCGCGCATTACACGCTATGTCGACCGTTCCGATCTGTTCGACAATGCGCGCCTGCAGGATGCAGACGGCAACCCGTTAGCGGAAGGAGCGTCGAGCGGGTTCATGGTGGCCGACGTCCAGCGGTTGCGCTTTCTGTTTGGCACCGACGCCAATGGCCGCGATCTCCTTGCGCGTATCCTGATCGGCATCCGGATCTCGCTGGCAATTGGCTTGCTGGCGTCTTTCATGGCGTTGGCGCTCGGCGTGACCTATGGCGCGATCGCCGGCTATTTCGGCGGGCGCATCGACAATGTCATGATGCGTGTTGTGGACGTGCTTTATTCGCTGCCCTTTATCTTCTTCGTGATCCTGCTCGTTGTCTTCTTCGGGCGAAGTTTCGTTCTGATCTTCATCGCGATCGGCTTCACCGAGTGGCTCGACATGGCGCGTATCGTGCGCGGGCAGACGCTGACCATCAAGCGGCAGGAATATGTGCAGGCGGCGGAAGCGATGGGCGTTTCCAGCGCGGGCATCTTGAAGCGCCATGTCATCCCGAACACGCTTGGACCGGTTGTGGTGTTCGTCACGCTGCTGGTGCCGAAAGCGATCCTGCTGGAAAGCCTCCTTTCCTTCCTTGGTCTTGGCGTGCAGGAACCGCTCACCAGCCTCGGCCTTTTGATCGCCGAAGGGGCGTCCAACATGCGGGGTGCGGCCTGGCTCCTGCTTTACCCCGCAGTGACGCTGACCGTGATCCTGTTTGCCCTGAACTTCCTCGGCGATGGCTTGCGAGACGCGCTCGACCCGAAGGACCGCTGAATGGCCGGCGAAAAAGTGCTTTCCCTGCGTGGGCTTACCGTCGACTTCGCCACCCCTGACGGCTGGGTACAGGCTGTCCGAGGTGTCGATCTCGACGTGGCGCGCGGTGAAACCGTCGCGCTTGTAGGCGAGTCCGGCTCGGGCAAAAGCCAAACCATGATGGCTATCATGGGCCTTCTGGCGTCCAACGGCCGCGCGGGAGGCTCCGCGCTTTACCGGGGCCAGGAGATGATCGGTTTACCGGAACGTCGGCTGAACCGCATTCGCGGCGAGAAGATCACCATGATCTTTCAGGAGCCGATGACGTCGCTCGATCCGCTCTACCGGATCGGACGCCAGATCGCGGAGCCTATCCTTCATCACCGTGGCGGCAGCCGTGCCGCCGCACGCCAGCGTGTCCTTGAGCTTCTGGAACTGGTCGGCATTCCGCAGCCGGAGCGACGCATCGACAGCTACCCGCACGAACTGTCCGGCGGGCAGCGCCAGCGCGTTATGATCGCGATGGCGCTTGCCAACGATCCCGACATCCTGATTGCCGATGAGCCGACAACGGCGCTCGACGTGACGATCCAGGCGCAGATCCTGACGCTTCTTGCGGAACTGCAGGAAAAAATCGGGATGGCCATCGTGTTCATCACCCACGACCTCGGCATTGTCAGGCGCTTGGCTGACCGGGTTTATGTGATGAAGACGGGGGAGGTTGTGGAGCAAGGCGAGACCGGCCCGCTTTTTGCCGCACCGACCCATCCCTACACGCGCATGCTGCTCGAAGCAGAGCCGACCGGCCGGAAGGCTCCGCCCAACCCCGAAGCGCCGCGCCTGCTTTCCGGCCGCGACATCGGCGTTCACTTTTCGCTCGGCCGAAGCTGGGGCGGAGAAGAAGCACTGCTGAAGGCGGTTGATGGCGTGTCCGTCACGCTGCGGCGCAAGCAGACGATCGGCATCGTAGGCGAGTCTGGCTCTGGCAAGTCGACGCTTGGGCGTGCATTGCTGCGCCTTCTGCCCGCATCCGGCTCGCTCGAATTCAAGAACCAAGACATCAGCCATGCCGATCGCGCGCGAATGCGACCGCTGCGACGTCAACTGCAGCTGGTGTTCCAGGATCCGTTCGGCTCGCTTTCACCTCGGATGACGGTGGGGCAGGTGATCACCGAAGGCCTGATCGTGCACGAAAAGGACCTGTCGAAAAGCGAGCGTGACCGCCGTGCCATCGCCGCAATGCGCGAGGTCGGACTCGATCCTGCCATGCGCAACCGTTACCCGCACGAGTTTTCCGGCGGCCAGCGCCAACGTATCGCGATCGCCCGAGCCCTGATCCTCAAACCGGAAGTGATGGTGCTCGACGAGCCCACGTCGGCCCTGGACCGTTCCGTGCAAAAGCAGATCGTGGACCTGCTGCGCGACCTGCAGGAAGCTCACGACCTGTCCTACATCTTCATCAGCCACGACCTCGCTGTTGTGCGCGCCATGGCCGACTACATCATCGTCATGCGGCACGGGCAGATCGTCGAAGAAGGTCCTGCGGAAGAGATCTTCGAGGCGCCGCGCGCCGCTTACACCCAGGCGCTGCTTGCGGCTGCGGTGGACAATCGGCGCTTCCGAACAGCGGTTCAGGAGGCCGCGAAATAAGGCGTTTCAGCAGGCGTCAAGTGTGGCAGTCTTGCCGAAGTCACGGAAAACATTGACGGGAAGCTGCGTTTTCGTGCTGCTTCAACGTCCCGAACAGCTATAACTTGGGCGGGATGGACGTGCGAGTGCAAACAATCAATGCGTTTTCAGGCGTTGCGTAGCTGGAATTTGCGGGTTGCGGCCGTGCTCGTGGCAAGTGCCCTTGCGCTTCCCCCTGCGGCAGCCTTCGAGCTTTTCGGCATCAAGTTCTTCGAGCGGAAAGCCGATCCGGAGGATGTGCCGATCGGCCAACCGCAGCCTTACACGATCACCTTCAACGTTGCATCCGACGACGAGGACCTCGAAGACACGCTCAAGGGCGCTTCCAATCTTTGGGGTGACCGTGAGGAGCCTGCGTCCGGCGCTTCCGGCCTCCTGTCCAAGGCACGAGGCGATTATCGCCGGCTGCTCGGAACGCTTTACGCCCAGGGCCGCTACGGCCCGACCATCTCCATCCTTGTTGACGGCCGTCAGGCCGCCGATGTTCCGCCAGATGCGGCCCTGAACAACCCGGCCAGCGTTGTCGTTTCGGTTGAAACCGGGCCGTCCTTCACCTTTGGCCGCGCAGACATCGTCAACCAGGCGCCACCGGCCACGGAACGGCGCGACCGGGTGGAGCTGCCGTCGGACAACGGTTTCGTGCCAGGCGAGGTGGCAAAGTCGGGCGTTATCCTGCAGGCGGAAAACCTCGCCGTTGAAGCGTGGCGGCAACAGGGGCACGCCAAGGCTGAAGTGGCCGAACGCAGAGTGGTGGCGGCGCACGACAGCAACACGCTCGATGCGACGCTGCTTGTGGAGCCCGGACGGCGCGCCGTTTACGGCACCACCAGCGTTCAGGGCACAGAGCGGATGGACCCCGCCTTTGTCGCCTACATGGCGGATCTGCGCCGCGGCGAAGAGTTCGATCCGGACGACATCAAGCGCGCCAACGACCGGCTCGCGCGCTTGGAAGTGTTTCGCTCGCAGCGCATCGAGGAAGGCGAGGCGATCGGCGCCAACGGCGAATTGCCGCTCGCCGTCATCGTGCAAGAGCGTCCGCTGCGCCGTTTCGGCGTCGGCGCCTCTTATTCGACGCTCGATGGCGCCGGTGTGGAGGCTTACTGGCTGCACCGCAACCTGTTCGGCCGTGCGGAGCGCCTGCGCTTCGATGCCAAGGTTGCGGGCATCGGCGCCGATGTCGTCGACCGCTCGCGCGACGAGCCCCAACGCAGCCGTTTCGATCCGACGGCCTTTACTTACCGTGTCGGTGCGACCTTCACGAAGCCTGGCGTTTACACACCTGACACGAACTTCGTGGCCTCCTTGTTCGGCGATCGCGAGGTGCTTGACCCTTATACCCGCACGGCTGTGACCGCGCAGGTCGGCTTCAACCACATCTTCAGTGAAGAGCTTTCCGGCAGTCTTTTCCTGAGCGGCGGGCCGTCTCGCTTCGACGACGATCTCGGCAGCCGTGAGTTCATCACGGTAGGTCTCCCTGGCACGCTCACCTATGACACGCGTGACAACGAGGCGGACGCCACGGAAGGCTTCTTCGTGGAAGCGATGGTGGAGCCCTTTTTCGAGTTCAACTACGGCAATGCCGTTGCACGCGCGACGCTGGAAGGGCGGACCTATTACGGGTTCGGCGATGACAACCGGCTGATTGCCGCAGGACGCCTCAAGATCGGCTCGCTGGCCGGTGCGCCGATCGAGGAAGTGCCGCCGGACCGGCTGTTCTTCGCTGGCGGCGGCGGCTCTGTGCGCGGTTATGAGTTCCGGGGCATCGGGGTCGAAACCTTCGATGGCGGCTTGATCGGCGGACGCTCGCTGATGGAAGCGTCCGTGGAACTGCGCGGACGCATCACCGAAACCATCGGGCTCGTGGGCTTCGTGGATGCAGGATATGTCGGCGCAGAGTCGTTTCCGAGCTTCGACGAAGACGTGAAGCTCGGCGCGGGCGTGGGCCTGCGCTACCTTACCGGGCTCGGCCCCATTCGCGCCGATGTCGCCATTCCGCTGAACCCGGGCAACGATGACCCGAGCTTTGCCTTCTATTTCGGCATAGGACAGGCGTTTTGACACGAATTCTCGCTCTTCTCCTCGCAATTCTGCTTCTCGCGTTTCCTGCACTCGCGCAGGATGAAACACCCGAGGAGGAGCGCTCCTATCTGGTTGGACTGCTGGAAGATCAGCTTTCCACGCCCAACCGACAGATCCGCCTGAACAACATCCAGGGGGCGCTGTCGTCCGATGCCACGATCGGCGAGATCACCATCGCCGACCGCGAAGGCGTATGGCTGCGCATCATCAACGCGCGCATCAACTGGACGCGCCGGGCTCTTCTGCTCGGCCGCCTCCAGATTTCCACCTTGGCGGCGGAGCGCATCGAGGTGTTGCGCAAGCCCCTGCCGGAAGAAGGCTTGCCGCCTCCGGAAGCGGGCAGTGGCGGGTTCGCGCTTCCCGAACTGCCGGTGTCGATCACGCTTGAAGAACTGACCGTGCCGCGCGTGGTCTTCGGGCCCACTGTGTTCGGCCTTGCTTCCGAACTTTCGGTCACCGGTCGCGTTCAGCTGGCGGACGGGTCGCTTGACACGGCGCTGAACGTCACGCGCCTCGACGGACCGGGCGGGCAGCTCGCGCTGACGGCGACATACTCGAACGAAACGCAGAACCTCGGCATTAACTTGAGGCTGCAGGAGCCGGAAAACGGCATCGTCGCCAATCTGCTGGAGATCGAGAACCGGCCTCCCGTCAGCCTCGTGGTTGAGGGCGAGGGCCCACTTGAGCAATTCGACCTTGCCTTGACGCTCGATGCGGCCCAGCAGCGGATCCTGACGGGCGACCTGGCTCTTCGGCGCCAGGACCTCGGGCTGGGCTTTACGACTTCCGTGAGCGGGCCGATCGCGGCATTGATCCCGGAGCGGTTCCGTCCGTTCTTCGGCCAGTCGACGCAATTGCAGGCGAGCGGTGTTTCCAAGGACGCGGGCGGCTTCCGGCTCGATGAACTTCAGGTCGACAGCGCGCAACTGCAGCTTCGCGCACAGGCAGAAACCGCCGCCGACAACTTCCTGCAGCGCCTGACGGTGAACGCGACCGTCGACAATGGAACCGCCGAGCCGATCCTTCTGCCGGTGCCCGGACAAAACACGATTCAAAGCGCTGCACTCAGGATTTCCTTCGGCGACACGGCGAGCGACCAGTGGTCCGGAGCCCTGACTGTGCAAGATCTCCAGACCGGCAGCTTTTCTAGCGAGGAGGTTGCACTGACCTTTTCCGGTCTGGCGCAGAACCTTCAGGATGCCGCTGCCCGCCGTGTCAGCTTCCAGGTCAATGGTGGAGCCCGTGGGCTTGATGCCGCGTCGCCCGAAGTGGCGGAAGCCCTTGGCAACGAGATCACTTTGGATGTTGCCGGCGATTGGCGCGCCGGCCAGCCCGTTCAGCTCGAGCGTGCGAACCTTGCTGGCAACGGGCTCGAAGTTGCCTTGAACGGCGTCATTGCCGATCTCGTTTTCGACGGCCAGATCGGGGTCAATGCGGCCTCCATCGCGCCATTTTCGGCGCTTGCCGGGCGCGACCTCGCCGGCGCACTGCGCCTGGATGCCGAAGGAACCGTCAACGCAACAGGCGGCGCTTTCGACCTGACGCTAGACGGTTCAGCCACCGGCTTGTCCCTCGATACGCCGGCGGCCGATGCCTTGCTCGGAGGCGAAACGCGCATCACCGGCGGCATCGCTCGCGGTGAGGATGGGCTCGTTGCCCGTGATTTCCGCGTGGCAAACGATCAAGTGGAACTGAATGCCGACGGCCGCTTTGCCACGGGTGCAGCCGACTTCGACTTCAACCTTTCCTTGAGCGA
Organism: Tianweitania sediminis; assembly: GCF_017813335.1. GTDB lineage: Bacteria > Pseudomonadota > Alphaproteobacteria > Rhizobiales > Rhizobiaceae > Tianweitania > Tianweitania sediminis. The sequence goes on along the minus strand of NZ_JAGIYY010000012.1, from coordinate 31,097 downwards.
CCTTGCTCTCTTGACGGAGCAGGCCAGCGGACGTTTGACCGCCGCAGGCCGGGCGCAAGGGACGGACGGCGTGATCCGCCTTTCGCTTGACGCTGCCGTGCCCAGCGGTCGCCTCGTCGGTCGGACCCTGACGGATGCTCAGGTCGGTTTCGAGGGCGTACGCCTGCCGGACCTGCTCGACGGCAACATCACGGGCAGCGCTTTCCTGGACGGAAACCGTGTGCAGCTTGCCAGTGGTGTCGCCGTTTCCGCCAACACTCGCAAGCTCAGCGATCTCCGATTTTCGGCGGGCGGTGCCGAACTCACGGGCGACATCGAGCAGATCGTGTCCAGCGGCCTGTTTGAAGGCCAAGTGCAACTGGAGGCGAGGGACATTTCCACGGCGGCTGCGCTGTTTCTTGCCGAAGCTTCTGGAGCAATCGACGCCACAATCCGGCTGCGCCCGGTCAACGGCAACCAAGACGGCGATGTCACGGCCGAAGTCCGCAACCTTGTGTTCAACGAGGTGCGCCTCGGCAGTGCGGATGTGGAAGCCGAATTCTCTGACCTCTTCAACGTGCCTGGTGGCAATGCAACCATTGCCGCGCGAGACGTGGTTGCGGGTGGCCAAACGCTGACACGTCTTGACGCGGAAGCGCGGCAGAACGGGGACACCACCGATTTCTCCGCCTCCGTGGCGCTCGCCAACGGCACGGAAGCCACGACGGCAGGATCGCTGTCGCGCGTGCAAACGGGTTTCCGCGTGGCGCTCAATGAGCTCGCCCTGACGCAAGGCCAAACCAGCGCACGGCTCCTGCAGCCGGCATCGGTGACCATCATCAATGACGTCATCACCATTGATGACGTGGCTCTCGATGTGGGCGGCGGGCGGATCGAGGCCGAGGGGCAAATCGCAGAAGCGATCGATCTTGACCTGGTGATCGCATCCTTGCCGCTGGATATCGCCAACACGATCGTCCCGGATCTCGGGCTCGGCGGCACGCTTGATGGCACGGTGGCGGTCAATGGCACTCGAACTGCGCCAGAGATCTCGTTTGATATTCGGGGTGAAGATCTGACAGCCGCGCAGTTGCGGCAAGCGGGGCTGCAGTCGATCGACGTCGTGGCTGAGGGAAGCACGCAGAACCAGTTGCTGACCGTGGATGCCGCCATCACCAGTCCGCAGGGTTTGGAGGCCCGCGCGGAAGGCGTTGTGCCGCTCGGCGAAGGCGAGTTGGCGCTGGACGTCACGATTGGCGCTTTTCCGCTCGCCGTTGCGAACGCTGTGCTGCCTGACCAGAATCTTGCCGGAACGGTGACCGGCTCCGCCCGCGTCACCGGCCCGATCAGCGATCCCGCTGCCACCTTCCAGATTTCCGGCACGGGCATCAGCGCCGCACCGCTTGTTCGCGCGGGTGCGGCTCCCTTGTCGATCGAGGCCGATGGCGCTTATGGCGACAACGCGGTGACGCTGAACAGCTTGAGCATCAGCGGCCCGCAGGGCTTGTCCCTGAGCGGAAACGGTCGGGTCCCGCTGCAAGGTGGCGAAGTTTCCGCAAATGTGGAGCTCAACGCGTTTCCGCTGGCGATCCTCAACGCCGTTGTTCCCGACCAGAACCTGTCGGGAACGGTTACCGGATCCGCCCAAGTCGGTGGTACCCTTGCCGATCCGACGGCCAGCTTTCAGCTGTCCGGAAGCGGCATCAGCGCTGCACCGCTGGCAAATGCTGGCGTCACGCCGCTCTCGCTTCAAGCCGACGGTGCTTACGGCGACAATGCCGTCACGCTGAACAGCCTGACTGTCAATGGTGCGCAGGGGCTTACGGTCAGCGGCAATGGCCGCATCCCGTTGTCGGGTTCGGGGCTTGCGGTGGACATCAACGCGCAGGCGCCGCTTGCGATTGCCAACCGGTTCCTTGGCGACCGCGGCACGCAGCTCTCAGGGACTGTCAGCGCCGACGTATCGGTGACCGGCAGCTTGCAGCAGCCGGACATTCAGGGTCGCATCACCTCCACCGGTGCTGCAGTGGTGGACCCGGACACGAATGTGCGGATCAGCGACATAGCGATGGACGTCGGCATCAGTGGGCAAACTGTTACCATCGAGCGGGTCAGTGGCGCCATCGCTGGTGGTGGCACGATTTCTGCGTCAGGTACGATCGGCATCGCACCGGGAAGCAACTTGCCGGTCAACATCGCGATCACTCTCAATGACGCGCGATATGCGGACGGCGAGTTGCTGGTTGCCACGGTGGACGGACAGTTGACCATCAACGGCGCCTTGTTGCGGGATCCGCTTATCGGCGGAACCATCAACGTCGAGCGCGCCGAAATCACCGTGCCGGAAAGCTTCGGTGGGGGTGCGGCCGCGATCGATGTCCGCCACGTCAACCCGCCTCCCGGCGTCCGCGCGACGTTGGCCCGCGCAAAGGCGAATGACGGCACGCCGGTGCCGGAGGCGCGGCCGAGCGTCGCCAGCCTAAACATCACGATCAACGCGCCCAACCAGGTGTTCGTGCGCGGCCGCGGCCTTGATGCCGAACTCGGCGGTTCCGTGCAGATCACCGGGCCGGTCACGAACATCCAGCCGGTGGGCGCTTTGGAACTGATCCGCGGCCGCGTTGGCATCCTGGGGCAGCGCATCACCTTCGATGAAGGCGAAGTGACGCTGGTCGGCGATCTCGATCCTTACCTCAACTTCGTCGCTCGCTCGGAAGCAGACGACATCACTGTTTTCGTGACGGTCACCGGCCGTGCGTCCGACGTTGAAATCAACTTCTCGTCGCAACCGGAGTTGCCGCAGGATGAGGTGCTTGCGCGGCTGATCTTCAACCGCAGCATCAACGATCTTTCTGCGTTCCAGATCGCCCAGCTTGCCGCAGCCGCTGCGGAACTGGCGGGCGGCGGCAACAGCTCGCTTCTGGGCAGCCTTCGGGCCAACACGGGGCTCGACGACCTCGATGTGGTGACCGACAGCGAAGGCAATGCGGCCGTGCGTGCCGGGCGCTACATCCAGGAGAATGTCTACCTCGGCGTGGAAGCGGGTGCCGGCGGCAATGCGCGCGCCACCATCAACCTGGACGTCACGGAAAACCTCAAGGTGCGCGGCGCGGCCGGCACCAACGACTCCAGTGTCGGCATCTTTTATGAGCGGGACTACTGAGGCAGCGCGCCTGCCTCAGACCGTGAAGTAGTAGATTGCCAAGGCGATGCCGATGGCGATCACCACGCCCCGCACAAGCGACTGCGGCAGGCGCTTGGCCACCCAAACGCCGGCATAACCGCCTGCCGCGACTGCCGGGATCAGCACGACCGCTGCCGTCCAATCGACCACTCCACCTGCCGTGAACACAAGGATTGCCACCGCGGCGATCACAACGGCCAGCAGGTTCTTGAGCGCATTGAGCTTGTGATAATCGGTGGTTTTCTCGGTCAAGCCGAGGCTCGCCAGCATCATGATGCCCATGCCTGCCCCGAAGAAGCCGCCATAGATGGAGGTAAGGAACTGGGCAATGGCTCCAAGGCCCTTGGAGGGCTGCTGGTTGACCCCTTGCTTCGGTTTCAACCAGGGACCCGCCGCGAAAAGCGCCGTCGCGGCAATCAGCAGCCAGGGCACGACCGCGCGGAAGGACGGGTTGTCGAGCATAAGCAGAATGCCCGAGCCGATCAGCGCCCCCACGGCCGACACAACCGCAAACAAGACGGCGCCGCGCAGATTTTTGCGGATATCGGTCCAGTATGCGAGCGTGGAGGTCACGTAGCCGGGAAACTGGGCGATGGAGCATGTCGCATTGGCTGAAATCGGCGGCAGACCGGCCAGGGTCAGGGCGCCGAACGAGATAAAGGTGCCTCCGCCGGCGATCGCGTTCACCACACCGGAAAAGAAGCCGGCGAGCAGCAGAAAGAAAATGGTGGTGATGCTGAGGGTCATTCGTTGATCCTCCTTTTCCGACAAGAGCGACGCGTGCGAGTGCCACAATCCCGGCGCGCCGTCATTGGCCCTGATGACTGCATTTCCCCGGCCACCGGCTGCGGGATTGCAGAAGAGGGAGCTTGCCACAGCTCCAGGTGCAGTATATAGAGTGAGCGCTCGCTCACATTTGGAGGTGGAATGTTCGACGATCTCAAGAACAAGCAGGTTCTCGTGACAGGAGCCTCGAGTGGCTTCGGCCAGCATTTCGCCCGCCTTTTTGCCCGGCATGGAGCGGAGGTAACGCTCGCGGCGCGCCGCCTGGAAAGCCTGGAAGCGGAGCGTGACGCGCTTAGGTCGAGCGGTGCCGTGGCGGATGCGGTGAAACTCGACGTCAGCCAGTCCTCGTCCATCAACGCACTGTTTGCGCAGCGAACCCGACCGTTCGACATCGTCGTCAACAATGCCGGGGTGAGCGGCGCCAAGCGTTCACTGGATATGCAGGAAAGCGATTGGGACGGGACGCTCGACGTCAACCTCAAGGGACCGTTTCTTGTCGCCCAGGCAGCGGCACGGGCGCTGCAGCAAGCGGGGCGCGGCGGCTCGATTGTCAACATCGCATCCATTATTGCGCTGCGCGTGGCGCATGAACTGTCTGCCTACGCGGCATCGAAGGCCGGTCTGGTGCACCTGACGCGGGCGCTTTCGCTGGAATGGGCACGCTACGGCATCCGCGTCAACGCGATCTGCCCCGGCTATTTCGAGACCGAAATGAACAGCGCCTTCTTCAAGACCGCTCCCGGCGAAGCGCTCATCAAGCGCATTCCCCAGCGCCGCCTGGGGCAGCCGGGCGAACTCGATGGCGCGCTCCTTCTGCTGGCGTCGGACGCCGGCGCCTACATCACCGGCTCCACCATCGTGGTGGATGGCGGCCACACCAATTCCTCCTTGTAAGGCAATAGCGATGGACTTCACCATTCCCCCACGCGTCGAGGACTTCCGTCAACGCATCTACAACTTCGTCGACACCCATGTGCTGCCGCTTGAAAGTGACGCGGCCTCCTACGACGCGCATGGCAACATCAACCTGCCGCTGCTCGACAAGATGCGCGAAAAGGCCAAGGCCGAGGGCCTGTGGTCGTTGCAGCTGAAGCAGGAAACGGGCGGGCAGGGGCTCGACAAGCGCGGCATGGCCGTTTGCTACGAAGCCATGAACCGCTCGATCTTCGGCCCGGCCATCTTCAACTCGTCCGCGCCGGACGATGGCAATATGATGGTGCTGGAGCAGATCGCGACGCCGGCCCAGAAGGAAAAGTGGCTGCAGCCGATCGTGCGCGGCGACGTGAAGTCAGCCTTCGTGATGACCGAGCCGCATCCGGGCGGCGGATCTGATCCCAGCATGATGCTGACCAAGGCTGAAAAGCGCGGCGACAAATATGTGGTCACCGGCACCAAGTGGTTCATCACGGGGGCCGAGGAATCCAGCCATTTCATTCTCATCGCCCGCACGTCCGACGACCCGCGCAACGGGCTTTCGGCCTTCATGTTCCACAAGGACCAGCCGGGCTGGCGCATCAAGCGGCGCATCGAAATCATGGGGCCGGAAGAGCATGGCGGCCATTGCGAACTCGAGTTCGACGGACTGGAAATTCCCGAGGAGGATCTGCTGCTGACCGAAGGCAAGGGCATGAAGATCACGCAGATCCGGCTTGGACCTGCACGTCTGACGCATTGCATGCGCTGGCTTGGCTTGTCCAAGCGCTGCACTGAAATCGCGCGAGACTATGCCGACCAGCGTCATGGGTTCGGCGTGCGGTTGGCGGATCGCGAAAGCGTGCAATTGATGCTCGGCGACCTCGCGATGAAGATCGAGATCGGCCGTTTGCTGGTGCAAAAGGCAGCTTACGCCTTGGACATGGGCTCACGAGCCCGCAAGGAAGTCTCCATGGCCAAGGTGCATGTGGCCAACCTTCTGCACCAGGCAGCCGATGTGGGCATCCAGATCAACGGTGCGCGGGGTTATTCCAAGGATACGGTGCTGGAATGGATCTACCGTTATGCCCGCCAGGCGCGCCTCGTGGACGGCGCGGACGAGGTGCACAAAATGGTGCTGAACCGCCATTTGAACGAAGAAGGGGACGACTTCTGGAAGTGGCCGGTCGCCGAGGCCTGAGCAGTCTCGCCAAGTCTTCTCCCACGCGGGAGAAGGCGTGAAGGCCCTCAGGACCGGAAGGTCTTGTCGCCCGACAGGATATCGGCTGCCCGTTCCGCGAGCACGCTCGACAGCTTGCCGACTTCGGCTGCATTCGCACTCGCCGCGCTACCATCCTTTGCGCGGGCGGCGATCCCCTCGAAGATAACCGCAAAGCGGAACAGCGCGAAGGCGAGGTGAAAGGGCTTCAAGCCTTCACTTTCGCCAGCCGCCTCCAAATAAGCTTCCTCGAAGGCTTCCCGCGAGGGAATGCCGGCTGCGGCATAGTCAATGCCCATCACGCCGCCATACTCTTCTGGTGTCACGAACCACAGCGTTTCCGTGTGGGCAAGGTCAGCGAAAGGATGGCCGAGCGTGGAGAGCTCCCAGTCGAGCACACCGACGATGCGCGGCTCGCTTGGGTGGATCATGACATTTCCGACGCGATAATCGCCATGCACGATGGTGGTGCGCTCGTCAGCGGGAATGTTTTGCGGCAACCATTCGGCGAGCGCATCGATCTCCGGGATCTCGCGCGTCTTGGACAGGTGCCACTGCTTGGTCCAGCGGCCGATCTGGCGCTGAAAGTAGTTGCCCTGCTTGCCGTAGTCGCCAAGGCCAACCGCCTCCACGTCCACACCATGCAGGTTGGCCAGCACTGTGGCCAGGTGGTTGTACACGTTCGCACGGTCCGGCTTCGCCAGTTCCGCCAACCGGCTGTCATGGAACACGCGGCCTTCCAGCCTTTCCATGACGTAGAACTTGGTGCCCACGACGGCGGGGTCATCTTCGTAAAGCACCATGGCCGGAACAGGGACACCGCTTCCGGCCAGCGCGGACATGACGCGGTGTTCGCGGTCGACCGCATGGGCGGAAGGCAGCAACTGTCCAGCCGGCTGCTTGCGCAGCACAAGTTCTCGGTTGTCAAAGGACAGAAAGAAGGTGGGGTTGGACTGCCCGCCTGATATCTGCTGCGCGCGGGGCTCGCCTTGAAGGCCAGGGATTCTGCTTCGCAGGTAAGCGCCCAAGCCGCCGAGATCCAGTTGACCCTGTCCCGTGGATGCCGCGTTCTCGGTGCTCATCAGTTCTCCTCCTGCTGCGCCCGCGTTCGCTGAGCGGTCGCTCATTTTTCATAAGCGACCGCAGAAGGAGTGGAAAGGGCCTAAACCAGTTCCACCGCCATTGCCGTGGCCTCGCCGCCACCGATGCAGAGTGATCCCACGCCTTTCTTGAGGCCGTTCGCCTTGAGCGCGTTGAGGAGCGTGACCATGATGCGGGCTCCCGATGCGCCGATCGGATGGCCCAGCGCGCAGGCGCCACCATTGATGTTCACGACATCATGGGAAATGCCAAGTTCATGCATGGCAGCCATCGGCACTACCGCGAAGGCTTCGTTGATCTCATAGAGATCGACGTCGTCTTTCGACCAGCCTGTTTTTTCTAACAGCTTCCGCATCGCGTAGACTGGAGCCGTTGTGAACCAATTCGGTTCCTGCGCGTGGCTGGCATGGCCATGGATGATCGCAAGCGGTGTCATTCCACGCTTTTCCGCTTCCGACATGCGGGTGATCACCAGGGCTGCGGCGCCATCGGAGATGGAGGAGGAGTTAGCGGCCGTCACCGTGCCGCCATCGCGGAAGGCCGGCTTCAGGTGCGGGATCTTCTCCGGTCGCGCCTTGCCCGGCTGCTCGTCCGTCTTGACCATGTCGATCGCCACGATTTCGGCATCGAACCGGCCTTCTGCGATCGCCTTCTGGGCGCGCGACAAGGACGTAAGGGCGTAGTTGTCCTGCGCTTCGCGGGTGAACTGGTAGTGCTGCGCGGTGTCTTCAGCGAAGGTGCCCATGGCGCGGCCCTTGTCATAGGCGTCTTCCAGGCCGTCCATCATCATGTGGTCGATGATCCGTCCGTGCCCGATGCGATAACCGCCACGCGCCTTTTCCAAGAGGTACGGCGCGTTCGTCATGCTCTCCATGCCGCCCGCCAGCACAATGTTGGCGCTGCCAGAAGCAACCAGATCGGTCGCCACCATGGCAGCCTTCATGCCCGAGCCGCACATCTTGTTCAGGGTCGAGGCAGGCACCGACTGCGGCAAACCTGCGCCGATCGAAGCCTGGCGCGCGGGAGCCTGACCAAGCCCGGCCGAAAGAACGCAGCCCATGACGACTTCGTCGACGTCGGCGCCCTGAAGGCCGGCGCGGGCAAGCGCTTCGCGGATCGCCGCTGCGCCCAAGGCCACAGCATTCTGGTTCTTCAATTCGCCTTGAAAGCCACCCATCGGCGTGCGGGCGGCGGACGCAATAACGATCGGATCACTTGCGGAGATCATGGACAGGCTCCTGAAGGAAGGTTTGACAGCTGTTTACTCGCCAGTATATCGTTTACGCAAGAGAAATCCACAAGCCCAGGAGCATCATGCCAGCGCGACCTCTTCTCGCGAAGCCCCGCGCAAGTGCGTCTCCGTGGCGTAAAGCAGATGAGCGCGAGCGTGATCGGGCGCTGAAGCGCGAAGCAGTGTTGGTCCGCGCCGTGGAATATTTCAACGAGCGCGGCTTTCATGCGACATCGCTCGATGACGTGGCGCTTTCGCTTAACGTGACAAAGCCGACGATCTACCACTATTTCGGCAACAAGGATGAAATCCTGTTTGAATGCGTGCGGCGGGGGCTGGTGGATATCCAGGAAGCTGCGCAGGCCGCAGAAGCGGCGGGCGGCAATGGGCTGGAGCGACTGACGGCTCTGCTCACCGACTATGCGGTGATGATGAGCGACGGATTCGGCGCCTGCGTGGCGCGCACTTCGGATCATGCTTTGTCTCCGGAAAGCCTGAAGCGAATTAAGGCCTTGAAGCGAGACACGGATGCGGTGGTGCGTCGCGTTATTGAAGCCGGAATTGCGGATGGATCGATCGCACCTGGCGATGTTCGGCTGATGACCTTCACCGCGCTGGGTGCGCTGAACTCAATTTCCCGCTGGTACGATCCGGCCGGACCAAAAACCAAAGAAGAAATTGCCAGTGCCTGTGTCGCGACACTGGTGAAGGGCTTTGCGGCTCGCAACGAACCCTCAGGGAGAGACTAGACATGCCAATGCCGAAGAGCCTCGAAGGACGCTTGAAGATCCCGGCGATTGCCGCGCCGATGTTCCTGACCTCCGGTCCCGATCTCGTGGTTGAAACCTGCAAGGCGGGCATGCTCGGCACCTTTCCGGCGCTAAACCAGCGCACCAGCGAAGGCTATGCAGAGTGGTGCGACGAGATCCAGTCGCGCCTGGCTTTGACGCCGGATGCAGCGCCTTACGGCGTCAATCTCATTGTCCACAAGAGCAACCCGCGCGTTCATGCCGACCTTGCCATCACGGTCGAGAAAAAGGTGCCGCTGGTGATCACGTCGCTGGGCGCCGTGAAAGACCTGGTGCAGGCGGTGCATTCCTATGGCGGACTGGTGTTCCATGACGTCATCAACCGCCGCCATGCCGAGAAGGCTGCCGAAGCAGGCGTCGACGGCATCATTGCTGTTGCGGCCGGTGCGGGTGGTCACGCCGGTACCATCAGTCCCTTCGCGCTGATCCGTGAAATACAAGAAGTCTTCGACGGCACCATCATCTTGTCGGGCGCCATGTCGGATGGCCGGCAGATTGCGGCGGCCCGGTTGATGGGTGCCGACCTTGCATATCTCGGCACTCGATTCATCGCCACACGCGAAGCCACAGTTAGCGATGCGCAGAAGGAGATGCTCCTGTCTTCAAAGGCGGGGGATATCCTGTACACCTCCGCCATTTCGGGTGTTCACGCCAACTTCCTGCGGCCAAGCATCGTTGCGGCCGGGCTCGACCCGGACAATCTTGTTGGTCATGGCAAGCTCGACATGCAGAACGAGGCACGCGCCTGGAAGAATGTCTGGTCTGCCGGGCAGGGCACCGGCACCATCACCGATATTCCGGGGGCGGGCGAACTGGTTGCCCGGCTGATTGCGGAATATCGCGAGGCTATGCAAGGCGCGGCGCGCGATCCGTTCCTGGAAGCAGGGACGGCAGCGGCGTCTGCTGCTGCCTGAGCAAGCTTCAGGGGAAAGCCAGCGTGCGCATGTCCATGATCAGCGCCGGCTTTTCTTCACCTTCGATCTCGATCTTGATTTCAGCGGTGATCTGCCAGCCGCCACCACGGGGCTCGACAGTCTTGATGGTCTTGCGGGCGCGCACCCGCTTGCCAACCTTCACGGGCGCAGTGAACCGCAGGCGATCCGCGCCATAATTCAGGTTGTGCGAGCTTTGCTCGAAGGTCAGCATGTCGTCCACGAGGGCGGGCACCAGGGACAAGGTGAGATATCCGTGGGCGATCGTGCCGCCGAGTTCGCGCGTCGCGCGTTCCACATCGACGTGTATCCACTGGTGGTCGCCGGTGGCGTCCGCGAATCGGTTTACGCGATCCTGGTCCACCAGAAGCCAGTCGCTGACGCCGACCTCGCGGCCGACCAGTGTCGGCAATTCTTCGATCTTGATGTGCATCTTTGTCCTTCTCAACCGGCAGCAAGGGCCGCCTTTGTAGCGGAAAGTGCTGCCCGCCGCAGCGCTTCAATTCGCGCGCATGCTCATCGAGAATGTCAACCCGCTTCGCTTCAACGGGCGCCATGTTGCTCCTGGGTTCGGCAAGGGTTAAACAGCCGACAAATCTCGCACACAGCATAAAGTGGCCAACGCATGAGCGAAGCTCACCTCGACGACCAGCGGGATATCGACGCGATCCTCGCCGCCATCCGCGCAGAGGTGGGTGCCTCGCACAAGCCACAGCCTGCAATGGCCGAAGATCGCCGGACGCTGAGCGTCGTGCGCGTTGAGATGCTCGACGAAAGCGACGAGGGCTTTGCCAGCGACCGCCGCAGCTTCGATGCTGGAGAGTTCGAGGGGCTGGACGAACTGGCATTCCTGCGCACGGCTTACCGTTCCGTGCTTGGGCGCGATATCGATGAATCCGGACTGGCCCATTATCTTCCTCTTTTGCGGGAGGGCCATACAACTCCGAGGGAAATCCTGCGCTCCTTGCGCGCATCGCCTGAAGGACAAGCGCGCGGCGTCGAGATCACGAGCCTCGAAAGCCGGTTCGGCCTCGACCGCCTGCGAGGTGTGCCGGTGGTTGGCGGCGTTGTCAGTCGCCTGCGCCGCTACCTGTCCTTGCCCCAGAATCTGCGACGCCTGCAAAGGCGCGTTGCAGCGGCTGACCGGCGGCGGCGCGAAACGGTGACGGCCCTCAATGCATCCCTCACGAGCATTCGGCGCAGCCTGCAGAAGCTCGAGCAGCAGAACATCGAAGCCCAACACCGGGCGGACCAGGCCGCCGCACTCGCCCGCGAAGCGATCGATGGCCGCGACGCCGCACTTTCGGAACTTGCAGCTTCGCGCCGACAGTTAACCGAGCAAAGCAGCAACCTTGCAAGGCTGATCGATCAAGCGCGCCTAACCCTGCCTGTCGATGATGCAGCCGGGGCCAGGTCCATCGCTCCGATTGAGGATGCGGCGCTCGACAGCCTGTATGTCGCCTTCGAAAACCGGTTCCGCGGGTCAACGGACCTGATTGCTGGAAGGCAGAGGCGCTACCTCGACATGTTCCGCTTGTCCCCGCCCGTACTCCGCGGTGGCGTCGTACTCGACATTGGCTGCGGACGCGGCGAGTGGCTGAGCCTCCTGCGAGACGCCAACATTGCAGCGCGCGGCATCGACCTGAATGGCGCAATGGTTGCGGAAGCATCTGCCCAAGGTTTGGCCGTAGAGGAAGGTGATGCCATCGCGCATCTGCGCGCGGCGCCCGCTGAAAGCCTTGCTGCCGTGACCGGCTTCCACATTGTCGAGCATCTTGCATTCCGCGACCTGGTGGCGCTGTTCGATGCTGCGTTCGCCGCCTTGGGCGAAGATGGCTTCGTGTTGTTTGAAACGCCCAACCCCGAAAACCTCGTGGTCGGCGCCTGCACTTTCAATTACGACCCGACGCACAACAAGCCGCTGCCGCCCGACCTCCTGCGCTTCATCGCGGAAGCGCGCGGGTTCACGCAGGTCCGGATCATCCGGCGCGACGAGGATTGCCGACTCGACCAACCGGAAAGCGGCTTTACGCCGGCCGAAATCAACGACTGGTTCCGGCAGCCCGGAGATTACGCCGTCTATGCCCGTAAAAGCTGGCAAGGATTGGCAGCCTGATGCGCGTCGGCGTTGCCACCGTTTACACGCCGGGAATCTACGGTGGGGCGGAATTTCTGGCGGCGGGGCTGGAAGACGCCTTTCGCCGTGCCGGACACGTGTTGCACAGCATTCGCATCCCGTTCCGCTTCGATCCGCCGGCTGCCGCGCATGAGGCAATGGCGCAAGCCCAGTCTCTGGATTTCACCCGCTACGGGGGCGGGCAGATCGACGCCATGATCTGCCTGAAGTTCCCGGCCTATCTGATCGAGCATCCCAACAGGGCGCTGTGGCTTCTGCACCAGCACCGGCCGGCCTACGATCTTTACAACACCCCCTATGGCTGGACGCAGGGGCATAGGGAAACCGATAAGCTGCGGGCCGAGATCATCGCCGCCGATAAAAAGAGCATTGGCGGCGCACGCGCGGTGTTCACCATCGCCGAACGGGTGTCGCAGCGCTTGATGCAGCACAACAAGATCCCGTCGCGCGCGCTTTATCATCCACCTTCCGATGAAGCTGCCTTCCATTGTGCCGAAGCCATGCCTTACATCTTCGCGCCCAGCCGGCTAGAAATCCTGAAGCGGCAGGATCTCCTGTTGCAGGCTGTTGCCGCCTGCTCGCGCCCGCTTCAGGTAATCTTCGGCGGCACGGGTGGGCGTCGCTCCTTTCTTGAAGACATGGCGCGAGACCTTGGCATCACCGACCGGGTCCGCTTCCTCGGAGAGATCTCACGCGCCGAAATGATCGCGCTTTATTCGAACGCCACGGCCGTGTTTTTCGGGCCGCTCGACGAGGATTATGGCTATGTCACGCTGGAAGCCATGTTGTCGTCCAAGCCCGTGATCACCTGCACCGATTCCGGTGGTCCGCTGGAGTTTGTGGTGCATGGCGAAACAGGGCTCGTTTGCGCGCCCAACGGGGAAGCGATCGCGGAGGCGCTTCTGCGATTGATGGACAATCCGGCGCAAGCTGCTGCAATGGGGCAGGCGGGGCGCGTCCGCTACGACGAGATGGCGATCGGCTGGCAGCCGGTGGTTGATGCGCTTCTCGCCGGTGCGCTTGGCGGCGCCACTAGTCCAGCGCAAGCGGCATGAAGATCGCGATCGTCACAGGCCATCCCATCCCTTTCGCGTTGGGTGGTGCTGAAAACCTGTGGTGGGGGCTGCAGAACCATATCGAGCAGGAAACAGCTCACAGCTGCGACATCGTCTCGTTGGTCGTCCCCGAAAACACGCTCGACGGGTTGGTGGTGTCCTACCAGGCCTTTTCCGAACTCGACCTCAGCCGCTACGATTGTGTGATCTCGGGCAAGTACCCGGCCTGGATGGTACGGCATCCGAACCATGTCTGTTACATGCTGCACCGGCTGCGGGGCTTGTACGACACCTATGCCGGTCTGCACGAGATCGCTTCACCGCGTGCAGCGGGGCTGGCAACATGGATGGCGGACATGGCCGGTGACCACGGCGCCCACGACCAGGTGCTGCCGGAGTTCTTTGCGCGCTACAAGGCGCTGCGCGAGACCGATCTGGCGGACGACGTGTTCGCTTTTCCAGGACCACTTGCCCGCGCCATAGTGCATTTTCTCGACGGGATCGCACTTTCCCAGGCACGGATCCAACGTCACGCAGCCATTTCCGAAATGGTGGCCAATCGCCGCGACTATTTCCCACCCGGCGCCAAGGTCGGCGTTTTGCATCCGCCACCGCATCGAAACGATTATCGCTGCGGGGAGGGCAAGTATTTCTTCACCTCGAGCCGGCTCGACGGACCGAAGCGGCTGGACCTCATTATCGAGGCCATGCAGTTCGTGCAGGCTGACATCCCGCTTCTCATTGCGGGTGCAGGTCCTGATGAGGCCCGGCTGAAGAATCTGGCCAAGGGCGATGGGCGGGTGCGCTTTCTCGGCTTTGTGGCCGATGCGGAGATGCCAGCGCTTTATGCGGGCGCTCTTGCGGTGCCTTTCACGCCCCAGGATGAGGACTACGGCCTGATCACGGTGGAAGCCATGCGAAGCGGCAAGCCCGTGGTGACGGTTTCCGACTCAGGTGGGCCAACGGAGTTCGTCCGGCACGGCGAAACCGGCCTGGTGGCTGCGCCCAATGCAAAAGCCTTGGGCGATTGCCTGAACGAACTCGCGCAAGAGCCGGATCGGGCGCGGCAGTTGGGCGAGAGAGCGCGCGAGCGGGTGGCGAGTGTCACGTGGAGTGCTGTTTTCGATGGCCTGATGGAGCGGCCGACAAAGGCGGCTCGGGTCGATGCCGAACACAAGCCGAAGCTCACGGTCGCCACGACCTTTCCGATCGATCCGCCCATGGGCGGCGGACAATCACGGGTTTTCCATCTTTACCGCCATATGGCGCATCACTATGACATCGACATCGTGTCGCTCGACGACACGGCGGCTGCCCCTCGTGAGATCGCGCCAGGGCTGGTGGAGATCCGCATCGCCAAATCACCGCGCCACCTGCGCTACGAACAGAAAATTGCCGAACAGGTCGGACGCCAGCCGGTCGGCGACGTCGCGGCCGCGCTGGCGGTGGAGTTCACGCCCGAATACGGGGAAGCGCTGGCAAACGCCTGCGCCACGTCTGAAGCGGGAATAGCCTGCCATCCCTACCTCCTTGAGCCGCTCCGCAGCGCTCTCGGCGCGAAGCCTCTGTGGTATGAGGCGCAGGATGTCGAAATTGATGTGAAAAGCGGGGTGCTGGCGCCGTATGCGGGGGCGGGTGCCCTGCTTCAGGCGGTCGAAGACGTGGAGAAGCGCGCCTGGCAGGTGGCTTCGCATGTTTTCGCCTGCGCCCAGCGCGACCTTGACCGACTGCGATCCCTCTATGGTCCGACCTTGGCGGTAACGCACGAGGTGCCCAACGGGGTCGCGCTCGAAGATATTCGATACACCGCACCGGGAAAGCGTCGGCAGCTGCAGGCCGCGAGTTCGCTTGGTCAGCCGATCGCGCTCTTCATGGGCAGCTGGCACCAGCCCAACATCGAAGCCGTGGAAGAAATCCTGGGCACCGCCGAACAGATGCAAGCGGTCCGTTTCATCGTGATCGGCAGCGTGTGCGGTCCCTTCTCAGGGCGAGCGCTGCCACCGAATGTCGACCTGCTGGGGCCGGTTTCGAGCCTCGTGCGAGACGACCTTCTCGCCGCCGCGCATGTGGCGCTCAATCCCATGCGCTCCGGCTCGGGCACCAACCTTAAGATGCTGGACTATTTCGCGGCGGGCATTCCCGTGGTGTCCAGCCTGTTTGGCGCCCGCGGTTTGCTTGTGCAGCCAGACCGCCATTTTCTCGGCTTCGACGGATCGCTTGCCGAAGCGCTCCGTCGCTTCCTGTCGCTTTCGGACGGCGAGGTGGAGGCGCTTGTGCTGGGCGCGCGTGCCGTTGTCGAAGATCGCTATTCCTGGGAAACTATCGCGCAGAATTTCCTCCGCGCCATCGCCAGAAACGATGCGCCTGTCCATCGCAGCGTGTGACGCCCGGAGCCTGCAGTGAAGTCACAGAATCTTCGCTACATCCCGCAGGTCGACCAGCTTCGCTTTCTGGCTGCGCTGCTGGTCTTCGCATTCCACTTCTTCCACAGCTACAAAGGCGGCTGGGCGCCGCTGCCGCAATATCCCTGGTTCGGGATTGTTTCGGAAGGCCATACCGGCGTCAGCCTGTTCTTCGTGTTGTCCGGCTTCATCTTCATGGTAATCGCCACGCAAGGCGAGGGGATCGCGTATCGATCCTTCCTGCGCAATCGCCTGCTGCGCATCGCACCGCTCTTTCTGGCGGTTTTCCTATTGGCCATCGCGATCCACCGCGATCGGTTCGTGGCGACCGACCTGCTTTACGTCTTCGTGACGAACATTGGCGATCCGCCGACTTCCTGGCACTTCGTCACGGGGCCGGCCTGGAGCATTTCGGTGGAGTTCACCTTCTACCTCGTGTTCCCGTTCCTTGCGGAGTTCACGCGTCGGCTGGGCGCTGCGTATCTGTTGAAGCTTCTGGCGTTGATGCTTGTTGTGAAGCTCGGCGCTTATTTCGCCAGCGAGAACAGCAAGCTGATGCTTTATTCCACGCTGGTGGGTCGGTTCGATCAGTTCCTGATCGGCATGCTTGCCGGTCTGCTTTTCGTGCTGCGTTCCGCATGGCTCGAACTTCGAGGCCGGCTGATCTGTCTCGTCGGTGTTGTTCTCACCGTTGTCGCGGTTGGCCTTCAGGCCCGTCATGCCAGCTACTTCCTTCCCGAACAGAAGCAGCCGTTCTGGATTCTATGGGGTACAATCGAGGCACTCTGCTGGGCTTTGGTGATCGTCGGCTTCACTGGCGGACGCATGTCTTTCGGGGCGCGTGCCGATCGCTTTCTGGCGCAAGGCGGCACATGGAGCTTTTCCATCTATATGTGGCACGCGCTGATCATCTTCATCGCGCTGCAACTGTTTGGATCGATCGGCGGTGTGGGGCCCGCAGCGCTTGTCCTGAACTTCGTGCTGGTGCTCGCCGCAACGCTGGCTTTCGCCTGGCTGTCGTTCACGGTTATTGAGCAGCCATTTCTTTCGTTGCGCGGTCGCTACGTCGAACCGGCTGGAAAAAACTAGCGCTCGATGGTGATGGCCGGCGGCATGTACATCTTGCCGTCGAAAGGCGCCTTGTCGAGGTTGACCACATCGAACATCAGTGCCAGGTCGCGCCACTCATAGTTGCTGTCGAGATGGCTTTCGCCCCCAGACAAGGCAAGCGCGATCGAATAGGTGCCAGGTCCCAGCATCATGGGAAACGCGATGCGGAACGTGTATGTCGCGCCGACTGGTGGCGCTACGATCCCCTGCTTGCTGAAGGCCGTGTTGATCCCGAAGAATGTTTGGCCCAGGCGATCCTTGATCGCATAGCCGAGAACAAGCGACGGAATCTCCCTTACCACGCGGGCCCGAACAAGAAGAGTCACGGTTGCCCCGACTCCCACGGTATCGGCAGGCCCGCCATCTGGACCGAGGAGGCTTGCGCTCTCGATCACCGCTTCGCGCGTGCCGGAGATGGTGCGGACGCGTCCGTCAGCCAGCGTTTCCACCTCGATTTCCTCGCCTTCCTTCTTGGCAAGGAGCGCGTTGTAGTAATCGAGGACGCTTTGCGGATCACCGTCGCGGAGCAAGGTGCCGCCGTCGAGCAGAATTGCCCGTGTGCAAAGGCTCTGGAGCGCGACCTTGTCGTGCGACACGAGGATCAGGCTTGTGCCCTGCGCTTGGAAAGCTCGGATCCGCTCCATGCTCTTGTGCTGGAAATAAGCGTCGCCCACCGCCAAGGCTTCATCGACGATCAGGATGTCGGGCCGGAACGCCGTCGCGACAGCAAAGGCCAGGCGCATCTGCATGCCGCTGGAATAAACGCGTATGGGCTGGTCGAAAAAGGCGCCGATTTCAGCGAAGCCGGCAATGTCATCCAGCGCCGCTTCGATCTCGGCGTGGCTAAAGCCCATCATCCCGGCCGCGTGGAAGACATTCTGCCGTCCGGTGAGTTCGCCGCTGAACCCCATGCCGAGTTCAAGGATGGCAGCGATGCGGCCGGAAACGATGATGCTTCCTTCCGTTTGGCGCATGATCCCGGCGATCATCTTCAAGAGCGTACTCTTGCCGGCACCGTTGCGGCCGACGATGCCCACCGCTTCCCCCGGGTGAACGGCGAAGCCGATGTCCCGCAGCACCCAGCGCTCGTCGACGGGCGGCATGGGCAGGCCGAACCAACTCAGCACACGGTGGATTTCGCGACGGTAGCGGCGGAAGGATTTGCCGACACCCTGAAGGGCCAGGAGCGGCGCTGTCACAGGGCATCCATCATGTCGGCCTGCGAGCGCCTCAGCATGAAGCGCCCCAAGGCGAGCAGCAGGCAGGCCAGCGCCGCGGCGGCTCCCAATGCTTGCCAGTTCGGTGGAAGATCATAAACAAGAACACGGTGGTAGTTGTCGACGACCCAGAAAACCGGATTGAGCGCAATGATCCAGCGGTAGCTCGCTGGGATGATGTCGATCACATAAACGATCGGGGTGAGCCAGAAGCCAAACTGCAGCGCGATTTGAACGAGTTGTCCAATGTCGCGGATGAAAACGTTCAAAACGCCACAACACAGGCCGAGGCCCATGGCCAGGCCGAGGTTCACTGCGAGGATCAACGGCAGCCAAAGCACGGTGAGACTTGGTGCATGGCCCATCAATAGAAAGGCTGCGAGCACCACAGCCAGCATGATCAGGTTGTTCACGACGGCTATCCCGAGCGTCACCAACGGCAGCACGGCGCGCGGAAAAGCGATCTTTTTCATGGCGTTGGCATTGTCGATGAAGATCGTGACGCAACGCGTTACGATCTCAGTGAAAGGATACCAAGCAAGAAAACCGGCCAGCAGGTAGATCGCGTAAGCATACTGATTGTCGATGCCGGGCAGGCGCGCCCGCATGACCGCTGACAAGACCAGAGCATAGATCGCGACCTGCAGGAGCGGCGATAGGATCAGCCACACCAGACCGAGTCGGCTTCGCACCACGCGCAACCGGAAATCCGTCGCGATGGAGGACAAAACGAAGTAGCGGTAGGCCCAGCTGCGTGCGAACCCGCCCCGAGGCTGTGTCGCGGGCGTCATGCCGCTGCCTTCAAAGCCTGGCGATAAACATCGGCGGTTTCTTCGGCGCAGCGCTTCCAACTGAAGCCAGCCGCCTGCTGGATGCCAGATGCGACGGCGTCCCGCCGCCACTCCTCATCTTCCAAACCGCGCTGCAAAGCTTCTGTTAGACCCGCGGCATCTTCGGCGTTGATCATCAGGGCCGCATTTCCGGCGACTTGCGGCAGGGACGCCGCGTTCGAACAGACGACGGGAACGCCCGAGGCCATGGCTTCGAGAACGGGCAATCCGAAGCCTTCGTAGAGCGAGGGAAAGGCAAACAGTCGGGCCCCGGCGAAAAGGTGAGGAAGCGCTTCATCGGGAACATAGCCGAGATAGCGCGCCCAGCCCTGCGTTTCCGCCCGATGTAGCCTTTCCAGGATGGCGGTGTTGTTCCAGCCTTTGTAGCCAGCCAGAACCAGCGGATAACGCTGACGCAGCGTCTGCGGCAACTGTTCAAAAGCGTCGAGCAGCCGCACCAGGTTTTTGCGCGGCTCGATCGTGCCAGCGTAGAGCGCATAGCGACCCGGTTGCAGCCCGAACGGCGAGAGCGCGGGTGCCATTTCAGCATCGGATCGCGGAAAGAACTCGGGACTGCCGGCAAGGCAGGTCGTGAAAACACGGTCGAGCGGCCAGCTGAAGGTTTCAGCGATTTCCTGCCGCACGAATTCCGAGTCGGTCACGATCATCGTTGCGCGGCTTAGCGCGAGATCGATCTCCTTGCTCATGTAGGCGACACGTTCCGGCGGATGGCACTCCGGCATCTTCAGGATCGACAGGTCATGCACCGTCACCACGGACGGACCTTCCGTC
This sequence comes from Tianweitania sediminis, assembly GCF_017813335.1. GTDB lineage: Bacteria > Pseudomonadota > Alphaproteobacteria > Rhizobiales > Rhizobiaceae > Tianweitania > Tianweitania sediminis. The sequence goes on along the minus strand of NZ_JAGIYY010000012.1, from coordinate 11,401 downwards.
GGCGGCAGGTAGAAGTTCGGCCCATGGTAGACCGCATCCTTAAGGCCGGCGAGATTGGTGCGTCGCGCCTGGTCAATTCGGTGGCGATAGATGTCGAGCAGAAAGGGCAGGCGAGCGAGGGTTCGCTTGACGGTCTGCAGTCGGGTTGCGGGTGCGGACGACGCGGCCTCGGCCCCGTTCGGCAGTTCGGCAACGAAATCCGTTCCCGCAAAGAAGCGCAGTTCCTCGATGTCATGGAGGTTGGCGAGATTGCGCGCAAGCTCAAGCGTGTAGCGGCCAATCCCGGTCAAGGGATAGCGGATCGGTTCAACCGAAAGGATGACCTTCATGCGTTTGCTTACAGCCTGGATGTGCAACGTGTCAGCAGGGGCCTAAACGATGGGTGATGCGGGCGCAACCGCCGCGAGCCTTGCCGGATCCGCCCCTGGCGTTTATCACCGCCCCACTTCCGACGCCCCGAACCGTCTGATGAAAAGGTTTATTCTCCATGACATCTGCCATTCATGCTGTCACCCGAGATCGGCACAGTGCCAAGAAGTGGCTGACTCCGCAGAACTTCAGCTTCGCGGGCGATCGTCACTTCGTTCCGATCACGAATGCGGAAGTGGGGCATGCCGCACGAGCGCTTCCGCTCGCGTTTGTGCAGGCGGGTGACAATTATGTTCTGGTTGCCGTGCTCGGCCTGACACCAAACCGCAATCTCCTGGTGGGGCCGAACGGCCGATGGCTCGGCTTGTACACGCCTGCTTATCTGCGTAGCTATCCGTTCCGCTTGTCGCGGACAAACGACGACAAGCTGGCTCTGTGCGTCGATGAAGAAAGCGGTCTTGTGAAAGACAGTGCTGTGGGGGATCAGGGTCACCCGTTCTTCGATGAGGCGGGCGGCGTTGCACCCGAAACGCAGCGAATGATGCAGTTCATGACCACCCTGCAGCAGGCCGAACAGGCAACGGCCGTTGGCGTGCGTGCCCTGCAGGAGGCGAACCTCATCGAGCCTTGGCCGCTGAAGCTTGGCAGTGGCGAGAATGCGCAATCGGTGGCCGGCTTGTTCAGGGTCAATGAAGCCGCGCTGAACGCTCTGGAAGCTGAGCCGTTGCTGACCTTGCGCAAGGCGGGAGCCCTCGCGCTCGCTTATGCGCAATTGATCTCGGCCGGCAATATCCAGGTGTTGGGGAGCATCATGGGTGCCCAGGACAAGGCCAACGCCCAGCGCATGACCGTTCCGGAAAAGAGCTTCCTTCCGGAAGACGATGGCTCGCTGAAGATAGACTGGAACACGTTCCTGAAGAACTGAGGCTCAGCCTTTCAGCTGACGCCCATCCTGATCGGCAAGTTCGCGCCAGCCGCCAAGCACCTCGCGCAGCATTTCGTTCAATGAAACGCGCGGCTGCCAAGCGAGCTGGCGCTTGGCTTTGTCGGGATTTCCGCTGATCACGGGGATCTCGCTTGGCCGCATCAAGGTAGGGTCCTGCCGCACGTCGATGCTGACAGGGGACAAGGCGACGAGCGCGTCGAGAAGCTCCGAAATGGCCACGGGCGCGCCGGTGGCAAGGTTGAAATCTCCGACGCAGTTCTCGTCGCTGCACATCGCGGCCAGAAGGTAGGCATCAGCGACATCGCGCACGTCCAGGAAGTCGCGACGCGCGTCCAGATTACCGACCACCATCACCGGCTCCTGCCAGCCCCGCTCGATCCGCACGATCTGCCGCGCGAAAGCGGATGCGACATAGGCGGCAGTTTGGCCGCGGCCGGTGTGGTTGAAGGGGCGGAACCGGGTCGCTCGGAGCCCCTCGCGAACCATCTGCGCGAGCATCAGGTCGGCCGAAGCTTTGGTGGCGCCATAAACCGACTGCGGCTGAAAGGGCGCGTCTTCCCGTAGTGGTTCCTCTTGGTGGAGGAACGAGGCGCCATAGGCTTCGGAACTGCCGGCAAACACGAAGCGGGCCTTTGGTGCATGCTGAAGCACCGCTTGAGCAAGGTTGAAGGTTCCCATGACGTTCACCGCCCAGGCGGCACCCGGCTCGGCTTGCGCATCGCGTGGCGAGGCGATGGCCGCCAGGTGGATCACAGCTGTTGGCTGAAGGGCGGCAACGGCGTCGGCGACACGGGGTTGATCACGGATGTCGATCGCCTTGCCGTCGCCGTCCAGAAGGCCGGACACTTCGATGGACATCTCAGAGGCGCGGGCGCGCCCGGCCAGCGTCGAGCCAACGAAGCCGCGCAGACCCGTGACCAGAACGCGATGCGTGTCCATGTGCCGCTTGCCTTTCGCTGCCGCCGGCGTTCAGCGTGCCTTGTTTTTCAGGCGCTGGAGATCGGCATCCACCATTTCGCGGATCATCTCCTCGAGGCTGATGGTGGCTTCCCAGCCAAACGCCGCCTTTGCCTTTGCCGGGTCGCCAAGCAGCACATCCACCTCCGCCGGACGAAACAGGTTCGGGTCGATCACCAGATGCTTGTCGAGTTCCAGCCCGGCATGCTCGAAGGCGATCTCGCACATGGTGCGCACGGTCGAGGTGCGGCCGGTGGCGATCACGTAATCATCCGGCACGTCCTGCTGGAGCATCATCCACATCGCGCGGACATAATCCTTGGAATGACCCCAGTCCCGCTTCGCGTCGATGTTGCCGAGGCGCAGTTCGGACTGCAGCCCGAGCTTGATGCGGGCCACTGCGTCCGTGACCTTGCGCGTCACGAACTCGATGCCCCGCAGGGGCGATTCGTGATTGAACAGGATGCCGCTCGAGGCGTGGATGCCGAAGCTTTCGCGGTAGTTCACCGTCAGCCAATGCCCGTAGAGCTTTGCCACGGCGTAAGGCGAGCGCGGATAAAACGGCGTCAATTCGGTTTGCATGGGCTCGCGGATACGACCGTACATTTCGGAAGACGAGGCCTGGTAGAAGCGGGCATCCGGCTTGGCGATACGCACGGCTTCCAGCACGTTGGTCACGCCCAGGCCGGTCACTTGGCCCGTGAGGATCGGCTGCTGCCACGACGAATGCACGAAGCTTTGCGCCGCAAGGTTGTAGACCTCGTCCGGCTGGATGTCCTGGACCGTGCGGATCAGCGCCGAAAGGTCGAGGAGATTGCCATCGACGATCCGCACGCGCTTTTCGATGCCGAGCCATTCCAGACGGCTGAGATTGACGTCAGAGCTCGAGGACCGGCGCGCCAGGCCGTGCACTTCGTAGCCCTTGTCGAGAAGGAACTGCGCGAGATAAGCGCCATCCTGACCGGTGATCCCCGTTACAAGCGCTTTCTTCGACACAGGTGGTTCTCCAGTTCTCTCTTATGACAGGCGGGTCGGCCGCCCCTGCTTGCCGCGGCTTATGCCACCAGCCTCCGCTTGGCCGCAAGTTCACCCGTCAGCTTATCTGCGGGTTGCGGGCGTGCTGCTGTAGATAAAAGCAGCAGAAGGCAAAGCCCGCGCTGATCAGGATGAAGGATTCGCCGATCGCCAGCCGGTTGTTGGAATTGGTGAGGAGTGTCAGGGCAAAAAAGAGCAGCGTGAACATCCAGGTCTTGGCGGCGCCGGCCGGGATCAAGCGCTGCCGCGCGGCTCGGACCACATGCAGGGCGAAGGCGCCGTACAGCACCAGGAAAAACACCAGCCCGCTGATCCCGTAGCGCACGAGGATCTCCGCATAGCCGTTATGCATGAGCTTGTAGGGCGCGCCGGCATAGCGCGATGCGTTCCAGCCTTCTTCCCAGCCGATGCCGGCGCCGAACACCGGGTGCAGGGCCACCACTTCCAGCGCGTTCATCCACAACATGAGCCGCTCGCCGAACGAGAAAGGAACCGCGCCGGACGCGATGGCCTCATGCACGCTTTGGAAATCTCCATCGACGGCGACAGCATCCAGCAGCGCCAGCGCGCTCATCAACGAGGGCTTCATTTCGAGCGTCAGGCTGCCGGCAACCGCCACAAGCATCCCCGCCACGGCCGCTGCGGCTGCCGCACCGACCAGCAAACGGCGGCGACGCGGCAGGTGAATCAGCATCGCAGCCACCTGCAACGGCATGGTGAGCCCGAGTGCCAGCCAAACCCCCTTCGATTTGGCGCCGAAAATCCCAAGCAAACAAAACGCCAGCACCAGCAGCCCCAAGCCCAGCCGCAGCAGTGTGCCGCGATGTGCCGAACGTCCGAGTCCGCGCAGCGCTCGTTCAATGAAGCTCACGGCAATCACCGCGATCAGTCCGCCCGCGACCGAGGCGTGAATGGTGTTGTTGTGGAACAGGAAGCCGGCGCGTTCCCCGGCAAGCACTGCTTGATAGTTGATCGACACTCCCAGCATGACGAGGCTGACGAGCATGAAAAGGAGCGGCAGGCGCCTCAAATCTGCGCGGAAGCGGTAAAAGGCGTAGCCCAACAATGTGAAGGCGACAGGAAACAGGTAGATGCCTTCGGCCGAGCCGAGCCTCAAGCCGGGCGGCGCGGTGGCTGCCGTCAGGGCAAAGCGGGCTGCAACATAGGCTGCCCAGGCAAAGCAGGCGATGCCTGCCATGCCGATTGTTACGCGCGCCGGCGAAGGGGTTCGCCAATAATCAAGCAGTGCCAGGATGAGCAGCACGCCGCCGGCATAGCGGTAAGCGTCGCTTTCGACCCAAACGGCGGAAGGAAGAAGCAGGCACAGACACAGGAGGATCGGCTGCCGGAGCGTTGGGTTGGAAGCGGCAGTCCTGATCAACGCGCAGACCCCTGGATGCGAAGCGAAGATAGGGACAGCCGCACCGCCGGTGCACGAGGATGCGCTCCCGACCGACTGTCTAGCCGGCCGCACCTATCAGGGGTAGCGTTTTGCGCAACTTTCCCGCGAGAAAATGCGCGCTCGCCGCTTCAGCGCCCGGCGAGCAGGGTTTCGAGCTTGGCGATCCGTGCTTCGAGGTCTTGCGCGTTGTCCGTCGACTTCGCGGTGCCCCCGGCAAGCAGCTTGCCCACCACCTCTTCCGTGAAAATCAACTCGAAGGTGAGGGGATCATAATAGCGCATCAGGTTGATGGCGAATTCGCGCGACGACACGCCCAGTGCTGCGGCCCAGTCGGCCATCTGCGCCGGCGGCACGCGGCCGCGGCCGGACTCGATCTGCGAGATGAAGGTGTAGTGCTCGATCCCCACGGCCTTGGCCAGGTTGCGTTGCGACAGGCCGGCTGCTTCGCGCAAGCTGCGCAGGTAAGCGCCGGCAGCCTGCCGCAGTTTCACCACGTCGTCCTGAGCAATCCCTTGTTGTGGATGCGAAAACATTGCCATGCCCTTCCATGCGGATGTTGCTGTGCAACTTTCTGCTCGCCTGCGCGTTTAGGCGCCGGGGCAGTCCGCTCGTTGATCTCGATATAAGCAACATGGTAACCTTTGTAAAGCAGGGACGCCTTGTCGTCTCTGCCCCGGCGCTGCACGGTATATGTTTCACTGAACAAATTTTTGCTGTTTGTGCATTGACGACTCAACCACCGCGGAGTTAAAGAGCCGCTGTCTACTGCGATGATGACCGTGCCTCCTTGGGGTCGCGGCACGTCGCCAGAGCGCAACCTAAGGGAACCCCAATGGACGCCATTCAAACCATCTACATCGCCCTCTTCGGGCGTCCGGCCGACCCGCTCGGCCTCGCATACTTTATGGACGAGACCAACAATGGTGCCGACCTGACATCGATTGGTGATCTGGCCGCTACGGCGGAATACCAGGATCGCTTCTCGGGTATGACCAATGTCCAGATCATCACCTCGATCTACCAGGAACTGTTCGGTCGTAACCCAGAAGCTGCTGGCCTGACCTACTTCCTCGCTGAGCTCGAGTCCGGTCGCCAGAACATCAACACCATCGCGATCAACATCGCGCAGGGTGCACAGGGCAATGACGCTGCCGTTCTGGCCAACAAGGTTGAAGCTGCAAACACCTTCACGGCTGCAATCGACACGCCGGATGAACTCGCTGCCTACAACGGCAACAACGCTGCTGCGGCAGGCCGTGCGTTCCTCGATGGCGTTACCGCCGACGACGCGACCGTCCCGACCGCTGCTGAAGCACAGGCTGCAATCGACGTTCTGCTCTCCACTCCGGACAGCGTGATCACTCTGACCACCGAAACCGGCGAGCAGATCTCTGGCACGACCGGCGCTGATCAGTACAACATTATTGCTGGTGGTCCGAACGCGACTCTCAACTCGTTCGACACGATCAATGACCTCGGTGGCGTCGACACCGCGAACATCGTCGTGCGTGGCGCTGGTAACCTCCCAGCAGGCGCTTCGATCTCGGGCGTTGAAATCATCAACCTCGACCAGTCGCAGGCTTTGCTGAACAACGGCAACGACATCGACGCAACGTTCTTCCAGGGTGCAACCCAGATCTGGCAGATCGGTGGCGCTCAGGACATCAACAACGTCAGCGCGTCCGTTACTGCGGGCTTCCGCAATGTTGAAGCTGATGCCGCTGTGGAGTTCACCGGCGAAATGGGTGCTATCGCGCTCGATAACGTCGGTGATGACAGCGATCTCGTTCTTGACGGCGAAGCCGTCACCAACGTGATGATCTCGGGCACTGTGGATGACGATGGTGTAGGCGGCGCCGGCACGGTCACCTTCACCGCTGGTGCGGATCTCGACGCTCTCGAGACTCTGACGCTTTCGCTCACCAGCGATGCCATCGTTGATGTAGACGGCCTGCTCGGCGACAACGATTTCACTACGATCGATGCTTCTGCTTCGACGGGTGATATTGAGCTCGCGGATCTTGAAAACACCAACAACATCACCTCGATCACGACCGGTTCTGGTAATGACGACGTGCATTTCGACACCGACTACACGCCGGGTAGCGCTGGCGGTACGGCTGTGACGATCGATGTTGGCGCTGGTGATGACGTTGTTGAGCTGCAGCTTTACAGTGCAACGGCAAACAGCTCCGTAGAAGTGACGCTCGGCTCGGGTTCTGATCTGGTGTTGGTCACCGATCAGTTCGAGAACATCAACACGGCGTCGGCAGCAACCCTCGAAGCAGGCTTGGTGACCGTCACTGATTTCAGTGTAACTGAGGATACGCTCGACATCTCTGATTTCGGCGCTATTCGGACGACGATCGTCAACACTGACCTGACGACGATCGCCAATCAGGACACGCTGTTTGAAGCGGCTACCCTGGCGGGAACCTTCGCCACAGGCGCAAACGACTTCGTCGTATTCAACTACGAAGGCAGCGCGTATGTGCTTTACGACGGGAACGACAGCTCGTCGTTCAACGCTGGCGATGGTCTGATCGAATTGACCGGCGTAACAGCGGCTCAGCTCAACGCAGCAAACTTCGCTTTCTGATCTCTTTAAGAGATTGAAACAGACCCGCCGTCTTCGGATGGCGGGTTTTTTTTGGCCGGCTGTGCCTGTATGTGGGTGACAGGGGCGGCGCTACGTGACTGTCGTTGTTAGCTGCCTGGCTACGCTCGCTGATGCTGGCGCGTTTTTATCGAAATTCCTTCTTCTAAAACTTGATGCGCCTTCCAACTCTCTTTTGAGAGGCCAAACGGATCCCCGCCAACAGCCAGCTGCCTCTTTCCGTTGCAGAAAAACACCTACAGGCTGTTTGCAGCACGGATGTCGGGTGGGCGTAGCAGGTTGGATGAATTGTGATTTGAATTGAAGCCGCTATAGCGCGACGTAATACTTCGTCGATGAACGGTACAGCTGAGCCCGAAGTTGATAGTTAAGTCTAATTTACTTCAACTCACGATGACTTCAGATACTTCAAACCGCCCGTTAAATAACCAATCCGCTGCCTCTTTTCGAAGGGCCCGCTCAGCTCAAGCTAGGGGACTTTTTGATGAGGCGGTACGTGGTTTTCGCGCAGTACTTCAGAAGCACCCACATCACTTCGAGACACTATTTGCGCTCGGGGAAATCGCGGTAGCGCAGGGCCGAGAAGTAACTGCGCAAGCGTACTTTCAACGCGCTGCTGCGGCAGCGCCAGATGATTTCCGGCCCCTCCATAACCTAGCTACGCTGGCTCTCAAAAGCTCGCGGCTGGCTGATGCGCTCAAATATGCTCAAGCCAGCGCTCGCCTCGCTCCCGACAATCCGGCAGCACACCAATCCCTCGCGTCCGTTTCTATCGTGCTTGGTCGTCCTGCGCGCGATCTGCGACAGGTCGAGAACGCTTTCGCGGCACAGCCAGACGATTTTAAGATCTTTCTGAAAAAGGTCCTCCTGAAGCGTCAGGTTTGCGACTGGCGGAACTATGATAGCGACGATGAGCGGATCCGGAAGGAAGCATCGTACGGAAGTCTCATCTCACCGTTTCTGCTGCTCTCGACAGAGGCTGGCAATGCAGAACAAAGTGCGTGCTCCAGGAGGTGGGCTCATCAATTCGAGAAGCACCGCTCCGAGCATCTTCCGATCCGCCGGCCCAATCGCAACGGGCCGATCAAGCTTGGATACCTTTCGGGCGATTTCCATGACCATGCGACATCTCGGCTGGTGGGTGAACTGTTCGAGAGCCATGATCGCCAGCGCGTGACTGTGCATGGGTATTCTTATGGCCCCGATAGGGATGGCCATGCGCGTAAAAGGATCGCCGCGGCTTTGGATGTCTTTCGTGACGTCAAGAATTTATCCTCAAGATCAATCGCTGAACGCATCCATGGGGATGCGATCGATATACTTGTGGACCTGAAAGGCTACACAAGCCGGGCCAGAACGGAGATCCTCTCCTGGCGGCCCGCACCGGTCCAAGTGAATTATCTCGGCTTCCCGTGCACCATGGAAGCGAACTTCATCGACTACGCCATCACGGATCGGGTCGTGTCTCCCCCTGAGTATCAGATCCACTCGCAAGAAAAGTTCGCATACCTGCCAAACTGTTTCCAACCTAACGATACGCGCCGACCGATCCCTGATGGTTCAGCCACCCGCGCACGCTATGGTATTTCAGAAGACGCATTCGTGTTTTGCTGCTTCAACGCAGCCTACAAAATCTCGCCGAAGATCTTTTCTGTTTGGATGCGGATACTAGAGGCCGTACCGCACGGGGTCTTGTGGGTTCTTGTAAGATCGGAAGAGCAAGCGACCTTCCTCACCAAGGAGGCCGTGTCCCGGGGGATTGATGCTAGCCGCATCATCTGCGCGCCACATGCCAGCACGAACGAACACTTGGCGCGGTGTGCTCTCGCCGATCTTTTCCTTGACACTCTTCCTGTGAGCGCATTCACAACCGCCAGTGACGCGCTATGGGCAGGCCTGCCAGTTCTAACATGCGCAGGCCCGACGCCAGCTGGACGCGGGTCCGCGAGCCTTCTCACTGCGATGGGCGTCCCTGAGTTGGTCACCAGCGACTTGGCGGCTTATGAGGCACTTGCAGTTCAACTCGCGAGCGATAACAACTACCTTGCCCGCCTACGTCGGAAGATCGAGTCAGCTCGTTTCGAAGGCTTCCCCTTCAATCCTCGCGGCCTCGCGCGAGACTTGGAGGCATTATACGGCAAGATGATCGCAGCTGCCTGCTAGCATCTAGCTAGAGAGGGCAGCGGAACCGTATCTGCCAAAGCGCTGCAACTTGGCCTCGTTGGTTGCAAAAAAAAGCCGATTTGTCACTGAAATGACCTTGCAGAAGCTTCTACTTTGTTGAAGGTGAGCGCGCCTTAAAACTCTTGAGGGACCAAGATGTTCACAACCAGCCGTGAAGTCGTTGCAGCACTTTATCTCGCCTACTTTGATCGCCCCGCAGAGCCGGAAGGGCTCGAGTACTGGTCGCGCCAGTTAGATGCAGGCAAGTCGATCTTTGAAGTCGCAGCAGGTTTTTCTACGACCAGGGAAGCGCGGGAGATCTATCCCGATCTGCGCAACGATGATGTTGGCGATATCAACAGCTTCCTCTACAAGAGCTTCAACAACATTTTCGATCGCGCCCCGACGCCGGCTGACAACGCCTACTGGTATCCTGCCATCGAGGGCGGGAAGACTGCCTCGCAGGTGCTGGTTGAGCTAATCCTGTCTGCGCAAGGTGGTGATGCACTGAAGCTGCAGAACACGATAGACGTGTCTCTTTATTTCACAGAGAAAGCTGGTGACTCGTCGAAGCCTTTTGTTGTTGATGATGCGCGCGAGCTCATCAACGACGTAGGCTTCACACAAACGGGAGTTGATGCCTCTGAAGCGGTTATCGATCGCTATTTCGCGAAGACAACGAATGATCCGCAGCCGGAGCCAACTACCTATGACGTCCCGCTCAACACGTTCGATCTCGAAATCAGTGATTGGAATCCGGACTTGCTGATAAGGGCGGAGACCTACGTACAGAGTGGAGCGGCTGACTACTTCGAGCTGTTAACGATCTATGCTTCACGTGCGGATGCTCTGGCGGCAGCCGATCTCGCCGAAGACGGCGATGTTGACGTTGCAGTCGCCTTCTATGACGATGGAATGGGCGGAACCAACGCAGTGGTTGCGATCGACGGCGACTCCTCGGGAAGCGCCCTGGACTCCTCAGTTCACATCGTCGGGGTTGGTGCAGCCGACATCTCGGCGACCAATTTTGAACTCTATACGGGATTCCTCCCGGTCTAGTTCATCTCTTCGTCGTCCCAAGCCGCTGCGGACCAGGCGTTCACAGCGGCTTGTCGTGTGCAATCTGGAAGCATAGTGGTACATCCCACGCCGACACGCCGAACTCGTTTGGCGGAAGTCGAGAACTAGCTAGGCAGGGCGGCTATTTTATGAGGTCGCAAGTACGGGTCAGCGGTTCGTTCAAGCTCCCCGCAGCGTACTGCCACGAGCCCGTAGTTCAGCCAGTTGATCCCGCACGCGATTGACGCTGGCACTTCCACCGCTGCTGGCTTCCGCAACGCTGAAGCAGATGCAACCGTGACTTTCACGGGCCCGACTGGTTCGATCGCTTTGGACCACACAACGACCGATAGCGATCTGGCCGTTGATGGCCTGGTTGAAGTCACCCGACTTCAGCGTATCCGAAGAATCGGTCGTCCTGTACGTTTCGGGTGGTAACACCGTTACGCGGTCACCGACGCGCAGCAGACGGCGATCACAGGTGCGATCACCTCTTTGGTGTCGTAACCATGGCTGCCAGCTACCTGATGGCGCGACGGACAGCTTCACTGTGTTCAATTACGGTGGCAATGCCTACGTGTTGGTCGACTACGACACCAGCGGTTCGTTCAGCACCGATGCTAGCCTGATCCCGTTGACGGGCGTGAATGCCACTCAGCTGAACGGCACGAACTTCGTCGCCTAAGGTAGAACCTTGATCAGGTTTGCAGAACCCGCCGTGCTCGGACGGTGGAGCGCACCCCATTTTGACCGGACACGCGGCATAGCTGATAAGGCATAGGCATACGCCTATGAGTAAGACTATGTCCAAAGCCTCTGACGCTCCGTTCAGCAGGGTCGAAGTCATCACATC
>NZ_JAGIYY010000011.1 GCF_017813335.1 Tianweitania sediminis | reverse complement strand
TCCCGCCTGGTGCTCCTTCAGCACACCGATGATCTGGTCTTCCGTGAACCGGCTTCTCTTCATCTCCGTCTCCTGTCGACGGAGTCCAGTTCAAACCGAAGGCATCCACGGGGGCAACGTCAGAGGATAAGCAACATGGGAGGTCAGCTTACTGAAGGGCCATGCTGCCAGCATTGGCTTCTGCCCTGATCCTTGCGGCAGGTCTCTCGGTTGCCGCAGCCGCAAACACGCCCTGCTTTGGAAGCAAAGGACGACATTTCCCATAGCCAAGGGCGCGCCTTCATCTGCAACGATGGCTCGGTAAGCGGCAGCAAGATGAACTGCTCAGCTTCTTTTGAAGGTTAGCCTGCCGAACGGCGGGTTGGTCCTGCTCGGAAGCGGTTCTTCAGACATGCAACGCGGCGGTTCGAGGCAGGCGGGATGCTCGTGCCGCAGCGGGCGGTACTGTGTTGGACGACGCGGTGCTACCGCATGACGGACAGCGGATCGATGAGCTACCTTCGGAAGTAAGTGCACAGACATATCGGCGCCGTCTTGATCGTGCATTCCGAGGGTTGCTAGGTTCTGCTCTTACAAATCTTGCGTAGGAGTTCTCGTGGCAGTGCGGTTCTACCCTTTCCCCGATGACGGGGAGCCGTTGAAGCTCACCAGCCGCCTTATCGACGAGATGTAGGTCAGGGCGGCAAGCTTCATCAGTATGCTGGTACTCGGTAACGGGTGCTAATCGTCAGCGTCAACCATGAAGACGGACAACCGCGTGATCTTGGGCAGGTCAGCGGCAACATCTAGGTCTTCGATGATGAAGGTTCAATCTCTGAAGGCTTAGACCGACAGATGATGCTGGCCTCGGACAGTTTGCCTTCGTTCGAACGAAACGAGACCGTTGTAGCCCTTAGACCTAAGACGTCGAAGAAAAAGCACGATGATGAGTTTCGCTGGCAGCCAACCTCTGCAGACATCGAGCGGATCATCGCCGACATCTGGCCGAAGAAGAAGCTGGATAGGCTCCGCACGCTGGTAGCGACTAAGCCAAAGAAGCCGCCTCTGACATGGGAAGTGAAAAGCGCAATGAGGAAGGCGGAAGAGCCTTTCTGGACCATGACCCGGTCGATTACCGAGCTGACAGAGCCCAGCCTCAGTCGTTCGTTGCGGAGGCGAGAGAGCGCGGTGAGGAGGATCCGGACTTCCCTGAGTTATACAAGGCTCTCGCCGAATTTGCTGACTGGCATCTTGAGGTGAAGCGGCGGCGCCGAACAGGAAAGGGCATCTGGTACGCGATAGTCGAGATCAACAGCCATGCTGACGATGGGATCTATACGGCCATTCAGCGGCATCACAGACGCTGCGAGGGGAAGAAGAAGGCCATCGTTGCAGTTCGGGAGATGCTCGCGGAACACATCAACAAGTTCGATGACGGTATTAGCATCGAGCCTGAGTTGATGACGGATTTGAAGTGGGACCGGCGCGCCTACGATGAGGCGTGATAGTAGGGCAGCTTCGTGCCGATCTCGGATGAGCGCGCTCAGAGTTTAGAATTCTGACGGCCCTTCATGGTTCAAGGAGGATCCAAGCGCTTGGATCTGGAGCTGCGCTCACTTGGCTATCAGGAGCCTAAAGGTCGGAGCGGCGTTCATCCTGTCGAAACTTGGAGGCTGACGCAAATGAGCATCGGATTGCTTGGTCTTCTCGACGACATTGCCGGTATCACCAAGGTGGCGGCGGCTTCTGTTGACGACGTTGCCGGTATGGCAACCAAAGCCGGCATCAAGGCGACGGGCGCGGTCATCGACGATGCGGCCGTCACGCCGCGCTACGTGGATGGGTTCGCAGCCACGCGTGAACTTCCCATCGTGGGCAAGATTGCGCTCGGCTCGCTGCGCAACAAGCTGCTGTTCTTGCTTCCGGCGGCGCTGGTATTGAGCTTTTTCCTTCCCGCGGCAATCACGCCGCTCCTAATGCTCGGTGGCGCTTATCTTTGTTATGAGGGGGCGGAGAAGGTCTACCACGCTTTGGCGCCGCATCAGGCGAGTGCCCATGAGGAGAACCTGACGCCCGTCGCCCTCAACCCGACTAGCCGGGAAGACGAACAGGTGGCGAGCGCGGTCAAGACGGATTTCATCTTGTCGGCCGAGATCATGACGATCGCTTTGGCGACGATCCCCGCCGTGGGCGTTCTGACACAAGCCATTGTTCTGGCGGTGGTAGGCGTCGGGATCACGATGCTGGTTTATGGTGCAGTGGCACTTCTGGTGCGGCTAGATGACATCGGACTTTATCTGACGCGTCACGCGTTGACGTCGCTGGGGCGCGCTTTCGGCCGTTCGCTCGTGAAAGCAATGCCAACGGTAATGACGGTCTTGGGTGTGGTGGGAACCGCTGCCATGATCTGGGTGGGTGGCAGCATAGTCGTGCATGGAATGGGTAAATTCGGCTTCCATGGTCCAGCTGAAGCCGTCGAGCATGCTGGCGAGCTTGCGGGCGTGGCGAGTCCCATGCTCGGCTGGCTCGGTGAAACCGCGGGGTTCGGCTTGTTTGGCCTGGCTTTGGGCACGATCTTGATACCGTTCGCCGAAAAGGTGCTGTCGCCGATCTGGAGGAGGCTCAAGGCTGCTGTGAGCGGTTAAGGATGCGCTACTTTGCGGCGCCTGATGTGTGATCAAGCACATTCCAAAGTGGTGACAAGTCGGTCGCGCCACGCGGATCCTGGTCGGATCGGCTGCGCCTATTTTCAGCTCCCGGTTATGGAAGAGGGAACCTTCTGCCGAGAAGGGATAGCTGGATGGTCGCAGGAAGCAAAGATATCCGAGCCGAGATCGGGCTGCAAACGCCAGTTGATATTGCGGTAGCGCTGGCTGCTTCTGGTAGACTGGCACTTTCTGACAACACACTGTGCAACGGGCAGTAGAGCCACTGCCTAGTCAGCGATAAGCTGGGAAATCTTCGGAGTCGACGAATGTTGTGCGGGTGAAAAGTTCAAGTTCAGGTAGGTCGCGTCGAACTCCGCCAGATGTGCCAACTGATCCCAATCATGAATGACGACTTGCGAGCCTTGCCAGGAGAGCGCACCTGTGTTGCGCAGAGCCTGTAGGCTCCTATTAAGATGTATGGTCGACATCCCAAACATGTCTGCAAGATCTGTTTGATAAACTGGAATTGTGAAGGTCCAGTTTCCCGCCAGTCCGACTGTCTCTAGTCGCAAGTAAAGTTCACATACCAAGTGAGCGATACGCGCAGGAGGGGTGAGCCGCCCTTTCACTGTAATAGCGGTACGGTGGGTGGCTGCATCCGTTGCAATGGTCGTCCACAGAAGACGTCGAAGGTGTGGATGCTCGTCTGCGATCTCACGGAGATCGGCGTGAGCAACACGTGATATGATGCAGTTCGAGGCCGCCACAACAGCGTGATCCATTTTTCCAAGCAGTGTGCTGTGAAGATCAACGAAGTCGCCTGCGATATGCATTGCGCTGATCATTCGGGCGCCTTTTCGGAGGTGATGCTCTCGAAACGTGGCCCCTTGGATCAAGACGAAGCTTTCTGTAGGGTGACTGCCTTGTTTGACAATTTCATTGCCCTTGAGGACAAAATCACGGCGCTGCGTCAAATTTTCGAGTACAGCGATTTCTTCTATCGAAAGGTGATCCCTCCTCTGAAGGTACATGATAAGCGGGTTGATCAAGATTGGGCGTCTCCTTAACCCCTTCTTTAGTACGAGGGCTTTGAGCAGAAAAGAAGTTTCAGCGCTGAAGGTTAAGCAGAGGGCGCCGGTCGCCCACCTGTATCCAGTGGGGCTAAAACGCCGGTGGCGTGAGCCACCGGCGTTCGTTTCTTCACGGTGTCAGCGACATACAGTTTCTGAAGCTCTGGTTGCCAAGAAGATATCGTTTCCACAAGCATCTCGTGAGCGCGAGTCACCGCTTCTTGCGTTGGGTGAAGTACCCCTGCTGGGGCTTTCGCCGGACGTGTCAGGTATTCCTCCGGTTTGACCCGGGTCTACATTTCCGCCCCCGTCCGGAGCTTCGCCGCTGCCGTTTGGGCTTGTTCCGCCGTCAGGAGTGCTGCCGCCGCCAGGGCTAGTCCCACCGCCTGGTGTGCCGCCACCAGGGTTGCCGCCATTGCCCCCATCCGGATCTGTACCGCCCCCGCCGCCCGGATTGGTCGAGCCGCCGCCCTTGCCGCCGCTGTTGGCATTACCGCCAGTTGCGTTACCACTGGTCGCATCGCCGCTTGTTGCGTTTCCGCCGGTTGCAGAGCCACGCCCGTTGTTCGTGGCATTGCCACCCATCGCGTCGCCTGAGGTCGCATCGCCGCTTGTTGCGTTGCCACCCGTCGCGGCGCCATTGCCGTTCCCGCCCCGGCTGTTGGCATTACCGCCGGCGGCATCGCCGGAGGTCGCATCGCCCGATGTTGCGTTTCCGCCTGTGGCATTACGAGCCAACGCCTGCCCTCCGATCGCGCGCCCACTTATGGCTTTGCCAGATGTTCCGTTGCCGCCAATAGCGGTTCCGCGCCCCTGATTGTTTGCCGTGCCGCCGGTCGCTGATCCACTGCGTGCGAGACCTGTCTCGGCGGCACCACCTTCAGCATCGCGGCCGAAAGCCATTCCGCCCTGGGCGTCCCCGCTACGAGCGCTTCCTGATGTAGCGTTGCCGCCAATGGCACTGCCTCGGCTCGTGTTTGATGCTCGACCGCCCGATGCGCGACCGCTTTCTGCATCTCCACTCACCGCGTCACCGCCGCGAGCGCTGCGCCCACCAACCGCTGCGCCGCCGATTGCGTTTCCGCTTGTCGCCGTACCACTGTTGGCTGAACCGCCTTCAGCACCTCTTGAATGGGCGCCCGTCGCGAGCCCGCCAGTCGCTGCACCAAGCCCAATACCCGAAGTAGCATCGCCGCCGCTCAAGGCAGAAGCGCCAACTCCCGAGCCGCCGATCGCCGCTCCACCCCGGCCAGTTGAGGCGTCCCCAGCTTCCGCGTCCCCACCTTGCGCGCTTCCAAAGCCGCCGCCTTGCGCGCTGCCACCCTGGCTTCCGCTCCCCGCGTCAACGCCGCCCGTGCCAATACCTGCCGATCCCACGCCTCCTGCGTCCACGCCAGCGGAAACGCCTCCGATGTCGCCTCCTCCAATTCCGGCACCAACGCCTAGGCCACCGTCACTCACGCCGGCCGAAACTCCGCCACCCTGATCCGCGCCTATACCGGCATCTAGGGCCAGCGCGAAGGAACTTGTCCCAAGCAGCATCGCGGCAGCTAGGGTCCTGCTCGTCATCGTCTTCGAAATCATGGTTGATCCTTTCGGCTTGCAGGCGGCCCGTCGCTCACGTCGGAGCGGCGGGCCGGCTGGCGCCTCGTTACTCGTTACTGGTTAGTTTCGGTGGGCAGCAGCTCCGTGGAGACCGGGGCTTCATCGTCGTTCCGCCGGTCCTGCATGGCATTGCCGCCCGTCGCTGCGCCGCTCATCGCTTCGCCGGTGTTACCTTCGCCACCCTCAGCGTCGCCGCGGGCTTCGGAGGTTGCAGCACCACCCGCCGCCATACCGGAACCAGCAGTGCCGCTCGTTGCAGCACCGCCATTCGCGGAGCCGCGACCTGAGTTATCAGCAGTGCCACCTGTGGCGGTGCCGCTCGTAGCCCCGCCGCTGGTGGCAGCGCCGCCCGTGGACGTTCCACGGCCCTCGTTGGTTGCAGCTCCCCCTGTGGCAGTGCCAGATGTTGCAGCACCGCTGGTGCCGGCGCCGCCTACAGCATTACCGCGACCTTCGTTGGAGGCATCACCTCCGGTAGCACCACCGCTTGTTGCGCCGCCGCTCGTAGCGCCGCCACCCGTCGCCGACCCGCGACCGCTGTTATCTGCAGTGCCACCCGTTGCGTCACCGCTTGTGGCGTCGCCTGTGTCAGCAGCGCCGCCGGTCGATGATCCACGACCACTATTGCTGGAGGCGTTACCGCCGGTAGCGTCTCCGGATGAAGCGTCACCACTGGTCGCGCTGCCGCCAGTGGCAGTTCCGCCGGTGTTGTCTTGAGCCAAGGCCAAACCGTGGCCTGCTGCGAGCATAGTCGTCAACATGCCCGCGAGAGCAATTTTCTTAATGATCATTAGAAGTTCCTAACCTAATTTGGCGTGTGAACCACGATTGATGCACCAGGCGTAAACATCGATAACGCGATTTAGTTCGAAGATGCTTCAGTTTAATATTTTGTTAATGAAATGAAACTTTTATCGAGAGAAGTCGTTGAGCGCGTGTGCTGTAGAGTTAACTTTTGATGTAGTTATTACTCAATGTTTATTGCGCTGAAAATGTACCGCGCAACTTGCTCAAGGGGCGGGTTGAGCTTGGCGGAGCTTTTTCTGACCTGAAGCTGACGGATCATCCATCGGGGCACGGTCGATGCGACGCTCGGGAACGACCATTTTGAGGCAGTCAGTTTCATTGCACGGCAGACGTCTGTCGGCCGGCCATGGCTAAGAAGATCACTCTACATGTGGAGTCGCCACCCGCAGCTGCTCGCCGCGGATCCAGTGTGTCACTATCCGCCGCAGAAGCGCGGCGGTGATTTCAGCTTTGAAGGCACGGGGTGGAAAGGACCGGCACAAGGTAGCCAGTGTGGCGAACGCCAGCTTCTTCATCCGGCAGTTCTCCCTAGAATGGACGCAAGCCCGGCCATGCGCCTAGGATCTCCGCTTAGCGTCTCAACTTCCTCGCGGATAAGAAGCATCAGCCTCTGCTCCGCGTTATCCTTGTCCTGCGGCCGCAGGATACGATCAACGTTTCGTAATTCATCCAGGCATCGCGGCCCGAGGCGCCCGGGCATCCATTGCCGCTGCCGCCCCTTGCCTTCGAGTTTGAGTACCGTTGTAGAGGGGTCCAAGAACCGCGTCTCCAGCAACGTGACCTTCTGCGCTGGCGGGCTGCAGCGGTCGCATTGAAACGGCAGGCTCAAGGGGTCGCGGCCGGCGCTATAGAGTTGAAGCAGGCCTGCACTGCGATAGTAGTGGTCTGACTGGCGCCGGCTACACTGGACGCGCACGAGCATGGCATGTCTGACGGCTTTGCCGAGGGTGTCGATCGCTCGCGTCATAGCGGAACGAGCTAGGAACATAATCCTGAGTCGGCAAGTTCCCGCTCGCCCGTGCGACGAAGGTACCAACCTCCGGCGGCCTTTGGTCGTACATGGCAGCGGACTGAAGCCTTAGGCCCCCGCCAGTTGTCCATTAGAGCTTGCTTCTGCAGCAATGCCCGCCTCATCATCTACGCTTGAGGCATCTGACCTCCAAGGCATCATCTGAGGAGCAATCTACCCAACCATCAACATGGCGAGAGGCTGATATGACCGCCATCCACGGGTTCACTAGCACTTCTGACAAAGCAGAATACATCGCTGACTACATCAGCGGGATACTGAGCCTGACTGAAAAAGACGAAGAGTTGAGGTTCACGAGCCTGCTTCTAGACATGGCCTATAAAGAGGCGAGAGGCCTGGCTGGGAAGCGCGTCAAACGGCGGCGAACTGGTCAGGTCACAAAGGTGGGCCACGCTGGCTCTTGAGCGTCCCTGAGGAGATCGCCAAAGCTGCATTGTTTCTCCTGACACCGTCCTCCTTGTGCAGCACACCACGCTGTACCGGCGACTGCTATGGCGACTGTAAGCCTCATCAACGAACTGATCAAAGCGGCTGACCGGATTGAGAGGCTGCCCTTCCAAGAGAAGGCTCGGCTTCTGAGAAAAGCCGCAGAAACCATCGAAGATCTGCGGGCGCAGCTCATACTTTCAGATTGTGCTGCAGACGACGATGCCTTTGGGGATATCGTCTTCGAACTTCAGGGACTGGCGCGGGTGATCTCAAACGCCAATACGAAAGAGGTCGCCGAGAGGATGCGGGAGAGCGTTGTCATCATAGCGCGGCTTCAGCGTTTCGTGGAACGCAGATGATGCTGAGCGGATTCGCTTGGTCGCGGGCTTGTCAGCCGCTTAGTACCCCTCGCGGACCTCGCTCAGCGTCGCATGACGCAACTGCTCCTCGCCCTTTAGGAACTTCACGCGGCCGAGGGAGGTCGGGCTGGAGCCAGTCCGCCTTCTCGCGCTGCACGTCCTTCGGCAAGCCTTCCGGCATCGCGCCCGGCCGCGCCTTCACCCGCTCCCATAGCCGCTCGCGCATGGCGAGGTTGAACGTCACCGCGGCCTTGCCGACATAGCGCCTCTCCTGATCGACAAGGATTGCCTGCGTGGCCTGCCCGGGCTTTCTCATCAGCCCCTGATTTCAAATTCCGCCTCGTCGAAGCACTTCATCTTCAGCCAGGCTTTGGAAGGGTCGGACCGATAGGGGCTGTCAGCGCTTGGACACCATGCCTCCCGGGCCCATGCGGTCGAGGGCCGCGGCATCGCCTTCGTGGCTCCGGCTGAACTGGAATTGCGCCGTCGTCCGGCACCAGGTCGGCTAGGATAGCTCGTCGCTCCGCCAAGTGCATGCGGCGCAGGTCATGGCCGTTGAGGTGGAGCAGATCGAAGGCTACGAACACCAAGCTTTCCTGAGCCGCCACAATGGCATGGCGTAGCGCCTTGAAGTCCGGGTGCCCCTTCTCTCCCAAGATGATCACCTCACCGTAGAGGACGGCGCTCTGTGCGCCAAGCTGCAGCGCTTCAGCACAGATCCGGCGGCACTTGGCCGACCAGTCGTGGCCGTTGCGGGTAAAGGTACGGCAAGCACCGTCCTGGATGATCAGCTGCGTGCGGTAGCCTCATACTTGATCTGGTGTGGTGAATCCACTCGGCTCCATCGGGTGGCTTTGCCACCAGGGAAGGCAGTTGCGGGGCAATGAACTCAAGACGGCCCGGCCGCGACACGTACTGAACCATACAGTAAGTCTAGGTCATGGTCCTTAGATGGCGAGGTCCTCTAAGGAATTCGGGTGAGTTGATGCGCCGAAGAGCAACTATTCTTCTGATCCCTGTGGTGCTGGCACTTTCAGTTAGCCAAGTTCCCGCCCAGCCTTACGACCCTTTTAGAACAACCTACTGCATGGAGCGGGAGGGAGTGTCCGTCTCGTCCCCTGGCTTCTTGAGGGAAGAAAGGACCGCGTCCTCTTCTGTCTGGAGAAGATCGGCCGCCACCTCGACCGAAAAACCATTCAGGCAACCTTTAAACGGGTTGAGTTCTCCGTGACGCAATACGAAAATACCGGAGGCGGACATGTCCTCAAAGCTTCATGGTCTATTTCGGAGAACGGCTTCATCTGGCGGCGTTACAGGCTTGCAAGCTCTGCTGCTATTCCTCATTGCAGATCAAGAAATCATGTCGATCACATGGGGCACTGTAGGTCAGGTGATACCCTGACACCGATACGAACAGGGAATAGGGCAGGCCTGTGTGCAACCTCGTCACCAAAGGGCAAGCAGGCTATCCTTGAGTTTACCCGGGCCTTGCGCGCTGATGTCGGCAATCTGCGACCCGGCAAGATCTTCCCCGACTATCCCGCACCGGCCCTATTCCTCTCCGAGAGCAGAGCCAATGCCTTATCCTTGGCGCTCTGGGGCCGCTGGTCTAGAGCGTCGCCGAGGAGCACCAACCTCCGCGACATCTTCGCAGAGCACCGTGGTGAAACTTGCTGCTCACTGAAGCGTCTTTGCGGCATGCACAAACTGCCGATACCCATCTCGCTTGCGATCAGTTTCTGCCGCAGGCTCTCCGCCTGCTGGGTGATGGCGGCAGCTTCGCCAGACGAACCTTTGGAACAACAGCCGGCTGAACAGGTTCAACAGTATCACCGCACTTCAATGGCGTAAGGTGACCGAGAGACAGGACGTGCTCCCGCCTCCACATAGAGCAGTCACATGCCCCGCTACTTTTTCCACATCGATGACGGCGCGCACCTGCCCGATCACGAAGGCCATGACCTTCCTAGTCTGAAAGCAGCGCAAGCTGAAGCGCTGCGATCTGCCGGCAGCATCTTGCGCGACGCTGATCATTTGATCTTCGACTTGGCTAGCTCTTGGCAGATGGCGGTGACTGATGAGTCTCACCGTCTGCTTTTCACGCTTCGGTTCAACGCAGATGTGCCGTCGGGCTCGATCATCTTCCGTCCGACCTAACCTTCTCGAGCACCGCAGCCGCGGCTGACCTTTGGGTTGGCGGAAGGCGAACCGGCGACAAGAGAAACCCGCTCCAGCCGAAGCTGGAACGGGTTCTGTAGGCTGGAAGCTGCCGGAAAGGGAAGGTTGCGTCAGCCGCCGGCCAAACAGCTGGCTGTTATCGGGTGGTGGTGCCCACGTGGTGGCGATCGTCGCGGCGGCCCCTCAAACCAGCCAGACCGATCAAGCCCAGGAGGCCGAGCCAGCCAAGATCGAACCCGTCATCATCGTCAGCCTGCACTGCGGTGGTGGTGGTTTCAGCCGGGGTAGTCTCCACGGGTGTGGTCTGCGACTGAACCAGCGCCGGTGCAGCGAAGGTGATAAGGCAGGTAGTGCCCAGAACGAGTAGCAGCTTTTGCATTGGTGTCTCCCCTTTACGTGACACAAACTTTCAGCTGTTCCTAATGTTTCGTCAGACCTAAGTCCTAGCGAGCAACAGCGGTCACTCATGGTGGCGCTCCAACGAGACGTTAGCGAGTTGAGGCAGGTGACCCCTGACGATCGCAAAGCCGAGGCAGTGTCAGTTCGCCAATCAAAGCCGGAGGAACAAAAGCGCAATAAAGCCGAGCACCAATGCCAGCGAAACGATAGTAACGAATCTTGGGAGGCGGCTGCTCCGCGGCGGTGCCGGATCTGTTCGCTTGTAGCTTTTCACGCCGAAATGCTGGTTCTTCTTCATTACCTGAAATGGCGCTGCATCAGTTAACATTTAGGCCGAGGCCATCAGCCGTGAGGTGGGTTTCCTTTTCCTCTGCCGTCCACTTTTCGCCTGCCGGGGAGGTAACGGAGATGCCGCTCCCGCCTCAGATCATCCTTCTTCCCGGTCCGCTTGTCACGACGTCTCGCTCGCGGGGAGATGCTGGCGCCTGGTTAGCATTGTAGTCAAGCCATCTCATCAGAGTTCCAGGGTTGTCGCATGGCTAGGCCGGAAGTGGATTGAGGTTGCTCGCTCTGTGGTAGTGGACATCAGTTCGCTTTGTCCGATGCCCTTCCGCTACGCTGGGCCTCGTGCTTAGCTTCCGCACTACCCGGTGCATCATGACTTTTGGACGGCCTACGTCTCCGAGACGTTGCAGAGGTGCGAGTTCAAACGGGAAACCTCAATGCGCTATAGCCCAGAATGAGGTTTTATACTTTCCTGTTTAAGCACTTTTAATGAGCTCACGTCAGGGTAAGCGGCTGTCAGCGGTGATCCCCCGATGCTTTTCTCCCATGCTCGCTCCGGTCGTTTCCTTACAAGAGTTGTGCTCCCAACGCTCCTCGGTGTGGGCGCGCTTACAGTCTTTGTGGGTGGCTTGTTGGTTTGGGCGGGGCGAGAGGCCGATGATGTCGCGTTGGAGCGTCAGGCGGCACTCGTCACGCTGGTTATTGCAAATCTCCGGGAGACAATCGCCCACAATCAGGAAAGTGTCACCGTCTGGGACGACGCCGTTCGGGCAGTCGAGAAAGAGGACGCAGCCGAGTGGATCGATTACAATCTCGGAAGTTGGATGCACACTTATTTTGGGCATGATGGCGCCTATGTGCTCAACCCCATCGATGAGCCCATCTATCAATTCTCTACGTCACCCGGGAATGAGCCATACCGCGCCGTCGAGGCGGTAGCAGAGCCGCTTGTTCAAAGCGTGCGGCAACAAAGACGTGACGGCGACGAGACTTCGATGTCCGATCGCATGTTAAGCCAAGGTGCTGCGGATATAGGTGTGATCGACGGCCACCCTGCGGTAGTAAGCGCGAAACCTATTGTTTCGGATACAGGTGAAATTGAGCAGACGCCAGGCACTGAACACGTCCACGTCGCCGTCAGGTATCTCGATGGAGACTTCCTCAACCGTCTTGAGCAGGACTACCTGTTCAGCAACATGCGGTTTGATTGGGTAGAGAACACGACTGGCACACTGAAGAGCCTTCCTCTCACCGCAGCATCCGGCGAGACCATTGGGTACTTTGTGTGGGAGCCATATCGGCCGGGTGCGGCCGTGGTCCGCAAGGTCGCTCCTGCGGCGGCCGCCATCATGACTTTGCTCCTTTTGGTGATCCTGGCGCTCCTGTTCTTATTGGACCTCCGGTCGCGGAAGCTGGCTGACCGTGACGCTCGGATGAAACACCTCGCGCTCCACGACTCGCTCACGGAACTGCCGAACAGGGTCCATTTCCATGATCAGCTTGAGCGCGCGTTGCGCTTGCGTCGTGATGGTCACCTGCTCGGTGTTCTGTATCTTGATCTCGACCACTTCAAGCAAGTCAATGATACCCTCGGCCATCCCGCGGGAGATGCAGTGCTTAGAGAGTTCGCCGCTCGCCTGAAAGGACTGATCCGGCCTTCTGACACCCTGTCGCGGCTAGGAGGCGATGAGTTCACCCTCATCATCCCCAACGTGGCAACAGTTGAAAACCTCCAGACCTTGTCGGACCGGATCATCGACGCGGTGCGGCGGCCCTTCTTTGTTTCCGATCATCAGGTCTTCGTTGGTGTTACCATCGGGATCGCCGTAGCTCCCATCGACGGCGAACAACGCATTGAGTTGTGCCGGAAGGCTGACATCGCGCTTTACCATGCAAAGAACGCAGGGCGCGGCCGCTACGCGATCTTTGGTTCTGAGATGGACGCCATGCTCCAAGTACGCCGCGACATTGAACGTGACCTGCGGCTGGCGCTTCAGCGAACTGATCAGCTTGAGGTTTACTTCCAACCGTTGTTCCGTGCTTCCACGCAAACGATCATCGGCGTTGAAGCTTTGCTGCGGTGGCGTCATCCCACCAACGGGTGGATCTCGCCCGATGTTTTCATCCCCATTGCTGAAGAAACAGGGATGATCGAGGCGATAGGCGAGTTCGTTCTGAGAAGTAGCTGCGAAGCAGCCCGAGCCTGGCCCGAACTGTGTATCGCGATCAACGTTTCCGCAATTGAACTCCGCAACCCCGTATTCGCGGTCAAGGTCGCTGCACGACTACTTGAATTCGGCTTCGACCCGCATCGACTCGAGCTTGAGCTGACCGAAAGCGCCCTGACGGATGCCAGCGGCGTATGCGACCAAAATCTCAGGGCGCTGCGGGAATTGGGCGTGCGTGTTGCTCTGGATGATTTTGGTACCGGTTTCTCTTCGCTCGGCCGGCTACAGAAGCTCGAAGTCGATAGGATCAAGATCGACCGCAGTTTTATAAATGGGTTTGGTCGGTCGAACGGGGACGAAGCCATCGTTGAGGCCATCGTTGAGCTCGCCAGGGCGCGCGGCTTGAAGACCACTGCAGAGGGCGTGGAAACGGCCGAACAGGGAGATCATCTGCAAGCCATTGGGTGCGATGATCTGCAGGGCTTCCTTTACTCAAGGCCGGTCCCCGCCAAGGACATAAGCGCTCTCATGCACCGGGCTCACGACCTTCGCCAAACAGCCTAAATCTCTGGCTCATCTTGACCCAGTACCCCAAGCTTAACGCGGGTTGAAGACAGTCACCTAAAGGTGCAAGCCCAAACCGCTCAACCTTGTTGAAGTGAATGACAGGTTCTCACGCACTGCCGCCCGGAAGCTGCCATTCCGCTTCCGGCCCCGTTCGAGAACGTCGGGAACGGCAAGAATTTGGCCTGACGGCACCCCATGCCGCGAGGTGAAGGGCGCGCGTATCCAAGCTAGAACTTGTCCCCGCGCACTACGCCCACCCGTGTGGTCATGACAATCAGTCTGTAGCTGTCCAGGAGAGGTTCCAGGCCGCGCACGATCGCCTCGGCAATGTCATCCGCCGCGACTGCCAGAAGGAGGAGCTTGGTATCCGCGCCTGTTACCCGGTCCTCGCGCCATCGGCCGTTGCGTCCGGAGCCGCCGAGCGCCAGCAGGATCGTGTAGCCGCCGGCGCCTGCCTCCTCGACCATCCTTGTGACGAGATCGCACAGAGGCGCGTCCAGCAAGATTTCAACCTTCACGCGTTCGATGCTTGCGTTCATGACCCTGCGATGCTCCGCGCGAACCAGATGTAGAGAGGGATGCCGAACGTGACGTTGAAGGGGAAGGTCACGCCGAGCGACATGGCAAGCGACGTCCCGGAATTGGCCTCCGGCAGTGCCATGCGCATCGCGGCCGGCACGGCGATGTAGGAAGCGCTGGCGGCAAGAATGCCGAGGGCGGCTGCGTCGGGCGTGCCGAGACCGGTCATGGCACCAAGAAGCGTGCCGACCAGGCCGTTCATGATCGGGATGGCGAGGGCGAGCCCTGTCAGTTGCAACGTCAGCGAACGCGTCTCGCTCAGGCGCCGCGCCGCGATCAAACCCATGTCAAGCAGGAACAGGCACAGGATGCCACGGAACCCGGCCTCGAACACCGGGGCGATCTGCGTGTAGCCTTCTTTCCCGACGGCAAGCCCGATCAGGAAGCTGCCGACCAGCAGGACGACGGAGCCGTTGAACAGCGTCTCATGGAGAATGCGGCCGGCGGTGATGCCGCCCGCCTTCGTCGCTCGTCGTGCCAGAAGGAGGCCGACGACGATCGCCGGGGTCTCCATCAGAGCCAGCACGGCGATCATGCTGCCGCTCGCGGGGGGGCCGGCGAGCTTGAGGATCTCTATACCTGCGACGAAGGTGACGACGCTGACCGAGCCGTAATGCGCCGCAATCGCCGCCGCGTCGATCGCCGACTGTTGTCCCACCCGGCGAACCAGCCAGAATGCGGGGAGCGGCAGGACGACCGACAGTGTCAGGCCAAGAACGGCGGCAAGCGCAAGGTCTGGGGTAAACCCCTCCGCAGCAACTGCGACACCACCCTTCAGGCCGATGGCGACCATGAGATAGATCGCCATCGCCTTGCCAACTGCCTCCGGGATTGTGAGGCCCGAGCGGGCAAAGGCAGCCAAAGCGCCGAGCCCGAAGAACAGCACCATCGGGGAGAGCAGCGTCGTCATGCGGCGATCTCCGGCTTTCGGGTCCGCCAGAGCGAGTAGAGAATGCCAGCGGCGATGATCGACAGCGTGACGCCGAGCGAGAGAGCGGCCGGGAACTTCTCAAGCCCCAAGAGGTCGGCGACGAAGATCTTCGAGCCGATGAACATCAGCACGATTGCCAGAGCCGGCTTAAGGTACTGGAAGCGGTGGATCATGGCAGCCAGCGCGAAGTACAGCGCGCGCAGGCCGAGGATCGCAAAGATGTTCGACGTGTAGACGATGAACGGATCCGTGGTGATCGCGAAGATCGCGGGCACCGAGTCGACCGCGAAGATGACGTCGGCGATCTCGACCATGACCAGCGCCATGAACAGCGGCGTCACGAACCAAACCATGCGGCCAGTTTGCGGATTGGCCTTCTTAACGAAGAAGTCCTGGCCGTGGTGCTCGTCGGTCACGTTGAACCGGCGGCGCATGAAGCGGACCAGCGGATTCTGACCGATCTCCGGCTCCTTGTCGCCCATCACCAGCATCTTGATGCCGGTGACGATCAAGAACGCCGCGAAGATGTAGAGCACCCAGGAGAACTCGGCGACGAGCGTAGCGCCCAGCCCGATCATTATCGCGCGTAGCACGATGACGCCGAGGATGCCCCAGAACAGCACGCGATGCTGATAGATGCGCGGAACCGCGAAGAAGGAGAAGATCAGCGCGATGACGAAGACGTTGTCGAGCGCAAGCGTCTTCTCGACGACGAAGCCGGTGAGGTAGTTCATGCCGAGCTCTGCGCCGAGCTGCCACCAGACCCAGCCGCCGAAGGCGAGGCCGAGTCCGACATACATGGCCGAGAGCAGCAGGCTCTCGCGCACTTCGATCTCCCGGTTGTCTCGGTGCAGCACGCCGAGGTCGAAGGCCAGCAGGGCGACGACGATGCCGAGGAAGGACAGCCACATCCAGGCGGGCTTGCCCAGCCATTCGACGACGAGAAACGCAAGATCCATGATCAATGAACTCCAGCCGGCACGCGATGAGGATCGCGTCCGACATCGCGAGAGGACCGGCGTCTCTCGCCAGAGGGGCCCGGACTTTCAGATGGAAGGTGGAAGCCGCCGACCAGATCGAGCGGGCGGCGGCTTCGCGAAGGGCTTCAGGTGGCGACGCGGCGGACAACCGTCATCGCGCCGAGTATGAGAACCGTGCCCACCAGCCAGAGCAGTGCGACCGCCGGTCCACCGAGGCCGAAGACGTCGCCGCTCCAGACGATCCATCCGTAAGCGGGATCTACGGACCCGAGCAAGTCCGACACAGTCCCCAGCGCGTAATAGCCTGCGAGCGCCAGGAGCGACCAGGCGGCGATCAGCGCGACGGCACTGTAGCGAAAGCGCGGGCAAGCCTGCTGTTTCGTCGATCGTTAAGATTCACGGCAGTCTCCTCAATCTTCGGGCAGCGCCGAACGCAACGCCTTCCTCTGCTGCCTCTTCCAGTCCCGTTCGTCCCGACGACGCTGAAGATCTGCGCGGATCTTCTGACGCATCCTGCCGATCTCCTGGGAGATTGCGCTGAGCGTGGCGCAATCGCGATCGCCGCGCATGAGCATCTCGGCAAGGCGCCTCTTCATGGTCCGGTAGTGGTCGGCAACGTCGCCGAACAGGCGCTGACCCGCCACGCGCAAGCGCTGCCCGCGGCCGGACCTTTCAGTTCCCTCTACGGGGGTCATCTCAGGATCTCCCCGACAGAAGCGGACGATGCGACCGGCGTCGCACGACCGGAATCGGAATGGTCTCGCCGCGCTGGTTCATGCGCTCGATGAACTCGATCTGGTCACGGAACCGGAGCTTCAGGCGCTTGAGCGCGCTCAGGCGCAATTGGTCCGGCACGGGCCGGGCCTGCTCATCCTCAATGCGCGCCTGAACAGTGGCGCGGCGATGACGAAGCGACTTGATGAACGGGTCCATGCGTTTGCCTCCATTGTCTGTCGATGCGCAGAAGGTGGGGCGCCGGAGGATATAGCGCAAATTGATTGTTGTAATTTCTGTGATAGTTTCTAACTAATATCGGATGTCTTTTCGCCCCTCGTTCCGCCAACTCGAATATGTCGTGGCGTTGCATGATCTGCGCCACTTCGCGAAGGCCGCACGCCACTGCAACGTGTCGCAGCCGACGCTGTCTGTGCAGATCGCCCTGGTCGAGCACGGGCTCGAAACACCATTGTTCGAGCGCACCTCATCTCAGGTTATCGCAACGCCCGCCGGAGAGAGGCTCGCGCGGGGCGCTCGCGTCCTGCTCGCCTCCAGGGACGAACTGCTCAGCGACCTATCCTCCCAGGCCAAAGCTCTCGGCGGCACGATCCGGCTCGGCACGCCGCCTACTTTCGGTCCCTACTTCCTTTCGAGATTGCTGCCGAAGCTGCACGAGCAATACTCTGCCCTGCAGGTCTATATCCGGGAGGACAATCCAACCGCGATCGAAAGTCTGGTTGCGGATGGCAGCCTCGATTGTGGTCTCGGTCCATCTCCAGAGCGTGCGGGTCTCTCATTCTCCCGCATTGGCCGGGAGAAGCTCTATTTGGGCGTTCCCGCCGAGCACGACCTCGCCAGGCTCGCGAGTGTCAGCCTACGCGATCTTGCCGGTGAGAAGCTGCTCGCGCTCGGTCGGGGTCACCGTCTGCTGGAAAATGTCAGGCACCTCGCCGAGGCATCGGGCGCCAGGATCGTCGACGACTTCGAGGGCACAAGCCTCGATGCGATCCGACAGATGGTGTCGATCGGCATGGGGCTGTCGGTGTTCCCGGAGCTCTACGCCCGTGCCGAGTTTCGTCCGCAGGACGACGTCAGGCTGATCGAATTCGGTGACTGGAACGAGCAGCGTGAGGTCGGTCTGTACTGGCGTGAAGCCAGCGGCCGTGAACGGCACTTCCATGCTCTGGCGGAGGCCGCGAACCGGGTGGGTGCCCTGCTGGGGCTTCGGTGAGGGCTTGATCACCGCTAGCGCGCGAGGGGACTCGGCCGAGCCAAATCATCGGCAGCTTCCCTCGTTTTCGCCGCCGTAAGCTGACTGTCTCCGTACGGCCCCATCGCAGCCATTGTCACACCAGGGTTTTAGCTTAGCGCAAAGCTGTCACATCCGATGCATCTTCAGCCTGACGTTACCGCTTGCCCAAGTCACATGAAGCAGTCACGCGCGGGTATGCCCTGAGGTTCGAAAGACTCAATCAGGCGTCATTTTACCGGACGCTTGATGATCGCCTGCCGGCTAATGCAACAGCCGCCACTGTCTGCACCGGAACTTCATTCCTCAAGCGCCTGATCGCGCTGTTTGCGTATCGCCGGCAGAGAAACCATGACGACGGCGACCAGCGCCAGGAGCAAAAGGGTGGCGCTAATCGGACGTTGCAAAAACACAAGCGGATCCCCCCGCGACAGAAGCATGGCCCGTCGCAGGTTCTCTTCCATCATGGGCCCGAGCACCATCCCAAGCAGGAAGGGCGCGGGCTCGCAGTCGAGCCGCCGGAAGAGATAACCGAACGCGCCGAAAACGACCATGACCCAGATGTCGAAGGTCGAGAAGCTCAGCGAAAAAACTCCAATGGCGCAAAATGCAAGGATCGCCGGAAAGAGCAGTTTGTAGGGAATGGTAAGTAGCCTCACCCACAGCCCAATCAGCGGCAGGTTCAAGATTACAAGCATGACATTGCCGATCCACATCGACGCAATGAGACCCCAGAAGAGGGTTGGTTGCTCGATGATGACATTCGGCCCGGGTTGGATTCCCTGAATGATCATCGCTCCGGCCATCAATGCGGCGATAACATTGGAAGGCAAGCCCAGCGTCAGGAGCGGGATTAGCGATGTCTGCGCACCAGCATTATTGGCCGCCTCCGGTGCCGCAACGCCTTCAATAGCACCGCGCCCGAACCGGGTTGGGTCGCTGGCGAGCTTTTTTTCCATCGCGTAGGCGGTGAACGAGGAGAGGAGTGCGCCGCCACCGGGAAGAATCCCGAGGATTGTGCCGAGACCAGTTCCGCGAGCAATGGGCGCTGCCATCTGCCTGAGGTCCTGCCACGAAGGTAAAAGACTGTTCAGCTGCGCTCGATAGCTTGACCGCCCCTCATCACCATGCGTCAGGTTTTGCATGATCTCGCCGAGACCGAAAATGCCCATCGCGACCGCTACGATAGAGACACCGTCGATAAGCTCTGCCCGGCCGAGCGTCATCCGGGAAACGCCTGTTGTTACATCCGTCCCGACGATCCCGACTATCAAGCCGAAGATGATCATCGACAGCGCCTTCAGAACTGATCCTTGTGCCAAAACAACGGATGCGATGAGGCCGAGCACCATCAGAGCAAAATAGTCTGGCGCGTGAAACTCCAGAGCGAAAGCGGCGAGCAGCGGCGCTGCGGCGGCAATAACAAGAGTCGCGATCGAACCTGCGGCGAAGGAGGCGAGCGCGGCAGTCGACAGTGCCAGCCCAGCCTTGCCGTTACGAGCCATTTGATAGCCGTCGAGGGCTGTGACAACCGAGGAGGACTCACCTGGAAGGTTGACGAGGATCGCTGTCGTCGAGCCGCCGTACTGCGCACCATAGTAAATGCCGGCCAGCATTATCAGCGAGGACGAGGGCTCTAGCGTGAAAGTCATCGGCAGGAGCATGGCGATGGTGGCCGGCGGCCCAAGGCCTGGCAGGACACCAATCAGCGTTCCAAGGAGGCAGCCGATGAAGCAGTAGAAAAGATTGGTAGAGGTGAGCGCCTCTGAGAAACCAAGCGCGAGATTAGCTAAAAGATCCATCTTCAGTCTTGGCCGTCAAACAGGGAACCCAGGATCGGAACTGGAAGACCGAGAAGCTGCACGAAGATAATGCTGCAGCCGACTGAAAGGACGAGTGCGAGGACAACGGCAGGTTTAACCCCGAAGCCGCGCAATCCAAGCGCTGAGATAAGCGTGGTGATCAGCAGCGTCGGCGCAAGGCCGGCTTGTCGCACGAGAAGACCGAAAAGAACTGTTCCACCGAGCACCCCGATTGCAGCGCGTGCGGTGGCAACGTTGAATGGATCAATTGGATCGGGCGCTCCAAAAAAGCTTTTCACGACCTGCAGAAGCGCCAAGACACAGAGAAGACAGCCGAGAACGGTCGGAAAGTACCCCGGCCCCATGCTACGGGCCGTGCCAAAGGGAAGCCCGCCAGACAACGCTAGTGTACCGGCGCCGATGATCAGAAACAGAACTCCGGAATAGAGATCTTTGGGCCGGCGCAGGACCATGATTTTCTCCTGGCATTTCAGAAAGTATGCCCCGTCAGCCGAAGTCGGCCCGGAGGGCGTCGCAAAGCTTTGCCTGTGCGTCTCGCGCCTTCGACAGGACACCGGCTTGCGCAAAAAAGCCGTGCATGACGCCGTCATAGATCCGAAGGCCTACCACAACGTCAGCATTCTCCAGTGACCGAGCATAGGCGATGCCCTCGTCAGCGAGCGGGTCGAGATCGGCTATGATCAAATTGGCTGTCGGCAGCCCGCTGAAATCGGGAGCGAACAAGGGGGACAGGTGCGGTTCCCGTCGATCAAGGATGTCGCCGCAGTAATAATCGAGATAACGCTGCATCATCGCGGCCGTTAGTTGGTAGCCCGTTGCATGACGGCGGACGCTCTCTGAAGAGAGTGTCGCGTCAACGGAAGGGTACACCAAAAGCTGTCGCCGGATCGGCAGACGTGCTCCGTCTCGGTTGCGCAGCGTCAGCGCTGCGGCAAGATTGCCGCCTGCACTGCTACCGCCTATGGCGCATCGAGCCGGGTCGAGGGACAATTTGTCGGCTTGTAAAAAAAGCCATGAGAGAACAGCTTCGCAATCGTTGAGGGCGGCCGGATAGGGATGTTCGGGCGCGAGCCGGTAATCAAGCGAGACAACGGCCTGGCCAGAAAGCTTGGCGAGCCGCCGGCACAGCGTGTCGTGCGTATCAAGCCCGCCGGTCGTGAAGCCACCGCCGTGAATCCAGAGGAGCCAGCCACCGGTCGTGCCCTGCGGTCGGTACAGCCGCACGGCGATCTCATGGTCGCCGGCGTTGATGCTGTGCTCGCTTGTTGGCATCGCGACCGGCTGGCCTTGCAGAAGGCGGCCAAGAGCCTGCGCATTGAGACGAGCCTGCGCAGGCTCCATTTCAGGCGTAGGCGCATAAGCAGGCAGGATGTCGTGCAGGAGCGCGTATGACTCTGCGTCCAGCATCTCTACTGCGGCTCCATTCCCATCTCATCGAAGATCTGGGCGAAGCTGGCGCGCTCGGTGTCGATGTAGGCCTTCAATTCGGCGGATGGTAGGAAGTTAGCGTTTGCACCCATCGTGCCGAGCTTCTCGACGAACTGCTGGGACTCGGCGACTTCCTTAACCGCTGCCGATAATTTCTCGACCACCTCCTGTGGCGTTCCGGCCGGTGCGAAAAGACCGATCCAGCCAACGAGCTTGAGGTTCGGTGAAACCGTCTGGGAAAGAGGCTTGAGATCGGGGGCGAGCGGTGTGGCTTCGCCTAAGGTGACGCTGCCAAGCGCCTTCAGCCGGCCGGCTTTGATCTGCGACATGGATGAGGCGATATCGGGAAACATCATGTCGACTTGACCGCTGACTACGTCAGTAAGCGCTTCCGGGTTGCTCTTATAGGGCACGCGCAGGATGTCGAGCCCGAGATCGCGTGCGAAGATCGAAGCCATAACCAGGCTGGTGACGTTGCCCGTGGCGAAGCTGACCTCGCCTGGGTGGGCCCTGATGTGCGTCACGAGTTCGTCAACCGTCGAGAACGGAAGCTGCTCCGGATTGACGGCAAGTATGCCCTCGAACGTCGCCAGCATGCCAATTGGCACAAAGTCCTTCGCCGGATCGTAGCTCAGCGACTTTATCAAAAGGGGGTTCGCACTCTGTGTGGAGTTCGTTCCCATCAAGAGCGTGTAGCCGTCTGGGTCTGCGTCCGCAACAAGACCAGCCGCGATTGCCCCGTTGCCGCCGGGGCGATTGTCGACGATCACGCCCTGCCCGAGTAAAGGCTCTAGCGCCTCGGCTAAGACGCGCGTCCCAGTATCTGTCCCGCTTCCTGCTGAGAAAGGCACAACAATGGTTACGGCGCGATCGGGGAAGCTGTCCGCTGCCGATGGACCCGCAAACGCGATGACGGACACAACAAGCGCCGCCCTGAACCTCCTGGAAAACTTAGACATCAGCATGATTGACCTCCCTGATCTCCGTAGATCAAACTACATTTGGTCGGACCATTCAAGGGTGTGACAATTAACAAATCAGAGCGGGCCTTCAGCGAAACCTTCTTATGCTGTTCGATCCGCTTGGGTGATGATGCTGGTCAGTGACTCTTCCAAAGGTTCGGAGCTCGTCTCATCCGGGTCTGAAGAACGCTGTTTTGGTGCACCACAACCAGCGGCTCCGGCATTGCCAGTCTCGCGTTCAACACGGAAGCGGACAACGCTCAGGCGACGGCAGCAGCGGAAAGTGAAGGGGGATGAGAGGCGGCCAGGAAATCGCAAACGTAGGCCAGCGAAGCTCCTCCGAGTGCGCATGGAGCATTGATTGCCTTGGATTTGATACTGATCGAGATGCTAACTTGCTGGTCGCATCGAGGTCGCCCAACCGCTTCTATGAGGCGCCTGTGTCTAACATCAGCTTGCTGCGCATGACATCGGCGTAGGCGGATACGTGTTTTTCCATGCGCGCCGCGGCTCCTTTTGCGTCGCGGGCCTCAATGGCTTTGAGAATGCCGGCATGCGCGCGGATTGCAGCTTTGCGGATCTCGGGCGTCGTCACCTCCTGGTAGTCGGCCGCGTCGAAGATCGGTTGCGAGACCGCTTCCATCAGCGCGATCAAGACCTCGTTGCGGCTGGCGCGCGCCACCGCAAGATGCCAGTCCAGATTAATGCGCTTATAAGCAACGACGTTGTCGATCGACTCCTCGAAGCGCTTGTGAATAGCGGCCATCTCCTCGACCTCGCGGTCGGTGGCGTTCAGAGCCGCTAGGCTCGCCAGGAATGGCTCCACGCCCACCCGTGTTTCAAGCAGGGCTTCTACCCGGATCGAGTGGCTTCGGACGAAAAGCTGCATGGAGCGCGCTACCGAACCACGGCCCGGAAGCTGAACGGTAGAGCCGCCGGAGCGCCCAGGACGCGTCGTGATAAGCCCTTCGACTTCCAGCACGCGCAACGCTTCGCGCACCGATGAGCGGCTGAGGCCGGAGTCGCCGACAAGTTCTCGCTCGGTGGGAAGCGATTTGCCGGGTTCAATCTCGCCCGACAGAATTAGGTCGCGCAGTTTTGCTGCCAGCATGTCCGAAGCTTTCGGAACAGATATGGGATCAAGGACGGGCTTGCGATCCGTTCGGTCCTGTTTTGCGGGCATTTCTCACATTCACTGTGGCGGCCACTCGTCGCGCTTTCGCGCTCAGCCTATGGGCTATTTGTCTGATATTTGTACGTTATAGCTAACTCCGTCGAAGTTGAAGCGTTTTCGTACCTCACAGGCGACACTTTCCTCGTGACAGCTCCCGCTACGATGCTAAATTACGAATGATAAGACCAATCGCGAGGAAGCTGGCTTGAGACCCGTTGATCGGTTACCCGAGCCGAAGCGTCGGGATGCAAGCAAGCCGCTCGCGCTTGAAGGGCTCCGCGTCATCGACTTCACGCGCTTTCTAGCGGGTCCATGGTGCACGCAAACCCTAGCTGATTTGGGCGCCGAGGTGATCAAGGTCGAGAGCCCCGGCGGCGGCGACGGGACACGGGCCTTTACTCCACCCGAGATCGGTGGCGAAAGTCCTTATTTCTTGGGGCTCAACCGCAACAAGAAGAGCATCGCCATCGATATGCGCACGGCTTCCGGAAAGGAGATCGTGCGCGACCTGGTGAAAGCTTCCGACGTGGTGGTGGAGAACTTCCTTCCAGGCGCAATGGAACGTCTCGAACTCGGCTACGAAGAGCTAAAAATTCTGAACCCGGGGCTGATCTACTGTGCCGTGAACGGCTATGGCGCCAGCTCGAGCCTTGCGGATCAGCCCGGCTTCGACTCCGTATTCCAGGCCGAAAGCGGTTTTGCGTCCCTGACCGGCGATCCCGATCGCATGCCGATGCGCACGGGCACGCCGATCATCGACATTACTGCGTCCATGAATGCAACCATCGCCATTCTTGCAGCGCTTGCGGCGCGCGAGCGCCACGGGATGGGTCAGCGCGCGGAGGTCACGCTTTTTGATACCGCCGTTGGTCTGCTCGCCTACCACGGGATGAACTACCTCGCGTCAGGCAAGGATCCGTTTCGCCAAGGCAATACCGCGCCTGTTTCAACACCAATTGGCATGTTCGCCACCAAGGATGACCGCGCAGTCTACATCAGTTGCGGCACGCAAAAGAGCTGGGAAGATCTCGCGATCAGAATGCTGGAGCGGCCTGACCTCGCACAGCATCCGCGTTTTGCGCACCACCGCGACCGCAACGCCAATCAGGCCGAGCTCATGGCCCTTCTCGAGCAGATCTTCAAGGAAAGGGAACGCGACCACTGGGTGGAGCGCGCCCGGGCGGCTGGCGTGCCGCTGGGCGCAGTGCGCAGTGTCGGGGAAGCGTTTTTTTCGCCCTTTGCCGCCGAGCGCGGCATCGCGACCAAGCTGCACCACCCCGACGGCGATGTCGTACCGAATGTCAGCGCACCGTTCTTCT
Source organism: Tianweitania sediminis (assembly GCF_017813335.1). GTDB lineage: Bacteria > Pseudomonadota > Alphaproteobacteria > Rhizobiales > Rhizobiaceae > Tianweitania > Tianweitania sediminis. Next base: position 117,839 of record NZ_JAGIYY010000011.1, on the reverse strand, counting down.
TCAGCGAAACGCCGGTGGTGGATCCGATCGCGGCCCCGAGGCTCGATGCGGACCGCCCCGCCGTTCTTCGCGATGTGCTTGGCTACGCCGACAGCCGTATAAAGGACATGGAACAGCAGGGCGCATTCGGCGCGTCGTCTCAACAACAGGCCAAATCATGACCACGGAAGCTCAAGATCGTGTCACAGCCATTGCCCACAACCAGCCGCCGTTTGCGCAGTGGCTGGGACTGAAGGTGACGCATGTCGAGGCAGATCGAATCGAGGCGCAAACAACCGTGACGCCGGAGATGGCTAACCGCAACGGCGTTATGCATGGCGGGGCGGTCAGCGGGTTGATCGACAATGTCGGCGGGACTGCCAGCTTCATCAACCTTGGAGAAGGCGAGGGGACGTCCACGGTGGAAAGCAAGACGAACTTCTTTCGACCAATCAGCATCGGCGATACGATCCGCGTGATCGCCGAGCCACTGCACAAGGGCCGCAAAACCCATGTCTGGCAGATCAAGGTTTTGCGGGGAGACGGCAAGCTTGCCGCCATAGGAACGCAAACTCAGATTATCCTGGACAAGTTCGAGCGCTGACACCCGCCTCCCGGCCTAGCGGGAGGCTTCATGTTCAGCGAGGATCGACGTTCGATCAGCTTGCGCGGGCAAGCTGCTCGCTGCGGGCGCGAAGCGCGTCGGTCGCGGCCCTGTCGACCTTGTAGCGCTTGCGTCCTGACTTCAGCGCGGTTTCGGTGACCACCGCGCCGTAGGTCTCACGCGCCGATTTGGGCGAGATGTAGCCGAGGTTGAGGTCACGCTCGATCGCGTCCGTGTCCCGCTCCAGCGGATTGCCGAAGCCGCCTCCGCCGGGCGACGCCGCCGAGAGTGTGTCTTCCTTCAGGAGCTTCTGCTTTTCGAACTTGGAGCGCATCGGCAACGCGACATCCTTGCCGCCCAACTCTAGCCTGACGCGGCTCGGCGCCGCGCCCTTGCCTCCGGCGATTCCGAATGGCACGTGGTCCATGCGGTCGCCGAGGGCGGACACCACGCATTCTGATCGCGCTCTGAACCTGTATTGCGTGCCGCAGCCGCCGCGATATTTGCCGGCGCCGCCAGAATCCTCTCGGATAGCGAACTCGTCGAATTGAAGGGGGTAGCGATGCTCCGACATTTCGATCGACATGAAGTTGGCCATGGAAACCGGTGGCGTGCCGTTCACGAGGCCGTCGCCGCGGAAATGGCCGCCATAGCCGCCCGGATAGGGAAACACAGCCACGAAGTAGCTGCCGGTCTCGGGTTGGCGTCCGCCTACCGTGACAACGCCGACCGTGCCGAAGGCAGGGGCTGGCGTGCGCTCAGGTATGGCCTGCGCCAAGGCGCCGATCACCACGTCGAACACGCGTCCGATCGGTTCAAGATAGCCGGACACAGGGGAAGGGTAGGCAGCAGAAATGATGGATCCGTCCGGGATGGTGAAGGTGGTCGGCCGGAAGGCGCCGCCATTCACCGGCACGTCGGCAAAAATGTGCTTGAGGGCGATGAAGCAGGTCGACTGGGTGGTAGAGCGCGCGAGATTCAACGGCCCTTTCGCAGCCGGATCCGATCCGGTGAAGTCGAAATGCATGGACGAGCCGTCCACGGTGAGCGCAAGCTTGACCTTGATCGGTTTGTCTTCGATGCCGTCATTGTCGAGAAAATCTTCGTAGTGATACGTGCCGTCCGGGATCTCCTCGATATAAGAGCGCATCTGCGTTTCGGAACGATCGATCATCTCGCGCACGCAAGCTGACAGCGTTTCGCGGCCATAGCGGTTGATCAGGGCGTCGAGGCCGCGACGGCCAACGGTGAAGACGTTGGCCATGGCGAAGAGGTCGCCCTCGATCTGGCTCGGCAAGCGGACATTGGTCGTGAACATCGCGACCAGCCCCTCGTTCAGCTTGCCTCCGTCGTAGAGCTTGACCGGCGGGATCAGCATGCCCTCCGTGTGGATGTCCTGTGCCTGCGGCGCCCAGCCGCCCGGTACGCTGCCGCCGATATCCATCCAGTGGCCGGTGGAGGCAAGCAGCGCAAAAAGCTCGCCATCTACGAAGTGCGGGGCGATCAGCACGACGTCCTGGAGATGCGTCCCGCAGCGGTAGGGATCGTTGAGGATCCAGGTGTCACCCGGCTGGAAGCCGCCATGCCCGCGCACATGCTCGATCAGGTTCTGCACGGTGAACTGCATGTTTGCGAGAAAGACCGGCAGGCCGAACCGTCCCTGCGCGATGGTTTCACCCGTTTCGGCATCGAAAATGCCATGGGCGCAGTCATTGGTTTCAGAAATGATCGGGGAAATTGCCGCATGGATAAGATGAAGGTCCATCTCGTCCGCAATCTGCTCAAGAGCGCCTCGAACGACCGCTAGGGTTACCGGATCCATCAGACGAGCTCCACCAGAAGGTTGCCGTAAGCATCGACGCGCGCCGTCATGTTCGGTTCAATGACGGTAGTCGTGTCAGCCTGTTCGATAATCGCCGGACCTTGCACGATCATGCCGGGCTCAAGCGTGGCGCGATCGTGGATGGCGGTGTCATGCCATCTGCCGAAATGCACCTGACGGGTGGCGACTGGCTCGGGAGCCGGTATCTCCTTTGGCACGGGGAGATCGCGCTGCTTGTGTTCGCGCACGCCTTCCACGACGGTGCGCAGGCTGACGACTGTGGAGGGAATGTCGCCGAGCGTATTGCCGTATTCGTGGCGGTACGCTTCCTCGAAGGCTTGGCTGATGCGCTCTGCGTCCCAGCCGTGCTCGATCGGCACGCGCAGCGTGTGGATCTGTCCGACATAAGCCATCTCGGCGAAATGCCGGGTCGCGATCGACTTCACGGAAACGGACTGCGAGCGAATCTTCTCCGCACCCTCCTGTTCCTGTTCGTCCAGCATCTGCGCGAGCTCGCCGGCATCAAGAGAAGCGGTCGCGCGCGCCACCGTGCGGGAGATGTCATAGCGAAGGTCGGCCACCACGCACCCCATTGCGCAAAGCACCCCGGGTGAGGGCGGAACGAGCATGGTCTTGATGCCGACCTCACGGACGATCGCCGCCCCGTGGAGCGGACCAGCGCCACCGAAGATCACCAGCGCGAAGTCACGCGGATCATAGCCGCGTTCTATGGACAGAAGCCGCGTGCGGCCAGCCATGTTCTGGTTGACGACCGCGAGAATGGCTTCGGCTGTATCCTCGATGCCGAGCCCGATCTTGTCGCCCAGTCGCTTCATCGCAGCGCGCGCGCCTTCTACATCCAGGCGCTTCAGGTTGGTGAGGCCGATCGGATCTTCCGCGTTGATGCGCGAAAGCACGAGATTGGCGTCCGTGACGGTGGGCTCTGTGCCGCCGTGGCCGAAGCAGACCGGGCCCGGACGCGCCTTGGCGCTCTTAGGGCCCACCTGGAGGATGCCGCCGCGATCCACCCAAGCGATCGATCCGCCGCCGGCTCCGATCGTGTGCACGTTGATCATGGAAAGGCGCAGCGGGACACGGAAATCGAGATTGGTGGATGGCGAGATTTCCGGTTCGCCGTCGATCACCACCGCCACGTCGAAGGAGGTGCCGCCCATGTCGCCGGTGATTGCCCTGTCGAAGCCCGCTTCAGCAGCAATACGGGCCGCGGCGGTGACACCGGCGGCTGGTCCCGATCGCACCACGTGGGCGGCACGTGAAGGCAGTTGCGGTGCCGGCACCAGGCCGCCATTTGACTGCATCACCAGTGTTTGCCGTTCGAAGCCCCAATCCTTGAGGCGGCTCAGAAGATTGTGCGAATAGCGGGTGATCAGCGGTTGTAGGTAGGCCTGAACGGCCGCCGTCGATGTCCGCTCGAATTCGTAGTATTCGCGGATAACGCTGGAGGAGGTGACGATTTCCCAATCAGGGCCAATCTCCGCGAGAATGGCCGCAATGCGCTGCTCGTGTTCGGGATTGGCGTAGGAATGAAGGAGCGAAATCACTACCGCTTCGACATCTTCTTCCTTGATCGCTTCGCCGACCCGGCGAACTTCGACCTCGTCGAGGTCAACCAGCACTTCGCCCGTGTGATTCAGGCGCTCCGTCACCTCAAAGCGACGGTCGCGTGGGATCAGGGGGTCCTGGAGGCCGGTCAACCCGTAGAAGTGAGGACGATCGCGCCGCCCGAGTTCCAGAACATCACGAAAGCCCTTGGTGGTCACGAGTGCTGTGCGCGCGCCTTGCCGCTCGATCAGCGCGTTGGTCGCGATGGTCGTGCCGTGCAGTATCAGTTCGAGATCGTTCTTTGGCACTTCCGCTGTAACAAGCGCGTTGACTAATCCGTCGGATGGGTCATGCGGCGTGGACGGTACCTTGCAGATGCGATCTGCATTGATGCCATCCGTGGAATAAAAAAGGTCGGTGAATGTCCCGCCCACGTCAATTCCGACAAGCGCCACGTTTTCCTCCGCTTCTTGTCTGTTGCGCGCCGTGCGGCGGATGAAGTTTCTGAGCAGGATACAAGCATGTTCCTGCCGGACCATCCGGGGCTGGCGTCCGGACCTTAATCTTCACCACGATAAACGGTCAAGAACTTTGGTCTGATAATTCTTTTCCATTATGGTCTGATGTTTCGTTGACATCTTTTTCTCCGTCGTGGATGATCTGATGCGATCGTTGAGGGCCTGCCCTTACCATGCACCAAAGCCAAGCGGACGAAGATGGATCACGCACAACAATCGATGCAGGACGGAGCCGGCTGGGAATTGCCGTCAGACCTGGTCATGCTTCGGGAAACAACGCGCCGTTTCATGGAACGCCATGTGATTCCGGAGGAGGACAAGCTCGAGCACGACGCTTATGAGTTGCCTGCGGAAATCGAAAAACAGCTTCAGGCGGAAGCGCGCAAGCTCGGCTTGTGGTATGTGCAGACGCCTGAGGAATGGGGCGGTGCGGGCCTGTCCCTGTTGGGACAATGCGTGGTGGCCGAAGAGTCGGCCAAGTGCCGGATGGGCGCCTATATCGCCGCGTGTGGCGCCTTCGGCTTCGATCCGCCTAATATCATCTTCAAGGGCACACGCGCGCAGATCGAGAAATACGCCGTTCCGCAGATCGAGGCTGGCGAGAAGGCTTTCGTGGCGATCTCCGAGCCATCTGGTGGCTCAGATCCGGCGCGCTCCATCCAGATGCGGGCGGATCTCAAGAGTGATCGGTATGTGCTGAACGGCACCAAGGTCTGGATCTCCGGTGCCGGACAGGCGAAGTGGGGCGTCGTTTTCGCCCGCACGGGTTCGGAAAAGGCGCGCGGCAATATCACGGCATTTATCGTTGAAAAGAACTCGCCCGGCCTGTCGCTGACGCGGATTCCCGTGATCCGCTCTTATTCTCCCTATGAGCTGTCGTTCCAGAACGTCGAAGTGCCGGTGGAGAACCGCATTGGCGAAGAAGGTCAGGGCTTTCAGTTGGCAGAAACCTGGCTCGTTCATGGCCGCGTTCCCTACGCTGCCGCCGTGATCGGCATTGCCGAAGCTGCGCTGAAGCTGGCGATTGAGTGGGCGAAGGATCGCGTCGCCTTCAAGTCGCCGCTGGCCGACAAGCAGGCGATCCAGTGGATGATCGCCGATTCCGAGATTGAGATCCGCGCGGCCCGCTTGTTGACCTACCAGGCCGCAGCACGGGCTGATGCAGGGCTCGACATCAAGATCGATGCTTCCGTTGCAAAGGTCTACGCGACAGAAGCGGCTGGTCGCATCGTCGACCGCTGCATCCAGATCTTCGGCGGCCTCGGCGTCGCGCAGGAAATGCCGCTGGAGCGGTGGTATCGCGAGTTGCGCATCAAGCGCATCGGCGAAGGACCGTCCGAAGTGCACCGGATGGTTCTAGCGCGCGATCTCCTGGGCGGACAGAAGAAGAGTGCCGCCTGATGGCGATCGATTTCGAGCTCAGCGACGACGGCGTCGCACTTATCACGATCAACCGACCTGAGCGGCTGAATGCGATGGACGCCGAGCATTATCAGGCTCTGTCCCAAGCTTGGCAGCGGGTTCGCGATGACAGCGATGTACGCGTGGCTATCATCACTGGCGCTGGTGAACGCTCCTTCACGACCGGCGCAGACATCAAGAGCTTCCTGACCGCACCCGCTGGTCTTGCCGAAATGTGGCTGACGCAGAAAGACCAACTCCTCAATCGCGGCCTCGAAGTCTGGAAGCCGATCATCGCTGCGGTCAACGGTTATTGCCTCGGCGGCGGCATGACGCTCCTGATGGCGACCGATATTCGGATCGCCTCCGAGACTGCGACATTCTCGCTGGCTGAAGTTAAGCGCGGTGTCATTCCTGCCAATGGGGGCACGCAGCGCATCCTCAGCCAGGTCCCGTATGCCATCGGCATGGAAATGCTGCTGACAGGCGATGGCATTGATGCCGTCAAGGCGGAACGCTGGGGCCTGATTAACAAGATCGTGCCGCAAGCCCAACTTCTGGATGAAGCGAGGCGCGTTGCGTCGCAAATCGCTGCTAATGCGCCATTGGCGGTTCAGGCGGCTAAGGAGCTTGCTATCCGGGCGCGTGAAATGCCGCTGACCACCGGTTTGCGCCTGGAGCAGCTTACCAATCGCATGCTGGGCTTCACCGAAGACGCAAGGGAAGGCCCCGCCGCCTTTGCCGAGAAGCGCAAGCCCAATTTCAAGGGTGCATGAATGACAGGACGTGCTCTCCCGCTCGAAGGCGTCACCGTCGTCGATCTGGGGCAGATCTACAACGGCCCATACGCCACGTTCCTGATGGCGCAGGCCGGCGCGCGTGTCATCAAGATTGAGCCGCTGAACGGTGAGAACATGCGCCGCCGCGGCGCCGTCGGCGGAGCCATGGTGCCTTTCGCCATGCTGAACTCCAACAAAGAATTCGTTTCGCTCAACATCAAGTCGGCCAAGGGCAAGCGCATCCTTGAGCAGTTGGTGGAAAAGGCCGACGTGCTTCTGGAGAATTTCGCGCCGGGCGTGATGGATCGTCTCGGCCTTGGCCCCGACGACCTCTTCAAGATCAATCCTCGCCTGATTTATGCTGCAGGTTCCGGCTTTGGCTGGTCCGGTCCTTACCGCGATTACCCCGCGATGGACCTCACCGTACAAGCGATGTCGGGCATCATGTCGACCACCGGCTATCCCGACCGTCCCCCGGTCAAGGCGGGTCCGGCCGTCGCAGACTTTTCTGGGGGTGTGCATCTTTACGGCGCCGTGGTCACTGCGCTGTTTGAGCGCGAGCGGACCGGCGAAGGACGCTTCGTCGAGGTTGCGATGTTTGATGCGGTTTATGCGGCGAACTCGTCGGCACTCGGCCTTTATTTCGGTTCAGGCGGCGAGGCGCCGATGCGCACCGGCAACCGCCATTCCGGCATGGCCGAAGCCCCTTACAACGTATACCCGGCCGCCGACGGCTACATCGCCCTGATCTGTGTCAGCGAACAGCATTTCACCTCGCTTCTGGAAGCCATGGATCGGACAGATCTCGCATCCGATCCGCGCCTCGAAACGCTGAAGAGCCGCGTCGCCAATATCGACTTCGTGGATGAGGTCGTGTCTGGCTGGACCGCTAAGCGCACCCGCGACGATCTATACGAGAAGCTGCGCAAGCACCGCGTGCCGTGCGCCCCGTTGCGCGATCTCGGCGAGGTTGTGCATGACCCACATATGCACGCGCGCGGCATGCTGCAGAAGGTTGAGCATCCCTTGCTGGGCGAACTGGTGCTGCCCACCAGCCCAATGCGCTACCGCGACGAACCGGAGCGGAAACTGAAGCCATCGAAGGCGCTTGGCGCTGATACGGCCGAAGTTCTGGCAGATCTGATCGGCTTCGATGCGCTCGAGGTCGAGGAACTCCGCAAGGAGGGTGTGGTCTGATGCGCGGCAAGGCAGTTATTGCAGGCATCGGCCAAACCGCGTTCGGCAAGGTGCCAGGGCGCTCCACGATCTCGCTCAACATCGAGGCCTGCCGCAAGGCGGTGGCCGATGCCGGGATCGAGAAAGGCGCGGTAGACGCTCTCCTTGTGAAAGTGCCGACCTCACGCGTCGAAATGATGTACGGGCAGACCCTCGCGGAGGCCATGCAACTTCGTCCCCGTTTCGGTGGCGTTTTCGATCAGGGCGGCGCCTCCAACATCTCCATGATCGCCATTGCCGCCATGGCAATCGAGGCGGGCCAGTGCGAAGTGGCGCTGGTTTCGCTTGCTGACAACCCACGCACGGGTTCGCGCCATGCCTATGAGAAGGTCTGGGGTGACGATGCGGACTTCGGCTGGTCGAGCGTGGTTGCTGGCTATGCCATGATCGCGCGGCGCTATGCCCATGACTACGGTAATATCGATGACGTGAATGCGGCGATCGCGATTGCCGCGCGCAAGCATGGTGCGGCCAACCCCAACGCGCAGCTCAAGCTGCCGCTGACCCGCGACATGTATGATCAATCGCCCTGGGTGGTAGAGCCGCTGCGCCGAGACGACTGCTGCCTTGTTTCGGATGGCGCCGCCGCTGTTGTGGTGATGTCGGCTGAGCGCGCCCGCAAGCTTGGCATCAAAGCACCGGTGCCGATCCTTGGTTTCGGGCAGGGCAACACGTCGGATGCCGTTCCGCTGCGCGAAGATCTCACCACGACCATGGCGGGCGGGTCGGCAAAAACCGCATTCGCCATGGCGGGGTTGAAGCCCAAGGACATCGACGTCGCGCAGATCTACGACTGCTTCACGATCACGGTCCTGATGACACTGGAAGCCTATGGCTTCACGCCGAAGGGCCGGCTGCGAGACTTCATAGAAGAGGGCGGCTTCGAGGTCGGCGGAAAGCTGCCGCTGAACACTTCGGGCGGCCTGCTTTCCGAAACCGGCATGCCTGGCCTGCAACTCGTGCTGGAGGGCGTGCGTCAGATGCGCGGCACTTCCACTAGCCAAGTGCCGGGCGCACGGAACTGTATCGTGTCCAACCAGGGAGGGATCATGCACACGCATTCGACGCTGATCCTCGGCCAATGAGCAAAACGGTTGAAGCACCGGCGTCGACGCCAGCCGAAACGCATCGAGCGGCGCTCGACGATCGCCGCCTGACCTACCAGCGCTGCCGGTCCTGTGAACAGGCCTGGCTGCCCGCGCGCGAGGAATGTCCCAAATGCTGGTCTTCGGACTGGGTTTGGGAAGAAGCGAGTGGAAAAGCCGAAGTGGTGAGCTGGGTGGTCTATCACACGGCTTTCGACAAGCGGTTTGCCGGCCACCTGCCTTACAATGTTGCGGTTGTTCAGCTCGCTGAGGGACCGCGCATGGTCACAAATCTCATCGACTTGTCGGAAGGAGAAGACGTCATCGGCCAGGCCGTGACGTTGGCATTCGAGGAGGAATTCGACCGGCCGCTGCCGCGCTTTAAGCTGCGGGGGCCGTGAACTAGAGGGTCATCCGCCTGCTTCGGTGCGGGCTTTTACTGGGAGGTAGCAATGATGATCAGCAGACGCATTTTTCTCGGTACCGTGCTTGCCGGCACCATGCTTGCAAGCGCTCCATCCTGGGCGCAGGAAACCTTCAAGGTCGGCGTGATCAATCCGTTTTCCGGCCCCACTGCGCTTTACGGTGATGAAGTCACGCGCGGCTACGAACTCGCCGCTGACGCCGTCAACAAGGAAGGCGGGATCCTCGGCAAGCAGGTCGAACTCATCCGCGGCAATGCTACTGCACCGCAGGAAGGCATTGCCGCTGTTGAGCAGCTTGCCGGCCGTGACAATGTCGATGTGTTCATCGGCACCTACCTTTCGGCGGTGGCCCAGGCTGCTTCCGAAGCAGCGCTCAATTACAACAAGCTTTACTGGGACACCAACGCGCTTGCCGCCAACCTCACCGAGCGCGGCCTGCCGAACTTCGTGCGATCAGGTCCGTTCTCGCAGTCCTTCGCAGATCGGTCGGCTGAGTTCATCACCGAGCTGGTCGCCAAGGAGCTTGGGAAACAACCTTCGGAACTGAAGGTGTGGATCGAGCACGAGGAGTCGATCTACGGAACCTCGATCGCTGACCGCCAGAAGGAAGCGCTGGAAAAAGCGGGCGTACAGGTCGTTGGCGTTGGTGCCCACAACTTCAAGGCCATCGACCTGACAGACTCGATCCTGCGCGCCCGGGATGCGAAGCCGGACGTTTACCTCAACACGGGCTATGTACCGGACGGAAACCTTCTGCTTCGCACCGCCCGCGACCAGGGCTTCAAGCCCGCTGCGATGGTGTTTGTTGGCACCGGCGATACCAAGGAGACGCTGGAAGCAATGGGCGAGGCGGGCGTAGAAGGACTTTACGTCGTTTCCTACCCGCGCCCCGACATTTCTGAGGAATTCGGGCCGGGCTCGTCAGCCTATCTTGAGGCTTACAAGGCGAAGTACAACGCCGAACCGCTTGCGCCGCAAAGCATGGCCGCTTTCGTCGGCTTCAAGATGATGGCGGAAGCCGTCAATGCCGCGGAAAGTGCCGAGCCTGAGGCGGTGCGCGCTGCACTGGCCGAGTTCGACAAGCCGGAGAGTAGCTACGAAACCGGCTTCGGCGTCAAATACAACGAGAACGCGCAGAACACTCGGGCCTTCCCCACTGTTGTCCAGTGGCAGTCGGGCAAGCCGGTGACGATCTACCCCGTGGCGGCTGCAGGCGAGAACAAGACCGTCAAAGCGGCACAGTAAGGACGCGGGATCGCGCGAGTGCTCCCGGCCACTTGAGGCTGGGGGCACGTTCCAGAGGTATGTCCGAAACAGGAGACGCGCGTGTCATCCTTGCTGAACATCATCGTGGTCGGCTTGCTGCTGGGAGGCATCTACGGCCTGGTCAGCATGGGGCTGAACCTCATCTTCGGTGTCATCCGGATCGTCAATTTCGCCCAGGGCGAGTTGGTGATGCTCGGGATGTATGGCGCTTATGTGTGTTATCTGTTCATCGGGCTCGATCCATACCTTTCCATCTTCATTGTCGTCCCGGCGCTGTTTCTGTTCGGCGTGATCATGCAGCGCTTCATCCTGCAGCCGCTGCAGAATGAGCCCATGATGCAGATCTTCGCGACGTTCGGCCTGCTTCTCCTGCTGCAAAACGTCGTTCTCGCCGTGACGCGCGGGCAAGGCTACACGGCGCCCTCGAAGCTTTCCGAGTTCGTGATCAGCGTCGGCCCCCTTAACATCAGCGTGGTTCGCCTTGTGGCGCTGGTTGCCGTCACGGCTGCAGCTCTGTTCCTCAGCTGGTTCGTAAAGAACACCATGGCCGGGAAGGCTATCCGCGCAGTGACGCAGGACCGGCGCGCGGCACGCCTGATGGGGATCAATGTCGAGCTCGCCTTCATGTTGACGTTCGGCGCCGGTGCCGCACTTGCGGGCCTCGCGGGCACCCTTCTTGCGCCCATCTACACGATGTCTCCCCAGATCGGCGGCAACTTCATCATGGCCGCCTTTGCTGTGGTCGTGCTTGGCGGGCTCGGCAGCGTTTGGGGCGCTTATATCGGGGGCTTCATCATCGGTTTGATCGAAGCCTTTGCTGGCTACTACCTCGATCCCGCCCTGAAAACGGCCATCTGGTTCCTGGTCTTCATCGGTGTGCTGATCGTCAAACCCGGCGGCCTGTTCGGTATCGCTGGCGCAGAGGAGGTCGGTCTCCGTGAGCAAAACTGATACCATGTCCGGAGTGACTTCCACCCGGGACGAAGGCGGCGCAGTTCCGCCCGGGATCACCACCTTCAACACCGAGCTTTTGCGCATTGCGGGAATTGCCGTCGCGCTGCTCGCCGTCACCTGGGTCTATTCCGGCGACCCGTTCATCTTGAACATTATGGCACAAACCTTCTTGTTTGCGGCTGTCTCACTGAGCTGGAACATTATTGGCGGCTTCGGTGGCCAGTTCTCGCTCGGGCACGGCGTGTTTTTTGCGATCGGCGCGTATACGACCGCCAATCTTTACATCAACTGGCAGATCTCACCGTGGCTGGCGCTGATCCCCGCTGCGATCCTGGCGGCGCTGGTCGCGGTGGCCGTGTCCTGGCCGACCTTTCGCTTGCGCGGCCCCTTTTTCAGCATCGCAACCATCGCGCTGAACGAGGTGGCTTTCGTCCTCGCGAACTATTTCGGCAGCATCACCGGTGGTCCGCGCGGCCTGACGATCCCCTTCAAGGCGGGCCTGGAGAACATGATCTTCACCAGCCGCTTCCATTCCGTGCTGCTGATGCTGGGTTTCCTGGTGGTCTGCCTGATCGTTTGTGCCTGGGTGTTTCGCAGCCGGTTGGGCTATTACCTTCAGGCCTTGCACCTTGATGAAGATGCGGCGCGCGCAACCGGTATCCGGGTCCTTCAGGTTAAGCTTGTCGGCATGGCGATCAGCGCCGCGCTTACAGGCATCGGTGGTGCGCTCTTTGCCATGTATCTGCGCTTCATCGATCCGCCAACGTTGCTCAGCCTGCCGGATATCGGCGTGAAGTTCGCGCTGATCGCGCTGATCGGCGGGGTTGGCACGCTCTATGGGCCGCTGGCGGGGGCGTTGCTGATCGTGCCGCTGGAATCACAGTTGCGCGCTGGCCTGAGCGCTTCGGTTCCAGGCGCCAATCTCATCGTGCTCGGCGCCATCCTCATCCTTTTCGCGTTGTTCATGAAGAAGGGAATCGTCGGGCTGGTCATGCAGCTTTGGGATCGCTTCGGAAGGAAGAGCCAATGAGCGAGCCTATCCTGTCTGTGGCCGGGGCGACGAAGAAGTTCGGCGGCTTGACGGCCGTCAACAATGTGACCATCGACCTGCAGAAGGGCGATCTCCTCAGCATCATTGGGCCAAACGGCGCAGGCAAGACCACCTTCTTCAACCTGCTGACCGGGCAGCTTGAACCAACCAGCGGAACTGTCTGCTTCAAGGGCCGGGACATCACCCGTTTTTCGCCGCAGCAGCGGGCGCAGATCGGCTTTGGACGTACCTTCCAAATCTCCAAGACGTTGACTGGTCTGACAACGCTGGAAAACGTGCTGGTCGGCGCGTTCCTCAACCGCCCCAGCCTGACCAAGGCGGCGAAGCGCGCGGCGGAAGTGCTGGATATTGTGGGGCTTGGCGCTCGCGGCCGCATCAAGGCGGGAACGCTGACCTTGAGCGAACGACGGCGGCTCGAAATTGCGCGTGCGCTGGCGCTGGACTGTGAAATCCTGTTGCTCGACGAAGTGATGGCCGGGCTGAACCAGACCGAGGTCGACAACGTCATCCATCTGGTGCGACGACTTCATCGCGAAGGGCTGACGATCCTGGTGATCGAGCACAATCTCAAGGTCGTGCGCGCCTTCGACAGCCGCGTCGTGGTGCTCGATTTCGGGACCAAGATCGCCGACGGCATGCCTGAGGAGGTGCTGTCGGATCCACAGGTCGTGGAAGCCTATCTGGGAAGGAAGCGGGCATGAGCGCGATGCTGCAGGTGCGCGACCTTGTTGCGGGCTACGGCCAGGCCGTTGTGCTTGAGCACGTCGACTTTACGGTGAAGCGGGGCGAGGTTGTCGCTGTCGTCGGCGCCAATGGTGCCGGCAAGACAACCCTGCTCAACACCATTGCCGGCGTCCTGCAGCCATTTTCCGGCTCGATCACCTTCGATGGCACGGATATCACTAAAACACCGGCGCACGCTTTGCCGAAGCAGGGCCTGGTGCTGGTACCGGAAGGCGGACGCTTGTTTCCGTTCATGACCGTCGAGGAAAATCTGGAAATGGGCGGCTTTTCGCGGCGCAAGGCCAGCGACTTCGCCGACAGTTTGGAAGAGGTCATGCAGCTTTTCCCGATCCTGAAACAGCGGCGCGCCCAATTTGCCGGACACCTGAGCGGCGGCGAACGGCAGATGTGTGCGGTGGCGCGCGCCGTGATGAGCCGGCCGAAGATGATCATGCTCGACGAACCCTCCGTCGGCCTGTCGCCGAAGATGGTGGGCGAGGTGTTTTCGCTTGTTGAAAATTTGGCGCGCACCAAGGGCATCACGGTCGTCCTTGTAGAGCAGAACGTGCAGGAAGCACTGGAAGTCTCTGATCGAGCCTATGTACTCGACCATGGTCGGTTCGTGCGCAACGGGTCTTCCGCCGAACTCGGCGGCGACCCTGCCATCCAGGCCGCTTACATGGGACTTTGAAAATGGCATCCGAGGGCAGGGCAGGCGTCGCGCTGATCACCGGCGGGGGAACGGGTGTCGGTGCGGCCGCGGCCGGGATGCTAGCGAAGCGCGGTTATCATGTAGCGGTGAATTACAGCCGCAGCGCTGCTGAGGCGAAAGCAACCGTGGCGGCGCTGAAAGAGACCGGTGCTGACGCCCTCGCCATCCAGGGCAGCGTGGCCGACGATGCGGATTGCCGCCGCATGGTGTCGGAGGTCGTGGAACGCTGGGGTCGGCTGGACATCCTGATCAATTCGGCCGGAACCACGCAGTTCACCGCGCTCGCCAACCTCCAAGCGCAGAATTCCGAGGACTTTCACCGCGTTTTCGATGTGAATGTGGTCGGCACCTACCAGATGGTCCGCGCCGCATCCGAGCACCTGACGCGCAGCAACAAGGGCGCGGTGGTCAATATCTCGTCCATCGCCGGTCCGACCGGCAATGGCAGCTCGCTGGCCTACATCGCGTCCAAAGGCGCGCTGAACAGCATGACGCTCGCACTGGCGCGTCTGCTTGCACCGAAGGTGCGGGTGAATGCTGTGCTGCCGGGCATGATCAGTTCGCGCTGGATGAAGGACGGGCTTGGCGAGGAGGCATTTGCCGGCGTTGCGCGGGGCTTTGCCGAAGCCTCGGCTCTGGGCGACATCTCTTCACCGGAAGAGATCGCGGCCGGCGCCATCTTCCTTGCTTGCGACGCCACCAAGATGACAGGACAACTCATGACCATCGACGGCGGCTACACGCTTGGCCGCGCGGTCAAGCTCTCGAAGTGATCATGACTGAGCCTGCCATTCGCCACGAGGTGCATTTTGGCCGCGTTGTGCGGTGCATCGAAGTGGAAAGCACGTTATCGTATCATCCGGATGTCGTTGAGGCCGCCGTGATCGGCAAGCCGGATCCGGTGCTGGAGGAAAAGGTACACGCCTTTATCTGAGCGACGGGCGTCAACAGGATCCTGCATCCCCTAAGGCTTGGTGCGCCGAGCGCCTGTCCGACTACAAGGTGCCCGACAGCATCAGCTTCCTGGATGAGCCGCTGCCGCGAAACGCCAATGGCAAGATCCTGAAAACCACATTGCGCGACCTTCTGCCAGCCTGATTTGGTCGTGCGAGGATCTGCTCGTGTTGTGCCCTCCGCGCGCGTTGACCAGCCGAGGCAGGGCGCAACACCCTGCCATAGGTTGTTGCCGGTCGAACGTGGCACGAGTCACCCACGGCGCTCCTGCGGGCCCAAAATCAGTTCTCGCGATCCCGTTTCAGGAGCCGCTTGGAAGAGGGAAGTTATCTAGAGGAGGCATCTCCTCAAGAACGTGGTTGCGTGTGCTAGCGACATCTAAGTGCGAAGGGCCTCCGTCAAAGCCGATATTACCTTCGCAAATGTGGGGTCATTCGTGGTTCAACGCGCCGCTAGAACAGTTCGTGCCGTCGTTATCAATAACTTGCCGGATCTCATGGCGGAGAGAGGGGGATTCGAACCCCCGATACGGTTTCCCGTATACACACTTTCCAGGCGTGCGCCTTCAACCACTCGGCCACCTCTCCGCGGTCAACGGAATGGCGAAGCCAACTTCCGAGGACGGCGCTGTCTAGTCGATTAGCCGGCGGATGCCAAGCGTCAATCCTGCGGCATGCTCACACAGCGTTGAAAGGAGAGCGGGACACCCGCATGTTGCGGTTTGCACACGCGAAACCTATTTCTTGTGAAACAGATTAGGAAGGCTGAGCGGCAACGGGGGCGTCATGCGTGGGATCCGCTTTTTTTTGCGCCTCGCGGCCACGCTGAGCCTGATCCTCGCTCTTTTTCTGGCGATCGGCGATGCCGCGCGCTCCGTGGCCGTCGCGGATTGGCGGGTGACGCCGATGATCGCAAGCTGGCTTGAAACGGCGCCGGCCAGCCTTGAAGCGGCGCAGGCCTGGGTCATCCGCTGGTTGGGCGAAGCGGCATGGGACCCGGCGATGGTGTCGCTGTTGGCGCTGCCCGGCTTCTTGTTGTTCGCCGCGATGGCGGTGGTGTTTTACGCGTTGGGCCGCAGCCCCGCTCCCAAACGAGGGCGGATCGCGCGGGTGGCGTGAGGCTTCCGCAAGGATGCAGAGCGTCCAAGGCAAAGCAATGTTTTGAATGATCGGGGCTGTGTTTGCGCAGCCGCCGGGATGAAAGGAAGCCACCATGTTCTTTTTGAGCGATCTCCTGAACAAGAAAACGACGATGCCGACGGCTGACAATGCGCTGCCCGGTCGGAGCCAGCCGATCCCGACCGCGCGCACGCATGCCGTGTCCGGGCTGCCGCTCGACGGCGACGTGCCGGACAATCTGGAGGTCGTATATCTCGGCATGGGCTGTTTTTGGGGCGCCGAGCGCCTGTTCTGGCAAACGCCCGGCGTTTACCTCACGGCTGTGGGTTATGCTGGCGGCCTGACACCCAACCCGACCTACCGCGAAACCTGCACCGGGCTCACAGGCCACGCAGAGGTGGTGAAGGTGGTGTATGATCCGGTGAAAGTGACCTTTCCGGAACTGCTTGCGATCTTCTGGGAAAGCCATGATCCCACGCAGGGCATGCGCCAGGGCAATGATGTCGGCACCACCTACCGGTCGGTGATTCATGCCACGACGGACGCCCAGCTTCAGGCGGCGATTGCCTCCCGCGCGGCCTACCAGCAGGGCTTGTCCGATGCAGGGCTGGGCCAGATCACAACGGAGATCGAGCCGGCGCCGCTGTTCTTCTTCGCGGAGGAAGAGCACCAGCAGTATCTCGCCAAGAACCCCGGCGGCTATTGCGGCCTTCGCGGCACCGGCGTGTCCTGTGCCGCCGCTCCTGCAGCCGTAGAGCCTGCCGAATAAATAACCGCGCGACCAGCGACGCCCTGTCGGAAACGCTCCCGGAGGGCGCGCTCTTTTGTGCGTGAAATCTCCTAGCATGCGTGCCACATTGGGCAGGAAGCAGGGAAACAAGAACCTGCCGCTTGTGCTGGCCGCCTCGGCTGCCGCGCGAGCCACACCAACCGGGAACCGACAGGGGTTTGAACCAGATGAAGCGACTTTTCCTCGGCCTTTTGACCGCCACCGCCTTGAGTATGCCTGCTTGGGCGCAAGACGACGTGCAGCCCGCTTTGTTGTTTGATCTGGGCGGCAAGTTCGACAAGTCCTTCAACGAAGCCGCTTATAATGGCGCTGAAAAGTTCAAGGCTGAGACCAATACGGATTACGTCGAATTCGAAGTTTCCAACGAAGCGCAACGCGAGCAGGCCCTGCGCCGCTTCGCGGATGACGGCCGCAACCCGATCGTCGCAATCGGCTTTGCCTGGTCGTCCACGCTCGAAAAGGTGGCCAAGGAATATCCGGAACTGAACTTCGCGATCATCGACAGCGTGGTGGACGCGCCCAACGTTCAGTCGGTCGTCTACAAGGAAGAAGAAGGCTCCTACCTCGTCGGCCTTCTGGCGGCCATGGCTGCCGAGTCGGACAAGGTCGGCTTCGTTGGCGGCATGGACATCCCGCTGATCCGCAAATTTGCTTGCGGTTATGTCGGGGGTGCCAAGGCTGCCGGCGCAACGGACGTCCTGCAGAACTACACCGGCGACACGCCGGCGGCCTGGAACGACCCGACGAAGGGCAGCGAGATCGCGAAGTCGCAGATCGATCAGGGCGCGGATGTGATCTATCATGCCGCCGGGGGCACGGGCGTCGGCGTTCTTCAGGCTGCGGCGGATGCGGGCAAGCTCGGCATTGGCGTTGACTCCAACCAGAACATGCTCCACCCCGGCAAGATCCTGACCTCCATGGTGAAGCGGGTGGATGTCGCCGTTTATAACGCCTTCACGGATGCGGCGAAGGGCGAGTTCAAGGCCGGCACCAACGTGCTTGGCTTGAAGGAGGGCGGCGTCGACTACGCGATGGACGAAAACAACAAGGATCTGGTGACGGAAGAGATGAAGGCGGCGGCCGAAAAGGCCAAGGCCGACATCATCGCCGGAACGGTGACCGTTCACGACTACATGTCGGACAACGCCTGCCCTTATTGAGGCTCGGCTCTCTCGCAACAAGCAACGCCGCGGCAGATCATGCCGCGGCGTTTTCTTTTGCGCCGAGCAGGATCACCTGAAGGTCAGCCACATTTGTGCCGGTGGCGCCGGTGATAAGAAGGTCGCCGGAAGCGCGGAGCGCTGGGTAAGCGTCGTTGTTGCCTAGGAGCGTCAGCGGGTCGAGCCCCGCTGCCCGGATCCTGTGCGGCGTGCCGGCATTCACCAAGGCACCGGCCGCATCGGTGGGGCCGTCCCGACCGTCGGTTCCGCCGCTGAGAAACACGAACGACCGCGCGAGCGGTGAAGCTTCGGCCTGGAGCGCAAAGCGAAGCGCCAGTTCCTGGTTGCGGCCGCCGCGTCCGCTGCCGGTGACCTGTACGGTCGGTTCCCCGCCGGACAGGATTGCAATGGGGGCAGCGGTCTGCTCAAGGCACAAGGCATGCATCCGGCGGGTGGCATCCGCGACATCGCCGTCGAGCCAGCCAGGCAAACGCAGCACAGTCCAACCCATCGAAACGGCAGCTCCCTGCATGGCATCCACGCTGAGGCGGTTGCTGCCGATCACGCGGTTTTCGACGGTCAGGCCGGCGGGAGGTGGAGCAGCCGCGGATGTGCTGGCCAGCGCGTTCCGCGGGCCCGCAGGCAGCGCATGGAGAAGGCGGTAACGGGCCAGAATCGCCAGCGCGTGCTCGCGCTGAGCTTGCGGCGAAGGGCTCGGCCAAAGCGTCGGTCCACTGGCGATGGTGGCGAGATCGTCGCCGGGAACATCCGACACGATCAAGGCAAGCACGGCGGCAGGTGCCGCCGCGCGTGCCAACCCACCGCCCTTCAGCCGGGACACCGCACTTCGCACCACATTGATCTCGCGAATATCGGCGCCGGACCGGATCAGGGCGTCATTGAGCGCAATCTTGTCCTCGGGTGTCACGCCTTCTGCTGGCGAGCACACAAGTGCCGAACCGCCGCCGCTCACCAGGCAGACCACAAGGTCGCTCTTTTTCGCCTGAAGGGCCAGCTGTTCCAGCGCTTCTCCACCTCGAACGCTGTTTTTGTCCGGCAGCGGGTGCCCGCCGGGAATCACAGTTGCGCCCGGCACCGGCGCCGCGTTCTCCGGGTTGGTGACGACCACCGTGCCAGCCAACTTTTCAGCCAAAAAGGGAAGGGCGGCGCGCGCCATCGGCACGGCAGCCTTGCCGAGCGCCAACAGGAAGATCCGCTCGGCTGCAGCAATTTGGGCGGTGCGCTCCCGCAGAGCCTGTTCCACGGCGCCCGCCGGATCTGCCCGGCGCACGCCGGCTTGGAAAAGCGCCAGCGCTGTTTGCCGCAGCTCCTCGTCGGGCCTGTTGTTCGTCGAAATCATGGCTCGACCTAGCGCGAACGGGCTTTCGCCACCAGCCACTCTTGTTTTCCGGCGCGCCGCAATCGTATCCACATGGGGAACACCTGCAGGAGGGAAGCCCATGTCGATCGCCAGCCTTTACGACCAGTCGGATGCCGTGGCGCTGGCCGCCCACGTTGCAGCGGGCGATGTGTCGCCGGTTGAACTGCTGGACGAAGCGCTGCGCCGCGGCGAGGCCGTCAACCCACAGATCAATGCTCTGACCTTGTTGAAGCCCGATGTGGCCCGCCGCCTGATCGCTGCGGGTTTGCCAGACGGGCCGCTCAAGGGCGTCCCCTTCCTGTTGAAGGATCTCGGCGCCGAAGCGATCGACTTCCCGGGTCACAACGGCTCGAAAAGCACGATGAACACGACCTATGCCCGAAATTCTGCGCTTTACGAGCGCCTCGCGGCGGCTGGCTTGGTCACCTTTGGTCGCACCACCGCTCCGGAAGGCGGCGTCGGACCGGCCACCGAAGCGGCCGTATATGGCGGACCGACGCGCAACCCCTGGAATCTCGACCGTACGGCTGGTGGCTCCTCCGGCGGCGCAGGATCGGCGGTGGCCGCAGGCATCGTGCCGGCCGCGCACGGCTCAGATGGCGGCGGTTCGGTCCGCATCCCTGCCTCATCCTGCGGCTTGTTTGGCTTCAAGGCTACGCGAGCCCGGTTGCCCGATGGCCCTTATGCCGGCGAAGGCTGGGCCGGCATGGCGATTGACGGCTTTCTGACGCGCTCCGTTCGCGACACGGCCGTGCTGACCGATGTTTGCCAGGGAGCAGATCTGGGCGCGCCCTATTGGGCACCTCCGCTTGGCGGAACCTTGCTGGCCGCAACGGATCGCACGCCGGGCAAGCTGCGCATTGCTTATCTCACCGACACCTTTACGGGCGCCGCGATCGATGGAGAATGCCGCCGCGCCGTTGAAGACGCGATGAGCCTGCTGCAGGACATGGGGCACACGCTGGTGGAAGCGCGGCCGCAAGCCGATACGCGCGGCATGATGGAAGCCTGGACCAAGGTCGTGGCCTGCGGCAATGCGCTGTGGATCCGCAACGTTCTGGAAGCGCGCGGCGCGCGCGCGGATGACGGGCTGATTGAAAGCATTGGCATCACCTCGCTTCATTACGCGAAGAGTGTCAGCGGCTCGGACTATCTTGAAGCTGTTGGCAGCATCCACCGCTACGGGCGCGAAATGGCGGCGTTCTTTGAAGAGCATGACATGCTCCTGACGGCGACCCTGGCAGAGCCGCCCGCCAAGATTGGGCGCTTTGCCCATGCCGATGCCGAGTATGTGGATTACCGAATGGGACCCGGTCGCGTGTTCGATTATTCGCCGTTCTGCGCGGCCTTCAACGCATCGGGACAGCCGGCAGCATCCTTGCCGCTCCATTGGACGCCGGACGGTTTACCGGTGGGCGTACACCTTGCCGCCCGCTTCGGCGCGGACGAACTCCTGATGTCGCTGTGCGCAGATATCGAGCGGGCGAAGCCGTGGTTCAGCCAGCGCCCGCCGATCTGGAGCGGCCTGCCTCAGGCCTGATAGGTGATCCGGCCGTCGCAGATCGTGGTGCGCACGTTCAGCGTGTCGATGGCGGCCGGTTCCACGGCTTCGATGTCGCCGTCCAGCACAACCACATCTGCCAGCAGGCCGGCTTTCAGCTGCCCCTGCCGATCTTCGGTGAAGGCAGCGTAAGCCCCATCGCGGGTGAAGCCAGCAATGGCGTCATGCAGGCTTTGCCGCTCGTCCGGCGCGCCCTCGAAGATCGGTCCGCGCGTCACGGCCGTCTTGATGCCGAGCAGCGGATCGAGCGGCGCCACCGGCCAGTCGCTGGAAAACACCATCTGGGCGCCGCTTCGGCGCAGCGTTTGCCAGGCATAGGCGGTCATCAAGCGGTCTCGCCCGATCAGGGTTGCCAGCGGCTCGGTCGGGTAAGCGCCGCCCGGTGCATGGGTTGGCTGCACTGAAGCCATCACGCCCAGCTTCGCAAATCGGGGCAGGTCGGCGGGATCCAGCGTTTCGATGTGTTCGATCCGGTGGCGGCTGTCTCGCGGACCGTTGGCGCGCCGCGCGGCCTCGTAGCCGTCCAGCGTGCGTCGCACGGCAGCATCGCCAATCGCATGAACCGTGATCTGGAAGCCCAGCCGGTCGACTTCGGTGCAGAGCGCATCAAAATCTTCAGCCGAGAACATGGCCTCGCCGCGCTGTCCCGGCACGCCGTTGTAGTCGTCCAGCATGAACGCCGTGGTGCTTTCGATCACGCCGTCCATGAAGAGCTTCACGAAATCGAGCCGCAGCCGGTCCGTGTTCCAGCGACGTCGTTGCGCAACAGCGTCCGAAAGGTCGCTGAGCGGATGGTCCGGCAGCATGCGAAACGGCATGCGCGCACGCACCGGCAGGCCTTCCGCATGCTCGATCTCTTGCAGCAACTCCATCTGGTAGGCGTTGCCGTCCATGTTGTGGAAGGCGGTGATCCCAAAGGAAGCACAGTAATCGAGTCCCCGCCGCATGAAACCGCGATCGATCGCCCGACCGGCGGCAGACGGCGCTTCAACTGGGTCGCGGCCTGTTGCCAGCCCCAGAAGCTCGCGCCCTTGCGTCGGCGTCATCATCACGATGGCGGAAAACGCCTCGAACTCGCGCAACTCCCCTGTGGCCAGGCCGTCCGCTCCCATCACCACCTCGTTGCCGTGCGGCAGGTTGGCGCCGTGAAGGATGCCTCCTTTTTCCAGCGCCGCTGTGTTGGCCCACATCGTGTGGTGGTCACCGGAATAAAGCGCCAGCGGACGGTCCGGCAGGATCTGGTCGAGGATCTGCCTGGTGATCGGCGTGCCTTCGCCGAAGGCGGAGTATTGCGCCTGCTCGGCAAGGATGAGCCCGTCCGGCTGGCTGGATGCGCGCGCCTGAACGGCTCGGGCGACATTGTCGAAGCCGGTAATGCCCGCAAGGTTCAGGCTATCGAGCTGAACGCCGCCGGGAAAGATGTGGATATGGCTTTCGATGAAGCCGGGCAGCACGGTTGCGCCGGCAGCGTCGATCACCCTTGTTGCACTGGATTTCAGCTCTGCCACATCCGCGCGGCTTCCCACGTGGAGGATCCGATTGCCTGCGAGCGCAACGGCCTCCGCACGCGGCTGGTCCTCGTCCATGGTCAGGACTTTCGCGTTTTCGATGATGATGTCCGCCTGCCTCACGAAGATGCTCCCCTGGTTTGCTGCATGCTTTCTACGCAACCACCTTGCTTCCTGCCAGATGGTCAAGCTAGGCTCCGCGTGATTTTCGAGCCGACGCAAGCGAGAGCCGTCGGTGAAGGACGACGTGGGGAAAAGTGCATGCCGGAGCCCTTGCGGGTGAACGAAAGGCGCGTTGCGGTTGAAGCGCGCAACATCAGCAAGGTCTTCGGCACGGGTGAGCACGCCCTGCGCGCGCTGGACGACGTGTCTGTCGGGATCGCCGAAAACGAGTTTTTCACGCTGCTGGGGCCGTCTGGCTGCGGCAAAACCACGTTGTTGCGGCTGATCGCCGGCTTCGAGTTCCCCACCAGCGGCGCCATCCTGCTTGGTGGCGAGGACATTGCGACGCTCCCGCCCTACAAACGGCCGGTGAACACCGTGTTCCAGAGCTATGCGCTGTTTCCGCATTTGACGGTGGCGCAGAATGTCAGCTTCGGCTTGGAGATGCTGGGCAAGCCGCGCGGCGAAATCGAGGCCCGCGTCGCCGAAATGCTGAAGCTGATGCGCATGGAACAGCTTGCCAACCGCCGCACGGACCAGATTTCCGGCGGCCAGGCCCAGCGCGTGGCGCTTGCCCGCGCCCTGGCGCCAGCGCCCAAGGTGCTGCTGCTCGACGAACCGCTGTCGGCGCTCGATTATAAGCTGCGCAAGGAGATGCAGCTTGAACTGAAGCGGATGCAAGCCGAAACCGGCATCACCTTCATCTTCGTGACGCACGACCAGGAAGAAGCGCTCACCATGTCGGATCGCGTCGCCGTAATGTCAGCCGGCAAGATCCTGCAGGTCGGTTCGCCGCGCGACATCTATGACAGGCCTGCCGAGCGCTTCGTGGCCGATTTCATCGGCGAAACCAACTACCTTGCCGGCACAGTGCAGGGCGTCGACGGAGGGCGGGCGGAGGTGCTGCTGAAAACCGGCGGGCGCATCTCCGCATCCTATTCCGAAGGCATGACCCCGAGCGGGGAGGTGACCCTCGTGGTGCGTCCCGAACATGCTCGGGCAGTCGAGGGGGCGGCGGATCTTTCAGGGGCGGTGGAGGACATCGTGTATTTCGGGACGGACACCCACATCCACACGCGGCTGGATGACGGCTCCGCCTTCACGGTGCGCCAGCAAAACAGCCGCAACGCGGTGCTGCCCTTTGCCCGTGGCGATCGCATCGGCATCGTTGTTGGTGATGATGCCGCTCAGGTCCTGAGGGACTGACCGTGGCGCGCGAACCCGAACTCGCCGCGCGCCAGGCGCACCGCGCGGAAATCCGCAGCCGTTGGCTCCTGTCCGCGCCGGCCTTGATCATCATCTTCGTTGCGGCTGTTGGGCCGCTCTTCGTGATGCTCGCTTATTCCGTCATGGTGCGCGGCGATTACGGCGATGTCCGCTTCGGCGAGTTCTCGAGCGAAGGCTGGTTCAACGTCTTCTTCCAGCGCGACATCTTTGACGACACGATAACCTATGCCGATGCGCATTTGTCGATCTTCTGGCGCTCCATCCGCTTGTCGCTGATCACCACCGTTTCGACCCTGATCCTCGGCTTTCCCACTGCCTATTTCATTGCGACCCGCCCCCGTCACACCCGCGAGGTGTGGGTCTTCCTGATCACCATTCCGTTCTGGACAAACCTTCTGATCCGCACATTCGCAATGCAGGAAGTGATCCGCAACGAGGGCGTGGTGAACACGCTGCTGCAGGCCTTAGGCGTCATCGACCAGCCGATCCAGATCCTTTACACCGACTGGGCGATCCTGTTCGGCATGGTTTATGTCTACCTGCCTTTGATGGTGCTGCCCCTTTACGCCAGCATGGAGCGGCTCGATTTCCGCCTCGTCGAAGCGGGCTACGACCTTTATGCCGGCCGCTTCGCCGTTCTCCGCCGCATCATCCTGCCCTTGGTGAAGCCGGGCCTCGTTGCCGGTTCGATCCTCGTCTTCATTCCTTCGCTCGGCGCCTATGTCACCCCGCGGGTGCTGGGTGGCGGCAAGAACATGATGCTCGGCAACCTGATCGAGTTGCAGTTCGGCGCTGGTCGCAACTGGCCGCTGGGGGCTGCTTTGTCGATCACGCTGATGGTGATCGTCATGGTCGCGCTTTTGTTTTACGTGCGCAACGCATCGCGTTCGGGAGCCACCGGTCATGGCTAGGTATTTCGACGTCAAGCGACAGACGGGCTTCGCAACGATCGCGATCGTCACTTTCGTGCTCCTTTACCTGCCGATCGCCATACTGGTGATCTATGCCTTCAACGAGGGCGAGTCGCTCGCAAACTGGGAAGGCTTTTCGTTGCGCTGGTTCGTGGCGGCGGCAAACAACGACGCGGTAAAGCAGGCGGCCTGGCGCTCCTTGGTGATCGCTGCGTTCGCTGCCACCTTCGCCACGATTGCCGCGACCATGGCCGCGCTGGCGACCACGCGCACGCGGCGATACCGCGGCCTTACCTTCAAATATGCGATGATCAACCAGCCGCTGATGGTGCCGGAAATCGTCACGGCCGTCGCGCTGCTGATCGTGTTTTCACAGGTCAAGGTTTGGACCGGTTATTCCGGCCTTGGCTACCTGATCCTCGCCCACACGGCGTTCTGCATTCCCTTTGCTTATCTGCCGGTGCGCGCGCGGCTCGAAAACATGGATCTCGCGTTGGAAAGCGCGGCAGCCGACCTTTACGCGACGCCCTGGAAGACCTTCCGGCGCATCACCCTGCCGCTGCTGCAACCGGGCATCGTCGCTGGCTTCATGCTGGCTTTCGTGATCTCGCTGGACGACGTCGTCATCACGGAATTCGTTAAATCCGGCGGCCAGGACACGCTGCCGACCTACATGCTGGGTCAGTTGCGGCGCGTGATCACGCCCGAGGTCAACGCGATTGCCACGCTTTTCCTTGCCCTTTCGGTGCTGATCGTGACAGCTTTCTTTTTTATCAACAGGCAGAAAGCCTGAACCAATGGAGTGGAGAACCTCTATGAAACACATGTGGAAGGCTGTTGTTGCCGCGGCTGCGCTGGCTGCGAGTGCCGGACTAGCCGAGGCTGCGGGTGAACTGAACATCTACAATTGGGGTGACTACACCAATCCCGAGCTTCTGAAGAAGTTCGAGGCCGAACATGGTGTGAAGGTGACCGTCACCGATTATGACTCCAATGATACGGCGCTCGCCAAGGTACGCGCTGGCGGTCACGGCTTCGATATCGTTGTTCCCTCCGCGAACTACATCCCGATCTGGGTGAAGGAAGGCCTCCTTCTCGAAGCCCGCCCCGACCAGATGGAGAACTTCAAGAACGTCGACAAGCGCTGGGTGGACGTGCCGTGGGATCCGGGCCGCCACTATTCCGTGCCGTGGCAGTGGGGCTTTTCGGGCATCGGCGTGAACACCAGCGTGTATGATGGCGACATCAATACCTCCGCGATATTCCTCGATCCGCCGGCGGAACTGGTGAACAAGATCAACGTCGAACCGGAAATGACCGACGTGATGTTCGCCACGATCAAGTATCTGGGCGGCGACTGGTGCACCGAAGACCGCGAACTCCTTAAGAAGGTGCGCGACAAGCTCGTGGAAGCCAAGACCAAGTGGCTGGCCATGGACTACAGTGTCACCGAGAAGCTGCCACGCGGTGACTACTCGGCCGTTTACTATTGGAACGGCGCCATCATGCGCTCGCGCCTGGCAAACCCGGACATCAAGTTCGGCTTCCCGAAGGAAGGCTTCCCGATCTTCATGGACAGCGTCGCGATCCTGAAGGATGCCAAAAATCCGGAAAACGCGAAGCTCTTCATGAACTTCATCATGGATCCGGAAAACGCCGCCCTGATCTCGGCGCATGCGAAATATGCCAATGGCATCGCGGGCTCTGAACAATACATGCCGCCGGAAATGAAGGATGCACCGGAACTGGTGATCCCGGCGGAATACGAGGATGCCGGCGAGTTCCTCGAGCAGTGTTCGCCCGAAGTGTCGCAGCTCTACACCCGCATCTGGACGGAAGTAAGCAAGTAACATCAGCAGGCGCGCGGCTGGACCGGCCGCGCGCTTTCTTTTTGGCAGATCATGACTGACATCGCCGACCGGGACGCATCCAGCCTGTCCGCCGCCCTTGCAACAGGCGACCTGTCCTGCGTAGAGGTGATGGCGGCGTTTCTCGACCGCATCGGTGGACGCAATCCCGCAATCAACGCCATCGTCTCGCTGCGTCAGCGCGAAGACCTGCTGAACGAAGCTGCAGCGGCCGATGCCGCTCTGGCGCTCGGACAGTCAAAGGGCTGGCTGCACGGCATTCCCATCGCGGTGAAAGACCTCGTGGACACGGCGGGGCTGCGCAGCACCCATGGCTCTCCGATCTTTGCCGATCACGTTCCCAAGAAAGATGATCTGCTGGCGGCTCGCCTGCGTGCAGCCGGCGCCATCTTCATAGGCAAAACCAACACGCCGGAATGGGGGCTGGGCTCGCACAGCTACAATCCCGTTCACGGTGTGACACGCAATCCTTATGACCACACACGCTCCGCCGGCGGCTCATCGGGCGGCGCGGCAGCCGCGTTGGCGGCCCGCCTCGTACCGGTCGCCGACGGGTCGGACATGATGGGCTCGCTGCGCAATCCCGCCGCCTTCTGCAACGTGTATGGCATGCGTCCGAGCTATGGCCGCGTCCCGGCGGATGCGGATGGCGAGACCTTCCTGCACCAGCTTTCCACCGACGGCCCGATGGCGCGCAGCGTGTCGGATCTCGCGCGACTGCTGGATACGCTGGCGGGCCACAATCCCGAGCACCCCCATTCCCTCCCGAAAGCGGAAGCCTTTGCGCCGCACCTTTCCGCCAAGATTAAGGGTCGGAAGATTGCTTGGCTGGGCGATTGGAGCGGTGCCTACCCGATCGAGCCGGGCATCTTGCCTCTGTGCGAGGAAGCGCTTCGGGTCTTTGACGACATGGGGGCGGAGGTCGAGCCCGTGTCGGCTCCATTCCCAGCCGACGCTCTGTGGCAATCCTGGACGGTGCTGCGCTCTTTCGCGGTGTCCGGCTCCTTGCGTGCGCATTGGGACAATCCCGCGCAGCGGGAACTCCTGAAGCCGGAAGCGATCTACGAGATCGAACGGGGGCAGCGGCTCACCGCGCAGGAGATCCAGGCGGCCAGCGCTCTGCGATCGCAGTGGTTCGCCGCAGCGGCACGGGTGTTCGACCGCTTCGACGCGCTTGTGCTGCCGTCGGCTCAGGTGTTCCCGTTTCCGGCCGAATGGACATGGCCGCGTGCGATCAACAATCAAGCAATGGACAGCTATCACCGCTGGATGGAGGTGGTGGTGCCGGCGTCTCTTGTCGGCCTGCCCGCCCTGAACGTGCCGGCCGGCTTCTCGCCAACGGGTCTGCCGATGGGCATGCAACTGATCGGGCGGCGGGGGAACGATCTCCGACTTCTGCAACTCGGGCAGGCCTACCACGAGGCGACAAACTGGCCCGAGCGCCGACCGCCTGTTTTCGACGGCCAGTAGCGGCGGCGGCTACTGCAGCAATGTCGCCAAAGGGCCGGCTTCCGGCGCCATAACCAGGACGGCGGCACCGGTCAGGGCAAAGCCAATCGTGAACGCCACAAGGGAAACGCCCAAGGTGGAATGCTTCTTCGGGGCGCCTGCAGACCAAGTCGGTGAACCACGGTCATTAGCAGGCCAAAACGCGCGTTTTCGCCAGCCGCCGGGTTGCGAAAGGCGGCAAAGCCCGCGTGTCCGGCGACGCCACTCTTCATCAGCCACGACTGGCAGGAGATCTGCAACCGAAACATCCGGCTCGGCTCGCCGCAACCGGTCTGCAAGGGCAACAACCGTGCTTTCGAAGGATGGATCGAAGCTGAACTGCCGGTCAAGGCGCATGCTGTCGCGTCCATCCAGCCTGCCGAGCAGGCTGTCGTGTGCCAGTGCCGCACGGCGGTCGAAGCGCATGACGTCGTCAATCATTGCAGGCCCCTGATCCTCCTCGTCATCGGAAAGAATGATCGGAACTCGACAAGGTTCCGGAGCGAGGTAAATCTCTGAAGCCGGTTCACCAGTGCGGTGGTTTGGTCACCGGCACGTCCGGTGCGGTCTGCTCTTCCAAGGCAAGAAAACGGTCGGTCAGCAGGTCTAGCTTGCGCTGCAAAGCCGTGATGACCTTCCATTGCTCGGCAAGTTCTCCGGAAAGCTCGCCGATCACCCGCTCCTGCTCGGCAGCCAGCCGTTCAAGATCCACAAGGCGTTCACCGTCGGTTTTGGTCATGATGGGTTCTTTTCGCTAGAAGAAGGTCTGTGGAACGCCTCGCGGAATAGCATTCTCAAAAACGCCGCTGGAGGCGGATTCAAGTTTGCCGAACCGGCAGTCGCCGCGTGGGCCCTGCCTCGCAGGAAAAGCGGCGGCGACCTATATAGGGTGTCAGCGATTTCTCTGCATCATCGAAGCTTCCGGAGGTTTTCAATGGGATTGCGCATCAACGACACGGCCCCAGATTTCACGGCCGAAACCACGCAGGGCCAGATCCACTTTCATGACTGGATCGGCGACGGCTGGGGCGTTCTGTTTTCCCACCCGAAGAACTTCACGCCCGTTTGCACCACCGAACTCGGCACGATGGCTGGCCTCGAAGGCGAGTTCGCCAAGCGCAACGTCAAGATCATTGGCATCTCGGTGGATCCGGTGGAAAGCCACGGCCAATGGAAGCAGGACATCCAGACCGCCACGGGCTATGCGGTGGAATACCCGCTGATCGGCGACAAGAACCTCGAAGTTGCAAAGCTCTATGACATGTTGCCGGCTGAAGCAGGCAGCAGTTCCGAAGGGCGCACGCCGGCGGACAATGCTACGGTCCGTTCCGTGTACGTGATCGGGCCGGACAAGAAGATCAAGCTGATCCTCACTTATCCGATGACCACGGGCCGCAACTTCGACGAGATCCTGCGCGCCATCGATTCCATTCAGCTCACGGCCAAGCACAAGGTCGCGACGCCCGCCAACTGGAAGAACGGCGACGACGTCATCATCACGGCAGCGGTGTCAGACGAGGAAGCCAACGAGAAGTTCGGCTCTTTCGAGCGGGTGCTGCCTTACCTGCGCAAGACCAGGCAGCCCAGCGCCTGAGGCATCGTGAAGAGGTCGGCTGACAGCCGGCCTTTTTCTTTGCGCAAACGATAAACCAAATGGTTGACAATCGAGTTGAGAACGCAGATAGTAAACTACATGGTTGAGCAACAGCACGTCACTTTGGATCGGGTTTTTCATGCCCTTTCGGATCGCACGCGCCGCGCCATGCTGCAGCGGCTGACCGAAGGCGAGAAGACGGTGAGCGATCTTGCCGCGCCGCACGCGATGAGCCTTGCGGGTGCGTCCAAGCACATCCGGGTGCTGGAAGGCGCGGGGCTTGTTCGCAGGCGCATTGAGGGCCGCGTCCACTTCTGCCGGCTGGAAGCCGAGCGGCTGAAACAAGCGGATAACTGGCTCAAGCACTACGAGCGCTTCTGGAACGAGCGTCTGGATGCTCTGGAAACGCTGCTGCGCGAAGAAGATGAACAAGCAAACGGAGGAGCGAGCCGATGACGGAAACCGTACGCGTTGTTGTATCCCGCCGCTTTGACGCTTTGCCGGAACGCGTCTTCGACGCCTGGCTTGATCCTGCCATCGCGCGCCGCTGGCTGTTTACCACAACCGACACGAAGATCTCGGTTTGCGAAATCGACGGCCGCGTTGGCGGCGCCTTCAAGCTGGTGGATCATCGCCCGGACGGCGACATCACGCATGTCGGCACTTACCTCGCGATCGAGCGGCCGCACTTGCTGGTCTTCACCTTCGCGGTCCCGCAGTTCAGTCCACTTCACGATCGCGTCACGGTCGAGATTGAGCCGGATGGTGCCGGCTGCGTCCTGACGCTCACCAACGAGATGGACGCTGGCAACGCGGAATGGATCGAGCCGGCCAAGGAAGGCTGGACGATGATGCTCGCTTCTTTGGAGCGAGAACTGACCTGAACGTCACCTCAAACGGGAGCAACACCCATGCATGCGCAGGAAATCAACCTTTTACCCGTGCAAAAGCTTTCAAGCGACACCATCCGGGTGGAGCGACTGATGCCCGGACCTATCGAGCGCCTTTGGTCTTATCTGGTGGACGAGGACAAGCGCCGCCTTTGGTTTGCCGCGGGCGCGATGGGGCCGCAGGTCGGCTCCAAGACCCGGCTGCTGTTCAACCACGCCAACTTCGCCGACGAGCCGACGCCCGAAAAATACAAGGAAATGGACAAGGGCACGATGGGCTTCGAAGTGGAAGTGACGGTCTTTGAGCCGCCACATCGCCTGTCCTACACCTGGCCGGCCGCCCCCGGCCTGTCCGAAGTCACCTTCGACCTGGCGGAACAAGGCGACAAGGTCCTTCTTGTGCTGACGCATCAGCGACTGCGCGACGCCGGGCAGATGCTCAACGTGTCGAGTGGCTGGCATGCGCATCTGCAGGTTCTGGAGGATCTTCTCAACAACCGCAGCACCAAGGGCTTCTGGTCGAACATCGAGCGTTTGGAAAAGGATTACGCTCAGCGCTTTGGGGGCAGCGCACCTGCAAGCGACCGACCCGGAGCCTGACCGCGCGCAACAAACGCGCAAACCGGCTCGGCAGAAAATCTGAGCCGGTTAGGGTGCGCCTGCAGCGGGACGGTGAGAGGATCTGGTCCACTCGAAGATGGTCACCGCTTTGCCGCCATAGGTGGAAGGCGCCAGCTCGGTGAAGCCGAGCTTCGCCGCAACCCGGCGCGATGCGTCGTTGTCTTGGTCGATGAAGCAGGTGATGCGCTTGTCCATGAAGGTGCCGCTCGCCCAGGCAAGCGCAGCCTGCATGGCCTCCGTCGCCACGCCTTTGCCTTGCACGGCCGGCGTCATCATCCAGCCCGCTTCCAATGTGCCTCGGATCGACGGCATCAGGTCGCGGCGCATCTCGTGGAAGCCGGCGTGGCCGACATAGGTGCCGGTGTCCCGATCCGTCAACGCCCAATAGCCGAAGCCGAGCACCTGCCAAAAGCCGAAGTTGCGCATGAAGCGGCCCCAGGCATCCTCCTCGCCCCTGACGCCGCCGGTGATATGCGCCATAACAGCAGGGTCGGAACGCATCGCAGCAAAGGCAGGAAAATCCTCGAGGCGATAAGCACGCAGGGTCAAACGTTGCGTATGGAGCGTAGGAGCCTGGGTCATCACACCGTAGTCGTGTTCAAATGACGGGCCACGAGGTCGGCGAGCTTTTCGGCAACCGCGTCCTTGTCCATTTCAGGCCATTCGTCCACGCCGTCGCGGCTGACGATCTTCACCCGGTTGCGGGCGCCGCCCATGACGCCACCCGGATTGATGCCGCTGTCGTGCGAAACGTCATTGGCGACAATGAAGTCGGCACCCTTTTTGGCGAGCTTCTTTTCCGCGTTGGCGAGAACATCCTGTGTTTCCGCCGCAAACCCCACCACCAGCGTCGGCCGCTGCGCATGATGTCCGATGCCGGCGAGGATGTCGGGGTTCTCCACCATCTGGAGGCTGGGCGGTCCGCCTGCGCCCTTCTTCATCTTCTCATTGGTTTCGGTCTCGCTGCGCCAATCGGCCACGGCCGCCACCATGATCGCAGCTTCTGCTGGCAGAAGCGCTTCAACCGCGGCCTGCATCTGTCGCGCGGTTTCCACATGCGTGGTGGAAACGCCTGCCGGATCAGGGATCGTGACCGGCCCTGAAACGAGCCGCACGTCTGCGCCAAGCCGCGCAAGCGCCGCCGCGATCGCATGGCCCTGCTTGCCGGACGAGCGATTTGCAATGTAGCGCACCGGGTCGATCGGCTCGTGGGTCGGGCCGGAGGTCACGATGATGCGCCGGCCGGCGAGCAACTTCGACGGTCCTTTCACCAGATCTTCTATGGCGGAAACGATCTCCAGCGGCTCGGCCATGCGGCCTTCGCCCGCTTCGTTCTTTTCCGCCATCTCGCCGCTGTTCGGGCCCACGAAATGGATCCCGTCGCCGGCGAGTGTCTGCCGGTTGCGCCGTGTTGCCGGGTTCGCCCACATCTGCGGGTTCATGGCAGGGCCCATCAGAACCGGAGCCTTCGCAGCGAGCAGCACGGCGGAAGCCAGATCGTTGGCGTGCCCCTGGGCAAGCTTGGCCATCAGATCGGCCGTGGCGGGTGCAACCACGATCAGGTCGCAATCGCGCGCGAGCCTGATGTGGCCGACATCCTGCTCGTCCTGGCGATCAAACAGGTCGGTGAAAACGTGGTCCGCCGAAAGCGCCCCAACCGCAAGCGGCGTGATGAAGTGCTGCGCTGCCCCTGTCATGATGCAGCGAACCGCAGCGCCGCGCTCGCTCAAGCGTCGGATCAGGTCGAGGCTCTTGTAGGCGGCGATCCCGCCTCCGATGACAAGGAGGATGCGCTTTCCCGTTAGTGTCTGCTCGGTAGGCATCAGGCGGACTCCCTTCTCAGCTCACCTGAACCGCAATCCAGACCAGCGCCAGCGCGCCGACCCACAGCGCCGCACGACCCCAACGCGTGTGTCGGGCTTCTTCGCGGCCGATGGCGCGCGCGGTCTCGATGTCGAACCGTAGTCCGTTCTCCGCCATCTTGTCGATTTCCGCCGAAAGGCGCTCAGTGCGGGCCGCAAGCTCCGGTGCCTGGCGTGCCAGCGACACGAAGGCCTTTGCCGCGTCTTCGGCATCGGAAAGGAGGCCGCGCGGCCCCAGATTGTCGCGGATCCAGCTTGAAACCACCGGCTCCGAAGCCCGCCACATGTTGAAGGCGGGGTCCAGCGAACGGGCAACACCTTCCACCACCACCATGGTCTTTTGCAGCATCACCAGCTCGGGCCGTGTCTGCATGTCGAACAGTTCGGTGACCTCGAACAGAAGCGTCAGCAGCTTGCCCATGGAAATGGTTTCGGCCGGCTGGCCATGGATCGGCTCGCCGATGGCGCGAATGGCCTGCGCGAAGGAGGCCACGTCATGCCGGTGTGGCACGTAGCCGGCCTCGAAATGCACTTCCGCCACCCGCCGATAATCCCGCGTGATGAAGCCATAAAGGATCTCCGCCAGAAAACGACGCTCCTTCTTGCCCAGCCGTCCGGTGATGCCGAAATCCACCGCAACCAGCGTGCCGTCCGCTTCCACGAACAGGTTGCCGGGATGCATGTCGGCATGAAAGAAGCCGTCTCGCAGCGTGTGGCGCAGGAAGGACTGGATCAGGGTCACGGCCAACGCTTCCATGTCGTGCCCGGCTGCGCGTATGGCAGGAACGTTGTTGAGCTTCACGCCGTCGATCCATTCCAGCGTGAGCACGTCGCGCCCGGTGCGCTCCCAGTCCACCGCCGGCACCCGGAAGCCGGGATCGTTGCGCGTATTTTCTGCGATCTCGGAAAGCGCGGCGGCTTCGAGCCGCAGGTCCATTTCGATCTTGGTGGTTTGCGCCAGCGTTTGCGCCACCTCGACGGGCTTCAGGCGCCGGGTGGAGGGGATGAACCGCTCCTGCAACCGTGCGGCCAGGAAGAAGCTGTCGAGATCGGCATAAAAGCGCTGCCGGATGCCCGGACGGATCACCTTCACGGCAACCTTGCGGCCGCCAAGCGGATCGATGATCTCGCCCGGATGCACCTGCGCGATGGATGCGGCCGCAACCGGGGGTTCCAGACGCGTAAAAAGCGCATCCACGGATCGCCCGAGCGATCCTTCGATCATGAGCCGCGATTGCGCATCCGGAAAGGTCGGCATCCGGTCCTGCAACTCGGTCAAATCGAGTGCAAGTTCGCTGCCCACAACATCGGGCCGCGTGGCCAGAAACTGGCCGAGCTTCACGTATGAAGGGCCAAGTCGCTCCACGGCGCGGATCAGGCGCTGCGATCGCTCGCCGGGTGCGCGTCGGCGCGCCAGCACCTGCGCCACGCGCCAGCCGCGCTGCGGCATGCCTTCCAGGTCATGTCCCGGCAAAGCGGCGAAGACGCCCTCGCGCAACAGGATCCAGCCGGCCCGCAGGAGCCGGAAATAAGCGGCAGGCGTGCTCATCGGATGCGCGTCGTCAAAGCTTCCAGCCTGAATGCAGCGCTGCGATCCCGCCTGAATAATTGCGGTAGGTCACACGCTCGAAGCCGGCGGAGCGGATCATCGCCGCGAAGTTTTCCTGGTTCGGAAATTTGCGGATCGACTCCACGAGATACTGGTAAGGCTCGCCATCGCCGGTAACCGCCTTGCCGATGCGCGGGATCGCGTTGAACGACCACGCTTCATAGGCTTTCTCGAGAAACGGCATTTCGACCTCGGAAAATTCCAGGCACAGAAACCGGCCGCCGGGCTTGAGCACGCGAAAGGCTTCGCGGAGCGCCACGTCGATATGCGGCACGTTCCGGATCCCGAAGGCGATCGTATAGGCGTCGAAATGAAGGTCCGGGAAGGGCAGGCTTTCCGCATTGGCTTCCACGAAGGTGGTGTTGCCGGCGAGGTGCCGCTTGTTCGCCCGATCTTGGCCCACGCCCAGCATGGAGCCGTTGATGTCGAGCACCGTCGCTTGTGCATGGCCGTGCGAGGCGTCGATCACCCGAAAAGCGATGTCGCCCGTGCCACCGGCAACGTCGAGCAAGTGGAAGTCACCGCGTTTCGGCGGGTTCAGAGCCGCCACCAGAGCGTCCTTCCAGACCCGGTGCAGGCCAGCTGACATCAGGTCATTCATGATGTCGTAGCGCTGTGCGACCTTATGGAAGACGTCGTTCACAAGCGCCTGCTTTTCGCCGTCGCCGACAGCGCGGAACCCATAGGACTGGTTCATTTCGCCCGCTGCGGTGGCGCGTTGGTCTGACATGTTTTTGATCCTCAAGGTCGGCCGGACCATAGCCCAGTCAGGACCGGCGCGCTACGTTTAGGAGCGCGATGAAGAGACGCGCCGCTGTTGGCGCCGAAGGAAGAGCGGTTGCCGATCAAGGCGGAACTCCATTGTCATATCGAGGGCGCAGCGTCCCCGGACCTCGCTGTGAGCCAAGCTCGCAAGTACAACGTCGATCTCTCCGCCCTTGTTCGCGACGGCGGCTATGTCTGGCACGATTTCACGAGCTTCCTGGCCGCCTATGATGTCGTGGCAGGCCTGTTTCGCAGCGAAGACGATTATGTGCGCCTTGCCGATCATTATCTTTCGAGCCTCGCGCGCGACGGAGCGATCTATGCCGAGCTCTTTGTTTCGCCCGATCATGCACGCAAGGCAGGGCTTTCGCCCGAAGCCTATATCCGCGCCCTTGCTGAAGGCATGCAGCGGGCGGCGGCGAAAACCGGCATCGAAAGCCGCATGGTGGTTACTGGCGTGCGCCACTTCGGTGTTGAAGCCGTGGAAGCAGCCGCACGTTTCGCGGCGCGCAGCCGCCACCCGTTGATTGCGGGGTTTGGCATGGCCGGTGACGAGCGCGTTGGGGATATGGAAGACTTCGTTCGAGCCTTCGAGATCGCGCGGGAAGCTGGCCTGGGCATCACTGTGCATGCGGGTGAATTCGGCGGCTGGGAGAGTGTGGCCGCCGCACTTGATCACCTGCGGCCGTCGCGCATCGGCCATGGGGTGCGCGCGGTGGAGAACACCGACCTCGTCAAGCGTATCGCCGACGAAGGCGTGGTGCTGGAATGCTGTCCCGGCTCCAACATCGCTTTGGGCGTATTTCCAAGCCTCGCGGACCATCCATTGCCCCGGCTTCTGCAGGCGGGCTGCCGGGTCACGCTGAACTCGGACGATCCTCCCTTCTTCCGCACCTCGCTGGCAGGGGAATATGAGGCGACACGACGCGCGTTCGGCTTCGACGAGCGGACGCTGACGAGTTTCACGCAAACTGCGGTCGAGGCAGCCTTCGTGGATCGCAAAACTAGGGCGCAACTCCTCACGCGCGTCCCCAAGCCGGCTGCCCGATCCGCTTCTGCGCGAAAGCTGTGACCCAAGGCTCGCTTTTGGTTTCTCAGCCCGGCGCCGGTCTGTTAATCGAGAAAAGAAGCAGTCGGTTCGGAGTTCACCATGCAGGGCGTCACAGTCGTCGATCATCCGCTTGTGCAACACAAGCTTACCATCATGCGCTCGAAGGACACTTCGACGGCGAGCTTCCGACGCCTGCTGCGCGAGATCTCGCTGCTGCTATGTTACGAGGTGACCCGCAACCTCGAACTCACCAGCAAGGTAATCCAAACGCCCATGCAAGAGATGGAAGCACCCACGCTGGAAGGGAAGAAGCTGGTTTTCGCGTCCGTGCTGCGGGCTGGCAACGGCTTGCTTGATGGCATGCTGGACCTCGTGCCGGCCGCGCGCGTCGCTCATGTCGGTTTGTACCGCGACCACGACACCCTCGAAGCCGTGGAATACTTCTTCAAGGCACCAAGCGACCTCGAGAATCGTCTGGTGATTGTGGTTGATCCGATGCTGGCAACGGCGAACTCCGCTGTTGCTGCCGTGGAAAAGCTGAAAAGCCGCGGCGCCACCAATCTGCGGTTCGTTTGCCTGCTGGCGGCGCCGGAAGGGGTCGAGCGCTTCACCAAAGCGCATCCGGATGTTCCGGTGTTCACCGCATCCATCGACGAAAGGCTCAACGAGCAAGGCTACATCGTTCCCGGCCTGGGGGACGCGGGCGACCGTATGTACGGCACCAAATAGCATTTACCTTTTCTTCAGGACGAAAAGAGCTTTCCCGCGCTGTTAACGCGGTTTCGACCCGTGCTTGCGATGCAGGAGCGGGAGAAAGCGCTCATGTCGATGAAACTTGTCCTAGTCAGCACCTTTGTAGGCGTGGCGGCATCCGTGCCGCTGCTTTACCAGTCGAACCCAGAATTTTTCGCGAGCTTCTTTGATCGTTCTGCGAAGGAAGTCGAGCCGGTGATCGCCGCGGCAGCGCCGAAGGTCGTGATCGTCGAAAAAACCCCGGAAGAAATGCTGCAAGGACGTAAAGTGCGCGTGGAAGCGGATGAACGCGGCCATTTTGCCGCTGACTTCCGGCTCAACGGGCGCAGCACGGAAGCCATGATCGACACCGGCGCGACGCTGGTGGCCATCAATGAAAGCACGGCGCGTCGTATCGGTCTGTCGCTGAAGCCAAGTGATTTCAGTTATCGGGTCCAAACTGCCAACGGAATGGCGCGGGCTGCGGCGGCGGTTATCCGTGAGATCCAGATCGGCAAGATCCATGTCAAGGACGTTCAGGCTGCGGTTCTGGAAGACAAGGCGCTGAGCGGTACGCTCGTGGGCATGAGCTTCCTGCAGAAGATCACCCGCTACCGCGTGGAAGCCGGCGGCATGGTTCTCGAGCAGTAGCCTTCAGGCAAATTCCAGCGAAGCTGCCGTCTTCATGACAGGACCAGAGCGCCAGCCAGCGGCGTACCGGAGAGGATGAGCCACTCCCGCCGAGGCAACCGCTTTGTTCCGAACTGGAGGTGAGCGATGGTTTGTCCCATCTTCACCCCTAGACATACGAAAGATCCGGAGCGGCCGGCGTGTTCGCATCCGGGACTTGTTCGTAACAATCTTAGGAAAATGGCGTCGGCAGTTAGCGCTGCCAGCGTCACTCCAGAAATCGAGCACTTGCCCACTCAGATTTCCAGACCGAGCCGTCAAGCGCCCAGACGGTGCAGCACGAGCGCTCTTGGCTGGAGTTCTTCCGCTCCGATCCGGTAGGCTGCCCGAAGCGCTGCCGCCGCTTCCGCTGCCCTGTCCGCGTCGCGGGTATGCACGAAGCCCAGCGGTTGTCCTGCTTCCACTGCGCTTCCATGAGCCAGCAGGTGCGAAAAGCCGACTGCGGGATCCACGAGATCCGCGGGCTTTTGACGCCCTCCGCCCAACGAAACAACAGCAAGGCCGATGTCACGCGTGGCGATTGAGCCGATATAGCCAGCGCGTTCGGCAAGCACCGGCTGCACGACCGGCGCCCGGGGAAGATGGTGCTCGGCGCGTTGGAGGAAGTCGCCCGGCCCACCAAGCGCGCGCACCATGCGGCCGAAGTGCTCGGCTGCGGCGCCGCTGTCGAGCACCTGCCTGGCTCGGCGGAGACCTTCCTCGGCAGTCGGTGCCAGTCCGCTCAGAACCTGGATTTCCGCCGCAAGCGCCAGCGTCACCTCCAAGAGGCGCGAACCCTTATCCGTGCCGGTGAGGACCTCGACGGCGGCAGCAACTTCCAGGGCGTTGCCTGCGGCTGCGGCAAGCGGCTGGTTCATGTCCGTGATCAGCGCGGATGTTGCCAGACCCGCGCCATTCGCCACCTCCACGAGGCTTTGCGCCAGATGGACCGCGTCCTGCTCTTCCGCCATGAAGGCGCCGTTGCCGACCTTGACGTCGAGAACCAGGCTGCCGAGGCCCGCGGCGAGCTTCTTGCTCAGGATGGACGCCGTGATCAGCGGCACGGATTCCACCGTCGCGGTGACGTCACGCACGGCGTAAAGCCGCTTGTCGGCCGGGGCGATGTCGGTTGTGGCACCGACGATGGCGCAACCCGCCTCGGCAACGGCGCGGCGCAGCACGGTTATGTCCGGATGGCTTCGGTAGCCCGGAATGGCTTCCAGCTTGTCCAGCGTTCCCCCAGAATGGCCCAGCCCACGTCCAGAGATCATGGGGACGAAGGCACCGCAGGCCGCGAGGATCGGCGCCAGGATCAAGGAAACGGTGTCGCCGACACCGCCCGTGGAGTGCTTGTCGACCACCGGGCCGGGAAGCTCCGACCAATCGAGCACGGCCCCGCTGTTACGCATGGCAAGCGTCAGCGCCACGGCTTCTTGCCGGTTCATGCCTTGGAGCAGGATCGCCATGGCAAGTGCTGCCACTTGTCCTTCGCTGAAGCGCCCATCCGTCAGGCCTCCCACGAAGAACCCGATCTCCTCGGCCGAAAGGCTTTCCCCGTCTCGCTTGCGGCGGATGATCTCCTGCGGCAGCATTCCTCAGGAACCGAAGCCGCCGCGCGCAAAGAGCTGCTGCAGCACGCGTGCGAGCTTGGCTCCGCCGAACGGCGCGATGTCTTTTGTTTCCTGATGCGAAAGCTCCGAGCGGTTGAGCCCGGCGGCAAGGTTGGTGATCACGGAACACGCGGCCACCTGGAGACCGAGGAAGCGCGCGAGGATCACTTCCGGCACCGTCGACATCCCCACGGCATCGGCACCCATGGTCCGCGCCATGCGGATCTCGGCAGGCGTTTCGAAGGAGGGGCCGGAAAACCACATGTAAACGCCCTCGTGGAGGTCCACGCCGGCCGCGCCCGCCGCAAGGCGGATCGCCTCGCTCATGCCGCGGTCATACGCTTCCGTCATTCCCACGAAGCGGCGGTCGGTTGCTTCTCCGAACAGCGGGTTCACGCCCGCAAAGTTGATATGATCGTTGATCAGCATCACCGATCCAGGCGGCATGTCGGGGTGGAGGGAGCCCGCGGCGTTGCTGAGAACGAGATGACGGATGCCGAGATCCGCTAGGATCTCCAGCGCCGGCCGCATAACGGCGGCGTCGCCATGCTCGTAGTAGTGCGCACGGCCCGAAAGCAGCAGAACCGGTTGGCCGCTGATCGTGCCCGCCACCACCTCACCGCGATGCCCGGTCACGCCGCTTCGAGGAAAGCCTTCCAGCTCCGCATAGGGGGTGCGGACCGCATCCTCCACCACATCGACGAGGCTTCCAAGCCCCGACCCCAGAACAACGGCCACTCTAGGCGCAAGTCCGTTCAGGTCCCGCACCAGTCGCGCCACTGCGGGCTTCATTTCAAGAGATCCGCGCGAAAGCCGAAGGGCAGGATCTCGGCCATGGTGACGGTCTCCACCACCCCTGTCTGGTCGCAAAGGTGCAGCTTCGTGTCAGGTCGCGAAAACTCCGCCAAACGCTGTCGGCAGCCGCCGCAGGGCGTGATGCGGTCCATGCGTTCGGCAACAACGGCGATCTCTGCGATCTCGCCGCCGCCGGCCATGATGTAATGGCCGAGCATGGTGGTTTCGGCGCACCAGCCTTCGGGATAAGACGCAACCTCGATGTTGGCACCCGAAAAGACGCGCCCGTCGGTGGTGCGCAGCGCCGCTCCCACGGGAAAGCGGGAATAGGGCGCGTAGCACCTGGTCATCGCATCGCGCGCGGCGTCGAACAGGTCCTGCGCATCCGGCATTGGGTCAGCGCTCCTTCACATAAGGCACGCCGCCGGCGCGCGGCGGAATGGCCTTGCCGATAAAGCCCGCAAGCAGGATGACCGTGAGGATATAGGGCAAGGCCTGCATGAACTGCACCGGCACGCGGCCGACAAGGGGCAGGGGCGTGCCTTGCAGCCGGATCGACAGGGCGTCGAGAAAGCCGAACAGGAGGCACGCAAACATCGCCGGTACCGGCCGCCACTTCGCAAAGATCAGGGCGGCCAACGCGATGTAACCGCGTCCCGCGGTCATGTCCTTCACGAAGCCCGCATTCATCGCCAGCGCGAGGTAGGCCCCAGCGGCTCCTGACAAGATGCCGGTGCAGATCACCGCGCGATAACGCAGCCAGGGCACGGAAATGCCGGCGGTGTCGACGGCAGCCGGATTTTCGCCTACCGCGCGCAGCCGCAGGCCAAATCGCGTGCGGTAAAGCACCCACCAGGTTACAGGCACCGTCAGGAAGGCGAGGTAAACCAGGATCGTGTGGCCGGACAAAAGATCGGCATAGATCGTGCCCAGCACCGGCACGTCGCGCAGCGCGGCCGCGCCCGGCAGCTCCACGGCGTTGAAGCGGCCCGGCCCGCTGACCTGTGGGGTGCGACCGCCTTGTGCGAACCAGGCCTGCCCGAGAATAATGGTGGCCCCGGCCGCGATGAAGTTGATGGCAACCCCCGAGACGATCTGGTTACCGCGGTGGGTGATGGACGCAAAGCCGTGCACAAGTGCCAGAGCCACGGCAACAAGGATCGCCATTCCGAGCCCGATCCAGGCCGAACCAAACACGAAGGCGGCTGAGCCGGCAGCAAACGCGCCGGCCAGCATCT
Organism: Tianweitania sediminis; assembly: GCF_017813335.1. Classification (GTDB taxonomy): domain Bacteria; phylum Pseudomonadota; class Alphaproteobacteria; order Rhizobiales; family Rhizobiaceae; genus Tianweitania; species Tianweitania sediminis. Next base: position 76,157 of record NZ_JAGIYY010000011.1, on the reverse strand, counting down.
TGCCTTCCAGGCCGATGTCGAAGATGCCGGATCGTTCCGAATAAAGGCCTGCGAGGCAGGCAAGCAGCAGCGGGATCGACAAGCGGATCGTGGAGTCGAGCACCGTGATGATCGTCGGGAGGAAGTCCATCAGGCTTGCCCCTCCCGCGCTGCACCGTTGCTTCGAGCCGGGTTGCCGAGCGACGCGAAAAACGCCTGGATCGGCGGCCGGAACATGTGCTCCAGGGCTCCCGCAAACAGGATCACGAGGCCCTGGATGATCACGATCATGTCGCGGCTGATTGCCGGCATCTCGAACGCGATTTCCGCGCCGCCCTGGTAAAGCACGCCAAACAAGATCGCCGCCGGCACGATACCAGCCGGATGCGACCGCCCCATCAGCGCCACGGCGATCCCCACGAATCCCGCGCCCGTCACGAAGTCGAGCTGCAACCGGTTCTGGTCGCCCATGACGGGGTTCAGCGCCATCATGCCGGCCAGCGCGCCTGAGATCATCATGGTGATAATGATGATGCGAGCTTCGCCGATCCCCGCATAACGCGCCGCCTTGGGTGAAAAGCCCTGCGTCCGGATCTCGTAGCCAAGCTTGGTTCGCCAGATCAGCACCCAGACGCCAAAGGCAGCAGCAAGCGCAAGCAGAAACGAGATGTTGAAGGGCGCGGAACGGATGCGGGCGCCAAACAGCTCGATGATCCAGTTGAGCTTGGGCAGCTGCCCGCCTTCCGCAAAGGCGCGCGTTTGCGGCGCCATCTGGCCGAGCGGCTTCAACACATCCACCAGGAGGTAGACCATGAGGCTGGCGGCGATGAAGTTGAACATGATCGTGGTGATCACGATGTGCGAGCCGCGTTTGGCCTGGAGATAAGCGGGGATCAGCGCCCACAGCGCACCGGCCAGTCCGGCCCCCACCACCGCCAGCGGAAAGTTCACATACCACGGGAAAACGGCGTCGAGGTTCAGCACCACCAGAACCACACCCAAGCCGCCGATATAGGCCTGGCCTTCGCCGCCGATGTTGAACAGCCCGCCATGAAACGCCACGGCCACGGCAAGCCCGGTGAAGATGAAGCTCGTCGCGTAATACAGCGTATAGGCGATATTCTGCCCCCGCCCGAACGCGCCTTCGATCATGATCGCCGCCGCACTGAGCGGGTTCTCGCCCACAAGCAGCACAACCAGGCCGGCAACGGCAAAGGCAACAACCAGGTTGATCAGCGGGATAAGCCCGTAGTCCACCCAGCGCGGCAGCTTGGCGTAGGGAACACTCATTCCGCTGCCTCCGGCCCTTCTACGCCCGCCATGAGCAGGCCAAGCTCGCCTTCGCTGGCCGAGCCGTCGCGCTCTCCGACGATGCGGCCGTCGAACATCACGAGGATGCGGTCGGATAGGGCGCGGATCTCGTCGAGCTCCACGGACACGAGCAGCACAGCCTTTCCGGCATCGCGCATGGCGATCAGCCGCTTGTGAATGAATTCGATCGCGCCGACATCCACGCCCCGCGTCGGTTGCCCAACGAGAAGCACGCCGGGATCCTGTTCCATTTCGCGCGCCAGCACGATCTTCTGCTGGTTGCCGCCAGAGAAATTCGCTGTCTTCAAGCGCGGGTTGCCCGGCCGGATGTCGTATTTGGCGATCTTCTCCTCGGCATCCCTTCGGATCGCGGCATGGTCGAGAAATGGACCCTTCAGGTATTGCGCCTGGTCGTGGTAGCCGAGGATGGCGTTTTCCTGTTCCTCGTACGCAAGCACCAATCCAACATGGTGGCGGTCTTCCGGCACATGCGCCAGGCCGCGGTCGCGCAGCTCGCCGGGATCTGCGGTGCCGGTGACGTCGATTGGCTTGTTGTCGAGCAGAACCGTACCGGAAACCGCGCGTCGAAGGCCGGCAATGGTTTCCATCAGTTCCGACTGGCCGTTGCCCGCCACCCCCGCAATTCCAACGATCTCGCCGGCGCGCACCTCAAAGGATACGTCCTTCACCATGTCGACGCCGCGTCCATCGCGCACGGTGAGGTTCTCTACCGAAAGCTTGGAGGCAGCCGGGTTTGCAGCGTCCTTTTCGACGCGCAGGAGAACGCGCCGGCCGACCATCAGCTCGGCCAGTTCTTCCACGGTGGTGTCGGACGTCTTGCGCGTGGCAACCATGGTGCCGGCCCGCATCACCGAAACATTGTCCGTGATGGCCATGATTTCACGCAGCTTGTGCGTGATCAGGATCACCGTTTTGCCTTCGTCCTTCAGCCGCGCCAAGATGCGGAAAAGATGGTCGGCTTCCGGTGGGGTCAGGACGCCGGTGGGCTCGTCCAGGATCAGGATGTCTGCCCCGCGGTAAAGCGCCTTCAGGATTTCAACACGCTGCTGCAGGCCGACCGGCAGTTCTTCCACCACAGCGTCCGGATCGACTTCCAGCCCATAATCCTGTTCCAGCCGGCGCAACTCGGCGCGCGCCCGGCCGATGCTCGACGTGAGCAGCGCGCTGCCTTCGGCGCCGAGGATGATGTTTTCCAAAACCGTGAAGTTCGCCACCAGCATGAAATGCTGGTGCACCATGCCGATGCCGGTGGCGATCGCATCATTGGGCGTCTGGATGGAAACGGGTTTGCCGCGCACCAGGATGTCGCCGCTGTCGGCCTGGTAGAAGCCGTACAGGATCGACATCAGCGTCGACTTGCCGGCGCCATTTTCCCCGATAATGCCGTGGATCGTGCCGGGCGCCACCTCCAAGTGGATGTCACGGTTGGCGCGGACGGGGCCGAAGCTCTTGTTGATGCCGATGAGCTCGATCGCCGCGTCTGCCATGCCTGTTCCGTTCCGGTTGCTTCCTTGTGCCAGAACCAATGCCAGCCTTGCGGCATCGTTCCGGTCGCGCCCCGCCGGTTCAACGTGACGCCGCACTCTCGACAAAAGCCAACCGACTTGTCAATTTCCGGCCATGACAATCCCTGCCTTCGGCTTCAACATCATGCTTTCGATCCGAAACACACCGGAAAGCCACGCTTTCCGCTGGCCGGCTTCTAGCCGCCGGGCAGCCCGATAATGTCCGGAGGCGGCGCCCGCGAAAGCTACAAGACGTTTCGGCTGCTCACCACGCGCTGGCTGGACAACGACCTTTATGGCCACATGAACAATGTCGTGCACTACTCCCTGTTCGACAGCGCGGTGAATGGCTGGCTGATCGACAAAGGTGTGCTCGACATTCACGGCGGCGATCAGATCGGCCTCGTGGTGGAAACGGGCTGCCGGTATTTCGGGGAGATTGCCTTTCCGGATGTCGTTCATGCCGGTCTGCGGGTGGCGAAACTCGGCACCTCCTCCGTGCGCTATGAGGTCGGCCTTTTCCGCAACGACGAAGAAGCGGCCGCGGCCGAAGGCTTTTTCGTGCATGTTTATGTGGATCGGCAGACTCGCCGGCCCAAGCCGTTGAACCAGCCGCTCCGCTCGGCACTCGAAACCATCGCGGTGGTTACTCCCGATGCGAGCAAGGAGAGCGCAGCATGACCGGCATTGTTCGTGAGCATTGGGGAACGTTGGCGAACGGCGATGCCGTCGAAGCTGTGGTGCTGCGCACGCACAAATTGGAAATGCGTGTACTGACGCTGGGTGCGCTCGTCCAAAGCCTGCGCGTTCCCGATCGCAACGGGACCTTGGCTGACATCGTGCTGGGCCACGATGCCCCGCAAGCCTATCTGGACAAGCGGCAGTTCTTCGGCGCTGCCATCGGTCGCTTTTCCAATCGGCTCGACGGTGCGGCGTTTGTTCTGGATGGCAAGCGCCATTCGATTGAATCCAATGACGGCGACAATGTGCTTCATGGAGGCCCGGAAGGCTTTGACCGGAAGCTTTGGCGGATCGACCAGGTGGAGGAGGGGGCTGAGCCCGCCGTCACCCTGTCGCTTGTTTCGCCCGATGGCGACCAGGGCTTTCCCGGCACCCTCCATGCGTCCGTGACCTACCGCCTCGCGGGCGAAAGCGAGGTGAGCATCACCTTCGAGGCGACGAGCGACCAACCCACAGTGGTGGGTCTCACCCACCACGGCTATTTCAATCTCGGTGGTGTGGAAGCGCTCGCTCCAGCCACGTCTCATGTCCTGCAGGTTGAGGCGACCCACTTCTTGCCCGTTGGCGCAAACCTGATCCCGCATGGCGGCCCGGAACCGCTGGTCGGAACGCCGTTTGATTTCGGTGAAGCAAAGCCGATCGAGCGCGACCTGCGGCGCGCCAATGCGCAGCTGCTCCACGCACGCGGCTACGACCACTGCTTTTGTCTTTCCGACGCGCCGCAGGCGGAGCCGCGCCTCGCAGCCACCTTGCAAGATCCGCGGTCCGGAAGGGTGCTCCAGCTTTTGACGGACCAGCCGGGCTTGCAGGTTTATTCGGGCAACATGCTGGATGGCAGCACGGTCGGCAAATACAACCAGATCATCCGGCCCGGCGACGCGGTTTGCCTGGAACCGCAGGCCTGGCCGGATGCGCCCAACCGGCACGACTTCCCATCTGCCCGGCTTGATCCCGGGGCGGCCTACCGACACCGATCCGTATACCGCTTCAGTGCGCGCTGAGATCACCGTGACAATGAAGCACAGCCGCGTCTGCATGACGGGGCGGCGGCGTTCGTGATAGAACCGGCTCTTATGGGGATCCGCAGAACACACGCAGCAGGTCAGGTCGTGGCATTGCGCGCAATGGCCGTGACGTGGCTGATTGTCCTGTCAATGCTCGCCGGTGCCTTTTCGGCCGGCGCGGCGCCGCTTGGTCCCCAGCTCGACGCCTTCGGCAATCCGCTTTGTCTGCCGTCGCAGGAAAACGGCAGCCACGCCGGACATGGGGCGCTACCGGGTTGCTGCGTTTTGAGCTGCTGTGCGGAGTTGAGCGTTGCAACCGGCCCCTCCACACCGATCGACCTGTCCTTCTGCCACAAGATCCTGGACAGGCTGGCACTCCAGACGAGGGATGCGGCGCCGCGCCTGTTCCTCAAGGGCGCGCGTCATGCGCGAGGTCCTCCGCTTTTCATTTGATCGTTGCCGTCAAAAGAAGAAGCACAACGCAGCGGTCGTGTGACCCTGCTCATGAGGATCCTTTCGCATGTTTTTAAACCGAACCGCCCGCCATCTGGCTGGCTTCATCTTTGCCGTGAGCCTGACCACCGTTTCCATTGCCACCGCCCATGAATACAAGGCCGGCTCGCTCGAAATCGGCCACCCCTGGTCACGCGCCACTTTGCCGGGTGCCAAGGTCGCCGCCGGCTACCTTACCATCCACAATTCCGGCACGGAGCCCGACCGGCTCATTTCGGTAAAGTCGGAACTCTCCGAAAAGGGCGAGATCCACGAGATGGCGGTGAACGCCACCACCGGCGTGATGACCATGCGCCCGCTGGCCGAGGGCATCATGATCGAGCCGGGCGCCACAGTTGCGCTGGAGCCGGGCGGATATCACCTGATGTTCGTGGGTTTGAAGGCGCCTGCCGAAGAAGACAAGCGCTTCAAGGGCACGCTCACCTTTGAAAAAGCCGGCGCTGTGGAGGTCGACTTCGCGGTAGACGCCGCGGGCGCAAAGCCCGCCGAGTCGGCTGGTCATGACGGTGGCGCTTCGGGCCACGATCACGGCGCGGCGAACTGATCCCTCAGTCGTCCCAGTTCGGTTCGACCCCGGGCAGCGCGCCGGGGTCGAGCACGGCCAGCGCGCCGGGCAAGCTGCCGGACCCACCGGGCAGCGCCATCTCGATCATCTGGGCGACATGGGCGTTGCGTTCATTGCCGCTTTTTGCCCCCATCACCACCACGACGATCCGCCGGCCGTTGCGCGTCACGGAGGTGGCGACGTTGAAGCCCGAAGCCCGGATATAGCCGGTTTTCAGGCCGTCCACGCCGGAAACACCGCCCACCAGCTTGTTGTGCCCGCGGATCTGCTTGCCGCGATAGCTGAACTCGGTGGTGGAGAAGTAGCCGTAGTATTGCGGAAACTTGCGCCGCAACGCCATCGCAAGCGTTGCCATGTCGCGCGCAGTGGTGGTTTGCAGCGGATCCGGCAGGCCGGACGCGTTGCGGAAGCGGGTGTCGCGCATGCCGATCGCCTGCGCCCGAGCCGTCATCATGGCGGCGAACTGCTGTTCTGACCCACCGATGAATTCGCCGACCGCGGTGGCGATGTCATTGGCCGAGCGCACCACCAGCGCCTTCACGGCGGAGTCCACATCGATGCCGTCGCCGGCTTTCAGGCCCATCTTCGTGGGCGGACGCGATGCGGCATAAGCGGAAATCGGGATGATCGTGTTCTTGTTGACCCGTCCGCTCTCCATCTGCTCGAACAGCATGTAAAGTGTCATCATCTTGGTCAGGGACGCCGGATAGCGCGCAGCCGTTTCATCATGGCCGTAAAGCATCCGGCCGCTGCTGGCATCCACCGCGACGGCCGCGTAACGATCATAAGGCAGCGGAGCGATGGCAAATTGCCGCGGGCCGGCCGCGCCGCCGCCGGAGGAGCCGGTGGTGCTGCAGCCCGCAACAAGCGCGGCAAGCAGGGCGGCGGCAATCGACATGGGAAGCCGCAGCGTGGTTCGCTTGGTCATGGCGTTTCCTGAACGACCTGGAAAAATGCCGGGCAGAACGCCGCGACAGCTGAAGGCTGCTACCTGCCACGGGGAGCTTGTCCGGGCAATGCGTCGCCGCAGCTGGAAGCCGGGCCTGAGGTGACGCCTGCGTGAACAAGTTGCAGTTTAGAATAATTCCAAACCTTTGTTTCGAAAGAGCTTTATACCTGAGCGGCATTGACAGGATTAGGCTTGGAGGCGCATAAATGAGGCGTCGCGCATCCGGCGCGCCTTTGATGTCCAGGCCTTGAACCTGGTGGATTGGAGGAAGAATGTCGATCCTTGCCGCGCTCCATGGTGCGCTGGAACTCGGGCTGGCGCCCATGCGGGGTGCTGCGTGAACCCGCGCCCGGCTGCTCCCAACAATCTCGATCATCCGTGTTTCGCGCGCGCTCCCGCGTACGCAGGCTTGGCGCTGTCCGCGCGCTCCGCCGCATTCACCGGGAGGCTTCGGTGACGCTCAAGACGGCAAGATTGTCCGCATTCATGGCCACGCTGGTGCTGACGGCAGCGGTGTTTCTGCTTCCAGCAAACGCAGTCGACACAAAAAAACCGGTGCAGGTGACGTTCGCAACGCAGGTCGAAGGCGCGCGCTAGGGCCGAAAACGAGTTTCACCGTCCGCCCAACTCCCGGGCAGGCAGGTGAGGGTACCGAAGGTGACCGCTTCCGCGAGCGATCCCGAAGGGAAATGGTGAAGTGGAATGCTGGTTTGTCATTGTAACATCATCACCGAAAAGGAGATCGAGAACGCGATTCTCGAACTCCTGGACGCGGATCCTTGGCATCTGATCGTGCCGGCAAAGGTGTATCACCACCTCGCCAAGCGCGGTCGGTGTTGCGGCTGTTTCCCAAATGTGGTGGAAACGATCATTCGGGTCACCGAAAATTACCACGCGCGCTCTGCAAGCGACGCGGGTGATGTCGTTTCACATCTCGATCGCGTGCGCGGACTGCGCGATCAATTCGGGAGCAATCGCTATGAAGGGCGAACCACAGATCATCGAGCGGCTTAACGAGGCTTTGTTTCTCGAGCTCGGTGCCGTCAACCAGTACTGGCTGCACTACCGTCTGCTCGACGACTGGGGCTTCAAGAAGCTCGCCAAGAAGGAGCGCAAAGAATCCATCGAGGAAATGCATCACGCCGATCGCATCATCGAGCGGATCATCTTCCTTGAAGGTCATCCCAACCTCCAGAAGGTCGGGCCGCTGCGCATCGGCCAGAACGTCAAGGAAGTTCTGGAAGCAGACCTTGCCGGCGAATATGACGCCCGCACCTCCTACAAGCGCTCGCGCGAAATCTGCGACGAACTGGGCGATTACGTCACGAAGATGCTTTTTGAAGAGCTTCTGCGCGACGAAGAGGGCCACATCGACTTCCTGGAAACGCAGCTCGACCTGTTCAACAGGCTCGGCGAAACCAGCTACGGCCTCCTCAACGCGGACTCCGCCGACAACGGCGAGTAAGTTTCTTAAAGCGGATCTTCCGGCGCTTTCCGTCGCGTAAATGTGACGAGGGCTGTCGGCCAGGACGTTGACGCACCCATCGGTTGGTTTACCTGTGGGTGCGTTCGGCTGCGGCCGTCTGGAGGACCTTCATGTTCAAAGCTCTGGCTCTCGCAGCCGCCCTGTTCGGCGCTACCGCGGGGGCAGCAACCGCTGCTGATCCGGACCCGCGGAATTGGGACGGAGTTGTTGCCGAAGCGCGCGGACAGAAGGTTTTCTTCAACGCCTGGGGCGGCGCGGAAAACATCAACGCCTACCTGCAATGGGCCGCCGGTGAGCTGAAACGCCGCTTCGACATCGAGCTCGTCCATGTGAAGCTCGAAGACACGGCCACCGCGGTAGCCACGGTCCTGGCGGAAAAAACCGCCGGGCGGACAGAAGGCGGCAGCGTCGATCTTGTCTGGATCAACGGCGAGAATTTCGCCGCCATGAAGGATGCGGATCTCCTGCTCGGAAACGCCTGGGCAGAGCAGCTGCCGAACTTTGCCCTGGCGGACACGGAAAACAAGCCCACCATCCGCACCGACTTCACCGTTCCCGTGGAAGGCCAGGAAAGCCCTTGGGGCATGGCCAAGCTGGTCTTCTTCCACGACAGCGCGCGCACGGCGGCAGGCTCGCTTCCAACCTCCTCCGCAGCACTGCTTGATTGGGCGCGCAGCCACCCCGGCCGTTTCACCTATCCGCAGCCACCGGATTTCATCGGCTCCTCTTTTCTCAAGCAGGTGCTCATCGAGCGCGTCGAGGATCCGGCTGTGCTCTCGAAGCCCGCCGATCCCGCAACCTTCAACGAGGTGACCGCGCCCTTGTGGTCCTTCCTCGATGAACTGAACCCCCTGCTGTGGCGCGGAGGCCAGGCCTTCGCCCAGAACTATCCGGCGATGAAGCAACTGCTGGCCGACAACGAGGTCGACATCATCTTCGCCTTCAATCCCTCGGAAGCGCAAAGCGCGATTGCCGCGGGCGAACTGCCGGACACGGTGCGCTCTTTCACCTTTCCGGAAGGAACGCTCGGCAACACGCATTTCGTAGCGATCCCTTTCAACGCGGCCGCGAAAGCCGGTTCCATGGTGACGGCGAATTTCCTCCTTTCTCCGGAAGCCCAGGCTCGCAAGCAGGACCCAACCTATTGGGGCGACCCGACAGTTCTCGCGCTGGATAAGCTCACCCCGGAAGACCGCGCCCGCTTTGAAGCCATTGATCTTGGGCCGGCGACCCTGAAGCCGGATGAACTCGGGCCCGCTTTGGACGAGCCGCACCCGAGCTGGATGGACGCCGTCGAAGCGGAATGGACGCGGCGCTACGGCGCCGGCAACTGAACCCTTCTCAGGCGCCCAAGTGACCCGGCTCGGACCGCCGCTGGCTGTTCTGCTGCTGGGGCTGCCGGTGCTGATTGGCCTCCTCGGCACGATCCTGCCGGCCTTCGGCATCCTGCCCGCCTTGGGCGGTGTCACGCCGAGCCTTGCACCTCTCGAACAGCTTCTTGCGATGCCGGGCGTCTGGCGATCGGCGGCTCTGAGCTTCTGGATCGGCCTCGCATCCGGCGCGGGCTCCCTTTTCGTGGTGATGCTGTTCGTGGCCGGCTGGAGCGGCACGCACACCTTCAAACGCTTGCAGCGCACGATCGCGCCCTTGTTGTCGGTTCCCCATGCAGCCGCAGCTTTCGGGTTTGCCTTTCTGATCGCTCCATCCGGCTTTCTGGCGCGCCTCCTTTCGCCTGAACTGACCGGGTGGACCGCCCCGCCCAACGTCCTCATCCCCAATGATTCTTGGGGCCTGTCGATGATCGCGGGCCTGATGCTCAAGGAGATCCCATTTCTCCTTTTGATCACGCTGGCCGCCCTTCCGCAGGTCGAGGCGCAGCGTGGCCGCGCCGTGGTGGCAGCGTTGGGGTTCGGACGCACGGCCGGCTTTCTCCTTGCCTTATGGCCGGCGATCTACAGGCAGATCCGCTTGGGCATTTTTGCCGTTCTCGCGTTTTCGTCGTCCGTGGTCGACGTCGCAGCCATTCTGGGGCCGACGTTGCCGCCAACCCTCGCGCCGCGTTTGCTGCAATGGATCACCGACCCGGATCTCACCCTGCGTTTTGCCGCCGCAGCCGGCGCGCTGCTTCAGCTTGGCGTCACGCTTGGCGTCTTGCTCGTGTGGATCGGCCTGGAACAAGGGGGCGCTTTCCTGCGCGACAGGGTGGCGACGTCTGGCCGTCGCTTTCGTCACGACCGTGCGGTGCGAATTGTTGCCGCCGCCGGGCTTGCCGCTTCCGCCGGCGCCGTGTTTCTGGGCCTTCTGACCCTCGCCATCTGGTCGATTGCCGGTCTTTGGACCTTCCCGGACCTGCTGCCGCAATCCCTCACCCTGCGCGGTTGGGAAAGCGTGCTGCCTCGCTTGTCGAACCCGCTGCTCACCACGCTGATCGTGGCTGCGTCCGCCACGCTCCTCGCCGTTGCGCTGGCTGTGCTTTGCCTTGCCAACGAGGACCGCCGCGGCCGCCCGGCAGGCCGCGCCGCCCTTTGGATGATCTACCTGCCGCTCATCATCCCTCAGCCCGCTTTTCTGTTCGGGCTGCAGCTCGCCTTTGTGTCGGTTGACCTCCAGGCAACGCTTGCCGCCCTGGTGTTCGTGCACCTCGTCTTCGTTCTGCCCTATGTCTTTCTATCCTTGTCCGATCCTTGGCGCTCTCTTGATCGCCGCTACGAGCAGGTCGCGCGCGGCCTTGGGCGCTCGCGCCGCCGCGCCTTCTGGACGGTGCGCATGCCGCTTCTCCTGCGCGCACTTCTGACGGCAGCGGCCATCGGCTTCGCCGTCTCGGTCGGCCAATACCTGCCGACGGTGCTGATCGGGGCAGGGCGCCTCACCACCGTCACCACGGAGGCCGTGGCGCTCGCTTCCGGCGGCAATCGCCGCGTGATTGGAGTCTGGACCTTTGTTCAGATGATCCTGCCCTTCGTTGGCTTCCTCGTTGCCACGCTCGTGCCGGCGCTGGTATTCCGGCGCTTCCGCGCAGTGCGGGTCTAGGATGAACGGTTGGAACTGAAGCTCGACCAAGTCGCGATTGCGCTCGACGGGCATACGCTCGTGAGCCTGACAGAGGTGGTCGTGCCGGGCTCGGTTTTGACCGTGATGGGTCCGTCCGGTTCCGGCAAGTCGACCCTGCTCGCCTATGTCGGCGGCTTTCTCGATCCATCCTTCCAAGCCGCTGGCCGCGTCTGGATCAACGGTCGCGATGTCACGGACCTGCCGGCCGAAGAGCGGCGTGCCGGCATCCTGTTCCAGGATCCACTTCTGTTTCCGCACATGACGGTGGAAGGCAATCTCCTGTTCGGCTTGGCCCCCCATGTCAGGGGGCGCGATGCGCGTCGGCACGCTGTTGACGTCGCACTCGACCAGTTCGAACTCGGCGGCCTGGGGAACCGCGATCCGGCAACCCTTTCCGGCGGTCAGAAGGCGCGCGTCGCACTGGCCCGCGTCCTGTTATCCGCGCCCCATGCGCTGCTTCTCGATGAGCCCTTTTCCAAGCTCGATGCACCGCTGCGCCGGGCCATGCGCGATCTTGTTTTCGCCGAAGCGCGCGCACGCAACCTTCCGGTTCTGCTTGTGACCCATGACCAGGCTGATGCGGATGCCGCTGGTGGCACGCTGCTGCGGATCGGCGCATGATCGAACTGCCCGCGCTTCCGGTCACAGCGGTTCTGCCCGACCTGCTGGCGGCACTCGAAAGCGGCAGCTCCGCCGTGCTTGTGGCACCGCCTGGCGCCGGCAAGACCACGCTGATTCCCTTGGCCCTCCTCGATGCCCCTTGGCGCGGCGAAGGCACGATCCTCCTCCTGGAACCCCGGCGCCTCGCAGCCCGCGCCGCAGCCCGCCGCATGGCCTCCCTTCTCGGCGAGGAGCCGGGCTCAACCATCGGCTATGCCATGCGCATGGAAAGCCGGCGCTCGGCCGCGACCAAGATCCTGGTTGTCACCGAAAGCATCCTGTCGCGCATGATCCTGGAAGATCCCGAACTGTCGGGTGTCGCCTGCATCCTGTTCGACGAGTTTCACGAGCGCTCGCTGGATGGCGATTTTGGGCTGGCGCTCGCGCTGGATGTGCAGGGCGCGCTGCGACCGGACCTGCGCCTCCTCGTGATGTCCGCCACGATCGACGGCGCCCGCGTCGCCGCTCTCCTCGGCGATGTGCCGGTTCTCCGCAGCGAAGGCCGCGCCTTTCCCGTTGAAACCCGCTACCAGCCGCGCGATCCCCACGACCGCATCGAGGATGCCGTTGCGCGCGCCGTGCGTGAAGCGCTGGCCACCGAAGGCGGCAGCATTCTCGCTTTTTTGCCGGGCCAGCGCGAGATTGAACGCACCGCCGAGCGGCTCGTTTCGCTGCCCGAAAGCGTCGATGTGATGCCGCTGTTCGGCGCCATGGACGGTCGTGCGCAGGACCTGGCGATCCGCCCCGCAGTCCCCGGCCGGCGCAAGGTCGTGCTTGCAACGGCAATCGCCGAAACATCCATCACGATCGATGGCGTGCGGTTGGTGATCGACAGTGGCCTTGCCCGCGTGCCGCGCTACGAGCCCGCCTCCGGTTTGACCCGTCTTGAAACCGTGCGGGTTTCGCGCGCCTCGGCCGATCAGCGCGCCGGCCGCGCCGGGCGAACCGAACCCGGTGTTGCAATCCGATTGTGGCACAGCGGCCAAACACCAGCGCTGCCGCCCTTCACCACGCCGGAAATCCTGGAAGCGGACCTGTCGGGCCTGCTCTTGGACTGCGCGGCCTTTGGCGTGGCGGATCCCGGGGCGCTTGCTTTTCTTGACCCGCCGCCAGCTCCCGCGCTTGCCGAAGCCCGTACCTTGCTGGAGAACCTCGGTGCCCTTGATGGGAACGGCCGGTTGACGGAAGCGGGCGCCGCGATGCGCAAGCTCGCCTTGCCAGTCCGTCTGGCCCACATGGTGGCACAAGCCGCGCAAAGCGGGCAGGCGGAGGCCGCGGCGGAACTGGCGGTTCTGCTCACCGAACGCGGGTTGGGCGGCAATGCGGTGGATCTCGATGCGCGCTGGCAGCGCTTCCGATCGGATCGCTCGCCGCGCGCGCAATCCGCCCGCCAGTTGGCGAAGCGGCTGGCCGCATCCGCTGGCAGGCAAGCGCAGACGGTGGATGCGCCGCGCGCTGCGGGCCCGCTTCTGCTTCACGCCTGGCCCGATCGCGTTGCCAAGGCGCGCGGCGAAACCGGCCGCTTTCTTCTCGCCAACGGGCGCGGCGCCAACTTGGAACTGACTGAACCGCTGGCGCGCGCCCCCTTCCTTGTGGTGGCGGACCTGCAAGGCGCTGCCGCAAACGCACGGGTCGCGGCCGCGGCTGAAATCACCGAAGCCGATCTTCGCGGCGCCCTCGCGGAAACGATCGAACGCCGCACCGAAACACAGTTCGATGCCGCGCGCCGCGCCGTGCGGGTGCGCGAAACGGAGCGTTTGGGCGCCATTGTGCTGACCGAACGCCTGCTGCCGCCGCCGAGCGGAGCACAGGCCGATGCGGCCGTTCTAAGCGCCCTGCGCGCGCACGGGCTGGACCTTCTGCCTTGGAGTGACGCCGCCGCCACGCTGCGCCATCGCTTAAGCTGGCTCCACCGCGGCCTGGGCGCACCTTGGCCCGACGTTTCGGATGACGCGCTGTTGAGTGCGTTGGAAGATTGGCTTCTGCCGTTTCTTTCCGGCGAGGCATCCTTTGCGCGGATCCCGGCAGCTGCGGTCAGCGAAGGGCTGCGCAGCCGCATTCCCTTCGATCTGCAACGCCAACTGGACGCCATTGCGCCGACCCACTTCGATGCCCCATCCGGCAGCCGGGTGCCGATCCGATGGGATGGCGAATGGCCCGTTCTGGCCATTCGGGTGCAGGAACTGTTCGGCTTGACCGAACACCCGGCGGTGGCCAGTGGCACCGTGCCGCTCACGCTCGAGCTTCTGTCGCCGGCGCATCGCCCGATTCAGACCACGCGCGATCTCCCGGGCTTCTGGCAAGGCTCCTGGGCAGATGTCCGCTCAGAGATGCGTGGACGCTATCCCAAGCATGTTTGGCCGGAAGATCCCGCCAGCGCCCAGGCCACCAGCCGCGCCAAGCCGCGCGGAACCTGACGGCGCCGCGAAAGCCGCTTGGCTCCGGATCAGCTTCGGCGCATAGACCGCTCATGGCAAACCTCATGCCCTTTCAGGACACAAAGCAATATCACCGGCTTCGGCTCACCACGCTGATCCGCCTGCGCTGGCTGGCGATCATCGGGCAAAGCCTGGCGGTGATCACGGTGGCTTACTGGCTCAACTTTCCGTTGCCCGTCAGCCTGTGCTTTGCGCTGATCGCCTTGTCCGCTTGGCTGAACCTCTTCTTTGCCCTTCGCTACCCGGCCACGCAGCGCCTCGCCCCGCGCGCGGCAATGGCAATCCTCTTGTTCGATGCGCTGCAGCTCGCCGGCCTGCTTTACATGACGGGCGGCCTGACCAACCCGTTTTCCATCCTGATGAGCGTGCCGGTGGTGATCTCGGCAACCTCCTTGCCGCCCCGCTACACGCTGGTGTTGGGCGCTGTGGTGGGTGTTGTCGCAACGGTTCTCGCCTTCGAGCATCTCCCGCTTCCCTGGTATCAGGGCGCCGAACTCTCAATGCCGTTGGTGTTTGTGGCCGGCATCTGGGTGTCCGTGGTCGCGACGATTGCCTTCACGGCAATCTATGCGTGGCGGGTCGCGGAAGAAGCACGCATGCTGGGTAATGCCCTGGCCGCAACCGAACTCGTGTTGCAGCGCGAGCAGCATCTGTCTGCCTTGGATGGACTGGCGGCAGCCGCCGCCCATGAACTCGGCACCCCCCTGGCGACGATCGCTCTGGTGGCCAAGGAGATGGAACGCGCGCTGGGCGCCGACGAGCGGTTCCGCGAAGATGTCACGCTGTTGCGCAGCCAAAGCGAGCGCTGCCGCGAAATCCTGAAGCGGTTGACCAGCCTGTCCAGCGAAGGCGAGGTACATCTGAAGCGCCTGCCGCTGACGTCACTGGTGGAAGAGGTCACGGCGCCGCATCGCGATTTCGGTATCGGCATCCGATTGGAACCCGGCAAACTGGTGGGCGCCGAGCCTGTCGGGCGCCGCAATCCCGGCGTGATCTACGGCTTGGGCAACCTCGTGGAAAACGCGGTGGATTTTGCCCGCCACGAGGCGGTGGTCAGATGGAACTGGGATCTTGATCAGGTGGCTATCGAGATCGTGGATGATGGCACGGGTTTTGCGCCCGAAATCATCCACCGCATCGGAGAGCCCTATATGACGAGCCGCCAGGCTTCCGACCAGGGGGGCGGTGGCCTGGGCCTTGGGCTCTTCATCGCCAAAACCCTGCTTGAGCGGTCGGGGGCCACCGTCTCATTCCGGAACTCCGAAGATGAAAACCTCGGTGCATCCGTTTTTATCACCTGGCCGCGCCGCTTTTTCACCGGTGAAACAGCGTGAACCACGCGATCTGCATGGTTTTTTTGCTGTTGATGCTTATATCACGGTCATCACAAGATGAGCCCTCGTGTTCAGCCGTCACCCGGAACTGGAAACAATGACCCCTGAAGATTTCGCAGCCGACCCGCTTCTTGGCGACGACGCGTCTCTTCTTCTTGTTGATGACGACAAGCCATTTCTGACGCGCCTGGCGCGCGCCATGGAGGGGCGAGGCTTTGCCGTTGTCAGCGCCGAGAGCGTGGAAGAAGCGGTTGGTGCGGTCAAGCACCATGCGCCGGCCTATGCCGTGGTCGACCTCCGTTTGGCGGATGGCAACGGCTTGGACGTGGTGTCGGCCATTCGCGACAAGCGGCCGGACGCGCGCATCATCATCCTTACCGGCTATGGCAACATCGCCACGGCCGTCACCGCCGTGAAGCTTGGTGCGATCGATTATCTGTCGAAGCCCGCCGATGCCGACGACATCTACGCGGCCTTGACGCGGACGGGCGACGATCGCGTGGCGCCGCCGGAAAACCCGATGTCGGCGGATCGCGTGCGGTGGGAACACATCCAGCGTGTTTACGAGATGTGCGAGCGCAACGTGTCCGAAACCGCGCGCCGCTTGAACATGCACCGCCGCACCCTCCAGCGCATCCTCGCTAAGCGCGCGCCGCGGTAGCTCGCCGCTTTTCCTACTCGCTTTCGCCCTGCAGGGCGGGGATGTGAACTCCGGCCATTTCCGCGGATGTCAGGCGTGCGGCACCCGCGCGCGCAATCCGCAGCATCAGTGCTTTTCGTGTTGCGCCGGCAAGGCGGTGTTCCGGCGCCTCGCGCAGGATTTCCGCGCCGTAGCCATCCGATAGGATGAAGCCGCATTCTTGCGGAAAGATGTCCTGCGGCACGTCCGGGTGCGAGGCGAAAAAGAAGCGGTCCGAATGGAGCCGGTATTCCGGCCATTTTCGGTCAACGCGGAAATCCTCCACGGAACTCTTGATCTCGATGATCCACACGTCACCGCCGCGGGTGAGCGCTACGAGATCTGCCCGCCGACCGGTGGACAAGCAAAGTTCCGGCAGCACATGGGCGCCCATGGCAGCCATCAGGCGTTGCACGCCGCGCCGGATCACCAGTGCGCGCTCGGATTGACGGCCGTCGGCAAGGGGGTGAGCTTGGGTGCGGGAAGAAATGATGGGCATGCATGGACCATGCCATCGTTCGCAGCGGATTTGAACCCCTTTTGTTCTGCAT
Organism: Tianweitania sediminis; assembly: GCF_017813335.1. Taxonomy (GTDB): domain Bacteria; phylum Pseudomonadota; class Alphaproteobacteria; order Rhizobiales; family Rhizobiaceae; genus Tianweitania; species Tianweitania sediminis. Next base: position 59,370 of record NZ_JAGIYY010000011.1, on the reverse strand, counting down.
CAGGTTCGGGAAAGCTGCTGTTGCCCTTTTGCCATAGTCGGCCGAGGACCTGCTGCGTGGAAGCAGTCGGCGCTTGGCAAATCGCGGGCGCGTGGCATTAAGTGCGGCCTCATCAGGCTCCCTTTCGAGCGCTTGCCCTTCGCAACGGAACTCGACCCAGCATGACATTCAAGACCACCGCTTTGGCCGCCACGCTGGCTCTTTCCACGGTTCTCACCGGCTGCTCCATCGGTGGTGGCGGCGGGAGCCTGCAATACTTCACGGGTGAGTACACCTCGCGTCGCGACATGGGCTACCAGATCCCGGCTGTGCCGCTATACAAGGTGCCACGCGAGTTCCAGCGCCAGATCGTGCGCTACAAAACGGCGGAAAAGCCCGGCACCATCATTGTCGATACCTCCGCCAAGCACCTGTACTTCGTGTTGCCGGACGGAAAGGCTGTTCGCTACGGCATTGGCGTTGGCCGCGAAGGCTTCGAATGGAAGGGCGATGCGCGCATTGCCATGAAGCGGGAATGGCCGACCTGGACGCCACCGCGCGAAATGATCGGCCGCCAGCCCGAACTGGCGAAGTGGGCGGGCGGTCAGCCGGGCGGCTTGACCAATCCCCTGGGCGCCCGCGCGCTGTACCTGTTCAACAAGGGTGGCGACACCGGTTACCGCCTGCATGGCACGCCTGAATGGGCGTCGATCGGCAAGGCGATGTCGTCCGGCTGCATCCGCCTCATCAACCAGGACGTCATTGATCTCTACAACCGCGCTGAAGTCGGCGCGAAGGTCATCGTCCTCTAGGGCTTAGACGCGAACCGTCCGGGCAACACAGCACCAGGTTCGTAAGGAAAAAGCCGGGCGGAGGGGCCCGGCTTTTTCATGTCTGGCTTCGCCATCGCGTGCTTTGTTGGCGAAAGCCTTCACGGATGGCCTGCCGGAGCCTCCACGTGACGCAGTGGAAACGGTGCGGCTGATGAGGGACGAGGATCGCTATTGAGATCTACCTCGACACATCGGTCATTGTCGCACTGATCTCTCGCGAGGTGACGACGCCTCTTGTGCAGAACTGGATGGAAGCTCAGGGGCCGCGCTTCATCTTGCAATTGCCGCGACAGCCCATGCCGAACGCGCGACGAGCGACAAAAAAATGGCCGAGGCTGGCTCAAGCCTCGGCATTCCAGCAACTCTGATAAAGGACATTGGAGCCTAGGCTGACTGAGCAGCCCGCACTGTCTTGTTCAAACCACCTGTTCGACCTGCTGCACTTCCGGAACGAAATGGCGCAGGAGGTTCTGGATGCCATGCTTCAGCGTGGCCGTGGACGAGGGGCAGCCGGCGCACGCACCCTTCATGTGCAGAAACACAGTTCCGTTTTCATAGCCGCGGAAGGTAATGTCGCCGCCATCCTGTGCCACCGCCGGGCGCACCCGCGTGTCGAGCAGTTCCTTGATGGTGACAACGATTTCCTCGTCCGCCTTGTCGAAGAATTCTTCGCCCGTGTCGGCGTCCTGATGCGCTTGTCCGGCCGCTTCGTTGGCCATCACCGGGAGCCCGGCCATGAAGTGCTCCATGATCGCGCCGAGAATGGCGGGCTTCATGTGCTGCCAATCCTGCCCTTCCTTGGACACCGTCACGAAATCGTAGCCAAAGAACACGCCCGTCACGCCCGGGACGTCGAACAAGCGCCCGGCAAGCGGCGACGCGAGGCGCGCGCTGTCGGCGTCGCGGAAGTCGGCTGTGCCTTCTTCCATCACAATCACGCCCGGAAGGAACTTCAGCGTTGCCGGATTGGGCGTCGACTCGGTCTGAATAAACATGGCGGATCTCCGCTCCGAAGCTGTTTGGAATAGTTCTAAATAGACCTTCCCACTCCGCTTATCAAGCGAGGTGTTCCATGTCCTCTTCGCTGAGGGTTTGTGGAACGATGGTGACAGGAATGGGGAAGCTGCCGCCTTTGCCTACGGTCGCCATCACCAAGGGCCCAGGACCTTCCTTGGCCGAACTGGCGGCAAGAACCAGGATGGCGATGTCCTGATCTTCCTCGATATGTGCGAGGATCTCGTCCTTGGCCGCTCCCTCGCGCACGATCAGTTCCGGCTCGATGCTGAGCGAGGTGCGGATGCGCGTCGCATAACCGTCCAGCGCGAGCTTGGCGTTGGCGGTGGCTTCGTCGCGCATCACCTGCTCCACGCCCAGGAAGTGCTGGAAATCAGCGTTGTCGATCACATAAAGCAGCACCAGAACCCCGCCGGTGGTCTTGGCGCGCCGTGACGCATAAGCCACCGCCTGTTCGCATTCCGGCGTGTCGTCGACGATAGCGAGGAACTTGCGCCGGTGGCCCGTTTCGCGGCTCAGTCGTTTGGAAACCATGACGTCCCTTCCTTGGCTCAAACCGGGTGACCATGCCACCGAGCCCGTTCCGGAACAAGTCTATTGATTTAGTAGACATTGAAGCTCCTGCCAGCCGGTGGCTGGCAAGCGGCGTGATCTCGTGATCAGTCCTGCAGGAACCCGAGGATCTCGCGAACCGTCTTCATGGTGCCTTCGGCAATCGCGCGTGCCCGCTCACCACCGTCCTTGAGAACGGCGTCGACATAAGCGGTGTCGGCCTGGATGCGGCGCATTTCAGAGGCGATCGGGGCGAGCTTGTCCACCGCCAGGTCGGCCAGCGCGGGCTTGAAGGTCGAGAACTGCTGGCCACCGAATTCGGCGATCACGGCTTCGCGTGTTTGGCCGGACAGCCCCGCATAGATGCCGATGAGGTTGTCGGCTTCCGGCCGCTCCTTCAGCCCCGCGAGCTCGCTCGGCAGCGCATCCGGGTCGGTCTTGGCCTTCTTGATCTTCTTGGAGATCGTATCGGCATCATCCGTCAGGTTGATGCGCGACAGATCCGACGGATCGGATTTCGACATCTTCTTTGTGCCGTCGCGCAGGCTCATCACCCGCGTGGCCGGACCTTCGATCATGGGTTCGGTGAGCGGAAAGAAGCCGTGCACCGTTTCCTCGCCCATGGCGAGTTCCACGCCCACACCCAGTTCGCGGATGCGATGGGAGAAGTCGTTGTTGAACTTAATCGCGATGTCGCGCGTCAGCTCGATATGCTGCTTCTGGTCGTCGCCAACCGGAACATGCGTGGCGCGGTAAAGCAGGATGTCTGCCGCCATCAGGCTCGGATAAGCGAGAAGGCCGAGCGAGGCGTTCTCGCGGTCCTTGCCGGCCTTGTCCTTGAACTGCGTCATGCGGTTCATCCAGCCGATGCGCGCCACGCAGTTGAAGATCCAGGCGAGCTCGGCATGCTGCATCACCCGGCTCTGGTTGAACACGATGTGCTTTTTCGGATCGATGCCGGCGGCGAGATAGGCAGCGGTGATGGAGCGCGTTTGCGCGGCAAGGTCCTCATGCACCAGCTGCGCCGTAATGGAATGCATGTCCACCACGCAATAAATGCAGTCATGCTCGTCCTGCAGCGCCACGAATTTGCGGATCGCGCCGAGGTAGTTGCCGAGATGCAGGTTGCCGGTGGGCTGAACGCCGGAAAAAACGAGCGGCTTGAAGGGGGACATGGTGCCTCGTGGCTTGTGGAGGGCCATTTCGCGAAAGCCGCGAAAACGGACGTGCCGTGAAAATCGGCGCGCTTATGGACCAGCGGCCGCACCCGCGCAAGAGGCGAGGGCAAGGTTGAGATCAGCCGCGGCGGCGGCGCATGTTGCGCTTCAGCGTCGGCAAGTCGACGCCGCCCAACGCGAAGGTGGCGGCAAGATAAATCGCCATGCCGGCCAGGATCAGCCCACCCAGCGCCTGCACCTGCACGGGGAAGCTTGCGCGGGATGACAGGGCGCCCTCCAGCCACCCAGCTCCATACCAAAGCGCCACCCCCATCAGAAGGGTGGCCAGGACGATCCGCGGCACGCGCTTGATCAGCCCGCGATCGCTTTTGTAGTGACCGCGGCGCATCAGGAGGCCCGCAAGCAGAAGCGCGTTCACCCAGCCGGCGATGGCGGAAGCAAGGGCGATTCCCGGTGCGCCCAGCGTGCGAAACGTTGCCAGCGCAACCGTGATGTTCAGCCCCACCGACACCGCCGCAAAAATCATCGGCGTGCGCGTGTCTTCGCGCGCAAAATAGCCGGGCGTGAACGCCTTGATCAGCACAAAGGCCGGCAGCCCCAGGGCAAAGATGGCGAGCACTGCGGCCACCAGTGGCGTGCTGCCATTGGCTGCAAAGGCACCGCGCTCATAAAGCACTCGCACCACGGGCTCGGCCAAAACAAACAGGCCGGCGGCGGCCGGCAGCGTCAGAAACAGGCTGAATTCCACGGAGCGGTTCTGCAGGCTCGAAGCTTCCGCGTCATCTCCGGCTTTGAGTGCGCGGGCAAGTTCCGGCAGCAGCACGATGGCCACCGCAATCCCCACCACGCCGAGCGGCAGCTGGTATACGCGATCGGCGAGCGCGAGGCTCGACACCGCGCTGTTTTGCGTGGAAGCGATGGCCGTGCCGATCAGCTGGTTGATCTGGGTGATGCCGCCGGTGATGGCGGCGGGCAGCGCGAGCAGCAAAAGGCGCTTCACGCCGGGCGTGAGGCGGGGGCGGGTAAACGACAGCCGTATTCCCGCAAAGCGCGCGGCGATCCAGACAATGGCGAGTTGAACCAGACCCGCGGCGAGCACGCCCCAGGACAGGCCGTAGCCGATGGCCGTCGCGTCCCAGCCGCGCTGCCAGCCGGCCGCCAGAACCCCGATCAGGATGATGTTGAGGAAAACCGGGGCGACGGCTGCCGCAAAATAGCGCCTGAGCGAGTTCAGCATGCCGGCCATCATGGCCGCAAGCGACATACACACCAGATAAGGAAACATGATCGCAGCGAGCGAACGGGTCAGCTCGAACTTGGCGGGGTCGTCGGAAAAGCCCGGCGCGATGATCGTGGCCACCAGAACCGGCATCGCCAGTTCCATGGCGATGGTGACCACCAGCAAAACGGTGAACAGGACGCCAAACACTTCCTCCGAGAAGCGGCGGGCGCCATCAAGGCCGTTCTGCTCGATTTCCTTGGCAAACAGCGGCACAAAGGCAGCGTTGAAGGCGCCTTCCGCAAACAAGCGGCGAAACGTGTTGGGAAACTGGAAAGCGGCATAGAACGCATCGGCCACCGGTCCGGTGCCGAGCGCGGCCGCCATCAGCATCTCGCGCGTAAAGCCGAGCAGGCGGCTCATCAGCGTGCCGGAAGCAACCGTTGCCAGCTTGGTGGCGAGACTCATGCGGCGAGGATCCTCATAGGGCGGGGATCCTCGTGAGGAAACTGGACGGTCATACCGGCGCTTCTTCCCGTCCGGCTGCAGCCTTCTGCGCGGGGCGCGATCCGTGCTCCATCACCTTCGTCAAGCGTGCCTGGATGGCGGCCATGCGGGTCGGGTTCTCAATCTTCTGTCCCGTCAGGTCGGTGACATAGAAGGTGTCGATCACCTTTTCACCGAACGTGGTGATGTGTGCGGAAGCAATGTCGAGCGACAGGTCCGACAAGGCGCCGGTGACTTCGGAAAGCAGCCCCGGCCGGTCCAATCCCTTGACCTCGATCACGGAAAAGCGGTTCGACAAGGTGTTGCGCAGTTCCGCGCGCGGCGCGATGTGAAACACCTTCTGCCCCCGCTTCGGTTTGGTGCGCTTCTCGATCATTTCGGGCAGCCACGTTTTGCCGGACAGCACATCCTCGATCAGCGTGCCGACCCGCCGCGCGCGGCGCTCCTCGTCTTCGTCGTGGTCGAATTCGCGGCTGATCAGGATTGTGTCGAGCGCACGACCGTCCACCGTGGTGAAGATCTGTGCGTCCACGATGTTGCCCCCTGCCGCAGCACAGGCGCCTGCAATCACCGACAGGAGGCGCGGATGGTCCGGCGCCAGCACGGTGATCTCGGTGACCCCCTCGGCGGCCCGCGTTTTGACCATCGTGGCCAGTCGCTTTCGGCCCCGGTCGACCTCGCGGATAAAGGCGGCATGACGGATTTGGTCAACGAGATCCACGGTCATGAGGTAATTGTCGTAATGAAGCGCAATCATCCGATCACGCTCATCAACCGGCCAGTCGCCCAGCGCGCGCTGGAGCGCCACACGGGCGACGGCCGCCCGCTCACTCCGTGTGGTTTCGGAAAAGCCGCCGGTGAGGAGCAGCTCGGTTTCGTAATACAACGTACGGATCAGTTGGCCCTTCCAGCTGTTCCACACGCCCGGTCCCACGCCACGGATGTCGCAAATTGTCAGTACGGTGAGCAACTTCAGCCGTTCCACCGATTGCACCACGGCGGCGAAGTCCTCGATGGTCTTTCGGTCGTTGAGGTCGCGCGTCTGCGCCGTAAGCGACATCGTCAGGTGGTTTTCCACCAGCCACGCGATCAATTCGGAGTCCGCGGCCGAAAACCCCATATGGGGGCAGATCTTGCGCGCGATGCGGCCGCCCGCCGTTGAGTGGTCTTCCGGCCGTCCCTTGGCGATGTCATGCAGCAGCACCGCCACATAAAGCAGCTCGCGCTGGCGTTTCAGCCCCGGCATGAGCTTGGTTGCGAGCGGGTGCTGTGCCGTTTCGCGGCCCTGCTCGATCGCTGATAGCACGCCGACGCAATGCAGGAGATGCTCGTCCACCGTGTAGTGGTGGTACATGTTGAACTGCATCATCGCCACGATCTTCCCGAAATCGGTGATGATCTTACCGAGCACGCCGGACTCGTTCATCCGCAGCAGATTGAGCTCCGGATTGCGATGGGAGGTCAGGAGGTCGAGGAAAAGGCGGTTCGCTTCCTTGTTGCGCCGCAGGGTTCGATCGATCAGCTTCAAAGAGCGTGTCACCAGCCGCAGGGCGTCCGGGTGGTATTCAAGCCCGTGCCGATCGGCAAACCAGAACAAGCGGATCAGGTTCACGGGGTCGCGCTGGAACACACCGTCATCGGCGATGGTGATGCGGCTGTTGTCGATCAGGAAATCGCTCGTGCCTGCAAGCTTCCTCCGACGCCGCGAGAAGCTGTGGAAGAGCCGGTTGAAGCCTTCCACTTGCCGCGCTTGTTCTTCTTCCAGAGCCGAACAGAAGATGCGGGTCAGGTCGCCCACGGTTTTCGCCATCAGGAAGTAGTGCTTCATGAAGCGTTCCACCGCGGAAAGCCCGGGGTGGCGCACATAGCCCAGCCGCTCAGCGATGTCGCGCTGGACGTCGAAATGAAGCCGTTCCTCGGCTTTGTTGGTAAGGAAGTGGAGGTGGCAGCGAACGGCCCACAGGAAATCCTCGGCCTTGCTGAAGGCGCGGTATTCCTGCCGCGTGAACACGCCCTTTTGCACCAGCTCCTCGCCGGTCCTGACGCGGTAGAAATATTTCGCGATCCAAAATAGCGTGTGAAGGTCGCGCAGGCCGCCCTTGCCGTCCTTGACGTTCGGCTCCACGAGGTAGCGCGTTTCGTGCCACTTGCGGTGCCGCTCGTCGCGTTCGGCAAGCTTTGCAGCGCTGTATTCCGGGCCGCTTCCCTTCACCACTTCAGTGTCGAACCGGCGCAGAAGCTCCTCGTAAAGCGACGCTTCACCCCAAACCAGCCGCGCTTCCAGGATCGACGTGCGGATCGTCATGTCCTCGCGCGACAAGCGGATGCACTCGTCGACCGTGCGCGTGGCGTGGCCGACTTTCAGCCCGAGGTCCCACAACACGTAAAGGATATATTCGGCGATCTGTTCGCCCCAGGGTGTCTGCTTGTAGGGCAGCAGAAACAGGAGATCGATGTCCGAGCCGGGCGCCAGCGTGCCGCGACCGTAGCCGCCGACCGCTACCAGCGCCATCCGTTCGGCGCTCGACGGATTGGTCATCGGATAAACATGCGCGGCCGCGAAATCGTAGAGCGCGCGCATCACCTCATCCATCAGGTGCGAGATGCGTTCCGCGCAAGCGCGTCCGCCGCCATCTTGCATGAGGAGCGCCTCGGCGTGCTGCTTGCCCATCCGGATCGACTGGCGCAGCAGGGCCACCACGTCGGCACGGACGATGGTGGCGGGGCCGGCCGCCTGCGCTGCCACCGCTTCGAGGCGGTCGCGCAGCGTGTCGCCATCGATCATCTCGTCGAGCTTGAGGGGGACGCGTGTCATGCCGTTTCGATCAACCATCAGGCGCGGCCTGTATAACCCTGCGCCCGTTAAGGGAAGCTTCGAATAAGCATGGCTAGCCTTCGAGGTCGGGATCCGCTTCCAACCGTTCCTCATGCGACGCCGGTTCGATCCGGCTTGACAGGAACTGGTAGATGCCGAGCGCAATCAGCGAAAACATCGCCGCGACAAACAGGAAGGCCGGGTAAACCGCCTCGGAAAGCGACTCCTGGCTAGCCTTGAACGTCATCACGAGCGCTTCCAGGCTCATCGCAATCACGATGATCGTGGTGAATTTCGTGATCGAGCGCCGCGATTCCATGGATGAGCGCAGTTCGCGATTTCGCAGAAGTTCTTCTTCGCCGATGAACTTGGCGGTTTCGACGATCGCAAAGCCGATGATCATGAGCCCGATGGCATCAAGGCTGACGCTGACCACGTCTCCGTACCAGAGGCTGGCTGCGATGCGCCAAACGGCGCTGCCCAGGAGCAGGATCGCCGTCAGGATCAACAACAGCGTCGCGGTGAAGAAGTAGATCAGCGACAAAGTCTCGTAAAACTTCTCGATCAGTTCGGGGCCGAGACCCCTGCGCTTCAGCCGGTCGAGCGTACCCGGCACGCGTTCTGGGCCACCGGGAGCCCGCTGTTGCGGCTCGTGCGTGCCATTGTTGTCCGCATTTGGAAGCGTCATCGCCCTGTCCGCCGGTTTTATTCTGTTCCGCCTACATAGGGCGCAGGCAGCGTCGGCCTACGCTTCTGCCTCGACAGACCGGCAGCGAATGTGTAAGCGGCCACTCCCTCGCGAAAACCCATCGATTGGAAGCTTCATGAAACCGATTACCGGTGGCATCGATTTCGGTACGTCGAATTCCACGGTTGGGATCGTTGAGAACGGTCAGCCCAGCCTGGTGCCGCTTGAAGGCGAGCATCCCACCATCCCGACCGCCGTTTTCTTCAACTTCGAAACGAACCGAACCGAGTTCGGCCGCCATGCCATTGCCAACTACACGGACAACGTGGAAGGCCGGCTCCTGCGCGCCTTGAAGAGTGTGCTAGGCACCTCGCTGATCGGCGAGAAAACGCGCGTCAAGGCGCAAAGCATCGCCTTCACTGACATCATCGGAGCTTTTCTCCAGCACCTGAAAAGCGCGCTTGACGAAAAGCGGGGCGGCGACGTGGAGCATGTCGTGCTTGGCCGTCCGGTGCACTTTGTCGATGACGATCCAGCGGCCGACGCGAAGGCTCAGGGCGAGCTCGAACAGGCGGCGCGCAAGCGCGGTTTCAAGCACATCGCCTTCCAGTTCGAACCCATCGCGGCAGCGCTGGACTATGAGCGCACCGTGACGCGGGAAGAACTGGCGCTGATCGTCGACATCGGCGGCGGCACCTCCGATTTCTCCATCGTCCGCGTGTCGCCGGATCGCGCCAAGCAAGCCGATCGCCGCGGCGACATCCTCGCCAACACGGGCGTGCATGTCGGTGGAACGGATCTCGATCGCTTGATCTCGGTGGCGCATGTGATGCCGGAACTCGGCTACAACACGCTGACCAAGGATGGCCGCCGCAACCTGCCGGTGGGCACCTATTTCGACCTGGCGACCTGGCAGCGGATCAACCTGCTTTACACCGCAAAGGCCATGAACACGCTGCGCCAGATCCGCTACGAGGCCGCCGAACCGCACAAGGTCGAACGTCTGATCGACGTCGTTGAGAACCGGCAGGGTCATGCCCTGGCAGCCAAGGTCGAGACGGCCAAGATCGAGCTCACCGATGCTGAACAAACGGAGCTGGACATGCGCTTGATGGCGGAGGTGCTGCGCGTGACGGTCACCCGGCCCGGACTGGAAAAGGCGATCACGCCTCCGGTCGGCCGCATCACCGACACGATCACCAGGACGCTTGCCGATGCGGGGCTCACGCCGGATCGCATCGACACGCTGTTTCTGACAGGCGGCTCCACGGCTGTGCCCCTGCTGCGGGAAAGCGTTTTGCGCTTGTTTCCCAACGCCCGCGCCGTTCAGGGCGATCGTTTCGGCAGTGTCGGTCTTGGTTTGGCGCTGGATGCGGAGCGCAAATTCGCCGCGTGAGGTTGCGGCTGCGTCATCCTGGCCTGTGGGAAACAGCCAGGCTGTGCTTCGCGTCGGGTTGCGCCCGATGCTAAGAAAGCCACCAGGAGAAGGTGCCGCATGAAGGTTGACATCGACATGGGCGTCGCGGCCCGTGGCGCCGTGGCCCGGCTTGATCTGGAAGAACTGCTGGCCACGCGTCTGCTGGTGCAGGGGAATTCCGGGTCCGGCAAGTCGCACCTTTTGCGCCGGCTGCTTGAACAAAGCGCGCCCTGGGTGCAGCAGTGCATCATCGATCCCGAAGGCGATTTCGTCACGCTGGCAGACAAGTTCGGCCATCAGGTGGTGGATGCCGCGCGCACGGAAAACGAGCTGACCCGCATTGCCGGACGCGTGCGCCAGCATCGTGTGTCGGTGGTGCTCAATCTTGAAGGCCTGGACGTCGAGCAGCAGATGCGCGCTGCCGCTGCGTTTCTCGGCGGCATGTTCGATGCCGAACGCGACCACTGGTATCCCGTGCTGGTTGTGGTGGACGAAGCGCAGCTTTTTGCGCCTGCCGCCGCCGGCGAGGTGTCGGACGAGGCGCGCAAGCTTTCGCTTGGCGCCATGACCAACCTGATGTGCCGCGGGCGCAAGCGCGGCCTGGCGGGCGTGATTGCCACGCAGCGCCTCGCCAAGCTCGCCAAGAATGTCGCGGCGGAAGCGTCGAACTTCCTGATGGGCCGCACCTTTCTCGACATCGACATGGCGCGCGCGGCGGATCTCTTGGGCATGGATCGCCGCCAGTCCGAGCAGTTTCGGGACCTCGCGCGCGGCCATTTCGTGGCGCTTGGGCCAGCCTTGTCGCGCCGTCCGCTGCCGATCACCATCGGTTCGGTGGAAACCTCGGCTCGCTCCACCAGCCCCAAGCTGACGCCGCTGCCAGAAGCGCCGCAGGATGCGCGCGACCTGATCTTCACGCCGGGTCCGGACGACGCGATGCCCATTGTGCGCCGCCAGCCGCCCAAGCCGATCCCCACCGCCGACCTTCTGGCGCAGCTTTCAAGGCCGAAGCCCGCACCCGAGCCACCCGCCGAGCCGGTGTTTGCGATCATCGACGAAGCCGAACGCGATGCTGGCATCGACGCGGTTCTGCGGGAGATCCTGGAAGATCCCGATGCCGCCTACCGCACGGATGCCGTGCTCTATCAGGATTTTCTGGTGCGCTGCCGCATCCGCCGCGTTGCAGGCGAACCGCTGCCTTTGTCCGGCTTCCGCCGTCGCCTGGCGGTGGCGCGCGCGGGTGTTGATGGCGGCGCCGGCGGCGAAACCTGGGCAACGGCCTTGGCCTTATCGGAAACCCTTCCGGATGACCTCCAGGGCGTGTTCCTGATGGTTGCGCGGGCCGCAACCGACAAGGAGCCATGCCCGTCCGATGCAACGCTCGCGCGCGCTTATGGCAGCCATTCGCCGCGCAGGGCGCGTCGCCTCCTGGCTTATTTCGAAGAGCGCGGCCTTCTGGTGGCCCGCACCGATTTTCATAACCGTCGCGTCCTTGCCTTTCCGGATCTCGGCTGCGAAACGGCGCCCGGTTATCCCGACGCCCCCGACGAGGCACAAAGGGACGCGGCGGAATAGGCTGCGGCAACCCGCGCCCGTTCGTCTTGCGGCGGAGCATCCGATCTGCTCATCTGCGGCCCATGAGCGAAGCAACGCAGTCCGCCGGTGCCAAACTTCTGTCCGGCGGCAACCCGCAGATCGCCAAAGGTGAGGGCGACGCGCCGGTTCAGGCCTATATCGCGGCAATGCCTGGCTGGAAGCGGGCGCTTGGAGAACGGCTTGATGCGCTGATCACGCAAGCCGCGCCGGATGTGCGCAAGGCCGTGAAATGGAACTCACCGCTTTACGGCACCGACGGGCAGCACTGGTTTCTCGGCATCCATTGCTTCACCCGATACATCAAGATCGCCTTCTTCAAGGGGGGGCAGCTCGAGCCTCCGCCGCCGGTTGCATCCAAGAGCGGGGATACCCGCTACCTGCACGTGTTTGAAGACAAGCCGCTTGATGAAGCGCAGTTCACGGCCTGGGTGACCCAGGCGAAGAACATTCCCGGCGAAAAGATGTAAGGTCGGAGGCCCGCGACCCGCTGATTTCGCCCCCGCATTGGCGTTTGTGCGTTGCGTAGGCAATGCTGAAAGCGATGCCCCGCCTTTGGCGGCTATGGCGGCGGAGGGCGTTCTGCACTTGCTTCTCGCTCTGCTGGCCTATGTTTCAGCGCAGAGCAAGTCGTCCCTGGCTCGGCCCCCTCGAACGCAAAGAGTGTAATGCAGTCCACGATCAACAAGCCCGTTTTCTTTATCTCCAGCGCCATTATCGTGATGATGGTGCTGATTGGCGTGGTGTTTCCGCAAGATGCCGAGCGCATCTTCTCCGCCGCGCAGGGCTTCGTGATCGAGACGTTCGGCTGGTTTTATCTGCTGGCGGTCGGCATCTTTGTGTTCGTCGTTCTGTTTCTGGCGATCAGCCGTTATGGCCAGCTGAAGCTCGGCCCCGACGAAGCGGAGCCGGATTATTCCTACCTGTCCTGGCTCGCGATGCTGTTTGCCGCCGGCATGGGCATCGGGCTGATGTTCTACGCCGTGTCCGAGCCGATCCTGCACTATTCTGTGCCGCCGGAAGCCGAATCTGGCAGCTTCGATGCGGCGCGCCAGGCGATGTCGATCACCTTCTTCCATTGGGGCATCCACGCCTGGGCGATCTATGCCGTTGTCGGCCTGTCGCTCGCCTACTTTTCCTTCCGCTACAATCTGCCGTTGACGATCCGCTCCGGCTTTTATCCCCTGCTCAAGGATCGCATCACCGGCCCGATCGGCCATGCGGTGGATATCTTCGCGATCTGCGGCACCTTGTTCGGCATTGCGACGTCGCTCGGCCTTGGCGTTCTGCAGATCAACGCCGGCCTGAACTACCTGCTTGATGTCCCTCAGACGGTTTGGGTGCAGGTGGCGCTGATCGTGGTGGTCACCGGGCTCGCCACGCTGTCCGTTGTGTCAGGGCTCGATGTCGGTATCCGCCGCTTGTCGGAAGGCAATCTCATCATCGCCGTCCTGCTGATGCTGTTTGTTCTTCTGGCAGGGCCAACGGAGTTCATCTTCCGCGCCTTCGTGCAGAATGTCGGCACCTATCTCGATACCTTCATCGAGCGCACCTTCAAGCTCTACGCCTATGAGCCGCGCGACTGGGTCAGCAACTGGACCCTGTTTTATTGGGCGTGGTGGATTTCCTGGTCGCCCTTTGTCGGCATGTTCATCGCGCGGATCTCGCGTGGCCGCACCGTGCGCGAGTTCGTTGTGGGCGTCCTGTTCGTGCCGTCAGCCTTCACCTTCTTCTGGATGACTGTGTTCGGCAACACCGCGATCTCGCTCGACATGGGATCGGCCGCAGGCGCGATCTCGCAGGCGGTTGGCGCCGACATCTCGGTCGCTTTGTTCCAGTTCTTCGAATACCTGCCGCTGTCTGCCGTGACATCGACGCTGGGCATCATCCTGGTGGCGGTGTTCTTTGTGACGTCCTCGGATTCCGGCTCCATGGTGGTGGATACGATTGCCTCCGGCGGCACGGTGGAAACACCGATCTGGCAGCGGATTTACTGGTGCAGCCTCGAAGGCGCGGTTGCTGCCCTGCTGCTTCTCGCCGGCGGCCTCACCGCCTTGCAAACCATGACGCTGATCAGCGCCTTGCCGTTCACGGTGATCCTGCTCTTGCTTGCCTTCGGCCTTGTGCGGGGCATGCGCGCCGATGTGGCACGCGTCGTCGAGCATCGTCAGGCGCAGCCGGCCATTCCGCGCCGCGATGCGACGTGGCAAGCGCGTTTGGGCTCGATCCTGCACGAACCAACTGAGGCCGAGGTTCTCCGCTTCCTCGACAGCGTAGTGCGGCCGGCTTTGACCGATGTGTGTCGCGAACTTTCCAAAAGGGGGGCGGACGCAAGCGTCAGCCACGATGAGGACAAGGGGGTGGCGCTCACCGTGCTTGCGGAAGGAACCCGCAATTTCCTTTATCGGGTGTCGCCGGTTCACCAGCTCGCCATGGCGTTCTCGGCAGCCGATGCCGCCCGTCCGGACGCGCGGCGCCGGCAGATCTGGTCGGCCCGCACGTCCTTTTCGGATGGCAGCCGCGGCTATGACGTCATGGGCTTCAGCAAGGATGACGTTCTGGCTGACGTGCTGGCGCAGTTCGAGCGCTACCAGATCCTGACAAACGCGCGCAGCACCTCGCTTTACGCAGCCTCGCCTGATCCGGATTGAATGGAAACGAAAGAAAGCAGATAAATCGCCGGGCATGCGGGAGGGACCAAGTCGTGCCTGAATCCACGATTGATGCGATGGCGCCGTCTGAGCAGATCGACGCGCGAATAAGGGAACTCAACGATTGGCGTGGCGAGGTCCTAGCCGAAGTCCGCGCCCTCATTCATGAGGCCGACACCCAGGTTGAGGAAACCTGGAAATGGCGCGGCGTGCCGGTCTGGGAACATGCCGGCATCCTTTGCACCGGCGAAACCTACAAGGCGGCCGTGAAGCTCACGTTCGCCAAGGGCGCGTCGCTGCCCGATCCAACAGGCCTGTTCAACGCCAGCCTCGACGGCAACGTCCGCCGCGCCATCGACATCCACGAAGGGGAGAACTTGGACGAGGATGCGTTAAAGGCGCTGATCCGTGCGGCGGTCGAACTCAACATCAAAAGCAAGGCGACCAAGCCGAAAGCGCAGAAGGGCTCGTCTCCCTTGGAGTGAGCACTCCTTACGGTATGAGTTCAGGGTTTCTCCCCAGCCAGCCCCTTTAAGCGATACAGCGCTTCCAGCGCTTCCCTCGGGCTAATGTCGTCCGGGTTGAGTGCACCGAGGCTGTCGCGCAGCGGATCGCTTGCGGCGGCAGGCTTCGGTGGTTCGCGCAGCGCGGCGCTGAACAAGGGCAGGTCGTCCACCAGCTTGATGGCCTTGCCGGAGGTCGACCCGGCCTCAAGCTCGGCAAGAACGCTGCGCGCCCGTTCCACCACCGCCTTCGGCAGGCCGGCAAGCCGCGCCACCTGCACGCCATAGGAGCGGTCGGCCGCCCCTTTGCCCACCTCGTGGAGGAACACGACTTCGCCGTCCCATTCCTTGACGCGCATCGTGACGTTGGCGAGCCGCGGCAGCTTTTGGCTCAGCGCAGTCATTTCGTGGAAGTGCGTGGCAAACAGCGCCCGGCAGCGGTTCTCCGCATGCAGATATTCCACCGCCGCCCAGGCGATCGACAGTCCGTCGAAGGTGGCGGTCCCGCGCCCGATTTCGTCCAGGATCACGAGCGCCCGCTCGCCCGCCTGGTTGAGGATGGCGGCGGTTTCCACCATTTCCACCATGAAGGTGGAGCGGCCGCGCGCCAGGTCGTCGGACGCGCCGACGCGGGAAAACAGCCGGTCCACCACGCCGATGCGCGCCTGCCGGGCCGGTACGAAAGACCCCATCTGGGCCATCAGCGCGATCAGTGCGTTTTGGCGCAGGAAGGTCGACTTGCCGCCCATGTTGGGGCCGGTCAGCAGCCAGATCTTGCCGGGCTGACCGGCCTTGTCCGGCGACAGGTCGCAGTCGTTCATCACAAAGGCCGGTGCGTTTTGCTTGCGCAGCGCCTGTTCCACCACGGGGTGCCGACCGCCTTCGATGCAAAAGTCGAGGCTGTCGTCGACATGCGGGCGGTTGTAGCTTTCGGACGCCGCGAGGCAGGCGAGCGCTGCAGAGACGTCGAGCACGGCGATTGCGCCCGCTGCCTGCCGGATCGCTTCGGCATGGTCCACCACCAGCGCCACCAGATCGTCGAACACCTGCAGCTCAATCGACAGCGCTCGGTCGGCCGCATTGGCGATCTTTGTTTCGAGCCCGGCGAGTTCGGTGGTGGTGAAGCGCATGGCGTTGGCCATGGTTTGGCGGTGAATGAAACGCGCCTTGGCTTCCGGCGTGCTGGTCAGCGCATCCGAATTGCCCGCCGTCACCTCGATGTAATAGCCCAGCACGTTGTTGTGCCGGATCTTCAGCGACCGGACGCCGGTTTCTTCGCAAAGATCCCGTTCCATCGCCGCGATCACCTGCCGCGACTGGGTGGCAAGCGCGCGCATCTCGTCCAACTCGGCGTGATGGCCCTTGCGCACGAAGCCGCCGTCGCGCTTGAGAAGCGGCAGGCTATCGTCGAGGGCTTCCGCGAGCTGCTCTGCGACGCTCCCGGGGAGGGCGCGTAAAGCTTCCGTCGCTAGCGTCAACTCGGTCGGCAGCGTAGCTGCGCTCAGGAGACCCGAGATCGCTTGCGCCGCTTGCAGGCCGGCCGCAACGGCGCCGAGGTCGCGCGGTCCGCCGCGATGCAGCGCCAGCCGCGATAGCGCGCGCATGAGATCGGGCACATCGCGCAAGGAAAGCCGCAATGCCTCGGTGAGCCGCGTTTCGCCGCAAAAAAACGATACGGAGTCAAGCCGCGCGTTGATCGCGCCAGCATCCGTCAGCGGCGCGGTGAGCCGCTCCGCAAGCAGCCTGGCGCCGGCACCCGTCACCGTGCGGTCGATGGCCGCGATCAAACTGCCCTCGCGTGTTCCCGCCTGCGTTCGCGTGAGTTCCAGGCTGCCGCGCGTGGCCGGGTCAATGAAAACCGCAGTCCCGCCATCTTCGCAGACCGGGCGGGCGAGGGGCGGGCGTTCCGCCTTTTGCGTTTTCTCGACATAGGCGATCGCCCCCGCGATGGCCGACAGGGCGGGACGGGAAAAGGACCCGAACCCGTCCAGCGTCGCGACGTCGTAATACCTGGTGATGCGTCCCTCGGCCGCCGATCCGTCGAACTGGCTGGCAGGCTGCGGATTGGCCACGCGCCCCAGCACCTCGAAAACTGGCTTCAACTCCGGATCGTAAAACACCGGCTCCGGCACGATCAGTTCGCGCGGATCGACGCGCAGGATGTCGGCCAGCAACCGCTCCGCCGTTGTGTCCATCACGGTGAAGGCGCCCGTCGAGATATCGATCCAGGCAAGGGCATAGGGGCTTTCCGCACCCTTTGCCCGCCCGAGCGCCATCAGGTAGCTCGCTTCGCCCGGCGCCAGCAGCTTTTCTTCGGTGATGGTGCCGGGCGTGACCAGGCGCACCACGTCGCGCGCCACGACCGATTTCGAGCCGCGCTTCTTGGCTTCCGCGGGATCCTCGATCTGTTCGCAAACGGCCACGCGATGGCCGCACCCGATCAGCTTCGACAGGTAGTCGTCGGCGGCATGGATGGGCACGCCGCACATCGGGATATCGTCGCCCAGATGCTTGCCGCGTTTGGTGAGCGTGATGCCGAGCACGCGGGATGCGATCACGGCATCGTCGAAAAACAGCTCGTAGAAATCGCCCATGCGGTAAAACAGCAGCGAATCCGGGTTCGCCGCCTTGATCGCGTGATACTGCTCCATCATCGGCGTCGCCGCCGGCTGGATGGTTGGTGCCTCGTTCGCTGTCATTGAAATGCGTGTGTGGGCGTTCACCGCAGGTCCTTGCAAGCCGCTTCTGCGTTTTCGACCTTTACGTGCTCGATTGGGAGTCCTAATCCCGACCCTCCACAAGAAGCGCAGCTTTGGGGGGAGATCCGGAAATGGCGCCAAACGATCGCAGCGGACCGAACGGTCCATCCGTCAGCCCGCAGGAGGCGCTCGACTTCCACGCGCAAGGCCGCCCCGGCAAGCTCGAGATCATCGCCACAAAGCCGATGGCCACGCAACGCGACCTGAGCCTGGCCTATTCCCCCGGCGTCGCGGTGCCGGTGAAGGCGATCGCGGAAGACCCGGCGCGGGCTTATGATTATACGGCCAAGGGCAACATGGTGGCCGTGATCTCCAACGGCACCGCCATCCTTGGCCTCGGCAATCTGGGCGCACTGGCCTCCAAACCCGTGATGGAAGGCAAGTCAGTCCTGTTCAAACGCTTTGCCGATGTCGATTCCATCGACATCGAGGTCGACACGGAAGACGCGGACGAATTCATCAACTGCGTGCGTTATCTCGGCCCATCGTTTGGCGGCATCAACCTGGAAGACATCAAGGCGCCGGAATGCTTCATCATCGAGCAGCGCCTGCGCGAGCTGATGGACATCCCCGTTTTCCATGACGACCAGCACGGCACCGCCATCATCGCCACTGCCGGACTGATCAACGCGCTCCACATCACCGGGCGCGACATGAAAACCGCGAAGCTTGTTTGCAACGGTGCGGGTGCAGCGGGCATCGCCTGCATCGAACTGGTGAAATCACTTGGCTTCACGCCCGAAAACGTCATCCTGTGCGACACCAAGGGCGTGGTTTACCAGGGCCGCACTGAAGGCATGAACCAGTGGAAGTCGGCCCACGCGGTGCCGACGGAGAAGCGCACGCTGGCCGAGGCAATGGATGGTGCCGACGTCTTTTTCGGCGTTTCCGCCAAGGGTGCGCTGACCACCGCCATGGTTCAGTCCATGGCCAAGAACCCCATCATCTTCGCGATGGCCAATCCGGATCCGGAAATCACGCCGGAAGAAGTGGCCGAGATCCGCACGGACGCGATCATGGCGACGGGCCGTTCGGACTACCCGAACCAGGTCAACAACGTTCTGGGCTTCCCTTACATCTTCCGTGGCGCGCTGGATGTGCGCGCCACCACAATCAACGACGCGATGAAGGTCGCGGCCGCCCAGGCGCTGGCCGATCTCGCGCGTGAAGATGTGCCGGACGAGGTCGCTGCCGCTTATCAGGGCTCGCGCCCGCGCTTCGGCCCGAACTACATCATTCCCGTGCCGTTCGATCCCCGCTTGATCTCGGCCATTCCGCTGGCTGTTGCGAAGGCGGCAATGGAGTCGGGCGTGGCCGGCCGGCCGATCGTTGATCTCGAGCGCTACCGCCAACAACTGTCAGCGCGTCGTGATCCGATCGCCTCCACGCTCCAGCGCATCTATGACAGCGTCCGGCGCAAGCCAAAGCGGGTGGTGTTTGCCGAGGGCGAGGAAGAACAGGTGATGCGCGCCGCCGTGTCCTACGCCAACCAGAAGCTCGGCACGGCGATCCTGATTGGCCGAGACGATATCATTCGCGAACACGCCCAGGCGTCCGGCATCGATCTCAACCGCGAAGGTATCGAGATCATCAATGCACGCCTTTCACGCCGCAACGGTATCTATGCTGATTTTCTTTACGAGCGCATGCAGCGCCGCGGCCTGCTGTTTCGCGATTGCCAGCGCCTGATCAACAACGACCGCAACTATTTTGGCGCCACCATGGTCGCGCTGGGCGATGCGGATGCGATGGTGACGGGCGTCACGCGCAACTACTCCACTGTTTTGGAAGAGGTGCGCGACGTCATCGACGCCAAACCCGGACATCGCGTGATCGGCGTGTCGCTGGTTCTGGCACGCGGCCGCACCGTGGTTGTCGCGGACACCGCTGTCCACGACATGCCGAACGCCGTTGAACTTGCCGATATCGCGGAAGAAACGGCCGGTTTCGCGCGCCGCATGGGCTATGAGCCGCGTGTCGCGATGCTGGCTTATTCCACCTTCGGCCACCCGGCCGGGGAGCGCTCCGAACGCGTTCAGGAAGCAGTCAAGATCCTGGAAAAGCGCCGCGTTGATTTCGAATACGACGGCGAAATGGCGGCCGACGTGGCGCTCAACCCGAAGCTGATGGCGCAATATCCGTTCTGCCGCTTGTCCGGCCCGGCCAATGTTCTGGTGATGCCGGCCTTCCATTCGGCTTCGATCTCGACGCGGATGCTGCAGGAACTCGGCGGCTCCACCGTGATCGGCCCGATGCTGGTCGGCTTGAACAAGCCGGTGCAGATCGTCTCGCTCAACGCGCGCGACAGCGACTTGGTGAACATGGCGGCCATCGCGGCCTACAACGCAAACGCGTGAAGCCGCTTGGCGCCGCGAGGAAAAATAGACCAAAGTCCGGGCCGGCTTTGCTAATCCTCGACCGACGCTATATGGCCGTCGGTTCAGGGACCTGAAGCGCACACGGAGTGGGGCAAATCATGCTGATCGCGCAAACGATCTTCGCGGTCCTGCTTCTAGCAGTCACGCTGGTGCCCTTCCTGCCGGTGGCGCATGGCATCGTGCGCATCGGGGATTTCCCGCGTCAGCAGATCCTGGTGCTGGCCTTGATCTGCCTGGCGGTTTCGGTGTTCGCCGATTCTTATATGTTCGACCGGACACTGTTCGACGTCGTTTTCGCCGCCGTCGCTTTGTTTCAGGCGTGGTTCATCGCCGAGTTCACACCGATCTGGCGCAAGCGCTCCAAAGACCATGATCCCCAAGCCGATCGCGGCGAACGCTTCCGCCTTGTGGCAAGCAACGTGAAGATGTCCAACCGCGATTATGCCGCGCATGCGCGCATGATCGAGGCCTCCGATCCCGATATTCTCATCCTGATGGAAGTGGATGATGCGTGGATTGAGGGCCTGAAATCCACGCTGGAGCGCTACCCGCATCGCGTGGATCGTGCGCAGGACAATTCCTACGGCATGTTCATGGCGTCAAAGCTTCGCCTCGACGACGTGTCGGTGCAGGATCTCCTGACGGAAGGCATCCCGTCGATCTTCGCTACGGTGGTGGTGACGGAAGATCTCCGCTTCCGCTTGTATTCCATTCATCCCGAGCCGCCGGTGCCCACGCGTGGCACGGAAGGGCGGGATGGCGAAACATCGCTGATCGCGTTGAAAGCTCGCGAAAACGATGGCCCGGTGATCGTCACGGGCGACCTGAACGACGTGGCCTGGTCGAAAACCACGCGGCGCTTCCTGCGGATCAGCGGCCTGCTCGATCCACGCATTGGCCGGCGCATGATCAACTCGTTCGACGCGCGCTACTGGTTCATGCGCTGGCCACTCGACCACCTGTTCCATTCCGCGCATTTCCGCTTGATCGACATGAAGCGCCTGGAGCCCGGCGGTTCGGATCATTTTCCGGTGCAGTTCGATCTTTTCCTGTGCCACGAGGAGAGGGATCACAAAGAGCCGGAAGAAGCGGATGCGGAAGATCTCAGCCGTGCCCGCACCCTCGTGAAGGAAGCACGGGAGCGGCACGAGGAACCGATCGGCACGGATTGGGAAACGTGAGGAGCAGCGCTGCCTGGTCGAACCTCAGGCAGCGCCGCCATAATAGCTGATATAGCGCTCGGAGATGGCACTCACCGGCATCACCACGAACACGTCCGTGGTTCCGAAGTCGCAATCCACCACGCAGCCCTCGCCGAAGCGCGCGCCGAGCCGCAGGTAGCCCTTGATCAGCGGCGGCAAGGCGGCGAGCGCTGTCTTGGCGTTGATGGCTTCCGCCGGAACCAGATCCATGGAGCAGAAGCGGGTTGGAACAGCGCGAACCGCCCATTCGCCTTCTGCCGTGCAGTTCTGTGCCAGGAAGGAAAGCGCCTCGGCATGGGCCGCCGGCACCGTTCCCTGAAACGACGCGCAACCGGCCATGACGTCGATGTTGTTGGCTTTCACATAAGCCCAGATCCCCTGCCACAAGAGCTCGATGGTGCGTTTCGAACGATATGGCGGCAAAACACAGGAGCGGCCAAGCTCCAGGAAGTTAAGGTCGGGGTGGCGCGCGACGAGCCGGTCCATCTCGAACTCGTCAGCCGAATAAAAGCCGCCGGCCGTCAAGGCCCGGCTTTGCGGCAAAAGGCGGTAGCAGCCCACGATCTGCTGGTGCGGACGTCCCGGCAGCGCGGTGTCGAACACCAGGAGGTGGTCGCAGATATCGTCGAAGCGATCTGCGTCGCGAAGATCATGGGTGGGATTCGTCAGGCGCGCATTGAGTTCTTGGTAGAAAACGCGAAAGCGCAGCGCTTGCGCAGCCCGGATCTCGGCTTCATCCACGGCGAGCCGGACTTCCAGCGACCCGATCTTGCCCAGGAGCACAGGCTCGGGTTGTGGCGCAGGGAGCGAATGCAGGGGGAAGTGCCCGCCGATGTCGAAGCTCAGGGACATGGACTGATTCTCCGTGGACTCTTTCCAAGCGGATACAGCGCCACTATCACACGACGGTGACAAAAAATCGAGGCTTGCCGGCTAAGAATCCTTGCCGCGTCCGCAGGGTGTCCTAGCCTGGATCAGGCTGCGCGCGCTTCCACGGCATCGACAAGTGCGGCCGGATCAAGCGGCTTGGTGACAAAGCCGGAAGCGCCATGCGCCAGCACATGGTGACGCGTGCGCTCCTGTCCGTCCGCGGAAAGCACGATGATTGGCACGGGAGGGAAGCCCTTTTCTTCCTCGTGCTTGCGGATCATGGCGATGGCGTCGAGCCCGTCCATCACCGGCATGTGGAGGTCCATCAGAACGACGTCGACGCCAGCGCTTCCGTCGCGTTCGGCAAGCGCATCGACGGCCGCACGCCCGTTGCCGACGATCCGCACATTGTGCCCGGCTTTTGTCAGCGTGGCGCGGGCGAGAAGGGCGTTGATCTCGTTGTCTTCGGCCACGAGGACCGAAAGACGCCCCTGTGCCGCGAACCCTGATGTCGTCGCGCCGGACGGCCGGGGGCGCGGCTGCGCATCCTCGGCTGTCAGAGCAGAAGACAGGACGCGCAGAAGCGTTTCTTCGCGAACCGGGCGGGCAAGGAAGTTGGCATAGCCCGACGCGCGAAGCTGCGGCAGTCGCCCTCGGTCGTCCGGTGCGATCATGGTGATGGCGCGCACGCCATGCAGGCCCTGATCCCACAGGGCGGCAAGGCAGGCGTCAGTGTTGTTCTCCAGCGACGCGTCGATCAGAACGAGGTTGCAGTCGCGGCAAGCCAGCGCGTCCCCGATCGTGGCTGCGATGTGTGCGCTTCCGCCATGATCGCGGATCGTCAGGGCGAGCGCTTCCGCTTCGGTGTGAGCAGGAGACAGGATCACGGCGCGGCAGTCGCCAAGTGCCGTGGTTCGGTCGCGAGCTGGCGCCAGCGGTTGGAGGAGCGGCAGCGAAACCAGGAAGGTCGCTCCTCGCCCAAGCTCCGCTTCCACGCTGATCGTCCCGTTCATGGCTTCCACGATGCGCTTGGAGATCGCCAGCCCCAGCCCGGCGCCACCATGGGCGCGGGTCGTGGTAGTGTCGGCCTGCTCGAACTCCTCGAAAATTCGTGCCGCGTCGGATTGCTGCAAGCCGGGGCCCGTGTCGCGCACGGCAAACCGGATGCGTGGACCTTCGGGCGCCGCGTCGAGTGCCACATCCACGGTCACGCCGCCCACTTCGGTGAACTTCACCGCGTTGCCAATCAGGTTGAGCAGCACCTGGCGCAGCCGCCCGGGATCCGTTTCGATGCGAACGGGGACATCGGGCGCAACATGCGCGGCAATGCTGATCCCCTTTGCGTAAGCGCGAGCCGCGAGCAGTTCCACGACGTTTTCACTGAGTTCGCGCGGCGAAACCGGCTGCGGCTCAAGCTCGAAACGACCTGCCTCGATCTTGGAATAATCCAGCAGATCCTCGATCAACGCGAGGAGATGCCCGCCGGACGTCGAAACGGCGCCTACATAGGTTCGTTGTTCCGGCGAAAGGTTGGTGTCGGCCAGCAGCTTGGCCATGCCGATAATGCCATTCATCGGCGTGCGGATCTCGTGGCTGACCATGGCCAGAAAACGCGACTTGGCCTGACTGGCATATTCCGCCCGCTCCCGCGCCGCCTGCGTTTCGGTTTCCGCCTGCTTGCGCGCCGTGATCTCCCGCGCGATCGCCCGGTGGAGCACAGTGCCATCGCCCGCGTCGCGCTTGGAATACTCAACCCAGGAGAACCACCGCAGCCCTCCTGGCGTGCTCACGGCAACATCTGCGGAGCGAAGACAATCGCCCTCGGCAAGAGCTGCGGCCGGAACGAGGCTGATGTCGACGCCAAGATCGGTCAGCTTGTTGCCGATCAGGTTGCGATGGTCGCGGCCGGTCAGTTCGCCCAGCAGCCGATTGGCGTGAACGATGCGTCCCTCGTCATCGCGATGCACCACGAGGTCGCCAAGCGCGTCAAGAAGGCCGTTGAACCGCTCGGCACTTTCTTCCAGCTTCCGCACCTCGTCCGACCGCGCAGGGGGGCTGCCTTCATCAGCGGGAGCCGAGCGCCTTTCTATGCGGCGCGCAGAGCTACGCGACCCCGCGAGAAAAGCCAGAACGGCGAGGCCGACGCTTCCAGCCGCGCCGAGGGCGAACCCCAAGATCGGCGCGCTTCCCATCGTGGCAAAGGCGACACCGAGCCAAAGCGCGGTGATCAGGAAGCTCAGCCAAAGAAGGCGGGACGTGCGTTTCGGCTGCGTTGAAGCAGCCGGAGCCAGCGTGTGCGCCTCCTCAACGGGGCGCTCTCCCGCTTGGACTTCGACCGGGAAGAGTTCAGAATTTCGATGCACTGCCACCATGGGAACACCCCATAGCAGCGCGCTGTTGCGGAACCTTTCGGCAGGTCGTTCGCATTTTAACGAACCGCGCTCCGAAGGCTTGCGACCCTTACATCTGGATGACGAGCCGCCCGCGCACCTTGCCGTCCACGATGTCCGCCGCCGCTTGCGGAATGGCCTCAAACCCGATCGTGGTGGTCAGCGCGTCGAGCTTCGCGATGTCGAGATCCGCTGCAAGCCGCTCCCAGGCGCGCAGGCGCTTTGCCTTCGGCGCCATCACGGAATCGACACCAAGCAGCGCCACGCCCCGCAGGATAAACGGCGCCACGCTGGCCGGGAGGTCCATGCCCTGCGCCAGTCCGCAGGCGGCCACAGCCCCGCCATAGCGTGTGCTGGCGAGCACATTGGCCAGCGTATGGCTGCCCACCGCGTCGACGCCAGCGATCCAGCGCTCCTTGCCCAGCGGCTTGCCGGGTGCGGATAGCTCGTCCCGGTGGATGATCTCGCTTGCGCCGAGATCACGCAGGTAGCTTTCTTCGGCTGCACGTCCGGTGGACGCGATCACCTGCCAGCCAAGCTTGGCGAGAAGCGCGATCGCCACCGAGCCGACACCGCCTGCCGCCCCGGTCACAACAACCGGGCCCTGGTCTGGGGTGAGGCCGAAATCTTCCAGCGCCAGCACGCACAGCATGGCCGTGTACCCAGCCGTGCCAATCGCCATGGCCTGCTTGGAACTGAACGCCTGGGGCAGCGGCACCAGCCAATCGCCCTTCAGTCGCGCGACCTCGGCGTAAGCGCCATGATGGGTTTCACCGACGCCCCAGCCATTGAGCACGACCTTGTCGCCCGACTTCCAGTCCGGATGCTCGGAAGCCGTTACCGTTCCGGCGAGATCGATGCCCGGCACCAGCGGAAACTTGCGCACCACAGGTGCCTTGCCGGTAAGCGCCAGCCCGTCCTTGTAGTTGACGGTTGTGGCTTCCACGGCAACGGTGACATCGCCTTCATGCAGGTCGCTTTCCTGCATCTCGCCGACCGTAAAGCTCTGCTTCTTGTCCGCATCGCGGTCGATGATGATCGCCTTGAACGACATGCTTCTCACTCCTCTTTTTCGCGTGCCGTGCTTCGCTCACGCCGGTAATCCAGCACCTCCTGCAGCAGAACGAGGCCCGCGCCGACGGTGATATACGCGTCCGCGAGGTTGAACACGGCGAACGACCAGCTGGGCGTGTGGAACAGGAAGTAGTCCACCACATAGCCGAGGCTCACCCGATCGATCAGGTTGCCGATCGCGCCGCCGATGATGAACGCAAAGCCGAGCCGGGCTGCGGTCTGGTGGCTCGCGGTGCGCAGAGCGAGCACGGAAACGAAAAGAACGACGCCAAGCGTCAGCACAACAAGCGCCGGCGCCCCGAAGCTCGAGAACATCGAAAACGCGATGCCGGTATTGTGGGTGCGAAACAAGGCGAAGAACGGCAGGAGGTCGATCTGCTCGTGCATCGCCATGCGGGTTTCCACCAGCGCCTTCACGATCTGGTCGGTGCCGATCAGCACGAGCGCCAGGATCAGGTAAAACAGGAGCGTGCGCGACCTCATGGCGTCCCATCCACAGTCAGGGACAGTGCGTCGCGCCGCGCTTCGTAAAGCATCACGCCCGTCGCAACGGCAAGGTTGAGCGAATCCGCCCGGCCCGCCTGGGGGATGCGCACCAGCGTGTCGCACAAGGCCGCCAATGGTTCGGGCAGACCCTGGCTTTCATTGCCCATCAGCAGCACCAGCGGTTTGCCGGCATAAGAAACGCTGCGGTAATCCACGGCGCCCTTGAGGTGCGTGCCGGCCAGCATGCCGTTGAATCCCTTGCGCCATTGCACGAAAGCATCGCTGCTGGTTTTCACCAGCGGAACGGCAAACACGGAGCCCATGGTGGCGCGCACGGTTTCCAGCGCAAACGGGTCGACGCAGTCGCCCACCAGCATCACGCCCTTTGCCCCCACCGCATCCACGGTGCGGATCACCGTGCCGAGATTGCCTGGGTCGCGGATGCGGTCCAGCGCCACCCAAACATCGCCGGAACCGATCCGCACATCGCGCAGCGCGGTAGTTTTCTGTTCAAACACGCCGAGCACGATTTGCGGATTGTCCTTGCGCGTCACGGCGGTCAGCACCTTTTCGCTGACTTCCAGCACAAGGGCGCCGGCTGCCACTGAACGCGCTGCAACCTTTTCCACCAGCGGGTGGCCGAGCGCGCTTTTGGCGAACACGAGCGTGCGGATCGTCCAGCCGAGATCGAGGGCATCGATCACGAGCTTCAGCCCTTCGGCGATAAAGGCGTTCTGCTCGTCGCGGAATTTCTTTAGCGCGAGCGATCGGATGTCCTTGATCACCGGATTGGCGAGGCTGGTGATCTCCTTGACCTGCCCGGGAGCTCCGCTCCGGTTGCCGCGCACGTCGCTGTTCATTGCGCCACCCAGCGTGAAAAGAGCGAGGTTGAAAGCGCCCGGCCGGCCGATTGCTCGCGGATGATGAGTTCGCCCGATTCCACCCGCCCGCCCATGCCGGCAAAGGCGTCGCGCATCAGCGTGTGGATCGCGAAAAACGACGCGCGGATCGAATAGGCCGTCAGCACCACCGAGAGCGGCTTGGGCGTCAGGATCGTGCGGGTCAGGTCGGTGAGCCGCGGCAGGTCGGAAAACAATTGCCACACCTCGCCCTTGGGTCCGCGGCCATAAGCCGGCGGATCAAACAGCACGATGTCATATTGGCTGCCGCGGCGTGCCTCGCGCTCGGCGAACTTCATGGCGTCCTCGCAGATCCAGCGGATCGGCTTGTCCGCCAGTCGCGCCATTTCCTGGTTCTCGCGTGCCCAGCCGATCGCCTTCTTGGACGCATCCACATGGGTGACTTCCGCGCCGGCGCGCGCCGCCACAAGTGAAGCCAGGCCGGTATAGCCGAACAGGTTCAGGACCTTGACCGGGCGCCCGGCGGTCCGGATCTGCTTTTCCATGAAAGCCCAGTGAGGCCCTTGTTCGGGAAACACGCCGACATGCCGAAACGAGGTGAAGCGGCCGAGATAATCGATGCAGTCGTGGCGCATCGGCCAGGTTTCCCCCAGCGCCGCCTTGGGAAAGCGCCAGCGCCCGAGGCCTTCTTCGTCCGTGTCGCCGGTAAAAACCGCGTCGACGTTTTCCCAATCACGCTCGGCCAAAGCGCGGGTCCAGATCGCCTGGCCTTCCGGCCGAACGATGCGATACGGCCCATATTGCTCAAGCTTTTCGCCGTTGCCGCTGTCGATCAGTGCGTAATCGGCGCTGGGCGCGACTTCGAGAATGAGGGGCAGTGTTTCGGCTGGAAGTGCGCCGCTTCGCCTTTCCGCCGCCGGCGCTTTATTCTGGACTGGCTCGCCCTTGCTCTCCGGCAAACGCGGCTGGCGCCGTGGATTGGCGGCGCTAACCAGCGGATTGGCCAGCGGCTTAGAATGCGTGTCGCGTGCCGGTCCGCCCTCGGCGGGCGCGCGAGGGGACTTCCGGTTGTCACGGTCGCGGCGGGCACCGCGCGTTGGTTTCAAGGGATCCATGCTCCAGCGTTGCCGGCTTTTGGCATAGCGGGCGCGCGCTCGCAACGCTGCATGCGCGAAGCGTCAGCCTTGCTGTGCTCTGTAAACGGCTATGCCGGCTGCAAGATCTTCCAGGGCAGCACCGACCGACTTGAACAGCGTGATCTCGCTGTCCAGGTTTCGTCCGGCGGCCTTGCCACGGGTCAGGTCAAACAGGTCGCCACGAATGTCGCCTTCGGTGAGTGCGCCCGATTGCAGGGCGAGAACGATGTCGCCGGCTTCCTTTGTGGCGCCAGCGCGGGTGTCCACGTAAACCCGCGCGCGGCGGATCGCCTCGTCGTCGCTTTCGCGCATGGTTGGCGTGAAGGCGCCAACAAGGTCGACATGAGTGCCGGGTTTCAGAAGCGCGCCTTTCACGAGCGGCACGGAAGACAAGGTGGCGCAGGAAATCACGTCCGCTTGGGCTTGCGCGGCATCGAGATCGTCAACGGCCTGCGCGTCGATGCCGTCCGCCTGAAGCGCTTCCGCCACCGCGGCCGCGTGGGCAGCCGTGCGGTTCCAAAGGAGCACGCGTCGGAGTGGTCGAACCGCCCGATGCGCCTTGGCAAGGTGAGGGGACAAGGCGCCTGCGCCACAGATCAGGTGCACGGCCGCGTCGGGGCGCGCCAGATAGTCGGCGGCTAGCGCAGACGCGCAGGCGGTTCGCCACACCGTCAGCTTCTGCCCGTCAATCATGGCCTGCGGCTCGCCCGTTGCGGCATCGAGCAGCAGGTAGTTGCCCATCACGGCCGGTTTGGAAAGCTTGCCGTTGTCCGGCGCAACCGTGACGATCTTGATGCCGATATGGCCACCCGCAGAGCGGCCGGCCGCTTGCAGATCGGTCCAGGCGGGCATCAACAGAAGTGTGTTGGCCGCACCGTCCGGCCGCTCCACATGGTGGTGGTGACGCACCGGTTGAACCGCGCCCGCCTTGAAGGCCTCGCGCAGCGTTTCGATCAGGCCCTTGTAGGTGAGTGACGCATCAACGGCGTCCGGTCCAAGGATCAGCACGGGACCCGGTGTCTCACGGCGCCGGACGGATCAGGGCCGTGCCTTCGGCCGCTGGCTGCGGCGGAACAACGGCTTCCGACTGGCGCGCCTCTGATGTGCGCAGGGTTTCGACTTCTTGGCCGCGCTGCCGCGCCAGTCGGCGGTAGGAGGCTTGCCGCAGCCAGGCCGCAAAGCCGCCGATCAGCACGCCAAGAATCAAGGCGAGAAACAGGTAGATGAAGAACGGCATCTGGATGGTCAGCGCCGGATTGCCGGGATTGAACGGGTCCAGGGTGAAAGGCACGGCAGCACGGTTCGCGACGGCAAGGGCAATCAGGATCACGGCAACCGGAACCACGATAACCACCAGAAGAATGCGCGTCAGCATGCCGTGTCAAATCCTGCGATTGCGTTGCGCGAAAAACTAGCGGGCCGCTTCCAACAATCAACGCTTGTTCAGCGTCGCTCGTCTTCCATGTTGAGCCGTTCGCGCAGTTCTTTGCCGGTTTTGAAGAAGGGGATCCACTTTTCCTCGACCTCCACCGCCTCGCCGGTGCGGGGGTTGCGGCCGGTTCGGGCGGGCCGGTTCTTCACCGAAAAGGCGCCAAAGCCGCGCAGCTCGACTCGGTTACCGGCGGCAAGCGCTGCAGTGATCTCTTCGAAAATGGCGCCAACAATGTTTTCCACGTCGCGCAAAAACAGATGCGGGTTCTTGTTGGCGATGATCTGGACAAGTTCGGACTTAATCATCAGGACGCTACCGGGACATTCAAATGCGGGTCTGGTGAAAGAAAAGCTGGCTTGGCCGCCTTTGGTCAGCGTGCTGGCGATGATCCCGAAGGGTGCCAGAGCGAAACGAGACCGTCAAGAAAGAGGTGCTCGCCGCCGGCTTGGGAAAGCAGCGTTTGCAGGGCCTGGCTCAAGCTTTCGCCACCGCCAAAGGCAAGCGACGAGGACATCAGCGTAAAGAAGCCGCGCTCGTCCTTTTTCTTCCATTCGATCACATCGAGATCCGCATCCACGCCTTTGCTGGCAAGCCAGGCGACCGCTTCGCGCTCTCCTCCGAGCTGGTCCACCAAGCGATTTCCGAGCGCCTGTCGGCCGGTGAAGATCGAGCCGTCCGCCAGTTGCAGTACTTGTACGCGCGGCAGGTTGCGCCGTTCGGTGACAAGGTCGACGAACCAATCATAGCTGTCGAGGATCATCCGGCGCAGCATCGCCCGTTCCTCCTCCGTCGTGGGGGTGAACGGGTTGGGTTCTGCCTTTAGCGGCGTCGACTTGATCGCCTCCAGCTTGATGCCGAGCTTGTCCATCAGCGCCGTGACGTCGGGATATTGCACCAGAACGCCTATGGAACCGACGATGGAAGATTGCCGCGCCACGATGTGATCGGTCGCGCTGGCGATCATGTAGCCGGCCGAAGCGGCAAGGGTTCCCACCTGCGCCACAACCGGCTTTTCGGCGGCGATGCGGCGGATCGCCTCGAAGATCGCTTCGCCGCCGGCTGTTGTGCCACCTGGCGAGTCGATGGTCAGGACAACGCCTTTCACCGCCTCCGCTTCGCGGATCTTGTCCAGCCGCTCGAGGAGCTCGTCATCTTCGGTGATGGTGCCTTCGATCTTCACCCGCGCAATGTGATCCACCGCGCCTGCCGCCAGTTCGCTTGGAAACACGAACCGGGCGGTGGCGATCACGGCGGCTGCCAGAACAAGAAGGGTGAGCACCCTCCAGAAGGTGAGCTTACGGCGCAATCTGCGGCGGTCGATCAGATCGTCGGCTCGAAGAACCATCAACATGTCCTTGGGTGAACGCACGTCACCTCCTGCTTAAAGCAAACGCGGGCTCTTGGATACGCATTGCCGCGTGCTGCGGCAGCCGCAGTTCAACCGCCTCCGCGCCTTACTTTTCACGCAAAAAGCGGCTTGATGTCAGCAGGTTGTTGAATTCTCGCTGGCGCCCGCCGCATGCGCGTGGCAAACGCATAAAGCTGGCGGTTCGCCTTCTGCATAACTATCTCACGTCTTTGATTTGGCGCGTGTCCTCCTGCAAAGGAGTTTCTCGCCGGCTCAGCAAAGAGAATGGAAATGAGCAGCACCACCGCCAATCCCGCTTTGGAGGCGCCGGAAAGTCTCCGCCCTTCCGATCGCGGCGAAGCCCAGTTCAGGA
This sequence comes from Tianweitania sediminis, assembly GCF_017813335.1. GTDB lineage: Bacteria > Pseudomonadota > Alphaproteobacteria > Rhizobiales > Rhizobiaceae > Tianweitania > Tianweitania sediminis. The sequence continues at coordinate 28,113 of NZ_JAGIYY010000011.1, read as the reverse complement.
GCGCAACGCGTCATTCCGGCCGCGTGCGCATGCTGAAGATTGCGCTGCCCGTCGTGTCTCTGCTGATCGGCGCAGCCTTTGTCGGGTATTCCTGGCTGTCGTCGCCGGTGACGATCGGATTCGACCTGTCGAGCACGGCGATCCGCGACGGCAAGCTTGTGATGGCTGAGCCGAAGCTTGAAGGCTACACCACCGACAATCTCCCATACGCCATGACAGCCGCGCGCGCCGTCCAGGACGCCGGCAACACCAGCGTGATTGAACTGGAAGACATCGATGCAACCGTGCCGATCAGCGACGGCACCACGGCCCGGATCGACGCGCGGCGCGCGGTTTATGATCGCGTCAGCAACACGATTCAGCTCAACGATCCGATGAACTTGTCCACCAGCGACGGCAAGTCGGCGACGCTGCAATCGGCCAGCATCAACATGGCCGCAGGAACGCTTGTGACCGAACACCCGGTGGTGATCCGCATCAATGGTGCATCCATCGATGCGGGGCGCTTGTCGGTTGCGGAAAACGGGAAAGTGATTGTCTTCGAAGATCGCGTGCAGATGCATCTTGACCCGGGCCGCTTGAACGCCGAAAGAGCAGGGGATGCGGGGGAAAATGCCGATGACTAGCCTGCTTGCTCGTTTCACCATTGCCGCGCTTGCCATGAGCTTGGCCGGCGGACCGGTTCTTGCGCAGCAGTCGCAAAGCCGGATGACCAGCCTCAACCTGTCAAACGACCAGCCGATCTCCATCGAAAGCGACAAGCTCGAGGTGCGCGACAACGATCGCATGGCGATCTTCACCGGCAATGTCAGCGTCGCCCAGGGGCAGACGCTGATGAAGGCCGGCAAGATGACGGTCTATTACGTTGGCCAGGCCACGGATGCCGCTGGCAGCACGCAGGCGTCAACCGGTGGTGCCGCTGCTGCGGGCTCCGGTGACATCGAGCGCATCGAGGTCGACGGCAAGGTTTACGTCAAGTCGGAAAGTCAGGTCGCCACGGGCGACCGCGCAAGCTTCGACATGCGCTCGGAAGTGCTCACCTTGTCGGGCAAGGAAGTGGTTCTGACCGAAGGCGAGAACGTCATCGTCGGCTGCAAGCTCACCGTTCAGATGAAGACCGGGCAGGCCCAGCTCGATGGCTGCGGCGGCACGGGCACGGGCGGCCGCGTCAAGATGCTGTTGCAGCCGGGCTCGCAGAACCGCTAGGCTTTCCCCGTTTGACGCTTGTTTCGAAGATAAGCGCCTCGCTCGGCGCCAAGGCGCCGCGCAAGATGTCCGCGGACGACCGCAGCAACCTCAAGGGGACGCTGATCGCGCGCGGGCTCACCAAGAGCTACAAGGGCCGCACGGTGGTGAGCGGCGTGTCCATCGGCGTGCGGGCCGGTGAGGCCGTTGGACTGCTTGGTCCAAACGGCGCGGGCAAGACCACTTGCTTCTACATGGTCACCGGGCTGGTGCCGGTTGATCAGGGCACGATCGAGATCGATGGCTACGATGTCACGTCCATGCCGATGTACCGCCGGGCCCGGTTGGGCATCGGCTACCTGCCGCAGGAAGCCTCGATCTTCCGCGGGTTGAACGTCGAAAGCAACATCCGCGCCGTTCTGGAAATGGTGGAACCGAGCCGCAAGCAGCGCGAGCGCGATCTCGACGCTCTCCTCGAAGAGTTTCACATCACCCATCTGCGCAAGGCGCAGGCAATTGCGCTTTCTGGCGGCGAGCGCCGGAGGCTTGAAATCGCCCGCGCGCTGGCCACGCGGCCGAACTTCATGCTGCTCGACGAGCCGTTTGCGGGCATTGACCCCATTGCAGTGGCCGACATCCAGCAACTGGTGCGCCACCTCACCGCCCGCGGCATCGGCGTTCTGATCACCGACCACAATGTGCGCGAAACGCTGGGTCTCATCGACCGCGCTTACATCATCCACGCCGGCCAGGTGCTCACGCACGGCCACCCGACCGACATCGTCAACAATGCCGATGTCCGGCGCCTGTATCTCGGCGAAGCCTTTACCCTCTAAACTGTTGCGCCGGCTTACCACCGGCCAATCTACCCCCGCGACCTTCCTTGTTAAGGCTTTGGCGCTACAAGGGCGCTTGACAAGCAAGAGCCGGGCCAGTTCAGTCAGCTTCGGGGCTTTTCGGGAACAGGGTTGGAGGCAAGCGCGCATGGCGCTGGCGGCGAAACTACAGCTTCGGCAAGCGCAGTCGCTGGTGATGACGCCGCAACTGCTGCAATCGATCCGTTTGCTGCAGTTGACCCGCTTGGAGCTTGATCGCTTCATCGACGAGGAAATCGAGCGCAACCCGCTTTTGGAGCGCGCTGACGGCGCCGAAAACGCCAGCGATGGCCCGTCGGAGCCATTTGCAGCGGACGACGCGCCGCCCGTTGCTGCTCCGGCCATTGGCGAAGAGATCGCCTGGACGGCAGAAAGCCTGGCCGATCAGCTCGATACGTCCTTGGAAAACATCTTTCCCGACGATCCTGGCGTCCCGAGTCATGTCGACCCGACCCTGTCAGCGCAGTGGCGCTCGGCCGGAGGCGCGACAGGGATTGGAACGAGCCCCTCGGATGCCGGCTTCGAGGAACTTGCGGGCGGAACCCCCACGCTGCGCAGCCATGTGGAAGCGCAGATTGCCCTCGCTTTTCGCGACAGGGTGCAAACGGCCATTGCCCACGAACTGGCCGATCGTCTCGATGAAAACGGCTATCTCGATGCCTCGCCAACCGACATCGCGGCCGATCTCGGCATCGCGCGGCGCCAGGTGGATGCGGTGCTTCAGGTCTGCCAGTCCTTTGATCCGCCTGGGCTTTTTGCACGCGGGCTTGGTGAATGCCTGGCCCTGCAACTGCGCGCCCGCGATCGCTTCGATCCGGCCATGCAGGCGCTTCTTGCCCATCTGGACCTCTTGGCCAAGCGCGATTTCGAGGCGCTGCGCCGCATCTGCCGCGTCGATGAAGCAGACCTCCTCGACATGCTGGGCGAGATCCGCGCGCTGGATCCGCGCCCCGGTCTGGCCTTCACCGGTGGATCTAGTGAGATCGTGGTGCCGGACATTCTGGTGCGGGCCGCCAGCGACGGCTCCTGGAGCGTGGAGCTCAACCCGGACGTCCTGCCGCGCGTCTTGGTTGACCAGAGCTATTATGCCCATGTGTCGCGTCATGCCCGTTCTCCAGCCGACAAGGCCTTCTTGAGCGAGTGTCTGCAAAGCGCAAACTGGCTCACCCGCAGCCTTGACCAGCGCGCCCGCACGATCCTGAAAGTGGCCACCGAGATCGTGCGCCAGCAAGACGCTTTTCTCGTGCATGGCGTGCGCCACCTGCGCCCGCTCAATCTGCGCACGGTCGCGGATGCGATCGGCATGCACGAGTCCACCGTTAGTCGGGTGACCGCCAACAAATACATGCTGACGCCGCGCGGCGTGTTTGAGCTGCGTTATTTCTTCACCGCCGCGATCGGTTCGGCGGCCGGAGGTGATTCCCATTCCTCCGAAGCCGTGCGCGACCGGATCCGCCAACTCATCGAGGAGGAACAACCGGGCAAGATCCTGTCGGACGACACGCTTGTCGATCTTCTGCGGAAAACCGGGGTGGATATCGCCCGCCGCACGGTTGCCAAATACCGCGAAGGCATGAATATCCCGTCGTCCGTACAGCGCCGCCGCGAAAAGCGGGCACGGCTGCGTTCGGCTGCGGAATAGCACCGGTTTGGATGCGCCTGAACACGCGGCGCCGGCTATGGAACCTGGGGGGCGTTCCGCGCCTTGATTGACAATGAAACGTCAAGTCACTAGAAGCCGCCCCGCATGAGACGGCGCTTGTGGGCCGCTCTCTTGATCTCGGAAATTCTTCCGAGCGTGCGTTCAGGCCTCCAACCGGCGATGAAGCGGCCGGCGGCTCCTGTACACGGTGGCGCAGCGTTTCGCGTACGTGACTGCAATCGGGAAGAAAGGTCTGCTTCACATGACTCTGCGCATTTCTGGCAAGCATATGGATATCGGCGACGCACTGCGGGGCCGGATTGAAGCCCGCATCAATGATGCCATCGCGAAGTATTTTGACGGTGGTTTTTCCGGCCATGTAGTGGTTGCGAAAGAAAGCTCGCGCTTCAACGCCGATTGCGTGGTTCACCTAGATAGCGGCATGTCGCTTCAGGCGACCGGCCAGGGCCAGGAAGCGCCTGGAGCGTTTGACGCAGCTGCGGACCGCATCGAAAAGCGCCTGCGGCGCTACAAGCGCAAGCTGAAGTCGCACACGCCCGGCGGCGGCAACGGTGTGGCCGCTGAAGACATCGCCTACACGGTGATGGAAGCAATCCCGGATGAGGGCGACGAAGAGATCGCGGAAGACTACGCCCCGGCCATCGTGGCGGAATCGACAGTTTCCTTGCGCACCATGTCGGTCGCCAATGCCGTGGTGGAGCTCGACATCCAGGACAATCCGGTGGTGGTTTTCCGCAACGCCGGAAACAATCATGTGAACGTTGTTTATCGGCGCTCGGACGGCAACATCGGCTGGATAGACTCCGGCTCGGCAGCCAAGCGCTGATCAGCTAGGATCGTGTAACCGGGCGCGAGATTCGCGTCCGGTGCAATCGAAGGACGGCAAGTGAATGGACTTGAGTGATCTGATCGAGGCATCGGCAGTGATGCCGGCCTTGAAGGCCAATTCCAAGAAGCAGCTCCTTCAGCTTCTTGCGGAAAAGGCTTCTTCGGTCACCGGTATCCCCGAGCGGGAAATCTTTGACACGATCCTCCAGCGCGAGCGTCTGGGCTCCACCGGCGTCGGAAACGGGATTGCCATTCCGCATGGCAAGCTGTCTGGCGTGAAGCGCATCACCGGCGTTTTCGCACGACTGGAACAGCCCGTTGATTTCGATGCTCTGGACGATCAGCCCGTCGACATCGTTTTTCTTCTGCTCGCTCCGGAAGGAGCCGGCGCCGACCACCTCAAGGCGTTGTCGCGCATCGCGCGTGTGCTGCGCGACGGTGAAACGGTTCGCAAGATCCGTGGCACAAGCGACGCAACGGCCATTCACACCTTCTTGGCCCAGGGTCCGACGTCCCACGCCGCTTGATTGGCGCGCCAGGTCCTGATCACGGAAAAGGCGGCTCTCGGCCGCCTTTTGCTTGCGTCACTGCCTTTGCTGGTGGCGCTTCAGTGAAGGCTGACCGGCGTCAGGTCGTGCTGCATGGCACTGGCCATCGCGCTCGATTTCTCGTCCGTCAGCATGATCGGCTGCCCGTTGGCGGCAAACAGCGCCCACAGCCGGAGGCCGGACTCGATCTCCGGAAGACCGGGAAACTTGTTTTTCAGGTCATCGCTGTCGATCTGGCGCATATAGGCCACGATGCCCTCGCCGAGATGGGCGAATTGAGTCGGAGTCAGTGCAATCTTGTTTTCTGCTTCACTCATGTCAGCCTCCTGTATGTGGGCCGTTCAAGGAACCAACCCATGGAAGAGCCTTCGGTTCCAGAAGCTCAGTCTTTCACCGAGATGTTGATTTTACGTACCAGTCGTTCCGGCTCGGGGCGATCAAGGTCGATCGACAGCAAGCCGTTCTTCAGTTCCGCACCCGTCACCCGCATGCCGTCCGCCAGCACGAACATGCGCTGAAACTGGCGTGCCGCGATGCCGCGGTGCAGGAACTCGCGGTCGCCTTCCTCGCTCTGCTTGCCCCGAACGGTCAGCTGGTTTTCCTCGATCGCGACGTCGAGGTCGCTTTCGGCAAAACCGGCCACCGCCAGCGTGATGCGCAGCCGCTCCAGGCAGCCGTCGTTCCCGCGCAGGCGTTCGATGTTGTAGGGGGGGTACCCGTCGCCATTCTTGGCGATGCGTTCGAGCGTTTTTTCCATTGCGTCGAAGCCGAGCAGCAACGGGCTCGAAAACGGCGTCATGCGCGACATGCGTTTGTCCTCCTGGAGAGCGACGATTTGGAAGAAACCCGAATGGCATTTCTCCCGACCCGCCTGATATGGTTCGCGCCGAATTCCGATTCAAGAACCAGGGCTTGGAACCGACATGGCGACGCAAAAGATCATCATCGATACCGATCCGGGCCAGGACGATGCGGTTGCGATCCTCCTTGCGCTGGGAAGCCCCGAGCTCGACATCCTGGGCATCGTGGCCGTGGCGGGCAATGTGCCCTTGGCGCTGACGGAAAAGAATGCTCGCAAGATCTGTGAACTGGCCGGGCGGACGGACGTGCCTGTTTATGCCGGCGCCAGCCGCCCGCTGGTTCGTCCCCTGATCACCGCCGAGCATGTGCATGGCGAAAGCGGGCTGAACGGCCCTGCGCTGCCGGAGCCGGCCCTGCCGCTGCAGGCGCAGCATGGCGTCGAGTTCCTCGTTGAAGCGCTGATGCGCGAAGAGGCCGGCACCGTCACGCTCTGCACGCTTGGTGCGATGACCAATGTCGCCTTGGCGCTCAACCGCGAACCGCGGATCGCCGGCCGCATCAAGCAGATCGTGATGATGGGCGGCGGCTTTTTCGAAGGCGGCAACATCACGCCTACCGCCGAGTTCAACATCTATATCGATGCGCATGCCGCCGAAGTGGTGTTTTCAGCCGGCGTGCCGATCGTGATGATGCCGCTCGATGTCACCCACAAGGCGCTCACCACGCCGCCGCGCATTCAGGCCTTTCGCGAGCTCAACACGCCGGTCGGCACCGCGACCGCGGAGATGCTGGAATTCTTCGAGCGCTACGACGTGGACAAATATGGCAGCCTCGGCGGCCCGCTGCATGACCCGACCGTGATCGCCTGGCTCCTGAAGCCGGAGCTGTTTTCCGGCCGCGAATGCAATGTGGAGATCGAGACAGGATCCGCACTCACCTACGGCATGACGGTGGTCGACTGGTGGGGCGTCACCGACCGCAAGAAGAACGCGACGGTGATGCGCGACATCGACGCCGATGGCTTCTTTGCCCTGCTCGTGGAGCGACTGGGGCGGCTTTAAGGCGCGTTCGGAACACGGCTGGGAGAAGAGGGTTCCTCGTGCACGAGGGTCCACAGGCAGGAGATCCGAATGTCGGCACTTCATCCAGGCGAACGAAAGTCGCCAACGATCGTCGCCCGGTGCTTCGCCGCTTTTTTAGTGGCGGGCGCGCTGCTGATTGCGCCCGTGCCCTCCTTGGCGGCCGAAGCGCCCGAGCAACTCGCAAAGTGGCGCGAACAGGCCCTCGCCCTGGTCAACCAGGCGCGTGAGGAACACGGCCTGCCTGCCTTGACGCTCGGGCCGCAGCTCAATGAAGCGGCGCAGATGCATGCCGCAGACATGTTCGACCGCGATTACTACGCCCACACCTCGCCCGAAGGCGATACTGTACAGGACCGCTACATGGATGCCGGCGGCAGCCGCTGGAAGTTCGTGGCCGAGAACATCGCCCGCTGCGAGGAGTGCACGCCACCCATCACGGCAGAGCGCGTCGAACGGCTGCAAACCGGCTGGATGAACAGCCCGCCGCATCGCGAGGCGATCCTGGGCGAAGGGCTGGAAAACTTCGGCTATGGCATTGTGCTTGGTGCCGACAACGGCCTTTATGCCGTTCAAACCTTTGCCGGTCCCGGCACGCCGCGCGGCTTGGCTTCCGGCGAAGAGCCCAGGGTGCTCGATCCGGCAAATGCAGCCGCCCGCATGGCGGATCTTCTCAACCGGGCGCGTGAGCGCCAGAACTTGGGCGCCCTGAACCACAGCGAAGCGTTGGACGCGGTCGCAAACAGCGTTCTGCCGCCACCCGAATCCGAAACAATCGACCTGGACACGAGCGGCGATCTGTTCTCCGCCCTCCCAGAAGGCGAGCGGACCGCGTGGCGCCGCGTGTCCGTGATCGCCGGGGTCTGCGGAGGCTGCGGGAAAGAACCCACGGAAGCCGATCTTCGGAGCTTCCGCGAGCAGTGGCTGGACAATCCGCAATATAGCCGTCAGCTGCTGGGCAGCACCTTCTCGTCCCTTGGCTTTGCTTTGCAGGTCAATGGCGAGGGCCGCAAGGTTGCGGTTCTCGTGCTTGCGGCAAGGCGCTGAGCCGTTATGAGCCGCTCATCGCGGTGTCGATCTCGGCCCGGGTCGGGATCGAGGGCTGCGCGCCGGGTTTGAGGCAGGCGAGGGCGCCAGCAACAGCCGCCCGCCGCAGCGCCTGGTCAAGCGAAACACCGTCATGCAGCCCTGCTGCCAGAACACCGCAAAACGTGTCTCCTGCGCCAACCGTATCCACCGGCTCGATTGCGAGGCTCGGCACGGTCAGAGCGCCGTCGGGGGTTTGCGCTAGAGCCCCCTCGCCGCCGAGCGTCACGATCAGCGTACGCCGGGTTTGTTCGACGAAGCTTTCCATCCGCTGCGCCAGCGTCGCGCCTGCGAGCGCCAAGGCTTCGGCGTAAAGCGCGAATTCGGTCTCGTTGGCGACGACAATGCTGGCAAGCGGCAGCAGGTCGGCGGCCTCGGCACGAAACGGTGCCGTGTTGAGGATTGATACCGCCCCGGCGTCGTTGGCCGCGCGCAGTGCTGCGTCCACAGTTGGCAGGGGAATCTCGTGCTGCAACAAGACGACGTCGCCCTTGCCAATGGCGCAGGCGCGCAGGTCGTCTTCATCCACCCGGCCGTTTGCCCCGGCCGTCACCGCGATGATGTTTTCGCCCTTGGCATCCACCAGGATCAGCGCCGTGCCCGTAGGCTCTTCCACTGTCCGCACGCCGGTCAGATCCGCCGATGAGGCTTTCAGGAGCGCGAGTGCCTCGCCCGCGAAGGCGTCGTGTCCCACTGCGCCGATCATCCGCACCGGGCTTCCGGCGCGCGCTGCGGCTAGCGCCTGGTTGGCGCCCTTGCCGCCGGGTGCGGTGTGGAAGCGTGTTCCGGAAACCGTTTCGCCGGGCGACGGCAAGCGGTTCACGGTGGTGATCAGGTCAAGATTGATCGACCCGATGACGATGATCATGCAGCCGTCCTGATGCGGCGCTTATTGGAAGCTGGTGCGGCGCGCGCAAGCCGGACCGGGACCGCGCATGTAATGGCGTTCGGGCCGATAGGTCGGCGCAATGAATTCACGCAGGATGCGCGCGGCGCTTGTGATGATGTTCAGGATCGACATAGGCTTGGTGTCCAACTCAGCGCCGGTTCGAAGCGCTGTCTGCTCTTTCCGATGTCTCTAGCAGGCGTCCGTGAATCCCTGGTGAATGCCGCTTTAAGACAAGCGCCAAATCCGTGCCGATCGTGGCGAAATCAGGGTATTTCTGCCCCGTTTTCATGGCTTTGCGCCAAGCGCGCCGGACGTTGCCTTGTTGCAACATCTAAGAAGAGGCTGCAGCGCGCCGTTTCGCCTGCTCAGGCTTCCCGTCAACACATTTTAACGGAACGACCTGCGGAAAATGCCGTTCCTCCCCTGACCGCCACGATGACGGCCGGAATGGCTGCCGGGGCGGCAAACAAGAACCGGATGAACACAGGCTGGACGTGTCAGGGCTGCTCAAGCGGCCGCACCGAACAGTCGACCACCAAGAGGATCAAAACGATGGGTTTCTTTTCCAAAGACATCAAGACGATGGATGATCTCTTCGTGCACACCCTGCGCGACATCTATTATGCCGAAAACCAGATCGCCAAGGCGCTGCCGAAGATGATCGAGAAAGCGAGCGATACCCAGCTGCGCCGTGGTTTCGAACTGCACCTTCAGGAAACCAAGGGCCAGATCGAGCGCCTCGAGCAGGTCTTCGAGATGCATGGCGTACAGGCGAAGCAGGTTCGCTGCCCGGCCATTGACGGCATTATTGAGGAAACCAACGAGATTGTTGGCGACATCGACGACAAGCAGGTGCTGGATGCTGCGCTGGTAGCCGCCGCTCAGGCCGTGGAACACTATGAGATCACGCGCTACGGCACGCTGATTGCCTGGGCAAAGCAGCTCGGTCGCTCCGATTGCGCCGCGGTTCTCGCGCAGAACCTTCAGGAAGAAGAAGCAACCGACAAGAAGCTGACGCAGATTGCCGAACAGGGCGGCGTCAACTCGATGGCCGCTGCGGAATAAGCTGGCGCCTCAACGCCAGCAACAACAGGAAAGGCTCTCCGCGTCCGCGGGGAGCCTTTTTCCTTGTCATGGGCTTTCGAAATAGGGCCCAAGCGTGATCAGCACCACCGCCACCACGGCCAGCACGATGCCGGCCCCCTGGAGCGTGCCCACGCGCTCTCCAAAAAAGGTAAAAGCGACGATGTTCACCGCCACCAGCTGCACGATCCCCGAAAGGCTGAGCGCCACGCCCATGCCAAACTCGCGGATCAGCCGCAGCATGATCAGGTTGCCCAGCGAATAAAGCACCAGCACGAGGGCAAGCCGCGGCAGGCTCGGCGCAAGCGTCCAGGCTTTGGCCGCGCTGCCCGCCAGCATGAAGATGATCGTCGTGACGCCGAGCTGCAGCGCACCGAGTGTGCTCATGGGGTTCCTCTCCGCCGCGCTCGCTGATGGAAGCGCGTCGCGCCACCAAACCCGGTCGGCGCTGTCAGTCAAGCCTGGGGAACTGGTCGGTCAGAGTTGCGCCCATGAAAGGCATCCGGCGGGGAGAAAGGAGTTGCTCACCAGCCAGGCACCGTCGCGGTAAAGCTGCCCGCTCGGAGGTTCATCGTCCCAGCGCACGGCCCAGATCCCGCGCTTTTCCCACAGCAGCGCGCCGCCGCTGGCCACGACAGCCCGCATCATCTGCGCCTGATCCATGCCGGGGCGAAACACCACCAGCGCGCTGCGGCTGTCCGCCGGCGCCTGCGCGGCCCACAGCGCGCCGATCGCCACGAGCACAACCAAAGCGGCCGCTGCCCTTCCGCCGTTTGCGCCACCCGTGCCGTCGGACCTTCGCGTCAACAGGACGCCGACCCCCGCGGGAAGAAGGCCAAACACCACCAGCCAAGCGAGGTCCCAGGCAAGCGGGTTGGCGCTGTCGAGCTTGATGCGGTGAATTCCAAGCAACCAGTGGGACAAAACAGCGTCGAGCGTGTGCCAGGCGCCGAAGCCGATCAGCGTTGCCGCCACCAGCAGCCTTGTGCTGCCGCCAAGCTCACGTCGCGCCCAAAGGAGGAGCACGAGCCCCACCGCACCGATGACGTACATAAGGAGGTGAAACAGCCCGTCGAACAACACCTGGCTCGAAAGGTCGCCGATGCCGTCAACCAGGCTGAGCAGATGGTGCCATTGCAGGATCTGGTGCAGCAGGATTCCATCAAAGAACCCGCCGAGCGAAAACCCGATCAGCAGGGCTGCCCACCATGCGCGCCGTGAAAGCTGAGCTCGCGCTTCCATGCTGATGTTTCCCTGTTCGACGCTCGAACCAGAGGCTGCGGGCAATGTTCCGAGGCCGGGCACGCCCGGCACAAAAGAAAAGGCCGGCGGTATCGCTCCCGCCGGCCTTTCGGGTCACTCGCCGGTTCTCAGTCGCGCGCGTTCAGGTCCGTGCCAAGCGTATCCCTGACGAAAAGCAGTCCGATCACCAGGGACATGGCCGCAATCGCGATTGGGTACCAAAGCCCGAAATAAATGTCGCCGCGGGCCGCGCTCATCGCAAACACCGTTGCGGGCAGGAGACCGCCAAACCAGCCGTTGCCGATGTGGTAGGGCAGCGACATGCCGGTGTAGCGGATGCGCGTCGGGAACATTTCCACCAAAATCGCGGCGATCGGCCCGTACACCATCGTGACGTAAAGCACGAGAATGAACAGGATGCCGATGGTCATCGGCCAGTTCACGGCGTTCGGATCGGCGACCATGGAGAAAGCGCCGGTGGTTTCGTTGCGCACCAGCGGATAACCAGCGTCGTGCAACGCGGTATGGACGGCGGTGTTGAACGCCTTGCCCTGGTCAGCCGCGGCTGCACCCGCCTGCACCGCATCATAGGACGGCACGGTGGCCTCGCCGACCTGTACGGTCGCCGGCGTGCCGGGTGCCGCCGTGGTGACGATGTCATACGGCACCGAATTGCGGGCAAGGAAGCCGGTGGCGATGTCGCAGGACGTGGTGAACTTGGCGGTCCCAACCGGGTTGAACTGGAAGGTGCAGTCGCCCGGTGCTGCTGTGACGGTCGCCCGCACAGTGGCCTGCGCTTGGGCAAGTGCCGGATTTGCAGCCCAGGTGAGCGCCTTGAACAAAGGGAAATAGGTGACGATGGCGAGCGCCAGGCCTGCCATAATGATGGGCTTGCGGCCGATCTTGTCGGACAGCCAGCCGAACACCACGAAGAAGATCGTGCCGAGCGCCAGCGAAATGGCGATCATGATGTTGACCGACTGCGCGTCCACCTTGAGCACGTTGGTGAGGAAGAACAGCGCGTAGAACTGGCCGGAATACCACACCACCGCCTGGCCGGCCGTCAAACCGAACAGCGCAATCAGGGCGATCTTGGCGTTGCGCCATTGGCCGAACGCCTCCGACAACGGCGCCTTGGACGTTTTGCCTTCGCTCTTCATGCGCTGGAAGGTCGGCGATTCCGACAACGTCATGCGGATCCAGACGGAGATGCCGAGCAGTACCACGGACAGAAGGAACGGCACGCGCCAGCCCCAGGCTGCGAAGTCTTCCTTCGACATGGACGCCTGGATGGCGAGGATCACGATCAGCGACAGAAACAGGCCAAGCGTGGCCGTGGTCTGGATCCACGACGTATAGAAGCCACGCCGGTGGTCGGGCGCGTGTTCGGCGACATAGGTCGCGGCACCGCCATATTCGCCGCCCAGTGCCAGGCCCTGCAGCATGCGCAGGATGATCAGGATGATCGGCGCTGCAATGCCGATCGTGGCCGAGCCCGGCAGGAGGCCCACCAGGAAGGTGGAAAGGCCCATAATCAGGATGGTGACAAGGAAGGTGTATTTGCGGCCGACAAGGTCGCCAATGCGGCCGAACACCAGCGCGCCGAACGGGCGAACAAGGAAGCCGGCGGCAAAAGCAAGCAGCGCGAAGATGTTGCGTGTTGCTTCGGGATATTGGCTGAAGAAGGTCGCACCGATGAAGGCAGCGAGCGAGCCATAAAGATAAAAGTCGTACCACTCGAACACTGTGCCGAGTGAAGATGCGAAGATGACCTTGCGCTCTTCGCCGGTCATGCCGCGGCTTGGAGCCCCGGCTGCTTGTGCCATTGCCATAAATATCCTCCCGCTGGGCGGGCCGGCAGCCTTGGCGAGACACTCCCCCACGCCCAGCCGGTTCCGCAAACAAAGCCGACTATGAGCCTGCTTCGGGGCTGGCCGCTATCCGGTCTTTCGGCTTATGACTTTAGTTGAATTGGCCGGTGGTGCGCCGCGGCTTGGACGGTAAAACAGCGGGGGACGACCTCTTCATGGATCTGCAAGCGCTGCTGGTTTCCCAGCTGACCGACATCTTCCGCATCGGCATGATCGTGTTTCTGGCCCTTACCGCCGCCAGAACCGCGACCGCCACGCAAACCCGTGCGGGCCGAGCTGCGCCGCTCATTCTCGGTGTTCTCTTTATCGCCGTTCTGATCCCGGTGACCTTCTACCGTGGTGCGCCCGACTTGTTGGCGCAAATCCTGATGGGGGTGGCGAGCAACACGCTGATTCTGGCCGCTGTTCTTGGGATCCTGCGCCTTTGGCGGCGAATGCAGCGCCGGTAACCGTGCTCCTATCTGAAGCGCGCCTGCATCTTCGGGAGCTATGGTCTTGCCCGGAGCAAGCCCCTATAACATCGGCCCGGCCTGCAGAGTTGAAACAACGTGATCTTTGACGAATCGGTTTTCGAAGGTGGAAGCAGCCCGACGGCTGAGGGCAGCTTGGCCCTTGCTTCGGCAGCACTTGCCCGCAGCGAAAGCCGATATCGCGCCTTGTTCGAGGCAATTGATGATGGCTTCTGCATCATCGAATTCGTGGATGGTCCGCGCGGACCGTTGAGCAACTACATCCACGTGGAAGCCAATTCCGGCTACGAGCGCCACACGGGCATTCCCAACATCGTCGGCAAATCGGTTTACGACATCGCTCCCATTGAAGCGGTGCAATGGGTGGACCTATACGGCGAAGTGCTTCGTTCCGGCAAACCGCTCCGCTTCGAGCGCGAATTCGTGGATGCAAGGCGGCATATCGAAGTGTCCGCCGCCCGCGTTGAGCCGGCAAGCTTGAATCAGGTTTCGGTTCTGTTTCGCGACATCAGCGCCCGTAAGGAAGCGGAAAAAGCGCTCCGGGTGAGCGAACAAGTCGCCCGCGAGAACATCCAGCGCGTGCAGCTTGCGCTGGCAGCCGGCGCGATCATCGGCACCTGGTTCTGGGATATTCCAAACGATCGCTTTTCGGTGGATGAGGGCTTTGCCCGCGCATTCGGGCTTGATCCGGCGGCAGGACGTCAGGATCTGAGTCTCGCGCAGCTGATGAAAACCGTTCATCCGGATGATCGGGACGGGCTGTCTGTCGCTGTGAACGCGGCTATCCGAAAGGGTACTCCCTACGCCCATCAATACCGCACCCGCCGCTTGGACGGTCACTATTACTGGCTGGAAGCCAACGGTCGCGTTGAGTACGCGCCGGATGGGACGCCGCTCAGCTTCCCCGGCGTCCTGATCGACGTCGAAGAGCGCCGTGCTGCTGAAGCGGAACGCCGGCGCATGGTGGAAATGCTGCGTGAGCTCAACGAGACGCTGGAACAGCGCGTCATCGAAAAGACCCAGCAGTTGATGGCCACCGAGGAAGCGCTCCGCCAATCCCAGAAGATGGAAGCAGTGGGCCAGCTCACGGGTGGCCTCGCGCATGATTTCAACAATCTGCTGGCCGGTATTTCGGGCTCGCTCGACATGGTGCAGGCGCGGTTGCGCCAGAACCGGGTGGGCGACATCGAGCGCTATGTTGTCGGCGCTCAGGGCGCGGCCAAGCGCGCTGCAGCTTTGACCCACCGGCTGCTCGCCTTTTCGCGGCGCCAAACGCTGGAGCCGAAGCCCACCGACCTCAACCGGCTGATCGCCGAGATGGAAGACCTGGTTCAGCGCACGGTCGGTCCCTCCATCACGGTGGAACGCATTGCCCAGCCCGGCTTGTGGCCAACCATTGTTGATCCCAACCAGCTTGAAAATGCGCTGCTTAATTTGTGCATCAATGCACGCGACGCGATGCCGGATGGCGGCAAGATCACCATCGAAACCAGCAACCACGCGTTCGACGGGGAGGGCGCGCGCGAGCGCGACCTGATGCCGGGCGATTATGTGTCCATGTGCGTTTCCGACACCGGCACGGGGATGCCGCCGAGCGTCAAGGAAAAGGCGTTCGATCCCTTTTTCACCACCAAGCCGATCGGCCTTGGCACAGGTCTCGGATTGTCGATGATCTATGGCTTTACCCGCCAGTCAGGTGGCCAGGTGCGCATCGATTCTGAAGTGGGGCAGGGCACCTTGGTTTGCCTTTATCTGCCGCGCCACCAGTCCGACATGGCAGATGAGGTCGAAGCGCAGCCAGCCGCCATCGCCGAAAGCCGGCCGCAGGAACGAACCGTTCTGGTGGTGGACGACGAGCCGCTGGTGCGCATGCTTGTGGTGGAAACGGTGGAGGAACTCGGCTTCACCGCGATTGAAGCCGGCGACGGTCCTCAGGCGCTGGGCATCCTGCGTTCCGCGATTGCGCTTGATCTCCTGATCACCGACGTCGGTCTGCCCAATGGCATGAACGGCCGTCAGGTCGCGGATGCGGCACGCGAGCTGCGTGCCGATTTGAAGGTCCTGTTCATCACCGGCTATGCCGAAAACGCCGTGTTGAGCGACGGCCACCTTCAGCCGGGGATGCAGGTGGTCACCAAGCCGTTCGACATCGCGGTGCTGTCCAACCGCATCCGCGGCTTGGTTGAAGACTGAAAGCGGCAGAGCGCTCGCTTACCCACCGTTTCGGATAACGGACGAGTACGTCGCGCTTGGCGAAGCCGCCTGGGCCCGGGCGCTGATTGCGGCGCGCCGGCGGGCTTCGGGCTCGCTTACGTCCCACATCAGGATGCCCTGATCCACAAGGTAGCCCGGCAGGTAGCCGGACAAGAGGATCCGCCAGTCGAGCGGGATGCCCGGTTCAATCAGCCGCGCCAGGTCAAACACCACCGTGGTGCAGTTGGCCGTCAGCGTGTTGTAGAAGCGCGGCGCGCCCGCCAGCGTATTTCCCGCTTCGACATAACTCAGAAACAGCGCTTGCAGCGCCTGCGGCGGCAGGTCGAGCGGGTAAAGATAAACGTCTTCCTTCCGCACGTTGGTGCGCAGGTAAAGAATGTCGCGTTCTTCGGATGCAATCAACGCCAGTTCGTAGGCCCTGAAGAACCCTGCCACGGAAGAAAACACTTCATCCGTTTCGCGGCGGATCTCCACGGAAAACACAACGTGGCGCCCATCCGCAAAGCCAAAGCTCACCAGCGTGTGGGCGATCGCATCAATGCCCCAATAAGACAGGATCACATCCGCACTCATGAGCGCGGCGAGGTCGTAGGTCTGGCTTGTCCAGCGCGGCGTGAAGGCGGTTTCGCTTTGCCACTCGAAATCGCGCACATCGTTGAGCGTCACACGGTTGCCGCCGGCTTCGCCCGTCACCAGGCGCGAAACCTCGGGCGCCCAGTCGCGGTCGAGCCGCGGCTCCAGGTTCCACCACCAGCCAAGAAAGCCGAGGGCGGCCGCAAGAAGCAGCGCGATCCCGAGCCGCCGCCGGCTCCAGGATATCGCCACCAGCACAGTAACGAGCGCCAGCCATGCGACCACGACCACGAGCCGCGCCTGCTCGACCTGATACCAAAGTGCCAGGCTGCTCCAGCCGGCAAACAGCGCGGCAAGCACGGCCAGCAGGAGAAAGCCGGCGAGGCGCCGGCCGTTTGTGCCGCGCGCGCTCACTGGCCGGTTGCGGTCAGCAGGGAGCCGCCAAGGCTGCGCCCGGTGTCCTCCAGCTGGTCTTCCAGCCGCCGGCGCGCCGCCGGATCCACCACGGCAGCCGGAATGTTCGCCGTGGCGCTGATCGCCGAGCCCACGCCCTGCGCTGTTCCGATGGCGGTTGCGCCGATGGTTTCCGCCAGGCTCAGCCGCGAGTCGGAGACGCGATCGCCGGCAATCAAGCGCCGCCCGATCGCCTGCACCACTTCCGCGCTTTCGGCGAACTTGGTGTGGTTGAGGCTGTCGCCGGCGCGAATGCCGCTCAGATCCACCACGTCGATGCCGCGCTGGGCGTAGCGCGCCTGCACGTCGCGCCGCGTCAGGTCCACCGCACCCAGCCGCTGGACGCCGCCGGCAAGCCGCCGCGACACGAGCAGCGCACGGTCGTCCTGCGAGGTGAAGAGGGTGATGCGCTCCTGCGCTGGCCCGAGAACGTCGAGCTGTTCATGAAACACGTCCACGTCGAGATCGGGCGCGGCGAGCACGATGTTGCGCAGCTTGTCCGGCACGCCGCCCTGCCGGATCGCGAGTTGCCGCACGGCTTCCATGGCAAGCCAGCTGCCCATGGAATGCGCCATCAGCGTGATCTCGCTCACGTCGGGGTTGGCCGCGGCTGCCGCGAGGATCTGTTCCAGGCTGTCCCGCGAATAATTGGCGCTTTCCCGGTCATACAGATAGCCGAAGATCGACCCGCGCGAGGGCCAGGTGAACAGGATAGGTGCGGCATCGGCGCCTGAATCGTGGCTGATCTGTGCGAAGCGGAACACCGCTTCCTCGTAGCTCGAGTTGAAGCCGTGCACGAAGATCAGCACGCGCTTGCGCGGGCCGGCCACCCGGTCGTACCAGGACAAGGCGCCCGCTTCGTCGAGCGAGTTGATTTTCAGGGCCACGAATTCGCGGGCGGGGTCGCCCGGGTTGCTCCGGGGGTAGATCACGGCGCCGGGCTGGCGCACCCGGTCGGGCGGGATCGACACCACGATGTTTTCCACCGACAGGCCCGAACCGCGCTCGCCGGCAAACACCACGCCGGGTTCAGCCGAGGGCGCGCGGGTGGTGGCGACCAGCATGTCGACGATATGGGCGCCGGGCACGGTTGCCGCCACCGGCAGGAGCGTGCCGTAGGGGCGCGATGCGCAGCCGGCAATGAAAAGAGCAAGAAGAAGGAAAACGGTGAAGGGCTTGAACATCGGCCCTCGGCCAGCTTTGGGATCTGGGTCAACGCGCGGCGATCAGAACCGGCGGAGCCCCCACCTAGCCCAAAACCCGCCCCGCGTCCAATGAGGAACTGGGGAAGGGCACTTGTGATGCGCAGCGGCGGACCCAATTGCACCTGACTTGTGCCGAATTTCATCAGCACGCCCGCGCTTGGTTGCCCAGTTCATATGAGTTGCGAGTGTGCGACTGCGACGTTGTGCCCGATCTTTCGCCTGGAGCGGAGCAGCCTGACGGCAACCAGCCAAAGCGGGTCTTCGAAGACCGGGGTGAGCATGTCTGTTCTGGAGTGGAAACGGGACCGTCTGCTGTTGGACAGCGGACAAGATACGCAGACGTTCCGTCGTTCATGCCCGTCATCGATTGCAGAGGGATCAGCGGGCACTACTCACCTCCGACCACGGTCACTCGGCCATCCAGTCCCTTACGATTCGAGAAGAATGAGCTTCGCTCATGAGCGGCGAGGGGTTGTCGCGTAGCTTTTCCAACTCACCGTAAATTTCGCGCACCCGAAGCGGCGCCGAACTACCAAGAACGCGGATGGCGTCCATGAAAAAGGCTTCCGCCTTTGCAGTATCGCCCATTTCTACAAGCACGTCTCCGACCCACCGGCGCGCGTAAGCCCGGTTAGACTTGCTGTGGAAAGAGGTGTCACTTTCCAGCAATTTCATCGATTTTTTGTAGCAGCGTAGTGCCTCGTCGTTTTTAACCAAGAACTGGAGGCAGCGGCCTACATTACCGTACATCGGGCCATCTTCGGGTATGCCCTCCGACTCCGCGACGATTTGCTCGACAGTCCAGTCCTTCCGAAAATACTCCAGCGCTTCAGCCGGTTGACCTGCATCCCGTTCGGCCAGCGCCAGCGTATGCTGGCAATCGTAAATCGTATCGACGTGGCTGTCGTTCTTGAGGCCCACCCCTCGCCGCGCCCAATCGATCGCCGATTCGAACTCACCGCGCTGCCAATGGGAATACGATTTTACGTCACAGAATTTGATGTAGCGTGCCGTCTTTTGAGGAATGGTCGCTTCGTAGCGCACGAGAAGGCTGTCCGCCGATTCCCAATCCCCTAGCCCGTCAAAAGCTGAGATCATTGTTCCCACGACATTGTCGAACTGCTTATACTTCGTCGCTGCGGTTTCCCAGTCGATCGATTCGAATAGGAGTCGTCCAACACGGACGTATTCCTGAACGTGGCCACCTCCGATTAGCGCATCTTTGATCTCGACCAGCGTTTCGAACGCGTCGTCATACTTTCCAGCGGAGACTTCGAGCTCGGCCTTCTGCGACCAGCGTTCGAGCAGTGCAAAAGGTAGATTGATGCCGAGCACGGAGCCGATCGCGCCAATGATCGCCTTGTACTGGCCAATTACCACTGTGATGAAATCGGCACGTTCCGCCCGCTCGAACCGGGTTCTCACGAACTGACGAACGAGCGGATGAAGATCGTAGAGGTCGGGCGCATCGATCTCGGGCTTCACGACAATCAAATTGAGAGAGATCAGTGATCGGAGCGCGCGCATAAAATTTTTGTAGTTAACCTTCGACGCAACGAATCGCTGGATAGTGATCTCGGTTTCAGGCCTCACAGCCTCGGCCATGAAGCGAAGGAGCGTCTGCTCGCGCAGAGCAAGTTTGTCCCAGATCGACGAGAGGACATCAGGAACCTCTTCGCGCCCCCGGCGCATGTCGTCTAGCAACTTGCGGAGCGTTGTGCCTGGAACCTTGTTGACCTGAACTGCTAACAGGTCGAGCCAGAAAGCATGCCCCTTCGTTAAGGTATGCGCATCGTGAATGTCCGCCTCGGGTATAGAGTGGCCCGGCGCCCGCTTATTAAAGAGGTCGACCGCTTCGTCAGCCGAGATGCCCTTCATCGAAAAGGTGATGACCGACGAAGGTGAGTATTGCACATCAGGTCGGCAGGTCAGAATCACGCGGCTCGTAGACTCGCTAGCCGCGAGCCGATGGACGAGCAAATCGATGGCGCCCGTATAAACTCGGTTCTCCAGATCGACATAGCTGTCGACGTTGTCGAAGACGAGGACGGCATGAGCGTCTCTTGTTTGGTCGATCAGGACTTCAACAAGTTCCTCGTCGCTTGCTTCGGTTAATTCGCTTGATGCTATCTTGCCGTCCGAGAAACGAACGATGACCTCAACAATCTGGGTACGGATTCGGTCGCTTTGCTCCTTGCAATCGCGCCAATCCCAGAAGCGGTAAATCCCCTCGCGTTCGCTCAACGTCGTAACATAGTGCGATGCGAGAGCCGACTTTCCTTCGCCGCCGATCCCACAGATGATGACTACCTTTGCATTCGATGTCTCGAGCGCTCGCAACTCATTCTCGCGCCCTACCCATATCTCGATATTTGGGGGGCGGTCACATTCGAGCGGCGCAAGGCGGAAGAGCTGAGATCGCGACTTCTCTCTTCTCGCGGCCGAGGGCTCAGTCGCTGACGCGACAGTCGTCGCGGCCGGTAGATCGGCTGTACGAGAGTAATCTTCGTCGTCCCAGAGACCGAGGAGTTCAGGTAGGAACGTGTGACAATCAATCCCCTTGTAAAGGGTAACGCGGTTGCGATGTATTCCTCGGCTTAACTGACTTAGTAGATGTTCGCTTACCTGCGGCACCTCGCCGAAAAAGGACCAAAGTATTTCGGGGAAGAGATTATCATTTCCGACCACGCCGCCGAGCGCGCTCGTAAAGATATCAGGCCAGCCACCGTAAGCTATGACAACAACGATATGATTTCTTAGGCGAACCAGCAGGTCGTTCTGCAACGTAGGACGGCTGCGGACGAGCTGCCTATTCGTGTGGAGGGTGTCGCTTCCGTGCCAATAGCCATGGATATGGATTACCTGACAGCCTTCCGCCGTGCTCTGGTTGATTGAACCATCAACGGAAAGGGAGGTGCGCCAGGCGACCCCGCCAGCACGCCGGATGGAAACTTCGACCAAAGGATCGAAGTTGGAAGTTATCAAAATCTTGCCGAAACGATGGGGGTACTTCGCGATCAGCCCGCCGAGCGCGCTAGCGGCGGGCGTCAAGTGCCAGGCGTGCTCGTTCTTGTCCAAGGCCTGAAGCTGGTCCTCTGATAGCCGGCAGATTGCCTCGCTCCATGCTTCCGTTCCTGAGGAGACCAGCGCGGCGGCAACGGCTTGCTTGACGATATCGTTAGCAGCGTCCTGCCCCAGCCGGGGCGACAGGAAATCAAATGCTTCTTGGTAGCGGTTGGGTGCTCCTGCCAGTCTCGCATCGAGCTTTTCCAGGTGCGGACCTCTACCCTTAAACCTTGAGCGGATCAGCTCGACGATTTCGGCGACGTCAGACACGCCAGGCGCAGCCGCGTATGGCGCCGTTAGTGGAGATCCAACAACGAAGACGACACTCTTATCGCTCTTCTTAAGACCTTCATGCAGCCGATAAAGGAGCGCGTCTTTCTCGTAGAATACCAAATCGTTTTGCAATTACATTCTCCCGCCGCTTATCATTGCCGCAACCTAATATGACGCGGCTTAGACTACGCCATTTCAAACGGGCGCGCGCAACCGCCGACAATCAGGAAAGATTCCACACCTGTTTTTTGGTCAGAAAACTATGCTGCAGACGCCGGAGCATGGCTTATCGAAGAACAATCCCGCGTGCGTCCGAACGGCCGACAGGAGGCGCCTCGCAGCCGTCCCCTCGAACCGTGGAATCGCAGCTTTACTGATTCCGTGGCTAGGATCTGAATGACCGCCATGGGTTCGAAAAACGACCTCCGCCGTTCGGAGGAGGGTGTCACCGACTCGCCGCCCTTCCCTCCTAAGCCCTCTTCCTCCAGGGCCAAGCCGTGCAGCGTTTGAAACAGCGCGTCGGCGCTCATGCATAAGGGATCAAAACCGCTTCTTTCGGCGATCGCGCCGCCCTGCGAACTCTCCATGGACAATTCACCTCGTCCTTCTGACGCGGGGCGGAACCTCGCCCCTCTCTCCAAAGAAGTAGGATCGTGCAAGTTGTGGGGAGTTTGATGATAACGGCCGGAAGTGCAGGGCGCCTAGATGGTCTCGAGGCGGTCAAGAGGTCGCCTGTCAGCAAAAGGATCGACCTATGAAGACCGTCATGATCACCGGCAGCTCGTCGGGCTATGGACTTGAGACTGCCCGCTTCTTCCATTCCAGGGGCTGGAAGGTTGTCGCGACCATGCGCAACCCCAACAAAGCCATACTGCCTTGTTCCGAACGCCTCAGGATCATCCCGCTGGATGTGACGGATGAGCGAAGCATCGCCGCGGCCCTTCATGAAAGCGGCCCCATCGACGTGCTCGTCAACAACGCCGGGATCGGCGTTGTCGGGGCTTTTGAAGCAACCCCGATGAGCCATATCCGAAAAGTCTTCGACACCAACACGTTTGGCGTCATGGCCATGACTCAAGCAGTTCTCCCCTTGTTCCGGGCGCAGAACTCCGGCGTCGTGGTGAATGTCACATCCAGTGTCACACTGACGCCCATGCCTTTGGCCGCAGCCTACACAGCGAGCAAGATGGCGATCGAGGGCTTCACGGGCTCCTTGGCGCATGAACTGGCGGAATTCAACATTCGCGCTAAACTGGTCCAGCCTGGCTATGCTCCGACGACGCGGTTTGGCCAGAACTCAGAACTGAACATCGATGATCTCGTCCCCGCCGCTTACAAGGCCTTTGCACAGCCGATCTTTGCCGCGTTTGCCAATCCCGCACTCACAACAAGGGAGAGTGACGTTGCCGAGGCAGTGTGGGCTGCTGCCAACGACCTGTCCGGCCGGCTCCGTTTTCCTGCCGGAGCCGATGCCGTGGCACTGGCGAGGGCCAGCTGAGCTGGACGCAATCAGGAAAGCAGAAGTGTTTGTTTGTGGGATCCACAAGCGGGCGTAGCTGAACAACGGTTGAGCCATGGACAAGCACATCGCGGAACTTCGGGACCTGATTGATCGTCACGCCAGAGCGGACATGAGCACATCGATCTCCGGCGTCCTGTTGGCGCGGCATGATGTATCCGCTCACGAACAAACCATGTCTGGCACCGTGATGGCGCTTGTTGCACAGGGGGCGAAGCGCCTTGCGCTGGGCGAACGCATGTATGAGTACGGTCCTGGCCAATACCTGGTCGCTTCGGTGGATCTGCCCGTGTCGGGCAGGTTCGTCGGCGCCAGCCCCGATCACCCGGCACTTGGCTTCGGCTTTCTGCTTGAGCCGACGGCGATAGCCGAACTGCTGCTGCAGGCGGGTCCCGGCGGGGGGCGCCAGGGAAATAGGCCGCCTCCTTCCAGTATGCTGGTCAGCGATGCCCCGCCAGCACTGCTCGATGCAGTGCTTCGCCTGCTTCGCCTGCTCGATTCCCCACGCGACATCGCCGTGCTGTCGCCGCTCATCAAGCGGGAAATCCTCTGGTGGCTGATGGTGGGAGAACAAGGCAGCGCGGTGCGTCAGCTCGGGCTCGCTGACAGTCACCTCAGCCACGTTTCCCGGGCTGTTCGCTGGATACGGGAGCATCATGCGGTGTCGTTCAAGGTGGAGGACGTGGCAGACTTCGTGGGCATGAGCGCGTCCGCCTTCTACCGCAACTTCAAGGCGGTCACCGCCATGAGCCCGATCCAGTTTCAGAAACAGATCCGCCTGCAGGAAGCGAGGTTGCTGCTGGCGACCCATCCCAACGATGTGACCGGAGTGGGTTTCAAGGTCGGCTACGACAGCGCTTCTCAGTTCAGCCGCGAGTACCGGCGGTATTTTGGCACCGCCCCGAGCAGGGATGCGCAGACACTTCGCAGTCTCCGTTCCGTTGCCGCCGATGTGGAGGATTGAGCCGACCGCCACGTCCGGCCTGCGGTCGAGTTCCAGCGCCTCGCCAGAACCAAAATCGGAAAAGATCCGTAAAAGCGCCGCCCCTTTGCCCCGCCGGGCCGCAATTCGCTTTGCCTTTGGCCCGCCGCGCTTTATACGCGGCGCACCATGACCACGCCCCTGTCCCACATCCGCAATTTCTCCATTGTCGCCCATATCGACCACGGCAAGTCGACGCTGGCCGACCGCTTGATCCAGCTTTGCGGCGGCCTTGATGCCCGCGAAATGGAGGGCAAGGAGCAGGTTCTCGATAACATGGACATCGAGAAGGAGCGCGGCATCACCATCAAGGCGCAAACCGTGCGCCTCCAATACACCGCCAAATCCGGCGAAACCTATACGCTGAACCTGATCGACACGCCGGGCCATGTCGACTTCGCGTATGAAGTGTCGCGCTCGCTGCGCGCCTGCGAAGGCTCGCTCCTGGTGGTGGACGCGTCGCAGGGCGTGGAAGCGCAAACGCTGGCCAACGTGTATCAGGCGATCGACGCCAACCATGAGATCGTGGTGGTCCTCAACAAGGTCGACCTGCCCGCCGCCGAGCCCGAGCGCATCAAGGAGCAGGTCGAGGAAGTCATCGGCATCGACGCGTCCCAGGCCGTGATGATCTCGGCCAAGACCGGCCTTGGCGTTCCCGATGTTCTGGAAGCGATCGTCAACCAGCTGCCGCCGCCGCGCGAAGGCGACGCATCCGCGCCGCTCAAGGCCATGCTGGTGGATTCCTGGTATGACGCTTATCTCGGCGTGATCGTGCTCGTGCGCGTCATCGATGGCACGCTGAAAAAGGGCCAGACCATCCGCATGATGGGCACGGGGGCGAAATATCCCGTGGAGCGCACCGGCTTCTTTACGCCCAAGATGATCCAGTCCGACGGGATCGGCCCCGGCGAGTTCGGCTTCATCACCGCGTCCATCAAGGAAGTGGCCGACACCCGCGTCGGCGACACGATCACGGAAGACCGCCGCCCCACCACAAACCCGCTGCCGGGCTTCAAGCCGGCGCAGCCGGTGGTGTTCTGCGGCTTGTTTCCGGTCGACGCCGCCGATTTTGAGGACCTGCGCGCCGCCATGGGCAAGCTGCGCTTGAACGACGCGTCGTTCTCGTTTGAAATGGAAACCTCGGCCGCGCTCGGCTTCGGCTTCCGCTGCGGCTTCCTCGGCCTCCTGCATCTGGAAATCATCCAGGAGCGCTTGGAGCGCGAGTTCAACCTCGACCTCATCGCAACCGCGCCCTCCGTGGTGTACCGCATGGTGATGGCCGACGGCACCACGCAGGAACTGCACAACCCCGCCGACATGCCCGATGTCATGAAGATCGCGTCAATCGAGGAGCCGTGGATCCGCGCCACGATCCTGACGCCGGACGATTATCTCGGCGGCATCCTGAAGCTGTGCCAGGACCGTCGCGGCATCCAGGCCGACCTGTCTTATGTCGGCAAGCGCGCCATGCTGGTTTACGACCTGCCGCTCAATGAAGTGGTGTTCGATTTCTATGACCGGCTGAAGTCGATCTCCAAGGGCTATGCGTCCTTTGATTACCACCTGACCGATTACCGCGAAGGCGACCTCGTGAAGATGTCGATCCTGGTAAACGACGAGCCGGTGGACGCGCTGTCCATGCTGGTGCACCGCACGGCGGCTGAAAAGCGCGGCCGCGTCTTGTGCGAAAAGCTGAAGGACCTGATCCCGCAGCACATGTTCAAGATCCCGATCCAGGCGGCCATTGGCGGGCGCATCATCGCGCGCGAAACGATTTCCGCCCTGCGCAAGGACGTGACGGCCAAGTGCTATGGCGGCGACGTCACCCGCAAGCGCAAGCTGCTCGAGAAGCAGAAGGAAGGCAAGAAGCGCATGCGCCAGTTCGGCCGGGTCGAGATCCCGCAGGAAGCGTTTATCCAGGCGCTCAAGATGGGTGACAACTAGAAGCGGCGCTTCGCGCACTCGTCTTGGCCTTCTTGCCCGCCGTGTGTTCGCCCTCAACTCGCCATCCGAGGGCTTGGACTCTGGATCTACGCCGAGCCTTCCAGCTTCAGTGACGGCGCAGATCGAAGCGCTGCCCCTTCTCCCCTTGTGGGAGAAGGTGGATCGGCGGTCTTGCGCCGAGACGGATGAGGGGTGCTGTGTCCCGCCGACCTCTCCGCCTACGCACCCCGCCAACCTCCCACCCCGCCCGCGCCAAGCTGGACCACCCCTCATCCGACTTTGCTTCGCGTAATCCTATGTTAATGCTATGAAAGAAGTCAAAAGCAAGTCATGAAGCATTTCGTACTTAGCATTCAGCCCAAATGGGCGAATTTGGTTCGCTCAGGTAAAAAGACTATTGAACTGCGGCGGCGCTTTCCTCTGCTGCCTGTCGGCTCATCAGCTTACCTATACGAAACCTCACCTGTTTCCGGCATAACAGCCTCGCTAAGCATTGGCCGCATAGATGCACTTCCAATCGCAGACCTTTGGAACGCTTGCGGCGAGGGTTCCTGCGTGGACAGATTACAATTCGACGATTATTTCTTGAAACGGGACATCGGCTACGGCCTTCATATCAGTCGCTGTGTCTCTCTCGTGAGACCTGTACCGCTTGTTGAATTGCGCTCAGAGCTTGGCTTTACGGCACCTCAATCGTGGGCATACGCCTCTCAAGAGCTCATCGATATGATTAGGATGATAGATTGAAAGTATTCGTTGCCGGTCTCTCCAAATCTGGAAAAACAAGCCGGTCCCGCCACGCGGCCAATAGTTTGTCTGTTGTCGACTATCTTGGTGTCAGTAAACTACTGCGAGCAGGAGGTGGGGTGTTTCCCGTCCTAACGCTAGCTGACGGATTATTTAATCAACGTCGAGCGCTCGATGTTTTACAGTCTGTCACTTTCAAGCAGCCTCATCAGCTAATCGATGGACATGCGCTTATCGAGACCGGCGAGGGACCTTTTATCGTTCCAGATTGGTTCTTCGATCAGCTCGCTCCCGACCTGATCATTTATGTCAATGCTCTACCTAAGGACATACTTTCTAGACGTCTACGGACTGCTACCGTTCATTCGGAAGCAGAAATCGCCGCGCTGAGTCTTATGGAAAGATCTGCGTGCGAGCGCATCGCGGCGCGCCAAGGCATCCATGTGATAACGCTTGACGAACCGTCGCTAGACGCGTTTGCCGGCACGTTGAGCTGTTACATAAAAGATGATTAATGACAGACCGTGTCCAAATGTTCGTTGAACACGTACTCGGCACGGTCCGATCTATATAAATCTTTGTAGATTACCGGCTTAGGAAAGGACCAAGATTGAAGTAGCCTATCAAATTCACAAAGACGTTCTTCGGGTACAGTGAACAGCGGCTGGTTTGTGCCAAGCCAACTGAAGGCGCTGCTGGCCAACTCCGAAGCAACACCGCGCCTACGAGCTTGTGGCGAAACCCACAAAGTGCATAGCTTTCGTTCCACCTCCGTGCGTTTACAAATTGCAACGCCCACCAGCAAGCCTTCGATGAAAGAGGTCATAATGCACCTCTCACCGGCTCGTATTCCCGGAACCACCTTCCTGAGAAACCAATCTTCGAAATTCGGGTAAAGCTGAGTTATGCCCGCCCGCTCCAAGACGGTTTGAACCGTTGCTGGGTCGGCAGATGTGCAGGGGGCAAGGGTAGAGAAAAGTGTACGCTCACAGCCTGTCTCCCTCATGATTGTTCCCCATTCAAACTGATTCGTCATATCCAACATAAATCCTGCCGAATGAACGTCGAGAGTGCATACTGGATAATTCACGTTTTTCGATGATGTTCGAGTACAATCAATGCCAGTGCAAAAATCAGCATTAGGAACAGAACAAGGTTGGAGAGCATCGGACCAGCCCCGAATGTCCATGCCATCAGCGATGCACCCGTGTTCTGAACGGCGCTACCCATTGCGCCCAGCGCTACGATCACAAGGCCGTACACCCATAAGCTGCCTGTATAGTACGCTTTGAAAGTCGCGAGGGCAGTGAAGCTCTCTACCGCAGCTGTCGCTGATATGGCGAAGGAGGACCAATGATAGATGATCATCCTGTCGGGATGGAAGTCAGTGCTGTTGGAGCGCACCCCATTTTGACCGGACACGCGGCATAGCTGATAAGGCATAGGCATACGCCTATGAGTAAGACTATGTCCAAAGCCTCTGACGCTCCGTTCAGCAGGGTCGAAGTCATCACATC
>NZ_JAGIYY010000010.1 GCF_017813335.1 Tianweitania sediminis | reverse complement strand
GGATACCGTCCCCCCGCGAAATCACAATCGGCCCGGCTTTCTCGTGCTGGCGCAGGTTCGTGTAGGGATGCAGCGTGTTGGCGATATCCGCTGCCGCGAGCGAGTTGGAAAGCGTGTCCATGACGTCCTCGGTAAGTGAAGCTTGCCGGAGTATGGCAGACGTGACCGCTCCATGAAAGCACGGCAGGCTGGGCCAGGCGCCGGTCGCAACGATCCTTCAGGAACCGGCGATCGCGACCGCGGACCTCGATGCAACTGGCTGTTGCACAATGGCATCAACTGCCATTCTTTTGCTCGCGTAAGTTGCATGGGAGGAAATACGGTTCTATCACTACTTGCAAGGCTGCGAGGGTAAGATGACCCACAAATCTGTTGTTATGTCCTTGCTTTCGGGAGCGCTTGTTCTGATCGCGACGGGTTTGCCTGTTCGAGCGGGCGATCTGGTTTACACGCCGATCAACCCGTCCTTTGGCGGCAGCCCCCTGAATTCCTCGCATCTTCTTGCGATCGCTGGTGCACAGCGCGAGGCCACAGCCAGTGACTTCGAGGAGCCAGTCGATGATGACCTCGTGCCCGGCGGAGGAACCGGCGGCAATTCAGAAGCCGATCTTTTTGTCCGCCAGCTACAGGGCCGCCTTTTCTCCGCCCTTGCCGGCCAGGTCACCGAAGCGATCTTCGGCGAGAATCCGCAGGATGCGGGAACGGTGCGCTTCGGCGACACCACGGTGACTTTCGAGCGGACATTGGACTCCATCCGTCTGGTGATCGCCGATGCCTCCGATGGGACGCTGACGGAGATCATCGTGCCGCAACTCGTTTCGAGCTCGAACTTCTAGAACACTCCGTGATGCAGGGGTGCCGGTCGGGGGACCGGCGCGAGGGGATCCAGAATGACATTTGGTTTCGGACGCTCAACGCTTCGGCGCAGCCTGCTTCTCGGCGCATGCGCTGCGGCGTTGTCGGGATGCGTCACAACAGAGTCCCCTATCGACTCCGCACCGGTGATTGCCCCGGTCACCGAGCCCAACAACGAGTTGCGACAACTGCCGCTGCCGGCCGCCAAGACCGTGGTCGCCGTTTACGACATCGAGGATCTTACCGGGCAGTTCAAGGAGCGCGAAAACGTTCAGTCACTGTCGCGTGCCGTCACACAAGGCGGTGCGGCGATTCTGATCAAGGCCCTGCAGGACGCGGGCGAACGCCGCTGGTTCACGGTGCTCGAACGCAAGGAACTCGACAACCTCTTGCGCGAACGCCAGATCCTGACGGAAATGCGCAGGATCTACAACAACGAAGCGCAGATCGATCCCCGCGCGCTGCCGCCCTTGCTCCATGCCGGCATCATCGTCGAAGGCGGCATCATCGGCTACGACACCAACATTGCGACCGGCGGCGTGGGTGCGCGCTTCCTGGGCATCGGTGGCGATGCCAAATACATCCATGACGTTGTGACCGTGACGCTGCGTGCCGTGTCGACCAAGACGGGCGAAGTGCTGACCAGCGTGACCACGCGCAAGGCGGTTGCCTCCTATGCGCTGCAGGGCGGGGCTTTCCGCTATGTGAAGCTCGACGAGTTGTTTGAGGCTGAGGCTGGTGTCACCTACAACGAGCCCAAGCAGATTGCCGTGCAATCGGCGATCGAGCGGGCGGTGCTCGGCTTGATCGTGGAAGGTGCGGAGCTTGGAGTGTGGCGGTTTGCCGATCCCGCTGCCGGCGTGAGCTACATCAAGAGCTACCGCGAGCACAAATACGGCGCTGACCTGACAGTCGCCGCGCAAACCCCGCCGCGCCCGATGACCCTCGCCCCGGCCGAAACGGAGCAGCTTGTGCCCAAACGCCCTGCGCCCGTACAGGTCACGCAGCGCCGGCTCTCACCCGCAACGGTACCGTCGGGAGCACGACCAGCCGTACGCAATGCCGCGCAGCCGGCAGGGCAGTCCGGCGTTCGCCAGGTGCCGGGCGTTGGCGCGGTGCCCGTTGAGCGGCAGCCAGCGCCGGAAGCGCCCCGCCAGTTGCCGCCTGCCCCGACGCCCGACGAGCCGTCGTTGGGCGGCATCCCTCAGCCTGCAGGATCAAGCAAAGTTGCTGTTTTGACTGAGGGCCAAGGCTGACGTTCGAACAGCAAGATACGGCTTTGGCGTCTCAAGGCACCCGAATCCTTGCGCCTTCTTTACCTGAAATGAGATGATTATTGATTGCCGTTGAAGGCAGTTGATTTCTGTTGCTTTTGCGCTTCTGTGCGCCTTGTACACGCGCGGTTTTGAAGCGCTGACCTCATCTATTTCATTATCCTATGTTTATCTTGATGAGCGGTTTGCATCCGACCCTTACCTCAAGTGATAAGACCCTCCGCACCTCACTTTGCCCCGGCGTCTACTTAGCCGTGGAAGATTTGCGGCGCTCCCGCTTAACCTTACCGTTTCGTTTCTTCTAGAGGTTGTAATTCATTGCTTGACCTCGCGTCATGATATAGGTAAACGAAAGGTTAAGAAGGGGTAGCAAGCTACGCCTTCTGGGGCGAAGGGGTTTTCCCAAACAGCTTCTGACTGGACGTCACTTGTTGCGGAACATGGGGCGCGAGCACGGCTCGTTGCGTTCTGCGGCACATTGGACGCTCATACGGTCTTGGAACAACGGCATCGCATGGTGCGGCCGCGATTGACGTCGCGTGTCGAGGGCTGAGCTTTGCCTGCGCACAAGATCTGTTTCCGGCGGCATGCGGGTCGCGCGGGGGAGAACACGCAAGTCAACCAGGTCGGGCAAAGCCGGCCGCTCAAGGAAACAGGGACACGAGCATGACTAAGTTCAAGACAGTTCTTCTCGCCGCAACCGCACTGACGATGATTGGTGGCGCGGCCTGGGCTCAGAGCAACAGCACGTACATCTACCAAGGCGAATTCGGTGGCGTTGGCACTTTGAACGTTGCCGTAGTCGACCAGACCGGCGGCACAAACAATAAGGCTGGTGACGCCGCTGACAACCTGCTGCAGAACGGCGATCAGAACGAGATGCGGATCACCCAGAGCGGCAGCCAAAACACCGTGGGTACTGTTCCTACCGGCGTCGAACAGAAGGGCCTTTTGAACAAGCTCACCGTTACCCAATCCGGCACCCAGAATTCGGTCAAGCAGATCGATCAGTCTGCTCCTTCCGCAATCGGTCTGGTAGGTACGCACACCAACGTGCTGACCATCAACCAGGCAGGAAAGAGCGGCGTCGTTTCTGTCATCCGTCAGGAGAAGGACGGTGACGGCGCTGCCAACAAAGCTGACGTTTATCAAAGCGGCATTTCCAACGTTGTGAGGAACATCGACCAGTTCGGTAGTGCAAACCATGCTGAGACCGATCAGACTGGCGAAGGCAACGAAGTAACGCTGCTTAAGCAAGTTGGCGCCGGCAATTCCGCAAAGACGACGCAAAGCGGTAGTGGCGGCAGGATCTCGATCACTCAAAACGGTAACGACAATGGGCAGCAGGGTTTCCGCTTAGGTGCAGCGGGCATTTTGGCTGGCCTTTCCGGAATGGATCAAGGCGTGGCTTCGCAGAATGGTGATTCTGGCAGTACTGACAACCGGATCAACTATGTTGCGGCCGGCGATGGAAATCTTTTCGCGTTCCGCCAAGACGGGAGCGATAATTCTGCGACAGGTGAACAGAACGGCAGCGACAACGAAATCGCAGTTCGTCAAGCATCCGTTCAAATTCCAGGTTTCGGATCTCCGTACGGCTCCGGTCAGTCGATCAACAACGACGCAGTGTTTTCTCAGAACGGATCAGGTAACTCGACTGCCATTGCGCAGGCAGGTCAGAACAACCGTTCCAATGTTAACGTGACCGGTGACAACAACGACGCAGTCAGCGTCCAACTTGGCAGCTCAAACAGAGCAAAGCTTACCATCCAGGGCGGCAGCACTTCGCAGCACAACATCGTTGCAGCAGCCCAAATCGGCACCGAAAATGATGCCTCCGCGACTGTTGCAGGCAGCAGCAACAATGTTGGCATTCTTCAGGTCGGTGACAGCCACTCCTCGAAGATTGGTGTACAAGGCAACAACAACTTCGTCTTGACTGCCCAGGGCGGATTCGGTGGCACCGGCAACACCGCAACGGTTGATATCAACGGCAGCGGCAACAACCAGATCAATGGCTTCACGCCTTCCGCCTTCACTGGTGAAGCTCTGGCAGCCGCTAACGACTTCGGTACCATTGGCCAATTTACTGGAGCATTCCAGATCAACGGCCTTACGAACCGCAACGTTCTGACTCCAGGCGTGATTGCTCAGTACGGCGAGGGCAACAATGTGAATATTGATGTCGGCACGTCAGGAGCCGCGAACAACAACTTGTTCTCTACGCTTCAGTATGGCGACGACAACAAGATCAACGCGGAAATCAATGGAGATGGCAACCAGTTCGTTGCGATCCAGAGCGGCGGCGAGTTCGCCAATGTGGTACAGAATGGTAACCTGAATACTGTTGTGGTGACCCAGTAAGGGAAGGTGAAGGGTCTCTAAACCCCTTCCGCAACGGCTCTAAGCCCATCCTGTCGGCACTCGTTGCCGACAGGAGCTTTTCATGTCCCGCCTGCCTTTCCTCCTGCTTTCCGTGTCTTGTGCAGCCGGTTCGGCCTGGAGCCACGAAGCCATCAACCCGCTGGCGATCGTACGATCTGATCCGCTGGTCCACGCGCGGCAAGAAGAGGTAAGTACCCAGCTCATAATCGAGCACCCTGCCGAACCGATGCAGTCGACCAATGGTGTGACGGTGGTGATCGGAAGTGCAGACAAGGACGCGGCGGAACCTCTGCCTTTCGCCCACAACCACTGGTCAGTGGCAGCCTGGTGCAACAAGGCGAAGGCAACACAATCCACTTGACTGTGTCAGGCTCTTACAACAACTATGAGTTGAAACAACTTGGCTGGAACAACCAGGCCTCGGGACGCATTGCAGGAACAAGCAACCAAGCCGTCGTGACACAAGTGGGCTCAAGCAACATCGCTGCGTTCCAGCAAAGCGGCTCCGGAAATTCCGTAGCGATCACCCAGCGATGACGTGGATCGCGCCGGTGGATGAAAGGACGAGAGAATGATCCGCCTGACCTCCCTGTCGATGTCGGCAGCTTTCCTTCTACCTCTCGCGACGGTGCCCGACGCTGTCGCGCAGGGCAACAAGCTCACGATCGAGCAAAATGGCGATCAGAACACGCTGACAGTTGATCAGTCCGGCGCGACGGGCACCAAGGTCGAGGGACTGACCATCACCGATGCCGCCCCCCAGACCTTCACCGAGCAGCGGACAAGAACCGTCCGTGAAACGACGCTGATCCCGGCGACGGACACGGAGCCTGAAAGCATCGCGGAAGTTCTCACCGAGGTGACCGAGACCATCAGCACCACGGTGGACGTGCTCGGTTTCACGCCCACTGGTGTCGCTGTGCAGTCCGGCTCAAACAACGTCGCGGACATTTCGATGCACCGTCAGGGTGGAACGGTTCGGCTTTCTCAGAATGGCCGCAACACGACGCGACCCAACCTGGCAACCATCGTCACCACAGGCGCAGCCACGGCGAACCTCGGTCAGGACGGGCTTGCAAACACCGCAAGTCTCGAAGTGGCCGACGGAGGTACGGGCACAATCCTCCAGCGCGGTGATGAAAACACGGCCGGCCTCAAAGTTGGTGCCGGTGCAACTGCTCTCATCAGTCAGGTTGGCAGCAATCTCACGAGCGGGACGCCGGACGCGCCCATGGTCGTCGGAGCGGGCTCCAACGTGTCCTACATGATCAACGGCAGCAACGCTGTAACGTCGACCGGTGCAAGCGTCACCTCCAATGCAGCCGCCGTGCAGATTATCCAAACACAAAACGCCGGCTTCTAGGATGCGCGGCCTTCGCTTTCTTCCGGTGGTGCTTGCCATGGTCTCGGCGTCTCCTGCTTACGCGCAATCGGCTGCTGCCGTGGCAACGGTCGAGGCAAGCGCGACAGAAGGCGGCGTGCGGTTGGTCGGGCGGGCGGTGGCGCTGGCCGACGGCCGCTACGAAGCAAAGATGGCGATCCGCAAAAGCGGACGATCCGGTGAAACATCGACAACGCAGGGTGGCGCGTTCGAGCTGCAGGCGGGCAAGACGGCAGATGTGGCGAGCGTCGGCCTGTCCATGGTTCCAGGCGACACGTTGGTCGTGGATCTGGTTCTGACCGCAGGCGGCGAGGAAGTTTCCCGCACCATGCTGTCTGTCGGCAAGTAGCAGCAAAGATCACGAGGGGTTTTCGTGAGCAGGTCCTGGGTTCTCGCAGCTTCTTTAGCAGGCGCAACGCTGATGTTCGGGCACCCGGCAGCGGCACAAACGGAAGCCGACTTCGTGGCAGCCTTTGCAGGCGATTGGCAGACGCTGGACCCTGCCTATAGCGATGGTGGCGCCTGCCGCATCAGCCTCGAGCCCTCAAAGACCGCAGACCGATATGCGCTCACGGCCGATCATTGTGGCGGTACCTTCAGCACGTTGCAGGGCTGGGGCATCGTCGACAACCAGCTCGGCCTCATCGGCGCGGACAACGCCATCCTTGCGCGGCTCGGGGGAAACCAGACACGCATGAGCGGCGATGTCACGGGCGGCGGCAACGTCGTGTTCGAGCGACTACCGGCGAACGCTCAAACAGCAGCAAACGGTCCAGCGCTTGCAGCCGATTGCCTTTACTACGGCTACACGGCTTCCTGTTCCTTGCCGGCGGATCGTGAGCGCCCGACCCCGGCCGGCGCGGAACAAGCGGCCAAGGCGTCGGTGCTGGTGCGCCTCAACGCACGCAGCGAAGCGCGGCCGGATGCACCGATCGTGGCGACTATTCCGGCAAACACCTGTGTGGTCATCGAGGAATGCACCACAGCTTCCGATGGCAACTGGTGCCGGGCCAAGGTTTCCACCTACACGGCGTGGATCCGGCAGCAGGCCGTGCGCAGCAATCGCTGGCCGGTTCTCACCTACGCGCCTGGCTGTTGACCGATCTCATTGCAGGCTCCCGACCGCAGCCGCGACAACGAGGTAGCGGCCGGTCTTCGCGGCTGCGACCAGCAGCAGGAAGCTCCAAAGCGGTTCGCGCAAGACGCCCGCAACCACAGTGAGCGCATCGCCGCCGATCGGCGCCCAGGACAGGAGCAGGCTCCAGCGCCCCCAGCGGTTGTACCACCGGGTCGCTCGCTCGAGTGCGGCGGGCGACGCGGGAAACCAGCGGCGATGCTGGAAGCGGTGCACACTCCGGCCGAGCGCCCAGTTCACCACGGCGCCCAGCGTGTTGCCGAGGCTTGCCACCAGGAGCAGAAGAAGCATGGGATAGCCGGCCCACTGCAATCCGGCGAAAGCGGCTTCCGATTGCGCTGGGAGGATTGTGGCCGCAAGAAACGACACGCCGAACAGGCCGAACAAGGCGAGGAGCTGATCCAAAGCGGTCAAGCTCCTCGTGGCATCGAATGTCTGCCTATTCGCATGAAGAGCTTTAGTGGCTTTGCAGCGCGGCGATCGACTTGGTCTTGCCGCTGAGCGCGGCACCCGCTGTCAGCACTGCGGGCGCTAGGCCTGCAAGCCCACCAGCCAAGCCCGCGGTTCGTGGATGAACTGCAATGCGCGCGAGAACCGAAGCAACGCGGATGCGCGTCGCAAACTGCCTGCGCCAAGCGGCCGTGTAGACCTGTCCAGCCGCAGCCCGTCCCGCCTGCGTCGAGGCGTCGACACGGGAAAGCGCTTCCGCCAAGAGCCAGCCGGACTGGATCGACATGGATATTCCTTCTGCGATGATCGGATGAGACTCACCAGCCAGGTTGCCGACCCGAAACACGTCGTCTGCATAGGCTTTTCGCACGCCCGGCCTGATCGGCCCTGCGGCGAGCCAAGGCCCGTCCTGACGCGCAGCGCCAATCACCTGCCGCGCCCCCCGGCAGGTGGCGAGGATGTGCCGGTGAACGGCTTCGGAAGCCGATGAGCAATCATGAACCCGCCTTGCTTGCGCCAGCGCATCCCTGCGGACGCAACAGGACAAGGAAAGGCGCCCATCATCTGCCCACACGATGCCTCCATAGCCTCCCGGGAAGAACAGCAGGGGCATCAGGTCGGCATCGAGATCCGCCGAGCGAAAATGTGCCTTGAAGCCAAGGAAATCGCCGGGTCGGTTGACCTTTGCCAAGTTCGTCGGAAGTGCACCCGGCTCCCAGGAGCCATGCGCCGCGATCACCGCCGGCGCGTTGATCGACTGTTCGGCACCGTCAATGGAAAT
This sequence comes from Tianweitania sediminis, assembly GCF_017813335.1. GTDB lineage: Bacteria > Pseudomonadota > Alphaproteobacteria > Rhizobiales > Rhizobiaceae > Tianweitania > Tianweitania sediminis. The sequence continues at coordinate 169,610 of NZ_JAGIYY010000010.1, read as the reverse complement.
GCGCACCGTCTTTTCCATGGTGCCATGATGAAGGGCCAGCGCCTTTGCCGGCTGCAACACAGTCACCCCGGCCTCCCGCGCCTTATCCAAAAGCAGCGCGTCTAGAACATCGCGCCCCAGTGCGCGCCCGAAACTGCCTCCGCGTCCCGCAGGCATGGGCGCATCCACAGTCCTCTGTCCTGAAAACAGCGCGAGGCGCCTGATTTCCGGACCGGCCCTTTTTCGCCAAACGTGACCGAAGCCAATTGCGTCGAGCACGGCTGTGCTCGTGCCCGACATGAACTCCCCACAAACCTTCCGGCGCGGAAAGGTTGTTTTCTCGACCAGAGCGACTGACCAGCCGCGCCGAACCAAGGTCAAAGCTGCCGTGGATCCCGCGGGCCCGCCGCCGATCACAATGGCATCGTAGCTGTTCATGAGTGGCCGCCTTGCCGGATAGCAGCAAAAGCATGGGTGAACAGGCCGCGGCGCTTCTCGATTGTAGTTGTGTGCTCATTGAGCGGCCACAAGGCGCTGAGTTCGCGCCCCGCGAAGCCGGCGCGCACACTTGCTGGCGCATCGTGGCGGGTCACATCGTTTGCACCGATCACGCGCAGCATTCGGGACGCCAGAAGCGGGAACGGCGTGCGTAGCGGTTCCGTCGCAAGAAAAACAGGAGCCATCTCAGCGAACCTTTCGAAGAGGTGGGAAAGGTCTTGGTCCCCGAAATGATGCAGAAAAAGATTGGCCGTGATCACATCGAATCGCTCGTCCGCCGCCGATGACACCCACTCGAAGATGTCGCTCTGCACCACTTTCGCCTGCCAGCCGAGCGCCGCGAAATCGCTTAGACAGGATGCTGAAACAAGCGACTGGCGATCAAGCAGAACAAGCTCCACATTCGGCCAGTGGCGCTTCAGCCGCCGCGCCACGGCCACCATGAAGCGGCCATCACCCGACCCGATTTCGAGAACGCGCTTGGGTTGGGGAACGTGGGCGAGCAGCAGCTCGGCCATAAGGCGGTCCTGCAGCATCAGACGGTTCAGCCGCCGTAGATCCTTCCGCGACTGTACGGCACGAGGATCGTCCTCAGGCAGGTCATCTAGGATCTCCGGCAGAACGAGCCGCGACGCAAGGCTTGACGATCCGGTCTTCATCAGACTGTCTCGAACAAAGCCGTTTCCGCCGTGAGCCCCGGGCCGAAAGCCATGGCACAACCGTTCAAGCCGCTTGACTGCGCCGCAAGCATCTTGCCGAGCACGAACATCACGGTTGCCGACGACATGTTTCCGGTATCGCGCAAAACCTCGCGCGAGGTTGCCAGCGCATCGCTTGGCAGTTCCAAAGCCCGTTCAACCGCGTCAAGAACGGAACGACCGCCGGGATGAACGGCCCAGAGGTCCACGTCGTCCACGGCCCGATCTTTCAACACGACATGCGCCTTGTGGCGCAGCGTCTCTTCGATCGCAAGCGGCACCTGCCCCGACAACACCATGTCGAAGCCGTCGTCGCGCACGCTCCAGCTCATGAGGTCCTTGGTGTCCGCGGCAAGAAGCGACGTGAAACTGTTGAGCTGTATGCCATGGGGGTCGGATGTCACCAGCGCCGCGGCACATCCATCCCCCCATAGGCAGAACGACAAAAGCTTTTCCATGTCGCGTGTTTCCCGCAGGTGAAGCGTACAAAGCTCGATGTTCACCACGAGCACTCTGGCACTCGGCTCGGACCGCACGATGTGGCGGGCGAGCTTCAAACCGTTGATCGCTGCGTAGCACCCCATGAAGCCAATGATCGTGCGTTCCACGGAAGGGGAAAGGCCGCACCCAGCGATGATTTCCAGGTCGATGCCCGGTGCCGAAAAACCCGTGCAGGTCGTCACGATCAGATGCGTGATCTTGCTCTTGTCTTCGCCAAGTTCGAGTTGCTCCACCGCGCGGATGGCCAGGCCATGGGCGTTGGCGGCAAAAAGGGACATGCGCTCGGCAGTGCCTGGGAACGCTCCGCGCGCAAACAAGCCGGCCTGATCCACAGCCGGGCCGTCCGGGTCATCGGCCGGCTTGATGCAGGAATAGCGGTGATCAATCCCGCCGCGCTCGGCCATTCGGTTGAACAGGGCCTGATGCCTGGGCGTTTCACTCAATTGCGACGCTGCGAACTGAAGGAAGTAGCCATGCACTTCGTTGGGAGGCACGGCGGTGCTGATGCGATTGATGTAGGCGCCCGTCATGCAACCTCGATGCAAAGAAGAGATATGCCGGCCCAATCCCGGCGCATCGGGTCGGTTCCCGTTGCTCCGAAGCTATCACTCCATTGTCATTGCGAGCCGGCGCCGAGTGCAGGAAAGCCGCCGAAGTGCCTGGCGGAGCGACGTGTCAGTCGCTCTGGATCAGGTACAACTTGCGCGTTCTCTCGATGATGCACCATTCACCCTTCCACCCGCGCGGGAGCACAAGAAGATCACCTGCGCCAAGCTTTCGCTTTTGACCTTCAGCATCAGTCATCTCGACCACACCTGAAATGAAGTGACAAATCTCGGTTGAGGTTGAGCGGTCCGCTGTGAAGCGCCCCGGCGTGCATTCCCAAACCCCGACCTCGAGACGTCCATCGGGAGACTGCCAAAGGGTGGTGGCAGCTTCCTGCTGGTCGCCTTCCAACGATGTCGGCTTTGGCTTGAAGTTCTCGAGCTCGACCGCGGCGAGGCTCTTGAAGGTTTCGAGATCAATCATGGGAGGTTCTCGCCAGCTTTTCGGTTTTCAATGTCCGGTAATCCTATCGGCCAAGGCGGCCAACCGCGACGAGCGCGTCATGCCTCGCTCTTCCCGCTCGTCCGCCATGCGGTAAAGCTGGTACATGGAATGGACGCCAAGCCAGCGCAGCGGCTCGGGCTCCCATTTGCGCACGGACCGGTTGACCCATGGCAGCCGAACCAGGTCTGTCTGTCGTCCAAGCACAAGGTCCGTGAGGGTGCGGCCCGATAGGTTCGAGCTGGAAACGCCGAGGCCGACGTACCCCCCTGCCCAGCCGATTCTGGTTTTCGGATCAAGTCCAACCGTTGTGCACCAGTCGCGCGGCACGCCAAGCACGCCGCACCAGGCATGATCGATGCGCAAATGCGCGGCTTGCGGAAGGAGCCGCTTCAAGATCGCATGCAACTTGTCGATCGTCGCCTGCTGTGTCTGGCCGTTCACGTCGGTTGCCGAGTTGAATCGGTAGGGCACGCCGCGTCCGCCCATGGTTATGCGGCCTTCGCGTGTGCGCTGGGCATAACAGTAGGCATGAGCGGTGTCGCCAAGCAGTTCATGGCCTTGCCAGCCGATCTCGGCCCACAGCGCGTCGGGGACCGGTTCGGTCACGATCTGCGCGCTGTTGAGAGCAAGCCACGTCCGTTCCTCCCCAGGAAGCTGTGCCGTAAAACCTTCTGTGGCCCGGATGATGGTTTCTGCCCGTACCGTGCCGCGGTTCGTGAAAACCTCCCCCGGCGCGATCTTCGTCACCGTGGTCTGCTCGAAGATTTCGACGCCGAGCCGCTCAACAGCTGCAGCCAGTCCCTGCACAAGCTTAACGGGCTGCACCCTCGCCTGTCCGTTGATCACATAGCCGCCCAGCACGTTGTGCACGTTGATGCGGGCCTTCGCCTCGCTGGCGTCGAGCCATTGCATGCGCGAGGGGTCGAAGTCCCAAGCGCGCGTGTCGGCGAATTCGGCCTTGGCGCGCTCGAGCTGCGGCTCGTTCGTGGCGACGGTCAGATTGGCGGTGCGTCGGATATCAGCGTCAATGCCTTCCGCTTCGGCCACGCGGATCACTTCGTCCACGGTGCCTGCCATTGCCTTTTGCATGGCCATGACACCCTCGCGTGACGACGTCTTGAGGTACTTTTCACGCGACCAGCCAAAGCCGCCGGAAAGCCAGCCGCCATTGCGCCCCGATGCGCCGAACCCAGCAAACTCCCGCTCCAGGATTGCGATCCGCAGGTCGGGCTGCGCCCGCTTCAGGTAGTAGGCCGTCCAAAGCCCGGTGTAACCGGCGCCGACGATCGCAACATCCACTTTCCGGTCACCCGGCAAAGGAGGACGTGGGGCAGGCAGCCCCCCGATATCGGCATACCAGAAGGAGATGTCACCATTGCGCTTCGCATGCATGGGTCTGCTCTTTCGCGAGGAAAATCAGGTCAGTGTGGTGTCGGCGGTGCTGTCGTCAGCGAGCAGTTTGGCGTCGGCGCCCCGGAAACAAAGCTCGACCGCATCGCCGATCGCAAAGCTTTGGTCTGTCAGGGAAGAGCGGACGATCCCCGTTGAGCCATCGCGCAGCAACACCTCGTATTTGGAACCGGAGCCGAGATAGATCGCTTCGGACACGGTTCCAGAAAGGCGGTTTTCATTGTCGCTGCGATCCACACCCGGTTTGCGCATCACCAGCTTTTCCGGCCTGAGCAGCATCACCGGCCGGTCCGTGTCGCGGTGTCTGCGCGGAACCGTCACCGTCTCTCCCGCGACATCCAGCGCAGTGCTTGACCCATCGGAACGCGCGGCCCCCCGCAGCACCGTGGAGTCTCCGATAAAGCGCCCGACGAACAGCGTTTCGGGCGCGTCATAAAGGTCGTGCCCGGTCCCGATCTGCTCGATCCTGCCGCGGTTGAACACAGCGATCCGGTCGGAAAGCACAAGCGCTTCTTCCTGGTCGTGCGTGACGTAAACGAATGTCGTTCCGAGCTCGCGGTGGATGCGCTTGATTTCCAGCTGCAGCCATTCGCGCAGCTTCTTGTCCAACGCACCGAGCGGCTCGTCCATGAGGAGCAGCGGTGGATCAAAAACGATTGAGCGCGCGAGCGCGACGCGTTGTTGCTGCCCACCGGAAAGTTCGCTTGGATAGCGATACGCGAAGTCCGCCATCTTCACCATGTCCAAGGCGCGGCGAACGCGCGTTTCCAGTTCCGCCTTACCCACGCCGCGCAGCCGCAGGGGATAGGCGACATTGCGCCCGACGGTCATGTGCGGAAACAAGGCGTAGTGCTGGAACACCACACCGATGTTGCGCTTGTGAGCCGGGACGCCGACGACGTTGCTCCCGCCGATCTGCAAGGTTCCGGACGAAACTTCCGTGAAACCCGCCACGACATTGAGTGTCGTGGTCTTGCCTGAACCGCTTGGCCCCAGCAGGGTCATGAACTCGCCCGGCTGAATCTGCAGCGAAATGTCATCCAGCGCTTTGAAGCTGCCGTAGGCCTTACTGACGCGCGACAGTTCGATCGCCGCTCCGCGCTGTTCCCGTAACCCGTTCAAACGCCGCTCCTTCTTTCGCGCCCCAGCAAGAGCAGACCGCCGCCGATCAGGATTGTGGTGACACACAGCAGGATGGTCCCCACGGCAGCCACCGTGGGATCCGCATCCCGGGTGATGGACGTGAAGATCTGAACCGGTAGCGTCTTGAGGTAGGGGCTGGTGATGAACAGCGACACGATGATTTCGTCAAAAGAGGTTACGAACGCAAACAGGAGGCCTGAAAGGATGCCTGGCGCAATCAGTGGCAGGGTCACGGTTCGGAAGGTCGCCAGACGACCCGCGCCGAGGCTCGCCGCTGCCGTTTCCAATCGCTTGTCGAAGACTTCAAGGCTGGCCTGAACGGCAATCAGAACAAAGGGAAGAGCAAGGATCGTGTGCGCCAACACAAATCCTGTCATCGTGCCCACCAGTTGTGCGTCCAGATAAACTGCGTAGATGCCGATCGCCAGCACGACGCCGGGTACCACCATCGGGGTCAGCAGAAGCATGCGCAAGAGGCCTGCAGTGCGGGCACGCATCCGATCAAGACCGAAAGCGGCCAATGTTCCCAGCACCGTGGCAAGGATCGCAACAATCGTCGCAACCTTGAGCGAGTTCAGGAAACTGGTGGACCACTCCGGGTTGGTCGTGAAGTTCGAATACCACTGCCAGGAAAAGCCTTGCGGCGGAAAGGCCAGCGACTTGTTCTGATTGAACGACATCGGGACGACCACCAGCGTCGGCGCAATCAGCCAAACGGCAACAAGCAGGCAGGAAAGGCCGAGCAGCACGCGCGTGAACGGATGCATGGCCATCACCGTGCCGCCAGCTTGTAGCGCTGCCGCATGAGAGGTCCGGCAAGGGCCAGAAGAAGGAAAGTCGCCACGAGGAGCACCACACCCATGGCGCCACCCCTGCCCCATTGCAGGAGACTGAGAACCTGATTTTGGACCAGGGTCGACAGCATGGTGGAGCGCGGTCCGCCAAGCAGTGCAGGCGTGATATAGAAGCCCAGAGCAAGGATGAAGACGATGATCGCGCCGGCGTAAACGCCGGGCAAGGAAAGCGGCAGGTAAACGCTGAAGAAAGCCCGAGGCGGTGCAGCGCCGAGGCTTCGAGCCGCCTGCACCAGCCTCAGATCGATGCCCTTCATCACGGAATAAAGCGGCAGGATCATGAACGGCAGCAGGATCTGCGCCATGCCGATGATCACTCCGGTTTGCGTTCGGATCAGGCGGATACCTTCGAACCCGCCTGCCCGCAAAACCATGTTGATGATGCCCGAATCTTGCAAAAGGATCATCCACGCCAAGGTGCGCACCACGCCGCTGACCCAGAACGGGATGAGCACGCAAAGCGTCAGCAACAGTCGGATCTTTGGCCCTGCCACTGACATGGCGTATGCATAGGGATAGGCGCAGATGACGCAAACCACCGTGACCCAGGCCGCCATGGTGAAGGTCCGTTGCAGCACCACCAGATTGACCGGCGTGCCGAAAAACCAGACGTAGTTCTGGAAGCCCCATTCGGGATCGTTGAAGCTTCGCAGAACAATGGTTGCCAGCGGGATCCCGATAACAGCAACAAGAAGCACGAGTGCCGGCAAGGCAAGAGCAAGCGGACGTAGGGAGCGCCGGGAGGCGCTTCCTGTGTCTTCTTCCGCTCGTGCAGCACCCGCGCTCATGGCGTCAGCCGCCGGCCATCATTGCACTCCATTTTTCCTGCGTGGTGTCGAAGTTGTCCACCCAGAACTTGATGTTCTGCTGATAGCCCTGCGCTTGCCGCTCCGGGGTGTTGGTAAGGAAGGCAGCAACGGCCGGCTCCACCTCAGGCTTCGCCTCGGTGTTGATCGGCGTGTAGGAGGTCTTTTCGGTGAGGATCTCCTGCGCTTCCTTGCCGAGATAGGCGTTGATGAGCGCATGCGAGGCATCGGGATCCTTGACGCCAACCGGGATCGTCAACTGGTCCATCACCACCAGCCAGTCCTGCCACGCCGGCGTATACTGCGCGCCGTTCTTCACCGCCGTCATCGCGCGACCCGTCCACATCATCGCCATGTCGGCTTCGCCGGATTCGATCAGCTGCTGTGATTCCGCGCCCGTTTTCCAGAAGATGGTGTCCGGACCAAGCTGGCGCACCTTATCGATGGCCGTGTCGATGTCGTCGGCGGTCATGGCCTTCGGATCGCCGCCCGTGGCGCGGAAGGCCTGCTCGAGCAGTCCGCCCGTGAAGTCGCCGGAGCCGTCGATACCGCGAACACCCGGGAACTTCTCCGTGTCGAAAAAGTCGAGCCAGGTCTGTGGCGGATTATCCTTGTACTTCTCGGTGTTGTACATCAGCACGACACCATAGTTCATCGCGGGAACGGAACACTCGCTGGTCTGTCCTTCCGGGATCTTGGAGGTGTCGATCTTGCTGAAGTCGAGCTTCTGGAACAGCGTGCCGCAATGGACATAGGGAGGGAAATCGGCGGTATCGACGACATCCCAGGTCACATTGCCGGATTCCACCTGCGCCTGCACCTTCGCGATCTCGGTAGGTCCGTCGCTCAAGAGCGTTACGCCGGACTTTTGGACGAAGTCCTGGAGCGCCGCCAGCTGACCGTCCTGGAAAATACCGCCGAAGGACGCAAAGGTGAGTGTCTTCCCCTTGAGTGACCCTTCCGCGACCTCGCCCGCGACCGGCGCGTCCTGCGCAACAGCTGTTGCAGCCCCCAGCCCAAGCAGCGCGACCGCTGCGGTTGTAGTGATCATTGAACGCAGACGCTGATTCATTCTCATTCTCCCATTGGCTCGCATGAAATCGTCGTCATCGGGCCGCGAGCGGTGTCCAGGCGACGTATTCGTCAAGTTCTTCCCCGCGCGATGTCGGCGGGGCGATGATCCACATCACTTCCGCTCGGCTGTTGCCGATGTTTTCCGTTCGATGCGGTGTTGATGTCGCATATTCAATGCTGTCCCCTTCTTCGAGCACATGCCGGCTCTCGCCCAGGCTGACTTCCACCACGCCCCGCAAAACAACAAGAATCTCGTGAGCGTCGCCATGAGTGTACAAGTTGGGACCGGTCGATCCGCCGATCTCGAATTCCCCGCCGTAAACTTCCATGTCTCGGATTGGCGGACGGGAAAGCAGCGTCTTGCGGCAGCCATGGCTGGCTGGCAGGCTCGGGCGGCGGCTGCGCGGCAGGACGCCTGCACTGGAAGGTGCCACAGGCCCCTCGAAGAGAAGCGCAACGCTGACGCCCAGCGCTGACGCGATCTGGTTGAGCGATGCCGTGCTCGCGCCTGTCAACCCTCGTTCGAGCTGGCTGATGAAGCTGGCGCTTGCATCCGTCATTTGAGCGAGCTGGCGCAAAGTCAGCCGACGCCGAAGCCGCAAGTCTCGAACGCGCTGTCCAAGCTCAGTTGGCTCAGGCGCCGACACCTTCCATTCCATGACTTGCATCGACGACTTCAAGCGTTCCCCAACAGCAAACGAGCGTCACTGAACAAAGCGTACAGTCGGGCTGTACGGAGTGCAAGTGAACTCGCGAAGCTGTTGAGGGGTCTTTTCGCGCCTCAGGAAGCTGCTACGTCGATCACGACCTTACCGGCCGTTTGCCGCGAGGCGAGCATCTTCAGGGCCTCGGCTGCCTGTGCCAGAGGATAGCGTGCATGGATGTGCGGCTTGATCTTGCCGCTGGTGTAAAGCTCGAGCAGTTCGGCTGTCGCATTACGATGAGCTGCTGGCTCCCGGTCAATGGCCGCGCCCCAGAAGATGCCTTTAACATCACATCCCTTCAACAAGGGAAGGTTGAGCGGGAGCTTCGCGATGCCGGCTGGGAAGCCCACAACCAGGTACCGCCCCTTCCAGGCGATAGAGCGAAGCGCCGGCTCGGAATAGTCACCGCCCACCGGGTCGTAGATGACATTCGGTCCTTCCGAACCGCAGATGGCCTTGAACTCGGTGGCGAGCGCCTTTTGCGCAGCGGAGTCGAGTGCACCCTGCGGGTAAACGAGACCGTCATCCGCGCCGGCGGCCTTCGCGATCTCCAGCTTTTCCTGCGAAGACACGGCGGCAATGACCCGCGCACCCATTGCCTTGCCGAGTTCCACTGCTGCCAGCCCGACGCCACCTGCAGCTCCTAGTACGAGAAGCGTTTCGCCGGGCTTCAGACCGCCGCGCTCGCCAAGAGCGTGGTAGGAGGTGCCGTAGGTCATCAGAAAGGCGGAAGCCTCTTCAAACGGCATCGCGTCGGGGATCACGAAGACTCGCGGTGCTTTCGCAACGACCTGTTCGGCCATGCCGCCCCATCCGAGCATTGCAAGCACCCGGTCACCGACCTGAAACCCTTCGACGCCGCTGCCGATGGCGTCGATCGTTCCTGCGACTTCCGCGCCGGGCGAAAACGGCCGCTGCGGCTTGAACTGGTAGCGGTCCTCGATGATCAGGAGATCCGGAAAATTGACTCCCGCTGAAGCCACGCGGATCCGAACCTCCCCCTGTGCCGGTTCTGGCGAAGCGGCTTCTCCGATCTGCAGCGTGTCGGGGCCACCGACGCTGTGGCTCAGCAGTGCCTTCATGGATCTTCCTTTTCGGTTCGTTCGCTTGAGGAGGCGGCGGTTAGCCTTAGGAGGCGGGCAACTGCTCGCGAAGAGTGGTCTTCAGGATCTTGCCGTTCGGGTTGCGCGGCAACGGCTCATCCAGGAAGCTGATGCTGTCGGGGACCTTGTAGTCAGACAGGCGCTCGGCACACCATGCCTTGAGGGAAGCAGGATCCTGCGGTCGGCCGTCGCTCCAAACGAAGGCATGCACCTTTTCTCCCAGAACCGGGTCGGGCTTGCCGATCACCGCCACTTCAACAACATCCGGATGGTAGGACAAGGTGCTCTCCACCTCGATGCAATAGACCTTGAATCCGGCTCGGTTGATCATATCCTTCTTGCGGTCATGAACATAGATGAAGCCGTTTTCGTCCTTGGATCCGACATCGCCTGAAAGCCAGTAGCCGCCCACAAAGCCTTTCGCGTTGGCATCGGGATTGTCCCAATAGCCGGGAACCACCATCGGCCCGGCAATCATGATTTCCCCGGAGGTGCCCGAAGCAACCTCGACGCCATTTTCATCCACCACGATCATGTCGGCGCAGGGCAAGGCCTTGCCGACTGAGGTGGGATGCGTAGCGATGGCACCGAACGGCAGCAGTGTGGAAGGCGAAGTCGTTTCAGTTGATCCGTAGCAGTTCACGAGTTGCAGGTCCGGCAGGGTCTGGGCGAGCCGCTCAACCGTGGCCGCTGGCATTGGTGCGCCACCGAAGCCGGCTTTCGTCCAAGACTTGAGATCATACCGGGAAAAGTTCGGATCAAGCAGGCACAGATTGTACATGGCCGGCACGATCAGCGTGTAGCTCATGCGCTCACGCTCTGCGAGTTCGAGGAAATGTTTGGCCTTGAAAGCCGGCATGATCACCGTGGTGCCCGCGCAGCGGATCATGGTGAGCAGGATTGCCACCAGCCCCGTGACATGAGAACCCGGAACGGCCAGCACACCGACGTCGCTCTCGTTTAGCTGAAACCCATGCTGATAGTGCATCACAGAATGCACCACCCCGAAGTGGCTCAGCATCGCTCCCTTGGGCCGGCCGGTGGTGCCGGACGTATAAAGCAGGCAATACGTGCTTTCCTCCGGCAGCTCCGGAAAGTCGATGCTGCTTCCGGCCCGTTCCAGGTCGGCGAAAGGCATGCCGCGCCCAGACCCTGACACGCACACCACATGCTGAACGGAAGGCATCTCCTCGGCATCCGGCAGGTTGACCTCCTGCTCGGCATCGTACACGAGAACCGCGGCCGTGCATTGCTGAAGCACAAAGGCGATTTCCGGTCGCCGCTGGCGAACATTCATGGGTACAGCGATCAACCCTGCCCGCGCCGTTGCCATCGTGCAAACCGCGAATTCGATCGTGTTGCCCATCAGCAGCGCGACCCGATCCCCGGGCGCCAGACCGAGGCTCAACAGGTTCGCGGCGACGGCTGAAACTTTGGCGTCGAAGTCGCGGTAAGTGAGCCGCGTGTCACCAAGCACCAGCGCAACCTGATCCGGTGCGTGCGCAACGGCATCACGCAAGAGCTGGTCGACATTGGCCGGCCGCTCCGAAAAACACCGCACCACGCGGCCATAGTGTACCTCGTGACGAATGGCAGGCTCAGTCATGTCGTTCCATCTCGGCCAACCTGGCAGGCATCATCCACATCGCTGCCGCGGGGCTGGCCATGCAAAGGCTCCCTGCCTGCACCTGCAAAGGGATCAGTCGTGCTGCCAAGCCTTTCTAGGAGAACTCAAGCGCCGCCTGCATTCTCCGCATCCATTGCTGAACAACGGAGCTCCTCCCCGCTGCCTGCGAAACATCCGGCTTCGCTGTCGTCCTGTCAATCGTTTGGTTGGCAGGGCGCGATGCGTTTTCATCCCGGTATCGCGAGCGTGAGCTGCCGTGAAGCGAAACCATGGAACGCGTGGATCGCGACCGACTTATCTGCGGCTATGAAAACAGTCTTCGTATACGGCACGCTCAAGGCGGGCTTTCCTTTTCATCCTCTTGCTTTGTCCGAGGCGCAGTTCCTTGGCACGGTTCAAACCGCGCAAGCCTATCCCCTCATGATTGCGGCCGATTTCTTTGGGCCCATGATGCTGGATCGACCCGGCGAAGGACTGGTCGTCCATGGAGAGCTTTATGCTGTGAAGCACGACCAGCTTCCGGTGCTCGATCGGCTGGAAGATCTCGGCGCTTCCGGAAGCTTCCGCACCACTTTGCAAGTGGAACCGGAAGGCGGCGGCCTTCGACAGGAGGCCATCGGATATATGAAGGACGAAAGCTGGCTGAAGCCGCTCCACAGCGGCTACCTGTCCGATTATCAGGATCGCCGCTTCATTCCCCCCTGGAACCGATGAACCTTACGCAATGGCGCAGCGTCGCGCATGGAACTTCCGTCGCGCCTCTGGATTGGTTTGGCTCTAACAGAAGGGAAAGCTTTATGGTCACCACAGTCGGCACCGAATCCACTTTTGAAAAGCTGGTTCAGAACCTCATCATCCTCGAACATGACGCGATCGCCGCGTACGAGTCGACGATTCAGAAACTCGAGGATCCCACATCCAAGGCGAAAATCAGCGAATTTAAGGCTGATCACGACAGCCACGTTGCCGAGCTGACCCGCATGGCGGGGACGCTGGGAGTATCTGCTCCGCAAGAAGGCGACATGAAGGAATACCTGACCACCGGCAAGATTGCTCTTGCTTCGATGGTCGGCGATAAGACCATCCTCAAGGCGATGTCGACCAACGAGATCGAAACGAAGATGGCCTATGATCAGGCTTCGAAGAACACCGTCGCCACGCCGGAAGCCCGGACTTTCTTTCAGAAGGCACTTGCTGACGAAACGCGACACAAGGCCTGGATGGATACTGCAGCAGAAAGCTGAGGACCGATCGGGTCATCTAAAGATGATGCTTGGCGGCTTCGCTCGCGAGTGAGCGCTGAAGCCGCCAAGCCACGAGATTTATCTAGCGCAGGGCCGGCGTGGCGCTCTCACCGGACTGCTTGCCATTGTTCAGGCGTGCTTGGCGCAGCCGCTCGGTTTTGGCTTCGCGCGCTGCGATCTCGGCATCCAGAATCGACTTTGCAGCCTTGGTCGTGGCGTCGGCCTTTTGCGTCGCCCGGATCTGCCCCGGTGCAAACTGTACATCTTTTTGCATGATTGCGTCCCTGCTACTCTTGCATCTGCCTAATTAGGGCCGGTCCAAGCCAAGCCTAGGTGCGGAGGCAAGGAAGATGGGTTACCTTCCGATCGTCTGGCGAGCAGAGCTCACCTAATCAATGCGGAACAGGTTGCGGCGCCCCGCAGGTTCTAGAAGCAGCCAGCAGCGGACCAGATCACGATATGGAAGACTACGAACCGACCACCAACCCGGCACTGACCGGCATCAAAGGGCGCTGTCCCCGGTGCCAGAAAGGTCATCTGTTTTCCGGCTTTCTCACGCTCTCGCAACGCTGCGAAGTCTGCGGCCTGGATCTGACCTTCGCCGATCCCGCCGACGGACCGGCCTTCTTCGCCATGTCTATCGTAGCCGTACCGGCCCTCGCCTTTGCGCTCTGGTTTCAACTGTCCTTCGAGCCGCCATGGTGGGCGCACCTTTTCGTCACCCTACCTTTTACGGTCCTCGGCTGTTTGCTGCTGCTTCGGCCGATCAAGGGCTGGCTCGTCTGCTCGCAATATTTTCACAAGGCAGAACAAGGCTCGATCGACGAGCAATACCACGCCCGCAAAGGCTCGGACGAGACCTGAGCCTGTTTCCTCACGGCTGTTGATAGCCGAGCGAGCGCAACTTCAGATCGAACTCCGCCGGGTTATGGGTGAACCAAACCCCGCCCGTTTCTGTAGACCCACGCGGCACATAATCGAACGTGACGTCGCTGCGCTCCACCACCGCGCCATTGCGGGTGAGGAGGCCTTCGACGCGGTAAGCTGCTGCCGTGGCCTCCGATACGTTTCGTGCGCTGAAGGTCACGACGTAACCCTCGCCCTGGTCGATGATCCCGTCCACAGCCAGCTCGATCATCGGCGCTTGTTCTGGCGCCCCGCCGAGATCATGGGCAACAACAACAAACGTCGTGCCTGTGACCACCAGCCCTATGGCCGCACAGATCCATTCTGCTGCAGGCTTGGCCATTCAAACCACCAGGCGCGCAATGCCAGCGCCGATCGACGCCGGGAATGCCAGAACCACAGACATGGCTGCGGCGAGCGAAAGCGAAACATCATCCATTCTGCCGAAGGTCCACAAAACATAGGCGCTGCAGGCAAGTGCAAGCGCATAGCCTACCACGCTGTAGTGAGCGAAGGTCAGCAAGAACCCTGCCCCGTCCGGGCGCTCTTCCTGGCCCGCGAATCCCACGGTGTAAACAAAAGCGTGTAGGATCAGGATGGAGCAGGCCATCAACGCCAACGCCTTCGAGGGCGTGATGCTGACGGTTATAAGGAGCATTTCTTCCGTTGGAGCCACGTTGAAACCGACAAACAACGCGCCGCCCAACATCAGGATCAGCTGTCCGAAATAGCCAGCGCGACCTTCGTTCGTTTGCTCGCTCTCATTCTCATCGCGCTCATCGCCAAGCTGCTTGGTGGCGAGCACCGCTCCCATGCCAGCGGGAACGGCCTGGAGAGCTATGATCTCCAGCGCGCCGGCTACGGTTACATCTTCGGGGAATACGCCAAAAAGCCAGAGCAGCATGCCGCTTGAGATCATGCCGACGGCGAAGGCGATGACCCCGTCGAGCGTTGCATCCAACCATCCATCCGACGTCTCGAAGCCGCTGAAGAAAGCGAGGACGATCATCAGAACCAGTCCAAAGCCGAGGAAAAGGAGAAAGCGCAGCGGCTCGATGTAAGAGGCGATCGACCACATCTCCATTGTCATGAACAGCGGCAGCGCAAAGATGATGGCGCCGGCGAAGGCACGCGCGAGGCCGATCAGAAAGGCTCTGTTCGTGCCGCCCGATCCTGCCAGCACCTTCCGGTCATTCACCCGATTCGTTTCCCCCTAAACCCAGCCATAAGCGAAGTTCCTACCCGTCGGACCTTCAGCTCTTAGGGACATTTCGTTCCAACTCCTCGAGCCAGGCAGCCGCGCTGCTGTCGGACGGCGCCCGCCAATCCCCTCGCGGCGAAAGGGACCCGCCCGACGACACCTTTGGTCCATTCGGCATGGCGGATCGCTTAAATTGCGCGAAGGCAAAGAACCGGCGGATGAAAACCTCCAGCCATTTCCGAATCGTGGGAAGGTCGTAGCTGCGCCGCCCGTCGTCTGGAAAGCCGGTGGGCCAATCGCTGGTGGACCCTTCTTTCCACGCCTGCCAGGCGAGGAAGGCGATCTTGGACGGCTTCAACCCGTAGCGCAGGGTGTAGAACAAGTTGAAGTCCTGCAACTCATAGGGCCCGATCGCGGCCTCCGTACTTTGGGGCTTCTCCCCTTCCTCCACTGGAACGAGTTCCGGCGAAATCTCGGCCGCGAGAATGGAAGCAAGTGTTTGGCCGACTTCGTTGTCGAACTGACCTGAAGAAATCACCCAACGGATCAGATGCTGGATCAACGTCTTCGGCACGCCGGAATTGACGTTGTAGTGCGCCATCTGATCGCCAACGCCATAGGTGCACCAGCCGAGCGCGAGTTCGGACAGGTCGCCGGTGCCGACGACGATGCCTTTATGTTGGTTGGCCAGGCGGAACAGATAATCGGTCCGCAGACCCGCCTGGACGTTTTCGAAGGTGACGTCATAAACCGGCTCGCCACGCCCGAAAGGATGCCCCATGTCCTTCAGCATCTGCGTTGCCGTGGCGCGGATGTCGAGTTCTTCCGCCGTGACACCCAGCGACTTCATCAGCGCGTGAGCGAACCCCTTCGACTTCGCGCCCGTGGCAAATCCAGGCATTGTGTAGCCAAGGATCCGCGAACGCGGCAGGCCGAGCTGATCCATCGCTTTCGCAGCGACGATTAGGGCATGGGTGGAGTCCAGCCCTCCGGACACGCCGATCACCAGGTGCTTCGTGTTGATCGCCTTGATGCGCTGGGCAAGACCGGCGACCTGGATGTTGTAGGCCTCATAGCAGTCCTGTTCGAGCCGCTCCTCATCGGCCGGAACAAAGGGGAAGCGGTCGATCGCTCGATGGAAGCCGACGTCGTGCGCCGGCGGCTCGACAAGGAACGGTATGATCCGAAAGTGGTATGGCTCGATTCCCTGCGCCACTCTGTTGTCGTTGAAGGTCCCCATCGCGAGGCGTTCTTGCCGAAGGAGATCGAGATCGACGTCAGCCAGCGTCACCTGCTTGTCGCGGCTGAAGCGCGGCCCCTCGGCAAGGAGAACGCCGTTTTCGAAGATCGACGTTTGTCCATCCCAAGCCAGATCGGTAGTCGATTCTCCCGTTCCGCCAGCAGCGTAGACGTAAGCCGACAGGCAGCGGACGGAGAAAGATTGGCAGAGCTGGGACCGTGCGCGCGCGCGACCAATGGTGATGGGGCTGCCGGAAAGGTTTGCGACAACAGTGGCTCCCGCGAGCGCTAGCGTCGCCCCCGGCGTGTGCGGGATCCACATGTCTTCGCAGATCTCGATGCCAACGGTCAGGCTCGGAACGTCTTCTGCCTGGAACAGGAGATCGGTTCCGAACGGAACAAGGTCCCCCGCCACGACGATGTCTTCACCGACGATATCGCTTCCGGATGCGAAATGCCGCGCTTCATAGAACTCGCGATACGTCGGCAGGTAGGTTTTCGGCACGACCCCAAGAATGTCGCCCCGGTGGATCGCGACGGCGCAGTTATAGATTCGAGCATTGTGGCGCAGGGGGGCTCCGACGATCACAAGGGTCATCCATTCGGCCGATGCCTCGCGGATCTTGTCCAAGCCTGCTTCAACGGCATCAAGGAGAACGTCCTGATGAAACAGATCCTCGATCGCGTAGCCGGACAAGCACAGTTCAGGGAACACCGCGACGGCGGCAGCCTGCGCGTGGCACTCTTCAGCCGCGTTAATGATCGCCTGCGCATTGCTCTGGGGATCCGCAACATGGGAAAGGTTCACGCAGGCGGCCACGCGTGCAAAGCCATGGCGGTAGATCGAAGCGAAATCCGGGAAAGTGGTTGGCTGGCCGCTTGTTGTATTCAGCATTACCCCTCCATGCACGAGGTGGCATTCCCCGCGCCTTGCAATGTTCGTGCGGGCCCGATGAAGACCGCACGAAATGAGATAGAGCAGAGCCTAAGAGTTGGAACGGCGAAGAAGAAGGTAGGTGTCCATGATCCAGCCGTGTTTTGCTCGGGCTGCTTCGCGGACAGCAACGATCTCGCTCCCCACGGCTGAAAGCGGACCCTCGACAAGGATCTCGTCTTTCGTCCCGAGATAAGCGCCCCAGAAGATCGTGAAGGCGGAGGCCTCGAGATGCTGGAAGGAGCACTCGCCATCGAGCATCACCACAGCGGTGTCCACGCCTGCCGGAAACCCGTCGCGCAACTGCCGGCCCGTTGTGACCACCACCGGATCGCCAATCTTGTTAAGCGGGATACGATGGCTGGCGCAAAGCTGCTGAATGCTGGTGATGCCAGGAATGACCTCGATCGACAGATCAAAGGGCGCAAGGCCTTTGAGGCGTTCGATGATCCGCAGCGTGCTGTCGTAGAGCGACGGGTCGCCCCAAACGAGAAAGGCGGCAGCGCCCTCCTCGTTCGTTTCGGCTTGCAGCAGATCCCGGTAGGTTGTGGCGATTGCCTGGTGCCAATCGTGCACCCCCTTTCGGTAGTCGCCCGACTGATCCCGTACCGGCAGATCGAACTCGACGATGCGAGTCTCGGGGTTGGTGACGAAGCGGGCGCAGATCTGACGGCGCACTTCCGCCAGGTCGTCTTTCGCTTCGCCCTTGCGCGGGATCAAAACGACGTCGGCACGGTTGACCGCACTCACCGCCTGCACGGTCATGTGCTCGGGATTGCCCGTACCGATGCCGATCACCAGAAGCTTGCGCATCAAATCAGCCGTCGGACACGCCGGCTTCGGCAAAGGTTGCCATGCCATTGTGACAGGCAATTGCACCGCGCAGAATGTTGACGGCGAGGCAAGCGCCCGACGCCTCTCCAAGCCGCATGCCGAGGTCGAGCAGCGGCTTCAACTGCATGGCATCGAGCAGGCGTCGGTGCCCTGCTTCAGCCGAGACATGCGCGGCCCAGGCGTGCGCAAGACCGTCGGGGTCAAGACTGGCAAGCGGCAAAGCGGCGGCGGTACAAACGAAACCATCGAGCAGCACGGGCACGCGTTGATGCCGTGCAGCAAGCGTCGCGCCGAACATTGCGGCGAGTTCCCGCCCGCCAACGCGGCGCAGGGCTTCGATCGGGTCCTTGAGAGCGTCGCCATGGCAGGTCACCGCATCATCCACGGCCGACGCCTTGCGCCGGAGGCCGTCGTCATCAACGCCGGTGCCGCGCCCGACCCAGTCTGCGCCCGCGCCGCCAAGAAGCGCAGTTGATAAAGCCGCGGCAACGGTAGTGTTGCCGATGCCCATCTCTCCGAGCACGATCAGATCCGGCCGATCCTTGACAGCGTCATAGCCGGCATTCACCGCTTCAAGCAGCGCCTCTTCGTCCATGGCCGGTGCAACCGTGAAGTCGGCCGTTGGCCGGTCGACGTGGAGCGGTATCACCGTCAAGGACGCGCCGACCTGTTTTGCAAGCTGGTTGATGGCGGCGCCGCCCGCTTCGAAATTGCCAACCATCTGCGCTGTCACTTCCGCCGGAAAAGCCGACACCCCCCGTGCGGTAACGCCGTGCGAGCCGGCAAACACGAACACCTCGACCCGATCGAGCTTCGGCTTGACCCGCCCCTGCCAGCCGGCGAGCCAGACAGCCAGCTCTTCCAGCCGGCCAAGACTGCCGGGCGGCTTGGTAAGCATGCCCTCGCGGTCGCGCGCCTGCTTTTCCGCCTCGGGATCGCGAGCCGGAAGGTCGCTGCACGCTTTGCGAAGCTCTTCGATAGAGGTGAAACGACCCAAAATTCTACTCCTTTTAATTCAGTTGGGATGTCGCGGCGATCAGCACCGCAACCTCGCCGGCCTGTTGCAAGCTTCCCAGGACATCGCCGGTCTGGCCGCCAATCTGGCGCAACGCCAGCCAGCGCAATGCGCCATAACAAGAGGCAAGCAGGAGCGCCGACAAAAACGCCGCCGCCACGCCCGGAGGGGCCAACAGGACGGCACCGAGGGCAAGCGCGATCATCGCGCTTTCCAGAGGCACCCGGCCGACGCCGGCCGAAACACCACCGGACCGCGCGTTTGGAAGATCATGCATCATGGCGGGCAACAGCGCGCGCGACGCACAATGCGCGGCGATCAGGACGGCAAGCGCGGTCCAGAATCCGAAAGGCACAAGCGCGGCCATCAAACTCGCGCGCAAAAGCAGCGACAGCACGAGGGCCGCGACCCCATAGGTGCCGATCCGGCTGTCCTTCATGATCTCGAGCTTGCGCTCGCGGGTCGCGCCACCGCCGAAACCATCGGCCACGTCAGCCAGGCCATCCTCATGCAGCGCGCCGGTGATCAAAAGAGTGGCCAATAGGGCGAGGACTGCGGAAGCGAGCGGCGGCAGGTCGAGCGCATGGCCGACGCCCAGCATGGTTGCGGCACCGAAAGCCGGAACAACCCCGGCAAGCGGCGCAGCCCATAAAGCGCGTCCGAAGCCATCGCGAGCGAGGCGGTAAGCAGGTATGGGCAGGCGCGTAAAAAAGCCGAGGCAGGCGAACATCTCACCCAGCCAGTCACGACCGTTCTCCTCCTTGCTCGTCATGCGCGGGCAATCGCGTGAAAGAAGGTGCCGCTGACATGACCGCGCCGCGCACCCGAGGGCCCAAGCGCATTGCCAATGCCATCGGCGAGCTCGGCCAAAGGCGTGTCATGGCCGGAGTCGATCACCCGCGAGTAATGAAATTCGTGCCCGCGCACGGTCTCCCCGGCGCGACCGATCAGGCAATCGGCGGTAAGCACGGCTTGGCGGTATCCAAGGTTCAGCTTGCGCTTGGCATAGCTGGTGGCATGGCCGAGCAGGCCGGTCATGGCGTGCGTAACGCCCTCGGCATCTTCCAGCGCCTGGCCCAGAACCATGAAGCCGCCGCATTCGCCATGGACCGGCCGCGTTTCCGCAAAGCGATGCAGGCCGGTCTTGAAGGTATCCGCCGCCGCAAGCTGGCCTGCATGAAGCTCCGGATAACCGCCGGGCAGCCAGCAGGTATCGCAGCTTTCGTCGGGGACCTGATCGGCCAAAGGAGAGAACGGGATGATCTCGGCCCCTTGTTCCCGCCACAACCGCGCCACATGGGGATAAACGAAAGTGAAGGCCGCATCAGATGCCAACGCAATGCGCTGACCGGGCGGGGGCAGCGCATGCGTGACGCTGCCTTGGGGCGCTTCAACGGGATGCGCAAGGGCGATCACCGCATCGAGATCGAGGCTCTTTTCCATCGTGTCGGCGAGCCGATCAATGAACGCCTCCAGCGCCTGATGTTCACTCGCCTGCACCAGCCCGAGATGCCGCTCGGGCAACGCCATGTCCGGGTTGCGATAAACGGCGCCAACGACGGGGATGCCGCGTGCTTCGATCGCGGCACGGGCTTGATCTTCGTGCCGGGCGCTTGCCACCTGGTTCAAGACAACGCCGCCGATGGTGACATCTGGATCGAAAGTGGCAAAGCCATGCGCGATCGCCGCAGCCGTGATGGACTGGCCAGAAATATCGAGCACAAGCAGTGTCGGCAGCCTGTAGCGGCGGGCCAGTTCGGCCGCGGCACCTGATCGACCTGGGTCGGCACGGATGCCGTCGAACAGCCCCATCGCGCTTTCGATAATCACGAAATCAGAGCCTTGCGCTTGATGGCTCAGAAGATGGTCGAGCAGATCAGGCTGCATTGACCAGCTGTCGAGGTTGACTCCCGGTTGGCCGGTGGCGGCTGCGTGGAAGCCGGGGTCGATGTAATCAGGTCCCGATTTGCCGCCGCGCACCGTGTGGCCCCGTCGCGCCAAGGTGCGCATCAAACCGATGGTGACGCTGGTTTTGCCGGAGCCGGAGCGAGGCGCGCCGATGATCAAACCGCGCGCGCTCACGGCAGAATGGCCTCGCGGATGAGCGAACCGAGCGCATGACGATGCGCCACGATCTCGCCGACGACGATCAGCGCGGGCGGCACGATGCCGGCTGCGCGCACATCCGCATCGACTCGCGCGAGATCGGATACGAGCAACCGTTCTTTCGCGGTGGTTGCACCTTGGATCACGGCGACAGGTGTTGCCTCGGCCAGCCCGCCCCGCCGCAAGCCTTCGACGATCACCGGCAGGTTGCTCATCCCCATGTAAACCACGATTGGCTGGCCGGTTCGCGCCAGCGAGGCCCAGTCGAGATGATCGGTGTCGTCGATGCCGTGACCGGTGGCCAAAATGATCGCCTTGTTGACGCCGCGTAGCGTGGCGGGAATGCCAGCAGACGCGAGCGCGCCGAAGGCAGACGTCACGCCCGGCAGAAAGCGGAACGGAATGCCGGCTGCCGAGAGTGCAGACGCTTCCTCGCCGCCGCGCCCGAACACGTTCGGATCGCCGCCCTTCAGCCGCAGCACGCGCTTGTTTTCCTGCGCCAGCCGCACGATCAGCTCGTTGATGAAGGACTGCGTGGCAGAAGGCTGGCCGGCGCGCTTCCCAACGAAATGGGCTTCGGCTTGAGGACTGGCCTTCAGAGCCGCGGCGTCCACGAGCGCGTCATAAACGATTGCATCCGCCAGACCCAATGCTGCAACGACCTCCAGCGTCAGACCGGCCAGATGGCCGGGCCCCGCGCCGGCGAGCCAGACATGGCCGGGCTCAAACTGAGGAATGCGGACATCCAGCCGCGCGAGGGCATCAACAAGGCTCACAGGCTGTCGCGCCCCCTGAAGCGGCGCTGATAGGCGGGATCATAAAGCGAGCTTTCGCGGAAATCGTCCGAGCGAAGTCCGGGGCCGACGAAGATCAGCGCTGTGCGGTCGATCGGATCGGCAGCGACCTGCGCTTCGATGGTGGCCAGCGTGCCGCGCAGGATGCGCTCTTCAGGCCACGTCGCGCGCACCACAATGGCGACCGGGCAATCGGCGCCATAGAGCGGGGTAAGTTCGGCCACAACGCGGTCAAGCGCATGGATCGCGAGATGGATCGCAAGAGTGGCACCCGTTGCGCCGAAGGCGGCAAGGTTTTCGCTGGCGGGCATGGCGGAGGCGCGGCCGGACACACGGGTGAGCACCAGACTTTGTGCGACTTCTGGAATCGTCAGCTCGCGCTTCAACGCGGCGGCAGCGGCGGCGAAGGACGGAACCCCGGGCGTGAGGGTGTAAGGAATGCCAAGCCGCTCCAAACGACGGATCTGTTCGGCAACCGCGCTCCAAACAGACAGGTCGCCGGAATGGAGGCGGGCAATGTCCTGGCCGGCCTGCGATGCAGCAACGAACTCCTGCTCGATTTCGTCGAGCGAAAGCGGTGCCGTATCGATGATGCGGGCATCCGGCGGGCAGTAGTCCAGCAGTGCTTTCGGCACGATGGAACCGGCATAAAGGCAGACCGGGCAGCGCGCGATAAGATCGCGGCCGCGCACGGTGATGAGGTCCGGGGCGCCCGGTCCGGCGCCGATGAAGTGCACGGTCATTCGTCGTCTCCGCTGACCGCCAGAGCACAGGTCACGCCGTCCTGAACTAGCCGCGGAGCGAGCAGGCGCGCCTGCGTGCCGCAGGCAGCGAGCGCGGCCGCTTCGCTGGCTGAACCCAATCCCGTCGCGGCGAGCGAGGCTTCGCTGCGGGTCAGGCCGCGGCTGTCGGCCGCTTTCAGTTGGGTGTCGTCCGGCACGGCTAAAGGAATTCCGAGGATTTCGGCGGCTTCGACCAGGCCAGGTTCGTCCTTCTTTGCCGGAACGGTGGCCAGCATGGCAAGATCGTCACGCGCGAAACCCTGCGCTTCCAAAACAGCATCGAGCGTGGCCAGAACGGCCATCGCGCGCGTGTTTTGGGTGCAGCCAAGTCCGGCGACCATCATGGCTTCACCCACGCCCATTGCAACACCGGCATGGCCGGGCGCCAACCGCTCATGCTGCCGACCGGGGTTGCGCGTGCGGTCGCCATCTGCGTGAGTTCGCCACCAAGCCGGGCGTAATGCGACAGAAGCACGGCTTCCATTTCTAGCGTGACGCTGTTGGCGACGAGCCGCCCTCCAGGTTTCAGCGCCGCGATCGCCGCGTCCATGGTGCCGTGGTCCGAACCGCCGCCGCCGACGAAAATCGCATCCGGCCGCGGCAGATCATGGAGCGCTTCCGGCGCGCGGCCTTCCGCGATCTTCAGGCCAGGCACGCCAAACTGGTGGGCGTTGCGCCGAATGCGCTCGGCGCGCTCGGGCACGTGCTCGATGGCGATCGCGCGCATTGAGGGGTGGGACAGCATCCACTCGATGGAAATTGAGCCGGAGCCTGCACCAACATCCCACAGAAGTTCGCCCCGGCGCGGCGACAGAGCGGACAACGTCGCAGCGCGGATAGCGCGCTTGGTAATTTGGCCATCATGCTCGAAGAGGTCATCGGCGAGGCCAAAGCCCAGCGGCAGGATGCGGGCGCCATCCCCCGCAGCGACCTCAATGGCGAGGACGTTGAGCGGGTTGAACTCAGGCAAGCGGTCCCTGCCCGACCATGTGCTGACGCGCTCACCTTCACCGCCAAGCGCTTCAAGAACATGCAGTCTTGAAGCGCCGAAGCCGATCTCTGCCAGCAAACCCGCAATGATGTTTGGTGCTTGACCATCAGAGGTCAACGCCAGAATGCGTCGGCCGGGATGCAGCAGCGGGCGAATGAGGTCGATCGGGCGGCCGTGAAGAGAGACGATTTCGATGTCCTGCAACGCCCAGCCCATACGCGCGGCGGCAAGGCTGAAAGAGGACGGAGCAGGCAGGACTTCGATTTCCTCGGCATCGATGACACGAGCGATTGTAGCGCCGACGCCGAACAGGAAAGGATCGCCGGACGCCAGCACGCAGACCCTGCGGCCCTTCAGGGCGACGAGTTCGGCCATGGATGGATCGAAGGGCTCCGGCCAAGACCGCGTTTCGCCAGTGACAAGATCCTGGGCGAGCGCGAGATGGCGACGGCCGCCCATGACAATCTCGGCTTGGGCGATCAGGTCGCGCGCTCGCACAGACAATCCAGCAATCCCGTCTTCGCCGATGCCGACGATCGAAAGCCATTTCGTGTCTGTTGCGGAAAGGCCAAGCGGATTATGCAGCGGCATGGAAACACCGCATTGTCTGATCTTGGGCGGCACCGGCGACGCGCGCGAGCTGGCCGAGCGGCTGAGCGCCCGCACCGACTTGCGCGTGAGTTTGTCGCTCGCCGGCCGCACGAAAGCGCCGCTGATGCAGGCCGTGCAAACGCGGATCGGCGGATTTGGCGGCGTCGATGGTCTGACGACGTACATCCATGCCGAGCGCGTCGATCTTTTGATCGATGCCACGCATCCCTTCGCCGCCGGCATCAGCGCCAATGCATTCGCGGCCGCTCGAAGCACCGGTGCGCCGCTGGTGCAGCTGGACCGCCCCGCTTGGGAGAAGACGAATGACGATCGCTGGATCGAGGTGGGGGACATGGTCGCTGCGGCGGCTGCGCTCGGCAATTCGCCGCGCACAGTGTTTCTGACCATCGGACGACAGGAACTCCTGCCCTTCGCCGCTCGCCCGCAGCATCACTTCATCCAGCGCAGTGTTGATCCCGCCGATGTGACCCTGCCGAAGGCCACAATCATCCTGGATCGCGGCCCCTTCGATGCGGAGGTCGAGGAGGCGCTGATGCGCACGCACGGCGTTCAGGTGGTGGTGAGCAAGAACAGCGGCGGCGCGGCGACCTATGGCAAGATTGTCGCGGCGCGCCGGCTCGGGCTTCCGGTGATCATGGTCAAGCGCCCTGCTCCATCCGGTGCAGATACCGTAAGCTCTGTTGAGGCCGTGGAGGACTGGATCAACCGTCACGTTGCAGCCTTCGCCGAACGTGGCGCATAAACCAGTGGCTCCATTCCCGGACGCTCGATCAGACGGGTGTCGGGCGAGCCGATGATGACGCAGGTCGCCATATCCGCAAAGGCCGGATCGGCATCGCTGAGCGGCACGATACGGATGCGCTCGTCCGGACGGCCGGCGGCGCGGCCGAACACAACCGGGACTGTTTCCGGCAAGACGGTGCGCAGGATTTCAAAGGCGCGGCCAAGCTGGAACGGACGGGCCTTGGAAATCGGATTGTAGAGCGCGATCACGAAACCGGCTGAAGCGGCGGCCAGCAGGCGGCTTTCAATGAGGTCCCAGGGCTTGAGATTGTCGGACAAGGACATGGCGCAGAAATCATGCCCGAGCGGCGCGCCGACGCGTGCGGCGACCGCCAGCATTGCGGTAACGCCGGGAACCACGGCGAAGTCGAGCGCGCGCCATTCGGCCGGGCCATGCTCAATCGTCTCGCACATCGCGGCGGCCATCGCGAACACGCCGGCATCGCCGCCGGATACAACGGCGACATGCTTGCCGGACACGGCAAGATCGAGTGCGGCCTTGGCGCGGTCGAGTTCTTCGCGATTGTCGGACGCGTGCAGCGTCTGGTCGGCACGAACTTGGAGACGGTCGAGATAAGGCTTGTAGCCGAAGAAGTCGCTGGCAGCTTCGATAGCCGCACGCGCTTGCGGCGTCATCTGATCGGGGTTGCCCGGCCCGGTGCCGATGACGGTGAGACGTCCGCTCATGCCACGACCTCCGCCATCTGGGAGGAAGTATCGACGCTCTCGCCCGGTTTGGCAGCCCAGCCAGGCACCAGCACGATGGAAAAGTATGGCGCGATGTCGTCCGGCTTGGCCGCCAGTGGCGTGATTGCCATGTTTTCCATGGTGCCGCGCTCGACATAGATGGCGCGCTCGAGCTTGCCGACCTGCGCAAGGGCGCGGCGGATCTTGGGCAGATTGCGACCGACTTTCATGATCACGGCCGCATCCGTATCCGACAAGCGATGAGCCAGAATGTCTTCGGCCAAGGTGCCGGGTAAAACGCTCAGAATGTCGTCACCCTGCACGATCGGAACGCCGGTTGCCGACCAACAGCCGGACATGGCGGTGACGCCCGGCACGACCTCCGTGGAGAAGCGATGCGAGAGCCGGACATGCAGGTGCATATAAGAGCCGTAGAATAGCGGATCGCCTTCCGACAACACCACAACGGTGCGGCCGGCAAGAAGATGATCCTCAACCGCCTTGGCAGACTCTTCGTAGAAGTCGCTGATTGCGGAGACATAATCCCCATGATCCTTGTCGATCTCGGTGGTCACGGGATAATACAGCGGAAGCTCAATGACTTCAGGCCGCATATGCCCGGCAACGATCTTTCGGGCATTGCCGGCATTGCCGCGCTTGGCGAAATTCGCGATCACATCGGCTTCTGCCAGATAGCGCGCGGCCTTGAGCGTCAGCAGTTCGGGATCCCCCGGGCCGGTGCCGAGGCCGATCAATCTGCCAGGGGCAGCGCTCATAGGCCCGGCCTCGCAAGGGCGTTGATTGCTGCGGCAGTCATTGCGCTGCCGCCCATGCGTCCCCGCACGATGGCGAAGGGGATGCCGAGGTTGCTTTCAGCCAGCGCGTCCTTGGATTCTATCGCGCCCACAAAGCCAACCGGCATGCCGATGATGGCGGCCGGCCGCGGAGCACCGGCAGCGATCATGTCCAGCAGGTAGAACAAAGCGGTGGGCGCATTGCCGATGGCGACAACCGCACCTTCCAGTTGCGGTCGCCAGAGTTCGAGTGCTGCGGCGGAGCGCGTGTTGCCGATCTCCTTCGCGAGATCCGGCGTGCGGGGATCGCGCAAGGTGCAGATCACCGGATTGGTCGCCGGCAGCCGGGCGCGGGTGACGCCCTGCGCTACCATTTCGGCGTCGCACAGGATCGGAGCGCCGGCCTGCAATGCTGCGCGGGCGTCTGCAACGAAGGTCGGCGAAAACTGGAAATGTTGCGCGGCTTCCACCACCCCGCAGGCATGGATCATGCGCACGGCGACATCGGCTTCCGCTTCGGTAAACAGCGAGAGGTCAGCTTCCGCCCGGATGATCGCGAAGCTCTTCTCGTAGATGGCGTCGCCCGATTTGATGTAGTCCGTGGTCATGAAGCCCGCTGCATGGGTGGTATGTTCGTCAGCCTGTCGCTGAAATCGGGCGGCAGCACTATCCCGTTCGCGACGATCTTGCGAGAGCCCGGAACACCAATCACATCGACGTGCGCACCGGCGGGCTTCGCACACTGCTTGTCGCAACCAGAAAGATGCAAAAGAAAAGGCCCGTCGAGCCAATCCGGAGGGTTGGCAGCGAGATCGCGGCCGAGCGCATGCGTGTTGAAATAGCCCGAAGCGCAAGCGGGCGCTCCGGCGCAGGCAACGATTCGCAGACGTGGGTCGTCCTGCTGGATGATAAGGTGATGGGGATCGGAGCGGGTCAGGGCGGCACGCGCGGTGGCCTCGTCAGGGCACAGCAGGATCAGCATGCGCTGCGGCGACAAGCGAAACTCCGTGATGCCGAGGCTTTGCATTTCAACTGAAAAGGCGATCAGCGTTTCGGCGCTGACGGTGCCGAAAGGCAAGGCCACCACGGCAGCGAAGCGGTTGTCGGTGAGGAGCGTGATGTCGCCGGGGTGAAGACGAGAGGGCTCAGACTTCCGTGGCTTCACCGGCGGCTGGACGTCTTGGTAGGTCAGCAAGAGATCGCCTCCGCGTGTCTTGCGGCCACCGTCGGCGATTGCGCGCAGAAGGGACACGGCGGACTGAACAGCCCATTCGGCCTCGTAAGTGCCGACAAATCGTGCGGCGTTGGCGTCGCCGGCAATTGCCAACTGCCAGGTCGTGGCACCAAGCGCCGTCAGCCGCACGTCGGCTTTCACGCCGGCGAGCATCGACGGCCCGCCGCCATCCACCACAACGGAAACCTTGGGACCGAGCCTGGGGGCAAAGTCTGCCGCTTGGTTTTCGATCGCTTCAGCCAACGGGCGCGGATCGGCGCGCTCGTTACGGCAAAGGCCGGCCAGCGGCGCGACATCGAGCGGAAGACCGCTTCGGATTTGCAAGCCAAGCGCTTCAACGGTTGCGTTCATGCCGGCAACGGTGTCAGGGCGCAGACCGCGGATCTGTAGGCTTCCGCGAAGGGTAATTTCGAGCAAGCCGTTGCCGAAGCGTCTGGCGGCTTCCGCCACACCTGCAAGATCGGCTGGCGAGATTGCGCCATTGATCGGGTTGATGCGGGCGAGCAGCCCGTCGCCTGTGGTCATGGGCTTGGAGAGCGACGGGCATTCACCGCGTTGACGCGGGGGGAAAACCGCGGTCATGCCGCGAACTCCAAACTCTGCGCTTCCGCAATAAGCGTGGCGAGATCGTCATCGGTCGAGTTGCGCAGCGGATGCCACAGGCCGCGACGTCGCGCCGCCGCAAACCGTTCTGCGATGAAGCGGGCAGCGGCGGGGTTCTCATGAAGAAGAAAAGCGCGAACGGCCTCGTCCTCGACGTAAGCGGCATGCAGATCGCCGATCAAAGCGCCGGGCACGGCATCCGTAGTTTCGGCAAACCCGACAAGACGATCAACGGTTTCGGCGAATTCCGATGCGCCGCGCGGGCCGTGGCGCATCTGGCCGGCGATAAAGCGGGGGTTCAGCGCGCGGGCGCGCACGGCGCGTGCGATGGTTTGTTTCAGCGAACGCGCCTGCGGGCGCTCGGCCTTCGTTGTGTCAAGCACGATGAGGTCAGCCTTGCCGCCGAGCGCTTTAACCGCCGCCGCGAAGCCGCCGATGAAGGCGACATCGGCCGAGCCTTCCAGGATGTCACGGCCCGGATCGTCGGCGCTGTGGACGAGAAGATCGGCGTCCAGAAGGCGTTCTGCGAAGGTTGCATCGGAGCGCCCTTCCCCGTCATGACCACCGAAGGCGTAGGCTGCGCCATTGAGATAGGCCTGGCCGAGTTCGGCCTGTTCGTCCCATTCACCCGACGCAAGCTTGTCTTCGATGCCGGAACCATAGGTGCCCGGCGCAGACCCGAAGATGCGGGCTGGGGTTTGGCCGGCGCGTCGCGACGCCGCCAGCGGATTGTCGCCCTCAGCTTCATCGCGGGTCGAAACGGCAGCGACCGCGGCATCGAGCAGCGCAATCTGGCTGGCAAACATGTCGCGGAACAGGCCGGAAATGCGCCAGGTCACATCCACGCGTGGCCGTCCCATGGCCGCTGGCGGTAGAACCTCGATGCCCGTGACACGACCGGTTGCCGGATCCCATTGCGGACGGCAGCCCATCAGCGCAAGGCCTTGCGCGATCTCCTCACCGCCGGTGCGTAATGACGCGCTGCCCCACAGGTCGATCACGAGCGATCGCGGCCAATCGCCGTGGTCCTGCATAAAGGAGCGTAGCACTTCGTCAGCCGCCTTTTGCCCCAGCGAAAAGGCGGTGGGCGTCGGCAGGGTGCGCGGATCGGAAGTGAAAAGGTTGCGTCCGGTGGGCAGAACGTCGGTGCGGCCGCGCGCCGGCGCGCCCGCCGGACCGGGGCGAACATGCTTGCCGTCGAGCGCGGCCAAAAGCGCATCCCGTTCGGTCTCGGCGCAGTGCCGGCGCATGAGGTCGTCGCCGGCCGCGCGACCAAAAATATGCAGGCCGTCCTTGACCGCGAATTCCTTGAGGTCGCAGAGCCAGGCGTCGATACG
This sequence comes from Tianweitania sediminis, assembly GCF_017813335.1. GTDB lineage: Bacteria > Pseudomonadota > Alphaproteobacteria > Rhizobiales > Rhizobiaceae > Tianweitania > Tianweitania sediminis. The sequence continues at coordinate 140,067 of NZ_JAGIYY010000010.1, read as the reverse complement.
CGTCAGCGCGGCGTCCGGATCATCCGCGGCGTCGACACCCGCGTCGCCTGCCAGCCCGGTCTTCTGCGCGGTTTCCACAATCAGCTTCGCGAGGCGGTCACGGCGGCGGCGGTCGAGGCCGTCGGCCTGGCTGTATTCATCAACGAGCCGCTCCAGCTCCTGCTGCTCGTCGCTCAGTCCGGCGCCTTCCAGTGGCGGGGTGAGATGGCCAATCGTGACAGCCGCGATACGCCGCTTGGCCTGCGCCGCTTCACCGGGGTTGGAAACGATGAACGGATAGATGACCGGCAGCCCGTGGGTAACGATCTCGGGGAAGCAGTCTTGCGACAAAGCGACGGTTTTCCCCGGGAGCCATTCCAGGGTGCCATGCGCGCCGACATGGATGATCGCGTGGCTGCGGAGCACGTCGTGCATCCACATGCCGAAGGCGACTAGCGCATGGCGTGGTGGCAAAGCTGGATCGTGATAGTCGGCCCGGCGATTGGCCGAGCGACCACGGTCGGGCGCAAGAGCTACGGTGACGTTGCCGAATCGAGCGGCACGAACACCGAAGGCACCGTCTTCGGCTTCTGCTTCGGGCTCGCCCCATGTTGCAGCGAGCTTGTCCCGCGCGCGTTCCGAGATCGTGGCAAGATGATCATGATACAAAGCAACATCAACGATCTCCCGCGAAGTTTGAATCTGATGCATGAGCTCGCGCGGAAGCTCGGGTATGCCTTCAATCGTGTAACCGGCAGCACGCAGATCGACGAGCATGGCCAGAACACTCCCGGCAACATCAAGTCCTACGGCATAGCCGGTGCGGCCAGCAGCACCCGGATAATCCGGCACGAGGATGGTGATCTTCCGTTCGGCCCGCGGAGTTTGCGCTAGGCGCAGGAAGCTTGCGATGCGACTGGCAACATGCCTGACGCGGTCGGGTTCCGGACGGTTGATCTGCGCTGACCCCGGAAGCAGCCCCGGCTCCTTGAAGGAAATGGCGCCCGCAAGAATGCGACCATCGAGCTCGGGCAGAACGACATGCATGGCAAGATCAGCCGGCGCCAGGCCGCGCTGGCCGTCCTGCCACGCCTCGCGCCGCGTGGTGGCGGTGACGATCTGGAACACAGGGATGCCAAACGTGTCAAACAGCGTTTGCGCGCCCGGCTCGGCGCCGCTTGCAAAGGCCGTGGCGGTGAGGATGGCCGCCGGCCGATGCTGCTCAACAGCCTGGCGCAGGAAACTCTCCACCTCCCCGTCGCGCAGGCTGGAAACATAGATCGGCACGGGCACCATGCCATGCACCGCGAGTTCGTCGGCAAGCGCATCGATGGGTGCGACATCGTCGGCGAGCAGCATCGAGCGGTAAAACAGGATCAGGACGCGCGATCCAGTGCTCGCCTCAACAGGCCGATGAAAGCCGGCGCGCGGAAGCGGTTCGGCCACTTCCACGACGCGATCTTGGCCGGCCAGCATCGCCATCCGCTCGACAACGCGGCGCATGTTGTCCGGCCCACCTTCGCGAAAACAGGCGAGCAGCGCGTGCCGCTCCGCAGGCTCCATCGTCGACAGGGCTGCGAGGCGCTCGTCTTCGACGCGACATTCGCCGGGCAACAGCGCAAGCTTCACGCCATTGCGGCGGGCAGTTTCGCTCAGGCGGTCACAGCCATAGCGCCACCAGTCGTAGCCACCCAGCACGCGCACCACGATGACCTTGGCCTGGGACCCGATGCGGTCGACCCAAAGATCGACGGACATCGGATGGCGCAGATCGCGCAGTGCCGTGAGGCGCAGATCCGGCAGCGCCTCGTCGGCCTTCGCGGCGCGATCGAGACTGGCAAGGTCACTGTCGGAAAACGACAGGGCAACCAAATCCGCAGGCTGCTGGCCCAGATCGACGGGCTCGATCAGGTCATCCAGCGAAGCGGTCGTGGTTGCAAGGATGTGCATGGCGGCAGAGTACTACGCGGCGAGGATTTCTTCGATGGCGCCGCGGTCGAGACCCTTCAAGCCAATTACGACCAACCGCGTGCCACGGGTTTCTCCTGCCTTCCATGGGCGGTCGAAATAATGGGCGACGCGCGGGCCAACGGCCTGAACCAGCAGCCGCATCGGCTTGCCCGACACTTCCGCAAAGCCCTTCAAGCGCAGGACGTTTTCTTTTTCCGCTGCCTTCGCGACCTTTGTCGCAAGCGCATCAGGATCGGTGATCGCGGGCAATTCGACGATGAAGGTGTCGAAGTCGTCATGCTCGTGGTCGAAATGGCCGTCATGGCCGGTCTTGCGGTTCTCGATGTCGTCTTCGACAGCGAGGCCTAGGCCGAGAAACACTGCCGGATCGATCTGGCCATGCGCTGACGGCACGATCTTCACCGCGCGCGGCAGATGGTCTGCAATGCGCCCTTCGGCGCGCTGAAGCGCCTCAGGATCCAGGAGGTCGCTTTTCGAAAGCACGATGAGATCGGCGCAGGCGATCTGGTCGTCGAATACTTCTTCAACGGGGTCGTCATGGTCGAGCGACTCGTCGGCTGCACGCTGCGCTTGCAAGGCGTCCATGTCGGACGCAACACGACCATCCGCGAGCGCCGGGCCATCAACCACGGCAACGACGCCGTCCACGGTAACGCGGTTCTTGATCGCCGGCCACTGGAAGGCCTGAATCAGCGGCTTGGGCAGAGCCAGCCCGGATGTCTCGATCAGGATGTGATCGACCTTCGGCTCCAGCGCCAGGATCTGGTCGAGCGCGGGTGCGAAATCATCGGCCACCGTGCAGCAGATGCAGCCATTGGCAAGTTCAATGATGTTCTCGTCGGGGCAGTTTTCGACGCCGCAGCTTTTCAGGATCTCGCCGTCGATCCCGACGTCGCCGAACTCGTTGACGATGATGGCGATACGCTTTGTTCCTGACTTCTCCAGCATGGAACGCAGCAGCGTGGTCTTGCCCGCCCCCAGAAAGCCTGTGACGACAGTGCAGGGAGTGCGGCCGGCGGAAACGCTCATGGCAGGTCCTTCAAATGGTCGAATGTCGGGATGCGCGCGATCAGGCCGCGCTTCAAGGCTTGGGGACGTCCGCGAAACGGCATGAACGGGTCTGCAGATGTCGCAAAAAGTTCTGCGCCGGCGATGATGTCTCCAGCGCTTTCCTCATCGAGTTTGCCGAACAGATAACTCCAGCCGCCGTCGCGCAGCATGGCGACGTTGACGCCCCGGCGGCAGTTGGCGAGGCAACTGACGCCCTGCACGGTTATACCGGTGTTTTCCGCTGCCTTCGTAACCGCGTCGAGCAGTCGAGAGCCCGGGCGCACCCCTTCCGCGGGTATGTCCCGCAAACGGCAGGACCGGCACACAAGGACAGTCACCGCAGGCGGCTCGCAAGCCGTGGTGGATGCCGCACCGGGCACGATCGAAGTTGCGGGTGAGTCTGCCGCCAATATTCCGTTCTCCTCGCCCGGATCGCCCGCCGGACATGTTCAGGATCAGTTCGCTGACGGCAGGTCTCCTGGCTCTCGGATCATTGCGCCCTTCCGCCTTCCCAGGCTTGTCGTCGCCCAGTGGCTTTCGGAAGAACCGCTCACCCGATCACAGTTGCGGGGACAGCTGCGGACTGGCTTTCGCGCACCGCATTCCCTCTTAGCCGGCGGGGATGAACCGCCAGACCGTCGCTTACGCTTGTAGGACTTGTCAGAACGGGCGTCAACGCGGGCGCTGCAGCGCCCTTCGACCTGCTTTCCATGTCGCAAATCGGATTGCACGCGTTCGTGAAAGCTCTATGCTTCCCCTGTCAACGGTCCCCGCAAGGGGTTCAAAGGGAACGCGGTGCGGACGTAGTCCAAAGCCGTGGCTGCCCCCGCAACTGTAAGCGACAAGCTGTGCCGAATGCCACTGGAGAAACTCCGGGAAGGTCGGCAGAAGCGCCCGAGTCGTGAGCCAGGAGACCTGCCCGAGACAAACATTTGTACAACATCCCTCGGGTGGAGGGAGAAAGGCTTACCATGACCCTTCGCATCGGCCGCGCCGCCGCCTTCCTTGCTGCTGCCGTGTTTGCGGCACCGGCCTACGCGCATCACGCGATGGACGGCGAAATGCCTTCGACCTTCTTCCAGGGCTTCGTTTCTGGCCTCGCGCATCCGGTGATCGGCATCGATCACCTCGCCTTTATCGTGGCGGCCGGGTTGATCGCAGCGGTCACCCGCATGGGCATCGCCGCCCCAATCGCCTTCGTTGTCGCTTCGCTTGCGGGCGTCCTCCTCCATCTTGGCGCCTTTGATCTTCCCGCCGTTGAACTGCTGATCGCCCTTTCTGCTCTGGGTGCCGGCGCAGCACTGGCCCTGGCGCGCACAGGCGCCGGCCGCTCGGTTTGGCTCGTCGCCTTTGCTGGGGCGGGCATTGTCCACGGTTATGCTTTCGGCGAGTCGATCGTTGGAGCTGAGCAGACCCCGTTGATAGCTTACCTGGCAGGCCTCGCCATCATCCAGTCGGCCCTCGCGGTCAGTGTTGCAGGTCTTGCGTCGAGCCGTTCCTGGCTCCCGGCCGACCTGCAGCCCCGCCTCGCTGGAGCCGCGGCGTTCGGCGTCGGACTGACCGCCCTGGTTGGCAACCTGGCGGGCTGATCCGAACTGGCACCGCCCCGGCTTACTTTCCTTCTCGGCGGCGCACGCTCCGGCAAGAGCCTGCACGCCGAGCAGTTGATCACGAGGCTCCCCGCGCCCTGGACGTATATCGCCACGGCGCAGGCCTTCGACAGCGAGATGCGTGAGCGCATCCAGCACCATCGCGACCGGCGTGACGGTGGCTGGCAGACGCTGGACGCACCTTTAGATCTCGCCGAAACCCTACACGCGCTGCCGACCGGCACGCCGGTTCTGCTGGATTGCCTCACGCTTTGGCTGACCAACATCATGCTGGCGGAGCGCGACGTGGAGGCTGCGGTTGCCAAGCTTTCCTCCGCGCTGGCTGCGCCGACGGGCCCGTGGCATGTCGTTTCCAACGAAGTTGGCCTCTCCATCGTACCGGAAAATGCGCTGGCACGCCGCTTCCGTGATGAACAAGGCAGGCTCAACCAGAAAATCGCGGCATTGGCCGACGAGGTTCTGTTCATGGTGGCTGGCCTGCCGATGAAAGTGAAGTGATATGACCGAGATCGACCAGGCAGAGGCCGCGCGCCACAAGGCGAAGATGGAAAAACGCAAGCAGGTGCAGGATGCCGAAGTTGCGGAGAAAACCGTCGAAAAAGGCCTGCTGATCGTCAACACCGGGCCGGGCAAGGGCAAGACCACGGCGGCGTTCGGGCTTGCTCTGCGGATGCTGGGCTATGGCAAGCGCGTGGGCGTGGTGCAGTATGTCAAAGGTGCCTGGCACACCGGCGAAATGGACGCCTTTAAGCTCTTTGGCGACCAGGTCGTTTGGCACACGATGGGCGAAGGCTTCACCTGGGAAACGCAGGACTTGCAGCGGGACATCGCGGCGGCCGAACGCGCCTGGGAAAAAACGGAGGAACTGCTGGCGGATCCGACGATCGGCCTCGTGATCCTGGATGAGCTCAACATCGCCTTGCGCTACGACTATCTCGACCTCGGAAAGGTGGTGGCGACGCTCACCGCGCGCCGCCCTGATCTGCATGTCGTGGTCACCGGCCGCAACGCCAAGCCGGCACTCGTCGAGGTCGCCGATCTCGTTACCGAGATGACGGCCACGAAGCATCATTTCAAAGCCGGCGTGAAGGCACAGCAGGGCATCGAGTTCTAGTTCTATGACCGCCCGCGCGCTCATGTTCCAAGGCACCGGCTCGGATGTCGGCAAGTCGCTGGTGGTGGCAGGCCTGTGCCGCGCATTCACGAAGCGCGGGTTCACTGTCCGGCCCTTCAAGCCGCAGAACATGTCGAACAATGCCGCGGTCACCAGCGACGGCGGCGAGATCGGCCGGGCGCAAGCGCTGCAGGCGCTAGCCTGCCGCACGCCGCTGACGGTGCACATGAACCCGATCCTTCTGAAGCCGCAAAGTCAGGTCGGCTCACAGGTGGTGGTGCAGGGCAAGGTGGTCGGCACTGCCGATGCGCGCGCGTATCAGACCATGAAGGCAGGCCTGATGCCGCGCGTGCTGGAAAGCTTTGGGCGCCTGAAGAATGAGGCCGATCTTGTGCTGGTGGAGGGTGCGGGCAGCGCATCCGAAGTCAACCTACGCGCCAACGACATCGCCAACATGGGATTCGCCCGCACCGCCGACGTGCCTGTGGTGCTGATCGGCGACATTGATCGCGGCGGGGTGATTGCGAGCCTGGTGGGCACCAAGCATGTGGTTGATACGTCGGACGCCGCGATGATCTGCGGGTTTCTCGTCAATCGCTTTCGTGGCGATCCCTCGCTGTTTGATGAAGGCATGATCACAATCGCTGAGCAGACCGGCTGGCGCGCCTTTGGTCTGCTGCCGCATTTTGACGATGCGCGGCGCTTGCCGGCCGAGGATGCGCTGGCGCTGACGGCTAAGTCCGCGCGCAAGGCGGGATCTGGCAAGGTGCGCATTGCTGTCCCAATCCTGCCCTCAATCTCCAACTTCGATGACCTTGATCCGCTGGAAGCCGAGCCGGATGTTGAACTCGTCCGCGTTTGGCCGGGAACAGCCCTGCCCGGCGACGCCGATCTCGTTCTGTTGCCGGGTTCCAAGGCGACGATCGCCGACCTCAAGGTCCTGCAAGATGCAGGCTTCGGCGTGGATCTGGCCGCTCATATCCGGCGCGGCGGTCGCGTGTTGGGCTTATGTGGCGGGTTTCAGATGCTGGGGCGCACGATCAGCGACCCCCAAGGGATTGAAGGACCGGCCGGCACGGTGGACGCGCTGGGGCTGCTTGACGTCGACACGGTTCTGACCGGAAACAAGTCGCTGCATCCGGTCGCCGGCGTAACAGTCGATGGCACCTCGTTCCGCGGCTACGAGATGCATGTCGGGCGCACCGAGGGACCAGGTATGCAAAGACCTTTTGCGACGCTTGGCGATGGGCGGCCGGATGGCGCGACGTCAGCGGACGGGCTGGTCTCGGGCACCTATGTTCACGGCTTCTTTGCCGACGACGAGCAACGCGCGGCGTGGCTCACCAAGCTTGGCGGCGTGTCGCAACTGGCTGACTACGATGCCGGGGTTGACCGTGTCTTGGACGGTCTCGCTGCCCATTGCGAGCGGTATCTCGATCTTGATGCGATGTTGGCTAATGCACGCTGAAGATCGCCAGCGCACCCACGCCAGCCAGGGCGACCATCAGGAGGTCGGCGGTCCAGTAAAGGCGCAGCGCGCGGCGGATGTCAGTACTCGTGGCTTCGCGGCGCCCGCCTTTGCCCATGAAGGCGTCGTTGACCTGAACGCCTCCGTAGGAGCGTGGACCGTTCAACGCCAATCCGAGCGCGCCGGCAAAAGCTGCTTCGGGCCAACCGGCGTTGGGCGAGCGGTGCTTGCCCGCATCGCGGCGAACCGCGGCCCATGCACCCGCAGCCGAACAACCTGGCAGAACCGCGGCAGCAAGGATCACCAGCAGTGCTGTCAGTCGCGAGGCCGGCAGGTTGATCAGATCGTCCAGGCGAGCGGCCGCCCAGCCAAAGTGAAGATAGCGCTCGTTCTTGTGGCCGATCATGGAATCAGCCGTGTTCACCGCCTTGTAGGCCGCACCGCCGCCCAAGCCGCCTACCGCCAGCCAAAAAGCGGGCGCAACGATGCCGTCGGAAAAGTTTTCCGCGAGGCTTTCGATTGCGGCGCGGCACACGGCGGGTTCATCCAGCTGTTCCGGGTCGCGCCCCACGATCATCGAAACGGCTTTGCGGCCGCCGGTGAGCCCTTCGGCCTCCAAGGCATTCGCGACCGCCTGAACGTGCGTCGCGAGGCTTCTTTGCGCCAGAAGCGCGCTCGCCGCGAGGGCGGTGAGAATGAGCCCCCATCCCGCTCCCAGCAGATTCTGGATCAGGAACCCGATGCCGCCGGACACCACCAGCAGCACGACAAGCGTCAGTACGCCACCAACCTTTCGCGCAGCATCACTTCGAGTTGGGCGGTTGAGGTGCCGTTCCAAACGCGAAATCAGCGCGCCGATCCAGGTCACCGGATGGCCGATGGCAGCGAAGAGACGGCTGGGATAACCAAGCGCGAGTTCGACGATCAAGGCGGAAAAGGCAAGCAGGACCGTCATGCGCAACCCGGTTGAAGTGCCTGCCGTGCCTGACCATGGTGGAAGCCTCGCAGGCGCCGAACAGCGCTTTCCGCAAGCCCCGAAACCGTGGGTCGATCTGTCGACAGGGATCAATCCGCACGCCTACCCGTTTTCACCCCTGCCCGCCACCGCCTTCTCGCGCCTGCCTGAACCGGAAGACACCGCAAGGCTGGCCGCCCTTGCAGCACGTGCCTACGGCGTAAGCGAACCAGCCTGCATTGCGTGCGGACCGGGTACCCAGATCCTCTTGCCGCTGGTGATGCGACTGTTGCAGCCCGGACGCGCTGCCGTGTTGTCGCCGACCTATGCCGAGCACGCCCGTGCGGCCGCGCTGGTGGGGCATACGGTGGGCGAAGTCGGTGCCTTCGAGGCGCTCTACGATGCCGATCTTGCGGTTGTCGTGAACCCCAACAATCCCGACGGGCGGGTGATCGCGCGCGAGCAGTTGCTCCATCTGGCGCGGCATCTCTCCGCCAAGGGCGGGCTGCTGGTAGCGGATGAGGCCTTCATGGAAGTTGGACCGCAGGAGCACAGCGTTGCCGGCGACGCCGGACGCGAGGGGCTGGTGGTGCTGCGCTCGTTTGGCAAGTTCTATGGCCTAGCAGGGATACGGCTGGGCTTCGTTCTCGCAGATCAGACGCGCGCCGCTTGGCTGAACGCGCAACTCGGCCCCTGGGCGGTTGCTGGACCGACGGTGCAGATCGCGAGCGAAGCACTCGCGGATCAGGTTTGGGCAAACGATATGCGGCGGCGACTGATCAAGGAGACAGCGCGGCTGGACGGTCTGCTTTCGAGGCACGGTTTGGTAATCGCTGGCGGCACAAGCCTGTTCCGTTTCGTGCGCTCGCTCCATGCTTCCGCGTTGTTCCAGCACCTCGGCGCACAGGGCATCCTTGTACGACCCTTCCGCTTCGACCCCTATGTTCTGCGGGTCGGCCTCCCCGCCGACGACACAGCACTTAGCCGGCTTGAAGGAGCGTTGATGGCGTTCGACGCGGGGGCGGCATGATCCACGTCACGCCTCTTTCCCGGCTCGACGAAACGCTGGCTGCCTCTGGGGCGCGGCGGATGATTTCGCTGCAGTCGCTCGGCGCAACCTTCAACCGGCCGGCCAACATTGCGCCAAGCGATTACCTGCAAGTGGCCATGCATGACATCGCGGAAGAACGTGAAGGCTATGTCGCGCCCTCACGTGAGCAGGTGGCGGCCATCCTCCGTTTCGCCGAACGCGTGACGGCCGACGATCCCCTGCTGATCCACTGCTATGCCGGCATCAGCCGCTCCACTGCGGCGGCCTTTATCATCGCTGCGGCGTTGCGGCCCGACATTGATGAAGCGGAACTGGCGCGTGAGCTGCGCCGACACGCACCATCCGCCACGCCCAACCCCCGCATCGTTGCGCTGGCCGACGATCTCCTGGACCGGAAGGGCCGGATGATCGCTGCCGCTCGGGCCATTGGGCGTGGCGCGGAAGCGTTTGAAGGCACGCCGTTTACGCTCCTGACATAAGCGTATCGAAAAGAAACGCCCCGACGCTAGCTCATGTCCGCAGCATAACTCGTTCGAGCAGGCGCAATGTCGGCCAAGCAGGCTTCCAAACCCACCATCGTTCTTTTCCGCGACGATCTGCGCGTCGCTGACAATCATGCCCTCTACGCCGCGCACGAGACGGGTAAACCAATCATCCCGGTCTTTATCCTAGACCATCATCCCCAACATGGCCGCGGGCCGGGGGGTGCACGGCTTTGGTGGTTGCACCATTCTGTTGCCGAACTTTCCGATCGACTGGACGGGTTGGGCGCGCCGCTGCTGCTGCGCCGGGGCCGGCAGAACGATGTGGTGCGCCAACTGGTTGGCGAAAGCGGCGCAAGCGCGGTTTACTGGAACCGACGCTATGATCCCGCAAACGAAGCGGATGCGGAACTGAAGCGCGTGCTCGGGGAAAACGGCATCGAGGCAAAGAGCTTCGAAGGCGCGCTGTTGCATGAGCCGACGCAGCTCACAACCGGTGCCGGCACGCCCTACAAGGTGTTTGGTGCATTCTGGCGGGCGCTGAACAACAGCCTCCATCCCCGCGATCCGATGCCTGCGCCCAAGAAGCTCGCAGGCTTTAATGACAGAAAACTGCAAAGTGACACGCTTGCCGATTGGAAGCTGCTGCCAACGAACCCGGACTGGAGCACGGGATTTGACGAGTTCTGCAAGCCCGGCGAAACGGCTGCGCACGAAGCGCTTCATGACTTCGTGCGCGCGCGGCTGCAGGACTATGGGGAAGCGCGCAATTTCCCCGGCCGCAAAGGCTCGTCGCAGCTATCAGCCTACCTCGCCCACGGCGAGCTGACGCCGTTCCAGGTACATCAGGTGGTGAATGCCAACCACGCTGGAGACGGGCAAGGCTTCCTGCGCGAGATCGGCTGGCGCGAGTTCAATTACCATCTCCTGTTCCACAAACCCGACCTGCACCTTTCGAACGTCGACAAAAGCTTCGATGCCTTTCCTTGGCAATCCGCACCAGACGCCTTGAAGGCGTGGCAGCGCGGCCGGACCGGTTATCCCATTGTCGATGCCGGCATGCGCCAGCTTTGGCAAACCGGCTGGATGCACAATCGCGTGCGGCTGATCACCGGATCCTTCCTGGTGAAGCATCTGCTGATCGACTGGCGCGAGGGCGAGCGCTGGTTTTGGGATACGCTGGTGGACGCCGATCCCGCCAACAACCCCGCAAACTGGCAGTGGATTGCCGGCTCTGGGGCCGATGCCGCGCCATTCTTCCGGATCTTCAACCCGATCTTGCAAGGCGAAAAATTCGACGGCGACGGCAGCTATGTCCGTCGCTTCGTGCCGGAAGTCGCAGGCTTGCCGGACAAGTACCTCCACAAGCCCTGGACCGCGCCCGCCAATGTCTTGGCCAAAGCCAAGGTCGAGCTCGGCAAGACTTACCCCCGTCCTGTTGTGGATCATGCGGCGGCGCGGACCCAAGCATTAGAAGCCTACCGCTCCACACGCAACGGCCCTTCTTAAACGACGCGTAACATGGGCAAGCAACTTGCAAGCTCCGGACACGTTCACGAAACTCGTGGGGCACGCCTGATGGGGAAACCGCATGCCATCTGAACTCGAGCAACTTGGCGACGCCCTCGCTCGAGAAGCACAACGCTGGGCGGGTGCGACCGATCTCACCTGGCTTCTGGTGCAAGCTGGTGTGCTCGTTTTGCTGTTTCTCCTTGCAAAGCTGATCGCAACGCGCATCGAGCCGTCGCTGGACGAGCGAGCTCGCCGCATTCGGCATCAGCGGGGTCTGCTGCGCATGATCGCGGCGCTCCTGCGCCGGCTGCATTGGCCGATCTTCATAGCGCTTTTGTTTCTGGCAATCACCGCCATCCGCGCCTTCAGCCTGAGACAGACCGTCCTCCTGTCGCTGGCGCTTGCCCTTGCAGCCGCGTGGTTCGTCACGGTTGTCCTATCGCGCATCATCCGCAACCGGCTCGCAGCCAAAGCCGTGTCTTGGTGCGTGTGGATCCTCGTTGCCTTATTGATCCTGGGTCTCCTTGACGATGCTGCCGTTCTGCTCGACCGCGTCGCTCTGCCACTTGGCGCGACGCGCTTGTCGCTGCTGACGGTTCTGAAGACGCTAGCCTTGCTTGGAGCCGCTGTTTGGATCGCCAGCATCGCCGGAAGCTTCGTTGATCGAAAGCTGCGCACCACGGAGGGCCTGACTCCCTCCATGCAGGTGCTGCTGGGCAAGATCTTCAAGGTCGGGCTGATCGTGGTGGCGGTGCTTTTGGCCGTGTCGGCTGCCGGGCTGGACCTGACGACGCTCACGATCTTTTCCGGCGCAATCGGCGTCGGCCTGGGATTCGGCCTTCAGAAAGTGGTGTCGAACTTTATCTCCGGCATCATCATCCTGATGGATCGCTCCATCAAGCCGGGCGACACGATTACTGTCGGCGAGACCTTCGGGTGGATCCGTGAGCTGCGCGCTCGGTTCGTGTCGGTGGTGACGCGCGACGGGCGCGAATACCTGATCCCGAACGAGGACTTCATCACCGAGCGCGTGGTGAACTGGAGCTTTACCGACGAGCTCGTGCGTTTGGATATTACCTTTGGCGTTTCCTACAACAGCGACCCTCATCTGGTGACGAAGGTTGCCATCGAAGCGGCCTCAGGCGTGGCCAGGGTGGAAGCCGACCGGCGGCCGGTCTGCTGGATCACCGGCTTCGGCGACTCGTCGATCGACTTCCTGCTACGCTTCTGGATCCACGATCCGCAGCAGGGCCTCACCAATGTTCGTGGCAAGGTCTACCTGGCGCTTTGGGACGCCTTCAAGGCCAACAACATCGAGATCCCATTCCCGGTGCGGGATGTGATCTTGCGCTCGCCACCGGTTGGAACCAAGGTGTTCGATCTTGATGCCGACGGCGACCAGCCGCTCAGGCCAGCTCCGTCTTCAAGCCAATCGCCGTCCGGTCGATGATCTCGCGCATGGCGAAGGCCGAGTTGATGCGGGTGACATGCGGCATGGCTGACAGCCATTCCTTGTGGATGCGCTCGTAGTCGGCGAGGTCGCGCGCCGCAATCCGCAGGATGTAGTCGTACTCACCCGTCATCAGGTGGCAGGACAGGACATTCGGGCAACGCTTGATGGCCGCTTCGAACTCCGACAGCGTTTTCTCGAACTGGCCCGACAAAGAGATGTGCACGATAGCTGTCATCGGGTGGCCGAGACCGGCGCTTGAGATCTGTGCGTGGTAGCCCCTGATCGTGCCGTTCTTTTCCAGGAGATCAAGACGTCGGGAGCAGGCGGACTGCGACAGCCCCACTTTTTCCGCCAGGGCTGCGTTGGAGATACGACCGTCGCGCTGAAGAGTGTCCAGAATGGCGAGATCGATGCGATCCAGGGTCGAAATGGCAAGATCCTTCGAAGAATACGGCACTGAAAGCAAGAATCTCCCATTTCCACAAGGAGATGCAAGCTGCAACGCAAGGACATGCGGCACGTTTTGCTGTTTCATGCCCATTCGAGGGATGCAACAAAATGGGAGTGCAAACAATGCGCGTCGGCTGCCCCAAGGAAATCAAGAACCACGAATACCGCGTTGGCCTGACCCCCGGCTCGGTTCGCGAATATGTCACTCATGGCCACCAGGTGCTGGTGGAAACCGGTGCCGGTGCGGGCATTGGCGCCAATGACGACGCTTATCGCGCCGCCGGTGCGACGATCGCCAAAACGGCGGAAGAAGTGTTCGCCAAGTCCGACATGATCGTAAAGGTCAAGGAACCGCAGCCGAACGAATGGGTGCAACTGCGTGAAAACCAAATCCTGTACACCTATCTCCATCTGGCTCCGGACGCAGAACAAACGAAAGGCCTGCTGACCTCCGGCGTGACGGCCGTCGCTTATGAAACCGTAACGGATGACCGTGGCGGGCTGCCGTTGCTAGCACCGATGTCGGAAGTGGCGGGACGCCTCGCGATCCAGGCCGGTGCAACAGCGCTACAGAAAGCCAATGGCGGCCGCGGCGTGCTGCTGGGTGGCGTACCGGGCGTTTTGCCGGGCAAGGTCACGGTGATCGGCGGCGGCGTCGTCGGTCTCCATTCCGCGAAAATGGCGGTTGGCCTCGGCGCCGATGTGACCATCCTCGACCGCTCCATTCCGCGCCTGCGTCAGTTGGACGACATTTTCAATGGCCGCGTGCACACGCGCTATTCCACCGTTGAAGCGCTGGAAGAAGAATGCTTCTCGGCTGACGTGGTTGTGGGTGCCGTGCTTATCCCCGGTGCGGCTGCACCCAAGCTGGTGTCCCGCGAGATGCTGTCGGGAATGAAAAAGGGCGCAGTGCTCGTCGATGTCGCCATCGACCAGGGCGGCTGTTTCGAAACCAGCCACGCCACAACCCATGCCGATCCGACCTATGAAGTCGATGGCGTGATCCACTACTGCGTTGCCAACATGCCGGGCGCAGTGCCCGTAACGTCAGCCCATGCGCTCAACAACGCCACGCTGCAGTATGGATTGGCGCTCGCGAACAAGGGCATCAAGGCACTGGTGGACGAGCCGCATCTGCGCAATGGCTTGAACGTCCACAAGGGTCGCATCACCAATGCTGCTGTGGCGGAAGCACTCGGCTACGATCTTGCCGAGCCGAAGGCCGTACTCGCCGCCTGATCTGGTGGCATGTTTCAGCAAAAACCCGCCGGAGCGATCCGGCGGGTTTTCTTATGGCTGAACCAGAACACCGCCCGGCATTGGCTTCCTGCATCCCGTTGTGGCGGGCCAGGTCAGCGGCAGTCCCTGCTGCGAACGCACGGCAAGATACGCCCATGCCTCGGCTTCCATGGCATCGCCATCTAAACCGACGTCTTCAGCTGCAACGACAACTGTTCCCGTGGTCCCCGCAAGTCTCCGAAGATCCCCCACGATATGAGGGTTCTTGCGTCCACCGCCGCAGAGGATCCAGAGCTCGGGCTCTTCCGGCATGTGGTTGCGCGCGGCAAACACCGCTTCGGCCGCAAGCGCTGCCAGCGTGCGGGCGCCATCGCTGAGGCTCAGGCCCTCCAGCCCAGCAAGGCTGAAATCCCCGCGATCAAGTGACTTCGGCGCAGGGTAGGAGAAGAACGGCAGACGCAGATAATCGCCAACGATCTTGGCACTAGACGATCCTTTTGCCGCCGTGTTGCCATCCTCATCGAAAGCCATGTCGCCTTCTCGCTGCATCCACTGGTCGATCAGCTGGTTTCCGGGTCCGCTGTCGAATGCAATCGGGTCGCCATCCGCCGGCACATAGGTGACGTTGGAGATGCCGCCGATGTTGACGAACGCGACTGGCATCTTCGCGCGAAAATCCGGAGCCAGACTGTTCGCCAGTGCCTGATGGTAGGCCGGCACCAAAGGTGCCCCCTGCCCGCCGGCCGTCATGTCGGCTGCACGCATGTCGTAAACCACAGGCAGCCCTGTTTCGCGCGCAAGCAAGGCACCGTCCCCAAGCTGCACAGTGAGCGCTTCACCCGGGCGGTGCAGAATGGTTTGCCCGTGAAAGCCTACCAGTTCCGCTCGCCAATCCTGATATTGAGTCCGGAACGCCTGAACCGCTTGAGCATGGCGAAGCGTCAGATCGCGCTCAAGCTCAGCGAGGTCACCGGGCCGCTCGGCTCTCTTCGCAATCGTTTTCGCTGTCTTCAAACCAGCTTCGATGCGGGCGCGAAAAGCATCGTCATAAGGCACAAACAGCGACGGTCCCTGTTGGACGACGGCCTCGCCGTCCGTGCGCAAAACGGCGACGTCGATGCCATCCATGGACGTGCCGCTCATCAAGCCGATTGCCGTCGTCAACGCCACCATGCGATCCCTTTGATTCCCTGTTCGGCGATGCTAAAGCCGCGCAGTCTTCCCGTTTCTTAACGGCCGAGCAATCAATCCCGAAAGTCTGGAACCATGCCCGCCTTCAAGTCCGATTTCCTGCGCACGCTTTCGGAGCGTGGCTTCATCCACCAGATCTCCGATGAGGCTGGTTTGGACGAGCTCTTTTCGCGCGAAATCGTGACAGGCTATATCGGCTTCGATCCGACGGCACCCAGCCTTCATGCCGGCGGGCTCATCCAGATCATGATGCTGCACTGGATGCAGAAAACCGGCCATCGTCCGATCGCCGTGATGGGCGGCGGCACGGGCATGGTGGGCGACCCGTCCTTCAAGGACGAAGCGCGCAAGCTCATGACGCCCGAGATCATCCAGACGAACATCGACGGCATCAAAAAGGTTTTCTCAAATTACCTGACCTTCGGCGACGGTCCACAAGACGCGTTGATGATCAACAATGCCGACTGGCTGCTCGATCTCAATTACCTCGAGTTCCTGCGCGATGTGGGTCGGCATTTCTCTGTTAATCGCATGCTGTCCTTTGACTCGGTGAAGACGCGGCTCGACCGCGAGCAGTCGCTGTCATTCCTCGAATTCAACTACATGATCCTGCAGGCCTATGACTTTGTCGAGTTGAACAAGCGCACCGGCACGCGGTTGCAGATGGGCGGCTCCGACCAGTGGGGCAACATCATCAACGGCATCGATCTCGGCCACCGCATGGAAACGCCGCAGCTTTATGCGTTGACCTCGCCGCTCTTGACCACATCATCGGGCGCCAAGATGGGCAAGTCCATGTCCGGTGCAGTGTGGCTCAACCCGGAGATGCTTTCGGCCTATGACTTCTGGCAGTACTGGCGCAACACGGAGGATGCCGACGTGTCGCGCTTCCTGAAGCTCTACACGACGCTGCCGATGGACGAGATCGCGCGTCTGTCGGCGCTGGGTGGCTCCGAGATCAACGAGGTGAAGAAGATCCTCGCCACCGAGATCACCGCTATGCTGCACGGCCGCGACAATGCCGAACAGGCTGCAGAAACGGCGCGCAAGACCTTCGAGGAAGGCGCGCTCGCCGCTGACCTGCCGACCATCGAAGTGCCGGCCGCCGATCTCGAAAGCGGCATCGGCCTGCTCGCCCTCATGGTGACGGCCAAGCTCGCGGCGACCAACAGCGAAGCGCGCCGGCATATCCAGGGCGGCGCTGTGCGCATCAACGATAAGCCCG
Organism: Tianweitania sediminis; assembly: GCF_017813335.1. Lineage (GTDB taxonomy): Bacteria > Pseudomonadota > Alphaproteobacteria > Rhizobiales > Rhizobiaceae > Tianweitania > Tianweitania sediminis. Next base: position 123,317 of record NZ_JAGIYY010000010.1, on the reverse strand, counting down.
TCAGCGATGAGCGCATGACGGTTGGTACCGGTGAAGTCGGCGAAAGCGGCGCCATAAAGCTGTCGCTGGGCAAGAAGAAGCACATCCTGGTGCGCGCGGCGTGAAAACACGCTGCGCCGGACATCAGAACTCAAAGATCGAGCGGAAGATGCCCGGCGCGATGGCCGAAATCGGGTTGATCTGAAGGTCCGGCTTCTTGGCATCACCCACAAGGCGGAAGGTGATGCCAATCAGGGCCCGATCACGTCCGTTGCCGAGGATCTGGCCGATCAGCGGAATTTCGCCGAAGATCCGGTTGACCCCATAGGCTGGCAAGAAGGTGCCGGTCATATCCATGTTGCCGTTTGGATCATAAACGGTTCCCTGGAAGCTTGCGCCGATAAACGGGCCACGCACGACACCGTCGGCCAGCCGCAGGAAGCCCGGGGCTTTTTCTATGCGCGTGAAGCCCCGCTCGAAGGAAACGCTGCTGGTGTCGATCTCGCGGTCCAGCGCCTGGTTCAGCGAACGTCCGTCAGCTGGCGCCGAGGACACGATGGAGCGCAGCTTCGGCTCACCGACAATCGAGAAGTCACGCGCATCCACGCTGCCGATCAAGGAGCGGCCGGTCGGGCCGGAAAGCGCCAGTTCTATGCGACCGCCGCGCATATACTCATACAGGTCAACAAACCGAAGAGCCGCGCCGGCGTCGGTTGATTGAACGCGTACGCTGCTGGTTCCCTTAACGCTGTCGGTTTGCACCGCAACCGCTCCGCCAGAAGCGAGAACCCCGCTGATGCGCAGCGCATTGCCTGCGCTTTCATAGGTTGCCGAGAGGTTGCTTAGCGATTCGCCAAAAAAGCCTCCCGCATTGTCGAGTGCAGCATCCAGCGAAACAGGTGTTTCATCCGCAGGCTTGCCGGCGGTGGCGGCTGAATCAGCCAGATATTTCTTGATCAGCGCCCGCGCGTCGAAGCGCGAGCCGCGCACGCGCACGGAATAGCCCTTGCCCTTCCGTTCGACGGTCAGTTGCGCATCATCCTCTCGGTTGAGGCGCACCTTGTTCATCTTCGCGGAAAGGAGGCCGTCCTTGTCCAGGCTCAGATCCCCGGCAACACTGAAGCTGTCGCCAGACAGCTCGAAATCGGAAAGGGTTGTCCGCCCGTCCTTCTGCGCAAGATTGAACTTCAGGCTCGCCGGTACGCCCACCCCCTTATTCCAGCCCACCCACGGGAGGCGGATCTCGGTGGCTGACAGTTCGGCCGTGACGCGTTGCTGCTCGGCCTGCGTGGCATCCACCGTGAGCTTCATCGGCCCGGAGACCAGCGTATCCAGGGCTGGAAAGTGCTTTCGCCTGGTCGCATCGTCGAGATCCAGCCGAACAGAGCGTTTTCGCTGAATACTGGCATTCCCGAGAGGCTCCACGAGATCAAGGTCGGCCGGAATGCCGTTCAGCCGAGCCTTGCCAGCAATGGTTGCACTCGCCTGGTTGATCGTGGCTGTTCCAGATGCTTCGGAAACGAGCTGTCCGGCGAAGGGCTTGGCAAATGCCAGGCCGTCATAGGCAAGCTCCACGCCCCAGTTCACCCGTTCACGCGGAACATTGTCGCTGAGGGGGATGCTGGCGTGCACGGTCCCCCAGATGTCGCCCTTGAGATCGCTCGGCTGCATGCCGAGAACCTGCATCGCGTTCATCGGCTCATGAGAGACCAGTTCAGCAATCGCGACCGCGTCGCCGGCAACGTCGAGAGTGAGTTCACCGACCGTGCCATCATGCTGATTTCCCGGGATCCGCAACGTGCCGTTGCTGATCGTCACGGGCTTGTTCTCGGCCATGGAAGCGACGCCTGCGGAAAGGGCGATCTCGGCGTCGTTCCCGCCAAAGGTCACGATGCCGTCGGCGTCATGCACGGGGGGGATGTCACCGTGAACATCGAATTCGGTGTTCTCGATCACAAAGCGGCCACTCGCTTCGTCGGCCCGGAAGGGGATGCCGTCACCCATCCGTCCTGGCGCGATCGCCAGTTTGATGGCGCTCTCGACGAGTTCCCCACCCCGGACGTGTTGAAGAACCCAGCGGCGGGCGTTCGGTGAAACAATGAACGGCCACAGCTGCTTGGCCGCAGCAATCGGCATAGCGGTGGTGGTCATGGTGGCTTGCAAGCCCGGCGCGCGTCGGCCGTCGAACTGCAATTCTCCGCGGCCGGTGAAGGCGCCGTCTCCGGCACTGACACGCAGGTCATCGACAAGGAGCTTCGAAGTTTCGGGGTTGTATGCGCCGACCAATCGCGACTGGATGGTCAGCGGCGGCTCAGACAAGCCTTCCGCCGCCAGTTGCGAACCGTCGCTCAGGATCTCGAAACGGTAGTTGCCGGCTGCCGCCTCAACGCCGGGGAGACCGGCGTCGGGAGCGAAATGCCCGTGAAAAGCCAGCTTCGACTGGCCCGTTTGCAGAACGGCGTGCTTGACCTCCAGCTTGTTTGTGCCGCCGACGAGTGCAAGCTGAAGCTCCGCATCCCCGGCAATGATGCCGTTCTTGCCGAGGTCGATCGCCGCCTGCGTCATGGACGCGCGCGCGTTGAGCCGGCTTGCCGCGCCACCCGCTGCTTCCGCACCCGCAACGTCGATGGCCAGAATGCCCAGCGAGGGGTCGACAGTTGCCGCGCCATCGTCGATCACGGGATCGTCCCGCTCGATTGGGTCGGAGTCGGCCGCAAAAACCAGGTCGCTGATCGGGGCATCCGGTGCATCCCGCGTGGCCGTGCCGCTGAGCGTCACGAGGCGCCCGTTTAGGTTGAGCTTGGCGGCAATCTCCAGATTGGCGCCTTCCCTCCTAAGCGTGGCGGACTGAACCACAAAGGTGCCGCCTTGCTCTCGGCCCGGAAGGACGATCTGAACGTTTTCAAGATCAAGCTCACGCGTCGCGCCGGAATCGAGCCCATTGAAGGCTCGGTGCAATCCATCGAACAGCGCGTTCAGAACCCGGTCCGGCTCGATCAAACCGTCCTTGTTCTTGAGCCCTGCCGCCCAATCCGCTTGTCCGTCCTGCTGTAGCGCACCGGCAACGATGCGCCCGTCCACAAGCGACGCGCTCCCCAGGCGAACCTGACCCTGAAGAAGTGGGAGCAGTTGCAGGCCGAAGCGCACCTCGCCTGCAGACACTTGGGGCCCGAGCGGGTTCTGGGCCGCCATTTCCACGGCAGACACCTGCAAGGACAGCAAGCGTGCGGAGTCAAACGAAATGCCGAGGGATCCGAGTGAAGCGAGAACAGGCTCGCCGGCAAACCGGCTTGCGGCACGTTCGGCCTGCAAGCGCAGCCGCTCTGTTCCAAGGCTCGGCAGGCCAATCCCTGCCACAAGGAAGCCGATCAGAAGAAAAAGAGCGACGCAGGCGCCAAACAGCATTCCTGCGCGATGGAACCGCCGCCGCTTTCTGAGCGGCCCGGGAGTGCCAAGGGTGACCGATGGCGGCGCAGCGGAGGGCATTGAGCCAAGATTGACGATCTCGTCGCGGCGGAAACGGATCTTCTTGTGCGCGCGACGCTCTTGTTCCAACGGGGTCGACAAGTCCTGACGAATGATGGACGAATCCAGGTGAGCCCTATATCTCGCGATGCAGTTCGAACGGCAAACGGTGAAACAATGGCAGAGCTTCAAATCGGCGACATCGCACCGGACTTCGAACTTCCACGCGATGGGGGCGGAACTATGTCACTGCAAGCGCTGAGAGGTCGCCCGGTGGTGCTTTACGCCTACCCGAAGGACGACACGAGCGGATGCACCGCGCAAGCGGTTGATTTCACCACCTTGAAACCGGCCTTCGAACAGAAGGGCATCACCGTGGTCGGCATCTCGCCGGACAGCGCCAAGAAACATGACAAGTTCAAGCAGAAGCACGGGCTCGACGTCGACCTGATAGCAGACGAGGAAAAGACGACGCTCCAAGCGCTCGGCGTTTGGAAGGAAAAGAGCATGTACGGGCGCAAGTATATGGGCGTCGAGCGATCCACCTTCCTAATCGACAAGGACGGCCGCTTGGCACAAATCTGGCGCAAGGTTTCGGTTCCCGGCCATGCACAGGAAGTGCTTGCAGCGGCAGAACAGCTCGTTTGAGCCAACCGGGACACGGACGGATTCTTTCTGCGGGCGACCTAACGATTGTTCAAGAAGCGTCGCATGGCGGCGCCGTGGCGGCCTTGCCTTGCCGCTTGCAAATGCTAGGTGTGGTCGGGTGTTTCACTGGTTCTGGGGGCAGCCGTGACCGTTATTCGCGCTTTTCCATCGCGCAGCGTCGATACCGATACGCTCGGCGGTCGCTTGTCGCGCACGCGTGACGCCCAGGGCATCAGCCTGGCCGCACTTGCGCGTCGGATCGGAACAAAGAAGCAAACGCTGATCGACTGGGAAAATGACCGGTCGGAGCCTAGCGTCGAGCGCCTTTCCCTGCTTGCGGGCGTTTTGAACGTTCACATGATGTGGCTGTTGCACGGCGTGGGCGACGCTCCGGCCGATGAGATCGGCCCGGATCCCCTCGCCTCGCTAAACGCTCAGATCGAGCGCTTGCGGCGGATCCATGAAGATACCGGCCGCATCATCGATCGCGTCAGCCGTGAGCTCCAGCGGCTGAACAACGGCGAATAGCGTCAGTTTGCAGCGGTAATCAGCAGTGCGACATAGGAAAGCACCGCCACGATCAGCGCTCTGAAGGCGCGTCCCACATACTGGTATTTCGCCTTGGCGATCAACGACAGGTTGGTCGCGTTTTCCATGTACTCGTTGAACAGGAAGTTCTGATCCATGCGGTCATGGGCCGCGCGCACCTCAAGCTGGTTGATGTGCCAGGTTCCCCAGAACAGCGATGTTGCCGAGGTCAGCCGCACCCGGGGAAGAACCACCAGGATCGCCGCGACCATCGAAAAGACCAGCGACCCGGCCAAGCATGCCGAGGCAATGATGGTTGGAATGTCGCCAGTGGTATACTGAGAGAAACGAAAAACGCCCCTGCCTTCCGTTGAGCTGATCATGAAAGCGAGAAGGAAGGTGAAGATATAGGCTGCCTTCTGGTCGGCCGCCTTCACCTGATCGTAGAAGGTGTCGTTCACCTTCTTCACGTGATCGAAATATTCGCGATCGCCGATCTTGTTTTCGACGATGATTGCCGTCGGCTCGCTTTGGAGCATCGGTTCCGGCTCGTTGAACTCGCTCATCCGCTCGCCCGCCTCGAATTAGTTTGCGGCGGTTGTAATGGCGAAGCAAAGGCGCTTGTTCAAGTGCGGAATGCAGCCTCAGTTCGAGGCAGTGGGGGCGGGAACATCGGAGTTCGGCTTGCAGGCCTTCAGCCACACGTCATAAACGGGATGTTCCACCGCGTTCAGGCCGGGACTCTCAGCAAACATCCAGCCGGTGAAGATGCGTCGGATCTTGCGGTCGAGCGTGATCTCGTCGACTTCGACAAAGGAGTCCGTGTTCGGCTCTTCGTTCTCCGCGCTTGCAAAGCAAACCCGCGGCGTCACCTGAAGAGCGCCGAACTGCACGGTCTCGTCGATATACACATCGAAGTTGATGATGCGGCCGGTGATCTTGTCGATGCCGGCAAACTCGGCCACGGGGTTCTTGATGCGCTCCGACAGGGCTGGCGAGACAGCCAGGGCGCTGAACAGCGCTGCCATCAAGATCCGCTTCGTGCGCTTCATCAGGTCCTCGGCAGAAAAACGCGACTCACCGCCGCCACTTTCGGATAAAGTGCGAATGTGGCGACAAAGATGCCGCGTGTCAGCTTCCCGGCGTCCAGGCGTCGTAATCGCCGTCGACGCGCGGCCGCTCGCCTTCCCGCAGAATGGAGCCCTTCGGGCGATAAGCCAAGGGTGTGCCGGTGAGATTGGGCTGATGGCCCTTTTCCCATTCACGAGGCGTGTAAGCCTCCGCCGTCGGAGGCGTGGTGACCCGGTGATGCATCCAGCCGTGCCAGCCGGGCGGAATGGAAGAAGCTTCGGAATAGCCGTTGTAGATCACCCAACGGCGCGTCATGCCGTCCGAGTTTTTCCCACCTTCGTAGTAAACGTTGCCGAACTCGTCCTGCCCGACCTTGGTGCCGTGCCGCCAAGTGTGAAAACGGGTGCCGAGGGTCTGCCCGTTCCACCAGGTGAAGAATTGCGTCAGGAATTTCTTCGACATCGCATTGTCCTTTGAGGTCACGCAATCCTGCACAGCAGGCAGACCATCAGAATGTCCGGGTTATGGCGTCCTGGAGCGGGATTGGCAAGGAGGCGAAAGGCCTCACACCAGCGACTTCTCGAAGATAAGAACGGTTCGTGCCATCTCACCCGCATGCACTTCGCGCCCGATCTCGGCGTATCCTTGAGTCCTGTAAAAGGCGATGGCGCGGCTGTTCTGCTCTTCGACTTCCAGGCGCAAAAGTTCCGATTCGAAGAAGGACTGCTCGATCTCCTCCAGAAGCATGCCGCCGATGCCCCTGCCCTGATGCAGTGGCAGGACATAAAGCTGGAACAGCGTCACGACCCGCCCGTCCTCGCCGGTTGCCGCCGCATAGGCGCAGCCGCACAAGCGCACGCCATCGTCGGCAACGAGGTAATCCGACCTCTCCCGCTCGAGCATGGCGGCAAGCGCCGCTTCTGAATGCCAGCGGGAAGTCAGTGCGGCCACGACATCTGCGCCGTAAAGCGCATCATAGGTGGCGTGCCACGTTTCCAGAAGCAGTGCCTGAAGCGCGGGAATATCCCGCACGCCAGCCGTGCGAACGTAAACGCTCAAGCGTCCAGTCCAAGTTTGGCTTTCACCAGATCATTGACGGCCTGCGGATTGGCTTTGCCCCCCGTGGCCTTCATGACCTGGCCCACGAACCAGCCCGCCATGGTCGGCTTGGCCTTGGCCTGTTCGACCTTGTCGGGATTGGCCGCAATGACCTCGTCCACAGCCTTCTCGATGGCTCCGGTATCGGTGACCTGCTTCAGGCCGCGTGTTTCCACCAGTTCCTTCGGGTCGCCGCCCTCGTTCCAGACGATCTCGAACAGATCCTTGGCAATCTTGCCGGAGATGGTGCCATCCTTGATGAGGTCGACGATGGCGCCCAGCTGACCAGGCGAAACCGGCGAGTCCTCGATGTCGCGGCCAGCCTTGTTCAGCGCACCGAGCAGTTCATTGATGACCCAGTTCGCGGAAAGCTTGCCGTCGCGGCCTTTCGCGACCTGCTCAAAATACGCGGCGATCGCCTTTTCTGAAACGAGGATCGAAGCGTCGTAGACAGAAAGGCCGAGCTCGTTGACGAGCCGCTTGCGCTTGTCGTCGGGGAGTTCCGGCAGTTCTGCCGCCAAAGCATCAACATAAGCCTGGTCGAATTCGAGCGGCAGAAGGTCGGGATCGGGGAAGTAGCGATAGTCATGCGCTTCTTCCTTGGAGCGCATGGAGCGGGTTTCGCCCTTGTTCGGGTCGAACAAGCGCGTTTCCTGATCGATTGCGCCGCCCTCTTCCAGGATCGCGATCTGACGGCGTGCTTCGTAGTCGATCGCCTGCCCGACGAAGCGAATGGAGTTGACGTTCTTGATCTCGCAACGCGTGCCGAACGGGTCGCCCGGCTTGCGGACCGACACGTTCACGTCGGCACGCATCGATCCTTCGTCCATGTTGCCGTCGCAGGTGCCGAGGTAGCGCAGAATGGTCCGCAGCTTGGTGACGTAAGCCTTGGCCTCATCGGCCGAACGCATGTCCGGTTTTGACACGATCTCCATCAGCGCCACGCCTGAGCGGTTGAGGTCGACGAAGGACATGGTTGGATGCTGGTCATGCATCGACTTGCCGGCATCCTGTTCCAGATGCAGCCGCTCAACGCCGACTTCGATATCCTCGAAATTGCCCTGCCGGTCCGGACCGACCGAGATGATGATCTTGCCCTCGCCGACGATTGGCTGCTTGAACTGCGAGATCTGGTAGCCCTGCGGCAGATCAGGATAAAAGTAGTTCTTCCGGTCGAACACCGACTTGTGGTTGATCTGCGCCTTGAGGCCGAGGCCCGTGCGGATCGCCTGCCGCACGCATTCCTCGTTGATCACCGGCAGCATGCCGGGCATCGCCGCGTCCACAAGGCTGACATTCTCGTTTGGCGCGGCGCCAAAGGTCGTGGATGCGCCGGAAAACAGTTTCGCCTCGGATGTTACCTGCGCGTGAACTTCCAGGCCGATAATGATTTCCCAATCGCCGGTGGCGCCAGGAAGGAAGCGTTTGGGATCAGGCGTGCGCGTGTCGACGATGGTCATGGGCGAAGTCCGAACAGAAGGTGGCGGGCAAAGTCACTCGCATCTAGCCACCTCGCCACCCGAACGCAACAAAAGGCACGTAAGAAGCGATACAGGGCTGCACGGTCAGGGTTCAGCCTGTCGCGATGTAAAGCTTGATCTCTTCGGCTTCGCGCTCGACATCTTCGAGCCGACGCTTCACCACATCACCGATAGACACGATCCCGTCGAGAAAACCGTTCTTTTCAACCGGGATGTGCCGAAAGCGACCGGCCGTCATGATCTCCAGCAGATCACGGGTGTTCTGGTCATCGTGACAGGTCGTGACCTGCTTGGTCATCAGCGCTTCGACCGAACCTTGCAAGGCGGCGCTGCCGCTCTGTCCGATGGCGCGAACGACATCGCGCTCGGACAAGATGCCAACGATGCGGTTGAAGCTGTCCGTCACAACCAGGGCGCCAATACCCAGTTGCGCCAACAGAACGGCCGCTTCCTGCACCGTTCGATCGGGGCTGATCGTGGTGACGTCACGACCTTTCACCGCCAGGATGTCATTCACCGTCATGAGCGTACTCCTCCGGTCGTCCAATCCCTACGCCCTGCATCGTGCCTCGGGACAGCGATCCTGACAAGGCGGATCAACTACTCCCGATCTGGCGCGGCCGCGTCTCACCGAAGGCGCCCACAAACAGGAAGCCGACAAGAAAGCCGCCGATATGAGCTTCCCAGGCGACCGACGCGGACTCGCCGGGCGTCAGGTAACCCATTCCGGAGATGTAGTTGACGGCCGACCACACCACCAGGAAAACGACCACCGTGCGGGATGTCAGGCTTTCCAGGATCGTCAGCGGGCGTCCGGAAAACCGGCCATGGCCCAATGAGCGGTCGATGCGGAAGGCAAAGCGAGCCGCCGCGCCCATCATGCCGGAAATCGAGCCCGAAGCGCCCACCAGGGGAATGTTATCGAGGGGGTGGAGCGCATAGTGAAGGCCGACAGCGCCCAGGGTGGTCGCGACCCAGAACAAGAGGAAGCGACTGGTTCCGAGCCGGTTCGCCAACGGCGTTCCGAATGCAGCGAGCCAGACCATGTTGATGATCAGGTGAGGCCAGCCGCCATGGAGGAGCGAATAGCTCAAAGGGCTGGTGAACGCGTAGATGTCCAGGATGTAGTCGCCGGAATACCGAACAGGGATGAAGGCGGTGCGTACAAGAAGCGCCACATCCTGTTCGACACTCAACCCGTAGAAGCGCAGGATGTGGATGCCGACGCACAGCGCGATCGCTGCCAGCACCACCTTTGGTAGGTTGAACACCGGCTCTCTCGGAGGCGGATCGTCGAACTCGGTGTGATTCTCGGTTTGCTGTGTCATGACCTGCTTTTTGGACGAAAAAGAAGGCCGTTCAAGGTTTCCCTCGAACGGCCCCGGTCGAGCCCCACGCTCCCCAAAGATGATGCCATAACCGCGCTTCTCTGCGGTTTTTGCAGCGTGACCTGAAACAACGCCGCTGGCAACGTAAACCAACCGTTAACCTTAACCGACCCCTCCCGTGCACAGCCGGCAAGCCCGACTGGCACGCATCCTGCTCCGCGCCCCATGAAGGGCTTCGGGTGGCTCCAACATGTTCACCGATGGCACACCGACCGCGGCCTGGCGACGACACTGGAGAGACAGAACGAGATGAAGCTGCAGGGTTCAACAGAGCTGTTCCAATATTGGAATCGGCTGCGCGACGGGCGCCCTGCTCCCCAGCGGACCGAGATCGAGCCTGCTGACATCAAGAGCCTGCTTGCCGACACTTTTATCTTGGAGCTCGACGCGCGGGGAGCGGCCGTGTTCCGCTTGGCCGGAACCCGGCTTTGCGCCACCCATGGCCGAGAACTGAAGGGGTTCACATTCGCATCGCTCTGGATCGGCCGTGATCAAGCGATGATCGCGCGCCTTTACAACGCTGCCTTCACGGACAAGACGGTGATTTGCGTGACCTATCAGGGCCACACGGACACTCAGCGGCAGAACGAGTTCGAGCTGCTGCTCCTTCCGCTTTCGGGTGGCCGTGAAAGTCCGCGCTGCCTGGGAATCGTTAGCGCCGCAACGCGCCCGTTCTGGCTAGGCGCCGATCCAATCCGCTTCAACGTCGTGGACACCGTCCGGGTGATCGACGCCGACCTCGAGCCCATGTTCCTGAAAAACCGCCCAGCTGTTGAAGTGCCCTCCCTCGCGCCGGGTTCCCGCCACCTGACGGACCTCCGGGAGCCAAACGTCGCAGGACGACGGATCCGTCACCTCGTTGTTTTCGATGGGGGACGCGAGGGATAACGGGGAAGAACAGGCCCAGCCTGTGAACAGAACCGGAACCTTTGTCGCAACGCGAGCTCGGGCGTGCCATATTGCGGGGTGATTCGCACTAGGCAGGTCCACCTCGGCAATGAACGACACCAACGATCTCTTCGGTTTCGACGCAGCGCCAGCGCGGCAGAAGCAGCCGCGGCCGGTTGATCCGATTTTGGAAGCAGCCCGCGCCCGCAAGGCGGCACAACCGGCGGCGGAGGTTGCTCAGACCGTGTCGGCAGAACCGAAGCCAAGCCAGACAACCGCTCCAACAACGCCCACGCGCCCTTCCCCGCAGCCGCGGTCTGCCGGCAAGGATGGCAGCGAGGGCTATTCCGCGGCTGACATCGAAGTTTTGGAAGGGCTTGAGCCGGTGCGCCGCCGTCCGGGCATGTATATCGGCGGTACGGACGAAAAGGCGCTGCATCATCTTTTCGCCGAGGTCATCGACAACTCGATGGACGAGGCGGTTGCCGGTCATGCGACCTTCATCGAAGTCGAACTCAACGCGGATGGCTACCTGACCGTGACCGACAACGGGCGCGGCATCCCCGTCGATCCTCATCCCAAGTTTAAGGACAAGTCGGCTCTCGAGGTCATCATGACGACGCTGCATGCAGGCGGCAAGTTCGACTCCAAGGTTTATGAAACGTCGGGCGGCCTTCATGGCGTCGGCGTTTCGGTGGTGAACGCATTGTCTGACGATCTCGAAGTGGAGGTCGCGCGCGGCCGACAGCTGTGGCGCCAGCGTTTTTCGCGTGGCGTGCCGCAGGGCGGGTTGGAAAGCCTCGGCGAGGTGCACAACCGCCGCGGGACCAGGGTCCGCTTCCATCCCGATGCGGACATCTTCGGCAAGGGCGCGGCGTTCCAGCCGGCGCGCATCTACAAGATGGCGCGGTCGAAAGCTTACCTGTTTGGTGGCGTTGAGATCCGCTGGTCCTGCGATCCGGCTCTCCTAAAGGAGAAGGACGACACGCCGGCGCGCGCCACCTTCCATTTTCCGGGAGGCTTGAAGGACTATCTCGCGGCCCAGCTCGGCAGCGAGATGCAGGTCACCCGCGAAGTGTTCGCCGGCAAAAGCGAGAAACAGGGCGGGCATGGTGGTTTGGAATGGGCCGTCACCTGGTTTGGCGGCGACGGCTACGTCAACTCCTATTGCAACACGATCCCGACACCGGAAGGAGGGACGCATGAAGCGGGTTTCCGCACGGCGTTGACCCGCGGCCTGAAAGCCTACGCGGAGCTCACCGGCAACAAGCGCGCGACAATCGTCACCGCCGATGATGTCATGATTTCGGCCGCCGGCATGCTGTCGGTCTTCATCCGAGAGCCGGAGTTCGTCGGGCAAACGAAGGACAAGCTGGCCACGCTGGAAGCGCAGCGCATTGTCGAAAACGCCATTCGGGATCCGTTCGACCACTGGCTGGCCGACAATCCGCAGGAAGCGTCCAAGCTGCTTGACTGGGTGATCGCGCGCGCCGACGAACGCTTGAAGCGGCGTCAGGAAAAGGAAGTCAGCCGCAAAAGCGCGGTGCGAAAGCTGCGCCTTCCTGGCAAGCTTGCTGACTGCACCCAGACCGCGGCGCAAGGCGCAGAACTCTTCATCGTCGAAGGCGACTCTGCCGGCGGCTCGGCGAAGCAGGCGCGAGATCGCGCCAGCCAGGCGGTGCTGCCGCTGCGTGGCAAGATCCTCAACGTCGCGTCCGCAGGGTCGGAGAAACTTTCCGCCAACCAGCAGATCTCGGACCTGATCCAGGCGCTCGGCTGCGGGACGCGCTCGAAATACCGGGACGAAGACCTGCGCTATGATCGCGTGATCATCATGACGGACGCCGATGTCGACGGCGCGCATATCGCATCGCTGCTGATCACCTTCTTCTACCAGGAAATGCCGAACCTGATCCGAGACGGCCACCTCTACATGGCCGTGCCACCGCTTTACCGCATCAGCCAGGGCGGCAAAGTCATGTATGCGCGCGACGACGCTCACAAGGACCAGTTGCTGAAAACCGAGTTTACCGGCCGCGGAAAAGTCGAGCTTGGCCGTTTCAAGGGCCTAGGCGAGATGATGGCGGCACAGCTCAAGGAAACAACGATGGACCCGAAGAAGCGCACGCTTCTGCGCGTCGAGGTTCCGCAGTTGCAAGACGAGGCCGACGCAACCAAGGCGTCAGTGGACGCGCTGATGGGTACCAAACCGGAACTGCGCTTCCGCTTCATCCAGGATAATGCGGAATTCGCCGAAGCGCTGGATATCTGAGAGGCGGAACTAGCGCGCGACCGGGGTGCTCAGCCGCTCCACCATCGCTTGCACCTCCGCGCGAGCCGTTTCCAGCACCTGCGGGTCGCGCGCGCGCACCACGAGTTCGGTCCAGAACTTGCCCTCGGCATATTTCGGATATGAGCCGATGATTGTGTCGGGATGCGCCTTCTGAATATCCCCAAGCGGTCCTCCGATGGTGCCCTCGCCCAGCGGACAGGACACGGCAGCGGACAACATCTTCGTACCGGTTTTCAAGGTCGGCAGCACATTGTCGAGCATGGCCTGGAAGATGGAAGGGACACCGGCCATGACATGGACGTTCCCGATCGTGAAGCCGGGCGCGGTGGAAACGGGATTGTCGATGTGGGTCGCACCCACCGGCATCCGGGCCATGCGCATTCGCGCTTCGCTGAACTCGAGGCCGCGCGCTGAATAGGTTTCCTGCAGGAGCTTGTAGGCAGCGGGGTCATAATCGCAAGGAACACCGAACGCCTTTGCTATGGAGTCGGCCGTGATGTCATCATGGGTCGGCCCGATGCCGCCCGTGGTGAAGACATAGGTGTAGCGGCTCCGCAGCGCGTTCACCGCCGCGACGATTTCGTCTTCCTCGTCCGGAACGATCCGCACTTCCTTGAGGTCGATGCCCACTGCCGTGAGCATGTCAGCCAGGTGACCGATGTTCTTGTCTTTGGTACGGCCCGACAAGATCTCGTCACCTATCACGATCATGGCGGCAGTCACGACGTCGGACATACGGCATTCCTTTGGGCTCTGAATCACGATGTACGTGGGTTGTCGGCGCGCCGCAATGGTTCCACTTTCATGAACGATGTGTCGGCTGATGCAGACCTTACAATGAACGATGGTGGTGCTATCTGCCGGTCCTGACTGACCCGACCACTGATTTCCAAGGAGCCGTGAAATGGCAAAGGTACTCGTGATCTATTACTCCAGCTGGGGCCATATGGAGCAGATGGCGAAAGCGGCTGCGGAAGGCGCAAGGTCTGCAGGGGCCGATGTGACAATCAAGCGGGTGCCCGAACTGGTACCGGTCGAAGTCGCCAAGGCGGCACACTACAAGCTCGACCAGGACGCCCCCATCGCTGATCCGCTCGAACTGGAAAACTATGACGCGATCATTGTGGGCGCTTCCACCCGCTACGGCGCCATGGCCGCGCAGCTCAAGAACTTCTTCGATCAGACCGGTCCGCTCTGGGCCAAGGGCGCGCTTGTGAACAAGGTGGGCTCCGTCATGGCTTCAACTGCAACGCAGCATGGTGGCGCAGAGATCGCCTTGGTAACGACCCAGATCATGCTGCAGCACCATGGCATGGTCATCGTTCCGCTTTCCTATGCTTACCAAGGCCAGATGGGCAATGACGTCGTGCGCGGCGGCGCTCCATACGGCATGACGACCACGTCCGACGGAGACGGGTCGCGCCAGCCATCGGCTCAGGAGCTCGAAGGCGCAACGTTCCAGGGCAAGCGCGTGGCCGAGATCGCCATCAAGCTGCACGGGTAAGCGTCGTCGCTCTGATTCAGGAGAACGGGCAGCTTCGGCTGCCCTTTCTTTTTCAGCCTTGCCGCAGGGGTTCGACGGGCTAATTTGCCTGTCAACGCAATTGGCACCCATGACAGCTTCAAGCATTCTCTTTGTCGTTCTTGCGCTTCTGCTTCTTCTTGCCCTGATCGTGATCGGCTGGGGCGTGGTCTCGACCCGGCGCATCGCGCGCATGGCAAACCGCCTGGCGCCTGCGATGGGCCAGTTCCTCGAGGTCGACGGCAATCGCATTCACTACTACGAGATCGGCGAAGGTCGACCGATCCTCTTCATCCATGGCCTTGGCGGACATCACCACCATATGCGCAGGCCGCTCATGGAGGCTTTCGGGCCGGGATATCGGCTGATCGCGATTGACCGGGCCGGTTCCGGCCATTCTTCCCGCGCTCGGGGCATGACGGGTCGATTGACGGAACAAGCGAGGCTGATCCGCGACATCATCGAAAAGCTTGGTTTGGAGCGCCCTCTGCTTGTCGGGCACTCGCTTGGCGGCGCAGTTGCCCTTGCCACCGCGCTGGACTTTCCGGAAAGCGTCGGGGGACTCGCCCTGATTTCACCGTTGACGCAGCCGGTCCAAACACTGCGCCCGGAATTTCGAAGCCTCTACATTCCGAACCCGCTGCTGCGCCGCTTCATCGCCCACTCCTTCGCGGTGCCCCTGTCGATGCGCCATTCAGAAGCCACACTCGACTTCGTGTTCGGCCCACAGAAAGCGCCTCAGGATTTCGCAGTCGAAGGTGGGGCAATTCTTGGCATGCGGCCCAGCCATTTCTACGCGACATCGAGTGATGCAGTCGCGATTCCTCTTGATCTCGCCCGCCAGCAGTCCCGCTACCGGGAGCTTTCGCTACCCATCGGCATCCTGTTCGGAACGGCCGACCGCGTCCTCGACTACCGCGAACACGGGCTTCCCATGCTCGATCAGGTGGAGGAGCTTGACCTCGAACTGCTGGACGGGATTGGACACATGCCCCAGTACAGCGAAACAGAGCGCGTGGTCGCCTTCATCAGGCGGGTGGCACAGCGCGCATTCATTGTTGATCCGCCACTCACGGTGAGCTAGGGGCTGAAACCGTGCGTTGCGGGCGTGGCGGAATTGGTAGACGCAAGGGACTTAAAATCCCTCGATCTTTGATCGTACGGGTTCGATTCCCGTCGCCCGCACCACGCAGAGGCCGTCAGACCAAGCTCCCGGCCAAACGTTTCTTGGCATCGTCGATCAGCTGGTTCGCGATCTGCATGCGGATTTCGGCTCGCGACCGGGCCCAGGTTTCCACCCGGTCGGGATGATTGATGAAGGCGAAGTCGCGGCGGATGCGGTCGAGTTCATGCGGGACCCTCACGCGCGCAATGCAGAGTTCGCGCGCGATTTCTTCGGGCTCGATGGACGGCAGATCCCCGACAGTGACGATCTCCTCCAGCTTGGGTTCGATTGGCGGCGTTTGCTCGTCAAGCGAGTGGTACTCCGCAACCGCCTCATCCGGGGTGATCGAGATGTGGTTGAGTTCGTCAGCAACGGCAAGATAGTCAACACTGACCTTCGTTGCCGACAAAGGCTGATCATCGACAATCGTCGCCGATGCGAGCAGTTCGTCCAGCAATAAAGCAAAGTCGCGGTCAGAGGTCGTCATCAGCGCACCTGGCGGATCATGTCACAACAACACATGAGCCAGCATTTGGATGCGTTGTAACGCGTTCCTCCTAATATTGCGTGCTTAGTACCGAGCGCAGTTTACGAAAGTTCAGCTTGGGCTTGCCTGCTTTGCGACGCGGTCAAACGCCGTCAAGCGCGTGAGCAGCGCCTCCATGTCGCCGAGCCGCACCATGTTGGGCCCATCAGACGGAGCATGGTCCGGATCCTGATGCGTTTCGATGAAGACTGCGGAAACACCAACCGCAACGGCAGCGCGCGCCAGCGTCTCGACATACCGGCGGTCCCCCCCCGACGAGCCACCTTGCCCGCCTGGCTGTTGCACCGAATGAGTGGCGTCGAAAACAACCGGAGCACCGATCTGGCGAAGCACCGGAAGAGCGCGCATGTCGGACACGAGCGTGTTGTAGCCGAAGGACACGCCGCGCTCGGTTGTAAGAACGTTGGCATTGCCGGACTCGGTAACCTTTGCCACCACGTTCTTCATGTCCCAAGGCGCCAGGAACTGACCCTTCTTGATGTTGACCACTTTCCCGGTCCGGGCCGCGGCAACCAGCAGGTCCGTTTGCCGGCAGAGAAAAGCAGGGATCTGAAGGATATCGACGACTTCTCCAGCGAGGGCGCACTGCTCTTCCGTGTGGACGTCGGTGAGGATCGGAAGCCCAAGGTCCTTCTTGATATCGGCAAAGATCGGCAGCGCGGCATCGAGGCCTGCCCCTCGCTTTCCACCGAGCGAGGTCCGGTTCGCCTTGTCGAAGCTCGACTTGTAAACAAGGCCGATGCCGAGCCGTGTTGCGATCTCCTTCAGTGCACCGGCCATATCGAAAGCGTGCTGCCGCGTTTCAAGCTGGCATGGTCCGGCGATCAGCGTTAGCGGCAGGTCATTCCCGAACCGCACATTGCCGACAGAAACTTGCGCGTTGGGCATCGTCGTCATCGACCGTCCTCGGAAAACAGGAATGGAACGCCCTGTCCGGGTGCGGGCGCAACGCAGATGATTCCATTCCGCTGATCACTGGCGATGCCCTTGCGCTGAAGCAGTTCGCCAGTCGCCCCGAGATCGGAAACGGCGAATTCGACAGCAGCCAATTGCAGCGTGGGGTCGAACGCATCCCAGGTTTCAGTTCCCAAAAGCGTGGCGGCGGCTTTTGGTTCAAGCACCTCGATGTCGGTTGTTGCCGTGGCAATCTTGAAGCCGCTTGATGTCGGCACGACCGCAGCATCGTCCAGCAGCTTCGTGAAAAGCGTTTCAAAGAGCTGCGGTTCGGGCGCAACGAGGATGACGCGCTTCAACCGCGCCGCGCCATTGGCATGCTCCGTCAGCGGGGCACGATCAACTTTCGGAACGCCGATCCGTTCGCAAGTGAAGAACAGCGCGTCTGGCGCCCGCAGATCCGCCGCGAAGGCCAGCAGGAAAGTCGCCTCGCCGCTTGAACCATCTTTCCCGATGAACGGTCGCGAGAAGCGCAGCATGTCGCCTCCGGATATCCCCTCAGCCCTGAAGCGCTCGTGGTCCGCCGCAGCATCCAGGGTTCCAAGCACGAGTGCGGAAAAGCCTTCCTGACCGGCGCGGGTTTGGTACTTCGTGTGGTGGCTGACAAACACGTTGCCGCTTTCGACGGCCGTGGTTGCGGCGTCGGCATTGCCAACGGCGAGCGGCTCGAGGAATGTGTCATCGGAAAGATAAACGCAGGCATTGACCGTGCCAAACGGGTGTTCACCGCGCGGCGCGACGGTGAAGCCAAGCGCAGCGTAGCGTTGTTCGGCAACCGTCAGATCGGCGACGGGCAGAACAAGATGGTCGAGGGGTCGAAGTTGGTTGCTCATGATGGGCGGTCTGCCTGAACTGTTCACACCAACCGGCTTTGCGCCATCGCGGCTTCGATGAAGCTAGCGAAAAGCGGATGCGGGTCGAAGGGTCGGCTTTTCAGTTCCGGATGATATTGCACACCGATGAACCAGGGATGGTCGGGATACTCCACCGTTTCCGGCAGCACGCCATCCGGGCTCATGCCGGCAAACACCAAGCCGCAGGCTTCCAACCGATCCTTGTAGTCGATGTTGACTTCATAGCGGTGGCGATGACGCTCCACAATCTGTGTGTCGCCATAGATCGACGCGATCCTTGATCCCTCGGCCAGCTTCGCATTGTAGGAACCAAGGCGCATCGTGCCGCCGAGATCGCCGGCCGCTTGACGCTTTTCCAACATGTTGCCGCGCAGCCATTCGGTCATCAAGCCGACAACGGGCTCCTCGGCGGGTCCGAATTCCGTGGATGTTGCGTCGGCAATCCCCGCCAGAGAGCGGGCCGCTTCGATGCAGGCCATCTGCATGCCGAAGCAGATCCCGAAATACGGCACCTTCCGCTCCCGGGCGAATTTTGCGGCCATGATCTTGCCTTCAGCACCGCGCTCGCCGAAGCCGCCCGGCACAAGGATGCCGTGCACCTTTTCAAGGAAAGGCGCAGGATCTTCCTTCTCGAAGACCTCGCTTTCAATCCAGTCGAGCTTCACCTTCACGCGGTTGGCGATGCCGCCATGCGCCAGGGCTTCGATCAGCGACTTATAGGCGTCCTTCAGACCCGTGTACTTGCCAACGATGGCGATGGTAACTTCGCCTTCGGGATTGTGGATGCGGCTGGCGACTTCCCCCCACCGCTCCATACGAGGCTTGGGAGCCGGGTCGATCCCGAACGCCGCCAGCACTTCTCCATCGAGGCCTTCGCCATGATAGGCGGTCGGAACGTCATAGATGTTGGCGACATCCAGGGCCTGGATCACCGCTGATTCCCGCACATTGCAGAACAAGGAGAGCTTGCGGCGCTCTTCGCGTGGGATCGGTCGATCGGCCCGCACCAGAAGGATATCGGGAGCAATCCCCAAGGCCTGCAGTTCCTTCACGGAATGCTGCGTCGGCTTGGTCTTCAGTTCACCGGCCGCCGGGATATAGGGCATCAGGGTGAGATGGATGTAGATCGCCTGCCCTCGCGGCAGCTCGTTGCCCAACTGGCGGATCGCTTCAAGGAACGGCATGGCCTCGATATCGCCAACGGTGCCGCCAATTTCGCAGAGCACGAAGTCATAGTCCTCGTTGCCGCTGCGCACGAAATTTTTGATCTCGTCGGTGACATGCGGAATCACCTGAACCGTGGCTCCAAGGTAATCGCCGCGGCGCTCGCGCTCGATAATGTTCTTGTAGATGCGCCCCGTCGTGATGTTGTCGCGGGCGTTGGCAGAGCGACCGGTGAAACGCTCGTAGTGTCCGAGGTCAAGATCCGTTTCCGCGCCGTCGTCCGTGACGAAGACTTCCCCGTGCTGATAGGGCGACATCGTTCCGGGGTCGACATTGAGATACGGATCGAGCTTGCGGATGCGAACGCGATAGCCGCGAGCCTGCAGGAGCGCGCCAAGCGCGGCGGCTGCAATGCCTTTGCCAAGAGAGGAAACCACGCCGCCGGTGATGAATACATATCGGGCCATGGGAGCTACCGCTTAGCTGGGGCGGATCGATTCCGCCAGAACAAAATCGGCAGTGTCATGCCTTCGCGCCATGACACTGTGAACAAAAGAAAAGAGGCCGGCGAGCCGGCCTCTCGGATATGCCTTGGCCTTGATCGCCTAGAGAACGACGACCTCCGTGCCCATCGGCACGCGATTGTAAAGATCCATGACGTGATCGTTGATCATGCGGAAGCATCCGTTGGAGGAGGCGCTGCCAATGCTCTGCGGCTGGTTGGTGCCATGGATGCGGATATGGGTATCAAGCTTGCCCTGGTAAAGGTAGATCGCGCGCGCGCCGAGCGGATTGTCCGGACCGCCGTTCATGCCGTCCTTATAGGGCCCATATTTCTTCGGCTCACGCTCCTGCATCTCCTTTGTGGGGAACCAGCGCGGCCATTCCTGCTTGTCGCCGACCTTGGCAGTGCCCTTGAAGGCAAGGCCTTCCTTGCCGACAGCGATGGCATAGCGGCGCGCCGTGTCACGTGACTCCACAAGGTAAAGGTAGCGGCTAGTGGTATCGATCACGATGGTGCCGCGCTCATAACCGGAGAAGGCCACCGTTTGCGGCTGGAACTCGGGACGAACGGTGAAAGGCTTCGCGGCAGAGCGCGCCGCGAGCTTGGTGTCGAGCGTGGTGGTTTCCGGCAGGTAGCGCGGGGCATCCTTGCCGAAGATTGTGTCAAAGAAGCCGCCGCGCGGCCTGTCGCTGCTGCGCAACTCGCCGTTGTTGCCTTCAAGCGCAACATCCACGGTCGGCATCGTTGAAACGGGGATTGCCTTGGCTGCGGACTTTACCGGCTTGGCCGCCCGTTCAGCTTCGAACTGCTTCTGGCGCTTGGTGGATTTGGCGGCGTTGGCCGACTTCTTCGGCTGTGCCTTGTCGCCCTTGCGGTTATCAGCTCGTTTCGAACTTTCCGCCTGCTTTGACGCTTTCGGTGTCGAGCCGGTGGTTTCCACCGACACAACACGCTGCGGATGAGCGCTGTGCGGATTATCACCGTCGCGTGCAAGGGCAGGCGTGGCGAAAACAACGGCCGAGCAGAACCCGGCAATGACGAAGTCACGGAGCAGCATGAGACGAACCTGAGATCGATTAAAGAGAGCGACTCGCGCAACGGCGCCCGCCATAGCGCCACCCTCAAGAAATGGTCGTAATGCTTTGTTGCCCGCCGCTCAAGATCCAACGCGTCCGCGGCGGCGCCGAACGCAGCCCGGTTTTGCTATTCAGCTCCGGCTGTGACTGTTTGGTCACAAAGGGCGTTACTCGGAAAGCAAAAAGGTCCGCCGCAGCGGACCTTCATTAAACCTTCCACACTCCAGCCGACTACTGCCCTGAAGGAACGCCGGCATCCGCAGGAGGCTGCGCAGCAGGAGCTTGTTGAGCGGGGGCCGGGGAAACCGGTGCCACATCACCTGAAGGCGGCGTTACCGGTGCAGGAGTGGGTTCAGTGATCGTTGCTGGTGCGGCTGGCGTGGCGCTGCCGCCAAGCTGATCCAGAACGCCATTGCCGCCGCCGCCAACAGGCTGCGTCTGCCCCGGCTGGTTGTTTGGAAGGCGGTCAAGAATATCGAGCGGATTGTCACCGTAGTAGCGCGCCACAATGGACAGCGCGAGCGAAGTCACGAAAAAGGCCGTGGCGAGGATCGCCGTGGTTCGAGTGAGTGCGTTGGCGGCACCCCGCGCCGTCATGAAACCCGAGCCGCCGCCAATCCCCAGTCCGCCACCTTCGGATCGCTGCAGAAGAACAACGGCAACGAGGGCGAGCACCACCAAAAGATGAATGACGATAAGAATGGTCTGCATGATGGTTCCGGAAGATCCTGCGGCTAGACAGCCCGCTTGATTGTTGGGCGGCTCCTACACGCAATCCGCCGTCAATCCAAGCCCTGCGCCGCCCGCCGCGTAACGACACGCTCGGGCGCGGGGCTGATATGGTGCCGGTGAAAGAGCCCTGCAACCCGCGTTAGGGCAGCTGTTGATAGGCTTCCGCAATGGCGAGGAAGTCTGAAGCCTTCAGGCTTGCACCGCCCACAAGCGCCCCATCGACATTCTCGATCGACAAGAGCTCGCGGGCGTTTGAGGGCTTCACCGAACCACCATAAAGGATTCGGATTCGAGCCGCCTGATCGCCGATCAGCTTCGAAAGTTCTCCCCGGATATGGGCATGCGCGGCTGCAACATCGCCGACCGTGGGCGTCAAGCCGGTTCCGATCGCCCAAACAGGTTCGTAGGCAAGAACCAGGTTGTGCCCGGTGGCCGTTCTCGGCACCGAGCCGGCAACCTGCCGCGAAAGAACCTGCAGGGCTTGCCCCGCGTCGCGTTGGTCACGGGTCTCCCCGATGCACAAGATCGCTTCCAGTCCGGCCCGCCAGGCGGCTTCTGCTTTCGCCCGCACCAGTTCGTCCGTTTCCTTGTGATCGGTACGGCGCTCCGAATGGCCGACGATCACATATTTGGCACCCGCATCCCTGAGCATCTCGGCGGAAACGTCGCCGGTGTGCGCGCCGCTTTCGGCCGTGTGGCAGTTCTGCGCGCCGATCCGCACCGGTGTTCCTTTTGTGCGTTCAACCGCGCGCGAAAGAAGCGTGTCCGGGACACAGATCAGGGCTTCGGTTTCCGCATCCAGCCCATGCATGAAACCCTGCGCGATCCGCGACAGCTCGTCCAGGGAAGCGCCCAAGCCGTTCATCTTCCAATTGCCGGCTACAAGCGGTCGTATGCCCGGGGTCATGGTTCCTCCTCGATGCTCCCTGAAGCTGCTTCCGTATCAAATTGCCGGTACAAAGCAATCGACACTGCCGGCCGGGCGGGTTATTGCCCGACGCTTGACATGGCCCATTCAAAGGGCCGCCGATCGAGCTACGGAACTCTTTATGCTGTCATTCCTTCGAAGCGCTGCCGGGACCTGGGTCGCCAAGCTGCTGCTGGTCCTTCTTGTGATCAGCTTCGCCGTTTGGGGCATTTCGGCCCAAATGGTCAGCGGTGGTGCAGCCAGCAGCGTCATCACGGCCGGGGACACCCGCGTCTCGCAGCAGGACTTCCGACTTGCCTATGACCGGCAGCTCAGCCTTTATTCGCAGCAGCTGGGAATGCAGATCACCCGCGAACAAGCGCGCAGCTTCGGCATCGAAAACCAGGTCATCGCGCAGCTGGTGGCCGGCGCCCTGCTCGACGAGCAGGCCAAAGACATGGGTCTAGGCGTTTCGGAAGACCGCGTGGCTTCGTTGACGGCATCCGATACCGCCTTTCACGGCCCTGACGGACAGTTCAACCGGCAGCAGTTCCAGTATGTGCTAAGCCAGGTCGGCATGCGGCCGCAGGACTACCTTCTCAACCGGGAACAGGTAGCAGTGCGGCAGCAAATCGTGGAAGCCGTCTCGGACGGCCTGAACGCTCCTGATGCTTTCCTTCAGGCGGTCGCGCTTCACAGTGGCGAAGACAGAACAGCCGACTTCATCACCCTTCCCCCTTCCTTGGTGGAGCCGATTGCCGAACCGACGGAAGCCGAGCTGCAGACCTTCTTTGAACCGAACAAGTCTCGCTTTGCAGCTCCCGAGTACCGCAAGATCTCTTATGTGCGCATGGAGCCGGCCGATATTGCCGATCCTGCGTCTATTTCAGACGAACAAGTGCAGCGTGACTACGATGCCAATAGGGCGCGCTTCACCACGCCGGAACGCCGCAGGATCGAGCAGCTTGTTTTCAGCAACGCCGCCGATGCGGAAGCCGCATCCACGGCCCTGAACAACGGAGCTTCTTTCGAAAGCGTGGTGCAGGGGCAGCGCAAAACGATGGACGACGTCCAGTTGGGCACGCTGGCCAAGTCGGAAGTTGCCGATCAGGCGATTGCCGAAGCGGCCTTCGGACTGCAGGCCGGCCAGACCAGCGGCGTGGTGCAAGGCAATTTCGGACCTGTGATCGTGCGCGTGACCGAGATCACCCCCGAGATCGTGCGGCCCCTCGCAGAAGTGGGCGAGCAGATCCGCCGTGATCTTGCCTTGAGCGAGGCCAACCGGATCCTTCTCGATGCGCATGACCGCTTCGAAGATGCGCGTGGAGCCGGGTCGACGCTGAGCGAAGCCGCGCAGCAGCTCAACCTCCGCGTCGCCACGGTGGAAGCGGTGGACCGGCAGGCGCAACGGCCGGATGGAACCATCGTCGACGATCTGCCTGCTTCGGCCGACCTCCTCCGGGAAGCGTTCGAAACCGATGTCGGGGCGGATAATCCGGCACTCCAAACAGATGCCAATGGCTATGTCTTCTTTGCCGTGGATGCGGTGATCCCGCCGCGCGACCGCACGCTGGATGAAGTCCGCGCCCAGGCTATCGAGGAATGGAAGGACGAACAATCCGCAAGCCGGCTGCAAGCTCGAGCGGCGGAATTGCAAAAGCGCGTTTCCGACGGAACCGCGACGCTAGACCAGGTGGCGACAGAACTGGGGCTGGAAAAGCAAACAAAGCGGGGCCTCAAGCGTGAAGCCGACGACGTGGATTTCGGCCGCGAGGGTGTGGCAGCCATCTTTGGCGTCGTTGAAGGCGCTGTGGGCCTCACCCCGGCTCCGCAAGACGGCGGGCAGATCCTGTTCCAGGTTACGGAAGTGACGCAGCCTGTCGGCGCCGATGCCGCCAGCCTGCCCGAAGACCAGCGCCGTCGCTTCAACACGGGCATGGCTGATGATCTTCTGGATCAGCTTGTTGCTCGGCTGCAGGGCGAGTATCCGGTTGCCATCAATCGGGCCGCGATCGACGGGGCGCTCGCCTTTTAGCCATGGCGGACTTCAAGACCTACCTCGGCAAAGCGGCACAAGGACAAGCGCTCGATTTCGCGGAAGCGCGCGACGCCTTCGACATCATGATGTCGGGCGAAGCAACACCCAGCCAGATCGGCGGGTTCTTGATGGCACTGCGGGTTCGCGGCGAAACCGTGGATGAGATTTCCGGCGCAGTCGCCACCATGCGGGCAAAGATGCTGCGGGTGGAAGCGCCAGCCGATGCGGTGGATATTGTCGGCACCGGCGGCGACCAGTCCGGATCCTATAATGTTTCCACCTGTGCTGCCTTCATCGTGGCCGGCGCCGGCGTCAAGGTTGCCAAACACGGCAATCGTGCGTTGTCGTCACGATCCGGCGCTGCTGACACTTTGACCGCTCTCGGGGTCAATATCGAACTTTCACCCCAGGCGATCACCCGCTGCATCAGGGAAGCAGGACTGGGCTTCATGTTCGCGCCTGCGCACCACGCCGCCATGCGCCATGTCGGTCCAAGCCGAGTCGAGCTCGGCACGCGCACGATCTTCAATCTGCTTGGCCCCTTGTCCAATCCAGCGGGTGTCAAGCGCCAGCTGGTCGGCGTTTTCTCGCCCAACTGGGTTGAGCCGATCGCCCACGTGCTGAAAGGGCTCGGTGCCGAGCATGTCTGGGTCGTGCATGGCGACGGCCTCGACGAGATGACAACGGCTGGCACTACGCAAGTGGCTGCCGTTCAGGGCGGGGACGTGCGGACGTTCACCATCGAACCCGAGAGCCTGGGCCTCCAGCGCGTCGGCATGGCCGATCTCAAGGGCGGGGACGCCGCGCACAACGCGGAAGCGCTCCGCGATGTGCTGGCTGGCACGAAGACACCCTATCGCGACATTGCGCTTCTGAACGCAGCCGCCGCGCTTGTGATTGCCGGCAAGTCACCTGATCTTCAGAGCGGACTGCTGCTCGCGGCACATTCCATCGACAATGGCGATGCGCTGTCCGCGTTGGACCGGCTCGTTCATGTTTCCAGCGAGACAAACTGATGAGCGACATCCTTGCCAAGATCGAGCGCTACAAGCGTGAGGAGATCGCGGCGGCAAAACAACGGCTGCCGATCGAGGGCTTGCGCGATCTTGTTCATAATGCGCCCTCCTCGCGCGGCTTCATCGAAGCCATCGAGTCAAAGCGGGCGGATGGCGGGTTCGGCTTGATTGCTGAAATCAAGAAGGCCAGCCCTTCCAAGGGCCTAATCCGACCCGATTTTGATCCGCCGGCCCTAGCTCGAGCCTATGAAGCTGGCGGCGCTGCCTGCTTGTCCGTGTTGACCGACACGCCTTCGTTTCAAGGGGCGCCCGAATATCTGATCGCCGCCCGCGACGCCTGCCGCCTGCCCGTTCTGCGCAAGGACTTCATGTTCGAGCCCTATCAGGTCTACGAAGCGCGGCACTGGGGCGCCGATGCCATTCTCCTGATCATGGCCAGTCTCAGCGACAGCGACGCGAAGACGCTCGAAGATCTGGCGCATGAGCTTGGCATGGACGTGCTCATCGAGGTTCACGATGAAGCCGAGATGGAGCGCGCGCTAAAGCTTTCGTCGCGCCTGATCGGCATCAACAATCGCAACCTCCGCACCTTCGAGGTCGATCTCGCGGTTTCAGAACGATTGGCTGCCGAGTTCCCGAGTGACCGTCTGCTGGTGGGTGAAAGCGGCATCTTCACGCATGCGGACTGCTTGCGCCTCGCGCGGGTCGGGATCGGCACCTTCCTGATCGGTGAAAGCTTGATGCGGCAGGCCGATGTGGAAGCGGCAACGCGCCGCCTGCTCCACGGCGAGAACGTGGTCGAGATCGCGGGATGAGCGACCTCACGCATCTCGACGCTGCCGGCCAGGCCAGCATGGTGGATGTCGGTTCCAAAGCCGAAACAGAACGGACGGCGCGAGCAGAAGGGCTTGTCCTGATGCAGCCGGAAACGCTCTCCATGATCATGCAAGGCAACGCGAAAAAAGGCGACGTTCTGGGCGTTGCGCGTGTTGCCGGCATCATGGCCGCCAAGAAAACCCATGATCTGATCCCGCTTTGCCACCCTCTTCTCCTGACCAAGGTCGCTGTGGAGATCGAGGCGGACTCTGCCCTGCCCGGACTGCGTGTTTCCGCACTGGCGCGCGTCAGCGGCAAAACAGGCGTGGAGATGGAAGCTTTGACAGCCGCATCCGTGGCCTGCCTGACGATCTACGACATGGCCAAGGCGGTTGATCGCGGCATGACCATCACGGGCGTCCGCCTTGTGGAAAAGACCGGCGGCAAGTCAGGCGACTTTCGCCCGCGAGCCGATTGACCATGGCGCTGCTGCCCATCGGTGAAGCGCATCATCGGCTTCTGGACGGCGCGGAGCCGCTGCCAATGGAATGGGTTGACCTCGACCAAGCAGCAGAACGCGTGCTGGCTGAGTCATTGATCGCGCACCGTACGCAGCCCCCGTTCGACGCTTCGGCCATGGACGGCTATGCCGTTCAAGCGGAAGACACCACTGATCCGAAGCGGAACCTGCGCGTGATTGGTGAGGCCGTAGCCGGCCGGCGCTTCGGCGGACGGGTTGGTGCCGGCGAAGCCGTTCGCATCTTCACCGGTGCCCCGGTGCCGGAAGGAGCAGACGCCGTTCTGATCCAGGAAAACGTTGATCGTGCGGGCGATCTGATACTTGCCCTCGAACCGGTTGCTGAAGGGCGAAACATCCGGAGCGCCGGGCTGGACTTCGCCGAAGGCCAATCTCTTCTGCCGAAAGGGCGCAGGCTGGATCCCGGTGCGCTTTCACTGGCAGCAGCCGCCAACCTTTCCGTGCTTCCGGTTGTGCGCCGCCCGCGTGTTGCTTTGATCGCCACCGGCAACGAACTGGTTCTTCCCGGCACTGAGCCCGGACCCGACCAGATCATCGCGTCCAACAGCTTCGGGGTTGCGGCCGTTGCCCGCGGCGTTGGGGCCGAGGTTATCGATCTTGGCGTTGTCCCCGACGACAAGCAGGCGATCGGCGACGCCATAGCAAGAGCCAAAGCGCAAGCCGACGTGATCGTCACGCTGGGCGGCGCATCCGTCGGCGATCATGATCTGGTGCGGCCAGTACTGGAACAAGCCGGCATTGACCTGTCGTTTTGGAAGATCGCAATGCGGCCCGGCAAGCCACTGATGTTTGGGCGCCTGGGCACGACACGGGTCCTTGGTCTCCCCGGCAATCCGGTGGCAAGCCTCGTTTGTTCTCACCTGTTTCTGGCACCGCTCCTCGCGCGCCTTGGCGGGCTTGAGTATGTGGCAGACATTCGCGACGCCCGCTTGGGCTTGGCCATGGCCGAAAACGGCGAGCGCGAGGATTACGTCCGCGCCACAACGAAGCTGGTCGACGGCGCGCTTGTGGCCACGCCGCTGCCGGTGCAGGATTCATCCATGCTGAGCACGCTGGCGCAGTCAGACGCCTTGATCATCCGTCCGCCCTTCGCGCCGCCGGCGCAAGCCGGAAGCTCCTGCCGCGTCTTCAAGCTACGCTGAGGCGCTGCTTCAGGCTGCCTTGTCCACCAGGCGTGCCAACTGCGTCATAACCACGGCTGAACCGGCGAGGCGCTTTTCCGGTGTCGGCCAGTCGCGCATGAACACGATGCTGTGGTCCGGCCTGATCTTGGCCTGCGAGCCCTGCTCGCCGACATAGCGCACGAGCCCGGCCGGATTGGAGAACTGCTTTTCGCGGAACTGGATCACAACACCCTTCGGCCCGGCATCCAGCTTCTCCACATTCGCCTGACGACACAAGGTCTTGATGAAAACGATCTTCAGGAGGTGCTGCACCTCTTCCGGCAACGGGCCGAAGCGGTCGATGAGTTCCGCGCCAAATGCGTCGATCTCCGCCGCACCCTCGAGCTCTGCAATTCGCCTGTAAAGGCCAAGACGCAGTTGCAGGTCGGGCACGTAGGACTCCGGGATCATGACGGCAGTCCCGACGGAGATCTGCGGCGACCAGCTGCCATCCTGGACCTCGCCACTGCCCTTCAACTCAGCCACCGCTTCTTCCAACATTTGCTGGTAAAGTTCGAAGCCGACTTCCTTGATGTGGCCGGACTGCTCATCACCTAGGAGATTTCCGGCGCCGCGGATATCGAGATCGTGGCTCGCGAGCTGGAAGCCGGCCCCCAAGGTGTCGAGGGATTGCAAAACCTTGAGTCGGCGCTCGGCCGTTTGCGTCATGGTCTTTTTTGCCGGCAAAGTGAACAGCGCGAAGGCTCTTAGTTTCGAGCGCCCCACGCGTCCCCGCAGCTGATAGAGCTGCGCCAAACCGAACATGTCGGCGCGGTGGACGATCATCGTATTGGCCGTCGGGATGTCGAGGCCTGATTCCACAATGGTGGTGGACAGGAGCACATCATATTGCCCGTCGTAGAAGGCATTCATGATGTCTTCGAGTTCCGTTGGCGGCATCTGCCCATGTGCGACCGCCACCTTCAACTCCGGCACAGCATTGGCGAGAAAGT
Organism: Tianweitania sediminis; assembly: GCF_017813335.1. GTDB lineage: Bacteria > Pseudomonadota > Alphaproteobacteria > Rhizobiales > Rhizobiaceae > Tianweitania > Tianweitania sediminis. The sequence goes on along the minus strand of NZ_JAGIYY010000010.1, from coordinate 94,528 downwards.
CGCTGATTTCCTTCAGGTCCGCGATGCGAGGCACGACATAAAAGCTTTGGCCGCCGCGAAACCGCTCGCGAAGCAGCGTTTCTCGGATCACCAGCGGATCGAAGGGCGCAATAAAGGTGCGCACGGCCATGCGGTCGACCGGAGGCGTTGTGATCAGCGAAAGCTCGCGTACGCCGGTCAACGCGAGCTGCAAGGTGCGCGGAATCGGCGTGGCTGACAGGGTCAGCACATGCACGTCGCTCTTCAGCTCCTTGAGGCGCTCCTTGTGCTTGACCCCGAAATGCTGCTCTTCATCGATGATCAGCAGACCGAGGCGCTTGAAGTTGACCGAACTGGTCAGAAGGGCATGGGTGCCGACCACTACGTCGATGGTGCCTTCCGACAAGCCCTTCTTGGTTTCATTCAGCTCCTTGGCGGTGACGAGACGCGAGGCTTGGCGAACCGTCACGGGTAGGCCCGCGAAGCGCTGCGAGAAGGTGCGGAAGTGCTGCCGCGCCAGCAGGGTGGTTGGCACCACCACCGCAACTTGGAACCCTTCCATAGCCGCAATGAAGGCCGCCCGCAGCGCCACCTCCGTTTTGCCGAAGCCGACATCGCCGCAGATCAGGCGATCCATCGGCTGTCCTGCGCCCAGATCATCACGCACGGCGTCGATTGCCGCCTGCTGGTCATCCGTTTCGTCATAGGGGAAGCGGGCTGCAAACTCGCCATAAACGCCTTCCGGAGGGACCATGGTCGGTGCGCCGCGCATCTTGCGCTCGGCCGCGATCTGGATCAGTTGGCCTGCCATCTCCAGCAGCCGCTTCTTGAGCTTGGCCTTGCGCGATTGCCAGGCAACGCCGCCGAGCTTGTCGAGCGTCGTTTCCGCTGCGTCCGAACCATAGCGCGACAGGAGCTCGATGTTTTCGACGGGCAGGTAAAGCCGGTCATCGCCGGCGTAACGAATCTCCAAACAGTCATGCGGCGCGCCCGCCGCCTGAATGGTTTGCAAGCCGACGAACCGGCCGATTCCGTGATCGGCATGAACCACGATGTCACCGGCCGCCAAGGATGCCACCTCGGCGATGAAGTCCGATGCCTTCTTCCGCTTCTTGCGGCGGATAAGCCGGTCGCCAAGTATGTCCTGTTCGGCGATCACCGTCATCGTGTCGGTGGAGAAACCCGCTTCCACCGGCAGCACAGCAAGCGCTGCTTGCCCCGGCTTCAGCTTTTCGACCCCCGCCAGCCGGTCGACGATCACCAGGTTTTCGAGGCCTCGCTCTTCCAGGATGGACGCCAAACGGTCCAGCGAGCCTTCACTCCAGCCGGCGATCAGCACGCGCCGGCCGGCAGCGCGATCATCGGCGATGTAGCGTGCCACCGCCTCGAAAACGTTCGCCTTGGGGTCAGCACGTTCTTCCGCAAAAGTGCGCCCGCTCCGTGAACCGGCATGCAGGATCTTGCGACCGCTCGTGAACGGCGCATCGAAAGGGGTGAGTTCCACGGACAGGCGATCCTGCTCGGCGCGCGAAACATCGTCCGGGGTCAGGTAAAGGAGCTCGGGGCGGATCGGCTTATACGGGACCGCGTCTGCCAGGCCCTTGGTGTCGCTCTGCGCCTTTCGGGCTTCAAAGTGGTCGTTGATCAGCGTGTGCCGCTCTCCCAGCGATTCGCGCGCGAGGTGGTCGAACACGACGGGCGCTTCCGGCAGGTAGTCGAACACGGTTTCCACCCGATCAAAAAACAGCGGAAGCCAGTGCTCCATGCCGGCAAAGCGGCGGCCTTCGCTGATCGCCGCGTAGAGGGCGTCATCGCGGCTCGGCGCGCCAAAGGTGGAAACGTAGTTGCGGCGAAAGCGGCTGATCGTTTCAGGATCCAGCGTGATTTCGCTCATCGGCTGGAGCGTGAACTCCTTGCGTTGGCCCACCGTGCGCTGGTCAGCCGGGTCGAACGCGCGGATCGACTCCAGCGTATCGCCGAAGAAGTCGAGCCGCAGGGGCTCGGGAGATCCCGGCACGAACAGATCCAGAATGCCGCCTCGCACGGCGAATTCACCGACGTCGCGTACGGTGCCGACCCGGTCAAAGCCTTCGCTTTCGAGCCGCGCGATCAGCGCCTTCATGTCGATCTGGTTGCCAGGCCGCGCCGTATAAGACTGCGCAGCCAGAACTTCCATTGGCGGCATTTTCTGGAGAACGGCATTGGCAGTGGTGAGGATCACCGCCCGATGCGGCTTTTGACGAAGCGCAAGGATGCCGGCGAGCGCTTCCAAACGCCGGGCCGCGGCGTCGACCCCTGGTGAAACGCGGTCATAAGGGAGGCAGTCCCACGCAGGCAGCTGCAGAACAGGAATGCCCGGATCCACGAAAGCAAGGGCGTCCGCCAGCGCCGGCAATCGCTGCCCGTCACGCGCAACGAAAAGGATCGGGCCGTTGCCGCTTTCGGTGACGACGCGCGCAAGGGCGAAGGCTTCGAAGCCGTCCGCTACGCCGTCAAGGATGATCGAGCCCGTGGAAGCTTTGGGAAGGCCGAGTTTCGGAAGAAGAGTCATGTTGAGAAGATGAGGCCTTGCCTGCGCGATAGAGCGACGATGCGCTGAAATAAGGGAGTGGCGAGTTCTGGTGGGGTCGGACGTTCACCAGTCACGAACGTAAAGAGGTCGACGTCCGGAACATCCAGAAGGCGTTCATATTGTTCGATTTCCCCGTCGGACAAGGTCGCAATCTCCGCGTCGGCGAAGCGACCGAGAATCAGGTCCATTTCGCGAATGCCCCGTCGCCATGATCGGATCAGGGCCTTCCGGCGACGATTATCCAGGCCCTCGCTGGAGCGGTTGGTTCCGGTCATGGGCTTGCCTGAAACGGTGAAAAGGAAGGTCGAGCCGCATATAGCGCGCCGGCTGGTCAGTGTCAGCCGCCTGGCTGCAGGAAGCGTGTTCTTGGAACCGGACCGGCAAGAGCATAGAAGCATGCATGCGCCCCGTTCTGCTTGATCCCCTGTTTGCCCCGGTCACCTCGCTCGACGGCGTTGGTCCGAAGCTGGCGCAACTGCTGGAAAATGTGGTGCCTGTGGACGTGGGCGATCGCGAGGTGCGCGTTGGAGACCTCCTGTTTGTTCTTCCGCAAGGCGTGATCGACCGGCGAGACCGGCCTGGCATCGCGCTTGCGCCGCCCGGTGCGGTGGTAACGCTCGAGGTGCGGATCGATCGCCATCAACCGCCGCCGCGCGGCAACCGTTCCGTGCCCTACCGCGTGTTTGCCCATGACGACACGGGCGAAATCGCGCTGACCTTCTTTCGCGGTCATGCCGCCTGGCTCGAAAAACAGCTCCCGGAAGGCGAAACGGTTGTGGTCAGCGGCCGCGTCGACTGGTTCAACGGTCGGCCGAGCATGGTGCATCCCGACCACATGGCGCTCCTGTCTGAGGCCGATACGCTGCCGCTCGTGGAGCCGGTCTATCCACTCACCGCCGGGCTGTCGTCCAAGGTTCTCCGCAAGGCGATTGCCCATGCGCTTGGCAGGGTCCCCGCTCTGCCGGAATGGCTCGACCCGCCACTGACTGAGCGTGAGTCCTGGCCTGACTTCAAGGAAGCGCTTCTTTCCCTTCACGATCTCGACGCACCCGAAGATGTTTCTCCGGAAAGTCTGGCCTTTCGCCGGCTTGCTTATGATGAACTGCTGGCTGGGCAGATCGCCCTGGCTCTCGTGCGGTCCCGGCTCAGGCGGCTGCAAGGGCGTCCCCTCAAAGGCGATGGCCGGCTTGTGGCAGCGATTCGCAGCGCCCTTCCCTACAGCCTGACCGCCAGCCAGGAGCGCGCATTCAAGGAGATCGAAGCAGATCTCGCGGACGATGAGCGCATGGCGCGGCTTCTGCAAGGCGACGTCGGGGCCGGCAAGACCGTGGTGGCCCTCCTTGCCATGGCGCGAGCAGCGGAAGCGGGCGGGCAATCCGCCCTCATGGCACCAACCGAAATCCTCGCACGGCAGCATTTCAGCACAATCGCCCCCCTTGCCGAGAAGGCCGGTCTGCGTGCAGCGGTTCTGACGGGCCGCGAAAAGGGCCAGGAGCGCAGCCGGATCCTCGCCGGCCTCGCCGACGGCAGTATTCACATCGTTGTCGGAACTCACGCCTTGTTCCAAGAAGGCGTGGTTTACCACGACATGGTGCTTGCGATCGTCGACGAGCAACACCGGTTCGGCGTGCATCAGCGGCTTGCCATGACGGCCAAGGGGGCCGCGCCGGATATGCTAGTAATGACCGCAACGCCCATCCCGCGAACGCTTGTGCTGACGGCCTTCGGCGACATGGATGTTTCCAAGCTGACGGAGAAGCCCGCCGGACGACAGGCTATCAAGACGGTGACCCTGCCGCTCGAGCGCCTTGATGATCTCGTCGCGAGGATCCGGGGGGCGATCGACGGGGGTCAGAAAGTCTATTGGATCTGCCCGCTCGTGGAGGAATCGGAAGAGATCAAACTGATGTCTGCCGAAGATCGTTTTCGCAAGCTCCAGCCGATCTTTGGCGCCAGCGTCGGCTTGGTGCATGGACGCATGAAGGGTGTGGAGAAAGATGCCGCCATGGCCGCGTTCAAGAGTGGCGACATCCGTGTACTCGTTGCCACCACTGTGATCGAAGTGGGCGTCGACGTACCTGACGCAACCATCATCGTGATCGAACATGCCGAACGCTTCGGCTTGGCGCAGTTGCACCAGCTTCGCGGCCGCGTCGGCCGCGGGTCCAGGCCGTCGACCTGCGTGCTCCTCTACAAGGAGCCGACGAGCGAAACGGCGCGCAAGCGGCTGTCCGTGCTGCGTGACACCGATGATGGCTTTCTGATCGCGGAAGAAGACCTGAAGCTGCGCGGCGAAGGCGAATTGATGGGCACTCGGCAATCCGGAACACCGGGGTTTCGCGTTGCTCGGCTCGAGCATCATGCCGACCTGCTGGAGATTGCCCGAGACGACGCCCGCCTGATCCTCCAGCGCGACCCCGACCTGAAGTCGGCGCGCGGGGAAGCGATCCGGATGCTGCTTTATATCTTCGGGCGCGACGAGGCGGTTCGACTGTTACGCGCCGGTTGAAGCGGCCCCTGGCGGCGTCAGTTTCTCGGCCACCTCTTCCCTTGTGCCCTGGAACTCCGGCACAACCAGCCCTGCGGAAACAAGCAGTCGCGCAGCTTCCTCGATGGTCATCGACAAGGGAATGACGTCCTTCTCGTTGACGTAAAGCAGATATCCCGTGGTGATGTTCGGCGTGATAGGGCGAAACACCGAAAGGATGCGGCCTTCCCGTTCAGCCAAAGCGACGTTGATCTCAGAATCATGCTGGCGGGCGATGAAGACGATGGACCAGCAACCGGGGCGCGGCCATTCAACCAGACCCACCTGGCTGAAAAGATCCGCCCGATTGGCAAGGATCGTCGCGAAGATCTGCTTCAGGCCGCGGTAGATGTTGCGAGCGAGCGGGATGCGATCAAGGATCCGCTCGCCGAAATTCAGGATGGAGCGACCCACGAAATTCGCGGTCAGGAAACCGACGAGCGTGATGAAGACCAGCGCCACAAGGAGCCCGAACCCCGGCACCGCAAAGGGCAGATAGCTTTCCGGATTATACCGGTGCGGAATATAGGGCTTCACCCAGCTGTCGATCTTGCTGATGAAGTACCACGTCAGATAGGCGGTGATCCCCAGCGGCGCGATCACGACAACGCCCGTCAAAAAGTAGTTCCGCAAGCGCGCCATGCCATGTGGCTTGATTGGATCAGCCATAAATTCCTGCCTTTGCCCTGATTCTTCTAGCGGACCAGGGCGCTGCAGCAAAACTCAATCAAGCGACAGCGCGAAGACAAAGTGCGTCCTCGCGATCACTCCACCGTGACGGATTTCGCCAGATTCCGTGGCTGATCCACATCCGTGCCCATGAACACCGCCGTGAAATAGGCGAGCATCTGGATCGGGACGGCGTAAACGATGGGGGCGATCAGCTCGGGCACGGTGGGCAGGATGATCGTTTCGAGCGCGTCTATGGTGGCGCGCCGCGCCCCTTCCGTGTCAGTGATCAGGATGATCTTGCCCCCGCGGGCAGCGACTTCCTGCATGTTGGAAACCGTTTTGTCGAAGATGCGGTCATGCGGTGCAATCACGATCACCGGCATCGACTCGTCGATCAAAGCGATCGGCCCATGCTTCAGTTCACCGGCCGCATAGCCTTCGGCGTGGATATAGGAGATTTCCTTGAGCTTCAGGGCGCCTTCCATGGCGAGCGGGAAGCTGGTGTCACGGCCGAGGTAAAGAACGTGCTTCACCTGTGCCAGTTCGCGGGCAAGCTTCTCGATCTGCCGGTCAAGCTTCAGCGCAGCGGAAGCAAAGCGCGGTGTTTCGGAAAGCTCGCGGACGAGCTCGCGTTCACGCTCGGGCGAAACAAAGCCGCGTTCAACTGCAGCACGGATTGCCAGGCTCGCCAGAACCGACAGTTGGCAGGTGAAGGCCTTTGTCGACGCGACGCCAATTTCCGGGCCGGCCAGTGTCGGAAAGATCGCGTCGCTTTCCCGTGCAATGGTGGATTCCTGGACATTCACCACAGCCGCGATCGGCACGCCCGCGGAGCGGCAATAGCGAAGTGAGGCCAGGGTGTCGGCGGTTTCGCCCGACTGCGAAATAAACAGCGCCGCCGAGTTGGGCGACAGCGGCATTTCGCGATACCGGAATTCCGAGGCGATATCGATGTCGACAGCCAGGCGGGCGTAGCGCTCGAACCAGTATTTGGCGATCGATCCGGCGAGATAGGCCGTTCCGCAGGCCGAGATGTACAATCGGTCGAGCTTGGCAAAGTCGAACGGCAGCGCAATGTCCTTTGTTTTGCCGCCAACGAAATCCAGATAATGCGCCAGCGTATGGCCGATCACTTCCGGCTGCTCATGGATTTCCTTTTCCATAAAGTGCCGGTGGTTGCCCTTGTCGACCATGAAGCTGGTTGAGCGCGCTTTAGTGCGCGACCGCTCCACCGGCCGACCCTCGATATCGAAGATCTCGACCCTGTCGCGACGCACGGTCGCCCAGTCGCCATCTTCCAGGTAGGTGATCACGTCGGTGAAGGGCGACAAAGCCACCGCGTCCGAGCCGAGATACATTTCGCCTTCGCCGTGGCCAACAGCCAAAGGTGGACCGTTCCGGGCTGCCACGAGAAGATCGTCCTCGCCGCGAAACATCAGGGCAATCGCGAAAGCGCCCTGCAGGCGCTTCAGCGCGTTGTGCGCAGCGGCAACCGGTTCCGCGCCGTTCTTGCGTTCGCGCGCAACGAGGTGCGCAACCACTTCCGTGTCAGTCTGAGATGAGAACTCATAGCCGTCGGCCATCAGCTCAGTGCGGAGCTCGGCGAAATTCTCGATGATCCCGTTGTGGACGATCGCCACGTCATGCGAAAAATGCGGGTGCGCGTTGGTCTCGTTCGGAACGCCATGCGTGGCCCAACGCGTATGGCCGATCCCGATGCGGCCGCCGAGCGGTTCTTCCTTCAGTTTGCGCTCGAGATTGACCAGCTTGCCTTGAGCCCGGCGGCGGTCAAGCTGCCCGCCGTCCAGGGTCGCCACCCCGGCCGAGTCATAGCCGCGATACTCGAGGCGTTTCAAAGCATCCACAATCAAAGGTGCAACGTCGCCACGACCGACGATGCCGACAATTCCGCACATGAATGCCCCCAGGAATCGCTGTTCCAAGCGCAGGACGTTTACGGCCGGCTACGCTCATCCAGAAGTCACTTATAATGACCAGACGTTTCAGCTTGTTTGACGCCGCTCTCTATTTCTTGGCGCTTGCCTTGATGGCTTGTTGACGAGCGCGCAGATCATCGGCCCGGTCTTCGATCACCTTTTGCCGGGCACGGCCAAAGGCGAGCGCATTTGCTGGCACGTCCTGCGTGATGACGCTTCCCGACGCTACATACGCGCCATCACCGATGGAAACAGGCGCCACCAGCGACGAGTTGGACCCGATGAATGCATTGCTGCCGATGCGGGTTTCGAACTTGTTCAAGCCGTCGTAGTTGCAGGTGATGGTTCCCGCTCCGATGTTGGAGCCGGCTCCAATGCTCGCATCGCCGATATAGGTGAGGTGGTTGACCTTGGCCCCCTCGCCCAACACTGCCTTCTTGACTTCGCAGAAATTGCCGACCTTGGACTTGCGGCCAAGCTTGGCGCCGGGACGCAGCCGGGCAAAGGGACCGATCTCCGCGCCAGCTTCCACATTTGTGCCCTCAAGATGCGAAAAGGCATGGATCGTGACGCCCGCTGCCACTTCCACGCCGGGACCGAAAAAGACGTTCGGTTCCACCAGCACATCGGCGCCAAGCCGTGTATCGTGCGAAAAGAAGACCGTTTCAGGTGCAAGAAGGGTCGCGCCGTCGAGCATCGCGGCCGTGCGGCGGCGGCGCTGCCAAATGCCTTCCGCTTCCGCCAGTTCGGCCCGGTTGTTGACGCCCATGACGCTTTCGGCGCCGACTTCCTGCGCAACCACCGGCAGGCCGCGTTCCCGTGCGATCGCCACGATGTCGGTGAGGTAATATTCGCCCTTGGCGTTGCTGTTGCCGACAGCCTCGAGCAGGGACAATGCATCGCGGCCGCTGATGGCCATCAGCCCCCCGTTGCAGAAGGTGATCGTGCGTTCAGCCTCGGTGCAATCCTTGTCCTCGCGAATGGCCAGCAGTGCGCCATCCTGCTCGATCAGCCGACCGTAACCCGCGGGTCGTTCGGTGCGGAAGCCCATCACCACGATGGCGGCACCCTGCGCGAGCCGGCTGCGGGCGAGGGTCAGCGCCTCGGCCTCAACCAGCGGCGTGTCCCCGAAGAGAACGAGCACGTCATCGTAGCCGCGCGCCAGGGCTTCTCGGGCCGCAAGCACCGCATGGGCGGTTCCGAGGCGCTCCGTTTGGGTGAAGACGTCAAGCGTGCTGTCGCCAAGGGCCGCCTGCACTTCGGCGGCGCCACGCCCGACAACGACCGCGATGTCACCGGCGCCGGCTGCGCGAGCGGCTACAACCACATGGCCGACGAGCGGCAGCCCGGCGACCTTGTGGAGGACCTTCGGCAGCGCACTTTTCATGCGGGTGCCTTCGCCGGCAGCCAGAACGATGGACAAACAGCGGCGATCGGTCATGCGAGGTTCCCCGGGGACGATTGGCCGTTCCCGTTTATCGCAACGCTGGCAAAAAATGAATGAAGGTCGTCAGCCAAGCATCCCGAGCGCGGGGAAGCTTTCCAAGAGCCAATAAGAGAAGCTTTGCATGCCGCCCGTGATGAAGGCAACGCCGGCAATTACGAGGGCTGCTCCCATGACCTTTTCAACACGGCCGAGGTGAACGCGGAAGCGGGCGAGGAACCGCATGAAGGCACCGGAAAACAGGGCCGCAGCCAGAAAGGGGATGCCCAGTCCCAACGAATAGGCAGCCAGCATCACGGCGCCCTCGCCCACGGTTCCGCGACCTGCGGCAAGCGTCAGGATCGGACTGAGCACCGGTCCGATGCAGGGCGTCCAGCCAAAGGCGAAAGCCAGCCCCATGACATAGGACGCCAGCATGCTGGCTGGCCGGCCTTCAGCCTGAAAACGTGCTTCGCGGGACAAAAACGGGATTCGCACGAGCCCAAGGAAGTTAAGGCCCATCACCACGATCACGACGCCTGCAACGAGACCAAGCTCGTATTTGTATTGCAGAAGCAAACGACCAAACACGGAGGCCGTCAGCCCAAGGATCACAAACACGGTGGAGAAGCCGAGCACAAAGCAGGAAGCTGCCGCGACGAGCGCGGTTCGCTGGGTAGCCGGCGCCGCCTGGCCCTGTCGGAAATCGTCAACGGTGACGCCGGCCATGTAGCAAAGATAGGGCGGAACAAGCGGCAAAACGCAAGGCGACAAGAAGGACAGGGCCCCTGCGCCGATGGCGCTGAGGTAGCCGACGTCGATCGCCATGGTTGAGGTGCTCCGGCTCCGTTCGCTTGCGGAAGACCCTATAACGCGGCCAACGCGCTTTGCCCAATGCGTCAGGGGGTCACTTCCCTGTGCTTGCCGTTATTGGCTTCGGCTGCCTTGCTTCAGGCGAACTGGGCGCCCGGCAACCAAACACCGTTGCTGATGGCCTGCCCCACCAGGGCGACGTTTTCCGCGCTTTGCGAGAAGCCGACGAGCACGTCCACCGCATCCTGCGCGCCGGTGTCGAGTTGCTCGACCCAATATTCCAGGCCGGCGGCTTCGCCGGACCTTCCAAGGACGTTCTCGTAGAGCCGATCCACGAAGTCGATGGCGGAAACCCCGGTGCCGTAGATCGATGCAAATTCCTGGGACGCGAGAAAGCCTTTTGCGACATCGCCGAGGCTCAAACCGTCGTCCATGCGATCGATCCAGTAGATCAGCCCCGCTGCATCCGGCGTCCGGTCGAAGGCAGCTTGATAGATGCGATAAGCCTGCCCTGCGGTGTCGTCGATCCCCACATCCACGGCCAGAACGCCATCGGCGAAGCCTATGCGCTCGATTGCAAGGAGCATGTCGCGATCGCCTGAAGGCTTGTTGAGGGCGAGCCCTCCCGACGTGTCGAGCGACCAGGTGAAGCCGGAATGCACGCCTTCATAAACAATCGCATCCAAGCCGCTGGTGCCCTGGTAGACGCTTGAACCCTCCGTTCCCGTGAAGATCACGCCCAGCGGCACGTTCGGGCCGGAATCTTCCGTGCGCGCAATGGTTGCCGCCTGCATGTCCGCCAGCATCGCGTCGAGCTTCAGGTTTTGTGAGCCGATGGAGACCGTGGTGGTGCTTTCGCGCCCCGCATAACCGACCGTGACCGTGTAGGTGCCGGATGGCAGCGCCAACGAATAACCGCCCGCGCCCCAGGTGCTGGTCTCGAAGGATCCGCCGGTTCCGCTGGCCTTGATTGTGGCGCCGCCAACACCTTCGCCGACATCGTAGAATTTGTCGCGGTCGCGATCGTCCAGAACAACGCCGGTGAGATAGGATTGAGAGCCCGAGAAAGCGAAGTTCTCAGTCACCATCATCGTTTTGAAAACGCGGCCGTCCGACGAGAACTCGCCAACCTGTGTCGCCATGCCGATCTCCTTGAAGTCGGCATCCATCAGGTTCACCCGATGCCCCGGGCTCCGGAACAGGTTTTCGTGGTTCTGCAAAGTGTGGGTTTTCGGGTCCAAGACGCCGGTGGTGCCGGTATAGGCGATGTTTTCGGCCCAACCAGAAGGTGCGGCGAAGTTGTAGCCTGCTGCCGCCATGCGATTGCCTGGGTTCGATCCGTTCACGCCGATATGCGAGAAGATATCGGTGTCCAGCATCCAGCCACTGTGACTGCGTGCGGCGTCCAAGAGTGTGGCGTTGAAAACCAGCGGCTGCTTGCCGTCCGAGTTGATCGAAGAAGAGGCGAGCCCCTGGTTCAAATCGATGCCGAGGCTCGTCGCCTCGCTCAGGGGATTGGCACGTGCCCGGTTGATCAGTTCAAGAAGATATTGCTCGTAAGCAGTAGGATTCACCGCCGCCGCCTTTCATGCGCTTGCGCTAGAGACAACCCCCTGGCGTGAGCTACTGCACGAGAAGTGTTTCGGCTTATTTGTTGATTTCGTTCGAATGCTTCGAAGCTTGCGCCGGTCTGGACAGGAGAGATCCCAAGCACTTCTGGCTGGCGCTCGAATCTTCTAACCTGCAGCCATGCCGACATGCGCCCTGTTTACCTATCGACGCCGCGCCAGCTTGCTGGCAGCACTTGCCCTTTTCGCGGTGACAGGATGTACCCGCTCCATGCAGGTCGGGTCGGCCGGGCTGGATCGGGTCGTTCCGGCGAATGAAGCCTACGTGTTGCCGGCGCCCGGTGGACCCGCGATCGTTGCCGTAACCCAGCGCACCTATGCCAATGGCATCCAGCAGGACATCGCGCTTGCGACCAGGTCCGGCCTCCCGGGGCAGAACTCACTTCGGGTGCGGCTTTATGGTCCAATCCGCGCGCCCTCCGAAGGCCAGACCCGGATGCCCGAAGAGTTCCTGCCGCTGCATTCGGTCGACAATGACATCCGCCGTGCTGTTCCGGGGCTGCCGATGCAAAAGAGCCCCTTCTACGTCCAGAACCGCTACGGACCATTCGGCTATGCCGTGGGACGCCGCGGCTCGGAAACCTGCCTTTACGGATTTCAGCGCATCCGGTCGCGTGAGTACTCGTGGAACGACCGAGGCTCGATCGACATTCGCGTTCGACTTTGCCAGGCGGATGCAAGCGAGGCGGACCTGCTTGCCTTCATGTATGGCTACACCGTCAATGCCTTCGTAGATGCAACGGGATGGAACCCGTATGGCGAAGCTGCGAAGCCGCCGGAGGGCCTCGGCGCCCCGGGACCCGACCTGTATCCTTCTGCGCGCGGACAGGTGGAAACAGTGCTGCCCCCGGCACCGCCTCCCCCGCGTCTCGTACAAAGGGCGCGCCGACCAACGGCCCGCCCGGCACCCCGGCAGGCTGAGCCGCAGCTGCCGCAGCCGATCGGCCCGGTTGTTCCGCCGCCACCGCCCGGCGCGGTCAGCACCACGCTGGTACCGCCGACCGACGCGGCAGCTATCGTCGGCGCCAGCACCATCGTGCCCCCACCGCCTGGAAACTAACGCCGCGCCGCGATTTGTACCCTGCACCGTAAGGAAAGGTACACCAGAAGCGGCTTTGAGCCCGTCGGTTAACCGATCTTAACCGGCGATTAACCGAACATGTTCTTTGGTTCAGGAAAGCCGACTCTGGACGGACTGCGTGCAATCTCTTCCGCCAGCTGCGATCCGTGGGAGATCAGCCCAGATGCGAAAGTTAGGGATCATCGCGATCTGGGCAGTGATGTCGATCATCGTCCTGGCGCTCGTCACCCTCCCGATCAACCTGCGGGCCCAACTCATCGCGGGCCTTTTCGTGCTCGTGGTCATGATGGTGCTGAAGACCATCAAGCCGGAAGGCATCTGGAGGTTGATCTCGCTGGCCTTCGGCACCGCGATCGTTCTACGCTATGTGTATTGGCGCACCACGAGCACCCTGCCGCCCTTCAACCAGCCTGAAGATTTCATTCCAGGCTTCCTGCTGTACATGGCTGAAATGTACAGTGTCATGATGCTGGCCATCAGCTTGTTCGTGGTTGCGCTCCCGCTTCCATCCAAGCCGTCGCGCGCGAAAGCACAGGGCCAGAATCGCGAAAATCTTCCCACCGTCGACGTATTCATCCCCACCTACAACGAAGACGCCGATCTTCTTGCCAAGACCATCGCGGCCTGTGTGTCGATGGATTATCCCGCCGACAAGTTCAAGGTTTGGCTGCTGGACGACGGCGGAAGCGTGCAGAAGCGCAACTCTGCCAAGGTTGCGGATGCCCACGCAGCCGAAGCGCGCCACATCGAGCTGAAGCAGCTCGCCCAGGATCTGGGCGCAACATACATCACCCGTGAACGCAACGAGCATGCCAAGGCCGGCAATCTCAACAACGCTCTCGCTCACTCCACGGGCGATCTGATTGCGGTTTTCGACGCCGACCACGCTCCGGCGCGCGACTTCCTTCTGGAAACGGTGGGCTACTTCCTGGACGAGCCAAAGCTCTTCCTTGTGCAAACCCCGCATTTCTTCCTCAATCCAGACCCCCTGGAGCGAAACCTCCAGACTTTTGAGAAGATGCCGTCCGAAAATGAGATGTTTTACGGCATCATCCAGCGCGGGCTCGATAAGTGGGACGCATCCTTCTTTTGCGGGTCTGCGGCTGTTCTTTCGCGGAAGGCCCTCGCTGAAACCGGCGGCTTCAGCGGTGTCTCGATCACGGAAGACTGCGAAACGGCCCTGGCGCTCCACGCCAAGGGCTGGAAGTCCGTTTACATCGACCGCCCCTTGATTGCCGGTCTTCAGCCAGCAACTTTTGCAAGCTTTATCGGCCAGCGGAGCCGCTGGGCGCAGGGCATGATGCAGATCCTGCGCTATCGCTTCCCGCCCCTGAAGCGCGGCCTCTCCCTGCCGCAGCGTCTTTGCTACATGTCCTCGACGCTGTTCTGGCTGTTTCCGTTTCCGCGGGCCATCTTTCTGGTCGCGCCACTTTTCTACCTCTTCTTCGATCTTGAGATCTTCACCGCATCAGGCGGTGAGTTCATGGCCTATACGCTGACCTACATGATCGTGAACCTGATCATGCAGAACTACCTTTACGGGGCATTCCGCTGGCCCTGGATTTCCGAGCTTTATGAATATGTGCAAACGGTCCACCTGCTGCCGGCCGTGGTTTCGGTCATCCTTCATCCCAGCAAGCCGACCTTCAAGGTGACGGCGAAGGACGAGTCGATCTCAAAAAGCCGCTTGTCGGAGATCGCCGCGCCTTTCTTTATCATTTTCGCCGTGCTCCTCGTGGCGGTCGGCGTCACGATCTACCGCGTCATCACCGAACCCTACAAAGCCGATGTCACGCTGGTGGTGGGCGGCTGGAACCTGTTGAACCTCATCATGGCGGGCGCGGCGCTGGGCGTCGTTTCGGAGCGAGGCGAAAAGCAGATCACGCGGCGCATCAAGGTCAGCCGTCGCTGCGACTTCCAGATGGGGGATCGCTGGCTCCCCGGCACCATCGAGGACGTCAACGTGTATGGCGCGCGCATCGTGCTTTACGGCCATGATGCGTCGGCGGCCAAGATCAGCGACGTGTCAGGAGTTCGCTTCAAGACCTACTTCGATGCCGAGCAACATGTTCTGCCGATGACCGTGCGCAACGTGCGGACGCTGGGTGAAACAACCGCTGTCGGTTGCTTGTTTTCACCGGCTGCGCCCATGCACCAGAAACTGATCGCGGATCTCGTCTTTGCCGATTCAAGCCAGTGGACCCAGTTCCAGATGTCGCGTCGCGGCAATCCTGGACTGGTGCGGGGCTCGGTCCGGTTCTTTGGACTGGCGCTTTTCCAGACCTATCGCGGCCTCGTTTACCTGTTCCGCTCAACCCGCAGCGAGCAGGAAGCCGCGCTCACCCCGCCCAACGTGCAAGCAGTTGCCCATCAATGACCCGAACAGCCGCCCTGCTTGCATTGCTGCTTGCCTCCACCGGACTGGTGTCCAGCCAGCCGGCTCCATTCGACATGTCACCCGAAAGGAAGGCCTCTCCTCCCGTCAAGACCGAACCGCCAGCGCGGCAACCTGCAACTCCCGCACCAGCTGCAAAAGCGGCACCAGCTCCGAGCCCCGCCCCATCGAATGGGCAGCTCCCTGTTGCGCCCTCACCCGCGCCCATCGCCTCGAGGCCTGCCCCCTCGGGAACCCCCACCGATGCGACGTTACGGCGATACGTCATTCCCAGTGACCGCCTGTCACTGACCGGAGAAATTGATAGCAAGCAGTGGACCATACAACTCAGCGCGGAAGAAGCGGAAGCCGCAACCACGCTGAACGTGGCTTACCAGAACGCAATCGTTGTCGCGCCCGAGACCTCGGTGCTTCGGGTCTTCGTAAACGGCGTTCCGATCCTGGAAAACCCGGTAAAAAGCCCCGACGGCATCAGCGAAGTCGCTGTTCCGCTGCCTGCAGGCCTTGTCCGGCAAGGGTCGAACTTGATCACGATTGCAGCGCAGCAACGCCATCGAACAGACTGCACGATTGAATCCACCTACGAGCTCTGGACGGAGATCGCACCGGAACGGACGTATCTGTCATTCCGCGGCGACACCCGCCGCATGACGCGTTTGGAGGATGTTGCCAGCATCGGCGTCGATGCGGCCGGGAAAACCCGCTTCAACATCATCGCGCCCGGCATTGATGTTGTCACCGCAACCAAGCCCGTTTTACGTTTGGCAGAAGGTTTGGCCGTTTATGCCAACATGCCGAACCAGAGCGTCCAGATCACGCAAGAGGCGGTCAGGCCAGCAGGCTCCGGCAGCTTGAACATCGTGGTAGGCTTGCCGGCCGATGTCCAGCGCGTTCTGGCGGAGGTGCCCAACGGAGCTTCGGTTTCCCCCACGATCAGCTTCGTGGACGACCCGGAAACCGGCGCCGGAACAATGGTCGTGACCGGACCGACGTGGCAGGCCATCGAGACAGCGGTGGATACCATCACCACACCTGTTGATCGCCCCATAGACACCCAGCGCAGTGCTCTTTCAACGCAGGCTTGGCATTATCCGAATGCACCGATCTTCTTTTCCGGCGGCAAGCAAAGCTTCGCCAAACTTGGCGCGTCGACGCAGGAGTTTTCGGGGCGGCGCTTCAGAACAGAGATCCTGATCGGCATTCCAGCCGACTTCTACGCCAACGATTATGGCGAAGCCCGGATCCTGCTGGATGCCGCGTACACGGCCGACGTTCTGCCCGGCAGCCACATCGACGTTTATGTCAATGGCAACATCGCTTCGACGCTGCCGATCACAAGCGGCGGCGGCGCTATTTTGCGGCAGTTGCCGGTTTCGGTCACCATGCGGCACTTCCGGCCGGGCGCGAACACGATTGCCGTTGAAGCGCATCTGCGCACCGCGGCCGATGAAGCCTGCGTGCCGGGGGGCGAGGCCGATGCCGGAGGCCGCTTCGTTCTGTTCGACACCAGTAATTTCGAGATGCCTGACTTCGCCCGCATGGCTCAGGTTCCAAACCTCGCGGGCCTCGCTGGCACCGGCTTTCCTTACAACCGCTCGCCTCAGCCGACGCCTGTTGTGATCAATGGCGGCGGAACGGCTTCGCTTTCCACAGCCGCCACCTTTCTCGCCAAGATGTCGGTGGCGGCAGGTCGTCCCCTGGCCATCGAACCGGTCAGCTCGATGGCCATGGTCGGCGAGCGCGACGCCCTGTTCTTCGGGCCGATTTCGCAGTTCCAGCCTGAGGTGCTGGCTCAGGTCGGCATCGCGCCGCAAAGCCGCATGGCTTGGGGCGACGAAACAGCCTTGCCTCAGCCGGAAATCGATCTGCAGCAAACCACCGCGACGTTCGAAAAGTGGCGCGATCAACTGTCCAATGCCGGCTGGCGCGGGCAAGTCAGCTCCTTGCAGGAGTGGCTGAACCGGAACTTCGACATCACCCTGGAATCGCTGCGCTTGACGCCGCGCGGAGCTGACCAATTCACCCCTTCGGCTGAAACGTCCCTGCTGATCGCACAGCGGCCGGCACCGGACGATGAAGCCGTGTGGACCATGGTCACCGCCCCAACAGCAGATGCGCTGTGGGAGGGGGCTGAAGGTCTCGCGCAAACGCCCCAATGGAACCGGGTCGGCGGCGAAATGGTGCTGTTCAACGCTACAGAACAATCTACCTCGACGCACGCCGTCAGCACCTTCAATTTCCGCCCTACCGGTCCACTGACGTTCGCCAATGTGCGCCTGGTGGTCGCCAACTGGCTTTCGGGCAACGTGCTTTCCTTCGCGGCCGCGTTGTTTGTGGCTTGCATGCTCCTCGGCGTGGCGACTTTGCTGTTGCTGCAGAATCTTGGGCGACGCTGATGACCAACCGCCTCGTTTCAGCTGTTATCGGCGCGCTCATGATGATCATGGCGTCTCCTGCCAACGCACAACCCGTCGCCGTCACGCCCGGCACAATCACCGCTGCGGAATGGAGCGCCTTCAAGAACAGCTTCGTCGAAGGCACGGGCCGGGTCGTCGACACCGGCAATGGAGGAATCAGCCATTCCGAGGGACAGGGCTATGGGCTGCTTCTGGCTTTTTTGGCAAACAGCGCCCCGGATTTCGACCAGATCTGGTCTTTCACGAAAACAGAGCTTCTGCTGCGCGATGATGGTTTGGCGGCGTGGCGGTGGGAGCCGGGAAAAACGCCACATGTATCGGACCCCAACAATGCCAGCGACGGCGATGTTCTGATCGCTTACGCCTTGTCTCTGGCCGGCGAGGCGTGGCAGCGCGCAGACTTGGCTGCGGCTGCGCAAGGGCTGATAGCCGCGATCGGACGCGAGGTCGTGATCCCGTTAAACAGCAGCATCACCCTTCTTCCGGCAGCCAACGGCTTTGGCCGCGACGATCGGCCTGACGGTCCGGTGGTAAACCCGTCCTACTGGGTGTTCGAAGCCTTCACCCGCTTTGCCAGCCAGGACAAGGCAACAGACTGGAAGGCGCTTGCGCGTGCCGGTCAGGCTCTCGTAAAGAACGCTCGCTTCAGCGAGCGTCAGCTTCCTCCAGAGTGGGTGTCGCTGAAGCAGCGGCCGACTCCCGCCGAGGGTTTTGCAGTCGAGTTCGGCTACAACGCCATCCGCATTCCACTCTATCTTCTGCGCGCCGGCATCGACGATCCCGCCCTGTTGCGACCGTTCGCGGAAGATGCGGGCGGCGCTGGCCTGAGCCTTGTGGATCTCAAAACCGGCCGCACCCACACGACCCTCACTGATCCCGGCTATCGCATTATCCCGGCGCTTGTTGCCTGCGTTCTGGATGGCACGGCGCTGCCGGAGGATCTGCTCGAGTTCACGCCGACCGCTTACTACCCATCGACCCTGCATCTCCTGTCGCTTGCCCATTTGCGCGCCTTGCCGGGAGGATGCGCATGAAAACCGCTCTGATCGCCACGGCCCTTGCAACAAGCCTGAGCACGGCTCTCGTGCTGCGCGCGATGGAGCCGGCACCGACGGCTCCTGCGCCCCCGAAAAGGGCGGCAAGAGCCATGCTCGATGCGGCAACAACCAGCGCGCTGCCCGCTTCAAAGTTTGAACTGACGCAAAGCCAATCCAGCACGCCCGAGGGAACGACTGGCTCGCCGCCGGCGGGCTCTGGGAGGGTGCTGCGCATGGCTGCCCCCCAAAACCTGGAGCGCTTTTCCGCCTTTCTCGGCGAGCAAAAGCGCCCGTCCACCTCTGCTACGCCGGCTCCTGTGATGCTGGCACAAGCGGACAGCGCCGCAACCGCGCAAAACGCTGCAACGACCGCTCCCGACGTCAGCCAGCCGCAAGTGGACGAAACAGCCTTGCGCTACTTCGCTCGCGAAGGCGACCAGCGCCGCCTGGAAGCCGAGATCGCGCGTTTGCGCACGCTTTACCCCAACTGGACACCGCCCGCGGATCCACTCGCGGTGCCAGCCGTCAGCGATCCGCAACTCGATGCGATGTGGCAACTCTACGCCCAAGGCCGGTATGCGGAACTGCGCAAGGCCATTTCCGATCGGCAGGCAGCAGATCCCGCCTGGACGACTCCAACAGACCTGCTGGACCGCGTCGAAGTCGCCGAAGCGCGTGAGCGACTGGTGAACGCCTCTGATCTGAAGCAGTTCGAAACCGTGGTTCGAACGGCCTCCGAGACACCGAGCCTCCTGACTTGCAGCGAAGTCGACGTTTTGTGGCGCGTGGCAGAAGCCTTCGCGCAAACAGACCGGCCCGAGCGGGCCCGAGACGCATACAAATACGTCCTCGACAACTGCGACAATGCGGAAGAGCGCGTTGCGACCGTTGAGAAAGCCATTCCGCTTCTGCCGCGCACCTTGGTCGACGAACTTTTGGCAACCGCACGTCCGGGCAGCGATGAGTTCGCGGCCGCCCGTTTGTCGCTCGCCCGCAAATCGGTTGCGGATGCCGGTGAAGATCCGTCCCTAACTGTTCAGGACGACGAACTGCAGGCAGTCACCGCCGCCGCAGAACCCGAAGCGGGCACTGCGTCGGATGCGCGGCTTCTTGGCTGGTATTATCTTCGTCGGGATCGCCCGCAAGACGCGCAGCGATGGTTCTCCACTGCGCGGGAGCGCGAGGATACGGCGGAGGCCTCGCAGGGGCAGGCTCTTGCCCTCGTTGCTCAGGACAAGCCGGGTGAAGCGGAAGAGGTGCTTTACAAGTGGCGTGATGAAAATGACGAGATCGGCCGGGTCTACATGGCTGCGGTCGCCAACTACCTTGCCACGGAACCGCGGGTTGCCATCGATCCCGCTGTTTTGACGCGCATGGCGGGCGAAACGGCAGAAGTGAAGGACGCTGCGGCGGCGCAGCAGTTTGGCTGGTATGCGCGTGACCTGAACCAGCATCAAACGGCCGGCCAGTGGTTTCAAACAGCACTCGGCTGGAAGCCTGACGATGAAGCGTCGGCTTATGGTCTCGCGCTGACCCGTAATATTCTGGGCGACCACGCCGGTGTTCGGGAAATCCAGCGCCTCTGGGCCGGCCGTTCCGAGCGGATCGCCGACTTGGGCGAAGACCGGCGCCAAAGGCCGGCACGCCCGGCGCGTTCGAGCGTTGCCTCCCCCGCGGGCGAAACGGCCTCTTCGTCGCAGGAATTGCAATCGGCCCCGCCGGTAACCGTGCAAACGCCGCAGGCCGCGGTGGAGCGATTTGCGGGAGCCCCAGCGCACGAGGCGAGCGGCGCTGCGCCGCTTCCCCAGGCGTATACCGCCGCCCTAACTGGACCGCGCGCAGCATCGCCCGCAACCGCATCGGGCAGCGCAGCACCCAGAGCCCGAACGCCGCAGGGACGCGGCTGCGCCACCACGGATCTTTACAACCAGCTATCTGGCCAAGCCGCCTTGGCGCGTGGCTGGTGCCTGATGGACCTCAACCGGCCGCTTGAGGCGACCGATGCGTTCGAGCGCGCCCTGCAAACCGGGAATGCTGCCGTTCAACGCGACGCGGCCTATGGCCAGTCGCTGGCTTATCTGCGCCGCAACCTTGTTGATGACGCGGCCGTTGCGGCGGTCAAGGCACCGCAACCCAGCGACCGCACGCATCAGCTCGAAGTCGACATTCTGACGCAGCGCGCCACCGGCTTCTTCGAACAGGAACGCTATAACGAGGCGCTTCTGGCTCTGGATCAGCGTTCCCGCCTTGCAACTGAGCGCACCGACCTCATGGTTCTGCGTGGATATGCTTACCTGAATATGCAGCGCTTGAATGACGCGGAGCGGGTCTTTCGCGCAGTTGCTGCCGTAGGCAACCGGGAAGGCCTGAAGGGGCTTGCTGCCGTGAACGCAACCCGCGGACGTCCCTGACCTGCTGCACCAGGATCAGTGTGCGATTGCCGCAACAAGATCTTGTTCTTTTCTGCTGCTGCTGATGAGAAGATATTGACGAAGTGACCTTGCGGCAGAATAAGGCTGCCGAAGGGGACGCTTGAGGGAGCGTCGGCCGAGGGGTGGCTTTTCATGCGTTCTTTGCCGTTCGTTGGCTTGTTTCTTGCCGGCTCAATGCTTGCTGGCTCGGCTTCTGCTGAAATCCTTCCGCGCACGCAGGGTGTCGCAGGCGCGGTGATCGCCCGCAAAACGGGTGAAGAAGCGAAGTTCATCGAAATCCCAGCCTGGCGCACGGTCGACATCAATCAGGACGTGGTGGCTGGAGACATCCTGCGCACCAACGCCAACGGCAATCTTGCGGTTCTGTTTTCGGATCGCACGCAGATGCGGCTTGGTCGAAACACGACCTTGCTGGTGAAGCAGGTGGGCGCCACCAGCGATTCAGCCTTCGAGCTTCAGTCAGGGACGCTGTGGGCCCGCGCCGAACGGGGCGGCGCAGGCTTGACGATCGACACGCCGGCAGCCGCTGCCGCTATCCGCGGAACCGATTGGACGATGTCGGTGAACGGGGACACCACATCGCTGATCGTCCTTGAGGGGCGAATCGACTTCTCCAATCCGCAAGGTTCGGTGTCCTTGACGGCGGGCGAAGCTGCAACGGCGACGATCGGTCAAGCACCCTCGAAGACCGTTGTGACGGACTCCGATGACCGCGAGCAGATGCAGTTCTACTTCTCGCTGCGCGGCCGCGATACCAACACCATCCTTCCGGCAACCACTCTTCCCGGCACGGCTCTTGGCTCCGAGCGGGGACGGATCGAGGCGCTCCCGCCCGCGGCGCGCAGCACGGAAGATTGGCTCGCTCTGGCCGAAATCCGGTTGCAATTCGACGGCCCCGAAGCAGCCGTGGCGGCCGCCGACGAAGCAGAGCGGCGGGGACTAACCGGAGCGCAGCAAGCGCGCGTCGCCCTTGTTCGCGCCAATGCGGCTTACCAGACGGGACGCTATGCCGAAGCCGCTGCGCTTTACGAGCGGGCGCTGCCCGGCCTCGACGCCGAGCGGCGATCCGTGGCGCGGTTTGGCGGATATTTCGCCCGCTCCCTCGCCAATCCCGACCTGCAGGAAGAGCCACCATCGGGCGGGATCGTAGGCGTGGGCGGCGCGATCGCCGACGCCGTCACAAAGGCTTATATCGAGGGTTTGCCGGCGGGCATCGAGGTGCTTCGCAGAGCCGAACAGCGCTACCCGCAGGAATCTTCCCTGCCGGCGATCCGTTCCCGATTTGCTTTGCTGATCGACGACCGCGAACAAGCGGAAGAAGCGATCGCCCGCGCGCTTTCGCTTGACCCTCAAGACACGTTCGCGCTGGAAACCCGCTCCTACTACAGAGCTGGCATCAAGGGCGATGTCGAGGGGGCGCTGAGTGACGCCGAGCTCGCTGTTTCGATTGCACCCGGCTCTGCAACGCTTTGGAACACGCTGGGGCTTGCCCAATCCCAGCGCGGGGCGCTTCGCGAGTCCGTGGCTTCCATGCAAAAGGCGATCGCGCTTGATGCGGCTGATCCCCTGACGCGCACCAATCTTGCCTTCATCTACATGGAAGAAAACCGCTTCGCGGAGGCCAAGGAGCAGATCGATATCGCGCTTCAGCTTGATCCTTCTCTCGATGCGGCGCTTGCCGCACGCGGTCGGTACTACCTCCAAACCAACGACCACGCGAAAGCACAACAGGATCTGCTCGCCGCCACCACCGCCAACCCGGCGTCCGCCCAGAGCCTTCTTCTCCTGGCCGCGGCATACTACCAGTCGGGCAATCCTGTTGCGGGGGAACAAGCGCTCGACAACGCGGATCGGCTAGACCGCAACGATCCTGTGATCGCATCCGTGCGCACGGCGATCGCCGTGGATGAATTCCGCGCCGACGATGCAATCATCGCGGCGCAGGATGCCCTCAAGCGTACGCGGGACCGAGGCGGAGATTACGCCGCGCTCAGCGCCAGCCGTGATGCCGGCTCCACTCTCAACGACGCTTTCCGGCTGCTCAACCTCAACGCTTGGGGACGCTTCTACGGCGATGCGGTCTTCGACCCCTTTTCCGGCTCGTCCTACTTCGATCAGAGTCTTGCGGGTTCTGTAAACCCGTTCATCAACAACCTCCGGTTCGGCAACGTGCCCACCGAACCTGAAACGAACGACACCTCGGCGTCATCGCTGCTGCAGGGCCTGCTGCTCAGCCCGCAATCGCTTGCGGCTCCTTCCGGAAGCCCGACGGCGCTGCTTTACCCGTTCCTGGAGGTGCTCGCGGGTGGCGGCGTCACAGTGGATAATGGCGATGTCGGCTGGCAAGCCTCGCTCGAGGTCCAGGGCTTTGCCGCTGGCCCGATCCCGACCAGTCTTTACGTGAATGTGGAGGGCCTTGAGGCCGGCTCCTTGCGCGGCGACGATCCGGTTGAAACGGGACAGTATCGTCTCGATGACCGGTCCATCACCGGCACCGGCTACATCGCATCGCGGCCGACACTCAACGACACGGTGGTTGGCTACGTCACGTCGCAGAACTTCGAATTCGATCTCCGCGTGATCACGCCTGAGATCTTCGTTCCTTTTTTCGGAGAAAGCGTGCCGCAATCGGGTGATGCACGCAGCACGAACGCCGGTGTGGCTTGGGCGCACACCTTCGGCTACCACAATGTTGCGACAGTCGGGTTCCTGACAAACCTGCTCGACGAAAACTCGTCGGTTGATACGCCTTTCATCACCGCAGATGGTGACGCGCTTCTGCCGCGTACCGAAATCGAGAACAGCCAGCAAACTTACATTGGGGCCTTCAACCACTCTCTGGAGCTTGGCGCCGTTACGCTCCGCTATGGCGTGGAAGCCGGGACAATCCGCGGCGACACAATGACGGCGATCTTCGTGCCTCCCGTGCCCCCGCTTGAGGAGGACGTGTCCACATTCGAAACGGACCTGGACACGCGCCGCGCCTATCTTGATGCGCTTTACGAGATCACCCCAGACCTGAAGGTCGAAGCGGGATTGTTCGGCACGTCCTTGCAAGGGGAGTTCACAGGAACGGATGTCGACGAAGAGCGGCTCGAGCCGCGTGTCGGCATCGCGTGGGCCCCCCTCGAAGGCCAATATCTCCGCGCCGGCTTTTTGCGGGAGTCTTCGGTTCTGAGTTCAACCACTCTGGCGCCGATCGGCGTGGTGGGCTTGCAGTCGAACCAGGCACGCTTGGCCCCGAACGGCTATATGGACACGATCGCAACGCGCTGGGAATCGCAGTGGACGCAGCGCTTGTTCACGGCCGTTGATTATCAGCATCAGGAGTTTCACGATCAGACGATCGGCATTCCCGCAACGGCTGACACAATCAGCCTTTCCGAAGGTCGGCTCGATCGGGTCAGCGCCACTGCCAATGTCTGGATCGGTGGTGGTCTCGGTGCCTTTGCCACTTACGCCTACACGGACAGCTCAAACGAGGATCCAGACAGCGTCGGCTTTGGCCAACCTCTCGCGTTCGTCCCCGAGCACAGCGGCCGCGTGGGGCTTACTTATGTTCATCCGAGCAACGTCAAGGCCACGCTCGCGGCGACCTATGTCGGTGATCGCGCGGGTGATGAAGCGGGAACGGAGATCGACGGCTACTGGAGCACGGACGCTTTCCTGACCTGGGAACCGTTCGACAAGCGCCTCGTGCTTGATCTTGCCGCCTACAACCTGCTGGACGAGGATTTCGAGATAGCGCCGCGGACACCGGGCTGGGGCCGCACCTTTGTCGGCTCGCTGAAGGTCCGATTCTGATGAACCCGCGGCGTCCGTGGTGGCGCCCGTCGACACGCCGCCGCCACCGCGAAAACAGAAGACTTGGCATCCTCCTGCTGGCGGCAGCAGCCGCCATTCTCGCGGGCGCGCTCGGCCACCTCGCCCCATGGCAACTCCTCGAAGCGCGGGCCTTCGACTATCTGTCGACGATCGACCCGCCGAGACCAACGGCAGCCAGCCCGATCATTGTTGCGATCGATGAGCCATCGCTCGCTGAAATCGGCCTGCAGTGGCCATGGCCGCGGGATCTGCACGGACAGCTTGTCAGCCAGCTGCGCGCAGCTGGTGCCAAGGCGGTCGGCCTCGACATCATCTTCGCCGAACCCTCCAACATTCGGTCCGATGCCGTCCTTGCGGCTAACGTCGGGCCGGATGTGGTGCTGGCTGGCGATGAAACCTTCGTTGAGGATCCGCATGGCACGCAACACGTGCGGGTGGAGCCGCTGGCGCAGTTTACCGAAGCCGGCGCGCGCACCGGTATTGCATCGATCTCCCCGGATGGCGACGGTATCTTGCGCCGCTTGCCGGGCTACGAAGACGGGTTCGCGCGAGCATTGCTCGAGGCCGCCGGCACTGCCGTTCCCCCTGCGCTAGGACGCATGATGCAGGTGCTTGGCCCGGCGCGCACCTTCACCACCGTGTCCTACTACCAGGCGTTAGACCCCGACGCTTTCCTGCCGCCGAATTTCTTCCGCGACCGCGTTGTGATGGTGGGCTTGAGCCTGCAGAACGCGCCGACGCTCGACCAGAAGGGCTCGGATGCTTATCCGACGTCGGCGACGCTGCGAACCGGCCGACTGGTGCCGGGCGTAGAGATTCAGGCCACCATCTATGACAACCTCGCGCAGGGGCACGCGATCGCACGAGCGCCAGCCTGGCTGCTGTTCGCCACCGGGATATGCGGTGCGCTTCTGGCGGCGGGGCTTGTTTGGCGCGGCACTGGATGGCGCACTCTGCTTGGCGTCGCCGGTGGGATGCTCGTGATCGGCCTTGGCGCGTTCCTGGCGATGCGCTTCGGCCGCATCTTCGTGCCACCGCTTGCTCCAGCCCTCGCGCTCACGGTTGTTGCCGGCAGCCAGAGCCTCCTGGACTACGCCTCCGAACGGCAATTGCGCAAAGGAATTACGCGCGCCTTTTCGCAGTACCTTTCGCCTGCCTTGGTGGACCGGCTGGCCAGCAATCCCGATCTCCTGAAGCTCGGCGGTGAACTGCGGACCATCACGGTGCTGTTTTGCGACATTCGCGGTTTCACCACGATTGCCGAAGCGATGAAGGACGACCCGGAGCGTTTGACGCGCCTCATCAACCGGCTGCTGACACCACTGTCCAACGTGGTCATGGCTCACGGCGGCACGATCGACAAATACATCGGCGACTGCCTGATGGCGTTCTGGAATGCGCCGCTGGATGATCCCGACCATGCCTTGCACGCCGTCAAGGCGTCGCGCGAGATGGTGCAGGCGGTCGCCGAGCTCAACCTTGTGCTCGCCCGCGAAGCGCAAGAGCGCGGCGAAGCGGCAGCGGTGCTGAATGTGGGGATCGGCATCAACACGGGCGCTTGCGTTGTTGGAAACATGGGCTCCGAGCAGCGCTTCGATTATTCCGCGCTGGGCGATGCGGTGAACCTAGCGTCGCGGCTGGAGGGATCGTCGAAGGAGCTCGGCGTGCCGGTCGTGATCGGCGAAGCCACCGCCTTGGCGGCAGCCGAACAGATCGAGCTGGCGCCGCTTCGCCCTATCCTGGTCAAGGGCCGAACAGCGGCGACGATGGTCTACACCCTGGCTGAAATGCGACCGGCAGCCGACCCCGCACTGGTCGCCTGACGCGCCTGTGACGGCGTGGCGCGTGACAAGGCGCC
This sequence comes from Tianweitania sediminis, assembly GCF_017813335.1. Classification (GTDB taxonomy): domain Bacteria; phylum Pseudomonadota; class Alphaproteobacteria; order Rhizobiales; family Rhizobiaceae; genus Tianweitania; species Tianweitania sediminis. The sequence goes on along the minus strand of NZ_JAGIYY010000010.1, from coordinate 67,932 downwards.
TGTTGTCGTGTAAAGGCCCGCCCTTCTCCGATCACCTCCGAAAGTCGTTCATGTCCGCTCCGCGCGTCAGCTTCGTCAGCCTTGGCTGCCCCAAGGCCCTGGTGGATTCCGAAAGGATCATCACGCGCCTTCGCGCCGAGGGTTATGAGATTTCGCGCAAGCATGACGGCGCCGATCTCGTGGTGGTGAACACATGCGGCTTCCTCGACTCCGCGCGTGACGAGTCGCTCAACGCGATCGGTTCGGCCATGAACGAGAACGGCCGCGTGATCGTCACCGGTTGCCTTGGCGCCGAGCCGGAGGTGATCCGGCAAAGGCACCCCAACGTTCTGGCGATTACTGGTCCGCAGGCCTATGAAAGCGTCATGGCAGCGGTGCATGAAGCTGCGCCGCCCGTGCATGATCCCTTCGTTGACCTCGTCCCGCCGCAGGGTATCAAGCTGACTCCGCGCCACTACGCCTACCTGAAGATATCCGAAGGCTGCTCGAACCGCTGTTCCTTTTGCATCATCCCGGCTTTGCGCGGGGATCTGGTTTCGCGCCCGGCAGCCGATGTGCTGCGTGAAGCCGAAAAGCTCGCCAAGGCGGGCGTCAAGGAACTGCTGGTGATCTCGCAAGATACCAGCGCCTACGGCATCGACCTCAGATACCAGACAAGCCTGCTGGGCGACCGCGAGGTCCGTGCCAAGTTCATCGACCTGGCGCGTGAACTCGGCGAGATGGGCATCTGGGTGCGCATGCACTACGTTTATCCCTATCCGCATGTCGATGACGTCATTCCGCTGATGGCGGAAGGCAAGATCCTGCCTTACCTCGACATCCCATTTCAGCATGCCTCGCCGGCCGTTCTGAAGAACATGAAGCGCCCCGCTCATGCCGAGAAAACAGCCGGCCGCATTACCAAATGGCGGGAAACCTGCCCGGATCTTGCGGTGCGCTCGACCTTCATCGTGGGCTTTCCGGGTGAAACGGACGAGGATTTCGAGCTCCTGCTCCAATGGCTGGACGAAGCGAAGATCGATCGCGCAGGCTGCTTCAAATACGAACCGGTGAAGGGTGCGCGCGCCAACGACCTCGGCTTGCCGCAAGTGCCGGAAGAGGTCAAAAGTTCGCGCTGGCACCGCTTCATGGCCCGGCAACAGAAGATTTCGGCAAACCAGTTGCAGAAGAAGGTCGGCAAGCGCTTGCCGGTGATCATCGATCAATCTGATGGACTGACGGCAGTCGGGCGCACCAAGTATGACGCGCCGGAAATCGATGGCGTCATTAAGCTGAGCGCGCGCCGACCCTTGCGGGTGGGCGACATCGTCACTGCCAAGGTGGAACGCGCCGAAGCCTATGATCTCCACGGCACCGTGTCCTAGGGGCCTGGCATTTACCTTCTCTTAAGGTTTCCATCTCGAGCAATTCTCGCGGTGCGGGGGTTCGGCTAGGGTCTGCTCATGACCCGACACCCCACTGCCGAACCCCTCGCCTCTACGTCCGGTCGCCTGGCAGCCCTCGACCTGCTGCGGCTGGTGGCGGCGCTTGGCGTGGTGGCATTTCATTATCTTTTCCGTGGCTCTGCGGGAGAGCCATTTCTCGACGCCGGCTATCCTGAACTGGCGCCGTTCGCCCTCTATGGCTATCTCGGCGTCAGCCTGTTCTTCGCCATCAGCGGCTTCGTGATTGCCTGGTCTGCGGAAGGGCGGGATTGGATCGGCTTCGCCACCTCTCGCTTCACCCGGCTTTACCCTGGCTTCCTGATTGGCATGACCGCCAGCTTCCTTGTTCTTTTTGCCGTCGGTGACAGCCGTTTGCCTGTGACGCCGGAGCAATGGGCGGCGAACCTGGTGATCCTTTCGCCGGCGCTGGGGCAGCCTTTCGTCGATGGCGTGTACTGGTCCATCGTTCTGGAACTCGTCTTCTACGGCTGGGTGACGCTCGCGCTCGCCACAGGTCAGTTCCAGAAGCGTCCTCTCGTCCTCGTCGCTGGATGGTTGCTCCTGGCCGCCGTCAATGAGTTCGTGATCGACCATCCCGTTCTGCGCATGGTGTTCATCACGGAATATGCCGGCTGGTTTGCCGGGGGCATCGTCAGCTACCAGATCCTTGCCAAACGCTCTCCCCCATCGGCCTCGCGCTGGCTTCTTGCCGGAGCCTTCCTGCTTGCTTTGGCCACCTCTTTCCGCGGGCGGTCGTGGATGCTGGAGCACTATGGAACAGCCTTGACCGAAACACAGCTGTCCCTCGGCGTCGTCGCTGCGTTTGCGCTCTTCCTGCTGGCGGTGACACTCGGACGGCGCGTGCCTGCGTCGAAAACAACGCTCCTGCTCGGTGGGCTCACTTACCCGCTGTACCTCCTGCACCAGAACATCGGCTACCTCGGGCTCAATGCGCTGACGCCTTCCATGGGTCGCTGGCAAGCCGTCCTTCTGGTCACGGCGGCGATGCTGACGGCTTCATTGCTCTTCTGGAAGTATGGGGAAACGCCACTCCGCCATTGGCTGCAGGGTCGACTGGCAAGGCTTGCCGCCTCCGGCTTCCTCCGTCTCAGCCCGCGTTAGAAACAAAAAGAGCGCCCGCAGGCGCTCTTCCCGTCATGCTCTTGGCAGATCACTTCGGCAGCTGGTCGTCCACGCCTTCCACGTAGAAGTTCAAGCCGGCCAGGGTCTTGTCGTCGGCGTTTTCTCCGGCAGCGAGCCACTGGGTGCCGTCCTGCTTGTTGATCGGGCCGGTGAACGGCTTGAGTTCGCCCGACTTGATCTTCGCCTCGGTTTCTTCCGCCATCGCCTTCACGTCGTCCGGCATGTTCGTGTAGGGCGCCATGCTGAGAATGCCTTCCGCCAGACCGTCCCAGATATTTCCGGACGTCCATGTGCCGTCCATCACAGCCTTGATACGCTTCACGTAGTAAGGACCCCAGGTGTCCAGGATTGCCGTCAGCTGTGTTTCAGGACCAGCCTTGATCATGTCCGAAGCCTGACCGAAAGCCTTGATGCCGCGTTCCGCTGCTACCTGCATCGGTGCGGTTGAGTCGGTGTGCTGCGTCATGACGTCAACACCCTGGTCGATCAGCACCTTGGCCGCGTCCGCTTCCTTCCCAGCATCGAACCAGGTGTTGGCCCAAACAACCTTCACCTTGAAGTCCGGGTTCACGGACTGGGCACCGAGCACAAACGCGTTGATGCCCATCACGACTTCGGGGATCGGGAAGGACGCGATATAGCCGGCGACACCCTTCTCCGACATCTTTGCTGCGATCTGCCCCTGGATGTAGCGGCCCTCATAGAAGCGTGCATTGTAGACGGCGAGGTTATCCGCCGTCTTGTAGCCTGTGGCATGCTCGAACTTCACGTCCGGGAACTTCTGCGCCACGGCCACCGTCTGGTCCATGAAGCCGAAGGACGTGGCGAAAACAATGTCGCAGCCGGAACGCGCCAAGCGCTCGATGGCGCGCTCGGCGTCGGGGCCTTCCGGCACGTTTTCCACAAAGGCCGTTTCAACCTGATCGCCCAGTTCGGCATCAACCTGTTGACGGCCGATGTCGTGCGCTTGGGTCCATCCGCCGTCGGTTTTTGAGCCGATGTAAACGAAGCAAGCTTTCGTCTTGTCCTGTGCGAGCGCGGGCGCGGCGACTGAGGCCATCAACATGGCGCTCGACACGCCGAGGAGCAGTTTCTTCATTGTGTTCTCCTGTGGGAAGTGGGGGGAAGATGGTTGATCGCGCCTCGTCAACGGTCGGGCACGAAGGGCTGCCCGAGCGACGCTGGGGTGTTCATCAAGGTCAGGCGCCGGTTGCGCGATATCAAAACGAGAACCAGGATCGTCGCGAGGTAGGGCATGGCGGACAAAAGCTGTGATGGAATGCCGAAGCCCATCGCCTGGGCATGCAACTGGCCGATGGTGACAGCGCCAAACAGATAAGCGCCCGCCAGCACGCGCAGCGGTCGCCAAGATGCGAACACCACCAGGGCAAGCGCGATCCAGCCGCGCCCCGCCGTCATGTTTTCCACCCACTGCGGCGTATAAACGAGCGACAGGTGACCGCCAGCGAGGCCGGCGCAGGCACCACCGAACATCACGGCCAGATAGCGGATGCCGAGGACGTTGATGCCCAGCGCATGGGCCGAGGCATGGTTGTCTCCCACGGATCTCAGCGTGAGGCCGGCGCGGGTGCGAAACAGAAACCACGCCACCCCCACAACAAGAAGGATGGAGATGTAGAAGATCGGGTCCTGGCCAAAAAGGAAGCGCCCGATCAGCGGAAGCTCCGCCAAGTTCGTCAGAAGGTTCTGCAGCGGTGGGCCGACCACCGGGACGGCACCGAGGCCCGCGGCCAGCGTCGGCAGCTTGGTTCCGGCCGACCCAACGAAAGCCTCTCCGATCATGCTGGAAAGGCCAAGCCCCAGCAGTGTGAGGGAAAGGCCGGTCGCCACCTGGTTTGTGGCAATTGACAGGGTCAGGAAGCCAAACAGCAGCGAAAACAAGCTGCCTGCAGCAACTGCCGCCAGCACGCCGAGCCACGGCGAGCCGGTCAGGGCGGCGGCACCAAAACCGCATACGGCACCCATGACCATCATGCCTTCAACGCCAAGGTTGAGCACGCCCGAACGCTCCACCACAAGTTCGCCGATCGCCGCCAGCAACAAGGGGGTGGCAGCCGTGGCGATGGTGATCAATACGCTTTCAAACAGCATTCAGCGCGCCTCCGCCATGCTGTCGCCGCGGCCGGCGAAGCGCACGCGGTAGTGAATGAGTGTGTCGCATCCCAGAACAAAGAAAAGCAGCATGCCCTGAAACACGCGGGCGACCTTGTCGGACATGCCAAGCGAGATTTGTGCCGCTTCGCCCCCCAGATAGGTCAGCGCCAAAACAAAGCCTGCGGCAACGATGCCCAGCGGGTTCAGTCGGCCGAGGAAGGCGACGATGATTGCCGTGAAGCCGTAGCCCGGAGAAATGACCGGCTGAAGGTAACCGATCGCGCCGGACACTTCGGAAATCCCCGCAAGGCCGGCAAGGGCGCCGGACAGCAGAAACGCAAAGAAGACCATGCGCTTGCCAGAAAATCCTGCGAAGCGCCCGGCCCGTGGGCTTGCACCCAGCACGCGCACCTCGAAGCCTTTGATGGTGCGACTGACCAGGAACCAGACCACCACGGCGGCCACCAGCGCGAAGACAATGCCCCAGTGCGCGCTGCCCGATGTGGGCATGATCTCCGGCAGAACAGCATCCGGGTGGAACCGGCGGGTCAGGGGAAAATTGTTGCCGGCAGGATCGCGCCAGGGTCCGCGAACGAGCCAGTCGAGAAAAAGCTGCGCGACATAAACCAGCATGAGGCTGGTCAGGATCTCGTTGGTACCAAACCGCGTCTTCAGAAAGGCAGGAATAGAGGCGTAAGCCGCTCCGCCGAGCATCCCAAAAATCAGCATCAGCGGCAGGACAACGGGAGATTGGAAGTCGGGCAAGAGCACCGGCAGGCTTGCCCCAGCAATGGCCCCGATGATGAACTGTCCTTCCGCACCGATATTCCAGTTGTTGGACAAGTAGCAGACGGAAAGCCCAACCGCGATCAAGATGAGCGGGCCGGCTTTCACCGCAAGCTCGTGCAGAGACCAGACTTCCCGCAGGGGATCGATGAAATAGAAGTAGAGCCCTTCGGCGGGGTTTTTCCCGAGTGCGGCAAAAATGGCTGCGCCACACAGCAAGGTCAGCGCCAGCGCGATCAGTGGCGACAGCGCGCTGAACAGTTTGGAGTGCTGTGGACGCTTCACGAGTTCGACGCGCATCAGGCTGCTTCCCCCGCGCGACCGGCATGCCCTGGTTCGGCGCCGCCCATGAGGAGGCCGATCGCTTCGAAAGTCGCTTCCGAGCGTGGCAGCGGCGCTGATAGCCGGCCGTCATGCATGACGGCGATGGCGTCAGCGATCTCAAAGAGTTCGTCCAAGTCCTGGCTGATCACGAGAACCGCCGAACCGTTCCGGGCGAGTTCGATCAGCGCCTGACGGATACGGGCTGCAGCACCGGCATCGACGCCCCAGGTCGGCTGGTTGACGACGAGAACCGAAGGCTGTCGGTCAAGTTCGCGCCCGATGATGAACTTCTGCAGATTGCCACCCGACAAGGCCGCTGCTTCCGGATCCGCGGCCGACTTGCGCACATCCATGCTTTTGGTGATGCGCTGGGAGGCCAATTGGATCGCCCCTGAAAACACAATGCCAAGCCGGCCGAGAAAAGCGTTCCGGTCGGTGCGGTGGCGCGACAACAGGAGGTTTTCCGACAAACGAAGCCGCGGCGCGGCTCCATGGCCGAGGCGCTCTTCTGGAACAAAGGCGGATCCGAGCAGACGGCGTTCGGATATGGTCAGCTGTCCCGCGTCCCTGCCCCCGATGCGAATGGCTGCCGCGTCTGGCTGCAGCGTTTCGCCGGAAAGCGCTTCGAACAGCTCGCTTTGCCCATTCCCGGCCACCCCCGCAATGCCCACGATCTCGCCAGCCCGCACCTGCAGGTCCACGTTCCGCAGCGGAATGGCAAACGGCGTGGCAGGCGGCCGGCTGAGTTGGTTGATCTCCAGAAGCGCCTCGCCCCCGGTGAGCAGGGGCGCGTCGCTACGGCGAATGGCGTGAACCTCAGTTCCAACCATCATGCGCGCAAGCGACCCGGCGGTTTCGTCACGCGGATCGCAATGCGCCACGACCTTGCCATGACGCAAAACGGTGGCGGCATCGCAGATGCGCTTCACCTCGTCGAGCCGGTGCGAGATGTAAAGAATGGACTTGCCCTCGCCCCGCAAACGAAGAAGCGTCTCGAACAGGCGGTCGGCTTCCTGCGGGGTGAGTACCGATGTCGGCTCATCCAGGATGATCAGTTCCGGCTCCTGAAGCAGGCAGCGGATGATCTCGATGCGCTGCCGTTCTCCAACGGAAAGATCGGCGACAAGCGATTGAGGGTCGAGTGGGAGGCCATAACCCGTGGAGAGGGTTCGTGCCCGCTCCGCAATGGTGGCAATTGGGGTGCGGTCCGGCAGGGCAAGCGCGATGTTTTGGGCCGCCGTCAGAGCTTCAAATAGTGAAAAATGCTGAAACACCATGCCGATGCCCAGTCGACGTGCTTCCGCCGGACTGGCGATGCGGGTAGGCGTTCCCTTCCACAGGACCTCGCCCGCCGTCGGCTCCAGCGAGCCGAACAGCATCTTCACGAGGGTCGATTTTCCGGCACCGTTCTCGCCCAGCAACGCATGGATCTCGCCGCGCGCGATCCGCAGGTCAATCGCATCACACGCCGTGACGGCGCCGAAGACCTTCGTCAGCTTTCGCGTTTCCAGCAAAGCGGGATCGCCTTCGGCACTCACCTGAGACACGGACCCTGCACCGAACTCAACCCAATCGTTTGGCCCTCACCTTCCGGATCGTATGACGCAGGCCAGACAAAAGGAAAAGCAACTTCTGCTGAAAATCTGCTTCACCTTGTCGCTGTGCACAAATTCAGGGCAGCAGAACCGTGGTCCCCGTGGTTTTCCGCGCTTCGAGGTCGCGATGGGCCTGCGCCGCATCGGCCAGCTTGTAGCGCTGGTTGACGTTGATCTTCACGATGCCCTTGCTGACCACGTCGAACAGGGCTCTGGCGCTTTCCTCCAGATCCTCCCGCTTCGCATTGTAGGAGAAGATCGTGGGACGGGTCACGTACAGGGAGCCCTTCTGCGCCAAAATTCCCGTGTTGAAGGGCGGAATTGCTCCCGAAGACTGGCCGAAGGTCACAAACAGTCCGCGCGGCCTCAGGCAGTCCAGAGACCCCTCGAAGGTGTCCTTGCCCACGGAATCGTAGACCACGTCGCATTTGGCGCCGCCCGTGATTTCCGCCACGCGCTCCACGAAGTTCTCGCTCGAATAGTTGATGACGTGATCGAAGCCATGGGCTTTCGCGAGTTCCACCTTTTCGGCACTGCCTGCGGTCCCAATCACTGTCGCGCCCAGATGCTTGGCCCACTGCCCGAAGATCAGACCCACACCACCGGCAGCCGCATGATAAAGCACGGTGGTCCCGGGTTTCACCTCGTAGGTGCGGCGCAAAAGATATTCCACCGTCATGCCCTGGAGCATCATCGCCGCAGCTTGTTCGTCGCTGACGCCATCGGGGATCTTTACAACCTGATCCGCCCCAACCAGCCGCTCGGTTGCATAGGCGCCAAGGCCTTTGGCGGCGTAAGCAACACGGTCGCCGACTTGGAGGCTCGTGACGCCCTCGCCCAGTTCCTCAACCACGCCTGCGGCTTCATTGCCTGGAACGAGCGGCAAACCGTTGGGCGCCGCGTACACGCCGCTCCGGTAGTAAACGTCGATGTAGTTCAATCCGATGGCCGTGTGGCGGATGCGCACTTCGCCGGCCGCGGGCCTGCCGAGCGAGACCTGCTCTAAAACCATGGCCTCGGGGCCGCCATGCTGATGAATTCGGATTGCGTGGGTCATGTTGGCTCCTCCTGCCGTCCTAGGTTCGGGAAGACCTGCATCACCCCGCCGATGAAAAACAAATACAAGCTGCTGATCGCCACCGCGATCTGCACCCATCCCGAGGCGTTCATGCCCTGAAGCAGGGCAACCAGGGAAACCGCGCACCAAGCCAGGAAAACAGGCAGGTTGAGGTTGCGCAGCCGCTTCACCCGAACCGGGTGCAGGAAGTTCATGGGAATGAAGGTGAAGATCGCTGCTGCCACAACGATGGCAAAAGACACCCACTCACCAGGCTCGATTACGAACAGGGTGAACACGAGCATGTTCCAGACGACGGGGAACCCTCTGAAGAAGTTCTCCTTCGTTTTCATGCCCGTGTCGGCATAATAGATCGCGCTCGAAACCACGATGATGGCAGCCGACAGGAACGACAGCCCTTCGCCCATGAAGCCGCGCTGGTAAAGCGCAAAGGCGGGGATCAGCACATAGGTGACATAGTCGATGATGTTGTCGAGCAATTCGCCCGACCAGGTCGGCAGAACTTCCTTGACCTGAAGCTTGCGGGCGATCGGTCCGTCGATGCCATCAACAAGAAGCGCCAGCCCCAGCCACAAAAACATGGCTGTCCAGCGTTCTTCGCTCGCCGCGACCAGCGACAGAAAAGCCAGAAACGACCCGGAAGCCGTGAACAGATGCACCGAAAAGGCGCGGGCCTGCGGCGCCGTCACTTTCTTCGGCTTTTTCACAAGCTGATCAAGCTTTGGCACGTGCTGTGCACCCGATCGCTGCGCTGGAAATCTTCATTGGCCTGACCCCTTGAATGCGCCGGACACTATAAACAGCTTCCGTCGCAAACAAGTTTAAACCTCCGCTGCCGGCGCATTCATCGACAGCTTGCGTTGCGATCCGCCGCATTGCCCCCGGCGGGTAGCCGCCCCTAGATAGAAGCAACCACCGCGAGGACATGCCCATGGATGCCGCTCCCGACACCATCAACCCGATCATCGTGGCCGGCGCGGGCCCTGTGGGATTGATTGCCGCGCTTGCCTTGGCCCGAGCAGGATTTGCCGTGCAACTCCTAGGCCCGCCCTCCAACACGGGTGACGCCCGCACAACAGCGCTCATGGCGCCGGCCTTGGATTATCTTGCCACGCTAGGCCTCGATTCGGAGTTCGGCGGGCGCTCGGCAGCCTTGCGCACGATGCGGATCATCGACGCGACCCAACGTTTGATCCGCAGCCCGACCGTCACGTTCCACGCGGCCGAAATCGGTCGCGAGTCATTTGGGGAAAACATCCCCAATTCCGTGCTGCTCGACCTTCTCACGCAGGCGGTTGCTGCCGAGCTGGGGATCGAGCGCGTGACTGCGAGCGTCCGCGCGTGGGAACTGGGCAGTGAAAAGGTCGTGGCCCTGCTTGATAATGGCGGCCGATGTGAGGGCCTGCTTGCCGTTGCGGCGGACGGCCGAGGCTCACCAGCCCGCGAAGCGGCGGGGATCCGCAGCGTTGGCCATCCCTACCCGCAATCGGCGCTGGTGCTTTCCTTTGAACACGCCCGCCCGCATGCAGACACATCCAATGAGTTCCATACCGAGATGGGCCCCTTCACGCAGGTGCCGCTTCCCGGCCAAAGCTCGAGCCTCGTATGGGTGGTCTCGCCGACCGAAGCAGATCGCCTTGCGGCTATGGACGATGCGCAGCTTGCTGAGCAGATCGAACAGCGCATGCAATCCATGCTGGGACGCATATCGCTCTTGCCGGGCCGCCAGATTTATCCGCTTACAGCACGCATGCCGGTGACCTTTGCGCGAAACCGCATCGCCCTCGTTGGCGAGGCCGCCCATGTTTTCCCGCCGATCGGCGCGCAGGGCCTCAACCTCGGCATCCGCGATGTGCAGGCGCTCGCAAGGATTGTGGCCTCGTCGGCAGAGGATCCCGGTGCCGAGCGCGTCATGCGGTCGTTCAATCAGGCGCGACGTGCCGACGTGATGGCGCGCAACGGCGCCGTGAACCTCCTCAACCGGTCGCTTCTTTCCGACCTCCTGCCGGCGCAGCTCGCTCGAAGCGCCGGTCTGGGCCTGCTGGAAAAGCTCGGCCCGCTGCGCGCCTTCTTCATGCGGGAAGGCATGCAGCCCGGCAGCGGTCTGCGTGACCTATGGGAAAAGGTCGGGCGGCAACGCGCCTGAGCGGATCACCAGTAGGATACCCGTCACCGTCGCAACAGAGAAGATCGTTGTGATGAGGACGCTGGCAGAAGCACGCTCGACCCACACGTTGTACTGCTGGGCCATGACATAAACGTTGGTTGCCGCCGGAAGCGAGGCCAGCAAAACCGCCGACCAGACCCAAACCGGCGGGAAATCACCGATGAAGCTCAGAACAAGGTAGCAAAGCAGCGGATGCAGCAGGAGCTTCAGGAACAGGATCGGGCCGATCGCGCGGGGCATCCGCTTCAAGGGGCGTAACGCCAGGGTCACACCCATTGCAAACAATGCGCAAGGCGCGGCGGCGCGGGACACGATTTCCAGCATGCGCGCGAGCGGCAATGGCGCTTGAACCTGGAAAACGGCAGCCGCCACGCCAACAGCTGTCGCGATGATGAAAGGGTGCAGCAGGATCTTGCGGCTGATCTCCCCAGCCAACTGCACCGGCGTTGCACGATCATTGTCTGCAACGGCCATCAGCAAGGGCGTCACCGCGAAGTGCATGACGTTTTCGAAACAAAAGATCAGCGCCACGGGCACGGCGGCTTCTTCCCCGAAGGCGATCAGCGCCAAGCCCGGCCCCATGAAGCCGATGTTGCCGTAAGCGGATGCCAATCCTTTGATGGTGCTCTCAGGGATCCGGTCTCCGCTTGCCATCGACCCGACGAACATCAGGGAAAAGACGATCAGCGTTGCCAGCGCAGATCCAAGCACGAAGCTGAACTGCGTCAGCTGCTCCACCGGCGTCCTCGACAGCATTTGAAAGAAGAGCGCCGGCAGCGCGACGTAAAGGATGAAGATGTTCATCCACGCGAGGCCTTCGATGGGCTGCTTCATCAGGCGAGCGGCTACGAAGCCAAGCAGGATCATGCCGAAAAACGGCAAGACCAAACCACCAACATCCGCCATTCCTAAAGTCCCGCTTGCTCGGATCGGCGCTGCGGGTCATCCTCCACGAACCGGCGCTTCCCGTGGCGCTAAAGCGCGGGCGCGGCAGCGTCAAGCAAGATGGGGTTGAACAAAGCGCACCATTGAAGAATTAAGGGGCATGGCAGACACGCGACAAGCAAAGTTCCAGATCGGACAGGTGGTGCGGCACCGGGTATTCCCGTTCCGTGGAGTGATCTTCGACGTCGACCCGGAATTCGCCAACACGGAAGAATGGTACGAGGCGATTCCGCCTGCGGTTCGACCGCGCAAGGATCAGCCCTTTTATCACCTGCTCGCTGAAAATGCCGAAACCGAATATGTCGCCTATGTTTCGGAGCAGAACCTGCTTGAGGACGCGCAAGGGGGGCCCGTGCGTCATCCCCAGGTCGACCAGATGTTTTCCAGACGCGATGATGGGACTTATGTGCTGAAGGGTTTCCCCAAACACTGATCCATCCATCAGCGGAAACGGAAAAGGCGGGCCCTGAGCCCGCCTTTTCGTTGTCTAGCTTCGAACAAGGATCAGTTCGCGGCGGTTGCCGCCTTGGCCTTTTCCTGTTCTTCCTTGAGCTTCTTGGCGAAGTCTTCGTTGTTCTTGCTCACGAAGGCTTCCAGCTTCTTTTGGCGATCTTCGAGATCCGACTGCTGCAGGGGCGGACCATCATAAGCGCCGGTGAAGCCACTCAGCGTCACCTTGATCGGGTTGGGCTGGTTCTGGAAGTTGACCGAGGTCAGGGTGATCTCGGATCCCTTCTTGAACGAGTTCACCAGCGCGTCGTTCAGCGGAGCTTCCGCCACGCAGCGGTCCGGAAAGCAGATCACGTAGTCAAGCTTCTGCGCCTTGTTGGCGTCGATCTGCAGGCCAATGCCGGGCGGCAGAAGGCGGCCGGTCGGCACGGTGACCTGGAACACGCGGCGGCTGACCTTGCCCTTCACTTCAACCAGGCTGACAGCGGTGAGAAGCTGGCCGGTATTGGCGGTCAGGATCTGCTGCACATTGCAGATCTCCACTTCTTCCTGCTTCTGGCACGCCTTGAACCAGCCCTTGGGCGGCGCTGCAGGATTTGCTTCCTGCGCCGAAGCTGGCGCGCCGCCGGCAACAACAGCCGCAAGTCCGGCAGCAAGAATGGCCGCTCGCGGCGCACTGAGGTTCGGTGACTTCATACGTCGTTTTTCCCTTTGAATGATAGGAAGGCAGCGCTAGGAAGCAGCTGGCCGCTGAGTGTTCGTTAAATGAGGCAACAGGATGACTGTTGGCGCCCCTTACACCGCCGTGCGCTGCGAATCCAGCTTCAGACACGTCCCTTTGATCATGCTGCTGCGCAAGACCATCGGCATTCCGTGCTAAGGGTGCGCCGAATCGAGGACCGCAATCGATGATCCTGAGAACACTCCTGACTGGCTGTTTGGCTGTCGCGCTTCTGCTGCCGCTTCCCCGGCTGGCGGCAGCCGCCCATGCCATTGCCATGCAAGGAGAGCCGGCACTTCCGCCCGACTTCACGCACCTGCCCTACACCAACCCCGACGCGCCGAAGGGCGGACGGGTCGTTTATGCGTGGCAGGGCAGCTTCGACAGCCTTAATCCGTTCATTGTCCAAGGAGACGCGGCACGCGGCCTGTTCGATGTCGATTTTGGCAACACCGTTTTTGAAACGCTGATGATGCGGTCGCGTGACGAAGCCTTCACGCTCTACCCCCTGCTTGCGCAAAGCGTAGAAACGGACGCCGACCGCAGCTATGTCACCTTCACGCTCAATCCCGACGCCCGCTTTTCCGATGGAAAGCCGGTCACCGTGGACGACGTGATCTTTTCCCTCGAACTCCTGCGCGACAAGGGCCGTCCGATCTACCAGCGCTGGGTGGGCGTGATCGACCGCATGGAGCGGGTTGGCAGTCATGGCTTGCGCCTCGTGTTCAACGAGAAGGCGGATCGGGAGTCTCCGCTGCTTTTGGCGCAGCTACCGATTTTCCCCAAGCACGCGACCGAGCGCGACGCCTTCGACAGATCGACGCTGAAGCCCATGATCGGGTCAGGCCCTTACCGGATCGAGACGGTGCGCCCCGGCGAAGTCGTAATCCTGAAGCGCAACCCAGACTATTGGGCCAAGGACCTGCCGACCAAGCGCGGCTTCGACAACTACGACGAGATCCGGATGAGCTATTTCCGCGACTCGAACGCGATGTTCGAAGCCTTCAAGAAAGGGTTGATCGACGTCTTTCTGGAAGACCAGACGGCGCGCTGGGCCAATGGCTATAACTTTCCCGCCGTTGCCGCAGGCAACGTGGTTAAGGACACCTTCAGGAAAAAAACACCAGCCGACATGCTGGGCTTCGTGATGAACACACGGCGGCCGGTCTTCCAGGATCGAAACGTACGCGCTGCTTTGGCGGGGCTGTTCGACTTCGAATGGGTCAACCGCAACCTGTTCAACAACGCCTACGAGCGGACAACCAGCTATTTCGACGGCTCGGAACTGGCGTCAACGGGGCGTCCGGCCTCTGACGCGGAAAAGGCGCTGCTCGCGCCCTACCCCGACGCCGTTCGCCCATCCATCCTGGCCGGGACCTGGAAACCGGCAACTTCAGACGGCAGCGGTCGGGATCGTGAGTTCCTGCGCAAGGGTTTCGAGGCGCTGAAGGAAGCGGGCTATTCCATGCGCGATGGCAAGATGGTGGATGCGAATGGCCACCAGCTCGCATTCGAGATGCTGCTTAACGGCCGGTCCACCGAACAGATCGCCATTGCCTGGCAGCGCACGCTGGCGCGTCTGGGGATCGCCGTGTCCATCCGCGCCGTTGATGCCGCGCAGTATCTGCAGCGGCAGCGCACCTACGATTTCGACGTGATGCTGATGCGCTACACGTCCTCGCTGTCGCCGGGCGTGGAGCAACAGTTCCGCTGGGGTTCGGCGTCAGCCAAGGTGGACGGGACCTTCAACTTCGCCGGCGTCTCCGAGCCTGCGATCGACGCGCTGATCGACCGGATGGTCAATGCCCGCTCGCGCGAGGAGTTCGTGACAATCGTGCGCGCTTACGACCGGGTGCTTCTCAGCGGCGCCTACCTTGTGCCGCTTTATTTCCAGCCGGAGCAATGGGTCGCGCGCTGGGATCACATCCGGCATCCGGAACGCACGCCAGTTTACGGCCACCAGCTGCCAACATGGTGGTCGGAGAAAGCAACCCAATGAAGACTGCCGTCAGCATCGATGTCGTATCGGACGTGGTTTGCCCATGGTGCTATGTGGGCAAGAAGCAGCTGGATCGCGCGCTGACCTTCCTGCCGGATCTGAACGTCGTGGTGAACTGGCGACCCTACCAACTTGATCCGACGATCCCTCCGGGCGGCACCGATCGTCAGGCCTACATGCTTGCCAAGTTCGGCAGCCTGGAACGGGTCAACCAGATGCACGAAAAGCTAGAAGTCGTCGGAGAAAGCGTCGGCATTGCCTTCGACTTTGCGGCCATAAAGGTGGCGGCCAACACGCTCGACGCTCATCGCCTCATCCGCTGGGCAGCAAATTCTGATCTGCCGGGAACACAGGACCAGGTGGTGCAGGCGCTGTTTCGCGCGGTTTTCGAAGAGGGTCGCGATGTCGGGGATCACGACGTGCTTCTGCAGATTGCCGAAGAAGCCGGACTGGATATGCCCGTGATGGCAGCGCTTCTGCCCACGGACGCGGATGTTGAAGCGGTTCGGAGCGAGATCACGGTTGCCGGCCAGATGGGGATCACTGGGGTGCCCTGCTTTCTCCTCAATCAGCGTTATGCGCTGATGGGCGCCCAGGATGCCGAAGCGCTTGCGCAGGCCATCGGCCAGGTTGCTGACCAGGCTGTCTCCAACTGATCTCAGCGCGCCGCGACGGTCGCGGACGAAAATGCGAACAAACGGTTGCGGAATTCACTAAAGTTTAAATAGTTGCGGAACACATATGGAACAGATACGGATTGTTCCGGGTTTGTTTTTTGATTCCGAGGCTCTCGCATGCTGACACGCAAGCAGATGGAACTGCTCACCTTCATCAATCAACGGATGAAGGAAACCGGCATTCCGCCCAGCTTCGATGAGATGAAGGAAGCCTTGGATCTGGCGTCCAAATCGGGCATTCATCGGCTGATCACGGCTTTGGAAGAACGGGGCTTCATCCGCCGATTGCCGAACCGGGCCCGCGCGCTCGAGGTGCTGCGCCTACCTGACTCCTTGTCGCCCTCTGCTGGCCCGCGCAAATTTTCGCCGAGCGTCATCGAAGGCAGCCTCGGCAAGAAGCCGGAACCTGCAAAGCTCACGCGCAATGCCTCCAATGACGACGAAGCATCCGGCATTGCCGTTCCAGTGATGGGCCGGATTGCGGCGGGCGTGCCGATCGCCGCCATCCAGCAGCCGACGCATTCCATTGCCGTTCCCCCAGACATGCTGTCGGGCGGTGAGCACTACGCGCTTGAAGTGCGTGGTGACTCGATGATCGAGGCCGGCATCTTCGATGGCGACACGGTGGTGATCCGCAATGCAACAACGGCCAACCCGGGAGACATCGTGGTGGCGCTTGTGGATGACGAGGAAGCAACCTTGAAGCGCTTCCGACGCAAGGGAGCGTCCATCGCCCTTGAGGCCGCCAATCCCGCCTACGAGACGCGGATCTTTCCGCCGCATCGTGTCAAGGTTCAGGGTCGCCTTGTCGGCCTGATCCGGAAGTACTGACCCTGGATCGGCAGTCGATCTCATTTCTGCGGCTTGGCCTTGTTCGGCCGCTTGTAAGGCGCCATGCCGCGCGCTTCGCGTGAGAACCGGCGATGGGTGTGCCACGGCCTGTAAGGGCGGCTGATCGCATGGTCGAGCGCGCTCAATCGTCCGGTGGCAGGGTCAAACTGCACCGTGGCACTCCCCATCAACGCAAGGTCGCGCTTCGTCACGATCTGCGTGGGCTCCGGGCAGCGGCTTTCCACCGTTGCGTCATCCACCACGATCAGGTCAGCCGTCGCACAATGCGGCTCCACAACGCTGCCTTCGGCAAGCCACGTCACACGTGGCTGCCGCGATCCAGCGAAAGTGCATCCGGTTTCCGTGCAATGAAAGCCTTCGGCTGAATCATCCTTAGGAGTGACAAGCGCTGCTGCGGAGGCGCTGCGCTGCCAATCCTCCACGGCGAAGGCGTTGGGGCGCTTGCGGTTCACCGCGAGTTCACCGTTCTCCGTCATGAGCCCGATCAGTTTCGCATCTTCGGATACAAAAACGTCCGGTGCCGTTCGTGCCGCGAAAGCGACGGACGCGGCAAGAACAAGGGGCATTGCGAGGAGCCGCCACCGGGTGGTTGTGAAACATGCGATCGCCAGCGCGAGCGTCGCAAGGGCGACGGTCGGAGCGGGAACGATGCCGACCGCATCTGGCGGCGAGATCGACGCGCTCCATTGCGCAACCGACAGCATCAGGGTCAGTCCCCAGCCCATCACGGTCAGCGGCACAAAGTCCAGACCGATCGGCATGGTGATCAAGGCGGCGACGGCCGACGGCATTACGGCAATTCCGATAATGGGCATGGCAAGCAGGTTGGCCACGAAGGAGAGTGGCGACACGCGCTGGAAGTGATAGGCGCTGTAGATGGCCGTTGCCCCGCCAGCCAAGATCGAGGTGGCAACGGATCCCAGGATCAAAAGCAGCAGCCAGCGCCTGATCCGGGCTATCAGGCTGCGCGGCAGCGGTGGAGGGGGTCGGTCGCGACGCAACTGACTCCAACCTGCATAGCCCGCCACAAGGGCAGCCGTTGCCGCAAACGACATCTGGAAACTCGGCCCCATGACCTCATGCGGCGCGATGAGGATGATGCAAACAGCAGCGATCGCGAGATTGCGCATGGAAAGCGCCGCGCGATCAAACAGGATCGCTGTTAGCATCACCGCGATCATCAGAAAGCTGCGGTTTGCCGCCACCTGGTCGCCCGCCAGCAGGAGATAAAAAGCCGTGCCTGCCAGGGCAAAACCCGCGGCGTACTTCTTCACTGAATGACGCGCGGCAAAGTTCGGAAAGCAGGCCAGGAGCAACCGGATCGAGCCCATCAGCGTGGTTGCGGCCAGCGCCATGTGCAGGCCGGAGATGGAAAGAACGTGGGCAAGGCCGGTCACGCGGAGATCTTCGTTCACCGCTTCAGGTATGCCGGCGCGAACGCCGGCAATCAGGGCCGCGGCGATCTCGCCCTCCGGCGCCGGCAGAACGGCCCTGATCCGATCGGCAATGGTTTGTCGGAGCGCTTCGATGCCGGCGCTGATCTTCACCCCGAGGGACAGCGGTTCTCCATTTTCCACGCGTTGAGGATCGCGCAAGAAGAAGCCGACTGCTCCGAGCCCGTTGAAATAGCTTTGGAAGGCGAAATCGTAGCTTCCGGGCCGCACGGGTCCCGCCGGCGGTATCAGGCGGACGATGCCGCGCAACACTTCTCCTGGACGCACATCGCCGGGAACGCTGCGGGCGGTGACCCGCACCCGTTCGGGAGCATATCTGAGCGACGGTCGCGCCGTGCCGAGAACATCGAGCGTGAGTCGCGTGCGTCCGTTGGCTTGTTCTTCAACCAGCACCACGCGCCCGGTGAGTTCCGTGCTGATCTGAGAACCCAGGATCGGCGTCGAGCGGCGCCATGTTTCGAGCTTGGCAGCGGATCCGCCAAGCGCGACCACAAGCAAGAGCCATCCGAGCGTTTGCAGAAGCGGGTGGCGTCGCGAAAGCCACGTCCCGACGGAAGCCGCGGCAACAAGGGCCATCAGCGGCGAGAACGAGGGTTCAACGGGAGCGAGGAAATAGAAAACCGCACCCGTTCCGAGCAGCAGCGGCACGCACAGGAACGCGATGCCGCGGGTTCGCTCCGTTTGCAGGGCCTCCCGGAACGCCAGCGGCTGCTCGAACAGCCAAAGCTGGAACGCACGCCAGCGGCGGCCAAACCGAAACCAGGACCTCGGCCGACGCCGGTCGTCGTAGCCCCTACCTTAGCGTCCACTCTGTTCAGGGACAAGGTCCTCGACGGTACCAGTGGACATCCCCGCCCCTTCTTCGTCGCGGCTTCTCGGGCTAGGCGCCCCAAACCTTGCACTCAGGCGTGCCTATGCTACACGGGCCGGCGCATTCCGCCAGCCTTGCAACGATGCTTGCTGCAGGCGCACAATCAAGATCGGATACGTCTCCATGTCGAAGCCCATCATCACCCGCTTCGCACCCTCGCCAACCGGATATCTTCATATCGGCGGCGCGCGCACAGCCCTGTTCAACTGGTTGTTTGCCAAGCATACCCGCGGCAAGATGCTGCTGCGCATCGAAGACACGGATCGCGAGCGCTCAACCGAAGCGGCAACGGCCGCAATCCTTGACGGCCTGAAATGGCTCGGCCTCCACTGGGACGGCGAAGCGATTTCGCAGTTCGAGCGCGCTCCGCGGCATCGGGAGGTTGCAGAGGAACTGGTGGCAAAAGGCGAGGCTTACCGTTGCTACGCCACCCCTGCTGAACTCGACGAAATGCGCGAAAAGGCAAAAGCCGAAGGGCGGCCGCCGCGCTATGACGGCCGCTGGCGCGATCGCGACCCGTCCGAAGCGCCAGCCGGCGTGAAGCCCGCAATCCGCATCAAAGCACCGCGCGACGGCGAAACCATCGTTCAGGATCACGTGCAGGGAGAAGTCCGCTTCCCCAACAAGGATCTGGACGACTTCATCATCCTGCGTTCGGATGGCAACCCGACCTATATGCATGCCGTGGTGGTGGACGACCACGACATGGGCGTGACCCACATCATTCGCGGCGATGACCACCTGACCAATGCTGCGCGTCAAACCATCATCTACCGTGCCATGGGATGGGACGTGCCCGAGATGGCCCACATCCCGCTCATCCATGGGGCAGACGGAGCCAAGCTTTCGAAGCGGCACGGCGCGCTGGGCGTGGAAGCATACCGCGAGATGGGTTATCTGCCCGAAGCGCTCTGCAACTATCTGGCGCGACTTGGCTGGAGCCATGGTGACGACGAGATCATGACCGTTGAAGAAATGGTCCGCTGGTTCGAGATCGGCGATGTCAACAAGGGGGCTGCCCGCTTCGACTTCGCAAAGCTTGAAGCGGTGAACGGCGTCCACATCCGGCGCATGGAGGACGAGAAGCTGGTGCAGGCGCTTGTCGATACGCTGCCATTTCTTCCTGGTGGAACCGTGCTTCAGGAGAAGCTCACCCTTGAAAAGCGGGCGCAATGGCTTGCTGCCATGCCCGGCCTAAAGGAACGCGCGAAAACGCTCGTCGAGCTCGCCGACAGTTCTGCCTATCTTTTCGCCACCCGGCCGCTGACTCTCGATGAGAAGGCGGCACAGCTTCTTGATGCGGATGCGCGCGGGGTCCTCGCGAAAGCGCATGCCGCACTGACTGCTGTGTCCGATTGGTCGGCGGCCAGAACGGAAGCGGCAGTGCGCAAGGTTGCCGAGGAAACGGGCTTGAAGCTGGGCAAGGTCGCCCAGCCCCTTCGTGCCGCACTGACGGGACGAACCACCTCACCCGGCGTGTTTGACGTCCTCGACGTGCTCGGCCGCGAGGAGTCGCTCGGCCGCATTGCTGACCAAATCGATTAAGCGGTTCTGGCTCTGTTGCACCGCACCTTCGGCGGTGCAACACTGCTGCCGTAATCCTTGGCACGTGCTGCCGAATGCGCTAGCACTGCCTCACGTTAACGGGTGTGGCCTCAAAGCGGCTGCATTTCCCATTGGCGTCAGCGGGTAATGAAAGGGAAGTCTCAGATGACCGAAGCCAGCGCGAACCTTGACCTGAATGGCAAAACTGTTGAGCTGAAGGTTCGAAAAGGCTCGGTCGGTCCGGATGTCATCGACATCGGCTCCTTGTACAAGGCGACCGGCGCCTTCACCTACGATCCCGGCTTCACGTCGACGGCCTCCTGCGAGTCGGAAATCACCTATATCGACGGCGACGAAGGTGTTCTGCTCCATCGCGGCTACCCGATCGACCAGTTGGCTGAGCACGGGGACTTCCTGGAAGTCTGCTACCTGCTTCTTTACGGCGAACTGCCGACCAAGGCGCAAAAGGAAGATTTCGACTACCGTGTCACGCACCATACCATGGTGCACGAGCAGATGGCTTGGTTCTATCGCGGCTTCCGTCGTGACGCGCACCCGATGGCGGTGATGTGCGGCGTGGTGGGAGCCCTGTCCGCGTTCTACCACGACTCCACGGATATTTCGGATCCGAAGCAGCGCATGGTCGCTTCCATCCGCCTGATCGCCAAGATGCCGACAATTGCGGCCATGGCCTACAAATATCATGTCGGCCAGCCCTTCGTTTACCCGAAGAACGAGCTGAACTTCGCGGCCAACTTCCTGCATATGTGCTTCGCCGTGCCGTGCGAGGACTACAAGGTTAATCCGGTTCTGGCTCGCGCGATGGAGCGGATCTTCATCCTCCATGCCGATCACGAACAGAATGCGTCGACGTCCACCGTGCGTCTTGCCGGATCGTCGGGCGCCAACCCGTTCGCCTGCATTGCGGCAGGCATTGCCTGCCTGTGGGGTCCTGCCCACGGCGGCGCCAACGAAGCTGCGCTGAACATGCTGGCCGAGATCGGTTCGGTTGATCGCATTCCGGAATTCATTGCCCGCGCCAAGGACAAGAACGATCCGTTTCGCTTGATGGGCTTCGGCCACCGCGTTTACAAAAACTACGATCCGCGCGCCAAGATCATGCAGAAGACGACGCATGAGGTTCTGGGCGAACTCGGCATCAAGGACGACCCGCTGCTCGACGTCGCGATGGAGCTCGAAAAGATCGCGCTCACCGACGAGTACTTCATTGAAAAGAAGCTTTACCCCAACATCGACTTCTATTCGGGCATCACGCTGAAGGCGCTCGGCTTCCCCACCACGATGTTCACCGTGCTCTTTGCCGTGGCGCGCACCGTGGGCTGGATCTCGCAATGGAAGGAAATGATCGAGGATCCGAGCCAGAAGATCGGCCGTCCGCGTCAGCTCTACACGGGCTCGCCCTTGCGCGACTACGTGCCGATCGCGAAGCGCTGATCGCTCTTTATCGCTTCACTGAGAAGGCCCGGTCTGACCGGGCCTTTTTCAGTTTCGCGTCTTGATCAGGTCCAGCACCGCTTCCGCGGCGATCTGGCTTGATGGTCGGTCCGTCGCCATCCGTCTGACCACCTCGTCGAAGCCATCGAGTTGCGCTTGCCGCGCTGGACCCTGGATCAGAGCTTCGAGCTGGCGCGCCATCAGGGCGGGGCGAAGGTAGTCGTTGATGAATTCTGGTACGACCACCCGATCCGCGATCAGGTTCGGCAGAGCGGCCGACCAGGTTGTGATGATCCGCGTGGCGAGCTTCATCACAATGTCTGTGCTGTAACAGGAAATCATCGGCACCCGGGCCAAGGCAAGTTCAAGCAAGACAGTGCCGGAAGCCGCCATCGCCAGATCGGCGCGCGCAAAAGCCTCTGTTTTGGAGATCTCACCCTGAACAACCTGCGGCGCTGTTGACCACCCTTTTGCAGCTTGCGTCACCAATTCAGCAACATGTGGAACCGTGGGAATCACAACGTCTATCGCATGGCCCCTTTTTTGCAGCAGGCGGACGACTTCACCAAATGGCTCCATCAAGCCCGCCACTTCCGCGCGTCGTGAACCGGGGAGAACAAGCAGGCTCCACCGCCCGCTGGTTCCCTGACGCGTGCGCTGTGCGTCCGCCGCGGCGAGGATCGATGGATCCGAAGCCAAGCGATGGCCGACATAGATGCCTTGCGGACCATCCAGGTCCTGCAGCACCTGCGTCTCGAACGGCAGAATGCAGAGCACCCGGTCAACATAGGGCTTCATCTGCTTGGCGCGACCAGGTCCCCAGGCCCAAACGCTCGGGCAGACATACTTCACCACCGGGATATCAGGCGCGAGCGCCCTCACCTTTTTTGCCACGCGCAAGGTGAACGCAGGGCTATCGACGGTGATCAGGCAGTCCGGTCGGGCGGCAACGATGGCGCGCGCCGTGGTGTTGATCCGGTAAACGAGCCGCGGCAGGTCCCGAACCACGGCCGAAACGCCCATCAAGGCGATGTCGCTCGGATCAAACAATGGCTGAAGTCCGAGCTGCTGCAAATGCCTGCCACCCACCCCGACAAGGTCAACCGGTCGGCCGGACTGCTGCTGCAAGGCGACGATCAGGTCGTGGCCAAGGAGATCCCCCGACTCCTCGCCCGACACGATGGCGATGCGGAGCGGATGTGTCATGCGTGCACGTCGACGCCGACAACAAACAAGCCGTAGTCGTCCGCGGCGGCGATAGTATCGGCATAGTCGAGCACAAAGGCGCGATTCGCTTCCACCGCAATGCCGCGCAGACCTGCGCGTTTGGCGTCCCGGATGGTCTGAACGCCGATGCCTGGCAGATCCGCACGAAGATCCTGGCCCGGCTTCGTGCATTTCGCCAGAACGCCCCCGCCTTTGCCGGCGAGACGCCCATGCGAGCGCAGCGCGACCATGCGCTCGAGCAGCCCGTCCGTTCCTTCCACCCCTTCCAGCGCAACCACCCGGCCTCCCACCGCAATGGCTGCCTGACCAATATCGAGCCGTCCGATGGCGAGCGCCGCCTGCAAGGCAGCGTCGATGTCACGGCGATCCGCTTTTTCAGGCGCAGCACGCGTCATCACGCCTTCGCGTGCCAAGAGATCGGGAACGATCTCCTGGGCACCGACAAGCTTTATGCCGGTGGATTCGATGTGCCGCATAACAGCGCGCAGAAGACCGTCGTCTCCGAGCGTCAATTCCCAGGCCACCTTGGGCAGCGCGGTGATGAGGCGCAGGGTGGGCCGCAGCTTGCGCAGTTGCGGTCGCCGACGGATGCCGCCTGCCAGAACCGCGTGCGTGACGCCCTCCTTGCGCATCCGGTCGAATGCAACGGCAGCAGCCTCGAGGGGCAAAACGACATGCTGGTGCGCCTGCAAGTCGCTGAGCCGGTCGGCTTCCCCTTCGATGATGACGATGAAAGGGTGGTGCCCGGCCAAGGCGAGGCTTTGTGCGACGTTGACAGGCAGGCTGCCGCTGCCTGCGATGATCCCGACGCGACTGTCCGGCGGCAAGAGCGGCACCTGCCGCCGCTCACTCGCCATCGTGGTCGTCGCCGTCTCCATTCTGACCTCGCTTGGCGGCGGCAACATAATGCCGCTTCCCGCGATGTTGTAGGAAGGCGAGGATATCCGCAACCAGTTCCGTGTGCCCGCCCTCCGCGGCAAGCCGCTCGACGTTTTCGCGCAGCGGTGTGTCAGCCTCAAAGAGTTCCCGGTAAGCGCGGCGTGCTGCATGGATGTCGGCGCGCGACATGCCGCTGCGCTTCATGCCGATGATGTTGAAGCCATAAAGCCTGGAGCGCGAACCCGAAGCCATGGCGAAGGGGATGATGTCGCCGGTGACGCCCGTCATCCCGGCCACGAACGCATGATGCCCGATCCGAGAAAACTGATGAACCGCCGACAGGCCGCCGATGGTCACGAAGTCGCCGACCTCGACATGTCCGCCAAGCGCCACCTGGTTCGCAAAGGTTACGTTGTTGCCGACGTCGCAGTCGTGGCCGATGTGGCAATAAGCCAGGAAGTTGCCGTTGTTGCCGACCGTCGTCTTCCCACGACTGGTGTCCGTGCCGCGATGCATGGTGACGCCTTCGCGGATCGTGCAATTGGCGCCGATAGTCAGGGTTGTGCGGCCACCCTTGTGAGCGCGGTTCTGCGGTGGCGCCCCAAGCACCGCCTGCGGATAAACGATGCAATCCGAGCCAAGGCTGGTGGCACCCAGCAGACTGACATGGCCGACGAGCTCGCAGCGATCTCCGAGGACGACGTCCGGCCCGACCTGGCAGAACGGACCAACCCTGACGCCCTCGCCAAGCTGGGCGCCGGGCTCTACGAGCGCGGTTGGGTGGATCTGCGTGCCAGCTTCAGACATCTAGTCGGGAACCCGCACCGACAGCATGGCGGATACTTCTGCCTCAGCCACCAGCGACCCGTCGACACGCGCCTCGCAGATGAACCGGAAGATATCGCGGCGCTGCTTCGTTTTACGGACGTGGATCCGCAACTGGTCTCCAGGGACGACCGGCTTACGGAATTTCGCGTTGTCGATGGTCATGAAGTACACCAGTGATGGCTTGTCCCCGCCCCGGGCGTTGAGACAGATCGCGCCCGCGGTTTGCGCCATGGCCTCGATGATGAGCACGCCCGGCATCACCGGCTGATCCGGAAAATGGCCCTGGAAATGCGGCTCATTAATCGTGACGTTCTTGATGCCGACAGCGGTTTCGTCGCCCTCGATCTCCACGATGCGGTCAACCAGCATCAAGGGGTAACGGTGCGGCAGAAGCTTCAGGAGCTTCAGGATATCCATGCTTTCCAGTGTCGACGATGTCACGGCGTCAGTCACCGGATCCTCCCTTGCTTGGCCGCTTCGCCATACGGCGCACGGTGGCGATCTCACGCATCATTTCGCCCATCGGCTGCGCCGGGTAGCCGCCCCACACCTCACCGGCCGGCACATCGTTCATGAAGCCGCTTCCTGCGGCGAGACGCGCCCCCGAACCGATCTTCAGGTGATCGGCAAGGCCGACGCGCCCGCCCATCATCACCCCGTCTCCGATCACTACAGAGCCCGACAGCCCGCACATGCCTGCAATGATGCAGCCCCGGCCGATCTTCACATTATGCGCGATCTGCACGAGATTATCGATCTTGGTGTGCTCGCCAATCACGGTGTCGTCCATTGCGCCGCGATCGATCGTCGTGTTGGCGCCGATTTCAACGTGATCCTGGATCACCACCCGACCGATCTGCGGCACCTTTTCCGGTCCGCGCGGTCCGGGAACATAGCCGAAGCCGTCCTGGCCGATCCGAACGCCCGCATGGATGATGACGTTGTTGCCGATCAAGGCATTCAACACACAAGCACCCGGTCCGATATAGCTGTCGCGGCCAATCCGACAATTCACGCCCACAACAGCATTGGCAGACACGATCGCGCCGGCGCCGATCGCGGCACCCTTGGCGACGACCGCTCCGGCCTCAACCGTGGCGCCGTCTTCGATCATAGCGTCCCGGTCAAGGTGCGCCGCCGGCGAAATCCCCGTGACGCCGGTTGCGCCCGTGGGACGCGCCGCCGTCGGATAGATCAGGCGCGCAATGGCGGAAAAGCTCGATTGCGGCTGGTCCACCACCAGCGCTGCCACTTCCGGTGGCACGTCGCCAGCGATAGCTCGGCCCACCATGACAGCCCCGGCCCGGAGATCTGCCAAGGCCTTGCGGTGCTTGCTGTCAACGAAGGTAAGATCGCGTTCCCGCGCCTGCGAAACCGGTGCGACGCCGCCGATTTCACGTGACGCCAGTTGCGGCATCGTGAGGGTGGCGCCGGCGATCGTGGCGATCTCCGCAACGGTATAACTGCGCGCGGGCGCAAAAAACACCGGCAATGTCATGATGCTCTCCGCACCTCCCGTCCCCAAGGGGGAACGGGAGAAAGCCTCGCGATATCAGAAGCGCGTGGAGATGCCGAAATTGAAGTTCTGAACGTCGTCAGTGTCTTCTTTCTTGATCGGCACCGCGTAATCCAGGCGCAACGGACCGAAGGGCGATGCCCAGATCACGGAAGCGCCGACCGAAGCCCGCCACTCCATGTCGGTTCCGACCGCCCCGCGAAGGTCGTTGTTATAGAGCGTAGCCGCGTCCGCGAACAGCGCACCCTTCAAGCCAAAGCTTTGCGGCAGCACCGGCAACGGAAACTGTGCTTCTGCCGAGGCATTGAAGTAGGTCGAGCCGCCCAGATGGTCGCCCGTCCGCGCATCCACGGGTCCGAAGCCGCCGTAGTCGAAGCCGCGGATCAACCGGTCAGACCCCTGGAAATAGTCGAACACGCGAAGGTCCTGGCCGTAGCTTTGCACGTGGCCGGCACCGAGCGCAAGAACGCCCACGATGTCCATTTCTTCCGAAAGTGTCTTGTAGTAGCTGCCGCGTCCCGTGAACTTCACCCACTGCGCGTCGCCGCCGAGACCCGCCACTTCGGTCGAGAACGTGGCGAAGACACCGGCATGCGGGTTCTTCTGGTTGTCGATCGTATTGTAGGTCAACGCGGCGCTGACGGAGGACTTCACCCATGGGCTTTGCTCCTCGATGGCCGTGACGATGGCAGGCGCGAGGCTGCAATTGTCGCTGATCTCGAGAACGCCGTTCTCGTTCCGGTCGCACTCGTCGGTATATTCGTACTTCTCGCGCGTCAGATTGTACGCGAGCTGCGACGTCAAGGCTTCCGTGATCGGCAGACCGAAGCGGATGGAACCGCCATCGACCGTGCTTTCGTACTCATCATATTCCCGCGTTTGCCGGAAGATGTCGAAGCCAGCCGAAATGCGCCGTCCAAGGAAATATGGCTCGGTGAACTGGAAGTTGTAGTCGCGGGAATTCCGCCCGCCACCGACGCCCACGCGGATGAATTGGCCGCGGCCGAGGAAGTTGCGCTCGGCAATAGAGCCTTCCGCGGTTGGTCCGCCGCCCGTGGATCCGCCTGTGGTGTAACCGGCGCCGATGGAAAACTCGCCCGTTGGCTTTTCCACGACATCCACGACAAGGATCACCTGGTCGGCCTGCGATCCCGGCGCCGTGGAGATGTTGACTGTCTGGAAGAAGTCGAGCCGCTCGAGCCGGCGCTTGGCACGCTGGATCAGCACCTGGTTGAAGGCATCGCCCTCGCTGACATCGAACTCGCGACGGATGACATAGTCACGCGTCCGCTCGTTGCCGCGGATTTCGATGCGCTCAACATAGGTCCGCGGACCCTGGTCGATCGTGTACACCACCGAAATTGTGCGGTTCTCGAAATTGCGATCGCCCTGCGGTGTAACCTGCGCAAAGGCGTAGCCGGAGCCTGCAACACGCTCGGTCAACCCAATAATCGTGTCTTCCACTTCCTTGGCGCTGTAAACGTCGCCTTGGCGGGTTTCCACGGAGGACTGGAGCGTTGCGGCATCGACACCCGGAATGGCCGAGTCGATCGTGACATCCCCGAACGTATAACGCTGGCCTTCATCGACAGTGAAGGTGACCGTGTACTCGTTGGTCGCGGGATCAAGCACGCCTTCCGACGAGATCAACTGGAAGTCGGCGTAGCCGCGATTGTAGTAGAAGCGGCGAAGCGCTTCTTCGTCGGCCCGGCGGCGATCTTCATCATAGATGTCATTGCGCGTCAGAAACGACAGGAAGTTTGATTCGCGGGTGGACACCACGTCGCGCAGGCGGCGGCTTGGGAAGGCGCTGTTGCCGACGAAATTGACGGCTGCGATTCGCGTGCGGTCACCTTCGGTGATCTGGAAGACGACGTTGACGCGGTTGTCGCCGAGGTCTGTAACCTGCGCCGTGACCTGCGCGTCATCGCGGCCGATCTGGCGGTACGCGGCACGGATGGCTTCGACGTCTGCATCAACGGTGGCTTGCGAGAACCCTTGCCGCGGCTTGCTTTGAACGCCCTGGCTGAGCTGCTCGTCCTTGACCTTGCTGTTGCCCTGGAACAGCACCTGGTTGACGATCTTGTATTCGGTCACATCCACGACCAGAGCGCCACCGGCCTGGCTGATCCGAACGTCCGAAAAGAGACCCGTGTCGAACAGGCGCTTCACGGCGTCGTCGACATCGGCGTTGGAGAAGTTCTGCCCCGGCGTGATGCCGATGTAGCTGCGGACAGTGTCGGCGTCGACGCGCTGGTTCCCCCGAACCTCAACACGGCTGACCACGGCCGCCTGTGCCGCGGCGATTGTGCCGAGCTGTGCGATAACAACCCCTGGAGCGACCAGAGTGGCGGACAACGCCACCGCGGAAACGGCGCTCTTGAAACGAAATACTGCCTTCATCGGGCCCCTAAAACCTTTATTCTCGTAGTCCCCAGAGCGAGAAACCCGGCTGTCCGGTCGGTCGCCCAACCCTAATAGCCGTATTTTCCTTACACGCAAGGTTTCTGGTTAAATTGCATTTACTAATCCCGCAGCCGTGTCGTTCCCGTCACGCAATTTGGCCGCCATGGTAAACAGGCTTCTAATTGTGAGCCTTCCCGATGCTCAGCATCCAAAAAGGTCGTTCCAGAAAACAAAGGCCATGAAGCCCAGAACAGCGAAGATCCCCACCCGATAAACCGCTTCCATGATCCGCTCCGACACCGGCCGGCGCATCACAGCTTCCAATCCGTAGAAGAGCAGATGCCCTCCGTCCAGCGGGGGAATCGGAAGAAGGTTGAGGATGCCTATACCGACGGACAGCAGCGCCGCCAGTTGGATCAGCCACTGAAAACCAAGCTTGGCGGCCTGTCCTGACATTTCGGCGATCTTCACCGGGCCGCCGAGCTGGCACTTGTCTTCACGACCCACGACGAAGCGTTGCAAGAATTGACCGGTGCGACTGATAATGTAGCCGGTCTCGAGAACACCTTGCTCCAGTGCCTGAAGGGGCGTGTAGGTGACCTGCCTGCCCTGCCCGACATCCTGATTGTTGACGACGCCGATGACCCCCACCTTCACCGTGTTACCGAGCGCGTCCGACTGTTCGACGATTTCCGGCGTCGCCGTCAGGTCAAGCCGTTGGCCGTTTCGGTCCATGGTGAGCGTGAGCGAATCACCGGCACGGCCTGAAACAAGGCGCTGCACGTCCGCGAAGCTCGAAACGCTTTGGCCATTCACGGCCACGAAGCGATCGCCCGGCTGAATGCCGGCCATTGCGGCAGGGCTGTCCGGGCGCACTTCCGCCACCGTCGGATCAAGAACCGAACGCCCATAGATCGAAAACATCACCGCAAAAACGGCAATGGTCAGAAGGAAGTTGAACATCGGGCCGGCAAAAACCGTTAGTGCCCGCTTCCAAACCGGCTGGGTGTGGAAGGCGACCCGTCGTTCTTCTGCACTGAGGCGATTCGCTTCTTCCGCATCCGGCGTGCTCGTCGCGTTCATATCGCCGACGAACTTGACATACCCGCCAAGCGGAACTGCACAAAGCTTCCAGCGCGTGCCATTGCGTGCCGTATAGCCGAGAAGCTCAGGGCCGAAGCCAATCGAAAAAGCCGTGACACCGATCCCACACCAGCGGCCGACAAGGTAGTGCCCCATCTCGTGCACAAACACGACGACGAGCAGCACAAACAGGAACGGCAACAGCGTTCCCAAAATAAGGCCCTCAGTGCCGAAGATCGAAGTCAGGAAGTCAGCCACGCAAGCCCCATGTTCACCCTTGCAGGGTCCTCGTTCTGTCCAATGCGGGTGCCGGCATTCGTGCCAACCCAGCTTGACCCTCAGGGGAGATAAAACAGCCCTCGGGACGGCTCGTGAATCCCGCCCACCAGAAGGCCGATCAGGTACAAGGCCAAGCCCGCTGCGACAAGTCCATCCACCCGATCCATAACGCCACCGTGACCGGGGATCATGTTGCCGGAGTCTTTGACGCCGAAGCGCCGCTTCACGGCCGATTCGAAGAGGTCGCCTGCCTGCGAAACCGCGGAAAGCACGAGGGCGGCCATCGCCAGGACGAAGCCGGGCTGCAGCCCCATCAACCGCGCGCTCCCTGTGCCGGCGATCACGGCAGCCAGTGCCCCGCCCAAGGCTCCGCTCCAGGTCTTGCTTGGTGAGATTCGCGGCGCGAGCTTGCGCCCCCCGATCAAGCGGCCGAAAACATAGGCGAAGCTGTCGGTTGCCCAGACCACGGAAAAAAGGAACACGATGGCCGCCAAGCCCGACGATCCGCCTTCGCGGATCTGGTGGATCGAAACAGCAGCAACCAGTGCATAAACCAGCCCGCCCGCAACCCAGGTGCCGGAACGGCGTGCTTCCAGGCCGATGCCGCAACCCATCGCGACGAGGGCAACAAACACCACCACCGCGGCGTCCATGTTGAACACGAGCGGCACCAAGCCGATCAGCAGAAGCGCCCAAAGTGCAAGGCGGGTCGGCAAACGCAGCCCATCGCCGACCATGGCAAGCCACTCATAAAGCAGCGCGCCGGCGAACAAGGCGATCATCAAGTGAAACAGCAGACCGCCGAAATAAGTGACCAAGAGCACGAGGCCGCCCAGCACGACCGCCGAGAGCACGCGCAGCCCAAAATTGTTCAACCGTCTCGGGCGGCGGAAATCCAGGCCCTCGCCTTGGCGTGAGCGCATCATGAAACGGCTTCTCGAGCCGGGCGGCCACCAAAGCGGCGCTCCCGTCC
Organism: Tianweitania sediminis; assembly: GCF_017813335.1. Classification (GTDB taxonomy): domain Bacteria; phylum Pseudomonadota; class Alphaproteobacteria; order Rhizobiales; family Rhizobiaceae; genus Tianweitania; species Tianweitania sediminis. Next base: position 37,140 of record NZ_JAGIYY010000010.1, on the reverse strand, counting down.
GGCAAAGGAAGCGATGGCTTCCTCGAGATGAACGCGGCTGAAGTCCGGCCAAAGCACCGGCAGAAAAACGAATTCGCTGTAAGCTGCTTGCCACATCAAAAAGTTGGACAAGCGCATCTCACCACTGGTGCGGATCACGAGGTCCGGGTCGGGCATGTGAGCCGTGTCCAGAAACGAGCCGAGCAGGTCCTCATCGATCTGTGCGGCCGACAATCGCCCTTGTGCCAGGGCCATGGCCAAGCTGCGAACCGCGCGCGTGATCTCGTTTCGCGAGCCATAATTGAAGGCAATCACCAGGTTCATCGCCCGGTTGCCGGCCGTCAGGACCTCGGCGTCTTCAAGCAGAGCGGCGATATCAGGGCTGAGCGTCTTGCGCTCCCCCACGATATGGATCCGAACGCCGTTCCGATGCAGGTCGGCCAGGTCCCGGCGGATAAACAGCTTCAGCAGGCCCATGAGGTCCGACACTTCGGCTGGCGGACGTGACCAGTTTTCCGAAGAAAAGGCATAGACCGTAAGCCATTCAATGCCGAGATCCCCGGCATTTTGAACAGCCTGCCGCAGGGCCTCGACGCCTGCGCGGTGTCCAAAAACACGGGGCAAGCCCCGAGCCTCTGCCCAGCGGCCATTGCCATCCATGATGATCGCCACGTGCCTCGGCGTCACGGCCTGTTTCCTCGCTCCCTCAGCCCGCAACTTTGCAGGCGGGTCAAACCTGCATGATTTCTGCTTGTTTTTCCGTCAACAGCGAGTCGATCGTCGCGATTGTGTCGTCGGTCATCTTCTGAATGCGTTCGGACTGGGAACGAACGTCATCTTGACCCAGATCGCCATCCTTTTCCGCCTTCTTCAAGGCATCCATGCCGTCGCGTCGCACATGGCGCGCCGCAACGCGGGCGTTTTCCGCGTAACCGGTCGAAATCTTCACCAGTTCCTTGCGCCGCTGTTCGTTCAGCTCCGGCAGCGGGATGCGCAGTGTGGTGCCGTCCATGATGGGATTGAAGCCGAGATTGGATTCACGAATCGCGCGATCAACGGCGTTCACCATCGACTTGTCCCAAACAGAAACGGCGATCATGCGCGGTTCAGGCACAGTCACCGTCGCCACCTGGTTGAGCGGCATGGCGCTGCCATAAGCCTGGACCTGAATGGGATCCAGAAGGTTGCTCGATGCACGGCCGGTACGAAGGGAAGCAAGATCGTTGCGATAGGCCGAGATCGCACCGTCCATGCGGCGCTGAAGATCCTTGAAGTCGGCTCCAGAACTCATTGTAGGCTCCTTGGAAAAGAGGGGCGGATTACTTGTCCGATACGATCGTGCAGCGGCCGCCGCCGCGCAGGATCTCGCCGAACCCGCCTTGTTCGTGAATGGAATACACGATTATCGGAATGTCGTTCTCACGTGCAAGGGCAATCGCGGCCGTGTCCATGATCGCAAGGTCGTGCTGCAGAACTTCAGCATGGGTGATGCGCTCGTAGCGTTTGGCCGTGGGGTCCTTTTTCGGATCTGCCGAATAAACCCCATCCACCTGGGTGCCCTTGAACAACGCATCCGCACCGATCTCCGCCGCACGGAGAGCGGCAGCCGAATCGGTGGTGAAGAAGGGGTTGCCCGTACCACCGGCGAAAATGACGACCTTGCCCTGGTCCATGTAGGCGGTGGCCTGTCGCTGCGAAAAGCTTTCGCAGATCTCGGGCATGGCGATCGCTGAAAGAACCACTGATTCGATCCCCATCTTCATCAATGAGGTGCGAAGAGCGAGCGAGTTGATCACCGTTGCCAGCATGCCCATGTGGTCGCCGGTCACCCGATCACCGCCGGCCGACGCGACGGCAACCCCGCGGAAGATGTTTCCCCCGCCGATCACCACGGCCACTTCCACGCCCATGCTGCGCGCTTCGGAGATGTCGGCCGCAATACGATCGGCCACGGAAACGTCGATCCCAAACTTCTGCTCCCCCATCAACGCCTCACCCGATGCCTTGAGCAGGACGCGGCGAAACACGGGGTGTTGGTCAGGCATGGATTGTCCTTCGAGAAGGTCAGGCAGGCGGAAGCGGACTGCGGATACACGAAGGGCACCGCGATGTCACGCGATGCCCTCCGTCGACTTCAGCGAGAGATGCAGGCTGTCGCGCTGCACCCCGTTCTGCCCTTACTTCTTCACAGCTGCCGCAACTTCCGCGGCGAAATCGCTGGTTTCCTTTTCAATGCCTTCGCCAAGAGCGAAGCGCATGAAGCCAGTGATCTTGGCGGGCGCACCGATCGTCTTTTCCGCATCCTTCAGGGCCGCTTCAACGGTCATGTCGGGGTTCAACACGAAAGCCTGCTTCAGAAGCACGACTTCCTCGTAGAACTTGCGCAGGCGGCCTTCCACCATCTTCTCGATGATGTTTTCCGGCTTTCCGGACTGGCGCGCCTGATCAGAGAAGATGTCCTTCTCACGGGCCACAACAGCCGGATCGATTTCCGATTCGCTCAGCGCCAGCGGGTTGGTCGCAGCAACGTGCATTGCCACCTGACGCGCAAAGGCGCGCGCGGCTTCAGCATCGCCCGACGTTTCCACCGCCACCAGAACGCCCATCTTGCCGAGGTTCTCGGCGACGGCATTGTGGACGTAGGTCGCCACGGCGCCCGCCGAAACCGTCAGCTTTGCGGAACGGCGGAAGCTCATGTTCTCACCGATTGTGCCGACAGCGTCCTTGATGGTGTCCGTGACGGACGCCGTGCCGCCGGGATAGCGCGCGTCAGCAACAGCTTCGCTCGAGCCATCGGTTTCCAAGGCCACCAGCGCGACGTTGCGCACGATCTGCTGGAATGCGTCGTTGCGTGCAACGAAATCGGTTTCGGAATTCACTTCGACGGCCACGCCCGACAGGTCGTTGCTGGCGACGCCAACCAGACCCTCGGCGGCCGTGCGGCCTGCCTTCTTGTCCGCCTTGGCGATGCCCTTCTTGCGAAGCCAATCAACCGCGGCTTCCATGTCGCCGTTGGTTTCGGCGAGGGCAGCCTTGCAATCCATCATGCCCGCGCCGGTGGTGTCGCGGAGTTCTTTCACCTGAGCGGCGGAAATCGTCATCTCAAACCTCTTCATGCCTATGAAACACGCGGGCGCACCATCGAGGGTTCGATGATGCGCCTGATTGCAGCCGGCGAAGCCGGCAAAAAAGTCAGACCCGGGTTGGCCCGGGTCCTGTTCGTCAAGCGGCCGGCGTATCGCCTTCAGCAGCAGCCGGAGCTTCCTCGAGGGCCGGCTCGACCGGAGCTTCTTCCGAAGCGCCGACATCCACGCCGAGCGAACCCTGCTGCCGTGCAATGCCGTCGAGTGCTGCCTTGGCAATCAGGTCGCAATAAAGCGAAATCGCGCGCTGGGCATCGTCGTTGCCGGGGATCGGGTAGTCGATCTTGTCCGGATCGCAGTTCGAGTCGATGATCGCGACCACCGGAATGCCCAAACGCTTGGCTTCCTGGATGGCGATCGCTTCCTTGTTGGTGTCGATCACGAACATCAGGTCCGGCGTCGAACCCATGTCCTTGATGCCGCCGAGGGCCTTCGACAACTTGTCGCGTTCGCGATCAAGGTTCAGGCGCTCCTTCTTCGTGAGGCGCTGCGCTTCACCGCCGCCAAGCATCTCGTCGAGCTTGCGAAGGCGCTGAATGGAGTTCGAGATCGTCTTCCAGTTGGTGAGCATGCCGCCCAGCCAACGCGAGTTGACGTAGTACTGAGCCGAACGGTCGGCAGCATCGGCAACGATATCAGCGGCCTGACGCTTGGTGCCGACAAACAGCACGCGGCCGCCACGTGCCACAGTGTCAGACACGACCTTGAGAGCCTGGTGCAGCATCGGCACGCTTTGGCTGAGGTCGATGATATGGATGTTGTTGCGGGCGCCAAAGATGAAGGGAGCCATCTTCGGGTTCCAGCGGTGCGTCTGGTGGCCGAAGTGAACACCGGCTTCAAGTAGCTGGCGCATGGAGAAATCTGGCAAAGCCATTGGTTTTATCGTCCTTTCCGGTTGAGCCTCCACGGACACCGACGGTCGGGATCAGCTCCCGCCGCCACCGGAGGGTTTTGCCGAAAAACGGCGAAACACCTAAGTCCGTGTGTGGAATGCGCCGCGCCTTACAAGCTACGGCACGTAAAAGCAAGGCCGCTGCGCGTGGCGCGGCGCTGCATGATCGTCAGAACCGCGCTTTTCAGGCGAACCGCGCGACTTGTCAGAACGGAATTTCGTCGTCGAGGTCCCGGCCGAAGCCACCACCGCCGCGTCCACCGCGGTCGTCGGACGGGCTCGACTGGCCAAAATCGGAGCCGCCGCGCCGACCACCACCACCGCTGCCGCCGCCATAGGAAGAGCCGCCACCGCCATATTCGGACATCTCACCGCCGCCTTGGCCGCGCGAATCCAGCATCTGCAATTCGCCGCGGAACTTTTGCAGCACCACTTCCGTGCTGTAACGGTCTTGGCCGTCCTTGTCCTGCCATTTCCGGGTTTGCAGAGCCCCCTCAAGATACACTTTCATGCCCTTCTTGAGATACTGCTCGGCAACCTTCGCGAGGTTGTCGTTGAAGATCACCACGGAATGCCATTCCGTTTTTTCCTTGCGCTCGCCGGAATTCTTGTCACGCCAGGTTTCCGACGTCGCGATGCGCAGGTTCACGACCGCGTCGCCCGAGTTCAGCCGGCGGACTTCCGGATCAGCCCCCAGATTTCCCACCAGGATGACCTTGTTTACGCTTCCCGCCATGACGCCACTCCGTTCTCGTTCGAAACTGCCGCACCCTACAAAGCCCAGCGCCGCATGTCGCCTGCCGCAACAGGTTATCCAGAAAGTTCTTGATATGTTCTAGTGCAGTCTGACTGCTGACACAAGGTGAGGGACTGCACATGGAAAAGCTCTGCGCTTCCATGGGGAAGAACGCAGAGCTTGAAATGAGGCTGAGCCTCCGGTCGGGACGGAGCTCCCGACGCTGTTTCGGATGCCATGCGATCGCTCGCGATCCGACTGCGGTCTCTGATTGTCGGTTTGCCGTCCGCTCTGGTTTTTTGGGCCTTGCGGCGGCGGGACCTCAGCTTAGCCGAAGCCCCTCAGTCACAGTCCGGTGGAGTCATGCCTGTCTCCCGCGTTGTCTGCGCTTTCAAAGAAAACAGGGCTCGGTGTGTTTGGAATGGCCACCGCCCGTTTTCTTCGACAAGGAGGATCATGCGCCCGCTCTGCCGTAACGTCAACCGGCTAACGAAGATTGTGATCGGAGAAGCCTGTCAGCAGCGAGTTCGGTCTTTGTTCTTTTTGCTTGCAGCAACCTTCGAACCCGCTAATGCTGCCCCGACAACGTGGACAGGCAGTCCGGGCGTGCCTACATGAGAAACGCGCGCCGCTTGGATGACGCCGCGCCAATCCCGATTGATTCTATTGCGAGGCGGCATGGCCGACCACAAGCATATCTCCATTCGAGGCGCGCGCGAGCACAACCTCAAGAATGTCGATCTCGACCTTCCCCGTGACAGCCTGATCGTGATGACCGGCCTGTCTGGCTCCGGCAAGTCTTCGCTTGCATTTGACACGATCTACGCGGAGGGACAGCGCCGCTATGTCGAAAGCCTTTCGGCCTACGCGCGCCAGTTTCTGGAAATGATGCAGAAGCCCGATGTCGACCAGATCGACGGGCTTTCACCAGCGATCTCGATCGAGCAGAAAACCACCAGCCGAAACCCGCGCTCGACCGTGGGCACGGTGACCGAGATCTATGACTACATGCGCCTGCTTTATGCGCGCGTCGGTGTTCCCTATTCGCCCGCGACGGGCCTGCCGATCGAAAGCCAGACGGTCAGCCAGATGGTGGATCGCGTTATGGCGCTGGAGGAAGGCACGCGCCTTTTCATCATGGCGCCGATGGTTCGTGGCCGTAAGGGCGAATACAAAAAGGAGTTGGCCGAACTCCAGAAAAAGGGCTTTCAGCGGGTCAAGATCGATGGCGAATTCTACGAGATCGCCGACGCGCCTTCGCTGGACAAGAAGTACAAGCATGACATCGACGTCGTGGTTGATCGTGTTGTGGTGCGCGGCGACATCAAGGCGCGCCTGGCGGACAGTCTGGAAACCTGCTTGAAGCTGGCCGAGGGGCTCGCTGTTGCAGAGTTTGCCGATAAGCCGTTGGATGCCAGCCAGACAGGTGCGGACGCGGTCAACAAGTCGAAGAACGAGACGCATGAGCGGATCCTGTTCTCGGAAAAGTTCGCCTGCCCCGTGTCCGGATTCACCATCCCGGAAATTGAGCCGCGGCTGTTTTCCTTCAACAATCCATTCGGTGCCTGCCCCACCTGTGATGGCCTCGGCAGCCAAAGCGCCATCGACGAAGCGCTGGTTGTTCCAGAAGACCATGTCAGCCTGAAGGAAGGCGCTATCGCCCCGTGGGCAAAGTCGAGTTCCCCATACTACGGGCAGACTCTGGAAGGGCTCGGCCGCGAATACGGCTTCAAGCTGTCGGACCGCTGGCGCGACCTTTCCGATGAGGCGAAACAGGCTGTGCTGCATGGCACGGGCGATCGTCAGGTCGCCTTTGCCTATGATGACGGCATGCGGGCCTACAAGACCACCAAGACGTTCGAGGGCGTGATCCCCAATCTGCAGCGGCGCTGGAAGGAAACCGAGTCCGCCTGGATGCGCGAGGAGATCGAGCGCTTCATGTCGGCAACGCCCTGCCCCGCCTGCAAGGGTTTCCGGCTGAAGCCTGAAGCGCTGGCTGTGAAGATCGCGGGGCAGCACATCGGCGAAGCAACGGCCCTGTCGATCCGAAAGGCTGTCGGCTGGTTCGAAGCGCTGCCGGAGCACCTCACCGCCAAGCAGAATGAGATCGCTTACCGCATCCTCAAGGAGATTCGTGAGCGGCTGCGCTTCCTGAACGATGTTGGCCTTGAATATCTGACGCTTGCCCGGAATTCCGGCACGCTGTCGGGCGGCGAAAGCCAGCGCATCCGCTTGGCTTCGCAGATCGGCTCGGGGCTCACCGGCGTCCTGTATGTTCTGGACGAGCCGTCCATTGGCCTTCATCAGCGCGACAATGCGCGCTTGCTCGATACGCTGAAGCACCTGCGCGACCTCGGCAACACGGTGATTGTCGTGGAGCACGACGAGGACGCGATTCTCACCGCTGACTATGTCGTCGATATCGGGCCGGCGGCTGGCGTGCATGGCGGCCAGGTGGTGGCGCAGGGCAAGCCCGCCGAGATCATGCAGAACCCACAATCGCTGACGGGCAAGTACCTGTCTGGTGCCTTGCAGGTGGCCGTGCCGCAGGAGCGTCGCAAGGCGAAGAAGGGCAAGAGCATCAAGGTCGTTGGCGCACGCGGCAACAACCTGCGCAATGTCACCGGCGAGATCCCGCTGGGCACCTTCACGGCCGTGACCGGCGTATCCGGCGGCGGCAAGTCGACCTTCCTGATCGAAACGCTGTTTAAAGCCGCGTCACGCCGCGTGATGGGATCGCGGGAACTGCCGGCGGAGCATGACCGCGTCGAAGGGCTGGAGTTCATCGACAAGGTCATCGACATCGATCAGTCGCCGATCGGACGCACCCCGCGCTCCAACCCTGCCACCTACACTGGTGCTTTCACGCCGATCCGAGACTGGTTCGCCGGTTTGCCGGAAGCCAAGGCGCGCGGCTATCAGCCCGGCCGCTTTTCCTTCAACGTCAAAGGCGGGCGTTGCGAAGCCTGCCAGGGCGACGGTGTCATCAAGATCGAGATGCACTTCCTCCCGGACGTGTATGTCACGTGCGACGTTTGCCACGGCAAGCGCTACAACCGCGAAACGCTGGATGTTACCTTCAAAAGCAAATCGATTGCTGACGTTCTGGATATGACGGTGGAAGAAGGCGTTGAGTTTTTTGCCGCCGTTCCGGTGGTGCGGGACAAGCTGGAAACCCTGAAGCAGGTTGGTCTCGGCTACATCAAGGTTGGGCAGCAGGCGACCACGCTTTCGGGCGGTGAAGCCCAGCGCATCAAGCTCGCCAAGGAGCTTTCCCGCAAAGCTACTGGCAAGACGCTTTATATTCTGGATGAGCCCACCACCGGCCTGCACTTCCACGACGTCGCCAAGCTGCTAGAATTGCTTCAGGAACTGGTGGACCAGGGCAATACGGTGGTGGTGATCGAGCACAATCTCGAGGTCATCAAGACCGCGGACTGGTTGCTGGATTTGGGTCCGGAAGGTGGTGACGGCGGTGGCGAACTGGTTGCCAGCGGCACGCCGGAGGACGTCGTGCGCGAGCCGCGCAGCTATACCGGTAGGTTCCTGAAGGAGCTTCTGGAGCGTCGCCCGACTGCGGCGCGCGCGGAAGCAGCTGAATAGTCATGGGTCACCTGGAGGGGGGCGCGCGATGATCTTGATCGGCCAATACGATTCTTCCTTTGTGCGCCGGGTCGGCATCGCCCTGCGCTTGTACGATCTTCCCTTTGAGCACCGGCCATGGTCGGTGTTCGGAGACGCCGAGCGCATCCGCGAGATCAACCCGCTTACGCGGGTACCGACCCTCGTTCTCGACACCGGTGAGGCGCTGGTCGACAGCACGAGCATCCTCGACTACCTCGACACACTGGCAGGGCCGGAGCGTGCGCTGCATCCGACAGCACAACCGGAGCGCTACCGGGTCATGCGCGTGACGGCTTTGGCCGCTGGCCTGGCCGACAAGACGGTCAGCCTTTTCTACGAGCTTCGTCTCCACGACCAAGCCTCGCAGGCCTGGATCGATCGCTGTCGCACGCAGATGCTGGCAACACTTCAGGTGCTCGAAGGCGAGCGCTCCGCTGTTGCGGGCTCCTTCTGGTTCGGCGACCGCATCACACATGCCGACATCGCCGCCACGGCCTCTTTGAAGCACATGCAGGACTCACATCCGGACCTGGTATCGATGAGTTCCTTTCCTGCGCTCCGCAGGCATGCAGACTTCTTCGAGGCCATGCCGGTCTTTCAGGAGATTTCGCAACCCTTTATCCCACCGGCATAGGACGGCGTTCCGAGTGGTGGAGGCATCAAAGATGAGTTCGAGCGGAACAATCCGTGCCGGCATCGGCGGCTGGACCTTCGAGCCTTGGGAAGGCACGTTCTACCCAAGTGACCTGTCCAAGAAGAGGCAGCTGGAATACGCTTCGCGGCAGCTCAGGACCATCGAGATCAACGGCACCTACTATCGGGGCCAAACGCCAGAAACCTTTGCCAAGTGGGCGGCGGATACGCCGGAAGGCTTTGTGTTTGCCGTGAAGGGCAACCGCTTCGTCACAAACAAGAAGGTGCTGGCGGAAGCCGGCGAGTCGATGAAGCGGTTCTTCGACACGGGCGTGCATGAACTTGGCGACAGGCTTGGGCCCATCGTTTGGCAGTTCGCGCCGACCAAGAAGTTCGAGCCAGACGATTTCGAGGGTTTCCTGAAGCTCCTGCCCGACAGAAGTGGCGGACTGGCGCTTCGCCACGTTCTCGAGGTTCGACACGCCAGCTTCGTCGATCCCGACTTCGTTGCCTTGGCGGAGAAGTACAAGGTGGCGATCTGTCATGCCGATCATCACGCCTATCCGGAAATCGCCGATGTGACGGCGGACTTCGTGTATTCCCGTCTGCAGAAGGGCGAAGACGAGATCCCGACCGCTTACCCGCCCGAGGACATCGCCGCTTGGAGTAGGCATGCAAAAGCGTGGGCGGCGGGCGAGCAGCCGGAAAACTTGCCCTTGGCGGCGCCGGGACGCCAAGCCAAAAAGATGCCGCGCGACGTATTCGTCTACTTCATCCATGAAGGAAAGGTGCGGGCGCCTCAGGCAGCCATGGCCTTGCAAGAGAAGGTCAACGGCTAATCAAGCGCGCCAGCACACGTCGCGCGGCCTGCGGCAGATCTTCCGCAGTTAAGCCGAAGCCTTCCTCCCGCCCCGCTTCCGCGTGAACCCAAACGGCAGCACAGGCGGCCCCGAACGGGGGCATGCCGCCTGCGATCAGCGCCGCAACGATCCCCGCCAGGACGTCTCCCGAGCCGGCAGTCGCCAGCCACACCGTTCCGTTGCTGTTGATGGCCGCACGCCCGTCGGATGCTGCGACCACTGTATCGGGACCTTTCAGGATCACCACAGCCTGGGCACGCCGGGCAGCGAGCCGGGCGCGGTCCACCTTGGATAGCGCCGTGTCGGCAGCGAGATCTGGAAACAGCCGGCCGAACTCGCCCTCATGCGGAGTCAAGACAATGGAGGGTGCCGCCTCAGTCGGCCTGTCCTGGAGCAGGCCCGGATCCCTGGCCAGCAAGGTGATGGCATCGGCATCGAGCACCAAAGCCGTTTCGTTCACCCGAAGGAGTGACGCCACCATCGAGCCGTGCCAATCCCCCGTGCCGAAACCCGGCCCACAAACCACGCTTGCAACCTTGCGCTCCCCGATGAACGTCCGAGCCGCCGCTGCATCTTCCACCCGTCGAAGCATGGTCGCGGTCAGGTGAGCGGCATTCGGCAAAAGCGCGGCTGGCGGACTGAGCACCGTGACGGCGCCCGCGCCTGCCCGCGCGGCGGCTTCGGCTGCTAAACGGGCGGCACCCGAGGACGTTGCACCCCCAGACAGGACGGCGACATGGCCGCGACGGTACTTGTGTGCGGTGGCGTTCGGTTTCGGCAGATGCGGCTGCCAGAGCGCCGGCCCATTCTCCCACAGGCCTGGCTTGATCAGATGGAGAACGGCGTCTGATATCCCAATATCGGCCAAAACGAGGGCGCCGCAAAGCTCACGCCCGGGGTAAAGGAGGTGCCCAGGCTTCTTGCGAAAGAAGGTGACGGTGCAATCTGCCTTTAGAGCATAGCCCAGCACCGCGCCCGTGGCGCCAGACACTCCCGAGGGGAGATCCACCGCAAGCACCCGACATCCGTTCTGACGGATCCGCTGAATGGCAGCAAGATCATCGCCTGCGAGGGCGCGACTGAGCCCGGCACCATAAAGCGCGTCGATCACCAGCGCGCGGACATCCGGCTGAAACTCCGCCAGCGTTCCGACATCACCATCCCACTCCCGAGCAACCTGGTCGGCGTCGCTACCGGGGCGTGCCGGCGCATTCTGCCAAACCCGGACGTCGCATCCGCTTTGCCTCAGCAGGCGCGCGGCGACGAAGCCGTCGCCGCCGTTATTGCCGGGCCCGCACAGCACATCGATGCGTGAATGATCCGGGAAACGCTCGAATGCAACACGGGCAACCGCTGCGCCGGCGTTTCGCATGAGCTGCAGCGTTGTGACCCCACCAGCCGCCGCCAGGCGATCGGCTTCGTTCATCTCCTGGGGATCAAGAATCTGCATGGAAGCACTCGCTATTCCGACGCGTGGCATGATCGCCGTTGGACGATGAATTGCAACAACCGGGCTGCGTTGCACCCTTTGCAGACAGAACGCTCACTGTTTGAGCATGAACTGCCACAAGCTTGAGCACTTCAAAACGCAATCACGCTCCCTTTCCGCCAGCTCTTGGCTTATTGATCAGGCAACGAGCAGAAAGCTGAAGCCTCTAAAGGGCTTGCGACGGCGCGAGGGTCTGGCATGCTTCCTGCTACTCGGATTCACGCGGCGCAAGGCCGCACGCAGGGAGCATGCGCCATGAAGAAGATTGAAGCGATCATCAAGCCCTTCAAGCTCGATGAGGTCAAGGAGGCGCTTCAGGAAGTGGGCCTGCAAGGCATCACCGTCACCGAAGCGAAGGGCTTCGGACGGCAGAAGGGACACACCGAGCTTTACCGTGGCGCTGAATATGTCGTGGACTTCTTGCCCAAGGTGAAAATCGAGGTTGTATTGGGCGACGATGCCGTTGAAGCGGCCATCGACGCAATTCGTAATGCAGCACAGACGGGACGCATCGGAGACGGCAAGATTTTCGTTTCCAATGTCGAGGAAGTCGTGCGAATTCGGACCGGCGAAACCGGCATAGACGCGATCTGACCCATTGGGCGGACCCACCTTCATCGGAGACAGGAAGAGCACATGACGACAGCCAGTGACATCATGAAGCAGATCAAGGACAACGAGGTGAAGTTCGTTGACCTGCGCTTCACTGATCCGAAGGGCAAGATGCACCATGTCACCATGGACATCGCAGAAGTCGACGAGGACATGTTCGCCGACGGCGTGATGTTCGACGGGTCTTCCATCGCCGGCTGGAAGGCGATCAACGAGTCGGACATGGTGCTGATGCCGGACACCGACACCGTCCACATGGATCCCTTCTTTGCGCAGTCGACCATGGTGATCATGTGCGACATCCTGGATCCGGTTTCGGGCGAAGCCTACAACCGCGATCCGCGCGGCACCGCCAAGAAGGCGGAAGCCTATATGAAGTCGGAAGGCGTTGGCGACACGATCTTCGTCGGCCCGGAAGCCGAGTTCTTCATCTTCGATGACGTGAAGTACAAGGCCGACCCCTACAACACCGGCTTCAAGTTAGACTCCACGGAACTGCCGACCAACGACGATACGGACTACGAAACCGGCAACATGGGTCATCGGCCGCGCATGAAGGGCGGCTATTTCCCGGTTCCACCGATCGATTCCGCGCAGGACATGCGCTCGGAGATGCTCACGGTTCTCACCGAGATGGGCGTTCGCACCGAGAAGCACCACCATGAAGTGGCTGCGGCCCAGCACGAACTCGGCTTAAAGTTCGATACGCTGGTGCGCAACGCCGACAAGATGCAGATCTACAAGTATGTCGTGCACCAGGTCGCCAATGCCTACGGCAAGACCGCGACCTTCATGCCGAAGCCGATCTTCGGCGACAACGGCTCGGGCATGCACGTGCACATGTCGATCTGGCGCGACGGCAAGCCGACCTTCGCCGGCAACGAATATGCCGGCCTATCGGAGAACTGCCTGTTCTTCATCGGCGGCGTGATCAAGCACGCCAAGGCGATCAACGCCTTCACCAACCCGCTGACCAACTCCTACAAGCGCCTCGTGCCCGGTTATGAAGCGCCAGTGCTGCTCGCGTACTCGGCGCGCAACCGCTCGGCCTCCTGCCGTATCCCGTTCGGTTCGTCGCCGAAGTCGAAGCGCGTTGAAGTGCGATTCCCGGATCCGGGTGCGAATGCATACCTCGCCTTCGCAGCCCTGCTGATGGCTGGTCTGGACGGCATCAAGAACAAGATCCACCCGGGTCAGCCGATGGACAAGGATCTTTACGATCTGCCGCCGAAGGAACTGAAGAAGATCCCGACCGTGTCCGGTTCGCTGCGCGAGGCCCTGCAGAACCTTGATCGCGATCGCGGATTCCTGAAGGCAGGCGGCGTGTTCGACGATGACCAGATCGACGCTTACATCGAGCTCAAGATGGCCGAGGTCATGCGTTTCGAGATGACGCCGCACCCCGTCGAGTTTGACATGTACTACTCCGTGTAAGGCAGCCGCCTACCGAACAACAAGGGGAGCTCGGCGGACCATCCGCCGGGCTTTTTCTTTGGCTATACGAGGAGTTCTCTCGCCATGAAGATCAACGAGACCTTCCGCGCCGAGCTCGACGGCGCAGTGCTGTGCTGGCTTGCCACTGTGGACGGGGATGGCATGCCGAACGTCACGCCAAAGGAGATCTTCACGGTGCATGACGAGGAAACGCTCGTGGTGGCTGACATCATGTCGTCCAACAGCGTCCGCAACATTGGGGGACAGCCTCGCGCCTGCCTGTCCTTCGTGGATGTGTTTCGTCAGCGGGGGTTCAAAGCGGCGGGCTCGGCCCGCATCATTGCACAAGACGACCCGAACTTCGAGCGGTTCGCGGCAGGCTTGATCGATCTTGCAGGTCCCGATTATCCGGTGCGCAACGTCATCGCCTTACGCATCGAAAAGATCAGCCGGATCTGGGCTCCGAGCTACCAGCTCTTCCCAGAGCGCAGCGAAGGCGAACGCATGGCAGAAGCGTTCCGCCGCTACCGGGTTCGTCCGAACGCCGAATGAAAGGAAACGGCCCGACAGTTGCTGCCGGGCCGTTTCCTCGTGTTCCCCTTTGGAGTAGCTAGCGGCTCAAGCGGCCGCCTTCTTGAAGGCCTCGGTCGGTACTTCCGCAATCGTCTTCAGAACCTGCGAGGCGATCTGGTAAGGGCAGCCCTGCGAGTTCGGACGACGATCCTCGAGATAACCCTTGTAGCCGTTGTTGACGAAGGAGTGGGGCACGCGGATCGAAGCGCCGCGATCCGCCACGCCATAGGAGAACTTGTTCCACGGCGCGGTTTCATGCTTGCCGGTCAGGCGCTTGTCGTTATCAGGGCCGTAGACTGCGATGTGGTCGTGCAGGTTCTTGTCGAAAGCCGCCATCAGCGCCTCGAAATACTCTTTGCCGCCGACTTCGCGCATATAGGCGGTCGAGAAGTTGCAATGCATGCCCGAGCCGTTCCAGTCAGTGTCGCCGAGCGGCTTGCAATGAAACTCGATGTCGATGCCGTATTTCTCGGTTAGGCGCAGGAGTAGGTAACGCGCCATCCAGATCTGGTCCGCGGCTTTCTTCGAGCCCTTGCCGAAGATCTGGAATTCCCATTGGCCCTTGGCCACTTCGGCGTTGATGCCTTCGTGGTTGATGCCAGCCGCGAGGCAAAGGTCGAGGTGCTCTTCAACGATCTGGCGAGCCACGTCGCCGACATTCTTGTAGCCGACGCCCGTGTAATACGGGCCTTGTGGCGCAGGATAGCCGGACGCGGGGAAGCCGAGCGGACGGCCGTCCTTGTAGAAGAAGTATTCCTGTTCGAAGCCGAACCATGCGCCATCATCATCAAGGATCGTGGCACGGCTGTTGGAGGCGTGCGGGGTCACGCCATCCGGCATCATGACTTCGCACATCACCAGCACGCCATTGGTGCGCGCCGGATCGGGATACAAGGCGACCGGCTTGAGAACGCAATCCGAGGAGTGTCCTTCAGCCTGCAAGGTCGATGAGCCATCGAAGCCCCACAGCGGCAGCTCTTCCAGAGTCGGGAAGGAAGCGAATTCCTTGATCTGCGTCTTGCCGCGAAGATTGGGGACAGGCGTGTAACCGTCCAGCCAAATATATTCGAGCTTGTACTTCGTCATTCTAGCCTCTCGCAACCACGACCTGGAACTGCCGCACCGGTCCCGGTCGTGAAGGCACCGGCGGTTCCGCAACCTCCTTTGCAAACCGCGTGCCAATTCGAAGCATAGTGAGCAGGGCCTGCTACCGGGATCCGTTCAGCCCTACAAACCGCCTTAGCGGAACCTGTTTGCCGCCAAACCATTCTGCCTGTTGATCCGGAACATCACAGAAACCAATGCTTCGACGCCTTTTCTCGCCTCCTTCCAAACGGTTCGGGTGATAGATTGCCCAACGAATAATCATGTGATGCATCTATTTTCATCACCTATGCTGCACCCCATCTTCGAGTTCGAGGAGCCAGAAGAAGGAACCTTTCATGTCCCGTCTCCCGCAGGAACAAACGTCAGCAAAGATCTTCCATTTTCCACTCGGAGGCCGTCGCGCGGCCGGCAGCGAGGGCAAGGCCGCGGCTGCAAGCACCATGCGCCCCCTGGTGCCTGTGATGGCGAGCAGCGGCTGGTATCACGACACGGAAATCCAATCGGTCGATCACACCCGGAAGAACTGATGGAGGGCAGTGGGTCGCGCTAGCTAGGTCGCCCGGCGCGCCGCCAGAACAGCGTAAGCTGCTTCCATGTCACGCTTGCGGAACGCGCGGCGTGCGGCAGCTTCTTGGTCCTCGCCCCATTGCGCGATGTTCCAATCTTCGTCAACGTGAGCCGCGGCCCAGGCCTGATCGAACGACAGCGTGCCAGCCTCCAGCGCCAGTGCGATCAGCGCCGAGCCACTAATCGACGTCATCACATGCAGCGACGCCAAACGAAACGGATCGGCGTCCTGACGCAGGTGGTGGCCGATTGCCGCGATGCTTTCGCGCGGCTGCTCCACATGCATCACGCCTTCCGACAAGGTGAACCGCGCTCCAAGGCGCTCCTGCGCCCAGTCCAGCACCGGATCCCATGCGCTGGACTGTGAAACGACGAGAGCATCCGGCGCATCGGCGCGGTAACAGGTCATGTCGCTCGATGCGAAGCGCATGATGTCCTCGATCACCGCCTGCGGGTCCGCAGAGACCCCGTCGATCACCGTGTTCACCAGACGATAAGCCGGCATGGTCGCGAGGTTCACGACGTCTGTCTGAGCGCTGAACTCCGCAGCAACCAGCAAGGCGGCATTTTCGGTCGGCAACACGATGAGCGCCTGAGCAGGCGTGCGGATTGCCTTCCCGTCCAGCAGAACCGTCCAGCCGCCCTCACCCTCCTCCACGTCGACGCTCTTGTAGAAGCGTTTAGGCATTACCGGCTTCGTCAACTGCTGGGCACGCTTCACTGGATCCACGTCCGAATGAAACTTGCTGTCTTCGAGGTCGCTCAGGATGTCACGCATGATCTTGCTTTCGAAGGGAAGGTTGCGCCCGCCCGGGGCGCTTGAAGCGTCGCATCGAAGATGCGTATTGGCCGCCTCGGATCCAAGATCCCAGCGGCGAAGAACCGCACCGACACAGGCACTTACGCCAGATCGTTGCCGGTTGCCTCTTCGAAGCCGATCAGGTTCCAGCTTTGCACCATGTGGGGTGGCATTTCGGCCGTCACGTCAAGCTTGCCGCGTTCCGGATGCGGGATGATGATCCGGCGCGCATGGAGGTGAAGCCGGTTCTGCATGCCGCCAGGAAAGTCCCAATTCGTATCGGCCTCGAAATATTTCGGATCCCCGATGATCGGGCAGCCAAGCTCCAAGGCATGAACGCGTAGCTGGTGGGTTCGCCCGGTGTAAGGCTCCATCTCAAGCCAGCTGAGGTTCTGCCCGGCCTGATCAACGACACGATAGTACGACACCGCGTGATCAGCGCCCTTTTCCCCATGTGCGGCGATGCGCATGCGATCACCGTCCGGGGTTTGTTCCTTGACCAGCCACGTTGAAAGCTTTCCGTCGCGGTTCTTTGGAACGCCTTTCACGAGTGCCCAGTAGGTCTTGCGGGTTTCGCGCGCGCGAAAAGCTTCAGCGAGCTTCATGGCTGCCAGACGTGTACGGGCGACAACAAGTACCCCCGATGTATCACGATCAAGGCGATGCACCAGGCGGGGCTTCTCACCCTTCTTTGAACGCCAGGCTTCCAGGAGGCCATCGACGTGTCTTGTGACGCCGGACCCGCCCTGCACGGCGAGGCCCGACGGCTTGTTGAACACGAAAACCTTGTCGTCTTCGTAGATCAGCATCTTGGCCAGAACGTCGCCGTCCTGCTGCGAGCGGATGGTTTTTGCCGTGAGCGGCCCGGGACTCCCCTTTTCGTCAATCGGCAACGGGGGAACACGGACCATTTGCCCGGGTTGGATACGCGTATCCGCCTTGGCGCGGCCGCCATCCACGCGCACCTGGCCGGAGCGCAAAAGCTTCTGGAGGTGCCCAAAGCCGAGGCCCGGATAATGAACCTTGAACCAGCGGTCGAGGCGCATGCCGGCTTCGTCTGCGCTTACCGCTTTTTGTTCAACCCCGGCCATGTCTTCGTGCTCTCGTTTGCGGCGGCCATAGCATCAGGGGATGACCCTTGCGAGCCATAAACCGAGGAAGACGGCCATCAGCGACAGAAGCACGCTGCCGGCTGCGTAGCCAAAGGCATAGCCTAGCTCTCCGCGCTGCCACAGGGTCGCAAAATCGAGGGAGAAGGCGGAGAAGGTCGTAAAGCCGCCAAGGACCCCCGTCGCCACAAACAAGCGCAACGCGTCTGACGAACTGCCGCGTCGCGCCAACCAGCCGATAAACGCGCCCATGACGAGCGAGCCAAGGATGTTGACGGCCGTTGTATGCCAGGGAAAGGTGGTTAGGCCGGCACGGATCGCCCCAAGGCTGACGAGGTGGCGGGCCGATGCGCCCAAGGCACCGCCGAGTGCCACAAGGAGGAAGTTCAGCATGACCTCAGATGCCCGCAGGCGGAGGCTTTGGTCAAGCTGGCGCTAGGCCGAACTGTCGGGCCAGGTATCGCTCAGGCTTCGCGCCTGTTCCACAGCCGCCAAGGCCATCACGAGCCAAAGGTCCCGCAGTGGCCAGCGTGTCGATCGTTCCCGTGCTCTTACAGATGCGAAGTACGGCGTCAGGAGGAAGTCGGGCAAGCTCGTGTTCGCCTTTGCCTGATTGCAAGGCCGGCAAGCCGGAATGGTGACGTGACGTCCAAGGTGGGCGCGCGGCAGAACGTGGTCGCGTGTTGCTTTGGGTGTGCTACCAGCTTTGCCCTCCAGCTTGTCACCGCAGTAAGCACACCAATGGCGACGATCGTCAGCCCACCAGTTGCCAGTCTTCCTGCTGATCAGTGCGATGGGATTTGCTTGTGACATAAGCGTCCTGCAGATGGATGCTTTACCTCTACAGCCGCATCACTTAACAAAGCTTGGATTCTCAGTCGTCCAGCGGCTGGTGCTCACCCGGCGC
Source organism: Tianweitania sediminis (assembly GCF_017813335.1). Taxonomy (GTDB): domain Bacteria; phylum Pseudomonadota; class Alphaproteobacteria; order Rhizobiales; family Rhizobiaceae; genus Tianweitania; species Tianweitania sediminis. The sequence goes on along the minus strand of NZ_JAGIYY010000010.1, from coordinate 18,676 downwards.
ACCTTTAACCCAGTAGCCTGCAGCCTTGATCCAGGCGCGCGGATGTCCGCGTTCAAGAAGATGATGCCGCAGAGCCTTGGCGACCGACGCTTCCGCCCCCACGAAGATGAAAGTGTCAGGTGTAAGCAAGAGCGCCCGCACCACGTCGATCACGGCAGTCGCGTCGCCAGCTTGTGAAGCGGGGCGGTGCACCCAGGTGACGCGGCAATCGGCGGGTGATGTGAGCGGCTGTTCCTCGTCGGGATCCGCAACAACAACCACGGCTTGCGCACGGTTGCCGGGCCGCAGCTCCTCCAGACGCCGCGCGATCGCCGGCAGCGCCGTTTCATCGCCGATCAGCAACCACCTCGTCACCTCATCCGAAACGACGAGGGAACCACGCGGACCGCCGATGGTGAGGTGGTCACCGACCTTCGCTCGTGCCGCGAAGTCGCCGGCCGGGCCGCCCGCGTGAAGAACGAAGTCGACCGCAAGCGTGTTCTCTTCCGGATCATAAAAGCGCGGCGTGAAGTCACGCATGTCGTCGCCGAAGAAGAGCTTGATGTGGTCATCCGGAGCTGCGCTAGTAAAGCCCTTCAATTCGTCACCCCCGAGCAGGATGCGCACCATTCCGGGCGACAGGCGATCGACTGCCTTTACAGTCAAGCGGCGCCGAACCAGCTCGTGCTTGATGCGGGTCGTCAACGGCTTGTCAGCAGCGGCGGAGGAGTCGTTCATGGGGATCATCCTAGGAAGCTGAAGGGTGGAAGCAGGCCTCAGCCCTGCCGTTCCCGGCGAAGCTTCGACCAATAATCCAATCGCTTGCGAATTTCCCGCTCAAAGCCGCGGTCGGGCGGATCATAGAAGGTCGGGCGGCCAAGCTTTTCCGGAAAATAGTTCTGGCCGGAAAATGCTTCGGGTTCGTCATGGTCATAGGCGTAGCCCTGTCCGTAGTCCTCGTCCTTCATGAGCTTGGTCGGCGCGTTGAGGATGTGCTTGGGCGGAACGAGAGAACCGTGCTCCTTGGCGGCCCGCATGGCAGCCTTGAAGGCGGTGTACACGCCATTCGACTTGGGCGCGGTTGCCAGATAAACGCAAGCTTCTGCCAGCGCCAGTTCGCCCTCCGGCGAGCCGAGGTAATCAAAGGCGTCTTTGGCCGCGTTGGCGATAACCAATGCCTGGGGATCGGCAAGGCCGATGTCTTCCACAGCCATGCGCACGAGGCGGCGGCCGATGTAAAGCGGGTTCTCGCCGGCATCGAGCATGCGGGCCAGGTAATACAGAGACGCATCGGGGTCGGAGCCGCGCACCGACTTGTGAAGGGCCGAGATGAGATTGTAGTGGCCGTCCTGGCTCTTGTCGTAGACCGGGGCACGGCGCTGCACGACCCGCACGAGTCCGCCACCATCAAAGATCTCGCCGGGTTTGGCAGTGCGCCAGACTTCCTCGGCCAGCGTCAGGGAAGCACGCCCGTCGCCGTCCGCCATGCGAATGAGCATTGCCCGCGCATCGTCATCCAGCGGCAGTGGCTTATTCTCCACCTCCTCCGCACGCGCCAGCAGCTTGCCGATGCTGTCTTCCGAATGGGCTTTGAAGGTCAGAACGCGTGCACGCGACAGCAAAGCCGCATTGAGCTCGAAGGACGGGTTCTCCGTTGTGGCACCGATCAGCACGACCGTGCCGTCTTCCATGACGGGCAGAAACGAATCCTGCTGCGCCCGGTTGAAGCGGTGGATTTCATCCACGAAAAGCAGGGTCTGTCGGCTATTGCCGCGGCGAAGCCTGGCCGCATCAAACACCTTTTTCAGGTCGGCGACGCCGGAGAACACGGCTGAGATCTGTTCAAAGGCAAAGTTGGTTTGGTGGGCAAGCAACCGGGCGACAGTGGTCTTGCCCGTGCCGGGTGGTCCCCAAAAGATCATCGAGCCCAGCGAGCCGGACGCGATCATCCGTGTAAGGACGCCGTCCTCTCCCGTGATGTGTTCCTGCCCCACCACCTCGCCAAGCGTCTTCGGGCGCAAACGATCAGCAAGGGGTCGCGGCGACGGGTCCGCCGCACCCCGTTTCGCTCCATCGCCGGCGCCGAAAAGATCAGCCATCAGAAGCGCAGGGTCTGCTGGATCAGGCGCCCGTCGCGCTCGATCACAAGGCGCCACCAGCGTGCACGGGCGGATGTCGCTTCGCTGAGGTCCTGCGCACCTGTAATCTCGACGTCATTGACCTCGCGGATCACGTCCTTTGGCCGAAAGCCGACGTCAGCAGCTGGTGACGGCGCTTTCACATCCACCACGACCACGCCGACCTTGTTGATGGGCATGCCGATGCGCTGGGCGAGACCCGGCGACAGCTCGGCAACCCTCACACCTGCCAGTGGACTTGGCCCGCTGATCTCCACCTCGCCCGCCTCGCTTTCGGGTGCTCGTGCGAGCTCAATGGTGACGTCCCGTTCAGCCCCGGACCGCATCACGCGCATGGTGGCGGTGCTTCCAATCTCCTGCGTTGCAAGCCTGTAACCCAGCCCATCGGGGTTCAAGATGGGCATCCCGTTCATGGAAAGGACGACGTCGCCCGCCCGCAGGCCGGCCTTTTCCGCCGGTCCCTCTTCAGCCACATCCGCAACAAGCGCGCCGCGCGGGAGGGACATTCCGAGCGCTTCTGCGATGTTGGGCGTGACAGCGTCGAAGGTCGCGCCCACATAGGGCCGTTCGAAGTAGTCGTTGCCGGCCTTTGCCGAGGCAACAACGGCGCGAACGATGTTCGACGGGATCGCAAAGCCGATTCCGATCGAGCCGCCGGAGCGGCTGTAGATCGCCGTGTTGATGCCGACCAGCCGCCCGCCCATGTCGATCAGCGCGCCGCCCGAATTGCCGGGATTGATGGCCGCATCGGTCTGGATAAAGAAGCCGAAATCATTAACGCCGATGTGGGTCCGCGCAAGCGCCGACACGATGCCGCTGGTGGTTGTTTGCCCCACGCCGAACGGGTTCCCGATCGCTAGAACGAGGTCTCCGACCTGCAGAGCCTCGGAGTCGCCAACGGCCACCACCGGAAATGTACCCCCGCCCTCGATCTGAAGCACCGCAAGATCGAGCGACTCGTCGCGCAGGAGAATGCTTGATTGAAACTCCCGTCCGTCCGCCATCGCAACGCGGATCTCGTCGGCGTCCTTGATGACGTGGTAGTTCGTCACCACGAGACCGGAAGGGTCGACAATAACGCCGGACCCCAACGCCGACTGGGCCCGCGGCGGTAATTGCCGGCCGAAGAACTGCTCGAAAAATGGATCGCCGGCAAAAGGCGAGCGCATCCCCTGCGGCTGCCGCGACGCGTAAACATTCACAACGGCTGGAGCGGTGGCCTTTACCAGAGGTGCAAACGAAAGCTGGAGTTCCTCTTGCCCGAATGGCACCCGCCGCATCCGCTCGCCGGGCGTTGCCGGCTCGACAGGACTCGTTTCTGGCTGCTCGCTGCCAAGAAGATTGCGCAGGAGCGAGCGCAAGCCTCCTCCGTTGTCTTGGCCCATGGCCGACTGGCCGAACAGGAGCAGAGTTGCGAGGCCGAACGCAGCCACGGCGGATCGTTTAAAGAAAGGCATGAACCGAATCCCTGCGAACAAGCGCAGGTTATGTAAGCGATCAGGGCGGGGATGCCATACACATCACACGGCACCTGGTGCTTCAAGAAAGAAAAAGGGGCCGAAAGGCCCCTCTCATCGTCAATGAATACGTGGAAGCCGATCAGGCCGCCTCGTTTTCCTCGGCTTGTTCAGCTTCGTGACGGGCACGATCTGCCGCGCCCTTGGCGGAAACATCGCGATCCACGAATTCGATCACAGCCATGGCAGCATTGTCGCCATGACGGAAGCCCGCCTTCATGATGCGCAGATAACCACCATTGCGGGTGGCATAGCGCGGAGCAATGGTGTCGAACAGGCGCTTGGCCATTGCTTCGCTGCCAATGGCGCTGATGGCCTGGCGGCGAGCATGCAGGTCGCCACGCTTGCCGAGGGTCACCAGCTTCTCCACGATGGGGCGAAGCTCCTTGGCCTTCGGCAACGTCGTCACGATCTGCTCGTGTTCAATCAGCGAGGCAGCCATGTTGGTGAACAGTGCCTTGCGGTGGCTATGGGTCCGATTCAACCGGCGATGGGCACGTCCATGGCGCATGGCTAATCTCCTTTGGGTTTAAGCCGGAAAGCGGAAGTCGCTTCCAGGCTGATGTTGGCTCAATACTGGTCTTCGTAACGCTTGGCGAGATCGTCGATGTTCTCTGGCGGCCATTCGGCCACTTCCATGCCAAGGTGCAGACCCATGGCAGCGAGAACTTCCTTGATCTCGTTCAGCGACTTGCGGCCAAAGTTCGGGGTCCGCAGCATCTCTGCTTCCGACTTCTGGATCAGGTCGCCGATGTAAACGATGTTGTCGTTCTTCAGGCAGTTTGCCGAACGTACCGAAAGCTCCAGCTCGTCGACCTTCTTGAGAAGCGACGGGTTGAAGGCAAGCTCCGTGACCTGCTCGGAAACCTGCTCCTTCTGCGGCTCGTCGAAGTTGACGAACAGGCCGAGCTGGTCCTGCAGGATGCGGGCAGCGAACGCAACAGCATCTTCACCCGTGATCGAACCATTGGTCTCGATCGACATGGTCAGCTTGTCGTAATCGAGAACCTGGCCCTCGCGGGTGTTCTCGACCTTGTAGGACACCTTCTTCACCGGCGAATACAGGCTGTCGACCGGGATCAGGCCGATTGGCGCGTCTTCGGCGCGGTTTCGGTCAGCGGGTACATAGCCCTTGCCGGTATCCACGGTGAATTCCATGCGGATCTCCGCGCCCTCGTCGAGCGTGCAGATCGCGTGGTCGGGATTGAGGATCTCGACATCGCCCACCGTTTGGATGTCGCCGGCTGTCACCGTTCCTGGTCCCGACTTGCGCACGACCATGCGCTTGGGTCCATCGCCTTCCATGCGGATGGCGATTTCCTTGATGTTCAGCACGATGTCCGTGACATCTTCGCGGACGCCGGGGATCGAGGAGAATTCATGCAGCACGCCGTCAATCTGCACGGCGGTGACAGCAGCACCGCGAAGCGAAGAAAGCAGCACGCGACGCAGGGCGTTGCCCAGCGTCAACCCGAAACCACGCTCAAGCGGCTCGGCAACAAGCGTCGTCAACGTCTTGTTCTTCGATGAGAACTCGACCTTGTTCGGCTTGATCAGTTCTTGCCAGTTTTTCTGGATCATTCGTTTCATTCCTTCCTGCGTTGCCACCATCCAATCGTGGCAATCATCGGCTCGGAGAAACCACGAAACGCCAGGCAAGCTGCCCGGCGCAATCGCGGCTCAGATTGGTGCGGCTTAGACGCGGCGCTTCTTGCGCGGGCGGCAGCCATTGTGCGGGATCGGCGTCACGTCGCGGATCGAGGTGATGGTGAACCCGGCAGCCTGAAGGGCGCGCAACGCGGACTCACGACCCGAGCCCGGGCCCGACACTTCAACCTCAAGCGTGCGCATGCCGTGTTCCTGCGCCTTCTTGGCGCAATCTTCAGCAGCCATCTGAGCAGCGAAAGGGGTCGACTTACGCGAACCCTTGAAGCCCTGCGCGCCAGCCGACGACCAAGCGATCGCATTGCCCTGCGCGTCGGTGATCGTCACCATCGTGTTGTTGAAGGTCGAGTTCACGTGGGCGACGCCCGACGAGATGTTCTTGCGTTCGCGACGGCGAATGCGACCGGCATCCTTGGCCATGGTAGTCCTTTCTTATTGATCTCTACGCCGCCGTAGTGCCAGCGGCTCCACCTTACGAAGCGACTAAGTGAGCAGGCAAATAGGTGAATAGGGGAGGCTTTGCCCCATCATTCACCTGTTCGCCTAATCCGCATAGTCGCCTCGCCGATTACTTCTTCTTGCCGGCGATTGCCTTAGCCGGACCCTTGCGGGTGCGCGCATTCGTATGCGTGCGCTGGCCGCGAACCGGCAGGTTGCGGCGGTGACGCAAGCCGCGATACGAACCGAGGTCCATCAGGCGCTTGATGTTCATCGAGGTTTCGCGGCGAAGATCGCCTTCTACCTGGTAATCACGATCAATCGCTTCGCGGATCTGCAGGACTTCAGCGTCGGTCAGCTGGTTGACGCGGCGTTCGGCGGGGATGCCGACCTTGTCGACGATCTCCTGAGCAAAATGCTTGCCGATGCCGTGAATGTACTGCAGCGCAATAACGACGCGCTTGTTGGTCGGGATGTTAACGCCCGCGATACGAGCCATGTGTCTACTCCATGTCGGCCGGTTGAACCGGCGATTGATTATCCCGCGTCCGGTGGAGGCCGGCCCTTGCGGGTTGTTCGGTCGCGACGTCAATGCCACAACCGGAGAGGCCATTCAGCCACGTGTCTGATAGCAGGCCGCCCGTATAGTGCGAACACGGCGACTCGTCAACAGCCGGTACTTCGTTTTCGGCCGGCGCCTCAGCGCCCGCCCACGATCTCTTCGATCGCTGCAGTCACCACATCCATGTCGGCCATGCCATCAACGGTTCGCAACTGCCCGGTCTTCTCGTAATAGGAAGACAGAGGCGCGGTTTTCGCGCGGTACTCTTCAAGACGCTTGGCGAAGGCTTCCGCATTGTCATCCGCCCGGACCACCCCGCCCGCGGCAACCGTATCGGCTACGCGCTTCTCGATGCGCTGCATCAAAGCAGCCTCATCCACCTTCAACTCAACGACCGCGTCGAGCTTCATGTCTTTGGCAGCGAGGATGTCGTTCAGGGCTTCCGCCTGCGGAACCGTACGGGGAAAGCCATCGAGAATGAAGCCTTTCGCACAATCCGGCTGCTCCACCCGCTCCGACACGATTTGGTTGACGATGTCGTCGGACACGAGTTGACCGGAGTCCATAACCGCCTTCGCTCTTAGCCCGACGTCCGACCCAGCCTTGACAGCGGCACGCAGCATGTCTCCCGTTGAAAGCTGCGGGATTCCGTGCCGCTCCACTAGGCGCTGCGCCTGCGTGCCTTTACCCGCCCCCGGGGGTCCAAGCAGAATAAGCCTCATCGTCCCCTCTTCCCTCCACGTAGCTTCGACTTCTTGATCAGTCCCTCGTACTGATGTGCGACCAGATGGCCCTGGATCTGCGCGACGGTATCAAGCGTGACGCTGACAACGATCAGAAGCGAGGTGCCGCCAAGATAGAACGGGACACCGGTGGCCGAAATCAGGAACTCCGGCAGCAAGCAAACCAGAGTGATGTAGATCGCGCCGACCACCGTAATGCGTGTCAGGACGTAATCGATATAGTCTGCCGTGCGCTCGCCAGGGCGATAGCCCGGGATGAAGCCCGAATGCTTCTTGAGCTGGTCAGCCGTGTCCTTCGGATTGAAGACGATGGCCGTGTAGAAGAAGCAGAAAAACATGATCAGCGCCGCATAAAGCAGCATGTAAAGCGGCTGACCGTGCCCCAGGGCCGCGAGCACGCTGCCAGCCCAGCCCGGCAATTCCGTGCTGTTCGTGAAGCCGGCGGCCGTTGCCGGCAACAGCAGCAGCGACGAGGCGAAGATCGGCGGAATCACGCCCGCCGTGTTGAGCTTCAGCGGCAGATGCGACGTGTCGCCCTGGAACATCCGGTTGCCGACCTGGCGCTTTGGATACTGGATCAGCAGCCGACGTTGTGCGCGCTCAAAGAACACGATGATGGCGATCACCGCCACCGCAAGGATGAGGATGGCGAGAATCAGTCCAGTGGACAGCGCGCCGGTGCGGCCAAGTTCAAGCGTCCCGCTGATGGCAACCGGCAGTCCGGCAACGATGCCAGCGAAGATGATCAGCGAGATACCATTGCCGATGCCGCGGGCGGTGATCTGTTCTCCCAGCCACATCAGGAACATGGTGCCCCCCACGAGCGTGATCACGGTGGAAAGCCGGAAGAACCAGCCGGGATCGACCACAAGGTTGGCTGCGCTTTCAAGCCCGACCGCGATGCCGTAGGCCTGCACGGTCGCCAGAAGCACGGTGCCGTAGCGGGTGTACTGGTTGATAACCTTGCGGCCCGCCTCGCCTTCCTTCTTCAGCGCTTCAAGGCTCGGAATCACCGAGGTCATGAGCTGCACGATGATGGAAGCGGAGATGTAGGGCATGATGCCGAGCGCGAAGATCGCCATGCGCTCAACCGCACCGCCCGCAAACATGTTGAACATGCCAAGCACGCCGCCAGACTGCTGCTGGAAGGCCTGCGCGAAAGCGTCGGGATTGATGCCAGGCATCGGTATATAGGTGCCGAGCCGGTAAACAAGCAGCGCGCCGATGGTGAACCAGATGCGACGCTTGAGATCCTCGGCCTTGGCAAAGGCAGAGAAGTTCAGGTTCGATGCGAGCTGCTCTGCAGCAGATGCCATGGGGAAGTCTCCGCTCGCGCCGTGTGAAGGCGCTTCCTTACGCAACAAGGCGCCCGACAAAGCGGGCGCCGCGTTTCGCCGAAATCCCGAGATAGGCTCCGGCAGGAAAAGATGCAAGCACGGTCCGGCGGGTCATCCCCACCAGACCATCACCACCTACTCAGCGGCAGCTTCTGGCAGTTTCAGCGAGCCGCCGGCCTTCTCGATCTTTTCGCGCGCGGTCTTGCTAGCGCCCGCTACGTCGAAGGACAGCTTGGAGGTCAGTTCGCCATCGCTGAGAAGGCGAACGCCGTCCTTGGCACGGCGCAGAACGCCGGCCTTCACCAGAGCTTCGCCCGTGACGGTTTCGTCAGCAGAAAGTTTGCCAGCGTCAACAGCCGCCTGGATCCGCTTCAGCGAAACCGCCGCAAAATCCTTGCGGAAAAGGTTGTTGAAGCCGCGCTTCGGAAGGCGACGATAAAGCGGCATCTGGCCGCCCTCGAAGCCGTTGATGGCAACCCCGGAGCGTGCCTTCTGACCCTTGACGCCGCGGCCGCCGGTCTTGCCAGACCCAGAGCCGATGCCGCGACCCAAACGCTTGCGCGAATAGGTGGAGCCTTCGTTGTCGCGGATTTCATTGAGTTTCATGTTGGCCTCCTCGCTCAGGCCTCGTCCACGATGCGGACGAGGTGCTGCACGCTGGCGATCATGCCGCGCACGGAAGGGGTGTCTTCCAGAGTGCTGCGGCGGTGCATCTTGTTCAATCCCAGTCCGATCAGCGTTGCGCGCTGTTCCTTGGGACGGCGGATCGGGCTTCCGATCTGCTCAACGACGAGCGTCTTGGCGCCTTCGCTTTTTGCCATGATCCCGCTCCTTATTCTTCAGCCGTGACGGCAGTGCCGCGACGAGCCTGGAGGGTCGAGAACTTGATCCCGCGAGCAGCGGCGACATCCTTAGGATGCACCTGGCTCTTCAGGGCGTCAAACGTCGCACGAACCATGTTGTACGGGTTCGAAGACCCCATCGACTTAGCGACCACGTCGTGCATGCCGAGCGTTTCAAACACAGCGCGCATCGGACCACCGGCGATGATACCGGTACCGGCCTTTGCGGCGCGAAGCAGAACACGTCCGGCGCCGTGGCGGCCTTCCACGTCGTGGTGGAGCGTCCGGCCCGAGCGCAGCGGCACGAAGATCAAATCGCGCTTGGCAGCTTCAGTCGCCTTGCGGATCGCTTCAGGCACTTCACGTGCCTTGCCGTGGCCGAAGCCTACGCGGCCCTTTTGATCGCCGACGACGACGAGTGCGGCGAAGCCGAAGCGACGACCACCCTTTACGACCTTGGCAACACGGTTGATGTGAACGAGCTTGTCGACGAAACCGTCATCACGCTCTTCGCGGTCGCGGCGCTCGCGGCCGCCTTCCCGACGTTCTTGTGCCATATCCTGTTCCTTGTTCTTTTCCGGAAGCACAGCTGAAATAAAATCCAGCCGGCGCGTGAAAGCACCGGCTGGGGCGACTAATCCAGGTCTTAGAAGCTGAGACCGCCTTCGCGGGCAGCTTCCGCCAGGGCCTTGACGCGGCCATGGAAGATGTAGGCGCCACGGTCGAACACGACCTGCGTGACACCCGCTTTCGTCGCGCGCTCGGCAACGAGCTTGCCGACAGCAGCAGCAGCCGCCGCGTCAGCACCGGTCTTCAGCGAGCCCTTGAGATCGCTCTCGAGGGTGGACGCCGCAGCCAGCGTGTGACCGCTGGCATCATCGATGACCTGCGCATAGATGTTCTTCGACGAGCGATGAACGGACAAGCGCGGACGATCACCGGAAACCGCCTTGATCTGACGGCGGATGCGGGAGGCGCGCTTCTTGAGAGCAACTTTGTTGGCCATAACCGGCGATCCTTACTTCTTCTTGCCTTCCTTGCGGACAATCCGCTCGCCAGCATAGCGCACGCCCTTGCCCTTGTAGGGCTCGGGACCGCGATACTCGCGAATCTCGGCAGCGACCTGGCCCACCGCCTGCTTGTCGATGCCGGTGACGACGATTTCCGTCGGCTTCGGCGTCGCGATGGTGATGCCCTGCGGCGTCTCGTAAACGACGTCATGGCTGAAGCCAAGGGCCAGTTGCAGGTTCTTGCCCTGCATGGCGGCACGATAGCCGACGCCCGTGATTTCGAGACGGCGCTCGAAACCCTTGTCGACACCCGTCAGGATGTTGACGATCTGGGTGCGCGACATGCCCCACTTGGAGCGCGCGTCCTTGGACTGGTCGCGCGGCTCCACCGAGATGTCGCTGCCTTCCATCTTCACGAGCACTTCGTCATTGACGACGAAGTTGAGCTCGCCCTTCGGGCCCTTTGCCGTGACGGTCTGGCCGTTCACGTTTGCGGTCACGCCCTGCGGGACCGGAACCGGTTTCTTGCCAATACGAGACATTGGTCTTGTCCTCGTTCTTCTTGTCCGCCGATCAGAAGATCTGGCAGAGGATTTCGCCGCCGACGTTCTGCTCGCGCGCCTCGTGATCGGCCATTACGCCCTTGGGCGTCGACAGGATCGAGATGCCGAGGCCGTTGGCCACGTGCGGAATGGTTTTCATCGAAACATAGACGCGACGGCCCGGCTTCGAAATGCGGGTGATCTCGCGGATCACCGGAGCACCTTCGTGATACTTCAGCTGGATCTCGATCTCGGACTTGCCGTTCTCGAAATCAGACACCGAATAATCGCGAATGTAACCTTCGGACTTCAGCACATCCAGAACGCGCTGGCGCAAACGCGACGACGGGGTTGAAACCGTCTGCTTGCGGCGGCCGAGGGCGTTGCGGATACGGGTCAGCATATCGCCGAGAGGATCTGTCATCGACATAACGTGTTCCCCTTACCAGCTCGACTTGACCAGGCCGGGGATCGCACCCACGGAGCCCAGATCACGCAAGGCAATACGCGACATACCGAGCTTGCGGTAATAGGCGCGCGGACGACCCGTAACCTCGCAGCGGTTCCGAATACGGACCTTGGCCGAGTTGCGCGGCAGCGCTGCGAGCTTCAGCTGCGCGCGGAAGCGCTCTTCGATCGGCTTGTCCTGGTCCATGATCAGGTCCTTCAGCGCCTTGCGCTGGGCAGCGTAACGCTTGACCGTCTTGCGGACCTTCTTGTTCTTCTCGACTGAGCTGGTCTTTGCCATTCAGATAATCCTTTGCTCGTAGCCGTTACTGGCGGAACGGGAAGTTCAAGGCCTTGAGGAGTGCCCTCGCCTCGTCATCCGTTGCCGCAGTCGTACAAACGATGATGTCCATTCCCCAGATCTGGTCGACCTTGTCGTAGTTGATCTCGGGGAACACGATGTGTTCCTTGATGCCCATGGCGAAGTTGCCGCGGCCATCGAAGCTTTTCGGGTTCAGGCCGCGGAAGTCGCGAACGCGCGGCAAGGCGATTGTGACCAGGCGGTCGACGAACTCGTACATGCGCTCCTTGCGAAGCGTCACCTTGGCGCCGATCGGCATGTTCTCGCGAACCTTGAAGCCGGCGATGGAGGTACGGGCCCGCGTCACAACAGCCTTCTGGCCGGCGATCAGGGCGAGGTCCTCGGCTGCCACGGAAGGCTTCTTGGAGTCGGCGGTTGCTTCGCCCACGCCCATGTTGATCACGACCTTGTCGAGGCGCGGGATCTGCATCTCGTTGGCGTAGGAGAACTGCTCCTGCAGCGCTGCCTTGATCGTATCCTGGTAAAGCGTCTTCAGGCGCGGCGTGTATTGCTGCTCAGCCATTGATCACGTCTCCCGAGCGCTTGGAAATGCGCACCTTCTTGCCGTCGCGGACATCGAAGCCGACACGCGTCGGCTTGCCATCCTTCGGATCGGCGAGCGCAATGTTGGACAGGTGGATGGGGGCTTCCTTGGAAATGATGCCGCCTTCCTGTGCTTGCGTCTGCTTCTGGTGCTTGCGCACGATGTTGACGCCACGGACGAGTGCTTTGTCGTCCTTGGGCATGACCTGCAGCACTTCGCCGCTGCGGCCCTTGTCCTTGCCCGAGAGGACGACGACCTTGTCGCCTTTGCGGATCTTGTTCATTGGTCCGTTCTCCTCAGAGCACTTCTGGCGCGAGCGAGATGATCTTCATGTGGTTCTTGGCGCGCAACTCGCGCGGAACCGGCCCGAAGATACGCGTACCGATCGGCTCTTTCTTGTTGTCAATCAGCACGGCCGCATTCTTGTCGAAGCGGATCACGCTGCCATCGGGACGGCGAATGTCCTTCGCGGTGCGAACCACGACGGCCTTCATCACGTCACCCTTCTTTACGCGGCCCCGCGGGATCGCTTCCTTGATGGACACGACGATAACGTCGCCCACGGAAGCGTACTTGCGCTTGGAACCGCCCAGCACCTTGATGCACATGACGCGACGCGCACCGGAATTATCCGCCACGTCGAGGTTCGACTGCATCTGAATCATGACTGGCCGCCTTCTTCTTTTTCAAAGGGAAGGCTTGCACCCTCCCCGGCTTGTCAACTGTTCTTACTTGGCTTCTTCGGCCGAAATCACGACCCAGCGCTTATCACGCGAAATCGGTGCCGACTCCTGGATGAAAACGACATCGCCCACCTTGTGGTCGTTGCCCTCATCATGAGCCTTGTACTTCTTAGACATACGGATGGTCTTCTTCATGACCGGGTGGGTGAAGCGACGCTCCACCTTGACCACAACCGTCTTCTCGTTCTTGTCACTGACCACAGTGCCCTGCATCACGCGCTTTGGCATCGTTGTCTTCCTTATGCCTTCTGACCGGCCGACTGCTCGGCGGCGATCGTTTTGATCCGCGCAATGTCGCGGCGGATCTGCTTGACGCGGGCTGTCTTTTCCATCTGGCCGGTCGCCTTCTGGAAGCGCAGGTTGAACTGCTCCTTCTTGAGCTCAGCCAGCTTGTCGTTCATCTGATCCTGGCTCATCGCCCGGACGTCGGCGGTCTTCATGATCCTCGCCCTTCCTTATTCTGCGATGCGCTGGATGAAGCGCGTTTTAACCGAAAGCTTGGCAGCACCAAGGCGAAGAGCCTCGCGCGCCGTTTCTTCCGGAACGCCATCGATCTCGAACATCACGCGACCAGGCTTGACCCGGCATGCCCAGTAATCGATTGCGCCCTTGCCCTTACCCATGCGGACTTCGGTCGGCTTCGAGGTCACCGGCAGATCCGGGAATACCCGGATCCAGACGCGACCCTGGCGCTTCATTTCGCGAGTAATCGCGCGGCGGGCCGCCTCGATCTCGCGTGCAGTGACACGGTTCGGCTCAAGCGCCTTCAAACCAAAGCCACCGAAGTTCAGGTCGGTGCCGCCCTTGGCCAGGCCGTGGATACGGCCCTTGAACTGCTTGCGGAACTTTGTGCGCTTTGGCTGCAGCATTGTTCTCTACTCCAAATTTCCTTGCGACCGCTTACGCGTTCTCGCGGCGGCGATTAGACGAAGACTGCTCGCCTTCGGTCGCGCGACGCTCCGACGCCATCGGATCGTGTTCCAGGATCTCGCCCTTGAAGACCCAAACCTTGACGCCACAGATGCCATAGGCGGTGTGGGCTTCAGCCGTCCCGTAATCAACGTCGGCGCGCAGCGTGTGCAGTGGCACGCGACCTTCGCGGTACCATTCCATACGTGCGATTTCCGCGCCGCCGAGACGGCCCGAGCAGTTGATGCGGATGCCTTCGGCACCGAGACGCATTGCCGACTGCACGGCGCGCTTCATGGCGCGGCGAAACGCAATGCGGCGCTCGAGCTGCTGGGCGATCGACTGGGCAACCAGCGTTGCGTCAATCTCCGGCTTGCGCACTTCAACGATGTTGAGGTGCGTTTCGGACTTGGTCATCTCCGTGAGCTTCTTGCGAAGCTTTTCAATGTCCGCACCCTTCTTGCCGATAATGAGGCCCGGACGCGCGGCATGAATTGTGACGCGGCACTTCTTGTGCGGACGCTCGATCACAACCTTGGAGATCGCAGCCTGCTTGAGCTCGCTCATCAAGTACTTGCGGATCTTCAGATCCTCATGGAGCAACTGACCGTACTCGCCGGTGTTCGCGTACCAGCGCGAGTCCCACGTGCGGTTGATGCCGAGGCGCAGACCGATCGGGTTGACTTTCTGGCCCATCAGGCAGCCTCCACTTTCTCTTCCTTCTCGCGCACAACGATCGTCAGGTGCGCGAATGGCTTCTCGATGCGGCTGGCGCGGCCACGACCACGGGTGTGGAAGCGCTTCATCACGATCGACTTGCCGACATAAGCCTCAGCAACCACCAGGGCGTCGACATCGAGGTTGTGATTGTTCTCGGCATTAGCGATCGCCGATTCCAACGTCTTCTTGACGGTGCCGGAGATGCGCTTCTGCGAGAACTCCAGATCCGACAGCGCGGTCTGGACCTTCTTGCCGCGGATCAGCGCGGCAACGAGGTTCAGCTTCTGCGGGCTGATACGGATGGTGCGCAGAACGGCGCGCGCCTCGTTGTCAGCAAGCCGGCGCGGAGCTTTGGCCTTGCCCATGTTACTTCCTCTTCGCCTTCTTGTCCGCGCCATGACCGTAATAGGTCCGGGTGGGAGCGAACTCACCGAACTTGTGGCCGACCATGTCCTCGGACACGGCGACCGGAATGTGCTTCTGGCCGTTGTAAACACCGAAGGTGAGGCCAACGAACTGCGGCAGGATGGTGGAGCGACGGCTCCACATCTTGATCACTTCGCTGCGGCCGCCTTCGCGAACCTTGTCGGCCTTCTTCAGGAGATAGCCGTCAATGAACGGGCCTTTCCAGACTGAACGGGTCACTGCTGCGTACCTCTATTCTTAGCTCTTGCGCTGGTGGCGCGAGCGCATGATGAATTTATCGGTCGCCTTGTTGGACCGCGTCTTCTTGCCCTTGGTCGGCTTGCCCCACGGGGACACCGGATGGCGACCACCAGAGGTGCGGCCTTCACCACCGCCGTGCGGGTGATCGACCGGGTTCATGACAACGCCGCGGTTGTGCGGGCGCTTGCCGCGCCAAACCGTGCGACCAGCCTTGCCGTCGTTGATGTTGCCGTGATCCGGGTTGGACACCGCGCCGACGGTCGCCATGCAGGTGCCATGAACGATGCGCTGTTCACCGGAGTTGAGGCGCAGGATTGCCATGCCCTGGTCGCGACCGACCAACTGGGCGTAGGCACCAGCAGACCGTGCAATCTGACCACCCTTGCCCGGCTTCATCTCCACGTTGTGGATGATGGTGCCGACCGGCATGGCCTGCAGCGGCATTGCGTTGCCCGGCTTCACGTCAACGGAAGCGCCCGCCACCACCTTGTCACCGGCAGCAATACGCTGCGGAGCAAGAATGTAAGCCAGCTCGCCATCTTCATAGCGGATGAGCGCGATAAAGGCCGTGCGGTTCGGATCGTATTCCAAACGCTCCACCGTCCCAGTCACGTCGAACTTGCGACGCTTGAAGTCGATGATGCGGTAAGAGCGCTTGTGACCGCCGCCGATGAAGCGGGCGGTGATGCGACCGTAGTTGTTGCGACCGCCGCTCTTGGTCAGACCCTCGGTCAACGCCTTGACCGGCTTGCCTTTGTAGAGCGCGGAACGATCGACGATAACCAGCTGGCGCTGGCTCGGCGTCGTCGGATTGTATGACTTGAGTGCCATTGTTCTTGTCCTTCCGGCCTTCTTACAGACCCGTCGAAACGTCGATCGAGTCGCCGTCCGCCAGGGTCACTACGGCCTTCTTTACGTCGCCCTGCTGGCCGACGGTGCCGCGGAAGCGCTTCACCTTGCCCTTGCGGACGAGCGTGTTCACTGCCGTGACCTTGACGTTGAACAGAGCTTCAACAGCGGCCTTGATTTCGGGCTTGGAAGCCTTCTTCGCCACGTTGAAGACGATCTGGTTGTATTCGGAAGCCATCGTGGACTTCTCGGTGATCGCCGGGCTGACGATCACGTCGTAATGGCGCAGGTCCGTCATTTGAAGCGCTCCTCGAGAGCTTCCACGGCCGACTTGGAAAGAACAAGCGTACCGCGGCGCATGATGTCGTAAACGTTGATGCCCTGGATCGGCAGCACGTCGATGTTCGGGATGTTCGAGGCAGCCCGGGCGAAGTTCTGGTCGAGCTCGGCGCCACCGATCACCAGCGCATTGGTCAGCCCAAGCGTGGCGAAGTTGGCGAGCAGCGCCTTGGTCTTGGCATCCTGCACGGCGAGATCATCGATCACGATCAGGCTCGAAGCCTTCGCCTTTGCAGACAAGGCATGCTTCAGGCCAAGCGCACGAACCTTCTTCGGCAGATCGTGCTCATGGGAGCGCGAAACCGGGCCGTGAGCCTTACCACCACCGCGAAACTGCGGCGCACGTGCCGAAGAGTGACGAGCGCGGCCCGTTCCCTTCTGCTTGTACATCTTAGCGCCAGTGCGCGAAATGTCCGCGCGGCCCTTGGTCTGGTGTGTGCCCTGCTGGCGCTTGGCAAGCTGCCAGCGAACAACGCGAGCGAGAATGTCGTCGCGTGGCTCAAGGCCGAAGATGCCTTCGTTCAGCTGGAGCTGCCCGGCATCGCCGCCGGCAAGTGTTTTAACCGTCAGATCCATTATTCGGCCCCTTCAGTAGCCGGAGCTTCGTTGGAAGCCTGAGCGGCGGCAGCGCGAATGGCAGCCGGCTTCGGCGCATTGTCGGGCAAAGCCACCTTGGCTGCATCACGGACCATGATCCAGGCACCCTTGGAGCCCGGCACGGCGCCGCGGATCAGGATGAGGCCACGATCGGTATCGGTCGAGACGATCTCCACATTCTGGGTGGTGACGCGAACGTCGCCCATGTGGCCGGCCATCTTCTTGCCCTTGAACACCTTGCCCGGATCCTGGCGCTGGCCAGTCGAGCCGTGAACGCGGTGCGATACCGAGTTACCGTGGGTTGCGCGGCCACCACCGAAGTTGTGACGCTTGATAACACCCTGGAAGCCCTTGCCGATCGAGGTGCCGGTGACATCGACCTTCTGGCCAGCCACGAAGTGGTCAACCGTGATCTCTGCGCCGACATCCAGCAGATTGTCGGGGGTCACCCGGAACTCGGCGACTTTCGCCTTGGGCTCGACGGACGCGCCGGCAAAATGCCCACGCAGCGCCTTGGAGGTGTTCTTCACCTTCGCAAGGCCAACGCCAAGCTGCACGGCCGTGTAGCCGTTCTTTTCCTGGGTGCGCTGAGCGACCACCTGGCAGTTCTCCATGCGGAGAACCGTCACGGGCACATGCTCGCCGGCATCGTTGTAGATGCGCGTCATCCCCAACTTCTGTGCAATTACACCTGAACGCATCGGTTCGTTTCCTTCAGAGTTCGCTGTCGGCCGCAGCCGTCCACGTCTCTTGTTCTTCCTCAGGCTGCCCACGCTCTCGCGTCACAAGCCTGTCGCGAAAGCATCCTAAAGCTTGATCTCAACATCCACGCCAGCGGCGAGATCGAGCTTCATCAGCGCGTCTACCGTTTGCGGGGTCGGATCCACGATGTCGAGAAGACGCTTGTGGGTGCGCATCTCGAACTGTTCGCGGCTCTTCTTGTCGATGTGCGGCGAGCGGTTCACGGTGAACTTCTCGATGCGGGTCGGGAGCGGGATCGGTCCGCGTACATTCGCACCCGTACGTTTTGCCGTCGAAACGATCTCACGCGTGGAAGCGTCGAGCACGCGATGGTCGAACGCTTTCAGGCGGATGCGGATATTTTGTCCGTTCATTGCGTCACTTCCTTGCGCTGCCATCTCACGACTGCCTTGCAGCCGTGAGAGGAGCCCGTGCCTTGATTACTCGGTGATGGAGATGACGACGCCAGCGCCGACGGTGCGGCCGCCTTCGCGGATCGCGAAGCGCAGCTTTTCTTCCATCGCAACCGGAACGATCAGTTCCACGTCAACCGTCACATTGTCGCCCGGCATCACCATTTCCGTGCCTTCGGCCAACGAAACGATGCCCGTCACGTCGGTGGTGCGGAAATAAAACTGCGGACGGTAGTTCGTGAAGAACGGCGTGTGACGGCCACCTTCATCCTTGGTCAGGATATAAGCTTCCGCCTTGAACTTCTTGTGCGGCTTCACAGAACCCGGCTTGGCCAGAACCTGGCCACGCTCAACGCCGTCACGGTCAACGCCGCGAACCAGCGCACCGATGTTGTCGCCAGCCTGGCCCTGGTCCAGCAGCTTGCGGAACATCTCAACGCCCGTCACCGTGGTCGACGATGTCGCGCGGATGCCCACGATCTCAACCGTTTCACCCACCTTCACGATGCCGCGCTCAACGCGACCGGTCACAACCGTGCCGCGGCCCGAGATCGAGAACACGTCTTCGATCGGC
>NZ_JAGIYY010000001.1:980000-1439157 GCF_017813335.1 Tianweitania sediminis | reverse complement strand
TTCCCGCCTGGTGCTCCTTCAGCACACCGATGATCTGGTCTTCCGTGAACCGGCTTCTCTTCATCTCCGTCTCCTGTCGACGGAGTCCAGTTCAAACCGAAGGCATCCACGGGGGCAACGTCAGCTCCTATCTCTGATTGCGTGATTGAATCGACTGCAGCAGCAAATTTGCGGGACATCAGAAGTAGCCTCTTATGGAAACGGCTACTCCTCCCTTTCCTCTTACAGCGTGCGTGAGCGCCTGACTTATGGAGTCGACCTGATCGTCGTGGCGTCCACCAGGAAAAGCAAACAGCTCCGCTTCCAACTCCGCAAGCCATGGCTTCCAGTCTGGAAAGCACACATCTCCACGTTCGAATATAGCTGTGACAACGGCCGCGCGGGCTTCCTTGCTTTGTGACGCCTGTACGGGTTCAGTTCGAACGCGGGCGGCCTTTAATTCGGTGATCAGAGCGGTCCCGATGTTCGTATCCTCAACCAGGACAACGTACGGGTTAAATCGATGGGCCAAAGATTTGGCCTCACTGATCAACGCCGGGTACTCAACCTTGTCCCGCCAAACGTCCAGCAGGTAGTAGCAGCCGTTGATGATCTGCCAAGTTGTGCAAACCGACCAATCATTCTGAGGACCCGTTTTCGCAGCTGTGTCCCAACTCTGAATGATGCGGCCTTCATTTTGTGCGGGGGCGTGATGATACCGCCGGATCCATGACCGCTTGAACATATTTCCGCCAGGGGGCACTGGTTCCTGCAGATACTGCGCTGCGAACTGATCGCTGCCGATTTCCCTTCTAATCGCGTCCAAGACGTCACGCGGTTCGCGTTCTGGATGCAAGACGTCACCATGCTTCACGTTGTGCACTCGATCTCTCCCGATGGGAATCGCAGCGTCACGCGGAGCGATGGCGGGCAAATTTAGAAGAGTCCAGCTATCACCATCGTTCTCTAAGACATGACCCGCCAGATCGTTGCTATGGAGGCGTTGACTAACTATCACGATGGCAGCGGTCCGCTTATCATTCTGGCGTGACAGAAGCGTGGATCCGAACCACTCGTTGGTCCGTGTGCGCGAGCTTTCTGAAGACGCGTCAGACGGCTTCAGGGGATCATCGATGATGATGATGTCCCCGCCGCGTCCCGTCAGTGTCCCCCCAACAGAGGTCGCCAATCGGCTACCGCGGGCGGTGAGATGCGTTTCAGCTTCAGAATCTTTTCGGCCGACCATCGTTCTTGGAAACACTGACCGATACCAAGACGAAGTTAGCAGAGAACGATAATCGTTGTGGAGTTTTGCAGCCAGGTCTTGGGCATAGCTCACGCACACGATTTCACAGCTGGGATCATGCCCGTGAATGAACGCAGGAAACGCGACTGACGCCGAGATCGACTTCAAGCTGCGGGGCGGCATGTTGATGATCAAGCGTCTGTTTTCACCTAACCTGATCCGCTCAAGCTCCCATGCTATCGCCGCGATGTGCCATGAGGGAGCGAAGGTTGTTGTTGGGCTGAGTTCGCGAAACGAGCGTCGGATGAACGAGACGAGATCAGTGCGCAAGAGCCGCCGGATATTCTCCGGCGGCCTTTCGGATGCTTCGCGACGGTTAGAAGGTCTACGCACCATCGCTGGGCTCCACCGGTGAGGCGGGCACCTCCTCGCCGCTTTCATGCCTTTCTTGGCGACGGAGGTAGTCGGCGAGCATTTCCAGATCTTCAGCGGTCAGCATCTCCGCTTCGTCCGAAACCTGGGCGTTCTCGGCACCCGACGCCTGGCGAAAAAGAAAGTCAGCCGCCCTCAAGTCGCCTTTCGCTGCTTTGGCAATCATTGTCTTCAAGATGGCAGTGCGTTTCGACAGGCGACGCTGCACGCCTCCTTCTGTGACGAGCACCTTCTCGCGCAGCAGTTCGTTGATCTCCTCCGCCAACGACTTGCCCGCCTTTCTGCTACCACCTCGGCGTGACTCACCCTTCTTAAAGCGGGTCTCTAGCGGCGGCTTCCCGTAACCTACCGAATAGTGTGACTGCGCGCGATCGGGATTCTTCCGGTGCTTTCCCATCAAGCGGCCTCCCCGCGCTCAGCGGCAAGCTCATCGAAGGTCAGCCCTGTTTCCACGTGAACGGCATCCTTGCCGGTGAAGGTCTGCCAACGCCGGATCGCCACATCAACATAGCCCGGCGAATACTCAACCGCTCGGCAAACACGCCCGGAGCGCTCGCACGCCACGATCGTTGTGCCGGAGCCGGCGAACGTATCAAGGACCAGGTCACCGCGCTTGGTGCAGTCGCGGATCGCGTCGACCACCATCGCGACCGGCTTGACTGTCGGATGAGAGGCAAGCTCGGCCATGCGTTCCTTGCCGAACGTGTTGACGCCGGCATACTGCCAAACGTTGCTCCGGTTGCGGCCATGGCGGCCGAGTTCAATCGTGTTGAGATGCTGCTCGCCGCCAACGCGGAACACCGGGATCATCTCATGAGCGCTGCGGTAGAAGCTGCCCTGCCCGCCGTTTGACTTCTGCCACACCACGATATTGATCAGGCAGCCATAGACCTCACCACCAACAGCAAGAACGTCCTCGACGTGCCTCCAGTCCATGCAGATGTAGTGCAGGGCTCCATTGCGCGACGAAGCGGTGGCGGCCGTCAGAGCTTCCTTCAAGAAGAAGCGAAACTCCGGCGTCGACATTTCCCCTGAAGCCATGGCAAACTCATCATGCTTGATGCTGCCGCGACCAACGATCTCCGCAACACGCACGTTGTAGGGCGGATCCAGGAACGCCATGTCGATCAAATCCGGGCCGCAAACCCGCTCCAGATCCTGCTGCTTGCGCGCATCACCGCACAGCAGGCGGTGGACTCCAAGGCGAAACAGATCGCCAGGTCGTGAAACAGCCACCGGCTCTGGTTCAGCGAAGCTGTCGGCAGGGTCGGCAGCCGCGTTCTCCTGTTCGAAGATCAAACGATCCACTTCGGTGATGGAAAAGCCGCTCGCTTCGATCTCGAAGCTCTCTTCGATCACCAGCTCCTTGAGTTCCATGGCAAGGAGCTCAAGGTTGTAGCCGGCATTATCGGCAATCTTGTTATCAGCGAGCCTCAGCGTCCGCTTCTGTGCGGAGGTCAGATGAACCAGCCGCACGACCGGGACGGTTTCCATGCCAAGCGACACGGCTGCCTCCAGGCGTCCATGGCCGGCGATGATCTCGTCGTTCTCGTCGATCAGGATCGGATTAACAAAGCCTGCCGATCGAATGCTAGCTGTGATCTGCTTGACCTGCGCTTTGCTATGGGTGCGCGCGTTGCGCTCATAGGGCTTCAAGCTTGTGACTGGAATGAGCTCGATCACGAGCTCGAAGTCGGTCCGCAGAGCAGCCGCAATCTTTGCCGAAGCCTTTGTGGGTCCTCTCGGTGGGGTCATCTCGTTTCCTCTAAAAGCGAGGCAAGCGAGAACCCGTGGAAACACGATCTCTCGCCATGCCCCTGATGAAAGCATGTCGAAAGATCGTTCGTTCGTGCGGCTCTAAAGACCGAAGCCTACACAGGCATGTGACGCCCGAAAGATCGTGCCGGAACCACCCGGCTATCTGCTGGTCTTACACTCAGATCCGGCAATCCGTGCTTCGGTAAGCGCCGGTGGATCTAGCGAAAGACTTAGGTGCGTAGGACGCGCTCTTCAAGCGTCAGCAGTTCGGGCAGTTCGCTTTTGAAGCGACTCCCGTGACCAACAGCCGCCGCAAAGCGCCGTCATGAACGACGCTTTCGTAGTCTGGTCCGCCGATACAATTTCGTGCCGACGAGTTAGCCTGCGAGCTTCAGGGACACACGCCAAGTTGCGTCAGCTACATCGACCAGCCACCATCGATCACGTGCACCTGTCCAGTGGTAAACTTCGCGCCGGCGAGGTGAACGGCAAGAGAAGCAATCTCTTCCGGAGTTCCCAGGCGGCCCATCGGCTGACGCGCAACGAACGCTGCACGCGCGGCCTCGTAGTCTCCGGCGGCCTGCATGCGGCCTTGCAGCGACGGGCTGTCGACCGTGCCGGGGCAGATCGCGTTGCACCGGATGCCACTTGCAACGAAATCTGCCGCGACGGACTTCGTGAGGCCGATCACCGCCGCTTTTGTGACGCCGTAAACAAATCGGTTCGGAGCACCCTTCAGGCTGGAAACGACTGATGCCATGTTGATAATGCAGCCGTCCTGCCGCTCGAGCATGGCGGGCAAGGCGGCGCGGATCGTGCGCGCCATCGCTTTGACGTTGAGGGCGACGGCGAAATCAAAGTCGTCGTCCCAGGCGTCGAGCACAGATCCCGAATGCACAACACCAGCGCAATTGAAAAGAAGATCGGGGCTGCCGCTCTCCCGCAGCGCATCTTCTACCGCATGTGGGTCCAGCACATCGAGTTGTCGGGTGCTGATGCCGTGTGCGGAAAGCGAGGCCAGCTTTTCGCCATCGATATCGGTGGCGGTGACCAGGGCCGCTTCGGCGGCAAACGCGAGCGCCGTCGCCCGGCCGATTCCCTGCCCCGCGGCTGTGACAAAGGCCCTTTTTCCTTGCAATGAACCCGTCATGTCTCAGCCCGCATCACGCACCTTGCTTAGTCTAGGATCGATTACGTCGCGCAAGCCGTCCCCCATCAGATTGAGGCCGAGCACCGCGCATGCGATCGCCATTCCCGGGAAAAGGGCAATCCAGCTCGCGTCCTGAAGGTAGTTTCGCCCTTCGGCGATGATGTTGCCCAAGGAAGGTGCCGGCGGCCTTGGTCCGACACCAAGGAAGCTGAGGATCGCTTCGGCAAGGATCGACACGGCAAACACGAAGGTCAGCTGCACGATCAAGGGCGACAACGCGTTGGCCAGAATGTAGCGAA
The DNA here is from genome assembly GCF_017813335.1 of Tianweitania sediminis. Classification (GTDB taxonomy): domain Bacteria; phylum Pseudomonadota; class Alphaproteobacteria; order Rhizobiales; family Rhizobiaceae; genus Tianweitania; species Tianweitania sediminis. The sequence continues at coordinate 1,434,293 of NZ_JAGIYY010000001.1, read as the reverse complement.
AGATGATGCGCAGGTTGCCTGCCCCGATCGCAACCGCGGCTTCCACATAGGGCAATTCGCGGATCACCAGCACGCTGGCTCGCACCACCCGGGCAGTTCGCGGGGTGAAGGTCACCGTTAGCGCGATAACCGCGTTGAGGATCGAAGGCCCAAGTGCTGCCGAGAGCGCGATCGCCAGCAACACACCGGGGAAAGCCATCAACCCATCCATGATGCGCATCAGGATGTTGTCCAGCCAGCGTACATAGCCAGCCAGTGTGCCCAGCAGCACACCCAGCAAGCCCGTCATGACCACGACCGACAAGCCGATGCCCAGCGATATTCGGGTGCCATGCATCACACGGGAAAGAATGTCTCGGCCAAATCCGTCGGTACCGAACCAGTGCAGCGCCGACGGCGGCGCGAGGAGATTGCGGTAGTCGTTCTTGTTGGGATCGTAGGGAGCGATCAAATCGGCGAGCACCGCAACAAGAACGATGAACAGGAACAGAACCGCACCAATTAGAAAGGAGCGGTGGGAAAGCAGCCGTTTTAGAAACGTATACCGGCTGCGCCAGGCACTGCGCGCCATGGCCCGGCGCAGATCGTTCGTTTCGGCTAAATCGACATCAGCGGCCATGGCGAACCCTCGGATCGAGCCAGCCATAAGCGAGATCAACCAGGATGTTGACGAAGACGAAGATGGCTGCCGTGATCAGGAGCCCGCCCTGGATGATCGGGTAATCGCGTCTTTGAATGGCACCGATGATGAGGCGACCCACGCCTGGCAGCGAGAAAACGGACTCGATCACCACTGCGCCGCCCAGAAGAACACCGGTCATAACGCCTACAACGGTGACCACCGGCACCATCGCGTTGAGCAGGGCGTGCTTTAAGATGACTGTGTAGCCGCGCATGCCCTTGGCACGGGCGGTGCGGATGAAGTCCTGCCCCAGAACGTCGAGCATGCTGGAACGTGTCATGCGGGCAACAACGCCCACCTGGGTAAAAGCAAGCGCTAAGGCCGGCAAGGTCATCGAGACCACCCAGCCGGTGAAGCTTTCAGCGATTGGGACATATCCGCCCGTCGGAAACCAGCCAAGGCCGACCGCGAAAACGGTAATGAAGATCAGCCCGAGCCAGAAATCGGGAACCGAAAGACCTAACAAGGCAACGGACATGGAGCCCTGGTCAACCCAGCTGTTGTGGCGGACAGCGGCCAGTATTCCCAACAGCATGCCGATTGCGACAGCCAGAACGAGCGCAATCCCCGCCAATGAGAGCGTCACGGGTAGACGCTCGAACACCGCCTCCGTAACCGGCCTGTTCAACAGGTAAGACTGTCCAAGATCCCCTTGCAAAAGGTTCGCGTACCAGCGCACCGCCTGTTCGGGCAGCGGTCGGTCTAGCCCCAGCTGCTCCCGGATCAATTGCCGCTGCGCTTCCGTCGAGTCTGCGCCCGCAATTTCAGCCGTGACGTCGCCGGGCACCACGGCAATAAGCAGAAAGCTCACAAGCGAAACGACGAACAGGACCGGAAGCGCGCTGATCAATCGTCCGGCGATAAACCGCGTCAACTCACTTTCCCCTCAAGATTGTCGTAGGCTGCCAAAGGAGCGAGCCTACGCACATCTGCGGCAGCAGGAGGGCGGGGGAGTCTCCTCCCGCCCTGTGGGCATCATTGCCCCTCAAGCCAAACGTCGTACATGCGTGGAAAGCGGAATGGCTTGAAGCCCTGCACGTTGGCACGGCTCGCCTGCATCAGCCCGGTTTCTCCCAGCTTGATGATCCCAACGAACTGGTAAAGCCGTTCTTGGATCTTGGCGAAGACGGCCTTGCGGCCTTCGACGCTGTCCGTGGAGATCAGTTCCTGGTAGAGCTTGTCCAGTTCGGGGTCATTAGCACGGAAGTGCGGCGCAGCCCCGGTCAGGGTCGAAACCAACGCTGCCGGTCCAAGGTAGGGTTCGATGCCCATCATCAGCGTCCAACCGTTCCACCCGGTGTCCTGCAGCCGGATTTTCAAGGCGGTCGGCCAATCGGTCTGATTAATCACGGCATTGATGCCCACCGCCTTCAACTGCTCCGCAATCACCACCGCAGCCTTGCCATGCTCCGGGATGGTGGAGTCGGTCAGGATCGAGAACGGCTCGTTGTTGTAGTTGGCTTCCTTCAAAAGGGCCTTGGCCTTTTCCGGATCCGCAACATTATAGGACTGCGCGCCAACGTCGCCGGCATCATAGGTGGAGCCCTCATACATCCAGCCGTGATAAAGCTGGAAAAGACCCTCCGTGGCGATCGCCATCACCTCTTCGTTATTGAGAGCTGCTTGCACAGCTTCGCGGAACTTGAGATTGTTGCCAGGCGCTTCCTTCATATTAAAGATGAAGGTCAGCACCGCCCAGGGCATGTTCTCGTAGATCTTGATGTCGTCGTTGCTGGAAAGCCGCCGAGCAGTTGGCACAGGGATTTGCTCAAGCAATTGCACCTCGCCGCTTTCCAACGCAGCCACGGCGGCGCCGGGCTCAGGAATTACTCGGAAGGTCACAGTGTCTAGATAGGCGGTCTTTTTGCCGCCGAAACCGTCCATGGATTGGAACGCTTCATTGGCTGAATAGTCTTCGAAGCGCTCGAGCTTCACATGACTGTCAGGCACGTACTCCACGAACTTGAAGGGGCCTGTTCCGATGAACGAAATTTCGTTCGCGGGCTTGGAAGCTTCTTCGGCGGGAATGATGACGGCCGGGGCGCGAGGCGACGCGAAGGCTTCCAGGAAGGTGGGTGCCTTCGACTTGAGCTTAAGCGTGACTTCGTAAGGACCGGTTGCCTCAATCTCCGTCACCGGCTCAAGCATGGTTTGGGTTGCGCCCACCTTCTTGTAGCGGTCAAGGGAGGCCTTAACGTCGGCTGACGTCATCTCCTTGCCGTTGTGAAACTTGACACCCTGACGCAGCTTGAAAGCGTAGCTCAAACCATCCGCGGAGACTTCAACACTTTCGGCCAGAATCGGGGCAGGCTGGATCTTGTCGTCAAACCCATAGAGCGTCTCGTAGATGTTCATCGTGATGTTGCGAGAAGCCTGGGAGGACGTCACCATGGCATCAAGGCTGGGAGGATTGGAGCTCTGCGCAACAGTGATGCTACCGCCTCGCGTTTGCGCGGAGGCATAAGGCGCTCCCAGCGCCACCGATGCGAGCAGCAGCGATGCCCCAATATGTCGAGCGGTTGTGCCAAACTTCCACTTCTTTGCCATTCTGCTTCTCCCTTGTATCGAGTGTCCCGTCGAAAGGCTGACGCCTTTATTCACACCGTCCATAGCGGCGGAATTTTGCAATTTATCGTATGATCGTATACGATCTCAGAACATCACACAAGGCGCCCTCGCCCGAGGATTTTCATGGACGACCGGACTACTCCGAAAGAAGCGTTCGCCAAGTTGGCCCCGCTTGCAAGCAAGACACTGGTTGATCAGGTTGTGGATGCGATCGTGGAGGCCACGGCGACTGGCGCCTTTCTGCCGGGCGACCGCATTGTTGAGGCAGAAGTGGCGCGCGCACTCAACGTCAGCCGCGTCCCGGTAAGAGAAGCGCTACGGATCCTCGAAAGCCAGGGCATCGTAATCAACGCGCGTTATCGCGGCATGCGCCTGATGGACGTGACGGTTGAACGGCTCGAAAAAATCCTGAAAGTGCGAACCGCACTGGAGACGTTGGCTACACGCGAAGTACTGGAAGCAATCAGGCGCGACTCCGCCACGATCAAACCGCTCGAGCAAGTGGTGGCGGAGCTCCACCAAGCAGCCGACCGTGGGGATTCCTACGGCGTCGCCCGGTTGGACACGGAGTTTCACCGAACACTGTGCCGGCTTTCGGGCAACGACGTGCTGCTCCACATGTGGGAGCCATTGTCGCGGCAGCTCACGATTATCTTCGGCTTGTCGACGCTGCAGAAAGACCTCGGATTGATAGTGAAAGAACACGACGAGTTGTTGGAGAAGATCAAGGCAGGCAACGTCGGAGATCTGATCGAAGCGGTGCAGGTGCACATTCTCGATTACAGCCGGGCGCTGGACTATGAGGGGCTAATTGAGCTTCGGCGTCGTAACCGAAAGCGGAAGGCAGGCTGAACGGAGAAGGGCTTGCTTCAATCGTATAATCGTATACGATTTTGATTGATGTCGATTGCCGCCACCTTTTCTTCACCTGCGCCCGCCTCAGATTTCTCGGGGGAGCCGCTGCTCGAAGTGCAAAACCTCCGGGTTTCCTTCGGCAAGCTCCAGGTCGTGGATGGGATCAGCTTCACCCTCCGGCAAGGTGAAGTGTTGGGTATCGTGGGGGAGTCAGGCAGCGGAAAAAGCGTTTCCGCTCTGGCGCTGTTGCGGCTCTTGCCGCCGAATGCCCAGGTCACGGCCGACCGGCTCATGCTGGGGGGAGAAGATCTGCTTTCGGCGAAGGAGAGCCGGTACGAATCGCTTCGCGGCTCTCAGATCGCCATGATCTTCCAGGAGCCCATGACGGCGCTTAATCCGGTTCTTTCGGTTGGGCACCAGATCGTCGAAACCATAAGGCGTCACAACAAGGTTGGAAGAAGAGAAGCGCGCGATCGCGCCGTGGCGGCTCTCCGGCGCGTGGGGATTCCTGCCGCCGAACAGCGCTTCAACGAATATCCGCATCAGATGTCGGGTGGAATGCGCCAGCGGGTCATGATCGCTATGGCCCTCGCCTGCGGTCCGCGGGTGCTCATCGCCGATGAACCCACAACGGCCCTTGATGTCACCATCCAAGCGCAGATCCTGGAACTGCTGCAGGACCTGCAGGACGAATATCAAATGGGCACGATCATGATCACCCATGATCTAGGCGTTGTGTCCTCTTTCGCTGACCGCGTGCTGGTGATGTATGCTGGGCAAGTGGTGGAGGATGCGCCGGCAGCGGAATTGTTTGCACGGCCGGGACATCCTTACACGGAAGGCCTCCTGGCGAGCATTCCCTCGTCCCTGCAAGACGTTGAACGCCTTTACGCGATCCCCGGCTCAGTACCACCGCCCTTCGATCTGCCGTCTGGATGTCGATTTGAGCCTCGCTGCACCTATTCGCGACCGCCGTGCCGCGCCGCGCGGCCTTGGCTGATGCCTTTCCAACCGCATCATGAGGCGGCCTGCATTCGCAACCACGGCTACCACTTCCCTGCTTCCGAGGAGGTGGCACCATGACACCCTTTGAGCAGAGTGACCCACTCCTCAGCGTCCGGGCGCTGGAAAAGCAGTTTGAAGGCAAAGGCGGCATGTTCGGCAAGAAGCGCGCGGTGCGCGCTGTCGACGACATCTCCTTCGATGTCGGGCGGGGCGAAACCGTCGGCCTGGTCGGCGAAAGCGGCTGCGGCAAAACAACGGTGGGACGCCTGGTTCTACACCTGCTCGAGCCAAGTGGCGGCGAGGTCCGGTTCAACGGCCAGAACCTTCAAACGCTCGACGCAGGCGTGCTGCGCTCCATGCGCCAGCACATGCAGATCATCTTCCAGGATCCGCTTGGGGCGCTCAACCCACGCATGAGCGTCGGTGAACTCATCATGGAGCCGCTGGTTATCCACGGCGTCGGCGATGCCGTCGCGCGGCAAAAGCGTCTTTCGCAACTGCTTGGGCAGGTGGGCCTAGCGACCTACCACGCCGCCCGCTTTCCCCATGAGTTCTCGGGCGGGCAGCGTCAGCGCATCTGCATCGCGCGTGCGCTTGCGCTCAACCCCAGCTTCATCGTCTGCGACGAGGCCGCTTCCGCACTCGACGTTTCCATCCAAGCGCAGATCCTCAATCTGCTTCAGGATCTGAAGCATGAACTCGGCCTGACCTACCTGTTCATCAGCCATGATCTGGGCGTCATCCGGCACATCTCCGATCGGGTCGCCGTAATGTATTTGGGCAAGATCGTCGAGATCGGCACCAAGCACGAAATCTTCGACACACCGCAGCACCCCTACACCGTGGCGCTGCTTCGTTCGGCGCCTTCGCGCAACCGCGGAAAGACGCGGTACGCCGCGATCAAAGGCGATCTACCAAACCCTGCAAATCCCCCATCAGGCTGCCGCTTCCACACGCGCTGCCCGATCGCGCAACCCATCTGCAAGCAGCAGGAGCCACCGCTGGCAGAAACAGCAGCAGGCCAGCGGGCGGCGTGCCACTTTCCAGGAACTCTGGCGCCTTAGGCTGATCTGGCGCTGGTTAAAGGACGGGGGTGCGGTAAAGCACCTGCTTGCCAACCGTGATCTCGGTTTCAACCAGATAGGGCCTGATCCGCTCCACGTCGATCGCAACCCCGAGACCGGGTGCCTCCGGCGCGATGATTGTGCCGTTACCGCGTCTCGTGATGTGGTTGGATGTGATCGCAACAGCCAGGTCCTTGGGTGCCGCGGGATATTCGCAGATGCGATGATCTTCCAAGCCTGCAAAGGGCTGCATCGACGCGGACAGCGCGAGGTGCGACGTGAAGGTGTGGTTGACATACGTCACTCCGGCCGCAACCGCCATTTCTGCAACCTTGGTGGCTGGCGCGATGCCGCCGATACGGCCGCAGTCGATCTGAATATAGCCCACCGCGCCGTAATCAATCAGGTGGCGCGCCATGTACACGTTGTGCGCCGCCTCTCCTCCGGCAATGCGCACCCTTTGGCAGCGAGCGGCAAGCTGAGCATGCGCCTCAAGAGCACCGGCATGAAACGGCTCCTCCAGCCAAAGTGCGCGGGCAGCTTCGAGCCCACGCAGGCGTGCCGCCGCCGCCGCCACATCATCACCGAAGACTTGCCCGACATCGACCATGAGGTGAGCGTCGGACCCGAGACCTTCGCGAGCCGCGACGAACTGCTCGTCATCATCGGATGCGGCTGATCTTCCAATCGGCCCCCAGCCGAACTTCGCAGCGTTGAAACCGTCTGCCCGCGCTTTCCTCGCACGCATCAGCGTTTCTTCAGGTGTGTCGCCGAAGAGCAGCGATGCATAAGGGATCTTCGGGTGCGAACGCGACTGGCCCAGCAGGCGCCATACGGGTACGGAATGCTTCTTTCCGAGCAAATCCCAGAGCGCCATCTCGACGCCGGAAAAGGTGTGCGGCGCCTGCAACAAGTCCATGGAATCGTACTCCACCCGAGCAGCAATCCGCGAAATATCGGCGGGAGTGTCGATTGTCTCGCCGAGAACCGATGCCGACACAGGTCGGCACGCGCCATGCGACATGGGGCAAACAAAAGCGGCGATCGACGGCAGCGGAGCAGCCTCGCATTCACCCCAACCTTCCAGCCCACCGGCACGGACGCGCACCAGCAAGGCGTCCTGGGAGCCGTCAACCTCATCGGTCACTTCCGGCATAGAAAGGTAGAAGAGATCAACCGCCTCGATTTGCATAGGTCTCAGCTCGCGTCAGGCCGCGAAAACAAGGAAGCTGCTGGCTTGTAATCGACGATGTCGTCGAGAGGGTAGATCGGCCGCATGCATTTGGTATGCCCGAGCTTCTTCACGTCGGCCGAGGTGGCTCCGGGAGCGTCAATGTTGAAGTTCTTTTCTACCCAGGCATCGAACATGTGGTATTCGGTGTGCGGTGACTTCACGACCACCAGATCGAAAGCCTTGGGGTTAAGGCCATTGGCGTAATACATCGCGCGGTCGAACAGGCTGACTGAGCGGCTCATCACCACAACCGTGAAGTTGTCGAAAGCAAGAACCGCAGTGGGCCCCGCGTGAAGACCAAGCTTCATCGTTTCCAGTCTTGCTTCGCCATCGGAGAGCAGCTGAACACGCGCCTGCACCTTCATTGGCACGAACCGCCGCGGATCCATCGCGCCGCCCAACGAGACCTCGATCTGCGCTCCCACGCCTGCACGATGGGCCGCGGCCGCCGCTTCCGGATCGACGATCTGGGCCAATACGCGCCGTCCATAGCCTGCCGCCAGAAGAGCCTCGAGGATGATGTTGGAATCGCCAGTAGCGCCAGAAGAGGTCGCATCGGCCGCATCGGTGAAGCACACCGGCCCATTCAACGTTCGCGCCTGGGCGATTGCTCGATCAAGATCGACCAGTTTGCCTTGCATGCGGTGACGAAGCGGCCAGAATTCGGAAGCCAGGCGCTCCGCTTCCCTGCGCGCGCTTTCCTCCTCGCCATCGCTGACGATCACGATCTGGCTGCACAGCTCAGGAACGTCCGTGAAGGGATTGCCGATCATGATGCCTGCCGAAAGCGCCGTGCCGTCCCGCTCCAGCCGCCGGCATTCCCCGATAAGGTCGCCATAGCAGCCGGTTCGCGTGATCAATTCGTCGCCCCGCACAAGGGCCGGAATGATGCACCGCGCGATAACCGGCTTGCGCTTGCCGTTCAACAGGTCGAGCAGCAGTCGGGCAGCGCGTGCGCCGGTATCGGCGAAGTCCACATGTGGATAGGTGTGGTAGATGGCGATCCCGTCGACCTGGCGGATCATCCTTTCGGTCAGAATTCCGTGAAGGTCGAGGGAAATGACGATCGGCAGCGCATCGCCCGCCAACTCGCGGACACGCGTCAAGATCTCGCCTTCGGGGTCGAGTTCCCCATCTGCTCCCATGGCCCCGTGCAACGAAACGTAGATGCCGTCGATGTCCTGCAAGCCGTCACGAACGGCTGCCATCATTTCATCGCGCAACCGGGTCCAGCCTGTGGCCGACAACAGGCCGGCGCTGCCGGCGCGCGCGGCATAAGCAGGCACCACCTGAATTGTCGGATCCGCCTCGAAGATTGAGAGAGCCCCGCCCACGGCGGTGTTGCGGCCGCGCTGGCGATATAGCTCCTCCCCGCGCTCCACATCGAAATTTTCATAGCCCGACTGGACCGGATTGAACGACGAGATCTCCTGCATGCATTCCACGATGAGGATGCGGCGAGCTTTCATGACGCGTGCTTTCCTCAGGATGGCCAGCGGTCGTCGTAGTCTTCCATGACGATCGCAACCGCGTCCCCGCGGGCTACGCGTCCTGGCCCAGCTCCGAACCAGATCACGCCGTCCTTGGCGTATCTCAGCTCGATGGGAGCCGTGTCGACGTCTTCAATGAAGTGAACCCACCCGGCGACCTCGCCGGCCTGAACCTCCTCGCCGACATAATGGGTAGGCTCGAACAGACCACCCCTTGGCGCAAACGTGTAGGAGGCTGGGTCGCGCACCATCATGTGCCGGGTTCTCGTCGCACCATCCTTTTGCTCGGTTTCTGGCGCCCCCCCGATCACCCCCATGTGCTTGAGGATGTTGTCGACACCGCGCCGTCCGATGCGCACGCCTTCGATGTTCACGCGACCCCAGCCGCCAAGTTCCGTTCCAAGCGAGATGATGCCGCGGCGCTCAACGCAGGAGGTGAAGGTGGAGCTCTCATCAACGCCGCCGAAAACGACATTGTAGGGAGCACCAAAGGCTGCCGCTGCGGCCATCGTCTTTTCGCGCATAGTCGCGTCAGGCAGATAATGCATGTTGGTCGAAAGTGCGGAGTCAAATGACGTCCCTGCCGTATGCATGTCGACCGAGATGTCGGCCATAGGCAGGATGACGCTGTCCAGGAAGTGGGCGAGCATCTGGCTGAAGGTCCCTTTGGGATTGCCCGGAAAACAGCGGTTGATGTCCCAGTTGTCCACCGGGGTCAGCCGCGTGTCGGCCAGCACTGCAGGGATATTCACCGCCGGCATCATGATGACGCGGCCGTTGACGGCGCCTGGATCCAGGGATTGTGCCAGCCGCGAAATCGCGATGGGCCCTTCATATTCGTTGCCGTGGACGCCGCCAGTCAGCAGAACCGTTGGGCCATTCCCGTTCTTCACGACGATGATTGGGATCTCGACCGTGCCCCAGCCCGAATTGTTTCGCGACAACGGCGCTCGCGCGTAGCCGGCCTGGCGACCGTCCTTCTCGAAATCGATGTTGCAGACGATGCGGCTCTTGACGCTCACAGCTTCCATGATAATCCCCATGCACTTGCCTCGTATAATTGTATACGATATTGCCGTCAACGGTGGCGCGGTCTTGAAAGGACTGGAGATGCCTTTTCATTCGGATGCGACCTCAAGGGGCCCTGCCGCACTTGCGCCTTTGCGGATCACCTCAATCCGGGTGGCTCCGCTGCTTGGGGAAAGTCCCGCCGGCGGCTGGTCGCATGAGATCAAGGCACAGGACTCCATCCATGCCTTGATTGCGGTTCACACCGACGGCGGTATCTCGGGCTTCGGCAGCGTCTTCACTGACGGAAGGTTGGTGGAAGCGGCGGTCCAGGTGCTGGAACCGCTCTTCATGGGCGAGAACGCTCTTGAACCGGAGCGGGTCTCGGAAAAGCTTCATCAGAATACGTTCTGGATGGGGCGCGGCGGATCGCTCACCCATGCCATCAGCGGGATCGACATTGCCTTATGGGACATCCTGGGCAAGGCCACCGGCCTCTCAGTCGGTCGCCTGCTCGGCGGTCGCTATCGCGACGTGGTGCGGCCCTACTGCTCCTTGCTGATGGAAGCTCCCGAGCGGATGGGCGACGTCGTGCGCGAGCACTACGAGCGAGGCTTCCGCGCCTTCAAGATCGGCTGGGGTCCTTTTGGACGTCGCAACAGCAGCAGGCTTGACGAGGCGATCGTTCGGGCGACACGCGAAGCAATCGGACCCGACGCACAGCTTTTTGTGGACGCTGGCGCCAGCGATGCTTATTGGCCCAACGGCCTGAAATGGGCCTTGAACGCAGCGCGGATGCTGGCGGATTATGACGTCGGCTGGTTCGAAGAAGCCGTTAAGCCAGATGCCCTCGAGGATTTCGTGGAGTTGCGCCGCCAAAGCCCTGTGCCGATCTCCGGCGGCGAGGTGTTGACGCGCCGCCAGTCCTTTTTGCCATGGCTGGCACGAGGCGCTTTCGACATCGTCCAGCCTGACGTCACCAAAGTCGGAGGGATCAGTGAACAGCGTCGCATCGCCTGGATGGCCGAGGAGTTCGGCGTCCGGTATGTCGGTCACGGCTGGAACACGGCGCTTGGACTTGCCGCCGACCTTCAGCTCGCCACCGCTTTGCATGGCGCGACGCTGGTCGAATATATCGGCGGCAGCGCCTATGTCGACAAGCTGACAGCCGCCCCTTTCGAGCTCGACGCCGCTGGCTGCCTCGTCATCCCCGATCGGCCCGGACTGGGCATCGACCTCGATCGCGATCGTGTCTCACGTTATACGCCTGACGCGACCGGCTTCTTCGCCAACTGATTCTTACCGGAGGACCTCATGAATCAGATCGACTTGCAAGGCCGTACAGCAGTTGTGACCGGCGGCGCCCAGGGACTCGGCCGAGCAGTCGCGGAACGCCTTGTCGCGTCCGGCGCGAAGGTGTCGCTTTGGGATGTGGACGCCGACCTCGTGAAGCAAACTGCCTCGCACATCGGCGGCGCCTTCGAGGTTGTCGATCAAACAGATTTCGCGGCTGTTCAGCAAGCCGTTTCCGCTACCGAGCAGCGCCTGGGCGGGATCGATATCTTGGTTGTCAACGCGGGTATCGCCGGCGCCAATGCGACCGTTGCGGATTATCCACTCGATGAGTGGAAGCGGATCATCGACATCAACCTGAACGGCGTGTTCCACTGCTGCAAAGCAGTGGTGCCGGGCATGATTGCCCGCGATTACGGCCGGATCGTCAATGTCGCGTCGATCGCCGGCAAGGAAGGAAACCCCAACGCGGCCGCTTATTCGGCTTCCAAGGCCGGGGTAATCGCCTTGACGAAATCGCTGGGCAAGGAAACAGCCAACAAGAACATCGCCGTGAACTGTGTCACGCCCGCCGCGGCGCGGACGCGCATTTTCGAACAAATGCAGCAGAGCCATATCGACTACATGCTGTCACGCATTCCGAGGGGACGGTTTCTTGAGCTAGGCGAGGCTGCCGCGATGGTCGCCTGGCTGGTCAGCGCGGAAAATACATTCACCACCGGCGCGGTTTTCGACCTGTCCGGCGGACGGGCAACCTACTAGCATCTGGGATCAACAGCATGAAACTTCTTCGAGTGGGCGAGCCCGGCCGCGAGCGGCCAGCCGTGTTGGATAAGCAGGGCCAGTTGCGTGATCTGAGCACCGTGGTCGATGATATCGCCAGCACGGCACTTCTGCCGGAGGCCCTTGAAAGCATCCGCCGCCTCGATCTGTCGACATTGCCCTTGATCGAGGGGTCTCCGCGGATCGGCCCTTGCGTGGGACGCGTGGGGAAGTTCGTTTGCATCGGCTTGAACTACGCAGACCATGCCGCCGAGGCTGGCCTCACTCCGCCAAGCGAGCCGGTGATCTTCATGAAAGCCACCAGCGCTATTTGCGGTCCCAACGACACCGTCCTTATTCCCCGCGGTTCCGTGAAGACGGACTGGGAAGTGGAACTGGGCGTGGTGATCGGACAAGGCGGAAAATACATCGACGAGGCGGATGCGCTGAGCCACGTTGCCGGTTATTGCGTCGTCAACGACGTTTCGGAACGCGAGTTTCAGAACGAGCGCGGAGGCACCTGGGACAAGGGCAAGGGCGCGGACACGTTTGGCCCCATCGGCCCCTGGATGGTGACGGCCGATGAGATCCAGGACCCACAGAACCTGTCCTTGTGGCTTGAGGTCGATAACAAGCGCTACCAGGAGGGATCCACGAAGACGATGATCTTCGGCGTTGCGCATCTCGTGAGCTATGTCAGCCGCTTCATGAGCCTGCAAAGCGGCGACATCATCACAACGGGCACTCCGCCCGGTGTCGGCATGGGCCAGAAGCCGCCGGTCTTTCTGCGCCCCGGCCAAACCATCAGGCTTGGCATCGGGGGTCTCGGCGAGCAAAGGCAAACAACGGCTGCGGATTGAGCCCGGCAGGTTCTTCCGAAGCAGGCGCTTAGCCGGCAGTCTCCTCGGGAAGGCTGAAGCAGTCCTCCTGGCCGGCATTCGCCTCGTGGCTGCGCCGCCGGGGCGTTGGGCTGGGGCCGGTGCTTCACTGCCCTTGAATCCAACCTTTTGGTCAGATCAGCCGGAATTCGCCCAGCCCCGCTTTGACCATGTCTCAAGGCGTTGAACCAGAAGCGCCGCGGGGTAGCCGACCGCGCAATACAGCAGCGCCGTCACCGTATAGACGGTGAAATACTGATAGTTGCGCGCTGCAATGATTTGCCCGCTGAACATCAATTCCTGCACTGTGACCACGGAAGCCAGAGCGGTGTCCTTGAACAGCGCGATGAAATAATTTCCGAGCGCCGGCAGCACGATGCGGAACGCCTGCGGAAAGATGATCTTGCCGAAGGTCACGAAGGGGCGCAAGCCAAGGCTGCTCGCCGCCTCGTATTGATTGCGCGACACCGCCTGAATGCCGCTTCGATAGACTTCGCTCATGTAGGCGGCGTAGTTCAAGGTAAGACCGACGATCGCCGCAGCGATGGGGTCCAGTCGAATGCCCGCCATCGGCAGCACGTAATAGATGTAGATGAGCTGCAGGATGAGCGGCGTGGCGCGGATGAACTCCACGTATGCACCGGCCAGAAGCCGCAGCCAGCGCTTCCCCGACAATCGGGCTAAGGCAAGCGGAACGGCGAGGATGCCCGCGAGGATGATCACAACAACCGTCAGAAAAACTGTCATCCCGAGCCCTCGAAGGAACACGGGCCAGAACTCGGCAACAACGCCGAAATCGAAAAAGGTCATGAAGGATCATTCCTGAGGAATGCCAGCGCACCCCGCATGGCGCGCCGGCATCTTGTCAGAGCGGGAAGAAGAAAAGGTTGCGGTTGGTCAAACCGTACTTCTTGAGAATCGCCGACACCTGGCCGTTCCCACGGATTTCAGCCAAGCCCTGCGAGTAGGCCGCGCGTAGCGAGCAGTCTTCCTTGCGAACCGCATACCGAGCATAGCCGTAACCGTAGCCGAAGATGATTTCTTCGGGGACTTCCACGTTCTCGACGATCTCGATCCCGGCAGACGGATTGGCCTTAAGATATTCGGTGACCTTCACGTCATCCTCAACGATGGCGCCCACTCGTCCGGTGGAGATTGCCGCAAACTGATCTGCATCCGTTTGGAAGACTGTGAGCTTGGCGCCGATCTTGCGCAGATACTCGTCCGCTGCCGATCCTGCGATCACCCCCACTTCCTTGCCAACTAGGTCGTCGAAAGACTTCAACGATTGCGGATTGCCGTTTTGGACGACGATGGCGGGTCCGTACCACCAGGCGGGGCTCGTGAAGGAAACCGCCTTCAGCCGATCCGGTGTCACGTGGATGTTGGAGGCAACTGAATCGATACGCGATGAAAGCAGCGCCGGGATCAACTGCCCAAACGGCATAACCTCGTAGCGTATTGTCTTGATGCCAGCCCATCCAAGAGCGGCTTCATTGATTTCGACATCAAGACCGCTGGCACGGTCGCTTCCAGGTTCAAGCGACGAATAAGGCGGCGACGGAGAGATACCCAGCGTGATGCCGTTCGCCTGAGCGTCGGCCAGCGACGAGTCCCCGCAGTTCTCGAACAGCGCGGGAGCCTCGAACTTGAACTCCTGGGCAGCGGCAGGCCACGCGCCGGCTACCAAAACGAAAGCTAAAATGCGAAACGGCTTCACGGTGCAACTCCTTTGTGGTTTCCGAGAAGAAGAGGCGGCAAAAAAAATAATACTTATATCAACGGGGTTGTCGAGCGCTTTGCCAACCAGAATGTTCCTTGATATCAAAAGTCGTACCTAAGACGTTGCCGCAGATGTGGCTCATGCAAGTGGATGGCGTTCATGAAGATCGAGGCGGTTGACTTCTTTTACCTAGCGATGCCGGAGGTCACGACCGCGGCGGATGGAAGTCAGGATGCCTTGCTGGTACGCGTGCGAGGCGGAGGGCTTGAAGGGTGGGGTGAATGTGAAGCCTCGCCGCTCACGTCGATAGCAGCTTTCGTTTGCCCGATGTCGCACGGCGTTTGCCGCCCGGTGGGCGACTCGGTTCTCGGGCAAAAGCTGGATGATGTGGCCGATATTCACCGTATTGCCGCGCTTGTGGAGCGTGACAGCATGGACCTGCTTCAAGCGGCACACACCTTTTCCGGCGTCGAAATGGCGCTGTGGGACCTTCTTGGAAAGTTGAAAGGAGAGCCGGTGTGGCGGCTTCTCGGGTATCGATCGTCGGAACCCAAAGTCCCTTATGCCTCCATGCTTTTCGGCGACACGCCTGACGAGACCCGAGATCGTGCTCGCCAGGTGCTCGAGCGGGGCTTCCAGGCCGCCAAGTTCGGCTGGGCCGGCTATGGCGCCGGTTCTAGAAATACGGATGCCGACCATGTCCGCGCCGCGCGGGAAGGGCTGGGCCCGGATGCCCTCCTGATGGTCGACGCCGGCCAGATCTGGGGCAACGACTTGGAGGCGGCAGCTTCGCGCCTCCCGGATCTGGAAGCCGCCGGCGCCACATGGCTGGAAGAGCCCTTCCACGCCAGTGCTTACGATGCCTACAGCGCGCTTTCAGCGAGAAGCAGCCGCGTCCGCCTCGCCGGTGGTGAGGGTGCCCACAACGTTTACATGGCGCGACACCTGATCGACTACGGCGGCGTGGGCTTTGTGCAGATCGACTGCGGCCGGATCGGTGGCATCCTGCCTGCCAAGCAGGTGGCGGACTATGCGGTCGCCCGAGACGTCAAGTATGTCAACCACACCTTTACCTCCCACCTCGCCCTCAGTGCCTCGTTGCAGCCATACGCGGGTTTGTCGGACCACCGCATCTGCGAGTACCCGGCAGAGCCCAAATCCCTTGCGGTAGAGATCACAAGGGAGCATCTCTTGCCGGATGCCAACGGCCAGATAAAGGCTCCGGACTCTCCGGGCTTAGGTCTCTCGGTGAATGCAATCGGGTTGACGAAATATCTGGTCGACACCGAAATTAAGGTTGGGGGACGAACGATCTATGCCACGCCCAGCTTCACCTGAAGCAGCAGCGAGCCATCCCCGACAGACAGCGCCTTGGTGCGGAAAAACTAGCACATGAGCCAGTCAGGTTATCGGATGCGAGGCCTTCAAGGCCGCGTCATCGAAGCTCTTGGCGAGGCCATTGTGGGAGGGGAATTTCGTCCGGGCGAGGTGCTGCCGCGGGAACGCGACCTGATGGCGCGCTTTCAGGCGAGCCGCACCTCGCTTCGGGAAGCCTTGAAGGTGCTGGCCGCCAAAGGCTTAATCGAGATGCGCCAACGCGTCGGCACGCGAGTGCGATCCTCGGACCTTTGGAACGCGTTTGACAGCGATGTTCTGACCTGGCGTCATCGCCAGGGTATGGGTGAGTGCGTGTTCCGCGACTTCATCGAACTCCGCCAGGTGATTGAGCCGGCAGCGGCTCGGCTGGCTGCGGGCCGCGCAACGATGAATGACCTTCGCCGCATCGAGCGTGCGCAGAAAGCGATGGCGGCCGCTGCCGAAGATGGCGTTGGCTATGCCGCTGCGGATGTGGAGTTTCACATGGCCGTGTTCGAAGCATCCCACAACATCATGCTGGCCGGTTTCGCACACATCGTGGGGGATTTCCTCCGCATGAGCTTCGATGTTCAGCAGCAAGCGCTGAATGAGGCGGACAACCGGGCAGAGGACGATGCGCGAAACCACCGGCTGATCTACGAAGCCATCAACCTGGGTGACGGCACCGCTGCCGCAGACGCGATGCTGCGGGTGATCCTGGAAGGCAAGCGGTCCTTAATTGAGGCACTGGCTCCAGAAGCAGCCGCGGCAAAGTAGCTGCAACTTGAATCGCGGCAATCGACCAGCGAGCGCACAAACAATGTGCGTTGTCCCCGCGCCCTGGCATGCGCTCTGAAGCCTCGACGAAAGAGCGGCAGATAAGTGAGAACGGCTGTCGTAAGCCCGCCTGTCCGACTTTCCACCCGCCCCCGCCATTCGGCAGGCGGATGCTTTCAGAAATCCTTGAGGCAACTGGCCTGCTGCGGTGAACGGCTCTCCGCTCCGGCATCGGGGCTTGCCAAAGTGTGGCTGTCGAAAATCACATCAGGGAATGCCCCCTTTCTTACAATTTGCCACAACTGCGCGGATGCGAAGGGCGGCACACTTGGCTCGCAAGCACGGCAGCAGCGCGGCGACGCTTGACACTGGCGACGCAAAGTGCGGCGAGAGAGAGATGTGTTCCCAAGCCGAATGCCTGGAGGCTCCGGAAAATGGCAACGCGGAGCTCACGAATCTGCCCAGATTGGGGGGAGCTGCGGCTCTCAAGGAGCTTCTGTTAGAGATGATTAGGGCCAGCCGCCAAGCGAAGCCGTTACGCAACCTCCAAATGCCCTTGCCACTGGCTGTCAGAAGCCACGGTTCTGTTTTCTCGTTCAATGCTGGATCGCTAAATGATGCGCTTACCGGGGTCGCTTCGCCCCCTCCGCATGGCCCCAGCTGCAGGGCAAGCTACCTGCGGCAAACGCATGAGTATCAGTTTTGCTTCGCAATGAAATTCCCGTAGCTGCCGCTCCTGGACCAACGGGAATTCTGTAATTTTCTACCGATGAAACAGCCGCTTAACTAAGCAACTCTGAGTTTTCGAGGACGCTGACGCCTCAATTTCCCACGTTTTTTCCCGTCTGTGGGAAATTCACCGCCTATCGAAGGCGTCCCACCCCCCGGGGATGGACTCGTCATGACTGAGGAAGCGAAGGTCGCCGAACGGCGGCCACTCAATGCTCGCCGTGGTTGACGGACAGATCTTCCCACAGGCTCTGCGCAAAGCTGCGCAGCACTAGAAGCTCAAACCCGTCTTCCGCCGTTCGTGTCACATGGATCCCGATGTGATTGTAGAGCGTGGCCGCAGTCGCGCCGACAGCGAAGACGCTTGGCGAAAAGTCGACAGCACAGCCCTTCGCCAGAAGGCTGCGTGCGCCGGATCCGCTCACGGCGACCCGCACACGACCATGGCTTTGGTCTGACACCGCGGCATCTGCCCCGAGTCGGGCCGCCTTTTCACGATATTCCTTGGAACCGAGCGCTTCGTTGCCAACAACGAACCACTGCCCCGGTGCATAACGGCGCACGGCATGTGCCGTGCCGTCGCCGAGCGATGCAAGTTGCTCCGGGGTGATGTCGCGTCCCCCAGCCGCCAAGACATGAAGCACATGCCCTTCCGGCAGGGCTTCAATCCGCACCCGGGATGCGTCCCCCACGGGTGAATGCGGCAGGGCCGGCCGCGAAACGAGCGCAAACTCAGGCATGAAGCTTCTCATTGCTCGGGTCGACGAAATTGGGGTCGCACAACACGCCTGGGACCGTCTCGCCCGCAAGCGCATTCCAGATCACGACCTCTTCGCCGTGTCGGTCGGGTCCGCGGGTCACAAGGGCAAGGCCAATCGTGGAGCCCACATGCGGCGAGAAGGCCGAAGAAGTGACGTAACCCTGGTCGTTTTCCAGCGTCGCTTCGGCGCCCTTGGCCAGGATATGCGCTCCGGTGCGGAAGCTCTGTTCCGGGTTCAGCGGCTTGACGCCAACCAGCCGTGGCCGCTCGGCATCCACCAGCCCTTCCCGCTCCAGCATATGCTTGCCGATAAAATCGACCTTCTTTTGCGAAACCATGCGGCCGAAGCCGAGATCCTCAGCGGTCACCGTACCATTGATTTCTGCGTGGGTGACGTGACCCTTTTCGATGCGCAGCACGCCGAGCGCTTCCGCGCCATAGGCACAGATGCCGTGCGGCTCGCCTGCTTCCATCAGCGCATCGGCCACCGCTTCGCCGAAGCCTGCCGGAACGCCGAGTTCATAAGCAAGCTCTCCCGAAAACGAGATGCGGTAAAGCCGGCCTTCGAGCTGTCCGCCAAACAGGCTCACCGTCTTTGCTGCGAGGAACGGCACGTTCTCGTCCGACAGGTCCTCGTCCACGATCACCTGCAGAATGGCGCGCGACAAAGGTCCGGCGATTGCCATCTGTGCCCACTGATCAGTGGACGACGCCATCCGGACATCAAGATCCGGCCACAGCGTTTGCGCACAGAACTCGAGGTGGTTCATGACACCAGCGGCAAGCGCCGTGGTGGTGGTCATGAAGAAGTGGTTCTCGTCCAAACGGCTGGTGGTGCCGTCGTCGTAGATCATGCCGTCTTCGCGCAGCATGAGGCCATAGCGCGCCTTACCGACCGGCAGCTTGGCGAAGGCATTGCAATAAACGCGATTGAGGAACTCGGCTGCATCCGCGCCAAAGATCTCGATCTTGCCGAGTGTTGAGACGTCGCAAAGCCCAGCCGCCTCGCGAACCGTCTTCACTTCACGATCGACACTCTGCCGCCAATGGGTTTCGCCTTGGCGGGGAAACCAGCTTGAGCGCACCCAGAGCCCGGTTTCAACAAAAACCGCGTTGTGCTTCTCGGCCCAGCCGTGCAAGGGCGAGCGTCGCACCGGCTGGAAATGGTGGCCCGTGGAAGAACCTGTCAGGGCGCCAAACGACACGGGCGTGTAGAAAGGCCGGAAGGTTGTGGTTCCGACCTCTGCAGGAGACACGCCCCGCGCTTCCGCAAGGATGCCGATGGCATTGACGTTGGAAAGCTTGCCCTGGTCAGTTGCCATGCCCGTGGTGGTGTAGCGCTTGGCAAGTTCCACATCGGAAAAGCCTTCTCGCACCGCAAGGCCGAGATCCTTGACCGTCACGTCGTTCTGGAAGTCCACAAAGGCTTTGCCACCGGGGACGTGCCACAGCGCACGCACCGATCCTTCCGGCACGTCGCCGTCCACGGCGCCGAACTGTGCCGCCGTTCCGGTGTGTCCAAGATCGGCGACCACTGCAGCTGCTTCGGCTGCTCCCTGGGACAGGCATTCGCCCAAAGTACGCGCGCCCGCAGCAGAGCCGGCTAGTGTCAAGCCGGCAAGCCCTTCCGGGGCGAGAAACGCCTGATGCGCGTCGCTCCAGCGCGGCTTGCCGCCGCGATGGCAGGCGAGATGGATCCGGGGGCTGTAGCCGCCAGCCATGGCAAGCGCATCGGCTTCGAACCGGTCTTCGCCGCCGGCGTGGCGCACTGTGATTGCGCCGAGCGCGCGTGACCCGGACGTCCCGGAAACAACGCCACCGCTGAAGATACGAGGCACGGTCACGGCAGCGGGATGCCCTACGCGGGCATCAACCAGCGCCACCACATTGATCCCGGCCGCCTGCAAGCTGGCGGCCGTACGTGCGCCTGCATCGGAGTTCGCGAAAACCGCAACCTTCCGCCCGACGCCCACACCGAAGCGGCGGGCATAGGAAACGGCAGCATCCGCCAGCATCACGCCGGGCCGGTCATTGCCGGGAAACACCAGCGGCCGCTGCTCGGCGCCGGTTGCCAGGATGGCGCGCTTGGCCACGATGCGCCACAAGCGTTCCTGCGGCTGGCCGGGCAGAGGCTGCGACACGTGGCGCGAAACACGCTCCGCGGCTCCAAACACCATGTCGTCGAACCAGCCGAACACAGTGGTGCGCGTCATCAGGCGGACATTGGGCAGCGTCGCAAGTTCGGCGAGGATCTGGGTTGCAAACTGCCCGGCGGGCTGGCCATCAACGGAAGCGCTGTCGAACAGGAGAGACCCGCCCGGCTCCGACGCTTCATCGGCAAGAATGACTTCGGCTCCGGCGCGCCCTGCAGTGAGCGCAGCGGCAAGACCGGTCGGCCCTGCGCCCACAACAAGAAGGTCGCAATGCGCCCAGACCTTTTCATAGCGGTCGGGATCGGCATGGTAGGAAGCGCGCCCAAGCCCCGCCGCACGGCGGATGAAAGGCTCGTAAAGCTTCTCCCAGAAGGAAGCCGGCCACATAAAGGTCTTGTAATAGAAACCGGCCGACAGGAAGGGCGACAGGAAGCCATTGAGCGCGCCCACATCCCAGTTCAGGGAGGGCCAGCGGTTCTGGCTTTCGGCACGCAAACCGTCATGCAGTTCCACCATGGTGGCGCGGCTGTTGGGCTCGCGGCGCCCCGCGGACCCTACGGTCACCAGCGCGTTCGGTTCGGCTGCACCGGCCGCAACAACGCCCCTCGGACGGTGGTACTTGAAGGAGCGGCCTACAAGGAGGCGGTTGTTGGCCAGCAGCGCGGAAGCTAGAGTGTCACCAGGATGCCCCGAAAGAGCCGTGCCGTCGAAGGTGAAGCCCAGGGTGCGGGAGCGGTCGATGCGTCCGCCTTGCCCGAGACGATACGCGGTCATGAGCGGCTCTCCCCGGCAACAGCCGCTGCATCGCGAACGCCGTAGGTCTCGTGCGTGCGCGTGTCGCGCGACACAACCAGCCAGCGCCGGCAGCCGGACGTGTGGTGCCAATATTCGTCGAAGGGACCCATTGGGTTGTCGCGCAGGTAAACATACGCGTACCACGCATCCTCGCCGGCGTCCGGCTGCGGGCGCGTCACGGCTGCGCCGCGGATGGTGAACTCTTCCTTGGGTCGCGCCCCACAATGCGGGCAGCGGATCAAGCTTGCCATATCGGCTGTTCCTTAATGGAGGTTCGGCTGCGGGCCCTGCCCTTTTTCATCGATCACATAGCCGCGGCGGAAGCGATCAAGGCGGAAAGCCCGCGCCGTCGCGTGCGGTTCGCCGGTCGCAATCAGATGAGCAAAGCAGAAGCCAGACGCAGGCGTTGCCTTGAAGCCTCCATAGCACCAGCCGGCATTCAGGTAGAGATTGTCGATGTGGGTGCGGTCGATGATGGGTGAACCGTCCATCGACATGTCCATAACGCCACCCCAGGAGCGGAGCACGCGCACCCGCGACAGGCTAGGGATCATGGCGACGCCCGCTTCTGCCACATGCTCGACCGTCGCGAGGTTGCCGCGCTGCGCATAGGAGTTGTAGCCGTCGATGTCGCCGCCAAACACGAGGCCACCCTTGTTAGACTGCGATACGTAGAAGTGCCCGGCACCATAGGTGACAACGGAGTCGATGAAGGGCTTCAGTCCCTCCGACACGAACGCCTGCAGCACATGGCTTTCCAGCGGAAGCGTCATGTCCACCATGCGCGCGGTTTGCGAGGAATGGCCGGCCGTGGCCAGAGCAAGCTTGTTTGTGCCGATGAAGCCCTTGGTGGTTTCCACCCCCACGACCCGCCCGTTTTCGCGGCGGATGCCGGTGACTTCGCAATGCTGGATGATGTCCACGCCGCGCTCGTCCGCACCACGTGCATAGCCCCAGGCCACGGCGTCGTGGCGCACCGAGCCGCCACGCGGCTGGAGAAGGCCGCCTTTGATCGGAAAGCGCGCATTGTCATAGTCGAAGAAAGGCAGCCGCTCGCGAACCGCCTCACGATCGAGCAGCTCGGCATCCACCCCATGCAGACGCATGGCGTTGCCGCGACGGGTATAGGCGTCGCGCTGCGCATCCGTGTGGTACAGGTTCAAGACGCCGCGCTGGCTCACCATTGCGTTGTAATTGAAGTCCTGTTCCAGCCCCTCCCAGAGCTTCATGGACAATTCGTAGAACGGGTTGTTGCCTGGCAGGAGGTAGTTTGAGCGGATGATCGTGGTGTTGCGACCGATATTGCCCGCACCAAGCCAGCTTTTTTCCAGAACTGCAACGTTGCGGATGCCATGCTGCTTGGCGAGGTAATAGGCCGTCGCCAGGCCGTGGCCGCCGCCTCCGACAATCACCACGTCGTAATGCGGCTTGGGCTCAGGCTGCCGCCAGGCTGCCGCCCAGTTGCTGTTGCCGCGAAGGCCGTTGAGGAAAACGGATAAAGCTGAATAGCGCATGGCTGTGTCCGATGATGTCCTTTCCTTAGAAGCAATCGAGTAGGCGATCTTGCACCCATAGGACGTTCAGTGGCACGATCGAGACATGAGCGTTCCAACAGACAGTCAGCTTCGCGACATCGGTTTCATTCTCGTGCCGGGTTTTGCCCTGATGTCGTTTGCGTCAGCCACTGAACCACTGCGGGCCGCCAATCGCCTTGCTGGCCGGTCGATCTACAACCTGCGCTTCTTTGGCGAATTGCAGGAGGTGCCAGCGTCTTCCGGGGCAATGGTCCCGTCGGAGCCACTCCCGGACCGCGGCGAGAACCTTGATGCGGTGTTTGTTTGTGCCGGCGGCGGACCAGCCGATTGGCACCGTCCAAAGATCCATGCAGCGTTGCGGCGTCTTGCGGCCGATGGCGTTCGCATGGGAGGCATATCCGGCGGGCCCTATCTGTTGGCCGCGGCCGGCCTGCTGGCAAACCGACGCTTCACCATCCACTGGGAGCATGCGCCAGCTTTGGCCGAAGCCTTCCCGATGCTGGCACCGGAACAAACCCGCTTCGTGATCGATGGCGACCGGCTCACCTGCGGCGGTGGCGTGGCCCCGATCGACATGATGCATGCGTTGATTGCCGACCGCATGGGGGCAAGTTTCGCCCGCCGGGTGTCGGACTGGTTTCTCCATACGGAGATCGGGGCGCCCGCAGGGCCGCAGCGGGCGGCACTTGCCGAGCGCTATCGTGTGCACCACCCGATCCTGCTTCTGGTTCTGGAGAAAATGGCTGCGACCGTGGAGCGGCCCCTTTCCCGTGCAGCCATGGCGCGGTTTGCCGGCATTTCCGAGCGGCATCTCGACCGGCTTTTTGCCGGCCACATGACCTCGACCTTTTCCGACGAGTATCGCCGCCTGCGCCTCGACTATGCGATGCGTCTCCTCCAGCAAAGTGCGTTGGGAATTGCCGAGATCGCCTATGCGACGGGCTTTTCCAGCTCCGGTCATCTGGCCCGGCAATTCAAGGCGCAGTTCGGAACGACGCCAACGCAAGCGCGGAGCGGCAGAACCTAGGCGCGCGACGCCAGCATCCGGGCGCGACGGTAGCTGTCGGGGATGGACAGGGCCCAGATGAAAAGTCCGCCCGCATGCCGCGCAACAAAGGACTGGTCGGGCGTCGTGGTGGCGAAGGTCAGAAGTCCGAACAACACGATAAAGAACACAAAAATCAGCCCACGCAGAGGTTGACCCACCGCCACGTGCCCGCCGCCGGGAACCACAACGGCAAGCAGCAGCACAAGACGCGGGTTGATCGGCTTGCGGGCGGTCTCGGACAGGGGAGCGTCGGTCATCCTATGCGGCCTCTGCAAGGGTAGGTGCCTGCGACCGCATGGATGCGCTGAGCTGTTCTGCATGGCGCAGGGCCTGAAGGATCGTTTCCGACGGAACGGCCTGGATGGCAAACCGCGCCTGCCGCAACAGGAGATGCGTGCCGCGATCGCCTTCGCAGGCTTGTCGCACGATCCTGACGCCACCCGGGGTGACTACCGCTTCCTTGAGCTGAGTGTCGGCAAACAAACTACCGAGTTCGGCTATGTGTTCGGAACCGGGGGAGATCGTCTTGCCCCTCACGAGCAAGGCCACGTCGCCCTTCGGCGGCGGCAGCCAATCCGGCAGATCATGCGTGATCGCGTAGAACTCCGAGCCCGCAGGTCTCGCCAAAGCGCCGAGGGAGAAATCGCGGATACCTTCGCCCTCGCGCAAGGTGAGCTTGAGCCAGAGTTGCGGCAAGCGGCGGGTCACCAGCGTGTCGGCAACAAGGCCGAGGACGAGCTCCCCGCCCTCTGGACGAGGCACGACCACCACCGGGAAACCGTCAGGCTCGAGGCTGTATTGTGCTGACGGAAAAAGCTTCGCCGTTTCGTCGAGAAGATGAGCGCGGTGGGAAAGCATCGCGGCCCGTTCACGCTTCCCCTGCCGCCAAAGCCATATGGCGGCAAGGATGGAAACAACGAATGCGGCGGCGCTGAGCATGGCCTGCGCTCAGTACCCGATTGGCCGCGGCCAGGGCATGGTGAACTGGTCACCACGGCGAACAAAGCGATACCGCCAGAAGTGGAACCACAGCGAGGCCAGGATATAGAAGCACATCATGGAGATGAGCTGTGATCCGTAACCCAGCAATACCGCGAAGTAAGTGGCCGAACAGATTGCCAGCAGAAGGATCGCGGGGAGTGGGTGAAACGGATGCACGTAGCCACGCTTGATCGTGCCCAGCGGCCATTTGCGGCGGAACATGACCATATTGAAGGTCATGAACGTGTAACCGAGCAGCCCCGACAGGATCGAGAAGGTCACCACCTGGTCGAGCGGTGCACCGAGCGCAAAGATCAGCGCGATCGGCACGAGAAACACGATCGAGCGGTAGGGCGTGCGGTATTTCGGGTGCACCGCGCCGAACCAGATCGGCAGGTACCGGTCGCGGCCCATGGAGAACCAGGCGCGCGATGCATCGTTGATGCAACCATTTGCGGAAGCAAGGGTCGAGAAGATCGTGCCGACGAACAACAGCACCATCAGCGGAGTCGAACCGGTTACGCGTGCGGCATCAAACAGCGGCGTTCCGGCCTGGCCAAGATATTCCCAGGGGATCAGGCCTGAACACACATACCAGGTCAGCGTGGCTGCAATCAGCAGCGTCATGATCCCTGCCATGGTGCCGTAAGGCAGGGAACGCGCGGGCGACCGCACTTCCTCTGCCGCCTGGCAGGTTCCCTCGATGCCCAGGTAATACCAGAGCCCGAAATGCAGCGCCGCAATGATGCCGAGCCAGCCGTAAGGCAGCGGGTCGGTCGTCACCGCCGAGAACTCCAGCGGAACAGCGGATGCACCGAGTTGCACGGCTACGAAAAGGATGATGATGGCGAGGAAAGCGATCGCCGTAATCACCAGGTTGAAGGTGAGCGTTGCGAGAACGCCCCGATAGTTGAGCCAGGCGAGGAACATCACGGTGAGGATGATAAACGGCTGCTGGTTGAGGCCTTCATGCCCCTGCAATCCCGCCACCGTGTCGAGCAGGAAGCCTATGGTGATCGCGTTGGCTGCTTCCAGCATCGTGTAGGCCATGACAAGGAAGAGCCCGACGTTGAACGCCATCAGCGGACCTACGATGTGCTTGGCTTGCGCATATTGGCCGCCGGCCGCTGCCACTGTCGAGGTGACCTCCGAGTCGATCATGGCGACGCAGGTGTAAAGGAGGCCTGCGAGCCAGCAGGCGACCAAGCCCGCGATCATGCCGCCTTTGCCGACAGAAAAGTTCCAGCCCATGTATTCGCCGACAAGGACGATGCCGACGCCGAGTGCCCAGACATGGCCGGGTCCAAGGACGCGCAGCAGTTGCAGGCGCTGTCCCTGTCCGGCGGTGCCGGGGATCGGAGCGCCGCTTGGTACGGATGTGACCGTCATGACAACCCCGCCCTCACAATTTGTGCAATTCCTGCGTCCGCTCGATCTCGCCTTCGCGCGATGAGGTCAGCAGGTCGTTGTCATAGGTCGAATCGACGCGTGCCAGGTCGATCAGCATGTGACCGCCAAAGAGCACGATCAGCACCCAGGCCGCGTATTCAAGATAATTCCAGAAATCCATTGTACCCCTCCCAAGGTCGCTGAACGGCTATTGGCCGCCGAAGCGCTCGTCGATGACCTCGCGGTATTCCTTGTCCGACAAGCGCACCACCAGAACGAAATAGCCGATCACGAGAACCGCCATGATGATCAGCGCCGCCCACGAAAAGCTGTAATCGAAACGCGCGGTGATGATGTCGTTTGCCGCGGCAGGATCGGTGATGCCGAGCGCCTGCCATTGCGCCTGCTCCGCCGCGTTCTGGCCCAAGGCTTCCCAGGTGGGATTGTCGATTGGCTGCGGGTTCTTGGCCGCACCTGCGAGGCCGAGATAAAGCGGCAGGTAGAGCGCCCCGACCGTCATCACCAGAAGCACGGCGACATCGATGATTTGTGCGGCAAGACCCTGCCTTGGCGGCTGATAAGCCATGATCCCCTCCCCCTTATGATCGCTTGCGCCGACGCATCTCGTCGAGATGCATCAGATCGAGGCTGTAGATGAACTGCTTGTCGCTCTCGTAATGCCGGAGCATGGCCACGATGGCAGCCGTGTTGAGAACGAGGACGCCCGCGCCGCAGATGGCAAGGATCGTGCGGATCGCTCCATTGTTGATGTTTGGCCAGATGCTGAAAAGCACGAACAGGATGACGCACCAAAGAACCAGAACGAACACCAAGGCACCGATTCGGTCGCGGCCATGCATGCGATCGATGCGCGCAGCCATGCCGGGCGCAGCAGCGCCCTGCTCGGAAGTCTGATCCATGTTTCCTCCCGGCAGCTTTGGCTGCCTTGTTCCCTTAGGCGAATAAGATTTGCCTGCGAGGAATGTCAGGCCAGCCGCGACAACTTGTCAAGCGCCCGATGTGCTGCATCGCACCAACTCTGTTGTGCGATCGCGTCTTGGAAGGGGAACTGATCAGTCACCGACTGCCGTGTCCGGGTATGCGATGATGGACAGATAGCGGATCGGCCGGTCCTTAAGTTCTTCCGGCCCGTGCGGTGCATCGGCGTCGAAGAACAGGCTGTCTCCCGGCTCCATGTTGAAGAGGTTGCGGCCGTGCCGGTAGGTGACCGATCCTTCCAGCATGTAAAGGAACTCCATGCCGCCGTGCTGGAACGTAGGGAAAACGTCGGAGTCTTCGCTCAACGAGATCAGATAGGGCTCCACCACGACGCCGCTTGAATTTGGCCCGATATGGCCGAGCAGCGTGTACTGGTGCCCTGCCCGCGTGCCGCGCCGTTCTACATCTACCCCAGCGCCCGCCTTTACGAAGACGGCGTTGTGCTCTTCCTCGAAGCGGCGGAAAAAGCCGGTAACCGGAACGCCCAGCGCACGCGACAAGGTTTGCAACGTGGTGAGCGAAGGCGAGGTCACCCCGTTCTCGATCTTCGACAGCATGCCGATGGATATCCCGGTTGCCACCGCAAGGTCTGCAACAGTCAGGTCCAGCTTCTTACGAATGGCCCGAACTTCCCGTCCAATCGCAACTTCGAGGACATTCTCAGGCGCATCACGAACCGCATGCGGATCTTGCTTCAGCGGCAGGCGGGGCTTCGGGGCAGCAGCGGCGGATGAAGTGGAACCCTCCGCGACGAGCTTGTTCTTCGCCATGATGACTGCGGCTCCATTCCTCGTCTTGCTGGGGCATGATTCACCCAGGGTGAACGAACACGGCCATTGTTACCGCCGGAGGAAAACGGCAGCAAGCTCATCGCGTTACCTCAAGTGAAAAAAACATTCTTCACAGTTGAAAGTGCTGGTGGACGTGATATCCATTTTCCATCTCAGCCACTTCAGGGAACTCGGTCATGTGCGGGATCGTCGGACTCTTTCTCAAGGACAAGTCGCTTGAGCCGCAACTCGGCGCGCTTCTGTCGGACATGCTCATCACGATGACGGATCGCGGTCCGGACTCTGCTGGCATCGCGATCTATGGCGGCACGCGTGATGGTTTGGCCAAGATCACGGTGCAGTCCGCCGATCCGGACCAGGACTTCGCCGGCTTGCAGGAAAAGCTCAAGGAAGCGTCCGGCGGCGAAGCCACCGTCGAGATCAAGAGCACCCATGCGGTGATTTCGTTGCCGGCAGCGCGCGTGGATGCGGTTCGCGAAGCCTTGGCGACGGTTGCGCCCAATTTGCGCGTCATGGGCGCCGGTGAAAGCGTCGAAATCTACAAGGAAGTGGGATTGCCGAAGGAAGTGGTGGAGCGCTTTGGCGTTCGTTCCATGAGCGGCAGCCACGGCATCGGCCATACGCGGATGGCCACGGAGTCCGCGGTGACAACGCTGGGTGCGCATCCTTTCTCCACCGGCGCGGACCAGTGCCTCGTCCACAACGGCTCGTTGTCCAACCACAACAATCTGCGCCGCACCCTGCGCAAGAAGGGCATGCGCTTCGAAACGGAGAACGACTCGGAAGTTGCTGCTGCTTACCTCACGGCCGAAATGAACACCGGCAAGGATCTCGGCGAAGCGCTGGAAGGCGCGCTGGATGATCTGGATGGTTTCTTCACCTTTGTGGTCGGAACCAAGTCGGGCTTCGGCGTGGTGCGCGATCCGATCGCCTGCAAGCCTGCCGTGATGGCCGAAACGGATCAGTATGTCGCGTTCGGCTCGGAATACCGGGCGCTGGTCAACCTGCCGGGCATCGAAACAGCCCGTGTATGGGAGCCTGAACCCGCCACGGTCTATTTTTGGGATCACGAAAAGGCTGCCGCCTGAACCCCTGCCTTCTTCTTCCAGGACACGCCACGCATGCCCGTTTTTGACCTTACCGCGACGCCTTTGCGCGAATTCAACCAGGCGCTCCACGATGTGAAGAGTGGTGCCAACGACACAGCCTTCGAGGTGGTGAACCCGCGCGGCCACCATTCCGTGGCGGTCGGCATCGATGCGCCGGTGGTGGTCGATGTGCGCGGCTCAGTTGGGTACTACTGCGCCGGCATGAACGACGGCGGGACCGTGACGGTGCATGGCTCAGCCGGACCAGGCGTGGCCGAAAACATGATGTCGGGCACTGTGGTCATCGAAGGCGACGCCTCGCAATATGCGGGGGCCACCGGACGTGGTGGCCTGCTCGTCATCAAGGGCAACGCGGCCTCACGCTGCGGCATCTCCATGAAAGGCATCGACATCGTCGTGCATGGCTCGATCGGGCACATGTCCGCCTTCATGGCGCAGTCGGGCAATCTCGTGGTCCTGGGCGATGCTGGTGAAGCGCTAGGCGACTCGCTTTATGAGGCTCGCCTGTTTGTGCGCGGATCGGTGAAAAGCCTGGGCGCAGATTGCATCGAGAAGGAGATGCGCCCCGAACACATCGAGGTCCTTTCGGGTCTTCTCGAAAAGGCTGGCGTCACCGACGTCAAGCCGGAAGAGTTCAAGCGCTACGGCTCGGCCCGCAAGCTCTACACCTTCAACATCGACAATGCCGACGCTTACTGAGCCGCCCGGCTCCGTTGAAGTGAAGGGGAAAGAATCCGCCACATGAGCTACCACAATCCACCCACGCCGCCGCGCAAGTCCGCCACCTTCGACGACGCGACCATGGCGGAAATCCGCCGGGCGGCAGCAACTGGCATTTACGACATTCGCGGCGGTGGCACGAAGCGCAAGGTCCCGCATTTCGACGATCTGCTGTTTCTTGGCGCATCCATTTCGCGCTACCCGCTGGAAGGCTACCGCGAGCGCTGTGAGACCTCGGTCACGCTTGGCACCCGCTTTGCCAAGAAGCCGATCCACTTGAAGATCCCGATCACAATCGCCGGCATGAGCTTCGGTGCCTTGTCCGGCAATGCCAAGGAAGCGCTGGGACGAGGCGCTACCCTGGCCGGAACGTCGACGACGACGGGCGACGGCGGCATGACGGATGAAGAACGCGGCCATAGCCAGTCGCTTGTCTACCAGTATCTCCCCTCCCGCTACGGCATGAATCCGAAGGATCTGCGCCGCGCCGACGCGATCGAGGTTGTGGTTGGCCAGGGCGCAAAGCCTGGCGGCGGCGGCATGCTGCTTGGCCAGAAGATCAGCCCCCGCGTCGCCAAGATGCGCAACTTGCCCGAAGGCATCGATCAGCGCTCTGCCTGCCGTCACCCAGACTGGACGGGACCGGACGATCTCGAAATCAAGATCAACGAGCTGCGCGAAATCACGGATTGGGAGAAGCCGATCTATGTGAAGGTGGGCGGCGCCCGCCCCTATTACGATACGGCACTTGCCGTGAAGTCCGGCGCAGACGTTGTGGTGCTGGATGGCATGCAGGGCGGCACGGCCGCCACGCAGGACGTCTTCATCGAGAACGTGGGAATGCCGACCCTGGCTTGCATCCGCCCCGCCGTACAGGCGTTGCAGGATCTCGGGATGCATCGTGAAGTTCAGCTGATCGTCTCCGGCGGGATCCGCTCGGGTGCAGATGTGGCCAAGGCGCTGGCGCTGGGTGCCGATGCCGTAGCGATCGGCACCGCCGCGCTGGTGGCGATCGGCGACAACGATCCTAAATGGGAAGAAGAATACCGCAAGCTCGGCAGCACGGCCGGGGCTTATGACGATTGGCACGAAGGCAAGGATCCGGCCGGCATCACCACGCAGGATCCGGAGCTCGCCCAGCGGCTTGACCCGGTTCTCGCCGGCCGCCGCCTCGCTAATTACCTGAAGGTCATGACGCTGGAAGCGCAAACGATCGCGCGTGCTTGCGGCAAGAACCACCTTCACAATCTCGAGCCAGAGGACTTGTGCGCACTGACCATGGAAGCAGCCGCCATGGCGCAGGTGCCGCTTGCAGGGACAAGCTGGTATCCTGGAAAGGGAAGCTTCTAGAATAGGAACACGACCAGGCCGGAGCGACGGGAGAACCGCTCCGGCCTGATCACCATATGCAGTCAAGCAGACCAAAAAGGGGACCCGGAGTGACGCTCCAGCTATCCGATTTCGCCGCCGAACGCGGCATTCGCTATTTCATGATCAGCTTCACCGACCTTTTTGGAGGTCAGCGTGCCAAGCTGGTGCCGGCACAAGCCATTGCCGATATGCAGAAGGACGGTGCGGGTTTTGCCGGTTTCGCAACCTGGCTCGACCTGACCCCCGCTCATCCGGACCTGTTCGCGGTGCCGGACGCAAGTTCCGTGATTCAGCTGCCCTGGAAACGCGATGTCGCCTGGGTTGCGGCAGACTGCGTCATGGAAGACCAGCCGGTGGCGCAGGCTCCCCGCGTCATGCTGAAGCGGCTTGTTGAAGAAGCCGCCGCCAAGGATCTTCGCGTCAAAACGGGCGTCGAGCCGGAATTCTTTCTGGTTTGCCCGGACGGCAGCCGTATCTCGGACGATTACGACACCGCAGAGAAGCCCTGCTACGACCAGCAGGCGGTGATGCGCCGCTACGACGTTATCGCCGAAATCTGCGATTGCATGCTGGAACTCGGCTGGAAGCCGTACCAGAACGACCACGAGGACGCGAACGGCCAGTTCGAAATGAACTGGGAATATGACGACGCGCTCGCGACCGCCGACAAGCACTCCTTTTTCAAGTTCATGGTTCGGTCCATCGCCGAAAAGCACGGCCTGCGCGCGACCTTCATGCCGAAGCCCTTCAAGGGGCTAACGGGCAGCGGCTGCCATGCGCATATTTCCGTGTGGAACAATAAAGGCACCACCAACGCCTTTGCCGACAAGGCGATGCCGTTCGGCCTGTCAGCGCAGGGCAAGGAGTTCCTGGGCGGCATCATGCGTCATGCTTCGGCACTTGCGGCCATCACCAACCCTACCGTGAACTCCTACAAGCGCATCAATGCGCCGCGCACGGTATCCGGCGCGACCTGGGCCCCAAACACGGTGACCTGGACCGGCAACAACCGAACCCACATGGTGCGCGTGCCGGCCCCTGGGCGCTTCGAGCTGCGTTTGCCGGACGGCGCGGTGAACCCATACCTCCTTCAGGCCGTGATCATTGCGGCCGGCTTGTCCGGCCTGCATCACCGTGCCGATCCCGGTCCGCACCATGACATCGACATGTACAAGGACGGCCATACGGTCACCAATGCGCCGAAGCTGCCGCTCAACCTGCTGGACGCCTTGCGCGAATACGAGAAGGACACGGAACTGCAGGAAGCGCTGGGAACGGAGTTTTCGGCAGCCTACCTCAAGCTCAAGCAGCGGGAATGGAACAGCTTCTGCGGCCATTTCACCGATTGGGAGCGTGAAAACACGCTCGACATCTGAGCCCATCGGGCGCGGCTATACGCCGAGGTATCGATCCCGGATCGCGGCGGTCAGGTCGTCTGGCCGCCCGCTCCAAGCGCTGCGACCGTTTTCAAGCACGACACAGCTATCGGCCACCGGAAGAAGCTCGCGCAGAGTCTTGTCCACGAGCAGGATCGACTGCCCTTCCGCCTTCAAGCTCCTGATGGCGCTCCAGATGTCGGCGCGGATCACCGGCGCCAGTCCTTCCGTGGCCTCATCGAGAACGAGCAATCGTGGATTGGTCATCAGCGCTCGGCCGATCGCCAGCATCTGCTGCTCGCCGCCTGAAAGCGTCTTGGCGGACTGCTTTTGCCGCTCCTCCAGCCGCGGAAAAAGCGCGTAAACGCGCGGCAGAGTCCAGGCGCCAGATCGCGCAGCAGCCAGGAGGTTTTCAGCAACCGTCAGCGTGGCGAAGCATCGGCGCCCTTCGGGAACAAGGCCGATTCCCATGCGCGCAACCCGATGCGGCGCGACGCCGACCAGGTCCTCGCCGGCGAAGCGCAGCGTTTTCGCGCGAGTACGCGTCAAGCCGAACACGGAGCGGATCGTGGTGGTCTTGCCCATGCCGTTGCGCCCCATGAGCGCGACGACCTCGCCTTCGCCGACGGCAAGGTCAACGCCAAACAGAGCCTGGCTGACGCCATGAAACGCTTCGAGGCCCTCGACCTGCAGGAGGAGGCTCATGCGTCATCCCCAAGGTAGGCTGCGCGTACCTCCGGATGGCGGCGGATCTCATCGGCTGTGCCCGTTGCGATCACCCTGCCGTAGACAAGAACCGAGATGCGGTCGGCAAGCGCAAACACTGCGTCCATGTCGTGCTCCACCAGAAGCATCGGCACCTCGCTTCGCAGCGCATTCAGCAGAACCACGAGATCCTTGGACCCTTCCGGCCCGAGCCCAGCCATGGGCTCGTCCAGCAGAAGAGCGCGCGGCCCGGTGGCGAGCGCGATCGCGATTTCAAGCCGGCGGCGTTCCCCATGCGACAGTTCGGCCGCCGGAACGGCAGCACGACCGTCGAGCCCTGCCCGTGCAAGGCATTCCGCGGCCGCATCGGTCAGCCGCGCGTCGCGGCGCACATCGGCAAAGAAGCGGAAGCTCGTCCCCTGCCGCGCCTGCACGGCGAGCATGACGTTGCGGAGGGCGGAAAACTCCGGAAGCACCGACGAAACCTGAAAGGTACGGGCAAGGCCGAGTTGCACGCGATCGGCCATGTGGAGGCTCGTGATGTCCTGGCCAGCAAAGCGCAACTCGCCCTCGTCCGGCTGAAGGGTGCCGGCGATCTGGTGGATAAGCGTTGTCTTGCCCGCGCCGTTTGGACCGATCAGAGCGTGAATCTCGCCCGGGCGCAGCGTCAGGCTCACGTTGTCCGTTGCCAGGAGCGCGCCGAAGCTTTTCTTTAACCCGCGCAGTTGGAGAAGCGGTTCAGCCATGGCGCGGCCTGCCGGCAAACAGCCCGATGATCCCGCCGCGCGCAAAAAGCACTACCCCCAACAGGATCAGTCCGAGGAAGAACTGCCAGCGCTCGGTTATCCCGCCGAGCCCATATTCGAGAAACACGTAGACCGTGGCGCCCGCCACGGGCCCGAAAAGCCGGCCGACCCCGCCGAGGATGATCAGCACGATGAGTTCGCCAGACAGGTGCCAGGACAGCATGGACGGGCTTACGAAGCGGTTCAGGTCGGCAAACAGCGCTCCAGCCACCCCGGTGATCGCGGCCGACAGCGCGAACGCTGTCAAACGGATCTTGAACGGCCGAATGCCGACGGCAGCAAGCCGCACATCGTTTTGCCGTGCTGCCTGCAACGCGGCTCCAAACGGGGAATGTTGCAAACGCCAGAAAAACAACAGCGCCGCCGCCAGCAAGCCGTAGCAGACCAACAGGAATGGCAGCGGCTGCAGCGTGTTCACGCCTGGGAACCCGTTTCGCACGTAAAACGACAGGCCATCTTCGCCGCCATAGGCCGGCCAGGAAATCGCAAAATAGTAGATCATCTGGGCGAAAGCCAGTGTGATCATGATGAAGTACACGCCCGACGTGCGCAGGCTGATCGCCCCCATCGGCAGCGCGATCAAGGCGGCCAGCAGCATCGAAACGACCCAGATCACCGGCATGGACTTGGTCCCGGGAAGCCCGGGGAGCAGCGGCTCCATGTTGAATGCGTGCACCGCAAGGATCCCCGCAACATAGCCGCCGATGCCGAAGAACGCGGCATGCCCGAAGGAAACAAGCCCACCCAAGCCAAGCGCGACGTTCAACCCGACCGCAGCCAGCGCCAAAATCGCAAGCCGAGTGGCCAGGGTGAGGTAGAAGGGCTCTTCGAAAAGCAACGCCGCAGCGGGAATGGCGGCCAGAACAAGGATCATGAGACCGTTGAAAACGGTTTCGCGCGCCATCAGCCTGCTGCCGCCGGAAACAGGCCGCGCGGCCGAAGTGCAAGGATCAACGCCATAAGAACGTAGATCAGCATGGAGGCCAGCGCTGCGCCAGTGGACGCCGCTGCGGACGGCGAAATGAAGCTTGAAAGCGCCAACGGAAGCAGCAAGCGGCCGGTCGTATCCACCACACCGACAAGCAGCGCACCAAACAGCGCGCCGCGAATGGACCCGATCCCTCCGATCACGATCACCACGAACGCGAGGATGAGCACCGGCTCACCCATTCCGACCTGCACCGATTGCAGGGCTCCCACCAGGGCGCCCGCCATGCCGGCAAGGGCAGCACCCAGCGCAAACACGATCGTGTAAAGCGTGCGAATGTCGATACCGAGGGCCGCAATCATTTCGCGATCCGCTTCGCCCGCGCGAATGCGCATGCCGAGGCGTGTGCGGCTGATAAGGAGATAAAGGCCAAGTGCAACCAGAAGGCCTGCGCCGATGATCGCCAGCCGGTAAATCGGGTAAGGTGCGCTGCCAGGCAGCGTCAGCGCGCCTCCAAGCAGTGGCGGAATGTCCAGGTAAAGCGGAAACGAGCCGAACAGCCAGCGCGTGCCTTCCGAAAAGATCAGGATCAACGCGAATGTCGCCAAGACTTGGTCAAGATGATCGCGCCCGTAAAGCCGCCGGATCACGAGCACCTCAACCAAGGCGCCCGCCGCTGCCGCGCCGGCGAGACTGGCAACGAGGCCGAGCCAGAACGATCCCGTGGCCGCGGCAACGGCCGCGCATGCAAAGGCGCCCACCATGTAGAGCGAGCCATGGGCCAGGTTGATCAGCCCCATGACGCCGAAGATCAGCGTCAAACCCGACGCCATCAGAAACAGCATGAAGCCGAACTGGAGCCCATTGAGCAGTTGTTCAAGAAGAAGGGGGATCTGCAAGGGTTTGGGGATATCCGTAGCGGCTGAACGCACCGCGCCGGGTCACCGGCGCCGCGCGTTCGTCGAGATCTGGCGCTCGGAAGCGCTTACATCTTGCAGTCTTTGGCGTAAGCGTCGCTGTGATCCGTGAAGGCAGTCGCGATGATCTTGTTGGTGATCACGTCGCCTTCCTTCACCACCTCCCGCACATAAATGTCCTGGATCGGGTGGTTGTTGGTGTTGAACTTGAACTTGCCGCGAACGCTCGGGAAATCGGCTTCCTTCAAGGCTGCGCGAAACGCCTCCTTGTCCGTCACGCTGGCCTTGGCGACGGCGGACAGGATGAGGTTCGCCGTATCATAGCCTTGCGCGGCATAGATCGAAGGCAAACGACCGTACTCGGCCTGGAAATCGGCGACAAAGGTCTTATTGGCTTCGTTATCGAGATCCTTTGACCAGGACGCCGAATTGCGCACCCCAACCGCCGCATCGCCGATCGCACCCAGAACGTCCTGGCTGAAGGAGAAGCCGGGCCCCATCAATGGGATGGTCACACCGGATTGGCCATATTGCTTGGTGAAGGCGATCCCCATTCCGCCCGGCAGGAAAAAGAACACGGAGTCCGCACCGGACGCGCGAATCTGCGCGATTTCGGCGGCGTAATCGGTTTGGCCGAGTTGCGTATAAACCTCGCCCGCCAGTTCGCCCTTGTAGTAGCGCTTGAAGCCCGTCAGCGAGTCCTTGCCGGCCGGGTAGTTCGGGGCAAGGATGAAGGTCTTCTTGTAGTCGCCATTGGCATACTGACCCATCGCCTCGTGGAAGTTGTCGTTCTGGTAGGCGACGTTGAAGTAATTGGCGTTGCAGCCTGCGCCCGCCAGCGGCGATGGGCCGGCATTGGGCGACAGGTAAATGACGTCCTGTGCGGTGACGCTCGGAACCACGGCCATGGCAAGGTTCGACCAGATGATGCCCGTGAGCAGGTCGACCTTCTCGCTCTGGATCATCTTGTCGGCGATCTGCACGGCAAGCTCCGGCTTCTGCGCGTCGTCCTCGACCACGACCTCGATGTCCTTGTTGCCGGACTTCTTGATCGCGAGCAAAAACGCGTCGCGCGTGTCCACGCCAAGACCGGCACCGCCACCCGAAAGCGTGGTGATCATGCCGATCTTCACCGGCTCTGCGAAAGCCCCGGCTGTGCCGGCGCAAAGAGCCACAAGCGCGGCTGCCATCATCTGCTTCATCGTTGTTCCCCCTTGAAGTCTTGATCGTTCCCTTTCTAGAAGCCGAATTATCAGTGTTTTTCCAGCCCGAAGCGATGATTTTGCGCAGCCCAGCGCAGAATCTTTGGAAACAACCACGAGGAAACCCGCATGTTTCTGCTGCCGATCACCGACTGGGACAATGCCTACGCCAATGCGCCCAACATCCCGAATGGCGATCAATGGCCCGCCAGGTGGGCTGCCATGGCGCAAGCCTTTCGCGAGCGCATGGTAAGCCAGGGTCGGGCGCAACTCGACCAGGTCTATGGCGCAGGCTCCCGCCAACGCTTCGACCTTTTCTGGCCGGCTTGCGAAGCGAAGGGCCTCGTGGTCGTCGTTCACGGCGGCTTCTGGATGCGGTTCGACAAGAGCATGTGGTCGCATCTGGCGGCCGGTTGCGTGGAGATGGGTTTTGCCGTGGCCGTGCCGAGCTATACGCTTTGCCCAGAGGTCCGTATCCGCGACATCAGCCGAGAGATCGCGCAGGCGATCGTGCAGACGGCGGCGCGGGTTGCCGGCCCGATCCACCTGGTGGGTCATTCCGCGGGCGGCCATCTGGTGACGCGCATGGTGACAACAACAACGCCGCTGCCGGAAGAGGTTGGCGCGCGGATCGGGGAAACGCTGTCGATTTCCGGTTTGCATGATCTGCGGCCGCTGATGCGCACCACCCTCAACACGACGCTGAAGATCGACGAAACAGAAGCGTTGGAAGAAAGCCCGGCCCTTTTGCAACCAAGGACCGGCGTGCGGCTGACCTGTTGGGTTGGAGCATCTGAGCGCGCGGAGTTCATCCGGCAAAACGCGCTTCTGGGCAACGTCTGGACAGGCCTTGGCGCCGGCACGCGTGTGGTGGAGGAACCCGATCGCCACCATTTCGATGTGGTTGAGGGCTTGCTGGCACCGAGCAGTCCGCTGTTGACCTGTTTGCTGCAGGACGACGGTTCTGCGGGCTTGAAAAATACGAGAAGTCCGCTTGCCTTTTACCCGGCGAATGGGTAGTTAGCCGTCACCGACGCGGGAGCGACGCTCCCGCCTTCAGGCTTTGCCTGATGCGCGCCCGTAGCTCAGCTGGATAGAGCACCAGACTACGAATCTGGGGGTCAGGAGTTCGAATCTCTTCGGGCGCGCCATATAAGCTTCGGTTTTCACTCAGACAATTTTACGGTTCTTCTCATCCGACGGCGTGGTTTGCAGGCGGTTTGCAAACGCAGTCGCGTCTGCGTGCTCGAAAGCGTAGATCGCAGCCTCCGCCACGCGCTTAGTGCGGGCAAGATAGCGCTCCAGAATGCGCGTCACGACTGCAGCGTGTGACCGATGTTAGCCTGAAGCTTGATCCCGACCATCGCCAGTCTCCCACGCCGCCAGCGCGTCATCAGGGCTTAAGTCGTGGCGTTTTGGTATGAGATCGAGCTTGTCCGCAGCTCGCCGCAGTCGGGTTCGGCATTCTTTGCCTCCTAGAGGATCTGGTGGTGGGCCTAATTGCCTATGGCCGTCTCACGCGTCTGCTCGGGCCGTGCTGCGAGCCATTCGCGGGCGACCACCTGTATCACCCTGATCGGCACGGCACGACGGCCTTCGAACTGTTCAAGGAGGCCCTGCGAGCGAGCAGGGTCATGTGAGGGTCTGGCAAGCGTCGGCGTCGATTTCTTTGATAATTACGGGAAAGCGCGCGGAACCTGGTTCAGTGGCGTCCTCCTCTCGGAGGGCCTGGCCCATTTCGGACCACCGAAATGAAGGCAGGCTGTGGGTGCCCCAAGAGGCCATCAGTCTGGGTGTGCGGCATAGCTGGCGTCCAGGAACTCGGCCGCTGTTGTCGGTTTGCGGCCGAGGAGTTTCTCCAGGTCACCCGTCTTGCCGTCCCACTCGCCGGCGTTGATGCCATGCACCCACGCGAGCGCGAAGCCGGCAGCGGGCTCCGGCAGGCCCGCGGCCACAAGGTGAGCGATGTAGCCCTCGTCCGACCTGGCAACGAAAGGCACCGGCTTGCCACTGATGTCCGACAGGATCTGTGCAACATCGGCAAAGGAAACGGCGGGATCACCGTATAGCGAGTAGGTCTTGTTTTCGTGGCCCGCTTCACTGAGCACAACCGCATGTGCCTCGGCCAGATCGCTACGGGAGGCAAAGGCCGCCTTACCCGTTCCAACGGGCGCGTGGACGCCGGTCTCCAGGGCGTTTCCACCGATGTAGAACTCGATGCTTTCGAGGAATGGCGGATGGCGGACGGTTGTGAATTGAAGCCCCGAAGCCTCGATCATTTCCTGTGCGATCATGTCCTGCTCGGTGACCTGGGGCAGGACGAAGTTGGATCCCTCCTTTCGGATAATCGGCATGTAGACGATGTGCTGTACGCCCGCTTGCCCTGCGGCGCTGATGGCATTTCGATGCTGCGTGTTCCGGTCGGTAAAGGCCGTGGCGGACACCAGCATCATATTGTCGATTCCTCGCAACGCTCGCACCATTCCGTCATGATCGAAATAGTCGCCCTGACGGATTTCGATCCCTTCGGCGGCGAGATCGGCTCCGTTGGCGGGATTGCGGGCGAGGCCGACAAGATCACTCGCAGGTCGGCGCTTCAGGAGGTGTTGCAGCGTCAGTCGGCCGATGTTGCCGGTTGCGCCTGTAACGAGGGTCCTGCTCATGGTCATCCTTTCGGTTGATGAACGGTCAGGCGACGATCTCGTGACGGCGAACCGTCACCTCCTTCCCGTGGACATCGGCGCCGGTACTCAGTTAGAACCCAGCAGACCCACGGTCTAGTACAGACTATTTGGTAAGTATCTGCATAAAGGATCGGCGATGACCGAGACGAATTTCCAATGCGGACTGGAAGCGGTTCTGGCTATCCTTGGGGGCAAATGGAAGCCGCTCATTGTTTATCACTTGGCCAGTGGGCCCAAGCGCACGGGACAACTCCGCAGGCTCGTCACGAATGTGAGCGAGAAGATGCTGATCCAGCACCTCAAGGAGCTAGCGGAGGATGGCGTTCTTCGCCGGGTGGACTTCCAGACCGTACCGCCACATGTCGAGTATGAGTTGACCGGCTTTGGTCGAAGCCTAGCCGACGTTCTCGCTCCGTTGTGCCAATGGGGAACCCTTCACATCGCCGAGGTCGCCATGATTGTGCAAAGGCGGTCGCACGAAGCGACAATGGCTTAGCGAACCGCTGCGTAGAGTCGGTTCGGCAGCACGCTTGACATGCCCGAAAGCGCCCGTTCGGAATTGAGCTGTATGTTCTTAGGTGGGGTTTCGCTCAACCACCGGAAGCCAGTTCAGTATCCGCTTCAGGGATGCGGCGATTTCAACATCAAGCGATCCGCTCACGCTGGCAGGAGTCCTGTCGCGCGATAGCTCTCGATCGCAGCGTCATAAACCGATATGTCTGAGCGGCTCCTTGCGATCAGTTGGGCGCCCGCAACAGCCGCGAAGATTGCGCGGCTTCGCTGTTCACTCTGCTCAACACTGACCAGTTCCGAGGCGACGAGCGCCTTCTTCAGCCATGCAACATTGATGTCAGCGAAGGTCTGAACCTCCTGCTTCACCGCGTCTGGCAGGTCGTGATATTCGCTGGCCATGCAACTGCAGAGACACATGCGATTTCCGCTTTCGAGTGCCCTGCGAAACATGTTGGGGTAGAGATGAAGGGAACTGACCGGATCCGGCGCCTGGGCTGACAGGGCTTCCAGACAGATTAATGCATCCTCCCAATAGCGCCTCACTACCGCTACCCCCAGATCGGCTTTGCTAGGGAAATGATAGTGGATGCTCGCAGCCTTTATGCCTACCTCGGCCGCGAGGTCTCGGAAATTCAAGCCTTTGAAGCCACGCGTCTGTGCGACCTTCTTGGCCGCTGCCAGGATCGCCTCCTTGGAATTTGATCTCATTCCGCCTTCCCACTAAATCGTAAATCCACCTACCACATGACAGGCAGCCGTTGACCAACCGAGAAACGACAGCGATAACTTCACCTATCAAGTGACAGGTAGATGGAGCTCCGAGGATGAAGATTTATGATTGGCATACGGGGCCGTATCCCGCGCGGGTTCGCATTGCATTGGCTGAGAAGGGACTACAATCGCGCGTGGTATTCGTCTCAGTGGATCTTCGTAAAGGTGAGCACAAGGCACCGGAGTTTCTCGTCAAAAACTATTCCGGTACACTGCCGGTGCTCGAACTGGAGGACGGTACTTTCCTTGCTGAATGCACGGCTATTATTGAATATCTTGACGCACTAGAGGGTCGGCCCGTGCTTACGGGTGATTCACCACGCGAAAGGGGCGTCATCAGCATGATGAGCAAGCGCGCGGAGATCGAGCTACTCGACGCGATAAGCGTCTACTTTCATCATGCGACCGCAGGGCTCGGACCCCTGGTCGAAACCTATCAGAATGCGGAGTGGGGTTTTCGGCAGCGCGACCGGGCAGTCAAAGGAATGCGCTACTTCGACAATGTACTAAAAAGCCAGCCATTCATCGCTGGTGAGGCATTCTCCACTGCCGATATCACAGTGATCGGCGGTATGATCTTTGCCGAGATCGTACATTTGCAGGTGCCCGAAGAATGCCACTCTCTCCGCGATTGGTGGACGAGAATGCAGGAGCGACCGAGCGTCCAAAGTCGCTTGTCAATATCACAAGGGCGCGAGGCAAACCTGTCCCAGCATTCTTCAGAAGGCCCCAAGTAGGCGCACCCAGAGGCATCCTCCAAGGAGGTCGCCTCGCATGGCTTCCTTGATCTGCTCGCTCTACGCCGCTACCCCCGCTAACGAGTCGGCACCGGTAGAGCGAGACCAGGGGAAGCGGTTGAACGGCAACCGACCCCATATCGACCATATCCGGCGTAGGTGGAGCTGCGCCAAATCTGTCATTTGCGATTAGGTCTAGCAGCGGGCTGATGCCTCCACCTAGGCCGAGTTTGATATCAGCGGCCTCCGTCCCAACTCAGCACGCCGCCGTTCTACGAGGAAGGGCAGGAAGCGCCTGTCGGGTTTCCCACCCAGTCTCAGCCATCGGCCCCCGCTTACCGTCGCCTGTGGGAATCATTTTTCACGGCTGAAACGGGGCCGGGCAGCCGATGGTCCGCTTTTGGGAAATGCTAGGCCGTAAGCTGCCGTTTGGATCTGCGTGATCGGGCAAAGTTTGCCCTGTCAGCTTACGACCCTTTTCGGTCAGGCGAGGGCTGCCATCCACGGTCTCGCCGAAGCTTCGGCGGCCTCTTTGCGCGGAGAGCAACCTGGAAGGCTCCCATGATGAGAACGATGTTGCCCGTCGGTCATGCCGTGTTTCTACGTAGATTGGGCACCGCCCGAGCGTCGTTGCCCGGGCGGCAAAGGTACACCATTCAGACCCCGTGATCAGTCGTCCCAGATGTCATCGTCGTACGGCTGAAGCCCCGCCACGTCGGCCCGGGTGTAAGGCAGGTCATAGGTGGTCGCGCCCGGCCTCCATCCATAATTATACCCATAGAAAGGGTAAGCGTACGAGCCACGGGCTCCGAAGCCCACGTCCGGACGTACGATGACGGCCGACACTTGGCCGTTCTGGATAATGAGGTCATCCACATAGCCGTAGTTGACGAAAGTGTCGCCGTCCCGCAGGCGCGCGTAGTCGTCCATGAGTTCGCGGGCCTGCCAAACGCGGGGAGCGGTCTCGACCAAACCGGCGCCGTCACCAGAAACCTCCTGGACTGCCGTTGCGGCAGCAGAGGCAGTAACCACCTCGTTCTTGAAGAGGGTGTAGTCCTCGAGGATCTCCTCGGTCAGTGGCAGCACGACGCGCTCCGCCACAGGATCCACGTCAACCTCCTCCCACGGCACGTTCACGTGCGTATCACCGATATCCCAAAGGCCTCCGACCTCGGCGATCACCGACAGGACCTTCCCGTCAGCGCCGAACAGGACGTTCTCGACTTCGCCGATCTCCTCGCCGGTGGTATCGTAAACGTCCATGTCGAGGATCTCCTCGACGCTCATGGATGTCTCAGCGGTGATTGCGGGATTCCACTCGGACAGGGGTGTTATTCTGGGTTCGACGGCGGCGGTGTTCGTCGCAGTGGCGGCCGGAGTGGTAGCGGCCGGAGCCGGAGTGGTAGCGGTCTGGGCCGAGGCCACGGAAACGCTGGCCAGCATCGCCGCCGACGTCATGAGAGCAGTTGTCAGGGTTCGCATTGGGAAATCCTTCCGTTTTGACTGAACCGTTTACATCCGGACGCAATCCGGATGGCTGGGGGACGCACGACTTTGTTTCCGAGCGTCATAAATAGTGAATGCGCTGAGGAGACGAGGGTTGCGTTAAATCTCGGTAACCTCAGCCGGAGCGCTTCTTTGGGCACGTCTTAGTGGCCCAGTAGAAAGCACAGCCCCTCGTGTCCCACCTTGGCCGCTCGACTCCTGCCGCTCGGCTGCTGGCAAGATGGAGAACACTGTCTGCTATTCTCGCACGCTATACGGTTCGAGGTCTGCGCGACGAAGCCGCAGGCCAAGACCGGCTTCGCTTAGAACTGCTAAGGACCCGCTCACGGGACGCGGAGCGCCTTCGAAGAATTTCGCCTCTATGATTGAGTGATCGTGGAACCACTCCAAATGAACCATGTTGCTCACTGCGCAACCTGGGTGGACATGCAAGGCAGGCGCGCAGTGCGCCGACAGTGGGACTGAGAACGCCTCAGCAAGCGACGCCGCCTTCATGAAGCCGGTAATGCCGCCACAGCGCGTCGCATCGGCTTGCAGGATGTCAACCGCGCCCGCTTCCAGCATCCGTCGGAAGTAGAAGATATCATAGGCATATTCACCTGCTGAGATTTCGACCGGCGTGGGCGCGCGATCGCGAAGCAGGCGCAGCCCCGAAAGATCGTCGGAGGAGACAGGTTCCTCGAACCAGACAACGCCCAGCGCGCTGGCCACTTCGGCAATCTGAAGCGCCTGCTTCCGGCGATAGGCGCCGTTGGCGTCGATCATCAGCTTGACTGCGTCCCCAATCTCGCTGCGGATCAAGGCCATCCGCCGCCCTTCCTCCTCGCAGCTGCCGCCGATCTTCATCTTGACGGCGCGAAAACCCTCCTCGGCCCAACCCCCAAGCTGCGCCCGCAATTGGTCATCGCTGTAGTTTGTGAAGCCGCCGCTGCCATACAGGTCGATTTCGGAGCGACTTCCACCGAGGAGATCGCGGACGGGCCTGCCAAACAGCTTGCCCTTGAGGTCCCAGAGCGCAACGTCCACTGCCGAAATCGCCATGGAGGCGATTCCCGGCCGCCCTAGATTGCGGATCACCTGATACATTGCCGTGGAGGCGGCGGGGATGTCGGTGGCTTCAATACCTTCCACCGCATCCGCCAGAACATCGTTGATCAGCCTGGCCGTAGACGAGTCTGCATACGTGTAGCCCAGCCCTCTCAGGCCACCGGCCTCCACTTCGCAGATGACGATCGTGGTCTGATCCCAAGACAACGTCCCGTCCGCCTCAGTCATTTCCGTGGGCACCGCATAGGCTGAGGCGGAAACGGAAGTAACCGCTGTTTCCGCTACCATCCCGCTACCCCAGGAAGGACCGCTTGAAGGTCTGCCAGACAATTGCTCCCGCGT
The DNA here is from genome assembly GCF_017813335.1 of Tianweitania sediminis. Lineage (GTDB taxonomy): Bacteria > Pseudomonadota > Alphaproteobacteria > Rhizobiales > Rhizobiaceae > Tianweitania > Tianweitania sediminis. Next base: position 1,389,684 of record NZ_JAGIYY010000001.1, on the reverse strand, counting down.
TCGGATCGCCTTTCGCGAGCGCCTTCACATAGCTTTTCGCCTGCGAGGCGGTGATGTGGGGTGGCAAGGTCGGCACGTTCGCGTCGGTAACGGCGTCGATGACGACTGGTCGGTCAGCGGCAAGCGCCTGGTCCCACGCCGGTCCGATCTGGTCGGGCGTCTCCACCCTGATGCCGCGCAGCCCGACCATTTCGGCGAAGGCGGCATAGGGGAACTCCGGGACGTTCTGCGTGCGTTCGGTCTTGCGCGACCCCGCCATCGCCCGCTGCTCCCACGTCACCTGGTTGAGATCCTGGTTATTGAGCACCGCGATGACGAGGCGCGGATCGCTCCACTTGCGCCAGTACTTCCCGATCGTGATAAGCCCGTTGATGCCTAGCATCTGCATGGCGCCGTCACCTACGAATGCAATGGAGACGCGGTCCGGATGCACGAATTTCGCGGCGGTGGCATAGGGCACGCCGGGACACATCGTGGCGAGGTTGCCCGAAAGCGAGGCCTTCATGCCGCGGCGGAGCCGGAGCGCCCGGGCGAACCAGTTCGCCGATGATCCCGAATCCGCGCTGATGATGCAGTTTTCCGGTAGGCGGCTCGACAGCTCCCAGAAAAGGAGTTCAGGGTTTATCGGGTCAGCCTCCATCAGGCTTTTCTTCTCGACGCTCTTCCACCACTTGTCGACGTTCGACTCAATCGACGCGCGCCAACTCCTGTCTTCCTTCGGCTTCAGGTATGGCAGGAGCGACCGCAACGTCAGCGCCGCGTCGCCAACCAGCCCCAGTTCCATCGGGTAACGGATCGACAGCATCTTCGGATCGATGTCGATCTGAATGCCGCGCGCCTGCCCTTCCTTCGGCAGGAACTCCGAATAAGGAAAGCTGGAACCGACCATCAGCAGCGTATCGCATTCCTGCATCATGGTATCAGATGGCTCGGTACCCAGCAGGCCCATCTGACCCGTGACGAAGGGCAGGTCGTCAGGCACAGCGGCGCGCCCGAGCAGCGCCTTGGCCACACCGGCGCCGAGAACCTCGGCAACTTCAATGACCTCATCCGTGGCTTGCAGTGCGCCCGCGCCAACCAACATGGCAACCTTCTTGCCATTGTTGAGTATCTCGGCGGCGCGCCTCAGATCGTTTTCCTCTGGCACGACCCGCGGCCGCCGGTAGCCCACGCCTGAATGGATCGTGCCGTGCTCGCGCGGCGGCTTTTCCACAGCGTCGAGTTCCTGAACGTCGTTGGGGACGATGATGCAGGTCACGGTCCTCATGCTGAGCGCGATACGGGCGGCGCGATCAACGAGATGCCGCATCTGCGCTGGATCCATGCAGACATGCACGTATTCGCTGGCGACATCCTTGAAAAGCGTCTTCAGATCAACTTCCTGCTGATAATCGCCGCCCAGCGCCGCGCGGGCTTGGTGGCCGACGATAGCGAGCACCGGCTGGTGGTCCAGCTTGGCGTCGTAGAGGCCGTTGAGGAGGTGGATTGCTCCAGGGCCGGAGGTTGCCATGCACACCCCGAGTTCGCCGCTGTATTTGGCGTGGCCACCAGCCATAAAGGCAGCCGATTCCTCGTGGCGGGTCTGGATGAATTCGATTGCGTCGCCGGCGTTGTCCAGCGCTGTCATGAGTCCATTGATGCCGTCTCCCGGAAATCCGTAGATCCGTTTCACACCCCATTCCTGCAGGCGTGAGAGCATAAAGTCCGCGACGGTGCTGGCCATTTTGAACCTCCAGTTGCTGTTTAGGATCGACAGTTATTCCGCGTTGCGGTGCCGAAGGTCATGCCGTCAACGGACCCGGCACACCAAGGTTCCCGGTCGCGACCGGGACCTCAAGGTCTACAGGCCAAGTTGCATTGCCACTGCCTCGGCCGCGTGCAGTGTCTTGCGGTTCGTGCCCTGCTCGATCTGCTCCCGGCAGCTGAAGCCGCTCGCGATGATGAGTTGGTCCTCAGGCGCCTCGCGCACGGCGGGCAGCAGCACGCGTTCCGCGAGATCCATGGAGATCTGATACTTGTCCCGCTCAAAGCCGAACGCGCCTGCCATCCCGCAACATCCCGACGGCATCACGCGGTGGTCGATGTTCAACAGATCGAACAGCCTGCGTTCCCCCTCCTTGCCGATGACTGCGTGGTGATTGCAGTGGATGTGGACGAGGGCCGAGACGTTGCGTGGAGAAGCGAGCCCCTTGGGGAGGCATTCTGCCATAAAGTCCGAAAAGTAGTGCGTTTGTGAGGCCAGTCGACGAGCCGGCGGGTCATCAGGAAACAGGTTCACGAGTTCGTCCTTGAACGCGGCCACACAAGCGGGTTCTAGGCCCACCAAGGGTGTACCCGCCTCGATCTCCTCCGCCAGTGCGTCGAAGGTCCGCCGCCACAGGCCCTTCGCGGTCGACAGCATGCCCCAGTCGTAGAGCGGTCTGCCGCAGCAGAGCGGTTGTTCGGGGACGACAACGGTAAAACCGGCGCTCTCCAGACATTTGACGGCTGCCATCGCTGTGTCCGGCCGCAGATAATTGTTGAACGTGTCGGGCCACAGGATTACGCGGCGGCCACCCGCGTGCGGCGGCCTTTTTCTGAAACGCGAGACGAAGCTTTCGCGCGCAAACTTCGGCATATCACGCTGGGGAGCGATGTCGCCGATGAACTTGGCCGCCGTCGACAGGCCCGGCGCGCGAAAGATGAAGTTGACGAGGCCCGGCGCAAGCGTCGCCGCGCGCGACCACCGGTGGATCAAGCCCATGAAGTAGGCGGAGCGCGGACGAAGTCGGCCGGAATAATAGTGCGACCGGAACTCCCCTTTGTAGGTCGCCATGTCAACGTTGACCGGGCAATCGCTCTTGCAGCCTTTGCAGGCCAAGCACAGGCTAAGCGCGTCCTCCACCTGGTCGCTGCGCCAGCCCTTGTCGATCGGGCCACCGTGAAGCATCTCGAACAGCAGGCGCGCCCGCCCGCGGGTGCTGTGCTTCTCCTCGCGCGTGGCGATGTAGCTGGGGCACATCACCTGCTCCTCGCTGTCGACGCGCCTACACTTGCCTACGCCGACGCAACGTTCCGCCGCGCCCGCGAACCCGCCCTCGTCACCAAAAGCGAAGGTCGTCTCGAGTGGTGGCGGCTTGTAGCTGGGACCAAGCCGGAGGTTTGAGGTGAGCGGATAGGGATGCACGATTTTGCCAGGGTTCATCCGACCATCCGGATCCCAGATAGCCTTGAATTCGTTGAAGGCCTGAACGAGTTCGGCGCCGTACATCCGTTCCAGGAGTTCGGCCCGCGCCTGGCCGTCGCCATGCTCGCCAGATAGCGAGCCGCCAAACCGAACCACAAGATCGGCAGCCTCCTCCATGAACCGCCGCCAGTCTCGGATGCCACCTTCGCTCTTGGGATCGAAGCTTACCCGGCAACGGACGAGGCCATCGCCGAAATGGCCGTACATCGGGGACACATAGCCGAATCGTTCGTAGAGCGCCCTCAGTTCACGGATGTAGTCGCCGAGCCGATCGGGTGGCACCGCCGAATCCTCCCAGGCTTCCCAGGCTTCAGGTCTATCCGGAACATAGGCGCTGGCTGGCAACCCTGCCTCGCGGATCAGCCAAGCCTGAGCCTGCCGGTCGGGATCGGCCACCATGTTGGCCGTGACAGACGGCATCTTCTCGAAATGGCCCGTGAGCTTCCGCGCCCGTTCTTCAGCTTCCTCCAAAGAATCCGCGCCCAGTTCCACGAAAAGCCAGTCACTGGCGTCGGGCAGGATATCGAGCTTGTCGACATGCAGGTCCTTGCGTTTCATCGCGTCGACGAGGAAGGCGTCGAACCCCTCGATGGCGAGCGGCTCGAACCGCAGCACCTCCGGTACCGCGTCCGCTGCCTCGGCGATGTCACGGAAGCCGAGGATGACGAGAACCCGCGTGGCGGGGCTTGGCACCAGCCTGAGCTTCGCTTCCAAAACCGTGACGCAGGTGCCCTCGGTGCCGACCAGCGCCTTGGCTACGTCGAAACCATTCTCCGGCAGCAGCTTGTCGAGGTCTGCATAGCCCGAGACCCGACGCGGAATATTCGGGAAGCGGTCGCGGATCAGATCACCATATTTCTGCCGCAGATTATCAAGCGCCCGGTAGATGTCAGCTCGAGGGCCGCCAGCCGCCAGAATAGACTCGAACTCTTGCTGGCTTGTCGGACCGACATTCAGTTGAAGGCCGCGATAGGTCAGCGCTGTGAGCCTAATCACGTTGTCAGCAGTGCGGCCGCTGCTGACAGAGTGCACACCGCATGAATTGTTGCCGATCATGCCGCCCAGCGTGTTGTGGTTATGGGTTGCCGGATCGGGACCAAAGGTGAGGCCATGTTCGCCAGCCGCGTCTCTCAAATGGTCCAGAATACACCCCGGCTCGACCCGAGCCGTGCGCTCCGTCAGGTCGAGCTCCAAAATGCGGTTCATGTACTTGGAGAAATCGATGATGACGCCTGTGTTGATGGTCTGACCGGCGAGGCTCGTGCCGCCCCCACGCGACGTGACCTGCGCATCGTGTCGTCGGCAGATGCTCAGGCAGCGACTGACGTCTTCGGCCGTCTGCGGCAGAACCACGCCTGCCGGGACCTGACGATAGTTCGAGGCGTCCGTGGCGTAGAGCGCACGATCGCCGGTCGAAAAGCGGACCTCGCCCTTGATCGCCTGTTTCAGTTCCGCCGCGAGCTTTGACACTGCGCGGGGCTCTCGATGAAACGCGGCTGCGATCCGCGCGCCCGAGGAGTGGACGCGCACTTCGTCGGTGCCTTGGTTCCGCGATTTTGCGGCAGTGAGTTTGAATGGCATCGCTGATCCTCTCGTAGCCACTGCGTAAGGAATGCCGGCAAGCGATCCGCAGCTCTCCAGCATCGACCTTTGAATTATGTTCCTCCAACCACCCTTCGCGTCTGGGCAATCCGCAGGGCCCAGAGGCGGGTGAGCACGTCACTCGCTCTCTGCGGATTCCCCCACCGCGCCTCTTGGTCCGGCGAAGTTGAACGCGGTTTCAATCAGGGCGAAATGCGAGAAAGCCTGCGGGAAATTCCCGATCAGCGCCCCTGCTTTCAGATCATATTGTTCCGACAACAAGCCGACATCGTTGCGCAACGATAGGAGGCGTTCGAACAGGCGGCGTGCATCCGCATGTCTCCCCTGCAGGATCATGTTGTCGGCGAGCCAGAAGCTGCAGGCGAGGAAGGCTCCTTCCTCTCCCGGCACGCCATCGACCGTCTCGTTTGTGTCGTAGCGAAGCAGAAGGCCGTCGCGCATCAAGTTCTTCTCGATGGCCTCGACTGTTGAAACCATACGGGGATCGTTGTGTGGAAGAAACCCATAGGTGGGCATCAGCAGCAGGGCAGAATCGAGCGCTCTCGAGCCGTAGGCCTGAACGAACGCGCCTCTTTCCGCGTCAAACCCGTGCTCAAGTATTTCCGCGCGCACCTCGTCCCTCAGCTTGCGCCATCTATCGACAGGTCCGCCAAGACCGAACTTCTCCGAGGATTTCACAGCTCGGTCAAAGGCGACCCAGGACATGAGCTTGGCATGTACGAAGTGCCGCCTGTCGCTGCGGATTTCCCAAATACCGTCGTCCGGCTCGCGCCAAAGGTCCTCAAGATGTTTCAGGAGCTCAGTCTGAAGGCTCGACGATGCCTCGTGCAATGTCAAACCGGACTCCCGCGCCGCATGCAGGGTGTCGAGGATGCTGCCGAAGACGTCGATCTGCAGTTGGGAATAGGCGGCGTTGCCTATGCGCACCGGTCGGGAGTCGCGGTAGCCGGGCAGCCAGCCGATTTCGACCTCGTCGTTGCGGTGTTCGCCGGCGACGCCGTAGAGCGGCTGCGTTTGCGAAGCGGCGCCCGCGACGGCCCGCAGGAGCCAGTCACACCAGGCTTCGGCTTCCTGACGATAACCCGCGTCAATCAGCGACAGGAGCGTGAAGGTCGCGTCTCGCAGCCAGCAGAACCGGTAGTCCCAGTTGCGCTCGCCGCCGAGCCGTTCCGGCAGTGAGGTCGTTGGCGCGGCAACGATCCCGCCGGTGGGCCGATAGCTGAGCGCCTTAACGGTGATCAATGACCGCATGACCGGCTCGCGCCATTCCCCCTTGTACTGGCAACGACCTGACCAGTCGCTCCAGAAGGCTTCCGTTTCCGCAAGAGCATCCTCCGCGTTCCCCGCCTCGGGAGGAGCGAAGTGTGACGCCCCGTATGTGAGAACAAAGGGGATCCGCTCGCCCTCGCTGACGCGGAACTCGGCAACCGTGGAAAGGCCTTCGCCACGCGTTTCGATAGGGGTGGTCAGCATGATCGAATGCGGGCCGGCGATGGCGCGCAACGCTTCCCCGTTCGCCGCCTGAGTTACCCATGGGATGATGCGGCCGTAGTCGAAGCGGACGGTGAGATCCATCCGCATGCGCACCTGGCCGCGCCTGCCGACGACAATCCGCACAAGATCGGAAATGTGGCTGGCGGCGCGAACCGGCATGAAGTCAATGATCAAGACCTCGCCTTCCTCGGTCTCGAAGCTGGTCTCGAGGATCAGCGTGTCGCCGCGATATCGTCTGCTGGTTGAGCGCACCTGGTCGCGAGGCGCCATGCGCCAGCGGCCGTGGTCTTCCGTCCCCAGTAGCGCCGCGAAGCAGGCTCCCGAGTCGAAGCGAGGCCAGCACAGCCAGTCGATCGAACCGTCGCGACCGACGAGCGCGGCAGTTTCGCAGTCCCCAATCAGGGCGTAATCGTCAATGGCGGCGGGCATGAAATCCGGAGTGACCTCAGCTTCAACTAAACGCGGCGGACGAGAGAACCGCCACGTCAGGGTGTCGTAGAATGAGCCGCGTGCACGGGACGACAATCGCTGCGCCCGCCTCTGCCCCAGGAGTGAAATCCGTTTCGCCCGAGACGGAGGCCGGGGCGCTGCGGAGGCTGTCACCTGGTATGTTGCCTTTGACAATCGTCCAGTGGAGGCTTCCGATTGTCATGGGCCGGCTCGGTGCGGTTTGATCAACGGAAGTCCCGTTTCGTCATCCTTCACGCGATGGAGGTGCGCCTCGGTCTCGGTGATGACCACCTCCAGGGTTGGCCGGACCTCGCCACGGGCGAGATGGCCCGCGATTGCCCTTCCATCCCTCTTGCCCAGCACAGCGTGAACGTGGACGGCCGGCTTGCCCTCACCGTCGAGCGCGATGTCGCCGACCATGGTCGCGACCTCCACCTGCTCGTTGACAGGGATCGAAAGGTATTCCTTGGTGTCCCACTCGAAGAAACTGAGCTCGGCAGTTCGGAAGGCTCCCAGCGCCGTCAGCTGCGCGGCCGAGATGTTTTCCACCTCCGCAAGGCGCCGGAGGCAGTCCATCGCCTCGTCACCCTTTTCAAGTACCGCGAGGATGGTGCGCAAGCCTCCATGTTCATTCAACGGTCGCGTCAGCATGTCTTCTCCTTTCGAGACTCTCTCAGGGCCTCAGGCGGCTTGAACGATGACTTGCCGGAGCGGACGACAGCGCCGCTAGCCGAACTGGGCCCGTCTGCACTGCGTCTCGCCGGGTTTGGCCGGCAATGCTTGCCGAAGCCGCGCGAGAGACTCTTGTGAACACCACCACATTTGCGCTCTACGCGCGGGCTGCCGCGCGACCATCCCGGGAGGTCGCAACCCGCGCCGCCGGCGGACCATACGCGGCGAAGGCCGCGAGGCTGTTCACTGTTGCCAATGATTTGAACGTGAGATTCGTTCCGCCTGAGCAGATGGTCCGTTCGCCATCCAATCTCAGTCATTGGTGCCCGCTTACCGTCGCCCGTGGGAAACGATTTCCTGCAGCTGAAACGGGGCCGTCAGCGGACCGTCTGCTGTTGAGCGATTAGAGGGCGGAAGCAGGCGTTCTTCTTTCGACCCCGAAGCGGACATCGTCCGTCGAATGTCCAACGCCCAAAAGCCGCCGTGGCGAAAACATTAGTTCAGCAATATTGCCCCAGCCTATTTCGCAGACGCGAGCGGTTAGCAGCTTATGGCCTACTTTGGGTAGGGCGTTGTCGTCCAGCCGCCATCGAAGGTGAGTGCCTGGCCTCAGACCTTGGTTGCGTCGCGCGATCAAACGAACAGCGCCGACCGCAGCCCGCTCCTCCGGCCTGCCGGCGGATCCGGCGGGTCGATTGTGAGGCAAGTTGTTGGTTAGGCTCGCCGTCTAGTCGGGCTGCCGGCCAGTTAGCCCCAGCGAAGCCGGGTTCATCAGGCCGGAAGGGTCGAGAGCCTTCTTGATGCTTTCCGCGAAGGACAGCGTTTCGGGCTCGAGCAGCTCCGCGTACGGGTAGTCGCGTGCGACCTGCCAGCTGACGCCGCCAAGGCTGGCGTAGAGCTCCTGCGTGCGGCGGCGCAGCTTGGCGACGGCGTTGCGCGATCGCGGGTTGGCGGGGCGGTTCATCCAGGGGCGCACCGTTTCCTCACCTATGCTTTTCGCATGCAGCGGGGTGATCTCGTCCTCCCAGTAGAAGGCGGGCTCCAGGAAGAACTCGTTGCCCACAGTCATGCTCATCACGGAATAAAGAATACCATGCTCTTCCATGAAGGCTTTGCGCTCTTCGAAGAAGCCGTCGTTGACCTCTATCACCTGTTTTGCCGCGCTTAGTGGGAAGACGGCATGGATCGGCACCCAGCGCTCGCCGTTGAGGCCGAGCATGCCGCGCACCGGCGAGAACGGCTTGGAGCGCATAACCTTGGGCACCGTGTTCTCGATCTCTGTGCCTGCCTTGCCGCCGATCTCGCGCAGCCGCTTCATCTTGACGGCCAGCGCCTCGGGCGAATCCGCCTCGGTGACGATGTGCAACGTGAAATTGTGCGCCTTCAGAAAGGACGTGCCGCCAGCCACAACAGCTGCGGCATCCTTCAGGCCCTGGAACATGGTCTTGCCGGCGCCCGCCACGTTCGCCAACGTCTTCAGCCCGTCGGAGATGCGGTTGACGCTCGCAGAATGGCCAGCCTTGTTGCGGTCGATGCCGAAGCCTTCCGCTACGTATCGCGTGCGCGCCATCTCGGTTTGGGTGAGCGCCATGTCTAGCATCGACTTGAAGCCGAAGGACAGGTAGCCGACCTCCTTTGGGCGCGGCCAGAGCCGCAGCGTCGCCGAAACCTTGATGCCGAAGGCGCCATTGTCGCCGAGGAAGATGCCGGTGAAATCCGGCCCGCCATAGCGCGAGAATGGCTTGGCACCCGTGCGCCCGCCCGAACCCGTGGTGACCTTGCGACCATCGGCCAAAACAACTGTCACGCCCAGCACCGTTTCGGCCACTGTGCCGTTCAGCGCCGAGCCAAAAAAGGCGCTGTTTTGCGACAACGCGCCTCCGATCGTGGCGTTGACGCCGGAAAGCGGCCCCCAGTAGCCGGTTCGCAGTCCGCTCGGTTCGAGTGCGGCGTTCAGCTTGTCCCAAGTGCAGCCGGCGCCGACGGTCACATAAAGATCGTCGGCGCTGAGCTCGATGATGTCGTCGATCTTGCGTGTATCAATCACGACGGAATCGGCGCGATCGGGCAAGTATCCTTTGGTATAGGACATGCCGCCGCCACGCGGGACTACGGAAAGCCCCTCCTCCGTTGCAAGCTTCACGGCGGCCACCACGTCCTCGGCCGATTGTGGCATGACGATCGCCAGAGGGGGAATGCCCGGCTGCCAGAAGATGTCGTTGGCATAGAAGTCCCGCGTTGGCTGGTCGGCCAGCACACGCTCTTCGCCCAGTGTCTGACGAAGCTTCTCCACCGCCATAAAATCGTCCGCACGGACGTGTGACGTCATTGACATCCTGCCCCCCTGTGAGCGTTCAGATCACGCCCGAAAATTCCGGTCGCTTCTTTCTCGACAACGTTTCCAACGAATTTCTCGAAAACTTTTCCAACGAAGCACTGTTAGTGAACTGTGTCAAACCGCGATTTACATGTCACAGTATGACATAGTATCTCTGGGCTTGTAACCGGGAGTGGAGATTGGGCATGGCTCAGGCGGCAGGAGGTCGAACATTGAAACGCGGAGAGCCGGTGAGCAAGATTAGTCAGGTGGAAGACAAAGGCGCGGCCACGCACAATGTCAGGGCGGTGTCGCGCGCGTTGCGCGTGTTGAAATCCTTTGCCGGCAAGAGCGGCCAAACGTTGGCGGAGGTGACTGTCGCGACTGGCCTCGACAAGGGCACCACGCGTCGCCTGCTGCTGACGCTGATGGACAACGGCTTTATTATGCAGGATGCGCAGACTCAGCAATATCGCCTCGGCTTTGCGATCCGCGAACTGGCAGCCGACGTGACCGGCGATTTTGACCTGCGCGCGTTGGCCCTGCCGATCCTGAACGAGCTGGCGGCCGAACTGCACATCACCGCCTTCCTGTCGGTTTACGACAACAACGACGCGGTCTGCTTGGAACGCATCCACGACATGCGTGGCATCGAGGTTCACTGGTGGGCGGTGGGCGGCGTCCTTCAGTTCAACTGCGGCGGCGCGCCAAAGCTGCTGCTAGCCTTTCGCCCTGACAACGAGATTGATGAGGTGCTTAAGCGCCCGATGGCGGCGCTGACGTCTAAGAGCATCGTCGAGCCGGAAAAGCTGCGCGCGGAACTGATGAGGATACGCAAGCGCGGTTGGGAACTGGCCGTGGATGACGTGGCTTTGGGCCTCTCCGCGATTGCCGTTCCAGTGCGCGACACGGCCGGCGAGATCGTCTGCGCGCTGTCCATTGCCGGCCTGACCCCGCAACTGGTTAACCGTGGCAAGCCCGTTCACCTTGAGCGGATGCAAAGGGCGGCCGGCGAACTGGAGCGCCGTCTACGCGCCGGCCACTGACCGCCCGGCCCAGCATCATGTCATGCAGTGACACGCGTATTGTTCATTGACAGCCCTGTGGGATTCGACTTTACTTCGTCGTGAGGATTAAGGGAGGAACGAAGCCAAAGTAGCCAGAATTGGCTGCAGCCACGGTCCCTATTCGCCGCTGTGGCGGCTTCATTCCAGAACAATGTCGGAAGAGTGCCGCGCGCGGAATTTCCGCCCGTGAAAGACGGCGCTTGTTCGATCGAGAATGATACGGGCACCGTTCGCGGAACGGGTCCGGGTCGCATGCCGGGTGGCTCGCAGGCCGCGCCGGGTAAAACGGGAGGAGTTTCCATGAGAATTCGCAAATTCAGCTTGAGGTTTGCCGCCTCGATCCTGGCGCTCAGCGGGGCGATGGCGCCCAATGCGGCCTTCGCCGAGCCAGACGCCGGCGAATACAAGATCGGCTTTATCTCGGAAGCGACCGGCCCTCTTGCCGCGGCCGGCAATTCGTATCTCCATGGCGCACAGCTCGCAATCGAACAGATCAACGCCGAAGAGTCTGCGGGTAAGGGTGTCGAGCTCGAGCTGGTTGAAAAGGAAAGCGGCTCGGATGCCGCGCGTTCGGTTCAGGCGCTCACACAGTTCATCGCCGACCGTGATGTGCTGGCGGTCAGTTGCTGCATCCTTTCGCCGGTCGCCGGCGCGGTAAAGCCCGTAGCCATCGCCCAGAAAATGCCACTTGTGCTTTACGGCGCCACCCGCCCGGGCTTGCCGGAACTGCCTTACGTCACCTCCATCGTCGTTCTGCCTGGGCCGCAAGAAGTGAAGATGACCAAGATGCTGGCGGAAAAGCTGGCGCCGAAGACGGTCACCTACTTCGTGAATGCCGACAATGACGGCTTTCAGGGCCGCTTCAAGGCCGCACAGGAGGTCATGGAAGAAGCTGGCATCAAGACCGGCGGAGTTGTCAGCATCCTTTCGGCAGACACCGACTTTACCGCGCCGGCTACACAGGCGATCGCCACAAACCCAGACTTGATCATGGTTTGGACTACGCAGACACCAGCGGCCGGCATCATCGCCGCACTTCGTGCACGTGGTTACGAGGGGCACATCAGTGCATCCGACGTTATCTCGCCTGCTCCAGTATTTGAGCGCATCGGCGAGCCCTTGGCTGGTATTCCCTTCCCGACCAGCTTCGCAGCAGAGATCTCCACGTCCCCGGAAGCAAAAGCGTTCGCAGAAGCCTACGAAGCGAAGTTCAACGGGTCGCCAGACACCTACGCCGCTCAAGGCTATACTGCGATGCGCTACATTGCCCAAGGCCTGAAGTCACTTGACGGCGAGCCGACCCGTGAAGCTCTCGCCAATGCCATGGCTTCGATCGCCGAAATCACGCCAAACGTATATGGCGGTCTGCCGATGAAGGAAGGTCAGGCCGATGTCGACAAGGCGCTGATTGCCGCCTGGACCAAGGACGGCAAGATTACGACTTGGGAAGGCAACTAAGCATGCAGCTTTTTGTCGAGCAGCTGATCAACGGCTGGGCTCTTGGTTCGCTTTATGCCCTTTTTGGCATTGGCTTTGGCCTGGTGTTTTCGACGCTCGGCATCCTGAACGCTGCACACGGAGCCTATGCCAGCTGGGCAGCCATTGTCGGCTATTATGTGTTCCAGTGGTATGGGGTTCCTTTTCCTGTCGCTGTTCTTTGCGGTGTCTTCGGGGGTGGCATTCTCGCCATCCTCGTCGACCAGATCGGCTTCCAGCCGTTGCGGTCAAGGCGCATGGGCATGCTGGGCGCCTTGATCACCAGCATCGGCTTCTGGATTATCCTCGACAGCTTGGCGGGAAGTGCGACCGGTCACCAGAGCCTCGCCTTCCCCGCAAGCAGCTACCCGAATGCCATGGTCCAGATTGGGCCCCTGCGCGTCCCGCAGATGCAGATCATCATCATCCTGTCGCTGATAATCTGCACGATTGCGATACATCTCCTGATCCAGCGCGCGAGGATTGGAGCAGCCATGCGCGCGGTGGGGTGGAACGATGTCGCGGCAGCCATTTCCGGCGTCAACTCACGCGTCATCATCCTTCTGACCGCCTTCATGGCGGGCGCGACGTCAGGTCTCGCGGGTGTGCTCGGTGGCATCGCGACTTCAAACGTCTCCTACACGCTTGGTGAAGGGCTGATGCTGAAGGGCTTTGCGGCCGTAGTTGTTGGCGGTTTCAACGATGTGCGGGGAACAGCGGTCGCGGGCATCATGCTCGGCATCATTGAGGTGTTCGTGGCGCAGTACATCTCCACTGCATTCCGGGACGGCGTGACCTACACTCTGCTGCTCGCATTCCTGATCATCCGCCCACGCGGGCTGTTCGGCAGCGCCAACTTTTCGAGAGCTTGAACATGGAAGCCCTTTTCGACTTCTGGGCCGCCTATGGCAGCACTGTCACCTTTGCGATGGCTAACGCCTTTTTTGCGCTCTCAACCTATGCGGTTCTGTCAACCGGAGTACTGAGCTTCACCACCGTCACTTTCGCTGCAATTGGTGGCTTCCTGGCCGCCCAGATGGTTGGTCAATTCGGGCTGCATGTTTACCTTGCCTTTCTCATCGCCGGGATCGGCGGCGGGTTGGGGGCGGCTGTTGTCGCCTCGCTGTTCTTGCGTCTTGAATCCCACTGGATGGCGCTCGCGAGCCTCGCCCTGGTGCTTATCACCCGTGTAACCGCCCTCAACACGCCGGGCTTGACCGGTGGCGTCAACGGCCTCGTTGTTCCGGTCACGATCTCCCAATTCGAACTGTTTGTGCTGCTCACCGTCACCACCCTGGTTTTCTACCGCCTTCACAACAGCTGGTACGGCTTGGCTTCGCGGGCCGTTCGTGAAGATGCTGCCGTCGCCTCAACCATGGGTATCAGCCCTTACCGTATCCAGTTCACGGCTTTTCTAATCAGCGGCGCCGTAGGCGGATTGGGTGGCGCAGCCCTGGCTTTTACGCTGCAGTTCATCTCCCCCGACACTTACTTCATCGGCATCGCCTTCACCATGATCGCATCGACGGTGCTCGGCGGCTCCTTCCACTGGTTTGGGCCGATCGTGGGCGCACTGATCTTCACAGCGTTACCAGCCGCCATGCAGGCCGTGGTGCCCGCCGTCGAGGATGTCGCCAAAGGCGTCGTGCTGATCCTCATTATGGTTTTCCTGCCTCGCGGGCTGATCGACCCACGAGCCATCGGGTTGCGCCGCGCGGCCAAGCGCCGTCGTGACATCGAGCATGAAGCGGAGAAGACCCATGCTTGAGGTCGCTTCCCAACCCCTTCTGCTAGAAGTAAACAGCGTGGTTAAGCGCTTTGGCGGCGTGGCGGCCGTTGGTGGGCTGACTGCGCATGTGCGCCAAGGCAGCGTGCACGGCCTGATCGGCCCCAATGGCGCAGGCAAGACCACGCTGATAAATCTGATCACAGGCTTGCTCCACCCCGATGAGGGTCAGATCCACTTTGCCGGTCGCCACCTGGAGAAGATGAAGCCGCAGCAGATCGCCGGGCTCGGAATAACCCGCACCTACCAGAACGTTCGCCTTTTCAGCGGCATGTCCGTGTTGGAACAGGTGATGACCGGCTGTTTTCTTGAGCGCAAGGCGGGTCTATTCAGTTCCTTCCTAGGCCTACCGTCGGCCCGCAACGACTGGAAGCGCGTGCGTGAACACGCCATGCACCTTCTGAAGCGGGTGGCAATGGATCATACAGCTGACGAGCTTGCAGAGACTTTGTCATATGGCGAGCAGCGCCGTATCGAGATTGCCCGGGCGCTTGGTTCTAATCCTCGGCTCCTGCTGCTCGACGAGCCAACCGCGGGCATGAACCATGCCGAGGCCACCGCAGTTGGCCTCCTCGTGCACGAACTGCGCGACGCCGGAATCACGATCCTGATGGTGGAGCACAACATGGGTCTCGTGACCGAGTTCTGCGATAGCTGCACAGTGATGAACTTCGGCCAGTTGCTTGCTGAAGGGGACCCAAGAAGCTGCATTGCCAATCCAGACGTGCAGGAAGCCTATTTCGGACGGAAGAACGATGCTGAACGTATCAAGTCTCTCCGCTAGCTACGGCGCAATCAACGCCGTGCGCGGCGTTGATCTGCAGGTCAGCGCCGGCTCCCTTTGCGTTCTGCTAGGCGCCAATGGAGCTGGCAAGTCGACGACGCTGAGGAGCATCGCTGGCTTGCATCGCCCGATCGGCGGTTCCGTGAAGCTCAACGACCAGGAGATTTCCCGACTTTCCTTGCACCGCGTGGTTAAGTCCGGCCTCGCCTTTGTTCCGGAAGGCAGGATGGTCGTTGCGCCTCTGACCGTTGAAGAAAATCTCAAGCTCAGCCACTTCTCGGGCCGCTCTGAGCCGTCGCTGCTCGACAAGGTCTACACGCTTTTCCCTCGCCTTGCCGATCGACGGCGCCAACTCGCCGGCCTGATGAGCGGCGGCGAACAGCAGATGCTTGCGATCGGCCGGGCACTCATGACCAAACCGCAGATGCTGGTGCTGGATGAGCCCTCGATGGGCTTGGCGCCGGCCATCGTCGATCTTGTTTTCCAGTCGATCGTCGAACTCCACAAGGAAGGTCAGTCGATTCTGCTGGTTGAGCAGAACGCGGCGATTGCGCTTTCTGTGTGCGACTATGGTTACGTCATGAAGCGCGGTCAGATCGTGATTGAAGGAACGGCGTCGGTCCTAAAGGAAAACCCGGAAGTTCTTGAGGCCTACATGTCCTGATCGCGCATGCGATCAGGGTCGGCTGAGAAACGCGTCGTAAAGGTCGAGCGTGGCTTGAGCGGCCGCAGCCTCCGGCGCGGGCCACCAAACGGTCGTAGGGGTTAACGTTGTTTCCACACTCGGCACGTTCAGTTTCGCCGACTCCTCCACGCCGTTGACAAGCATGTCGTTTGGTCCCGCGCAGATCAGCGCCTGCCGCTTGAGCAAGGGTAGGCGTCTGACGGTGTCGTATTTGAAGGCGGATCGATAGGCTTGGTCATACGTGAGTCCGCTCTCCAAGATGCCAATGGTATAAAGGTGCAGGTCCTCCGCGCTCGGCACGCCGAGGTCGCGCGCAGCAGCGCGGTCGACGCGATACCACGGCCAGTACATGAACATGTCGCGCCGCCAGTGCCACGCAAGTTGGAGGTGCAGGCCCCATTTGTCTGGACGAATCTGTGGGAAGTAGTTGTCGAGAAGATCAGCCTGAAAATCCGGATCAATGAAGACCGGGCCTTCCAGCACGGCGCGGCGCACGAGGTCGGGACGCGTGACAGCAAGTTCCAGCGCGACCAGCGAGCCTGTATGAGAGCCCCAGACATCGACCTCTTGGAAGCCTAGTGCTTCGATCAGCGCCGCCATGTCCTCGGCCAGCATGTCGATGGTCACGTCACGATCGAGCTTTTCAGACAAGCCGTTGCCAAAGTAGTCGACGGCAAAGACCTGCCGCCCGCGCGCAAGCCCGCTCACCACGGGCGCGAATTGCGCCGAGGAGCCGCCGCCGGTCGGAATAACGAGCAGCGGCCTTCCGCCCTCGCCAGCACGGCGCAGATGCATGAGCCCGCGGCTCGTCATGATCGAGTCGTGCCAGATGGCGTTGTTCGGCAGCGCCCGAGCGGGCGGCAGTGCGTTGCCCGAAACCGATATGCGCAAGCCGGCGAGCGCGCCCGCCACGTCCGAAAGCAGTGCCACATGTCGGCAGCCTTCGAGCTTCGCGGCCTCGCCGATCGTCCGATGGCAGAGCGACCACAACCGCGCATAGCCCGACGGCATGGTGGCTGCCGCAACAAAGGTCGCACTCAGATCTTCCGCCGGAGAAATCGGCTCGCCCACTTTCGCAGGTTGACCTGTATTTTCCGGCTCCAGCAGTTCGCGATCGCGCAGATGGTGCCAAAGCAGGGTGAGGTGTGTACCGTCTTGCCGTGGCGTGATGTCTAGTTCGGCTGAAACGCTCCCCCTCCAGGCAAGGGACCGTTCCAAGCCCACGGTGATAACCGGCACTTCGCGTCCGAGCTTGCGCAGAATCGCCGGCAGAAGGCCCGCTGCCATCTCATGAGCTATCAGTGCGAGCTCCGCAAAGCTTGCAAGTGCCTTCACGACATGGTCGGCAGCCATTTCAGCATCGCCGCTCGGCTCTATGCGCGAGCCGCCGATGCCAGGCAGTTCAAGCGCCGTCACGCGGCAACCGGGATTGGCGAGAGCAAGTTCGTTCGCCAGAACTTCCGCGGCGCGAGTCAAGCCGCCGAGCACGACAAGGTCGGGTCCTGCCCCACGCTGCCAAAGCCTGATCTGTCCGTTGGCCAGTGTCAGGTAATGCGGCGTCGCACGGTCAGGCATGGGGCGCTCCGAGAAAGTGGCGCACGAGGAAGCCCGACCCCGCCGGCGCCGGGTTTTCCTTTTGCAAAGGTTCAGATCGCTTACGCGGCCTTCCAGGTGGTCGTGTTCTGCTCGGGCAGATATTTGAGCTGCTTTTCCTCGATTTCCTTGAAGCCGATGAACTCAACAAACGGATCATGCGCGGCGA
The DNA here is from genome assembly GCF_017813335.1 of Tianweitania sediminis. Lineage (GTDB taxonomy): Bacteria > Pseudomonadota > Alphaproteobacteria > Rhizobiales > Rhizobiaceae > Tianweitania > Tianweitania sediminis. The sequence goes on along the minus strand of NZ_JAGIYY010000001.1, from coordinate 1,372,363 downwards.
CCGGGCGCGGCAGATTACGTGAGGTCTTGTCGCGGGCAAGAACGGCAAGGTTTTCTTCGAGCGCCTGGGCCGCGCTCATCAGCGGCACCAACGCAAAGGTTGCCATGCCGGCAACGCTCTCAATCTCTTCAGGTGACAGGTTCTTTTCCAGCCATCCCAGAACCTGCAGCGACAGTGGCACGCCGCAGGCTTCGCGCAGCGCGCGCAGTCCCTCGATCGACTTGAAGCACTTGCTGATTGGCTGGATCACATCGGCGCCGGCAGCGACGTAGGCCTTTGCGCGATGGATCGCCTCTTCCTCGGTCGCGGCATCGGTGCGCGCGATGATCAGCATGTTAGGATTGCTGCGCGCTTCTACGGCCGCTGCAATCTTGCCGACTGCCTCGTCGACCGAAACGATTTCGACGCCGCCGACGCAGATCGGGCAGCGTTTTGGCGAAACCTGATCCTCCATGATCACAGCGGCACAGCCCGCAGCCTCGAACTCACGCACCGTTCGCATGGCGTTGATGGCGTTGCCATAGGCCGTGTCGATGTCCGCGATCAGCGGCACCTTCAGCACGGCCGAGACGTTGCGCACGACCGTGAGGTTCTCGGTCATGGTGTAGAGTTCGGCATCGGGCATGCCCAGATAGGAGGCCGACACGCCGAAGCCGCTGGTCATGACTGCATCGAAGCCGGCATTTTGTATATAGAGGGCCGAAAGCGCATCGTAGGCACCGGCAGCCCAGACGGTCTTCTGGGCCAGCACGCGCTGCTTGTAGTCGCTCTGGATATGCTCTCGCATGTTGAAATCCTTTCAAAGGAAGGTCAGGAGGCGGGGACGGGGCGTTTGAGATATTCCGTGAGGCCGCCAGCATCGAGCATCTCGCGGTCGGCAAATGACAGCGGCTCAATCGGCAGAGACTTGCCGGTCGTGAGGTTGCGCACCTCGTTTTTGTCCCAGTCGACTTCCACCTCGTCCCAGCGGTTCACCAGTTCCAAGATGCCGGGGCAGCTTGCCTGGGGGAAGCCCATGGAGATCTCGCCGCGCCAATAGCCAGGAGAGAAGGACTCCGCGATCACACCCTTGATGCCGAGGTGGCGCATGGCGCGCATAGGCGGGTAGTGCGGGTGGCCGTAACCAAAATTGTGGTTGCCGACGAGCACGTCGCCGGGCTTCACCGAGGCATGAAAATCTGGATCGTACGAGGTCATCGCGGCGGCCGACAGTTCCTCGATGTCGGTAATCTTGATGTTCTTGACACCGACGATCTGGTCGACGTCGAAATTGATTTCATCGAAGATGAAGGCAACGCGGCCGCGCAGGTTCTGAAGGGTCATCGCACAGGGCTCACAGATACTTGCGCGGGTCGGCCAGCGCGCCTTCGATCGCCGAGGCGGCGACCGTTGCCGCGTTGCAGAGATAGATTTCCGAGTCCGGGCTACCCATTCGGCCGCGTACGTTGAGGGTACCGGTGGAAACGGCGCGCTGCTTCTCGGTCATTGTAGCGATGCGGCCGAAGCAGTAGTCGCAGCTCGGCGAAGAGATGAAAGCGCCGGCCTCAGCCAACGTCGAGATCAGCCCCTCACGGCCAGCTGCCGCCATGATCTCTTGACTGGTCGGCACCACGTTAAGCTGGAAGCCTGACTTCACCTGACGACCTTCGAGGATTTTCGCAGCGATGCGCAGGTCGTCGAGGCGGCCAGAGGCGCAGGAACCCAGATAGCCGGCGTGGATCTCCAAGCCCAGGAACTCCGAGAGATTGCGCGAGTTGGCCGGCGTGGGCGGGATCACCACCAGCGGCTCTAAATTGTCGAGGTCGATCTCGTAAACCGCCGAATAGCTGGCCTCTGGGTCGCTATAAACCGGCTCAAGCTGCTTTTTCGCGCGGGCAAGCGCATAATCAAGCCTCTCCTTGTCCGGGTTGACGATCGCCGTTACCGCGCCGGTAAACATCGCCAGCCCGGTGATGGTCTGGAGGCCCTCGGTAGAAATCTGCGACAAAGCCGGCCCGCCTATCTCCAGCACCTGGAAACGACATGAGGCCGGACCCATAACGCGCACGAGATGGTGGAACACGTCGCGGGCCATCACTCCCTTCCGCAACGTACCGGTTAAGTTCACCCGCACTGTCTGGGGTACCTTGATCGAGATGCGCTCGCGTACGAACGCCTCGAGCAGGTTGCGGCGGATGCCCATGGCAAGTGTGCCGAAAGTCCCAAGCTGGCTGATATGGCCATCGAAGTGCACGACAAAAGCGCCGGGCACGGCATAGCCGACCTCGGAAGCGACCTGGTGGCCGATGCCCTTGCGCTCATAAAGGGCGACGTTGTTTTCGGCACACCATGTGCGGGTGCCGATATGCAGTTCCTCTTCCTTTGGCGAGGTCGCCGGCACCATATGGTCGATGAAGATCGCATAGCGGTCGGGCTCAGCCACCCGCTCGATGCCGAAATCCTCCTTCATTTGACGGAAATACACATCAGTATAGCCGGGGAAATCGTAGGCGATGACGTAGTCGGGCTTGGCCATGACTTCGTCGCCGGCTTTTACGGCAACGCGTCCCGAGACGCGGGCGAGGATCTTTTCGGTAATCGTGTAGCCCATTGTTTCCTCGAATTTAGCTTGGCGCGGGAGTCTGCGCCGCTTGGCAGGTCTGAGCGTCAGGCCGGAACGGCGGCCTCTGCGGGTTCGAAGGCAAAGCCCATGCCGGCACGATGGATTTTGCCGGCATGCGGTGGGCCGAAATGCATAGGCAAAAGAATCGCGCCGGTGCCTGCACAATGATCGAGAAGCTTGCGCCGCGTGGTGCGCGCGGCATCCTGTATCTCGCAGAAGCAGGAGTTGAGATGCGGCGCGTACACCTGGATCGGCTGGTGGATGACGTCGGCCGAGATCACGAAGCCACCACCCGGCGCCTCGTGCTTTAGGATGAGCTGCGTGGCGGTATGGCCAGGCGCCAGCTCGACGCGCAACCCGGGCACAATCTCGTCGCCGTCCTCTACGAATTCCACCAAGCCTGCCTCAACCACCGGCAGCACGCTGTCCTCAATCACCGCCACGTTATCAGGGAAGAGCCGTGGCCCGTCGCCGTTCGTCCAATGGTCGAACTCGGCGCGACCGAAGATATAACGAGCATTTGGAAACGCTGGTACCCAGCGACCGTTCTCAAGCCGGGTGTTCCACCCGACATGATCGATGTGCAAATGCGTGCAGAAGACGATGTCGACCTCTTCCGGCGTAATGCCAGCTGCCGCCAGAGTGTCGATGAAGGGGAAGTCGAGCATGTGGAAGCGCTGGAAGCGCGGCAGCGCGCGCACCTTGCCGTTGCCCGAGCACGTATCAACGAGGATGTTCAGGCCATCGACCTGCACCAGCCAGGAATGGATGCTTGACCAAACCTGACCGCTTTCTTCGTCAAAGAAGTCACGCAGGATGGGATGCTGATCGAAGATTGCGGAATCGAAACCCGGGAACAGGTTCTCCGGACGGAAACCTTTCTCCAGCACTTCCTCGATACGCGTAACCGTAATCTCGCCAATTCGAAACCGCACCACCGTGCTCCTCCCCGAACAGCGTTGAACGGGGTGATGCTAGCACCCGTGGCAGGTCCTGCCAACGAATAAAATGCGTTTTACCAGATGACACGGTAGATGCAGTTGCAGGTTTTGGACGCGACCGCTAGCAAAAGGCGGGCGCATTACCGCCACAGCGATGATCGATGGAGCGCGACGCCTGCTGTTGTCGAGGTCAAAGGCCAATCGCATCGTGAACTCTTCACAGCAGCATCCGCGCAACTGCACGAGCGCTACAGAAGTCATCCTGATGCCTCACAACAGCGCATCTATCTCGTGCGGTGGTTTGGACCTGGGGAATCCTTGGCGGGTCGTTGGACGCACGAGGTGAAATCAGCGGCCGAACTGAAGAACAACCTGCCAATGCTGCCTAAACAGCTGAAATGAGGACGCGAAGCTGACCGACATCAGCGCTAACTCAAACGCCCGCTTTCAGGCAGAATCGAGCGCGGCTGCACGTCCGATAAGGGCGCAAAGCTGCCGCTCGACATGCTAAACTTGGGCACCTTACTTCAGACTACGAATCTGGGGGTCAGGTATTAGAATCTCTTCGGACGCGCCATTTAGACTTTTGTCTTTGTGGGATTTGCTCTTCGCTTCTTCTGCGGCACCTGAGTCTGCAGCCGGTTTGCAGACGTCCCTGATTCAGCGTGTCAAAAGCTAAAGATTTCTGCTTCGGCCAGACCCATGCGCCGACGCCGCGGCTTGTCGAGGTCCTCGTTCTTCCTGACCTGCCAAGCGCCATCTGCGCGGCCGAGATACTTATAGGTGTTTGGCGCAGTCCTGAGCGGCCCGCCGGGGAGACTACGTCGACCCTGATGTAGCCTGCTCAGGTATCTAAACCGGCCGCTCCGCGAGAGTGCGGCCGGAAGCGCGGCTCGATTGCTGCGCCTCCTGCCGACATAGATCAGCTGTGGGTGATCTTCGTGCCGAGTACATTCATGCATTCGCGCATGAAGGCAGCAAGCGCAGTCCAGCCTTTTGCGGAAACCATGTTGCCGTCCACATAGGCTTCGGTCGGGCTCACATCGACATAGATGCCGCCCACCGCGGTGACTTCCGGCTCGCAGGCGCCAAGTCCTGCAACCTTGCGACCCTTCAACACGCCGGGAACTGCCATCAGGATCTGCACGCCGTGGCAGATCGTGAAGATGGGCTTGCCGCTCTCATGGAAATAGCGAACGAAGCCCTGGATCCGCTTGTCCGTGCGGATGTATTCAGGCCCGCGGCCGCCAGCCGCATAGATCGCGTCATATTCCTCGATGTTGATCTCGGAAAAGGTCTTGTTGATGTCAGCGTAGTGGCCGAGCTTTTCCGTGTAGGTCTGGTCGCCCTCGAAATCGTGCAGGGACGTCTTGATGCGATCGCCCGCGTTCTTGTCAGGGCAAACGACGTGAACGGTATGACCGACTGCCTCCATCCCCTGCTGGAAAACAAAGATTTCGTATTCCTCGGTGAATTCACCGGTCAGCATGAGGATCTTCTTGCCGCTCATGGTGGTCTCCTGTTGTGTGCTGCGATGAAAGGTGCCCCGTTAAAGGGACACCTTCTCGTTGATCAGAATGGCGAGTCTGGGAAATAGAACTGGTCGGCGTTTTCCGGTGTGATCAGCGGTGCATCCAGAAGGAACGAACCGCGCATCGGGGCCTGTCCGTTAAACTGGCCCGCAACCATGTAAACGGCCGACTTGATCATGGACGGCGGATAAGGGGTGGAGATCGGCGTGCGCTCGTCGCCTTCCTTCACCATCTCGATGACCTGCTTCATGCCATTGCCGCCGAGCATGTACTTGATGTCGCTGCGGCCAGCCTGCTCCACGGCTTCGATCACCCCGAGCAGCATGTCGTCGTCGTTGGCCCAAACAGCGTCGATCTTCGGATACTTCGCAAGGTAATCCTGCATCAACTGAAAGGCTTCGTCCTGATTCCAGTTCGCATACTGGATGTCGAGAATCTTGATGTTGGACTTGGCGATCACATCCGAGAAGCCCTTGATGCGTTCGTCGTCGATCACGGTGGGGATGCCGCGAAGAACCACGATCTCGCCCTCGCCGCCCAGTTTCTCCGAAAGCCAGGTGGCGGTGTTAGCGCCAACGGCGATGTTGTCGCCGGCGACATAAAGGTCCTGCACCGACGGATCGGTGAGGCCGCGGTCCACCACGGCGACGAAGGTGCCCTTGGCCTTCACCTGCTCCACGGGCCCGGTGAGTTCTTCCGACGTGAACGGCAGGATCACCAGTGCGTCGAGGTCCTGCGTTGCCGAAAGATCTTCAAGCGAAGACACCTGTGCCGAGGCCGAAGAGGCCGTGGAAACGATGACGTCGATGTTCGGGAATGCGGCTTCGACTTCCTTCTCCGCCTGCTCGGCATGGTAAACCACGCCACCAGTCCAACCGTGGGTGGCAGCAGGGATGGAAACTGCGATCTTCACGTCGCGTTCCTGAGCATGTCCAGCGCTCAAGGGCATGGCAACGGCAATTGCCGCAGCCGACAGGAGCATGCGTTTTTTCAGGCAGTTCAGTGTCATGGTTCTTCTCCTCCGTTATGAAAAACAGCCGCCCTCTCAGCGGCTGCTGGTAAAGCGATGCGCAAGCATGGCGATGATGATGATCGCGCCCTGGACGGCAGCCACGAGGTATTCCGAAACGAGGTCCGACAGCACCATCACGTTGGCGATGATTTCCAGGATCAGCGCGCCGGCCACGGTGCCCCAGATCCGGCCCTTGCCGCCGCGCAGCAACGTGCCGCCGATCACGACTGCGGTGATGACCTGCAGTTCCCAAAGCTGGCCGGTGGTCGGCGTGGCTGCACCCAGCCGCGGCACGTAGCAGATGGCGGCAACGGCGACGCAAAGCCCCTGGATGACGTAGGTCAGCGTCCTTACCCGACCCACGCTGACACCCGAAAACCGGGCCACCTCGGCGTTCGAACCCACCGACGTCACGCGGCGACCGTATTTCGTCTTGTAAAGAAGGAAAGCGCCGAGCAGCACGACCACGAGCGTGATCAGTACGGGATAAGGGATCCCGAAAAAGCTGCCGAAATAAACGGGTCGGTAGGCATCGCGCAAACTGCGGTCGAGCGGCAGCGATCCACCATCGGTCATGAAGGTGATGAAGGCGCGGAAGATGCCCATGGTTCCGAGCGTCACGATGAACGGTTCGATCCGACCAACAGTGACGATGAGGCCATTGAACAGGCCGCACAATCCGCCCACCACAAGCGCGACGCCCGCCCCCATGGCGATGGCCCAATCGCCATAAGCAGGCGCCAAGCCGTTCATGGCCATGATCATGATGCCCGTGACGAAAGCCATCATTGAGCCAACCGAAAGGTCCAGGCCTCCAGCGGCGATCACAAAGGTCGCGCCAATGGCAATGATGGCGACAAACGCGCTGCGGGTGATCACATTCATCAGGTTCGCATGGGAAGCGAAGTTCGAATTGATCAGCGTTCCGATAAGGATGATCAAGGCAAGCGCGATGAAGGGGGCAAAATCCGCCCAGCGAATACGGCTTCCGGTAGCAGGCGTTGCCGGCGCGACAGCTGTCATTGTCATCAGGCTTCTCCTGCCGCCGCTGTGTGCCGGCCAGTTGTGGCGGCATAGGCGACATTCTCTTCGTTGATCTCGGCTCCGGTGAGTTCGGCCACGAACCGCCCTTCGCGCATCACCAGCACGCGATCTGAAAGTCCCACCAGTTCGGGCATTTCCGACGAGATGATGATGCAGGCTTTGCCGGCACGAACCATTGCGTCAATGAAGCCGTAGATCTGGCTCTTGTTGCCGATGTCGATCCCGCGCGTCGGCTCGTCGATGATGATGATCGACGGGCTGGACATCATGATCTTGGCCAAAAGCAGCTTCTGCTGGTTGCCGCCCGAAAGCTTGCCGGCATCCAAGGTGAGGGAGCGCACCCGGATGTCGTAGTCTGACACGGCCTTCTTCAGCTCAGCCACTTCGCGGCGCTGTTGCAGGACAACGCCGGGGTTGACCCCATCCAGCGCCTGCAGGGTCAGGTTCGGGGCCAGCGAAGCATCAACAAGCAGGCCCTTCCCTTTGCGATCTTCGGTAAGGTAGGCCAAGCCTGCCGCCATCAGGCTCCTGACCGACCGGTGGACGATTTCGCGCCCATTCACCTCAACGCGCCTGGCGTGCGAAGGCCGCAAGCCAAGGAGGCCCTCGATCAGTTCGGTGCGGCCGGAGCCGATCATCCCCCCGATCCCCAGAACCTCACCCGCCCTGAGACTGAAAGATCCCTGCGACACACCGTCATCAACCACGAGGTCCGTCACCGAAAGCACCGGCTCACCAGCAACCACCGGGCGCTTCTCAGGATAAAGCATGCTCAGTTCGCGACCCACCATCAGTTCCGCCATGCGGCGCTGGCTGAGTTCACTTGCCGGCCAAGTTCCCACCATGCGCCCGTCGCGCAGAACGGTGATGCGGTCGGCGAGCGCCTGCACCTCGTTCAGGCGATGCGAGATGTAAAGGATGCCAACGCCCTGCTCGCGCAGGCTTCGGACGATTTCGAGGAGGGCCGCAACTTCGTCATTGGCTAGAACCGCCGTCGGCTCGTCCAGGATGATGATCTTGCGATCTTCAAGCAGCGCTCGCGCGATCTGGACAAGCTGGCGCTGCGCCAACGGCAAGTCCCCCACGCGGTCCGTGGGCCGGGCAACTGATCCGACACGGGCGAGCAACGCCGCGGTGCGTCGGTTCATGGTCTTGTCATCGACCATGAAGCCGCGCGTCAACTCCCGCCCAAGAAAGAGATTTTGCGCTACGGTCAGATCGGCTGCCAGAAGGATCTCCTGGTGAACCAGAACCACGCCGGCGTGTTCTGCTTCCGTGGCTTCTGCAAAGGCGACCGATCCATTCTCCATGAACAGGCGCCCATCAGTTGGCGCCACATGACCCGACAGAAGCTTCATCAACGTGGACTTGCCCGCGCCGTTCTCGCCTATGACCGCGTGAACCTCGCCTGCCTCGATGTCCAAGCTGATGTCAGACAGCACTGTGATGGCGCCATAAGCCTTGCACAGACCTTCGGCACGCATCGCAAGCGGCGCTGCGCCGGATGGCGCATGGGCAAGAGCCTGCACGGTCATTCGAAAGCCATCAGAAGTCGATCGCGCGAGCGTTCGACATGTTCCCGCATGGCATCCATGGCTGCCCGAGGATCACCGGCGCGAAACGCATCGAGGAGGCTTTCATGCTCTTCCAGCGCTTCTTGGGTGACGCGCGTGTTGAACATCAGCCGGAAGATATGCAGATGGACATGTTGGCCCGAAAGCGTGCTGCGGATAACCTCGTTTCCCGCGATTTTCAGAATTTCGTCGTGGAAATGGGCATCGGCCCGCGCGAAACGCGAATAGCGGGTTGTCCGGTCAACCGGCCCCTCCCCGTGCTCCATGTCGGCGGCAACCGCTTCTAGGTCACGGAGGGCGGTGGGCGTCATGTTCTGAGCCGCGAGCCTTGCGCCTTCCGGTTCCAGCAACAAACGAAACGCGTAAAGATCTTCGAACTGCTTGCGCGTCCATTGCGGCGCTGCGCTGTAGCCAATCAGGTGCTCCTTGCGGACCAGCCCTTCCCGCTCCAGTCGGGTCAGAGCTTCGCGCACCGGTGTTTGTGACACACCGATTTCGCGAGCCAGCACGTCGATCGGGATGCGCGAACCGGGCGCAATCTCCAGCGCCATGAGCCGGTGATAGATACTGTCGTAAACAGCCTCAACGACACTGCTTGGCCGCAGGAGCACCTGCCTCGCGTCTCGCTTTGCCGTAGCCAAACTCACAGCGCCGAACCTCCCCGCCCCAGTGCCCACGAAAAGAAGTTGCAAAATCCCTATCAGATGTCAAATACAATATCGTATAGGATCTGATATAGGGTCCCGCAGCAGTGCCGTCCGCTCGGGCGAGCAGAGGCTGCGTCCGATGAGGGTAGAAGGGGTGGAAATGGATTTGTTTGGGACGCTCAGAGCACCCCGGGAGCTGATCTTCGGATCAGGCCAGCGGCACTCGCTCGGACGAGTCGCGGCGGGCTTGGGCAAGCGCGCATTGGTGGTGACCGACAACCGTTTGTCCGGCGATCTGGACTTTCAGGACATGGTCGGAAAGCTGCGGGACGCCGGTTTGCAGGTTCAGGTTGACAGCTCGACCTTGCCCGATGTTCCCGTTGAGTCTGCCGCGGCCAGTGCCGCCGCCGCTAGCGCCTTCAAACCTGATCTTGTTGTGGGGATTGGCGGCGGATCCTGCCTCGATATGGCGAAGTGCCTCGCCGTTCTCCTGCGCCATGGCGGGCGACCCCAGGACTATTATGGCGAGTACAACGTACCCGGTCCTGTTGTTCCGCTGATCGCCATACCGACCACGGCTGGTACCGGCTCGGAAGTGACGCCCGTTGCCGTTCTTTCCGATTCCGAAAGGAGCCTGAAGGTCGGGATCTCCAGCCCTCACCTCATACCAACCGTTTCCATCTGCGATCCAGACCTGACAGTCACATGCCCGCGTAGCTTGACCGCGATCGCTGGCGCGGACGCCTTGACCCACGCCATTGAAGCCTTCACCGCGATCCGTCGCGAGGCGGTGCCGGGCATCGCTCAGGATCGAGTTTTCGTGGGCAAGAACGCGATCTCGGACCACTTCGCACTGCGCGCCATTGAACTTCTTTGGAACGGGCTGGAAGCGGCCTGCACCAACGGCGCTGACATCGCTGCACGCGAGCAGGTCATGATGGGCGCGACATTGGCGGGCCTGGCATTCGGCGTTGCCGGAACGGCGGCTGCACACGCCATTCAGTATCCGGTCGGCGCCCTCACCCACACCGCGCATGGATCGGGCGTTGCCTGTCTCATGCCCTATGTCATGACCTGGAACCGTCCAGCCATCGAGTCGGAGCTGGATCAAATTGCTCACGCTACAGGTCTCACCAGCGGGGAAGCCGTTGTTCCGGCCATAGCCGCTTTGTTCAAGCGCATTGGCATACCGGTGACGCTCAGCGAGCTAGGGCTTGCGGAAGACCGCATCACTTGGGTTGCCGAACAAAGCTGCGGCATTGCCCGCCTGATCCAGAACAATCCGCGCCCGCTCCCGCTCCAAGACATGACCCGGCTCGTAACCGCCGCCTATTCCGGCGACATCGCCGCCCTTCACTGACCCCCAAAGGACGCGTTCCATGCTCCAGACCTTGAACTCTCGCAGCTTTGCCGACCCGGCCGTTCACGCTCAGGGCCTATACATCAATGGCCAATGGGAAGAAGGCACAGGCATTCCCGTCGTCAACCCGTCAACCGGCGAAGTGCTGGCCCATGTCGCCGATGCCGGCGTCGAGGATGCGATGCGCGCCGTGGATGCCGCGCATGCAGCCGCTGCGCAATGGCGTGCGACCTCGTCGCGCCAGCGCTCGGAGATCCTGCGCCGCTGGTTCCAGCTGATGACGGAGCATGCCGAAGAACTGGCAATGCTGATTTCGCTCGAAAACGGCAAAGCCCTGCCCGACGCGCGCGGCGAGGTTTCCTATGCTGCGGAGTTCTTCCGCTGGTATGCCGAGGAAGCAACGCGGATCCCTGGCGAATACCGGCACACCCCTTCCGGCTCCCACAAGATCCTGGTGGACCACGAGCCCATCGGCATCGCGGTGCTGATCACGCCCTGGAATTTCCCGGCTGCCATGGCCACCCGGAAGATCGGTCCCGCCCTCGCCGCCGGTTGTACCGTGATCTTGAAACCGGCTTCCGAAACCCCGCTCACGGCTTATGCAATGGCGCGGCTCGGCGAAGAAGCCGGCGTTCCCTCCGGCGTTGTTAACGTCCTGACCACTCGCGATCCCGGTCCGGTGGTCAACGCAATGCTCGCCGATCCCCGGGTGCGCAAACTGTCCTTCACCGGTTCTACGGGCGTGGGCCGCACGCTCTTGGCGGAAGCCGCTAAAACCGTTGTAAGCTGCTCGATGGAACTTGGCGGCAACGCACCCTTTCTCGTTTTCGATGACGCCGATCTTGAGGCGGCGCTCGACGGCGCCATGATCGCCAAGATGCGCAATGCGGGAGAAGCGTGTACGGCTGCAAACCGCTTCTATGTCCAGGCCGGGATCCATGATGCCTTCGTGGCGGGGCTCACGAAGCGCATGGCCGCGTTGAAGATCGGGCCCGGCACCGACAAGGAAACCCAGTGTGGTCCGATGATCACCCAGAAAGCGGTCCAGAAGATCGATCAGCTCGTGACCAACGCGCTTCAGCGCGGCGCGCGGGCGACCACCGGTGGCGCGCCACTCGCGGGAAGCGGCTATTTCTACCCGCCCACGGTGCTCGAGAATGTTCCGGCCGATGCCGATATTGCCTTCGAGGAGATCTTCGGACCCGTTGCCCCCGTGTACAAGTTCGAAACCGACGACGAAGCGATCCGGCTCGCCAACGACACTGAATATGGTCTTGCAGCCTATATCTATTCACGCGACCTGAAACGCGCGATGCGAGTCGGCAAAGCGCTGGAAAGCGGGATGCTCGGCATCAACCGGGGCCTGATGTCCGATCCCGCTGCGCCCTTTGGTGGCGTCAAGCAGAGCGGGTTGGGACGTGAAGGCGGCGTCACCGGCATTCTCGAGTTCATGGAAGCAAAATACTACGCGGTAGACCTTTGACGATGAACGGCGAAGCGGACACTCGAGGAACAGACCCCTATCGCATCAGGGACTTTGTGCCCGACTTCGACGCTATCGCGGCCGAGTTCGCCGCGCGCAGCCGCAGCCTGTCGGCCACCGCCACCATGCGGGTGGATGTGGCCTATGGTCCGCGCCCGCGCGAAACGCTGGACCTGATCTTCCCTGATCGAGTGACCGAAGGGGCGCCGCTGCATGTCTTCGTTCACGGCGGTTATTGGCGGTCGGGCAACAAGGAGGATTACCGCTTTGTCGCCGCTCCGGTTTTGGCGGCCGGCGGCATCTGCGCCCTGGTTGAATATGACCTCATGCCCGGCCGGCGGCTTGCCGTTCTCGTTGATCAGGTGCGGCGTGCCCTGTGCTGGTTGCAAAACAATGCGCAGTCCTTCGGCGCTGACCCAGGGCGCCTGACGGTCAGTGGCCACTCGGCCGGGGCGCATCTGTCTTCGTATCTCGCTGCAACCGGTTTCGAAGAAGAAGACAAGGCTCCAACCTTGCCTGATCTGCGCGGTCTCCTTCTCCTCAGCGGAATCTATGACCTGTCGGATATCCCGAACAGCTTCCTGCGCCATGAAGCGGCGATGACGCAGGACGAAGCTGAGGCCTGGTCACCCCTTACATCGAAGCAGCACGCCGTAGCCCGGCGCATTCTTGCCTATGGTGTGGAAGAAACCGCACCGTTTCACGATCAGGCCCTCGCCTTGCAGCAGCGCTTGAAGAGCCAGGCACTCCAAGCCGAAATCCTGCCGATTGCCGAGCGCAACCACATGAGCGTGGTGCTTGACCTCGGAGACCGGGACACCCCACTCGGACGCCGCTTGAGCGATCTCGTGACGAGCGCCTAGCCCGGACGAACGCACGAAGACTTGAGAAGTGAGACTGCGGCAGCGTTGTTGCTTGGCTGTTGCCAAGGGCGGTCCGCTTTCCACCCCAAACGCCAGCCAGAACAACCGAGAGCCGCGCAGCTCTCTGCAAGTGATCACCCGCCCGACCGGACCATCCTCCAAAGCCTCGCGCTAGATCAGCCAGGCGTTGCCGTTCGGGCAGAATCCGTGCGGCAGCCCCGATCATCGATGCTCTCGTTTCCCCACAAGGCGGACTTCCGAGCTGATCTCGCAGCCTTCGCGGGCGAGAGCACTGTTGTCCTCACGCCTTTCGCACCCTGCCCTCACTTGACAAGCCGGAGCCTCTCATGATTGATGACTCATCAGTCATTATGATGTTGGGAGGCATCGCTTGGATTACCCGCTGCCCGAGCTGTCGGCCTTCCGCCTGGACGTCATCCGCTTTGTGGAAGCCAATCTTCCGGCCGACATCGCCGAAAAGGTTCGGCTGAACATAGAGCCGGAGAAAAGCGACCTTTATCGCTGGGAACAAATCCTCAACGGTCATGGCTGGTTCTGCGGCCATTGGCCGGTTCACGCGGGTGGTGCCGGCTGGTCGCCGCTCAAGCGATACGTGTTCGAGCAGGCGATGGCCGAAGCTGGCGCCCCACCCCTGCAGCCGTTCGGCCAAGCCTATGTCGGTCCGGTGATCATCGAGTACGGCACCGACGCGCAGAAGCAGCGATTCTTGCCCAAGATCATCGATTCCACTGAATTCTGGTGCCAGGGTTATTCCGAGCCAAGCGCGGGCTCGGATCTTGCGGGGCTTAAGCTTCGTGCCGAGCGCAAGGGCGATCACTATGTCCTGAACGGGCAGAAGCTTTGGACGAGTTATGCCCACTGGGCAGATATGATCTTTCTTCTGGTGCGCACCAGCCAGGAAGACCGGCCGCAGAAGGGCGTGTCGTTCATCCTTGCAGACATGCACACGCCCGGCATCACGATCCGACCAATCATCACCCTCGACATGAAGCATCACGTCAATGAGGTGTTCTTCGACAATGTCGAAGTGCCCGTTGAGAACCTGGTCGGCGACGAAGGCGACGGCTGGAAGATCGCCAAGTTCCTGCTCGCCACGGAACGCCTGATCGTTGCGGAAACCGGAAAGGCGCGCCGCCTTCTTTCCCAGGTGCGCACCGTTGCCGAAAACACGCTCGAAGCGGGAAAGCCGCTGTTTGAGCAATCCGCTTTCCGTCGCGCCTTCACAGAGGCCGAAGTCCAGTTGCAAACGCTAGAAGCGTTCTGCGCTCGCCAGCTCAAGGGGGTCGCTCAAGGCAAGGTGCTGGGCTTTGAGGCCTCGCTCATGAAGATCCGCGGTTCAGAACTTCTGCAGAGCATCACCGAACTCGGCTCCCGGGTAGCTGCACGCAAGGGCCTGGCGCTGTCGCCGGAACCTTTGCCCGAAGGCAGCAATGGCGAACAGGCGGAACCCACGGAGGCCTCGGCCCTGCTTTCCGAATACCTCTTTCAGCGCGCCGCGACGATTTATGGCGGCTCCAACGAGATCCAGCACAACATCGTTTCCAAAGCGCGGTTCGGCTTCTGATGGACATCACCGACGAAACATCGAGTGACGCCGCACTCCTGCGCGAGCATGCTTTGCGCTGGGTCGAGCAGGCCTATGACGATCTCCATGAACTGTCCGGCCGCGCGCATCCGCAGGGCTTCGATCCCGATATCGCCAGGGAAGTTGCCGCGCAGGGCTTTCTAGGCGTGATGGTCCCCGAAGCCAAAGGTGGCACTGGTGGCGGTCTGGCCGAAATGGCTGGCATCATGGAAGCAGTCGGGCGCGGCATTGTGGCTGAACCCGTTTTGAGCGTTGGCGGCATCGCCGCGCCGTTGCTGGCCCGGCTCGAAACACCGGAAGCGGACGCATTTTTGGCGCAGCTTGTAGCCGGCGAAAGCACGGCTGTTCTTGCTCACTACGAGTCGGCGCGGGGCTTTGATCGCAGCGTTACGACCGGGGCGCGCCAGGACGGCGCCGACGTGCGGCTTTCCGGGGAAAAGGCGAACACGCTCGACCTTGCGGGTGCCGATACCCTGCTTGTCACGGGTCTCGATGCGAATGGCCGCCTCGGTCTTTACCGCATCGATCCGGCCGCTGAAGGCGTGACCCTTAAGATCTATAGAACCGTGGATGGCCGAACGACGGCAAGCCTGACGCTGGCCGATGCGTCGGCCGAAAGGTTGTCGGGCAGCGACGACATCGCCGCTCTGGTGGACGAGACACTCGATGCCGCCGCCTTCCTCGTTTGTGCCGAAGCCCTTGGCGCGATGCGCTACCTTGTGGACGTCACGGCCGATTACCTGAAAACGCGCAAGCAGTTCGGTCAAACGCTGGATCGCTTCCAGGTTCTCCAGCATCGCATCGTTTCCATGCTGCTGGCGACGGAAGAAACAGCCGGTGTCGTGGAAGCGGTCATAGACGCCAAGCAGCCGCGCCGCGCTCGCGCCATAGCTTTGTGCAAAACGGTCACGGCACGATCGGCCCGCTATGTCGCCCAGCAGTCGGTGCAGTTGCACGGCGGCATCGGCGTGACCGATGAGCTCAAGATCAGCCGCTACTTCAAGCGCTTGATGATGTGCGAAAGCCTGTTCGGTGACGAGGACTACTACACGGCGCGCTACGAGGCTCTGCGCCCGCCAGCCTGACCGGCGGATGCGAGAAGAGCTTGGAGGAGCTTTGGGAGGAACAATGAAAAGCTACGATCACTACGAAACGCTGAAAACCGAGCGCAAGAACCGCGTCCTGACGGTCACCTTCAATCGACCAGATGCATTGAACGCGACCGACGCCAAGCTCCACACGGAGTTTTCGCGCATCGTGACTGAACTGCGCAATGACGCGGATGCCGACATCATCGTCATCACCGGTGCCGGACGTGCTTTTTCTGCCGGTGGCGACATCAACTGGATGCAGGAAGGGATCGACGACCCCGCCTCCTTCGAGGTGACCGCTCAGGAAGCCCGCGACATCGTTTACGGTCTGCTCGACATCGGTAAGCCGGTGATCGCCCGCGTCAATGGTCATGCCATCGGCCTCGGCGCCACCATCATGCTGTGCTGCGACATCATCGTCGCATCGGAGCGGGCCAAGATCGGCGACCCACATGTGCTGATGGGCCTTGTTGCCGGCGACGGCGGCGCTGTTTTGTGGCCGCAGCACATCGGCTATGCCAAGGCGAAATACTACCTGATGACAGGCGACCTGATCACCGCAACCGAGGCAGAGCGGATCGGCCTGATCACCAAGGTGGTGCCAGAAGACCAGCTCGACGCGGAAGTCTATGGGCTGGCCGATCGCCTCGCCACCGGCCCGCTGAAGGCCATCAATTTCACCAAAATTGCCACGACGCTGCAACTGAAGGCGGCCATGCACGCCTCCTTTGAAGCGGGTCTCGCGCTCGAAATCGTGTCGAATGTCAGCGAAGACCATCGCGAAGCCGTCGACGCGTTCCGCAACAAGCGTCAACCGAAGTTCACCGGCCGCTGAAGCTTTGGCGTGCACGCTGAAAACAACCGTCCCCTCGAGCCTTTATCATCGAACGTTTTCCGTCCTGGGAGGAGAAGACCAATGATCAACAGTATCAACAGACGCACAGTTCTAACCGCGCTGGGGGCATCCGCGCTCGCCACGCCCTTCATCTCGCGTCGGAGCTTTGCGCAAGGCAGCGATCCCATTAAGATCGGCGTGCTCACCGCCCTGTCGGGCGCGCAAGAATTCATCGGCAACTTCGTTCTGACCGGGGCACAGATAGCCGCTGACCAGATCAACGCGGCGGGCGGTATCAACGGTCGCCAGGTCCAGCTTGAAGTGCGCGACGACCGGAACGCGCCGGCCGATGCGACCACCGCGGCCCGCGAACTGGTGGGTCTCGGCGCCCATCTCCAGCTCGGAACGATCTCCTCTGCCATCGCGCTGGCCATGGGGCCGCTGATGCAGCAGGAAGGCGGCATTGCGCTGACCTGCGGTGCTGGCACGGAAAAGCTCAACCACGAGAACTATTCCGATCACGTGTTCCGCCCCGGCGATAGCCCGTATATGCGCAACCGCGCGGAAGCCCAGTTGCTGGCGCAGCGCAATCCCGACGTCACAACCTGGACCGGCCTCGTACCCGACCACGAATATGGCCGTACCACCTGGGCCGTGTTCATGGACGGACTGCTGCAGTTCTACCCCGAGATCGCCAAGAAGGAGGTCGAGATCCTGGATCCGATCATCGTTCCTTATGGCGTCGGCGATTACCGCACCTTCGTAACGCAGGCGGCGCGTACGCCCGCCAATGGCATCTACAACTCCACTTATGGCGGGGATTCCGTGACCCTGTTCCAGCAGGCGAGGCCCTTCAAGCTGTTCGAGGACCGCATCCTGATGGACTCTGCAAACGAGTTTATTGTCGCCGAAGCGCTGAAGGCGCAGACGCCGTCCTTCTGGACCGGCATCCACTGGTATTACGAGACCAACAAGGGCAACCCGCTTTCGGACGCGCTTTATGCCGACTACGTCAAGAAGACGGGCAACGAGCAGCCGATGGGCTGGGTCGCGGAAGCCCATGCGGCCCTTTATGCCTATAAGGCTGCGATCGAGAAGGCGGGATCCACGGAAACGGCGGACGTGATCGCCGCCCTCAAGGGGCTGGAATGGGATACCGCAACCGGCAAGCGCATCATGCGCGCTGAAGACAATCAGGTCATCAAGGATGTCGAGATGATCTACATCGAGCCGGACGCATCTGACCCCAAGGGCTACAAGGTGACCGATTACGTCAAGGTCGACGGCAACACGGTGATCGAACCCGCAATGCCAGGCCAGAAGATGGAACTGCGCAAGCCAACCTGATCCGGCTTTTGCTCAAATCTCTTCCGCTGGATGCCTGTTGTCCGGCGGAAGTTAATGGCGCTCACCAACCGAATACGGCGATGACTGGCGACCTGCTTACAATCCTTTTCAATGCGATGACCTGGTCCATGGCCACGTTCCTGGTAGCCTCCGGGCTGACGATCGTGTTCGGCATTCTCCATGTCCTGAACTTTTCGCATGGCGGCTTCTTCATGATCGGCGCCTATGTCGCCTACACTGTGCTGAATTATTTCGGCTTTGAGATCCCGCTTTATGCCTATCTCGGCGGCGCGCTTGTCGCAGCGGTCGCAATGGGAGTTGTGGGTGTAGGCGTTGATGCAGTGGTGTTTCGCCGCCTGCAGAACGTGGAAGGCGTTTATGTTCTGATCGCCACCTATGCGCTGCTTCTGGTGTGCGACGGCTTCGTCAAGCTCGTCTGGGGCCTGAACTATCTCAGCGTGTCGCCGCCCAACGGCCTGCTCGACGCCATCTTCATGGGCGATGCGATCCTGCCAACCTTTTCCTTGTTCGTGATCGGCTGCGGCCTCGTTGTCTTTCTTCTTCTCGAGGGCGTTCTGAACCACACCTCCGTTGGAAGGACCCTGCAGGCGATCGCCATCGACCCCTGGATGGCACGAGCAGTCGGGATCGACGTTTCGGCGGTGTATCGTGCGACGGTGGTTGCCGGCTTCGCCCTTGCGGGTCTGGCGGGCGGGCTGCTCGTCGCCAACCAGAGCCTGTCTCCCGAACTGGCTCACATCTACATCCTGCAGGCATTTGGCGTCGTGATCATCGGCGGCATGGGCTCGATCCGCGGAGCCTTCGTGGCCTCCATCTTCCTCGGCTTTGTTGAAGCCGTCAGCGCGACCTATCTGCCGAACTATCCCGGGGTGCTGTTCTTCGCCACCATCGCCCTTGTGCTTGTGATCCGTCCGCAAGGCCTGCTTGGCAAGGAGGCAACCGCATGAGCATCACCACGGTTCGCCCGCTTTCTTTCTTCCTCAGCTTGGCAGCGCTGTTGGTTGTGGCGCTGCTACTGCCCCACTTTGCCAATCGTGGCATCATCTTTCTTGCCGGCATCGTCGCGATCAACATCGTCTTCGGGATCGCCTTCAATTTTGCCTTCGCCAAGGCCGGCGTTTTGTCATTCGGACACGCCATGTTCTTTGCGGTAGGCGCCTATGCCACCGGCTACATGACGATCAATCAAGACTGGATGCCGTTTCTGCTGATCCTGCTTGTCGCCGTTTCCGCCGGTGCTCTGCTCGCAATTGTCACAGCGCTTCTGGCGCTCCGTCGCGCCGGCGGCGTTTCCTTTGCGGTGATCACGCTTGCGCTCGGCGCCCTCATCCATGTCATCATTACGAAAACCACCGTTCTCGGTCGCAACGATGGCCTGGCCGGGATCGCGCGCCCGCCGCTCGACCTTGGCGTGGTTTCGATCCCTCTCGGCGTCGGTGACAATTACTATTACTTCCTGATTGTCACCTGCGCGCTGGCGGTCCTCTTGATGTGGGGGCTGTGGTCGAACCGCTTTGGACGGTCCTTGCAGGCAGTGAAGTCCGATCCTGCCCGTGCCGATTTCCTCGGCATTGACGTCGATGCCAAGCGCCTGCAGGCGTTTACGATTTCAGGCACAATGGCCGCCCTTTCGGGTGCGCTGTTTGCGCCGTGGGCGCAGATCGTGTCGCCAGAAGTGGCCCTTTGGACTCAGTCGACCATGCCGGTCCTTTTCGCCCTGCTTGGCGGATCCGCCTTCTTTCTCGGACCAGCGGTTGGCGCCATCCTGTTCGGCTTTCTGGACTACGGCACGCGCACCATGGTCGGTGTTTCTGATCTTCTCGTAGGCGGACTTTTGCTTGCCGTCGTGCTGGCGGTCCCCGGCGGCATCCTCGGCATGCTGTCAACCTTGTGGAACCGTTTCGGCGGCCGACGGAACAATGGCGCCACGCCGGTGGCAACTTCGGAGGTCCACCAATGACCTTGCATAACGAGACCAGCTTAGCGTCACGCGCCGCTGGGGCGCTGCCTGCCCACGGCAGCACGCTGCTTCAGGCGCGCGATGTGTTCAAGAACTATGGGCCGATCAAGGTTCTGAAAAACGTCAACCTCGATCTGGCGCAAGGTGAACGCCATGTGGTCATCGGCCCGAATGGCGCGGGCAAGTCGACCTTGTTCAAGGTTCTTTCCGGCGAACTCCCCCCGACATCCGGCACGATCACGCTGCGCAACGAGGATGTTTCGACACAAAAAGGCTACCGGCGCGTACGCAAGGGCGTGGGTCGCTCCTTTCAGGTCGCCCGCGTGTTCCTTGAAATGACCGCGCTCGACAATGTTGCAGTGTCGATCGAGGCGCGGGAAGCGAACTGCGGACGCAACGGTGGCTTTCTCGCCTTGTCGACGCCACGAGCCATCATCGACGAAGCGCTTGGACTTCTGTCGGATCTTGGCCTTTATGCCGTGAAGGACACGCAGGGTGCCGTGCTCGCACATGGCGACCGCAAGCGGCTGGAACTCGCGATGAGCCTGGCCCTGAAACCCAAAATCCTCATGCTGGACGAACCCACGGCCGGCATGTCGCCGACCGATCGTGCCGCGGCCGTGAACCTGATTGATCGCATTGTGCGCGACAACCAACTCAGCCTGCTGCTGACCGAGCATGACATGGGCGTGGTATTCCAGTTGGGCACGCGGCTTTCCGTGCTCCACTACGGTGAGGTGGTGGTCAGCGGCGAGCCGGACGTCGTTCGAGCAGATCCGCTGGTTCGTGAAATTTACCTTGGACGGAAATCCGGTCATGCTTGAGGTCGCGAAGCTCGACGCCTTCTACGGCCAAAGCCACATCCTCCGCGGCATCGATTTCCAGGTCGCGGCCGGTGAGAGCGTGGCGCTGCTTGGCCGCAATGGCGCTGGCAAAAGCACCTTCCTGAAAGCACTGCTCAATGGTGGTCCACAGGCGCGCGGCAGGATATCGTTCCTTGGCCAACACCTGACGCGTGAACAGCTGCATCAGCGGGCCCGGCTTGGGATGGCGCTTGTGCCCGAAGACCGGCGCATCTTTCCCAAGCTTACCGTCGAAGAGAACATCGAGATTGGCGGACGAGCTGCACCCACGGGTGCCACTCCGCACTCGATCAATGACGTGGTTGCGATGCTGCCGATGTGTGGCCCGCTTTTGAAGCGGCTTGGCTTTCAATTGTCGGGCGGACAACAGCAGATGGTGGCGATTGCGCGCGGCATCGTATCGCGGCCGCGTCTGCTGATGCTCGACGAGCCGGCCGAAGGGCTGGCACCCGTGATCGTGGACGAGCTCGCCGACGCCATCAACCGGCTGCGGCAAACGGAAGGCCTTTCCCTGATCGTCACCGAGCAGAACATTGATTTCGCGCGGGAAACCACCGACCGCCTTTACCTGCTCGATGTGGGTGAAGTGGTGTTTTCCGGCAGCTGGCCGGAATTCGATGCCCGGCCAGACCTCGTGGATCGATACCTGGCGCTGTGATGGATAGAACGGAGAAGGCAGCCATGGCTGTTCCAAACCGCTGGGGCGTCCTCCCGGATGCCGAAACGATTGCCCGGAACCGGTCTTCGGGTGTTTGGAACGGCCGCACGATCGTGCAGGACCTGCGGGAGATTGTGGCGAAGACGCCAAATCAGGTCCTTTGGGTCGAAGGCGCCCACGAACTCACCGCCCAGCAAGCACTCGATCAGGGCGAAGCCTTTGCATCGCACCTCCATGCGCTTGGCCTGCGCGAAGGGGACGTGGTGAGCTTCCAGCTTCCGAACTGGACGGAATCCGTTGTCGTGGATGTCGCATGCGTGCTTCTGGGCCTCGTGATCAATCCGGTCGTGCCCATCTATCGCGACGCGGAACTCGCGATGATCCTCAACGACTGCCAAGCAAAGGCGCTGATCATCCCCGCCGAGTTCCGCAGCGTGCAGCATGCCGAGATGATCGAGCGCTTGTGGCCGAAGCTGCCGCATCTCAAGCATGTGATCGTGGCGCGGGGCGATCCATCAACGACCATGCACCGCTTTGAAGACATGATGACGCCTACCGGAGACCCGGTACCCTGGCCGGAGCAAAAGCCGGAAGCGGTGAAGCTCATCATGTACACGTCCGGCACAACTGGCCGGCCGAAAGGCGTGTTGCACAGCCACGAAACCATGGCCCGCTCGCTCTACAACTGCTTTACCCATTGGAGCCTCAAGCCGGGCGACTGGTGCTTGATGCCTTCGCCCGTCACCCATGTCACTGGGTTTGGCAACGGCATCGAAATGCCGCTGGTGATGGGGACGCGCACTGTGTTCATGGAGCGCTGGAACGCCGACGAAGCCGTGGCGCTGATCGATCGCTACGGCGTCCGTTATACTGTTGGTGCGACGCCATTCTTGGCCGAGCTTGTCACTGCGGCGCAAAAGGCGGGCTCGCAGTGCCGAAGCCTATCCACGTTTGCTTGTGGCGGCGCGGCCGTTCCACCGGCCCTGATCCGCCGCGCCAACACGACCTTCTCCCAGGCCTGTGCATTCCGGGTCTATGGTTCCACCGAATCTCCTGTCGTGACGCTGGGCTTTCGCGGCCCCGACACGGCTGAGGTTTCCGCTGATACCGATGGCGAGATCGTCGGCTACGAGGTGCGCTTCGTGGACGAGGCCGGTGACGACGTGCCCGAAGGCGCTGAAGGTGAAATCCTCGTGCGGGGTCCGTCACTTTACCTCGGCTATGCCGATCCGCGCGACCGCGAAACGGCAAGCGATCCGAAGGGTTTCTTCCGAACCGGCGATATCGGCAAGCGGGTGAATGAGAACGGCATCCTCGTCACGGGCCGCAAGAAAGACCTGATTATCCGCGGTGGCGAGAACCTGTCGGCCAAGGAAATCGAAGATGCCTTGCATCAGCACGAGGCAATCCGCGAAGCAGCCGTGGTGTCCATGCCCCATGTGCGGCTGGGGGAAACCGTGTGCGCTTATATCATCCCCGCTTCGGATGCTCGCCCGACCACGAAAGATTTGGCCGTCTTTCTTGAAGACAAGGGGATGGCCCGACAGAAATACCCCGAACGTGTGGAGTACGTGGACGATCTGCCGCGAACCACGTCCGGAAAAGTGCGCAAAGACCGGCTTCGGGCCATGATTGCCGAACTTGTTGCACAGGAAAACCCAGCCGCCACTTGATGCCTTCGGAAACGCCATTATTGCAGATCTTGCCCGGACAGTGTTCGGTCCCCGAAGAACACGCGCGAAGGGAAGCGGGTTGGCAATAAGGCGAGAGCTTGAAACACCGAAGGGCCTCCAGCGCCGGCGGCGTACGCCTTCCCCGGCACAGGTCCAGCGCAATATCGAAACGCGCCAAAAGCTGATCGAGGCGGCGGCGCATGTGGTGGGCGAACATGGTTATGCCGGCTGCTCGATTTCGCGGGTGACAGCGCGGGCCGGCGTTGCGCATGGAGCCTTCTATCTCCACTTCAAATCGCAGCAGGACCTGTTCGACGTTCTCCTACCGGAGGTGAGCCTCGGGATGCTTGCAGCCATCGCGCAGGCCGTGCGCGGCGCCGAAACGCTGGAAGACATGGAGCGGCGCGGCATCACCGCCAACATCGATTACCTCGTGAAGAACCCGTTCGCCTATCGCGCGATGTATGAGGCCAGCCATTACGCGCCGAAAGCGTTCGCGCGGCACAACGAGATCATCATGCAGGGCTATACGCGTTCGTTTCGCCGCCTGCTTGGCGACAAGGCACCCGATCAAAGTCAAATCGACGAACTCACTGCAATTCTCGTGGGGGCACGCGCCTATCTTTACATGCGCTTCAGCGAGAATGGCGCGGAAATGAAGCCGCTCGATCCCGATCTTCTGGATCGCTACGTCAGCTTCGTTTCGGCTGGGATGAGCGAGGTATTGGGTGTGGATGCAAAGGCAAGGTATCAGGCCTTCGAAACCGCCCGCACAAAAACGGGATGAAGAGCTGAAGCGGCTGGTCTGGCGCGAGAATATCTGTTGAAACGGCCTTCAGAGGCTCGCTGTCGTCAATCCCCCGGGCGAGACCAAGTCGCGGGCTTGGCGAACATTGGATACCCCTTTCGGGTTACCGCCGCAGGTTAGGAGCCCTCACTCTCACGCGATCTCATCTCCGCCTCATCAGGTCTGACTCAGAAGCGCGTTGAGGTCAGCCCGCAGGCGGTCGGCGGAGCCAGGCGCGAGCGCGCTTTCGATATCCCGATGTGTTTTCGTCCAGATAGGGACGGCCCTTGCCAAGACGCTTCGGCCCTTTTCCGTCAGCAGGAGGCGGCGAGCGCGGCGATCTTCCCGGTCGGACCGCACCTCAATCAAGCCATCGCGCTCCAGCGGCTTCAGGTTCGCCGTAAGGGTGGTGCGGTCCACCGCCAGAAGCTCGGCCACGGATCCGAGTGTGGGCGGCTCCGGGCGGTTGAGCGACATCAGAAGCGAGAATTGACCACTCTTCAGACCCAGCGGCCGCAGCGCTACGTCGAAGCGACGCGCGATGATCCTGGCCGCGCGCTGCGTGTGCAGGCACAAGCAATGGTCGCGGACGAAAAGCGTCGTTTCGAATGAAACAGCATCAGCGCTTGGCATTTCACTGGACATCATGACCCATATATGTTGATATCAACTTAGTTGTTCAAGATGGCCTCGAAGGTAGAGGCGCCGTGTACGGGGACGCGCTTCAGCCGGGTGCCCTTATAGCAGCCGGCTCATGAACGTGGCCTTCCGGCTTCGCGAAGCCACAGGGGGGATGACAGATGACGAACAGGCAAGGAACGCCAATCTGGTACGAACTGATCTCAGCCGATGCAGGCGCGGCCGAGCGCTTTTATGGCAGCGTGCTCGGCTGGTCCTTCGAGCGCATGCCTGCGGGACCAGACGTGGATTACCGCGTTGCAAGCGTCGGCACTTCGAGCGTTGCGGGATTGATGCATCAGCCTGACGGTCAGGAAATGCCCCTGCGCTGGCTGATCTATTTTGGCGTCGAGGACGTCGACCAAAGTGTCCGCGCCGCGGAACAGGCCGGCGCGTCGGTTCATGCTCCGCCGACCGACATTCCCGAGGTCGGGCGCTTCGCCTTCCTCGCCGATCCGCAGGGCGCGCTGTTCTACGTGATGCGCGGGGCGAGCGAGGAAAGCAGCCGCGCCTTCCAGTGCGGCGACAGCGTTCCGCAGGGCCACGCCGTCTGGAACGAACTCACGGCGGCTGATCCAGACGCTGCGCTGTCCTTCTACAACAGCCTTCTCGGGCTGCGCCGTGAAGGCGGGATGCCCATGGGAGACCTTGGAGAATACAGCTTCATCCACGCGGGATCGGACTGCATTGGCGCTGTCATGGGCGAGGTGCCGAATGGCCGCCCTGGCTGGCTGGTTTATTTCTCTGTCGATGACATCGACGCGACCTTGGACCGGGTGAATGAAGCCGGCGGGCGGCCGCTCCAAGGACCTGACGAAATCCCCGGCGGCGTCTTCTCGCTGATCGCCGAGGACAATCGAGGCGCTCGCTTCGGCCTCGTCGGACCGCGCATCCGCTGACGTGCGGGAACGGGTTCCAGCAAAAGGACGCGCAATGACCATGGCCAAGAACACGATCTGCATCTGGTACGACAACGACGCCGAGGCCGCCGCCCGGTTCTACGCCGATCTCTTTCCTGACAGCGCGGTGAAGGCGGTTCATCGCGCTCCGAGCGACTATCCGTCCGGCAAGGCGGGCGATGTGCTGACGGTGGACTTCACTGTCGTGGGCGTCCCCTGCATGGGCCTCAATGGTGGCGCCGCCTTCAAGCAGAGCGAAGCTTTCTCCTTTCAGATCGCCACCGACGATCAGGAGGAAACGGACCGCTACTGGGACGCCATAGTCGGCAACGGCGGGCAGGAAAGCGCCTGCGGCTGGTGCAAGGACCGATGGGGCGTTTCCTGGCAAATCACGCCTCGCGCGCTGACCGACGCACTGGCCGCTGGCGGCGCGGAGGCGAAACGCGCGTTCGAGGCGATGATGGAGATGAAAAAGATCGACGTTGCCGCAATCGAGGCCGCGAGGCGCGGTTGATGCCCGCTCCTGACCCTGCTTCCGAGGCGGAAATCCTGCGCGAAGGCGGCTGCAAATGCGGCCGCCTTCGCTACCGGGTCTTTGGGCAGCCACGGGCCGTCAACGCTTGTCACTGCCGCGATTGCCAGCGCCTCACCGGGTCAGCCTTTGCCGTCAATGCCATGTTCGCGACGAGCGCTGTCGAGGAACTGGGAACAACATGGACGGACGCGGATCGGGTTGGGATCGAACCGGGAAATCGACAATGGCGATGCGTTGATTGCGGCGTGCTGCTTTATGCGGACCATCCCCTGTTCGGGGACGCAACGCGGTTCATTCGGGTCGGCACCTTGGATGAGGGCCGCGAACTTGAACCCGACGCCCACTATTTCGTGCGAAGCAAGCACCCTTGGGTCGTGATTCCGCAGGGCGTGCCGCGGTTCGATACGCTGCCGGATCGACCTGTGATTGGAGGTCAGGACGTCAGGTGCCGCTAGCCAAGCGCTGGCGCAAGAAGCTCCTTCTGCCTCGGGTAAGTGAACTGGAGGTCTCCGGGCAGTCGCGCTCGGGCGAACAAGAACCCCTGCACTTGCGAACAGCCGAGTTGCTGAAGCAGGTGCAGTTGCTCATCGGTCTCAACGCCTTCGGCTGTCGTTTTGATGCCGAACCTGCCGCCGAGATCCACGATCATCTCCACAACCGCTGCCGCATGCCCCCCGGCAGGAAGGTCGCGGATGAAGGTTTGATCTATTTTGATCTTGTCGAAGGTGAAGCGGGAAAGATAGCTCAGGGATGAGTACCCCGTTCCGAAGTCGTCGAGCGCGATCCGCACTCCCATTTCCTTGAGCTGATTGAGCGCCGCCAGATTGAGATCGCTGGCTTCCAGTAGAACAGACTCCGTGATCTCGAGTTCGAGCCGCTGCGGCAAAAGACCTGAACGCGTTAAAGCCTTCAGAACCTTCAGAACGACATTACCCTGTCGAAACTGGACCGGCGAAAGGTTCACCGCCACGAAAAGGTGGTTCGGCCACTTGGAAGCCTGGAAGCAAGCCTGCTCCAAGACCCATTCCCCCAACTGTTCAATCAGACCGATTTCCTCGGCAAACGGGATGAATTCGGCGGGTGAAACATACTCTCTACCCTGTCGCTTCCAGCGCAGCAGCGCTTCAAAGCCAGCGATCTCCAGGGTTTGGGCGTCAAGGAGAGGCTGGTAGTGGAGCTCCATCTCACCCCGCGGCAAGGCCTCGCGCAGGTCCGCTTCCAGCGCTTTTCGTTCGTGGAGCCGAGCTTCCATTTCCGGCGCGAACAGGCAGACCCGGCCTCGACCATCAGCCTTGGCCTGATACATGGCGAGATCGGCATGCTTCAGCAGTTCCTGCGGATTGCAGGACGCTTGCCTCTGATGCGCAATGCCAATGCTTCCGCTCAGGACGATCTCGTGTCCATCGACCATGTAGGGTTCGGACAGGACGGACAGCACCCGCTTGGCGATGGCGACAGTGTCTTCGGCGGAGCAGCTGGGCGGCATCAGTATGGCAAATTCGTCGCCGCCAAGCCTTGCGACACTTCCAACTTCCGGAATGGCACGCAGACGGTCGGCGACGCATTTCAGGAGCTCGTCACCGAAATGGTGGCCCAGAGTATCATTGACCTCCTTGAAGCCATCGAGATCTAGCAGCAGGATTGCCACGATCTCGCTTGAACGTCCGGAGCGCAAACAGCGTGCTCGCAGCTGCTTGCGCAGCAACACGCGGTTTGGAAGGTCCGTGAGGGCGTCATGGTGTGCCATGTGGAGCATGTGAGCTTCCGCCTGCCGCCGGACGCTGACATCCTCATAAGTTGCGAGCCAACCACCGTCGGAAAGGGGCTCATGAGCGACCGAGAACGAGCGGCCGTCACGGAGGTCTTTGGTGAACGACCCTTTCTCGTGGCGCTGGATGAGCCGCATCTGTTCTTCGTAGAGTTCCTGCAGAGCTGAGGGTTCGGACGTGCGGCGCCCGACGGCCAGGGCTTCGGATAAGTTGGTGCCCGGCTGCAACCGGCTGTCGGGGCCCAGTAGCGCCTCGAAGCGCTTGTTGAAGACGACGAGCTGCCCCCGATGATCGCAGGTGCACAGTGCCTGGGACATGTTGTTGAGGGCGGCGTCGAACCTCTGGTTCTGCATGCCCACGACGCCATTGCTTTCCTGCAGCTGCGCCGTGGTTTGACTGAGTTTTGTGTGCGCCTCCTTCAACAGCTTGTTTTGCCGCACAAGCAGTACAATCAGAACGATGCCGCAGATGATCAGGCTCCACGCAAGCCCGGTAAAGAGCATGTGCAGGCGCCCCAACTCAGCCTTGTCCCCTGCAGCACGAGCAGCACCGTAGTTGGCTGCACGGGAAGCCATGGCCACCATCTCGGCGTTCATGGGCTGGAGCGTGCGCAAGGTTGCCGCTACATCAAACCCGGCTCCTTCAGCCATGATCCGTGCATCGGCAGCCTCAAGAGCTTGGCGGAGCTGGGCAATCACCTGTTCGTTTTTGGGCTCGTTTCTCACGAACTGGCGAAGGCTCCGGCCTGCGCCGAATTCAGCCGCATGTCCTTCTTCAAAGATATCCAGGCGGCTGAACATGATGTCGAGACGCAACTGCACCTCATCGAAGCTCGTCCGGCTCTCGGGGAGAGCGTAGGAAGCGAGCGTCAGTTGAAGGCGGCCAAACTCAGCCAATGCCTGGCTGACCGTCCAGACCGCATTGTAGCGCGAGACCTTCTGGAGAGCGGCTTGTCGATCAAAGATGACGATCGAAATGTAACAAGTGACCACCACGAAGCAGCAGATCACGACTGCAAGGAGCCGCTGGACGATTTTCAGGGACATCAAACGTCGTTCCTGATCGCGATCTTCACTGAACGGTCAACTTGGCAACTTGCCAAGCGGAACGACCGAAATAGATCTGGGACTGGAGTTCAGTGTCGCTGTCGTAGGGATAGACGATGAACAACGGTCCTTTGTTGCGGACCGACATGTACTCCCCGTCGCGCATGAGGGCGAGGATCACACCAAATCGGGCAAAGTCGTCGATGGGGATGGTGGTGACGTAGTCGTTGAGCGCGACGGCCGTAACAGACTTGCCTCGGGCACCGACCACCTCCATCAGCTTGTCCATGCGAACGCCGTCAAAGCGGGCGACGCCATCAAACCACGGCGTCTTGGTGGAGATACTCTCAAAGCCAAGCGCTTCCAGCATGCCGCGGTCGAAAACAGCGGCTTCTCCGGCGTTGATGTTCGTAATCGCGCCTGAGATCGTGAGGATCGGAACACCCTTGGGGGCGTCAAGCGTGCCTGAAATGGCAGGGACCATCAGGAACAGGAAACCCAACCCCGCGCAAACAACTCTTGCGATTATCCGGCTCATCGGCGCCACTGATCCCATGTGTAAAGCCGATCATGGCCGCTCGGCCCTAAGGGTTTGTGAACACCCGGCCCGATCGCCCGCAGAGGAATCGCCGGCAGAGGCATACACAAGCATCACTGCGGACTCCGCTGTCACTCGGCCGGCAAGGCAGCGCCGGCCGCTCCTCCTGCATGCTGGCGCAGCGGCCGGCCGCCTGTCAGCAAGCGCGCCAGGACATAGAAGACCGGCGTCATGAAGATGCCGAAGAAGGTGACCCCAATCATCCCGGAGAAGACGGCAACGCCCATGGCTGCGCGCATTTCTGCACCGGCACCGGTCGAAATCACCAGCGGCACGACGCCCATGATGAAGGCCATCGACGTCATCAGGATGGGGCGCAGGCGAAGCCGGCTCGCTTCGACGGCAGCCTGCAAAGGCGTTCGGCCCTCGAATTCCAGCTCACGCGCAAATTCCACGATCAGGATCGCGTTCTTTGCCGATAGTCCCACCAGCACCACCAGGCCGATCTGAGTGAAGATGTTGTTGTCGCCGCCCGTCAGCCAGACGCCAGTCAGCGCCGCCAGCACTCCCATCGGCACGATCATGATGATGGCGAGCGGCAGTGTCAGGCTCTCGTATTGCGCGGCAAGCACGAGATAAACCAACAGCAGCGCGAGCGGAAAAACAAGAAGGCTGGAATTGCCGGCCAGGATCTGCTGGTAGGTCAGATCGGTCCACTCGTAATCGACGCCGAGGGGCAAGGTTTCGTCGAGGATCTTCTCCATCGCCGCCTGGGCCTGGCCCGACGAATAGCCGGGTGCCGGGGTGCCATTGATGTCGGCCGACAGAAAGCCGTTGTAGCGGGTCGTGCGTTCCGGCCCGGCCGTTTCGTCCACCTTCAAGAGAGCCGACAGGGGGATCATCTGCCCCGTCTGCGAGCGGACCTTGAGGTTGCCGATGTCGTCGGCCTGCGCCCGGAAAGCGGCATCAGCCTGGACACGCACGCTGTAGGTCCGGCCAAAGGCGTTGAAGTCGTTGACGTAGAGCGAGCCCAGATAAATCTGCAGCGTCTCGAACACGTCCGTCACCGACACCCCCAGCTGTTCGGCCTTGGCGCGATCAAGATCGGCATAAAGTTGCGGCACGTTGATCTGGAAGCTCGAGAAGATGCCGGCCAGTTCCGGCGTCTGGTAGGCCTTGCCGATCACGGCCTTGGCGGCTTCGTCGAGCACCTGGTTGCCGAAGCCCGAGCGGTCCTCGATCTGCAGCTTGAAGCCACCCGTTGTGCCCAGACCGTTCACGGGCGGTGGCGAGAAGATCGCGATAAAGGCGTCGTCGATGGCTGCGAATTGCCCATTCAGGGCCATGGCAATGCCATCGCCGGAAAGCTCGGGTGACTTGCGGTTTTCGAAATCATCGAGCACGGCAAACACGACACCGGCATTGGAGCCGTTGGTGAAGCCGTTGATGTTGAGGCCCGGAAAAGCGATCGCATGCTTCACGCCCGGCTGCTTTAGGGCGATATCGCTCATCTGCTTGATGACCGCTTCCGTGCGGTCGAGCGTTGCGCCGTCCGGCAACTGTGCGAAGCCGACGAGATACTGCTTGTCCTGGTTCGGCACGAAGCCGCCCGGAACGGCGTTGAACATGCTGTAGGTCAAGCTTACCAGCGCCAGATAGATCAGCATCACAAGGCTCTTGCGCGACAACAGCCCGCCCACTGTGCGGCCGTAGCCGTTGGAGGCGGCGCCGAAAACGAGGTTGAAGCCGCGGAAGAACCAGCCGAAGGCAAAGTCCATGGCGCGCGTCAACCGATCCTTGGGAGCATGGTGATCCTTCAGGAGCAGTGCAGCGAGCGCAGGGGAAAGGGTCAGCGAGTTGATCGCCGAAATGACGGTCGAGATGGCGATGGTCAAGGCGAACTGGCGATAGAATTGTCCGGACAGGCCGGAGATGAAGGCCAACGGCACAAACACGGCAACAAGCACCAGCGCGATCGCGATGATCGGCCCCGACACTTCCTTCATTGCGCGGTAGGTCGCCTCACGCGGAGCGTGCCCGTTCTCGATGTTGCGCTCGACATTTTCCACCACAACAATCGCATCGTCGACCACGATGCCGATCGCCAGCACGAGACCGAACAAAGTGAGCGCATTCACCGAGAAGCCGAACATGTACATCACCGCAAACGTGCCGATGATGGAAACTGGCACCGCCAGCAGCGGGATGATCGAGGCGCGCCAGGTCTGCAGGAAGACGATCACAACGATCACAACAAGCGCCACCGCCTCCAGCAGCGTGTCGATGACCTTGTCGATCGACGAGCGCACGAACTCGGTCGTGTCGTAGACGATCTCGTATTTCACGCCTTCGGGCATCGCCTGTTGCAACTCGTTCATGGTGGCGCGAACGCTGTCGGCGATCTCGATCGAGTTCGAACCCGGAGCCTGGAGAACCGGCATCGCGACGGCCGGCTTGCCGTCCAGCAGCGAGCGGAGCGTGTAATCGGCAGCACCGAGTTCGACGCGGGCAACATCGCGCAGGCGGGTGATTTCGCCGCTCTCGCCCGTCTTGACGATGATGTTGCCGAACTCCTCGGGCGTTTGCAGGCGCCCCTGCGCGTTAACGTTGAGCTGCAGGCCGACGCCAGGAAGACTTGGTGAAGCGCCAACGGTGCCAGCCGCAGCCTGCACGTTCTGGCCCCGGATGGCATTGGTGATGTCGCTTGCCGCCAGCGAATGTTCCGCCGCCTTTTGCGGGTCGATCCAGATGCGCATCGAATAATCGCCGGCGCCGAAAACCTGAACCTGGCCGACTCCTTCGAGGCGCGCGAGGCGATCCTTGATGTTCAAGGTCGCATAGTTGCGCAGATAGGTCAGGTCATATCGATCGCCCGTGGAAACGAGGTTGACCACCATGATGAAGTCGGGCGAGCTCTTCACCGTCGTGACGCCGAGCGCCCGCACTTCCGACGGCAGTCGCGGTTCGGCCTGAGACACGCGGTTCTGAACCAGTTGCTGGGCCTTGTCCGGATCTGTGCCGAGCTTGAAGGTGACTGTCAGCGTCAGCACGCCATCCGAGGTCGCCTGACTGGACATGTAGAGCATGTCCTCGACGCCGTTGATCTGCTCCTCCAGCGGCGTCGCCACCGTTTCGGATATAACCGTCGGGTTGGCACCTGGATAGACCGCACGAACCACTACCGATGGCGGCACCACTTCAGGATATTCGGAGATCGGCAGCGCCCGCATTCCGAGCAGGCCCGCCACCACAATCAGGATCGACAAGACCGCAGCGAAAACCGGTCGGTCAACAAAGAAGCGCGAGATATTCATTGGAACCCTTTCTGCAGGGCTAAAGGCATGCCGGGTCTCTCTTCGCGGTCAGCTGATCACGAAGTTCGGTCACAAATCTTGGAAGGGCTGGCCGGCGGAAAGAGCCTGTTACTTGGCGGCGACCTGTGCTTCAATTTCCGGGGCCACAAGGACGCCGGGGCGAATGCGCTGGAGTCCGCTGACCACGATCCGATCGCCGGCGGTCAGGCCGCTTTCGACGACGCGCATGCCGTCAACGGTCGTGCCGAGCTCGACGGGACGATAATCAACGGTGTTGGCGTCGTTGACCACGAAAACAAACTTCTTGTCCTGGTCCGTGCCCACCGCCCGTTCGCTGATCAACACCCGGTCTTTGGCCTCCGGCTGCCCCATGCGTAACCGCACGAACTGACCGGGGATCAACCGCCCATCGGGATTCACAAACTCGGCCCGAACACGGATGGTGCCACTCGCCGGGTTGATGTGGTTGTCGACGAACTGCAGCTTGCCGCGGACCGGCTCGGCATCGGCCGCCAGGGTGGCAACCTCGACCGGAATTTGATCAATGGCTGTCACGCCATTGTTCACCGGCAGTTCGGACAGCACACCTGCTGCGAAACCCTCGCTGACGTCAAAGCTCGCATAGATCGGATCGATGGAAACGATCGTCGTCAGTGCTGTTGAAGCGGATCCACCGGCAACGAGGTTTCCGGCGGAAACGTCGATCTTTCCAACGCGGCCGGAAATCGGCGCCGTGATTTGCGTGTAATCCAGATTAAGCTGTGCGACCTTCAAGCTGGCCTGCGCCGACTGGAGGGCAGCAGCCGCATCGCTATATGTGCTTTGCCGTTGCGCCAGATCGCTCTGCGCGATCGTGCTTTTGGCGGCAAGTGCCTTGCCGCGCGTCAGTTCCGTGGCTGCAAGTTCCAGCCTTGCTTCAGCGGATGCGACGAGGCCCTGCGCTTCGGCAACCGCAGCTTTGTAGGGCTCTGGGTCGATGCTGAAAAGCAGGTCGCCCGCTTTCACGAGGCCCCCTTCGCGGAAGTGGACGGAGCGAATGGCCCCGGCAACGCGCGGCCGCAGTTCCACGCGGTCTACGGCCTCCAGCCTGCCAGAAAATTCCTGCCAGGTGGTGACGCTGCGCGTTTCCACAGCGGCGACTTTCACCGGAACGGCGGGCGCTGCAGCAACAGCGGCAGGCGCGGCATTCGCACCGCTGGGCGTCTCGACGTAAAAGGATGCGGCTGCAATCAGCGCAGCCACGCTCAATCCGGTGCCCCACAGGGCCCAGTTCTTGATCTTCGGTGGCATCTTGTTCTCCCGGGCGACAGCGTCGCCCCTTCGTTCAATCGAACGTCGCGATCAGAAATAAAAAAGAAATGGCCCTTAGATCCTGCCTACGCGCTGGGTGGAAAAGCCAACAAGTAACTCATCAGACCTGGTTTCCATCAAAATGAACTTCAAGAAACTAAAAAACTTCTGACGTGGATCAGATTAGCACTTCAACGAACTAACTCCACAAAACTCAAAAACTTCGAGCGAAACGCGGATAGCCACTCTCCGGTGCCTTCCTTGTATAGGCTCGTCCAGCCGCAATCTGCTGGAAAGACGTGCTGAACCACCGTGACATCGCAGGCCACCAGCCGCTGTGCATAGCCGTGCACCTCGTCGCGAAGAGGATCATCCTCCGAGGTGATGACCAGCGCCGGTGCAACCTTGGCCAGTCGCGAACACAGGCAGGGCGCCGCGTAGGGGTGCTGAAGAAAGGAGCCGATATAGCGGCTCCAGCCATCCGACCAGGCACTCCGCATGCCCAGATTGTCGGCCGACCGAAACGACGCACTTGCCATCTGCGGGTCGATCATGGGCGAGAAGAGCATCTGTCCCTTCAAACCTCCTGGAAGAAGGTCTCGCGCCTTCAGCGCCACGCCCGCCGCAACATTGCCTCCCGCTTCGTCGCCGGCCACGAAAAGTGGCGACTTTGCGCTGCCGAACTGCTTGCGGCGCTTGAAGATGTCGTTCAGCGCCTGAAACGCACAATCCATCGCGTTCGGAAACACGTTGCGGGAAACGCTGCCATAGTCGGCCTCCAGAACAACCGCTCCGGCGTCGGCCATCGCCCTGGCAATCGGCCGCTCAGCCTCGCCACGATCCTTGTCGAGAAAGGCACGGCCGCGCAGGTACAGCACAATGGGCGGGACCTTGCTTGTTCTTGCTCCTTCGTAAAGGCGCAGTGGGGCCATTGGCGCCGCCTCGCTGCATGATCCTGTTTTTTTCCAATGCGCCGACATGGTTCCTCCAGGCTCCACCGCTTGCTTCTATGGGTGCTTGCCTGTTGAAGGAAAGATATTATTGTTCCGGCGTGATCGGCAAGTGCACGATTTCGGGCTTCACTATTCGGCTTAGATGAACAATAGAGGCAAAGATGGATCAGTTATCTGCGATGCGTGTCTTCGTGCGGGTGGTGGAAACCGGCAATTTCACCCGCGCAGCCTCCGCACTCAAAATGCCGAAGACAACAGTGACCAACATGGTGCAGGCGCTCGAAACGCATCTGCGCACAACGCTGCTCAACCGCACCACGCGGCGGGTCATGGTGACGACCGATGGCGCGCTCTACTACGAACGCGCCCTCCAGATCCTGTCAGAGATCGAGGAACTCGATGGCTCGATGTCGAACTCCCAAACACAGCCATCCGGACGTCTGCGCGTCGAGATGGCCGGGGCCTTCGCCGATCTCCTGGTCATACCCCATCTCTGTGACTTCCACCAACGTTACCCGCAAATCCAACTGGACATCGGCGTCGGCGACAGGCTGGTGGATTACATTGCCGAGAATGTGGATTGCGCTTTGCGCGGCGGCACGCCGACCGATCAGTCTCTGGTTGCCCGCAAGGTCGGGGAACTGAAGCTGCGCACCTATGCATCGCCTGCCTATCTTCAGAGGTTTGGCTATCCCAAACATCCCGACGATCTCGCCAAGAACCACATCTCCGTCGGCTACCTCAACGCCACGGCCGGACGGGTGCTCACCATGGAGTTCTGTCGTGGCGAAGAAGTTGTCGAGATCGCGCCGCGCTATGCTCTGTCTGTCAATGACGCGCGCTCTTACCTGAACGCGGTTGTTGCCGGCATCGGCATCGGCCAGGTCCCCGGCTTTATGGCGGACGACCTTGTGGAGCGTGGCACGCTGGAGGAGATCCTCCCAGAGTGGGAATGCGAAACCCTCCCGCTCTATATTGTGTATCCGCAGACCCGCCACCTCAGCAACAAGGTGCGGGTCTTTGTGGATTGGCTTGCCAAGCTGGTACAAGGATTGAAGGAGCCCCATAGACTTCGGGATCCTGAACGAAACACGCCACAACCAGTGCTGGCTTGAGCCATCGAGCTAACGCGACGACCCAGGTCTATCATCCGGCCTTGCTCGTGTTTACCAGATCGGCAGTCGCGTTGAGTACTGCCCTCTCCTTCAATCGAGCTGACGCACGAACGCCAGCGAGCGAAGCAAGGAATCCCGCAGTTCAGGCAGGGGCAACGGCTCCGGCCTGCGCGCAGGATCCGCCCTGTTCGGCCGTTCCAGTCGAAGCGGCAGTTCGATGCCCACCGGGAGATCATCAGGAACCAGCTTCCACAGCGCGGCATAATCGATGCTGCCCTCGCCCAATGGCGTGAAGCGCCACCCATTCTCATCGCCCGCTACGTCCTTCAGGTGAAGATGGGCGATGGCCGGCAAAGCCTCGGCGATGTCGTGCTCGGGGCGCCGCGCTTCACGGCTGTAGGTGAAGATGTTGCCGGCATCGTAGTTCAGGCGCACGAAGGGCGATGCGAACCTCGCGACAACCGCGGCTCCGTCCGCACCGTTGCCGATCAGGTCGCCTTCCCCATGCCCGGGATTTTCCAGGGCAAGCGCGACATCGGCCTGTTCGCAAGCAGGCAAAACAGCTTCAATCGTGCGGAAGATCGCATCAGCGTAGCGCTGGGCGCCTGTGTTGGTGATGACATAGCCGGCCCCGATCCGCTCCGCGAAGTCAAGGCGGCGGCGCAGCATGTCGGCAGCTTCGGGCAGCGCCAGATCGAGATGCGCGGACACGGCCACGCTTTTCAGCCCGGCTTCTGCGAGGGCGCGCGCCATGATGCTGGCGCTGGCGGCGCTAAAGGCGTTTTCGTCGAACTCGACATAGCCGCGGATGAAGGCCGGCTCGACGTGAGAAGCGCCGGAAGCGGCGATCTCGTGGATCGCCGCTTCCATGCTGTATCCGTCAAACAGCGCCGTCGATACGGCGATGGGGCGTGGTTCAGGCACCCTTGCCATACACAATCAGCTCTGCCGCTTCCTTCACCTTGGCGGGCGACAGTGCCTCGCGCCATTCGTCGCGCACCACAACGCCCTTGGCAAAGCGCATCAGGCGCAAGGCAGCGTCCGAAGGCACCTTCGGAGAATAGCCGAACCACATGGCGATTTCGACATTCAGGTGGCCGATCAGGAAATCGAGTGCGGCTTCGCGTGGAATTCCGTACTTCTTTTCGCATTCCTCGACGGCTTCAACCATCGTGTCCACGAACGGCATCGCCACCATCTCGGAAAGTCCCGGCTCCAGGATGGCGAGTTGTTCGGTTGTGACGCGGTAGGAGTTGATGATCGGCGACCACATCGCCTTGCAGATCTCCTCACCAAGCGCGTAATGCTCTTCCGGGCCTTGCATGAGGGCGCAGACGATCGACTGCTTGGCCACGCCACCGTGATAATCGCGACGTGCATCCCATTCGGTTTCGTCGTTGAACAGCGGCGGATGACAGGGATGGCCGATAAAGAAGGTCAGATCCGGCCGGTCCTTTGGCAGGTCGCCAGCATAAGGCGCCGCCGCATCAAGGATCAGAAGCATCGTGCCACTTTCGAGCTGCGGCGACAGATCCGCAGCCACCTTGCCGATGATGTTGTCGGGCAGCGCTAGAACGACGACCTGAGCGCCCTTGACGCCTGTTTCTGCGTCGGTGGCCGTGATGCCCGCTTCTGCCAAACGGGAGCGACCTGCGTCGCCGATTTCCACGGCACGCACATCATAGCCTGCATCAACAAGCTTCTTGGTGATGCGGAAACCCATCTTCCCGCCTGAGCCTAGAATCGCGATTGAAGTGGTCAACGTCTCTCCTCCAGAGATAAGGTCATCATATCAGTCAGCTATAAACCTCTGCCCGGATATCGGCAAGCTGCCAATGACAGACCGCCTGCGCCCTTCCGACGGAATTTACAATGGTATGATGAGCTGATAACGGTGGGGAAGCTTCGGCGGGAGGTCGCCGGGGGCTTTTATAAGGACGCGTGTCGCGTCCAAGTTCAGGGAGGAACATTCATGTTGCGACGTTTGATCGCCGCCGCTTTGCTGGCGACCGCTTTCATGCAGCCAGCCTTTGCAGAAACCGTGATCAAGGCCGGCCACGGAACCACAACCGGGCACCCCACGCATTTGGCGCTCGAGCATTTTGCGAAGCTCGTTTCCGAAAAGTCGAACGGCGACATCAAGGTGGAGGTTTATCCAGACCGCCAGCTCGGCGAAGAGCGCGAAATGGTGGAAGGCCTGCAGTTCGGCTCCGTCGACATGGCGGTTGTTTCGACCGGCCCGCTGCTTGCGTTTGCGCCCGATCTCGCCGTGGTTGATCTGCCCTTCCTGTTCAAGGACTCCCAGCATGTTTACCGCGTGCTGGACGGCGACGTCGGCACTGAACTCCTGAAAAGCTTCGAAAGCCGCGGGATTCACGGCCTCGCCTGGTGGGAGAATGGCTGGCGCCACTTGACCGCAAAGAAGGACATTTCCAAGCCGGCCGATCTGTCGGGCCTGAAGCTGCGCACCATGCAGAACCCTGTTCACATGGCCGCCTTCGAGAAACTCGGCGCTTCGCCCATTCCGATGGTTTGGGGTGAAGTCTTCACCAGCCTGGGACAAGGGGTCATCGACGCCCAGGAAAACCCGATCACGGTTATCTACGTGAATTCGCTGTGGGAAGTGCAGAGCCATCTGATGCTCACGGGGCACGTCTACGGGCCGCACGTGGCGCTCTTCAGCAAGATGAAGTGGGACAGCCTGACGCCGGAACAGCAGACGATCATTTCCGAGGCTGCCAAGGAGTCCACCGGCTTCCAGCGCGAGAAATCTGCG
The DNA here is from genome assembly GCF_017813335.1 of Tianweitania sediminis. Classification (GTDB taxonomy): domain Bacteria; phylum Pseudomonadota; class Alphaproteobacteria; order Rhizobiales; family Rhizobiaceae; genus Tianweitania; species Tianweitania sediminis. The sequence goes on along the minus strand of NZ_JAGIYY010000001.1, from coordinate 1,333,551 downwards.
GAACTGGAGAAGGAGTATCTCGCCAAGATCAAGGAGAACGGCATGACGGTCGTGGAAGTCGACACCGCGCCCTTCCGCGATGCTCTGCGCGATCTCGCCGCCACCCAGCAGAACATCAAGCCGGAAATGCTCGAGCGCATCAACGCGGCCGCGCAGTAAGATCGCTTCAAACAGCGCGGCTTCGCGTCGCGCTGTTTTTCTGCCAGGAACCAGGGAGGCGACCATTCGTCAGGTTTGGTCATGGATTGAGCGGCTGGCGCAGGCAGTGCTCATCTTTGGGATAGTGGTGATGACGCTGGCCTGCCTTGCGCAGGTGTTTTCGCGCTATGTCCTGCACAATCCTCTCAACTGGACCGAGGAACTCGCGCGCTTCGTTTTCGTCTGGGTCAGCTACCTTGCTGCCTGGCTCGCCTGGAAGTACCGCGGGCACATTGCCGTGGATGCCGTCACCTATACGGGCAACGCGGCGCTGATGCGGGCCTCGATGCTTCTGGTGGAAGCGCTGCTTTTGGCCCTTTTTGCCTACACGTTCTGGACAAATCTCGGCTTGATCCAGCTCGCTGCGAACCAGCCGTCGCCCGTCCTGAACATTCCCATGGGCTATGTTTATGCGGGGTATAACGCCATGGCGCTGCTCATCGTCGGCGACATCCTCGTGACATGGCTCACCGGTCGGCGCGCCATCTCCCCCGAACACGGCGAGGCCTGATCCATGGCACTCATTCTTGGCCTCGGCTTCATCGCCCTGTTGCTGATCAATGTTCCGGTGTCCTTCGCACTGATCATCGCGTCGCTCGCTGCCATCACGTATGGGGGCATTCCGCCGATGCTGGTTGGCCAGCGCATGACCGCCGCGATCGACAGTTTCATCCTGCTTTCCGTGCCATTCTTCCTGCTAGCCGGTCACTTGATGTCGAGGAGCGGTATCGCGCGTGACATCATGAACCTGGCGAATGCCCTGCTTGGTTGGATGCGTGGCGGCCTTGCCCACGCTTCCATCGGCGGCGGCACCATCATGGGCGGCATGACCGGATCCGCCGTTGCGGAGGCTTCCTCCATCGGGGGCGCAATGATCCCCGAAATGATCCGCGCCGGCTTTGACCGCTCCTTCGCAGCGGCGACCGTGGCTTCTGGCTCTTTGATCTCCGTTTTGATCCCCCCTTCGGTACCGCTGATTATCTATGGCGTCGTCACGGGCGCATCCGTCAGCCGCCTTTTTGTGGCAGGCATCTTGCCCGGTCTGCTGATCGCGGCCGCCTTGATTGGAACGGCATGGCTCATCTCGGTTCGAGCCAAATATCCCAGAGGCCCCTTCCCGACACTGCGCTCTTTTTGGGCGGCATTGCGCTCCAGCATCTGGGGTTTGATCATGCCGGTAGTGATCATCGGCTCGATCCGCTACGGCATCGCGACACCGACGGAAGCCTCCGTCATCGCTGTCGTTTATGCCTTGATCGTCGGCATGGTGATCTACCGCACCATTGCCTTTCGCGACCTTCCTCGCATCGTTCTCGACGCCGCAGTCACCACGGGCATCGTGATGCTCCTGATCGCCGGCGCTACACTCTACGGCCTGATCATCACCCGCGAGCAGATCCCGCAGTCCGCCGCGCGCATGATCCTGGAAATCACCAGCAGCCCCGAACTGCTGCTTGTGTTGATCCTGATGGTTTACCTGATAGCCGGCGCCGTTCTGGACCTGGGCGCGGCGATCATCATCCTGGTGCCCGTGCTTTATCCGCTTACCCAGCAGGTGGGCATCGACCCGATCCACTTCGGCATCGTTACCGTCATGGGACTGGCGATCGGCTTGATCACCCCGCCTGTCGGTGCGAGCCTGTTCGTGACATGCGGCATTGCCAGGGTAAACCTGATGCAAGGGTCAAAGGCCGTGCTGCCCTTTGTGGTCGCACTTACAGCGGTGACCCTGCTTGTGATCCTGGTGCCAGGCATTGCTACTTGGCTTCCGTCACGCATGTGAGGATCGTCCGGAAGAGCCGGCGGCACCTGTACCGCCGCCGGCCTTTATTCAGCCAAAGGACGCAAGTGCCGCCTTCAACGCCGGGTGATTGGCCGCATAATCGTGCGCGGAAACGCCTTCCTTGGCGGCCTGGAACGCTTCATGAATTGAGCGCACCCCGGCTTCCACGCCATCGGGATGGCCGATGATGCCGCCACCCGCGCAATAGATCAGGTCGTCCGAGCCAAGCTGACGGAAGGTGTCACCGGCTTGCACCGCCGACTGCGCTGAGGAAAACACGGGCATCACCGTGCAGGGCTTGCTTGTCAGCATGGGCGTCAGGCACCCACGCGCTGAAGCCATCACGCTTTCGTCCGGCTCACAGAACTTGTTTTGAAGTCCGTTGACGTGCAGATGGTCCACACCTGCCAAGCGCCAGAACTTCTGGTAGGCCAAGTAGCTCATGCCCAGAACCGGTGCGCGGTCATAAACGCCCCAGCCGGCACGATGCCCATGCAGTGCGACGCGGGAATGCTTGCGGATCTCGATCACGCCGGACAAGCCGACGGAATTCAGCACCAGCATGGCGCAGGTCCCGCCGCGGCGTTCGATCAGGTCAAGCTGGCGGCGCATCGCATCGAGGTCGCCAGAAATGTTGGCCGCGTACATCGCCTTGCGGCCGGTGCGATCGGCGTGACGATCGATTACGGCCATCACCTTCTCGAAGCGCTCGGCAAAAGGCGAATGGGGCGGATCGCCCATCAATTCGTCGTCCTTGATGAAATCAAGGCCCGCGCCGATCATGCGGTCGGCGAGTTCGGCGGTGGCATCCGGCGTCAGCCCAACGCTCGGCTTGATGATGGTGCCGACAATAGGACGATCGCGTACGCCGGTGAGCACCCGAGTGCCTTCGACGGCAAATTGCGGGCCTGCGTAGGCCGCCCCGAAAGGTTCGGGAATTTCGAGGGAAAGGAGCTTTAGCCCGGAGAAATGATGGAGTTCGAACAGGTTGCCGAGCACGGTCGACCACAAGGTTGCAAGGCTCGCCCCCACATTCTCGAAGTTCCAGGAAATGGTGACCCGTGCGCGCTGCGGCAGCCGCGATCCACCAGTCTTCGGCGGCCTGGCGTGAGGCAAGGAGGGCTGCTCCACCTCCTCCAGCGTCTCGATCGCTTCAACACGCGCGCCGAAGCGCTCCAGCAGTTCCGGCGTTTCTCCCGGCATGGTTCGGAACGTGCCGCTGGATTGTTCGCCAGCCATCGCCGCCGCCGCCTGTTCCGGTGGGTAGCGCGTTTCAATGAGGTAGGATGCGACGATGCGTTCGGACATGAGCTCCTCCAGATGCTGAAGTAGCGCCTACCACTCACCAGTTCTTATGTCATCACGCCAGTTCAGGCATCCGCAAGTTGCGTGGGCTCAGCAGTCTGCCAGTACAGCTTGTTGCCGCGCGTGATGTGGTCGCGCATCGCCTGGCTGGCGCCCTCGGCATCACCGGCAGCGATCGCCTTGTAGATCTTTTCGTGCTCCTCAATTGTGAGCCTTTCCTTGCCGCGAACCGAAACAAGCTCGCGCTTGAACCGCGACAGCCAGTCCAGCATCCCCTTGGTGACGGCCGCGATCATCGAATTGCCGCTCATATCCGCGATGATCCCGTGGAACGCCATGTCGGCCGCTACAAATCGTGACTGATCCCCGCGGGCATCCTGAAGTTCGCGCACGGATGCAGCCAACGCTTCCAGATCCTTGGCCGTGGCATTGCGCGTGGCGAGGCTCACCATCGATGTTTCCAGCCACAAGCGTGCCTCCTTGAGTTCGTCGAGCCCGCGCGAACTGGTGGCAAGCAGCATGATCATCGCAGCCGAAATCTGATTGACGATCACCTCCGGCGTCGGATTGATGACGCGCGCACGTTCGCCATGGCTGATCTTGATCAGCCCCATCTGCTGCAGCGTGAGCATGGCTTCGCGGATGGAGGGTCGCCCGACGCCGATCATGTTCATCAGTTCACGTTCGCTGGGAAGCTGCGATCCCGGCGGGAACTCCGACGTGGAGATGGCGGTTATGAGCCGGTCAAGGACCTCCTGGTAAAGCTTGCGCTTATGCACTGGCTCCATGATGCTCTCCGTCGCTAAGGTTCCGTTCTAGTCCCGCTTGCTTCCGGGCACAACCGGACCCATACGCCACCTCCTGGCGATTGACATGACTTATGTGACAACCTAGCGTGACGGACAGATGCGATTACTCGCTCTGCTGGCAGGCGGCCGCTCGCGATGATGAACCGAACGGCGCGGCATCGGGCACGACTTACGAGAAGGATGTGAGACCATGACCACGATTGCCCTGATCGGTGCAGGCGGCAAGATGGGCTTTCGACTGGCTGGCAAGCTCAAGGACAGCCGATTTTCCGTGCGCTATGCGGAGGTCAGCGAAGGAGGGCGCGAACGCCTGAAGAGCGGGCTTGGTCTTGATGCGGTCGACACCGCAACGGCGATCGCCCAGGCGGACGTCGTGATCCTGGCCGTTCCGGATACGGCGATTGGAAAGGTCGCCGGTTTCATTGAGAAAGACCTGAAACCCGGCACCATGCTGGTCATCCTTGATGCTGCTGCGCCGTTCGCAGGCCATCTGCCTGATCGTCCGGACCTCACCTACTTCGTGACGCATCCATGCCATCCCCCGATCTTCAACGATGAAACGGAAGAAGCTGCCAAGCGCGACTTCTTTGGGGGGGTCGCCGCCAAGCAGCACATCGTGTCAGCCCTGATGCAGGGACCGGAAGAAGCTTATGCCTTGGGCGAAGAGATCGCGAAGATCATCTGGGCTCCCGTCATGCGCTCGCACAGGATCACGGTCGAGCAACTCGCGTTGCTGGAACCCGGCTTGTCGGAAACGCTTTGCGCCAGTCTGCTCGATGTCATGCGGGAAGCGTTGGATGAAGTCACCAAGCGCGGTGTCCCGCGCGAAGCGGCGCGCGATTTCCTTCTCGGTCACATGAATGTCCTTGGCGCCGTGATCTTCGAGGAAACGCCGGGCGTGTTTTCCGATGCCTGCAACAAGGCCATCGAGTTCGGCAAGCCGATGCTGATGCGCGATGACTGGAAACGCATCTTCGAGCCCGAAGAGCTCGAAGCGTCCATTCGCCGGATCACCTGAGTTGTGCCGCGAAAGGGGGCCCGGGCGGTCCCCTTCCTGTGACGACTTGCTGCGCCCTAGACTTCCCTTCCGTTGATCGGATCGATGAGCCCCGAACGCGCCCTTCTCCTAACCGGCACCGATGAGCCCCAGCCGGAGCGCCGCAGTCTCCAGACCGGCCCTCTTTCTGTGATCTTAGAAGAAGGGAACCTGCGCGCCATCCGCTGGCACGGCGTCGAAGCCGTCCGAGGGATCAGCTACCTCGTGCGCGACGAAAATTGGGGCACCTACGCCTGCAAGCTTGAAAGTCCGACCATCGAGGAGCGAGCGGACGGCTTTTCGGTGGCCTATTCCGGCACTTGCACGAGTAGGGGTGGAGCCACCCTGCACTTCAAAGCGCGGATTGCAGCCGAAGCCGCGGGCAAGCTCGTTTTCGCCGTTACTGCCGTGCCGGACCAAGACTTTTCCACCAACCGCGCCGGCTTCAACATCCTCCACCCCATCGTGGGCGTGGCCGGTGCACCCGCAACGATCGAACATGTCGACGGTCGAACACAAAAGGCTCCTTTTCCGCGAAGCATCGATCCGGCGCAGCCTTTTCTGACCATGCGCGCAATCACCCATGAGGTGATGCCCAGTGTTGAAGCAACCGTGCGAATGGAAGGCGACACGTTCGAAATGGAAGACCAGCGCAACTGGTCTGACGCGTCATTCAAGACCTATGTCCGTCCGCTTGCGCTTCCCTGGCCATACGTGCTGCCGGCCAATGAAGCCGTGGTGCAGACCATCACCGTGTCGTTCGCCGGAATCCCTTCCAACAAGCCGTCCGCGTCCGCTTCTTCCGAAGCGAGCGTCATCAAGGTCGACCCGAGTTCGGGGAAATCCGCACCCTTGTTCGGGCTGAACATCACGCCTGAAGAAGCGGACGCCACCTTAGCCGCTTTGGAGCCGCTTCGAAGCATCGCGCCGCGCCACCTCATCTTTTCCTTCGATCCGCTTCAAGGCCACGACGAGCAAGCACTGGAACGCTTCCGCCGCTTGCAAGAGGCCCATCCTGTTCCGGTGACCCTGGAACTCACGCTGCCGTGCAAAGCCGAGCCTGCCGCCGAACTGGATCTGCTTGCCCGGCAGGTCGCCAAGGCTGGGCTCGTCCTGGATGCCCTTGTGGTTGTGCCGGCACCGGACCTCAAGTCCACCCCACCGGGCAGCGCATGGCCACCGTGCCCGCCCCTTTCGGAGGTCTACAGTGCGGCGCGCAGCGCCTTTCCGGAGCTGCGGCTGGGTGGCGGCATGCTGACCTATTTCACCGAACTCAACCGCAAGCGTGTTCCAGCCGATCAATTGGATTTCGTGACGCATACCACCGCGCCACTCGTGCATGCCGCAGACGACCTCAGCGTCATGCAAACACTGGAAGCATTGCCCTTCATCACCGCGTCTGTGCGCGAGGTCTATGGCGACAAGCCTTACCGGATCGGACCGTCAAGCATCGGCATGCGGCACAATCCCTACGGTTCTGGGCTCGCCCTGAGCGATGGGCGCACCCGGCGCACCATGGTTGCGGGAGATCCGCGCCAGCGCAGCCTTTTTGCAGCCGCCTGGATGGTCGGATATGCCGCCGCGGTTGCGGATGCAGATCTTGAGGCGCTCACGCTCGGCGCACTCACCGGCCCATTTGGCGTGTTGAACAGCGACCACGCGCATCGACCCGCCTTCCATGCCGCTCGCGCTCTTGCGTCGCTGTCGGGCAAGCCGCGGCGACCTGTGGCGTCCTCTGATCCAACGTCGGTGATTGGGCTCGCCGCCGGAAACATGCTGGTTCTGGCGAACTTGACGGACGAGCAGGTGTCCTTGTCCCTGCCGCCCGCAAACAATGTGCAGGTCCTCGACGAAAACAACGCTGAGGTGGCACAACACAGCGACACACTGCCAGCGCGACCGATAAAAGGAAATGAGCTGCGGCTCGGCGCTTACGGCATTGCGTTCTGTCACCTTGCAGGTGACGCATGACACCGCTGCTCGCCTGGTATGGCGACGATCTTACCGGCTCCACCGATGTGATGGAGGCGCTGGAACTGCGCGGCGTTTCGGCTGTACTTTTCACCGGCATTCCAGATGCGGAGCAACGGGCGCGCTTCGCCGAAAGGAAAGCGATCGGGATCGCGGGCACCAGCCGTAGCGAAACGCCAGAATGGATGGACGCGCACCTGCCTGCTGCCTTCGCGGCGCTGCGCGCCACCGGGGCGCAGCTCTGCCACTACAAGGTCTGCTCGACCTTCGATTCCGCACCCCATGTCGGTTCGATCGGGCGCGCGCTCGACATCGGTGCGCGCGTGTTTGGCCAAGCCTCAACACCAGTTGTCGTGGGCGCTCCCGAGTTGCGCCGCTACACGGCGTTCGGTAACCTTTTTGCGGGTTTCCGGGAAACGGTCTTTCGTATCGACCGGCACCCGGTGATGAGCCGGCATCCCGTGACACCGATGGATGAAGCGGACCTACGGCTTCATCTCGGCCGACAAACCGACAAGGAAATCGGCCTCCTGGACCTGATTTCCTTGAAACGGAATCCCGCAGACGAGGACATCGACGCCCGGTTCGCGGCACCTGTGGTGCTTCTCGATGTGCTGGACGAGGAAACGCAACGCATCGTCGGACGCCATCTTTGGCGTCGCCGCGTGGCTTCGCCCTTTGTGGTTGGCTCGTCCGGCGTGGAATACGCCCTTGCAGCAGCCGGTTCGGGCACGCCGCTTACGGGGAAAAGCCGCGCTTTCGAGGCGCCAGGCTCCCCTGGCCCGATCGCTGTTGTCTCAGGGTCGATGTCGCCAACAACTGAACGCCAGATCCGCTACGCGACGGAACGCGGCTTCGAGGCTGTTTCCGTTTCGGCTGCGGGGCTTATCGAGGCAGATCCGGCAGCCGAAATCAGCCGCGCCGTTGCAGAAGCAAGCCGCGCCTTGTCGGCGGGGCGCAGCCCGATCCTGTTTACGGCTCTCGGGGAGCAGACCACGACGCTTGCAACAACGGGAGGTCAGGGGCACCGCATCGGCCGGGCGCTTGGACAGGCACTGGCGCAACTCGTCGCCCGGCACGGGTTGCGGCGTGCGATTGTTGCGGGTGGCGACACATCGAGCCATGCCATCGCCGAGCTCGGCATCTACGCATTGGAATGTTTGATGCCTTTGCCCAACTCGCCCGGTTCGCCCCTGTGTCGCGCCCATCGCACTGCCGCAGAGGCGCCGCCCTTGGAGATGGCCTTCAAGGGTGGGCAGGTCGGCCAGGACGATTACTTCGTGCTGGCACGCGACATCTAGGAGACGCAAGCGCCTGCTTGAGCATCTCGAGGAGATGGTATAATCAGTATGCCAGAGGCCTCCGGGAGGAGCCTTCGGTTTCAGCCGTAGTTGTTTGACAGGGAGGTCAACGATGCTTCGCAGACTGTTGTTGTGTTCCACCGTTCTCGCCGCCGCTTTCGCTGGCTCGGCGGGATCCGCTTTGGCGCTTGATCCGGAAAAGCCGGTGATCGCGCTCTCGAATTCCTTCTACGGCAATACCTGGCGCCGGCAGATGGTGGACGCGTTCACCGAAGAAGCCGAAAAGGCCAAGGCCGAAGGCAAGATCGCCGATTTCGTGGTGCTGAACGGCGATGGCTCGGTAGCCCAGCAGAACAGCCAGATGGCCGAACTGATCTTGCGCGGCGTCGACGCCATCGCAATCAACGCGGCGTCCGAAACGGCCCTGAACAGCCTCGCTGAGAAAGCCTGCGCTGCCGGAATCAAGGTCATCGCCTTCGACAGCCTGTTGACGGCGGATTGCGCGTGGAAGCTTTCCTTTGACTTCACCGGCTACAAGACCGAGCAGGCCGAGAAAACGCTGGATCTGATCGGCAACAAGGGCAACGTCATTGTTGTGCGCGGTGTGAAGGGTTCCGGCCCCGACAACCTGATGTATTCGGCGCAAAAGGAAGTGCTTGATGCGCATCCGGACGTGAAGGTTGTGGCCGAAGTTTACGGTCAGGCGACCGCTTCGGTTGCGCAATCCGCCATCGCCAACGTTTTGCCGAGCCTGCCACAGGTCGATGCCGTGCTTGGACAGGGCGGCAGCGATGATTACGGGATCGCGCAAGCCTTTGAGCAGGCTGGCGGCCCTTATGCCGAGAAGCTGCCCGTGATCGAGGGCGGCGGTTCGTCCGACTTCGTGATCTGGTGGGCCAAGCAGGCCGACAAGGGCTACAAGACGACGTCCATGAACACCACGCCAGGCATCGGCGGTGCTGCCTTCTGGCTTGCGCATGACATCGTCAAGGGCGCCAATCCTCCGAAGGAGATGACGATGCCGGTGGCAACCGTCGACGAAAGCAACCTTGCTGAAATGGCAAAGGACCTGAAACCAGGCATGATCATCAGCCCGAGCTTCGACGAAGCTTGGGTGAAGGAGAACCTGATCAACAAGACGCAGTAAAACAGCAAGCATGCACGGCCGCTGGTCTGGTAAGGCCGGCGGCCGTTCATCTGACTAGGGACAACCGCCGCCGATGCTGAACGCGATGCTCGAGCCCGCGCCCATGGCGGCTGTTGCACACCCTGCCGACAAGCAGGTCCTTTTCCGCCTTGCCGCGATCGGCAAGAGCTATGGCAGCACGCGCGCCAACCAGAACATCAATCTCGAGGTTTGTACGGGCGAAGTGCTCGGGCTCGTTGGTGCCAACGGCGCCGGCAAGTCCACACTGATGCGCATCCTGTGCGGCGTCACGGAGCCGAGCGAAGGCACGATGACGTGGGCCGGCGAGCCACTCGACCTCTCCGCCTTTTCGCCGGCCGAAGCGCGCAATCGCGGCATCCGCATCGCGTGGCAGGAGCTGTCGCTTTCGCCCAACCTCAGCGTGGCTGAAAATTTTTATGTCGAGCAGCCGCAGTTTGCGCGCTTCAGTCCAGGCTGGCTGCGTGATTACCATCGGCTGGCGGATCAAACGCTGACGCGGATCTTTCCTGGCGCTCGCGTTTCGACGAGCCGGCTGGTGGACGACCTGTCGATTGCCGAGCGCCAGATGATTGAGATTGCGCGCGCCGCCAGCGATCCGGATCTCAAGCTCCTGATCCTCGACGAACCGACGTCCTCGCTCGGTGCCGAACGTAGCAAGCAGTTGCGCAGCTTCGTCCGCGATCTTACGGCCCGCGGCATCGGCGTGATCTTCATCAGCCACAAGCTGGCGGAAGTGATCGACATTTCCGACCGCGTTGTCGCCATGCGCAATGGACAACTCGCTTGGGTGAAGGCAGCGGACCAAACAAGCATTTCCGACCTTGTTGACGCCATGGGCGGCGCGGGCACAGCCAAGGAACGCACAACCAAGGAGGTAGCAAATACTGGGCACGTCCGCGTGAGGCTGGAAGGCGACCGCTTTGGAGCCCAGCCCCTTGCGCTGAAAGCCGGCGAAATCATCGGCATTGCAGGTTTGGAAGGCAGCGGTCAGCGCGATCTTCTGGCGGCCCTGTTTGCAGACAAGGCGCCACGAGGCATCACGCGCGACGGACGTACCCGCTATGTGTCGGGCGATCGCGGGCGCGAAGGTGTTTTCCCCTTGTGGAGTGTCTTGGACAACATCTCCATTGGCCGTCTTGCGCGTCGCTCTCCCCTTGCTCTCGTCAAGGACGGACAGGAACGGCCGGTTGCACGCGAGAGGGCCGGCCGTTTGGCCTTGGACGAGAGCCGGCTCGACTCCAACATTCTGGACCTTTCGGGGGGCAATCAACAAAAGGCGCTCGTGGCGCGGGCGCTGGACGACGATGCGGACATCATCCTCCTCGATGATCCGACCCGCGGCGTCGACATTGCCGCGAAGGGCGACTTTTATCGGCTGGTACGCGAGATCGCCGATGCTGGCCGCTTGGTGATCTGGCACTCCACCGAAGATCTCGAATTCCTGCAATGCGATCGCGTCCTCGTGTTCGCAGGGAATGAAGTTGTAGCGGAATTAGCCGGCAGCGAGATATCGGAAGAAGCCGTGGTTGCGGCTTCCTTTTTGCAGCCCAGACAGCCGGTGGAAGCGCCGTCGGAACGTCGCGCCAAGGCGATCGCCGTGGCACTGCGTGCCATTCCTTTCGTCAGCCTGTTTGCCGTTTTCGCCATCATGGCTTCCATGAACCCGCTGGTTGCTTCCAGCTTCGGGCTCGAACTGCTTCTGGCTCCCGCCGTCACCCTTGTTCTGATCGCACTGGCCCAGATGTTCGTGGTGGGAGGCAGCGAGATCGATCTTGGCGTCGGTGGCTTTACGGGCTTCATCAACGTGGTGAGTGCGACCTTGCTCGTGTCCACGCCGCTTCTCGGGATCGGGGCTCTTTTGGGCGGTTTGCTTGGATACGCGCTGATCGGCTTCATCATCCAGGCGCGCGCGATACCTGCCATTGTTGTCACCTTGGGCGCGTCCTTTATCTGGGTGGGCCTCGGCCAAACCATCCAGTCCTCGCCAGGAGGCTCGGCGCCGCCTTGGCTGGCATCGCTTTTCACCTGGACCATCCCGGGCCTGCCGACGCCTCTCGTCCTGATTGTCCTTGCCGGTCTGGTCGCCGTTGCGTTTGATCGCTCGCCAACCGGCACAATCCTGCGCGCTTTTGGATCCGGCACGCGGGCACTGGAGCGGGCCGGCTGGTCGTCCGTCCGTTACGCCATGCTGCGCTATGTGCTGGCTGCGCTGTTTGCCACCACCGCCGGCCTTTATGTCACCGCCACGAACAATGCGAGCGACATCAATGCCGGCGCTTCCTTTACACTGCTGTCGATCGCAGCCGTGGTAATCGGAGGCTGCCAGCTGCTTGGCGGCATCATCGCGCCACTCGGTGTCGTGGCAGGTGCGGTAACGCTGTCGCTGATCGGCGCTCTGCTTGCCTCGCTTGGCGTGAGCACCGACTTCAACGCGGCCGTTCAAGGCGGCTTGTTGATCGTGATCCTCGGACTGCAGGCTCTTGCGCTACGGAGGCGCAAACATGGCTGAAAGCACCCTTGCCTTTCTTCGCCGCCGCCGCTGGATCTGGCCGCTTCTCGGCATCCTGATCCTTTGGGGAGCTCTCACAGTCCTCACCGCCCGCTTCAGCATCTATTCGCTGACCGGCGTTGCGGTTTCAGCATCCTTCCTCCTCCTGCCGGCCTTGGGGCAGATGCTGGTGATCACCACCGGCCGCGGCAACATCGACCTTTCTATCCCCAGCACCGTGACGCTCGCCGCTTATCTCAGCGTCATGACCGCGAACGGCACAGATGCGGGCTTTCTCCTGAGCCTCGCGATCGTGCTTTCCGGCGGAATAGCCATCGGCTTGTTCAACGCCCTTCTGGTGCTGGGGCTACGCATTCCAGCCATGATCGCCACCTTGGCCAGCGGCTATATTCTTGCCACCGGCGTGATGATCGTGAATGCACAGATCAACACGTTCAGTCGACCTCCCCTTCTTGCCTGGGTAGCCACGGGTCGGGTCGGCGAGTTGCCGGTGATGGTGATCGTCGCGATCCTTGTTGCGGTGGTCATCGGCTTCATGCTTGCCCGCAGCGCCTACGGCCGCCAGCTGTTCGCGGTCGGCCAAAGCCTGGAAGCGGCGCGCCTCGCCGGGGTGCGGGTCAAAAGCACGATCGCGTCCACATTCGTGATCAGTGCGGCCCTTTCTTCGCTCACGGGAATGCTTTTGTCAGGCTATGCCGGCGGAGCCTTTCTGGAGATGGGCACGCCCTATCTCCTGCAGTCGGTCGGCGCCGTGGTGTTGGGAGGGACGCTGATCGCGGGTGGCAGCGCCACCGCCTTCGGCACGCTGCTCGGGGGCATGCTTCTCGTGATGATCGTTACCACGATGCAGATCGCGGGCCTGCCGCCCGGCGCGCAGGACATCCTCCAGGGCGTGGTGATCATCGCCGTCTTGTCGGTAGCCGGGACACGGATCGGACGACAAGCGTCCTAGAGGATCACCCGAGCGGAAGTCTCAATGCTCGGTCGGCCATCAGTTTAGAAGTCCACACTTAAAGCGGCCTTCCCGCCCGGTCGCTGTCGAACCGCCGATGCGGACCGAAGCGCATGGCGATTTTGCCGACGCTTAGTGCTTCTGGGAGTAAGAGCCGTCAAACATAGCGATCGACGACATTTCCACCGGATGAAAAGCACTGCCTGGCCTTCCAATTGGCGCTTCAGCGATTGGAAAAGTCCCACCGCGTCCAAGTAGCCGTTGGCGAGCTTGTGAGCCAGCCACAGATGCGCTCGAACCTACAGATGCCGTGATCAATCAGAACCCCGGTGGAAGCGCGCAGAGCACTGAACATCCTGACGCAAAGCATCCGCGACCTGCCTTACGAGGTCAACCTGCCGCGGCTTCAGGTCATCTTGAAGGAAACATTCCGGAGAACTGAAGAGCGACGAGCCAAGTCAACATGGCCTTCTTGCGACAAAGATCGGGTGACCCGACGCTGATGATCGCTCTGGCAGGCCATGAAGAGTGGCTAGCGAACGGGTTGCGCGGTCGATCTCTCGTGCTTGCCGCTCAACAGTTCGGTGATGGCAGCTTCCGAAACCGGCTCCGACATCAGGAAGCCCTGCAGGTCGTCACAACCGGCGAGTTGCAGATGCTTTTCCTGTTCCGCAGTTTCGACGCCTTCTGCAGTGGTTTTCAGCCCGGTGGCCTTTGCGAGGTCGATGATGGCCTGCACGATGGAAGCATCGCTGCCCGATGAGCTTCCGATGCCGCGAACAAAAGACCGATCGACCTTGATGCTGTCCACCGTAAGCTGCTTCAACCGGCTGAGCGATGAGAAACCCGTACCGAAGTCATCCAGCGCGATGCGGATGCCGAAGTCGCGAAGCGCCGCGATATTGGCTTCACAGGTTCCGTTCTTGTCCGCCAGGGTGCTTTCGGTCACCTCAAGCTCGAGCTGGCGGGGGTTGATGCCGGTGGCCATGATGATGTTGGCAACCTTCATGCAGTAGTTCGGGTTTCGAAGCTCAACCACCGAAACATTGACGGCCACCTTGAGCGAACCCCAGCCTCGTGCCGCCCGGCAGGCGATGGTCAGCACCTTTTCACCCAGCCGCTCGATCAATCCGGTATCTTCTGCCACCGGAATGAAGACGCTGGGTGTGATGCGCCCCTTGGTGGGATGATCCCAGCGCGCAAGCGCTTCCACCCCGGTGATCTGCCCGCTTGCGGCAGAAAACAGTGGCTGGAACAGCACCGTGATCTGGTCCTCGCTGTCAAGCGCGCGGCGAAAGTCCTGTTCGATCGAGCGCCGTTCCTGAACGATGGCATCCATGTCCTGCCCGAAAACAGCATATCGCCCGCGCCCGGCGCTCTTCGCATGGTAAAGGGCGATGTCGGCTTTTCTCAGGAGGTCTGTTCTGGTGGAACCATGGGTCGGGGCAAGCGACACACCGATGCTCACGCCGACGCTGATGTGATTTCCGTCGATGTCGAAAGGCTGTTCTACGGCTTCGATGATGCGTTGGCAGACGTCAGCAACGAGTTGATCGTCCACATCGGCGAGCGCAACGGTGAATTCATCCCCGCCGATGCGGCCGATCACGTCTCGGCTTCGGGTCACCCGCACCAGCCGTTCGGCGAACTGGCAGATCAGTTGATCACCCGTGGGATGCCCGAGTGTGTCGTTGACGTTTTTGAAGCGATCGAGATCGAGGTAAAGAACGGCCACCTTGCTGTTGTCGCGGCCTGCGCGCTTTTTCAGAAGGTCGTCGAGACCTGCGTTGAAGGTGAGACGATTGCCGAGGCCTGTGAGAGTATCCCGCAACGCAAGATGCTCCACTTCCGCTTCGCGCCGCTTCAAGCTCACGGAGCGCCTGTAAAGGCGGTTGATCAGGAAGGCGAGCACTGCAGCCGTGACAAGGAAAAGAACCGCCAGGACCGGCGCCATGAACGACATCACGGCAGAGCCCGGTCGATACGGCGTCCAGATCAGATAGCCGAGGGTCTTGCCGGCAACTGATCGGAGCGGAACGGCAACCTCCCCAGCCTTCGTGTCCAGCGCCCAAGCAAAGCGAAGTTCTTCGAACAGGTAGCTTTCCCGCAGATCCGCGAGGAACGTCGTGTCAAGGTAACGAAGCGCGATGTGCAGATGCTCCGTGCCGGGTGCTTGCTCGATTTCGCCTGTATCGGAAACGATCGGCTTCACGCTGATCACCGTGGGCCGGCCCTTCACCACTGCGAGATCTGCCACGCTCGGGCTCAAGCTTCGATCGCTTGGCCCGGTGCCATCCCACGAATCCATGACGCTTCTCATGCGTCCGACAAGCGGCTTCATCTGTGCCGAAAGCGCATCAAAGGTCGGCCCCGCCGGCGCGACCTGATCGTTGATAAAAGCATAGATCGGCCGGTCGGCGGCATCGAGAACAATCGCCCCGTCATGACCGAAGTAGGAGTGCATCCAGGAGCCGAGATTCGCATCGATCCATTTCAGGTCGCCTTCTCGAACGTTCTGGACGGCGTCATCCCAGACGGTTGCGCTTTCCTGGTCATGGGCGATCTGATCTCGAAGCTGCGAGATCACCAGGCGCATCAGGCTTTCTTGCCGGGACGCAGCGATGTCGTCAGCGCGCAAGCTCGACCAATAAAGAACGCCGCTTACGAGAAGCGCGGCGAGCAGTGCCGACACGACGATCGGCAAAGCCGTGGTAAAGACAAAGCGCCTGATGGAGAATGGGTCAGCCGATGGCATGCCTGGAATCCACGTGGGTATTGAACCCAAGCTAACATGGATCGGTTAATTCCTGCTGCGGCCGATGGAGGTTTTGCCGAGGTTTGTGAGACCTTTGGCTGACTGGGTCGCTAAAGTGAGCCTAAACAAGTCGTGGGTTATCGCGGAGCCGTTCCATTCTCGGTCCCATAAGGCGAGCGGCAAGGCCGCGTTTTCCCACTGTAGCTTGTGTAACTGTCGGTTGCCGCGTCATAGGAGCGGTAGCGATCGGCACACCAGTCCAGATGCGCTTGGGTGACTGGCAGAACTGCCGGAGCGTCCGACGGAGCGCTGTCTTCGAATGAGGCCGTGACCAAGTTGTCGAGCGCCACTTGTTCATCAATCGCTTCTACCAAGCGGGCCTCGACTTTGATCCTGCTCTTGGACGTGGGGGGCTCCGGTTCCTCCCTCCCAGAAGTCTCGGCGGCAACAATGCGCACCGGTTCCGTGGTCCAGGCACTCTCCCAGTCCATGTTCAGCGTCGTGACGGGTCCCGTTTTCACCGTGAGAAGGGAAACCGCGTAGACAACCCCGCCTGCAAAAGCACCGCTGGTGACGAGAAATCCGCTCAGGATCAGCAGAACTGCTTTCAATGTCTTGCCCGCCTCTTGGTTGGGGGCCCGGCCACCGATGGGATCAGGGATGCGGCCGGGCCCGGGCTGGACGGATGATCGCCCGCCAGCGTTGAAGGGCTACCGATTGGCAGAAGGCTCAGCCTTATTGAGGCTGCACCTCGGTCGTGGTGGTGCTTTTCACGGGCTTTTCACCCGGCACATGCGACATGGATCGGGTTGTGCTGGTCAGTGCATCGTCGCGAACGCGTGTTTTTGTTTGCGACCGTGAGAAAGTCCCCTTGTCCTGCGCCATGGCCTTGGACTGCGACTTCAACTGATTGGGGTTCTCGACGGTTTTCGTGTCGCTTCGCGCTTTGCCATCCGCCGTTGCCGCACTGCCGCCAGAAGCGATGGATGAGCTTTGGCTCCCATCCACACCTTCCGAAATGCCACCAGTGCCAACGGTCGAAGCGGATGTCCCTCCAGCCGCAGCCGAACCGCCGCTGCCAACCGTCGCCGAACTCGGCAGGTCCTCGGCCAAGGCGGTGCTCGTGAGGGTTGCCCCCAAAAGCAGGATACCGAACAATTTCGTGTACATGTTGTGCTCCTAGTCCGAAATGATCACGCAGTCGCCGCTTCCCGAAACCGCTGCCGTTCCTGCGTTTCCGCTGGAGGAGCTCACGGCGCTGCTGGCGCTGCTTCCGCTCGAAGACGTCACGGTGACGCTCCGACGCGACTGCTGGTTTTGCGTACCCGCACCGCCCACCTGTTGCTCATGATCCTGCGTCGCACCGAGGCTTGTTCCCGCGGAAACTCTGCCATTCCCCGCTTCAACATGGGTTGACACCGATCCGGCTGATGATCGGGCGGACAGGCGGCTTCCGGAGCCCTGTGGCTGCGACTGTTCCTGTTCGACGCAGGTGCCGGATTTCACCGTTTCTGCGACGGCAGGCTCCGCTGCAAAGGCCGTGAAAACAAGCATCGCGCCGAGAAGGCGTGAGTGGCGCCGAATACGCATGAGGCTTCTCCGAAAAGTGGCACCGGCCAGGAAGGCCGGTGCCGGTTGTTTTAGTCGCACTTGCCGCCGTTCTTTTTCGCCTGTCCGGGAGGGCACTTCTTGTTGGAAGCGTCGTCCTGGGCAGCGGCCGAAGAGCCGGCGGTGCCGACCGATGACGAGGACGTGCCGCCGCCAGCCGACGTACCGCCGGTGCCAACCGACGACGAGGACGTGCCGCCGCCAGCCGACGTACCGCCGGTGCCCAGCGTGGAAGCCGAACCCGAGCCGCTGTCGCCGGAACCGGCAGCCGAACCACCCGTGCCAACCGAGGACGAGGACGTGCCGCCGCCAGCCGACGTACCGCCGGTGCCCAGCGTCGAAGCCGAACCCGAACCACTGTCGCCGGAACCGGCAGCCGAACCACCGGTGCCAACCGACGACGAGGACGTGCCGCCGCCAGCCGACGTACCGCCGGTGCCCAGCGTCGAAGCCGAGCCGGAGCCGCAGTTTCCGGAAGAAGCGTCACAGCTGCCGGCTGACGAGCCACCGGTGCCGACGGTCGAGGACGAGGTCCCTCCACCAGCCGAGGTGCCGCCGGTTCCGACGGTGCTGCTGGACTGTGCGTAGGCTGAAAGCGTGGTGCCTGCGAGCAGCATCAACGCGAGCGAGCTTTGCTTGATGAGTTTCATGTTGAACTCTCCTTGGGTGTTTTCTCTCTTGGAGCCTTTGGCTCCGGGAAACGCGCGCTCCTTCTGTGGGACCGCTGCGTCGATGTGGAAAAAAGCTTAGTCGAGCACCCGTACGATCTGGCGCGTGCCGGGATCGACCAGTACGGTCCGATCATCGACAACCACGTAGCGGTAGCTGATGTCGGGCGAGTTGATTTCATGAAGTTCGACGGTCTCAGGGACGGTCGAACCGACGTTCAGCTCCACGCCAGGCAGCTTGATCGAAGCGAGCGGTTCCTTGCGGACGTATTCGCGGATCACCGTTTCCTGTTCCGGAGCAATCACGACGGTTTGTGCCGTTGCGGCTGCCGTTCCTCCGATCAGAAGAAGGACTGCAAGCGCGCTGGACAGCTGGTTCTTCATTATGGTCTCCTTGGGTTGGTCGTCGTACTCCCCGCTGCCTTTTGGCTGTGTGGAAGCTTGGCAACCAACGGCGCCTCGTGAGCTTCGTTCCTGTCCGGGGCTTCGGTCGCAACGACGCTAAGTCGTTGGTCTGCTTGATGTTCGGACTTTGGTCTGACGCGCTGCGGCAATGGTGAGTCGTCCATCCCGTGTCAGGAACCGCTCCAACATGCGTTGCGTTGGATTTCAGCTGTTCAGGGGCAATGCCTTGTCATAGGGGAGACAGAAAAGCTTCGCCGCCACGATGGCTCGGACACAGAAACGCATCCTCGGGTGTAAGCATGGCCCACCACCGCAAACGACTTGTCATTCTTGCTTTTCTCGCCGCCTGGGCGCTGCAAACCTCGCTTGAGGCGGGCAGTCTTGCATTGGTGAAAGACGGGTTTGCGCAAGGCAACGGCGGCGGGAATGGAAACGGGGGCGGCAACGGTGGTGGCGGCGGCGGCAACGGTGGCGGCGGCGGCAATGGTGGCGGCAACGGCAGCGGGGGCGGCAACGGCAGCGGGGGCGGAAACGGCAACGGAAACGATGCTGGGAACGGCGGCGGAAACAGCGGCGCCGGTGGTGGCAATGGCAACGCCGGCGGGGCTGGCAACAGTGGCGGGCGCTCTGCGGCACCGGCAGTAGGCGGCTCTCCCTTCGGACGCTCGAGCAGCGAGGCCGTCGGACAAACCGGACCTTCAAGGACGCGTGGGGTCGTTGATGTTCAGGTGAACGACCGATCGGTTCAGGTCACGCATCGCCATGGCCTGGTTGAACGACTTGCCAATGGTCGCTTCACGATGCGCGACAGGCAAGGCCGTACGATTGTCGATCGTGCTGCCACGCCTTCCGACAATGCGCGGATGCGATCCTACGCCCGCTGAACCTACGTGCGTGGTGATCCGCTGTTCTGGCGATCAAGCGCATCGCGAAACGCCAGGGCCGCTTCAGTGCGATTGCCAACCCCGAGCTTTGCCAGGATCCGGGTCATGTGATGCTTGACGGTTTTCTCGTGAAGGTCGAGTTCGATTGCCACGTGCTTGTTGCTGAGACCACGTGCCACCAGATCGAGGATCTGGCGCTCGCGAGCAGTGAGCGAGGCAAGCAGATCGGGCTCTGGAGGTGACGCAGGTGTCGTCAGGCGCGACAACAATGCGGCTGAAAGCTTGGGTGCCACATAGGTTTCCCCGCCAGCGACAGTACGCAGGATCTCGGCCAAGGCTCGTGAGCCTACGCCCTTCAGGGCAAAGCCTTTCGCGCCCGATTTCAGGGCTTCAGCAACGTCCTCGCTGGCTTCGGAAACCGTGAGCACGACGATCTTCTGATCAGGATCGTTCATCAGGATGGGCGTGATGGCCTTCAACCCGCTACCGGGCATGGAAAGGTCAAGGAGCACGATGTCGGGCGAATGCTCAGCCGCAATGCGAAGAGCATCCTCGGCCGAAGCGCCTTCCGCAACAACTTCGAAGCCCTCCAGCTCGGCGAGGCTACGACTGACCCCTTCGCGAAAGAGCGGGTGGTCATCGATGATGGCCACGCGGATCACTGCACAGCTCCTTCTGCAAGGAGGGCACGCTCGAAACTCATCCGAACGGTCGTCCCCTGGGGAGACGTATCGATCTCGAACTGGCCGCCCAAACTTTCCACCCGCTCCCGAAGTCCCAACAACCCTATTCCATTTGGTGGCACGCGTTCTGTGTCGAACCCCGCCCCTGCATCGGCGACTGCCACGCTGAACACGTCTCCGCTCCAGGTCTGGGTAACCCGCTGTTCGCGGCCATCTGCATGCCTGAACCCGTTGTTAAGCGCTTCCTGAACGAAGCGGTAGACGCAAATCTTCTCGGACGGGGATAGTTCGGGGACTGGTTGCGAAACCGTAAGTTTTACGGCCTTGCCGCTGCGATGCTCGTAAGCCTCCACCACGCTGCGCAAGATTTCCGGCACATCCGCGCTTTCCACATGCGGCAAGACAAGGCCACGGCAGATGGTGCGCAATTCCGTCATCGCCTCATCAAGGCTTGCGCGAATGCGTGTCACCTCACGATCACGCGCATCGGGCGCGCTTTCGCCAACCAGCATGTCGCTGTCCAGCCGCAAGGATGCGAAGGCCAGAAGCTGTGCCGGACCATCATGCAAATCCGCACCGATGCGGCGCAGATAGCGTTCGTTGTAGGCAACCGCGCGTTGCGAAGCCTTCTGCACGCGATCGCGCAGCTCGCGGTTGTGGCGGAGCGCTTCCGAAAGTTCCCCAACGTGGTCCTGCAGAGCAGTGCGTTGCTGGTCGATCAGCCTGCTTCCTCGAATCACAATGGCCGACAAGGCGAGAAAGAAGCCTGCCACAACGCCGGCCACGACCAGCCAGGAGCGAACAAGCGCTGCGCGAAGATCGCGCTGAAGTTCGGTCGCCACCTCATAGAACTCGAGCACGGCAACCACTTCACCCGACCAGGGCTGCAGGATCGGGTTGTAGATCTCGAGGAGCGGCAGATTGGTGTCGCGCTCGGCTGCACTCTCCACATCATCCACGCGCTCCAGTTCGGTTACCAACTCGCCGGCAAACGCCTGTTTCAGGCTCGCGCTGACAGGAAATTGGCGGCCTACGAGGGTGCTGTCGTTTGCGTAAAGGATCGTTCCGTCACCGCGCCAAAGCCGAAAGGAAAGCAGACGGTCACCCAGCGCACCTTGTTCCAGCGTTTCGTCGAGCGCCCGGGTGATCCCGACGTCCAGCATCTCGTTGCGCTGCATATCCGGCAGCAGGGGCGCGATGACGCTGTCCACGTAAAGCGCAGTAGCCGCTCCGGCGTGACGGCTGACATTGTCCTCGATGACCTTGGTCACCACGGTGCCGACACAAAGCATGGCTGCGAGCGAAACGAGTCCGCCGGCGAGCAAGAATTGTGCGCTCAGCGACCGTGGGTAGAAGCTTGCAAAAGGCCGTTTCAGGAAGGTGCTCGCAGCTAGGGCTTGTTTAGGCAGTATCATAGGGAGGTTCGGGATCGAGGCCAGCACCGGATGCTGTCATGGGGCAGTCTGCAACCGGAGAAGAAGATCAGCCGGAAGGCCCGCCTCAGCCATAATGCCAATGCGGTTTCGGAGCAGTTCCGGTGAAGTGAACGCCCACGCGAGTGCCGTGGCGCCAGCGCAGTTCGCAAAGATATCCGATCCCGTCGACGGGGACATAAAGCAGGAAGCTTTTCGGGACGGTTGCTTCAAGCGGGACGCGAAGCTCCGCTCCTTGTTCATGCATGTTCCGAATGGTGCAAGTGATCTCCGACTTGGATACGCCGTTCAGGATGGTAGCACCCTTGAGAACGCGCTGGCGATGCAGCTTTCGTGTGTCGTCGTTGGTCGGATCGGGCATAAACAGAGGTGCTCAGTCTCGAAACAAAAGAACCCGTCTTGGCCGGGCCAAAACGGGTTCTGATCGCTGGATCGCCGGAAGGGACGGGTGCGGCGACCCTCCATTGATTATAGAGGCAAAGAGCTCCGATGTTATGAGGACCTAGGTCCTGTGCAGGCTCAGACCTTGGTCCCAAGCACGGTGCGGTACCCTACATTGGCGCACCAAGAAGGCGGGAAAGTGCCTCAGTCTTCGAGAATCGCGACGGCGCGACACCAGCCCGCCGAGGCTTTTTCGATCTTCACCGGAAAGCAGCTGATGGTGAAGCCGGTGGCAGGCAGTTCCTCCAGCCGGTGCAACTTCTCGATGTGGCTATATCCGATGTGACGTCCAGCCTTGTGACCTTCCCAGATCAGCGAGGCATCATTCGTTTCGGTGTACTTCTTGGCCGTATGCACGAAAGGCGCATCCCAGCTCCAGCCGTCCGTACCGGTGACGCGCACGCCGCGATCGAGCAGGTACATGGTGGCCTCATATCCCATGCCGCACCCGCTTGCGACATAGTCCGGCTGGCCGAACTTGGCGCCGGCGGAGGTGTTCACCACAACGATCTCCAGCGGCTTCAGTTTATGGCCGATCCGCTTGAGTTCGGTTTCCACGTCTTCAGCGGTGGCAACATAGCCATCCGGGAAATGACGGAAGTCAAGCTTAACGCCAGGCTGAAAGCACCAGTCGAGCGGCACATCGTCGATGCGCCAGGCAGGCTCGCCGTGGTTCATGGTGGGGTGGTAGTGCCAGGGAGCATCCAGATGGGTGCCGTTGTGGGTGGAAAGGGTCACCTTTTCCACGGCCCATCCCGCGCCGTCTGGCAGGTCCTCTGCCTTCAAGCCTGGAAAGAACGGCAGCAGCTGCGGCAAGCTCTGCTGGTGATCGACGTACTCGATATGCGGAACCTGGATCGGCGGATCGGCGGGAATGTCGTTGGCGATCGGGATCGACAGGTCGATGATGCGGCGGGCCATGGTTTCTCCTCCCCGGCTGAATGATCTCGGCGCGTCAGGCTTTCTGGCGCACCACGGTGTTGCGAAGGACGCCGATCTTTTCGACGTCGAGTTCCACCACGTCGCCGTCTTCGAGGAACCGTCCGGTTTCCAGTCCGCAACCATTGGGCATCGTGCCCGAGCCGATGAACTCGCCGGCAAAAACCGTTTCGTCCTGCGACATGTGGGCAAGGATCTTCTCGAACGAGAAAAGCATGCCGGCCGTGGTGGTTTCGCAGCGCGTTTCGCCGTTCACCCGCACAGCTGCCTTCAGCGTGTAGGGATCCTCGATTTCGTCCTTGGTGACGATCCATGGACCAAGCACGTTGCCGCCATCGAAGCTTTTGCCCTT
This sequence comes from Tianweitania sediminis, assembly GCF_017813335.1. GTDB lineage: Bacteria > Pseudomonadota > Alphaproteobacteria > Rhizobiales > Rhizobiaceae > Tianweitania > Tianweitania sediminis. The sequence continues at coordinate 1,310,351 of NZ_JAGIYY010000001.1, read as the reverse complement.
TGCCGGTCCAAGCCAGCCCGGCATTTCGAGCCCCTGCTGGTCGCGGGCGGAAAAGTCGTTGAAGATTGTGTAGCCGAAGATGTGGTCGCGGGCGTTTTCTTCGGTGATGTTGGCGCCCGTCTTGCCCACCACGATGCCATATTCGAGTTCGTAATCCATGACCATGGAATAGCGCGGCCAGTGGACGGTGGCGTCTGGCCCGGCCACTGTCATGCGGTTGGTGATGTAGTAGATCGGGATCTGACTATAAACCTCGCCCAGCGGCGGGAGGTCTTGCTCATCCACCTTACTCATGTCGCCGCCACTCATCAGGTGGCGCATGCCGCGGCCGGACTTGCGGATATGTGTTTCGTAGCTCATGCCGTCGCGCATCTGGCGCGGCTCAGGCAGCGGCGAAAGCAACACGACGTCGCCGAGTGCGTGAACGAGCGACGAGTCGGATCCATGGGCGTCAAGGAGGCGGCGTGCATCTTCAAGCGCAGCATCGCCCGCATCAATCAGCGCCAGCATGGACGCAAAGCGCGGATCACCCGACGCTGCGCCGGTAAGGTCCAGCACCCGCGTGTCCCCGTCGATCACGGCGCCGACATGGTTCTCGCCCTTAGTTGTCACGAATGTTGCGAGCTTCATCGAACTCCCTCCCGCTTGCGATCATATACATTCCGTGATTTTATCGATATTTGAAACCTCGTCCTTTGGGAAGAGGCAACTGGGAGGAGTTTCGATGACGACGATCTGGAAAACCGCGCTGGGCGCGGCACTGATGCTTACCGCTTTGTCGAGCGCGGGCTGGGCGCAAACGGCTGTGAATGTCGGCTGCACGGCAACAACCGACTGCGCTTCGGCGGCGGTTGCGCTGGAAGAAGGCATCTTCAAGAAGAACGGGCTCGACGTCACAATGACGCTGATCGGGCTGAACTCAAATATTCCGGCGGCGCTCCTGTCGGACTCGATCCAGATCGGCGGCCCGACGCCTTCCGTGTTTCTTCAGGCAGTGGATGGCGGGCTGGATCTGGTTGCGGTTGCCGGCGCGAGTTCCACGGCAAAGGCCACCTTCGACACGGCCGGCGTGGTCGCCGCTCCTTCGGCCAACATCAAATCGCCGGAAGACTTCGTGGGCAAGAAGGTCGGTGCGCCGGGCATTGGTGCCTTTCTGCAGGTATTGTTTTCGAAGTGGCTGATCGACAGCGGCGTTGATCCCAAGCAGGTCAACTTCGTCGAGGTGACCTTTCCCACCATGAACGACACCTTAAAGTCCGGCGCGGTTGATGCGGTGGTGACGGCCGAGCCGATGATGTCGCGGATCATTGCCAGCGGCACCGGCGAAGTGGCCGGCTACTTCCTTGAGAAGCTGCCCGAGCGACGCCCGGCGATCTTCTATGCATCCACGCGCGAATGGGCAGATGCCAATCCGGAGGCGGTGCAGGCCTTCCGCACCTCGATCGAGGAAGCGGCCAAGATCGTCAACGACAATCCGGAAAAGGGTCGCCAGGCGATTGCCAACTTCACCAAGATCCCGCTGGACGTGTTGTCCAAGATGAAGCTGTCAGTGTCGGATCCGAAGATCGAGCAGGAACAGCTCGACTGGTGGGTGGCCACCATGAACGAGCAATCGATGCTTCAGGGCGAGCCGGACACCGCGACGCTGATCCAGAAATGAGTGGACGCAGTGCTTCGGTCGAGCTCTTTGGGGAAGCCGCGCACCTTGCGGCTTCCGACACGCTGAGCGAGCGAGCTGCAGCATTGGTGGAACACGACATCCTGGCCGGCATTTGGCAGCCAGGCGATCGGCTCGGCATCCAGGCGCTTTCAGAGCGGTACAAGATCGGCGCCACCCCGCTGCGCGAAGGGCTGTCACGCCTGGTTTCGCGCGGCCTGATCTCGGCCACGGGTCAAAAGGGCTTCCGCGTCGCAACGCTTTCGCAGGCCGATCTGGTGGATATCACCGAGGTCCGCATCGTGGTGGAAAGCGAAGCGCTACGCCGCTCGATGCGTCACGGCGATGACGAATGGGAAACGCGAGTCTTATCCGCCCTGCATCGGCTGACCCGCTCGGTTGAACGCGAACCGGAAACCATGCGCGAAGGCCTCCCGGGCTTTGATCACCTGCACAAAGCCTTCCACCGCTCCCTGCTGGAAGCCTGCGGATCGGAGCGGCTGCTACGCTTGCATGACGATCTTTATTTCCAGGCCTACCGGTACCGCCGCACCATGATGAGCCGGTTCAGCGAACACGGAACCTTTGTCACGAGCCACAAGCTGCTTGCGGATCTTGTTTTGTCTCGTGACGCGCAAAAGGCGGAAGCGGAGCTCGCCAGCCATCTGCGGCAAACCCTACGCATCGTTTACAGCCTGGATGGAACAACAGAATGAACACCAGCAACGATGCTGCGATCGTGTTCGACCGCGTCAGCCTTGCTTATGGCGGTCGCCCGATCATCTCGGATCTTTCGCTGGACGTCGGTCGGGGCGAAATTGTCTGCATTATCGGTCCATCCGGCTGCGGCAAGACCACCGCTTTGCGGATGGCCGGCGGTTTGGTTCGCCCCCTGGACGGCACTGTTCGGGTGCTGGGCGAGCCGCTCACCGAGCCGCGCCGCGACGTGGCCATCGTCTTTCAGGACTACGGCAAGGCCTTGCTGCCGTGGCGCACGGCTGCCGCCAACGTGTCACTTGCCCTTGAAGCTGCCGGCACGCCGCGCAGCGAGCGGCCCGAGCGCATCCGGACACTTCTTGCGAAGGTCGGGCTTGCCAGCCATGAGGACAAGTACCCGACGGAAATGTCGGGCGGCATGCAGCAGCGCATCCAGATCGCGCGCTGCCTGGCACAGGATCCGGCCGTGCTCCTGATGGACGAGCCCTTTGGCGCACTGGACGCCATGACGCGCCAGGGGCTGCAGGACGAGATGCTGTCCATCGTGGCCGAAACCGGGGCGACCGTTTTCTTCGTCACACATGACCTTGAAGAAGCGGTGTATCTCGGAGATCGCGTGATCGGCCTCCTGCCCAACCCGGGCCGCATCGGCATTGACCTGAAGGTCGACCTGCCGCGCCCGCGCGACCAGCTCGAAACACGCGAAATGCCCGAGTTCCTGCGACTGCGCCGGACGCTCTTCGACTTCATCGAAAAGGCCGAGGCATGAAACGCAGCTGGTGGAAGGGGCTTGTCGTACCGGCGGCGCTGATCGTGGCCGCCGAGATCGCCATGCGCCTGTCGAACACCACCTCCATGTCGCTTGCTGCGCCAAGCGACATCCTCGCGGCGCTCCTGCGGGCGCTGTTTGACGGCTCTATGCTGGTTGCAACCCGCGACACCCTGGCAAGCGCCGGAGCAGGCCTCCTCCTCGGCGGCCTGCTCGGTCTTCTTCTGGGGATGATCTTCGGCCTAATCCCTATCGTCAACCGGCTGATGGAAGTCACCGTTGAAGCGATCCGCCCCATCCCTTCGGTTGCGGTGCTGCCGATTGCCATGCTGGTGTTTGGCTTCGGCTACAGCATGGAAATTGCGATCGTCGCCTTCTCCTGCTTGTGGCCGGTGATGATCCTGACCCGCGCCGCCATGGCAGGGATCGAGCCCCGCTTGATCGAAGTCGCGCGTGCGCTACGCCTGTCCACGACCCAGCGTATCGCCAAGATCGTGCTGCCGGCCGCCCTGCCGCGCATCATGGTAGCGGTCAGGCTCGCCGCCGCCATTGCCTTGGTGGTGGCGGTCACGGTCGAAATTGCAGCCAATCCGCTCGGACTTGGCTACGGCATTCTCGTGGCTCAGCAAGGGCTGCAGCCTGATCTGATGCTGGCTTATCTCGTGTGGATCGGGGTAGTCGGCTGGAGCCTGAACGCCACGCTCGCCTTTGCGGAAAAGCGCTTGTTCGGTAGGGCGGCACAAGTGGAGGCCGCCGGCGCATGAAATGGTCTCGCCTTCTGTCGCTGCTTGCAAGCTTCTTGGTTACAGCCTTGTTCGTGTTGGCCTGGAAGCTGGTGGCCGACTACAAGCTCGTGAGCCCCGTTTTCCTGCCGGGACCAGACCGCGCCTGGACGTCGCTGGTGCGCGGCTTCACCACGGGCGACCTCGGCGTCAAGTTCCTAGCAACGGTTGAACGCATGTTCTGGGGCTGGCTGATTGCGTCGCTGATCGGCGTTGCGCTTGGCGCGGCCATCGGCACGTCGCCGAAGCTCCGCGCTTACCTCGCGCCGATGCTGGAGTTTCTGCGTCCCCTTCCCGCTTCGGCCACCATTCCCGTGGCAATCGCCGTGCTCGGCCTTTCTGACGGGATGGTCCTTGCCGTGATTGCCTTCGGCGCGCTGTGGCCGGTGCTGCTCGCCACCATCCATGGCTTTGCAGCCGTGGAGCCGCGGCTTTATGAAGTCGGCCGCGCATTGAGGCTGTCGCGCGCAACCGTGATCGCCAAGATTGCGCTACCTTCCGCCAGTCCTGATATCCTTGCTGGCATGCGCCTCGGCCTGACCGTGGCGCTGATCCTTTCCGTGGTGTGCGAGATGATTGCCGGCCGCGACGGGCTCGGCAACTGGATCCTCCTTGCTGCCCGGTCTTTCCGCGCACCGGACCTTTACGCCGGCGTGATCCTGCTTGGCCTTCTTGGCTATTTCACCGCCATCGCCATCGGTTTGCTTGAAGCGCGACTTCTGGTTTGGCGCAGCCGGGCACGGTAACCGAGGATCAACACTGCAAAGCCGGACGTCGAAATTGCGTCCGATTTCGCGCGTAGAGGCGGCCGCACGCCGCTGGCTGACACATCGCGCGACCATCCGATCTTCATCGGGCGAACGCCCCGGGTTTTGATCCCCAGCCGTTTGACGTAGGAAGGCACCGCAGCCTCATCCGTGCCGAATCGAGAAGCAGATTGCCGCTTTCATGTCTCTGATCTTCCGCACATTGCTTGTTTTCCTGTTCATGACGAGCCCGATCTGGGCACAGATGCCGCAGCCACCAGCAGAGCCCATGCAAGCGGAAGCCGGGGTTGAGGACCTGATCCGGCTCCTGGAAAACGAAACAACGCGCAACCAGCTGATCGAGCGGCTTCGAAGCGCCGAACCGCCCTCTGCCGCAGAAGCGGCGGAGGAGAGCTTCGAGCCAACGATCGCCAGGCAGATCGCGGAATACACCCGCAACATCGCTGAAAGCGCGTCCGACACGGTTGCGGCTGCTGTCGACCTGACCGCAGAGATCGGCGAGGTCGTAGCGCGCTCTACAAGCCAGGACTATGCCCAGTTTTTAAGGGCAATGACCAATGTTGTGGTTCTTGCCCTTGTGCTGCTTGTCGGCTTCTTTCTCCTCCGCGCCGTTGCGACGCGTATCGAACGGGCGCTCGGCGCTCGCGCATCCGGGCGAAGATGGTTGCCGCGGATCGTGGCAGCGGTGATTGCCCTCATCATCGATGCTGGCGCCGTCCTCGCAGCTTGGGCGATGGGCTATGCCGTGTCGCTTTATTTTCTCGGCGGCCCGACTGGCAGCATGGGCATCAATCAGACGCTGCTCTTGAATGCGTTCCTCGTGGTCGAGGCTACCAAAGTGCTCCTTCGGCTGGTTCTGCAGCCAAGCAATGCTTCCTTGCGCTTCGCCGCGATGAGCGACACCACCGCCGCCTACTGGTACTTCTGGGCGTCGCGCCTGGTGGGCCTGATCGGGTATTCGTTCATGTTCTTCGCGCCAATCGTGGCGGATGGCGTAAGCCTGGCGGCGGCCCAGGCGTTGCGCGTCTTGGCGATGCTGACGGCGCTGGTGATCGGCGTGCTGATCATCCTGCAAAACAAGACGGCGGTGCGCCGCGCGCTGAAGTGGCGTGCCGAGAACGGCCGGCATGATGCGCTTTCCCGAACGTTGGCACTGATCGGCGCCTATTGGCACATCCTGGCCATTGCTTACCTTGTCGCGATCTTCGTGGTTTGGCTCGCCAACCCGGAAGAAGCGCTGCCCTTTATGCTTGGCGCCACGGTGCAGTCCATTCTGTCCGTTCTCGTTGGCGTGCTGATCATCTCGTTCATCTCCCGCTTCATCCATGTCGGCGTTCGCCTTCCCGACGACGTGAAAGCACGGCTGCCCCTGCTTGAAGCAAGGCTGCACGCCTTTGTGCCTCGTGTGATGCAAGTCGTCAGGACGGTCGTCCTGATCGGCATCGTGATCGCCATTGCACAGGCTTGGGGATTGATCGACTTCCTGGGCTGGGCGGCCAGCGAAACAGGTCAGCGCGTCACTGGGTCGGTGCTTTCGGCCCTGATCATCCTGTTGGTCGGCTTTGTCATCTACCTCGCCCTTTCCTCATGGGTCGAGTATCGGCTGAACCCCAACTTCGGCACCGTGCCGACAGCGCGCGAAAAGACCCTGCTTTCGTTGTTCCGCAACGCCTCGACCATCGCTCTTGCGGTGTTCGTGGTCATGCTTGCTTTGGCTCAGGTCGGCATCAACATCGCACCGCTGCTTGCCGGCGCGGGTGTTCTGGGTCTCGCCATCGGCTTCGGCGCCCAGAAGTTTGTGCAGGACATCATCACCGGCATCTTCATCCAGTTGGAGAACATCATGAACGAGGGCGACGTGGTGGAAGCCGGCGGGAAGTCCGGCGTGGTCGAGAAGCTGACGATCCGCTCTGTGTCGATCCGCTCGCTCGATGGAACGCTGCATCTCATTCCGTTCTCCTCCGTCGACATGGTGTCGAACTCAATGAAGGGGTTCTCCTTCCACATGGCCGAGATTGGCGTTGCCTATGACAGCGACATCAACAACGTCCGCACGGCCATGCATGAAGCCTTCGATCACCTGATGGAAACGGACTTCAAGGACTCGGTGCTGGAACCGCTGGAGATGCACGGCATCACACTGTTCGGCGACTCTGCCATCACCGTGCGGGCACGCATCAAGACCGCGCCGGGGGCGCAATGGGCGCTCGGCCGCAAATACAACGAGCTCATCAAGGATGCCTTCGATCGTCACGGCATCGAAATCCCCTTCCCGCAGGTCACCTACCACATGGCGGACCCGAACGCGGGCGACATCCTCCCGAAGCCAAGGCGCCAGGTTGCGCAAGGGAGCGATGTTTCAGATCGGCCAACCGTGGACCATCCGGAATCCTGAAGCCTGGGCTGCAGGGCGATCGCCGTGCGATCAGCCCGTGCCTGAATTCGGAATTGCCAGGAGGTGGCCGCAAGCCTTGCAATGAACGGCGTCTGGCTCGTGGCGCAGCAAGGCGCATTGCGGGCAGCGAAACGACACCTTGTAGGGCCGGAATAGGGCCTGCGCGAGCCGCACGAACAGCGAAATGCCCACGATCATCGCGACGATCGAGGTCAGCTTGCCGGCCGTTCCAGGCAGCGTGATGTCGCCAAACCCTGTCGTGGTGATCGTTGCCACAGTGTAGTAGAGCGCGTCCACCCAGCCTTCGATGCCGGAGCCGGGCCTAGCGAAGAAGGTGTAGATGAAGCCGGTGATCACGAACAAGCAGGTGATCAGGTTGATCCCGGCCCGGCCGACATCCTCCCACTCACGGTACCCGCGCCGGCGCAAGGATCGCCAGAAGATGTCGTTTTGCGACAGCGACCAAAGGCGAAGGACCCGCAGGAAGCCGAGGTTAACGAGCCAAAGCGGTGCAAGAAGTGTGGCCAGGACAACAAGGTCCACCAAAACCACGGGCCGTCGCAGCCAGCGTTTGAAGTCATTGGCAGCGAAGGCACGCGCCGCAAGATCGAGTGTCAGGAGCAGCGCCACCGTGTAGTCGAGCCAAAGAAAGGCTTCAAGATCCTGAAGTACGGGGCTCAGGATGAAGAACACGATGATCACGAGGTCGATGCTCGCCACCGCCCATTGAAAGCGGATCGCGCGCCTGTCGGTGCCAATGTAAAGGTCGCGAAGGCGCTGACGCCAGGGAGCGTGGGGTACGCGCTCAGACTTTTGGCCCCGCTGACGCGCTTCAAGCAGCGCCGAAACGGTTGGCTCTGTTGAAGACCGTCGGTCCGGCTCACTGCTTTCTTGATTTTCCACTGTCATCGTATCCGCTCAACCTGCTTGGTGTACCCTCCTGCGAACAAGAGAAACATCCACACTAGCTAGGACGGTCGAGCAGCAGTGTCAGGCAAAAAGAACGGCCGGGCGTTTGGCACCTCCGTTATCGACGCCCGAAGCATCTCTCATCCGGTCGCAAACTGTGCCTTGTAGGTTTCGCGCAGAACGTTCTTTTGGACCTTGCCCATCGTGTTGCGCGGCAGCGCATCCACAACAAAGATCGCCTTTGGCTGCTTGAAGCGCGCCATCCGAGTTCTGATGGAAGCACCCAGCGCATCAGGGTCGAGCGCGGCGCCTTTTTCCGGCACGACGACGCAAGCCACAGCTTCGCCGAAGTCGGGATGCGGCAAGCCGATCACGGCTGATTCCAGCACGCCTGGTTGTTCATCGATGATGAGTTCGATTTCCTTGGGATACACATTGTAGCCGCCGGTGATGATGAGGTCTTTTTGGCGGCCGACGATGCTGACATAGCCGTCCGCGTCGATCTGGCCGATATCACCCGTGATGAAGAACCCGTCGTCGCGCAGTTCCTCCCTCGTTTTCTCCGGCATCTGCCAATAGCCCTTGAAGACGTTTGGGCCGCGCACCTCGATCATGCCGGCTTCCCCCTGAGGCAAAGCTTCGCCGGTGGCCGGGTCGGTGATCTTGAGTTCCACACCCGGCAAGGGCAAGCCAACTGTTCCGGGTCGACGGTCGCCCTCATAGGGATTGGACGTGTTCATGTTGGTTTCGGTCATTCCGTAGCGCTCGAGGATCTTGTGTCCCGTGCGTTTCTCGAAAGCCGTGTGGGTTTCGGCAAGCAACGGCGCCGAACCGGAGGTGAAAAGCCGCATATGTTGAACGAGTGCCCGATCGAAACGGGGCTCGTCCAAAAGCCGAGTGTAGAAGGTCGGCACCCCCATCATGCTGGTGGCCTGTGGCAAGGCGGACAGGACGCTCTCGATCGTAAAGCTCGGCAGGAAGTTCATCGAGCCGCCGCTCAGCAAAACGACGTTCGACGCCACGAACAACCCGTGCGTGTGGAAGATCGGCAGGGCGTGGAGCAACACATCGTCCGCGGTGAACCGCCATTCCCTTACAAGCACCTCGGCGTTCGAAAGGAGGTTGCCCTGGGTCAACATGGCGCCTTTGGAGCGCCCGGTGGTGCCGGACGTGTAAAGGAAAGCCGCAAGGTCATCTTCGCCAAGATCAACCGGCGTGAACCTGTGCTTTGCTTCTTGAGCAAACGATGAGAAGGAGCCGCTGCCATCGGCATCCAGCGTATGGAAACGCGCCCCTGTGCGCTGCGCCACTGGCTGAAGCGTGGCGGCATTGGCGCTGTCGCCCAGCAGCAGCCTTGCGCCGGAGTTTTCCACGAAATACGCCACTTCATCGGCAGTATAGGCTGTGTTCAACGGCAGAAACACGACGCCCGCCGCGACCGCTGCGCCGTAAAGGGCAAGCGCTTCCGGTGACTTCGCAGCCTGCATCGCCAGACGGTCACCTGGCGCGAGACCGATTGCCTGGAGAGCCGCCGCGAAATGGAGCACAAGGTCGTGGAAAGTTCGGCCACTGATGGTCTGGCCTTGCGCGAGATGGAGGAAGGGCGTGTCGCGCTCCGCCAGCGGCGAAAACAGGGCGTCATAGAGCAGGTTAGGCATTCGCTTTTCTTCCCTTTGCCGCCGATGCGGCTCGCGCCAGTGCTTTAATCTCGCGCGAACTCGCCACCACGCGGCCGGTGACAAAGTCTTCGTGGTTCTGTTCCACTGTTCGCAGGTCATAAAGGTAATTGACCATCGCGCCGCAGGATTGGCGCAAACCGTTCGGCGAATTGTCCGCAAGTGCATGCACGTCGTGGATCAACGCGCCATTGCCGAGATGAAAGCGCGCTACCGCGTCCAACGGCAGGCCGTCCGTGCGCTTTGCTTCGGAAAGGTAAAGTGCCGCGAGCTGCCGCGTTTCAGCGCGCAGCTCCTCCAAAGCGCCAGGCTCTTCGCGTGACGCACGGAAGACGCGTCCGGCGCGCTCGTCCCCGTCCTCGGCGCACGCCTCGATCCAGCGCGCCAGCCCGGGAATGGGCGAAAGAGTCACGAAATTGCGCAGAGAGGGAAGTTCAAGGCTGAGTTCCTCCACAACCTGCTTGATCAACGAATTGCCGAAAGAAATACCACGCAGGCCTTCCTGGCAGTTGGAGATCGAATAGAACACGGCAGTATCGGCCGCTTGTGGTTCGACGTGAACACGCGTTTCGGCGAGCAGACCCTGGATGGAGCCCGGAACGGAATTCACCAGCGCGACTTCCACGAAGATCAGCGGATCATCCGGCATCGCGGGGTGAAAAAAGGCGAAGCAGCGACGATCGGGCGGCAGCAGACGGCGACGCAATTCCTCCCAGTTGTTGATGGCGTGCACCGCTTCATACTCGATGATCTTTTCGAGAATGTTGGCCGGCGTGTGCCAGTCGATGTGGCGCAAAAGCAGAAAGCCGCGGTTGAACCACGACTTGAAGAGGTGAACGAAGTCGAGATCCGTTCGCGCAAACTGGGGATGTGTTTTGGTCAGTTGAAGCAGATCGAGCCGCATGCGCACGAGGCGGCCCGTGGCGCCCGGCGCCTGGTTCAATCGGCGCAGCAGTTCTTGGCGGCGCGGCTCTGCGACACTGTGGAGCGCTTCCAAACGGGACCCGTCAGGCTCGTCGCGATACGCCCTCGCTGCCTTTTCCACCGCGTCGGCATCGACGTCGAGCTGTTCGGTCAGGTACTCGAAAAAGGCGATGCGCTCGGCCTCGTTCATTGTCTCGAAGCGTGCCAGGATGGCACCAGCGAGCCGAATTCCCGAGATCTCGCCATGGTTGGACATAAGCGCGTCGCACATCTCGCGGGGCGGCTTGCCAGCCGCGGATGCCTCGGCCCAAGGCCTGCGTTCAAGCAGGGTTGTAAGGAAATCGGCGAAGAAGCTGGTCGTTTTCATGCCTCCGGCCTTTGTTGCGGGACTTGCACTCATATCGCAGGCCCCATGACGACGTCGGGCAGCCATGTTGCGATCTGAGGGACAAAGCACAGGATCACGATGGCCGCGACCATGCAAAGCACATAGGGCATCGATCCCTTGAGGATCGTTTTCAGGGAAATCTCGGGCGCGATGGAGTTGATGACGTAAAGGTTCAAGCCCACCGGCGGCGTGATCAGGCCGATTTCGAGATTGATGGTCAGGATCACCGCGAACCAGTAGGGGTCGAACTGCGCTGCTGTCAGGATGGGCAGCAGGATCGGCGCTGTCATCAGGATCACGGCCACAGGCGGCAGAAAGAAGCCCGCCACCAGCAGAAAGACGTTGATGACGCCCATCAGAACCCAGCGGTTCACGTCCAACTGCGAAATCCATTCCGCAATGGACTGCGTTATGAACAGGCTCGACATCATGTAGGCGAACACGCCGGCCGCAGCCATGATGAAAAGGATCATGACCGACTCGCGCGTGGAGTCGCGCAAGACCGCCCAAAGCGCGGTGGGCTGCCACATGCGGTAGATGATGATTGCCATCAACAGGCACAAAAGCGCGCCCACGGCTGCGGTCTCTGAGGGCGTCGCGATGCCCCCATACATGGCGTAAAGAACACCCGCGATCACAACAAGGAAGGGTACCACGCGCGGCAGAACTTCCAGGCGCTCCCGCAAAGAATAGGTGCGCGGTGACAGAAGGTTTATAGCGCCGCTGCGCCACGTGCTGAAGATTGTCCAGGCCATGAACAATCCGACGAGCAGGACACCCGGCAGGATACCGGCCAGGAACAGTCGACCAATCGACGTTTCGGTGGCGATGCCGTAGACGATCATCGTCACGGATGGCGGGATCAGGATGCCAAGCGTGCCACCGGCGGCAATCGAGCCGGCCGCCACTTCGTCGGAATAACCGCGCCGGCGCATCTCGGGAATGCCCATCTTGCCGATCGCTGCGCAGGTCGCCGGGCTCGAGCCGGACATCGCTGAAAACAACGCGCAGGCGCCCAGATTGGACACCACGAGGCCGCCGGGCACGCGCGTCATCCAGCGCTCGATGGCTTCAAACAGGTCGCCGCCCGCCCGGGTGGAAGCGATGGACGCGCCCATGATGATAAACATGGGGATCGACAGAATCGCAAAGCTGTTGAGATCGGCGAAGTACACTTCTGGCAGCATCTGAAGCGAGCGCGTGCCGTCAAACACAAGAAGAAAAAAGGCCGAAACGATCAGCAGTCCGACCGCCACGGAAGTGCCGGAAAACAGAACCACCACGGTTACCAGGGCAACCAGAAGTCCGAGTGTCAGAGGATCCATCAATCGCGCCCTTTTCCAAACGGCTCGTCAATGCGCAGGTACAGCGCGAAGAAATCGGCCGCGAGCTGAAGGAGATAAAGAACGAAGCCGACCGGCACGGCGAGCCAGGGGATCCAGAGGCGCACGCCCCACACCGTACTAGATTTCCAGTTGCGGTCGAAGGTCTCGTACCAGGTATGGGCGGCATACCAGGCGATGGTGGCAACGACGGCCATGGTGAGGAGCAGCACGAGGTAAGCAAGGGCCCGCCTCACTCCGTATGGCAGCATGGCCGGCACAAGATCGACATTCACATGGCCGCGCAGCTTCTGCACATACGCGAGCCCGATCGTGGTGGTGGCGATCATCATGTAGATCACGACTTCCGTTTGCCAGATCGTGGACTGGCGCAACACGAAGCGCACAAAGATCATGTGGCAGGTGATGAAGATGGACACCACGATCAGCGCAGCCGCGAACCACCCGCACAGAGTGGAGATCTGCCCAATGGCGCGAAGCACGAAGGGCTGGTCACGACGCGCAAGAGAGGGGCTGGCACTCACAACGGAATGAGCCATGCAATGCTTCTCCGGAAACGAAAGGCGGCGCTCGGAAAGGGAGGGGGAACGGGGAGACCCCGTTGCACCCAAAGTTACCGCTTGCAGGAGCGCTGCTGCGGCAGCGCTCCTGCACGGGATCACTTCACCTCGAAGGCCATGTCGAGCAGCTTCTGGCCTTCCGGCACCTCCTCCACAAACGCCTTGTAGGAGGTTTCTTCAGCGAGCTTGCGCCAGGCTTCGAAATTTTCCGGCGTCATGCGGGCGATCTCGACGCCCGCCTTTTCGAACGGCTCAATGGATGCGGCGTCTTCCTTCTTGGCTTCCTCGAGATAAAAGGCCTGCGCCTTTTCGGATGCATCCCGCAAAGCCTGCTGCTGCTCGGGTGTCAGGCCTTCAAAGGTCGATTTGTTGATCAGCAACGGCTGGTACATGAACCAGAGCGCGACATCGCCCGCCGGCGTGTAGCACTTCACCTGCTCATACAAGCGGAACGACACAAAGGAAGACGAGGACGTGTTCATCGCGTCCAGAATGCCCTGCTGCATGCCGCTATACGCTTCCGACGACGGCATCGAGGAGATCGAAGCGCCCGCCCCTTCCAGCATCTGCTCGAAGGCCTTGCCAGCAGCGCGAACGGTCATGCCCTTCACGTCCTCGGGTTTGGTGATGCACTTCTCTTTGGAAGCGAAACCGCCAGCCAGATAGCCATGTACCAGAACCATGACGTCGTCTTCGGCCATGATGTCTTCGAGCGCCTGCATGAACGGGCTTTCGTTCATCCGCGCTGCGTGATCGTGATCTTTCACAAGTCCTGGCATCAGGGTTAGGTTGTATTCCGGCCGCTGCCCGCCCGCGTAAGACAGGGGCAGCACGGTCATGTCGAGCTGGCCGCGCGACAAGGGCTGGTACTGCTCAGTGGCCTTGAACAGCGACGACGACGGGAAGATGCGGATCGACAGGTCGACATTGGCTGCTTCCACATCATCAGCCACCATCTGCGCCACCTTGTGACGAATGTCGTTGGGCGCGAACTGGTGCGACAAACGCAGTTCCGCAGAATGGGCGCCGAAAGCCGCGATGGAAAATGCAGCCGTGGCAAGAAGGTGCTTGATCATTCGATTTCCTCCCAGAAAACGCAGCGGAGCAGCGGCTCCGGTTCAACAGCAGCACAGCCTCCCAACCGCACCGTCGAACGATCCAACCGTGTCTTGCATTTCGTGTCAACCATCTTGTATGCAAGATAGGATCTTTGCTGTGCACGCGGAAAATGCATTGACCAGCCGCTCTGACCTTGTTCGCGAGAAACTTGAAGAAATGATCGTGGAAGGCGCCTTTTCCCAAGGCGAGCGCCTGGATGAAGTAAAGCTGTCACAGCGCTTCGACGTTTCGCGCACCCCCTTGCGGGAGGCCTTTCAAGCCTTGGCCGCGTCAGGCCTGCTGGTGCTCGAACCCCGCCGCGGCGCATTTGTCCGCTTCCCTGCACTCGAAGAAGTCTTCGAAATGTTCGAGGTGATGGCGGAACTGGAAGCGTTCTGCTGCAGGTTGGCAAGCCGCCGCGTGACGCCAGCTTTCCTTGCCGATCTCGAGGAAACCGTGGTGGAATGCCGCCAGGCGGTGGCAAGCGACGACGTCAATCGCTACTACCATGCCAATGAGCGTTTCCACGGGCTCATTTATGAGGCCTCGGGCAACAGCTTCCTTGGAGCCGAAGCGACCCGCCTGCACCGACGTTTGAAGCCTTATCGCAGGCTGCAACTGAACAACCGGGGCCGCATGGCGCATTCCCTTGCGGAACATGGACGCGTCGTGGAGGCCCTGACGCGGGGAGATGCGGAAGCCGCCGCCAATGAGATGCGCGCGCACATCGCGATCCAGGGCGGCAAGTTCAATGACCTGATCGTCAGCTATCGACGGACAGCCCGAAAGGCTGGTTGATTGGCTTCCAAGGCAACGCAGTGGAGGATTTCGGCGCGCTTTCGGTTGACATCTTCGGCATGCTGCTAAAGGCCGGGGTTGGCAAGACGAGGCGAGCCGCTACAGTGGCTCGATCAAAGAAACCGGAGGAAAGAATGCACAAGCTCAAGGCTGGTCTCGCATCCATAGCGATGGCCGTTTCACTCAGCGCTGCGCCTGTCGCGGCACAGGCCCAGGAATTCATCAACGTTCTGACCGGCGGCACGTCGGGCGTGTATTACCCGCTCGGCGTCGCCATGTCGGAAATCTACGGCCGCACCATCGAAGGCGCCCGCACGCAGGTCCAGGCCACCAAGGCCTCGGTGGAAAACCTCAACCTTCTTCAGCAGGGTCGCGGCGAAATCGGCTTTGCCCTGGCAGACTCGGTGAAGCTTGCGGTGGAAGGCAACAAGGAAGCTGGCTTTCCGGCGCCGCTCGACAAGCTGCGCGGCATTGCCGCCATTTACCCGAACTACATCCAGATCGTGGCGAGCAAGGATTCCGGCATTACCACTCTAAACGATCTGAAAGGCAAAAGCCTGTCGGTTGGCGCACCGGCGTCCGGAACCGAGCTCAACGCCCGCGCGATCCTGGAAGCAGCCGGCATGAGCTACGACGATCTCAGCAAGACCGAATACCTGCCTTTCGCTGAATCCGTGGAGTTGATGAAGAATCGCCAGATCGACGCCACCTTGCAGTCTGCAGGTCTGGGCGTTGCATCCATCCGCGACCTTGCCACATCCGTTCCAATCAGCGTCGTGTCGGTTCCAAGCGAGATCGTGGAAAAGATCGGCGCGCCTTATGTCGCGGTGACCATTCCTGCCGGCACGTATGAGGGGCAAACGGAAGATGTGCCGGGTGCGGCCGTGGGCAACATCCTGGTCAGCCACACCGGCGTTTCCGATGACGTCGCCTACCAGATGACGAAGCAGCTTTACGAGAACCTGCCGACGCTGGTGGCTGCGCACGCGGCGGCTAAGATGATCGATCCGGCAAAGGCGCTGGAAGGCATGCCGCTGCCGCTGCATCCGGGAGCCGAGCGTTACTACCGGGAAGTCGGTGTGCTGAAGTAAGCCGACAAGCGCCGGGTCCATCCCGGCGCTTTTTTTCGCGAGCTTTCGACCGCTGTAGGAGCCGTGTCTGAACGATGCGGCGCATGCATCGCTTTTTCGCAGGTCAACTCCTTCCACCAAACGGACCGCCCATGACCACCCCGATGGATGCCGAACTGCAGCGGCCCAACGCTCCTGTTTCCGGCCGCGATGCAGCACACTCGCCTGTTGAAGACCACGGCGAAGGGCTGCCACCAGGCTTCGGGGTTGGCTGGGGTGGGCGCATCGCCTTTTCCATCGCGGTCGTTTTCTCCCTCTTCCAGCTGTGGACGGCCGCCTACGGAACCCTGCCCTCGCAGGTTGTGCGCGCCATGCATGTGGGGTTCCTGCTGCTGCTCGGGTTTGGCCTGTTGGCGACGCTGCGCGCCAGAACAACGGCCGGAAAGGCCTGGTTCTGGTGTCTCGGCGTTCTCGGAATGAGCACCGGCCTTTACAACTGGTACTTCTATGTCGACCTGATCAGGCGTTCCGGCTTCTTGACCCATGCCGATCTGTTCATGGGCGTCCTGCTGCTGGTTCTTGTTTTTGAAGCCGCGCGTCGCCTGATGGGCCTGCCGCTTGCGGTAATTTCAGGCATCTTTCTGGCCTACTGCTTCTTCGGCCAGTTTCTGCCCGCGCCGTTCATCCACCGAGGTTATGATCCGGAGCTGATCATCGAGCATTTCGCCTTCGGCACGGAAGGCATCTACGGCACGCCGATCTATGTTTCGGCAGCCTACATCTTCATCTTCGTGGTGTTTGCAGCCTTTCTCGAGCGCGGCGGCATGATCGCGCTGTTCAATGATTTCGCACTTGGCATGGTGGGTGGAGCGCGCGGCGGCCCGGCGCAGGTCAGCGTGTTGTCGTCGGCCCTGATGGGCACGATCTCGGGCTCGGGCGTTGCCAACGTCGTGGCGTCCGGCCAGTTCACCATTCCCTTGATGAAGCGCTTCGGCTTTTCCCCTGCTTTCGCGGGCGGTGTTGAGGCCACGGCATCCATGGGCGGGCAGCTGATGCCGCCGGTCATGGGTGCTGTCGCCTTCATCATGGCTGAAACGCTGAACGTGCCCTACGCCGCCGTTGTTCAAGCCGCCATCATCCCCGCCATTCTTTACTTCGGCGTCTGCTTCTGGACGGTTTACCTGCAATCCTGCCGATCCGGACTCAGCGGGCTGAGCAAAGCCGAACTGCCGAACCCTTGGAAAGCGGTCCGCGAACACTGGCCGCTGATCCTGCCACTGGCCGCGCTGGTTTGGCTCCTGTTTGCTGGCTATACGCCGATCTTTGCCGGCACGATGGGACTGGCGCTGGTGACGGTGCTGATCCTTGGTGCGCCGCTTGCCGCGCGCATCGGGCCGTTTGCCTTCCGCCTCGTGTTCTGGCTGGTGATCGGGCTTGCCGCCGCGAGCTTCCTCCGCTTTGGCGTCAATCTCCTCCTCGCCGTCATCGTGCTCCTCGTGATCGGCTGCTTTTTCGTGAAAGGCGGCCGCGAAACCGTTTGGCTGTGCCGCGATGCCCTCGCCGAAGGCGCCAAGAACGCCCTGCCGGTCGGGATTGCCTGCGCGATCGTCGGCATCGTGATCGGCACCCTGACGCTGACCGGCATCGCTTCCACCTTCATCGGCGCCGTGATCGCCATTGGTGAGAACAACCTGTTTTTGTCGCTCGTGCTCACCATGATTACCTGTTTGGTGCTGGGCATGGGCATTCCGACGATCCCCAACTACATCATCACGTCCTCCTTGGCCGGTCCCGCCCTTCTGGCGCTCGATGTGCCGCTGCTCGTCAGCCACATGTTCGTGTTCTACTTCGGTATTCTCGCCGATCTGACACCGCCGGTCGCGCTTGCCTGCTTCGCGGCAGCACCGATCGCGAAGGAATCTGGTCTGAAGATCTCGCTGCAAGCGGTGAAGCTTGCGATCGCGGGCTTCGTGGTGCCGTTCATGGCGGTTTATACGCCCGCTCTGATGCTGCAGGACGGCGGGGCGATCGCCGAAGCCTGGGGCTACCCCGTTGAAGTGGCCTATGTGCTCCTGAAAGCGGTGCTCGCCATTGCGCTTTGGGGCGGGGCCTTTGTCGGCTGGTTCTTCGCCCGCCTGTCATGGTGGGAACGGATCTGGGCCTTTTTGGCAGGTGCAAGCCTGGTGCTTGCGCTACCGATAACCGATGAAGTCGGCTTCGCTCTGTCGATCGCCTTCCTTGTTTGGCATGGCTGGCGCTCGCGACAACCATCGCGAGCGGCGGCGTGAGCCTGTGTCTGGCGGCAGGGAGCAAGGTCACCGCGTTCGCCTTCACCGCCTTCACGCTGTCCTGGACCCATTCCGTGGAGCGCGTTCGCTGGGAAGAGGACTGGTATCTCCAAGCGAACAGGCTTGCGATCACCGAAGCGCGAGTTCAAGGGTCCGGCGCCGGAATGGAGCCGGCATCGGACGCCACTCTGATGAACGGCTGGTGGCGCTGGACGCCTGACCTTCCCCCGCAGCGGAGCCTCGTTCTGGCTGCTTCCGGAGCAACAGGAGGCGGCTGGAAGATTTGCAGCCAGGACAAAACCGCGTGCCGCGAGATCGGGAAGCAATCCGCCGATCCGGTTACAATCGCCCCCTGCGATGCGCTCCCTTAAGTCTGCAAGCAGCTCTTGCGCTCCCGCGCGCAACGTGATGTAACTTCGCCCACCACAGGGGTGCTCCGTAACGTCGGGGCTGAGAGCGCAGCGACAAGCTGCGGAACCCTCAAGCTGATCTGGATAATACCAGCGGAGCGAGGCGGACGATGTTTTCTGGCGCACAAATTTCCTTGTATCCGATGGCGGACGATTTCGTCCGCATCATTCTCGGCAGCTTGTCGGCGCTGGATCCCTATCGAAGCCGGTTTCGGATCGAGACCGACGACTTGTCCACGCTCCTTGTCGGCCCGCCGGAAGAGCTGTTCCCGGCCATGCGCGACCTGCATGTCGCTGCATCGCGCAATAACATCCATTGCGTGCTCCATGCGACCGTGTCGCGGGGCTGTCCCGGCGAACCGGACGATCCAATCTGCACACCGATCGAAGGTCGCGAGCACGGTGCACCGCTTGCCACGCGCATCGATGCCGCTTTGGCTGCAGCGCAGGGCGCCCCGGTGCTGAACCAGAATGTGGCAGCCCAGCTGTCTTTGTATCCGCTCGGCGCCGGCCACCACATGGATGAGATCTACGGCTGCATCGACTTCCTGAAGCGCTCGGGCGTGTTCGGCAAATCCAAGAACTTCTGCACGACCCTGCGCGGTGATGCGGGGCCGGTTTTTGCGACATTGGGCGAAGCATTCCTCCGCTTCGGATCACCCGAAGGTCATCTCGCGCTTGATCTCACGGTTTCGGCAAACAGCCCGACAGCCATCTGAAGCAGCGCGTTCCGCGCTGAGTGCCCTCTCATGTCCGAAAATCTATCCTTTCCAGCCAAGGTCGGCCCGGCTGTCGTTGCGGTGGGCGTCGTGGTGCTTGCCTGGCACCTTTACGCCGATCTTTCCGGCATCGGCGTCACGACCCTGCCGTCCCCCTTGCGGGTTGCGCAACAGGCGTGGGTTCACCGGCAGGCGCTGTTCGACAATGCCGTGCCGACCGTCCGTGCGACGCTGTTGGGGTTCGCCTGCTCACTGACGGCAGCCCTTCTCTTGTCCGTCCTGATGGACTTCTCCGGGCTGCTGCGCCGTGCCCTGTTCCCAGTTTTTATCATCAGCCAAACCCTGCCGCTGGTCGCCATTGCACCCTTGGTAGTGCTTTGGTTCGGCTTCGGTCTGTTTCCGAAGATCATGTTGGTGGCACTGGTCACCTTTTTCCCAATGCTCGTCGCGCTGGTGCAGGGCTACGCGGCGACGGAAAAGGAGATTGTTCTGCTTCTGCGCTCCATGGGAGCCAGCCGGTGGGGCGTCTTTCGGCTCGCACGCCTGCCGTCCGCCCTGCCGTTCTTCTTTGCCGGCCTGCGCATCTCGATCACCTATGCCGTTGTGGGTGCGATCTTCGCGGAATATGCCGGCGCTGCCCGAGGCCTGGGCATCTATATTCTCAATGCCAAGAACAACTTCCGACCCGATCTGGTGCTTGCCGCCGTGGGTGTCAGCGCTGGGCTGACGCTGATCCTTTTCGGCTTGACGGTGCTGATCCAGCGAGCCGCCATGCCGTGGATCCGCTTTGATCGGGACCCGGCTCCATGACCGCGGCGGCTCGCCTGCAACTCCGAGGCGTTCAGAAAGCCTTCGGTGAAACGGAAGTCCTGGCCGGCGTCGATCTCCAGGTCCACGAAGGAGAGTTTGTGTCCATCCTCGGCCCTTCGGGGGCCGGCAAGTCGACGCTGTTTCAACTCCTGATCGGCGGCATCAGACCCGATGGCGGCACGATCCACTTCGATCGCGCACCCCTGCACAATGGAACGGCTCGCTTCGCTTTCATGCCGCAACGGGATGCGCTGATGCCCTGGCGGCGCATCCTCGACAACACGACGCTAGGGCTCGAAGTGCAGGGCATGGATCGCCGCGCAGCGCGAGCCAAGGTCGCGCCGCTTTTCGCGGAATTCGGGCTCCAGGGCTTTGAACGTCACTACCCTGCCCAGCTTTCGGGCGGCATGCGTCAGCGGGCCGCTCTTCTGCGCACGATTGTGCAGGATCGCGACATGCTGCTGCTCGATGAGCCATTCGGCGCCCTGGATGCCCTCACCCGCGCGGCCATGCAGCGCTGGCTCCAAACCATGTGGAAGCGTCATCGCTGGACGGCGCTTCTGGTCACCCACGATGTTCGGGAAGCCGTGTTCCTGTCGGACCGCATCTATGTGCTGTCGCCGCGCCCTGCGCGTGTTCTGCACGAATTTCATGTGCCGTTGCCCCGCCCGCGCGACGCTTCTTCATCGAGGCTGGAGGAAGCGAGCCGGATCGAGGCGATGGTGCTCGCCACCCTTTTGACCCCCGAACCTGCCGGAGAACAAAGCTCATGACCTCACTGAACCGTCGCACGGCGCTGATGCTCGGCTTGGCCGCGACCGCATCCTGGACGATCCCCGTAAGAGCGCAACAAGGCAGCCCGGTGAAGGTTGCGCTGGATTGGACCCCAAACACCAACCACATCGGCCTGTTCGTTGCCCGAGACAAGGGCTTCTATGCCGAAGCAGGTCTTGATGTAGAGATCCTGCCATACGGCGACACCAGCGCAGGGGCCCTGATCAGCAACGGCATCGCCGATTTCGGCGTCACGGGCGCACTCGGATTTTTTACGCAAAAAGCAGCCGGTGCAGACCTGAAGGCGGTCTATGCAGTGGTGCAAACCGAAACGGGGCGCCTCGTCTTCAATGCCGACCGCTCTGACATCCAGAGCCCAAAGGATCTTGACGGCCTCACCTATGGCGGCTTCGGCAGCAATTGGGAAAAGGCTCTGATTACGTCGCTGATCCGCAACGATGGCGGGAAAGGCAACTTCGAAACCGTGACACTCGGCACCTCCGCCTACGAGGCGCTTGCCAACCGGGCGATCGACTTCACCTTGGAGGTCTACACCTGGGAAGGGGTCAAGGCGGAACTTGAAGGTCGGCCGCAGCGCGCCTTCCGCTACGCCGACTTCGGAGTGCCAGACCAGCACACGACCTTTCTTGCATCGAGCCCGGATTACCTCGAGGCGAACCCGAAGCAAGCTTCGGCTTTCATTCAGGCAACCCGGCGCGGCTATGCTTTCGCGGTCGACAACCAGGAGGAAGCCGCCGCGATTCTCGTGAATGCCAACAAGGACATGTTCACGGATCCAGCGCTGGTCCGCGCGTCCTTGAAGGCTTTGGTGGAGGGTGATTATCTTGCCCGCGCCGACGGCACGGTTGGCGAAATCGACTCCGCCAAGTTCGAGGCCATGGGTGCGTTCTTGTTTTCGGCCGGGATTCTGCTCGATGCGGATGGACGGCCGCTGGCCGCAGAGCCCACCTTCTCTGACTGGTTCACCAACGAGTTCTTTGCCGCTGGCTGACGATCTGAGAGCTCGAAAAAGGAACGGCCGGTCAACGACCGGCCGTTCCTTTATTTCGTGATTGTCACTTCGGCGCTTACTGCGCGCCGAGTGTCACCGGATGCTCATCCGGCAGCGCCTCGTAGCGGTCAACCGGGAAGTTGGCCATGCCGTCGATCTGACGCTCTGTGACGTTCGGAGCCAAGAGGGTTTCCTGATCCGTCACATAAAGCGAGGACAACGGAACCGCTGCACGGTCCTGACCAAGTCCGAGGAAACCGCCCGACGTCACAACTGCATAAAGGCGGTTATTCACGGTGACCACGTCCTCGATGTCGCCGAGGTTGTTGCCGTTGGCGCCCACGATATCGTAGTTCTTGATGTCGTTGACGGTCAGGGCAACGTCCCGTGAGGAAGCGGATCCGACGGCTTCATTGGCACCTTCTCGCGGCTGGCGCTGAGAAACAGCTGCCGTTTCCTCGTTCGAAGGAGCAGGTTGTCCCTCAGCGCGCTGAGCTGCCGCCTGCTGCCCTTCCTCGAAACGAACTTCCGGCTCACCTTCGGCACGGTTGACGCGAACCTGCGCTTCTTCGGCCGTGTACTGGATGCGTGCCTGCTGTTCATTTTCCTGGATCTGCACAACCGGCTGGCCGGAGCGCTGAATCTGGACATTAGCCTCGGTATCGCTTGCCTGGGTGCGAACCTGCGGCTGGCTGTCGCTGACGCGAACCTGCGGCTCGCCCTGCTCCACCAGAACTTCCGGCTGCGCCTGGCTGACATCAACCTGCGGCTGCGGCATGCGCACGGTGATCTGCGGCTGCGGGATTTCCACAGTCACGATCGGCGCCGGCTGATGCACCATGATTTCCGGCTGCGCCTGGTTCACGCTGACGCGCGGATTGGCCTGGCGAACGGTGACATCGGGCTCCGGCACCTCAACCTGAATGGCTGCGGCATTCTGCTCGACAACAACATCGGCGCCGCCGGTCTGCTGACGCTGAGCCACCTGCTGATCAATACGATCAAGCGCTCGGCGTGCACCCTCGGCGTCCTGCTGTTCAAAGGCAAGTACGGCTGCTCGCAGTGGCTCAACGAAAACCACAAGCGTTTGATTCTGCTGATTCTGTGTCTGCTGCTCGACGTTGCGCTGGGCCTGCTGAAGAACTTGACGGCCGCGGTCCATATCGTTGGCGTCGAGTGCTTCGCGGGCCTGCCGAACCTGCTGCTGAACCTGGCGGTAAGCAGCGTTCTGCTGGCCAGCGCCATTAGTCTGAGTTGCCGCAGCGGGCTGTGTCCCCGTGGCGGGCTGTTGTTGCGCAAACGCGCTAGCCGGCGCAAGAGCAGTGGTAGCCATCAAAGCTGCAACATACATCGTTTTCATGGAATAAGCCTCCATTCAAGTGATCTGATCTGGATGATTGATGCGGTGACCGTTTGCCAACCGCCTCCCCTCCCCAATAATTGCAGGCGGCTTTTGTTCCCGAATTATTTCATTTCATGAGCGTGCGTGAGCATCTACATTATTGAAGTAGCTCATCCAATCATGAGCTCACTGAGAACGTGATAGCCAATATTGATTTAGAAACATCATCATCTTTGATGTTCCTTTCGAAGATCTGCGCAGCCGCGATCGTTGCAGGCGTCACCTGCAAAGGGGCAGAAGCTCCTTGGATGATCGTCAACGTATAAAGAGGAGGGTCGCAGTCCCTCGAGCGGCACGGCGGCAATTGGCTTGACCTGTCCTAGGCGCCTTTAGGCCGGTGCGTGGCGAGGGTGTCCAGTCCGCCAAGACGGAACCAATAATAGCCGTAAGGATCCAGCACCAGGCGATGCAGGCCCTTCTCGTCGGGCTCGCTGGCCACATCGGTTTGGAAACAAACCATGGTTCTCTGCGGCTCGTCCTTCGCCCGCACGTCGAGCATCAACTCGCGGCGCGTGTCGGACAGATTATGGACGAAAACCGTAGCGCTTTCGTGCCAGTCATAGCGCATCGCCACGATCTGAGGGTCTGTTTCAAACACCACGTAGTCGCCCCAGCCGACCTCCGGCACTTCCTTGCGCAAGCGAATGGTGCGCTCCGTCCAGTTGAGGAGCGAGTCCTCCTCCGCCCGCTGCTTTGCGACATTGACATCGCAGTAGCCAAACGGCCCGCCCTCGATCACCGGTCGCTGAAGCTCGTCGCCAGCACTGAAACCTGCATTTTTCTCGTTGGACCATTGCATGGGGGTGCGCGCGGCATCCCGCTCGGGCTGGCTCAGATCATCGCCCA
Organism: Tianweitania sediminis; assembly: GCF_017813335.1. Classification (GTDB taxonomy): domain Bacteria; phylum Pseudomonadota; class Alphaproteobacteria; order Rhizobiales; family Rhizobiaceae; genus Tianweitania; species Tianweitania sediminis. Next base: position 1,286,237 of record NZ_JAGIYY010000001.1, on the reverse strand, counting down.
TTCCGATCTCGTCGCCATAGCGCAGCACGGGTGTTCCGGGGAGCGTCATCATCAGGCTGACGGCCAGCCGCAGGCGCCGCCCGTCGCCGCTGAGCATCGGTGCAAGTCTCCGGCGGATGCCGCGGCCGTAGAGTTGCATGTCTGGCTCAGGACCGAAGGCTTCAAACACGGCAGCCTTCTGGTCGTCCGGCAAGGCGCCAATGTCGAGTTCATCGTGATTGCGCAGGAAGTTCGCCCATTGCGCGGTCTGCAAGTTGACATGCGACGCTTCCAGCGCCTTGCGCAAGGGCCTGCTGTCCGCTGTCGCCAGCGCATAAAACAGCGCCTGGTTTACCGGGAAGTTGAAGATCATGTGGAGGCGATCACCGGAGTCGCCGAAATAGTGCTGCGCTTCCTGAACCGGGATGTTCGCTTCCGCCAGCAAAACAGCATCGCCCCGTCGCCATTGCGCGAAGGCGCGCAGTTCCCGCAGGAAACCATAGGCCGGTTCCGGGTCTTCGACGTTGATGCCTTCGCGCGCGATCAGGAACGGCACGGCGTCGATGCGGAAGCCGGACACCCCGAGTTCCAGCCAGAAGCCGACGATCTTGAGGATCTCCTGCTGGACAGCCGGGTTCGCGATGTTGAGGTCAGGCTGGAAGTGAAAGAAGCGGTGAAAGTACCAGGATTTGGCTTTCTTGCTGAAGGTCCAGGTGGATTCCTGAACACCCGGAAAGATCACCCCCTTGTGCGCGTCCTTCGGCTTCTCGTCGGCCCAGATATAGAAGTCGCGATAAGGACTTTTCGGATCGGCAATGGCTGTTTGAAACCACGGATGCTCGTCGGATGTATGGTTTACCACAAGGTCCATCATCACGCGGATGCCGCGCTGATGACAGGCGCGCGTAAACTCGACGAAGTCGCCCAGTGTGCCGTAGCGGGGATCGACGCCATAATAATCCGCGATGTCGTAGCCGTGGTCGCGCTTGGGCGATGGTTGAAAGGGAGCGAGCCAGACGGCGGTGACACCCAATCCCTGCAGGTAATCGAGTCGCCTCATGGCGCCGTGGAAGTCGCCGACTCCATCGCCGTCGGAATCCAGAAAACTGTCCAGCGACATCGAGTAGATGATGGCGTTCTTGTACCAGAGGTCGCGGATCATGAACGGATTTCCTCCTTGGCGGCGCGGATCACGAGACCCTGGTCGCCCGCGAGCGTCACCGTACGGGCAAGCTCCTGTGGAGCATCAGCGGCCTGAGCTGCAATCAGCAGCGTTCCGGCCGCAAGTTGGGGCGGCAAGTCGACCTCAGTCGGTTCGGCTGAAAGATTGAGGACAACTCCGATGATTTCGCCCTCAAGCTTTCGCTCAAACGCCAGAACGGAGCCGCGTGAAACAAGCAGCGAATAGCTTCCCTCCTGCAGGATGTCCTCTTCCTGCCGGAGTTGCAGCAGCTTGCGTGTGAAGGCGAGCATGGAGTCGGGATCTGCGGCTGCGGCATCCACGTTTCGTTGCTGCCAATCGCCGGACAAGGGGAGCCAAGGTTCGCTTTGGCTGAAGCCGGCATGTTCGGAACCGTCCCACTGCATGGGCGTGCGCGATGAGTCTCGCAGAAATGCAGCACTGGGCTCGTTTGCCGCCCAAGGATCGCGGATGCGCTCCGGCGGGATTTCGACTTTGCCGATTGCAAGTTCGTCCCCGTAATACAAGGTCGGCGTTCCGCGCAGCGTCAGCAAGAGCATGGTGGCAACCCGCGCCTGGGCCGTTCCGACGCGGGCCGCGATCCGCGGCTGGTCATGATTGCTCAACACCCAGTTCGGCCAGCCACCTTCAGGCAGCGCCGCTTCATAGTCGTCGATGAGCTTGGCGAGCGCATCCGCCTGCCAGGGCGATTGGATCAGCTGAAAGTTGAACGGCAGGTGCACGCCCTCGCCGCTGCGGCCGTAATAGGTCATGAGCTTTTCCACCGGCAGGTATATCTCGCCGATCAGCAGCCGCTCGGGATAAGAGTCGATCACCGACCGCATCTCGGCGATCACCTCATGCACCTCCTCCTGGTCGGCAGAATGGACCTGCAGGTTGCGATCGATGTCGGGCTGCCCCGGCCGGTAGAATGGATTGGGCGGGTTGTCGCGGAACTTGTCATCCTTGATCAGGTGCCAGATCACATCGACGCGAAAACCGTCAACGCCCTTGTCGAGCCAGAAGCGCAGCGTGTCGAGCATGGCGCGACGAAGCTCGGGATTGCGCCAGTTGAGGTCGGGCTGCTGCTTCAAAAATGCGTGGTAGTAGTATTGGCCCGTTGCCTCGTCCAAGGTCCACGCGGGGCCGCCGAAATTGCTGATCCAGTTGTTGGGCGGACCACCATCCGGCGCCGGATCACACCAGATGTACCAGTCGCGCTTGGGATTCTCGCGGCTAGATCGGCTTTCGAGGAACCAGGCATGTTGATCGGAGGTGTGGTTCGGCACGAAGTCCAGCAGGAGCTTCAGTCCGGCATCATGTGCTTCCTCAAGCAGGCGATCGAAGTCGGCGATGTCGCCGAAGATCGGATCGATCGCCCGGTAATCCGAAATGTCATAGCCGAAATCTGCCATGGGAGACTGGAAGATGGGCGACAGCCAGATGGCATTGACCCCCAACTCGGCAAGATATGGGATGCGACGACGAATGCCTCGGAGGTCGCCGATGCCATCCCCGTCGCTGTCCTGAAAGGAGCGAGGGTAGATCTGATAAATCGTGCCGTGTCGCCACCATTTGCTCAAAGCGCTTCCTTTGCGTTTCGCTGATCAGGCCGAGGTTTGAGACGGGTCAGGAAAGGCGCCGCTTCTTGCGCCAGCGGACGTCGACCTTTCCGATCATCGCGGCGGCTGAGAAGCGCCGCGCCGGCAGCGAGCCCCAGTGCCGCCACGGCCAGCAGGTTGCGGTTCATCGTCATCCACAGCATGGGGCTAGAGCGCCGCGCCTCGTTGTCGAAGCGGCCGTGCGCGCCGTGGTCTCCCGGCACCGGCTCGTACAGATTGTTTCGATGGTCCGGTGACTTGGCTTCGGTATCCTGCTGGCCCGAAACGCCGACCCAGCCCAGGTAACGGTCGAGCAAGGGCGACGCTACCATGTCGCCCAGGATGGCTTGCATGGATGGAAAGCCAACCACGACCTGCTTGCGCCTGGTTTTGGCTGCAAACTTGATCGCCCTGGCGGCAATCTCCGGCTGATAGGGTGGACTGGCGGGCTTCGCCTTTTTGGGAAGCGTGTTGCGGATCCAGTCGAACTGGGGCGTGTTGACCCCCGGCAGTTGAACCATCGTCACCTGCACCTTGCTGCCGGCGTGGAACAGTTCCGAGCGAAGAGAATCCTGGAACCCTTGGATCGCGTGCTTGGCGCCGCAATAAGCGGCCTGCAGCGGAATGCCACGATAAGCCAATGCGGACCCGACCAGCACGATCGAGCCACGGTTTCGCGGCAGCATGCGCTTCAAGGCCGCCATCGTGCCATGGACCTGGCCGTGATAGGTGACGTCGGTGACGCGGCGGTAATCAACAAGCGACATGTCGATGAAGCGCGACAGCACGCCGGCAAAGGCCGAGTTGATCCAAATGTCGATCGGCCCAAGTTCCGCTTCTGCGCGGGCGGCTGCAGCTTCCACGGCATCGGGATCGGCCACGTCAGTTTGAAGGATGAGCGGCGTTCCGCCGAGCGCCTCCACCTCGCGCGCCGTCGCTTGCAATCCGTCGATCCCTCGAGCGATCAGACCGATGCGTGCGCCATCGGCAGCATATGCGCGCGCGACGGCGCGCCCCACGCCAGCCGTCGCACCGGTGATCACCACCACTGGACTGCGTCGCCGCCCTTTCTGTTCCGCCATTTCCGCCTCGCCAAAACTGTTCGCATTGCTCGCTTCGAACAGATGGCTCCCGGGCAGGGCGCGACAACCCATTGCAGCCCGAATTTGCGGTGGTGGGCCCCGCCAAACCCACACCAATCCGAGAGCTCAGCGTCTGCTGGTCAAAGAAATTGCCGCCCGAAGGCGGCATCAGGCAGGAATAAGCTGGCAGGGGAGCGACCCTCACGCCTCCTGAATGGCGGAAAGCTTCCATTCCCCGCCGCGGCTGCGGGTAAACGTCCAAAGCTCGGTTGTTTCGGACGGCGCATCGTCGCCTTCCACAATCTCTCCGGTTTCGCGATCAAGCATCCGGTCGCGCGCCTCGTAACGGAGCGCGGCCGTGGCATAATCGTCGCTGCCTTCGCTCCAGCTTTCGGCGATATCCGCCTGCAGAAGCGTGACGTCCGACACGTCGTTGCGCACGCCACGTTGCGCGTTCTGGGCTAGCTCTTCCGAGAAATACGACACCATTTCCGGCGTCAGCAGGCGCCGCAGCGCGGCATGGTCTTCGCGCGTGAAGGCAACCTGCACCTCGCTCAACCGCTGCTCAAACGTGTCGAGGTCACTGCCATCGAGCTGGAGGTCACGGCTTTGCACCGGTGCAGCCGCGCGCGCTGCGCCACTGCCCGATCCGATGCCGGGTACCTGAAACGGGCGACCAGCCTGTTCACGAGCGGCATTGCGTTGCCAATCCGGTGAAGCGCCAGCCGAACGACCGCCCGAAGCGGCACCGGCATAAGCCGGACCGCCCTGCTGGCGGCTACGGAAGAAGCGGATGACCAGCATAATGACGAGACCGATCAGCAGGCCTTGGACGAGGAGGCCGAACAAGCCGGCAAGGCCGCCGAAGCCCTGGCCGAGCAGCATGCCGATAAGGCCGCCGATCAGGAGGCCACGCATCAGCGAACCGCCCATGCCGTTGAAGAAGCCCGGTCGCGCCGCATTCGGCTGGGTCTGCCGCGCAGCAGCGCCAGGCTGTTGTGCGGTGCCGGGCGTCATGGAGCGTTGCACCGGTGCTGTTTGCTGCGGCGCTGTACGGGTCGGGGGAGCGGCCTGGAACGTGCGCATGCCACGGCTGCCGAAGCTGCCGCCGCGCCGCGCTTCCGCATGGTCGACGGCAACCATGGACAGGGCTAGGAACAGGCCCATGAACAAAGCAGTGAAGCGTTTTCCACGCGAACCAAGCACCAGCGCAATCCTCCAAAATGATCTGCTGATCTCATATAAGGTCGCTCTCAACGGTTTTCATCACTTCCGCGTCAGGACCTAGATCTTCACGCCAAACGGAGCGCAACAACCCCCGCCACGATCAGCAATCCGGACAAGATGCGCCAGAAACTGAGCTTTTCGCCGAGGAAAAGCACGGAAATCGCCAGCGCAAACAGAATGGAGGTTTCCCGCAACGCCGCCACCGCCCCGATCGGCGCCTTGGTCATGGCCCACATGGCGATGAGATAGGCGGCAGCTGAAAGCAGCCCTGTGATCAAGCCGGCGCGCCAGGCCCTCGCCATCACGGGCAGCACGGCCGCACCCCGGCGCGCCAACACCAGCGCCAGGGAGACCAAGGCATCCGTGAGGTAAAGCCAGACGGCATAAGAAGCGGCGTCGGTAGCCGTGCGTGCCCCTGTCCCGTCGCTCAGCGTATAACAGGCGATGAAGAACGACGTGGCGAGCGCAAAACCCACGGCCGACGCGTTGAGTTTTTCCAATCCGCCGCCGCGCAACGACATCAGCACCGTACCGGCGCACAACAGTGCGATGCCAAGCATCGTCCACGCACCCGGGATCTCCGCGATCAGAACCATCGCGCCGATCGTCGTGAGCAAAGGAGCCGTGCCGCGCGCCAGCGGATAAACCTGTGCGAGGTCGCCAACCGCATAGCCCTTGATGAGCGACAGCTTGTAACCCTGGTGGAAGGCAGCCGATGCAAGGATGTAGGGCCAGACCTCGAGCGCCGGAAACGTCACAAAAGGCGCAATCAGAAGAGCCGGCACCGCCATGCCGAGCGTCATCAGCGTGACTGAAACGAAACGGTCCAGATGGACCTTCACCATCGCGTTCCAGATGGCGTGCATGGCTGCGGCCGCAATCACCGCGGCGAAAACCGCCGGGCTCATCGGCGTGGCTGCGCTACGGGATCGAAACTGGTCCAGACAGGAAAATGGTCCGACGCCAGCTCATCCACGGAAATGTGGTGCGAGCGGATATGGCCGGCGAGCGGGGCGCCGACGAAACAATAATCGAGGCGCCTTTGCTGCGCGGTCCCTTTGATCTGCCGAACATGGCTGTAGTCCTGCACCGGCGGCGCGATCTCTGCCGCGTCCACGAAGCCATCCGCGTAAAGGGCGCTGGGGTGGTAAGGATTGGACCCAATGATGGCTTGATGTTCGGCGCTACCGGGCTCCGAATTGAAGTCGCCCATCCAGATTGCGGAAAGGGGCGCTTCCGGTTCCGCTTCCCCGGCCGTCCAGTTGCGGTGGGGCTCGTCATCCACGCCACTCCAGGGCCCTCCTTGCTTCGCGGCGCGGCGATGCAAGTCCTTCAAAAAGGCAATCTGCTCCAAACGCTCTTCAACACCGATATGGGACAGATGAATCGACCACACGCGGATCGGTCCCAAGGGCGTTCGGATCATGCATTCCAGCGCCGCGTTCTGGGTGTTGAGCGGATAAAGAACCTTTCTCATCGGCAGGCAATAAAGGCGCGACCAGAGGATCGGCCAGCGCGACAGAACCATTGTGCCGAACTGGCGCCGGCGATTGATAATCGGTCCGCCCGCGACCCGTGAGCTCGCATCCATGTCGAAGGCAGGGCCGAAGACGCCGTGATGCTCCGGAAGAAGTTCCTGAAGGATCGCCGGCTGGTCGTCGAAACCGGTGCGTTCCCAGTTCCGCTCCACCTCCTGCAGGGCGATGATATCGGCTTGCGCAACCGCCCTGGCGGCGCGCGAAAGGTCATAGCGACCGTCGGCACCGAAGCCGTATTGAATGTTGAGGCTGACGAGTTTCATTTGGGCTGGGCTCTGTTGCTGCAAGCAATAGAACACGCTCGGTGCCCTGCCTATGGGCAGAGCCGGCTAAAGATGCAGCCAGCCTTTTGTTTATCGGTCTAGTCGCCAAGCACCATTAGGTCGCGCGGCGCGAAAGCGATCTCCGCCGCAGAACCGGACACCGGTGGCGGCAGGGCTGGATCGTTGAAGGTGTCGAGCGAAACCGTGCGATCCCCAACCTTTGTGCGCACGCGGATGACGGAACCGAGGAAATGCACGTCGGCGATGGTGCCGTTGAGCGCGCCAGGGCGACCAGGCGTACGGCCTAGCGAAACGGCCTCAGGCCGCAAGGCGAGACTGACACCATCTCCGCCGCTTCGGCCCGCCAACGAGCGGCCGAGTTCGATTGTCTGTCCGGCAACCTGAATGGTTCCTGCACCGGCATCGACCACTTGGCCCTCCAGCACGTTTAGCGTGCCGACGAAATTGGCCACGAAGCGCGTGGTCGGGCGGTTGTAAATCTCGAAGGGCGTGCCGACCTGGTCCGCGCGGCCATTGTTCATCACCACGATGCGATCGGAAATCGAGAGTGCCTCTTCCTGGTCGTGGGTCACGAAGATGGTGGTGATGCCCAGTTCCTTCTGGATCTGGCGGATTTCTTCGCGCAGGGACACGCGAACTTTGGCGTCGAGTGCCGAAAGCGGCTCATCAAGCAAAAGCAGGCGCGGCTTCGGCGCAAGCGCCCGGGCCAAGGCCACGCGCTGCTGTTGTCCGCCCGAAAGCTGGTAGGGGAATCGGTCTCCGAGTTGCGGCAGGCCGATCAAAACCAGCATTTCCGAGACACGCTTGGCGGTTTCGGCGCGCGGAGTCCCGGCCACGTTCAAGCCGAAGGCGATATTCTGCGCCACGGTCAGGTTCGGGAACAGGGCATAGGCTTGGAAAACCATGCCGATCTTGCGCTGGTTCGGCTTCAGGTTGGTGACGTCCTTGCCGTCCACCACGATGCGGCCGGCGCTGGGCTCCTCGAAACCTGCCACCATCCGCAGCATGGTTGTTTTGCCGCATCCCGAAGGTCCGAGAAAAGAGATGAACTCGCCGCGTCCGACATCGAGGTTGAAGTCGCGAACAACGGCCGTTTCGCCGAAGCTTTTCTTGACGCTCTGAATGGAAAGAAACGGATCGGGCATCGGGTTCAATTCGGACGGTTGGCGGATTTGGGGGCAAAGCGGGCAAGGAGTTGGATCACGGTCATACAGCCCCAGGTGATCACGAAGGTGATGACAGCCAGCGCCGCGGGCTCATAAGCGCGGTTAGCGCCGATGTTCTGGAGATAAGGACCGAAGGCTGGTCGGTTGAGAAGGCTGGCGATCGTAAACTCGCCGATCACGATCGCGAAGGTGAGGAAAGCACCTGACAGAACCGCAATCAACACGTTGGGCAGGATGACGCGGGTGATGATACGCGTCCAGCCCGCGCCGAGGATCTGTGCCGCTTCCGTCAATGTCCGCACGTCGATCGTGCGCAACCCGGTATCCACCGCCCGATACATGTAGGGCAATGCCAGCGTCGCGTAACCGATCACCAGCAAGGCATCCGTTCCACGCGCCGAACCAAGGAAGGGAAGCGGCGAGTTGGAGCCATACATGCGGATATAACCGAACACGATCACGATCGCCGGGATGACCAGCGGCAGGAGCGTGATGAACTCGATCACCGGTCGGATCTGCGGCATGCGCAAACGGATCCAGTAGGCCGTCGGCACGACGATCAGCACGCCGAGCAGGATGGTGAAAATGGCCGCGACCACCGAGTACATAAAGGTCGCCTGGAAGCGCGGATCACCGAAAACCACAGCGAAGGCGTCGAAGGAGTAGGTGCCGCGGCGCATGCGCATGGCGAACTCCATCGTCGCCAGCAGCGGGATGATGAAATAGGCCGCGCCAAGCGCGAAGGTGAGCCAGGCCCAGAACTTGCCCCTTTTCATTTCAGCCACCGTTCCGAGCGCGTGCGGAACCAGATGTAGAACACATTGGCCATTCCGGTGATGAAGATCATTCCGAACGCGATCGCGTAGCCGAGATGCGGGTTGTGGAGAACATCGCCGCGAATCTGCGCATAAAGCAGGATCGGGACGATGTTGAGCGAGGAACCGGTCAGGGCGTAAGCCGTGGCGATCGCGCCGAAGGCGTTGGCGAACAGCAGGATCACGGTGCCGAGAAAACTCGGCCACAACACGGGGATCACCACCATGCGCCAATATTGCCATTGGGTCGCACCGAGCGTCGCGGCCGCCTCGCCCCACTCCTTCTTCAAGCCATCGAAAGCCGGCGTGATGATCACGACCATCAAAGGGATTTGGAAATAAAGATAGGTGAGCGTCAGCCCCCAAAAGGACAGGATGTTGAAACCGGTAGCATAAAGGTTGAAGCCAAAAACGTCCTTCAGCAGGATCGTCACGAGGCCCAGTCGGCCAAGTGTTGCCAGGAAGGCGAAAGCCAGCGGAATCCCGGCAAAGTTCGAAGCCACGCCCGAGAAGGTCAGCGTTGCGCCACGCACCCAGCCCGGCAGCCCGCCGCGGACGATGGCGATCGCGATGGCAAGCCCTGCAAGGGCGCCAAGCACGGCGGATGCGAAACTGACCTTGATCGAAATCCAATAGGCCGCTCGGATGGTCGGTTCCCAGAGTGCCGCGATGTTGGCCAGGGTCAGACCGCCTTGCGGGTTCTGGAAAGCGCCGACAACCAGATAACCGGTCGGCAGGATCAGGAACATGATAGCGAAAAGAAAGAAGGGAGCCACGCCCAGCCAGTGCGTCGGCATGCGCGCGGTGCGCCGTCGGGCCGGCGGATTGCCGGGGCGAACCACGGCGCCTGGTTCGATGCGGGTGATGTCCGTGGTCATGGCTCGTTGCGGCTGAAAGGAGGGGCGGCGCTGAAGCCGCCCCTACCCTGAGGCTCGTTACTGAACGTTGGCGCCAACAACCGAGTCCCACGACTTGGTGATGGCTTCCTTGGCCGCATTCTGTTCCTCGACGGACGGGAACTTGGCCTGCTCGTAGGCCGCTGCCGGCGGCAGCTTGTCGAGCATTTCCTGCGGGATTTTGCCCTTGGCGGCGAGATCGTTGAAGCGAACAGGGTGGCAGTAACCGTCGAGCCAGCCGAGCTGACCTTCGTCGGAATAAAGGTGCTCCATCCAGAGCTTCGCGGCATTCGGATGTGGCGCGTAAGCGCTGATCGCCTGCACGTAAACGCCGGCCACGACGCCTGACTTCGGCACCACGACCTCAACGGGCGGGTTACCGTTCAGCGTGTCGCGGCCCGAAAGCGCGTTGTAGTCCCAGTTGATCAGGATCGGGGTCTGGCCCTGCGCCAGCGTCGCCGGCTTAGCAATCACTGGCACGAAATTACCGGCAGCGTTCAACTGCTTGAAGAAGTCGAGGCCCTTCTCGGCAGCTTCCTTGGGATCCGTAGCTCCGGCAGCGAGGCCAGCGGCGTAAACGGCCTGGATGGCCTGGTTGGATGCGCGCGGATCACCGGCAAGCGCAACCGAGTTGGCATATTCCGGCTTCAGGAGATCGGCCCAGTCTTGCGGTACGTTCTCAACGAGGTCCGTGTTCACCATCATTGAAAGCACGCCGTAATAATCGCCATACCAGTAGCCTTCCGGATCCTTGGCATCGTCCGGGATCGAGTCCCAGGTGGAAACCTTGTAAGGCATCAGGAGGTTTTCGGCCTTGGCCGAAGGACCGAATGACAAGCCGACGTCGATCACGTCAGGCGCCTGCGGGCCCTTGTTGTCCTTGTTGGCCTTGATGGCCTCGATTTCGTCGCCTGAGCCGGCATCGGGATTCAGTTCGTTGACCGTGATCTCCGGGTACTTCTTCTTGAAGCTGTCGATCACCGCGCCGTAGCCGCACCAGTCATGCGGCAGCGCGATCGTGGTGAGCATGCCTTCCTTCTTGGCGGCAGCCACCAGTTCGTCCATGTTCTGAGCCGAAGCGATTGCAGTCGATGCCATCATGGTTGCAGCCATGACGGAAAGCACTTTCCCCACCAAATTCGTCACGCGTCTTCTCCGTTGTCTCAATCGCCCACCTGGCGCCGACGGAGCGGTATCCACCTCATGTGACACTTAGATGAAGAAGCAGTTGGGTTATCCCCTGATTGCCTCTTCCAAAAGAGAGCGAACGTTCTGCTTGGTGAGTTCCAACGGGTTGCCGCCTGCGGTCGGATCCACGATTGCCATGGCGGCGACACGATCGATCTCTTCGTCGGAAAGCACCCTTCCTCCCAGCAGATCTGTGAGAGTTGAAGGGACGCCGAGTTGCGCCCGCAGATCCATGATGCGGTGGACGAAGCCGTCGAACCCGCCCTGGATGCCGAGATAGCCTGTGAGACGCTCGATCCGCCCTTCGATCGCCGGGCGGTTGAAGGCAAGCACATAGGGCATGAACACGGCGTTGGTCATGCCGTGATGAGTGTCGTAAAGCGCGCCGATCGGATGTGACAGCGAGTGGATGGCGCCGAGCCCTTTCTGGAAAGCGGTGGCGCCCATGGCCGCGGCACTCATCATGTGGGCGCGGGCCGTCAGGTCGTTGCCCATTGCAAAGGCTGTCGGCAGGTTTTCGAGCACCAGCCGGATCCCCTCGAGGGCGATGCCGTCCGCCATCGGGTGGTAGCCAGGGGCGCAATAGGCCTCAAGGCAATGCGCCAGGGCATCCATGCCGGTGCCCACCGTGATGAAGCGGGGCATGCCGGTGGTGAGTGCCGGGTCCGCGATCACGATCGACGGCAGCATCTTCGGGTGGAAGATCACCTTCTTCGTATGCGTGGTTTCGTTGGTCAGCACGCCGGCGCGCCCGACTTCCGAGCCGGTTCCAGCCGTGGTCGGAACCGCCACGATCGGGGCAATGGCGTCACTGTCGGCGCGGGTCCACCAGTCGCCAACGTCCTCGAAGTCCCAGATCGGCCGAGTCTGATGCGCCTGAAAGGAAATGAGCTTGCCGAGATCGAGCGCAGAACCACCGCCGAAGGCAATCACGCCGTCGTGCCCGCCCGAACGATAGGCGTCGATGCCGGTCGTGAGGTTGCTTTCGACGGGGTTCGGCTTGACGTCGGAAAACACCTCATAGGCCACCCCGCCGCGATCAAGGATCGCGAGCGCATCTGCAACAACGGGCAATCTGGCCAACCCGGGATCGGTAACAAACAAGGGCTTGGCGATCTCAGCCGCCAGCAGCGCTTCGGGCAGCTCGCTAATGCGGCCGACGCCGAAGCGGACGGTTGTCGGGTAGTTCCACTTGGCAACGAGCTTCGTCATGGATCCGACCTTCTCAATACCGCTCAAAGCCGCGGTGGAGCTCCCAGTCCGTAATCCGGCGGTCATATTCAAGCTGCTCCCAGCGCGCGGTATGGAGGTAATGCTCCACAACATCGTCTCCGAAGGCGGTGCGCATCATGGTTGATGCCGCAAACGTGTCTGTGGCCTCACGCAGCGTTTTCGGGATCTCCGGCAGCGCATCGGCACCATAGGCATCGCCCACAAACGGCTCGGGCAGCTCCAGCTCTTCGTCAAGACCGGCAAGTCCCGCGGCGATCAGCGCAGCAAAAGCAAGGTATGGATTGAGGTCTGCGCCACCGATCCGGCATTCCATGCGCACGCCCTTTGTGCCCTGCCCGCACAAACGGAAGCCGGCGGTACGGTTGTCATCCGACCAGGTGATCTTGGTGGGGGCGAACGTGCCCGCCTGGAAGCGCTTGTAGGAGTTGATGTAGGGCGCCAGCATCAGCGTATAATCGCGTGCATATTTCAGCTGCCCTGCCGCCCATTGCCGGCCGAGCTTCGTCAGACCGAGCGGCGCCTCCTTGTCGAAGAACAGCGGCGTCTTGCCGTCCGCGCTCCAAAGCGAGTTGTGGATGTGGCTGGAATTGCCGGCAAGCGCGTAGTTGTACTTGGCCATGAACGAGATGGCCTTGCCTTCCTGTTCGGCGATCTCCTTCGCCCCGTTCTTCAGGATGACATGGCGGTCGGCCGTTTCGAGCACTTCCGCGTAGCGGACGTTGATTTCTTCCTGGCCGGGGCCCCACTCACCTTTGGAGTTTTCGATCGGGATGCCGGCGGCATCCATCTCGTTGCGCAGACGGCGCATCACGCCTTCTTCCTTGCCCGTGATGCCGATCAGGTAATCGCCGATATAAGGCGACGCCGTTTGCAGGTCCTGCCAGTGTTTGGCCCTCGCCGTGCCATAGGTTTCGCTGAACAGGTAGAATTCGAGCTCGGAAGCGAAATACGCGCGAAACCCGCGCTCGGTCAGCCGCGCCACCTGCTTCTTCAGGATGGCGCGCGGCGAATGCGGCAGGTCCTCATGCGTTCCGTGATCCTGGAGGTCCGACAAGACCATGGCGGTTCGGTCCTGCCAAGGGACGCGCCGCAGCGTGGACAGATCAGGCTTCACCACCAGGTCGCCATAGCCCTTCGTCCAGTTAGCCGCCTTGTAGCCAGGCACCGTTTCCATATCGATGTCGGTTGCCAGCAGGTAGTTGCAGCCATGCGCCTCATCGAAAGCGGACTCCACGAAGTACTTGGCAAGAAACCTCTTTCCGATCAGACGACCCTGCATGTCCACGGCACAGGCAAGCACCGTGTCGATATCACCTGACGCGACATCTTTCTTCAGATCGTTGAACGTGTAGGTTCCGGCCATTCTTCCACCTGTTCTGGTTGATCACGCGAAAGCGCGCCGTTTGTTGGCGGCGCGCTGTTCCCTTCAAGCTGTCATGCTTTGGAAGCGTTCTCCAGCGAAAATGCCTTCTGCCACTGCTTCGATAGCCCCAAAACGGCTGGGCCACGCCGCCGCGACGATTGGACAGAACCTTTTTCTTTAAGAGACGCTTCGATTACCGGTGGAACTTCCGCTAAGTTGAAGCTGCTTTGTTCACGAAGGCGTCAGCCGCTCTGTCAAAACATTGCTGAGATTTAACTTTAGGGGCGGTTGTCTCGTGGCAAGGTGACAGCCGGGCTCGTGGCGTGCGGTCAGTTCGGCTGCGTTCCGTCGTTTGAAGCTGTCCCCGACGATTTCTGGAGTTACGTATGGCGGTCTGGAAGCAACTGGTCCTTTGCCTGCTCGTGCTGTTTGGCGGCGTGCTGCTTTGGATCGGCTTCGCGCCGGGGTCGCGCGAAACGCTCGCACGATGGGGATTGGAGCTTCCGGCCTTCGCCGCAATCGCGCCGACTAGCGACAACGCAGAAGCCGGACGACCCAACAACCGAGGTGGAGGCTCGGGAGACCGAGCCGCAGCGGTTGTGGCTTATCCCGCGACGCGAGGCACGATCAACGACCGCTTGAGCGCCATCGGCACGGGCGAAGCGCTTCGCTCTGTCGCGGTGATGCCGTTTGTGTCCGGCCGCATCGTCGAGGTGCGGGTTCGCTCAGGCGACCGGATAACGGCTGGCGACGTCATCGCCAATCTGGACGCCGATGTGGAACGGATCGCGGTCGACCGGGCCCGCATCGCGCTTGAAAACGCCCAAGCGGCGCTTGATCGCACCACCGCGCTTTTGAACAGCAGAACCGTCACCGCGGTGGCGCAGACGGAAGCCAAGCTCGCGGTCGAGAATGCGCGGTTGGAACTCGCTCAGGCAGAACTGACGCTGGAGCGGCGCTCCATTGTCGCGCCCATCAACGGCGTTGTCGGAATCTTGCCCGTGGAGGTCGGGGATTACGTCACGTCCCAGACCCAGATCGTCACGCTGGACGACAGATCCGAACTGGTGATTGATTTCTGGGCTCCGGAGCGGTTCGCCAACGCGATCGAGGTCGGTGCGCCGATCAGCGCCACCTCCGTTGCACGGCCTGGTCAGACTTTCACTGGTGAAGTCAGCGCGCTCGACAATCGCCTCGATGCGGCAAGCCGGACCCTTCGGGTTCAGGCACAGGTCGACAATTCGAATGACACACTACGTGCTGGCATGTCCTTTCAGGTGCAGATGGGCTTTCCGGGCGACACCTATCCTTCCGTGAACCCGCTTGCGATCCAATGGAGCACGGAAGGCTCTTTCGTGTGGCTGGTGAACGACGGAAAGGCCGAGCGGATGCCGGTCAGGATCGTTCAGCGCAACACAGACTCCGTTCTTGTCGAAGCCGACATCCCAGACGGCCGGCAGGTGGTGACGGAAGGCGTTCATTCCTTGCGCGAGGGTGCGGCGGTTCGCATCGCCAATGCACCGCAACCCCAGCCGGTTGCTACCACCGACGTGCAGGGCAGCGCGCAATGACGGCGCCAACTCCTGGCCATGATGCTGACCTGCCTGAGGCGACAGCGGCCCCGAAGCAGGAAACCGGCTCCACCGCGATCTTCGTCCGCCGCCCGGTGCTCGCATTCGTCATCAACGTGCTGATCGTCGTTGCCGGACTGGCTGCCTTTTTTGGCATCGACGTACGCGAACTCCCGGACGTCGATCGCCCTGTGATCACCGTCACGACTGATTATTCGGGTGCTGCGGCAGAAACGGTTGATCGTGAGATTACCGCCATCGTGGAAGGCGGCATTTCGCGTGTTGCCGGCGTGAAGTCGATTTCCTCGAGTTCGTCCTATGGACGCAGCCGCGTCACGGTTGAATTCAACGACGGCGTCGATCTCGATGTCGCCGCATCCGACATGCGCGACGCGGTGGGCCGCATCCAGAACCAGCTGCCCGACGGCGAAGACATCGAAACGCCGCGCATCGTGAAGGCGGATGCCAATTCCGATGCGGTCATCCGGCTTGCCGTCACATCCGACACTCTGTCGGTGGAAGACCTGACGGTTCTGGTGGAGGATCAGGTCGTCGACGCGCTGGCGTCGGTGGAAGGTGTGGCGGACGTTCCCGTTTACGGCGATCGCGACAAGATCTTCCGTATTGATGTTGACCAGGCAAAGCTCGCGAGCGCGGGACTGACCGTTGCCGACATTACGGGCGCCTTAAGTTCGATGGCCTTCGATGCGCCAGCAGGCGCTTTGTCGAGCAACAACCAGAACCTGATCGTGCGTGCCACCGCTGCCTTGTCCACGCCCGAAGCCTTCGAAGGAGTCATCCTCAACAACCGCACCAGGCTGGGCGATGTCGCGCAAGTGACGCTCGGACCGGACCTCGGTCAAACCCAGCTGCGTGCCAATGGCCGCACCGGCGTGGGCCTCGGCATCATCCGGCAGGCGCAGTCCAACACGCTGGACATCTCGGCCGGCGTGACGGCTGCCGTGGAAGAGCTGAAGCAAACCCTGCCGGAAGGCATGGAAATCTTCATCACCAGCGATGATGCCACATTCGTGGAAGGCGCGATCCACGAAGTCGAGATTGCGCTGGCGATCTCCGTCAGCGTCGTGTTGCTGATCATCTTCCTCTTTCTGATGGATTTTCGCGCCACCATCATCCCGGCCGTCGCGCTTCCGGTTGCGCTGGTGGGCACGATCGCCGGCATCTACCTGGCCGGCTTTTCGCTCAACATCCTGACGCTGCTGGCGCTGGTCCTGGCAACAGGCCTTGTGGTGGATGACGCGATCGTCGTGCTCGAAAACATCGTGCGTCGCCGCAACATGGGGCTCGGCCCACGCGCCGCAGCCGTTCTTGGCACGCAGGAAGTGTTTTTCGCCGTGGTCGCCACAACCGCGACGCTGATCGCGGTTTTCGTGCCTTTGTCGTTCTTGCCCGGCCAGACCGGCGGCTTGTTCCGCGAGTTCGGTTTCGTTCTGGCCCTGTCGGTGATCCTGTCCGCGGGCGTGGCACTGTCGCTTTGCCCTATGCTGGCATCGCGCATGCTCGGCAGCTACACTGAGCACGAACATACCGGCATCCTTGGCAGGATCGGCGGCGGGCTTGCCGGCATCTACCGCCGCATTCTCCACGCGGCGCTGAATGCGCCACTCGTCGCCATCGTCGTTTCCCTGATCTTTGCCGGCGCGGCCGCCGCCATGTTCGGCACCATTCGCTCGGAACTGACGCCATCAGAGGACCGCTCGCAAGCCTTCGTTCGTGTGCAAGCGCCGCAAGGCGTCAGCCTCGAATATATGGCCGCGCGCATGCGTGATATCGAAACTCGGGTTCAGCCGCTGCGGGACAATGGCGAGGTGCGGTCGATCTATGCCATTGCGGGCAGTGGAGGAAACTTCAACAGCGGCTTCATGGTCATGTCGCTGGCACCCTGGGATCAGCGCGAGCGTTCGCAGCAGGCGATCCTCGATGATATTCAAAGCCGCATCCGCGACGTTTATGGTGTGCGCGCATTCGCCTTCCAGCCAAACAGCCTAGGCATTCGTGGTGCGGGCAGCGGCCTGCAATTCGCGATCGTCGGCACCAGCTACGCCGAACTTACCAAAGCGGCTGAAGCCACCGTTCGCGATCTGGAAAACGAGCCTGGCTTCCAGACCCCGCGCTTGAGCGTGGAATCCACCCAGCCTCAGTTGTTTGTCACGATTGACCGCGACCGCGCGTCGGATCTCGGTATCCCGATCAGCGGGCTTTCCGCCGCCATGCAGGCAATGCTCGATGGCCGGAACATCGGCTCGGTTTTCATCGAAGATCGGGCTTTCGACGTGAAGCTCGTTTCCACCACCAATCCGGTGAATGACCCGACGGATCTCGAAAACATCTTCTTGCGCGCATCCGACGGTCGCTACGTGCCGATGTCGACGATAGCCCGCCTGGAAGAAAGGGCGGTGCCGCCGTCGCTTGCCCGCGAACAACAGATGCGCGCTGTGGCGATCACCTCCGCCTTGACGCCCGACCTTGCCCTTGGTGAAGCTTTCCAGCGCGCCGGGCAAATCGCGGCTGAACACATGCCGCCCGGCAGCCGCATCGTGCCGCTGGCCGAAGCAGCGACGCTGAATGAAACATCCGGGGGCATGCTGACGATCTTCGGCTTTGCCCTCGTGATCGTGCTTTTGGTGCTTGCCGCGCAGTTCGAGAGCTTCGTGAGCGCCATCATCATCATGCTCACTGTCCCCCTAGGCCTAGCTTGTGCGGTGTTCGCCATGCTGCTCACCGGAACGAGCCTCAACGTTTACAGCCAGATCGGTCTCGTTCTGCTTGTCGGGATCATGGCCAAGAACGGCATCCTGATCGTTGAATTCGCCAACCAGTTGCGAGACCGCGGCTTGCCCCTGCGCGAAGCGATCGAAGAAGCAGCCAACATCCGGCTGCGCCCGGTGACGATGACGATGCTTTGTACCATCGTCGGCGGCGTGCCGCTGGTGCTGGCGTCGGGTGCCGGCGCCGAAGCCCGCATCGCGCTTGGCTGGGTCATGGTTGGCGGACTTGGGCTTTCAACTCTTGCGACGCTTTTCATCACCCCGGTCGCTTATCTTTTGCTTGGCCGCTTCGTCACGCCGAACGTTGAGGAAGCCAATCGGCTTGAACGTGAACTTGCGGCAGCACATACGCCGCCGCCCGCACCGGCCGAATGAACGTAACAGGCGGACTTGACGCTTCCAGGCCGGTGTCGCAAGGACGGTTCTAGCCTCGCAGGGAGCGTTCAGCGCGTGCAGTTCAAAACCATTTCGCTGGACGAAGCGCAGAAGCTTGTCGGCCGGGAAGTCGGCCTTTCGGAATGGCGGGCGGTGACCCAGACCATGATCGACGGCTTCGCCGATGCCACCGACGATCATCAGTTCATTCACGTCGATCCTGAGCGAGCCGCACGCGAAACGCCGTTTGGCGGCACGATTGCACACGGCTTCCTGACCCTTTCAATGCTTTCGGCCCTGACCTTCGAGGCCGTGCCCGTGCTTGAGGGTACGGCATCGGGCGTGAACTTCGGCTTCGATAAGGTGCGCTTCATGACCCCGGTGAAAACCGGCCAGCGCATCCGCGGCCGCTTCCTTCTGGACAAGCTGAAGGTGCGCCCGTCCGGAATTGTCGAAATTGCCTATGACGTGACGATCGAACTGGAAGGCAGCATCAAGCCGGCCCTCACCGCCTACTGGTTGACGCTCGCCATGCCGGACCGATCCAACAACGGCTGATGCGGCCAGCTAGTATACGAGAAGGAAGACGATCATGAAGCGCTTTGATGGCCTGACCGTTCTGATCACCGGCGCGACCGGGGGCTTTGGTCGGCGCGCAGCCGAGCGCTTCGCCGCTGAAGGGGCGCGGCTGGTCCTGTCCGACGTGAACAGGGAAGCGCTGGAAGCGTTTGCTGCTGGGGTGGACGCAGAGATTGCGACGCTCGCCGGCGACGTAAGTCAGGAAAGCCTGTCCAAGGATCTTGTCGCGCTGGCCGTCCACCGCTTCGGACGCCTGGATGTTGCGCTCAACAATGCCGGCATCGCGCAAAGCTACGTCAAGCTTCCGAACGTCCCGGCCGATGAAGCCCGCCGCATCCTCGAAATCGACCTGCTGGGCGTCTTTTTCGCCCTGTCGCGCCAGATCCCGCAAATGGAGCGCCAGTTCCGTGCGACCGGAAAAGGTGGCGCGATCGTCAACGTGGCTTCGGTTGCAGGCGTGGCGGGCGCGCCGCGGCTGTCGGTTTACTCGGCGGCCAAGCACGGCGTGGTGGGGCTCACCCGCTCAGCGGCGGCCGAATATGCCACCAAGGGCATTCGCGTGAATGCGGTCTGTCCCGCCTTTGCGCGAACGAAGATGGCGCTCGATTTCCTCAACATGTCCTTGTCCGGACCGGAGGCCGCGGCGGCTGAACTGACCCGCGGCGTGCCGATGAAGCGGCTCGCAGAGGTGGACGAGGTCGTTGAAGTCTTCCTGTTCGCGGCCGACCCAAAGAACAGCTTCATGACCGGTCAGGCCATTACCGCAGATGGCGGCATCACCGCCATCTGACAGCACGGAAAGAGCTCAAACCCCGCGGGCGGCATCCGCGAGGTAGGAAAAGGCGTATTCGGCAAAGGAACGCCAGCATTCCACACGAAACGCGTCTTCTCCGGTGCGCAAAAGCACGATCTCGATCTTGCCGAGCACGGTTCGTGAACAAGCGCCCACCGGAAACGCTTGCAAAGAGAGATCCTGCGGGCAGCCGGCGTTGATCACGTCCGCGGCCTTTTCGCCTGTTACGAGAACTGCCGTGTTTCGATGCGAAACGTCGACGGCGGAGTGAAGAACCTGCAAACCGGCCAGGTCCTGCATCGGATCGCGTCCGCCAAGATCAAGCACCAGCCACTCGTCCGGCCCAAGCCAAAGGGCGTGGCGCTCGCCAGCGGATGCTGACGTCTTGGGTCGCGTCGGCAAAGCGAGACCGAGCCGTTCCCCCAGCGCCACCAAATCATCCGGCCGCGCCCGCAAAGACATACGGTACGCGGGCGCCGCCGGCACAAGGCTCACGCCGTTTATGACGTCGCTCCGGTGATCAAGCATGCCGCGCCGGGCTGCGGTTGTTGCTGCCTCAGCCATGGAGCCGCTCCCCTTTCTCGTCGAAGAACACTTGGCCGCAAACCTCGACAGCGATCGTCGTGTCTGCCATCGGGACGTAAAGCGTTTCACCCATCCGCTCGAAACCGCCTTCCACAAGCCCGAGCGCGATCGATCGGCCGCAGTTTTCCGACCAATAGCTGGAAGTCACGAACCCGATCATCTTCATCGGGATCGGCTGCTTGGGATCGGCGACGATCTGGGCCCCTTCCTCCAGCACGACCTTGGGATCGACGGTCTTCAGGCCAACGAGCTGGCGGCGTCCGGGGGCAACGAGGTCTGGCCGCTTCAAGCCGCGGATGCCGACGAAATCGGTTTTCTTCTTGCCCACGGCCCAGTCGAGGCCGGCATCACCCGGAGTGACGGTGCCGTCCGTATCCTGGCCAACGATGATGTAGCCTTTTTCGGCGCGCAACACGTGCATGGCCTCGGTGCCATAGGGGCAGGCTCCATGCTTGCGCGCTTCTTCCCAAACGGCCTCCCACACCGCGCGGCCATGATCGGCCGGCACGTTGATTTCGAAGCCGCGCTCGCCGGTGAACGACATGCGGAACAGCCGCGTCGGCACGCCACAGATTGTCCCTTCGCGCACCGACATGTGCGGCATCGCCGCGTCTGAAATGTCGATCCCTTCCACGAGCGGCTCAATAATCTCGCGGCTTTTCGGGCCCTGCACTGCGATCACCGCCCATTGTTCGGTGATCGAGGTCAGCCAAACATCGAGATGGGGGAACTCGGTCTGAAGATAATCTTCCATGTGGTGC
This sequence comes from Tianweitania sediminis, assembly GCF_017813335.1. Classification (GTDB taxonomy): domain Bacteria; phylum Pseudomonadota; class Alphaproteobacteria; order Rhizobiales; family Rhizobiaceae; genus Tianweitania; species Tianweitania sediminis. The sequence continues at coordinate 1,265,232 of NZ_JAGIYY010000001.1, read as the reverse complement.
ATCACGCGCGGCGCACCGCCGGTGGTGGTGGTCACATGAAAGCGATCGTCCGACAGCCGTCCGACGACGCCGTCATCATAGATGAAGCCGTCTTCGCGCAGCATGATGCCGTAGCGGCAGCGGCCCGCCTCGAGCTTCGCCCAGGGATTGGTGTAAAGGAGTTCCATGAACTTGGCCGCGTCCGGACCTACCACCTCGATCTTGCCGAGCGTGGACGCGTCGAACATGCCGGCCGACGTGCGCACCGTCTTGCACTCGCGGTTCACGGCCGCGTGCATGTCCTCGCCCTTGCGCGGGTAATACCAGGCACGCTTCCATTGCCCGACATCCTCGAACACGGCGCCCTGCGCTTCTTCCCACCCGTGGAAGGGCGTGCGGCGCGTCGGATCGAACAGTTCGCCCTTCGCATGATTGACGATCGCGCCAAAGGTGACGGGCGTATACGGCGCACGGAAGGTGGTGAGGCCGATCTCAGGGATCGGCTTGTCGAGCACTTCCGCGGCAATGGCGAGCCCGTGCATGTTCGACGTCTTGCCCTGGTCCGTCGCCATGCCGTTGGTGGTGAAGCGCTTCACATGCTCGATGGAGCGCATGCCTTCGCGCACCGCCAGGCGAATGTCCTTGGCCGTCACGTCGTTCTGGAAATCCACAAAGGCTTTGACGATCTTCTCGGGCCCGGCACCCGGCACCGCGCCCAGCATGCCGCCGCCCCAGGTTTCGGCCTTCTCGACCTTGGCGCGGCTTGCCTTGGCGGTAAAGCCGAGCTCTTTCAGCGCCTTTTCTCCGGCGGCATAGCCCTCTGCCAGCGTTGCGGCGAGACCTTCCGCTCCGTTGCAGGCGCCAACCGAGGCGCAATCCTGCGCATAGGTGCCAGGCAAGAAGCGGCGGCTCGCCTCATCATAGGCAACCCTGCCCCGCGACTGCGAAAAGAGATGCACGGAAGGGGTCCAGCCCGACGACATCAGGAGCGCATCGATGGGGATCGTGCGCTCCGTGCCACCGGTTTTCGGCTGGATCGTCATCGACGTCACCCGCAACCGACCACCGGTCCGAACCACCGTGCGACCGTGGTTGATCTCGATGCCGAGCGAACGCGCTTCTTCAACGAGGGGCCCCGATGGATTGTCGCGAAGGTCCACGATGGCCGCGATATTGATCCCGGCCTTCTTGAGGTCGATTGCAGCCGGATACGCCGAGTCATTGGCTGTGAAGACACCGATTTCGCGGCCGACCGCGACGCCGAAATGGTTGAGATAAGTGCGTGCCGCGGAAGCCAGCATGATGCCGGGTCGATCGTTGTCGGCAAACACCATGTGCCGCTCGATCGCGCCGGTGGCGAGGATCACCTTCTTGGCGCGGACCTGCCACAGGCGCTCGCGAGGAGCCGTCGGTTCGGGATCTGCAAGGTGGTCGGTGATGCGTTCTACGAGACCGACCATGTTCTGCGCATAATAGCCGAAGGCGGTGGTGCGGGTCAGCACACGGACATTGTCGCGGGCGCGCAATGCAGCGGCGGCGGATTGCGACCACGCCCACCCATCTTGACCGTCGATCACGGCACCGTTTTCGAAATGCAGCGCGCCGCCAAGTTCTGGCTGTTCATCGCAAAGGATGACGCGCTGGCCGGATTCAGCCGCCGCGAGAGCGGCCGCCAACCCTGCCGCACCACCGCCGACAACCAGAACGTCGCAATGGGCGAACCGCTGCGCATAAGTATCCGGGTCCGGCAGATGAGGCGCGACGCCAAGACCGGCCGCCTCGCGGATGCGCGGCTCATAAAGCCGCGCCCAGGCGTCCTTCGGCCACATGAAGGTCTTGTAGTAAAATCCTGCGGAAAAGAACGGCGAGGCAAGGTCGTTCACCGCGCCGACGTCGCGCTCCAGCGAAGGCCAGCGGTTCTGCGAAACCGCGGTCAGCCCGTCATAAAGCTCCTGGACCGTCGCCCGCACGTTGGGCGCACGGCGCGCCGCATCGCGATGGATGCCTACCAGCGCGTTGGGTTCTTCCGGCCCGGCGGAAAGGAAGCCGCGCGGTCGGTGGTACTTGAAGGATCGTCCAACGAGATGCACGCCGTTGGCGAGAAGCGCGGAAGCGAGCGTGTCGCCTTCCACCCCCTTGTAGGCCTTGCCGTCGAAGCTGAAGCCAACCGGCCTGGCTGATCCAAGCCGCCCCTGCCCCGATAAGCGGAAATTCGCGGCCGTCATCAAGCCTCTCCGTCCTTGGTCGCGCGCTTGCGCGCCGGTGTCTTCGCGTTGAGTTCGGCTGCAGGCACATTCGCATAAGCGCCGTGCTCGGGCAGGTTCGCCATCAGAGCGGAAGGTTCGACCTTTGCTTCACCGGCCTTGTAGACATGCAGGAACTTGTCGGTGACGGAATCCCGCACCGCGTTGAAAAAACGCCCGCAACCATGGATGTGCCGCCACCGCTCGTACACCAGGCCTTTCGGGTTCGTGCGGATGAAGAAGAACGCTTCGAACGCTTCGTCGCTTTCATCGGCAATGCTGGTTGAACGCGCGATATGCGCTTCGCCGCCGTTGCGGAACTCGAGTTCCGGCCGCGCTTCCTCGCAATAAGGACAGTGAATCAACAGCATGATGAAGACATCCCGTGCATGGCAACAAGCGGCGGACAGGGTTTAGTGTGCAACGGCAGCCGCAGCCGCCTCGTCGATCAAGCGACCGGTGCGGAAGCGTTCCAGCGTGAACGGGGCGTTGATCGGATGCGGGTTGTCGTTGGCAATTGTGTGGGCAAAAACATTGCCCGAACCCGGCGTTGCCTTGAAGCCACCGGTTCCCCAGCCGCAGTTCACATAAAGCCCCGGAACAGGCGTTTTCGCCAGGATCGGAGAACGATCCGGCGTCACGTCCACGATGCCGCCCCACGAGCGCAGCATCTTCATGCGTGCAAACATTGGGAACATCTCGCAGATCGCGTCAAGCGTGTGGTTGATGATGTGCAAGCCACCCGTCTGCGAATACGAAATGTACTGGTCAGTGCCGGCGCCGATCACCAACTCGCCCTTGTCGGATTGCGAGATATAAGCGTGCACCGTGTTGGACATCACCACGCAAGGGAAGCAGGGTTTCACCGGCTCCGACACCAGCGCCTGCAGCGGGTAGCTTTCGAGCGGCATGCGCACGCCAGCCATCTCCATCAGCACCGATGTGTGGCCGGCCGCAACAACGCCGATCTTCTTGGCGCCGATCGGCCCCCGATTGGTGTCGACGCCGATCACATGGCCGTTGGAAGAGCGGCGGATGGCCGTGACTTCGCAGTTCTGAATGATGTGGACGCCTCGCGCCGAAGCTGCGCGCGCATAGCCCCAGGCCACCGCATCGTGCCGTGCCGTGCCGCCCTTGCGCTGGAGCGCTGCACCGACGATCGGGTAGCGCGCCTGCTTGGAAATGTTGAGCGGAGGACAGAACTCCTTCGCTTCTTCGGGCGTGAGCCAGTCGTTGGGAACGCCGTTCAGGCGGTTCGCGTGGACGTGCCGCTTCAAGACCTGCACGTCGTGGACGTTGTGCGCGAGCATCATCACGCCGCGCGGGCTGTACATGACGTTGTAGTTGAGGTCCTGAGAAAGACCGTCCCACAGGTTCAGCGCGTGGTTGTAGATGCCGGCGCTCTCGTCATACAGGTAGTTCGAACGGATGATGGTGGTGTTTCGGCCGGTGTTGCCGCCGCCGAGCCAGCCTTTTTCCAGGACGGCAATGTCGGTGATGCCGTGTTCCTTGGCGAGGTAGTAAGCAGTTGCGAGCCCATGCCCGCCGGCGCCAATGATCAGGACCTCGTAGTCCTTGCGCGGTTCGGGCGACGTCCACTGCTGTTCCCAGCCCTTATGGCCGCGCATCGCTTCGCGCGCGATCGCAAAGACCGAATATTTCCGCATGGCAGAGCCTCGTCGAAACCGCGTGAAAACGGAAGCGCCAGCCCTCGTGCGTCGATCGGCGGCCGCTTCGTCATTGCCGGTGTGTAGCACTACTGAAAAGCCGCTTCCACCTTTGCGCTGATTGCGACGGGGCTTGCCGCTTTGCGCCGCACCACCTGCTTCGCGAGGTCGCATCCCGGCTAAGAAGCGGGAGGCGACGTTACGGAAAGCCGATGGACACTGCCTCGCCGATCTGATAATGGCGCGAAAGATCGCGGGCCGTGTGCACGCGACAGCAGTGGCCCGATGCCGCTTGGCATGGGCCGAATTTTTGTTTGGCCTCTCCAACCGGTGGAACAGGGATCCCGTGCAGGTACTCGTTCGCGACAACAATGTCGATCAGGCGCTGCGTGCGCTCAAGAAGAAGCTTCAGCGCGAAGGTGTGTTTCGCGAGATGAAGATGCGGGATCATTACGAGAAGCCGTCGGAAAAGCGCGCCCGTGAGAAGGCGGAAGCCGTGCGCCGCGCCCGCAAGCTTGCTCGCAAGCGCGCCCAGCGCGAAGGTCTGATCGCAGCACCGAAGCCTGCGGCAACCGCTCGGCCGACGGCGCGCTGAGCCCGTCAACTTTTCGACGCTTTTCTGAGACTTAAGGCAGGCGGTGGCGCGACGGATCGGTCGCACCGCCGCTTTTCGTTTACCAGAAGCGCCTAGGCTGGCCTTTGGCTGAGCTTGATTCGGGTTCGCGCTGCGGACGCCGTGATGGGGAGAGAGTCTCCGATGTGGAATCATTCGATGCAACTGAAACGCCGAAGCGCAACCCCGCTGCTGGTTCTTTTGCCGGTGCTCGCCTTGGGCGCCTGCCAAACGGCGAGCTTGGGTGAGGTAGCCAGCATACAGGCGGCGCAGGGATCGAGTGAAAACATCGCGTCTTTGACATCGGTGATCGATCGCAACCCGCGCGACGCCGAAGCCTACAACGTTCGCGGCTCGGCGTATGGACGCGCCGGTGAATATCGCCAGGCGCTCAAGGATTTCGACCAGGCGATTGCGATCAATCCGCAGTTCTACCAAGCTTATGCAAATCGGGCTCTGATCCACCGTTATCTCGGCGATCAGGCGTCGGCGATTGCCGACTACAATCGGTCGCTGCAGATCAACAACAGCTACGACGTCGCCTATATCGGGCGCGGCGACGTGTACCGCCTCGCCGGGCAATCACGCCAGGCGCTGCAGGATTATGAGCGCGCGATCCAGATGAACACCACGGATCCACGCGCTTACAATGGTCGCGGTCTGCTCTATCAGACAAGCGGCCAGCACAACTTCGCCATCGAGGACTTCGCCACCACGATCTCGCTCGCGCCGGACCAGCCGAATGGCTACAATGGTCGCGGTCTGTCCTACCTCGCCCTCGGGGACGATGAAAACGCATTTGCCGACTTCAACGTCGCCATCAAGCTCAACGGCGAAGTGGCCGAAAGCTGGGCAAATCAGGCGCTGGTTTACGAAAAGCGCGGCGACACCGCGCGCGCTTCCAAATCGTTTGCGCGGGCAGCGCAGCTCGATCCGAACTACAAGCCCGCCGTGGACGGACTCGCTCGCACGCGCAGGACCGGCTGACCGTAACCGGATCAACCACATCCGGTTGCAAATCGTGATGGGCGGCCGGACGTGTCCCGGGAACCTGGCGGACTTCGCTGAGTTCACTCCCCGTTCAAATCGGGAGTTTTCATCATGAAGTCTTTGCTCGTTCTTTCCGCGCTCGCAGCTGGCGTTGTCGCCGTCCCTGCATCCGCGAGTGAACGCGTCCAGCTTGGCGTGCTCAGCTGTGACATTCAGGGCGGCACCAGCTATGTGATCGGCTCCAACAAGGCGGTGGATTGCGAATATCGCCCGTCGCGCGGCGGTTCGGTCCAGCGCTACAGTGGGATGATCTCCAAGCTTGGCCTCGACCTCGGCATGACCCAGAACGGCAACCTTCATTGGGCCGTGTTTGGTGTGAATTATAACCTCGGCGAAGGCGAATTGGCCGGCAACTACTATGGTGCCAATGCCGAAGCCAGCATCGTGGTTGGTGCAGGCGCGAACCTGCTGACAGGCGGTCCTCGCACAAGCTTCACCTTGCAGCCGCTCAGCGCTCAGGCACAAACCGGCCTGAACCTCGCGGTGGCCGTGGCCGGTCTGGAGCTCACCTATTCCTACAAGTGAGGCGCCTCGCGCCTGAAACGTAAAAGGCCGGCTTTCGCCGGCCTTTTACTCGTCAGTGGTCCATCGCCTTGACGATGTCTTCCGTCATCTTCTTGGCATCGCCGAGCAGCATCATGGTGCCGTCCTTGTAGAACAGCGTGTTGTCGATGCCGGCGTAACCGGAGCCGAGCGATCGTTTCACGAACAAGCACGTCTTGGCCTTGTCGACGTCCAGGATCGGCATCCCGTAGATCGGCGACGATTTGTCGTCGCGTGCCGACGGGTTCGTCACGTCGTTTGCGCCGATTACATAGGCAACGTCAGCCTGCGCGAACTCCGAATTGATGTCTTCGAGCTCGAAAACCTCGTCATAGGGAACGTTGGCCTCTGCAAGCAGCACGTTCATGTGGCCTGGCATACGTCCCGCGACCGGATGGATCGCATATTTTACTTCAACGCCATTCGCCTTCAGCCGGTCGGCCAGCTCGCGAAGGGCGTGCTGCGCCTGCGCCACCGCCATGCCGTAACCGGGCACGATGATAACCTTGGACGCGTTCGCCATCAGGTAGGCCGCGTCGTCGGCCGAACCCTGCTTCACCGTGCGCTCAATGCCGTCATCAACCGCCGCAGCGGTTTCGCCGCCGAAGCCACCGAGGATGACGGAGATAAACGAGCGGTTCATGCCCTTGCACATGATGTAGGACAGGATTGCTCCCGATGAGCCAACCAGCGCGCCAGTGATAATGAGCGCCAGGTTGCCGAGCGTGAAACCGAGTGCCGCTGCAGCCCACCCCGAATAGGAGTTGAGCATGGACACGACCACCGGCATGTCGGCGCCGCCGATCGGGATGATCAGCAGCACGCCCAGCGCCAGCGAGACAAGCACGATCAGCCAGAAAACGGCATAGCTTTGCGTTCCGACGAGCAGGATGATCAGAAGCACCAGCAGCGCGCCGAGTGCGGCGTTGACCACGTGGCGCATGGGCAGGAGGATCGGCTTGCCGGACATGCGTCCGTCGAGCTTCAGGAAGGCGATAACCGAGCCGGTGAAGGTGATCGCCCCGATCGCCACACCGAGGCTCATCTCCACCAGCGCCTGGCCATGAATGGCACCGACCAAGCCGATGCCGAAGCTTCCAGGTGCATACATGGCGGCCGCGGCCACCATCACGGCAGCAAGGCCGACCAAGCTGTGGAACGCGGCCACCAGTTGCGGCATCGACGTCATCGCGATGCGCCGCGCAATCAGCGCACCGGCTCCGCCACCTATGGCGAGCCCGAGAAGGATCAGGAAAAAACCGCCCAGGGTGGGGCGCGCCAGCGCCAGCGTGGTGAGGATCGCGATCCCCATGCCGACCATGCCGTAGGTGTTGCCCTGACGGCTGGTGGTGGGATGAGACAGGCCCCGCAAGGCCATGATGAACAGGACGCCGGAAACGAGGTAAAGAAAAGAAGCGAGGTTCACGCTCATCGGCTCAGCGCTCCTTCTTCTTGTACATCGCCAGCATGCGCTGGGTCACAAGGAAGCCGCCGAAGATGTTGACGGCGGCCAACACCAGCGCAATGAAGCCGAAGCCGGTGGCGAGCCCTGATGCCGAAATTCCCACGGCAAGCAGCGCCCCCACCACGATCACGGAAGAGATGGCGTTGGTGACCGCCATCAGCGGCGTGTGCAAAGCCGGCGTGACCGACCACACAACGTAATAGCCGACGAAGATCGCCAGCACGAAGATCGCGAGCCGGAACACGAACGGGTCTACAACCCCGCCGGACGCCACATGCACGGCATCAGCCACGCTGTCGGCGTTGTCGAGGGTCAGCCGCAGGTTGGCAACGGCGCGATCGAGCTGATCAAGAGCGGTTTCAACGGAGTTGTTCTCCATCACACTCCCCCTTCCATCTTCGCGGACGTGGACGCTTCGCTGTCTTCTGATGCTTGCGGTGCTGCACTGACATCCGTTGCCGGATCGTCGCCGCGGTTCTGGCCGGGGATGATCGGCTTCGGTTCCACGACCGGCCGCGTGAAGTTCGGGTGCACCACCTGTCCCTCATGGGTCAGCAGAGTGGCCTTCACCAGTTCGTCGTCGCGGTCGATCGCGAGGTCCCTGGTGTTTTTGTCGATCAGCGTTTCAAGGAAGGCAAAAAGGTTGCGCGCGTAAAGCAGCGACGCGGAAGCGGCGATCCGGCCGGGAACATTGTTGTAGCCGACGATCGTCACGCCATTGTCGTTGGTCACTGCTTCGCCGGGCTTGGCGCCTTCGACATTGCCGCCGCGCTCAACCGCGAGATCGACGATCACCGAACCAGGCTTCATCGCCGCAACCATGGCAGCACTGACAAGCTTCGGAGCAGGACGCCCAGGGATCAGCGCCGTTGTGATCACGATGTCCTGCTTGGCGATGTGCTCGGCAACCAGCGCCGCCTGCTTGTCCTGGTATGCCTTGGACATTTCCTTGGCATAGCCGCCGGCAGTCTCGGCGGCCTTGAACTCCTCGTCTTCCACCGCCACGAACTTCGCGCCGAGGGAAGCGACCTGCTCCTTGGCGGCTGGCCGTACGTCCGTTGCGGTGACCACGGCGCCGAGCCGCCGCGCGGTTGCGATGGCTTGAAGTCCCGCGACACCTGCGCCCATCACGAAGACCTTGGCGGCAGGAACGGTGCCGGCGGCGGTCATCATCATCGGAAGCGCGCGGTCGTAAACGGCCGCCGCATCGACCACGGCCTGATAGCCGGCGAGATTGGCTTGGGAGGACAGCACGTCCATGACCTGGGCGCGCGTGATGCGCGGCATGAACTCCATCGCGAAGGCTGAAAGTCCGGCCTCGCCCATGGCGTCCACGGCATCCTGCCGGTCGTAGGGATCCATGATGGCGATCACAACGGTGCCGGACCTGTAGCCGCTGATCTCGTCGGAGGTGGGCCTGCGCACCTTGAGAATGATGTCAGCGCGGCCTGCATCGCCAGCGCTGCCGATGCTCGCTCCCGCCTTCTCGAACTCGGCGTCAGGAATGCGGGACGCAGTTCCGGCACCGCTTTCCACCACGACGTCGAGCCCGAGCGCCTTCATGCGCTTCACGGTATCGGGAGATGCCGCCACGCGCGGCTCGGCTTGATCGACTTCCTTCGGGATGAAAACAGTCCGAGCCAACAGCGAGCCCCCTCTCCGTTGTTGAAGAACCGGTGGCTGGGAAATCAGGCCGCCCGCATGAAATAGGTGCCGATGCCGCAGATGAGCGCGAACAGGATCAAGGACGCGATGAAGCCGCCGCCGGCATAAAAGCCGAAGGCCATGGCGATCATGAGCGCGACGACGGAAAGCGTGCCGTACTTCGCCAGCGCCAGAAAACCCGAATAGGTCCTCTCGTGCTCACTGTAGTCCATCTCGGCGCCTGTCTCGAAAGGGCCAGTTGGTCCATGATCAGCCATAATCGATCCCCACCTGTTGCTGCCTTCGCCCTTAACGAATGTGGTTGGCTTCGGCAATGGCCGGATTGTCGCGCGTTGGAAGTTCCGGCGAGCGATCCGCCTAGGCTGCGACTTGCGGAAACAAGCCAACCAATCCGATCACAATGAGGTAGAGCGCGACGATGTAGTTCAGGAGCCGCGGCATGATCAGGATCAGCACGCCCGCTATCAAAGAAATCAGCGGCGTTAGCGTCAGCGCTTCGAAACTCATGCGGAACCTCCATGTGCTGCTCGCACAACGAGCCTGAGAGCACGAGGTTCAAAGAAGCCCGTGAACGCGTGCGTGGTAGATCAGCAGGATCGTCTTGGCATCGCGGATTTCACCGCTCCCCACGGCGGCCAGTGCTGCATCGAAGTCCATCTCCACCACTTCGATGTCCTCACCTTCCTCGGCAAGTCCGCCGCCTGCCGTGGGGCGAGACGCTGGATCATATTCAGCGACAAAGAGATGCAGCCGCTCCGTTACGGAGCCGGGGCTGGCAAAGCAGTCGGTTACTTTCACGGGCGCTTCAATGGTGTAGCCGGTTTCTTCCTCGACCTCGCGCCGGATCGCCTCCGCGGGATCACGCCCGTCCAGCAAACCGGCCGGCACTTCCAGCATCATCCCATCTTCCACGCCGTTCACGAAGGTGGGCAAGCGGAACTGGCGCGTCAGCACGATGGTCCTGGACCGGGAGTTGTAAAGCAGGACGCCGGCGCCGTTGCCCCGGTCGTAAGCTTCCCGCTCCTGACGCTGCCAAGTGCCGTCGCGTCGCTTCACGTCGAGGACGTACTTGCGCAACGTGTACCAGTTGTCCGACAGGACGGAGATGTCGCGGATTGCAACGTTGTCGGATGCGCCATCGGCATCCGAGCGCTCATGAAGTTCTTCACCCACCGCGCTTCTCCGAAACAATTGTTCGCTCCCCTCGGCGTGCTCCTGCGAGCGCTTCAGGCGGCCCGGATGTATTTCGTGGAAGGAAGAACCGTCAAGGAGGGGAGTTCCTGATGCCCGCGCTTGCTGAACAGCAAACGCTCTTCCAGCGGCGTTGCCTTGAAGAAGGGAAAGCGCTGGATCGTCTTGGCCAGGTTTGTCGCGCAATCCGAGTCATAAAGATAAACAGGAACGCTGAACGGCGGATAGCTGCGCGGATCTCCAGCCTGAACGGATCCGAAGATGCGCTGGTAAAAGGCTGTATGTTCGTCACGAACCATGCAAACGCAGCTCGTCGTTTGGAAGTAGTTGTTTGCCACGACGGCGAGGCGAAGCGTGATGTAAGGCAGCGCCTTGTAGATACGCGTGAACTCCGGATCCGCTGCCAGCAAACTGGGATTAATGAAGCTTTCGCCGGCTTTCAGCCTTGGAAGCAGCACATCCCCGAAGACGCTCATCACCGGCGCATCGGGCGTGTCCCTTGTTTGGTGGTGGACACGGACCGTGCTGACAAGATTTCCTTCAAGATAAACGCCAAACCGATAGCAGTTTTCGGCGTCGTCCAGATGGTCGGTCGTGAAGCACCGCTCGTTGGGAGACACGAACCCAAAGGCACGGTAAGCTTTGTATCTCAGCCGGTAGATCGCTTCGGCGTCTTCGCCACTATCGCAGCGCCGGTATTCCACTTTCTCCAGAAGCGCAGAAACGTTTCTAGTGAAGGAGTTTTGTATGCCCACGGTGGGAGATGCCGCCGCCTCGCTTGAGGCGCTCCCGAATATTGCCTGCACGCCGCTTGCCTCGTCCGTCCGCCTGGGGAAGACCGTAGCTTGATCCCCCTGTCAGGAATAGATGTGAATGCAGAGCCGCTAATTTACGTTCCGTTAACCTTAACTCGCAGAGGGCCCGGATCAGAAGGCGCTTGTCAGGGCCGGAACTCGCCCCGGTTCATCCTTCTTGATCGGCAAGATGAAGCGCGAAATTGCCTCCACGCCTTTGCCGCTGAGGGCTGATCCGAAGACAAAGCCCTGCACAAAGTCAGGCTTGATCAACGAAGACAACATCTTGAGCTGTTCCGTGGTTTCAGCGCCTTCAACGGTGACTTGCAAGCCAAGCGCTTTGGAAAGTGAAACCACGCCCTTCAACAGCTCCATTGATCGTTCATTGCTGTCGACGTCGACAAGGAAGGAACGGTCGATCTTGATCTTGTCTAGCGGCAAGCGGTGCAGGTAGCTGAGGCTCGAATAGCCCGTTCCGAAATCATCAAGCGCAATTCTAACGCCCAGAGCCTTCAACTGGTCCAGGACCTCCGCCGTTGCGCCTTTGTCTTGGAGAACGGCGGTTTCGGTGATTTCCAGTTCAAGGCGGTGCGAGGCCAGCCCTGTCCGTTCCAAGGCAGACTTCACGACATTCACCAGATCACCATCGGCGAAGTCCCAAGCGGAAAGATTGACCGATACGGAAAGCTCGTTTGGCCACGCGCAGCATTCCTGGCAGGCCGCGTTCAAGACGAATGCGGTGATTTCGGAGATCACTCCCATTTCTTCCGCAAGCGGGATGAAGAGTGCCGGCGGAACGGTGCCGAGCACATCGCTTTGCCAGCGGCAAAGGGCTTCACAGCTGTCGATGCGCATCGTCTGTAGCGAGACGATTGGCTGGTAAACGACGTGAAGCCCAGATCCGGCAAGCGCCTCGCGGAGTTCAGCGCGCATCAGCTGTCGCTCGCGCAATGCCTTGTCGAGCGAGGCTTCAAACAGATGCCAACCGTTCTTGCCGAGCTCCTTCGCCCTGTAGAGGGCCAGGTCTGCTCGCGTGACCATGTCGTTCAGATTGTCTTTTGCAGGTGTGCCAACAACGGCGCCAGCGCTCATCTGGCAGCGGATACGGTGTCCTGACACGTCCACGGTCTGATCCAGGTTTTCGAGCATGGCATCAAGCCAGGTCGTCAACTCTGCTTCGTCGGAAAGATCGTCCAGGTAGAGCATGAATTCGTCGCCGCCAAAACGGCAAACGAAAGTGCCTGGACCGATAAGGGCGGAAAGACGCTTTCCTAGGGCGTCAATCAGGCCATCGCCGACAGGGTGACCCAGCGTGTCGTTGATGGTCTTGAAGTCGTCGAGGTCAAAGATGATGACGGCGCAACAGCGGTTCTGCGTTCCCGTTTCCATGGCTTGCAGTACGAGTTCGTTGAAGTAGCCGCGATTGGGCAGGCCGGTGAGGAGATCGTAGCGCGCCATGTGCTGGATCTTCTGTTCGGCCGCGACTCGGGTTGTGATGTCTTCAAAGGTCACGACCGCCAATTCGTCCGACCCGCCCCGCGCCGACAGTTCGAAGTGACGTCCGTCCGAAAACCCGACCAGGATCTTCCGGTCACGCTTTTCCTGCAGGGCCCGCGCCAGCTGCGCCTCGATGTAGCGTGCCTCCTTGTAGTCCAGCAGCCCGGCGGCCACTGCCCGCAGCAGGAGACTAAGGAGCGTGCGCCCCGTCATCGTTTCCGGTGACGCGAAACCCAGAGCTTCAGCGGTTTGGGTATTCGCAACAACCACATGCCGGGTATGGTCGAACATGATCAGACCGTCAGGCATCGTGTTCAACGCCCGGTCAAATTGATGCGCGAGCTTGGTCGAGCGCTTGCTTTGCTCGATGGCGGTGAAAAGTACCGTCCGAACAAGGTCTGCGATCTTGCTCGTGATGAACATGAACGGGAAGATCAGGAGGCCGAGAACGATGTTGAAGATGTCACCCTTCAGCATCAGGCCGAGCGAGATCGGCACGACGGCCGTCACGGACAGGATCATCACCATCTTGCGCGAGCCATAATTGCGGCCGGCGATGGTGATGGCGCCGCCGAGCGCCGCGGACAGGGCCGCTAGCTCCGCAAAGGCATCCGGGCGAACGTAAAAGGCGACAAATGCAAAAGCACCGACTCCTGCGCCTTGCAGCGTCCCAAGCAGAATGTACTGCTTTTCGCGCCTCATGGCTTGCTTGATATCGCCAATCGTCGATTCCTCGACACGCCCAACCATCCAGAAACGGAATGCGCCCGCGGCAAACATGACGAGGGCCAGAACGCCATAGATCGGGTCGCCGGTTCGGAGGTAGACCAAGGCGCCAAGCAGGCCGTGGCACAAGGCTCCGACGAGGAGCACAGCCGGATTCGTGAAGAGCGACTGGACGAACCCTACATAGATATCGTCCGAGATCGCTTTGGGATTTGAGTTGGGCATGGTCCGGCACACCAAGGTGCCAGAACACTGCCACACCCGGCTTAACAAAGGTTTAGCCGGGGGTAAAATACGTCGTTCCCCGGCTATTCAGCTGCTTCAAGCTGCACGGGCAATGCCGCTTGCAGGCGTTCACGCAAGCGAAGGCGCTCCGCTTGCGCTTTCTCGGCGTTGGCGTGCTTCACGTGCCCGAAGCCCCGGATGGTCAGGGGTAAGGAGGCCAACGCGGCGGCAGCTTCGATGCGCCCGGGTGCAAGCTGCGCCTCGATGAGATCGAGATCCGCTTCGAAGTCGGCGAGCAGTGTGCGCTCCATGCGCCGCTCTGCCATGTAGCCGAACGGGTCGAGCGGCGTTCCGCGCAGGCGCTTCAGCCTGGCGAGCACGTTGAAGCCGCGCAACATCCAAGGCCCGAAGCTCGATTTCTTCGCGCGACCAGCCGCGTCGCGCCGGCCAAGGATCGGTGGTGCAAGATGAAACTCCAGCCGATCATAGCTGCTGAACTGGTTGCTCAACTGGCGCGCGAAGCTTCCGTCGGTGTAAAGCCGCGCAACCTCATACTCGTCCTTGATCGCCATCAGCTTGAACAGGCTGCGCGCGGCGGCTTCCGCCACAACCGTGGAGTTCGGCGCCACGCGATCTTCCGCTGCGGCAAGTTGCGCCACCCGATCCTTGTAGCGGCGTGCATAGGCTTCGTTCTGGTAGCCAACAAGAAACGCCGCCCGCCGCTCGACAATCTCGGCCAGCGTGAGGGCAAGCGCCGGCTCTGAGGAGCCGGCTGTGCGCTTGTCTGCGAGGTCGCGAACAAATGCCGGGTCACAAGCCGCCCGCCGGCCCCAGCGGAACGCGGCGATGTTCATGGCCACGGCTTCACCGTTGAGCTCGATCGCCCTTTCGACCGCAGCCGCGCTCAAGGGCAGGCCACCCTTCTGAAAGGCCATGCCGAGAAGCAGCATGTTGGCGCCAAGCGAATTGCCGAACAGGGCGGAAGCCGCACGGGTCGCGTCAAAGAAAAAGGCGCGGTCTTCGCCCACAGCCGTGCGGATCGCCTTCTTCAGCCGTTCGGTAGGCAGGGAGAAGTCGGCCATGCGCGCGAAGTCGCCGGGCATCACCTCGGCAGTGTTGGCAACAAACAGCGTCTCTCCTTCGCGAGCAGCCGAAAGCACCTTCTTGTTGCCGGACACAACGAGGTCGCAGCCAAGGATCAGGTCTGCCTTGCCTGCGGAAACCCGGATCGCGTGGATGTCGGCGGGTGTCGGCGCGATGCGGACATGGCTGAACACGGCGCCACCCTTTTGCGCGAGGCCGGCCATGTCGATCATCCCGCAGCCCTTGTCTTCGAGATGCGCTGCCATTCCGAGCACTGCGCCGATGGTAACAACGCCCGTGCCGCCGACACCGTCGATCACCGCAGCCCAGCCGCTTTTTCCAAGCACCGCCGGCTCGGGGTCAGGCACGCCGGCCAGCGGGTCTTCCGTCCCCGCCAGCCCTTCTGTCTTGCGAAGCTTGCCCCCGTGCACCGTCACGAAGGAAGGGCAGAAGCCCTTAACGCAGGAGAAATCCTTGTTGCAGCTCGATTGGTCGATGCGCCGCTTGCGACCAAACTCCGTTTGGAGCGGCTGCACGGACACGCAGTTCGACTGCACACCGCAGTCGCCACAGCCTTCACACACGAGATCGTTGATGATGACCCGCTTGTCCGGGTCGGGAAATGTGCCGCGCTTGCGCCGACGGCGCTTTTCCGCGGCGCAGGTCTGGTCATAAAGCAGAACGCTGACGCCTTTCAGCTCGCGCAGATCACGCTGCACGCGATCAAGGTCGTCCCGGTGATCGATGGTGACACCGGCGGGAAACTGAACCTTACCAGCATATTTCGTCGGCTCGTCCGTCACAACGGCGATGCGCTGGACACCTTCGGCGCGAACCTGCGCTGCGATCATGTCGAGGGTCAGGCTGCCCTCATGCGGTTGGCCGCCGGTCATGGCCACCGCGTCGTTGTAGAGGATCTTGTAGGTGATGTTCGCCCCGCTCGCGAGCGCAAAGCGCAGCGCCAATGAGCCGGAATGGTTATAGGTGCCGTCGCCGAGGTTTTGGAACAGGTGTTCGCGCTTGGAAAACGGTGCCTGCCCCACCCATTGCGCGCCTTCCCCGCCCATGGCGGTGAAGCCCACCGTCGAGCGGTCCATCCACAACGCCATGAAATGGCAGCCGATGCCGCCGCCGGCAAGGGAGCCTTCCGGCACCTTCGTCGACGAGTTGTGCGGGCAGCCCGAGCAGAAATAGGGCGTTCGCCCGGCCACATCCTTTGTGTCGGCCAGCATGGCCTGGAACTGCTTGAGCTTGTTCACCCTGGCGGCGATGTCTTCCGCCGGGCCGATCACGCGCAAAACCCGTTCCCCGAGCGCGATGGCGATATCGTTGGGATCGAGCGCCCCTTGCGGAGAAAACAGCGTTTCGCCGCGCTCGTCCCGCTTGCCCACGACGACCGGCTGGCTGGCCGTACCGTAGAGATTTTCGCGCACCTGTGTTTCGATCAGCGAGCGCTTTTCTTCCACGACGATCACCATCTCGAGACCGCGGGCAAACTCTCGCAGGTGCTGGTAGTCGAGCGGCCACGGACAGGCGATCTTGAACAACCGGATGCCGATCTGGTTGGCGCGACGTTCGTCGATGCCGATGTCTTCCAGCGCCTGGCGGACGTCCAGATAACTCTTGCCGGTGGTGATGATCCCGATCTTCGCGTCAACGCCGCCCGAAAAGACGATCTGGTTGAGGTTGTTCGCTGCAATGAACGCCGCGGCTGCGGCACGCTTGTAGTTGTGCAGGCGTCCTTCCTGACCGAGCTGGTCGATCTCGTGACGGATGCTCAATCCGCCTGGAGGCAAGTCGATTTCCGGCAGCACGATCCCAAGCCGCTCAAGCGACACATCAACGGAGGCGGTGGACTCGATGTTGTCCTTCACGCATTTCAGCGCAGCCCAGGTGCCCGCAAAACGCGATAGCGCATAGCCATAAAGGCCGTAGTCGATCAGCTCCTGCACGCCGGCGGGGTTGAAGATCGGGATCATCGTATCAACAAACAGAAACTCCGTGGCATGCGCGTTGGTTGATGATTCTGCCGTGTGGTCGTCGCCCATCAGGGCCAGCACACCGCCGTGCGGGGAAGAACCGGCCAGATTGGCGTGGCGGAACACGTCGCCCGATCGGTCAACCCCGGGTCCCTTGCCGTACCAGAGCGCAAAAACCCCATCGTGCTTGCCCTCGCCCAGCAGTTCCGTTTGCTGCGTGCCCCAACAGGCTGTTGCAGCCAATTCCTCGTTGAGGCCCGGCTGAAACACGATGTCGGACCCCGAAAGCTGCTGGCGTGCTTTCCACAATTGCTGGTCGAGGCCGCCAAGCGGCGAACCGCGGTAGCCCGAAACGAAACCTGCCGTGTTGTACCCAGCGCGGCGATCGCTTTCGCGCTGCATCAGGAGCATGCGCACAACCGCCTGTGAGCCGTTCAAGAAGATGCGCTCCTTGGACAGGTCGAACTTGTCGTCCAGCGAAACGGCATGCAGCGTCATTGGGAGATCCTCCTCTGCGTAGGCACCGATCTTCCGTGCCAGCGTGGAATCCGTTGCCGACTATGTTCAGGCTCGCGCGCAGGTCGTCAAACAATATCGCCCACCCAAGGCTTGCAAGAAGCAAAAGTCATGGGCGTGTTTATGACGCAGAAGCCAGGAGCCCGGTTACCACTCCGACGCACCGGTGCGATCACTTCCTCGCAAGCCGGCTGAATAGCTGGGGTTTGCGCTCCCTGGCGCACTTTCCCCACCGCCGCAAAGCTGCTAGTCGCCCGTGCGATCAGCCCGTCCGGCACAAAAGCTTGAGCGTGCAAGCTGCACGCCGGAGGGAGTCCGACGCGGAACACCGCGTCGATGTTTGTTTGGGAGGTCATGAAATGTCCGCTCTCCTTGCCCTGTCACGGGCCATCGATCGCCTCAACGAGGTGATCGGCAAGGCCATCGCTTGGGCGATCCTTGCTGCAATCCTCGTCAGCGCCGGCAATGCGGTCGTGCGCAAGACGTTCAACATGTCATCGAACGCCTGGCTTGAACTGCAGTGGTACCTGTTCGGTGCGGCCTTTCTGCTGGCGGCCGCTTATACGCTGAAACAGAACGAGCATATCCGCGTCGATATCGTTTACGGCATGTGGTCGCGACGTACGCAGCACTGGATCGACCTCCTCGGCCATCTCTTTTTCCTGATGCCATTCGTGCTTCTAATGATCTGGTACTTCATTCCCTATTTCCTTTTGTCCTATCGAAACGGCGAGGTGTCCTCGAGCGCCGGCGGTCTTCTGATCTGGCCGGCCAAGAGCCTGCTGCTAATCGGCTTCGCTCAACTGGGGCTGCAGGGTTTCTCGGAGATCATCAAGAAAATCGCCGTGATGACCGGGCGCATAGATGATCCCTCGCCTTTTGTTTCCGCCCATGGAGCCGCCGCACTCGCCGGCGAAACCCCCAATGAGGATGCGCGTCCATGATGGCTCTGATTGCCGAGAACATGGCGCCGATCATGTTCGTTTCGCTGATCTTCTTCCTGATCCTCGGCTACCCCGTCGCGTTTTCGCTCGCAGCCAACGGACTGCTGTTCTTCTTCATCGGTGTGGAACTGGCACCGTTGTCCGGCGGAAACATCACGCTGTCATGGCCGCTTCTTTACGCGCTTCCGGACCGCTTCTGGGGCACGATGGCCAACGAAACGCTGCTGGCCATCCCCTTCTTCACTTTCATGGGGATCGTGCTGGAAAAAAGCGGCATGGCGGAAGACCTGCTCGACACGATTGGGCAGCTTTTCGGCCCGGTCCGCGGCGGTTTGGCTTACGCCGTGATCCTCGTGGGCGCGCTCCTTGCTGCCACGACCGGCGTGGTGGCAGCATCGGTGATCGCCATGGGGCTCATCTCGCTGCCGATCATGCTGCGCTATGGATATGATCGCCGTATCGCCTCGGGCGTGATCGTTGCCTCCGGCACGCTCGCGCAGATCATCCCACCATCGCTGGTGCTGATCGTGCTTGCGGATCAGCTTGGTCGTTCGGTTGGCGACATGTATTCGGGCGCGCTGGTGCCCGGCCTCGTGCTGACCAGCCTTTACCTCATCTACATCGCCGGCTTGTCGATCTTCCGGCCGCAAATGCTGCCCGCCCTGCCGCTTGAAGCGCGCACTCTCGGCAATGGCGTGACTTCGCTTCTTGTGGCCCTGGTCGTCTGCGCCGCAATCGGCTACGGCGCTCATGTCCTTCTTTATGAGTCACAAGGCGCGAACGCCGACATCCTCGGCGGGGTCGTGGGCGTGCTGGCCATCTACCTGTTCACGATCATTGATCGCGCAATGGGGCTCAACATCATGTCGCGACTGGCGCAGCAGGTCATCATTGTCCTGATCCCGCCTTTGGCGCTGGTGTTCCTTGTGCTTGGCACGATCTTCCTCGGCATCGCAACGCCGACCGAGGGTGGCGCAATGGGTGCAGTCGGCGCCCTGATCCTGGCAGCCTTCAAGGGCCGTCTGAACATGGAGGTCGTCAAAGGCGCCCTTTACGCCACCACAAGGCTGTCATCCTTCGTGCTGTTCATCCTGCTTGGTGCACGCGTCTTCTCGCTCACCTTCTATGGCGTGAACGGTCACCTTTGGGTTGAGCACCTGCTCACTTCGCTGCCGGGCGGCCAGATGGGCTTCCTGATCGTGGTGAACATCCTGGTCTTCTTCCTGGCGTTCTTCCTCGACTTCTTCGAACTCGCCTTCATCATCGTGCCGCTACTAGCGCCGGCCGCGAATTCGCTCGGGATCGATCTGATCTGGTTCGGCGTGCTGCTTGGTGTGAACATGCAAACCAGCTTCATGCATCCGCCGTTCGGCTTTGCCTTGTTCTTCCTGCGATCGGTTGCGGCCCGCGTGCCTTATGTCGATCGCGTGACGGGAAAGACCATCGCGCCGGTGACCACCGGGCAGATCTACTGGGGCGCAACACCCTTCGTGTTCGTCCAACTGCTGATGGTTGCGCTCGTGATCGCCTTCCCTGGCATGGTAATGCGCTACAAGGGGAATGTCGCGCCGGTTGATCCGTCGACGATCCAGATCGAGATCCCGAGCTTCGGCGGTGACGGTGGTGGTCTGCCAAGCTTCGGTCTTCCGAGCATGGAAGCACCCAGCTTCGGCGCCCCGCCGGCGTTCCCGGGCCAGACCGCACCGACGCAGCCGCCTGCTGCACCGGCTCCTGCGGCACCTGCCCCGGCCGCGCCTGCCCCAGCCGCACCGGCGATCCCGCCACCACCGTCCTTCAACTGAGGTGGACACCAACCCCGGCCTGCGCGCCGGGGTTTTTCTTTTGGGCTTTAGGAATTGTTTTTCTGGACCCGCTCACGGACAAAAAAAGCCCCGGCGGATGCCGGGGCTCTTGTTGTGCAGTGGTGTCTGATCAGAGCTTGTTGGCGCGCTGCAGCTGAACCATGAAGCTGTCGTAGGTGTAATCCGCAACCTGCGTGTACAGGTAGTGGTCCTTGCGGAACGCCTTGATCGAATCCCAGATCTTCTTGAAGCCTTCGTTCTGGCCTTCGATCTCGGCATACAGCTCGTTGGCCGCATCATAGCAGGCGTTCAGGATTTCTGCACTGAACGGACGCAGCTGAGCGCCATTGGCAACAAGGTTGCGAATGGCCGTCGGGTTCAGATGATCATACTTCTGCAGCATGTTCGCGTCGGTCGCCTGGCAGGCTGTGCGCAACAGCGACTTGTAGTGCTCCGGCAAGCCTTCATAGGCTGCCTTGTTGAACATGAAGTGGACCGTCGGGCCACCTTCCCACCAGCCGGGATAGTAGTAGTACGGCGCGACCTTCTGGAAGCCGAGCTTCTGGTCATCGTAGGGGCCAACCCACTCGGCCGCATCGATCGTGCCGCGCTCGAGCGCCGGATAAATGTCGCCACCAGCAAGCTGCTGCGGAACAAGACCGAGCTTGGTCATCACCTGACCGGCCAGACCGGCGATGCGCATCTTCAGGCCGTTGATGTCGGCAACGGTGTTGATCTCCTTGCGGAACCAACCACCCATCTGGGTGCCGGTGTTGCCGCCCGGGAAACCGATCAGACCCTGCTTGCCGAGGAACTCGTTATAAAGGTCGATACCGCCGCCATGATAGTGCCAGGCGTTCATGGCGCGCGAGGAAAGCGCAAACGGAACCGCTGCGCCGAGCGCCCAGGCCGGATCCTTGCCGACGTAGTAGTAACCAACCGTGTGGGCGACTTCCACCGTGCCAGCCGTTGCCGCGTCAGCGGCCTGGAGACCAGGAACGATTTCACCGGCTGCGAACGGCTGAAGCGTGAAGTTGCCTTCCGTGGCTTCGCTCACCATCCGCGAAAGATCGTCGGAACCGCCATAGATGGTTTCCAGCGACTTCGGGAAAGAAGACGCGATGCGCCAAGTGATCTTTGGGTTGGTTTGAGCGATGGCTGGTGCGGCCAAGGTGGTCGCCGCTGCTGCAGCGCCGGCGCCAGCAAACCCGGCCTTGGTGATAAAGGTACGACGATCCATAAAGCTCCTCCGGATCTGTAGAACGTATTCTCGATGGTTCCCCCCGTCGCCACGGCTGGCGACCGGAATGGTAGGCCATACATACACGGTGGTGGTGCTTAGTCTAGCAGTCTGCACCTAAACACTTAGCCGCACTGCACTTCCGCCCGCGCAAGGCTGGTAAGAACGGCTTAGGGTCTGGCCGCTATGGCAGGCTCACCATAGATGGTGTGGCAGCGACTTGGCAGGGATCCGATGACAGCCTTCAACGAGACGACCGAAACGCTGCGACACGCCCTGAAGCGCACGATCGACACCATACGCGGTGAACACGTCACGCTGCAGGAACTCGTCGCAATGATTGGCGAACAGGGTCTTCTCCTGCTTTGCGCCCTTTTGACCATCCCGTTTCTTCTGCCGGTGTCCATCCCCGGCGTTTCCACGGTGTTTGGAATAGCGATCATCCTGATCAGCGTTGGCATCATCACCAATCGGGCGCCCTGGCTGCCAGAAAAGATCATGAAGCGTCCGATCGATGCCGAGAAGTTGAAGGACATTCTGAAGCGTGGCGCAAAGATCGTGGCCAAGATCGAGACTGTGATCAAGCCGAGGATGCGTGCGCTGACGGATGGCAGCCTGATCAGCCGCTTCAACGGATTTGCCATCATGGCCGGTGGCATCTTGTTGCTTTTCCCCCTTGGCCTCGTGCCGTTCTCCAACACGCTGCCCGCTTTCGCGGTGTTGTTTTTGTGCCTGGGCATTTCCCAGCGCGACGGGCTCTTCGTGCTTTTCGGCTACCTCACGCTCATTGCCACGGTGATCTACTTCATCGCGCTTGGCTACGGCGCCTTTGCCGCCGGGCGAGGCCTGGCAGATTTCCTCGGAAGCTGAACGGATGGCTTGGAAATGAAGCGGGCGCGTCGTAGACAACGCTGATGTGAGGCGGGTCCGCTTGTCCCGCCGCAAGGAGTTGATCATGACCTTGCCGCTTGTCGCCGTTCCAACCGATGTCCGGCTGTTCGACAACTACACCTGGCATGCGACGCCGCAGCAATATCTGATAGCTGCTCGCGAGGTGGCAGGCGTGGTGCCGCTTCTGGTGCCCGCGCTTGGTGATCGCATCGATCCCGCCGATCTCTTGAGCCGCGTTGATGGGCTGATGATCACCGGTTCCAAGTCCAACGTTCATCCTGAATTGTATGGACAGGAAGCGACCGAAGAAAACGGCCCCTATGATCCGCAGCGCGACGCGACCACCTTGCCGCTGATCCGTGCGGCGATCGAGGGCGGCGTGCCTCTGCTTGCGATCTGCCGCGGCATTCAGGAATTGAACGTGGCGCTCGGTGGCACGCTCGCCACGGAAA
This sequence comes from Tianweitania sediminis, assembly GCF_017813335.1. GTDB lineage: Bacteria > Pseudomonadota > Alphaproteobacteria > Rhizobiales > Rhizobiaceae > Tianweitania > Tianweitania sediminis. The sequence continues at coordinate 1,242,667 of NZ_JAGIYY010000001.1, read as the reverse complement.
TCCAGGATCTGCCAGGCCGCCACGATCACCGCGCACCGCCGGGCGATCATCACGATGTCCGCTTCGGCATCCGGCAAGCCGTCGAGATCAAACCGGACACCTGTCTCGCAGACATTTTTGGGGCCGGCGAAATTCAGGTTAACAGCGTCCACAGGCAAGCCATCGATCGGCTGGGCAGCCAGCTTCAGGTCGAGGCGGTTGCGCCAGATGGCACCGTGGAAGCGGTCTCCGTTCGCGGCGCGCGTGCCTTTGCCGTCGGCGTGCAGTGGCATCCCGAATATTGGGCGAGCAGCGACGACGCGTCCGCTCGGATCTTCCGCGCGTTCGGCGATGCCGTTCGTGCCCGCGCTGAAGGCATGCAGGCAATGCGGAGTGCTGCGGAGTAGTAGGTCAGCTCCCCTTGCGGGTCACGTGCACGGTTTCCGGCACCGGGGTCAAAGCCTTGCCGCCTTCAAACCAGCTGCGCAGGTTGGCGACCTGAAGGTCCGCCATGGCTTGCCGCGTGTGCTGCGACGCTGAACCAACATGCGGCAGGAGAACCGCGTTGGGCGCTTGTAGCAGCGCTTCTGGCACGCTGGGCTCATTTGCGAAGACGTCCAACCCGGCAGCAAAGATCGTACCGCGCTGCAACGCGTCAATCAGGGCGTTCTCGTCCACGGTTGAGCCCCGGCCGATGTTGATGAGCACGCCTGAAGGGCCCAGGGCCGCCAGAACGTCAGCGTTCACCGCGCCACGTGTTTCGGTGGTCGCCGGCGCCACGTTGATCAAGGTGTCCACGGCCTGCGCCAAGTCGAGCAGCGACGGGTAATATGCGTAGCCCGCGCCTTCCACTGGCCGGCGGTTGTGGTAGGCGATGGACACGTCGAAGCCCTCCAGGCGCCGTGCAACGGCCTGGCCGATCCGCCCCATTCCAAAGATGCCAACCGTGCGGCCGCGCAGCGTTCCGGCAGACAGGGGGAAAGAGCCTTCGCGCTCCCAGCGTCCGTTTCGCAGATACTGCTCGGCACGGTTGAAGCCGCGCACCGTGTTCAGGAGCAGGGCGATCGCCGTATCTGCCACTTCTTCGGTGAGCACATCCGGAGTGTTGGTCACCATGATGCCGCTGCGGCCCGCATACGCTGCATCCACGCTGTCATAGCCGACTCCGAAGGACGCGACGATCTCAAGGTTCGGCAAAGCGTCCATCAACTCCGCTGTGATCGGGATCATGTGCGGCGCAATCGCGCGAACGGCTTCACGTTCTTCGTTTTGGAGAAGGGCGACATCCCCTGCCCGTATCTGCCGCGTGGCAAACTCCGCTTCGATTTGCTCCACGGCATGCCGCATCAAAGAGCCGACAATCAGAACAAGTGGGTGGTCAGTGGCCAATGATCCGGCTCCGCGCGTTTTTTCCTTTCGCTGCCAAATCACGCAAAGCTTTCTCTTGCAACAATTTCGGACCCGGTGACGCGAAGTGGGAACCCCACTGCGAAACGGGCGTTCCCCCCTCGATCGTCCGCTACGATGGTCGTCCAATTGTCAAACAAAGGATCACCTCTATGAAGACCAAGATTTTTGCTCTCGCCCTCGCCGCAACCATGGCTGCCGGCACGGCTTTCGCTCAAACCTCGACGACGACGCAGCAGACCCAGTCGGGTGGCTCCAATGCGACTGCTCAGCAGAACGAGCGCGGCGTGCCAATGCTGCCTAATGAAATGATCGACAGCTTCTACACCGACAGCACTCGCACGACGATGAAGTCGGATGCGGACCTGGCAACCTGGTGGGGCGGCCTGACGGTTCAGGAACAGGAAGCAGCCAAGGCTGGCTGTAGCGAAGAAGGCATCGCAGCGCAGCAGCGCGATCTGCCGGAATCGACCCTGAACGTGTGCCGCAAGGTCAACGCGATGTAATCTTCGACTTCGGTTGAAGTGGAGAACAGCGGGCTTCGGCTCGCTGTTTTCGTTTGTGCACCCGGTCGGTCAGCCGCGTTCAAGCGGATTGCCGGTTGACTGCCGGACATGCAGTTCGGGCGTGATGAGGTCCTGCGGAGCGTGAAACGCCACGCCGTTCAGCCGGTCAAGCAAAGCGCGCGCCGCACGCCGACCGACCTCGCGCTGACCATTCCACACGGAGGTAAGAGCGGGGGTGGCAATCGCCGCCTCTTCAAGGTCGTCGTAGCCGGTGACGGAAATCTCCACGCCCGGCGTCAGGCCCGCTCGCGCGATCCCGTTCATGAGGCCGATCGCCACGAGATCGTTCCAGCACACGGCAGCAGTGGGCCGATCCGCAATGGCAAGAAAGCGCGGCGCAGCCTCGAAGCCGCCCTGCTTCGTCCGGGGCCCGGCCACGCGCCAGTTCGGATCAACTACAATTCTTGCCTTCTCCATCGCCGCCACGTAACCGCGGTACCGGTCGCGCCCTGTCGATGTCTGGTCCGTGCCACCCACCATGGCAATACGCCGGTGACCCAGCGCAATCAGGTGATCGGTTGCAAGCCCGATTCCGAAGGCATCATCGCCGCGAAACACCGGGACTTCAGCCCCTACTACCTCGCGTGCGATCAAAACCGCCGGCAAGCCGTTGCCTTCCAGCATCTCGATATCGGCGGCCGGCGTCCCGATTGCGGGCGACATGATCACCCCATCGGCTCCGAGCTGAAGCAGCGTGTCGAGGAAAGTGCGCTGCTTTTCCAGCTGATCGTAGTGGTTGGACAGAATGAACGTTTGACGGCTGCGATCGAGCTCGGTCTCGATCGAGCGCAGAATTTCTGCGAAGAACGGGTTCATGATGTCGTGAACCACGACGCCTACAATGCCGGATCGGGAGGTACGCAGGCTGGCCGCGCGGCGATTGTAGATATAGCCGATCGCGCGGGCGTGCTCCTTGATGCGCTCCCGTGTCGTGCCCGCTACCAGTGGGCTGTCGCGCAGGGCCAGCGAAACCGTGGCCGTGGACACGCCAAGCGAGTCGGCGATCGTTGACAGCTTGATCTTCTGCGGCAGCGCTCCCTCCCCTGCAGCGGTTCAGGGGTGCTCTACCCCTTAAACAGTTTAAAGGGGCTTATGGCATGGACGAAGGGAATGCGGAAGCTCGTCCCGTCACTCAGCCGGCACCGGCTCGTCCAACTCGGCAGCCTCATCGAGACTTTCGTCCACGGCACCGTTGAAGTTGCCTTCGATCTTGCCGAGCAGCTTCAGAAGCGTGCGCTGGTCCTTCTTGTCCAAACCCTTCAGGGCCTGCTTTTCCGTTTTGCGGATCGACTTCTCGATCGACTTGATCGCGTCGCGCCCAGTTTCGGTGAGGGTAATATGCGCCTGCCGTCCATCTTCGGTGGATGCCGACTTGTTCAGAAAGCCCTGCATCTGCAGGCGGTTGATCGTCTTGGTGATGGTTGGGGGACGAACGCCGAGCCGGTTCGCCAATTGGCTGGGCGTCTGGCCTTCTTCAGCGGCAAGCGCCAGCATGATCTGGTCCTGCCCCGCATAAAATCCATGCATCAAGAGCCGCGCGGCCAACGCCGTCCGGGTCAATCGCGCGCTGGACTGGAGACGGGAAAGAACAGCCCCCTTGTCGGTTTTAGCCATTTTGCTCCCTCGCAACGCTTGACCCTTGGTGAATGTCGGTTGCAATGCCTGTGCAGCAACCGCCACCCTTCTTGCGCAATGATCGCTTGCCAGAGCGATGTAACAAGCAGATGACGAAAACAGAAGCCGACAAACGATCCGCGCCGATTGCCGTGCTGCCCCTTGGCGCGACCGAACAGCACGGTCCGCACCTTCCGTTCGAAACCGACACCATCATCGCGCGAGGAATCGTGGAACGACTGCGGTCCCGCATGCCGCACGACCTCGACGTCCGCTTCCTGCCAGCGGAGCCGATCGGCTACTCACCCGAGCATCTTTATGCGGAAGGCACCCGAAGCCTCCCCTACCATGAGGCGGTGGAGCGCTGGATCGGCATCGGTGAAAAGCAGGCAGCGCATGGGGTCCGGCGTTTTGTTCTGTTGAACGCACATGGCGGCAACTCCCCGCTGATGACGGTCGTGGCAACGGAACTGCGCCGCCGCTTCGCCATGCTTGCGGTTGCAACGAGTTGGACGCGCTTCGCGCTTCCGAACAACCTGATCGACCCAGGGGAACGAACGATCGGCATTCATGGTGGACTGATCGAAACATCCGTGATGCTGGCATTGCGTCCGGATCTTGTGGACATGGCAAAGGCAGCCGATTTCGCATCGCGGCAAAGTCACTTCGCTCGCGAGTTCCGACACCTTCGCGCTTATGGTCCGCATGCGTTCGGCTGGCTGATGACGGATCTCTCCCCCAGCGGCGTGGTAGGAAACGCCGCAGGTGCAACGGCAGCCATCGGCGAGCAGATCCTTCAGTCTGCTTCCACGGGCATTCTGGAGCTGTTGCGGGACGTCGCGCGCTTCGATCTCGGCCTGTTCGACAAAGATCAACACCCACCAGCGGGTCCTTCTTATATATCTTGACTCGTATTGTCATCTTATCTAGCCAGTGACCTGACCCGCCAAAACTCGGGTGCATTGCCTGCTGGGGATGAGCGGGCATGGAAGGGGACAGATATGACAAGACATTGGATGCGCACGCTTGCGCTTGGGTCGGCGCTCGGACTGTTGTTGGGTGTTCCGGCTTCGGCGCAAACCACCACCACCGGAGACGACACCGTTCAGGCAGGAGAAGGCACCATTCTTCTCGACCAGGTGGTTGTGGACGTCGGCGCCGGCGCGCAAGCCACGGCTGGAGCGGACCTCATCAGCATTTCGCCCGAGGAAATCGAGCGCAAAAAACCGCAGAACCTGCGCGAGGTGTTTGCCGGCGAACCGCAGGTTGCGGTTGGCGGAGCCATTCCCAGCACCCAGAAGATCTACGTCAACGGCGTCGACGAGAACAATCTGGTAGTGACAGTGGATGGCTCGCGCCAGAACAACAAGGTGTTCCACCACAACGGCACCTACCTGCTTGATCCCGCTCTTTTGAAATCCGCCTCGGTGCAGGCCGGCGTGGCGCCGGCCGATGCGGGTCCGGGCGCCTTGGCTGGCTCGCTTGGCTTCGAAACCAAGGATGCAGCAGATCTTCTGGAGCCCGGCCGTGACTTCGGCGGCTTCGTCACAGGCACATGGGATACAAACAGCGAAACCTACCGCACGGGCCTGGCGGCTTTCGGCCGCGCTTCCGGCTTCGAGTATCTGGGTACGATCAATTATGCCACGGGCGGCAATTTCGAAGCCGGGAATGGCGAGGAAATGCTCGGAACAGGCACGGACCTGATCTCCGGGCTCGGCAAACTGGCCTACGACCATGTCGATGGTCATCGCTTCGAGATTAGTCACGAGCGAGTGCGGGACGATGCACTCCGCCCTTATCGCGCCAATGTCTACATCAACAATGGCGCCGAACCTGCCACGCGCAACTACGAGTTCAATCGGCAGAATACCGTTTTCACCTACACAAACATCAGTCCGGTCGGATGGTGGGATCCAAAGGTGGTCCTGGCTTATTCCAAAAGTGAAATCGAGACGCTCGTCACCACGCCGCGTGGTCCGCAGGCCGGTTTAACGGCAACTGCCGCCGGTGAAACGCGCTCCTTCAACGGCAAGGCGGAAAATCGCTTTGCCCTGGAAAATGGCAGCATCACCGCCGGCTTCGACTTCTATTCCGACAAGGCCGACCTGATCTACGCTTATCCCGGCGCACCCGAACTGTCTGACGAGAAGGCGAGCAACATCGGCGGATATGCGCAAGCGCGCCTCGAGCCCTCGGACTGGTCGCGACTTTCCTTCGGCGCACGGGCCGACCACCAGTGGTTCACGGGCGTTGACGGTTCGCAGTTCACCAATTCTGGCCTGAGCGGCAATGTGGGAGGTGAAATCGATCTGCTTGGGGATTTCCTCACCGCGAAGGCCGGCGCCTCCCGCATCTGGGGCGGTGTGCCGCTCGCGGAGAATTTCATCCAGAACCCGGTCTGGACCTATGGCAGCGGACCGGAGCCGGTGACTTCCAACAATGTCACCGCCGGTCTGGAAGCGCGGTTCCATGGGGTGACGCTGGAAGCCAATATCTTCCGCACGAGGATTTCCGATGCCCGTTTGCCCGTCTACGGCAGGTCACCCTTCGCGCCGGAAGCGACATCCCTGCGAACCCTCGATCTCGACACGCGTGGCTTCGAGCTTGGCGCTATCTATGAGTGGGATCTTGCCTTCATCAGCGTCAAATATGCTGACGTTCAGGGCAAGGTAAATGGCGTCACCGCCGACTCGGAGATCGGTCGCTACCTGACGACGCCGCTGGGGCAAAGCATCGCGGTAACTGCAGGCTACACCTACGAGCCTTGGGGTCTCCAGATCGGCGGCGATGTGGAGTTCGTGCTGGAAAACAACGACACCCTGGCGCGTCATCCCAATGAACCAGACAGCGCAAAGAACGCGCTGCCTTCCTACACCGTGGCCAACGCCTTTGCCGAATGGACGCCACCCGCCAACGAAAACCTCACCTTCCGGGCGGAAGTCACGAACATCTTCGACGAGCTTTATACTGATCGCGCGGCTTACGGGCAGGACTTCCTGGGTGTGAAGCCGCATTATGACCCAGGGCGCTCGTTCCGCTTGAGCGCAACCGCCCGCTTCTAATTGAGCTTCAAATATCTTGATGCGCCCTTCGAGGCAGGACTTTGGTCGTGCAATCGGCGGCGCATCATCCTATATGGCGGCGATATACTATTACACCTGGAAAGGTCCCGCCATGAGCGAAGCCGCAACCTCCAACGCTTCCAACCAGATCCCGGTCACGGTGCTGACGGGCTATCTTGGCGCCGGCAAGACGACGCTTTTGAACCGCATCCTCTCCGAAAGCCACGGCAAGCGCTACGCGGTGATCGTGAATGAGTTCGGCGAGATCGGCATCGACAATGACCTGATCGTGGAGTCCGACGAGGAAATCTACGAAATGAACAACGGCTGCATCTGCTGCACCGTGCGCGGCGACCTGATCCGCGTGGTGGAAGGTTTGATGCGGCGCCCCGGACGCTTCGATGCCATCGTTGTGGAAACAACCGGCCTGGCCGATCCGGTTCCGGTCGCGCAGACCTTCTTCATGGATGACGATGTGCGCGCGAAGACGCGCCTCGATGCGGTTGTTGCGCTGGTTGACGCCAAGCATCTGCCGCTGCGCCTGAAGGACAGCCGCGAGGCCGAAGACCAGATTGCCTTCGCCGATGTCGTGGTGCTGAACAAGGTGGACCTCGTGTCGGAAGACGAGTTGCTTCAGGTCGAGGCGACGATCCGTGCCATAAATCCCTCCGCTCAGATCCACCGCACGGAGCGCTCGGGCGTTGACCTTGCAAAGGTGCTCGACCGCGGCGCTTTCGATCTGACGCGCGTTCTGGCGAATGAACCGAACTTCTTGGCAGAAGAGCATGAACATGATCATGCCCACGGCGACGACCATGTTTGCGGTCCAGATTGCGACCACGATCATCACCATGGTGAGCATCATCATGGCCACGGGGCTGTTGCGCCGATCCATGACGTGACGGTGCAGTCGATTTCCCTGCGCGGCGGCGAGATGGACCCCAAGCGCTTCTTCCCGTGGCTTGAAAAGATCACTCAGGCGGAAGGGCCAAACATCCTGCGCCTCAAAGGGATCATCGCGCTCAAGGACGATCCGGACCGCTATGTCGTTCAGGGCGTTCACATGATCATCGAAGGCGATCACCAGCGTCCGTGGAAGGAAGACGAGAAGCATGAAACTCGGCTCGTCTTCATCGGGCGTGATCTCGATCGCGAAAAGCTGACGCGCACGTTTGAAGCCTGCCAGGCTGCCGCTTAAGCATGCCGACCGTTGCTCCGCTCGACCTCGACGGCCACTGCCTGGCCGCCGTCTTCCTTGAAGGCGTCCCGCACTTCGCGCTGGCCGATGGCACGGTCCACCGCCTCGACCACGGCCACAAGTGGACGGCAGTCCATGACGGGCTGCTTTGCGCAACCGTGGATCAGGCGGGCAAGACGCTGCTGACAGGCGGCGAGGATGGCAAGGTCTGCCGCTCGGGCGGCGACCACGCCGTCGAGGTTGTTCACGAGATCGGGCGCAAATGGATCTCGTCGGTCGCGGCCGGGCCGCAAGGCGCCCTCGCCTTTGCAACGGGCAAGAGCGCCTATGCAAGACTTGCGGATGGCAAGATCAAGCAGTTCGATCATCCCCGCACGGTGGAAGGCCTGGCCTTTGCCCCGAAGGGTCTGCGCTTTGCCGTTGCACGCTACAACGGCGTCACGCTTCATTTCCCCGGCACCGAAGGGAAACCGACGGAACTGGAATGGGCCGGCGCACACAACAGCGTCACCTTCTCACCCAACGGCGAGTTCCTGGTGACCACCATGCAGGAAAACGCGCTGCACGGCTGGAAGCTTTCGGACGGCCGTCACATGCGCATGACGGGCTACCCCGCCAAGATCAAGAGCTTCTCCTGGGCCCCGAAAGGTCGATGGCTGGCGTCGTCCGGGGCGCCCGCAGCCATTGTCTGGCCCTTCCAGGGCAAGGAAGGGCCGATGGGCAAGCCGCCGCTCGAATTGGGAACCCGCGGCAACACCATGGTGACCGCTGTTGCCTTCCACCCGACGGAAGAGATCGTTGCGGTGGGCTATGCCGACGGCATGGTGCTCGCGGTGCGTGTCGCCGACCAGAAAGAGATCTTGCTCAAGCGCGAAGGCAAGGGACCGATTTCCTCCATGACCTGGGACAAGGACGATCGCCGGCTGGCCTTTGGCACCGAGACCGGCGACTGCGGGGTGATCGATATCGCCGGCTAGTTTCGGCAACCTCGTTGAAACGCTTCCGTGATATGTCGCCACCATGACCACCTCCCCTATTGGCTCCACCCTCGACGAAGCGCGCGCCTTTCTGGCGGCCCATCCCGAAATCGAGGCCTTCGACATCGTGCTCACCGACGCCAACGGCATCGGGCGCGGGAAAATCATCCGGCGGCATGAGCTGGAAGGCATTTACACCGGCGGCCGGCACCTGCCGATTTCCATTCTCGGTCTCGACATCACCGGCGAGGATGTCCACGAAACCGGCCTGATCTGGGATTCCGGAGATGGCGATCTGCGCGCCTGGCCTATTCCCGGGACTTTGGTGCCGCTTCATGGCACGATGCCGCCGCGGGGTCAGGTCTTGATGGCGATGTATCATCTCGATGGCGTGCCGATGTCCTCCGACCCACGCCATGCCTTGCAGCGGCAGGTCGACCTTCTTGCGGCCAAGGGTCTTTACCCTGCCGGAGCCTTCGAGCTCGAATTCTTCCTGCTGTCGAACGAGCGGGACGGCAATGGTGCGGTGCAGCCGGCACGCGCGGTGCTCGACGGCCGTTCAAGCGACAAGACGGAAGTCTATTCCGTGGACCACCTCCACGGCATGGAGCCGCTGTTTTCCGACATCTATGCGGCGGCGAGAGCGCAAGGCATTCCGGCTGAAACGGTGATCTCGGAATATGCGCCCGGTCAGTACGAGCTGACGCTGAATTACCGCACGGACCTGATGCGCGCGGCCGACGATTTGGTAATGCTGAAGCGCATCGTGCGTCTGCAGGCGCGACGGCACGGTGTCACTGCCTGCTTCATGGCCAAGCCGATTGAGGCCTATGCCGGCTCAGGCATGCATGTGCATCTCTCGATGCGCGACGCCGAAGGCACCAACATCTTCACCGAAGAGGTTGAGGGGGACTGGTCGCCCACGATCCGCCAAGCGATTGGTGGATTGGCCGCAACCATGGCCGAAAGCATGCTGGTCTTTGCCCCGCATGCCAATTCCTGGCGCCGCTTTGTGTCGCAGAGCTATGCGCCCATGGCTCCGACCTGGGGCGTCAACAACCGTTCGGTGGCCCTGCGGATACCAGCGGGTGACATGAAGGCGCGACGCATCGAGCATCGGCCATCCGGCGTCGATGCCAATCCATACCTCGTTGCAGCAACGGTGCTGGCCGGTGTTGCCAAAGGCCTCGACGAAAAACTCGATCCGGGCCCGGAAACCACCGGCAACGGCTACCAGTCGGACGCGCCGTCCACGATGCCGCCGGACTGGCGCTCGGCCATCGAAGCCGCGAAGGCATCGAGCTTTCTGAAGGGCGCGGTCGGCGAAGACATGCACCGCACTTTCACGGCCATCAAGCAGGCCGAATATCTACGGGTGGCGCGAACCGTCAGCGAGCTCGACTACCATCTTTACCTCCACGAGGTGTGACATCATGGCTGCAACCTAGCGCTGGAAGTGCGCGCCCGAGAACATATAATGAACGGATGGCCGTTCTTTCCACACGCGAAAAGCTCGCAATCCTATCCGACGCCGCAAAATATGACGCCTCCTGCGCATCCTCGGGGGCAGCCAAGCGCAATTCGCTGAAGTCTGGCGGCATCGGTTCGACGGAGGGCTCCGGCATCTGCCATGCCTATGCACCGGATGGCCGCTGTATTTCGCTCCTAAAAATTTTGCTGACGAACTTCTGCATCTACGACTGCTCGTATTGCATCAATCGATCGTCTTCGAACACGAAGCGGGCGCGCTTCACGATCGATGAAGTCGTTCAACTCACGCTGAACTTTTACAAGCGCAACTACATCGAAGGCCTGTTTCTGTCATCGGGCGTGATCCGTTCGCCGGATGAAACGATGGGCGAGATGGTTGAGATCGCGCGGCGCCTGCGTGAGGACCACAAGTTCGGTGGGTATATTCACCTCAAGACCATTCCAGAGTGCGCGCCCGAACTGCTGGAAGCAGCGGGTCGCTATGCGGATCGCCTGTCGATCAACGTCGAACTGCCAACCGACGAGGGCGTGAAGCGTTTGGCGCCGGAAAAGCGGCCCGAAACAATTCGTCTTTCCATGGCGAACCTGCGCGCCAAGATGGAAGAAAGATCGGAGCCGACACTGCGAACCAAACGGCGCGAGCGTTTCGCACCGGGTGGACAATCGACGCAGATGATTGTTGGCGCAGATGCCACCACCGATGCCACGATCCTCAAGACCAGCGCGCGTCTTTACGGCTCATACCACCTGCGTCGCATCTATTTTTCTGCCTTCAGTCCGATCCCCGATTCATCATCGGCTCTGCCGTCGATGCGACCGCCGTTGATGCGAGAGCATCGGCTCTACCAAGCCGATTGGCTCATGCGCTTTTATGGCTTCGACCAAAACGAGATCGTGGCCAGTCAGCCAAACGGCATGCTTGATCTGCAGGTCGATCCAAAGCTTGCCTGGGCTTTGGCCAACCGCGCTCAGTTTCCCGTGGATGTAAACCGCGCTCCGCGAGAAACCCTGTGGCGGGTGCCGGGCCTCGGCACGAAGGCCGTGAAAAAGATCCTGGAAGTGCGGCGGCATCGGCGGCTGCGGCTGGAAGATGTTGGCCGCCTTTGCGCCTCCATCGCCAAGGTTCGCCCTTTTATCGTCGCGGAAGGGTGGTCGCCCGGAGGTCAAACGGATGCGGAGCATTTGCGCGCGAAACTCGTTCCTCAACCTCAGCAACTGAGTCTTTTCTGACGAGAAGAGCGATGGCGGGTTCCGCGCAACCTTACCGGCACATGCAGGCGATGGAAGTTCTGCTGGAAGGTGAAACGGATTTCGCCGGCTGGCGCGATGCGGCCCGGCGTCTGGCGCTCAACAACGTGGCGCCCGAGACGGTAACCTGGTCCACCGGTCGGGATGGCGATCTGTTCGGCTCGCGCGATCCTCTGCCCGAAATTCCCGCCGGCGCGACAATGAACGTGCCCCGCGACTTCATCGACCTTGCCGAACTCGTCACGTGCCATTCGGAACCGCAACGCTTTGCCCTCCTCTACCGCATTCTCTCGCGCTTGCGCAGCGAGCCGGACCTTCTGAAGATCGCATCGGACACGGATGTGATCCGCTTGAACGAACTGGCCAAGGCAGTGCGCCGTGACATCCACAAGATGCGGGCTTTCGTGCGCTTCCGGAAAATCGAAGAAGCTGACGGCGAGCGCTATGTCTCCTGGTTCGAGCCGCAGCATTACATCGTGGAACGCAACGCTGCCTTTTTTGTGCGCCGCTTCACCGGCATGCGCTGGACGATTCTGACGCCCTATCTGTCGGCTGACTGGGATGGAGAGGATCTCCGCTTTGGGCCCGGTGCCAATCGCAGCGCGGCTCCGAGCGACGATGATCTAGAAGCGCTTTGGAAGACCTATTACGCCAACATCTTCAACCCTGCCCGGCTGAAGGTGAAGGCAATGCAGGCCGAGATGCCGAAGAAATATTGGCGGAACCTGCCGGAGGCCGCGCTCATTCCTGATCTGATCGCAGGCGCCGACAAGTCCGCGCAGGAGATGATAGCCAGGATGCCGACAATCCCAGCCCCTCATCATGAGACGGTGCGCGCCAAGCACTGGTCGAACAAGCCGGAAGCCGAGTCCGGCGACGGCGCAGACGCCTCCTCGATCGCTGAGCTCCGTGACGCTGCAAAAGCCTGCCGCCGCTGTCCGCTTTGGGCGGATGCCACGCAAACCGTGTTTGGCGAAGGTCCGGAAGACGCCAGGATTGTTTTTGTCGGCGAACAGCCTGGCGATCAGGAGGATCTGGCGGGCAAGCCGTTTGTCGGGCCCGCCGGGAAAGTGTTCGACGGCGTTTTAGAGGAAGCTGGCGTTGACCGCTCGATCACCTATGTCACCAACGGCGTGAAACACTTCAAGTTCGAGCCGCGCGGCAAGCGCCGCATCCATTCCAAGCCGAATGCGGGCGAGATCAGTGCTTGCCGATGGTGGCTCGATCATGAGCTAGCGCTGATCAAGCCGGATCTTGCAGTCGCCATGGGTGCCACAGCGGCGCAATCCCTGCTCGGCAAGTCTATTGCCGTGACCAAGATGCGCGGTCAGGTGGTGACGCGCGACGATGGTTTGCGCGTTTTCCTGACGATCCACCCGTCCTTCATCCTGCGCATCCCGGATCCCAGCGACAAGGAAGCCGAGCGTGAGCGCTTCGTGGCCGATATGCGTGCGGTCAAGCAGCTGATGGCCGCCTGACCGTCGGCGTTTCATGAACGACGCCGCGCGCGTTCAAGGCGAGCCAATCACCTTGCGCAGGGCTGCCATTCCACGCTACTTTGGAACAGTTCTAAACTGAAGCCGTTCGTGTTGATTGCATTTCAATGGAGACGATCCATGACCACCCATTCCACCCGCATCGATCTCGCTTCCAACACGAAGCAGGTCGCAATGGAACTCTTGAACGCCAGGGTTGCCGACGCTATCGACTTGGCCTTGATCACCAAGCAGGCCCATTGGAACCTTAAGGGACCGCAGTTCATCGCCGTTCATGAACTTCTGGATCAGTTCCGCAAGGACATAGACGTGCATGTCGACACCATGGCGGAACGCGTTGTCCAGCTCGGCGGCACCGCCCTCGGGACCAAGGAAACCGTTAGCGAGAAAAGCCAGCTGAAGCCCTATCCGACCGATATCTACCAGGTGAAGGATCACCTGCACGCGCTGATTGACCGTTATGGCGATACGGCGAATGCCGTTCGCAAGTCGATCGACGAAGCGGAAGAAGCAGGCGATGCCGACACCGCTGACATTTTCACGGCCTTCTCGCGCGTGCTCGACAAGAATCTTTGGTTCCTCGAAGCCCACGTGCAGGAACCGGCCTGAGCATCATTGTCAGCCAACAAGCAGAGGGGCCGCGAGGCCCCTTTTTTGTACACGCCTGGCTTTAGCGGCGGGTAAGCGGTTGCAAAACCGGGCGTGAAGGGACTATTCCCGGTCAGGGGGTTGAGCAGCATGAAAGTGAAGCCATCGGGGGGTTCCGGCGTGGTTCCACGATAAAGCGACATGCGAATCGTCGGCAAAGGCCGCCGGCTGAATCGGCCACATCATTGGCTTTACACGCATTTTCGGGATCGCCATCGTTTTGAAACGCATCTGAACGGCAGCAGTTTCAGACCAAACGCGACACAACATTTACGCCACTTGATGTCGCAACCGGTCCAATGGCGATCGGCCATTCAACTGCAATATCGTTGTTAATGATGATCGGTACACCGATCCAAACAAACACCAACAGAGTGAGGAACATCAAATGTCAAACGAACTGGATTTTCTCAGCCGCTATGCCGTTCTGGGCAAGATGAGCCGGCGCGACTTCCTTGGCCGTGCCGCTGCTCTCGGCGCCACTGCCGCTTTTGCAAACAGCCTTCTGGTTTCGGCCGCCCGCGCCCAGGGTCCTGTGAAGGGCGGCATCCTGCGCGCCGGCATGCAGGGTGGCGAATCCACCAACAGCCTCGACCCCGCTTTGAATCTGAGCCAGGTGCCGTTCAACTTCTGCAAGCAATGGGGTGAATTCCTGGTCCGACTGAACCGCGACGGTTCCTTGCAGAACCGGATCGCCGAGGAGATCGGTTCTTCGGCCGACGCCAAGACCTGGACCATGAAGATCCGCGACGGCATTGAGTTCCACAACGGCAAGACCGTCACGGCTGAGGACGTTGCGGCGACGCTCGAGCGCCATGCCGACGAGAAGTCGCAGTCCGGCGCCCATGGCATCCTCACGGGCATCGATACGATCAAGGTCGACGGCAAGAACGTCGTTGTCACCTTGAAGGAGCCAGATGCCGATTTCCCCTACCTGATGGCGGATTATCACCTCGTGATCCAGCCAAACGGCGGCAAGGACAATCCAGCTGAGGGCGTGAGCGCAGGGCCCTACACGGTGGCCATCAACGAACCCGGCGTCCGTTACGGCGGCCAGCGCTTCGCCAACTTCTGGGGTGGCGACGAGATGGGCCACGCCGACCAGATCGAGATCATCGTCATCAACGACGCGACGGCCCGCACGGCTGCCTTGCAAAGCGGTCAGGTGCATCTGATCAACCGCGTCGAGCCAAAGATCGTCGACCTGGTGAAGCGGGTGCCTGGCGTCACGATTCAGAACGTTTCGGGCCGCGGCTTCTACCCGTTCAACATGTTCTGCGACACCGCACCCTTCGACAACAACGATCTGCGCATGGCGCTCAAGCTTGCTGTCAACCGCGAAGAAATGCTGCAAACCATCCTGCGCGGCTACGGCACCGTGGGCAACGACATCCCGATCAATTCGGCCTACCCGCTGTTTCCCGACGACATCGAGCAGCGCGTTTTTGATCCTGAGGAGGCTGCGTCCTATTACAAGAAGTCCGGTCACAGCGGTCCCATCCTGCTTCGCACCTCCGACGTCGCCTTCCCAGGCGCCGTCGACGCGGCCCAGCTTTACCAGCAAAGCTGCGCACAGGCCGGCATCACGATCGACGTGCGCCGCGAACCCGGCGACGGCTACTGGTCGGAAGTGTGGAACAAGCAGCCGTTCTCCCTGTCCTACTGGGGTGGTCGCTCGACGCAGAACCAGATGTACTCCACGGCATACGAATCGAACGCTGAGTGGAACGACACGCGGTTCAAGCGCCCCGAGTTCGATGCCATGCTGCTGAAGGCCAAGGCCGAGCTGGATGAGGCAAAGCGCAAGGCCATCTATCGCGACATGGCCATCATGATGCGCGATGAAGGCGGCCTGATCGTGCCGTTCTTCAACGACTTCATCGATGCCACTGGCAAGGCGGTGGGTGGTTACGACCCTCACCCAGCGGCCGAACTCATGGACGGTTACGCACTCGCAGAGTGCTGGGTCGCGGCTTAAGCCGGGACATGAGGGGATGGGGTCACCTTTAGTCAAGCTTATTGCCCAGCGCGTTGCGCTGGGCTTCCTCCTGCTTTTCGCCGTGTCGGTTCTGATCTTTGCCGGAACCCAGATCTTGCCCGGCGATGTGGCACAATCAATTCTCGGCCAATCGGCAACGCCTCAGGCGGTCGCCAACCTGCGCGAGCAACTCGGTCTCAACCAGCCGGCATATGTCCGGTATTTCGATTGGCTCGGCGGCATCCTGACCGGCGACCTAGGTACGGCGCTGACGACGCGTCAGGACATTGCCACCACGCTCTTGCCGCGCCTTTGGAACACGCTGTTCCTGGCGTTCTGGGCCGCCGTTGTGGCCGTGCCTTTGGCGATCCTGCTCGGTTTGCTTGCGGTGCGCTACCGCAACGGTCCGGTCGACAAGGCAATCTCGGGCTTCGCGCTGGCATCGACCTCGGTGCCGGAGTTCTTTGTCGGTTACCTGCTCGTGTATTTCTTTGCCGTGAAATGGCAGTGGTTTCCGCCGATCTCCACCGTTTATGACTCCATGCCGTTCTGGCAAAAGCTGCAGGCCATCGCCTTGCCCGCTGCTGCCCTGACGCTGGTTGTTCTGGCGCACATGATGCGCATGACGCGCGCGGCCATCCTCAACGTGATGCAGTCCGCTTATATCGAAACGGCCGAGCTCAAGGGATTGCGGCCGCTCGACATCATCCGGCGTCACGCCTTTCCGAACGCCATCGCCCCTATCGTCAACGTGGTGATGCTGAACCTCGCATACCTCGTGGTTGGGGTGGTCGTGGTGGAGGTCATCTTCGTTTATCCCGGCATGGGGCAATATCTCGTCGACCACGTCGCCAAGCGCGATGTTCCCGTCGTGCAAGCCGTCGGCCTGATCTTCGCCGCCGTTTACATCACGCTGAACATCGTAGCCGATATCGCCGCCATTGCTGCCAATCCGCGCCTGAGGCATCCGAAATGAGCTTCCGAAGCATTCCAATCGGAGCCGCCATCGGCCTCCTTCTCACCTTCCTGTTCCTTGCTGCAGCGATCTTCGCGCCGTGGCTTGCGCCGTTCGGCAAGGCACAGATCGTGGGAGATGTTTGGGCGCCGATGTCCTCCACCCACTGGCTCGGCACGGACAACATCGGCCGAGATCTTCTTTCCCGCATCATCTTCGGGGCCAGGACGACGATCTTCATCGCGGTTCTTGCGACCATGCTGTCGTTCACCCTTGGTGCAGTTCTGGGCTTCACCGCGGCGGTGGTCGGCGGCTGGTTCGACATGGTGATGTCGCGGCTCGTTGATCTCCTGATGGCCATCCCCACCCTGATCTTCGGGCTCGTGGTGCTTTCCGTGCTTCCAACCACGATTGTTACCCTGATCCTGGTTATGGGTATCCTGGACTCCACCCGCGTTTATCGTCTGGCGAGAGCCGTCGCGGTCGACATCAACGTGATGGACTTCGTGGAAGCGGCCCGCCTGCGTGGCGAAGGAACCGTGTGGGTGATCTTTCGCGAAATCCTGCCAAACGCGCTGTCGCCGCTGATTTCCGAACTTGGCCTTCGCTTCATCTATGCCGTGTTGTTCTTGTCGGCGCTGTCATTCCTTGGCCTGGGCGTTCAGCCGCCTGAGGCCGACTGGGGCGGCATGGTCAAGGAAAACAAGGACGGGATCGTCTTTGGTATCGGCGCAGCCTTGATCCCTGCGGCCGCCATCGCGGCCCTGGCGATCTCCGTCAACCTGGTCGCCGACTGGGTTCTGAACCGGACCACGAGCCTGAAGGGAGGCCGCGGCTGATGGCAAGAACACCAACGAAGGGGCGCAAGGACGGCCCGCTTCTCGACATCCGCAACCTGCGCATCGAGGCGACCGTCTACCCTCCCGGCGAGCAACCGCGCAATGTCGTGCTTGTGGACGACGTTTCGCTCAAACTCGAACGGGGCAAGGTGCTGGGCCTGATCGGAGAGTCGGGCGCGGGAAAAAGCACCATCGGCCTGTCTTCCATGGGCTTTGGGCGTGGCGGTGTGAGGATCACCGGCGGAGAAATCCTGCTGAACGGCCGCGACATTCGAAAGGGCAACACGGGCGACGTGCGGCGCTTGCGCGGCAAGGAAGTCTGCTATGTCGCGCAATCGGCCGCGGCCGCCTTCAACCCCGCCCACAAGCTGATGGACCAGGTGGTGGAAGCCTCGGTGGAGCATCGCGTGTCATCGCGCGCCGAGGCTGAAAAACGGGCCGTGGAGTTCTTCCGCAAGCTCAGCCTTCCTTCACCCGAAACCATTGGCGATCGCTATCCGCACCAGGTTTCGGGCGGTCAGTTGCAGCGGGTCATGACCGCCATGGCGCTGTGCTCCGAGCCTGACCTGATCGTCTTTGACGAGCCGACCACCGCGCTTGATGTCACCACTCAGATCGATGTTCTTGCGGCGATCAAGGAGGCCATTCGCGACACGCATGTGGCCGCCCTCTACATCACGCATGATCTTGCGGTGGTGGCGCAGGTTTCCGACGAGATCATGGTGCTGCGCCACGGCAAGCTGGTGGAATGGGGCGGCACGCAGCAGATCATCAAGGAGCCGCGTCAGGAATACACCAACGCGCTGGTGTCCGTGCACCACATCGAGCACCAGGAGCATGCGCCGGGAAATAAGCCGCTCCTGTCGGTGAAGAACGTCACGGCGTCTTACGGCAACAGCGCGATCAAGGTTCTGAAGGACGTTTCGGTCGACATCTACCCGGGCCAAACACTCGCGGTGGTCGGCGAGTCCGGTTCCGGCAAATCAACGCTGGCTCGCGCCATCACCGGCCTCTTGCCGCCTGAATCCGGCTCCGTGGCCTTCGAAGATCGCACCTTGGCCAATCGGCTGGCCGATCGGCCGCGCGCTGATCTGCGCGAATTGCAGATGATCTACCAGATGGCGGACGTTGCGATGAACCCGCGCCAAACGGTGGCCACCATCATCGGCCGCCCGCTCGAATTCTACTTCAAGATGCGGGGGCGCGAACGCGATCAGCGCGTGGCCGAACTGCTCGAAAAGATCGAGATGGGCAAGGGTTTCGCCGATCGCTACCCGGCAGAACTGTCGGGCGGTCAGAAGCAGCGCGTGTGCATCGCCCGCGCTCTTGCTGCCAAACCGAAGCTCATCATCTGCGACGAGGTCACCAGCGCGCTCGACCCGCTTGTGGCGAATGGCATCCTCAAGCTGTTGCTCGGCCTGCAAAAGGAAGAAGACGTCGCCTACCTTTTCATCACGCACGATCTCGCGACGGTGAAGTCGATCGCGGATTCCATTGCGGTGATGTATCGCGGCGAAGTCGTGCGCTACGGGCCGAAGAGCCAGGTACTGTCGCCACCGTTCGACGACTATACCGACCTTCTCCTGCGCTCGGTGCCGGAAATGGAGATCGGCTGGCTGGAAAAGGCGATCCAGGGTCGCAAGATGGTCGGCGCTGGCAACTGATCCGGTGCCAGAACTAAGATCCGGCGCTTCGAAGGAGGAATTTCGCCTCGGATCATAAGAATGTCATGCGAAGCCGCGAAGGGATGTGAATCACATCACGAGGAGCACCCGCATGACATCCGAACTAGATCATCTGAGCCGCAGCGTTCTGCGCGGCGCACTGTCCCGCCGGGACTTCCTTGGTCGTGCCGCCGCACTCGGCCTCACGGCCGCCACTGCCAATTCGCTGCTCTCGGGCGCCGCTTTCGCTCAAACGCCGCAGCGCGGCGGTCTTCTTCGCGCCGGCCTGCAGGGCGGCAATTCCACCGACAGCCTGGATCCCGCACTGAACCAGAGCTCCGTGCCATTCAACTTCTGCAAGCAGTGGGGCGAGTTTCTCGTTCGTCTTACCCGCGACGGCGGCTTGGAAAACCGGATCGCCGAGGAGATCGGATCCACAGACGGTGCCAAGACGTGGACCATCAAGGTGCGCGACGGAATCGAGTTCCACAACGGCAAGACGGTGACTGCCGAAGATGTGGCCGCGACGATCGAGCGCCATGCCAACGAAAAGTCCCAGTCAGGCGCTGCCGGCATCCTGATCGGCATCACGGGCGTGCGCGTCAGCGGCAAGGAAGTCATCGTGGAGCTTTCCTCCCCCGATGCCGACTTCCCTTACCTGATGGCTGACTACCATCTCCTGATCCAGCCTAACGGCGGCAAGGACGATCCAAATGCGGGGATCGGCGCCGGCCCCTACAAGGTGACCGTGAACGAGCCGGGCATCCGTCACGGTGGGGAGCGCTTTGCCAACTTCTGGGACGCGGAGAATATGGGCTTCGCTGACCAGGTCGAGATCATCGTGATCAACGACGCGACCGCACGCAATGCCGCGCTGCAAAGCGGGCAGGTCCAGATGATCAACCGCCTCGATCCGAAGACGGTGAGCCTCATCAAGCGCCTTCAGGGTGTCACCATCCAGAACGTCGCCGGACGCGGCTATTATCCTTTCAACATGTTCTGCGACACGGCACCGTTCGACAACAACGACCTGCGTATGGCGCTGAAGCTCGCCATGAACCGCCAGCAACTGCTCGACACGGTTCTGATGGGCTTCGGCTCGCTCGGCAACGATTTCCCGATCAACTCCGCTTACCCGCTGTTTCCCGAGGGCATCGAACAACGGGCCTTTGATCCGGAAAAGGCAGGCGAGTTCTACAAGAAGTCGGGCCACAGCGGGTCGATCCTGCTGCGCACGTCGGAAGTGGCCTTCCCGGGCGCAATCGATGCAGCACAGCTTTACCAGCAAAGCGCTGCTGAAGCCGGTATCACCATCGATATCCGCCGCGAGCCGGGCGACGGCTACTGGTCGCAGGTTTGGAACGTGCAGCCGTTCCATATGTCTTATTGGGGTGGTCGCTCCACGCAGGCGCAGATGTACGCCACCGGCTATGCCTCCGATGCGGACTGGAACGACACGCGCTTCAAGAACCCGCAATTTGACCAGATGCTGCAAACGGCGAAGGGCGAACTGGACGAGGAAAAGCGTAAGGCGATCTATCGCGACATGGCGATGCTGATCCGCGATGAAGGCGGCCTGATCGTGCCGTTCTTCAGCGAGTTCATCGATGCCTCCGGCCCGAAATGCGGCGGCTACGAGAAGCACAGCCAGGCAGAAATGATGGATGGTTACGCTCTCGCCGAGTGCTGGCTCACCGCCTGATCTTGGCTTATTGAAGAAAGCGGCGGGCCTAGTCCGCCGCTTTTTTGCTGTCCGGGAACACGCGCCATGGCTCTTTCTTCCAAGCTCCTCCTGATCATTCTCGACGGGCTCCCCTGGCGCAACTGGAAGCCCTTCATGGGCAATCTGGAAGGCTGGGTCCGGTCGGGCGATGCGCAGAAATGGCGCATGCGCTCCGTCGTTCCGTCAATCTCCGGGCCTTGCTACGCGTCGATCCACACTGGCGTGCCGCCGCAGGTGCATGGAGTTCTGTCCAACTCAATTCGCCACCGCGTGACGCAACCGGACATCTTTTCCGAAGTGTCAAAAGCTGGGGGCAAGACGGGCGCCGTGACCCATTCCTACTGGTCGGAGTTCTTTCGTTCCTACCCCTTCGATCTCCTGGAAGACCTTGAATATGACGAGCCATCCGGCCCAATCAATTATGGCCGTTTTCATTCCATGACCGGCTACAATCTGCGCAATCAGATGACGCCGAGCGACATGGACCTTTTCGCCACGCTCACCATGCTGACCAAGCGCTTCGGCATCGACTACGGCATCCTGCACACCTGCACGCTGGACTCCATGGGCCACCGCTATGGCCACGACTGCCACGAGATGGACGAGGCGCTCGCCATGATGGATGTGATGCTGGCAGCCTTTCTGCCGAAGTGGCGCGATGCGGGCTTCGAAGTGATCGTGACCGCTGACCACGGACAAACCAACCGAGGCCATCACGGCGGACACGACGACGAGATGCAGGACTTCGCGCTTTACTACTTTGGCTCAGGCAAGGGCCCCTCGCCCGACACGCTGCTCGACCAGCTTCAACTGGCGCCAACGGTCCTCACCCGGCTTGGCGTGGCCGTGCCGGACACGATGAAGGCCAAGCCCTTCTTGAGGTGAGGCGAAACAAAAAGGCCGCCCCAAGAGCGGCCTTCTTCCATTCGTCGAGCAGGAAGCTCAGGCCGCCTTCTCGAGGTCCGTCTTCCAGGTGCCGGCTGCAGCCATAGAGTTCATGCGGGCACGGTGCGCAAATGCGCGCTGGCCGGCCGCCACGTTCTCGGTCTTGCCGCCCCACGCCTTCAGCGCAGCGGCTTGCAGCGCACGGCCATACGAGAAGGTCAGCTTCCATGGCATGTCGTAGGCGGAGTTCATCGCCGACAGATGCGCCGTGGCTTCCTCGTCCGATTGGCCGCCGGACAGGAACGCGATGCCCGGCACGGAAGCCGGTACGGTTGCCTTCAAGCAGCGAACCGTCTTTTCGGCCACCTCCTCGACGCTTGCCTTGCGGGCATTCTTGCCATCGATCACCATGTTCGGCTTCAGGATCATGCCCTCGAGCGAAACCCGGGCGTCGTACAGCTCGGTGAAGACCGTCTTCAGCACCCATTCGGTGACGTCGTAGCAGCGGTCGATCGAGTGATCGCCCGGCTTGCCGTCCATGAGAACTTCCGGCTCCACGATCGGCACGATGCCGGCTTCCTGGCACAGCGCTGCGTAGCGAGCCAGTGCCTGCGCGTTCTGCTTCACCGCACCCCAAGTCGGCAGACCGTCAGAAATCGCGATCACACCCCGCCATTTCGCAAAGCGAGCGCCGAGCCCGTAGTATTCCTGAAGGCGTTCGCGCAGGCCATCCAGGCCCTCGGTGATGCTTTCGCCCGGAAAGTTCGGCAGGTCTTTTGCGCCCGCATCGACCTTGATGCCAGGGATCGACCCGGCGGCCTTGATCAGTTCGGCGAGAGGTGTGCCGTCGACGGCCTTCTGGCGCAGGGTTTCGTCATACAGGATGACGCCCGAGATATAGTTCTTCATCGCGTCATCGGCGCGGAAAAGCATCTCGCGGTAATCGCGCCGCGTGTCGGCGGTCGACTCGACCTGAATGCTATCGAAGCGCTTCTTGATGGTGCCCGAGCTCTCGTCTGCAGCGAGGATGCCCTTGCCGTCCGCAACCATCGCCACTGCGATATCTTCAAGCCGTTCGGTGGTCATGATGCTCTCCTGATGGTCCTTGTCGCGGCCATAACAGACAGATAGCGGGAGGGGAACATCTTCTAAGTCATTGAACCGATTGAAACTTTCCTAAATCGGTTTAGCCCGTAGGCTGAGCCGGGATCAGGTCTGCTTCAGGACCTGCACGCCTGGCAACTCCTTGCCTTCCATCCACTCCAGGAATGCGCCGCCAGCGGTGGACACATAGGTGAACTGATCTTCGACCCCGGCATGGTTCAAGGCCGACACGGTATCGCCGCCGCCGGCAACGGAGACAAGTCCACCATCGGTTGTACGCGCCGCCGCGTGCTTGGCTGCTGCCACAGTTGCCTTGTCAAACGGCGCGATCTCAAAGGCGCCGAGCGGTCCGTTCCAGACCACCGTGGCTGCCTTGTCGATCCACCCTGCAATGGCGCCCACTGTTTGCGGACCGACATCGAGGATCATCGCGTCCGATGGCACTGCATCCACAGATACGACCTGGTTCTCTGCATTCGCCTTGAACTCGCGCGCCACAACCGCATCCGTCGGGAGAACGATCGCACATTCGCTCTGCTCGGCTGCCTTCAAGATGGAGCGGGCCGTTTCGGCCAAATCGTGCTCGCAAAGCGACTTGCCGACGTCGATCCCCTGCGCCGCAAGGAAGGTGTTGGCCATGCCGCCGCCGATCACAAGCGCATCCACCTTGCCGACGAGGTTCTGCAGGAGGTCGATCTTCGTGGAAACCTTTGCGCCACCGACAATGGCGACCACCGGCCGCTTGGGGTTGCCGAGGCCTTTTTCCAGCGCATCGAGTTCCGCTTGCATGGTCCGCCCGGCATAGGCAGGCAGCAGATGGGCCAGCCCTTCCGTGGACGCATGCGCACGATGCGCCGCCGAGAACGCGTCATTCACAAAAATGTCGCCGCTTCTCGCGAGCGCCTTTGCGAATTCAGGATCGTTCTTTTCTTCCCCGTTGTGGAAGCGGGTGTTCTCGAACAAAAGGATGTCGCCGCCCTGGATGGCGGCGGCGGAGGCTTCCGCCACATCGCCGATGCAGTCGGGCACAAAGGCAACCGGTCGTCCGAAGATGCCGGCAGCAACTTCTGCCACCGGCTTCAAGGAATTCGTTTCGTCGGGCCCGTTCTTGGGGCGTCCGAAATGCGCCAGCAGGATGATCCGTGCTCCCTTGTCAGCGAGTTCGGTGATCGTCGGCTTGATCCGCTCGATGCGGGTCGTGTCGGAGATCTTTCCGTCCTGCACGGGAACGTTGAGGTCGACACGCACAAGAACGCGCTTGTTGCTGACATCAACATCATCCAGCGTCCGGAAAGCTGCCATGATCGTCTAACTCCCTGTTTCGGCCGCGCGATATAGACGTCATGCCACGCTTGCGTGCAAGCGGTGCACGAAGCGCCTCCGCAGCAAAATCGATTAAGGAGCAGGCTCGCTGCTTTCGGGCTGCTCTGCGGGACCCGGGGCCGTCCTGGCCTTCCGGTTGCGCCAGCTTTCCCGCACCTTGTCCGCGATCTCGCGCAGGTTGAAGAAGGCCGGAATATTGGGCGCACGCGATTCCGGCTCCAAGGAAATCCCGACGGTCTGGATGATCCCATCGTCATCGATGTCGCGCACAATGAGATCCACCGGTCCCATCGGAACGCGGTCGGCATATTCGGCACGTCCGCCGAGCCGCGCCGTCATCAGTTCGGCGACGGTCATGTCTTCTTCGCCCGGATGCAACTGCGGGCCATAGGCCGCCTGCAGTTCGATCGCCGGACGCTTCGCATCGATTGTGAAGGCGCCGAAGAATTCGGCATCGTCGCCATCCAGAACCGCGGGGCTTGCAAACAGACGGTCGAGGAGGCGCGGGTAGCGGTGATGCGTAAAGAGATAAACATAGTCGTTCGCCCTGAGGCGTCCGGCATATTGGTAGCGCATGGACTGGCCATCACGGATCACCAGCGACGGGCGGGCCCAACGCGGTACGCGCTCCCCCTTGGCAACAGGACTGCTAGGCACGACGCGGTACACCAGGAGCTCATGATGGGCGGTGCCGGGCAGTTCCAGTTCCACCTTGTCCACTGCGCCGATATGCGCCGGCACGATGAGACCCAGCCGGCGAGCCACAGGGCCGATCGTCCAGCCCTGCACCAGCAGCGACACAAGAACGATGATGAAGGCAGCGTTGAAGAAGATCTGCCCGTTGGGCACGTCACCCAGAACCGGCACGATCGCCAACAGGATCGACACGGCGCCACGTAGGCCGACCCACGAAAGAAAGGCGGTTTCCGTACGGTGGAAGTTGAAAGGAAGAAGGCAGATCCACACGGCGAGCGGACGCGCGACAAAGATCAAGAACAGCGCGAGCCCAAGCGCGGGCAGAAGAATGGCCGGGAACTGCGATGGCGTTGCAAGAAGCCCGAGCACGAGGAACATGATGATCTGCGCCAGCCAGGTGAGACCGTCGTTGAAGCGTCGGATGCTGGCATGGGCGCGAATGCTGCGGTTGCCGGCGTAAAGGCCCGCCACGTAAACGGCGAGGAAGCCGCTTCCACCGAGCGCACCCGTGACCGAAAACACCAGCATGCTGAGCGCGATGGTGAAGATGGGCGTCAGCCCTCGATCGAGCTTCAAGCGGTTGATCAGGGCGACGATCAGGATGCCGCCAAGCAGACCGGCCAGAACGCCGACGCCCATCTGCAGGAGGAAATCAACGGCAAGGTCGAGGCCGATCTTTTCCATGCCCGCGCCGCTCGTGATCAGTTCCACAAGCGAGATGGTCAAGAAGATGGCCATCGGGTCGTTGGCGCCGGACTCGACTTCCAGCGCCGAGCGGACCCGATCGCGCACATTGATGCCGCCGATCCGCAGCAGGAAGAACACGGCCGCGGCATCCGTCGACGCAACAATGGAGCCGAGCAGCAGCGACTGGAGGGTGGACAGGTCGAGAAAAAAGTGAGCCGCGATGGCAAAGATCGCAGCGGTCAGGATCACACCCGCGGTCGCCAAGGTAATTGCCGGCGCCGCTGCCAAGCGGAAGGTAGCGATGGAAGTTCCGAAGCCGGAGTCGAACAAAACAACAGCCAGCGCGAGGCTGCCAATGAAATAGGCCGCGGCGGAGTTGCTGAAGGTCAGCCCGAGGCCGTCTTCCCCCGCCAACAGGCCGATGCCCAGAAACAGGAGAAGCAGGGGAGCGCCGAAGCGAAACGAAAGAAGGCTGGAAAAGGCGGCAACCAGCACGAGCAGCGTGCCGATCAAGGTAATGAAATATACGCCGTCCAGCATCCACACCTGTCCCCTGGAGGCCGACCCTCCCTTCCAGTCCCATCCATATGCCACGCTCGTAGCGAAGCTTGCTTGCGAGTCGGGTCACCAATCCGTGAACGAAAAAAGCGCCCGAAGTCGGGCGCTTTCGTCATCAACTGCTGAACGTGCGGTGTGGCGCGTCAGATCAGCTTGCTGAACGCAACAGCGGTGTCCGACATGCGGTTCGAGAAGCCCCACTCGTTGTCGTACCAGGACAGAATGCGCACGAAGTTGCCTTCCAGCACCTTTGTCTGGTCCAGCGCGAAGGTGGACGAGTGCGGATCATGGTTGAAGTCGATCGACACGTTTGGCTGATCGGTGACCGCCAGCACGCCCTTGAGCTTGCCGTTGGCAGCCGATTTCACAGCCTCATTGATTTCTTCAACGCTGGTGTTGCGGGACGCCGTGAACTTCAGATCCACCACTGACACGTTCGGGGTGGGCACGCGGATCGACGAGCCGTCGAGCTTGCCCTTGAGTTCCGGCAGCACGAGGCCGACCGCCTTTGCCGCACCGGTCGACGTCGGGATCTGCGACAAGGCGGCTGCACGGGCGCGGTAAAGGTCCTTGTGCATGGTGTCGAGCGTCGGCTGGTCACCCGTATAGGAGTGGATGGTCGTCATGAAGCCCTTTTCGATGCCGACGGCCTCGTGAAGAACATAAGCGACCGGCGCCAGGCAGTTTGTGGTGCAGGACGCGTTCGAGATGACCATGTGGTCCTTGGTCAGCTTGTCGTGGTTCACGCCATAAACCACGGTGAGATCCGCGCCGTCGGCAGGCGCCGAAACGATGACGCGCTTGGCACCGGCCGAAAGATGTGCGGACGCCTTGTCTTTGGACGTGAAGATGCCCGTGCATTCCATCGCGATATCAACGCCAAGGTCACCATGCGGCAGCTCGGCCGGGTTCTTGATCGCCGTGACGCGGATGCGCTTTCCATCGACGACGATGTAATCGCCGTCGACCTCGATCTTGCCAGGATACCTGCCGTGGATGGAATCGAAGCGCAGCAGGTGAGCATTGGTTTCCACCGGGCCAAGATCGTTGATGGCAACGACTTCGATGTCCGTGCGGCCGCTCTCATGGATGGCGCGCAGGATGTTGCGGCCGATACGCCCGAACCCGTTGATGGCGACTTTCACTGTCATTCCGCTCTCCCTTGCCTTTGGATCAGGCTTTCAACGCAACTTCAAAAACAATGCTCAAGCAGACAGGCGCTTCTGGACCGCTGCCGCGGCGGCCTCTGCGGTGATCCCGAAATGCGGGTAAAGATCCTCGATCTTGCCGCTGGCACCGAAACCGCTCATGCCGATGAAAATGCCATCGCGGCCGATCAGGTGATCCCAGCCCTCGCGGACACCGGCTTCGATCGCCACATTCACGGGCGTGGTTCCGGTAATCGCCTTGCGGTAGGCTTCGTCCTGTTCTGCAAACAGCTCCATGCACGGCACAGACACGACGCGCGCAGCAATGCCTGCAGCCTTGAGCTTTTCACGGGCGCCAAGCGCGATCTCGACTTCCGAGCCGGACGCGAAGATCGTCACATCAGCGTCGCTCGCTGGCGCCAGTTCATAGGCGCCGCGTGCTGAAAGGTTCTCATCCGTGTGTTCAGTGCGCAGCGTCGGCAGGTTTTGCCGCGTCAGTGCCAGCGTCGAGGGCGTCGACTGAGACTTCAACGCGGCTTGCCAGCATTCAACCGCTTCCACCGCATCGGCTGGACGCATCACATAGTGGTTGGGGATGGTGCGCAGCGCCCCAAGATGCTCCACCGGCTGATGCGTCGGGCCATCTTCGCCAAGACCGATCGAGTCATGCGTCATCACGAAGATCGAGCGGATGTGCATCAAGGAAGCAAGCCGCATGGATGGACGAGCATAATCGGAAAAGGTCAGGAAGGTCCCGCCGTAAGGAATCACGCCGCCGTGCAGCGCAAGGCCGTTGATGGCAGCGGCCATGCCGTGCTCACGAATGCCGTAATAGATGTAGCGGCCGGAATAATCATCGGCCGACAGCGGCTTGGTTTGGCTGGTCTTGGTGTTGTTGGAGCCGGTCAGGTCGGCTGAACCGCCGATCGTTTCCGGCACCACGCCGTTGATGACTTCCAGCGCCATTTCCGACGACTTGCGGGTTGCGACCTTCGGCTTGTCCGCGGAAAGCTTGCGCTTGTAGGTGGTAATAGCTTCATCCAGGCCAGCCGGCAGTTCGCCACGGAAGCGCCGCTCAAATTCCGCCTTCAGCTCGGCGTCCAAGCCGTTGAAGTGTTCCTGCCATGCCTTCTGGTGCTTGGCGGCGTTGAGGCCGGCCAGCCGCCACGCGTCCAGCACGTCCGAAGGTACCACGAACGGTTCGAATTCCCAGCCGAGCGCCTGACGTGTGGCGGCGATCTCTTCGGCGCCCAGTGGCGAACCATGCGCCTTGCTGGTCCCTGCGCGGTTTGGTGAGCCGAACCCGATCGTGGTGCGGCACGCGATCATGCTCGGTTTGTCAGAAGCCTGTGCGGCTTCGATCGCCTGAGCGATCGCTTCCGGATCGTGCCCGTCGATGCGCTGCGTGTGCCAGCCCGAGGCTTCGAAGCGCGCGCTCTGGTCGGTTGAGTCTGCAAGCGAAACGGGACCGTCGATCGAGATCTGGTTGTCGTCCCAGAACACGATGAGCTTAGACAGCTTGAGGTGACCGGCCAGCGTGATGGCTTCCTGGCTGATGCCTTCCATTAAGCAGCCGTCGCCGGCAAGCACATAGGTGAAGTGGTTCACGAGGTCATCGCCGTAAGCGGCGTTGAGGTGGCGTTCGGCAATGGCGAAGCCGACGGAGTTGCCGAGGCCCTGCCCCAGCGGACCGGTTGTGGTTTCGATACCATCCGCATGCTTGTATTCGGGATGGCCGGCCGTCTTCGAACCGAGCTGGCGGAAGTTCTTGATCTCGTCCAGCGTCATGTCCTCGTACCCCGTGAGGTAAAGGAGCGAATAAAGCAGCATGGAGCCGTGGCCGGCCGAAAGGATGAAGCGATCGCGGTTCGGCCAGTTCGGGTTCTGCGGATCGAAGCGAAGGTAACGGCTGAACAACACGGTGGCGATATCCGCCGCGCCCATGGGCAGGCCCGGATGGCCGGAATTCGCCTTTTCCACCGCGTCCATGGAAAGGAAGCGGATCGCGTTCGCCATCCGATCGTGTTTGTCGCGTGAGGTCATGGCGCGTCGCTTTCTTTGCGTAGGAAGTGGCTGAATGCAGCGGGGCGGAGCCAGTTTTGATGCGTGGCCGGACACATAGCAGGCAGCACCGGCCTGTCAATCAAACGCGCCGCCCCTCGGCGCTGTTCGCGGGGGAAACGAACCACACTTCATTGACGTTCTAAAATCGAGACGCCAAGACTGGCAAAACAGCTGCAAGCGGGCGCCCGAACTGATTCGAGCCGCTTCGCATAAGGTTTGTTTCGGAGCCGAGCGGTCGGAAGACGAGGGTATGGCGGAAACGTCGCTTAACGAGGTCATCGATCGGCTTGGCCGCGCGCTCGGCGCGCTGGAGGCTGTCGTGGCGGCGCGTGTTGAGCGAGAAAGCGACTATCACGAGGCGGAAGCCGAAGTGCAGCGCATGAATGCGGATCGTGCACGTCTGGCGGGTGAGCTCGATAACTCGGAAGCGCGCGCTGAACGGCTGGAAGAAGCAAACAAGGAAGTGTCGCGGCGCCTGGTCACGGCGATGGAAACCATCCGCGCCGTTCTGGACCGATAAGGGCTGTCGCCGATGCCGCAAGTCACCGTTACCATCGATGGCAAAGCCTACCGGATGGCCTGCGACGAAGGGCAGGAAGAGCACCTTTTCGAACTTGCGCAGCGGTTTGATCGTTACGTCGGCCACCTGAAAAGCAATTTCGGCGAGATCGGTGACCAGCGCCTGACCGTGATGGCGGGGATCATGATCCTTGACGAACTCAGCGAGGTGCAAACGCGGCTGAAAAGCCTCGAAGGCGAGCTCGATGGGCTTCAGCAAAGCCGTGACGAGGTGCTGCAAAAGGCAGCGCAGGATGAGGCAACTCTAGGCACCGTCCTCCTCGACGTTGCAGAACGGATCGAAGCTTTGACGGCCAATCTGGCGCCCAAGCCGGGCTGATCTTTTCATCATCCTGTTGCCTTGAACTTCCCGTAACTCCGAAGCCGATGGCTCTGGAGGCGATGATGCGGTCTGCTTTTTGTTCTGCGATGGTGGCAGCGGCGTGCATGGGCGGCTTGGTCGCCGCGGCCGTGCCTGCGCGCGCACAAACCTTTCAGGCCGAATACGTGGTTTCGATCTTCGGCCTGCCGATTGCGCGATCTACCTTCACGAGCCGGTGGACCGAAACCAGCTACGAGATCCAAGGGCAGGTCTCGAGCTCGGGTTTGGCTGCGATCTTCGACGACACCAAGGGAACAGTGGAAGCGTCGGGGCGCCTCGAAGATAAGGATGCCGAACCGCAGCGCTACGAGTTGGACTACACGTCCGGCAAGAAGAAGCAGTGGACCCTGGTGCGGCTCGAAGACGGCAACGTCGTGGCGACCGAAAACGCGCCTCCGCCCAAGCCGCGCCGGCATAGCTGGGTCCCGGTTGAAGCCGCCCACCTCGCGGATGTGGTGGATCCGCTCACCGCTACGCTGGTGCAGGCGGCGTCCCCGGACGATGTGTGCAACCGCACGGCACGGATCTATGATGGAGAGTTGCGGGCGGATCTCAGCCTCAGCTTCCTGCGCAAGGCGCCTGCAAAGGTCGGGGACTTCGAGGGCGAAGGCGTCACATGCGCCATTCGCTTCACGCCAATATCTGGCTACCGCAAGGGCTCGAAAACGATCGAATACCTGGCCGGCGGCAATCGGATGGAAGTCACCTTCGCTCGGCTGGGCAAAACCTCCTTCTTTGTTCCCCTGCAAGGCCAGGTGGAAACGCGCATCGGCACCGTGCATTTCCGTGTCGGCAAGATCAGCGGCGTCTGATGCTGCTGGCATTAGACAGCCGTGGCTGCTAGGCGCGCAGCATATCACTGATCTGGAACATCATGGCCCGCGCAACCCTGATCGGCTTTACCGCTATCGCCATGTGGGCGCTTCTTGCCGTTCTCACCGCCGCTTCCGGCGCCGTGCCGCCGTTCCAGTTGCTGGCCATGACGTTCGCGATTGGCACGCTGGTCGGGCTTGCCGCTCGCATCCTGGAGCCGGCCGGGGCCAAGGCGCGGGTGCCGCTGTCGGTCTGGTTTGTGGGAATCGGTGGGCTGTTCGGCTACCACTTCTTTTATTTCACGGCCCTGCGCGCCGCACCGGTGATCGAAGCGAGCCTGATCGCTTATCTCTGGCCCCTTCTGATCGTGCTTGGCTCCGCGCTCATGCCGGGCGAACGCTTGCGGTGGTTCCACATCTGCGGCGCCCTCCTTGGGCTCGGCGGGACCGTGCTGATTGTCACCAAGGGTGGCAGCGTGTCGTTCGACAGCCGTTTCGCCTTTGGTTATGCGATGGCTGGTCTTTGCGCCCTGTTCTGGTCAGCCTATTCCCTCTTGTCGCGACGGTTCCAGGCCGTGCCGACGGGCATCGTCACCTGGTATTGCCTCGCAACTGCGGGGTTGTCGCTGGTTTGCCACTTGCTTCTTGAGCAAACAGTCTGGCCGCAGGATACCACCCAGTGGCTGGCCGTGCTGGGCCTCGGCCTTTTGCCGGTCGGGGCTGCGTTCTACACTTGGGACCATGGCGTCAAGCACGGCAACATCCAGGTGCTGGGAGCAGCGAGCTATGCAGCGCCACTGCTTTCGACGCTGGTGCTGATTGCAGCCGGCGCGGCTGAAGCGAGCGCCAGCATCGTGGCTGCTTGCCTCGCCATCACCGGCGGCGCGGTTCTCGCTTCCAAGTCGATGTTGTCTGGCGGCAAGCGCCGGACCGGAAGCGGGGCTTCCTAGAAGCTGTCCTTGCGCTTGCGAATGGCAGCAAAAACCTCAGCATCCCCGGCGCTTTCCATTCCGAGCGTCTTTCGCACCTCAGGGGCTTGGAAGCGAAGGAAGGGATTGGTGTCGAGTTCATCGCCGATTGTGGTGGGCAAGGTCATCGAATTGCGCGCTCGCAGATGTTCAACCTCGGCAGCCCGCGTGCGAAGTGCCTCGTTGTCCGGATCAACCGTCAACGCGAAGCGGGCGTTGGACTGCGTGTACTCGTGCCCGCAGTAAACAACCGTGTCGCGCGGCCACCCGGCAATCTTCTGCAGCGAAGCAAACATCACGTCCGGTCCGCATTCCAGCAAACGGCCGCAGCCCAGCGCGAACAGCGTGTCCCCGGTGAAGGCCAGTTTCGCATCTGGAAGGTAAAAGCTGATGTGACCAGCGGTATGGCCGGGTGTGGCAAACACATCCACCGAATACGCGCCGAGCGACACGACGTCCCCTTCTTCCACCGTTTGGTCGATGCCCGGAATACGGTCGGCTTCCGCAGCGGGACCGACGATTGGCATGCCGTAGCGCTTCTTGAGGCCGAGATTGCCTGCAACATGATCGCCGTGATGGTGGGTGATCAGGAGCTTGGTGGGGGTCCATCCTGTCCGCTCGAGCGCTGCCACAACCGCTTCTTCCTCCGGCGCATCGATCACCAGTGTTTCCCCGCTGTCGGGGTCATGAACAAGCACGCCGTAGTTGTCGGTGCGGCAAATGAACTGCTCGATGTGAAGCATTGTGGTCTCCCGATGCACAGGGCTGAAGATATGGTGGCATTCCCGAAGCGCCAGCCCAAGCGAGCGTTGAAGTGTCACGGCTGCGCCACTAGGGTCGCTTCATGAATACCGATATCGTTGATCTGCGCGCGTTTTATGCCTCACCGCTCGGCAATCTGGCAGAACGGGCGATCGCGATGGCCTTGTCTTCCCTTTGGACCCCGCTCCCCAATGAGCGGCTGGTCGGGCTCGGTTATACCCTTCCATGGCTCGAGCGCTTTGGCACCGATGCGGAACGTGTTTTCGCGTTCATGCCAGCAACGCAGGGTGCGGTGAACTGGCCGGCCGCCGGACCTTCAGCGACAGCACTCGTGTCGGAAGAAGACCTCCCGCTGCCAAACTCTTCCGTGGACCGGATGCTGCTGGTTCATCTGCTTGAGCACTCGGAAAATCCGCATGAAACGCTAACTGAAATCTGGCGCGTGCTGGCGCCAGGTGGTCGTCTCGTCCTCGTTGTGCCGCATCGGAGGGGGATCTGGGCCCGCCTGGAACATACTCCATTCGGCACCGGACGGCCTTATTCCCACGGACAACTGCTGGCGCTGCTGCGCGAAACCAACTTCACCCCCGGTGCCTGGGGAGATGCCCTGTTCTTTCCGCCCTCAAGCGGACGCTGGATGATCCGCTTCAGCCAGGTTCTTGAGCGCGCGGGTCGACGCTTCTGGCCGATCTTTTCCGGCGTGGTCGTGGTGGAAGCGCAGAAGCGCCTCTACCAGGGTGTCCCCGTCGCCAAGCGCGTGACACGGCGGGTGCTGGTACCAGCCCTCAGTCCGCAGGGAGCGGCAAGAGGCTAGCACTGAACAGATCAGCGCCGCAGCATGAAGACCGCTTGCTGGCCAAAGAAGTTCCAGAACCACCAGGGCATGGACAGGCCGATCTTCTGCCCGCTCCCATCAAGAGCCGCCGCGCTTTCCACCTTGGCGCCCACTTCATCGCAAAGGTTCACGAAGTCGCGGATCGTACAAAAATGGATGTTGGGCGTGTCATACCAGCTGTAAGGCAGGTGACGGTTCACGGGCATCCGTCCCTTTAGCGCCAAGGCAAGCCGGTTCGGCCAGTAGCCGAAGTTCGGGATCGAGACGATCACCCGTTCACCGATGCGCAGAAGGTGCTGCAGCACCTCCTTCGGGTTCTTCGTTGCTTGCAGCGTCTGGCTCAGGATCACAAAGTCAAAGCCGCGGTCCGGGTAGAACACGAGGTCGGTGTCCGCGTCCCCTTGGATCACCGACAGGCCCCGCGCCACGCAATTGTTTACACCCCGCTGCGACAGCTCGACGCCCCGTCCATCGACATTCTTCTGCGCGGCAAGCAGTTCCAGGAGGAGCCCGTTGCCGCATCCGACATCGAGCACCTTGGCCCCGGGCTTGATATAGGAAGCAACGACATCCAGGTCGAAGCGAACTTCGGTGTCACCGATGGTGAGTTGTGGCTCGGCCTGGATCATTGCGTCACCTCCGCGAGATCCTTTGCGCGCGCTGCCGAACTGATGAAGCCCCGGATCGCCGCAAACAGTTCGGGCTCGTCGAGAAGAAACGCGTCGTGACCGCGATCCGTCTCGATCTCCACAAAGGAAACCGACGCGCCGGAAGCGTTCAGTGCGTGCACCACCGACCGGCTTTGTTCTGTCGGAAACAGCCAATCGGAGGTGAAGGAGACCAGACAGAAACGCGTGGAGGTGCCGGCAAAGGCATCCGCGAGCCGCCCATCATGATCAGCGGCAAGGTCGAAATAATCCATGGCGCGCGTCATGTAGAGGTAGGAGTTGGCATCGAAGCGGTCCACGAAGGTCATGCCCTGGTGGCGCAGATAGCTTTCGATCTGGAAATCGGCGTCGAACCCGAAAGTGAGTTGCTCGCGATCCTGCAGGTTGCGCCCGAACTTTCGATGAAGAGCCGACTCCGACAGGTAGGTGATGTGGGCCGCCATGCGTGCCACGGCGAGGCCCTTGGCGGGACGCTTGTTTTCGTCGAAGTACTTTCCGCCACACCAGTCGGGATCAGCCATCACAGCCTGGCGCCCGACCTCGTGGAACGCGATGTTCTGCGAGGAATGGCGCGGACCGGTGGCGATCGCCACGGCGCTGAACACCCGCTCGCCATAGCTCGATGCCCATTCCAGCACCTGCATGCCGCCCATGGAGCCACCGATCACACAAAAAAGCGTGTCGATCCCGAAATGGTCCACCAGCATCACCTGCGCCCGGACCATGTCGGGAATGGTGATCACCGGAAGGTCGAGGCCATAGGGCTTGTTTGTGGTCGGGTTGATGGAGGCTGGCCCAGTTGAACCAAGGCAGCCGCCGATGACATTCGAGCAGATCACGAAAAAGCGGTTCGTGTCGACGATCTTCCCCGGGCCGATCAGTACGTCCCACCAGCCATCCTTGCCGGTCACCGGATGCTTGTTGGCGGCGTGCTGATCTCCGGTCAGCGCATGGCACACCAGGATCGCGTTGGAGCGCGCCTCGTTCAGGGTGCCATAGGTTTGGTAGGCGATCTGGAAAGGAGAAAGCTCCACGCCCGCATCAAGCATCAACGGCTTGTCGGGTCCGAACTTCAAAACGGGGCTGGTCGGATTGTTTGCCTCATCGGCGGCAATCAGCCGGCGCGCACGCGCGGTTTTCGGAAAGATCGTCATGTCGGGCAACCCCAGGGAAAGATGGCGTAGCTAGGAAAGCTCCCCGGCCTCTGTCAATGCCGCCGCTGAACAGCGCCCGCTGCAGGGAGGCTTGCGGCTCGACATTCTTTGGCACCGGGTCTATTCCCGACCCGCTTTCCGAACTTTCACCGGCCAACTTCTGAGCACCGTCATGACCGCGCCCGCTTCCCCTGCCCGTCCGACCCCAAAGCCCGGCGTAATGGATATCGCTGCTTATGTTCCGGGCAAGTCCTCGGCACCCGCAGGTGTCTCCAAGGTCCACAAGCTGTCGTCGAACGAAAACCCGCTCGGCGCCTCACCTGCGGCGGTTGATGCCGTGCGGACAGCCGCGGAACGGATGGAGTTCTATCCGGATGGCTCCGCAACCGCGCTGCGCGAAGCGATTGGCGAAGCCTATGGGCTCAACCCCGCAAACATCCTGTGCACCAACGGCTCGGACGAGGCGATCGGCCTCCTGGCACAGGTTTATCTCCAGCCCGGCGACGAGGGCGTGTTCACCGAACACGGGTTTCTGGTCTACCGCATCTATATCCAGTCAGCCGGCGGCGTACCCGTGGCTGTCACGGAAAACGCGGAAACGGCGGATATCGACGCAATCCTGGCGGCGATCACGCCGCGCACGAAGATCGTGTTCCTTGCCAACCCCAACAATCCAACCGGCACCTACATCCCTTTCACCGAGGTGCGCCGGCTGCATGCTGCCTTGCCCCCGCATGTGCTGCTCGTGCTGGATGCCGCCTATGCCGAATATGTTCGCCGCAACGACTATGAGTCCGGCGTGGAACTCGTGTCCACCAGCGAAAACGTGGTGATGACCCGCACCTTCTCCAAGATCCACGGCCTCGGCGGCATGCGGCTGGGCTGGATCTACGCGCCGGCGCATGTGGTTGACGCGCTGAACCGCGTGCGGGGCCCGTTCAACGTCAACGCGGCGGCGATAGACGCTGGGGTGGCCGCCATCCGCGACCGTTCGCATGTCGAGAACACCGTTGCACACAATGACCATTGGCTACCATGGCTGACCGCCGAACTGACGCAGCTCGGCTTGCGGGTGACCCCGAGCGTCGGGAATTTCATCCTGATCCATTTTCCTGAGAACGAAGCGCATTCCGCAGCGAAAGCCGACGAATACCTGTCGGCGCGCGGTTATATTCTGCGTCGCGTCGCGGGCTATGGTTTCCCGAACGCGCTGCGCATGACCGTGGGCTCCGAAGAAGCCAATCGTGGCGTCGTCGCGGCCTTGAGCGACTTTCTCAAGACGTAAGAACATCAGGAATGACCAAACCCCACTTCGAGAAGATCGCCCTTGTGGGCATCGGTCTCATCGGCTCGTCGCTTGCCCGGGTGATCCGCCGCGAGAAGCTGACGAGCCACATCGCCATCGCCACCCGGTCGCAGGCCACGCTGGACGAGGCACGCGCCCTTGATCTGGGCGACAGCTACGCGGACGATGCGACCACGGCGGTTCGGGATGCAGATCTCGTGATCGTTTCCGTACCTGTCGGCTCCTCCGGCACGGTGGCAGAACAGATCGCGCCAGCTCTGAAGCCCGGCGCCATCGTCACCGATGTCGGCTCCACAAAGGCCTCGGTGATCGCGCAGATGGCACCGCATATGCCCGAAGGCGTCCATTTCATTCCGGGACACCCCATTGCCGGCACGGAGAAATCGGGGCCTGCGGCTGGCTTTGCCGACCTCTTCCAGGGCCGCTGGTGCATCCTGACGCCCCTGCCCGGAACCGATGCGGACGCAATCAACCGGCTGGGCGCCTTCTGGGAAGCCTGTGGGTCACGCCTCGATACAATGGACGCCAACCACCATGACAAGGTGCTGGCGATCGTCTCGCACCTGCCGCACATCATCGCCTATAACATCGTCGGAACAGCCGATGATCTGGAAACGGTGACGCAGTCGGAGGTCATCAAATATTCTGCCTCCGGCTTCCGCGACTTCACGCGTTTGGCAGCGTCGGATCCAACCATGTGGCGCGACGTGTGCCTCCACAACAAGGATGCGATCCTCGAGATGCTGGCGCGCTTCTCGGAAGATCTTTCATCGCTTCAGCGCGCGATCCGCTGGGGTGACGGCGACAAGCTGTTCGAGCTCTTTTCGCACACACGCGCCGTGCGCCGCTCCATCATCGAAGCCGGCCAGGAAGTGGACCTGCCGGACTTCGGCCGACAGGCTGTCGCCTCGAAGACCTAGGGCCGCAGCGGCGGTATGTCGCCGAGCGTGATGAAGGCGATGGAAGCCCTCCCCTTGCTGATCGTGAGAGGCAGGGACGGAGCGTTTCCAAGCATCATCAAACCCGACGACGCCATTTCGATCTCGCGCCGCTGGTCGGGGAACAGCGCCGTCAGAACACGTGCGATGGCGTCGGGCCGCCGCGCGGTCAAGGTAAGCTTCGCGTCGATCAGACCGGACGGATCGACTGCCAGCGGCCCGCTGAGGCTGATCTCGGCATCCGGACCAAACGACAGGGTCATGGTTCGGATCTCGGTCTTGTAACCAAGCGAGATTGCTTCTGGCGAAACAGCAAGGGCCACGCCGTCGAATACGGTCAGGTTCGCGACGGCCTGGAAGGGCGGCGTTTCACCCGTTGCACCAAGCGCCGTTAGCCGCAATCCTGCGAAGCGAGCGGCAAGATCAACATCGCCTTCGTTGGTCCGCAGATGGAGCTGCATGTTTTCGGACGTGAATAGCTGCGCGCCATCCGAACCCTCGCGCACGGCAACATCGCGTCCTTCAACAGAAAGCGCGCTCGGCATGGGTTCGGCGAGCCGCGCGCTGGCATGCATCAACTCCCAGTCTGCCGACAAGGGAACCAGGCCCGGAAGGTCTGCCTGCAGCGGCCCCTCGACTTCACCGATCACCGTGCGCGGCTGATAGATCTGCGCAGCCGAGCGGAACGCGCCCGCCTCCACGCGTATATCGCCGGCTGGGTTCGCATAGGTCACACGTTCGCAGAACAAGCCGATCCGGAACGGAAAGCCACGCACATCCTGCTCCACGCAGTCGGCTTGCCCGCCGGCCCTGCGGATGTCGCGCAGCGAGCGGTTGACGGCTGTTTCCATCTGTTCCGCAAGGTAATACCAGCCGGCAACATAGGCACACACCACCACGAGAATGATCACGGCCAAAACGATTACGCGCCGGAGGATCGGGGAGCCCGGCTGGTCACTTGACGTCATGAAGGGTCTGCTTTTTCTGTCGCCGCAAAGAAGATAAACCGAACCGGTGCCAAAGCGCTGCCGGCGGTCCGAAAGGGAGTACACGCCATTTCTTCCGGCGATATGGGCGATTTTTGGGTGTTTGGCTATGGCTCGTTGATTTGGCGGCCGGGCTTCGCCCATGTCGAAACGAGGCGGGCTCGTCTTTACGGCTTTCGCCGTTCCTTGTGCGTACGCTCATATCGCCATCGCGGCACGGAACAGCGCCCGGGGCTGGTCCTCGGGCTGGATCGCGGCGGCTCATGCGTGGGCCTCGCGTTCCGGGTGCCGGGTGGACTGCGCGATGAAGTCGTGACCTACCTGCGCGAGCGCGAACTGGTCACTCACGTTTATCTCGAACGCATGCTGCCGGTGTCACTCGACGGCGGAGAACGCGTATCCGCCCTCACCTACGTGGTTGACCGCAAGCATGCCCAGTATGCCGGCAGCCTCGATGCGGAAGAAGCGGCCGGCATCGTTTCGGGAGCAGTCGGCTATTCCGGCCCGAACGAGGACTACGTCCTCAACACGGTTGCGCACCTGAAGGGCTTGCGCATTAGAGACCCGTGGCTGGAAGATGTCGCGTCACGGCTTCACAGCCCCGGCTGATGCAACCGAAACGCCAAGCTCAGCAAGCCGCTTTACGGCCGAAGGAGGAAGCGGCGGTGGATTGGCGGACTGGGCAGCCTCCACCAGGAGTGCATCGCAGCCGGCTTCCGTTTCGCGGATCAAGCGCTCCAGGAAAACCTTTCGATCAAGCCCCGGCTCGATGGGCGGCAGAAAGCGGGCGCGGATCGTGCCGGGGTAGCGCATGAAGCGTCGGCGTGGCCAATAAAGGCCGGCGACATGCGCCACGGGCACGACCGGCACGTTCAAGCGACTGTAAAGTTCGGCAATGCCCCATTTATAGGCCGGCTCCGCGCCTGGCGGGCGGCGCGTGCCTTCTGGGTAGATGATGAGCTGCCGGTTGCGCGCCATCTCTTCACTGGCGCGCGCCACCACGGCCCGCAGCGCCTTGGAGCGTTCGCCACGGTCCACAGGCACCATCCGCATCTTGGCCACGTACCAGCCGAACAAGGGGATCCACATCAACTCGCGTTTGAGAATGAACAGCGGATCGCGAAGGTAGGGAAAGAAGGCGAGCACATCCCAAAAGGACTGGTGCTTGGGTGCCAGGATGAAGGATTCGGCCGGAAGATTTTCTAACCCGCCAATCTCGTTTCTGGTCCCCACTATCACTTCCTGCAGCCAAAGGCTGGAACGCGCCCAGAACTTCGGGATGAACCAAGCCTGAGCGCGCGTCAGAAAGAAGTAGATCGGCGTCCAGAAGATCATCTGGGCGATCAGGCTCAGGTAAAAGGCAACGTTGTAAAGGAGCGAGCGGAAAGCGATCATCGAACGATGCAAGGGAGGTCGGGAAAACGCTGGTTACCCGAACTTGAGCCGCGGCGATAGGGCTTGGCGGTCAGTCGATCCGGCTCGAGGCGGCGTAAGCAGCCGTGCCGGTGGTCCCGGTCATGCCGCGCGCCAGCGCCGCAACATATTTTGCGTATTCCGTTGCAATCACCCGCAACGCATCCGGCTTGGTCAGCCAGGAGCCATCGTCCAGGGATGTGTTCACAACCGGGTATGGACGGATTTCAGCATTCCGAAGCAGGCGACGCATCTCCAGGAGGCTGCGCGGCATATGGTAGTTGTTGGTCACCAGAATGACGCTGTGGTAGTTGTGGACGTCGATCCATTTGGCGCTTTCCGCGGCATTGCCGATCGTGTCGAGCGCAGCGTGGTCGATGTCGACGCAGCAGGAAAACAGGCGCTTGTCTCCGCCTGTAGCGGCCCTGAGATCGTCGCGCCCGGCGCTTGGATTGACCCCGCTGATCAGCAGGCGCTCTCCTTTGCCGGAGTTCAGAAGGTTCACACCAGCATCGAGCCGATAAAGGCCGCCAGTGAGAACAATGATGGCATCAGCGGGTGCCGGGTCATCGGGCGTGGAAAGGGTGCTCACATGCCGGGCAAAGCCGATGAAGCCGATCCCGATCACGAGAATCAAAGTCAAGCAAAGGCCGAGAGACCAGCGAACCATGCGCGCAACAGCGCCAGGTCTCGGTAAGGTGACCTGCGAAACTGGACTTTCGGTCCTGACTGCCTGTTGCTCTGGCATGTTGTTCAACACAATAAACTATCCTCCAACGCATCGGGAGGGTAAACGCTCCATGAGCATCATCATCAAACATAAGCCTAGCTTGAGGCTTGCTGCGACAGGTCGATCTCGCTCAGCGACCGTACAACGGTGAAATGGCTCGTGGCCGCAGTCAATGCCGCGATCACCAGCACAACCAGGGCCACGCCGATATACCCGGACAGTCCGATGGCGAAGTTGCCAAACAAGGCGGAGGCCTGGTCCGCCTCGGGCGTCGCGAAGTTGCGCGACGACCACCAGCCGAAGGCGAGAAACACTAGAACAGCGAGGACGCCGCCCACCAAGGCACCCTTCAAGCCGGTCCAAAGAAAGTGACGGCGGAATTCGGCTGCGATGAAGCGCGCTTCCGCCCCCACGAAGTGTAGCACTTCGATGATGTGACCATTGCCGTCCATGGCACCGCGGGTTGCAAACACAACCGACAAAGTGGTGGCCGACAGCATCAGGACGAGAACGGCCAACCCAATGGTGACGGTTGTGTGGGCCATCGCCACCAGCCGATCCACCCAGGTGCGATGATCATCAAGGGACGCACTTTGGATCTGCGATGTCAGCGCGCTGCGCATGGTGGCGAAATCCGGCGGTGCCGTTTCGTCGATCCGTACCACCACGAGGCGCGGCACCGGCAACTCGTCGAGATCAAGGCCGCTGCCGAGCCAGGGTTCCAGCAGGCGCGCGGTCGCGGCCCGATCCACGATGCGGGCGTTCAGCACACCGGCGAAGCCCGACGCGATGCGCGCGGCGTCCGCCAACGCCTGTTCCATGTCCAAGCCGTCAACCGGTCGGATCTGGATCGTCGCTTCGCGCGATATCTGGCTTTCCCAAACGGACGCGGTATCGCGAACAAGGGAAACCGCGCCGAGTGTCAGACACGACAGGAACGTCATGATCGCGATCACGAACACGAGCGCGCGTCCGGCCACATT
The DNA here is from genome assembly GCF_017813335.1 of Tianweitania sediminis. GTDB lineage: Bacteria > Pseudomonadota > Alphaproteobacteria > Rhizobiales > Rhizobiaceae > Tianweitania > Tianweitania sediminis. Next base: position 1,200,859 of record NZ_JAGIYY010000001.1, on the reverse strand, counting down.
CTGTTCCGGCACGATTGGCGAGGTGCGTCGGTGTGAGGCCCCCATTGGCGCTGCACGCGATGGGGATGCAGGCGCCGCGGCGCGCGTGGCAGCCTCCGCCTGATCAGTCATAAACATCGAGCCGGCCATCTGAAAGGATCATCCGACGGGCGTCGACCTGCTCCATGAGGGTCAGATCATGGGTGGCGATCACGACGGCGGTGCCGAGGCGGTTGAGTTCGATAAACAAGCGCAACAAGCGTCGGGCAAGTGGCGGATCCACGTTGCCGGTAGGCTCGTCAGCAAGCAGGATCTCGGGCTGCTCGATCAAGGCGCGGGCAATGGCCGCGCGCTGCTTTTCGCCGCCAGACAGCACGGGCGGCAGCACATGCATGCGCTCGCCCAGTCCCACCCACTTGAGGAGGTCCACCACGTCGTTGCGATAGCTGGACTCTTCGCGCCCACGGATCCGCAACGGCAGCGCGACGTTCTCGTAGGTGGTCATGTGGTCGAGCAGGCGAAAGTCCTGGAACACAACGCCGATCCGCCGCCGCAGAAGAGGCAGTTCGCGGCGCGTGATGCGCGCGCGATCCTTGCCAAACACGGTGATCAACCCACGGGTTGGCTTCAAGGCCAGAAACAGGAGCCGAAGCAGGGTGGTTTTTCCAGCACCGGAAGGCCCGGTCAGGAATTGAAACGAGCGCTCGGGTATTTCCAGCGAGATGTCGCGCAGGATCTCTGGCCCCATGCCATAGCGCAAGCCGACATTTTCGAAACGGAACACGAGCGGGTTTGAGACCTTTGCGAATGAAAGTTGGTGCGATGCGTCGCTCCAAACCATGGGCAAACGTGGTTAAGGAGCGCTTAACAAGCCTCCCTCCCGAAGAACCAGTTTGTTAACCAAGCTTGTTTACTTCACGGGAAGGTCAGAGCGGATTCGTGATGTTGCCCGACACCCAACGACGCCCGGTTTCCGGCGAAATGATGACGCCGGGCCGGGGCAGGACGAGTCGCACATCGCTTGCCACAATGGGCGTCGACGCCCTTCCCCTCGCGCCCAAGCCGGCGCACGGAGGCGCTTCGGCCAAGACGCGAGGATTAGGCATTCTTGAGCGATACCCCGGATCGCTCCAAGCAGCTCGTGCTGGTGCCATGTTCTGGATCTGCGGCTCCGCCCTGGCTTTCTGCGCATTCTGGATCTCCGGCGGACACTCGATATTGCCGGAAGGCTCCCTCACCAAGTCCGCCGGTGTGACGATCACCAACGTGGAAACACGCGTGGAAGAAAGCGCAGGCCGCGCGGTTCTGGTGGTGGACGGTGAAGCGCGCAACAACGGTGCGATGGACCGGGCCATGCCGACGATCCTGGTTGCCGTGACTGGCCAAGCGGGCACCGTTACCCGCTACCAGATCTCTGGCGGCGGCGCGCGCGTTGCTGCCGACGGCACTTATCTCTTTTCTAGCCGGTTGCGAGTGTCGCCCGAAGGGGTACAATCCGTGGCAGTGACCTTGAAGCCCGCCGACTGAACGCGGCGGGCTTTTGCTTAGCCGGAGTTCTTGTACATGCCGTCGGTTCGGGGAAAAGACATCGAAGTTCTGTTTGGGGCATCGACCATCGCCCGCCGCAATCTCGAACTCGCAAAGGAGATTGCCGCGCATGATTACGAGGATCTGCTGGTGATCTCGATCCTGAAAGGGTCGTTCATCTTCGCAGCAGACCTCATTCGCGCGATGCACGACACGGGCTTGGCTCCAGAAGTGGAGTTCATGTTCATTTCGAGCTACGGCGCCGGAACCACGAGTGGCGAGGTGCGCGTGTTGCGCGACATCGACAATGATGTTGCCGGCCGTGACGTTCTTCTGGTCGATGACATTCTGGAATCCGGCAAAACGCTGAAGTTCACCCGGGACCTGATGCTGTCGCGCGGTGCGAAAAGCGTTTCCATCGCCGTTCTGCTCGACAAGCAGATGCGGCGCCAAACCGATCTGACCGCTGATTACGTCGGCTTCGACTGCCCCGATTATTTTGTGGTGGGCTACGGCATGGACGTCGCGCACGCCTTTCGCGAACTTCCCTTTGTGGGCGTAGTGAAAGGCGAGAACTGATCCCCCTTTCTACCGGAAGCGATTCCGAAACCTTTTGGTAAGCTTTTGTTTTAGACGCCGATTCGTTCCAAAAGAACCAACCCGGATCAGAACGGGATCACCGGGAGCGATGGCGACCGCGCCTCAGGCACGCACGTCATCCCAGTCCGGCGCATGCTGCTTGAAAGCGTCGGCAACATACCAGCAGGTCGCCGTGATTTTCGCGCCTTCTTTGCGTGCATCGGCGATTAGGCGATCCACCAGACGTTCGGCGATGTCTCTGCCGCGGTAAGGCACCGGCACGAAAGTGTGGTCGGCGATCCAGTGCGTGGCACTGGTCTTCACCAGCGTCAGCCGCGCTTCCTCGCCATTCGGCATGGAAAGAAAATAGCGTCGGCGCTGGCCGTCTTCGCGCATGGCAAAATCGGTGATGTCGGTCATTGCGGCTTTCCCCCCTGTTGCCCCAGGACATCGGCCCACTCCGGGTGCCGGCGAAACTGAGCGGCGGCGAAAGGGCAAAGCGGGATGATGATTTTGCCGGCGACGCGCGCATCCTCGACTGCGCGCTGCACCAGCTTCAGGCCGATGCCTTGCCCGCGGAAAACATCCGGCACGCCCGTGTGGTCGATGATCAGACGCGAGGCACCGACCTTGGTGAAGGTCATCTCTGCTTCGCCTTCCGGCGCCTGGTAGACGTAGCGCCCCTTGCTTTCCCCGCTTTCCAGGCGGATGTCGATTGCACCTTCGCTCATGCTTTTGTCTCCTCGGTCAGAAACCGCGTTGCAGCTGCGAGCTCGTCCGGCCGCACCTCGTGGCCCCCAGGATGCCACAGGGTTTCCACGGTCGCACCTGCCGCCTGAAGGTGTGACAAGAGGCGATGGGTCAAGTGAGGCGGGCAGATCGGGTCGCGTTCGCCGGCCGTGACAAGGAGGCGTGCGCCAGACAGAGTGCCGTTGATCTGCGGTTCAAACGGGATCAGCGGATGCATCAGCACGATGCGATCAAACATATCGGGCTGCGCAAACATCACGCTTGCGAGGATATTCGCTCCATTGGAATAGCCGAGGCCGAGAACGTGCGAGGGCTCGGCGGCATCGACGTGCGCCCGGATAAAGGCAGACATCGCGCCCGTCGCTCGCGCCAAGTCCTCCATGTCGTAAACGCCTTCGCTCGTGCGCCGGAAGAAGCGGGCGGCGCCCGCTTCCGAAACGTCGCCGCGCGGTGAAACGATGGTAGCCTCCGGCACCAGATCACGGCCGAGCGCGACGAGTTGTTTCTCGTCGCCGCCCGTTCCGTGAAAGGTGAAAAGAAGCGCGCCCCCGGGTTGGCCGGGCTGCTTGTGATGGAGGTAGCTTTCAAGCGCCATGCTCAGGACTCCAGAGGCTGCAGCGACTGTTCCAGATACGGACGCAGGTGGGCATGCTGCTTTGGAAGCTGCAGCGCTTCACCCAGATGAGCCATGTCTTCGTCCCGATCGAAGCCGGGCTCATTTGTCGCCACCTCGAAGAGCACGCCGCCCGGCGTGCGAAAGTAGATCGCCCAGAAGTAATCCCGGTCAATCACTGGGGTGACTTGAAACCCGGTGTCGGCCAGTGCTTTGCGAACCTCGAGCTGCTTGGCGCGATTTTCCACGGCAAACGCGATGTGGTGCACGGACCCAGCGCCGAGTCGCGCCGGTGCGGCACCGGGAAGGGTTTCGACGTCGATGAAATCGGCGCCGTTCCCTTTGATCGCGAAGCGCTTGATCGTGCCCGAGTTTTCAGCGGGCTCATAGCCCATGAAGCGGAGCAGTTCTTCCGTCGCACCGCCATCGCGCAACCGCATGGAAGCGGAATGAAAGCCGCGGATCGCCACATCGGCCGGCACATCGCTTCCAAGGTACGGGGCGCGGGCGTCCTGTGGATCCTCCACAAGCGCAAGGCCATCGCCATCCGGTCCGTGGAAGGCAAGTCGCTTCTGGCCGAAACTTTCGCTCTGGCTGAGGCCGCTCACCCCCTGCGCAACAAGGCGCTTCTTCCAGAAGCCTAGCGCTCCTTGAGGCACGGAAAACACCGTTTCCCCGACCTCGCCCGTGCCGGGACGTCCTCGCGTGATGTTTGGAAACGGGAAATAGGTCATCACCGAACCGGGCGTGCCGCGCTCATCGCCATAGTAAAGATGATAAACGTCCGGCGCATCGAAGTTGACGGTGGTTTTCACACGCCGCAGGCCAAGCGTCCGGGTGAAAAAGCTGTTGTTGTCCTGTGCGTCGCGCGCCATGGACGTGACGTGGTGCAGGCCCTGGATCTGGTTGAGCATGACGATCTCCACTGAAGCTTTCGCTTTCGATGAAGCGCAATCTGGCGTGCCAAAGCAGGTTTTACCAGCTTGAGCGGAAAGCACGCACTGTTCACCAAAAATCAGACTCTTGCTAGAGACTGTTCAACAATCAACTTTCAAACAAAGAAAAGGGCCGCGCTCTCGCGGAGCGCAACCCCTTCGTGACGTCGACTAATTACCGGTTTATCATGCGCATCTGGTCGCGCTGAGAAGCCCAGTTCTCCTCGTTATATTCCGGCTGAGCTTCAAGCTGCTCTTCCGTGAAGTTGGTGTAAAGGTAGCGATTGCCCTGAGCGTCCTGCATGAAAGCGAGGTCGTCCATGCCCACCGCAACTTGCTTTTCGCCGATGCCAAGGAAGCCGCCAACATCGATGATCACGGCGTCTACTTGACCATCGCTGGTCAGGATCACGTCGCCGATGTCGCCGACATTCTCTTCATTGGCCCCGTACACAGTGGTGCCTTCAAGGTTTTCCGCGGACAGCTGATCCGCCGGCACTTCCGTCATCTGGCTGCGGTCAACAGCGGCCGTCGTGGTTGTGTCGGTCGAGTTCATGGCCGCGCCGCCAGCGGCAGGAGCCATCGCGGTGCCTGCAGGCGCTGCGGTTGTCGCTCCTGCAGTCGGGGTTGTAGCCGTGGCCGGCGCGGTCGTAGTCGTGGTCGTGTTGGCAGCCGGTGCCATGGCGGTATCGGTGGTCGTAGTAGCGCCGGAGGCCGGAACCGTGGTCATGGTGCCACCGGCCGGAGCAGCCGTGTTCGAGGCGGTAGCAGCCGTCTGCGGATCATAAGCGCGGCGGTCGAAAGCAGGAAGCGAGGTTAGCGCGTCCTTCGTGGTTGCAACCGTCAGATAACGATCGCCATCGCGCTCAGCCCAATCAAGTTCATCGAAGGAGATGGCGACATTCTTCTCGCCGATGCCGAGGAAGCCACCGACGCCGATCACAACCGACTCGATCTGGCCTTCGTTGTTCATGACGAGGTCGTTCACGTTGCCGATGTTTTCGGCATCGTCGCCAGCGCCGTTGTAAACATTCTCGCCGATCACATTGCTGGCGAGGTGGCCATCTGCAGGCATCACGGCTGCGGCAGGAGCTTCCGTTGCGGTCGGAGCAGCAGGCGCAGGCGAAGCGGCCGTCGGCTGGGTAGCGGTCTGAGCCATGGCGCCCGTGGCGATAACAGTGGCAATTGCGGTTGTAGCTAAAAGCGTGCGGATCATAGTAAGCTCTCCTTGTGCGTTACACGTCAATGACGCGTGCCAGGCGCGATCGGACTTCGCGGGAAGATGGCGCCTGGCTTTTACCCTGCTCCAACGGCAGGAAGGGCAATTCGTTCCGGCGTGCAGCGGCAACATTCGCATTGCACTTCATCAAAAATGCCTTGGGAGCATCTTCCCCGCACCCGCGTTTCCTGTCTTCTGTATGACTCACCGCGTTCCTTTCTGGATGCGCTGCATTAGGACCTTCGCCCATGCATTTCGTGGCTGTTCTCAATAAGGACGGCGGGACGCTCCGCACGACCGATCTGGAAGCCTTTGTGGAGCGGAGCCGGGAGCGGTTCGCTGCCGAAGGCCATACGATGGATGCCGTGATCGTCGCGGGGCGTGAACTCGTTGCGGCACTGGAACGCGCATCAAAAGACGAAAGCGTGGATGTGGTGATCGCGGGCGGTGGAGACGGAACAGCTTCAACGGCCGCGGGCATCATGATGAACACAGATCGCGTTCTGGCGATCCTACCGGCCGGCACAATGAACCTTTTTGCGCGAAGCCTTAAGATCCCGCTGGGGCTGGATGCCGCGATGGAGGCCTTTGCAACCGGGCGCGTGCAGCAGGTCGACATTGCCTCGGCCAACGGCAAGCCGTTTGTGCATCAGTTCTCGATTGGCCTTCACGCCAAGCTGGTCGATATGCGCGACAAGATGAAATATGGCTCCCGCATGGGCAAGATGCGGGCCTCGATGCGGGCTGCCTTCACGACGATCATTCAACCGCCGCACGTCAACGTCAGCATTATCACCGACTCGTCCGAGATCGTGGCCAGAACCACCGGCATCGGGATCTCCAACAACCTGTTTGGAGAGGGACACCTTCCCTACGCGGATCGATTGGACCAGGGCATTCTGGGGATCTACATCACCACCGCGCGCACGACCGCTGAGATCATACGCTTTCTGCTCAACCTCGCGATCGGACGCTGGAAAAAGAACACGAAGGTAGAGATCCACCAAACCAGCGCGCTGTTGCTGAAGGTGCGCGGCAAGCGCAGGAAGCCTTACCGCTGCGTAGTAGACGGCGAAACAAGTAACCTGGCGCGCGAAACGTCGATCAAGATCCATCCGCTTGCGCTGAAGGTGCTCGTTCCGACGTGATGGCGCTAATTGATAACGTCAGCGTTCCCCGCCGGCTCTGTTTGCGTTGTTGGTTCAGCGCCGTTGTTCATCGTGCTGTCATCGATGGCCTGGCCGTACTGCTCGGCGATGAACCACGCGATCGCCAAGAGGACCAGGGCGCACACGAGCACCAGCAACACTGGCCGACCAAGCTTGCCCTGACGAGCCTTTTCCGGTTGAACCTTCTTTTCCAAATCGCACTCCCAAGCCTGGTCCGGTTTCAAATGTGCAATGCAGGATGGCGCCCTTGGTTCCGCTGAGGAAAAGAAGCAGGCGCAAAAGAATGCAGTGCTCGCCTCCCCGGGGGCTTCCAACCTGAACATTCGATCCTAGGTTAGCCCTAGCAGATGAGGCAGGGCTGAATTGATCGTTAGCGAGCCGCACGGCGATCCACTCCCCATTGACGTTCGGGACGTGCTGAACCGCGATGAGCGGAATGCAGTGCTGACCTCCTTGAACCTCGAGAGCGGTCCTGACAGCGATTTCCAGAACGTAGTTTCGCTTGCCTCTGACCTGCTGGGAACAAAGGTGGCGCTGGTCACCCTGCTTGATCGCGAGCAGCAAACATTTCACGCGAAGACCGGCACCACGCTGACGGGCTCCCCTGCCGATGTCTCGTTCTGCGCCCATGCCATCGCGCAGCCGGGTAACGATGCGTTTGTTGTCGAAAACGCGGCCAAAGATCCGCGCTTCGAGCATAACCCTCTTGTCACGGGGGAGCCGAAGATCCGCTTCTACGCTGGGGTCCCGATGACTGTCATGGGCGAGAAGATTGGAACCCTCTGCGTCATCGACACCATCCCCAGGCCCCGACCGACCGATGTCCAGCTGAAGCAGTTGCAGCAGCTTGCAGGCCTTGCCGCCACCTTATTCAAGCTAAAGGACAGTGCGAACCGCGGCGACAAGGCTCGCGCCGCCCTGGTTCGAGAAGAAAAGCGACACACCCTGGCGCTTGAAGCGGCTAACATCGCGAGTTGGGTCTGGGATCTGCGTACCGGCATGATCGAATGCGACGAACTCATGCCGCGTTTCTTCGGTTTGCCGCACGCCAACCGGATACCCTCCCTGCGGATCTTCAGGGCCATCGACCGGCGTGACACCCATCAGGCGCTGAGAAACATTCGTGATGCGCTGGAAAGCGGCAACGATTACACGGGCGAGTACCGCATCCACAATGTCGCTCCAACGCGCTGGCTCGCCGCCCGCGGCCGCGTGTTGGACCGCGATGCCGATGGACGGCCTCTACTCGTCGTTGGCGTGAACTTCGACATCACGGATACCAAGACCTTCGAGGAGCGACAGCGCCTTCTCCTGCGGGAAATCAACCACCGCGTAAAAAATACCCTGGCCACCGTGCAAGCCCTCGCCACCCAAACCGTTCGCCACGCCAAGGAACCGCGGAACTTCCTGGAAGCATTCACCGGACGGCTCCAGGCGCTCGGGCTGGCTCACGGGCTTCTTTCGGATCGCGAATGGGGCGGCATCGATCTTACGGAAGTTGTTCGGCTGCAGGTGATGCCGTTTACGCAAGCTGATGCTCCCCGCATTCTTGCAACGGGAGACCGTGTTCTGTTGTCGCCGGATCAAGCGCTGGCGCTCGGTCTCATCCTGCATGAACTCGCCAGCAACGCGCTGAAGCATGGTGCGCTTTCGGTTCCTCTAGGCCATGTGGAGATATCCTGGTCGGTGACCGGAATTCTGAAGCCGCGCCTGACGCTCACCTGGCAGGAGGTGGACGGACCTCGCGTGATGGAACCGACGCGCACGGGGTTCGGCTCAATTCTGATCCGCCGCAGTCTGGACAAGGTCCTGACCAGCGAAGTGAAGCACAGCTTCCTGCCGGAAGGTGTTCGCGCCGAAATCTCGGTTCTGTTGGAGCGATAGATCCGGAGAAGGTCGGACTAGAGGTCCGACCTGTGGGCACCGCGGTGGCGCCTGTACATGAAGTAAGCCAAAGCTAGGGCAACGGGAGAAGCGGCTGCAGCCAATCCCGCACCGCGGCGACGCCGTCCCTGCATCAGCGACGGGATTGCGGCAACGGCTGCGGTCGTCCCCAGTCCGACCAGGTCGGTTCGTCGCTTCTGTGCGATCCGTCGTTCCTCGATGCCGGCCTTCACCCGATGAACAGCCACGATTCCGCCAGCGATCAGGAAGAACACGATGGCGAACCATCCTGCCGTCGTCACGGGGCCGTAGATCCGGGCGAGATAGCCGAACACTGCAATCAGCACGAAAATCGCGCCCAGCAAGGCAAAAATACCGGCGACAAGATAGGCCGCGAGCGCGCGTTTCGTACGCGCCACGGCCAATCCCGCTTCACCGGAAACAAAAGCCGCTATCAGCGGTCCAATCACTGATCCTACCTGCGGTTAAGCAGAGCGAGGAAGTAGCCGGCAGCCGCCGCAATGGCCAAAGCCTGCAAAGGCTTCTCGTGCACGCGTTCCACAACCTGGTCTTCCAGGACCTGAGCATTGCTGCGCAAGCGATCCACGCCCTGCTGTGCTGCTGCCCTGGCCGCGTCATAGGAATGGCTGCCCGCCGAACTCAACTGCTTCGTCAGCGCCGAAAGATCAGCGCGCAAACGCGAAACTTCGGCCTCCAGATCGCTGCTGCTCGCCGAAGTGCCGGCGTCGTTCATCTTGGGTTCCGAAGTGGGCGAATTGGCCATGAGTTACTCCTGTTGCCTTAACGCGCTGAGAACGGGCAAGCACGGCGGAGGTTCCAGAACAAGATCAAGAAAGTTGCGGCAGCCAACCATACGCTGTCAGCTGCCCGCCAGACCTTGGCCTGAACGTGTCTTATTTAAATGACACAGGGCGGGATGAACGCGAAGCAGGACGCACGGCGGTAGGAGTTCGAGGTTTGGCAGACAAGGCCCTTGCGGGCAAACGCGTCCTTTTGCTGGAAGATGAGTTCCTGATTGCCCTGGACGTCGAGCATATTTGCCGCGACGAAGGATGCGCGGAGGTGCTTGTTTTCCGGGCTTTGGCGGAGATTACCGAAGATGTCATCACGGCTGACGCAGTCGACGTGGCGGTTATCGACGTGATGATCGACGGCGGCGCGACTTTCGATCTCGCCCACCGCCTTCGCGACCGGAACATACCTTTTGTGTTTGCAACAGGCTTGTCGCAGCGCGAAGAAGCCTTCCAGGCCTTCGAAGACGTGCCGGTCGTGACGAAGCCCTATGCGGCGCCGCAACTCGTGGCCGCGCTGCGTTCGGCAATGAAGGCGTCGGAACCCTCGAGCGAAACGGCTCCGGCGTCCTAAACGCCGGCGCCTGAGCCCATCACATGCGACGAGATCGCGTCAGGGCCGTAATCCGCTTCTCCGGAAACCTTCAGGATTTCCTGCAACCGTGTTCGCGCTCGGCTCACCCGGCTCTTGATCGTGCCCACCGCGCAATCGCAGATCTCGGCAGCTTCTTCATACGAAAAGCCCGAAGCGCCGATCAGGATGATCGCTTCACGCTGATCTTCCGGTAGCGTTTCCAAAGCGGTTCTGAAATCTTCCAGATCCAGCGAGCCATGCTGCGAAGGATGGATAGCAAGGCGCGCGGTCATGGCGCCGTCGCTGTCTTGAACCTCGCGTCCGCGCTTGCGCATCTGCGAATAAAATTCGTTGCGCAGGATGGTGAACAGCCACGCCTTGAGGTTTGTCCCAGGCTGGAAGCTGGCTTGTTTGTCCCAAGCCTTGACGAGGGTTTCTTGCACGAGATCGTCGGCCTTGTCGGAATTCTGCGTCAAGGAAACGCCGAAAGCACGAAGGCTTGGAATCGCGCCAAGCAAGTCCTGTTTGAATTGCTGGCCGTCTGACATCATCAGTCCTTCTTGCGGGCGCTGTCAGCCGCTTCAAGCTTGCTCAGCAGATCCGCAAACCGATCCGGCACGGTGTCCGAAACGATGCCGTCGTAGAATTGCTTCAGCTTCCTACCTATTTCGGAATTCGTTCCAAGCGGATCAAGGTGTCCATTCTCCCGCGCGCCTGGCTGCCGCACGGATTTGTTGTTTTCGCTCATTCTCGAACCGCCCTTAGTTTCTTTAGCACCGGCCTCGGCACAGCGCGGCTACCGACACTCTTCGCCGGCGCACAAGCTGCACTAAACGGTCTCGCTATAAAAATGTTCCTTCCGTCAGGAACATTTTTCGCGCGATGGTGTTATGGGACAGGCGCGCATGGCGCTCACTTCCTACCTGAGGGATATTACCAAACATGAGTCTTTCCTCGTCGATCGCTCCGCACCTGCCCTATTTGCGGCGTTTCTCGCGAGCGGTTTCAGGTTCGCAAACGAGCGGGGATGCGCTCGTGGCAGCCATGCTCGAAGCCATCATTGCCGACGTTTCGATTTTTCCGCAGGCGAGCAACGAGAAGATCGCGCTCTACAAGATCTTTGCGAAGCTGTTCACTTCGATCGTTGTCCGCGTTCCCCAGGAATCGCCGAGTTCCGCTTGGGAACAGAGCGCAATGGCAAATCTGTCGGCGCTCGCACCACGCCCGCGGCAGGCCTTTCTGCTCGTCGCGGTGGAGGGTTTCACGGATACCGAAGCGGCCGAAATCCTGGATGTTTCAGACGCGGAGTTTTCCGAACTGCTGACCGAAGCCAGCAACGAGATCTCGCGCCAGGTGGCGACCGATATCATGGTGATCGAGGATGAGCCCCTGATCGCGATGGACATCGAGGAGATGGTGGAAAGCCTGGGGCATCGGGTTGTCGGCGTGGCACGCACCCACTCGGAAGCGACTGACCTTTTCCACCGCACCAATCCCAAGATGGTTCTGGCGGACATTCAGTTGGCCGACGGCAGTTCCGGCATCGACGCCGTGAATGAAATCCTCGCCGACCGCGCGATTCCCGTGATCTTCATCACGGCATTTCCCGAGCGTCTCCTGACCGGGGAGCGCCCTGAACCGGCTTTCCTCGTCACCAAGCCCTTCAACCCCGACATGGTGAAGGCCCTGATCAGCCAGGCGCTTTTCTTTGATCAGCAAAGCCGCGCTGCAGCCTGAACCCTGCCGTTCAGCAAACGTTCAGACAGCGGATACTAAATAAAAGAGTAAGCAAGTGCAAAGGTCCCGTCGCGATCGCGTGGCGTGACCTTTGTGCATGTGCTCCTGTCGAGCTGATTGAGGCTCGCACCCCGCGTCGAATTGTTAGGGAAGTAGTGACGATGCTTTATTGGTTTCTCGTGGCTTCCGTTGTTGCGGCGATTGCTGGCGCTCTGGGCGTCGGCATGAGCGCTGCCGCCATCGGCATCACGCCGGTTCTGGCTGCGCTGTTCGGCAGCTTCATCGTGATCTCGCTTTTCACCGGAGTTCTCCGCCGCGTTCTGTGAGAACGTGAAGGGCTGCCACGCGGCTGCCCGCTTTGGATTGAAGCCTTAGAAGGCACAAAAGAAAAGCCGGCCCTTGAGGCCGGCTTTTTAATGTCAGGAACCGAGGGGGGATCGTTCCCGACGAAGCACGAGAGCACCGCTTTGGGGTGGGGGGCGATAGAACGCGACGCCTCGTGTTGCAGCAATAAAGCGCAGACGAAGATCTGGTTCCGGCTGTTCAAGAAAAAAATTTACCGGAGCGATGCGTGCTGGAGTTAGCCCTGTCCAGCGGCAGCAAGTGCATGCGAAACGTGCCGCGCTGCGAACAGGGCCGATCCTCTTTCGCAAGTCGGCAACAACAATGCCGAAGCACAAGAAAGAAACGAAGAAGGAACCTCTCGGCGGGATCATCCGTTGTTGACGGCGAAAGGATGTTCAACATGGAACATATTGCTGCTGTTCTCCTGCTGATTGGCTGCTCGGACGACATGGCTCACTGCCAGGAGCTTCCGGCTCCGACGGCAATCTTCGAAAGTGCTGAAGAGTGCGATGCTGAGGTCAATCCTGCTCTGCTGGATCTGAGCGGTCGCTTTCCGCAAGTCATGGCCAAGTGCGTCGCTGTCGACCCGGCCATGGAAGAGGAAGATGCAGAACTCGTGTGGAACCTCCAGCCGGATGGGACGTTGTACGCAGCCGTAGAAGTTCCGGATGTCATGGTTGCAACAGCTGCCAAACAGGACCGCTACGTGGGGCAGGAATAAATTGCCGAGGCCACAAACTTGCTGATGATCCGCAGCAGGCTTTGTTTTGAGGAGAGCACGGAATGAAGAAGACGATTTTTGCAGTAGCAGCCCTTGGCACCGTAGCAGGTTGCACGACGGCTGAGCAAAGCGCGGTGGTCGGCGGCGTTGGTGGCGCAGCAATTGGCGGTCTGGCCGGCGGCACCGAAGGTGCTCTGATCGGCGCAGGCGCCGGCGCAGTTGCAGGCTATCTTGTTGGGCGTGCAGCAACGCCGGGCTATTGTCTGTATGAGGACCGTCGCACGGGCCGTCGCTACGAAGCACGCTGCTAAACAACGCGCCGGTTTTCGAAAAAAAGAGGTCCTTTCGGGCCTCTTTTTTTATTCTCGCGTCAAGCGGCCATTCCGGAGATCGCTGTCGATATCAGGCGGCAGCCCTGACGGCACCCGGACCCGGAACGGCCCCCGGCGGGCACTTTCCGAGGATGATCATCCCGAGAACCTCGTCCTGCGTCACGTCGGTGGTGCGAGCCGTGCCCACCACCTGACCGTTCTTCATGACACAGACGCGGTCCGCCAGATCGAAAACATCATGGATGTCGTGGCTGATCAGGAAGATGCCGATGCCGTCGGCCTTCAACTGCTTCACGAGTTCCCCAACCTGAGCAGTCTCCTGCGGCCCGAGGGCTGCCGTTGGCTCATCCATGATCAGGATGCGGGCGTTGAAGAGGATCGCGCGCGCGATTGCCACAGACTGTCGCTGGCCGCCTGACAAGCGGCTCACCGGGTCCTTGAAGCGCTGGAAGCGCGGGTTGAGCCGCCCCATCACCTTGCGGGCTTCAGCTTCCATCGCCACATCGTCGAGCGTGCCCCAGGCAGTTTTCAATTCTCGCCCGAGAAAAAGGTTTGCCGCAGCATCCACATTGTCGGCCAAGGCGAGCGTCTGGTAGATCGTCTCGATGCCGTAGCCCTTTGCGTCACGCGGGCTGCTGATGGACGCTTCCTGTCCATTGACGAAGATGGTGCCGGTATCGCGCTTGTAGGCGCCCGACAGGATCTTGATCAGGGTCGACTTCCCCGCGCCATTGTGCCCGAGCAGCGCGACGACCTCGCCCGGGTAAAGGTCGATCGACGCACCATCGACAGCGCGAATGCCGCCAAACGCGATCGAGATGTCGCGCATGTCCACCAACGGCGTTGCAGTTGGAGTGGCGGGTCCTTGATTGGTCATGATGGTCATCCTGCCCTCAAAGCCGCTTGCGATAAATCGTGTCCACCCAAACCGCGAGCACGAGGACGAGGCCGACCACGATGTTCTGAAGGGGCGTGTCGATGCCGAGCAGGACCATGCCGGATTGCAATGACTGCATCAGGAGGGCGCCGAGCATCGCCCCAACCACCGTCCCGGAGCCACCGGCCAGCGATGTGCCTCCAATCACGGCTGCAGCGATCACCAGCAGTTCGTCCAGCGTGCCGAGCGCATTAGTGGATGCGTTTAGACGGGCAGACGAAATGGCCGCGCTGATGCCGGCAAGAAGGCCCATCAGCATGAAGATCTTCATGGTGACCCAGCGCGTGGCAATGCCGGCAAGTGCCGCGGCTTCCGGGTTGCCGCCGATCGCAAATACATAACGGCCGAACCGCGTGCGCGTGGTGATGAAGGTCATCACGATCCCGACCGTGATCGCCATCAGAACCGGGATGGCGATGCCATGCGCGATCTGCAGGCCGCCATCTGGGACAGCGATGTTGTTTTCCGCAGCATAGCGCCGGACGATGCCGGCGGGCCAATAATAGGAGTTGGCCACCCAAACCGCGCCAAGGATCGCCACGCAGGCGACAACGCCAAGAAGGACTTCCGCCCAAACCGGTTTCAAGGGGAAATGGAAGCGCTTGCGCTGCTGGCGCACCGACCGGAGCAGAAAAAGAACTCCGATGCAGGCGACAACAGCGACCACCCAGCTCCAGGTCGAGCCAATCGCGCCTTCAGGTCCGCCGCCCATCAGGCGATAGGTGGGGTCCATGGGAGCCACCGTCTGGCCACTCGTCAGCCACCAGGCGCCACCCCGCCACACAAGGAGACCGCCAAGTGTCACGATAAAGGCGGGAACGCCCATATATGCGATGACATACCCCTGCAGGCCGCCGATCACGACACCAGCAACAAGTCCTGAACAAAGCGCAAGCACCCAAAGATAGGAGCTGCCGATTGGGACGCCGAGATATTGCGGCAGCCACTGGGTCTGCATGACCCCCATGACCATGGCGCAGAAACCAAGGACCGAACCGACGGAAAGGTCGATGTTGCGTGTCACGATTACCAGCACCATGCCCGTTGCCATGATCGCAACGGAGGCAGACTGGACCGACAGGTTCCAGAGATTGCGCGGCGTCAGAAACAATCCGCCGGAAAGAATATGCAGGGTGATCCAAATCAGCACCAGGGCTGCCAGCATGCCGAGCATGCGGACGTCGAGCTCAGTTGCCTTCAAGAAGCGGCCGGCAAAGCCAAGTTCGGATGCGCGCGCTCGATCCACCGGTGCAGTGGTGATGTCGGTCATGAATGCCCTCCCGCGCATCGATGCCGCGGATCTCAAGTAGCCGGCGTGGTGCTTCGGCTAGAATAGCAAAGAAGCGGGTACGCGAACCTAGGTCGCGTACCCGCTTGATGTTGGGCTTAGTTGCAGGCAGCAACCGAGCCGGCGCTGACGCCCTGGCAAGCGGCTTCCTTCGAGATCCAGCCCGCGTCGATCACAAGGTTCAAGTTGTCCTTGGTGATCGGAACCGGGGTAAGGAACATCGAGGTCAACTCGGTTCCGGATGGCGACTTGAAGGTCGTGACATCCGCGATTTCTGACATCGCCTTGCCGTCGGCCAGCTGGGAAGCGATCTCCGCGGCAGTCTTGCCGAGCTCGCGAGAGTCCTTCCAGACCGAAACGGTTTGGGTGCCGAGAGCAACGCGGTTCAGCGCGGCATGATCGGCATCCTGCCCCGAAACCGGAACACTTCCGGCGAGGCCCTGCGCATCAAGCGCCGCGATCGCGCCGCCGGCCGTTCCATCATTGGCCGCAACAACCGCGTCGACTTCGTTGTTGTTGGCGGTGAGGAACTGCTCCATGTTCTTCTGCGCGTTCGCCGGCAGCCAGCCATCGGTGTAGGCTTCGCCGACATTCTTGATCTTGCCGCTGTCGATTGCCTCTTTCAGGACCTCCATGGCGCCCGAGAAAAGGAAATCCGCGTTCGGATCAGCACCGCTGCCCTTGATGAAGACGTAGTTGCCTTCGGGCTGCACCTTGAACACTTCGCGAGCCTGCATGCGGCCGACTTCAACGTTGTCGAACGTGAGGTAGAACGCGTCCTTGTTGTCGATCAGGCGGTCATAGCCGACCACAGGAATGCCCTCGTCGACAGCCTTTTGCACAGCAGGTCCGATGGCGCTGGCATCCTGTGCGAGAATGATGAGGGCGTCGGCGCCTTGCGAAATCAGCGATTCCACATCGGTTAGCTGCTTGGATGCCGAAGACTGCGCATCTGCGGAAATATACTTGTCGCCGGCAGCCTCGATGGCGGCCTTCATGGCGGCTTCATCGGTCTTCCAGCGTTCTTCCTGGAAGTTCGACCAGGACACGCCGATCACCTTTCCTTCCGCTTGCGCGGCGCCAGCGAAAGCGAACGACAGTGCAACACCCGCCAGCATGGCGGTTGCCAAACGTTTCATGAGTTCCTCCCTGCACGCCTGTGGCGTGAATGCTTAAAAAGCTCATTTTTTCGAGCTTCGAAAAAAGTGTGACTCATAGCCGACCTTCTGTCAATAATCCCTTCGGCTCACGCATCTGGAGGGGGAAGCGGTGGCATCGGCGATGCTCATCCGGCAGGACGATCTGCGCTTGCGCAACAGGCATCTGGTTCTTTCGGCTGTGCGGGTTGGAGGCGCCACGTCGCGCACCGCACTGGCGAACCGCACGCGACTGTCTCATTCCACGATCTCTGCCATTTCTGCCGATCTGATCGGCGACGGGGTGCTATGCGAAAGCCCTGACACGATGCAGGGGCGTCGCGGGCGGCCGCAAATTGCGCTGGCGCTGCAGCCGCAAGCCGCCCTGGTGGTGACGGCTCTCTTGTCGCTGAACAATCTGTCCGTTGCACTGGTGGACTATGCGGGAAAGGTGCAGGCGCAGCGGCGCTGCGACCTGCCAACCACCTCCATGGCTCGTAGCGATCTTCTTGACCTGGTGACCAGCGAAATAGCAGAACTTATTTCAGCCCGGCCCTGGCCGGCGGCAGCGGTCCGCCGCATTGCTTTCGCGATCCAGGGGGTGACGGATGCCGAAGCCCGGAGCCTCTTATGGTCGCCGATCACGCCGCACGGCGACGTTCCGTTCGCCGATCTGCTTGAAGCTCGCTTCGGCGTTCAAACAACCGTCGAAAACGATTGCAACATGCTGGTCTTCGCGCTCCAGCAAGGGGATCCAGCGCTTTACCGCAGCAACTTTGTGGCGCTCCTGCTTTCCCACGGCATCGGCATGGGTTTGATGCTGCGCGGCGAGGTTTTTCATGGAACGCGGTCGTCGGCCGGAGAATTCGGCCACGTCACGCACCAACCCGGCGGTGCTCGGTGCCGTTGCGGCAGAAACGGCTGCATTGAGGCCTATGCGGGCAGCTATGCGCTTTGGCGGCGCGCCAAGGGGTTGCCGCCGACCGAAATGCCGGAGAAAGCAGTGTCAGACGCACAAGTGGAAGACTTGATGGTGGCAGCGCGCGAGCGGGATGGTCCCGAGCGGGAGGCGTTCCACGAAGCCGGAACGGCGATCGGCTACGGTCTTGGAAGCTTGTTCGCGTTGATCGATCCTGCTCCGGTGGCGCTGGTCGGCATCGGGGCCACGGCGTTTGACCTCCTGGAAGAGCCCATTCGGGAAGCGCTGGCCCGAACTTTGGGCGGGCAGCGGAGCGAAGCCTTTTCTTTTCGCGTGGTTGAGCGTCCCAACATGGCATTAACGCTGGAAGGCGGTGCTCTCCACGCCTTGACCACATTGGATGCTGAGATTGCTGGCGTGGCGGCAAGCGCACTGCCTGCGCGCAGCACCGCCGCCGCGGCTATTCTTCGCTGATGGAATAGCCCGCGCCACGGACCGTCCGGATCACGTCGGGTAAGCGGTTGGTGTTCACGGCCTTCCGCAAACGCCCGACATGAACATCCACGGTTCGCTCGTCAATGTAGATGGTTTCGCCCCAAACATTGTCGAGCAACTGACCGCGCGAAAACACGCGCCCAGGATGCCGCATCATGAATTCTAGCAAGCGGAATTCCGTCGGCCCAAGCTTCACTTCCGTTTTCTTGCGGAACACGCGATGCGCGTCGCGGTCGAGCACCAGGTCCCCGACCTTGAGGACGGAAGAAAGCACTTCAGGCTTTGCGCGGCGCAGAAGCGCGCGCACCCGTGCCAGAAACTCCGGCGTGGAAAACGGTTTCACCAGATAGTCGTCCGCGCCGGTGGCAAGACCGCGGACCCTGTCGCTTTCTTCCCCGCGCGCCGTCAGCATGATCACAGGCAAACGCTCGGTTTCGGGCCGCATGCGAAGCCGGCGGCAGATTTCGATCCCGGAAACACCTGGCACCATCCAGTCAAGCACCAGGAGATCCGGCACATGCTCCTGAAGCCGAAGATCGGCCTCGTCGCCGCGCGTCACGATCTCAACCTGATACCCTTCGGACTCCAGGTTATACTGGAGGAGAACGCCCAAAGGCTCCTCATCCTCAACGATCATGATCTTCGGTGCGATCAACTCAGGACCTCATGCGAGCGGGATGATGGTCCCGGTCTCATCCATCTTGGGACGGTTTGCCGGGAGCTGCGATCCGGTCATGATGTAATAGGCGTTCTCGGCGATATTGGTGACGTGGTCGCCGATGCGCTCCAGGTTCTTGGCGCAGAAAAGGAGATGCGTGCAGGGCGTGATGTTGCGCGGATCTTCCATCATGTAGGTCAGGAGTTCGCGGAAGATCGCCGTATACTGCAC
Organism: Tianweitania sediminis; assembly: GCF_017813335.1. Lineage (GTDB taxonomy): Bacteria > Pseudomonadota > Alphaproteobacteria > Rhizobiales > Rhizobiaceae > Tianweitania > Tianweitania sediminis. The sequence goes on along the minus strand of NZ_JAGIYY010000001.1, from coordinate 1,182,019 downwards.
GTCGATCTTCTCGTCGTCGGTGCGCAGCGGGTTCAGTGCCTCGGATTCACGGGCGATATAGATGTCGATCACCCGCTCCAGCTGCTGATGCACGAGCTGGCCCATGGTTTCGATGCTGTGCGAGAACCCTTTGGGCGCCACGCTCTTTTCGAGCGCGGTCACGCGCTTGGCGATGTTCTTGGCGAGATCGCCGATGCGCTCAAGATCGGAAGCCATGCGGATGGCGCCGACAACAGCCCGCAGATCCTGTGCCATCGGCTGGCGCTTGGCGATAATCGTGATGGCGCGCTCGTCGAGCTCGCGCTGGCGGGTATCAAGAACCGCATCATCCGCCACGACCCGCTGCGCCATGGCTACGTCGCCGTTGAGCAACGCCGCGACCGCGGCATCCACCATGGCCGCCGAGAAGTGGCCCATGTCGCGAATGATCCGGTCGATCGCGCCGAGATCCTCGTCGAAGGACGTTACTGTATGTCCAGACATGCGATGCCCCTCCCCCGGATCAGCCGAACCGGCCGGTGATGTAGTCCTGCGTGCGCTTCTCGGCAGGACTCGTGAACATCATCTCGGTCGGACCTTCTTCAACCAGGATCCCGAGATGGAAGAACGCCGTGCGCTGTGAAACGCGCGCAGCCTGCTGCATGGAGTGGGTGACGATCACGATCGTATAGTTGGCCCGCAACTCGTCGATGAGCTCTTCGATCTTGGCCGTGGCAATCGGATCGAGCGCGGAACACGGCTCGTCCATCAAGATCACCTCGGGCGACACCGCAATGGCGCGGGCGATGCAAAGGCGCTGTTGCTGGCCACCCGAAAGACCGGTGCCGACTTCATGCAGGCGATCCTTCACCTCGTTGAAAAGCGAGGCCTTCTTCAGGCTTTCCACGACGATCTGCTCGAGATCGGTCTTGCTTCTGGCAAGACCGTGAATGCGCGGGCCGTAGGCCACGTTCTCGAAGATCGTTTTCGGGAACGGATTTGGCTTTTGGAACACCATGCCGATACGGGCACGCAGTTCCACCACGTCGAGCTTTGGATCGTAGAGGTCTTCACCGTCGAGCGTGATCTTGCCTTCAACGCGCGCGCCTTCGATCGTGTCATTCATGCGGTTCAAGCAACGCAGAAACGTCGACTTGCCACAACCCGAGGGTCCGATGAAGGCGGTGACGGCCTTTTCCGGAATGTCGATCGAAACGTCGAACAGCGCCTGCTTGGAACCATAGAAGACGCAAACGTCGTCGGCATGCACGCGAACGGGCCTGGGCTCCGGGTCGGGTGTACGAACCGTCTTGAAGCCCGTGGGCAGGTCGACCTTCTTCGGGTCTGCGATCGCGACCGGCGCGGCGTTCGTGTTCATTTTCTGCGACTCCGGAGCATTAAACATCATGCGCGCCTTTCGAAGCGCGACCGCAAGATAATGGCGATCGCATTGAGGACCAACATCACGGCCAGGAGAATGATGATGGCCGCAGCGGTTTTCGGTTCGAAGTAGTTGCGGTTTTCATTGCCTTCCCAAAGGAAGATCTGGACCGGCAGGGCCGTCGACTGATCAAGCGGCGTGGTCGGCAGCGTCGTCACGAAGGCATTCATTCCGATCAAAAGAAGCGGCGCCGTTTCGCCGATCGCCTGGGCGACGCCGATGATGGTTGCGGTCAGAATGCCGGGATAGGTCACCGGCAGCACGTGGTGGAACACCGCCTGGCTTTTGGATGCGCCGAGACCCAGCGCAGCTTGGCGCAGCGACGGCGGCACGGCACGAAGGGCAGCGCGAGTGGCAATGATGACGGTGGGAAGCGTCATCAACGTCAACACGAGACCGCCCACCAGCGGGGCCGAAAGGGGCAGCTGGAAGTAGTTGATGAACACAGCCGCGCCCAGCAGACCGAACACGATGGACGGAACGGCGGCGAGGTTGTTGATGTTGACCTCGATCAGGTCCGTGATCTTGTTCTTCGGCGCGAATTCTTCGAGGTAGATGGCGCTCGCCACGCCGATCGGAACGGCAAGCACGATCACGATCAGCATCATGTAAAGCGAACCGATGAACGCGCCGAGGAGCCCCGCTTCCGCCGGTGCGTTGCGCGAGTCGGTGTTGGTGAACAGTGTCGAAGCAAAGGCCATGCGGATGCGGCCATCTTCATAAAAGCGGTCAGCCAGAATGCGGGTGGCTTCCGGCAACTGCTGCCGGTCGTTGCCGAGCGAGCGGTCAATATCGCCCTTCAGCCACACGTCCACATTGGCGGACGCCAGCAGTTCCAGGGGCACGGTGCTGCCGAGCAGCCCAGGGCTCACCACGAACATGTCGCGAAGGCGATAGCGCTCGTTTGACTCAATCAGCGCTTGGATCTCGCGCGCGGAAAGCTCCACATCCGGTGCCTCGCGAGCGACACTGTTTTGAATGATGCGGTTCCAGTTCACCATCGTGACCTGGCGCTGCCAATCCAAGGAGGCGCGCTGAAATTCCGCTGCGGACTGCCCTTCCAGCGGTTCAGGTTTGGGATCGACTTCGATGATTTCCGGGTCAAAGAAGACGTCGACGGTGACAACGGGCTGCCAGAAGGCAGGCAGGCCGTCATGCAGGATCGTTGAAAAAAGGAAGACAACGAAGCCGACCGCAATCAGGACCGACCCGATTCCGAATGCACGGAAGCGGGTTTCTGCAGCCTGGCGGCGGCGCAGGCTTGCCTTGATGCGCTCGCGATTGGGAGCGGAAGCGGCCGAGGAGGCGGTGATGTCGGTCATGGTCTACTCGTATTGCTCGCGGTATTTGCGCACGACGTAGAGTGCGATCACGTTCAGTCCGAGCGTCATCACGAACAGCGTCAGGCCAAGCGCGAAGGCCACAAGGCTTTGTGGGCTGGCGAAGTTGGTGTCGCCGGTCAGCTGGTTGACGATGGAAACGGTCACCGTCGAGGTCGCGTCGAAGGGGTTGAAGCGCAGGATCGGGGCGTTGCCTGCGGCAAGAACCACGATCATCGTTTCCCCGAAGGCCTTGGACACGGCGAGAAGAAAGGCGCCGACGATGCCCGGCAGCGCGGCCGGGAGAATGACGCGCTTGATGGTTTCGGATTTCGTCGCACCCATGCCCAGCGAACCATCGCGCATCGCCCTCGGCACCTGGGTGATGATGTCATCCGACAAGGAAGACACGAAGGGGATGATCATGATCCCCATCGCGATGCCGGCAGTTAGCGCACTGGTAGCGCGGATCGGAACGCCGATCATGTCGCCGAGCGCGCTGAGGGCTGGCCCCAGCGTCACAAGGGCAAAGAAGCCGTAGATCACCGAAGGAATGCCGGCGAGGATTTCGATCATCGGCTTGGCAACGGCCCGAACTTTCCGCGGTGCATATTCGGCCAGGTAGATTGCCGACATCAGGCCAAGCGGGATGGCTACCATCATGGCAATGGAAGCCACCATCAATGTACCCCAAAGCAAGGGCAACAGGCCGTATTGTCCGTAGTCACCGCTCGCCGTTGCGGCGAAGCGGGGCGACCAAACCGTCCCGAAAAAGAAGTCGATCGGTGAAATGAAGGTGAAAAAGCGAAGCGCTTCTCGCAGAAGCGATGCGACAATGCCGACCGTCGTCAGGATGGCAATGCCCGAGCACACGGCCAAGAGAAACTTGATGATGGTCTCGAATTCGTTGCGGGCTCGCAAGCGTGGCGCGATCCGCGCCCGCATGGCCAGCAAACCGATGATCCCTACGGCCGCAGCAGCCGCGACAATGGACCAGAAGGTCAGCAACCGGAATTCCTGCAGCGCTTGGCCGGCGGCGTTCTCATAGGGCTGGCTGTCGCCAACCACTCCGTAGCCGGTTGAGATCTGCTCAACCCGTCGCAAAACGTCGCGTAGCTGATTGGGGTCGCTGTTGACCACTTCCGGCGGCAGCAGCGACAGCGTGTAGGAGCGCTCGATGTTGTCGCCGAAAAAGAGCCAGGCGAGCAGGATGAGGGCGGCAGGGATCAGGCACCAAAGCGCGACCATCATGCCGTGGTAGTTCGGCCGCGAATGCATCTTGAGGGTGCTGCCGGTGGCAACCGCGCGGCTTCGCGACAAGCCCACCTGGTAAGAAACTGCGAGCAGGACGAGCAGCAGAGCGGCGACAACCAGGCTGTTCACGAAACCACCCCAAGGAATTCAAAAGAAACACGCGCGATGCGCTTGCCTGAGGACCTGCAGGCGGCAGGGCGGGCGAAAGCGCCGCTCTATCCAAAGGTCTAGAGGCGGAGCGGTGAGCTCCGCCTCTAAGATCGATCTTAGTTCGAAGCCGACTTGGTTTCGCCGTCCTGGAAGCTCTTCAGAGCGGCAGCGCGCTCTTCTTCCGGCATCGGGATCAGGCCAGCGCCTTCAAGCGTGCCGCCTGCACCAGCCATCTGGTCGGACAGGAAGAACTCGGTGTACTCCTGGATGCCAGGGATCGTGCCGATGTGCTCGCCCTTCACGTAGAAGAACAGCGGGCGCGAAACCGGGTATTCGCCGGAAGCAACCGTTTCGAGGCTCGGCGAAACGCCAGACATGGTAGCGACCTTCAGGGTGTCACGGTTCTGGTCGTAGAACGACAGGCCGAACACGCCCATGGTTGCTGGGTTGGCTTGCAGGCGAGCCAGCGTTTCCGTGTAGTCGCCCGAGATCTCGACGACGCGATCCTGACGGAAGGTTTCGCAAGCTTCTTCACCAGCGTCAGCCGGCAATTCAGCAGCTTCGCAGCCAGCGGCGATCACGTTGTCCTGGAAAACTTCGCGGGTGCCGTGGTTGGAGCCGGGGATCGCAACATTGATTTCCTGGTTCGGGAGCGACGGGTCGATTTCGTTCCAGGTCGTGTAAGGGTTGTCGACCATCTTGCCGTCAACCGGCACCTTGGCGGCGATCGCCTTGAAGACGTGTACCGGCTCGAGCTTGAACTCGCCTTGATCGGCGCTCGTGGCGAACACGATGCCGTCGTAGCCGAACTTCACTTCGTGGATCTTGTTGACGCCGTTCTGGTTGCAGGTGGCGATTTCTTCCTTCTTGATCGGGCGCGAAGAGTTGGCGATGTCGATGGTGTTCTCGCCGACGCCCTGGCAGAACTGCTTCAGGCCGCCGCCCGAACCACCGGAACCGACAACCGGCGCCTTGAAGTCAGGGAAAGCATTGCCGAACTCTTCCGCAACAATCGAAGCGAAAGGAAGCACGGTGGAGGAACCTGCGATCTGGATGGTGTCGCGGGACTGAGCCGAGGCATGGCCGGCGAAAAGGACAGCCGCAATTGCGGTCGAAAGCATGAGCTTGTTCATGGAGCCTACTCCGTTTGGGAACTCAGAAATCTCGTCGGATCTGCGCCACAGAGCTTTTCGCCCTGGCGACGAGGCAGGCTTTAGGAAATGCATGTAACAGTTACATGACAGTTCTGTATCGGCTCGATGATCGATGCCTAAGGAGTGCTTAACGAGGCTGATACAAGCCCGTCGGTTGCGAAAAGCACCAAGCGGCACGCGGAGGATCAAGATCAAACCCCGTGTTTCACACCACTCATTTGGACCAGCTCAAAGCAAACGGCGCCCTGTTTGGCAGCAGGACGCCGTTCAGAAACACCAGAAAAGAGTTGTTTCAGCCTGCCGCTAAACCGGTCGGCCGAAAAGCTTATCGACGAGAAGAAAACAGCGCCACAAGAAGGCCGATCAACGTCAAACCGATTACCGCAGTTGTGACCGGATTTTCCTTGGCGGTATCCTCAACCTGACGGGCACGATGATAAAGCTCGCGTCGGGCATCCTTGGTTCCGCTCAGGAGCATGTCGACCAGGTCCGAAAGGCTGTCGGACGCGTCGCCATAGGCGTGCGAAGACTGCCGTCGCACTGTCTTGGTCAACCGCGCAACTTCCTTTTGCAGCGACGCGACCTGATCGCTCAGTTCGCTTTCAACGTCGTCGCGGATCTTCGACAATGAAGCCATGTGTGTCCCCTTACTAAAGTGATTTGTGGCAATGCCGGACCTAACGGAAAGCGCCCGGAATGGTTCCTTGTCGCCGTCGTGGCACAAACACAGCGTCGGCCGCAACCGGATCGCCTCCAAACGGGTTGTTGAGGCTCGATCCTCGAAAGGATGAATGATGGCCGACAACCGCAAAAACGAATACCCGGACCCGAATGCCGCTCCAGTGAGCATGCCGACCCCTTCGGAAGATGCGCCCGTGACAGGGGACGTCACTGACACCGCCGAGGACAATCTCCTGGCCGAAAGCGACGTTTATGACCTGGACAGCGACCTGGGTGAAACACTGATCCCGCTCGAAGGCGAAATAGAAGACGAAGCTTACGATGTGATCGGGGAAGACGACGACAATCCCTACGAGGAGTCTGACGAGGCGCTTCCCGACGACCGCGAAGAACGTGCGCTGGGTCGGGACAATTCGAAGGAACGGCCCCGCTTCGACGAGGTGTGAGCGGATAGCCCGCCTCAGCCCTCAGTGGTCTCTCAAGCCACTTTGTGGATGGCCCTAAGTTCATCGGCAACGAGCTGCTGGAGGCGCCACAGATTGCGATCGTGAACGCCGAAGTTCTCGAGGTGGACAACCGTGTTGTAAAGGTATTCCGCACAGGATCCGGCATGGCCGCAGGCCCGCGCAAGCACGCCGGCGACAGTCTGCAAGGGCAGTTTGCGTGCAACCTGTTCGCCCCGCGGGCCGACCCAGAAGGCAAGCACGCGCTGCTTGCCTTCTTCGCTTGCGACCGGGATCCATCGGACCATCGCGAGATTGTGGCGGAAGCGTACCTCTCGAAACAGCATCCGGCGGATCTGCATCAACCGATCTTCCTCGCGGATCCGGTAGATCACGCCATCGCAGCGGCCACCTTGTTCCAGCGCCATCATCAGCCCCGGCTGCTCTGGCGTGCCACGCCAGGACCGCATCTTCAAACAAAAGGAGCGGTGCCAGCCATACGCAGTCGCGCGGAGATGGCCAACCGCGTCGAAATCCGGCTTCCAGATCAGCGATCCGTAGGCAAAGACCCAAAGCGGCGTTGAGCCGCACTCCTCATTGATGCGCTGCGCCAACGCATCAAGTTCACCGTCCGAAAGCAGTTCCCAGCCTTCTTCAGGCCCGAGTTCAGGCTCCGGCCGGAGGCTCAGCGCCACCAACTCGGGCGTCAACGACATTTTCCGCTTCATGATGGCGGACACTTAAGCACCGCTTCGGCTTCTGTCACCCCACAGGGCCTCGGCGGGCACGGGGGGTGGTGCGCGGCCGGCAGTCGCGTCGGGAGCGAAATTTCGCGCCTCACCCTGTGGACAAGATAAAAGCCACTCCTACATCAGCGGCGGTTAGTGAGGTTGTGCGTAACATGTCGTCGAACCGGAGGCCGACCGCGTGGGCGGCCGTCGAGAAATACATTCTGGCACGTGAAAAAACGTTGCTGCCGCTTTCCACCAGAGCCGCCGTTGAACATCTGAAGATCACCGTTCCGGAGTGCGAGCACACGGATGACGAGTTGGTGCAGCTGGTTGCCATCAGCGCCGTGCGCCATGGTCGGGCCCTGGCATTTGACGGTCCGTTTGCCGGCGCATCTTCAGAAGGACGCCTAACGGCTCCCGAGCCGGACTAGGCGGGCACAGCCGCTCCACCTTCGGTGAGATTTGCCTGGATCATCCACTGTCCGAGCGATCTGCGTGCCGGTTCCTCCAGCTCATGGGATCGTCGGGTTGCTTCGTTCATCTGGACGACTACGGATCGGCTCAAGGCGGCGCATCGGTTGTTCTGAAACAGCGCCTGGCTCAGTTCAACAGACGATCGACCGATACGGGTCACGGCGGTTGCGACGTCTACCGTACCGGGCCAGGTGAGTTCGGCGCGGAAATCGATCTCGACGCGCGCGATCACAAAGGCGCAGCCCTTCGCCGCAATAGACAACCCGTTTTCGTAGATGATTCCGACGCGCCCGCTCTCCAGCAGGGTGGCAAAAACCGCATTGTTGACGTGGCCTTGTCGGTCGGTGTCCGAGTAGCGCAGGCCTTCCGTCTTGTGAAAGGGATAGCTTTCCGGCGCCTGTATGGTTGTCATGCTTGCCTCTCTCGCTTGCTTGCGTTGCTGGTTAGCGGGTGCGGAACTCCGGTGGAACCGAAAGATCGCTTTTACTCTGGAAAATGTCGGGGAGCTCTCTGATCGACGCACCTGGCCTCCGCAGCTTTGAGACGGCAAAGGAACAATCAAGTTGCTTCGCGCGTTTTCTTGCTGTTCTGTACCCCCAAAGATTGACCGGCATGCGCGGCATATCTTTGCCCCCGGGGGTGGATGTGATCGGAGGCCAAGACCATGATGACAAACGAAGCGTTCGACAAACCCGTCGCCGTAAGTGTTGGATTGGGCTTCAAGCGCGAGATTGCCACGCTGGACGAGATGCATGAGTTTCTTTCGGAGTGTTCCGCGGGGTCTCGAGGCCCGCTCCGGGAAGCCGCACTCCAGGCTTGCAGCGCTGCGCGAAAAAGCGGCGCGTCCGTCGCCCTCGCACGGAAGGCGCTGATCGCTTTTGCTTCCGCCCGCGGCATCCTGTGGGACGATGATGAGGTCGAGCCGATGGTGGCTTCAACGGCTCTGCGACAAGCGGTGAACGGCTACGCCGCCTGAAAGCAAAGGAAAGCCGTTGCGGCCGCAACAGGCTGATGGCACGAAAACGCCGAAATCGGGATGCGGCGAGCGGGGATGAAAAGCCGCCGGCCGAGCCCCAAACCTGCTGGCTTTGCGAAAGGCCGCTCGGTGAACGCGTGGAATGGCATCATCCCCTGCCGAAGAGCCGAGGCGGCCGCCTCACCGTCCCTGTCCATCCGATCTGCCATCGCACGATCCATGCGCTCTTTTCCAATCTCGAGCTGGCAAAACAGGCGGGAACGGGCTCAGCGCTGAAAAGCGATCCCGCGATTGCGCGCTTCCTGGACTGGATCGCCAACAAGCCTCCGGACTTCAACGCGCCGACACGCAAGGCGCGCTGAGGGGCCGAGTATCTTGTTCCTGTCAGGAAGGCTTCTTCCAGCGCAACGACATGCAGGATAGACCAGCATCGATCTTGCCGATCTCGGTGGTTTTCAAGGGCACGACCTTGTAGCCCAGATTGTCCAGCATCTCGATGGTGCGCGGATAGTCTGATCCGACAAACACCACATCGTTGACGCGCAAAGCGTTTGCCGCCGCTTCTTCACCGGCGGGAACCACAACGGCGCGGTGACCCGGAAACATGCCCGTTCCTTCCAGACGATGCGTCATCAGGATGCTTTCCTCGTCCAGCAGGGAGCAATCGGTCTTGAAGTGCAGCACGCCCTTTGGCGTTTCCACGATCCTTGCCCTGCGGCCGAGTACGGCCAAGGTTTGCACCAGCCCTTCTGCACCGGCACGGTCGGTCCGTGCGGACATGCCGATCAGCACCGCATCGCGCGTGGTCAGAACGTCTCCGCCTTCCGCGAAGCCGGGTTGCGGCAAATCGAAGACCTGCCCAAATTGATCGCGCAGCGTCGGCAGGATTTCGCCCGCCTCGCCCAGCCGGGACGCCGCACCGGGGCGGAGCAGAACAGCGCCTTCGGTGAACACCAGTGCCGGATCCTCAATGAAGATCGCATCGGGATAATCTGCGAGCGCAGGCAGCACCGTCACCTCGACGCCGGCATCGCGTAGCGCCTGAACGTAAGCCGCATGCTCGGCCAAAATGCCATCGAAGCTGGGATCACCGCGATCTTCGGCACGCAAGCCGTTCACCACGGATGGAGCTGGCTCGCGGACGATCGCCGCATCGAAGGCGTAAACGGGGAAATCGGACATGGTCGCGTTCTTTCTTCTTTGTCGTGATTGCCGGGCCTCGGTCAGGCCGGGCGCAGGTAGTCCTCGACCAACTCGGTCCAGAATGCAGCGCCGATCGGCAGGAGATCGTCGTTGAAGTCGTAGCGCGCGTGATGCAGCGGATAATCGTCCTTGCCGCGCTTGCCGCCAAGGAAGAAGTAGGTGCCTGGGCATTCGCGCAGCATGTAAGCAAAATCTTCGCTTCCCATCAGCGGCCGCTGCATGTCCACCACCTTGTCCGGTCCGGCAAAGCGCAGGGCCAGAGAGCGCGCGTACTCGGTTTCCGCCTTGTGGTTGATCGTGGCGTCATAGGAGCGGCGATAATCAACCTCTGCGGTCAAGCCGAAGCTTTCGGCCTGATTGGTCGACACGAGCTTGATGCGGCGCTCCACTTCATCGCGAACGCCCGGCTCAAAGGATCGGATCCCCACCACGATGTCCGCGCTCGAGGGGATGATGTTGCTTGCCGATCCGCCGTGAAAGGCCGCGACTGTCACCACAGCCGGATCCAGCGCGGCGATGTTGCGCGACACGATGCTTTGCAGCGCCATGACAATCGAAGCGCCTGCTACGATCGGGTCGGCCGTATGCTCTGGCTCGGACCCATGGCCGCCGGATCCCACGACCTTGATCAGCGCCTCGTCCACGGCAGCCATGATCGGGCCTTCGCGGAACGAAAACTGCCCGAGCGGCCCCATGGGATCGTTGTGAAGGGCGAACACCGCATCGCAAGGGAAGCGCTTGAAAAGGCCCTCGTTCACCATGATCTCGGCGCCTCCGAAATTCTCTTCGGCGGGCTGGAAGATCAGGTGAACGGTTCCGTCAAAGTTCCGCCTTTCTGCAATGGCCTTGGCTGCGCCGAGCAGCATTGCCGTGTGGCCATCGTGGCCGCAGGCATGCATGAGGCCGGGCATCTTGCTGGCATAAGGCAACCCGGTTTCTTCGGCGATCGGCAAAGCGTCCATGTCCGCGCGAATGCCGACCGCCTTCCGGCTCAAGCCGTTGCTCAGCGTCGCAACAAGGCCGGTTTTCGCAAGTCCTCGTTCGACGTGGTAGCCCATGCGGGTGAGTTCCCGCGCCACGAGGTCGGACGTTCGTACCTCTTCCAGCCCGAGTTCGGGGTGCGTGTGCAAGTCGCGGCGGAGCGCAACCAGTTCGTCCAGCGTGTTGGTCAGAAGAGACATATCAGCCACGTTAGTGCCCCCGCGTCGGAATGCGGTTTTCAAAGAAGCGGAAGACCAGAACCAGGATCGCAGTCAGGATCATGTAGATCGCGGCGAGCAGCAAGAGCGGCTCGTAAACGAGGTATGTTTCCTGCCGCACGCGCGAGATCACGCCGTAAAGGTCGACCACGGTGATGGTGGCCACCAGCGGGGTGGACTTCAGTTGCAGCACCGTTTCCCCGCTGAGGGTCGGCAGGGCGCGGTGCAGTGCGCGCGGCAGCCAGATTCGTCGCAGGGTTTGGCCTCGTGACATGCCGAAGGCCCGAGCGGCCTGCAGTTCGCCGGCCGGCACACCAGCAAAGGCGCCCCGCATCACCTCGCCCTCATAAGCGGCAAAGGAGATCGTCAGCGCCGCTAGGCCGTAAGGCCAGGCTTCGCGCAGATAGGGCCAAAGGAAGGAGGTGCGGATCTCCGGAATGGAAGGGAACAGGGAGCCGAGTCCGTAATATAACAGCCAAAGCTGCAGCAGCAGTGGTGTCCCGCGGATGACGGTGCAGAAAGCCTGGGCGGGAACCTTCAGCCACACTGGACCCGTGACCTGAACGAGGCCCAACGGCACGGCCAGGAGAAAGCCAAGGCAAGCCGAGCCCGCCAGCATCGCCAACGTCATCAGGAGCCCCGACCAAAGGCGCGGTCCATAGCGCGGCAGCCAGTCCCAGCGCCCGAACGCGATCGCCATGCCGATCAAGGCAAGGGCAACAAGCACCAGAATAACGCGGTGCGTTTGCAGCCGCCGTGTTGGAGCCTGATCCGGCGCAGCCGTGGCGCTTGCGACAGCGCTCATCCCGGCCTCGCAAAGCCACGGCGGGAACGGCGCTCAACCATGCCGATCACGGCGTTGGAGATCAGCGTCACCGCGAGGTAAAGCGCGCCGGCAGCAAGAAAGAAGAGCATGTAGCTTTTCGTGGTTCCCGCCGCTTGCCGAGTCACGAGCGTCAATTCGCTGAACCCCACAACCGCAAGCAGCGCCGTGTCTTTTGTGGCGATCAGCCAAAGATTGGCGAGGCCGGGAATCGCGTAAGGCAGCATAGCGGGAATGGTGATCCGCCGCAAAACAGTGGCAGGCGAAAATCCGAAGGCGCGGGCTGCTTCCAGCTGCCCCGGAGGAATGGCCTTGATGGCGCCGCGGATCACTTCGGTAGAATAAGCGCCCTGTACAACGCCGATCACGAAGATGCCCGCCGCAAGCCCGCTGATGTCGACCGGGCCCCAGCCCACCAGCCCGAGGAGCTGGTTCAAGAGATCCGTTCCCGCGTAATAGAGGATCAGGATCAGGATCAGTTCGGGAACGGCACGAACGATGGTGGTGTAGACCTCCATCAGGTCCCGCGTCACGGGCCCGCCGTAGAGCTTGCCGAGCGCGCCAAAGATGCCGATCACAGCGCCAAGCAGATAGCCACCGATGGCAATCTGCAAGGTCGCGAACAGGCCCTGAAGCAGCACGCCGCCCCAGCCGGGCGGGTCGAGCGCAAGCAGGCTCCAGTCAATCATGCGGTGCGGTCCGGTTCTGCGGGTTCATGGAACCAGCGGCGCAGCCGGAGGGGCGGCGCCGCTGGAAGCCGATCAATTGCCCCAAGGATCGAAGTCGAAATACTTCTTGGAGATTTCCGCATAGGTGCCGTTGGCACGCACTTCCTTGATGGCCGCGTTGAGCTTTTCCTTCAGCTCCGTGTCGCCCTTGCGCAGCCCGATGCCGACGCCTGGCCCCAGAACCTCGACATCAGCGGCCACGACGCCCTTTTCCTCGCAGCAAGCTTGCCCGGCCTCCGTCTTGAGGAAAGCCTTGAGTGCGATGGAATCCGCCTGCACAGCATCAAGACGTCCAGCAGCGAGGTCGTTGTTGGCCTCATCCTGTGTTTGGTATTCGCGGATCGTCGCGCCAGCAGGAGCGAAATGCTTGTTGGCATAGACCTGGTGGATGGTGGCAACCTGCACGCCGAGCGTCTTGTCGGACAGGCCTTCCGGTGTGGCCTCGAATTCAAGATCCTTTGCCCCAATCACGATGGTCGGCGTGTTGTAGTATTTGTCGGAAAAATCAATCGTTTGCTGCCGTTCCGGCGTGATCGACATGGAGCCGACGATCATGTCGATCTTGTTGCTGGTGAGGGCCGGAATGATGCCGTCCCACGCAACGGGGGTGACCACGCAGTCGAGTTCCGCCTCCTCGCACACCGCTTTCGCGAAATCGATTTCCCAACCCTGCCAATTGCCCGAAGCATCCGGAGACGTGAAGGGCGGATAAGGCTCCGCAGCGATGCCGAGCTTGACTTGCTCTGCTTGCGCGGCCGTCGCCGCAAGCCCCAGCACGACGCTGAGGCAGATCGTTCCCAAGAGATGCTTTTTCACGCTTGTTCCCTTTTCTCTTATTGCCGTTCAGTGAACCGAACTGATGAACTGCTTCAATCGTCCGGATTGCGGTGCCTCGAAGATCGCTTCGGGCGGCCCTTCCTCCTCGATCTCGCCACCATGAAGATAAATGACGTGGCTGGCGACGTTGCGGGCGAATTTCATTTCGTGCGTGACGAGGATCATGGTGCGCCGTTCAGCGGCAAGTCCGCTGATGATCGCCAACACCTCGCCCACGAGTTCCGGGTCGAGCGCCGAGGTCGGCTCGTCAAACAGCATCACCAGCGGGTCGATCGCCAGAGCCCGTGCGATGGCTGCACGCTGCTGCTGGCCTCCCGACATGAAGGCGGGATACGTGTCGCGCTTGTCGAACAGCCCGACCCGGCGCAAGAGCGCCTCGCCCGTTTCAACCGCCTGGTCGCGCGGCACGCCCAGAACCTGGATCGGCGCTTCGATCACGTTTTGCAGCACGGTCATGTGCTGCCACAGGTTGAAGTTCTGGAACACCATGCCGAGCCGCGCCCGCAGGCGCTGGACCTGCTTGCGGTCCGCCGGTTGCTGCCCGCCGCGCCCGTCGCTCTTCATGGCGATCACTTCGCCATGGACGGCTATGGTTCCAGCCGTGGGCAGTTCCAGCATGTTGATGCAGCGCAAAAGCGTCGACTTGCCCGAACCACTTCCCCCGATCACGGCGATCACGTCGCCCTCGCGCGCTTCGAGGGACACGCCTTTCAGCACTTCGAGGTCACCGAAGCGCTTGTGGAGGTTCTGGATCGAGACCGCCTGCTCGTGTTGGCCCATTCGAATGTTCCCTTCAGCTGCACGGCGGCTCTTCCGGCCTTTGGCGCATCTGACAATGTTTTCCCATAGACAGTGGCGCGTCAATCAGCAGCGACACCTTTTGCCTCGTTCCTGATCAAACTGTACACTTGCATAGCCTGGGTTCAAGTGCATGATGGAACAAATCACACGCCGTTGAAGGGTGAAGGGGGTGGCGATGCTGGCTTCTTCGAAACGGCCACCGGACGGGCAGCGTCGCGATGCCATGGTGGAAGCAACGCTCGATTGCATCGCAGATCTCGGAATCACCGCCACGACGGTAAGGGCCGTGGCAGCACGCGCAGGCGTCAGCAATGGGCTGATCCGGCACCACTTCGCCACAAAGGAAAACCTGATCCTCGCCGCCTATCGATTGACGATCGAGCGAATGCTGCAACCGGCTTTGGGAGCCCTGAGACTGCCGGACCTTCCGGCGCACGAACGCCTCGCGCGCTTTGTGATCGCTTGTTTGACAGGTCCGGTGGCCAACCCACGGATGCTCTCCATCTGGGCGACCTTTATCAGTCGGGTACGCGTCGATCCGCTGATTGCGCGCGAACACCAGGTCAGCTACGTCGACTTCCGGCGCGCCACCGAGCCTCTGCTTGAAGAAGTTTTGCGGAGTGAAGGCCGCCAACCTACCGACCAGGAGATCGAAGATCTTGCCATCGCGGTTCACGCGGTGATCGACGGTCTTTGGCTGGAAGGCTGCCTTTCCGAAGACATGGACGAGCGCAAGCAGATCGAGCTTGGCCTGCGCTCCGTTGAAGCCTTGCTGGCAATCAAGCTCCCCACCCCCTGTTTGTGACACCCATCATGCAGTTTGCTTCCATCACCGCCAGGCTGGCCGGTCTCGGCTCCAACAAGTGGGAGATCCATCATCTCGCACGGCAGCTTTCAGCCAGCGGCGAACCCGTCATCGAACTCACGATTGGGGAACCAGACCTGCCCCCGGACGCAGCGCTCCTGGACGCCTGCGATCGTGCCATGCGTGCAGGCCGCACCCGCTATTCCAACGGACGCGGCGAAAAAGCAGTGCTTGCGGCGATCGCGGCGAAATACACTCGCCGCACCGGCCGACAGATTACCGAGGACAACATCCTGTGCTTTCCCGGAACACAGACCTCCTTGTTCGCGGTGCTGATGGGCCTGCTGGAAGCCGGCGACAAGGTTCTTGCACCCGACCCTTATTACGCGACGTATGAAGCCGTTGTGCGCTCGCCCGGCGCCGAGCTTGTGCCGGTGCGGCTGCGCGCCAGCCAACGCTTTCACCTTCAGGCGGAAGATCTTGAAGCGGCGATCGTTCCCGGCTGCCGCTTGCTGCTTTTGAATACGCCCCACAACCCAAGCGGCGCCGTGCTAACCCGCGAAGAAATCGCGGCCATTGGCGAGGTGTGCCGCAAGCACGACCTTTGGATCGTCAGCGACGAAGTCTACGAGGATCTGACCTTCGGCGCGCCCTTCGCCTCCCCCTTCGACCTGCCGGAACTCGCAGATCGTACGGTTGTCGTGTCGTCCATTTCGAAGTCGCATGCAGCGCCCGGCTTCCGCAGCGGCTGGGCTGTAGGGCCCGTGGAATTTGCCCGGGCTTTGTTGCCCTTGTCAGAGTCCATGCTGTTCGGCAACCAGCCCTTCATTGCCGATATGACGGCCTATGCCTTGACCCATGACCTGCCGACGTCAGGGCTGATGCGCCAACACTACAAGGCGCGTGCGGGCTTGATCGTCGAGAAACTGCACGGCGTGGCTGGTTTGAAGGTTCTGCCTCCTGAAGCCGGCATGTTCGCATTGCTGGACGTTTCGGCAAGCGGCATGGACGGCCACACCTTCGCGCGCCGCTTGCTTTCCGAAGCGCATGTCGCGGTAATGCCGGGAAGCTCCTTTGGCGAGAATGCGGCACGATTCGTGCGGCTGAGCCTGACCGTGCCTGACGAGAAGTTGGGCGAGGCCTGCGCCCGCATCGCCGCCTTCGCGAAGTAGGTTTGGGGCTGATGGAGGCGAGGACCGCCACGGCCGTTGGAACGCCGCGCCCGCGCAGACGTTCAAAGACAGCGCTCAATCAGGAGATTTTTTCCATGTTCAAGTTCCTCGGTATCGCTGTTCTCATCATCTTTCTGATCGGGTTGGCGGTTGTGCTTGGCTTGTTCAACCTGATCTTCTGATCGCAAGCTCTAGAAGTGGGCAGGCGCGCCAGCCAGCGCTCTGCCCTCCCCAGGGCTGAAACAATGTCCTCGGCCCATCTAACTTTTGAAGGCGGCTTGGCGTAAATCTCGCGCCGAAAAGGGAGCCGCTCGTGAGTTGGACGCAACGCCTTCGTCGTTTTCTTTGGCCCAGGATGGGTTTGAAGCGCTACGGCAGATATCTTCTGCGTCGGCTCGAACGAATGACCGCGTCACCGCACCAGGTGGCGGCAGGCGCTGCCGCCGGCGCTGCGGTCAGCATGTTTCCGCTTATCGGCTTCCACTTCATCTTCGGGTTTGTGCTCGCTTTCCTGACGCGGGGAAGCATGCTCGCAGCAGCCCTTGGAACAGCGGTCGGCAATCCACTCACGTTCCCGTTCATCTTTTCAGCGGCCTACCGCATGGGCCGTTGGCTGACGCCAGGTTCCGACTTGGCTGCGGAAGACATGATGCGCGGCAATGAAATCGAAGACATCATGGGCGCCTTGGTTTCGGAAAGCATCTGGGCGATCTGGCCGGTCTGGAAAACCATGATGATCGGTGCCATTCCGCTGGCACTGGTGGTTTACGTCGCCAGCTACAGCTTCGTGCGCTGGTTTGTGTCGCGCTCGCACAAGCGGCGAAGCCGATTGCGCCAACGGCGATCGCCTTTCCCTCCTGATCGTGTTGCAGGCAGCTAGGCCTTGCTGAGACGGCTCTATAACCGGACCCTTGAAATGGCCAGCAAGCCGCATGCGGAACGGGCGCTGGCCGGCGTTTCGTTCGCCGAAAGCTCCTTTTTTCCGATCCCGCCCGATGTACTCCTGATCCCGATGGTCATCGCCGACCGCCTGAGGGCATGGCGTTTCGCCTTCGTCTGCACCGCAGCTTCGGTTCTGGGGGCGCTTGCAGGATACCTGATCGGCGCCTTCTTCTTTGAACAAGCCGCGCAGCCGATCCTGTCCTTCTATGGCTATGCCGACAAGTTTGACGAGTTCGCCGAAGGCTACAACGCCTGGGGCGCCTGGATCGTGTTGCTGGCCGGGCTGACGCCATTTCCCTTTAAGGTCGTCACGATTGCCAGCGGAATGACCGCCATGAACCTTTGGCAGTTCCTGCTGTTCAGCATCATTGCGAGAGCCATTCGCTTCTACGCGGTGGCCGGGCTGCTTTACCTGTTTGGACCAGCTGTTCGCACATTTATCGAGAAGCGTCTTGGGCTTGTTTTCACGGTCGGACTGGTCACTTTGGCTGCTGGCTTCGCTTCAGTGCGGTATCTGATCTAGAACGCACCTTCGGAGCCCACGCGATCCGAAGCCCTGCGAGTGATGCACGCGCAGCAGCAGCAGTGTGCCGCAACCATTTTGTCCCCGGTTTGTTGGCGCAGGTACTCAAACCAGCCAGCAAGGAGATCGTATGTCGATCAATCGGAGCCAAGAAGAGCGTGCACTCGACAAGAGCGAAATGGAGATGGTCGCCAAGTCGCACCATCCACAGCTCCAGGATCTGGAAGACAAGGAACTTGCGTCCTTGCTGAAGCTGGTTCGCGAGCGGCGAGACAAGGCACGCACGGAGATGCAGCGACGGCGACGCGAGATGCGCGGCAAGGCCGCGCCAAAAGGGGCAACACCATCGGCTTCCGCCGAAGGCAACAAGACCAAGCTGGAAGTCTTGTCGACCGCGGTGCGGCGGCTGAACGGCGAACGGTCTCGGCGCGACCGCATGGCGTCGCAGGTGTCCCAGGCCGAACTTTCGCGCAACGCGTTGAAGCTCAAGCAGGAAGCCGGCGACAACGATGAAGTCCCGTTCAACACGCGACACGCCCATCAGGGGATGCGCAAGATCGCGGCTGAACGGCGCAATAGCCTCGTGCGGCCAATGGAGCGGGGCCGGCTGCGCAAGGCGGCGGCCGTGGCCCAGGCCAAACGAGACAGCCGGTAAGCTGTCCCTTTGATCTTCCCGTTCTCGTCAGAACGGGAAGATCAAGCTGATGGCGAAGACGCTGGCCACGCCGACAATCAGGTTCATCGGAATGCCAACCTTCAGGAAGTCAGCGAAACGATAGCCGCCTGCACCGTACACAAGCGTATTCGTCTGGTAGCCGATCGGTGTGGCAAAGCTGGCGCTGGCACCAAACATGATCGTGACCACGATCGGCACGGGATCGATGCCGATCTGGTTGGCAAGTTGGATCCCGATCGGGGTCAGAACCACTGCCACGGCATTGTTGGTGATCATCTCGGTCAGGACGGACGCCAGAAGATAAATGGCGCCCAGGATCAAGATCGGCGGGTAGTTCGCGAAGGACGGGGCGAGCCCTTCCACGATCATCTTGATCGCGCCTGCATTTTCCAGCCCGCGCCCCACCATCAGCATAGCGAAGATGAGGATCAGGATCGCGCCATCGATCGCGCCCCAGGCCTCATCGGCGTCAATGCAGCGCAGCACCAGGATAACGGCAACCGCGAGCATCGCGAGAACGCCGATATCCATGAAGTTCATGGCCGAAAGCAGGACCACCGCCGCAAGAGCGGAAATGGTGATAGGCCCACGGGAACGGCGGAACGCGCGGCCGGACGGGCGAGACACGGATACAAGCGCCGCATCGTCAGCCAGCGTGTCGAAGGCATCGGCCGGCCCTTCCAGAAGAAGCTTGTCGGCTGGCTTCAAGCGGACGGACGCGAGATCCGGCCCGGCGATATGTTGATGTCGGCTTGCGCCAAGAACACGTACGCCAAAGCGACGGCCAAGCGCCAGATCCGCAAGCCGCGAACCCGTGCTGCGTTTGGTGGGAGAAACCACAGCCTCAACCGTGACCACATCGCCCTCGGCCCGCCGTCCGCGCCCAACAAGCAGCTCCGGCATATCGTTGAGCGTCAGAAGCTCGGAGGTCGTCGCCATGACAATGAGCATGTCCTTGTCCTGCAGAACGGCCTCTCCGAGCTTGTTGCGCTGGGTCTCACCCCCACGCCGCAACCCGATTACCCGCACGCCGGCCTGGTTGAAGGCGGCGACCTCGGACAACGGACGCTCACCAAAGGTGGAGGCATCCCGCACCAGAACCTCGGTCAGGAACTCCGTTTCCTCGCCGACCTGCCCTTCCTTCTGCTCGCTTGGCAGAAGCGGAGGCCCGAGCAACAAAAGCGCCAGCGCGCCAGTCGCGGCCGCCACTAGGCCCACAGGCGTAATGTCGAAAATGTTGAAGGCCGCCATCCCGTTCTGACGCGCGACACCGTCCACAAGAAGATTGGTGGAAGTGCCGATCAGGGTGCAGGTGCCCCCCAGAATGGCAACAAACGACAAGGGCATCAGGAGCCGGGTGGAGGCAACACCTGCCGCTTTTGCAAGGCGCATCATGATCGGGATCATGACGAGCACCATGGGCGTGTTGTTCATGAAGGCGGACGCGACCATCACGACCGCGAGAACCAATCCGATCGTGAGGTACGGCCGAACCGTCGCATGCTTGGTGATCATGCCGGCTGCGGCCTCGATCACGCCCGTGCGAACCAGCGCGCCCGAAAGCACGAACATCGCTGCTATCGTGATCGGTGCCGAATTCGAAAACACGCCCATCACTTGATCTGTATTCAGGAAGCCGAACACGACAAACAAAGCCGCGGCCACAACGGCTGGGACTTCGGGCGGGTACTTCTCCCAGATAAAGGCGGCAAACAGGCCGGCCAGGATCGCCAGAGCTAGAAGAGGCTCATAGCCGCTAATCAGATTGGTCATGAACGGCATGGAGTCTCGTCGCGTGGGTTGTTCGAGGAGCTTCAATGAACAAGCAGGTGAATCGCTCCCGATCGCCGGTGGCGCAGGGCGGATTTGCAGGATTGATACCTGCCGAGCAAGCGGTCATCTGCTGCGGCCAACCCGAAATTGCAAATACATCACTGAGCCGGCTGGCGCTCTGCTCTGGATGACGTGTCTCTTCCACAGCAGTAGATCAGATGATGCTCACGAAACCTTCATAGAACCCGGGAGGAACGGTTTGATCGGATCGCGGTTGGGAAGGGCAAGATAATCGATGAGGAACGCTTTGATGAAGAAGATTTTGGTTTCAGCTCTTTTCGCAACATCCTGTCTGGCCGCACCTGCATTGGCGCAGACGACCACAACAGGCGAAACAACAACAGCGCCGGCAGCCACCACATCGCCGGCCACAGGCACCGACACGGCGCCAGCCACCACCACGAACACGATGACGCAGCCGACCGGTAACACGACCGAAGGCGCGATGCAGACAACGGGCGCCAGCGCCGAGATGCAGAGCCAGGGCGGGTTCATCACCTATCAGGAAGGAAATCAGGTCCTGGGCTCGGGCTTGATGGGTGCCAACATCCGCGGCGCGGACGGCGAGAATATCGGCACGGTCGACGACCTCCTGCTTGACCGGAATGGCCAGGTTCAGGCCGTTGTTGTCGGGGTTGGCGGTTTCTTGGGCATTGGGCAGAAGAACGTCGCGATCGCGAACGATCAGCTGGAATTCGTTCTTGCGCAGGACGCCGCAGCGATGAGCGGTGATGCAGGGACCGCCGCGGCGCCTGCCGGAACAACACCAACTGCTGCAGCGCCTGCCGGTGGCGCAACAACCGCGTCAACCACAAACCCGGATCCCGCCGCAGTTCCCGCAGATGGAACCGCAACGGGAGCGGCCACCGGCACGGCTCCGATGGCGGGAACCACGACCGACACCGCAGCCACGGGCAACACCGGGATGACGGGCACCGATATGCCGACGACTGATAGCCGCTTTGGCTGGTCCGGCGCTGGCCTTGACCACATTCAGGTCAGCTTCACGCGCCAGCAGCTGGAAGACGCCCCGGCGTTTGAAGCCGCGGAATAACCTGCCGCATCACGCGACCAGCTAAGAAGAGGGGGCATTTGCTCCCTCTTTTTCTGTTCCGGAGGTGGTCCTAGTCGACTGGACAAGCGGGCCAATGAGTTGTTGCCCAACTCACGACAGAAACAGACAGAATGAAGATTGAAAGACTTGGTACGCCCAAGGGGAATCGAACCCCTGTTTGCGCCGTGAGAGGGCGCCGTCCTGACCGCTAGACGATGGGCGCTAGCAAGTTGTTCGCATATAGCGAGGGTCGGAAAGAAACGCAACCGGGCCGCGCCAGGTCGGCGCAGCGCAAAAGACAGCCTCAGAAATTCGGCAAATCGAGTTGCGCGATGATCCGCCCTTGCGCGAAATCGTAGATCACCAGTTGGCGTGCCCCTCCAGCCGTTTCAACGTGAAGGCTGACGCGGTCGCCGGATAGCGCCTGGGAATGAACCCGCGTTCCCGGCTCCAAAGGCACCTGACGCCGCACCGCTTCGCCCGGAATCTCCGCGGAGCCAAGCGCAACAGCGTCCTGCGCCGGCTCCGGATCGCGCGTCCAGCGGTAGACAATCGCCAACACCACCGCCATAAGCGCCACAAACAACAGCCCGAGATTGATCGCCATGAAGCGCACCAGCTTCCGGCGCACACGCTCCACCGCTGGATCGAGCGGCTTGTTCTCGTCTTCAAGCTCGTTCTGGTCGATGTGCTGCAATTCGAAAGATCCGTACCACGATGAACGGTCCCCATAGCGAAGCCGACCCGTCATGGAAAGTCGCCGGAACGGATGATGAGGAAAACAGCCTTGCCCTCAGCGTGGAGGAAGCCGGCAACAGGATGCGGCTCGATCAATGGCTTTCAGCCAAGCTCGCGCCGGACTATTCGCGCAGCCGCGTGCAAGCGCTGATCAAGGGCGGTGCCGTGCGCCTGGATGACCAGGTGGTGCTCGACCAGAAGCGCAAGCTGTGGACGGGTGCGGAAGTGGTGCTCAATGTGCCGCCCGCTCAGGATGGGGAGCTGAAGGGCGAAGACATCCCGCTGGACGTCCTGTTTGAAGATGAGCACCTGATCGTGATCAACAAGCCCGCGGGGCTCGTTGTGCACCCCGGCGCGGGCAACTGGACCGGAACGCTGGTGAACGCCCTGATCCACCGGTGCGGCGAAAGCCTTTCAGGCATCGGCGGGGTAAAACGGCCGGGCATTGTGCATCGGCTCGACAAGGACACCAGCGGTGTCATGGTGGCGGCCAAAACGGATGCGGCTCATCGCGCCCTCTCCGATGCCTTCGCCGACCACGGCCGCAGCGGCGATCTCGAGCGCGCCTACCTTGCCCTCGTCTGGGGCGCGCCGGCTCGGGCATCGGGCACGATCGAGGCGGCCCTCGGCCGCGCGTCAGACCGCGTTCGTCGTGCCGTGGTACCGGAAACCCGAGACGACGCGCGGCATGCGGTGACCCACTACCGCGTGCTGGAAACATTCGGAGCAAGTGCGGAACCGGTCGCCTCCGTGGTGGAATGCACACTCGAAACAGGCCGCACCCATCAGATCCGCGTTCATATGGCCCATATCGGCCATCCCGTGATCGGGGATCCGGACTACGGCGGAGGCTTTCGCACGAAGGCCAACCGTCTGCCGGAACCGCTTCGAGATCAGGTCGTTAAACTGCCGCGGCAGGCGTTGCATGCCCGACTGTTGGGTTTTCGGCACCCGGCAACTGGCGAGCAGATGGCCTTTAAGGCGGAACTCCCTGCGGACTTTGCCGAACTCCTCCAAGGCTTCCGCGCTTTGTAGACCGCTGCTCCCGATCGTTCACACGTTGGTGACGCTGCGTCGCCCGCCACGAAATGAGTGTAATTTCCCGGTTTGTTCCTGTATAAGGATGTGTGTCGGGCCGGACGAAAGTAGGTCCGTCCGGCCTGCCATCATGGAGGCCGGTGAAGAAGGAGGGTGCTTTCATGGCCCAAACATTACCGAGCATCGTTTCCGGTGAAGGCGGCTTGTCCCGCTACCTGGAAGAAATTCGCCGCTTTCCCATGCTGCAGCCGCAGGAAGAGTACATGCTCGCCAAGCGGTATCTCGAGCATGAGGACACGCAGGCTGCCCATAAGCTCGTCACCAGTCACCTCCGCCTCGTCGCGAAGATCGCGATGGGCTATCGCGGCTATGGCCTGCCCATCGGCGAAGTGATTTCCGAAGGCAATGTCGGCCTCATGCAGGCCGTCAAGAAGTTCGAGCCGGAACGCGGCTTCCGCTTGGCCACCTATGCCATGTGGTGGATCAAGGCGTCCATTCAGGAATATATCCTGCGTTCCTGGAGCCTCGTGAAGATGGGGACCACGGCCAATCAGAAGCGCTTGTTCTTCAACCTTCGCAAGGCGAAGGGAAAGATCCAGGCTCTGGATGATGGCGATCTGCGTCCCGATCAGGTGGCCGAGATCGCCACCCGCTTGAACGTGTCGGAAGAAGAAGTCGTGTCGATGAACCGGCGCCTGTCCGGCGACGCTTCGCTGAACGCACCTATTCGCGCCAGCGAGGGTGAAGGCGGCGAGTGGCAGGATTGGCTGGTCGACGACAGCGACAATGCCGAAACGATGTTGATCGAGCAGGACGAACTCGACAACCGTCGCGGAATGCTGAGCGGCGCTTTGTCCGTTCTCAACGACCGTGAGCGGCGCATTTTCGAGGCACGTCGCTTGTCGGAAGACCCGATGACGCTGGAAGAACTGTCGTCCGAATTCGACATCAGCCGTGAGCGCGTGCGCCAGATCGAAGTGCGCGCTTTCGAAAAGGTCCAAGATGCGGTGCAGCAGGCCGCACGTCGGCAGGCGCAGGCGCTGCGCACCATCGAAGCTGAACCGGCCTGACGACGTCCAAGTCGCTTTAACAAGAAAAGCCCGCCTGATGATAGGCGGGCTTTTTGCGTTGGACAGAGCGGAAGATCTAGCCCGCCGTGGTGTTCGGCCACGCCCGCATCACTTCTTCAAAAACGCGTCCGCCCGGAATGCCCTTTTCTAGAGTGATCAAGGCGCGCCGGCCCGACTTGTAGATCAGCGGAATATCGATCCAGTCCTGTCGCCGCAGCAACGTCATGTTGGCCTGTACCTCGGCGGGCGAGTCGCTCAGCGCCACAAGAAAGAAGCCGTCGGCAATACGCGCGGGGATGCCGAGCAGCGGACTGCCCGTCGACTGCTCCGTGTCCTTCAGCGCAACGCGAACTACATTCTCGATGCCGCCTCCTTCGAACCCCTCCGGGGTCAGGAAGATCATTTCCATGATGTGGCTGGCGGGCAAAGTCGGATCCGCGTTGCGACGAATCGTCATGCGCAGTTGCAGGTCCTTGGCTGGGATCATCACTTCCGCACGGATCGCCGGCTCTGGCGGCGCGTCACCGCCCGGCGACTCCTGAACCACGGACCAAACAAGGCTGCCGCTGTCGGCCGAAGCCGCGGCTGTGGCAGTGCGCTCCTGGTAAAAAATTGCGCGCTGGCCGACGGCGACCGACTCTCCCGCGGGCGCACTAGGCGCAGGCGCGCCGGCGGGAGCGGGATTTGCCGGTGCGGCCGGCTGTTCAGCTTGCGCAAGTTGGGTCAATTCGGCGACCGATGTGCCCTCGCCGATGGAAACGCCGCCATTCGCTGGACCGGCGTCGACTTCTGTACCATCGGGCTGGAGGCGCTGCGTGTATTTGCGGATCGGTTCTCCGGCCGGATCGGTTGTCGCGTCCGGTTCTTTGGCAGCGTCGTCTTGTGACGGGGCGTCGTCGGCAGGCGGCACATCCTCCACCAAGCCCTGCGGGTCGGCGGCAGCGACATCCTGCTCCTCCGTGCCTTCCGTCAGCGGCTGGCTGTTGTCGCCGGATGCGATCTCGGCTGCGTCCCCTTCTTCGCCGTTAACGGCCGCATCATCGGGAATATCGGTGCCTTCAGCGACATCCGCGGGCCGGACGATGCCGTCTTCGGCCGTGGTGGTTTGCCCGAGAAGCGCGGTAAAGGCGTCCTGGTTGAGCCAAAGGGCGTAGGCACCGCCGCCGAGAACCACAAGCGCAAGAACGGCCGCAATCAGCCCGTTCGACAAGCGACGCCGCGGCGCGGTTTGCGGCGAAACGGGTGCTGCAATGCGCTCGAACCGGATCTCGTCCGCTTCCACCGCGTCGTTCTCAGCGGCGTCGTCACCGACCTGATGATCCCCCTCAGCTTTGGGGTAACGAGCCTGATCCTGCTCCGGCAAGGCGAAAGGATCCACGCGCGGCAGAGAACCGCGCGTTGGCTCGAAGCCCGCCTGGGGATCGCTGGCAGGTGCCGCATCGGGTTCGGAAGCGTAGTTGCCGAAGAAGTTGTCGAGTTCGTCGAGCTCTGGCTCGACCGGAGGCTCATAGGCTTGTTCAACCACCCGGATGGCGTCTTCCAGAGCCTGCCGCTGCCGCTCTGCCACACCGTCCGGGAGCGGAGGCGACAGAGCCGCGAGCTTGGCTTGGATCGTCGCCCTGGCCTTGTTGTAGACCCTCGCACGAACTTCCGGCGTGTTTTCGCTCAGCCCCTCGACTGTTTTCTTAAGGACGGCGACGAAATCGGCCATTCGGGTCTTGGTTCCTGCTGTACGTGCGCCCCCTGGGGCAAATCAGTTGAGCCGGCCGGGCATTGAAAATTAGTCTTGAAACGGGTCGGTCACAAGGATCGTATCGTCTCGTTCGGGGCTTGTTGACAGCAGCGCCACCGGCGCGCCGATCAATTCCTCGATGTAGCGGACATATTTCACGGCCTGGGCAGGCAGGTCGTTCCAGCTCCGCGCACCCTTTGTGGTACCCTTCCAGCCTTCCAGCACCTTGTAAACCGGCACCACCCGCGCCTGCGCCCCCTGGCTTGCCGGCAGATAGTCGATGTCCTCGCCATCCAGCTGGTAGCCTGTGCAGACCTTGATTTCGTCCAGTCCGTCGAGGACATCGAGCTTGGTCAGCGCGATGCCGCGGATCCCGTTCACGGCCACGGCCTGGCGAACAAGAACAGCGTCGAACCATCCACACCGCCGTTTACGCCCGGTAACTGTGCCGAATTCATGGCCGCGCTCCCCAAGGAACTGGCCGACCTCGTTGTCCTGCTCTGTTGGGAATGGGCCTTCGCCGACGCGAGTCGTGTAGGCTTTCGTGATCCCCAAAACATAGTTGATCGCGTTCGGACCAACCCCCGAGCCCGCTGCCGCCTGGCCTGCCACCACGTTGGACGAGGTGACGAACGGGTAAGTGCCGTGATCGATGTCGAGCAGCGTGCCTTGCGCGCCCTCGAAAAGGATTCGCTCGCCTGCGCGGCGCTTGTCATCGAGGATCTTCCAGACGCGGTCCATATAAGGAAGGATCTGGGCGGCGACGGAAGTCACTTCTTCCAGAAGCACCTCATGCACCACTTCCGGGTGGCCCAAACCTCGGCGCAGTGCGTTGTGGTGCGTCAGCAGGCGCTCGAGCTTGCCCGGCAGCGTTTCCTGGTCGGCAAGGTCCATGAGGCGGATGGCGCGACGACCCACCTTATCCTCGTAGGCCGGGCCGATCCCGCGGCGTGTCGTGCCAATCTTGGTACCCGTGCTGGATGCAGCGTCCTCGCGGAATCCATCGAGTTCCCGATGCACGGACAAAATCAGCGGGGTGTTTTCGGCGATCTTCAGCCGATCCGGCCCGATCTCCACCCCCAGCGCGCGAATGCGTTCAAGTTCCGTGACAAAGGCATGCGGGTCGAACACCACGCCGTTTCCGATCACGGACAAGGTATCGGGACGCACAACGCCGGACGGAAGCAGCGAAAGCTTGTAGACCTTGCCGTCCACAACAAGCGTATGGCCAGCATTGTGGCCGCCCTGGAACCGCACGACGACGTCGGCACGCTCCGACAGCCAGTCAACGATCTTGCCTTTGCCTTCGTCGCCCCACTGCGAACCGACGACAACAACATTGGCCATGACACTCTTTCCTTGGTCGAACGCGAGCGGAATCGCTGTGTCTATAGCCATCGCGCGCCTTTGACGCGACCCATTTTGCGCTGGCGCTTCAGTTCTGGACCAACATTTGACGCGGCGCGAGGGTTTACTCGCAGGTGGCAAGCTTCTAGCGGACGGTTCCGCCAGATTCGGAACCTCCATGAAACGCACTGCCTACCTGCTGCTCGTCTTCACCATGCTGCTTTGGGCAGGAAACGCAGTCGCGGGCAAGTTCGCTGTCGGCAACATTTCCCCGATGCTTCTCAACACGCTGCGCTGGCTGATCGCGGCTGTTGTGCTGGCGCTTCTCGCGCGCAAGCGGTTGCAAAACGAGTGGCCGGTGATGAAGGCGAACGCGCCGCTGCTTTTTGGGCTTGGCGCCGCCGGCATGACTGGTTTCGGCATCTCGCTTTATGTGGCGGTGACCTTCACCAGCGTGATCAATGCATCGATCGAACAGGCTTCGATGCCTCTGATCGTGTTCGCGGCCAATTTCTTGTTTTTCCGCATGCGCGTGTCCGCCGGCCAGATCATTGGCTTCGTGATCTCCATCACCGGCGTCATTGTCACCGTTACGCATGGCGAGTTTGCCCGGCTTGGAGAGCTAGACCTGAACATCGGCGACGCCATCATGGTGTTCGGCATCATGCTCTATGGGAGCTACACGGTAGCGTTGCGCTTCCGCCCTGCGCTTCACTGGCAAACCTTCATGCTGGCCGTCACCGCCAGCGGCTTCCTAACCTCCCTGCCCTTCGCTGTGATCGAGGCTTGGACAAACCATTCCATGGTTCCGACACCAACCGGATGGGCTGTTCTCGCTTTTGCAGGACTGTTTCCATCGCTGATCGCGCAGGTATCGTATGTGCGAGGGGTCGAACTGATCGGCGCCAACCGCGCGGGTCTTTTCATCAACCTGGTGCCGATCTTCGGCACCTTGCTGTCGATCGTCCTACTGGGCGAAGCCTTCCAGCCTTACCATGCCGTGGCCCTGGTCATGGTCTTGGGCGGCATCTATCTCGCGGAACGCCGCGCGCCGGCTGGAGCCTGACGGCTCGCGGGTGATGGTCACCGAAACATCAAGCACTTCGTCGGCATATAGAACGGCTCGTCAATCCCTTGGACTGACGAGCCCCGCACCCTCATGCTATGTCGAACTGCAGACGCTTTGCTGACTGGATGGCCGGGTGCTCGTTAACTTCGCGCAGCACCGGTTCGGGGAATGGTGCATCGAGATAAAGCAGCGCGATGGCATCGCCGCCGGGACGATTGCGGCCGAGTTGGAAGTTCGCGATGTTGACGTCATTCTTGCCGCACACGGTGCCCAGCAGGCCGATGATGCCGGGCGCGTCAGCATTTGTGGTGTAGAGCATGTGCTGCCCTACTTCGGCATCAAGGTTGATGCCCTTGATCTGGATGAAGCGCGGCTTGCCGTCCGAGAAGCAGGTGCCGGCGATCGAGCGCGTCATCTTTTCGGTTTTCACCGTTAGTTTGATGTAGCCGTCAAACACGCCCGACTTGTCGCGCTTGACCTCCGAAACGATGATGCCGCGCTCCTTCACCATGATCGGCGCGGATACCATGTTGACGTCCGCTACCTGCGGCCGGATCAGCCCGGCCAGGGCGGCCGAGATCAGCGCGCGCGTGTTCATGGTTGCTGTTGATCCATCGAACAGGATCTCGACTTCCGTGATCGGCTCCTCGGTGACCTGTCCAACAAAGGCGCCGAGCACTTCCGCGAGCTTCACGAACGGCTTCAAGCGCGGCGCTTCCTCGGCCGTGATCGAGGGCATGTTGATCGCGTTGGAAACCGCGCCCTTGATCAGATAATCGGCCATCTGCTCGGCCACCTGCAGCGCGACATTCTCCTGGGCTTCCGAGGTGGAGGCGCCGAGATGCGGCGTCGCGACCACGTTTTCCAGCCCGAAAAGCGGGCTGTCGGTTGCCGGCTCGATTTCGAACACGTCAACGGCGGCGCCCGCCACCTTGCCGCTCTTCAGCGCTTCGACGAGATCGGCCTCGACGATCAAGCCACCGCGCGCGCAGTTGATGATGCGCACACCCGTCTTCATCTTGGCAAAGGCTTCGGCGTTGATGATGCCCTTTGTCTTGTCGGTCATCGGCGTGTGCAGCGTGATGAAGTCCGAGCGCTGGAGGAGTTCGTCCAGCTCGACCTTTTCCACGCCAAGTTCGGCAGCGCGCTGTTCCGAAAGGAAAGGATCAAACGCGATCACATGCATCTTCAAGCCGACGCCACGCGTCGCGACGATCGAGCCGATGTTGCCGCAGCCAATCACGCCCAGTGTCTTGCCGGTGATCTCCACGCCCATGAAGCGGTTTTTTTCCCACTTGCCGGCCTTGGTCGATGCATTCGCTTCCGGCAACTCGCGCGCCATTGCAAACATCAAGGCCACAGCGTGCTCGGCCGTGGTGATGGAGTTGCCGAAGGGCGTGTTCATCACGATGATGCCCTTCCGGCTGGCGGCCGGAATGTCGACATTGTCGACACCGATCCCCGCACGCCCGATCACCTTGAGATTGGTTGCGGCAGCGATCAGCTTTTCGGTGACCTTCGTGGCAGACCGGATGGCGAGGCCATCATACTGGTCGATCACGGACAGGAGTTTCTCCTTGTCCTTGCCGAGATCCGGCAGGTAATCGACGTCCACGCCGCGGTCCTTGAAGATCTGCACGGCGGTTGGGGAAAGCTTGTCGGAAACGAGTACGCGCGGCATGAAAACCATCCTGTTCGATACGTGGCTGGCGCCACCGAGTTGAATAAGAAACAGAAGGCCGTCAGGGCCTTTCTGGCGAGCGGCTTCAGCCGCCAAGCGACATCGGCTTCTGCCCCTGTCCCTCGAGACCGAAGCGGTGCCGCACGAATTCCAGCCACACGCCGTATGGCCGTCCAAGAACGATCATCAGCGCTGCGAAGCCAAGAGCACCCGAGATCACGGACGATCCCCTCGCACCGCCTGCCATGATGATCGCGACATAGATCGGCACCTGGAAAACCAGCAGCGCAAGACCGTCGGCAGCAATCGTGGCAAAGCGGGAAGACGGATTGATCTTGCACAGGAGCCATTCGCGCCAGATCCCGTAGGGTCTGGCCGTCAGCACCATCAAGGGCGCCCCAATCGCGCGCGCCGTCGCAACTTCGCTCCAGTTCAGACCTGCCACGAAGCGCTCGTTGAGGCCGCTGGTGATGGTGAAGAAGATCACCAGCGCCAACGTGTCTGCCAGAAAGCTTCGCGTCTTTGCCGAAACAGCCACGACGCGTTGTCCCGCCTCAGGCCGCGGCCTTGAGCTGCGCCTTTTGCCCGGCAAAGGCCCAGTCGAGCCAAGGCAAAAGCGCCTCGATATCGGCTGTTTCTACCGTCGCGCCGCACCAGATGCGCAAGCCAGAAGGGGCATCGCGGTAAGCGCCGATGTCGAGCGCGACACCTTCCCTCTCGAGCGCTGAAACCATGCCCTTGGCAAAGGCAGCTTGGCCATCTGTGTCCAGCGCTTCGACCTGCGGGTCGGTGATGGTCAGGCACACGGAGGTGTTCGAGCGGGTATTCGGCGCCACCGCAAGATGACCGAGCCAGTCGCCGTCTTGAACAAAGCGATCCAGGGCGGCGAAATTCGCGTCTGCGCGGGCGACCAATCCATCAAGGCCGCCCACCGACTTCGCCCACCGCAGGGCATCGAGATAGTCTTCGACGCACAGCATGGACGGCGTATTGATGGTCTCGCCCTTGAAGATGCCCTCGATCAGCTTGCCGCCCGAAGTCAGCCGGAAGATCTTGGGCAAAGGCCAGGCCGGCTTGTAGCTTTCCAGGCGCTCCACCGCGCGCGGGCTGAGGATCAGCATGCCATGGCCGCCCTCGCCGCCCAGAACCTTCTGCCAGGAGAAGGTGACAACATCGAGCTTGGCGAAGTCGAGGCGCTGCGCAAAAGCAGCTGAGGTCGCGTCGCAGATCGTCAGACCCTCGCGGTCAGCTGGAATGAAGTCGGCGTTGGGCACGCGCACCCCAGACGTCGTACCGTTCCAGGTGAACACGACGTCGCGGTTGAAATCGACCTGAGCGAGATCAGGCAGCGCACCATAAGGCGCGTCGATGGTGCGCACGTCGGGCAGCTTGAGTTGCTTGACCACATCGGTAACCCAGCCGGCACCGAAGCTTTCCCAGGCGAGCACATCGACGCCGCGCGCGCCGAGCAGCGACCACAGCGCAATTTCCACGGCGCCCGTGTCGGACGCCGGGACGATGCCGATGCGGTAGTCCGCCGGCACCTGCAACACCTCACGGGTGAGGTCGATTGCTTCCTGGAGTTTGGATTTGCCGATCTTGGCGCGGTGCGAGCGGCCGAGCGCGGCATCACTCAAGGCCTCCAACGACCATCCCGGTCGTTTGGCGCAAGGTCCGGACGAGAATTGGGGATTTGCCGGGCGCACTGCCGGCTTCGTCAGAGTCGTCATCGTGGTCTATCCTTCCAGATAGTCAGCACCTCGTTGGGGAGGCGTGGCCCACGAACGCGTTTATGGATGCAATCGGCTGCCGTCAAGAAGAAAGGCTGCGTCGCAAACAGAACCTGAAACGAAAACGACGGGCCTGAGCCCGCCGTTTTGTCGTGCGAATGGAAAGCTGTGCTTACCAGAGGTCGTAACGCAGGCCGACCTTGACCTGGTGGAAATCGAGGCCTTGCCCGTAAAGACCCGGCTTCTCGAAGGAGAAGTAGTCAGCCTTCGGAGCGTTGAAATACTGGTAGCCGACATCCAGCGACAGGTTCTGCGTGAGGCTGTAGGCCATGCCCGCGTTGAGCGTATAGGCGAAGCCGAAATCGTCGCGCTTGAAGTCGCCGAAATAGGCTTCGTTGTCCGGCACGCGGATGTCGCCGTAGCCCTTGGAATGCGTGTAGACCATGCCCGCGCCGGCACCAACATAGGGGGTGAACCCGGCAAATGTTCCGAGATCGATGTAGCCCGTGACCATGCCATAAGCCATGGACGTTTCGATTTCCGAGCGGGCGCTGAAGGCAGCATCGAAGGGGTCGATGTTCTCTCCCCAGGCCTTTTCACGACGAAGGAATCCGCCGGTCAGATCGACGCGGAGGTAGTCGGTGATGTTGTAGCCAAAACCTGCGCCGCCGAACAACGAGGTGTTGTCCTCGCCGATTTCGAAATCGGGGACGTAGCCGGTGCGCTCGTAGTTCTTGTAGCGGCTGGAGAATGTGTAGCCGACATCGCCGCGAAGGTACCAGCCGGATCCGACTTCGACCGGAACGACTTCCTGGATGTCGTCGATCACGATCGGCGGATCGTAGTCGGCTGCCTGAGCGGCAACGGAAGCAAACATGAAGCCTGCGGCGAGCAACAAGCGAGTTGGAAGCATGATCTATCCCCGATCCCCAGCGCGCTTGGGTGAACCGCGCTTCTTCATACCGCCATTCTTAAGGAAACTGGTTAAATCGACGTTAAGTGCAACGACTTGCTAAGCATGTTGCGGACAACTTTGCCTCTGTCTTTGAACGCAAAACGCCCGGCTGGCCCGGGCGTTTTGTTATCAAAGGGGCCGTCTGCTTATTTGTAGACAGGCAGTGGCTCATAGAAGGCCGGCTCGGCCTTGGGCGTGCTGCCAAAGGAGTAGCGCAGACCTGCCTTGACGGAATGGAAGTCGATGCCGTTGTCGCGGCCGTGGCCCGTGTAAGGACCGCCCTCCGCATCATCGCCACCGAACATGCGCCCGCCGGTCACGCGTGTGTAGCGGTACCCGACATCGAGGGCCAGGTTGTGCGTGAAGGCGTAGGATACGCCTGCCGCCGCGGAATAAGCGAAGCGCCAATCGTCGTGACCCTCGTGAGACAAGGTCGCATCGCAAGCGCCGTCCGAGTAGCAGGCAGTGTTGCGCAGCGTGTTCCACTTCACATGCGCACCACCGAGACCACCGCCGATATAGGGCGTCAGGCCATGCCAGGTGCCAAGATCGACATAGGCATTCGCCAGAAGCGAAAGAGCCGTCATGTCGGTAAGGTCGGTGGAGGTGCAGAAGCCATCACAGCCTTCGGTGCGGCCGCGGAACTTCGACTTGCTCTGATAATCGACCGTGAAATCGGTGCGCAGATAGTGGTTGATCTTGTAGCCGATACCACCGCCGAAGCTGAAAGAGTTGCGCAACTTGCCATCGAGCTTGTTTCCGTCAACCAGGCGCGCGCCGATCACCTCGCCGCAGCAATCGGTGGTGGTGGATACGACGGTATAATCCGCGCCGCGGAACTTCAGCTTGCTGTAATCGACGTCACCGCGGATATACCAGCCGCCAGTGGAAACTTCACGGTATTCGATCGCAGGTGGTGTTTCCACCGGCGGCTCGTAAAGATCAGCTGCAAAGGCCGGTGCCGCAAGGCTGCCCGCCAGGAATGCGCCAAGAAGCGGCGTGCGGAAGTCGAACATCATCATACCCCTGAACACATGCCGAACGACTCGGCGCTTGATGAACTCTCAAGCGACATTGGACTGGATTGGTTAAATGCGACTTAACCGTCTTCTTTAACCACGCAGTTCCAGCGACGTAAAAAAACAGGCCGCCGAAGCGACCTGCTTTGAATGGTGACGCGAGGTTGATCTCAGGCAGCGTTGCGCTGATCTGCAATGACTTCAACGATCTCGCGCACCACGGTTTCCACCAGGCCGCGGTCGTCCGCTTCAGCCATGACGCGAATCAGGGGCTCTGTTCCCGAGGGACGGATCACCAGTCGGCCGCCGGCGCCCAGGCGCTGGCGAGCATCTTCGATCATCCGCTGCACGGGCGGCGTTTCCAGCGGCCGGCCGCCGGAATAACGGACATTCTTCAGCACCTGCGGCACAGGCTCGAACTTGGAACACACCTCGGAAGCCGGCCTGTTTTCCCGCTTGATGCACGCCATCACCTGGAGGGCTGCGACAAGACCGTCACCGGTGGTGGAAAAATCGGACAGCACGATATGCCCGGATTGCTCGCCACCGACGTTGAAGCCGTGGGCGCGCATGTGCTCCACGACATAGCGGTCGCCCACTTTCGTGCGGTGCAGGGACAGGCCCTTGTCCGACAGGAAGCGCTCGAGCCCGAGATTGGACATGACGGTCGCCACAAGCCCGCCACCTGCCAGACGTTCGCTTTGCTGCCAGCTTTCGGCGATCAGCGCCATGATCTGGTCGCCATCAATAAGCGTGCCGTTCTCATCCACGATGATCATGCGATCGGCATCGCCATCAAGCGCAATGCCGATATCGGCACGCACTTCATGCACCTTCTTGGACAGGCTGAGCGGGTGCGTCGAGCCGCAATCCTTGTTGACGTTGAAGCCATTCGGCTCGTTGTGGATGGCAATCACCTCGGCGCCGAGTTCCCAAAGGGCGGCGGGGGCGACCTTGTAGGCAGCGCCGTTGGCACAGTCGATCACGACACGCAGGCCCGACAAGGACATGGAGCGCGGCAACGTGCGCTTGGCGAACTCGACGTAACGGTCATGTACGCCGTCGATGCGTTTGGCGCGGCCGATATCATCCGGCTCGGCGACCGAAAGCGGCGCTTCCTGGTCGAGCATTGCCTCGATGCGCGCTTCAAGCTCATCGGAAAGCTTGTAGCCATCGGGGCCGAACAGCTTGATGCCATTGTCGTAGTAAGGGTTGTGCGAAGCCGAGATCATTACGCCGAGATCCGCGCGAAGCGACCGCGCCAACATGGCAACAGCCGGCGTGGGCACCGGGCCGAGAAGAAAGACATCCAGACCCGCGGCGGTGAAACCCGCCACCAGCGCATTTTCGATCATATAGCCGGACAAGCGGGTGTCCTTGCCGATCACCACCCGATGGCGGTGCTTGCCGCGCTGGAAGCACATGCCGGCGGCCATGCCGACCTTCATCGCCACTTCCACTGTCATCGGAAACTGGTTGGCTGTTCCGCGGATCCCGTCGGTACCGAAGTACTTCCTGCTCATACTGCTTGCTCGCCCCGCAAAGAGTTGCGTCGTGGCGCTGGTCTGCCACAGAACCTCATCCAAGAAACATCACTTTATATGAGCAGGTGTTACTGCTTTCTGAGCTTGCGAAGGGGAGCCGCGCCCCGGAGCCGAGGTGTTTCTGCGAGCCACTGCCGGAAAACACGAGCGCCAAACGAAAACGCCGCGACAAAGGCCGCGGCGTTGATGCTGGGTTTGTGACGAGCGAGCTCAGCCCTGCGGCTGGGGCTCCATAGGCCCATCGGGCTCCTCGCCTTTTTTGTTGCGCCCGGGCGCAGATCCGGCCTTCGGCACCGCCGAACCGCGCGACGGCGGCGTGTCGTCGCCGAGATCGCGGGATGGCTTTTCGCCGGCCATGAGTTGCTTGATCTCCTCGCCCGTCAGCGTCTCGTATTCGAGCAGGCCTTCCGCGATGGCGATCCATTCCTTGTTGTTCTCGGTCAGGATGCGCGTTGCTTCTGTATAGGCCTCGTCGATCAGGCGGCGGACTTCCGCATCGATCAGCTGGGCCGTTTCTTCCGAAACGTTCTGCGTTCGCGCCACCGAATGACCAAGGAACACTTCTTCCTGGTTCTCGCCATAGGCTACATGGCCGAGCTTGTCGGAGAAGCCCCAGCGCGTGACCATGGCGCGCGCCAACTTCGTTGCCTGGTCGATATCGGACGAAGCACCCGAGGTGATGTTTTCCTTGCCGAACTTCAGTTCCTCGGCAACGCGCCCGCCCATCATGATCACGAGCCGCGAGGTCATCCACTTGTAGCTCATGGAATACCGGTCGCCTTCGGGCAACTGCATCACCATGCCGAGCGCGCGGCCGCGGGGAATGATGGTTGCCTTGTGCAGCGGATCGGCAGCCGGCACGTGGAGTGCGGTAACGGCATGGCCCGCTTCATGGTAGGCCGTCAGTTCCTTTTCCGCCTGCGTCATCGCGTTGGAACGCCGCTCGGCGCCCATCATGATCTTGTCCTTGGCGTCTTCGAACTCCGCCATGGTGACGAGGCGCTTGTTGCGGCGCGCAGCCATAAGGGCGGCTTCGTTGACGAGGTTCATCAGGTCGGCGCCGGAGAAACCGGGCGTGCCGCGGGCCAGGATCTTGAGGTCGACATTGGGAGCAAGCGGCACGTTGCGCACATGCACCTTGAGGATCTTTTCGCGGCCAACGATGTCCGGGTTAGGCACAACCACCTGGCGGTCGAAGCGGCCCGGACGCAGCAGCGCGGGGTCGAGCACATCCGGACGGTTGGTGGCCGCAATCAGGATCACGCCTTCATTGGCCTCAAAGCCGTCCATTTCGACGAGCAGCTGGTTGAGCGTCTGTTCGCGCTCGTCGTTGCCGCCGCCAAGGCCGGCGCCGCGATGACGGCCAACCGCGTCAATTTCGTCGATGAAGATGATGCAGGGCGCGTTCTTCTTGGCCTGCTCGAACATGTCGCGCACGCGGCTCGCACCCACGCCAACGAACATTTCCACGAAGTCGGAACCTGAAATCGTGAAGAACGGTACGTTGGCTTCGCCCGCCACGGCGCGCGCCGTCAGCGTCTTGCCGGTGCCGGGAGGGCCCACAAGCAGCACGCCGCGCGGGATCTTGCCGCCAAGGCGCTGGAACTTCTGCGGATCACGCAGGAATTCAACGATTTCTTCGAGGTCCTGCTTGGCTTCGTCCACACCGGCCACGTCGGCAAAAGTCACGCGGCCATGCGCTTCTGTCAAAAGCTTGGCCTTGGACTTGCCAAAGCCCATCGCGCGGCCCGAGCCGGACTGCATCTGGCGCATAAAGAAGATCCAGACGCCGAGGATCAGGATCATCGGCAGCCAGGAGATCAGGTACCCGAACAACGAGTTCTGGCCATCGGTTTCCGGACGTGCGGTGATTGCAACGTCCCGGTCCTCAAGCCTTTGCACGAGGTTGGCGTCGCCAGGCGAATAGGTCTGGAAGCCTGCGGCATTGTCGCCATAGGTGCCGGTGATCCGCTCTCCCGCGATCGTGACGCTTTTCACCCGCCCGGCTTCAAGCTCCTGCAGGAACTCGGAATAGGCGATCTCGCGCGAAGCGCCGCGCTGTTGTGGCGTTTGGAACAAGTTGAACAGTGCAATCAGGAGGACGGCGATGATCGCCCAAAGAGCGAGATTGCGATAATTCGGATTCATTCTGTGTCCTGTCGGAGCCGCCGCAGCGGACCGCCTTTCCGGCCCGTTGGCCTCGTCTCGCCCCATTCCGATCCGGCACCGATGGTGGTGCAGGCGCTGGATATTGTCCTTAACATAGGTGGACCCTTTCCCCTTGCCAAGAAGATCGCGCACGATCGGTTAAGGGATCGGCGCATCCCCTTCGCGGAAGGGCAACGGCGGCAATTCAGGCGCTCCGGCAAGAAGTGCGAAAGCCGCGATCAAAGGCAGGTCGAAAGCGGACGTGACCGGTCGCTGAACCAGCGATTCTCGCAAAAGCGTGATCGCCGCCGGTGCCGGTTCTGCGCTTCCCCGTTGTTCGCGCCGGATGAGAATCCCGTCGCGCCGATGGGTAAGAACGCAGCGGGCGAGGCTTGTGCTCTGCCCTCGATCATTGAGCTGGACCAGCAAAGCACGTGTGCGCTGCTCGTCCGGAAGATGCGGGTTGCCCCCGATCAGCTGCAACAAGAAGCGAAGCGTATGCACGGCTGCGTCTCGATTGACATCACCGAAAAGATCCGGCGCAACCACGACAGCCGAGTCCTGAACGCGGATCGTCGCTGCGATCAGATCGGCTGCACGAAGGGCAAGCTCCCGCCGTCGTGCGGCTGCTCCTTTACTTTCCGAGACCCAGCGTCTGCGGCTTTGGTCGTCGAGCAATGATCGTACCCGCACGCGTTCGCTGGCGGGGTTGGTGTTGCTTGGGTCTTCGATCCAGCCTTCGCCCCGATGCGACAAGAAGGCGCGCAGTTCGGCTCGGGTGACATCGAGCATCGGCCTCCAAAGCCAGACCCTGCGCTGCACCAACGTTGCAGGTGCCATGCCGGCCAATCCGATCCCGCTTCCCCGCTGCGCGCGCATGGCGACCGTTTCTGCCTGGTCGTCTGCGGTGTGGCCCGTGAAAAGAAGGTCGGCGCCCGCTTCTTCGGTCGCTTGAAGCAGCAACCGGTAGCGTTCCGCTCGCGCTGCGGCCGCAACGCCGGTGGCCGGCTTCAGCTCGAGCCAGGTCATGGTGCGGTGGCAGATCCCGAGCCGGGCGCAGCGCGCAGCAACAGCGCGCGCTTCATCCGCAGCCTCGGTGCGTAGCTTGTGGTCGACGGTGACGGCCAGGAGCTTGGACAGGCAGCCGTGCCGCTGCAGATGATCGTGGAGAAGAAGAAGAAGGGCCGTGGAGTCACTGCCACCGGAGACTGCCACGACCATGGCGTGGTGTCGGGTGGGGTCCAGCGCTCGAAAAAGCTTGCTGGCGCAGGGCGCCTCGTCAGCGGCCGTCAGCAACCGTTGGTCGCGATTTCCTGGCGAACGCGCTCCTTGAGGGCGTCAGATGCAGAGGGGTAGCGCTGCCCCACTTCGCGGAAGGTGGCACAGGCGACTTCACGCTGCTTCAGCGCGTTGAGGCTCATTCCGAGCTTCAAAAGCGTGTCGGCTGCCTTTTTCGCTTCCGGATATTCCCGGCTGGCCGACAGGAAGACTTCTGCAGCGTCGCGGTGACGATTTTGGCTGGCGAGAGCTTCTCCGAGCCAGAAATTGGCGTCCGGAACGCGCGCGGCATCCGGGAAGCGCTCGATATAGCTGCGGAAACCCGCTTCGGCCGTCTTGTAGTCACCCGACAGGATGAACTCATAAGAATTGCGATAAAGCTCTTCCGGATCGTCCGTCGACGGCAGCGCTGCAACCGTCGTCGTGTCCTGCCCGGCGGGCGACCCCACGGTGCCGCTGAGAAGATCCACCGGTTCTTCCGAGGTCGTTCCGCCGATCAGGTTGCCGTTGGCATCGAAGCGGATCGATCCCAAGTTCTGCGGCAATCCGGCCTGAGGTGGCTGGGCGCCGGGCGCTTGTGCGCTGGCTTGCGCACTACTGCCGGTCGAGGGTGGTACGGCACCACCGCTGGTTGCGGCGCTTTCCCGGCTCGGCGCGACGGATGCGGCAGCGCCGGCCGATTGCGACGCGGGAGGCGCTGTTGGCGTCGCCTCCGTCCGCTTTTCGCCCGCTGGCTTGGCGCCCCCTTCCAGTTCCTGGAAGCGGAACTCGTTGTCTTCCTGCTGTTTGCGCAGTTGCTCCTGCATTTGCAGGATCAGGAAGTTCAACTCCTCAAGCTTTCCGTTCAGCGTCCGCACCTGCTCTTCAAGAGCGGTAACGCGCGGATCGCCGAGCTGAACATACTGCACATCCGGCTGCGAGGGACGCGATGCTTGCGCCGGTCGCCCGAACACGCCGCCAAGCATTGCCACCTGCTCCAGCTGGGTTTCGCCCGTTGCAGGGAGCTTTGTCGCCGAGGCAGGTGTCACGGCCAATGCGGCGGGCAGGGTCAGGCCTGCGGCAAGCAGGCATCGGGTCAGGGTTCTTTTCACGCTTTTTCCCGTCACTTCATCCTCATTCTTCGAGGCCGCGCTTTCGCGACGGCTTGCCTGTTGAGATTAGCTACAAGTGCTGTTTTCGGCCAAAGTTTGTTTGACGCCGAAATCCTCTTCCAAAAACAGGAAAGGCGGCCCTGCAGCCGCCTCCCGTTGATCCAGTTAGAACATGTCGATCAGCTGCCGGCGCCGCCCAGAACAGTGACAGCGCGGCGGTTCTGCGACCAGCAGGAAATGTCGTCACACACGGCCACCGGACGCTCCTTGCCATAGGACAGGGTGCGGATGCGATTGGCCGGTACGCCGCGGGATGCGAGGAAGTCGCGGGTTGCGGCAGCGCGGCGCGCGCCGAGCGCTAAGTTGTATTCGCGTGTGCCGCGTTCGTCCGCATGACCCTCAACAGTGATGGCGTAGCTCGGATACTGCTGCAGCCACTGGGCCTGGCGCGACAGAGTCTGCTGCGCGTCGGCACGGATCGCGGACGAGTCGGTGTCGAAGAAAATGCGATCGCCGACATTCACGGTGAAGTCCTGCGACGAACCCGGCGTGGCAGCGCCGGCCCCGCCGGCACCGCCGAGACCGAGTTCCGCGGCGCTGTTGGGCACGTTGTTCTTCTTGGAAGCGCAACCCGCGATCGCGAGCGAAGCGACGAGCGCCACGGCGATCGGATTGCGAGTGATGGCTGCGATACGGCGCATTCGCCCTCTCCTGAGAATTAAGGGATTTCGTTGATCCACGAGTAACCACGTTTGGGTTAATCCTGAATCAA
Organism: Tianweitania sediminis; assembly: GCF_017813335.1. Taxonomy (GTDB): domain Bacteria; phylum Pseudomonadota; class Alphaproteobacteria; order Rhizobiales; family Rhizobiaceae; genus Tianweitania; species Tianweitania sediminis. Next base: position 1,141,609 of record NZ_JAGIYY010000001.1, on the reverse strand, counting down.
CGAACTTGGTTAACAAACGCTTTCGCTGCGTCCCCAGGCGAATCGCGTTGTCTGACGACCTTGGGATTGCGGCTCAACTGCGCCAAAAAAAAGGAGGCCACGCAGGCCTCCTTTCAGATCGATCGCGCGAGCAACGCGGCCGGATCACTCGAGGAGCGGCGACCATGCCGGATCCGACGCGAAATTGTCGGTCGGGATCTGCTGTTCATTGCGGCCCGTCAGATCAACCGAGTAGAGCTTCGGACCGCCTGAACCTGCGGCTTCGCGGAAGAACATGATCACGCGCCCGTTGGGCGCCCAGGTCGGGCCTTCCTGCTGGAAGCCGCTGGACAGGATGCGCTCACCCGAGCCATCCGTTTTCATGACCCCGATCTGGAACTCGCCCCCAGTCTGCTTGGTGAAGGCAATCAGGTCTCCGCGAGGCGACCACACCGGCGTGGAATAGCTTCCGCCGCCAAACGAGATGCGCTGCGCGCCCGAGCCGTCTGCCCCCATCACGTAGATTTGCGGCTGGCCACCACGGTCGGAGGTGAAAACAACCCGCGAGCCATCCGGAGAATAGGACGGGGACGTATCGATCGCGTTTGAGTTCGTCAGGCGCATCGTGTTGCGGCTGCGCAGGTCCATGGTGAAGATGTTGGAGTTCCCGTCGTCGCGCAGCAGGCTCATAATGACTTTCTGGCCATCGGGCGAAAAGCGCGGCGCGAAGGTCATGCCGGGGAAATTGCCGACAAGTTCGCGCTGCCCCGTCTCGATCTGCAGCAGGTAAACCTGCGGCTGACCGCTTTCATAGGACATGTAGGTGATTTCCTGCCGGTTGGGCGAAAAGCGCGGCGTCAGCGAAATGGTGCGCCCGTCGGAAAGGAAGCGCTTGTTTGCGCCGTCCTGATCCATGATGGCGAGCCGCTTCACGCGCTGCGCCTTGGATCCCGACTCGTCGATGTAGACAACACGGGTGTCGAAATAGCCTTTCTCACCCGTCAGCGCCTCGTAGATCGCGTCGGCAATGATGTGTGCGACACGCCGCGAGTTCTGCGGGTTGGCGAAAAACTGCTCCCCCGTCAGCTGCTTGTTGGCAAACGTGTCCCACAAGCGGAACTCGGCCCTCAAGCGACCATCCGGCTCCTTGGATACTCGGCCCGTGACGATCGCCTGGGCGTTGATTACCTGCCAATCCTGGAAGCGCGGCGCGACATCCGGATTGGTGATCTTCTCGATGAAAGCTTCACGCGCGATCGGCGCGAAAAGCCCAGAACGCTTCAGGTCCGCCGTGATGATGGAGGAAATCTCCGCCCCCATGGCGTCCGACGACAGAAAGTCGGTCACCGCAATCGGAAGCGGCGCGACATTGCCTTTGTTGACGTCGATGACGAGCTGCGCCTGAGCCGGCGCCACGAAGGTGACAGCGCCCAGCGCAACCGCCGCGGCGGTGAAAAGAACTCGGAGTTTTTGGATCATTCCATCCAGCCTCTTGATGTCGGAAAGAGAGCGAACGCCTGAAGAAATCAGAACATCTCGCTCGGATCGAAATTGACGACGACGCCGCTGGCCCAGACCTCGGCCTTGCTGGCGGGAACTTGCAGGCCCTCGGTGTTGCATTTCTGAACGGCACGGATGGCGCTGCGATCGAAAGCAGAATTGCCGCTCGAACTGTCCACAACAGGCTCGCCATCAAGCTTGCCGCTTGGATCTAGCCGGAAACGAACGCTGACACGCATGGACTCGACGCCTTCGGCGCCCGCGGGGATCGACCAGCAGCCGGCGAGCTGGCTGGAGAGTGCCCCCATTTCGCTCGACGTAAGCTTGGCGCCAGTGGTCTGCTTGCCGCCAAGCGCCGCCGTTTCGGTGGAGCGCTTGGCACCACCGCCCTTGGCGGCCGCCTTGTTCAAAAGCGCAGCCACTTCATCGGCGTCAAAGGTCTTTTCCTCGGATTTCGGCTTCTGCGCCACTTCCTGCTGCTTCGGCTTCTCCGGCTCCTTGCGTTCCGGCGCCTTGGCGGTTTGTGCCTGGGGCGGCTGAGGACGCGCTTGTGGCGACGGAGCGGAGGTCGGCAACGGCAGGGTTTCCGCTGGCGCCGCTTCGGCAACTGCAGCTTCCGGCGTAGGCTCCGGTTTCACCTCCTGCGGAGGTGCAGGCTCCGGCGCCACTTCGGTGGCGGCAACGGGTGCCGGATCCGGTGCAGGAACTGGCTCTGGCTTCGCCTCGGCAGGGGCTTCTTCTGCCGGCTTTGGTGCAGGTTCCGGCGATGGTGGCGGCGCCGCGGCAGCCTCCACCTCGCGCTTGGCGGGTTCGGGCGTCGGCGGGGTCGACAGATCAACGTCGTTGTCGCCGACGTTCTGCGCATCCGGGACTGTTTCCGGACGCGTGGCCGGCACCGGTGCCGGGGTTTCTGCCACCGGAGCCTTCTTGTCGCCCTTCACGCTTTCGGCGAACTCGGCAACCGGAACGATGTCGACGGGAAATGATTCCATCGCGCCCGCATCAAGCGGCGCGGGTGCGGACAGCGTGAACAGGCCGAAGCCGAGCGCTGCCGCATGCAGAACTACCGATGTGGTGAGCCCCGCCCTCATCTGCATCTTAGTTGTTCTGTTCCGGCAGCGTAACGAGGCCCAGATTGCGGTAGCCGGCCGCGTTGATGCGCGCCATGACCTGCATCACAGTACCGTAGTCGGCCGATCTGTCGCCACGCACGAAGATGCGCTCTTCATAGCCGGTCTGCGCAATCGCCTGCAGCTTGGCCACGACTTCTTCGATCGGGATCTCGGTTTCCTGCAGGAAGACCTGGCCGGACTGGTTCACGGAAACGGTGATCGGCTGCGTGTCGGAGTTCAACGCTTTGGCCTGCGTTTCCGGCATGTCGATCGGAACGCCCACCGTCAGCATGGGCGCCGCCACCATGAAGATGATCAGCAGCACAAGCATCACGTCCACGAATGGCGTGACGTTGATCTCGGACATCACGCCATGCTTGCGCCCGCGGCGGCGATGCCCGCCGCGACCACTTCCACCCTGGCTGATCGACATACCCATCGAATGCTACTCCTCGCGCTCTGGCCACCAATCAAGCAGCGGCGCGTTGCACGACCTTTTCATCGATTTGGCGCGATAGTATGGCCGAGAACTCGTCCGAAAAGCCTTCCATGCGGCTCGAGATCTTGGACACGTCCGTGGAAAGCTTGTTGTAGGCGATAACCGCTGGAATGGCGGCCAGAAGCCCGATTGCCGTTGCAAGCAGCGCTTCCGCGATGCCCGGCGCCACAACCGCAAGGTTGGTTGAACTCGATCCGGCGATCGCCTGGAACGAGGTCATGATGCCAACCACAGTGCCGAACAAGCCAATGAAGGGAGCAGCCGAGCCGATCGTAGCAAGAAAGGTCAAGCGGCTTTCAAGACGTTCCATCTCGCGGGTGAGCGCAAGGTCCATCGCCTTGTCGATGCGGTTCTGCAAGCCGATGGGCGAGCGGGCGCCCTTTTCGAAGCTCTTCTTCCATTCACGCATCGCGGCAACAAAGATGGCGCCCATGCCCACCGGGTTCTTGTCCGACAGGTTGCGATAAAGTTCTTCGAGCGATTGACCCGACCAGAAGGTCTGCTCAAAGCGGTTCAAGGCCCTACGCATCCGGCTGAAGGCGATGACCTTGTCCACGACGATTGCCCAGGTCCACACTGAAGCGGCAAGCAGGCCGAGCATCACGAGCTTGACCACCCAGCCGGCCTGCCAGAACAGACCCCAGATCGACAGATCGTGGCTTGTTGCAGCCAACGGCAAGGTTTCCATCTTTATTGATCCCTGATCGTACCGGGCTTGGAAGAAGCCGTGTTCCGCGCGTGAGCGGATCCGCTTTCCGCGAAAGCCAAGCTCCGCCCGCCGGCGCGTTTGGCGGCCTTCTCGGAAGGAATCTTGGTGAAACGAAGGCGCACGAACTTCCCCATGGCATCCATGAGCCTCGTTCATGAAGCAGTAAGGTTAATGTTCGGTAACGGCGCGTCAGGACAGTTCGGCGGGTGCGAATGCCTCAAGCCAATGGCGTGGAAATCGGCGCGGCCTTCCGTCGGGCCCGATAACCGCCGCCTGCACCTTGGCTTGCACCAGGACCTGATCGCCGCGCCTGATTTCCTGCGCCATGCGGATGCGGGCGCCCGAGATGGCTTCTGTCCGGGTTTCGATCGTCAGCACATCGTCGATCCGTGCCGGCGAGCGCCAGTCGATCTCCATGCGCGTCACCACCCAGGTCAAAGCTTCGCCGTGCTCACCCGCGGCAAGTTGCGTGTGATGAACGCCGGACAGCCTCAGGTAATCCGACCGTCCCCGCTCGAAGAACTCGAGGTAGCGGCCGTGGTAAACCACGCCGGAAAAGTCTGTATCGGCGAAATAAACGCGCGCCTGCAGGCGGTGGCCACCTGAAAACAAGGTGCCCGCAAGACCGACGCTCGGATTGACCTCCGTTGTGGCTGCGGGTTTGCCTCGGTCGCTCATGCAGTCGGCCGCCTCAGTCTTCGCTTTGAAAAAGGTTGATCTGCTGCTGCGCAAGGTCGCGCGGCGCCTCGAGGCCAAGATGCCTCCAGGCATTGGCGGTCAGCACCCGGCCGCGCGGCGTTCTTTGGATGAAGCCCTGCTGGATCAAGAACGGCTCGATGATGTCCTCGATCGCGTCGCGCGGCTCAAACAAGCCGGCGGCGATCGTTTCGATCCCAACGGGCCCACCACCGAAATTGTTGGCGATCATCGTGAGGTACCGCCGGTCAAGCTGGTCGAGACCGAGCGCATCCACGTCCAGCCGCGATAGCGCGGCATCCGCGACTGTGCGCGACACCACCTCGGCTTTCGCCACGTCGGCAAAATCGCGAACGCGACGCAGCAGGCGACCCGCGATGCGCGGCGTGCCGCGCGCGCGCCGGGCGATTTCCAGCGCTCCGCCATCGTCGATCGGCAAACCCATCAGCCGGGCGCCACGACGCACAATCAGCTCAAGCTCGTCCACGGTGTAGAAGTTGAGACGCACTGGGATGCCGAAGCGGTCGCGCAGCGGGGTCGTGAGCAAGCCGAGCCGGGTGGTTGCAGCAACAAGGGTGAACTTCGCCAGGTCGATCTTGACGGAACGTGCCGCCGGCCCTTCGCCGATGATGAGGTCGAGCTGGAAATCCTCCATCGCTGGATAAAGGATTTCCTCCACCGCCGGGCTGAGGCGGTGGATTTCGTCAATAAACAGGACGTCGCGGTCTTCCAGGTTTGTCAGCAGCGCCGCCAGGTCGCCGGCCTTGGCAATCACCGGCCCCGATGTCGAACGGAAGTTGACGCCCAGCTCTCGTGCCATGATCTGCGCCAAGGTCGTCTTGCCGAGACCAGGTGGTCCAACAAACAGCACGTGATCAAGCGCTTCCCCGCGTCCCCGCGCCGCTTCGATGAAGACCTTGAGGTTGGCACGCGCAGCCGCCTGGCCGACAAAATCGTCCAGCACCTGCGGCCGCAGCGACGTATCTATGTCGTCGGCGCGTTTGTCCGGCGTGATCAGGCGGCGGGCATCACTCATGCGAAAACCTCATAGGCGATTTCCGCCTTGCGTCAAAACCGGCCGGACAGCCCGCTCAACGCGCCAGTTCCTTGAGACCAAGGCGGATCAGCTTGGCAGAATCCGCGCCCTCGCCCGCTTCCTTCATCGCAGCAGCAACCGCGTTGGCGGCGACGTCGCGGGAATAACCAAGATTGGTCAACGCTGAGACCGCATCGGATACGGGGGCTGCAGCCACGCCTTCGCCCAGTTCCTGCTTGAGGCCGATCGTGCCGCTTGCGTCCCCGGCGTAGGCAGGGGCCTTGGTTCGCAACTCCGTCACGATGCGTTCGGCCACCTTGCGGCCGACGCCCGGCGCCCGGGCCACCATGCTGATGTCCCGAAGCGCGATCGCATTGGCGAGTTCGGCCGTAGTCAGCGTGGACAACACCGCCAGCGCTACCTTGGCGCCCACGCTTTGCACCAGTTGCAGAAGGCGAAACCATTCGCGCTCAAGGTGGCTCTGGAAGCCATACAAGCGGATCATGTCCTCGCGGACATAGGTATCGATGAAAAGCGTGACCGCTTCTCCCGGGCCAGGCAAGGCGCTCAAGGTGCGTGAGGAACAGAAGGCCACGTAACCGACGCCGCCTACATCCACCACGCAGTGATCCTCGCCGATCTCATCCACCAGGCCCTTCAGCTTGCCGATCATGGATGCGTACCCGAGCCGATGTCGAAGTCCGAAAGCGAAGTTTTTCTGCCACCGCTGCGCGTCCCTCGCCGATCAATGATCGGCTTTGGAATAGCCACCTGACCCTTGGACGTTGCTCGCATGGTAAACCTCTCTGGAGTCACCTACTGCACGCACCGGAACAAGGCAAGAACATCTAGGTGACGGCCACAGGTATCCGCATCGCGCCCTGGCGGTGGTGGGCATGACAGATCGCAACCGCAAGGGCATCGGCAGAGTCCCCGCCGGAAAAAACGGCGCGCGGCATCAGCACCTTCACCATCATCTGGATCTGGGCCTTGTCGCCATGACCAACCCCGATCACCGCCTTTTTCACCGCGTTCGGCGTGTATTCCGCAACAGCGAGGCCGGCACGCGCTGGAACAAGCAGGGCGATCCCACGGGCTTGGCCGAGCTTCAGCGTAGATGTGGGATTGACGTTAACGAACGTGTGTTCCACCGCCGCTTCTTCCGGCTGATGGACATGGACCACATCCGATAGCGCATCGTGCAACTGGCACAAACGGCTGGCGAGCTCGCACTTGTCGTCAGACGTGACCGTTCCCGCTGCCACAAAGCGCAGGCTGTTGCCGACCGCGTCAATCACGCCCCAGCCGGTGCGCCTCAGTCCAGGATCGATGCCGATGATGCGAATCGCTGATGCCATGCGCGAAGCCATAGCATCAGCCCTAGTGGTTCAGACAGCGCCTAGCGACCGAAGGCGGTCTTCAGGAGCATGATCTGCTCGGAAACAGGATTGTCGTTGGCGCGCCGCACTGCGCTGCTCGCGCCATCACCATAGATTTCCTGATCCATGCGGTGAACGCGCGCCTGCAACGAAAGCGACCGATCAACCAGGTCCTGGAACGTTTCGGGAAGCCTGCCGAAAAGCGCGACTTCTTCGCGAGCCGAGCCGGTATCCAGTCGCACCTTCGCTTTTTCTGCCGAAACCTGATCGCGCGTCATCTCGCCGGCATTGGCCGCCCGCTGCAGCAGGAGCCACGAGGCAAGCTGCATCAACCGCGTCGTCAAGCGCATGGATTCGGCGGCATAAAGGGTCGCTTCTTCCCGCGTCAGCGTTTTGGCTGCCGCGCGACCTTCGCCATCAAGATAGCTTGCGGCTTGTTCAACAAGCCCCATGCCCTCGTCGTACAGCCCCTTGAACAAGGGAGACAGGATGCGCCGCTCCGCCAAACTCACGGTCACGCTGCGCTCGGCTTCGATCATCCCTGGTCCCTCAACTCGAACAACGCTTGATACGTACAAACCGGCGGCAAGGTTCCGCAGGATGGCACGGAGGTGACATTGCTTCGCGTCGGTTTGCAACGCAAGAGGATGTTTAACAAAGGGTTAACACCGCTCCTGAAGCTGCGATCCGGGGGCCTCCAGCGGAATTTTCGCAGCACAAAAAAAGAGCCGCGGGAAGCGGCTCTCAGGAGTCTAACAGGGAGGCATCAAACGAAGTGGGACAGGCCACTCAGCATGAATCCAGCGTCACTGGATGATCACAGTAAACACTCGTAAAGCTTAATATATCGTTAAGGGAGACCTGACACGGCGAGGCTGGCAATGACGATCCACCTCGTTTACGCAATGCCGCATTCGCACCACCTTTCCTTGGGATAGCGCCTCCATGGCAAAACCGACCCTGTCCAACCGCTGCCGCATCGTGTTGATCGCGCCCGATCTCCCGTCCGTCGATGACTGCGTGCGCAAGGTGGAAGACGCTTTGGCGGGAGGCGACGTGGCATCGCTGATCCTCCCCATCGCTAACCGCGACAGTGCCAGCTTGCAGAAGCTCGGCGAAGCGCTCGTGCCGATCGCGCAGGGCCGCAACGTCGCCGTCCTTGTGGAAGGCGATACGCAAGTTGCGGGACGCATCAAGGCCGATGGCGTTCATTTGGAAGAAGGCGCTGCGGTCCTTCGCGAGCAGATCGAAAGCCTCAATGGCCGCATGATGGTCGGCGCCGGCGGCATCAAGACACGCGACGAGGCTTTGGAAGCCGGCGAAGCCGGCCCGGATTATGTGTTTTTCGGACGCTTCGGCTATGACACCAAACCCGAAGCCCACAGCCGCAACCTTAAGCTTGCCGAATGGTGGTCTGAGATGATTGCGCTTCCTTGTGTGGTTCTGGGCGGCAGCGACCCTGCGTCAGCCTTGACCGTTGCCGAAACCGGCGCGGACTTCGTCGCCTTGTCGGCTGCCCTCTTCAGCGGCGCAAACGGCACGCCCGGGCAAGCGGTGGCGGCGATCAACGCGCTTCTTGACGAGTCCGCACCCCGCTTCGAAGACTGATCCATGGTTCTGGTTCGCTTCTTGTTGCTTTCCCTTCTTGCCGGCTCGGCGGCTTATCAGCCTGTCCCCGTTTTCGCTGCGGATGGCGACCGCCCGGGTGCACCATCGGCAACGGAGGTGATGCCGCGCCGCTTTGGCCAGCGCGAAGCCGACGGAGCGTTTGGCGCTTACCAGCGCGGCCTTTATGTCACCGCGCGCGAACTGGCTGAGCCACGCGCCGAACTCGGAGATCCGGCGGCGCAAACCCTGCTCGGCGAAATCTATTCGCGCGGGCTGGGCGTTTCGCGCAACGAATCGGAAGCAGCCAAATGGTATGGCCGTGCTGCCGAACAAGGCGTGGTCGAGGCCCAGTTTCAATATGCCATGATGCTGATGGACGGCCGCGGCGTTGCGCGGGACGCGAAGCAGGCGCTTGCACTGATGGAAGAAGCCGCCAATGCCGGCAACCGCCTGGCGCAGTTCAACTTCGCGCAGATGCTGCTTGCTTCGGCCGCCGTGCCGGACGCGGAAACGAGCAAGCGGGCGGTGGATTATTATGAGCTCGCCGCAGAACAGAAACTCCCCGACGCCGAATATGCGATGGCGCAGGCTTTGGCGACCGGCAGCGGTGGACGCGCAGTAGACGATGCGCGAGCGCGAATCTACCTCGAGCGCGCAGCCAAGCAGGGTTATGACACGGCGCAGCTCGATTATGCCTCCTGGCTGATCGAAGGCCGCGGCGGGACGCGCGACATGACCGCCGGCTTCAACTGGATGAAAAAGGCTGCTGAAGGCGGCAACGTCGCAGCGCGCGGCCGGCTGGCGAAACTTTACGTCGATGGCCTTGGGGTTGAGGGCGATCCCGTGTCGGGGGCAGCCTGGTATCTGCGTGCGCAGCGCGCCGGCCTGCGGGATCCATACATGGACGACCATCTTCGCGGCCTCACGGAAGCGCAGCTGAAAAGCGCCGAGGAGCAGGCCGACAAGCTCTGACGCAGCCGTGCGTCGCGGGCCGCGGTCTTGTTTCCGCGGCTAAAGTATGGTTGTGAGCGCCAACTACGCCGCAGCGGCGCCAACATCCCGGACACAGCGACATGGCAAAGATCAACGGCAACGAAATCCGTCCCGGCAACGTCATCGAGCATGATGGCGGCCTGTGGGTCGCGGTGAAAACCAACGCAGTGAAGCCGGGCAAGGGCGGAGCCTACAACCAGGTCGAGCTGAAGAACCTCATCAACGGCACCAAGCTGAACGAGCGGTTCCGCGCCGCCGAAACGGTTGAAAAAGTCCGGCTGGAGCAGAAGGACTTTTCGTTCCTGTATGAACAGGGCGACGCGCTGATCTTCATGGACAAGGATTCCTACGAGCAGCTCGAGCTGCAGAAGGATTTCGTTGGCGAGCGTGCGGCGTTTCTCCAGGACGGCATGACGGTGACGGTGGAGCTTTACGAAGAGCGTCCGATCGGCATCCAGTTGCCGGACCAGGTGACCCTCACCATCACCGAAGCCGATCCGGTGGTGAAGGGGCAGACAGCGGCCTCCTCCTACAAGCCCGCTGTTTTGGAAAACGGCGTTCGCGTTCTGGTGCCCCCCTTCATTTCGTCTGGTGAACGGATCATCGTGGATACCAGCGAACTCACTTACATTCGCCGCGCCGACTAACGGCCGGCCACAGACACAGGAAGTTCGATGGCGCGTTCTGCGATCCTCAACGTCATGGTTGGCGCCGCCACCAAGGCTGGCCGTTCGCTGGCGCGCGACTTCGGCGAAGTGCAGAACCTGCAGGTCTCGTTGAAGGGTCCGGGTGATTATGTCAGCCAGGCCGACCGCAAGGCCGAAGAGATCATCTACAACGAACTCTCGCGCGCCCGGCCAGGCTATTCCTTCTTGATGGAAGAGCGCGGCCCGGTGGAAGGTGACGACGAGCAGCATCGCTGGATCGTCGATCCGCTCGATGGCACCACCAACTTCCTGCATGGCATTCCGATCTTTGCGATCTCGATTGCACTGGAGCGCCAGGGTCAGATCGTGGCAGGCGTGATCTACAACCCGGCCATGGACGAGATGTATGTCGCCGAACGTGGCGGCGGTGCTTTTCTGAACGACCGCCGCATGCGGGTCGCGGCGAGGCGGCAGATGGTTGACTGCGTGATCGCCACCGGTATCCCGCATCTCGGCCGCCCGGATCACGGACGCGCGCTGATCGACATGCGTCATGTGATGGCCGACAGTTCAGGCATTCGCCGCCTCGGCGCCGCAGCTCTCGATCTGGCTTACGTCGCGGCAGGTCGCTTCGACGCCTATTGGGAAGATGCCATTCAGCCTTGGGACATGGCAGCCGGAATGCTGATGGTGCGCGAAGCCGGAGGCTTTGTTTCCACCCGTCACGGCAACCAGGACATGCTGGAAACCGGCTCGGTGGTTGTGGGCAACGAGCTGATCCACGCAGCGCTTCTGAAGACGTTGAACAAGCCGGTTCAGAAGGCCTGAGCGCTGATCTTCGAGGGGGCGCGGCACTGCGCGCCTTTCAATTCTGACATATTTCCGCTTAAAGCTCTGAGGTAAGGAACCCTGAGGGCTTGGAGGCGCATTGATGGCTTTGGCGAAGACGCTTGGTGTTGATCGTCTTGTTGATGCGCGACAGGACGACCCATACAAGCTCTCCAGTCCGCAAGTCTTTCTTGCCTCCATGATCGTCTTTCTGGCGATCGCGGGCTTTGTTGCGATCATCCTGACCCGCCAGATTGCGGAAGCATTTCGCACCAATCCCGGTTTGAACGGCTTGATCCTTGGTGTGCTGGCGGTGGGTGTCCTGCTGGCGCTGATGCAGGTGATCCGCCTGTTCCGCGAAGTGCGCTGGGTCAACAACTTCCGCGCCGGCAACGATTCCGGCGATCCGGTGCTGCTGGCACCCATGCGCGGCCTTCTCAGCCGCGCCTCCACCATCGCCCTGTCCACCAACTCCATGCGCTCGATCCTCGATTCGATCGCAACGCGGCTTGATGAAAGCCGGGACATCTCACGCTACCTGATTGGCCTTCTGGTGTTTCTTGGCCTGCTTGGCACCTTTTGGGGCTTGCTGGAGACGATCGGCTCCATCGGCCAAACCATCCAGTCGCTCGATCCCGGCACCGGCGACACCAACGATGTTCTGAACGCTTTGAAATCGGGCTTGGCGGCGCCGCTTTCAGGCATGGGAACGGCCTTTTCTTCGTCCTTGTTCGGCTTGGCAGGTTCGCTGGTGCTGGGCTTCCTCGATCTTCAGGCGGGCCGGGCGCAGAACCGCTTCTATATCGAGCTGGAAAACTGGCTCTCCTCCGTCACCGATCTTGAATCCGCCATGCCCACTGTGGATGCGCCCGTCACGTCCACGGACGAGCTGAAACTCCTGTCGGAGCGCCTGCGCACCATGCAGGAAAGCGGCGGTTCCAATCAGCGGGTCGCCGCTGCGATGGCCAACCTGGCCGATGGGATCTCCGGACTGGTGAAGAACATGCGCAGCGAGCAGCAGCTCATGCGCGACTGGGTGGAAGCCCAGGCCGAAGAGCAGAAAGCCGTGCGGGCGACGCTCGACAAACTGGCGAATGCCTTGACCGAAAGAGACAAGTAGCCGATGGCCCTTGCGCGCGGGCGACGCAGTCAGAGAACCGTTGATTATTGGCCGGGCTTCGTCGACGCCTTGTCGACGCTGCTTCTGGCAATCATGTTTCTTTTGTCCGTTTTCGTGCTGGCGCAGTTCCTGCTCAGCCGCGAAGTCAGCGGGCAGGACGCGGTGCTGGATCGCCTGAACTCGCAGATCAATGAGCTGACGCAACTGCTGGCGCTGGAGCGCAGCAGCAACCAGGACGCCAATGACCAGTTGGCCAGCCTGCAGGCCTCGCTTTCCGCGATGGAACAGGATCGCACGCGCCTTCAGCAGCTCCTGAATCAGGGCACCGGCGCTGACGCGGCGGCCGAAGCCCAGATCGGGACCTTGACGGGCGAGTTGGAAGGCCAGCGCGAGATCAGTCAGCGCGCCTTGAGCCAGGTGGAATTGCTCAACCAGCAGATCGCCGCTTTGCGCAGCCAGATCGGTGCGCTTGAAGCGGCACTGGATGTTTCGGAAACCCGCGATCGGGAGTCGAACGCCAAGATCGCCGATCTGGGCAAACGCTTGAACGTGGCGCTTGCCCAGCGCGTCCAGGAACTGAACCGCTATCGCTCTGATTTCTTTGGCCGCCTTCGCGAAATCCTTTCAGACCGCGAAAACATCCGGATTGTCGGCGATCGCTTCGTGTTCCAGTCCGAGGTGCTTTTCCCGGTTGGCGGCGACCAGATCAATCCCGCTGGTCAGGAAGAAATGCAAAAGCTTGCCCAGGCCATCCTGGAACTGCAGCAGGAGATCCCACCGGAAATCAACTGGGTGTTGCGTGTTGACGGCCATACGGATGATCGCCCGCTGTCTGGTTCGGGCCGCTATCGCGACAACTGGGAGCTTTCCACGGCCCGCGCGACTTCGGTGGTGAAATTCCTGATCGACCAGGGTGTGCCCGCGAACCGCCTCGTTGCCGCGGGTTTTGGCGAATACCAGCCGCTCGATCCTTCCGACACGCCGGAAGCGCGCGACCGCAACCGCCGCATCGAACTGAAATTGACCGAACGCTGATCGTTTCGACGGCGAGCACATCTCCTGTTTTCACCGGAGTTTCCATCCATGTCCTTCCAGAAACTCGATGACCTTGGCCGACGCCTCGAGGCCTTCAGCCATGCGCTGTCGATCCTCGGCGTTGATGAAGCCGTGGCGATGGCGGTCGGCGGCGGCGAAGCCCGCGCGGAAGCCATGTCCGCTCTTGCTGGCATGCAGCACCGTCAGGCCAGTGCCCCGGAAATCGCCGATTGGATCGACGCTGCAGAGCAGGAAGATCTATCCGATGACCAGCGGGCGGCTGTTCGCGAACTGAAGCGGCAATATACCAACCTCACCTGCTTGCCCGTCGAGTTCGTGGAAAAGCAGATGCGCACCCGCATGCGCTGCGAGCAGCTGTGGCGTGATCTCCGCGCGAAGAAGGACTGGCATTCCTTTGAGCCCGCCCTGGATGGCGTGATCCAGCTCGTGCGCGAAGAAGCCGCCATGCGCGCCGACGCGCTGAAGCTTGCCCCCTACGATGCGCTGGTCGAGCAATATGACCCCGGCACGCGTGTTTCCGACATCGCGCCGGTGTTTAATGACCTGAAGAGCTTCCTGGTGGACTTCGTCCCCCGCGCGCTCGGCGCCCAGGACAACAGGCTGTCGAAGCGGCCGATGAAGGCGCTGTCCGGTTCCTATCCGATCGAGCGGCAGCGTGAACTCGGGCTCGCCATGATGCAGGCTGTGGGCTTCGATCTCACCCATGGCAGCCTCGCCGTGTCCCATCACCCCTTCTGCGGCGGCGTGCCGACCGATGTGCGCATCACCACGCGCTACAAGACGAGCGAGTTTCTGTCGTCGCTGATGGGCGTTCTGCACGAAACAGGCCATGCACTTTACGAACAGAACCTGCCCAAGGAATGGGCGCATTGGCCGCTCGGCAAGGCTCGTGGCATGGCCGTGCACGAAAGCCAAAGCCTGTTTGTTGAAAAGCAGATCGGCCGCAACCCCGCTTTCTGGGCTTGGGCCTTGCCCGTGGTGGAAAGGCATCTTGGCGAGGATTGGTCGATCGAGGACATCCTTCCTCATGTGCACCATGTGGAGCGCGGCCTGATCAGGGTGGATGCCGACGAGGTGACCTATCCCCTTCACATCATCCTGCGCTTCGAACTCGAGCAGGACCTCGTTTCGGGCAAGCTGCAAACGCGCGACCTTCCGGAAGCGTGGGATGCCAAGATGCAGGATTACCTCGGGCTTTCCACGATCGACTCGCCAGGCGATGGGCCGATGCAGGATGTTCACTGGCCATCGGGCGCGCTCGGTTACTTCCCGTCGTATTCGCTCGGCGCGATGATGGCCGCGCAGCAGTGGACGAGCATCGCCGCGGCTGTTCCGGACATCGAAGCGGATCTGTCAGCCGGGGAGTTCAGCCGCATCAACGCATGGCGCCGCGACAACATCTGGTCGCAGGGCTCCCGCTGGTCGACACCCGAACTGATGCAGCGCGCGACGGGTGCGGCGCTCGACGCCACGCACTTCAAGCGGCATCTGGAAGCGCGCTACGGCTGACCCGTTCAGAGGCTCCGAGGAACGAAGATGGTGGGCTGGCGCGGCAGGTTGCGCAGCGACACGTCCATCGTATTGCCGTCTAGACGCTGCAGGGCAAAATTCTTGCCCATGCGGCTGGTGAACTCCGACAGCGGCGTGGAATGGCGGTGCATCGGCAGGATCACAGAGGAATAAAGCCGCCGGGTGATCTCACCGATATTATCCACGGAAGAGGTCATGCCGCCGTCGATCGGCACCATCACCACATCGAGGCGACCGATCGCAGCATAATGCTCGTTGGTGAGGTCGTGGTGCAGATGGCCAAGGTGTCCAATGCACAGCCCTGCCACCTCGAAGATGAAGATCGAATTTCCGTCCCGCTCCATGTCGCCGCCCCACCGGCGGATGTCGGTTGGCACGTTGCGGATATAAACATCCTCCACCACCTGGGCATGCTTTGCTGGACCTCCGTCAGGGTTCCAGCCGCGCAGCACATGCTCGATCGTGGGGTCGGGCATGTCGGTATAGTGTGTCCGATGCGCCTTGTTCATGGTCACTACATGCGGCGTCGGCGTCGTTCCGTAGTGGCCGGAATAATCCGTGGCGATGGTGATCCCGCCCGGAGTGTCGATGCGGTAGGTGGAGTGTCCCGCATAGGTGATCGTTACTGTTTCCTCCTCGGCCTGCACCCGGGTAAAGCTTGCCTTCAAAACAGGCGGCATGCTTTGCGCCATGGCAAGGCAACTGCTGGGAACCGGTCCATCGGTGTTCTGCGCGGTCGCGTCCTGCGGTGCCGCCAAGAAAAGAGTGAGGGTAAGCGCCGCAAGAAGGGCGCGGCAGACGGGACGCTTCAGAACTTCGCTGAACAGCATGCGGAAAGCCTCCGTGGAAAGAGAAAGCTCGCCTGTCCCGCGCTTGGATGCCAGTCGCTTTCCGGGACCTCGCCTTCACGTTCGCGCGATCAACGGCGGCTGTGATCGCCAAGGGCATGAGGCGCGACGCGCTGGATTTTATCCGGCAACTTATCTATAAGCCCGGCCAATCCACGAAATCATCTGCAGACGACAGGGGTGCCATGGCTGGCCATTCACAGTTCAAGAACATCATGCACCGCAAGGGGCGGCAGGACGCGGTCCGCTCAAAGATGTTCTCGAAGCTCGCCCGCGAAATCACGGTGGCGGCAAAGGCCGGACTGCCGGATCCCGCAATGAACCCGCGCTTGCGTTTGGCCGTCCAGAACGCCAAGGCGGTTTCGATGCCGAAGGACAACATCGCGCGCGCAATCGCCAAGGCTTCCGGCGGCGATGCGGATAACTACGAGGAAGTGCGCTACGAAGGCTATGGCCCGGGCGGCGTCGCTTTGATCGTCGAGGCTCTGACCGACAACCGCAACCGCACGGCCGCCAACGTTCGCGCGGCCTTCACCAAGGCCGGCGGAGCCCTGGGCGAAACCGGCTCCGTTTCCTTTATGTGGGACCGCGCCGGTGAGATCTATTATCCCGCCGCAGCGGGTGACGCGGACAAGCTTATGGAAGCCGCCATCGAGGCGGGTGCGGAAGACGTCCAGTCCGATGAAGACGGCCACACCATCTATTGCGCCTTCGAAGACATTGGCGACGTGTCCTCGGCGCTCGAAAGTGCCCTGGGCGAGGCTGAATCGGTGAAAACCGTTTGGCGGCCGCAAACCAACGTTCCGGTGGACGAGGATCGCGCGCAATCGATCCTGAAGCTCGTGAACACGCTGGAAGATGATGACGACGTCCAGAACGTTTACGTCAACTTCGAGGTGGACGAGGCCACCATGGCCAAGCTGAGCGCGGCCTGACGTTCGGCTCGCGCGAATGACCCAGAGCCGGCCGCGCGTCACCATCACCTACTGCACGCAGTGCCAATGGCTGTTGCGTGCAGGATGGCTGGCGCAGGAGCTCCTTTCCACCTTCGCAACCGAGCTTGGCGAGGTTGCGCTTCAGCCGGGTACGGGCGGCATCTTCGAGATCTGGTGCCAAGCGGAAAACGGCGAACCGGTGCTCGTGTGGGAGCGCAAAAGGGATGAGGGCTTCCCCGAAGCCAAGGTTCTAAAGCAGCGGGTGCGCGATGTGATCGCGCCGGAGCGCGATCTCGGGCATTCCGACCGCAAATAGAAGGTCGCCCCCGGCGTGGTGGCCTCAACATTCCCAAGACAAACAAAAAGCCCCGCCGAAGCGGGGCTTTGATGACGCTGAAAGCGAGTTCAGCTTAGATGCCGAGCCCTGCGTAGCGGTTCTTGAACTTGGTCACACGGCCACCCCGATCGAGCAGCGTCTGCGTGCCGCCGGTCCAGGCTGGATGCGTGCGCGGGTCGATGTCGAGGTTCATGGTGTCGCCAGCGGCGCCCCAGGTCGACTTGGTCGTGTATTCGCTGCCATCGGTCATCACGACCTTGATGGTGTGGTAGTCGGGATGGATGTTGGTCTTCATGGCTCGAGTCCTGGTTATACTGGGCTTCAGCCGGAGCAGGCGCTTGATGGTAGCGGCAGCCCTGCGGCGATGTCACCCGGTCCGTAAAACTTGAAGCCGCAGCGAAGGAGGGCTACGGCTTCAAAAAGGGTCGGCGAGCCTATACATCAGCCTCCGACCAAGCACAAGGCCGTGGCATCACCGCGCGCCGCGAGAGCCAGGGAGACCAAAATGGCTGATGAAGCGCCGATCAAGGACGCTCGCCGCCGCTCGATTGCTCCTCTTGCACGCCTTTTCCCTTATTTGCGCCGCTACCGCGCATTGGTGGCCGGCGCGTTGGTTTCGCTGGTTTTGGCAGCCGCGACAACGCTAACCCTGCCTGTGGCCGTGCGACGCATGATCGATCACGGCTTCAACGAAGCGCAGGCTGGCGTCATCCATAGCTATTTCGCCATGCTCGTGGTGATTGCGGCAGTTTTGGCAGCGGCTTCCGCCTTGCGCTATTACTTCGTGATCACCATCGGTGAACGCGTGGTGGCCGATCTGCGCCGCGATGTGTTCGCCCATGTCACAACCCTGTCGCCCGCCTTTTTCGACACGGCACGATCAGGCGAGATCGTTTCGCGCTTGACGGCGGATGCCGCGCAGATCAAGTCGGTTGTGGGCGCCACGGCCTCGCAAGCTTTGCGCAACGCGATCATGGCGATCGGCGGCGCGGCCATGATGGTTGTCACCAGCCCGCGCTTGTCGCTGATGGTGCTGGGTGCAATCCCCGTGATCGTGCTGGTTCTTGTCGGCTTCGGCCGCTCCGTGCGTGCCCGCTCGCGGCATGCGCAGGACATGCTTGCGGAAGCCGGCGCATTTGCGGGCGAACAGATCGTGGCGGTCCGCACGCTGCAGGCTTTCACCAACGAAAAGCTGGTTGTGGGAAAGTTTGCGGCTGCGGTGGATCGCGCCTTCCTTGCCGCACGCAGTTCGATCAAGGCGCGCGCGGTTCTCACCTTTTTCGCGATCTTCTTCATCTTCTCGTCGGTGGTGGCCGTGCTATGGTTCGGCTCACGCGATGTCTTGTCCGGCGCCATGACGGCAGGGACGCTAAGCCAGTTCCTGCTTTACGCGGTTCTCGCTGCCGGAGCGCTGGGCTCCCTGTCGGAAGTCTGGGGCGAAATCAGCCAGGCCGCTGGCGCGGCCGAGCGCATGAGCGACATCCTGGAAGAAAAGCCGGGCATCGCCGCGCCTGCAGTGCCGCATCCCTTGCCGGCAAAGGCGCTTGGCGCGGTCGAGTTCCGCGAGGTGTCGTTTGCTTATCCGACGCGCTCCGATCGCCCAACTCTGAAGAACCTGTCCTTCACCGTTCGTCCCGGGGAAACGGTGGCGATAGTCGGCCCATCGGGCGCCGGCAAGAGCACGGTGTTTTCCCTGCTGATGCGCTTTTATGATCCGGAGCATGGGGCTGTTTTCATCGACGGGGTCGATCTTCGCGATGCCGACCCGCTCGAGGTCCGCAGTCGCATGGCCGTCGTTCCGCAGGATGTCGCAATCTTTGCCGACACGGCTGCGGCCAACATCGCCTACGGCAATCCGGTCGCGAGCCGCGAAGCGATTGAGGCGGCCGCGCGCGACGCCTTGGCAGACACCTTCCTGCGCGGGCTGCAGAACGGGTACGACACGCAGGTTGGCGAGCGCGGCATCACGCTTTCAGGTGGGCAGCGCCAGCGCATCGGCATTGCCCGCGCGATCCTGCGCGATGCCCCCATTCTCCTGCTCGACGAAGCCACGTCGGCCTTGGATGCCGAAAGTGAAACGCTGGTGCAGTCGGCGCTGGAGCATCTCATGAAGGGCCGAACCACGCTGGTGATCGCCCATCGTCTCGCAACGGTGCTGAAAGCGGACCGCATTCTCGTGCTGGACGATGGCGAAATCGTCGAGGAAGGCACCCATCGCAGCCTGGTTCAGAAGAACGGCCTTTACGCCCGCCTGGCACGCATGCAGTTCGAGCGCGGCGCCGACGCCTTCGAAGCAGCGGAATAAGAAAGGCCCGCCGAAGCGGGCCTCCCGTCTTCAATGGGGCTGGGCCCGTCGCGCCTTGCGGCGGCGCGACAGCATGTTCAACGCTTCAACCAGAGCCGAGAAGCCCATGGCCGCGTAGATGTAGCCCTTCGGCACCTTCACGTGGAACCCTTCCGCGATCAGCGTCATGCCGATCATCAGCAGGAACGACAAAGCGAGCATCACAATCGTCGGATTGTCGTTGATGAACTTGGCCAGCGGTTCGGCTGCCAGGAGCATCACGGTCACGGCCGCGATCACCGCAATGAACATGATTGCAATCTCGTCGGTCATGCCGACGGCAGTGATGATGGAGTCAACGGAGAACACCAGATCCAGCAACAGGATTTGGAAGATCGCTCCGGCCATGGTCAGCTGAACCGTGCCACCGACTATGTTGTCCTTGCTGTCATGGGTATCCACCGTGTGGTGGATTTCCTTTGTCGCCTTCCACACCAGGAAAAGCCCGCCGGCGATCAGGATGATGTCCTTCCACGAGAAGTCGATCCCGAAGGCCGAGAACACCGGGGCTGTAAGCCCGATAATGATCGAGATCGTCAACAGCAGCCCCAGGCGCAGGATCAGCGCCGCGCCGATGCCCAGGCGCCGGGCGAACTGCTGCTGCTCCTTCGGCAGCTTGTTGGTAAGAATGGAGATGAAAATCAGGTTGTCGATGCCGAGCACGATCTCCATCACGACCAGGGTCGCCAAAGCGACCCAAGCCGTCGGATCATTGATGAACCCGAAGAATTCCGACATGGCTTAGTTTACCCCTCGCTTCGCCAAATGTGCGGTGCAAGTAGGGTGCGCAGAGAGCTTCTACAACTCTGCGGCTGAAGGAAAGCGCGGCGGCACGGGTGGTGTTCAACGCCAGAAGGATGGCACAGTCTCTTCCAGGCGTGGCCCGAGCCGAAGCGGAGCGATCTTTTCGGCAAGCCCCGTACGATCCGACAGATCAACGCCGACGCCGCAGATGGTGGCCGGCCCCGTGGCTGCCTCCATGCGCCCCTTGGGCACCTTGGAAAGGAAGCGGTTGAGCGGTTCTTCCTTGTCCATTCCGATCGACGAGTCGTAATCGCCGCACATGCCTGCGTCGCTGAGATACCCGGTACCGCCACTCAGGATCTGGTGGTCGGCCGTGGGTTGATGCGTATGCGTTCCGACGACGAGGCTCGCGCGGCCATCCACGAAATGCCCGAAACAGACCTTTTCGCTGGTCGCCTCGGCATGGAAGTCGAACACCACGGCGTCGGCCTGTTCGCCGAGCGGACACGCAGCCAACTCGCGTTCGCCGGCCTGGAACGGGTCATCGAGCTCGGGATGCATGAAGATCCGGCCCATGATGTTGGAAACCATAACGCGTGCGCCGTTTTTGGCGATGTAAACACCGGAACCGCGTCCAGGCGTTCCCTTCGGGAAGTTGGCGGGGCGCAGAAAGCGATCTTCGCGGGAAGCGAAAGTGAGAGCTTCGCGCTGGTCCCAGACATGGTTTCCGGTCGTGACCACATCCGCGCCGGCCTTGATCGTCTCATGGAAGATATCCTCCGTGATGCCGAACCCGCCCGCGGCGTTCTCGCCATTCACGATCACGAAATCGAGCTTGAAGTCGGAGATCAGGCCCGGCAGGCGATCCCAAACCGCAGTGCGCCCTGTGCGGCCCACCATGTCGCCGAGAAAAAGAAGTCGCAAGATCACCGTCTCCGCTGCCGGTGCCGGACACCGGGTTCAGCTTGGTCCTATCAGCCCGGCTCAAAGGCGCGCAAGCCGCTCTCCGTCAGCATTTCAGACAAGCGGACATCGTGTGGTTCATCCGGCACCCGGTCGACTTCCTGGCAGTCAAACGCGATGCCGATCAAGCGCGGCAGGATGCCCTTGGCATGCAGCGCGGCGATAGCACGGTCGTAATAGCCTGCGCCGTAACCGATCCGGTGGCCCCGGTTGTCAAATGCGACCAGCGGCACCAGCATCACGGTTGGATCGAGCACGGCCGAATGGGCGGGCGGCCCCATCGTCCCGAAACCCATGTCAACCATTGCGTGGTCCGGCAGGTATTCCCGGAAAACGATGGTTGTCTTGTCGAGGATAGCCGGCAGGCAGATGCGGAGGCCCTGTGCGGCAAGCGAATCCATGAGGATCCGCACATCGACTTCCGTCCGCATCGGCCAGAAGCCGGAAACAACGGTGCCGGGCGCGAGGTTGAGAGCCACCTTGGCCATGCTTTCGCTGCCTTCGCGACGATAGTCCGCCGGCAAGGCATCCCGCCGCGCGAGGGTTTCGGCGCGCAGCGACTTCTTGATTGATGTCGTATCCATGACGCCCGTTTATCAGCGCGCGGAGTTCCACGCGAGCGCATCACCGGCAAAAAGGTGGCCGAAATCGACAGAAGAAAGGAGAAGTGGCGATCCAGGACGACCGGTGGAGAGATCGATCCCGGGACCTACAAAGTAGGTGGGCGCCGTGTGTCCAAACCCACGGGTCTGGCCAGGGACAGCTCCCTAGGAATCAATAAGGCCCCGAGAATAAGTTACTCCTGTCGGGAAGCCCAGAACGCCGATACGGAAGATAGGGATATGCGCTGCACTTGGCTAGAGCCGCCGCTGATTTCCGTACAATCGATGATGCCAAAGCGTCAGAAGCGGAACGACGAGAAGTTCCATGCCGAGTCCCGCCAGGTGTCCGACCGCTGGCTGACCGTCGACTGCAAGTGATAGGAGGCGCGCAAAACCGCCACCGACCGTCAGTAAGGCGAGCAAGCGGAAACGGCTGACCGTGCCTTCGAGGTCAAGCAGGCAGCTCCACCAAGCCAAGCCCATCATAAGGAAGATGCCGGACAGGAAGCGCAGGTGGCTCGCGAGGTCGGCGGGCCATGGGGCGTCGAGCTGGAGGAAGCGCGGGCCTAACAACACACCTGCAACACCAGCCGAAATCGGGATCAACGCAAAAACGGCGACAAGCACGGAGAATATGCGCCGTTGAAGAACCAGTGACACTGGATGCGTACTCCTGGATCAAAGCACAGGGTCTTGTCGTTGGCCCCTGTGGAAGGCAGATAGCGTTCGGCTGTGCGTTTGGAAACACGTCTCGGGAGAAGAAGGTCTATGCGTTTTGAAGGCACCTCGGCTTATGTGGCCGACAAGGATCTGATGATTGCGGTGAACGCCGCCATCGCCTTGGAACGCCCGCTCCTCGTAAAGGGTGAGCCGGGCACCGGCAAAACCGAGCTGGCCCGTCAGGTTGCCGCGGCGCTTGGTCTCGACTTCATTGAGTGGAACGTGAAATCCACCACCAAGGCCCA
This sequence comes from Tianweitania sediminis, assembly GCF_017813335.1. GTDB lineage: Bacteria > Pseudomonadota > Alphaproteobacteria > Rhizobiales > Rhizobiaceae > Tianweitania > Tianweitania sediminis. The sequence continues at coordinate 1,119,179 of NZ_JAGIYY010000001.1, read as the reverse complement.
GCAGGGGCTCTACGAATATGATGCTGTGTCCCGCCTGCGCGACAGCCAGCTCGGCGATGCCCGCTTCAACGACATCACGAACTACATCAAGCGCGGCAAGCTTTGGGACGCCTTTGCTGCCGGCAAGAAGGTCGTGCTCCTGATCGACGAGATCGACAAGGCAGACATCGAGTTTCCGAATGACCTTCTCCAGGAACTCGATCGCAACGAGTTCTTTGTTTACGAGACCGGTGAAACGATCCGCGCCGAGGTGCGCCCGATCGTGATCATCACATCCAACAACGAGAAGGAACTGCCGGACGCTTTTCTGCGCCGCTGCTTCTTCCACTACATTCGCTTCCCCGAAGCCGATACGCTGCAAAAGATCGTCGAGGTCCATTATCCCGGCATCAAGCAGAACCTGGTTCGCTCCGCCCTCACCCGCTTCTACGAGATCCGCGAGGTGCCCGGCCTGAAGAAGAAGCCATCAACTTCCGAAGCGCTGGACTGGATCCGCCTGCTTGTGGCCGACGATGTGGCCCCTGAGGACCTGCGCGCAGACCCGAAGAACGCGCTGCCGAAGCTCCATGGGGCGCTTCTCAAGAACGAGCAGGACGTCCATCTTTTTGAACGGCTGGCCTTCATGGCACGGCGCGGCTGAGGAGTTTCACGATGGAAGGCATGGAAATCCGGCCCGCAACGCTTGATGACGAAGCCGAGTGGCGGCGTCTTTGGACAGCCTATCTCGACTTCTACGAAACCAAGGTTCCGGAAGAAGTCTACGCCGAAACCTGGAAGCGCCTGCACACGGAAGGCGAGTACGAGCCGCGGTGCCTGCTGGCCGTCACCCACACAAAGCCCATGGGTCTTGTCCATTTCCTTTATCACCGAACGACATGGTCGCTGGTGAACAACTGCTACCTGCAGGATCTCTACGTTGATCCGGAGCGGCGCGGCACTGGGCTGGGACAGGTCTTGATCGAAGCGGTCCAGCGCATTGCCGGCGAAAAGGGCATCAAGAACGTTTACTGGATGACCCACGAAACCAACGCCACTGCGCGCAAGCTTTATGACCGCGTGGCAAGGCGCACCGGGTTCATCGAGTATGATCTGCTTTAGAATGGTTGGGCCGTGTAGCTTCCAGCAAATGGCGGTTTGATGTTCATTCCCTTCTTCCTCGAGCTGAAAGCGGCCCGCGTTCCCGTCTCCTTGCGTGAATACCTGACGCTGCTCGAGGGCATGGACGCGGGTCTGGTCGAATACGACGTCGAGGGCTTCTACTTTCTGGCGCGCGCGGCGCTGGTGAAGGATGAGCGCCATATCGACCGTTTTGACCAGGTCTTCGCGCATGTCTTCAAGGGTCTGCAAGCCGTTTCGGGAGAAGGCGGGATCGATCCTGCTGCATTGCCGGAAGAGTGGCTGCGCCGGCTCGCTGAAAAGCACCTGACAGACGAGGAAAAGAAGCTGGTGGAGGCCCTGGGCGGCTTCGACAAGCTGATGGAAACGTTGAAGCAGCGGCTTGAAGAGCAGAAAGGCCGACATCAAGGCGGCTCAAAGTGGATCGGCACGGCCGGCACCTCACCGTTCGGCGCTTATGGCTACAATCCGGAAGGCGTGCGGATCGGCCAGCAGGAAAGCCGCCATCGCCGCGCCGTGAAAGTCTGGGACAAGCGCGAGTTCCGAAACTTCGACGACAGCGTTGAGCTCGGAACGCGCAACATCAAGGTCGCCCTGAAGCGGCTGCGGCGCTGGGTTCGCGAAGGGGCAGCCGACGAGTTCGACCTGCCCGGCACGATCCATGCCACTGCCGAACATGGCTATCTCGATGTCCAAACCCGGCCGGAACGGCGCAACGCCGTGAAGCTCCTGATGTTCTTCGACGTCGGGGGATCCATGGACGACCACATCAAGGTCGTGGAAGAACTTTTCTCCGCCGCGCGCGCCGAGTTCCGGCAGCTTGAATACTTCTACTTCCACAACTGCCTTTACGAGGGCGTTTGGAAGGACAACCGCCGCCGGCACGCCGAGGTGATCCCGACCTATGATGTGCTTCACCGCTATGGCCATGATTACAAGGCGATCTTTGTCGGTGATGCCTCGATGAGCCCGTACGAGATCGCCCATCCGGGTGGCGCGGTGGAGCACTGGAACACGGAAGCCGGCGCTGTCTGGCTGCAACGTGCGCTGGCGAAATGGCCAAGCACCGTGTGGCTCAACCCGACGCCGGAGCGGCTGTGGGGCTACACCCACTCCATCAGCATGATCCGCGAGATCTTCACCGACCGCATGTTCCCGCTGAGCCTGAGTGGGTTGGAAGCGGCCACCCGTGCATTGTCGCGCAAACACTGAGCCCTTTTGTGTGGCCCGGCCGAACCTACATACGGGGTCAGCCGACAGATTATGGAGTTGAACGATGGAACAGCACCGCTTTCCAGTCACCCGAACGGATGCCGAATGGCGCGAGCGCCTGACGCCCGAGCAATATGCCGTGATGCGCAACCACGGCACCGAGCGCCCCGGCAGCTGTGCCCTGCTCTACGAGAAGCGCGCCGGCACCTTCGAATGCGCAGGCTGCGACCAGCCGCTGTTTGAATCAACCCTGAAGTTCGAGAGCGGAACCGGCTGGCCGAGTTTCAATGATCCTGTGCCGGGTTCAGTGGAAACAACCACTGACCGCTCCTACGGAATGGTGCGCACGGAAGTGCATTGCGCGCGCTGCGGCAGCCACCTCGGCCATGTCTTCGAGGATGGCCCTGCCCCGACCTACCTGCGCTACTGCATCAACGGTGTGGCGCTGAACTTCGTACCGGCAGAGCAGCACGTAGCCTGAGGCTCGGCTCGGGCGCAATGTGGCGCAAATAAGGGTTCATTAACCATAACAAGGTTAACGCGGAGTGGTTGATCACCGATCCGCGGAGCCGCCCGATGTCCCTTACCCGCCGCAGCGTGCTGCTTGGCCTGTCGTCGCTTCTCGCGGGCTGCGCGACGTCGCAATATTCGGCGCCGATGATGTATGCGGCCATGCCAGGGGAAACCTTCCCGCTGCCGGCCATGCCGCTCGACAAGATCAAGCCGGAACTGCGCCGTCAGGAAGTGGATTTCCCAACCAAGCACAAGCCGGGCACGGTGATCGTCGACACACCGGCGCGTCGCCTTTATCTCGTGCTCGGCAACAATCGTGCAATCCGCTATGGCGTCGGCGTCGGCCGCGCTGGCTTGGCTCTGAGCGGCGGCGCCACGGTCGGCCGTAAGGCCGAATGGCCGTCCTGGACGCCCACTGCCAACATGATCCGACGCGAACCACGCTATCGGCAATATGCTGGCGGCATGCCCGGCGGTCCGAACAATCCGCTTGGCGCAAGGGCGCTTTATCTTTACCGCCGGGGCAACGACACGATGTTCCGCATACACGGCACCAACCAGCCGCAGTCGATCGGCCACGCTATGTCCAGCGGCTGCATCCGCATGTTGAACCACGACATTATCGACCTTTACGAGCGCGTGCCGGTGGGGGCGCAAGTCGTGGTAATCCAAGCTTCAGCCAAAGTCGCTTGATAGAAGAAGCCTATCATTCGATGGGGACCGCCTGCTTGACGGAGAGTGTCGCGGCGCGCTGATGAGCGCCATGAGCACAACGGTTTTCATTGGCAAGAAATCGGCTGCAGCAGGCGGCTGGGGCGCACTCAAGAGCTGCGGCAAGCGGTTGATGCAGAGCGGCTCGCCGCTTGCGGGCGCCCGCACCATGCTGAAAGCCAACCAGCCCGATGGCTTCGACTGCCCGGGATGCGCCTGGGGCGACCCGGAACATGGCTCCTCCTTTGAGTTCTGCGAAAACGGCGTGAAGGCCGTTGCCTGGGAAGCGACGGAAAAGCGGGCGACGCCGGACTTCTTTGAACAGAACACGGTGTCCGAACTGAAGAAGCTCACGGACTACGAGCTCGAACTGCATGGCCGTTTGACGCATCCGATGCGCTATGACCGCGCAACGGATCGCTACCTGGCCGTGGACTGGCAGGACGCTTTCGCCGAGATCGGCACGATCCTGCGCTCGCTCGACAATCCCAATCGGGCCGAGTTCTACACGTCAGGCCGCGCCTCCAACGAGGCAGCCTTCCTGTATCAGCTCTTCGTGCGCATGTACGGCACGAACAATTTCCCCGATTGCTCCAACATGTGCCACGAGGCGAGCGGTGTCGCCCTTCGCCAGGCGATCGGCGTGGGCAAGGGCACGGTGCTCCTTGAAGACTTCGAAAAGGCTGACGCGATTTTCGTGATCGGCCAGAACCCGGGCACCAACCATCCCCGCATGCTGGGCGACCTGCGCCGTGCTGCCATGCGCGGAGCGCGGATTGCGGTGTTCAACCCTGTTCGCGAAAAGGGCCTGGAGCGCTTCTCCGATCCACAGGACAAGCTGCAGATGATCCGCGGCGGTTCGACTCCGATTGCAAGCGACTATTTCCAGCCGAAGCTGGGTGGCGACATGGCAGCCGTGCGCGGCATGGCGAAGGTCGTCCTCGCGGCGGAAGACGAGGCGATTGCCGCCGGCAAGCCGCCCGTGCTCGACCACGCCTTTCTGGCCGAACACGGCCTCGGGTTTCACGACTACCGCAAGGCTGTTGAGGCAACGACCTGGCACGAGATCGAGGATCAGTCGGGGCTTTCCCGTGCCGAGATCGAAAAGGCAGCCGGCATCTACATGGCCGCCGACCGCGTGATCTGCACCTGGGCGATGGGCGTCACTCAGCATCGCCATTCGGTAGCGACGATCCGCGAGATCTCCAATTTCATGTTCCTGCGAGGGAACATCGGCAGACCGGGCGCTGGTCTTTGCCCCGTGCGCGGCCATTCCAATGTTCAGGGCGACCGGACCGTTGGGATCAACGAAAAGCCGGCGCCAGCCTTTCTGGATGCGCTGGAGCGTCGGTTCGGTTTCGAAGCACCGCGCGAGAACGGCCACAACGTGCTGGCTGCCATCGGCGCCATGCTCGACGGCTCGGCACAGGCCTTCATCGGGCTTGGCGGCAATTTCGCCCGCGCCACGCCCGACAGCGCCCTTGTTGCGGAGGCGCTCAGCCGACAGAAGCTGACCGTTCACATCGCCACCAAGCCGAACCACTCGCATCTGATGTCGGGAGACGTGAGCTTCATCCTGCCCTGCCTCGGGCGCACGGAGATGGATGTGAACTCCCGTGGCCTAAAGCAGATCGTCACGGTGGAAGATTCCATGAGCATGGTGCATGGCTCGGGGGGCATCAACCGACCTGCTTCGGCGGAACTGCGCTCGGAAGTTCAGATCATCGCCGGCATCGCCGCCGCCACACTTGGCTCCGACAAGGTCGATTGGCTGGAGCTTGCCGATGACTACGACCTGATCCGTGACCATATCGAAGCGACCATCCCAGGGTTCGACGACTACAATACCCGCGTGCGCGAACCACGCGGCTTCCACCTGCGCAATGCCGCCGCGCATCGCGAATGGAACACGGCGGCCGGAAAGGCGACCTTCTATTCGGGCGCGTTGCCGAGCGAGACCATACACCAGAAGGCCAGCCGTGACGGCAGCCGCTTCGCGCTGCAAACCTTCAGGTCCCACGATCAGTACAACACCACCGTTTATGGCCTCGACGACCGCTACCGCGGCGTTTACGGCGAACGCCAGGTCATTTTCATCAACCCGCGCGATCTCGAAGAGATCGAGGCTGTTGCGGGTGATCGCATCGACGTGGTTGGCGAGTATGACGACGGGGTCGAGCGCATCGCCCCGAGCTTCCGCCTGGTACCCTATGACATTCCGCGCGGTTCCATCGCCGGCTATTACCCGGAACTAAACGTACTGGTGCCGCTGGGCAGCGCCGGAGCGGAAAGCGACACGCCAACCTCCAAGTCGATCATGGTGTCGTTCCGCAAGCAGGAAGTACGGGTGGCTTGAGCAGCGATGACGCGGAAGCCGACGCTTTTCTTGCGTTCGTCGAGCGCATCGCTTCCTTCGATACACGGCTGAGCCAGCTCCAGGCGGCCATCCTCGCCGCCGCTCACCTAGACCTGGCGCATGACACCCGCAGCTTCGCCAACAAGCTCGGCGTTTCCCATGCATTGGTTCTGCGTGAGTTGACGGAACTGGAGATGCTGGGAGATCTGCTGGCAATCACTCGCCGCGATGCGCGCACCTTGCGAACGCATTACGAACTCACAGCAGACGGCAAGCGTCTGCTCACCGGCCCTTCTGAAGCCTAGGGCTTCAGTTCCGTCTGCATGCCTTCCTCGATCAAGGCGCAATGAACGGCAAACCTGCTTTTCCGAACAACCTGCAGTTCGCCGTCAATGAGATCACAGCTGAGGATGTTATCCGGACCGGCTTTTCGCGACGAGAAGATGTTGACGTTCACCATGGCCGGACCGTCAAGCCACTTCACAGCGGCCTGCTCGAAGCCCGACCCGTTAATCCGCGCAGTGGCGGCTTTTCCGGGCAGGTCGATGCGCTCATCGCCGAGGTAAATCTGGCCCATCTCGTCGACATGCTTTTCGGCACCCTTCTTGGGTTCGCCGTAGTAGCTCGCCTGAACGGTGATGCCCTCTCCGGAAGAAGCGAGACGCTGCGCAGCCTGCTTTGACAGCGTGATCTGGAACTCGAAACCGGCCGGCGTTTGCGCCAGCGCGATGATCGGAATAAAGGCTGCGGCAACAAGGAAAGCAGTTGTACGGGCAACACCGCGCATGATCCTTGGATCTCCTGGTGGACGCAAAGGCGCGCTCGAAAGATCAACCTTCAGCACAGTCGCTCTAGCACACCGCTCAAGGTGTAGGCTATGGCCTCGGACCGGATGAACAGGCTCTAGGCGCGTCGGAAACCTGTCAGATCCCGCAAGGGAATCAGCGCGCCGCGATGCGCGATCACCTTGAGCGCCACCGCGTGGCCGGCTTGCGCAGCGTCAGCCGCAGACGACCCCGTCAATCGTGCCGCCAGATAAGCGCCGTTGAAGCTGTCGCCTGCGCCGGTGCTGTCCACGGGCGCGATGAACTCGGCTGGCGCGGTCAGCAGATCCCCGCCTTGCAAGAGGACCATCGGCCCGCCGCCATTCTTCACGATCACCTCCGAAGCGCCCGCAGCCTGCCATCGTCGCGCGCAGGCCTCGGGCGTGGCATCGCCGAACCATTCAGCTTCGTCATCGAAGCTCGGGAGAAGGACACCCGCGCCGGCCGCAGCTTGGGTCAGCCAGTGCCGCATCGTGTCCGCGTCTTCCCAAAGCCGGGGGCGCAGGTTGGGGTCGAACGCGGTGAACGTGCCGGCACGCCTCGCGGCAACGAGGCGCGACACCAGTGCGTCGCGCCCGGCATCCGGCAGGATCGCAAGAGTGATGCCCGACAGGTAGATGGCGTCGGCCGCTGCAAAAGCTCGGTCGAGGAGCGCCAGATCATCGGCTAAGAGCCGGGCGGCGGACTGCCCGCGCCAATAAGCGAAGCTCCGTTCGCCGTCCTTCAACTGGATCGCGTATAAGCCGACAGAACGCGACGGCTCAGTCCTGATGAAGTCCCCGGTGATGTTGTTGTTTTCCAGGAAATCGGCCAGCTGGGGCGAAAAAGGGTCTTGGCCAAGCCTTGTCATGTAGCCGACTTGCCAAGCATCGGGCAGGCATGCGCGGGCATACCAGGCGGTGTTCAGCGTGTCGCCGGCAAAGCCCAGGCGCCAAAGCCCATCGCCGGCATCGGTCGCGCTGGAGAGTTCCACCATTGCCTCGCCGATCGATATAAACAGGCTCATGTCGCGGCTTCCGCTTGCAAGGTCGCCGCAACACCCTTGTCGAGCATACCCTGCAAAAGCTCCGCCACCGCGTCGCGCCACGCGGGAGTGGCCGCCAGCTCCGCCGGAACGAGGCCCGGCAGGCCAGAAAGGGCATCGCGGATCGCTTCGCCCGTCTCACGGGAAACGCCGGCAAGCGCATTCCGGATTTCGGCTTCGCGCGGATCACGCAATGCGTGGTCGCGACCATCGTCGGTGCGCCCGAGCGTGAAGCGCATCCACGCGGCCGCCGCAAGCGCGAATGGCCGAACAGATTGCCCTTGTCCCAACGCAGCCAAGGCCGGCTGGAAAATGCGTTGCGGCAGCTTCTGGGTGCCGTCCATCGCGATCTGCCAGGTTTCGTGTGCAATGGCTGGATTTCGGAAGCGCTCCTCTAAAGCCTTGGCATAAGCGGCGAGGTCGATGCTCGGCAGCGCGGGGAGGACCGAAGCGGCAGCCCTCAGATGTCGCGAAACCAGGACCGAAAGCACCGGATCGCCCATGACGTCACGAACATAGCGCCGGCTGGTCAGGAAGCCGGCATAGGCCAGCATGGAGTGACTGCCGTTGAGCATGGTCAGCTTCATGCGCTCGTAGGGAGCAACATCGGCCACGAAGATCGCGCCACCTGCTTCCCAAGCGGGCCGCCCCTGCGGAAAATGGTCCTCGATCACCCACTGAAGGAACGGTTCGGTTTCCACTGCGGCCAGGTCGTCACAGCCGGTCTGGCGCTTGGCTTCCGCCAAGGTGGTATCCGTGGCGGCGGGCGTGATCCTGTCCACCATGGACGACGGGAAAGCCACATGGTCGGCGATCCAGTCGGCAAGCGTCGGGTCCACCATGCGGGCAAAGCCGATCACGCCGTCGCGAAGAAGCGCACCGTTTTCCGGCAGGTTGTCGCAGCAAAGCACGGTGAAGGGTTCGACGCCGGCGGCATGGCGCTGGCGCAAGGCGGCAACCAGAAGACCGAGCACACCGGACGGCGCATCAGGTGCCTGGAGATCGGCCTTCACGGCGGGATCATCCGCGTCGGGGCTGCGGCGCACCCGGTCGATGCCGTAGCCCTTCTCCGTTACGGTAAGCGTCACAATCCGCACCTGTGGATCGCAGAGCGCGGCAAGCGTTGCTCCCGGATCGGCGGCGATCACGTCACGGATTGCGGCAACGACGCGAGCCCTCGTTCCCGCAGCGCCCCGCTCGATCAAGGTGAAAAGCCCGTTCTGCGGGTTCAGGGCGTCGGCAACCTCCCGCGAGCGGAGGCTGACGCCGGTAATGCGCCAGTTTCCGCCGTCCGCAGAAAGCGCGGCATCCGTCACCGCCGCCTGATGGGCCCGGTGAAAGGCGCCGATGCCGAGATGCACAATCCCGCGCCCGTGCTGCGAGGGGTCATAGCCGGGCAGAAGCGCTTCACCTTGAACCGCCGCAAGCGACGAAAGCCGTGTCATTGCAGTCCCTCGACGGGGTGGTCCAAAGCCGTGAGGATGCCGCGCAGTTCCGCCAGTCCCTTCAAGCGGCCAATGGACGGGTAGCCCGGCTGAGCTTGTCGCTTCAGGTCATCCAGGATGTCCTGACCATGGTCGGGCCGGAAGGGGATCGACACATCGGTGCGGCCCGCCGCCTTGCGCCGCCGCTCCTGGCGCAGCACCGCGGCAATCAACGCCACCATGTCCGTTCCGCCGCCCAGGTGCTCGGCCTCGTGAAAGCTGCCTTTCACATCGGAGCTTTCGCGCAGCACATTGCGGAGGTGTAGGAAATGCACCCTGTCTCCCAGCCGGTCCATCATGCCCGGAAGGTCGTTGTCGGGCCGGGCACCGAGCGAGCCGGCGCAAAGCGTGACGCCGTTCGCCGGAAGATCCACGGCATCCATGACCTTGTTGTAATCGTCTTCCGTGGACATGACGCGCGGCAGCCCAAGCAGCGCAAACGGCGGATCATCGGGATGGCAGCACAGGCGGACGCCGAGTTCCTCGGCCAGCGGCGCGACTTCTGCCAGGAAGTCCACGAGGTGGCTCCGCAGTTGGTCGGCGGTTATGTCGGCGTATTTGGCAAGGTGAGCCCGCACATCGTCCAGGCTGAAGTTCTCGGCAGCACCGGGCAAGCCGAAAACGACATTCTTTGCAAGTTGGGCCTTTCGGTCATCGCTCATCGCCGAGAACCGACGGTTCGCTTCGTCCACCACTTCCGGCGTGTAGTCGCCTGTCGCAGAGGGACGCGCCAGGATGTGGATGTCGAACGCCGCGAAATCCGTCAGATCGAAGCGCATGCACGTGCCGCCGGTCGGAAGACGCCAGGCAAGATCCGTGCGCGTCCAATCCAGAACCGGCATGAAGTTGTAGCAGATCACGTCGATGCCGGCCGCTTGCAAATGCCGCATCGACGTTTTCCAGTTTTCGATGTGCTGCCGCCAGTCGCCGGTCTGTCGCTTGATGTCTTCCGAAACCGGGAGGCTTTCGACAACCTCCCATGCCAAACCGGACGGGGTGCCGTCCCGCATCGTCGCGATCTCGGACTTGCGCTGCTCGATATCGTCCGGACGCCACACGGCGCCAGTGGCGACGTGGTGCAGGGCCGAAACCACGCCCTGAACGCCGGCCTGGCACATGTCGTCCACCGAACACAGGTCCTTCGGCCCGAACCAACGCCAAGTCTGCCGCATGGGTAGTCTCCTCCTGCTTATATCTGACCCGATCTAACAGCGTCAGCAGCAGTTGACTAGTATGGAAGTTCGGAGCTAATCCAGCGGCGGGAGGATCTGCTATTGACTGGCTTGGCGCAGGTACATCTGCTGGAGCAAAGCGCGGCCGTGGGGCCGCAGCTCCACCGTGTGTTGCGCGACAGGATCATCCGCGGCGACATCGTGCCGGGGTCCCGAGTTTCTGAAACCGAGATCGCTTCCGCTTACTCGGTTTCGCGCCAGCCGGTCCGCGAAACCTTCATCAAGCTTTCGGAAGAAGCGCTGGTGGAAGTGCGTCCGCAGCGCGGCACCTTCGTGACCCTGATCTCGGTTCCGGCTGTTCTCACAGCACGCTTCATCCGCGAAGCGGTCGAGGCCGACATTGTGCGCCGCGTCGCGGAAACTGCCGACGCAGCCGCATTGGACGCGCTGGACGCCTCCATCGCGGAACAACGTGCCTTGCATGCCGCCGCCCCGGGCGACGAGTTCATGCGGGTAGATGAGGACTTTCACAGGACCTTGGCGGTTCTGGCCGGATACGCTTCCGTGGCCGACCACCTGGAGGATTTGAAGATCCACATGAACCGCGTGCGCCACATCAGCGCTCGGCAGGTTTCGCGCGAAAGGTTGATCGGCCAACACGCCGACATCGTGGAAGCCATCCGGATGCGGGATGCTGCTGCGGCGGTGGAAGCGATGCGCATCCACTTGCGCGAAATCGTCGTTGATCTGCCCGGCATCGTCCAAGCGCAGCCGGATTTCTTCATCGGAACGGGAGCGCTCCGATGAGCCAGTTCAGCCGCGATCCGCGACAAGAGGCTCCCGATGCGCCGCGAGACGCCGATTGGTGGGCGACATGGTTTTGGGCCGAGTTGCTGCCGGACTGGCTGACGCACGTCAGCGACGAGGAAGGCGGGGGCGTATTCGACGCTCTCGATCAAGAAGGTCACCCCGACAGATCGGCGGAGAAGACGGTGCTGGCTCAGGCCCGCACCCTTTTCACGCTTTCGCATCTGGCAAGGCTGTCGGGTAATCCGGCGCTTGTTGAAGCCGCAAAACGGCAGGCCACCTTCTTGCCTCGCTTCCAAAAAGAAGCCGGCTTGTACCGGCGCGCTGGGGGGAGAACTGGCGCCCGGACGGGCCAGGCGGCGGACGACGTCGCCCGCAGCTACGATCAGACCTTTGTGATCCTCGGCTTCGCGACGTGGAACGCCATCGCGCCCTCCTCCGAAGTCGGAGCGAAGTTGGAGGCTTGCTGGGAACTGCTTTCCACGCGCTTGACCGATCCAGCAACCGGCCTTCTGCTTGAACACGACGAGGTGGCGGAGCCCAGCGCTCCACTCGCCCCACACCGCGCTCAGAATCCGCACATGCATCTTTATGAAGCCTGTTTGCAGGCCTTCAAAGTGTCACGCCAGAGCATCTGGATGTCCCGCGCGGCAAGCACGCGATCACTGGCGCTCCGGCATTTCCACGACACGGAAACCGGCAGCATAGCGGAATGGCGAGCGCCGGACCTGCGCCCCCTCCAAGACGCAATGGGTTTGCGGCGCGAGCCCGGACACCAATATGAATGGGCCTGGCTGTTGTGGCGCGAAGCCGAACTCGGCGGCGACCCTGCAACCCGCGATCTCGCCGAACAACTTGCCCTGTTTGCCGAACGCCACGGCGTTGCCGCCACCGGACCAATGGCAGGCGCTGCTCTTGATGCGGTTTCGGCGCAGGGCTCCGTGGTGGAGGAAACTTTTCTGCTTTGGCCGCAAACCGAGGCCATCAAGTGGTACGCGGCGCGCGCCATGGCGGGTGACGATCAGGCGGGCGTCCGGGCTCGCGCACTGCTTTGTTTGATGTTCGAGCGCTGGTTCGCCGGTCGGCGGTTCTGGGTGAACCAGCTCGCCGCGGACGGCCATGTGATCCAGCCGGCAACCCTCACACGCCTTTTCTACCATCTTGCGCTCGCCCTGACCGAAGGGGCGGGGGCCGGACTATGGCCGGGCATTCCTCGGCACTGACCACATCTTAGGAGGAAAAACACACATGCTTCGCTTCAAAACACTGACCCTCGCCGCTGCACTTCTTGCATCCACCTCCGTGGGTGCCTTGGCCCAGGTCCAGTTCGCCCTGTCCACCTCGCAGAACGCCACCGACCCCCTCGCAATAGCGATGGAAGAAGCGGCAACCCGCATCGAGGAACGCAGCAACGGCGAAATCGACGTCACCGTGTATCCGTCGTCGCAGCTCGGATCCGACAACGACGTCCTCGAGCAGATCCGCAATGGTGCTGCCGTTGCGGTTCTTGTTGATGCCGGACGCTTGGCGCCATTCCAAAAAGAGCTCGGCATCCTGTCGGCACCTTATCTGGTTGACGACTGGAAGCAGTACGCCGCCATAACGGCGTCCGAACCTTACAAGAAGTGGGTGGAAGAACTCGCCTCGTCCACCGGTCTGCGGCTTTTGAACTACAACTGGTTCCAGGGCACTCGGCAGATGTTCACCAAAGCGCCGGTGACCAAGCCTGCCGATCTGAGCGGCGTGCGCGTGCGAACCATCGATGCGCCGGGCTGGCTGGCAACAATCAACGCGATGGGTGCCACCGCTGTGCCAATGGCATGGTCGGAAGTGTATTCGGCTCTGCAGCTCGGCGCGATCGACGGCGCGGAAGCCCAGCTGACCGGCGCTTACGGCATCAAGCTTCATGAAGTCACCGGCAACCTGGCTTTCACCAACCATGTGCAGCTCTTGACCGGCCTCACCACCTCTGAAGCCTGGTTCCAGGGCCTCACTCCGGAGCAACAGACCATCATCTCGGAGGAGTTGCAGAAAGCAGGTGACGAGGCTTCGGCCGCAACCGTTGCCAAGGGTGAGCAGGTGCTCGCTGACATGAAGGCTGCGGGAATCGTGGTCAACGAGGTCAATCCTGAAGATTTCCGCGCCTTGACGACGGGCGTTTACGAGCAGCTCGGCCTCGAAGATGCGCGCGCCGAGTTGCAGCCCTTCATCGACGCAGCCAAGCCCTGAGCTGACAAGCGGCGCGGCGGAAGCCGCCGCGCCGGCCAGCATGACGGGTGAGTGGGAGGACAAGCATGGGTAAGACCTTTGATCGCATCGAGGAGATCATCGCGATGATCTTTCTTGGCGGCACGGTGTCGGCGGTGATCATAGGCGCTGTGGGTCGCTCAGTCGGGCATCCGGTGCCGGCCGGCAACGAGATCGCCCAACTCCTGCTGATCTGGACGGTGATGCTGGGCGCTGATCTGGTGATCCGCCGCGGGGAACACATCCGCATCTCGAGCCTGCCCGACGCGCTGTCGCCGAGCGGCCGTCGTATTCTGCACCTCGTTTGTGTCGCCTGCATCCTTGCCTTTCTCAGCTATTGCGGCTGGTTAGGATGGAACCTCGCAATGTCCAACTGGGCGCGTGAAATGGGAGCCTCCGGGCTTTCCTATGGCTGGGTGACACTCGCCCTGCCCGTGGGGTGTGTCCTGATGATCATCTCGCTCATCCGCCGGATCGTGCTGCGCGGAATGCTATACGCCATCGAGCCCGACAGCCGACAAGGGGAGCAACTGCTTTGATTTCGTTCGCGATCCTGTGCCTGGCACTGGGTTTCATGGTGATCGGAATGCCCGTGGCTTTTGCCATTGGCGTCGCGAGCCTCACTTATTTTCTGCTCCCCACGACGTTCATGCCTGATGCAACGGCCGTGCAGCGGATCATTGCATCGAGTCAGTCCTTTCCGCTGCTGGCCGTGCCATTGTTCATCCTGGTGGGACATCTGATGAACGGATCCGGCATCACGGAAAGGATGATGACGCTCGCCTCGACCTGTGCCGGCTGGATGCGCGGTGGACTTGCCCAGGTCAGCCTTTTGCTTTCGGCCCTGATGGGCGGCATCTCTGGTTCGGCCGTGGCCGATGCCGCCATGCAGTCGCGCATCCTCGGTGCCCCGATGATCAAGGAAGGCTACACCAAGGGCTTCACGGCTGCCCTTCTTTCCGTGGGCGGACTGATCACCGCCACCATCCCGCCCAGCCTTGGCCTGATCCTGTACGGCTTCCTGGGCGAAGTCTCGATCGGTCGATTGTTCATCGCCGGGATCGTGCCCGGTGTGCTGCTCACGATTGCCCTCATGACCGCGACCGCATGGATTGCCAGATCGCGCGACTACAAGCCGGTGGTCGAGCGCGCGCCTACGTTCCGTGAAGTTCTGTCGGCCATCAGAACCAGCTTCTGGGCCATCCTCTTTCCGGTCTGGCTGATCGTCGGCATCCGCTTTGGCATCTTCACGCCATCCGAAGCCGGCGCCTTCGCAGTTGCTTATGCCCTCGTCGTCGGCTTGCTGATTTATCGCGAGCTTTCGCTGGCTTCGATCGTCGATGCACTCGTGCTTTCAGTACGAGACATCGGCATGATCATGTTCATCATTCTCCTGTCCGGCGCCTTCGGCTATGTCATCACCTTCGAGCGCGTGCCGCAAACACTTGCGCAATTGACCCTGGGGCTCTTTTCTTCGCAAACCGCGCTGCTTTTCACGATCTCGGTGTTCCTGCTGCTTTTCGGAATGCTGGTCGAGGCAACGGTGATCGTCATGCTCCTGACGCCGATCCTCGTTCCGGTGATCACGGCCGCGGGGATCGACCCCGTGCATTTCGGCCTGATCATGATGACGCTGGTGACCTTTGGCGGCATGACGCCGCCCGTCGGCGTCTCGATGTTCACCGTGTGCGGCATCCTGAACTGTTCCTACAAGGAATATACGCGCGAACTGATCCCTCTCGCCGCTGCCGTTCTGGCGGTAGTGGCGGTGATGATCCTCTTCCCCGACGTGGTCATGTTCCTGCCCAACCTGATGATGGGGCGCTAACCATGGCGCTGCATCCTGATCGCCTTTTTCCGGCAGACGCGACGACGCGGACGATTGCCCGCGACCTTTACGCGAGCGTCGCGGACCTTCCCATCGTTTCGCCGCACGGCCATACCGACCCGCGGTGGTGGGGTGAGAACCCGGCGTTTGCGAACCCGGCCGAACTGCTGGTGATCCCCGATCATTATGTGGTGCGGATGCTGGTCAGCCAGGGCACGCCCTATGAGGCCCTCGGCATCGGGAAAGAAGCCGAAACGGACCCACGCAAGATCTGGCGCACTTTCGCAGCGCAATACCATCTGTTTGCAGGCACGCCATCGCGCTTGTGGATCGACCATTCGCTCCAAACGGTGTTCGGCCTAACTGAACGGCTGTCACCCGCTAACGCGGATGCGCACTACGATGCCATCGCGGAAAAGCTGGCGGAGCCTGATTATCGTCCCCGCGCGCTTTATGACCGCTTCAACATCGAGGTCATCGCCACGACGGATTCGGCGCTGGATGACCTGCACCACCATCGCCAGGTGCAGGGCAGCGACTGGAATGGCCGCGTCGTGCCCACCTATCGACCCGACGCGGTGATTGATCCCGAAGCCGATGGTTTCGCGGCCAACCTGGACAAGCTTGGAGAGATCACCGGCTGCGACACCGGAACCTGGCAGGGCTATCTCGACGCACACCGCGCACGCCGCGCCTTTTTTCGGGAAATGGGAGCAACCGCAACCGACCATGGCCACCCCACGCCCCACACGGAAAACCTCGGAAGGGCCGAAGCAGCGACGCTGTTTGACCGGGTTCGCGCAGGTAAGGCATCAGCGGCCGATGCGGAACTGTTTCGCGCCCAGATGCTGACCGAGATGGCCCGCATGTCGGTGGACGACGGCATGGTGATGCAGCTTCACCCTGGCTCGTTTCGCAACCACAGCCCCCAGGTTCAGGAACGATATGGGCGCGACCGGGGCTTCGACATTCCGGTCCCGATTAGCTTCACGACAGCGTTGAAGCCGTTGCTCGACGTCGTGGGAATGGACCCGCGCATGCGGCTGATCCTGTTTACGCTGGATGAAACGACCTATGCCCGCGAGTTGGCACCGCTGGCCGGCGCGTACCCGTCCCTGCGCCTGGGTCCACCTTGGTGGTTCCATGACAGTTTCGAAGGGATCCGCCGGTTCCGCGAACGGGCGACCGAAACCGCGGGCTTCATGAACACGGTAGGCTTCAACGACGATACCCGGGCGCTGTGTTCCATCCCGGCCCGTCACGATGTCAGCCGCCGCGCCGATGCTGCCTTCCTGGCGGAACTCGTCACAACGCACAGGCTCGACGAGGAGGAGGCGCACGCAATCGCGCCGCTTCTGGCGGGCGACCTGGCGCGGGACGGTTACCGTCTGACAACCGCGCCCGCTGCTTGAGCCGAGCGAGAGTCACGTTCCTGCCGGCCATCCTTTAAGGAAAAGCCAGCGGAAACGGACGTCAGGCCATGCCGAGCGCGTTCATGTAGAGTTCCAGCAGCGCCTCGGCTTCTTCACGCTCCGCCTGATCCTGCTTGCGCAGGCGGATGATCTGACGAACGGCCTTGGTGTCGAAGCCTTTTCCCCCCTACGCTTAAGTGTGATCCCGTCATAGAGCTCCCACGGCAGCTATCGGGGGCGGCGCGCAATCCATTTAGCGCTGTAGCCGTCCCCGATAGCGGCTTCGGCCAGGCTCCTGTTCGGGGGAGTGACGGTATGACAGATGCTTTCTTGTCAAATGCCGTTCAAGCCGCCTGCCAGGTGGCAGCAGCGCCCAGAATGCAGTCGGGCGGTTGGCTGGCAACCGAGATTTGCCTTTGGTAGCTTATGCAGCAACGGAGTCGACGAGGCGTTTTCGCCTGCAGTTTTTGTCATCAGGAACCGCCGAACCGACGCTTCCTGTTAACTGCGGGAGGACGGTTCAAGCGCGCGCTTACCATCTACCCGAAGCGCTACCCTGTCGATGCAAGCCTTCCTCCTGCTTTGACCATCTGCAGATACCGTGACCGCAGCAAAGCACGACAAACCTGCTTGCATCGCTTCCAGATCGGCATCACGCTTCCTGGGCGGCGACTTCGTAGCCGCAACTGACAGGAGGAAAGCATCATGTCGATGAACCAACAACAGTACGCGCGCCGGAGGTTCGTCCGGTTCATGGAGCAGCAAGCCGCAGGTAAGGCGCTTACCTGGCATCAGCTCAAGGCCGGATTTGATGTGGATGTCTTCATCCAGCTGGCAGACGGGAGGACGCTGAGCATCCTGAATCCAGACGAAGGCTGGGTCGCAGTCGATCGCTTGTCACGAGAATTCTTGATCAACCCGGACAACGAAGAGCTGTTTTACCAGACCGATGACGAGGAACTCGACGACGACGGCCACACAAAACCAAGCGGCGACTATTTCATGGCCTGAACGACACCTCGAGCGCACCCGACCTAAACTAGCGGGACGGCCCCCAACGCTGTGAAGCGGATGGCAGATAACCGGAACTGCGGTTACGTTAAAGATCTCGATAGGGCTATCCGCTCGGCGCGCTGGTCGGATGCGTCACAGACTTCGGGAGGACCGCAGGAGCCGACTGGCTTCAGTCACCCGGTCAAAGGTGGCTCGCGGTTCTCTTCCGGGCCGGATCATGACTCGCTACAAGTTGTTGCCCCTACGTACCTGCGCGAAAGGCTCGGCCTTGGCGAAAGGATCCGGGTAGATTAGAACGCCGTGCGCCAAGCCTAATCTTCCGCATGCATCAGGAGGCGGTGGCAGTGCAGTCCGGTTTCGCGAAGCATGCCGCTGCTGCTTCCCATCTCTGCCTTGGTGCCTGCTCCGGGAACCCACCCTCGTGGCGATCTGCCAGCTCGACCGCCAATGCCTCCTCCCATTCCTTGCTCCCGAGTGCCTCCGGAAAGGTTTCGAGGAACTTGACCGGGTCCGAGATGACACCTGCTTCGTTGTCCAGCATCCCAATAAAGTCGCTCCGCAGGACGGGCGACCAGCGGTGCCAGTCCATGGCAAGCGTCCGGTCGAAACCTTCGTGCCCCGAGGCCAGCATCGAGCGGAAGGTTGGTATTCCCATCGGTTCCTTTGCCACCAGCGATATCGCTTCCCGCAGCGAGGCGATGGTGATGTCATCGCACTGCAGGGAGGAGACCACTGCCACGAGCCGACGTGAACCGACAAAGGCGAAGAGGTCACGCTGTCGAGCGACGAGTATCTTTCCGCAATCCTGCACAAGCGACCTGACACGGCCTTCGAGCATGTCCACCAATTCCCCCGCGCCTTGATCTTCTTTCAGGCCGCCTAGCAGTTCCATGACGTGATCCATTCCCGCCGCCACTGCCTGTTCGGGGCTCGCGTACCAGAGCGCGACGAAGATATGAGCGGCGGTGCTGTTTGGCATCGCCGTTCCCCAAAGGACTTCATGAACGGCCCTGAATTCCGGCTCGTTGACCCTGAAGCCCGCCTGCATGAGAAAGGTATCGATCCTGGACGGTACGGAGCCACGCCCGCCGGCCAGCAGGCTGTATTCGGCAAGCTTCCAGTTCGGTCTAGCGTTCATGATTTTGTCTGCCACGCTGGCTAGGATGGTCAAGTCGGTTTCGAGGCTTGCAGCAGCAGTCGGAATGTGATGACTGCCCGACACCCGGGAGGCGCCTTCCCGGAAACAACTATCCGCTGCCTTTCTCGCCGGAAAGCCGGGCCAGCAGACCGATTTCTTCGGGGTACACGAGATCCAGTCCTGGCGGACCATCCATTTTCACGGCACCGCTGGCATGCATCAGTTCGAAGTCCGCGAGGACGCGGTCATCCCGCAGCCGCGCCACCAGTTTCCTGAGTGTACGCATTTCTTCCGGAGTGAGCACCCCCGGTGAGGCGCTGCCCGCGACTGCTGTCGGGGAGGCATTGCCCTTCAAGAGTTCCTCGACATTCAGCGCAGGCATCCTGCTGAGCGTCGCCGCCAGGATGTCGTAGTCGCGCTTCCACTTGCGGGCATCCGCGAGGGCGAACCGAAGCGTCTGTCGGTCGGTCAAGCTCTCGATGCCATCGACGATCCGCTCGACCTCGACCGAGCGCGCTCCCCGGCTCTTCGGCTTCGCAGGCTGGCCCTCGACGAGCTCCTGATGCCGCAGGTCGACGTATGCCTTCAAGTCCTTGTCAGCACGGATCACCGTGTCCCAAGGCCCGACCCATTCCGTCTTGGGACCGTCCAGATGGGCGCGGAGCTTGACATAGGCGTGCACGGTCCGCGAGTTGATCTTCACGAACTGCGGATCGAACTTTGCACCGTGCATCTTGGCCTTCTTGGCCAGCTTGTGGGCTTCTCCGGAGACCATGTCGTCGCAGGCAACGACGACGCGGGCCAAGGTTCCGAGACGCGTCCGGTTGCCGCCGGCATCGGCCTCGAGCTTCTCCATCACCTGCTGGGCGGTGATTGCTTCGACCATGTCGCTCATGCTGCTTCGTACGTGATCTGAGGCGTTGCCGATGATTCCTCGAGGATGGCCGTGACATGGTCCCGCAGGCGGATCTGCGCATCCGAGTCGAGCCTGATGGAGCCCTGCACCAGCTGCTGGAACTTGGATGCCTCAGGGAATGCTTCGATCAAGGCATCCCCGATCCTGATGAAGGCGTTTTTCTCGTTCTGCTCCGGCATTCTGTAGAGGAACTCGGCCAAGCCGTTCGCCTTCATGATCCGGTTCGTCATCTTCTTCCAGTTCTCTTCGACACCGTGGGGGATCTCCATGATGGAAGCAGGCAGGATCTGTGTTTCCTTGACCAGCATATGCATGAGCTGGAAAGGATGCGCCTCGCTGTAGCCGTAGCCGACCTGCCCGATGTCGAGATCAGGCGATGCTGGCAGCATGATGTGATCGGCTGACCGCCCCTTCTCGGCTGCCACGGCAGCCATCTCCATGCACTTGCTTAGAATCTGGTTTTCCATCCCGAGCTCCTTCGTAAGATCGTCGCGGAACATGGTTTCAAGGTCGCGGCTGGCTTCCAGGACGTGCGGATTTTTCCCCGCCTCGCGTATACGGGCGATTTCGTTCGACAGTTCCTGCGACCGCTGTCCCGAAAGCCAGATCTCGGCCATCAGGTTGTTGATGCGGTTCATGATGCCCGGAAGGAAATGCGGCCCCGTGACGCGGAAGCGGCATCCGGAACAGGCTTTCGGCCGCCAGACTGGCTTGTATTTCCCCTCCCCCACCTTCTCGCCGCCTTCCGAGCACACGCCGCCAGGACAGATGCCGTGCTGCATCACGTCGAACGGTGCCCTCGAACCCCGCTTGACGTGATTGCGCATGAGGTCGGCACCGACATGGTCGGTGACGAACTCGGGCCGGATCGCCTGGTCGGCGAGCTCCATAACCGCCGACCTGTCGCCGGCGGCCAGCCTCTCGAGCGCTTCGCTTCGGGCTGCAAACAACATCTGCAGCGCCCCGTGAAGCGTTGCGCTGCGACGGGCGTTGTAGTGCCAGGTCATGACCCAAGTGGCATGGCCTACGAGGTCGCGGACGATCTCGGGGCTCACCCCCGCTTCTATCAGGTTCGACACCATCGTCACTCGGAGGGCGTGGATGCCGAAGATGACCTTGTCGTCCTCGACCAGCGGATAGGGACGGCCATACAGTGCGTCCACTTCGTCCTGGACCGACAGCAGGAGGGCCTTCCAGTAGGCCCGCACCCTCCCCTCGGTGACCGCCACGTTCGTCTTCTTGCTGGGGTCACGGAAGAGGGGGTAGATCTTGTCGAACCGCTCGACATTGCCCCGCGTGGTGCTGACGACACCCTCTTCGGCCCTGCTGACGATGTGGCGGATGGGATTGTACCTGGCCTGAAGGGCCTTCATCCGCTCGACTGAACTGACGACGTGCTTGTCCGTCCAGGGAAGGACGAACCTTCTTCCGGTCTTGTTGATGCCGACGTACATTCCGATGATCTGGCGCTTCTCAAAGCCCGGTATGTCCACGACGCGCAGAAAGCCCTCTTCGCGTCCCGGGGTGGCGCAAGGATGCGGATTCGGGACCATCGCCATGGTTTCGACAGCCAGGATCTTCTCGTCGCCTTCGCCGCTGTCGATCCAGCGCCCGCTGACGTTTCTCATCCCGGAGTTGAGGGCGATGTCGACGATGACCGCTACATCCGGCCAGAACACCGTTTCGTACTCGCCCGTCTCGGTGTTGCGCAGCGTGTGCCAGCACTGCTTTCCGTCTCCGAGGCCACGCGCGAAAGCGAAATCGTTCTCCCGGTTCTTGCGGACGAGCAGTTCCCAGACTTCCTTGTCCAGCGCCTTGCGTGGTGTCACGTCGAGACGACGTACGTCTTCCCGGGTGAGCATGTCATGATCCGGATCGACCGGATTGTCTTCTCCCTCGAACCCGTCGCGGACTGCGGCGAGGTGGAAAGCCTTCCTGAGCTGCTGCATGGCCCGGTTGCCGCGATCCGCTGACTTCCCGGTGAAGAACGCGTTCAGGAACACGTAGAAGGTGCGCAGGTTCTCGTCGCGCATGTCGTGGATATGGAGCCGTCTCTTGATCGAACGGAAGTCTCTTGGCGCCTCCTCCGGCTCGAGCGTCATCAGGTATATCAGCCAGATGTTCAGGGCATCCTCTACCTGCTTGATCGCCTGGACATCGAACAGGGTGAGCATGGACCGCAATTCGCGGGCCCAGTTTCTCACATGAGGCGGTACTTCCGTGACAGGTTCGCCGAGCAGGCGGGTGGCGAGCCTTGTATTTTGAGGCGTCGGGCTGTTCGTCCAGTTGAAGGCATCCACCCCTGATTTATCCAGCCTCATCGTATGGAGGAACAGCGCGCTCTCCTGACGTTCCCCGTAGTCGAACCCGAAATGCTCGGTCGCGATCCGGTAGACGGCGTTAATCGAACTGGTCAGGTTGTTCTGGGTGTTTCCAACAGCCTTGAAGCAGCTCAAAGGGTACCAACGATAGTCCCCCGGGTCGCTGCCCGACAGGCCGGGCGTTGTCTCAGACCAGGTGTTTCCCGCGAGACCGGCGATCGTAAAGGCCTGGAGCGAAAGGACAGCACCGGAATGCCTTTGATCCTGGTGGTAGCGGAAAACCTTGTCGGCAAGCTCGCGGTACCTGTCGGGAACTGACAGTCGGGAGACGAGCGGGATCAAGCGGGCCGGATAAAGGTAGACGATCCTCGCTACGTATCGTGCGGGCCATAGCCAGATGCCACGTTTTGCAAGGAACTGGGCAAACCAGCTGGGTGCATAGACGATCTTCTCCTCAATGCTCGCGTGGCGCTTGGTGCGGACATCCGGATCGCCCATGAACCTGTCCACCTGCTCGGCGAGAACGTTCAGGAACTGGAGAGAGTCGGTCGCCTTGCGTAGGCTCGCCTGAATGTCGCTCCATCCGGCCCGGCTTCCCTGTGCGGTAAGCAGCCATTCATCCACGTCCTCGATCTCGACGACGGCATCGATGAAGGCGCGCTGCTGTTCCCGGGTCATGGCGAGCGCATAGTCTTCGACCGAACCGTTGCCGCGGACGATCCGGGTGCGCTTCTTCCCGTGCGGAGTGGTATCGGGGACCAGGTCGAGCGCGATCAACGCCTTTGCCATCGCGCTCTTGCGGAACTGAGCTGACTTGGCGGGGCTGCCGCTCGTCAGCATGCCGAAGAGCACGTTCTCCCGGCTCTCGGCTTCCTTCTCCCGAAAGCCCAAGCGGCCGAGACTGCGAACGATCTCGCCGTAGGGCTGAAGCATCAGCTCCTTGATGGCTGCCCGCAGCTCCCGATCGAACTCCTGCCAGAGTTCCTGAAGTTCCGCGACGCTCGGTGTCCGCAGCAGGACCATGCGGTCCGTGTTGTTGAAGTAGCTTCCAGCTTCCTGGTCGGAGGTGGCGACGTTCACATCGTCGCGGAATGCGAGTTTCAAGTTTGGCCTCATTCTTCGGACTCGTCGTTGCCGCGATGTGAGCGAGCGCCATCGCGCAGCTTCAGCATCGCGTTGTTCCCGTCTTCTGCATGTTTGCCGTAGGCGAACTGGCTGTCGATGCTTTCCTGGCGGAGCATCAGCTTCATGATCTCGGGACTGGCCTTCAGAACCTCCTTGGCGTACCAGCGGTAGAAGTGCCGCAGCCCGTGGAGATGCGCCCCGGCCTCCTCGTGAGGCCTGATCCCCACCCTCACGCAAGCGCGGTCGAAGGCCTTCTCCATGTTCCCGATCTTGGATGGCTCCCCGCGGTATTCGGCGTTTCGCACGTTGATGAACAGGTACGGATGCGCGTGATCGGTTTTGAAGATGCGGTGGTAGTGAAGGATTTCCTGTACGAGGAGTTCGTATTCAGCCGCCTTTTCCAGGCAGGTCCAGGTGCCGTGCGTGATCTGAAGTTCGGCATTGAAGACGGACATGCCTTTATGTCCGGCGCGCACGGCATCCAGTTCGTCAGGCCGTGGAAGCAGTCCGTAGTCTCCGGCCAGGACCTGCTCGCGTGTGCGGAACGAATTGCGACGCAGGTCCATGGACCCCGTGTACGTCGATTTCCGCGGATCCGCGAAGATCACCAGCGGCCCGGCGACGGGCGCTTCAAACAGCCGAGGCGCGTACGATGCATCGAGAACGTCGCAGCGCCACTGGTTGAGCAGTTCGCTGATGCGGGGACCGAGATAGGCGAGCTCCATCCACGTCGCCTTGAAAACAGGGTTCTTCTCGCCATCGATCAAGCTTTCGACCTGATCGATGGACATGGTCGTGCTGTTGTCTGATTTCTTCACGCCCTTGCGGGCGGCCTTCTTCAGGCTGCGCGGCGGCATCGGCCTGTCTTCGCCGAGGAGATCGTGCCAGCGTTGACGCTGCGCGTTCAAATGGGACAGGAGGTCGTCGCCGACGAGCTTGCGGTCCACCTTGAGCCAGATGTCGCTGCTCGACCTGAAGGCGCTCGCCATCATGGAACCCGAGCCTGTATAGGCGCCGCAGTACCTCGCGAAGTCCACGAGATCCCTGAACTCGGTCAGAACGGTCGTATAGCCGACAGGCTGCCAGTGATCGAAGAGCCTTTCCTTGAGGTCATGCGGAGTGCTGATCCGCGCCATCAGGTACTCCCAGACTGAAAGGTCCATCGCTCCGGGAACGGCCTTCAGTTCCCCCAGCACGTTTTCCACGAACTCGAATAGCCGACCGACCGAATTAAGCCGACGTCGGATTTCCTTGTGCGGGACATCGTTCCTGGCGAGGTGCCTGGACCAGTTCAGCGCCTCGTCCGGGACCACGACCTCTCCTTTGTCCACGCGGACCGCCAGGACAGGCAGACTGATCAGCTTCGTTTTCCGGCTGGTGCGGCCATCGAAAGCAAGGGGTTCAAGAAGGTACGGAAAGTCGATCACCAGACATCCCACAGTCGTTTCTGCGTCTCCGGTCCTTCCGTCGCGTTCCAAAGCCCCCGCTTCGCCTGCCTGCTTCTCCCCGAGCGGGTCGGGCGCTTCCATGACAATGTCCTTCCGTGCAAACACGGTCGGAAGGGCTACGGCGTCAGATCTTAATAAAGCACCGGCGCCGCCTGCCTGATTCGGCCGCGGCCGCATCGACTGCCCGCGCGACGCTTCTTGGAACGTCCCAGGAGAATCTGCTCGCAAGAACTCATGTGACCCGACCCACCTGAAGCAGGCAGCGGTCGCGGCGGGCCTGCACGGAGCACCTGTTCAGATCCGGATGGGATGCGGATCCGGGCCGCGTGAGTCGCACGTCCACGGAAACCATGGGATACCAAGATGACGCCTTTCCGCTCGGCATCCTCCCTCGGAAGTGAAAACGTTGAAGGATTCGGACCGGTCGGCAACACGGCCTACCGCGCCGAGCTGTGTACGACCGCTTCAACGACCTCGGCTACGACAGCAGGCTGCTGACGATTCGGGCTTACGACTACGGGCTTGCTCAACGGCATCTCCGCGTTGCGCTCGTCGGCTTCCGTGACGGCCTTCTCGAACGTTTCCGGATGCCGCCCGTGCCCTCTGCGGAGGCCGATCGCCTGACCTTGGGAGAAGCGCTGCGCGACATCGTGGCCAGGAACCGCTGGGAAGGAACGGAGGCCTGGGCGAATAAGGCTTCCATCGTATCGCCAACGGTCATCGGAGCGGCATCCACATCCAACAAGCTCGGGTTCGCGTCCATCTACCAGAAAGAGGAGTGGGAGGTCGCCGACATCGACTCGACCGTGCTTGCCGAGGAACCGCCGATGCCGGGCCACAAAGGACACTTCCGGCTGACGGTCGAGATGGGCGCGCGGCTTCAAGGCTTTCCCGACGACTGGAAGTTCGCCGGAACGCCCGACCTCCAGAAGAGGCAGATCGCGAACGCGCTGCCGCCCAGGAGGTGGCTGGCGGATCGCCTGGACTTCGGCGGAACGCGCCGGGCCTGGCTGCACGACGGCAAATACACGTCGACACATATGGAGGTACTGCATGAGTGGCCCGCCGATGTCGATTTCTTCACCAACGGAGAATTCAAGCGCCTCTTCGGCCGCAGGAAAATGCGCAGGCGCTTTCCATGCCACGAGTGCGTGGATGCGGGCGACACGCGTTACGCAGGATTGAACAAGCCGGAGTGCGCGACCGCCTGTCTCGGTCCTTCAGGAAAGTCCATCGCCTGCATCATGTGCGGATGTGACTTCGCGGTTCAACGCGCGAACTGCCAGCACTGCGACGGCGACGTGCTGGGTGCGAACGATGACGACTTCGTGGGCCGATGTCACACGTGCGGGATGGTGGCGATGAAGACGAGGGAGATCCCACTGTCCTGCCTACGCTGGCTCCACTCTCCCCGTTTGCGGAACCCGAAGACCTCTGACCTGCGCGGGAACCATATCAGCTCCTCTGGCTGCCGACGCTCCCCCCGAGCGGCCATTATAGGTTGACTGAAGCGCGTCGATGCTGAAGCGGCATGTGCAGCAGCGCTTCCGCGCAGAATACGTAGTACCGGAGACTTGCAGGGCCGTGCAAACAGGTCCCGAAGCATCGAACGACATCGGCCGTCAGACTTCCGAATAGAAGTCGTCACGACAGCACAATAGTTTCATCCGACGATAAAGGGCGAAGCACTCCATTACCTAGCGTCATGTCCATATGGTCGGCTATAGCTTCCTTAACCAAGTCATGTCATCCCCGTCGCCGCATCAACGGGCGGCAGAATCACTTGTATCTGGAAGTTGCCGATGCCTTTTCAAAGGCACCGCCACCGACACAATCCGGACGCGGCTTGGCAGCGGTGGAACTTTACTCCGGCGCGGGCGGTATGTCGCTGGGTCTCGCCGAGGCCGGGTTCGAGATCCTGAGGGCCTATGACCATAGCGCCGCGGCCGTTGCGGCCTATAACCGGAATATCGGTTATCACGCGGTCGCTGCCGACCTGACCAACATGGCGACAATGATCTCGCAATTGGTCGCCCTCAGGCCCGATCTCGTGGCAGGTGGACCTCCATGCCAGGATTTCTCTTCGGCCGGTCCGCGAGCCGAGGGAGACCGGGCGAACCATACCCGCATCTTCGCCTGCTACGTGTCATGCATAGGACCGGAGTGGTTCATCATGGAGAACGTGTCGCGTGCGCGGAACTCCGATGCCTGGAAAGACGCACGCGCTATGCTCTCGAGAGCAGGTTACGGGATGTCGGAGATGGTCCTCGATGCCTCGTTCTATGGAGTGCCGCAGAAACGGAAGCGCTTCATCGTGATCGGTCGTCGGGGCGAGCGCGACAACTTCATGGATGCTTCCATCCGCAATGCCGCCGCTCCCGAACCCATGCCGCTTCGGGCCCTGTTCGGCAGCAGTATCGGCGACCACTTTTACAGCCACCCGCGCGCTGCCGACCGCCGTGGCGTCTGGTCGGTCGATGGCCCCGGACCGACCGTCAGGAACGCGCGCCGCCCGCAGCCCAGGAGCTACGAACCTCATCCTAACGACTCGAACTTCGCCGAGGCCCAGGCGATCTACATGCGGCCTTTCTTCGACGGCCGCGGCGTCTGGAGCCTAGACGAGAGTGCTCCCGCGATCGTCCGCACTTCACGCGAGAAGCCCCGACAGTCTTACCTCGACAAGCCGCATCACGGCGATCCCAGTCCCGCATCGACCGCCTACGTTCTCACGCAGTCGGATGTCTCGCTCATCCAGGGTTTTCCGGTATCTTGGGACTGGTCCGGCAGCCTGAGCCGGGACGTAGACCAGATGATCGCCAACGCGGTCCCGCCGCCGCTGGCGCGCATCCTCGGCTCCGAGATACTGAAGAGGCACTTCGGCGAAAGCTCTCCGGAGGTTCCGGGCAATTTCGGCCAATGGCTTGCCAAGACGGGGAAGAGACCGCAGGTAGTGGCCAATGTCAAATGGCGAGCGAAGCAGGCCTGGCAGCTTCTAGGGGGACGCGATCTTCGATGCCGTGGCGCGGAAGCCTTGGCTTTGGAAGAAGCGATGAGCCGGGAGGGCTTACCGTGCGCGAAGAAATCCGACTTCAGGCGGGCCCTGCGGGACTTCAGGGACTGGCAGGAAAACGTCTCGTCGAAGCGAGGTAGGCATCCGGCCAGATGATGCGCCAGGACGCGGGACGACAGGGAACCGTAAGTACAAGGTTCACTCAAGCTCCGTTCACCCGATCACGAAGCGGTGCAGCCCTTTCCGGAACACCGGGCTTCCGAAAACCGTTTCGGAACCCGATCATGGCTGCGGTATCAACTGCTGGAGAGCTTGACCTTGACCCTGACCAACCATGACCTGATCGAACTGACTGCATGGCGGCGCAAGCTCCATCAGCATCCGGAAACCTCGAACGAAGAAGAGAAGACTGCCGCGGAAGTGGTCGCGTTCCTCCAGGATACAGATCCGGACCGCATTCTGACCGGAATGGGAGGTCATGGCGTGGCGATGATCTACGACAGCGGGAAGCCCGGCTTGGCCGTGCTGTTCAGATCCGAACTCGACGCACTTTCCATTTACGAACTTTCCGGCGTGCCGCATGCATCGCTTGTACCGGGCAAGTCGCATATGTGCGGCCACGATGGCCATACC
The DNA here is from genome assembly GCF_017813335.1 of Tianweitania sediminis. GTDB lineage: Bacteria > Pseudomonadota > Alphaproteobacteria > Rhizobiales > Rhizobiaceae > Tianweitania > Tianweitania sediminis. Next base: position 1,090,868 of record NZ_JAGIYY010000001.1, on the reverse strand, counting down.
ACGATCCTGGCAGCGCTTGCGCGCCAGTTCGGGCGCAGGAGACCTGCGACGGGCCGCGTGATCCTGATGTTCCAGCCAGCCGAGGAAAGCGGCGATGGCGCTGTCGGCATCGTCAACGATCCTCGATACCGGGAGATTGCGCCCGACTTCGCATTTTCCCTGCACAATCTTCCGGGTGTTCCCTTCGGCGAAGTCAGGCTGAAGGCTGGAACCGTGAACTGCGCGTCGCGGGGCATGCGCATCAAGCTGACAGGCAAGACCGCTCATTCTTCCATGCCAGAAACGGGCGTGTCGCCGATGCCAGCAATCAGCCAGCTGATGCCGCGACTGCCGATGCTCGGACGGATGACCTTCCAAGACGACGACTTCCGAATGGTGACCGTATCCCATGCTTGCATGGGCGAAGCCGTCTACGGTGTCGCTCCCGGCTATGCCGAGGTGTGGGCTTCGTTGCGCACCCGGCTCGACGACAACATGGCCGAGCTTTGTCAGGCGGCCGAAGCTCTGGCGGCCGACATTGCTACGGAGCACGGCCTGGCGCACGGAATCGAATACCACGAAGTCTTCGTCGCCAGCGTCAATGCACCGGAAGCGGTCGAGCACCTTCGACGGGCGCTTGAGGAGGAAGGCATCCGACACAGCGAAGATGCCCTCCCGATGCGGGCATCGGAAGATTTCGGCCTCTACCGCCGCAGCGCGAAGTCGGCGATGTTCTTCCTGGGAGCCGGTGAGGATCACCCATCCCTGCACAACCCGGACTACGACTTTCCCGACGACCTGATTCCGATCGGGGCCAGGGTGTTCGCACGGGTGGCTGAAAACCTTCTTGGATAGTCCTGTGGGCCTCGACGCACGCGTTCCTGGAGAACGAGAAAGAGGCGCAGTTCACGCAGCCTGATGCGTACGCGCCCATCGAGTGGAGACGCGGCATCCCCGCCCCTGCGGAGTACTGGACGCTTCTGGACTTGAAGCGGGAGTCGATGCCGCAGAAAGCGCCAGCAACCGCTTCAGCGGGTGAGACTTATCAGGAGCGACCGCTGACGGTCGACTGGAAAGTCTTCGTCTACGCCGCCCCTCGTCCTGATGGTCGGGGCGGCCGGGCAAGGAGCGGATGCCGCTCCGGATGCCCTTGGGCTCTCCTCGCCCGCGCCGGTGGGCGGCACACGGCCGATTACTTCTGTCGATCACACGATACTGCCTGCGCGAGACGCAGCGGCTTCTAACCTTCAGAGCTCCGTCAGCCCGCTTGGCGACATCCAAATACACAACTTTTGGATGTGGCAGGTACCTGACTTTGGGCGTGGAATATCGTCCTATCCAGAAGGTCAGCAATTTCAAACAGATCCGAAGGGGGTCAGTATCGAACTTTACGATCGCTAGCAGCTGCCGCAGCGCCGCGCGGGAGTTCGGCTTGAAACCGCGAACCCTTGACAAGCTTCTCGGGAACCAGGCATCATCGACGACGTATCCCTCCGGAAGTCACCGAACCAGATCTGGTTCGAGGCTGCCTCACTCGTCGAAGCCTCGTCCTCCGCAACGATCTTGGTTGGCTCCACCCACAAGCTCGATGATTAACGCGTCGACAGGCATCGGACAGAACGCTATCCACCTAGCGGCGGCAACTCGAAGTGCGGGATTCCACCACCGTCACCGCCGAAGCTCGGGATCTCGATCTGGATCGTCGACGGATCAACCGGCATCTGCAGCCACTCCTCAAGGCTGCGTACCATCTGCCCGACCGCGGCGGCGGTGACGTTGAGCTCCTTGCCAGCGCCAGAGAAGCTTCCGTGACGAGCGCTGGCTTCGAAGGCGCGCATGGCGTTGAGATGGACAGGCGATCGCATGAGACCTCCGGTTCTTCCTGCTTCGTGATCTGGAGGAGCACGGTAGCACTCACCGTGCAACGGCCAGGGCAACCCCGCCAAGAGTAAGCCCCATCGCCAAAGTCTCTCGTGGTCCCAGGTGTTCGCCGAGCATGGCGGCAGCGGCCACGATACCGACGATTGGAACCAGGAGCATACCCGTCGCAGCCGTGGAAGCAGGCAGGCGGCGCCTTGTCTCGAACCAGGTCAGATAGCACAGACCCATCGCGATCACGGTCATGTATCCCATGGCCAGTCCTCCAGCGAACGACAGCTGTGTCAGGTCAGGCCCCTCGAACACGATCCCGATCAACATCATCACTGAACAAGCCACTCCGACCTGCCATGCCACGAGGGTGAACGGGGGTATCACATCGCCTCGTGGGCGGAGCACGCTGCCGAGGGCAAAGAGCACCGCGGCTCCCACTGCCAAGCCATAGCCTAGCAGCTTGTCGGTTCCGACAGCCAGGCCCTGTCCGCCAAGCAGGACACCAATCCCGAGGAACCCCAGTCCCAGACCGAGGAGCTCCCTTGCGGTTGGCTTCGCGCCAACAAGAAGCCAGGCGAGCAGCGTTGTCCAAAGAGGCATCGTATACACGACGAGAGATGCCTCGCTGACGGTGAGCCATTGCATGGCGACTGTCGAAAAGCCCATCCAGGCGAAAACGTTGGTGAAGGACCCGAAGAGCAGCGAAGGGAGTGTCGGTCGCGCAATGGCGAGGCGCTCCCCGCGCTTAACCGCCACCAGCGCAAGAAGGGCAGCGGCAATCGTTCCAGCAAGCCCGCGGGAGAACAGCGGCGGCCACTCTTGGAGGAGGATCTTCATCCAAGGCCAGTTCAGGCCCCAGCCGATAGCGGTAGCTACAAGACAGGCGTAGCCGATGCCGCGCGATCCAATCACAGATGTTCCCCCGTGCGTACTGTCGCTTACCTGATCCCCGGGTATGATGAAATCGATCAGCGAGAACGATCGGTGCCTCCCCGCAATCGCGGTTAGCAGATCGCTTTCATTTGCTTGGTAGCTTCCGAACCGGGAGCCGCGTCGCCGAGGCCGCCTGAACTTCGGAAGCGACGTCTCCGGCTAAGAGGTCGTGCGTCTCCGCCGAGATGAGTTTTCGAGACAGCAGCATCACTCTGTCTGGCAGGCGCTGGGACAGGAAGCGCAGGCGGCGCGACAACCTGTGGCCAACTTCTCGGGAAAACGCATCAGCTGAACGGAACCACCAGCCTTCCCTGCTAAATCGCTAATTGTTCTGGTGCCTCCGCGGGCAGGATAACCAGGCCACGAAAGCTTCGCAGCTCGGTTCCAATTGGGCATCGGTTCAGCCAGGCCGTGATAAAGTCGCTGCGAGCCAGGCATGATCAGGATGGGGCATCGACCGTGTGGCCGGACCAGTCGTCGTGCATGGCTTAATCTACAATGCCGCGCTGGTGGTTGCCCCATCGCTGAAAGACGCGGCCAACCTCACTTACTGTGGAGCGGTCATTCCAGTAGATGCGCTTCTGTCGCGCTCTTGTTTCCCATTCTGAAATCAGCGCGCGTGCATTACTGTCGATGAACACGTAGTGCAGGAGGTTTGCGTCTTCTGGCCCATATATGCATTAGCTGCCTTCACGTTCCAAAAACGAACCATCACGTAAGCTGGCACGGCGAACGCTTCCAAGACTTGCCGAAGCCGTTTCAGGAGCGCCTTACTTCGGGATGTGGATGGCCGCGACGGGTCATAGCGACCTGCCCAGCCGGAAAAGATGAACCGGCTCGGCCTCCCCAGCCTGAGGGCGCGGGCCCATCCCGACAGAGTGTCAGATGACACGGAGGCCGCGCGGCCCTGCTCCGTCCGCGTGTACTAAATCGTGCTCACACCCGCGGCCTGAACTGCCTCCTTGCGACGCAGCCGGGCATCCTGCGCCGTCTGAAGGCTGCCGTATTCACGATCATATCCCTTCCCACCACCGTCGCTCCAACTGGCTTCAGCGTCGTAGGCAACCTGCTGGGGCGCTCGAGAGTGGCGGTGCGGATGTTCAACCTCCCTATGGCAGCCCTGATCGTCCTATCGCTGCCCGCCATGCTGGCCTGAAGGAGAAGCAACGTTCGCGGTCGCGGGACCTTCCGGCAGCTTCTTTTCGTCTGTTCTTTTGGCCGACCTGGCAATAGACTTCGCTGTCGCTGTTCCGCGAAACAAAGAGAGTGCGCGATGTCATGGCTTGACGGACGAATGCTCGACCTGCTCGGCATTGAATTTCCCCTGGTCCAGGCGCCCATGGCGGGCCCAGTGTTTTCGGACATGGTAGTGGCTGTGGCTGAGGCTGGGGGCCTGGGCTCCCTTCCCTGCGCAACCATGTCCCCCGCTGACGTGCGCAGGGAACTCTCGATCATCCGCCAGCAGACCAGCCGACCGATCAACGTAAACTTCTTCTGCCACATCCCGCGGGCGATCGACCCAGAGCGAGAAGCCCGCTGGCGTCAGCGGCTCAGGACCTACTATCTGGAAGCGGGGCTGGATCCTGATGTCCCCGTCCCAACCTCCAACCGCACTCCTTTTGACGATCAGCTCTGTGATCTGGTGGAAGAGTTTCGGCCTGAGGTGGTGAGCTTCCACTTCGGCCTTCCGGAGCCGCGGCTGCTCGAGCGGGTCCGGGCGACTGGAGCGAAGATCCTCTCTTCCGCAACCACGGTGACGGAGGCGCGCTGGCTGGAGCAACATGGCTGCGATGCAATCATCGCGCAGGGCTTCGAGGCCGGGGGACATCGAGGAAACTTCCTCAGCGAAGACATTTCCAAGCAGGTGGGCACTTTCGCGCTTGTTCCGCAGGTGGTGGACGCTGTCAGCTTACCCGTCATAGCGGCGGGCGGGATCACCGACGCGCGCGGTATCGCTGCGGCGTTGATTTTGGGCGCCGCAGCCGTGCAGATCGGCACCGCTTACCTGTTTACGCCTGAAGCCCGGGTCGCGGCCCCACATCGCGCTGCGCTCCGCAGCGAGCACGCGGAAGAGACCGCCCTGACCAACGTTTTCACGGGGAGGCCGGCCCGCGGCATCGTGAACCGCGTCATGCGTGAGGTCGGCCCAATGGCTCCTGAAGCGCCTGCGTTCCCTCTCGCGGGTGGAGCGCTGGCGCCGCTCCGCGCGGCAACGGAAAAGCAGGGGTCCGGAGACTTCATGTCCCTTTGGGCAGGACAGGCAGCCCGCCTCGGGCGCGAGATGCCGGCTGGCGAGCTGACGCGTCAACTTGCGTCAGAGGCCCTCGCCATCTTGAACAGGCCTGGGCTATCCCGCTGACGTGCGAGGCGGCTCTAGCGAGAACGGGAGCATGGACGCTGGCGGCGGCCTCAAAGGCTCGGCCGTCTTGTGCAGTACCGCCTTACGAGAGACGAATGCAGCTGCCAGCGGCAAGCCAAACGGCAGAAAAGCCGCACGCTCGTGACCGCGCGCTGTTGAACCCAGACCCGTGGAGCCAATGTCCGTCAGCGCTCGACTTGCTTCAGGCCCCGCAGCGCGTGCTGGACGTCGTCTCGTTCTTCGGCTGCTTCCGCATAGATCGCGTAGGCTGGATACGTGAACTCGGGCGCTCCGCCCACCTTCTGCAGCTCGCCGGACGCAATGTGGGGCGCAACGGCACCACGCCGGAAGTAGCCACTGCCTCCGACACGAAGGATATAGCCTAGCGCCAGAGGACCCAGGTTCACAGCCACACCCGCACCCGTGAACGCCGAGCCATAGTCGCGCGGCACACCGGGCTGGGAACCCCAGTCGACATGCACGTAATCGATTTCACCTCTTTTCTCCGCTGGAGGAGAGCGAACGAGCACCAACTGCTCCTCCTCGACAAGTTCAATCTTGAAGCCGGGCAGCAGCTTGGGCGCATAAAGGACTGCGATGTCCAGCACACCTGTCCGCAACTGTTCGAGGAGCTGATCCGGGACACCCACGTGGGCGCGCAGGGCAATCTTCGGCTGCTCCTTCTTCATCCAAACAAGCCAGTCGAGCATCAGTGGATTCCAAAGGCTGAGCTCCGCGCCGAGAGTGATCATGCTGGTGCGCCCGGCCGGGACGGAAAGCTGCTGGCGCGCCCGCTCCCAGATCTGAACGAAGGATTGAGCGAAGCGTTCGAACTCGCGGCCTGCGGCAGTTAGCGTGGCGCCACTTCGATTACGCACGAACAGCCGCTGACCCAGCTCCTCCTCCAGCGTCCGAATACGGGCGCTAACCGTTGTTTGCGTTACGTGGAGGCGGTCAGCGGCCTTCAGGAAGTTTCCCGTATGGACGATCTCAAGAAAAGTGCGCGCGCGATCGATGTCCATTGCACCCCCTCTCGCTGCAATAATCTTGCACCTTTAGTGCATCTAATTCCGTTTGCCTTCCCTCAAAGGTGGCTGCAAGTTTGTGGCAGTCCCTTTGAGGTGCGCCATGTCTGATCCTGAAGGCTCCGATGTTCATGAATACGCCTCCCCACCCTGTTTCCTGCATGAACTGGAACCGGGCTTCCGGCAGGAAATGGTTCGGGCCGACACCTGGAATAATGTGTCTCGCTGGCGCAAGGCGGAGCGCCGGCGACTCATTGCGGAGCGCATGGCCGTGGAGGCGGACGAGCGAACGCTTCGATCGAGCCGCCTGGCGGATAGACTCGACGAAGCTATAGGCGAAGTAAGCGAGCAAATCGTCTCGAGCTACTGGCCGTTCCGCGGTGAGCCGGACCTGCGCAACTGGGCGATCAGGGTCATAGAGCGCGGCGGACGTATCGCGCTGCCTTTGGTCATCAAGAAGGACGCGCCGCTGGAGTTTCGCATCTGGGTCCCCGGAGATCCCCTGGAGCGTGGCGTGTGGAACATCCTCGTACCGTCACATGGTCCAGCCGTGCTGCCGGACATCGTGATCGCACCGGTTGTTGGCTTCGACGCGGCGAACTATCGTCTTGGCCATGGTGGAGGCTTCTTCGACCGCACCTTGGCGTCCATGCCCCGCATGCCGCGCAGGATCGGCATCGGCTTTGCCAGCGCGCGAATTCCGACAATATACCCCCAGCCCCACGACGTTCCCATGGATATGATCGTCACTGACTAGCGCCTGTTGTCGGGAGGAGCCTGATTCCCCCGTCCATGAGCTCTCGCAGCCTCGGAAAGGCTCAGCTGACACCTGGATCCTCAGGCGGAAGGATAGCCGATCGTGCCGTCGGGGTGCGGCCGGGCACCTAAAGTAAGGGTGGCGGGTTCGACCCGGGCTCCGCCCATCAGGTGGAACACCGCCTCGCCGCGTGCGAGCAGATAATCAGCGACGAGGCGTCGATGGCAGCGCCACCACACGGCTTCCGAGCACATCATGGCAACCCGGCGCTCTCGACCGAGCCGGATAAGTCGCTCCAGTCCCTCCTGAAAGGATTGGGACATGGCGTAGTCGGCGTAGTTGCGGAAGCTCTGGTTGGTCCAGAAGGCGTTGGTGTCATCCTGATCCGCCTTGCGCTTCTTGCGCAGGCCGCCGAGCTCGGCAAGGTGCGTGTAGCCAATCTGATAAGGCGCAAGATGATTGGCAATCGTGTCGGTGTTGTACTGGGGGTTCGTGCGTGAGCGGGGCACCGTGCGGATGTCGACGACGGAATCGACGCTTCCGGCCCTGAGCAATGCAACAAAATCCTCGATCGAGCGGGTCGAGTGACCGACGGAGAAGAAAGGATTGTCCAGGAATCGGCAACGGGAGCGCGGCGAATCCGTTCCGCAACAGCTATACCCAGTGGTGGTGCCGTGGTGCCCGAGCCCACCTCCGAAGTCCATCGTCTACGGTGGCGGTGGCTGCGTGGTGTCGGCTCACGACGGCGTGTACAGTCATCCCGAGTGATAAGGCAGTTCCTCAGGTGATCCTAAGATGAGAACGTGCCATCCTTCAAAACAGCATGGCCGGATGATCGATGATGATGCGCTGATCATCGATGCCTCTTACACCGGAGACGCTTTCTGCCAGAACGCGCGTTGCTTTACGTTCGTCTTCGCAGCTGATGGCACCCTTCAGGGTGACAAACCCGCTCTTCACCTCAATGCGTGCTCCATTGACGCTAGCCCAAGGCTGGCCACGCAACTCTTCCTGCAACCTTGTACATATGGTGTCGTCGTCCCCTTCCTGGGACAGCGGCGCCTCCACGCTTGCCGCGGCAACGATCGCCTTCATCAAGTCTGCCCTGCTCACGATTCCGATCACGGATCGGTCCCTAAGGACCGGGACGCGCTTTATCCGGTTGCGATCGAGGACTTCGGCGACATCCGTTATGGGGGTCAGTTCAGCAACCGTGTGCACATGCCGGGTCATCACATCGAACACGTGACGCGAATGCGAACGAGCATATTCCTCCGCTAGGACGCCGCTGTCTTGGAACAGCCGGAACCACCAGGAGTGACGATGTTCTGCGGTTCCGATCTCCGCCCTATGGATTAGGTCTCCCTCGCTCAGTATCCCCACCAACACGCTACCGTCGATAACCGGAACCGCGCTGATCTTCTCGTCGATCATCAGCTTGGCCGCCTCCAGGATCGTGGCGTTCGGGCCGATTGATAGAACTGCACCGCTCATGATGTCCTTGGCGTATAGCATCCTCACACCTCAGCGTTTGGAACATTCTGGAAGTAGAATGAGCCGACGCCTGCCTTGGATCAAACGAATAGAATTGCCGATCGGCAGCAACTTCTTTGTTGCATCGGATTCAAGAAGATCTTGATCGTCGTCGGCAAACTCACTCCACGCGAGGTACTTGATTTTCGGCTGGAGAGCGGCACTCCATCGTGGCTCGACCAAAGCACGGTGGGTTCGGGGCAGCATGCATGACTTCACGGAGTTTCATCCCCGGGGAACAACGAGAATATCCTTAGCTGAGGACAGGGCGCGAACAATGCTCAATAGTGTTGAGCTAATTAGCTCCAATGCATTGCGCACAAATTGCCAGGATTGTCGTTCGCCCTAGTTCAGCGGGATGAGTAGATCCGATACCGCGCACGCTAGTCCTTCCGAAGCAACACGACCTTCGTCACGAGATCCTCACTCTCTTGTCGGGCAGGTCGCGATCGTGACCGGCGCTTCGTCCGGCATCGGACACGCGGCCGCAAAAGCACTGGCGAAGGCGGGCGCTTCTGTGCTGGTCAACCATCCTCCCACGGCAGGGTCTATGGAGAAGGCGGCGGCGGTCGTCGCTGAAATCAAAGCCGACGGAGGAGTCGCGGCAGCCCTCGGCGCCGATGTTTCGAAAGAAGAGCAGGTCGACGCGATGGTGCGAGAAACCCTCCGGCTCTTCGGCGGGCTGGACATCATGGTTGCCAATGCGGGCATCGAGCGGCCTGCGCCTATCCACGAGATGAGCCTGAGCCAGTGGCAGGCGGTAATCGATGTCAACCTGACCGGCGCCTTCCTCAGCGCCAGAGCGGCCGCACGTGAATTCCTCCGCCGAGGACCTCAGCCGAACCTGTCCCTGGCCGCTGGCAAGATCGTGTTCACGAGCTCAGTGCATGAATTTATCCCCTGGGCCTTTCAGGCGAACTACGCTGCCTCCAAGGGTGGCATGATGCTCCTGATGAAATCGATGGCGCAGGAACTCGCGCCTATGAAGATCCGGGTCAATTCGGTTGCACCGGGCGCAATCCGAACGCCGATCAACGCCGCCAGCCGGGACACCCAGGCAGAGATGGAGGACCTCCTCAGTCTCATCCCCTACGGTCGATTAGGGGAACCGGAGGATATCGGCCGCACCGTCGCCTGGCTTGCCTCGGACGCATCGGACTACGTCACCGGGACGAGCCTGGTCATTGACGGAGGCATGAGCCTTTATCCTGCATTCAGAGGCGCTGGCTGACCATGAGCACCATTCGTTCTCCCCTGAGCTCGGCCACGAGATCTCGGCCCATCGAAGACTACGGTTTGATCGGCAACATGATGTCGGCGGCACTTGTTTCCCGCGACGGTTCGATCGACTGGCTATGCCTTCCCCGTTTTGATTCCGCCGCGTGCTTTGCGGCTCTCCTTGGTGGGCCGGAGCATGGACGGTGGCAGATTTCGCCCGAGAAAGAGGACTGCCGCATAACGCGGCGGTACCTGCCGGGAACGGCCGTCATAGAGACCCGTTTCGAGACAAAGGACGGCGCAGCCACCCTGACCGACTTCATGCCGCTGACCGAGGACGAGGAGAAGATCGACGTCGTTCGCATCGTGAGCGGCGTGCGCGGCAGGATTGACATGAAGATGGAGCTGATCCTTCGCTTCAATTACGGCGAAGCCACCCCTTGGGTGCGCCGTCGAGACTATGGGTTGAGCGCGATCTGCGGCCCTGATGCGGTCGAGCTTCATACCGACCTGCCCCTTTCAGGGCAGAACATGACGACGCTTGCATCCTTCGAGGTGAGCGAAGGCGAGACCGTTCCGTTCACGTTGTCCTACCACCGTTCGCACAAGACGCCGCATTTTGTGGCTGACCGCACAGAAAGCCTCAACAGAACCGTTTCCTGGTGGCGCGAATGGTCCGGCCGTTGCAGGTTTGACCCGAAGGGCCCATGGCGAGAGGCGGTGCTGCGCTCGCTGATCACCTTGAAGCTCCTGACCTTCCAGCCCACCGGCGGCATCGTCGCTGCGCCGACCACGTCGCTGCCGGAAGCCATCGGAGGCACCCGCAACTGGGACTACCGCTTCTGCTGGATCCGGGATTCCACCCTGACGCTCTATGCCCTCCTGAACGGCGGCTACCGGGAGGAGGCTGAGGCATGGCGCGAATGGCTGCTGCGTGCCGCTGCCGGCCATCCGGAGCAGTTGCACATCATGTACGGGATCTCGGGCGAGCGCTGGCTGCCGGAGATAGAAGTGCCGTGGCTACCGGGCTACGAAGGTAGCCCGCCCGTCCGCGTGGGGAACGGAGCGGCCGGGCAAAGCCAGCTTGATGTCTATGGCGAACTGATGGACGTTCTTCACGCCGCCCGCGAGGCCGAGCTCAGCCCGCACGGTGAGGCCTGGCAGTTTCAGAAATCCCTGCTTGGCCACGTGGAAAAGGTCTGGCGCGAACCAGACCACGGCATATGGGAAGTGCGCGGTCCTGCGCGCGCTTTCACCCATTCAAGGCTGATGTGCTGGGTCGCGTTCGATCGGGCCGTCAAGGCCTGCGAGCGGTTTGGGCTTGAAGGCCCGACCGATCATTGGCGGGCCGTCCGTGACGAGATCCGAGCTGACATTCTCGAGCATGGTTTCAACGCAGGAAAGAACAGCTTCGTTCAGTCTTACGGAAGCGACAGCCTTGACGCTGCACTGCTGCTCATCCCCCAGGTTGGCTTCCTGCCCCCCGACGATCCGCGCGTCAGGGGGACGGTCGCGGCGATCGAACGGGAACTGATGCACGATGGCTTCGTACTCCGCTACGTCACGGAAGAGGTGGACGACGGGGTCGGCGGTCGCGAGGGCGCCTTTCTGGCCTGTTCGTTCTGGCTCGCCGACGTTTACGTTATGCTCGGCCGTATGGATGAGGCGAACGCGCTGTTCACGCGGCTGTTGGCGCTTCGCAATGACCTGGGGCTGCTTGCGGAGGAGTATGATCCGGTCGACCAAAGGCAGTTGGGGAATTTCCCTCAAGGCTTCACACACGTTGGTGTCCTTAACACTGCTTGCAACCTGGTTGATGCCCACGGCCCTGCGATCCAGCGTTCTGAGCGTATGGCACCCGTGAACTACGGTGAGGCCGAGGCGCTGCAGCAGCGATGTGCCTCAGCGAGGTCCTCGAGCCTCTCAGTCTGCTGAGCTTCGGCTTCAAGAACACGATCAACAAGTCCGATTACGGCGCTTACGGCTTCCTTGCCTCGCGCTGGATGATTTCGTTGTCCAGAGCGGTGATGCGCTCATCGAGATCGGTCAGGAGGTCGAGCGTGACGTGGAACATTGAGACCGCCGCTGCAGGGCTAACATGCCCCCAACTCATCATCGAGAAGATCACAGAGCATCGAGACGTAGGTTGGGCCTTTCGGTGCGACCCAGCCATACTCGGACAGGTTACCGCGGACGGCAGCGATGAGCTGGGTGCGCTGGCGAACCAGGAGGTCGCGGGCTCGGAACACGAGCGCGGATGCCTGCTGCTCCTCGCTCTTCACGGCCACGAAGCGCATGATCGGACGCTGCGCTGCCTCGCAGATCGCTTCGGCATCCACCGCGCGGTTCTTTTGCCGCTTCACAAACGGCTTCACATAAGCAGGCGGGATAAGCCGGACCTCATGGCCCAGCCTGGTCCGTTCCCGAGCCCAGTGATGCGCGCCACCGCAAGCCTTCAACGCCACGGTGCAGCGCGCTGCGTGGCGCTGAAGGCCTGCAGCTTGGCCCGCGTCAGGTGCTTCGGAAACAAGCCCCGGCCACCCTCATCGGCACCGTGCGCATGAAACACATTCTTCGCGATATCCAGACCGATCGTAGTAACCTCAGACATGGATGCCTCCTCTTCAATGGTTGAAACACTCCTTTCTGGCACATCGATGCCGTCGGGGGTGTCCACCCCATCGCCCAGATCACGCCATTCTGGCCTGCGGCAGCTTGCGACCCCTGGTCGGCGGTTCAGTGTCTCACATGCTTTGAAAAAAGCTGCGACAACGTGTTGTTCGCGCATCGCTCGTTTCGCGATAAGTGAACATCAGGAGGCGATTGGCTTCTTTACCAAGCGTTCACGAACCGCCGCCGCCAGGACAATGGCGAACCCCACCGCAATTGCAACGGCCAGATCGTCGAGCATGATGCCGAGGCCGCCGGAGAAGTTTTCAACCAAGTGAAAGGCCAGGGCTTAAAGCGGTCAAGGCCAGGATAAGTATGGCGAAGCCGCCCGTGGCAAGCCAGCTTGTACGTCCTAAGACCATCACTCCCGCGAGATAGCCGGCCACCTCGTCTATGACGATACGGCGGCCGTCCTTGACGGCGAACGAGGTCTCTCAAGTCTCCGATGCCCAGAAACCAACCAGAAATATCACGATCACGGCCATGAGAAGCAAGGGAGACCGCGGAATGAGCAACGCCGCAAGCGGCAAGACACTGGCGACCGCCAGTCCAGCACGCAATGGATCGGTCAAACCTGCGCGAACCACGTGCCGAGCAACACGTATTCATCGGCCATTGACGCGGGGCTGACTTCAAGAATGGAGATCATGCACGGATGTCCTAATGTGGTTGTCAGCGCTCGCGGAGTACCTCAGCATCTCGGCCATGGCGAAGCCGATCACAGGTGGTTCGTCGTTCGAATTGCCAATCAAGTGTTTGTCTGGCATGCGCCTTAACCACAATCAGAGGATGGGCAAGAGGAAACTGTTTCGGGACACGAAATCTGGTTGACCCTCGTTGATGAATTTTCGGACGTTCCAGATTTGTCTGCCATTACTCGTACCACGTTGCGCCTGGTGATTGCGGCAGTACTTGGCGGAGCCCTTGGATACGAATGTGAAAGCAAGGGGCGAAGTGCTGGGGTGCGGACCCATATGCTCGTCGCTGTCGGTGCAGCGATTTTTTGTCTTGGGTCCCTTGCAGAGTGGCATGCCTATCGAAGATATGTCGCGCGTGCTGCAGGGCATCGTACAGGGGATCGGCTTCCTAGGCGCTGGCGCTATAATTGTGCGGACTGCGCATCATCAAGTCGAGGGCTTGACTACGGCTGCTAGTATTTGGGCGACAGCCGGGATCGGTGTGATTGCGGGACTCGGATTGGAAGCCACGGCCATCTTATCGACAGTGATCGTCCTAATCATCCTCGCAGCAGTACCCCGCATCTTGCCACAGACTTCTAACGCAGATGCAGAGAGAAGAGATTCAGGATCTTGACTGCTTCCTTGATACGTTGCCGTGTAAGTTCGCTGGGCCAGCAGCTTTCGCAGCGTCGCCTGCCGAAGCCTGCCAGTGCGTATCCCAGCCAAGTACAGCCGTTTGCATCTGCCTACACACGCTGCAACAGGAAAATTCCGGCAACCTTCCTGGGCCGGTAGCTAACCGTCGGGTTGCAGGCGAATGACCCGCAAACGCAGCCGTTCTGCTTACTCCCCAATCTGGCGTAGAGTTTCCTGTCATCCGATCTATAAAGTGACATGCCACTTCTGCAGCAAAGACACCCTCGTCCGCTAGTCAGAGCGGGTGCTGGACCTGGAACGGCCCGCCTGCTGCTGGGCATGGTTCGGAAGCGGCAGCCTAAGCGGGAACTCTATCGTCCCGTCCTCATTCCGTATACCGCCTCGGCGCTTTGCTGCAGCTCTCGTGTATCGGACAGGGTGCAGATCGCGGCTGCTGCGAAGACGCATCTGACGGAGACAGGATGGCATTCGAGGCGGCTGCAAGGCTTCGCTTCCGGAGGAAACTATGGCACTCAAGCATGCTAAAGCCATGGAGGTCGTAGACGTATCGCCGCTAGGCGACGCGCTTCGCGGATCGAAAACTCATGCGATCGTCAAGACTGCCTCTTTCGAGGCCATTCGCCTCATCTTACCAGAAGGGGCGGTGCTCCCCGCACACAAGGTGCCCGGGGAACTCACGCTCCATTGCCTGGAAGGTCGCGTGGAGATCAGGACGGAGGGCAGAAGCCTGGAACTCGCTGCCGGCTGCTGGATCTTCCTAGAAGGCGATCAAGTCCACTCGGTTGAAGGCCTCCAGGATTCCTCCTTGCTCCTCACGATCATGCTGACGCGCTAGCGTCGGCTGGCGATCAATGCGCGGCAATCTGGACCTCCAGCCGAAACACCGCCTTCTCGAAATCGCTGACGAGAACCTCGACCTGAACCACCCAATCGCCGCCGAGCGGCAGGTCGACCGTTCCTGAGACCTCTCCCTCCGGGGATTTAGCCAGAGGACGCTCCAGCGCTTCGATTCCGGACGACGGAAGGGACCACGCGGTCGTGACTTCCTGCACAGCTAGCGCCTTCCCATCCGCATCAGAAAGCTGGGCCGACACGTGGTTCTGCCCCAGCGCCCCCGGGTGGATCATCAACGCCAGGTTCCGCTGACCTGACCGCGCTTCATAGCGGGTGGGGGCCGCCTCAGTCGGTCCCGCCGATGCCTGTCCGCCTGCGAAGGCCCGCGGCGGCGGGGTCTGGCCGAGCATCGACGTGGCCATGATGATCGCGGCGATCAGGACTGTCTCGGCGACAAGGCTGCGTCGAAGGAGGAGTGGGCCCCTTCTTGCGAGGTTCGGCAGGAGCACCTGCCTGTTGAGCGCAGCCAGCCCCAGCAGGGGGAGTACGAGGCAAATCTTCAGTGCCCAGGTCCAGCCGTAAGGGGTGGTGAAAACTGCGTCCGGACTGCCCATCTGAAGAAAGCTCAAAAGGGATCCGGCAAGGATCAGGACCACCACTAGCCCAATCGCCAAGCTCGAGAACCGGTCGACCATCCGGACGCCGTCCACGGGCGACATCCTGGGAAGCATGATCCACAACGGCCACAGAGATCCCGTCCAGAAGGCTGCGGCCACGCCATGGATGTAGACCGCAGGAGCGGCGATCGAAGCAGGCGGAGCAATGGCCGCGTGGCCAGTCAAGGGAAGCGATGCAAGCGCCAGAAGGCTCCCGCCGCCGACCACAAGACGGTCCCACCTGGACAATCGTTGCAAAAGACCGACCACGAGCAACAGCAGTCCTGCAACTCCCGCCATAGCGCTCCTCAGAAGCGTGGTCCCCGCACCTGCGATCCATGGTTCCCTTGTAAGCAGTCCGGGAAATGGCAGTCCCGTCAGTTGCAGTCCGTTAAGCCCGACCAGTAGCACGAGTGTTGTCGCGGCAAGGGCAGCGAAGGTCAGCAGCCCGCGCAGAAGCGCGCGTGGAACATGTTCGCCCTTGAGCACCAGCAGCACGAACAGGCCGCCTCCGGTTGCGGCCAGCAAGGACCCGTAATGGAGCGCGCGGACAAGGGCCGCAAGAAGGTCGATGCCTCCAGCCGCTTCCTGCGCCGGAGCGATTGCAGCGCTTGTCCCTACCCCGAAGGAAATGGCGCCCGCGACAGGGTGGCCGTCGAGGGAAGTCACGTTGTAGCTGAGGACATAGCTGCCCTGCCCAAGGTCATCCGGCAGCGGCACCCGGATCCCGTTGTCGGCAGTTTGCGTGCCGTGCAACTCCGGCAGCGGTTCAGCCGATCCCGCCAGGCGAAGTTTGACAGGAGCGACAGGCTCACTGAACCTCAGGACCACCTCCGAGGGCATCCTCTGGACGCTGCTGCCGTCCAGAGGATCGGATGAGACGAGAACGGCGTGCGCCAAAGCGGGCGATGGCAGCAACGCCATCAAAATCATGGCTCCAATTGCAAGGATTATGGCCCATGCGGAAGAGCGCACTGGTAGTTGGCAGGCGGTCAATGGTGGTGCGGTGCTGCAGGGGTGATCGTGACCTCGGGCGCAGGCTCCTTGAGGTCATGGGAATCCTGCCCTTCAGCCGGAACCTCGATCCAGCGCACAGTGGTGGCTTCACAATCCTGCACGACCGGGAAGCGTATTACCGTTCCCGGCTCAGCCTTCGGAAGCCGCGCCCGGAACACGAACTCGTCGTACCAGTCGTCGGGCAGCTTGCCTCCTGTCCAGGCGATCTCCCGGACGCCCTCAGTGAGGGACTGGTCGTAGTATCTTACAGGCTCGCTGTATGACTCGACCTTGGTGGAGAGTTCCCAGCCTGCCTTGGGCATGGGCTTCACCGCGATCACGCCCTCGGGTATCTGCACCCGGATCGAGGTAGTTGCGGCACCCTCACAGCCGTGGCCGACCTTGAGCACTCCCTTGTAGGTGCTCTCTGCAGGCGCTTCAGCGGGCTCGATTGAGACATGCGCCAGCGCTTGCCCCATCAACGCGGCGGTCATCGCTGCGGCGGCCGCCAGCTTGAGCATCGTCATAAATTTCGTCCTTGTCGTTTGTGGCTCTGCGGTTTGAACCAGCAGCAGAGCTCGACGGTTGCGAACCACCGAAAAGGGCGGGATCGTGTTCCGCCCTCTCCCGCGTATCTGGAAACCTCGCTACTCCGCTTGTTCGGACGCGTGGAAGATCTCGTGGTTCGCTTCGCCCTCCACAATCAGGAAGCCCGCAAGCCCGCGTTCCACCCGCGACAAGGCATGATCCACCAGAACATAGCGGCCGGGTACCTCGGTCTTAAACTCCACGATCGTGGCGCCGCCCGCCGGCACCGTGACGGTCTGCACGTCGGTCAGCGGTGGCGAAGTCACCGATCCAAGCTGATAGACCTTGTCGAAGATCTCACCGATAACATGGAACGAAGAGGTGAAGTTCGGTCCGCCAACACCGAAGTATATGCGGACAGTCTCTCCTACATTCGCCTTCAGCGGGAAGTGCTCCGTGAGCGCGCCGACATGGCCGTTGAGCACGAAATATTCCGGCCGCTCGTTCAGCAGCTTCTCGTAGCTTTCGGTTAGCAGGCCCGATGAACCGAAGGTTTCTTCCGTGTAGATCTCGCCCTGCATGACGTAGAACTCGCGGTCTACAGGCGGCAGGCCTCCTTCGGGCTCCACCAAGATCATGCCGTACATGCCGTTGGCGATGTGCATCGCGACAGGCGGCACAGCGCAATGGTAGACATAGAGGCCGGGATTCAGAGCTTTGAAAGTGAAGCCTTTGGTTTCGCCAGGTGCTGCCGTGGTGGCTTCCGCACCGCCTCCGGGTCCGGTCACGGCATGGAAGTCGACATTGTGCATCATGGAACTGTCTTCGGCGTTCTTCAGCGTCACCTCGACGATGTCACCGACCCGCACGCGAACGAAGGGCCCCGGCACGGTGCCGTTGAAGGTCCAGTAGCGGAAGGTGGTGCGGCCATCGAGCCGTGCTTCCAGTTCAACCGTCTCGAGCTCGACCTTTACAGTTTCTGGCTGCTTGCGTGTGATGGGGCCCGGAATGTCGGTCGGGTTCTTGCCGATATCCGTCAGGCCGTCCACAACCTGGTAGATGCGGTTGCTGAGGCTGCCGCCGGGCGAGGGCATTGCGTTGGCGCCGTGTGCGCCATGGCTGTGCTGTGCTGCAGCCGAGGACGTGCCGGCGGCCAGAGCGGCACCCGCGACGGCGAGGCCGGCTGTTCCCCGCAGGAGATTGCGCCGAGAAATGTCGACGTGTTCGCCGTCCACGGCATGTTGGATGCTGTCCATGGTCTCATTCACTTTCTGGATTGGAAGGACGCGGGGCCGAAGCCCCGCTTGTTACTGGGCTGCCTGCGCCAGTAGCTCGGCCATCTTGGTCTTGGCCTTGCCAGGATGCTTCACAGCCAGGGCTTCTTCAGGAACGGCCGCTTCGCCGACCTTGATCACGGCGACCATGCCCATCCCGTAGTGCGGCGTGCACTTCACGCCCCAGATGCCTTCCTTATCGAGCGTGACCTTCACCTCTTCGTTGATCTTGCCCTTGAACGGCTCGCCGCCTTCTGGCGTCATGCCCTTGATGCTTTCGGCATTGTGTCCCTTGTCAACAATAACGAAGGTCACCGTGTCGCCTGGGGCAGCCTGGACGAAGTCCGGCTCGAACACCATCGCGCCCTTTTCACCCTTGTTCAGCATCTTCACCTGGTGGTCAGCGGCGAAGGCCGGGCCGGCGAAAGCCAGCGCTGCTGCAGCGGCCATAAGGATCAAGGATCTCATTTTATCTTCCTTTTGCAACTTGCGTCTCTCGGGGACACCTGTTCTCCCGATCGATCTGCGCGTTGTGTAGCCCTTACTCGCGAAGGCGACTTTGCGCTGGATCAACCCGTCAAGATTTTGTTGCTGGCCCGGCTTTTTTGTTCCGGCACAACGAAAGACCGCCGCCACGGTGCTATCCCTCTCAAACAAGCAGGGAGCGGCGGAGCGCGAGAAAGTTGATGTCAGAACTTCATGATCAGAGGCTGGTGGACGAGGTGATGCGCCAATGGCCACCTACCGTCGCTGTATTCCTCAGGTACAAGATGCGCTGCATTGGATGCGCCATCGGTCGGCTGCACACGATCGCGGAGGCTTGCCGCGAGCATGACGTGGACCCACGCTCGTTTCTGACAGATCTTGAGATAGCGATCTTGGCACCACCTCGCCCCTCATGTCCTCAGCCGTCCGCCGAGCTTCCTTCGCCGATCATCAGCAGCTTGTGAGGCTCGCGGAGTAGTAGGTGCTGACGGTCGCCCTCCAGCAGTCCCTTGGATTCCCAGCAACTCATGATACGGCTCACCGTGTGCAGTGTCGTTCCGGTCATTTCAGCGAGATCCTGTCGTGTGACAGCGAAGTCGATGAGTATGCCCTTGTCAACTTTGCGACCAGCCTGTCCTGCGAGGCGGGTAATCGCGTTTGCGAGGCGGCGCTGAACTTCTTCGGTGGACAGTTCGGTGATGCGGGTATGAGCTTCCTCCAGCCTCTGGCCGAGGGCCCGCATTGCTCCAGCACCGAGAGCAGGTACCTTCTCGACAAGTCGCAGCCACATCGTGGATGGCCAGGCCAAAACGACGCAATCGGCTGCCGCCTTGGCTGTGGCAGGATAGGTGTTTCTTCCGATCGCGGCTGCCATGCCGCAGACTTCGCCAGCGACCACAAAGCGGATCAGAACCTGGTCGCCATCGGACGTAAACTTCATCACCTTCAAGCGCCCGTCCAGCAGGAAGAAAAACTCATCTGCTTCAGCAGCTTGCTCGAACAAGGTGGCACCCTTGGCCACCCTGCGGGTTGCCGCGCTCTCCAGGATCACCTCCATATCTGCGTCGGCAAGACCGCGGAACAGAGGAAACGGACGGAGAAGGGAGCGATCAAGGCGTGACATGTCTCGCAAGTAGCGCTTTGCCGCGCCAGCATCCAGCGCCCTGAATCGCTGAACCTTGCGGCAGCACAAGGTTTGGCTGCCCCTGTTCCTGTAGAAACACTGTCACGTCCGAGCTCCGCGCAGGCGTTTAACCACCCGGGGGTTACCTCGTTTGATAAAGTTCCCTTTCCAGCTCGTCCGGCTCCGCACCGAATCCGCCCGACCGTACCGTGCCCCGGAGGCGGCGAAAGGCCGGGGAGACCGGTATCGACGGGCGGGCCGCGTTTTGGGCGGAGCACCTGTTTGGAGCTACGGCTTCAGGCCCTTCTTTCTGCTTGGCGCGCTTTACGCCGCCTTGATTGTGCCATTCTGGGTATGGGCTCACGCAAGCGGCTATGTCCTGCATGGACCCTTTTCGGGTAGCGTTTGGCATGCGCATGAGATGCTGTTCGGATTTCTTTCCGCAGTGATCGCCGGATTTGTGCTCACGGCCGTGCCGAACTGGACGGGACGGCTTCCCTTGAGCGGAACGCGTTTGGCCGTTCTGGTGCTGTTGTGGCTCATCGGGCGGATTGCATGCGCGACGGTCGCCGCGCCATGGGTGGCGCTGCCCCTCGATATGCTGTTTCCCGTCAGCTTGGCGTTGGCGATCTGGCGCGAGGTGCTCGTCGGCCGTAACCTGCGCAACATCCCAGTTGCGGCACTTCTTTCCTTTTTTGCGCTGGCAGGAGCCCTCCACCACCTAGAGGCCAACGGTATATTTGAACCAGGTCTCCCGGTGCGGCTTGCGCTCGGCGTAATCACGCTTTTGATGGCGCTGATCGGAGGGCGGATCATTCCAAGCTTCACCCGCAATTGGCTCGTTAAGCAAGGAAGCAGAACCTTGCCAGCTCCGTTCGGATTTCTGGACGGCCTAGCGCTAGCGACAACCCTCAGTGGGGTGCTCGCCTGGATCATCGTACCACAGGCCGTATGGGCGGCTGCGCTTCTGTTGATAGCGGGGACCTTCCTGATCGGACGTCTGCTGCGCTGGAAGGGCTGGCTCTCCTGGCGCGAACCAATTCTTGCAGTGCTTCACCTCGGCTACCTTTGGCTCGCAGCTGGGGTGGCGATGCTCGGTGCGTCTATCCTCTGGCCCGGGCTGGTTCCAGCTGACGCGGCAATCCACACGCTGACAGCTGGCGCTGTCGGGACCATGACGCTGTCGGTCATGACACGCGCCAGCCTCGGCCATACAGGACGCCTGATCGCCAGCGATCGGATCACCACACTGATCTATGCTGCAGTGTCCCTAGGAGCCCTGCTGCGAGTCCTGGCTCCCATGCTTCCCGATGCTTACGGAGCGGTGATCATTGCCAGCGGCAGCGTCTGGACCTTCGCTTTCCTGCTGTTCGCGATCCGGTACGGGCCAATCCTGTGGCGCCCGCGTGAGGGAGCGTGACCCGAGGGACGTGGAAACCATTTGCCTTCCTCTTTCATGCGCTGCAGGCTTGATTAGGCTTACTCGGAGTGGCTTACGTCAGATACCGAACGCCCGGCTGCGTTGCCTGAGTTCCAGATGGACCGGGTTCGGGCCGACTCTTGGAGCGACGTCTCGCGCTGGCGCAAGGCCGAGCGCCACCGGCTGATCGCTGAGCGAATGGCTTTGAACGCCGACGAGCGGGCGCTCCGGTCGGCTCGCCTGGCGGCGAACCTTGATGAAGCAGTTGGCGGGGTTAGCGGGCAGATCGTCTCCAGCTACTAGCCTTTCCGGGGCGAGCCCGACCTGCGCGATTGGGCGATAAGGGTCATGGAGCGCGGGGGGCGCATCGCGCTGCCTGTAGTCATCGAGAAGGACGCGCCGCTGGAGTTTCGCCTTTGGAAGCCTGGTGATCCGCTGGAGCGCGGCGTTTGGAACATCCTGGTCCCTTCGGGCGGTCCCGCCGTGCTGCCGGACATCGTGATCGCACCGATCGTTGGTTTCGACCAAACCAACTTTCGTCTCGGTCATGGCGGAGGCTTCTTCGACCGTACCTTGGCGGCCATGCCTCATATGCCGCGGAAGATCGGTGTGGGGTTCGCCACTGCCCGCGTCACGACCATATACCCACAGCCGCACGATATCCCAATGGACATGATCATCACCGACGAAGCCGGAGTTCCGCGCGTCTGATCGGACGCGGCCGCTGTGGATGTCTTAGCTGCGGGCTGCGGCCTCCGCAGCCTTCATGCGTTTTCAACTTGAAACCTGGGCGTCCTTGGCTTCCGGTGGAAGAAATCATTCCGAAGGATAGGTGATCATGCCGCCCGGCTGCGGCCGGGCGCCTGGAGTAAGCTCGGCCGGTTCCATCCTCGCCTCTCCCATCAGGTGGAAGACCGCCTCGCCGCGTGCGAGCAGGTAGTCAGCGACGATGCGTCGGTGGCAGCGCCACCACACGGCTTCCGAGCACATCATCGCAACCCGGCGCTCCCGGCCCAGCCGGATCAGGCGCATGAGTCCCTCCTGAAAGGGTTGGGACAGAGCATAGTCAGCATAGTTGCGGAAGCTCTGGTTGCTCCAGAAGGCATTGGTGTCCTCCTGGTCCGCCTTGCCCTTCTTTCGCAGGCCGCCGAGCTCGGGAACATGCGTGTAGCCAACCTGATAAGCCGCGAGCTGATCGGCGACCGTGTCAGTGTTGTACTGGGGGTTGGTGCGTGAACGGGGCATGGTGCGGATGTCGACGACAAAGTCGACGCTGCCCGCCCTTAGCAGGGCCACGAACTCCTCAATCGAGCGCGTCGAATGACCGACGGAGAAGAAGGGGTTTTCCATGTCGTCGAAACGAGGCGCGGCGACTCGGGTTCCGGGCGCAGGCTCGGCCCGAGCGGCGGCA
This sequence comes from Tianweitania sediminis, assembly GCF_017813335.1. Lineage (GTDB taxonomy): Bacteria > Pseudomonadota > Alphaproteobacteria > Rhizobiales > Rhizobiaceae > Tianweitania > Tianweitania sediminis. Next base: position 1,068,457 of record NZ_JAGIYY010000001.1, on the reverse strand, counting down.
CCTCGGCACCTCATGAGCCGCCAAGAGCCACCAATCGCGGCCGGCGCGCAGACAAAGGAGATGGAAGCCCCGCCGTGGACGAAGAATGATCGGTTTCAACTTGTGTGGGCCCCAAGGCTTAGCGCGGAGATCACAGCGACGGAGCATCGTAGAAATGTTTGTTCCCGCGCAAACATTCGCCTGATCGTCTGCGATAAAGAACGAGCAGGTGAAGCGAGCTCCTACAGCCAGAATGGCCTTCCTTGGCCCATGTGCTGCACGCTCAGCCGCGCTTGGGAGCGCGCTCGCACATCGCTATTGGAACGGTGCTTACCGACTAGGAGAGACCATGATCAGCAGGATCCTTACTGTCGCAGCGTTCGGCGCATGCCTTTCGATGTGGACGGGAGTGGCTTCCGCAGGGGGCACGGCTCCCTCCCCCGTACAAACAAATCAAAATAACCACGCTCACCAGCATACGCCGAAAGCAGAAGACAGCACCTATCAGCATGGCTCCGTTCGGGGCGCATCTGTGCAGGTTGAGATGAAGACGCAACCAGAGAGGTTGCGGACGCGCGACCGTGCAGAGCTCGTTTTCTCCCTGAAAAGTCCATCCGACCAGCCTCTGGGCGAACTTCTGGCGCATCACGGCCGCAAGTTTCACATCGTCATCGTCAGCAAGACCATGGATGTGCTTGGACATATCCATCCCGAGGATTTCGATGACGAAGTGGACGGCGAAACAACCAAGGCGTTCTTCACGTTCCCTCAGCCCGGTGATTATCTCGTCGCGGTCGACTTCATGACCGAGGAAGGTGCTCAGAACAAGCAATTCATGGTTGAAGTCAAAGGCGCTGCCAATCCGACGCGAACGGAAGCCCCGTCCAGCATCCTCTCCGTGCGACTGGAAGAAGAGGACCGCTATGTTGAGGCTGCTTCCTTTTCGGCTACGCCTGAGGCGCAGGACTATGCAGTTTCCGTTCAACAGCCAGATGAGATCAAAGCCGGTGAGGCGGCGAGTTTCGCTTACCGCGTCATGAAAGGTGGGGAGCCTTTGACAGATCTGAGACCTTACCTGGAGGCGCCTTTGCATCTGGCTGTCGTGAAAGACGACCTCACGATCTTCCTCCATACTCATGGGACGCTTCCGGACGCGAGCGGCGTCGGCCATGGTGACGCGCACCACGGTCATGCGAGTGGCAAGGCTGACATGGAAACCTTTGGGCCGGAAATCGCGGCGACGGTCACCTTCCCCAAACCAGGAACCTACTACCTGTTCGCTCAGGCCGCGCACGGCGAGCAACTGCTGATTTCGCGTGTCCCAGTCCACGTCGCTGACAAATGATCAGCGCAGAAGATCTTTTCCGAGGCCTCTCGCTTGGAACGCGTCCCGGATGCCACTCGGGCGAGGATCAGACATGAACGCACCGCTGGCAGGCCGACCGCGCCCGGTCGAGGAACGGGCTCTCGATCATCCTGAGATCGACCGCGCTTTCATTGGCAGGCTGGTCCGCGAGTTCTATCGGAGGGTGCGCGCGAACCATCGGCTCGGCCCCATTTTCGAGGGGGTGATCGGCAGGGATTGGGAGCCGCATCTCGAGAAGCTCACCGACTTCTGGAGCGCGGTGATCCTGAAGAACGGCGCCTACAGCGGCCGTCCGGTCCCGGCGCACCTGAAGCTCAAGCAGGTCCGCGAGGAGGATTTCGACATCTGGCTTGGCATCTTCAGGCAGACCGCCGCAGACCTGTGCGAGCCGGATGTCGCGAAGGTTTTTGTGCAGCGCGCAGAGAGAATCGCGCAGAGCCTGAAGCTCGCCATGTTCTTCCGGCTGCCGATGGCCCAGCCACGTGAGGACTGACGTGGTTTCTCCTCGATCCACAACGCTCCTTCGCCCCAAGCGCGAACAGCGTCGCCAACTCGTTACCGCCCGCTCCCTTCCGCGCGGGCGAGCGTGCGGATTGTTTCCGCGCCGCTGCCACGGCTGCGGTGGCACAGGTCTGACGTGTCTGGAACGCACTGGAGCCATCGGAGCAGCATGAGACTTACCCTCCATACAGAGCACGCCGTGCACATGTTGGTCTACCTTGCGGTCAACCCCGGGGCACGCGTCACCGTGGCGGATGTCGCTGCCTTCTACGGAACCTCCCGCAATCACCTCATGAAGGTCGCGCTGAACCTTGGCCGGGCAGGATACGTCAGGGGCGCCAGGGGGCGCAGCGGGGGACTCTCGCTCGCAAGGCACCTCGAAGGAATCTATCTCGGAGAAGTGGTCAGGCATATGGAAGCTTTCGCCTCCAGCGGCAGCACGCGTATGGAACACGGGCAGCGCGCGCCTTCCTCGGCAATCAGCCTGGCCGGGCTCGCCGCAGCAGCCCTGAAGGCCTACCTCGGCGTGTTCGACCAGTGCACGCTTGCGGACCTGGCCTCGGGCTGCAAAGTTTCCCAAGGCTTGCGAGGTCGAGATTCGCCAAGCGGCCGCTTGGGAATGGTGCCCGCTTGGCAGCAGACGGAGGGATCATGATTCGGCAGCTTACGTCCTCGGAGCGGCAAAACGCGCTGGTCATCGCGCTCGCGGTGGCGATCGTCGGCATCGCCATGGCGGCGGTCGGGCGTTCGGACGTGCTCGGCGTCCATGGCGTTATCGTCATGCTGTTCGGCGGCATCGTGGCTTACCTGGTCATGTCGACGTTCTACGATCCCGAACCGACGGAGGACCGCGCAGCCTCGTACTACGACGACCCGATCAAGGCGGGGATCATCCTGTCGATGGCATGGGCCGTCTTTGGCATGTTCATGGGGGTCTGGGTCGCCGCGCAGCTGGCTTGGCCGGACCTGGCGTTCGATGCTGGATGGTCGACCTTCGGTCGGCTGCGGCCAACCCACACGAGCGGTGTCATATTCGGCTTCGGTGGCAACGCCCTGATAGCGACCTCCTTCCACGTTGTGCAGCGCACGTCCCGTGCCCGGCTGGCTGGACAGATCAGCCCCTGGTTCGTGCTGCTGGGCTTCAACCTGTTCTGTCTGCTGGCCGTGTCCGGCTATCTGATGGGTGTCACCCAGTCCAAGGAATACGCGGAAGCCGAGTGGTATGCTGATCTTTGGCTGGTGATCGTCTGGGTGACCTACTTCATTCTCTACATCGCGACGATCGCGCGCCGGAAGGAGCCGCACATCTATGTCGCGAACTGGTATTTCATGGCATTCATATTGGTGGTTGCCATCCTGCACATCGTCAACAACCTGGCGATTCCGGTCTCGTGGGGCAGCGTGAAGAGTTACACGATCTGGCCAGGTGTGCAGGACGCGATGGTGCAGTGGTGGTACGGACACAACGCGGTAGCGTTTTTCCTGACGGCCGGCTTCCTCGGCATGCTCTACTACTACCTCCCCGTAAGGGCTCAGCGACCGATCTTCTCCTATCGTCTGTCCATTCTGAGCTTCTGGGGTATTACCTTTTTCTACATGTGGGCGGGTTCGCACCACCTGCACTACACAGCACTCCCGCACTGGGTGCAGACGCTGGGAATGACCTTCTCGGTCATGCTCCTCGTCCCTTCTTGGGCATCCGCTGGAAACGCGCTTCTGACCCTCAACGGTGCCTGGCACAGGGTGCGTGATGACGCGACGCTCCGCTTCATGATGGCGGCGGCAGTGTTTTACGGGCTGTCGACCTTCGAAGGATCGTTCATGGCGATCCGGCCCGTCAATTCGCTAAGCCACTACACGGACTGGACCGTCGGCCACGTTCACGCAGGCGCGCTAGGCTGGGTGGCGCTGATCACTTTCGGATCGCTCTACACGCTGGTGCCAAGCCTCTGGAGGCGCGAACGCATGTACTCGGCGGCGCTGGTGGAGATCCACTTCTGGTTGGCGATCGTGGGAACGCTGATCTATGTGTTCGCGATGTGGAACTCCGGCATTATCCAGGGCTTGATGTGGCGGACTTACACCGAGGAAGGCGCGCTCGCCTACTCGTTCATCGACTCGCTGGTGGCGATGTACCCCTACTACATTGCCCGAGCCTTCGGCGGCCTCCTGTTCCTCATCGGAACCGTCGTTGGCTGCTACAACATGTGGATGACCGTGCGGTCAGTGCCCATGGCAGCACGGACGGCCGACGTGCCCGTAACGGCCGCTGTGGTGCCGGGGGAGTAGCGATATGCCTGAGATGTTTCACCGCAAGATCGAGCGCTCGGCGGTCCTCTTCGTGCTCGCCATCATCGCCGCGGCGAGCGTCGGCGGCATCATCGAGATCGCGCCGCTCTTCACGATCGACGAGACCGTGGAAGAAGCTCCGGACATGCGCATGTACACGCCTTTGGAACTGGCTGGCCGCAATATCTATATCCGCGAGGGCTGCTACGCCTGCCACAGCCAGATGATCCGCACGCTGCGCGACGAGGTGGAGCGCTACGGTCCATATTCGCTTGCGGTCGAGTCCCGCTATGACCGACCGATGTTGTGGGGATCGAAGCGCACTGGGCCGGATCTCGCCCGCGTCGGCGGCAAGTACTCCGACTTCTGGCACGTGGCGCACCTGACGAACCCGCGGGACGTGGTGCCGGAATCGAACATGCCCGCCTACGCTTTCCTGGCCCGCAATCAGTTGAGGACGGAGGACCTGCGGGACCACCTTGCTGTGCAGCGCACGCTCGGCGTTCCGTATACGGAAGAGATGGTGGAGAATGCCGCGCGAGACGCCTACGGCCAGGCTACGCCTGACACTGATTTCGCGGCAGGCGTTACCGAGCGGTACGGCGACGCGACGCAGGTTAGCGCCTTCGATGGTGTGACCACCCACGTCACGGAGATGGACGCCCTTGTCGCCTATCTCCAGATCCTCGGACGGCTGACTAACGCCGCCTACCGCGACACTGCAGCCACCGAGAAGCCGCCGGAGGCGCAAGACTAAGGAGATCGGAATGGACTTCAGCTACAACTCGCTTGTGGCGTTCTCCAAAAGTTGGGGCCTGTTCTACATGATGGGCTTCTTCCTCTGCGTCTGCGTCTACGCGTTCTGGCCAAAGAACCGGAAACGTTTTGACCGCGCCAAGCACAGCATCCTCGATCAGGACGACAAGCCATGGCAGAAGTAGAGCGCGATCCGGTCACCGGCCGTGAAACCACGGGCCACGAGTGGAACGGCATCAAGGAACTCGACACGCCAGTTCCGCGCGGGGTCTTGATTTTTTTGATCATCACCCACCTGTGGGCCTTCGCGTACTGGTTCTTCATGCCGTCGTGGCCGCTGGGCGAGACGTACACGAAAGGACTTCTCGGGGCAGATCAGAGGACCACCGTTGAGGCGCGCCTCGTCGAAGGCCAGGAGGAGCGGGCACCCTGGATGGCGCGCCTCGAGACCGAACCCTACGACGCGATAGTGGCGGACGAGGCGTTGATGAAGACTGTCCGTGGCACCGGGCAGCAGCTCTTCGGTGACAACTGCGCAGCCTGCCACGGACGCGACGGCAAGGGGCGCGCCTTCTATCCCGACCTGACCGACGACGACTGGCTCTGGGGCGGCGGCCCGGAGCTTATCGAGCAGACGATGCGCGTCGGTATCAATACGAGGCATCCCGAATCCCGCATCGCCCAGATGCCCGCCTTCGGGCGAGACGAAATGCTTGATCGTGAGCAGGTCAGGAACGTCGCCGCCTACGTGTACTCACTCACGAACCCTGAATACTCGACCGCGGAGAACCTGGAGCGGATTGAGGCCGGGCGCGAGGTGTTCGCCACCACATGCGCCGCTTGCCACGGGGAAAACGCTGCAGGCAGCTCGGAGGTTGGGGCTCCCAACCTGACCGATGCCTATTGGGTATACGGGGGCACCATGGATAGCATCATCGCTTCCGTACACGGAGGCAGGCAGGGCCATATGCCGACATGGGACGAACGGCTGTCAAACGTGGAGATCCGCACGCTGTCGCTCTACGTCCACGATCTAGGGGCGCGTCAGCCTTGACCTCTCGGACCGAGCTATCCCGCCGGAAACTGCGGCTCGCATGGCTACTCGTCCCGGCGGGGCTGCTGATCTTTGCCGGAGCAAACGCGCACCTCGTCTACGTCGCGTTCCAGTCGCAGCCGGAATGCGTGCAACACCTTAAGGCCGCCAGCAGCGGCCAAGGCTACCGCGCTGCAAAGTCGGCGTGCTGAGGAGAAGAAGATGGGCCAAACCGACAATTCATACTGGCTGCTCAGCGAGACATCCGGCATCGGCGAGACGAGGGACCCGCGTCTTCAGCGCCACCTGCCGCTCCTCGCCGGCGCAGGCTGGTTGGCAGCCGGCTGGCGGGATTTCTGGATCCGGCCAGCGTTCAGTATCGCCTACGGAGTGGGTGTCTTCGTCCTGTCCGTGGCGTTTGTCTGGACCCTGATCGCGTTCGGTCGCGACTACATCCTTTTTCCCTCCCTGGCGGGTTTCTTGATCGTCGCCCCCTCCCTCGCCGCCGGCCTCTACGAGAAGAGCCGGGCGATCGAGCAGGGGCGGCAGGCCAGTTTCGGCGCGATGCTCCGCGTGCGTCCGAGCGCCGGCGCGCAGGTGTTCTTCACAGGTTTGCTGCTGTGCATGCTGACGCTTCTTTGGAACCGTGCAGCCGTGCTGCTGTGGGCGCTGTTCTTCGGTGTCACCGCCTTCCCCGGTCTCGATGGTGTCGTGGGGCTGCTCGTAGGAAGCCCGTATGGATGGGCTATGCTCTTGGTGGGCACTGTCGTTGGCGGATTGTTTGCGTCCTTCGCCTTCGCCACCAGCGTCTTCGCGGTGCCTATGCTGCTCGACCGACGCGTCGACGCGCTGACCGCAATGGCGACGAGCATGAAGCTGGTTTGGAACAACCTGCTGCCGATGATCGTGTGGGGCGCAATGGTTCTCGTGCTTTTCGGCGTCTGCGTCGCCACAGGGCTCGTCGGGGTGGTCGTAATTTTCCCTCTGCTTGGACATGCCACGTGGCATGCCTACAGGGCAGTGGCCCTGCCGGAGGGCTGACCATGGGCTGCTGTGCGCCGGGAACCGAGGCTGGGCTACTGCTGGCGAAGATCGGCGATTTCTCCGCTCGCGAGATGGTTCTGGCGAGCAGAGATTTGGGCGGCGGCATGTTCCAGACCGACTTGTCCGTGCCGCAGGTGCGATGCGCGGCCTGCATCTCAACCATCGAGAGCGCGCTAGGCGGGCTTGATTCGGTAGTTGCCGCCCGCGTGAATCTGACGTCGCGCCGAGTGGCGGTGCGGTGGAAGAGCGAAGGAAACGTGCCTCCCCTGTTCGATGCGCTGAAGGCCGCCGGCTACGATGCCAGCGTGGTCGATGTGGGCAACGATGCACGCGATCCGGAATTGTCACGGCTGCTGAAGGCGACGGCCGTCGCCGGCTTCGCTGCCATGAACATCATGCTTCTTTCCGCCTCGGTGTGGTCGGGGGCGGACGCGGAAACACGCGACGCCTTCCACCTGATCTCCGCCCTCCTCGCCCTGCCCGCCGTCGGATATTCCGGGCGCGTCTTCTTCGCCTCGGCCTGGCATTCGGTCCGCACGTGGACCTCGAGCATGGACCTCCCGATCTCGGTTGGCATCCTCCTTGCCCTCGGGCTCAGCCTCTACGACACCTTGGCAGGAGAACAGCATGCTTACTTCGACGCGGTGACATCCCTGATCTTCTTCCTGCTTGCGGGGCGCACCCTCGACCATGCGATGCGAGCCAAGGCGCGGAATGCTGTGATGGGGCTAGCCCGCCTGATGCCGAGGGGCGCGACATTGATCCGACCTGACGGAGCGCGCGAGTTCCGTGACATCGCGGAGATCGAGGTCGGTGACCATCTGCTGGTCGCGCCCGGAGATCGTATTCCGGTAGACGGCACCGTCGTGGCGGGTGTCAGCAGCCTTGACCTTTCGGTCGTGACGGGCGAGTCGGCTCCCGAACGCGCGCAGCCTGGCAGCGAGGTGCTGTCCGGCACGCTTAGCCGTAATGGCGCGCTGACGATCCGGGCCGACAGGATGGCGCGCGATTCCTTTCTTGCCGACATGGTGAGGCTCATGGAGGCGGCCGAGGACGGGCGCGCGCGGTACCGGCGGATTGCAGACCGAGCGGCGGCGCTCTATTCGCCCGTGATTCACCTGCTGGCGCTCGCCACCTGCGCAGCATGGCTGCTGCTCACGAGCAACTGGCATACCTCAGTTACAGTCGCCATATCCGTTCTCATTATCACCTGCCCCTGTGCGCTGGGCCTTGCCGTGCCGATGGTGCAGGTCGTCGCAGCGCGTCGCCTATTCGACCTTGGCATTACCTTGAAGGACGGCAGTGCTCTCGAGCGCCTCGCCGAAGCCGACGCTGTCGTCTTCGACAAGACGGGCACGTTGACCGCCGGAGCGATGCGCTCGGTCCCGCATGCGGTGGCGGCTGCAGACCTTACGGCCGCCGCGAGCATCGCGTCTTACTCGAGGCACCCGGTCTCCCGCGCTGTGGCTGCACTTACAGCTTCGCGTACGGTCGTCGAGGACCTTCGCGAGATTCCCGGCTTCGGCATCGAGGCGCGCGTCGGAGGAAGCGTCTACAGGCTAGGACGGCCGGATTGGGCCTCAGCCAAGCCCGGGCGTGTTTCGGACGAAGCCGGTGCGTGGCTAAGCAAAGACGGGCAGTCCGTGGGGTCGTTCACGATCTCGGACGGGCTGCGGGCTGGCGCGGCAGAAGCCGTTCGGACGCTGGCGAAAGTCGGGATGACCGTCGAGTTGCTGTCCGGCGACAACGCAGAGGCAGTCGGCAAAGTAGCGGCGGCGCTGGCGATTTCGGAGGCTCGCCACGGCGCGTTGCCGGAACACAAGGTCGCGCGCCTCGCGGAGCTGGCATCCGCGGGGCGAAGGGTGCTGATGGTCGGCGACGGGCTCAACGACGCGCCCGCGCTTGCGGCCGCGCATGTCTCGATTGCCCCATCTTCGGCGGCCGACGTAGGCCGCAACGCGGCCGACCTTGTGTTCCTGGGACGCAGCCTGGAAGCCGTGCCGCAGGCGGTCGGTGTCGCCCGTGCCGCTGCACGCCTCGTGCGGCAGAACCTTGGCCTCGCGATTGCATACAACGTCCTAGTCGTACCTCTGGCGGTGCTGGGCCACGTGACACCCCTGATGGCTGCGATTGCCATGTCGACATCATCGATCGTCGTGGTCGGCAACTCGCTGCGCCTTCCTCGCGTGAAGAAGTCCGCTGCCGCTGGGCCTGAGCTAGAGGCTATGCGCCTCGCGGATGCGGCATGAGCTACCTGGCCTGGCTGGTGCCGATAGCGCTGGGAATGGGAATAGCGGGCCTTGCAGCCTTCTTGTGGTCCATGCGGAGCGGGCAGTACGACGATCTCGACGGTGCAGCAGAACGAGTCCTGATCGCGGAAGGCACGGATGCCCCCCTGCTGCAGGAAGCATGGAAGGAGCAGTTGTCCGCGGCGCCTTCCTCGTTGAGTGGGAACGTGCTGTCCGTCGGTGGCGTTCTCACGGAAGGCGTCGGTGAAAGGAGCAATAAGTGAGAGAAGCATCTGACAGGCCTTTCGATTGGGTGGCGGCGCTTGCACTTGCATCCGGAGCAGTAGTTATGGTGCCTAGCCTCGCCGCACTCGCAGTCGCCCTCATTGCGGTTCTCGCGGCAGTCTTCTGATGCCAGTCCTTGGCCGCTCACGAGCTTGTGGGTGCGACCTGTTCGCCTGCTCAGTCACGGCACGGTTCGATTTCGTTGATCGCGGCGATCGAACGTTCGCCACGCCACGCGCGATATCCGTTCCGCCACAGTCCCGGCCGCGTCACGGCGCACGTCCTTAGGGAACCTAGAACCTCAGACACCGTTGGATCCCGATATGGAGGTGACGCCATGCTGCAGGACCTAAGAGGAATTGCCACCACCGCGAAAATCGCCGGCCATCCCATCCACCCAATGCTGATTCCGTTCCCGATCGCCCTGCTAATCGCCACGTTTACCAGCGACCTCGTGTTCTGGGGGACGGGTGATGCATTTTGGGGCCGTGGTTCGTTTTGGCTCCTCGTCTCCGCTCTGTTCATGAGCACCCTGGCTGCCGTTGCAGGGTTCGTCGACTTCTTCGGCAACGTTCGGATCCGCCAGATGAGCGATGCGTGGCAGCACATGATTGCCAACCTCGCAGCGGTGGTACTCGCAATGATCAATCTGTTCGTGCGTTGGGGACCTGATCCTGCCCAGGGGGTGCTCCCCTGGGGTTTGCTATTGTCCGCCGCAGTAGTGCTTCTCCTCCTATTCTCAGGATGGAAGGGCGGGTCCCTCGTCAATCACCATCGCGTCGGAATACATCCGGAAGAGCCTGCCAGCGGCTCTGAACCTCCGGCTCACGGGCGATATTGATCCAGCCGATTCCCCTCCAGCTACTTCCGTTTGTTGTGACAGCCGGACGAGCAGCCGAGCGGTCAACGAAGTTCTTATGGCTCACATGCTCTACCAAGGAAGCTGCCACGGAGCCGCTGCGTGCTTAGGTCCGCTCCTGAATGCCAGGGACAACGATCCCCGCACCCGCCCATGAGCGGCATTCGCTTAGATTACGCCCAACGCACGCATTGCCTCAGCCACGCGGACGAATCCCGCGACATTGGCACCGAGGACGTAGTCACCAGGCGACCCGAATTCTTCAGCCGTGCTCGCGCACGTGTCATGGATGGTGCGCATGATGTCGGCCAAGCGAGCTTCGGTCTGCTGGAACGTCCAGCTGTGCGGGAGGCGTTCTGCTGCATCTCCAAGGCTGACGTTGCTACGCCGCCCGCATTGGCAGCCTTGCCCGGAGCGAACATCACGCCCCCTTCCTGGAATATGCGGACGGCATCAGGAGTCGATGGCATGTTCGCGCCTTCACCGACGGCGATGGCGCCGTTGTCGATCAAGACCTTCGCATCGCGGCCTGTCAGTTCATTCTGCGTTGCAGAAGGCATGGCAACGTCACAAGGAACATCCCAGATCGTTCCCTCACCAGCCTTGATGAAAAAGGTGCATCGACCTTCCCCTTTGAGCCGCAGATAGTCGGCAATGCGTCCGCGCCGCACCTCTTTAACCTGCTTGAGAAGTCCTAGATCGATGCCCTCTTCGTCAACGACATAGCCGGAACTGTCAGAGACTGCGACAACCTTGCCTCCGAAGGACTGAACCTTCTCGACGCTGTAGATTGCAACGTTGCCCGATCCTGACACCACGACCTTCTTGCCTTCGAAGCTCAGGCCTTTGGTTGCAAGCATCGCTTGGACGAAGTAGGTGTTGCCGTATCCCGTCGCTTCAGTGCGAGCTCTCGATCCGCCATAGAATAGAGCCTTCCCAGTCAGAACTCCTGCCTCGTAGCGGTTCGTGAGTCGCTTGTACTGCCCGAACATGTAACCGATTTCGCGTCCGCCCACGCCAATGTCGCCAGCAGGAACGTCGGTGTACTCTCCTATGTGCCGGTGCAACTCGGTCATGAAGGATTGGCAGAACCGCATGATCTCTCCGTCGGACCGGCCGCGCGGATCAAAGTCCGATCCGCCTTTACCGCCCCCGATGGGCATCCCAGTAAGAGCGTTCTTGAACGTCTGCTCGAAGCCAAGAAACTTGATGATTCCGACATTGACAGACGGGTGGAAACGGATCCCGCCCTTGTAAGGTCCGAGAGCGGAATTGAACTGCACCCGAAATCCCCTGTTGATACGGACATTCCCTTCATCGTCGACCCAGGGAACCCGGTAGATAATCTGGCGCTCAGGCTCGCATATGCGCTCGATCAGCGCATGTTCAAGATAGTGAGGGTGCTTTGCCACGACCCGCCCTAAGCTCTCCAAGACCTCCCGCACGGCCTGGTGAAACTCAGGTTCGCCTGCATTGCGTTGAAGGACCTGGTTTAAGATGGGTTGGAGCTTTTCGTCGATCATCGCACGTCACCTGCAGTTCATCCCAGCCTCAGCTGGCTTGGCATCCCTATCTCAGGTGTTCCTCGTCATAAACAGCAAATCAGCACCACAAGTTGCAGTTCGCTCGGAGTAGTAGTTCCGTGGAATGATGGGGGACGAGGATCCAGCCATGTCGGGTCCACGTTGCAGGGCCGGGCGTAACTAGCTCAGCCCAAACAGCTCGATGGAGCAGGTGATTTCAGCAGGCTATCCTTTGCAGCGTGACGCCGTCTTGGCTAGTACAGGAAGCCCTTAGGAATGGGCGGCGCCTCCGGAGGCGCCGCTGACGGCGAGTCTAGTGTCGCCTTGGCTGCCGTCGTGGATCCGGTCACAAGCGCATTGCCGTCGCACTGCCCCCGGTGCACAGAGGTCATGCCTTGGAAGAGCTTTGTGCAACTTGGCTATGCCGGACGCGCCGTAGCACGGCGACGCAGCATCCAAGGGATGTTTGGACGGCGCAAGCATCGGTGCCTTGCCCCTGTGCGATAAGGAACCTGAGCAGCCTATAACCATGGCAGCCATCAGCGTAAGTCTGTCTTGGAGTGGCTTCCGCAGGCGATAGGACTGCATCCCTGTCAAGCGCCTCAGTCGGCCGATCGCATCAGCCTAAGCTAAAGAAAGCGCCCGCAAACTTGCCTAGGTCGGAATGGGGGCAAGACCAGAGAGGGAGGTCGCGCAGGCCATTCTGATCCAGCCAGAGGGCTGGTTTTTGGAGGACGGAACCCGCCGTGGCTGACGGCATCGCAGCCTTCGGGTCGATACCGCATGGTCAATAGGGGCGGCACGGATGTCTATCTTCTCGGAAGCGCCTCTCCTGAGCCATTGCCTGGCCGCCCGACCAAGCGTCTCAGCGCTTCGCTACCAAGAATTCGATCAAGAAGCAGACCTGCGACGATCCGGTCTTCGCCGCTCCGGTAGTGCAGGTGCATCTCCACGAGAGCTTGTGGTGGCCCGACGGGATAATGGCGCATGTAGTTACAGGCCTAGGACAGGTCGGCAAGCAGGACATTCGGCTGCGTGCTAGGCATCCTGTAGATGATGGAAACTCCGCGATCCAGTCGAGCGCGAGTTCCGCGCCTGCTCTATCGTCTGGTTCAACTAGCCTGCCCAAGATGCTTGAACTCCGCTTGGACGGCCCGGACCTGTATCGCTCCCTCTCTTATGTCCCCGCGAAGGCAGGCCCGGAGTAGCTGCCCCCGGCGCGCGACAGGTCCACGACTTGACAATTCCGTTCCGAAGGCCCACGTCTGTCGCATCATGGTTTGCTTCTCGCGCGCCCTTTCTACTTTCTTCAGGGTTTGCCCCATCGCGGGCATCTGACCCCCGGCTGGCCGCGTCGCGTCCCGGCCGCGGGGCGTAGGCAGATATGCCCTTCCGGGCATCCGAAAAGCGAAAATTCCCATTTGATCACATCCGGACGACATTACGCTGTCGGTCGGCAACAGCCTCGAGGAGGCCAAGTAAATGGCTCCTGCGATCAAAAAGCACCGCAAACCCGCCATCACGCTCGCACGTTCGGACAGCGAAAGGCTCTGGCGCATCGCCGAATCCTTCGCCTCGCGGAATCCCGGGTTGGCCGAGGAACTCATTTCGGAATTGGAGCGCGGTCGGGTGGTGGATGACCGCCGGGTCGCCGCTGACGTAGTCCGAATGGGGTCGACGCTGTGCTACACCAGCGACCTCGGTGAAGACAGGACCGTGACCCTGGTCTTTCCGGGTGAAGCAGACATCGCAGAGGGCAAGGTTTCGATCCTGACACCTATAGGCACCGCTTTGATCGGGCTGTCTGCCGGACATTCTATCGCCTGGACCGCGCGCGACGGGCGGACACACAGGCTGACGTTCCGGTCAGTGGACAATCCGGAGACCTCGGTGCCTTCTTCGGCCGCGGCAGACTTGCGGGATGCCTCGTGACTCAAGAAGGGCCTTGCTGCCGTCTCTCCTTGTATGGAGGCTGCCTCATCGCAGGATCCTGACCCCTGCCCGCCTGGGGCGGCCAGGGGAGTCTCCGTCATGCCTCAAGGTAACCGCTCCCGAAGGGGGCGAGGGAGAACAGCGATGAAAAACGATGCCTGCCTGTTAACGACCAAAGATTTCACCGTGCTTGAGGTCATGCTGGACCGCTGCATGAGCCGGTCCGATCCATTGGTGCCCATCTTGAACCGGAAGATCAGGGCTGCCACGATCGTAATCCGTGACCAGATGCCGGAAAACGTAGCCACGCTCGGAAGCAGGCTGACCTTCAGCGTGAACGGCCGCGACCCTGATACTCGGATCGTCTGCCACGACCGCATGACATCGCCGATCGGACTGTACCTGCCGATCTCGACAGGGCGGGGCTTGGCGCTGCTTGGCCTCGAAGAGGGGCAGGAGTTCGTCATGCCGGGACATGACGGGGCTGAAGAACGGATCCGCCTGCATCAGGTCCACTACCAGCCGGAAGCCGCTAGGCGCGAGAGGGACGCTCTCGAGCAGATGTCCACTCCCCGACAGCGGAGGCTGAACCTCAGGGTCATCCAGGGGGCGCTCCGCGACCCTGATCCCTTCGCCTCGCCGACACCGGAAGGCTTCGATGATCCCGGACCGTCGGCGGCTTGACCGCCATCATAGCAGGAGCACACCGTGCCGGAGTATCTGGTCCTGGTCGCGGCCGCGTTCTTCGCGGGAATGCTGAACACGGTCGCGGGCGGAGGAACCTTCCTTACCTTTCCCGCGCTCGTCTACGCAGGCGTTCCCGCCGTGGCTGCGAATGCAACCAGCGCCGTCGCGGTGTTTCCCGGCTATATCGGCGGCACCTTGGGTTTCCGGAAGGAGATATCGACTTTCGACCGCCTCCGGCTTGTGAAGATCGTCGCCGTGACGGCTCTCGGGGGACTGGGCGGATCCCTTCTGCTGCTGGTCTCCTCGAACGAGGCGTTTTCGGCGGTGGTTCCATTCCTGCTCGTCATTGCGACGCTGGCGTTTGCCTTCGGCGCCCCTATTCAGGCGTTCGCCCGGCGGCATAGCTTCGGCAAGCCGGAAGGCGCCATGGGAACCCTGATGGTTTCCGTTTACGGCGGCTACTTCAACGGCGGGCTGGGCATCGTGCTGCTGGCGCTGTTTTCCCTATGGGGAATGAGGGACCTGAACGTCATGAACGGGCTCAAGAACGCCCTGTCGCTCGTCCTTTCTGCAGTTTCGGTCATTACCTTTGCCACGGCGGGCCTTGTCGCCTGGCCCGAAGCGCTGCTGATGATGGCGGCGGCCACTGTCGGAGGATATCTTGGAGCGCCCGTTGCCAGATCCCTGCCGCCGGCCGTGATCAGGTTCGTGGTCATAGCGGTCGGAATGATCATGAGCGCGGTCTTCTTCTGGCGAGCCTGGATGTGAAGGATAACGGGAGCCGGGCAGAAGGACGATCAATGGCTGTC
Source organism: Tianweitania sediminis (assembly GCF_017813335.1). Classification (GTDB taxonomy): domain Bacteria; phylum Pseudomonadota; class Alphaproteobacteria; order Rhizobiales; family Rhizobiaceae; genus Tianweitania; species Tianweitania sediminis. The sequence goes on along the minus strand of NZ_JAGIYY010000001.1, from coordinate 1,053,166 downwards.
CGTCGGTTGAGGCGCACAGATCCGGCATTGCCGTGCCGGAATGCTGCACGGCATTCCCGCATCTACTTGCTGTCGTCGAGATCACTTCTGATCCGCCCGTAGCCCCGGGGGATCTGCAGGCGTGCCTGCATCCTCCCGGGGGCGCTGCGCTCACCCAGATGGTGTCAGTTCCCGTCAACGCAAGCCTGCGTGCGGCGGAAGCCGAGCCACCTGACGTTTCTTCGCCTGGCAGCATTGCATCTCGAGCCCGCGCCAGGCCCGTGTGCAGAGGGCATCATGTCCAACCGAAAAAGATCGATCAACCATTCTCCGCTGGCGGGGGCGCTGACCTGCGTTTTCACAAGGTGGCACCGATACAAGGCGGAATCCCTGCTCCACTCCCTGGACGACAGGGTACTCGAAGACATCGGCATCGCCAGGAACGACATTTCCCGTACGGTAGACGAGATGTTTGCGTCGGCTTCGAGAAGCCCAGCGACCGCTTCCCCAACAGATCCCACTCAGGGAACGTTGAAAATGCCGCGCGATCGGTCAGTCGCGGCTGGTGAAGCATAGGCCCCCCGATGGACACCGCCACGACCGCCATACTTGCAACAGTCATCTTCGGGCTGCTGATCGTCGCGTTCCTCAACTACTGATGTAGTCAACCTCCTACAGGCATGCGGTCGATGAACCGCATGCCTGGCTTCCTTCGCGATGAGGTCCCCCCCGGCTGTAACGTTTCGCAATCTACGTACCCACCAGGTGACATTCCGTCGCCTCGACAATTTGGAACCTGAGGATTAAGTTAGAGGCATGTGCATGGAGACTTTCATCAAAGTATCGAGGCTTGCCGGAGAGGGACGGTCCCTTTCCCGAAGCAGGCACTTCGACTTCTGATTCCGCACAGCGCCTTCTTCGGGGAATACATCGCGGACTGACCTCGCGACGTGGATGCGTCGCACGACGGAGGCTGTGATGAGGAAGTTTCCTTTCAAGCTCAACTGCATTACCTGCAATCGTACCGTGCCGAAGGCAGCCATCAGGTGCCCATGGTGCTCGACCCCGGTGTTTCATCCCTCGCCCTCCTTTGGCTTCAGGGAATCCAGTCTGCTCGCGGCGGCAGCATCCGCGTTTCCGAGACACGTTCAAAACGGCGTGCAGAGGCTTCGCGGGCTTGCGGGCCGCGTCGCTTCCTTTTTCAGCCTTCAGCGGCAGTCAAGGTCGATCAGGCGTTTCGAGACCTCAGGCGACCGTCAGCTGGAGGGCTTCGGGATCGCTCGGGAAGACCTTCCGCGGATCCTCGATGAACTCTACGCTGCCGGGCCGAGTCGCCGAGACAGGTCGGTGCCTGAACTCCGGATCGGCCTGCCTTGCACCAGCGCGCGGAATGGCTAGGGTTCGAGCATGTTGACCGTGCCTTCCTTCGTTTCCCCCAGGGGAACGCGCCTGCTCAAAGCGGGAATCTGACCCGGACGCGATCTGACCCCTGGCTCAGCGTCCGGGTCTGCCAGGCTTCACGATAATCAGAACGACCTTCACGCCTTGTTTCGAGGTGTCGATCGTCCGTGGTCCTACGGCCATGGCGAGGAGGCAATATGGAAATCACCGACCTCCTGACTGCGGATGATGTCTTCATGCAGGTCAAGGCACCTGCCAAGCGCTTCGTCCTTCGGCAACTCTCCTGTCACCTCGCCGAAGTGACGGGCCTCCCGGCGCTTGCGGTCTCCACAGCTCTCCTTGACCGGGAGGCGCTCGGCTCCACGAGTATCGGGCATGGCATCGGCCTTCCTCATGCCCTCGTGGGAGACATGGGGAGACCGGCGGCTGCACTGGCCATATTGAAGGACCCGATCGACTTCGGCTCGCCTGACTCACAGCCGGTCGACGTGGTGCTTGCGGTCATCTGGCCGCGCAAGGAGGCAGTTGCCTTCAATCGGGCACTCTCCTCCTTCTGTCGCATCCTGTACCAGCCCGATACCTTCAGGAGCCTGCGTCGAGCTCCATCGGCCGACGAGATCCTTTCCCAGCTGCAGGCGACCACCGTTTCGGCGCGGCAGTGCTTGGACGCGAGGGCACAGTCCTCGTTCGCGAGACGGGAAGCCACGCGATGAGTGAATCCTTCCACATCGTCAAGTTGAACGCGTGGCTCAACGGCACCGTGCCGGAAAGCGAGATCGCCGAGGTGCTCGGGCTCGATGTGCCAACCGTGCACCGCTTGAAAGAGGCTTGTCACCAAGCATCGGCATCGCGGCATTCGCCCAATACGCGATCGTCCCGAGACTGCATCAGGCTGGCGATCGCGAACGCGTTGCACGCGCATGCGGGACTGTCTCTGCAGGAAGCGGCGGAGGTGGCGGCAAGCAGCTGGCAGATCAGCTCGTCAGTTTCGAAGGTCATCGACTTCGAACCTCCGCCCTTTGGTGCGAATGACACCCGTCTGAACTCGTCGCTTGGCGGTTGCGATCCCTTCATGTTCATGGCGGCCCATGCAACCGAGGCGATCCCCGTACCCGCGATCGACGAATACATAGAGATCGCCGATGGCAAGAGGATCTACTGGAGAAGACCTGTCCAAGAGGCCCACCAGCTGGGGTGCGATATCCTTCGGCTTTCGCACGTCAGTCGATGCGAAGACGTTCCCGCACTGCAGGAACAATATCTCGAGGTGCTGTCGCGGCTCCGGCAGCCTGCCGAACACGTGTGCGAATGGATAGGCTCGCTGTCAGGAGGACACTTCCGGCCTGCCCCGGACAGGTTCGCCGAGCGATCCCCGGGCATGCTGCAGGGCCCGCTTTCAGGCACGGTCAGAACCCCTCACGCCGATGTCTTCGGCTCGAAAGTCTCGATCAACGTTTCGCTGGCCGCCCGCAGCATGAAGCGGCGCGTTCTTGGCCTGGCCGTGACTGGCGTACCCCCAACGAAGCCTCCCGCCCTTTTCGCAGGAACCAGAAGCCTATGCTGAAAACGCCGTTCTACCTGATCGACAAGAGGAAGCTTCGGCGAAACCTCGCGCAGATCGCCTACCTTCGCAGGAAGTCCGGCGCGCGAGCGCTCCTTGCCTTGAAGTGTTTCGCCACCTGGTCGCTGTTCGATTTCATGCGTCCGTACCTTGACGGGACCACCTCGTCCTCTCTCAACGAGGTGAAGCTCGGACACACGCGCTTCGGGGGCGAGACGCATGCCTACAGCGTTGCCTGGGCGGATCACGAGATCGACGAGGCAGTCAGCCACGCCGACAAGATCATCTTCAATTCGGTAAGCCAGCTCGACCGCTTCGGCAGACGCGCGGGCGGCATTGCGTGCGGCCTGCGCATAAACCCGGGCATCAGTTCGTCGTCCTTCGAACTGGCAGATCCAGCCCGCCCTTTCAGCCGCCTCGGCGAGCCGGACCCAGGCAGAATCGAAGCCGTCCTCGATCGGATCAACGGCTTCATGATTCACAACAACTGCGAGAACGACGACTTCGACCAGTTTTCCCTCATGCTGGACGACATCGAATCGCGGTTCGGGGAGCTGCTGAAGTACGTAGACTGGGTCAGCCTGGGAGGGGGCATTCACTTCACTGGCGAAGGCTATCCCCTGGATGCGCTTTGCGACCGCCTGCGCGGGTTTTCGGAACGCTTCGGGGTGCAGGTCTATCTGGAACCCGGCGAAGCCACTGTCACTGATTGCGCAAGCCTGGAGGTCACGGTCCTCGACACGATGTTCAACGGTCGCCACGTGGCCGTCGTGGACTCGTCCATCGAGGCCCACATGCTGGACCTCTTGATCTACCGGGAAGAGGCGAAGGTTCATCCGGATACCGGGCCTCACAAGTATATCCTGTGCGGCAAATCATGCCTGGCAGGCGACATCTTCGGCACCTTCCGCTTCGAGGACCCGCTCAGGGTAGGCGACCGCATCTCGATCCAGGACGCGGCCGGCTACACCATGGTGAAGAAGAACTGGTTCAACGGCATCGCGATGCCCGCCATCGCCATTCGCGAGTTCGATGGCTCGGTCACGGCCGTCCGTGAGTTCGGCTACGCCGACTACGAGTCGAGCCTTTCCTGAGTAGCTAACCCTAAAACGGAAGAGACCATCCCCCCGAAATGAAGAGAAACGTCCTCATCATCGGCGCTGGCGGCGTTGCACACGTCGTCGCGCACAAGTGCGCGCAGAACAACGACATCCTCGGCGACATCCACATCGCTTCCAGAACGCTTGAGAAATGCGAGTCCATCGTCGGATCAGTGCGCCAGAGCGAATCCCTCGCGGCGAATGGCGAGCTGCAAGCCCATAGCCTCGACGCGATGGATATCGCCGCAGCGGAAGCGCTGATCAGGAAGACAGGTGCTGAAATCGTCATCAACGTAGGATCCGCGTTCGTGAACATGTCGGTGCTGTCGGCATGCATTTCGACCGGAGCGGCCTACATCGACACCGCCATTCACGAAGAGCCGTCCAAGGTCTGCGAGACGCCTCCTTGGTATGCGAACTATGAATGGAAGAGGCGGGGCGAATGCGAGAGGGCACACGTTACGGCGATCCTCGGCGCCGGGTTCGATCCGGGCGTCGTCAACGCCTACGCGCGGCTCGCAAGAGACGAATACTTCGACCGCATCGATTCGATCGACATCATCGACATCAACGCCGGGAGCCACGGGCGGTACTTCGCCACTAACTTCGATCCGGAGATCAACTTCCGCGAATTCACGGGAAGGGTGTGGTCCTGGCAGGAAGGAAAGTGGATCTCCAACCGGATGTTCGAGGTAGGCAAAGAGTGGGACCTGCCGGTCGTCGGGCGGCAGAAGGCATACCTCACCGGGCATGACGAGGTGCATTCGCTATCGCAGCTGCTCGGGGTGCCGACCGTGCGGTTCTGGATGGGCTTCGGCGAGCATTACATCAACGTGTTCAACGTCTTGAACAACCTTGGCCTGCTGTCGGAGCAGCCGCTTACGACAGCCGAAGGCCTCGAGGTCGTCCCGTTGAAGGTGGTGAAAGCGGCACTCCCCGATCCGTCGTCCCTGGCGCCCGGGTACAAGGGAAAGACATGCATCGGAGACCTTGTGAGAGGGGTCAAGAACGGCCAAGAGCGGGAAATCTTCATCTACAACGTTGCAGACCACGAGGAAGCGTTCAAAGAGGTCGGCAGCCAGGGCATCTCCTATACGGCAGGCGTGCCCGCAGCCGCCGCCGCGATCCTCGTGGCGACGGGACGGTGGGACATCGGGAGGATGGCGAACGTCGAGGAGCTTCCTCCCCGCCCGTTCCTTGGCCTGCTTGGCCAGCTAGGTCTGCCGAGCCATATCAGCGAAGGGGAAGACGACCGGGAGTTGCTCTTTCCCTGACCTGACGGAAGGGCCCGCGCCTCCCACACCCCTCGGGCGCGGGTCCTTCTGCCTTCGACACGCTGCGGCCTTCAGTGGCCTGCGTCAGGGAGTGCAACGGCCCGGGGCCTCATGGCATCAATCAAAGCAAGGATTCCCGCGCGCGTCGGACTGGTTGCCACCGAACTTCCGTTCCAGGGAAGCCCTGCGAGCCGGCCCGCAATCCGCTCTGAAAGCGACAGGCACGTAATGTAGCGGCATTTCTCCGCATGGCCCGCCGCTTTAACGAGTTCGACGAACACGTCGGCCGTACGCGCGGACATGAACAAGGCAGCATCGATCTCGCCGCTCGCCAGCAGATGATCGATCTCCTCCGGCAATCGCGTTGCGGGTTCGGTTGTATAAACCGCAACCCGCGAGCAGCTGTACCCAAGATCCGACAACCGCGCGGACACGTTCACCGAGAGATGTTCGCCGCCGGCATGCACCATCGGCCCGTCTTGGGGACTCCATTCACCTGCGATCAGCCTGATGAGGCTTTCGGCCGTTCCGGCAGCCGCCTTTACTTGCCGGAAACCTGCTTCGCGGAGCGCGGCCGCCGTGTCGGGACCCACTGCGAAAACCTTCAGGTCGGCGGCCGCCGCCAGCAGCGAGGGAACCGCGTTGGCGGATGTGACTATCACCGCTGAGGCGCCAGCTAGAAGCCTGGGATCATGGTCAAGGCGCTTGACCTTCAGGAGCGGAGCCTGATGTACGGCATGCCCGCTCTCCCTCAGGATACGCGCCATCAGGTCGCCTTGGTTCTCGGGCCGGGTAAGGAGCAAGCTCAGCCCTGCTCCGTTGTTGGCAAGGTCAGCTCTGGAAGAAGCTCTGTGTGCCATGAGCTTCGATGGATTCCGCTAGCCGTTCCAATGCATGCACGTACGCCGCGGTCCTCATCGTCACACCTTTCTCGCGGCTCACGTTCCACACTGCCCTGCCTTCCCGTTCCACGATGGCCTGAAGACGCTGATGGATCTCTTCCACGGGCCAGTAGAAGCCTTGCCGGTTCTGGACCCACTCGAAGTAGGAGACCGTCACGCCGCCCGCGTTGGCCAGGATATCGGGAAGGACCACTGTACCCGCGGCTTTCAGGATACCGTCCGCTTCCGGCGTGATCGGTCCGTTTGCAAGCTCCAGGACCAACTTGGCTCGTATGCTTGCTGCGTTCTCCTCATGGATCATGTTTTCCAGCGCGGAGGGAACGAGGAGGTCGCATTCGACACCCAGAAGCTGCCCTGGCGAGATGACTTCATGTCCGTTCGTGCCAGCCGTCGCGACAACGCTGTTTCCCTCGGTCTTGGCCCGGAGAAGCGCATCCAGCTCCAGGCCGTTGTCTGAGAAGATCGCGCCTCCGGAATCTGAAACCGCCACGATACGGTGACCGTCCGAACCAAGCAGGCGTGCTATGTGCTGTCCCGCGTTGCCGAAGCCCTGAACGGCCACCCGCAGCTGACCGTCGAGCTTGAGGTCTGCGGCAAGATGGCGAACGAGGTAATATCCGCCTCGAGCAGTCGCATCGCCGCGACCCAGCGAACCGCCAAGCGAAATCGGCTTTCCGGTGATGACTGCGGGTTCATGCTGGCCGACGATCTGCGCGTATTCGTCGGCCATCCAGCCCATGATGATCGAGTTCGTATAGACATCCGGCGCGGGTATGTCGCGGTCGGGTCCGAGGATACGCGCGAATGCCTGGATGTAGGCCCTGGAAAGCCTTTCCAGCTCGGCCTTCGAGAGCTTGCGCGGGTCGACCTGCACCGCTCCCTTGCCGCCGCCGTAAGGCAGGTTCATGACCGCACATTTGAACGTCATCCAGAATGCAAGGGTTTCGACCTCGTCGGCCGTGGACCCAGGATGGAAGCGGATCCCTCCCTTTGTTGGGCCGCGGGTATCATCGTAACGACAGCGCCAGGCGAGGAACGACTTTCTCGAGCCATCGTCCATGCGGATCATCAGGCGCACCTTGGTGGTCTCGCGGGCATACTTGAGCTTTTCAATGACATCCGGATCGATGCTCAGATGGGACGCGGCCTCGTCCAGGCGGACCATGGCATCATCAAGCAGTGTGTGCTCGGCCATCGACATTCCTTCAGCTAGACACAGGACACAGTCAGTCTTCGTCGGCGCTGGACTCAGGCTCGGCGGGGGGCAGCCAGGTAAATCCGCCTGAAGCGGTTTCCGAGACCGGTGAGTATCTCGTACCCTATGGTTCCGGCGGAGCTGGCGATGTCGTCCAAGGTCTGCTGCGGACATATGAATTCGAGGAGATCGCCTTCCACCGGAGGATGGGCACAGTCGGTCGCATCGACTACCAGAGTGTCCATCGACACCCTTCCGACGAGTGGCAGCCGCTGTCCGCCGAAGAAGGCTGACAAAGATGAAGCCGTCCTTGGCCAGCCATCGGCGTAGCCGAGCGAAACGGTGAGAAGCGCCGAGGACCTTCTGACGCGGGCAGCGTAGCCGTATCCCACGAAGGAGCCCTCCGGGACCCGTCGGGCCTGTATCACCGGGGCGGACAGGTTGACAGCCTGGCGCATAGGATTCGGCTTGGACGGATCGGGATTGATTCCGTACAGGGCCGCTCCCGGACGAACGAGATCGTAGCCGTAGGCCTCTCCGAGGAAGATACCGGATGAATTCGCAAGCGACCCAGGGGCCGCGCACGGAAGCATCGCCCGCAGGCGTGCGAATTCCTTGCGCTGGGATTCATTCGCGCAGCTGCCCGCATCGTCGGCACATGCGAGATGGCTCATGACCAGGACGACGTCCAGACCGCGGACCAGCGTCGGATCCGCCGCTATGTCGGCGAGGTCAGACTGCGTCATTCCAAGCCGAGACATTCCGGTGTCGAGCTGAAGCCCGACAGGCATACGGCTGTTCGTATCGGCCGAATAAGAACGCCACCTGGCGAGCTCCCCGGCAGTGTTGATCACCGGGATGAGGTCCGAACCCACGAAGAGGCCCTCGGTTCCGGGAGGCGTGCCGTTGAGTACGAATACCCGCGATGACCAACCCGTTGCCTCCCGAAGAGCGATGCCTTCCTGCAGATGCGCGACGAAAAATTCCTTGCAGCCGACCGCCTGCAGGGCGGCCGCGACGGGAACCGCGCCGAGGCCATAGCCATCTGCCTTGACCACTGCAGCACAGCGAGCTGGCGAGGCCTTTGCCGAGAGCAGCTTCCAGTTCGCGGCCACCGCTTCGAGATCGACCGTAAGGATTCCTCCCGACTTCAGAGCAGACGAAGTCATCGCCCGTAACGTCCCGGTTCCAGATCAGATACGTCGATGTCCGCAGCGCATCCGGATATTACGTCCGCCAGCACCTTCCCGGAGCCGCACGCCATCGTCCAGCCCAACGTCCCGTGTCCGGTGTTGACGTAGAGGCCCTGCACCCGTGTTGCTCCTACGATCGGCGGACCGTCCGGCGTCATCGGCCTCAGCCCGCACCAGAAGCTGGCGCCATCCACCCTGCCCGCACCCGGGAACAGGTCAGTCACGGAATGTTCCAGGGGAGCACGGCGGGAGACCGGCAGAGAAAGGTCGAAGCCCGAGATTTCGGCTGTACCCCCGACACGCACCCTGTCACCCAGGCGGGTGATCGCGATCTTGTAGGTTTCGTCCATGACAGTGGAAACCGGGGATGCTGCGTCGTTCATGACAGGGAAGGTGATCGAGTAGCCCTTGACCGGGTAGACTGGCAGGCGCACCCCGACCGGGTCCAGGAGTCGGGGCGAATAGCTGCCCGCTGCTACAACTACCGCATCTGCCATGAGGGTTTCGTCGGAAGCCTTGACCCCGACGATCCTTCCACCGTCGAGAACCAGGCTTTCCACGGTGGTTCCGTACCTGAAATCGACCGCGGCCGAGGCCAAGGCTGCCAGCCGCTCGGTAAAGATGCGGCAATCGCCCGTCTCGTCCTGCGGAAGCCGGAGTCCACCGACGAATTTCTCCGACACGAAATCAAGGGCCGGTTCGGCATCGATGCATCCTTGACGGTCCAGGATGTCATGCCGGACGCCAAATTCCTTCAGGACCTCGACATCGTCTGCGGAACCGTCAAGCTGTTCCTGCGTCCTGAAGAGCTGGAGGGTACCTCGCGTACGCTCGTCATAGGCAATGCCCGTAGTAGCACGAAGCTCGCGCAGGCAGTCTCGGCTGTACTCGGCGATCGGAACCATGCGCGCCTTGTTGATGGCATACCGCTCGGCCGAGCAGTTTCCCAGCATCTTCAGCAACCATGACCACATAGCGGGATCGAGGCGGGGCCGTATGGCAAGAGGTCCGTTCTTCATCATGAGCCACTTGGCCGCCTTCCGGGGCATCCCCGGCCCAGCCCATGGCGACGAGTAACCCGGCGACACCTCTCCGGCGTTTGCATTGCTGGTTTCGAGGGCGGGTCCGGGCTGGCGATCCAGCACGGTCACCTCATGGCCCGCACGTGCGAGGTACCATGCGGAAGTCACGCCGATGACCCCGCTGCCGACGATGAGGATCTTCATTTCAGATTGTCTCCGCGGACGGAGCAAGACGCGGCAAGCGAGCCGCCAGCAATTGACATGGACATATTAGTCTCCACCGGGCCAGCGGTGGCAGACCCGGAAATCAGAACCGAACTTGAGGTTGGGTGGATTTCCGGCCCCCGGTCGACGGCCTTGCGGCCGCGCCAGGGCTATAGTCCTGCGATCAGGCTCCCCGCGTGGTTCAAGAAGCGAACGCGGGTTCTCGAAATGCTGCAATCAGAGGATTGCGAAAGACACACGGCAGGAACTCTCCAATAGGACAACACGGCCGCATCATAACGACCTTGCGGATATGTTCAACGTTCACTCCTGCCGGGAACGATAGTCCACAGGCAGTTCGCAGTCCGGACATGCTGCATCGCGAGGGGCGATCGCCCGCCGCGCGTGGGCTGCGGCACGCATCGGGATGCCCTTCACCATCGAAACGCTGATGACGGTAGCGGCCCTTGGCGCTGTCTTTATCGACGACACCGAGGAAGCAGCCGCCGTGGTCTTCCTGTTCCTGCTTGGGGAACTGCTGGAAGGAGTAGCGGCGGGCCGCGCCCGCGCGAGCATCCGCGCGCTTGCAGCGCTCGTTCCGGAGACTGCACTCCTGGAACAGGGCGGCCACACGACCGAGGTTCCGGCCGAGCAGAGACGAACCCTTTCCGCCGTAGCCTCATCGTGCGGTTAGGCCGCTAGGAGACGAGCACGTTTCGGAACTGCCAGGGAGCCGATGCATCAATGTTTTCCGGGAAGAACCCGGGCCGACCGTCAAGCGGTGTCCAATCGGTGTAAGTCCCGGAAACCTTCCCCAGATAGGGGGTCTGGATATCCAGGCAGCGACGGAAGTCGAGTTCCTCGACCTCGACGATGCCTGCCGACGGGTTTTCGAGTGCCCACACCATTCCGGCAAGGATCGCGGATGTCACCTGAAGCCCCGTCGCATTGTGGTGAGGGACGAGCGCGCGCGCCTCTTCAATGGAAAGCGTCGAGCCGTACCAGTAGGCATTCCGGTCATGCCCGAAGAGGAGCACGCCCAGTTCGTCGACACCATCGGCGATTTCGTCCTCCCCGAGGATGTGGAAGGTCTCCTGCGGCGTTCCGGCCTTGCCGAACATCTCGTGCAGCGACAGCACCGCGTCATCGCAAGGATGGTAGGCGTAATGGCACGTCGGGCGAAAGGCAGCAGTCCCGTGCTCGTCGCGGACGGTGAAGTAGTCCGACAGCGTGATCGACTCGTTGTGGGTGACGAGGAAAGCGTGCTGGGCGCCGGCGGTCGGGGTCCAGGAACGAACGCGCGTGTCGGCACCGGGCTGGAGAAGGTAGATCGCGGACTGCGAGCCCTTCCCATGCCTGCGGCCGTTCTCCGGCATCCAAGTCTCGTGCGTGCCCCAGCCGAGTTCGGCCGGTTGCAAGCCTTCGGCGACGAATCCTTCGACGGACCAGGTGTTGACGAATGTTCCGATCGGCTTCGGCGATAGCGAACGCTGGGTGTCGCGCTCGGCGATGTGGATTCCCTTGACGCCTACGCGCTGCATAAGCGCGGCCCATTCATATCGGGTCTTCGGCTCCGGACCTTCTATGTCCATATCCTTGGCAAGGTTCAGCAGGGCCTGCTTGACCAGCCATGAGACCAGGCCCGGATTGGCGCCGCAGCAGTTCACGGCTGTCGGGCCACCAGGGTTTTCTGCCTGGGCCTCGAGGATGATCTCGCGCAGGGCGTAGTTGGTGCGTGCCTCCGGACCAGCGCTCTCATCGAGGTAGAAGCCCGCCCAGGGCTCGGCGACGGTATCGATGTAAAGCGCACCGACCTCGCGGCAGAGCTCCATGACGGCGCGCGACGAAACGTCGACCGATACGTTGACGCAGAAACCCTGCCCGCCGCCTTCGGTGAGCAGCGGAGTAAGGAGGTCACGGTAGCCGTCGCGGGTGACGGCCGCGTGGACAAAGCGAATGCCATTCGCGTCGAGGAGCGCGCGGTCCGCGTCGTTCGGATCGATGACGACGAAGCGAGAGCGGTCGAACTCGAAATGTCGCTCCAGCAGGTGCAGCATTCCTTTGCCAATCGAGCCGAACCCGATCATGACGAGGGGCCCCGTAATCCTGCCGTGAACCGGCCATTCGTTGGTGTTCATGAGAGTGTCCAATCTTCAATTCTGCGCCTGTTCGGCGCGCTGTTCTGGCTCGGAGTGCGCGGGGAGATCGCCAGACGCGGAAGCGCGTCGAATTTGTCGCGCGTCGGCGCCATCAGCGGCTTGAGCCACTTGTCGTGACGGGTCCGTTTCCGGCCTACGTCGCGCGGTGACCGCCCCACTCCCAGCGCGTATCGACGGTCTGATCTTCGTGTTTGGAAAGGAGTCGCTTGTGCGGAGTGGAGCGGCCGCAGCCAGCATTGTGTCCCGCAGCCGGGCGCAACGCGTCCCGACCGGGGGCTAATTGCCCGCGATGGGGCACACCCTGAAGAGAATTCCATTGAGGGGGAAGACGCTGGTCATGCCCCAGTGGTGGGCGCTATCGGCATGCTTGTCAAGCAGCCGTGGCGGCAGCAATAGGTAGGGCCAAGTCGGATGAATTGCAGAAACTTGCCTGGCTTGACTTTGCGTCTGGCGTATCCCACGTTCTGCATCATGTCGACCGATCGCTGCATCCTCCCGCTTGAACGGGCGTTCCCCATCGCGGGCACCTAACCCCCGGCTCGGTCGCGTCGCGCCCCGGCCGCGGGGCATAGGCCTACACGCGCTGCGAAACGCGGCGATGTAGGAACGGCGACAAACCAATCCACACAGTCAATCTTTCAGCCGTTGGTGCCCTTTCGCGCCCGCGGTTCTATCATTTTGGAAGAGTTTTCGAAAATGGCCACCACCATGGGCGGGCGCAAGCCTGCAATCACCATCGCCCGCACTGAGCACGAGAAGCTGGTGCGCCTCGCCGAGATACGTGCTGCCAAGGGTTCAGAGACGGCCGAGGAACTTCTCGCCGAGCTCGACCGGGGTCGCATCGTCGATGACCGACGCATTGCATCCGGGGTCGTGCGGATGGGATCCGCAGTGAGCTACAGCACCGATGCAGGCGAAGCCAGAACCGTAACGCTGGTGTTTCCGGGCGAGGCAGACATTGCTGAAGGCAAGATTTCAGTCCTCACGCCGATCGGCGCGGCCCTTATCGGCTTGTCCGCTTCACAGTCGATCGACTGGACATCGCGCGACGGCCGCATCCACAGGCTGACCGTGGAGAGCGTCGAACAGACGGAAGTCGTCCAGCCTGCACGGGCGCAGCCCGAACTGCGGCCGGCATGACCATGTCGATGCCGCTCAGCCGCCTCTCGCTATACGGAGGATGCCTCACAGCAGGATCGTAGCCCCCTGTGCCGCATGCATGCCGCCAGCGGTTCTCCACCACGCCCCGACTTTACCGCTCCCAGGCGGAGCAATGGAGAATTACGATGTCACAAGAAACCTGCATCCTCACCACGAAGGACTTCACGATCGTCGAGGTCATGCGCGACCGCTGCCTCGGCCGGGACGATCCGCTCGCGCCGATCCTCAAGCGGAAGATCGAATCCGCCATCGTCATGTTCCGCGACGACGTTCCGGACGATGTCGCGACCATGAGCAGTCGCGTCACATTCAGCGTGAGCGGACGCGATCCCGATACTAGGATCATCTCGCACGACAGAATGGCGTCGACGGTCGGCATGCTCCTGCCCGTCACCACCTCGCGCGGTCTGGCGCTTCTTGGCCTCGCTGAGGGCGAGCACTTCGTGTTCACGAACAGCGACGGTGTCGAGGAGCGCATCTTGCTCGAGAAGGTGGACTACCAGCCGGAAGCAGCCAGGCGGGAAAAGGAAGCTCTGGAAAGACACTCGATGGTAAACGGGCACGGCAAACCTTCGCTGAGGTTGATCCGCGGCGCATTTTACGACCGGGCTCCGCTTGTCGCCGCCTCCCCAGACGGGTTTGACGATCCCGGCCCTTCGGCTGCTTGACGGCAGTGACGTGACCGCGAAGGCACACGATGACCGAGTATCTGCTGCTGGCCGTTGCGGCCTTTTTCGCGGGCATGCTGAACACGGTCGCGGGCGGAGGCACGTTCCTGACCTTCCCGCCCTCGTCTACACGGCGTGCCGCTGATAGCGGCCAATGCGACTAGCGCCGTCACCGTCTTTCTGGAGTATCTCGGCGGGGCGGCAGGCTTTCGCGGGGAGATCAGGGCACTCGACCCGGGCATGCTACTGCGGGCCACGGCAGCGATGGCCGCAGGCGGTCTTGTCGGCTCGCTGCTGCTTCTTGTGTCTTCCAACGAAGCTTTCGCGGCCGTGGTCCCGTTCCTTCTGGCGCTGGCCACCCTCGTCTTCGCGTTCGGCGACCGCCTCAGGACACTGATGGAGAAGCACGCCGCCGGAGCGGGTGCCACCGGGGCAGTCGGGACGATGGTCATCGCGGTCTACGGAGGCTACTTCAACGGCGGGCTCGGGATCATGCTGCTTGCGCTGTTTTCGCAGTGGGGAATGCGCGACCTCAACCGGAAGAACGGCCTGTCCTTCGTCGTGTCGGCGATCTCGATGGCGACCTTCGCGGCAGCCGGCCTGGTGGCCTGGCCGCAGGCGGTCGTGATGATCACGGCCGCGACGATCGGCGGTTACCTCGGCGCACCTGTCGCAAGAGCGCTTCCGGCGTGGATGGTGAGAGCGGGGGTCATCGCTGGGCACCGCGATGAGCGCGGCGTTCTTCTGGAGGCTCGTGGCATGATTGGACTGACGGGATTTCCCCGGACGCAGGATCACGGGACTTGGTTGGGGGGCCGGGTCGCATTCACGCGGCCCAGCCCGTTGCGAAGCGCTAACGCCGCTTCGCTCCAGGTCCGGGCGCGGCGATCGCCGATACTGTCGACGCAGCCTGAACCTCCTTCTCCTTGGGCTGCTTCGGCTTACGGACTTCGCGGTTGCCTCTTCTTGTCGCCATTTCGGTATTCCTTCTTCCAACGTCCCATCGATCGGGCCGCGCACGAGCGCGCCGGATCCTGGATGGGAATGCTTCGAACTATGGGAAGGTCAGCCCTGGTCCTGGGGCGCTCGCCGCGGACCAGGGCTAGAATCCCGCTTTGGGCCGCCGCCGGAAGGAAAGTCCGTGTGAAGGAATTCTAGTCATGGCCGACATCATGACAAATCAACAATAAAGTCAAACATAAACAAAATAAACAAGCAGCGACGCAAGGCCGCAATCTGCCTTGTATGTTGAAATTTCTTTCCGATCTGACTATATATCTCGTATGTTGAACTTCATGCAAAAGAACAACTGGTTCGCTTTCTTCGCGCCAACCCTGACCCGCTCATAACCCCGAGCGGCTCGAACGCACGCGTTCTCCGCCTCGGGGCTCCCAAGACAATCAAGCATTTCGCGACGGCGCGCTCCTCCCGGGAACGCACCCGATGTCATGCACGCCGCCTGCGCACTCTTCCGCGCGTGGCTTGATCAGCACTGTGAATGGAGCGGCAATCATGTCCGAATTCAATCAACCCAATACCCACCCCGCATCAGTTTTGATGCCTGTCTTTCGCGCGACCGTCGCAGGTCTGATCTCCCGCGCGATGGAGCGCTGGCACCGTGGCCAGGCCGCCGCCGCGCTTCATCGACTTGACGACAGGCAGCTCGAAGACATCGGCATCTCGCGGAACGACATTCCCCACGTGGTGGCGGGTCTCGTTCCCTCGAATATCGAGACCTCATCACAGGATGCCCGGACCGCGACGCATGCCGCCAGGCTCCTGAGCGCGGCCCGAATGCAATGAAGGAAGATGGCATTGGATATGGCGACCATGACGATCGTGGGCGTGAGCCTTTTCGGCATGATGATCATTGCGTTCTTGGTGTTCTGAAGGAAACAAACACGGGGGGCGGCACACGCCATCCGTAAAGGAAAGGATGCTGGAAGATCGCCATGTGCACTGAAACCTTCATCAGGATTTCGAGGCTTGTCGGAACAGGCCGAATCCTTCGCCGGAGCGGGCAGCGCCACCCTCAATCCCGCATTCAACGCCCTGCTCCGGCACTACCCCGACGATGCGGTTCATTCCCGCGGCGCCACCGCGCCGCACGATGGAGCGTGACATGAGAATACTCCGGACGAAGCACGTCTGCCTTTCCTGCAACCGATCCCTGCCGAGAGCGGCATCCCGTTGCCCGTGGTGCATCGATTCAACCGTCGTGCCGGCCGCGCTGCTGGACCGACCGATCCCGCACCGCGATCCGCGCGGCATGGTGCCGAGGCTGTCGTGAAGCTCAGCGAACTCCTCAGGGAAGACGATTTCCTGCTAGGCTTGCCGTCGAGGGAAAAGCGTTCCGCGCTCGAGGCGGTCGCGTCCAGGCTCGGCCGCAGGACAGGGCGGCCACAGGGACAGGTCCTGAACGCGCTTTGTCGCCGCGAGCGTCTCGGGTGGACCGCGAAGGCGACGGTCTAGCGATGCCGCATGCCGCGCTTCCAAGAATTTCGATGCCTGCCGCGGTGATCGCGACGATGCAGCATCCGGTTGCCTTCGACGCGCAAGACGGCGACATCGATCTGATGCTCGGGCTCCTGTGGCCGAGCGACGCGGGAGGTTTCCTTCTCAGCCTGTCGCAATCGAGCCGCCTGCTTCGCCGGCCCGCCCATCGGGAATACCTCCGCCAGGCGACTTCCCCGGCAGAAGCCTTGGCCGCAATCGAAGCGATGGAGAGGAACCCCGAAACAGCGGGCCATTTGGCCTCCGCCGGCGCAGTGACCTGACGAGGGTCCGGACGCGCGCGAAGCGGATCGCGCGTCCGGACCGATCAGGGCACCCGGTCGTTGGCGACGATCCCTCCTTCGCCCTCCAGACGGGCGATGCGCTTGGCTTCCGATTCCGTGAATTTCCGCCGCACCCCAATGCCGCCGCCGTTCTCGTCAATGAACACCGCGCCGAGTTCCTCCAGGGCTGCCTGGAGCGCCGCGATGGTCCTGTCGTCAGGCTCGTCGAGCTTGTGCTCGAAGTCGCGGATGACGGCTTCATCGACGCCCGAGCGGATGGTGAGCTTGCCGCGGGTGATCTCGACGAGCGCCCTCGCCGCCCGGCATTGCGGACCAGTTATCATTCTCTTCTCCTTCGGTTCTTCTTTGCGGGCCAGCCTTCTCCTGCCGCCATCCGGAAGCAAGGGTGCCGAGGCCGGGTTGCGGCGGTCACGTGTCGCCGGAAGGCTGGCCGTAACGTGGCAGTGACCAGTTCCAATGCAGGGTCCCGAAGCGGATCGCCAGAGCCACGACGAAACCAGTGACCATCGCCGTCTCGCGCGGCACGTCGGCCCCGAGGAACAGGACGAACACGACTGCTCCGGCGAGTGCGGCCGTCGCATAGATCTCGCGGCTCAGTATGGCGGGGCTTTCGCCGCTCAGCACGTCCCGCACGACACCTCCAAGAGTGGCCGTCACGACTCCCATCGCGACTGCGGCGACAGGTCCCGCGCCGATGTCGAGAGCCTTGTCCGCACCCAGCACAGCGAAGAGCGCGAGTTCTACCGCATCGAAACGCAGCAGCAGCGATTCCCGCGACTGCGGCACATGGGCGAGGAAGAAGACGGTCGCCGACGCCGCCACGCAGGCGAGCAGGTAGACGGGGCTGCTCACCCACAAGACCGGAGTGGCTCCGAGCAAGCGCGAAGGTCAGCCGTTACAAAAAGACGGGGCAACTGAGACATCAGTTCCTCTTCGCTGCTCGACTGAAGCGGATTCCCCGTTCAGCGTCTGCAGGAACCAGATAACCGGATATCCGGTTATCTGTAAACACGGGCGCTCCGCAACACTCCCACTACCTATTTGGATGTTGTCGTTCAGAAGTTCGCTACCCTGCTTCATCTCCCTCCTTGCGTGAAGGAGCGAGGCGGGCGGACGCCGCGGTTCCGATTAGGACGCGGTCGAGCTTGCCCGGCTAAATGGCCACGACCGGCCGGGCCCTTCAGCTTCCTGTCCTCCTTACGAAAAGGTCCCGCAGCACAACGGGATGTCCTTCCAGTCGGGGTTTATTGGAGTGAGAGAAGCCAAGCTGCGCGTTCGCGGCATTGGTGATCCTGATGCCTGCTTCTGCGATGGTCCGGGAGTTCTCGGGCATCAGGTCCAGACCTTGGCAGCGTCTACGACGACGAAGCTGTCGGATTGCCGTCGATATGCCGACCCCGAACCGATCAGCAGCCTGATCGGCCGACACTCCTCCGACGATGCCTCCAAAACCCATAACCGCAGATCCTCGCTCAGCGCTCCGGCCATCATCCACTTCCATCGCAGCGGACTCCGTATCAGACGCTCTACCGACCGTTACTTCATATCCGACCCATCAATCGGAGGATGTGTTCTAGCCTCGCTCCCGCGCCACTGCTCCATCATATTACCCGCTTTTTTGAAGCTGCCCTCTACAACACGACGAGCTGCCTTTCCCTATAGAGCCAGATCTTTCCTTGTCGGTTTGCGGATCAACATCTAGTGGTCCGGAGCGAACGAGAAAAGCTTGAAATGCTTGCAAAGACCGCAAGAGCCTATTCCTCGACTTTTATGAGCGCTGCCGAAGCGAAGGTGTGTCGCTGAGGTTGATAGCTACCGAGGTTGTTGTGTGCGATTCGATCCATCCACGCGCAAACGGCCTGGGCCCCTTCGACTTTCTCTATCGTCATTCTAGGGCCGCCTGACTTGAGCTGAACGACATCGCCTGGAGCGAGTTCCATTGCATGCCTTTCCATTGACGGTTCTGACTTAAGCGGACCTTCGACGGCCCCGGTGGGTTCCATGCGTGCTCAGTTTAGATCCATGCAGCCGGACAATAAGTATTGCCTGAAGCCAGCACGTTCAAGTGTTAGCTCGTGAAGACGTGAACTAATTGGGTCAGAGGGATCCGCACTTCTCAAGAAATTGGATGTTTAACCATGGCTAGCACAGCTACGATGTTTCGAATATGTTTTTGAACCCTTTAGAAACTCATTCGAGGATGCACCCATATCATCCTGCCTAGGGCGGCATGTGGAGCTGCGATTCCTTTGGCAGGTGTGCAAGAAACGTTTTGCGTCGGATTTCCCGCTAAGAAACAGGATCAAACTTGGGTCATTCCGCCGAGCGCCGCATGAGACTTTCCCGATAGAGGCGAATGAGCGGATCCCATTGCCGAGCCAATGAGGCGGCATCGGCAGACCACGCCGACACCGCCTTTCCGTCAACGCTTGCCTGACGGCAGTCGCTGTCCGATCTGCGAAACGCTCGTCGGCGCTACCGACTTCGGCTCCTTCGGCTGCCTTGGCTTCCGCATCTCGCGATTACCGTTTCTCTTCGACATTCCGGACTCCTGTCCATGCACTACCGAACCGCCAAGTGCAGTATCGGCGGTAAGGAGCTGTTTATATTGCTTTGAGGAGTGTCATCCCTGGCCAGAAGGACTTAGCCGACGGGCCAGGGCTAACGGCCGTTTTTCGGCCGCTTCCAGATATGAGTATGTCGGAACGTTATCTTTTTCACGGTGCCATCCTGACCGATGCCGCAGGAAAGTCAAAGCCTAAGATGCCTCACCTGCAGGATATATAACGCGCCCGTCCTCGCTGGCGCGAGCACCGGGGGTCATCTTCGCCGCATCGGCCCGGCCATCGCCCATCAGATGGAACACGGCTTCACCCCGGACCAGCAGGTAGTCTGCAACAATCCGCCTGTGGCAGCGCCACCAAACGGCTTCCGAGCACATCATCGCAATCGTGCGGCCACGGCCCCGTCGGATGAGCCTGTCCAATCCTTCTTGGAAAGCTTCCGAGGTTGCGTAATCCGCATAGTTGCGGAAGCTGTTGTTGGTCCAGAAGGCGTTCGCGCAGCAATCCTCCATCTCCTGCCGTTTACGCAGTCCGCCGAGTTCAGGCACATGCTCGTAGCCGATCTGGTACGGACGCAGGTTGTCGGCGAGAACGTCTGTATTGTACTGCGGGTTTGTTCTTGATCGCGGAACTGTCCTGATATCGACGACGAAGTCCACGCGTCCGGCACCGAGCAGCCGTACGAACGCGTCGATGCTTCGGGTGGAATGACCTACCGAATAGAAAGGGTTCTTCATTCGCGAGGAACGTGAGGAGAATACCGCGGTTCCCCGCATCTTTGTTCCACGCCGCTGCCGCCAAAGTTTCAGCGCGCGATCGCCTTCAATCCAGTCAGCGCTTCCTGTACTTCTGCTCTCGCGTCCGTTGCTTCGGAATAGACCGCATAGGCGGGATAGGTGAATTTCGGAGCATCGGGCACCAGGCGGAGTCTGCCTTCTTCCAGATGCGGCCTGACCGCTCCCATCCGGAAATAGCCCGTCCCTCCGACACGGAGGATGTAGCTGAGGCCGAGCGGGGCAAGGCCGACCAGCAATCCCGGTTCGGAAGTCCCCCCACTACCAAGCACGTGGTCTACGGACAGCTGAGGACCCCAGTCTACATGAACGTAGTTGGTGGCATCCTCGTCCTGCGGTTCGCTTGTCACGAGCACCAGCTCTTCTTCCTTGATGAGCTCGACCTTGAAACCCGGCACCAGCTTCGGCGCGTATAGCACGGCAAGGTCCAGCACTCCGGTCCTGAGCTGCTCGACGAGTTGATCGGGAAGCCCTACCTTGACATGGATGGCGGTGGCAGGCCGATTTTCCTTCATCCAGACCAGCCAGTCCAGAAGGAGCGGATTCCAGAGGCTGAGTTCCCCTCCTATCGCGACGATGCTCGTGCGCCCCGGAGGCATCCGGAGCTGTAGACGCGCGCGCTCCCAGACCTGCACGAACGATTGAGCGAAGCGTTCGAATTCGCGACCCGCTGGGGTCAGCACCGCGCCTTCCCTTCTCCTTTCGAACAGCTTTCGTCCCAGTTCCTCTTCAAGCGTCCGGATGCGGGCGCTAACGGTCGTCTGGGTGACATGCAGCCTGTCTGCTGCCTTCAGGAAGTTCCCCGAATGTATGATCTCAAGAAAGGTCTTCGCTCTGTCGATGTCCAAGGCCGCGATCTGTCCCAAAACGATTTTCTTGCATTCATACAGCAAATTATTCCGTTTGCGCTCTTGCGTCGCTTCCACGACGCTAACGCAGTCAACGGGATGTCGAACGTGGAAGAAGATCTCGGTCGCCGCACCTACTCCTCCCCTCCCTGTTATCTGGGCGAGTTCTCCTATGAACCGCTCCGTGTAGGCGACCCTGACACCGTTGCAGCCTGGAGAAAGGCTGTCCGCGAGCGGCTCCTTGCAGAACGATTAGCCCTTCCTGTCGAAGAAAGAAGCATACGTTCCGCCAGGATCGTCAGAAGGCTCGAGCAGGAAATCGGCGACCCCGAAGGCAAGACGGTGGGCTCCTATTGGCCCGTCCGGGGCGAGCCGGACCTGCGCAGCTGGGCGATCGGCATCGTAGAACGCGGAGGACGGCTGGCACTGCCTGTCGTGATCGCAAAGGGATCGCCACTCGAGTACCGCCTATGGATGCCCGGCGACCCTCTTGAACGCGGCGTATGGAACATTCTCGTGCCTGCCCATGGCGCAGCCGTTCTGCCGGACATAGTCGTCGCGCCGCTGGTCGGATACGACCCGCACAAATTCAGGCTGGGCTACGGCGGCGGCTTCTTCGACCGTACCTTGGCAGCGATGCCTTCCAAGCCTTGCGTGATAGGCATCGGTTACGGCGAGACGAGGATCCCAACCATCTACCCGCAGCCTCACGACATCCCGATGGATCTGCTGATCACCGAATGACGTAGGGCGTTCGACCGACATGGGCGACCGACACGGCTGCGGATCCAAGAAGAGCTCACCTCAGCTCCGCTGTGCAGCCCCTTCCCGGCTGCGAGAGCTCGAAGCGATCGTCGAAGTGTAGAAGTGCCGGCTCCCACTGACGCGCTGTAAGAACCCTTACACGCGGGTCGTGGAAATCCTTCATTGCAAGTTTCGGGATAAGGTTTTGCTGCACCCGCAGAGCATTTATATTCGTTTGAACTAAACCGCTGGGAGGAACAACCTGTCTCCGTTTAACAAGGAGACAGGTTATGCTGTACGCAAAGGACATCATGAAGGTGGAGGTGACTACGGTCACGCCTGACACTACGGTCTTGGAAGCGGCAAAAGCTATGGTCGAGAACCAGGTGAGCGCTGTTCCCGTTGTCCATGGCAGCAGGCTGGTAGGCATTCTCAGTGAAGGCGACCTGCTTCACCGTGCGGAACTAGGGACCGCGGAACACCGTCGTTCCTGGTGGCTCAGGCTCTTTCTCGAATCCTGCACGTTGGCAGAGGAATACGCACGTTCCCACTCGCGGCGGGTTTCCGACGTGATGACGCATCGTGTGTACTCGGTGGATGCCATGACACCGGTGCCAGATATAGTCGACAAGCTGGAGCGCTTGCGCATAAAGCGCGTCCCGGTCCTTGAAGGACAGCAGGTCGTCGGCATCGTCAGCCGGAGCGACATCGTCCGGATGCTCATATCCTCTGCGTCCGGCCAGTCCACCGCGACCGTCCCGCCTTCGAACTCCCTGATCCGCTTGCGGTTGCTGGATGACTTGAAGGGTCAACCCTGGGCTACAGCCGACGAAACCGACGTCGAGGTTGAAAACGGTATTGTCATCCTGCGGGGCTGGATTATCTCCGAAGACGAACGTCGGGCGACCCGTGTGCTCGCGGAAAACGTGCCCGGAGTGAAGGGTGTCGAAGACCATCGAGTCGTTATCGACTATCCCACAGTCGCCCTATAACGGCTGCGGCACCTAAACCGGGTCGGGCAATCACGCGTTCAAGGCCGCTATGGCGAATGTCTTCACCTGCGGCAGGCGCGCGAATGCATCTATAGCCTGCGGGGTGTGGTTCCGCATCCGGTATTCGAACAAATTGGCCGTTGCTCACGACGCGGGAAATGCTTTCCGCCTTGAAGCCTTGATCCTTCAGCAGGCACGGATTTCCGCTTCGGACATGGTGAGATCGCGCATCAATACGGGGACAGGCTTCGTTGGGGGTCATCCTCAAGGAGGGATCGACCGTTCGCGGCGTGACCACGCCGGTGTCCATCCTGGTCACCGCTACCTTAGGAATCCTGATCGGCATCGGGTTCTATGTCCCGGCCCTGTCATGGGCATACAAGCGGACGGGAGATGCACCTCGATGAGCCGGAACGCCGACAGCACCATCTAGGCGGCGATCGTTCCGACGGGTGTCCTGCGCGATCTGCGCAGGATCGGTCCGTATGGCCTCAGCGGGACTCCGTCATCCACCCTCCCAGCTCCGCCTTGCCATCAAGCATGGTGATGCCCAAGTCGACCGTGTGCACTGCATCCGATCAACTCAGTGCAACTCGCCGCTTTCCAGAAAACGCTTCATCTGGTCCTCGACCTCCGAAACGTCGATGCCTCGTTGCCTGAGCCAGGCATCGTCAAGGATCGTGCTCCGGTAGCGGTCTCCTGAATCGCACAGCAGGGTCACCACCGATCCGGATTCGTTCCGAGCCTTCATTCCGGCGATTACACGTGCGGCCGCATACAGGTTCGTCCCCGTCGATCCGCCACACGACCTGCCGATGTGGCGCGAAAGTGCGCGGGTGGAACCGATGCTTGCGACATCCGGAACGGAATAACAGGCGTCTATCAGTTCCGGCAAGAAGGAAGGTTCGCACCGCGGCCGTCCGATCCCCTCAATCAAGGAGCGCTCTCCGGAGCCCGAGACGACGCAGCTGTCAGCGAGATGCCGGTGAAAGACTGAACTTTCCGGGTCCGCCAGGCAGAGCCGGGTTTGCATCCTCCGATAGCGGATGTATCGGCCGATGGTTGCAGAGGTCCCACCCGTGCCCGCTCCCACGACGATCCAACTTGGAACCGGATGCCTCTCGTCTGCCATCTGCGAGAAAATTGACTCCGCGATGTTGTTGTTTCCGCGCCAGTCCGTCGCCCGCTCGGCGAAGGTGAACTGGTCCATGTAATGGCCACGATGCTTCGCGGCCAGCCTTACGCTCTCCGCGTACATGTCAGAGGCGTTTTCCACGAAATGACACTGCCCTCCGTAGAACTCGATCTGCGCGACCTTCTCGGCGGAGGTGGAGCGCGGCATCACCGCTATGAAGCGAAGATGGAGCATCTGTGCGAAATACGCTTCGGACACCGCCGTCGATCCACTGGAGGCTTCCACGATGACGGTCCCAGGCCCGATCCAGCCGTTGCAGAGGCCGTAAAGGAAAAGCGAGCGTGCCAGCCTGTGCTTGAGGCTGCCCGTCGGGTGCGTCGATTCATCCTTGAGGTACAGCGCGATCTGCGGGCATGCCGCGATCGGCACCCGAAGCAGGTGGGTATCGGCGGACCTGTTGAAATCCGCCTCGATCTCTCGGATGGCCTCTTCCACCCAGATCCGGTCGGCTTCGTTCTTGAACATCTCGATGCGCCTCGTTGTTGGTCGCGCCGTGACTAGCATCATGCAGTGGCACACTGAAGCCGAACGGCCCGACCGCGACGCGTTGCTTTCAACTTCGTGACCATCATCACGTACATCGTCTACGTCATTCTCCGCGAGGGGACTTCCGATGAGAGCGGTATCGCCATCGGCGTGCTCGACACGCGGCTGTCCGAAGTTGACCGGAACATCCTGATGCACTTGGCATCATCCCGTCAGGAGCCGTGATCTGGAGGACTCGATCTAAACGAGGTGATGTACAAGCTAGCCGCTCCGGGTTCGGCCGTCCGACCCTCTGACACCCAAGAACGGCCGCCTCCCTGCTTGCGCTGTCGACTTCAAGACGGGCACGACGTGGCTTCCGACATCGAGGGTATCTGCTTGGTGCACGAAAGTTGCACTACGAAGCAGCTTCTTTTCGTTTGTTCTCTTCTGCACCTCCAGAATAACACTGGGACCATGTTCAACCGAAGGCAAAGAGCGCACCGATGCCATGGCCTGACCGACGACTGCTTGATGTGCTGGAAATCGAATTCCCCTTGATCCAGGCGCCTATGGCCGGCCCGGTGTTCTCGGACATGGTCGTAGCCGTGGCCAATGCGGGCGGGCTGGGTTCCCTTCCCTGCGCCACACTGACAGCCGCCGATGCCCGCAGCGAGCTCGAGGCCATCCGGCAGCAGACCCGCCGACCGATCAACGTCAACTTCTTCTGCCACGCGCCTTCCACCCCGGATCCAATGCGGGAGGCCCGCTGGCGCGAGCGTCTCCGGAACTACTACCTTGAGGTCGGGCTCGACCCTGACCGTCCCGTTCCTGTCTCCAACCGCACTCCATTCGACGATCGGCTCTGCGAACTGGTGGAAGAATTTCGGCCGCAGGTGGTGAGTTTCCACTTCGGCCTTCCAGAGCGACGACTGCTCGACCGGGTTCGGGCCACGGGCGCGACAGTCCTTTCGTCGGCCACCACTGTGGCAGAGGCGCGCTGGTTGGAGGAGCATGGCTGCGATGCCATAATCGCGCAGGGGCTCGAAGCAGGCGGGCACAGAGGCAACTTCCTCCATGACGGCCTTTCGACACAGGTGGGCACCTTTGCGCTGGTACCGCAGGTGGTCGATGCTGTTAAGTTGCCTGTCATCGCGGCAGGCGGAATCACCGACGCGCGCGGCATCGTCGCCGCATTCGTGCTGGGAGCTGCGGCTGTTCAGATCGGTACCGCCTACCTGTTCACGCCGGAAGCTAGGGTTGCTGCTCCGCACCGCCTCGCCCTCAGAAGCAGACAGGCGGAGGAAACGGCGCTCACCAACGTCTTTACCGGAAGGCCTGCGCGCGGCATCGTGAACCGCGTCATGCGGGAGGTTGGGCCAATTGCCGCCGATGCGCCCGGGTTCCCGCTTGCGGGTGGCGCGCTGGCGCCACTGCGTGCTGCCACGGAACCGCAGGGTTCGGGAGACTTCATGTCACTCTGGGCAGGCCAGGCAGCCTCGCTTGGACGAGAGATGTCGGCAGGGCAGCTGACGCGCCAACTAGCGTCGGAAGCGCTAGCCATGCTGAACGGGCTAGCGCTGTCGCGTTGATACAATCGAGGCGGACCTAGAGCTGCCGCGTCAGGAGCCGAAGTCGTCTGTGCCCGGGTCGACCGACATAGGCGTGCCGCTGGTGACTGCCATAATCAGCTTTGCGAAGAACGGCCGCAGAGGCCGTAAGCTGCAATGGAACAGCGGGATCGACCGCAGTCACCGCTATGATCCCGATGCCAGGGATGTCTTAGAAAACGCAGGTGAACGCCGAGTTCTCATCCAGTGCGAGCCTGCTCGGCCTGCCGCGAGATCTTGCCACCGTCCAGCAACCGACTCATGCCGAGCCTACCGATCCGTATCTGGCTCACGGGACCTTCCATTGCGTCAAGACTCCGGGAACGGCCATAACTGCTTCTCCGGTTATGCGGCAGTTCTCTCAGGAACCCTCTCGGGCAACCCATGCACGCTGCAACTGCACGGCCGACAGCTTCAGGTCGGATGCCGAGATTCTACACCCGCTAGCCCTCTAATACCCTTAAACGAAGCTCGCGCCGCTCAGGAGACCGGCAACGGTCCGCGGCGATGCTGCGAGCGCCTTCCAGTGCAGGGTCCTGCGTGAGGAAGCGACGTGGATGACGAGGCATGCAGCATGTCGCTCGGAAGATCCACGTCCGAGAAGTGGCCGTCGGGCATCGTCGGGGAGTTCACGTGGCCTCCCGGCGCAAAGACGGTCGTGCCGCGGGAAGGCGACCGAGCCGAAGTGAACGGCACCGACACCGTAGCCCGCGTAGACAGCGTATCCGGAACCTGCTTCCTGAACCGATCCTCGGGCAACGACTTCTGCGTCAGGCGAGCAGAGCGGTAGCGCTTGTGGCATCGTCCGCAGACTTCCCTGCCTCTACCCGCAGTCAAGCTCAGGGGGCAGATCAGCGGTACGGATGCGAGGACCCGTCGGAAGGGCACTGCATGGGCAGGCTTTCGCATCGGAGCTTTACATAGCCTCTTGATGCCCCACTTCGACTTGGATGCCGCAACGGAGGCGCTGCCATGAACACCCTTTCCGGGACTGAACTCCGGTCCGGAGCGACCGTGCCCACGCTCGGCCAAGGAACGTGGCACATGGGCGAAAGCGCGAGCGGAGAGGCCGCCGAAGTCGCCAGCCTGCGGCGCGGCTTGGACCTTGGCTTGGCGCTCATCGACACCGCGGAGATGTACGGCTCGGGACGTGCGGAGCGGGTCGTGGCGAAGGCGGTGAGCGGTCGACGCAACGAGGCTTACATCGTCAGCAAGGTTCTTCCCTCCAACGCTTCCGGTCGCAAGGTACGCGAGGCGTGCGAACGCAGCCTGCGCCACCTCGGCATCGAGCAGATGGACCTCTACCTGCTGCACTGGCGCGGCCGCATTCCCCTGGCGGAGACCGTTACGGCTTTCGAGGACCTGAAGGCCGAGGGCAAGATCGGCGCGTGGGGAGTTTCCAACTTCGACACCGACGACATGGAAGAGCTCATGGCTGTCCCCGGCGGCAGCAACGTTGCAGCGAACCAGGTGCTATACAACCTCGACAGCCGCGGGATCGAACATGATCTCCTTCCATGGTGCCAGAAACGCGGCGTCGCCGTCATGGCCTACTCCCCGCTTGACGAAGGGCGGCTTCTTCGGGATGCGCGCCTCGCAGCTTTTGCCGCGGCACGAGGACTTACAGGCGCTCAGGCAGCTCTCTCCTTCGTCCTGTCCCGGCCCGGCGTAATTGCGATCCCGAAAACATCCTCCGCCGAGAGGGCGCAAGAGAACGTGGAGGCCGCGGAACGTATCCTGATGCCCGAGGACCTGAGCGAGCTCGATCGCCTCTTCCCGCCGCCGGAGGGCAAGCGACCGCTGGCGATGATCTAGCTTGGGAGGGATTGGCGGATCCCGGCGCGGGGATCAGGGTGCCGCGGGCCGCGCAACGCGCTCCTGTTCCGCCGCGATCTTTGCGAACGATGCCTGCCTTGGCCTCCGAGCCGTCCCCCGTTCGCGAAAGCAGGCGCATTCACGTTCCGGAGCCCGCCCGCGCCTGGTTCCGTGTTGTCACCTTCCTGTCGCTTCCCGCAGGCCACAGCGCAAGCAATGAAGCAACGAAGATCAAGGCGAAGCCGACCAGATCGGCCTCATCCGGTCGTTCGCCGAAGCCGATCGAGGCGAGAACGCCGACCACCGGAACCATCAACGTTCCCATTGCGGCCGCACTTGCGGAAAGCCGTCCTACGAGGTTGAACCACAACAGATAGGCAAGTGCTGTTCCCAGGAAGATGCCGTAGATCAAGCCGGCGGCGGAAAGCGCGTCCATCCGGTTTCCGAAATCCGCTCCGTCCACCAGGAACCCTATCGTAACCGCACAGGTGCCAGCGACGAGCTGCCATGCCGCAATGGCCAGCGGATGGCCCTGCACACCAGACCATTTCAGGTACACTGTTCCGGCACTCCAGCTGACGGCGGCTCCGAGGGCATAAAGCGCTCCTATGGGAATCCCTTCCGCAAACAGCGGCCAGAGCAGCACGGCCAACCCGCTTGTTCCTGTAACGAGCGCGCCGGTTCTTGCCCGGGTCAAGCGTTCCTCCAATACGATGCGGGCAAGCAGCGTGGTCCAGATGGGCATGGTGTAGGCGCAGATACTGGTGCGAGCCACCGATGTTTCAAGAAGGGCGAATGCAGAGAAGATGCCAAACCCGCCGATGTTCAAGATGCCGGCGACCGCCAGGTGAAGACGCGGCATGCCCTTCGCGATCGCCATCGAGGTACCCCACCACCGCGAAGCAAGCATCAGGTTACCTGCACCAACGCCGAAGGTGAGCGTCCTGAAAAACCAAGGCGAGATGTCCGCCAGCGCGAATTTGCTTGCGAGCCAGTTTAGCCCCCAGAGGAGAGCGACCAAAAACACCTGTGCGTGTGCCGCTCTGTCTGACATGCCCGTTCCCGCGTATACCGCCAGCTTTGGCAGGAAGTCACTTCCAGCCGCTACTCCTGTTACATGAGTTTGAAAATCGACCAGCCGACCAACTGGCACAGGTGTTTGGGCCTGCGCCCGGTAGCCGTTGAAAAAGCCTACCCGCAGCAGCTTCGGTGTCCGCAGAAGCCAGTCGCGATGAAGAAGGGATGATCTTGCTCCCAGGCTCCGCTCCTTGCGACCCTAGATGAACGAACGACGTGTTTTGCCTGAGGCGATTGCACCCTCTGCACCGCACGTGCGGTCCTGCCTCGAAATCAGGACGCTTGACCTGGGCCCCTGCCGCAGGACTGCTGCCTCGAAACCTTTCTCGGCGACCGCAGCGATCGGCCCCAAGCTCACGGAAACGGAAGGGGCTGACGGAGGAAGCGTGTGGCTGATCGCAAGGGATCCGCCCGCGAGACATCCGCGTTGGGGCCGACGGAGGATCTGGATCTATGACCGCGAAGACGCAGACATTCCTTTTGGGCATGGCCCTCCTGGCTGCCGCGACGACATCCAGCGGCTCGCAGGAAGGGTTCAAGCGGCCTTCCAAGCCCGTCATGATCGAGGGCGGAACGGGGCTTGATCCATGCTCAAACGCCTACGTGAAAGGGCTTGATCCAAACGGCGACGGCTGGCTGGCGGTCAAGGCCGCACCCGACATCAAGTCGAAGAGGATCGACAAGATCCACAACGGCCAGGAGGTATTCGTCTGCGCGGAAAGAGGTGACTGGCTGGGAGTCGTCTACATCAAGGGCGACTTCGAACCGTGCGGCGTCACTACGGACTGGCGCGAGACGGCACCTTACACCGGACCGTGCAGTTCCGGATGGGCGCATCGCAAATTCATCGAGATCTATGCAGGCTGAGGCGGGCGCCCTCGCCCCGCCGGATCTTTTGCAGGCACTTCCGCAGGGCGCAGGAGCCCGCTACCCCCAATAGAACTCCGCAAACGCTGCCAGCGCGGCAGCGTCGTGTACAGCAAGGTGGAAGCTAGGATTCCCGCCCGCAGGGCCTTCCTCGATCTCCTTTCTGACTTTGATGCCGTGGGCGCTGCACAGCCGGTGGAAGGCCACCAGGGATTCCTGCGGAATACCGATGGTGATCAGCATGCGATCAAATCTCCTGCCAAAACGCAATTCCGCAACAGCGGGCGCTGGCCAACGCTTACGAGGCCGTTCCGAGGATCGGAAGGGTGCTCCCGGCAGTAAAACCGTAAGTTGATCGACGTGCCAGCACATCCCCAGCACGCTCGTGCCGTCTCGTTCCGGGAGGGCCACAGAACGGAGACGCCACCGACGATGGTCTTGGCCGCACTAGCTCACGCGAGGACGGACCCTTCGGCCGAAACTCGCCGCCATCAACGCTGAAGCATGCCGGGCGGACAGAAGGCGGTCGATCGCGTCCCGGGTTATTTTCTCGGGGGAGCCCGTCACCGCGCTCTCGATGCAGGCGGTCAGTTCAGCCTCGTTCAGCAGTCGGTCGATCCTCGCAACATTTGCAACGAGATCCTCTGTGATTTCGGAAACAGGCCGCGTCATGTCGTGCTCCGGTCGTGGTGCCTGCTTCGCGAAGTATCGACCGCTGTTGTTTCCTGAAGCTGGAAACGGCGAAAGGAACCTCCCGAGAATCGGTTCGAGCGCAGGAACGGACGGGCCTACGACAACGGCCGCTGCGGCTATCGGGAGCGGCGGGCAGGCTGCCGCGAACATGAAGGCGTTCGGTTCCCTTCGGCAGCGTTCATAGCAGGAGCCATCATTGGCGGGGCAACAGCGGCCGCCGCGCGCGCATTTAGCCGCCGTCTGCAGTGGTGGCACGACCGCTATCGGTCCTACCGCATGACTGACAACACGTTCCAGCCCGACACGGGCCGCGCCGCCAGGTGGCTCGCCGTATAACTGAGCCTCACGTGAAAACCGCCGCTGGCCTAAGGGTTCTGCGGCGGCATCTCCCGTCTCAGGCGTTGCCTTCGGTCGGGGTACCCTCGTCCAAGGCATCATCCGGCGGCAGGTAGCCGTTGCCGATTGCCTAATCCCGCAGCGCAATGGCCACGGCTGCGTTCAGGGGCACGTCGAAGGTTTCCGCCAGGCGCTGGACGACCTCGTGGAGATCCTCTTCCAAGGCGAGCTTGATGATCTCAGGCAATCTTGAGGCCGCCTTGTCCCAGCGCCGCACGGCGATGGCCGCCTTTCAAGGTGTGCTCGCCCGCTTGCTTGCACTTGTGGTCTGCCACCATGCGTACTCCGTGCTTGGCATTGACCTCGGACACTCCATAGGCAATCCTAGGCAGCGTTGGCGAAGTCGGTTGCCTCGGGTCCGGGCAAGGCTGCCAATGCGAGAGGCGTGGCAACGTCAGTCTTGGAGAGCAGCAGAACGCCTCCCGCGAACGCTGGACCTCCAGCCTGCGGGCTGTCCCGTCTCGAGCAGCCACAGCCGAGCGGAACTCGCTTTCGGGTCCCGCCAAGGGCAGTTTGCCAAGCACGATGTCAACACTACGTCCATATCGTAGTTGAAGGTGTTGGGGAGCCTCTCCATTCCACCGCTCCGGATACTTCAGCGAACGACAGCTTACGACCCCCGTTGAGGCATCCTTGCGCCTGCTACTTGATTTGCCAGCGGCCATTCGCCTCCCGGCCCGCAAGGGTGCCTCCGAGTTAGCGAGCTAGTTCCCTTGGTAGCCTTAATCTGGCGAGAGCCCGTTCGCGGTTGATCACATAAAGCCCAGAGGAGACGATGACGGCGATCCCGGTCCAGATCATGCCGCCGGGAAAGTCGCCGAAGAACAGGAACCCGAAAATTGTACCTGTAACGATCTCCAGATAGTTCAAGGGTGCCAGCGTGGAGGATGGGGCCAAGGAGAGTGCATACGTAATCGCCAGGTGGCTCACCGTCGCCGCGGCTCCAACTGCCAGACAGGCCAGCCAGATAGTCCCGGCAGGCAGCACGAAGCTGAATGGTTCAATGTCGGCAGCCGTACCGATGGAGAGCAGCGTAATGCAGATGAGGCTCGCTGCGAGTGCTGTGTTCAGCTGCATCGTCACCGGATGCTGCTCGCGGCTGAGATGGCGTGTCACCAGCATGTACAGCGCGAAGAAGAAGGCGCAGCCCACGGGAAGCAGAGCCGTGGCGCCGAAACGGGCGAAGGATGGCTGGATTACCAGCATCGCGCCACAGAAGGCCACCACCGATGCCGCGATGCGACGCGCACCGACCTGTTCGCCCAGAAGGAACCGTCCCATGAGGAGCAGGATGAAGGGAGACAGGAAGGTCACTGCCAGTGCATCGGCAATCGGCATGACCCTGACCGCAGCTACGAAACAGATGGTGGAACCGATGTTGGCCAGCGCGCGCAGAAGGATCAACCGGGCGATCGATGCGTTCATCCTCATAGGCAAGCGCATCAAGAGCACGATCGGCGCCATAAGCGCTGCCTGAACAAGGAAGCGAGCGAGGGTCACCACCCCTGGCGACACAGTCTGCACCGCGATCTTTGAAGCGACATCGATCAAGGGAGCGACGATACAGAAGACCAGCATGAGGCCAATCCCCGGCAGGATCCGGTCGACGGATGGGACATGGCTGGATGGGGTGGCGGCTCTGCTCATGCGCTCGAATCGTTTCAGTACAGCACTACATCCATACCAGGACACGATGCCGACGCAGGCGTTCGGAAGTCCTTAGATGGCCTCCTTGCGACCGTCTAGGGAAGCCGTTCACCGGTGGCAATCTGAAGCAGCGCTTGAACGGTAGGTGTAAGCCCTCTCCTTCAGGCCTTCGCCACATTCGGGCTTGGAGCAGACAGCCGTGGCGGGTTAGGAACACAGCTCCGTTCAGTCGGTCGCGCATCTTGCCCGGTGGTCGATGTGATCTGACCCAAGTCGTGCTGTCCGTTCCAGCGTTTCTGCGATTTTCCGTTGCTCATCTAATCCATAAGCGGTGCGATTGTAGACCCATGTAGCGTGAGAAAACCGACGGAGATCCATAAGTTGAATCGTCAGGCGGTTGCTTCCTCCAGACTGCTGAAATGGTCGAACGTCGACAGTCGCTCGTGATCCTGGACATCGGCGAGGGTCGTTCCTTCAGCGCTTGTGACGCGCATCTCGACCTTGATGTCGACCGTGGCGATTCCGACGGCTTCCTCCGTGCCGAAGGTCTCCGTCAGCAGGTGGTCAAGATTCTCGGCTGCGGGTTCGTCTTCGCAGACGAAGAGGAACGTGATCTCGTAGGGCCCCGCCTCGTCGTCCGGCTCGACTTCACCCAGATCGCGAGGATGCCCTCGTGGACCGGGCCCTCGCCGAACTTCGACTCCAGCCGCTTCTCCAACGGTTCGGTGACGATCTCCTTCATGAGGGTCACCAGCCTGACGGGCTTCCGGTGGAACCGCAAACGAAAAGTCCGGCTCTCGGTCGTCGAGGGCGGAAGCATCCGGAACGGCTGTGTTCGCCTTCTGTGCACCGGAAGCTGCCGGTCCGCTGCCTGGAACCCGGAATTCATGAATTGGTTATCGGGAAGTGCTACAAGTGGTCCGTTTATTGACTTTCGTGATCTGAAGATGGATAAACGGCTCTGAGAGAAGACTGAAATGGTCGCCAAGGCAGAATACTTCAGCGTGAAAGACCGTCGTGCAGCCAAGCAGCGCTCGCGCGATGCGGACGAGCGACGTCTTGCTTCTGGACAGGTTTCCCCCCGCCAGCTCAAGGTTGAGAACGGACTGTTTTCAGTCCTCGATCCTTCGAAGGCCCGAATCCTGTTACGGCGGGTTGCCATCTCTCTTGCATGACTGATGATGCGGGCCGGTTCATTGCGGCCGACGTAATAACCATCGCGTCCAAGCTGTCCATTGAGGACAGTGCCTTTGTAATCGGCGGCCAATAGCCGTGCTGCACTTCCAGGTAGCCGTTCCGCCTGGAAAGCGAGAGGCCCGGCTCAGGCAGCTACGGCTTCGCTACCCAGACTTTCGGCCTGCTCCTCAGGATCGACGGGCTCGAACTCGTTGAGTGCAGCTTCCCACCGCAATCGCGC
Organism: Tianweitania sediminis; assembly: GCF_017813335.1. Lineage (GTDB taxonomy): Bacteria > Pseudomonadota > Alphaproteobacteria > Rhizobiales > Rhizobiaceae > Tianweitania > Tianweitania sediminis. The sequence goes on along the minus strand of NZ_JAGIYY010000001.1, from coordinate 1,019,425 downwards.
AGCGGCATCAAGGATGCCGCTGCCTCGCGCCACGAGTTCAGCGGCAAGGTCATCGCGCCAATCGCTGCCGATCAGGGCCTGCTGGAAGATGTCGAGGAACTCGACGGGATCGATATCTGGCATCTCCTGGTCGAGCATCCCGAGGAAGTCCGCTTTCAGGACAGGCGACCACCGCTCCCAGTTTCGGGAGACGTAGCGGTCGAAGTACTCGCAGCCCACCCCGATCCTCCCGCGGAGGCGGAGTATGCCTCCCCGGTTCGCGCTCACGAGCTCAAGGGCTTCTCCCAGGCTCAGGACCTCGAGCCGCTGGAACTCGATTCCGCTGGAGTTGGCTCCGATGCTCTGCGAACCGAGAAACGCGAGCAGATCCCGCTTCTTTTGGATAACAGTTGCGAACGCCGCCATGGCGACCGACCGCGCCGCGGTATCAACGTAATCTGCCAGTTCAGGCTGCCTGAGAGACTGCCTCCGGAAAGAGCTCTGCAGGGCACCAAGGCGATCGAGACCCACCTCGGCAACCTGGTCCGCCCGGGCGGACGTAATCGCGAGGAACAGGTGCACGCGGTTGCTTTCTTTCGTCGCCGTGGACCAGAGCAGTTCGTGAACGGCGTAGGCCCCCGCACCCGTACACGGAAAACCCGCTGCTTCCAGCAAGGCAGCGATCTGCGCGGGATTGTGGCAGTGCCTGTCCGACACGAGCATCTGCTCTGCCCTTTCCCAGAAAACGTTCAGGTTCATCGCGCACTTCCTCTCTGGCTCGCCATCAAGGCTTGTCCGGATCCACAACGCTGGCAACCCCCGACCTCGACTTTGCTTCCAAGACAGGAAGGATGGCGGGTTCCAGGAAACGGGAGACGGGAGGTGCCCATAACCGCTAATTCGGTTATGGGTGCCGTGCCGTGCAGCATCGGCAGCGCCACTGAGCCGGGGCAACCAGCGGGTGTCTCGTCACGGCGCGACGGCACCCTCAACCCCGGCAGGCGCAAGTCAGGTCAAGGGACCGGAACCTCGACGACCAGCGCAGGATCGAACCGCCCGTTCTCGTCGGCATACCCGCGGGGATTGCAGATGACCCTGGTCGCCCCGTGGATGTAGTCCAAGGACTCATGCACGTGGCCGTGCACCCAAACGGCTGGCGCGGATTCATCGAGAATCTCCGAGAGGTCCGATGCATAGGCGGCGTTCAGCAGGTCTCCCTCATGCTCCGCGGAGAGCGATGCCTTTAGGGGAAGGTGGTGGGTGACGACCACGAAAGGCCCGCCTGCGGACCGAAGTGCGGCGGCGATGAACGAACGGGAATCCTGGTGAAGCCTTGCGGCGCTTTCAGGCAGGAATCTCTGCCATGGTTTCCTGCGGAGGGAAATTTTCCGGTAGTCGTTCATCCGCTCGCGCGCATGCGCCATGGCCAGCAGCCGGTGACCCTCGATCCGGAAGTCGGTCCAAAGCGTCGCCCCCACGAAGGTGATGCCGCCCAGGGACGCGGACCCGTTCTCGAGAAAGTGGACCCGCCCGCTTGTGACTGACGCCGAGCGGCCTCCCTCGATGCCCTCCAGGATGCTGCCTTTATAGAACTCGTGGTTTCCGGCGACGTACACGCAGGGCATGCTTCCGGCCACGTGCTCTTCCAGCCAGCGCACTCCTGCCTCCGGCCCGCGGCAGAGGTCGCCCGCGACGACGCAGACATCCGCGTCAGGTACGACGAGCGGCTGGCTCAGACGAGCGTACTCGAGATGGAGGTCGGATAGGATCCAGAGCCTCATGACAGCCGACCTTTCCGATGCCTCAAGTCTCGGCTGCGCGCACGGCACTGCCAGGGAGAAAGCCCGGTTCGCCAAGCCGATACCAGCGGGAAAGGGTACGCGCCCACGCCTGGTCCTCGGAAAGAAGGAAGAGCTCGGACGTCGAGATGAGGCGGTCCTGTCCGCACAGTTTCGGGTGCCCCGTCGAGAGCCCTTCGAGGTACATCTTTTGGCCTAGGCGAGGCGTCCAGCTTGCGAGCATCGGAGGCTGGTTGCCGGCCAGCTCTTCGGGCGAAACTCCGCGCCGGATCGCTTCGATGTCCGACACGAGGGAACCGAGCTTGCCCAGCATCCGGTCGAGCGGCGGATTCGGAGATCCGTCCCGGTTCAGCTTGATGACCATGTCCCCACCTGGCTCCTGTTTGTCGAAGGCTTGCACGTACCCGTGCCGCAGCCTGGAAGATCGTTCCGAATGAGACCCGCGCTGAGTTGGCCCGTCACGTCGCAGGGCCCTGCAGGAACGACCGGATCGAGCTCGTCATGTCCGAGGCGGGGACCGGAGTGGATCGTCGGCTTCATTTAACTGCCTCAGTGGCTCTGCCCGCCGGCATCCCGGGTCTTTATGATGCATTCCACGAGGCGCTGCAGGACACGCATCGATCCGCCCTGCCAGGCGGAGGAGAGCGCCTCGAGCTCCATCCCGTCCAGCGGCATCGCCCAGCGCGGATCCAGGTTCCTTTCTGCGTAGCCGGCTTGCAGAAGCCGTGCCGCAAGCACGCCCAGGTCCCCCGCGCGCGGATCAGGAAAGCGGAGGAAACGCAGCCTGTCGCGGAGCGGATGCGGAATCGGGTCCGGAGCGTTCGCCGTCATGATCCAGGTGACGTGCCGCAGGTCGCACGGAGCCAGCACGTACGGGTCCATCCAGCGCGCGGCGGACTCCTGTTCGAGAAGGCCGAGAAGGACGTCGTGCAGCGCGCCGTTGTTGCGGCTCACGCCCGTCTTGTCGATCTCGTCCAGGACGATGAGCGGACCGGCGCTCTTGGCCCGCCGGATCGTGATGACGGGAAGGCTTGGCTGGCCCGTGTGCCACTGGCGCGGTGTCCCCCCGAGCGAGGAGTCGGAGATGCCGCCACAGGGAACCACCTCGCAGGAGAGTCCGAGTTCTTCTGCGAGCCGACGGGCGAACCTTGTCTTCCCGCTGCCCGGGCTTCCGATAAGGACCGTTGGCGGGATCCGCACGCAATCACGGTAAGCAAGGGGCCCCAGCATCAAGTCAACGATCTCTTCCGCATACGGAAACTCGTGCAGGAGACGGCGACGGACAGCCGCGAGGTCGTTGGGTACCCCCGGCAGCGGAAGGCGAACGCCTACGACCCCGGAAAACTCTATCTGCACCTGCTTTCCCGCTGTCGTCGTCGCGTTCCCTATCCTGGTGAAAACAACCACGCCCTCCTGCTGCGCCCTAGCGACGGATAGGGGCTCTTTCTCGAACGAGAGTTCCTCAATAGGATCGGGATCAGCGTTGAATTCCGGTTCAGGACCCGCTTCATCCCGTGCGTGCTCGAAGACGGATCGGAAGCTGCGCCCGATGGATTCAGCTTCGCCGTTGATACGCGATGCGTAGTGATTACGGGGCACTCCCAGCGTGGATGCTTCCATCCGGGCTGCCATGGTTGCCCATCCCAAAGCTTCCAGGGCAAGCCGGAACCTGTCTTCGGGACGCCAGTACCGTTCGTCGAGCGCTGCCTTCGCCTTCGCCGCCGCAGTCAAGGCGATCGCGTCCGACCTCCCGAGGTTGGCGAGATAGATGCGGCATCGCAGCCGCACCGCTGCCCTGGAAAAGGACCTGTCGGTGGGCACGTCTTCGAGCTGCCTGACAATGGCATCCACGGAATCCTCCAGGCAGCCGAGCTCGAGCTCGTCAAGCGCCAGCGCCAGAGGGTCCAGGGCGGGCTGCCTTCGCCTGCGTATGCGGCGCGCGAGGCGGCTGGCAAATTCGGCGGCATCCTTGTTGATGTCGTTGGAGAGGAAGCTCATGCCGCGCAGCAGCTCTCGCTCGTCGGGGAGATGATCGCCGCGCGCTGCAGCACGTTCGCGGCGCCTGTAACGGCGCGTGATCGGATCGTCCGCCATGTGTCCGAAGCCTCAGTGAGCGGTTCCGCGGCAGGCCGGGGCAGCGCCTCCGAACTTCAGCTCGAAGGCCCGCTCGAAGGCGGGGAAATCGGTCACGGCGCCACGGAGGCCCCTCTGCTGTATTTCGTGGCAGAGCGCCGTCCATGCGAACGCCTTCCTGATGAACACGCGGCTGCCGGCGCCCGGATGCGAAAGGCTCAGGGCCGCGAGTTCGCCTGCCACGAACACCATGTGCTCCGGCACGAGGAAGTGCGCGAGGTAAACGCGGGCCCGCAGCAGGCTCTGCCGCGTCTCGCTCTCGTGCCAGCCAAGCTCCGGATCGATCCCCGCGAGCAGCCTCTCGACAGCCCCCTCGCCCGGGTTCATGACCAGGCGGTCAAGAAGGCGCAGATGATGCAGGGCGCCATCCAGGTCGCCGCGCTTCCGGATTTCCCTGGCATGCTCCCTCCCCCATTCCGCCATGTCGCTGTGCATGCTGCCCTCGAAGAACGGCATGCCCGCCATCAACTCGACGGCGGTGGGCAGATGCTCGCCAGCCAGCGAGGCGCGCCCGTTCTCTGCAAAGCCCGGAAGCGGATCGGCTTCCGGAACTCCTGCGCCGCGGGCTTCCCGAACGCGTGGTGTCTTGTTTCCCATGACGTCCATCTTCTTCTTGAGGCTCGTTCTTTAGGCTCGCCTGATCCGGAAAGCGCCGTCGACAGTCGGCCCTGATGCGAGGGCGCTGTCCTGCGGTCCGCTGCCGCCTTCGAAACGGCCACTACCCTCTCCCCTTCGACCCCGAGCAGGTGCGCCTGTCCGCTATGGCGTCGCGATCGACGGCGTTTCGGCGGAAGGCGATCGAACTGCGGGGCCACCCGCGTCGATGAGTTCCGTGGGATCCCGGGCAACCTTGAAGCCTAAGCCGCGGAGGCTACGCAGCCGCAGATAGTCCGGCTGGTGCTTCGCTCTGCGATCAGCTGTCATCATCTCTCCTGCTTCCGAATCATCTCGGAAGATCCTGGAACGACGACATACCGCACTAGCATTATGTCGTCCAGTACCGTTTTTAGTACAACTTCAGACGCCATTTTTATGGTGGCTGCAACCCCGCCGAAACGAATCCTTGATCTAGGACGGCAAGGATTCGATCAGGGAAGGATTCGAGGAATCCTTGCCCGTGCTTGTGCCGAACGAGTTGCTGCGCGCCGCTCGCATTGCCGCTGACCTGTCCCAGATCGAGCTCGCCGCCGCAGCCGGACTGGACAAGGGCACCGTGGTGCGCAGCGAAGCCAATGAACGGATGACTCAAGCCACGCTGGCCGCCCTGCGCGATGCCCTTGTGGCGTGCGGGATGACATTCGAGCCGAGCGCAGGCGATCTAGGTCCGGGCCTGCGGCTTCCACCCGGCAACGAGTCGGAACTCTCCGTCCTGACGGCTGCGGCGGACGCGATCGGCCTCTCGGTGGACGAGACGGCAGCCGCGGCCAAGCTGAGCGGCCGGACGCTGGTGCGTGCCCGGTCCGCCGGTTCCGCCTCCGCCAAGACGCTGTCGGCTCTCCGTGCGGCGCTGGAGAAAAAGGGAGTCCTTTTCGTCGAGGCCGACGGGGGTCACGGGGCAGGATTCAGGATTCCGCTTTCGATGCTATCGAGAGATGACCTGAGGTTCTGAAGCCGAGGCTGACTTCCGCTCAAGGGGCGCCTGTCAGGACGGTTGGGGTAGAATAGGCCTCCGGACGAACCAGTTGGCGGCTTCGCACCGAAGCGGACGGCGAGAACTCCGGCCAGGACTCCACCTGCGATATCCGATATCGACCCACCGCTGCGCACGCTTCAGCCGGACCGGGTTTACGACTGCGTCGCGACAAACTTCAGGATCGCAACTTGCAGTTCTGAGCCAGCCGGGACATGGCTCTCTCGAAGCAACTGCCGAGATAAGCCCCAGCTAGGCTTCCCGCCCGCTTTTCTTCGGCGGAGGAAGCCCTGCCCTCAAGGGGCAGGGTGAAGAAATTAGATCCTCCAACCGCAGCTAAGTCTCTTCCGGAGGGAGCCTCCTGGAGGTGTTGCTTGGGCATCGGCTTGCTACACTTCGGGCCTACGCCGCCCCAGCAACTCACGCCTCACTCATTCGCAGCGGGCGCTGAAACGCAACGCAACACTCCTGAAATCGGAGTCACATGCCGAGCGCGTTCATGTACAGGTCGAGGAGCGCCTCCGCCTCTTCGCGCTCGGCCTGATCCTGCTTCCTGAGACGGATGATCTGCCTGACCGCTTTGGTGTCGAATCCGGTCCCCTTACATTCGCTGTATACGTCCTTGATATCGTCGGCGATATTTTTCTTCTCCTCCTCGAGGCGCTCGATGCGTTCGATGAAGGCGCGCAGCTGTCCTGCCGCTACAGTTTGGCTGCTGTCGGTGACTTCGTCGGCCATGTCGTGATTCCTTTGGTCGGCTCGAACGCGTGTGATGCCACTCGCGATCGTGTAGTCCATTGAAGTGTTTGGATTTGTTCGAAGGTTACACGAAGCAGGGGGGACTAAAAGCCCGTGCCCTTGCACTCGGCGTACACGTCCTTGATGTCGTCGGAAATGTTCTTCTTTTCTTCTTCCAGCCGTTCGATCCGCTCGATGAAGGCGCGCAACTGGCCTGCGGCAACAGTTTGCGAGGAATCGGTCACTTCATCGGCCATGCTGATCTCCGGTGTTCTGGAAGGAGCGACTCAGGAACACAAGGGTTCGGTCGCGCGGCGGTCCGATTGCCAAAGGCGCGGGTCAGGGTCAAGCCTGTTGAAGGCTCGCCGCCTCAATGGTCGCTTGGACGCGCCTGCTCAAAGGCGATCTTCTGCTCCGGCGACGCCTCCTTCTGATGCAAGGCCTGCCATTCGGCATAAGGCATGCGGTAAATGAGTTCGCGCGCCTCGTCCTTGCTGAGCGGCTGGCCCTTTTCTTCCGCGGCTTCGCGATACCAGTTGGCGAGGCAGTTGCGGCAAAAACCGGCGAGGTTCATCAGGTCGATGTTCTGAACATCGCTGCGCGCCGAAAGGTGGTCAAGGAGCCGGCGAAAGGCCGCAGCCTCGAAATCGCGCTCTTGTTCAGGTGTCATGATCTCAAAGCCTCAGACATTTTCTTCGTGGTCGAGCGGACCGGTTTTGGATCCGAAATGCTGCACGCGATGCAGGTCGGACATGCTGTTCAGCTGTTCCAGGATCGGCACAAGCCGTCCGATCCACTCCATGCAACCGGCTTCGGTGGCAAGAAGATCCTGCCGGATCTCGATCAAGGCATGCGCATAGCCCTTCACGGTTGCGTGCTGGTAAAGCGTGTCGCCGCGCAGAGCGCCCTCGTAGGGCTCGTTGTCTCCAACGCATAGCACCGGGTCTGCCGCGAGCATCTCCATCAGCGGGCGCGCAACGCGATCGTCCTTGTCCCAAAGGATGCCGACATGCCAGGGCCGCTCTTGTCCCTGCATCACGGGCGTGAAGGAGTGCACCGAAAACAGAAAGGGTGCCTTGCCGCTCGCTTGGCTGACCTGCTCCACGGCCTGCGCAACCGCGCGGTGGTAAGGCCGGTAAAAGCGCTCGAGCCGGCGCTCGCGCTCTTCCTGGCTCAGCGGGTAGTTACCGGGCACGATTGTACCGTCATAGAGCTGTCGGATCAGCGTCGGATCGTCGTGGCCGCGGTTCGGGTCCACCAGCAAACGGCTGAACGGACAAAGCACGGCCGGCACCTCGAGCGCAGCAGCAAGCCCGCGGGTCACGTTTGCGACACCGATATCGTAGGCAATGTGCCGGTCGAACTCCCGTGCGGTGAGTCCGAGATCGGCATAATCGCCGGGCACGGCTCGGCCCGCATGGTCAGCCAGGAGCAAGAGGCCTCTGCTCCAATCGCCGTCGATCCGCTCAAACGCTTCGGAAACCTGTTGGGTCATGAGTGCTGAGGGTGAAAATCTGTCATGTTGCACGATCATGGTTCTTCCCATGTGCAGCTGTGCCGAGCAATGCCGCTGTTTCGACATTGTTGCCGATCAGGCCCAATGGCGAGAAAAGCGGATTCAAGCGATTTGATTGAGGGGCTCGGCTTCGTTGACAGGGTGGCCGAGTTTGCCGAAAAGGAGCGGGTGGTCAGCATGTCGATTTGGATTGGGCAGGGGAAAACGAAGTGAAGCGATTCGCATCGGTTCTCGCAGCGCTTGATCGAATCGCGCGCGCCGCGAAGCTCGTCCTGCCAACTGCTGTTCTTGCGCCCTTGTTGATGGGTGCGGCAACGGGTGAAGCTCGAGCTGACTTCCGGGTATGTAATGCAACACAGAACCTGGTTGGCGTTGCCATCGGCTATCGCGCCAATGCCGGTTGGGTGACGGAAGGCTGGTGGCATGTGGAGGGCTCCAGCTGCAAGACGCTGATCGAGGGCCCGCTCTCGTCGCGATACTACTACCTTTATGCGGAAGATGCCGAGCGTGGAGGACGCTGGGACGGCCCCGTCAATATGTGCGTGGCCGAACGAGAGTTCAAAATTGCCGGCGTCAACGATTGCTTCGCACGCGGTTTCCAGCGCTCCGGCTTCCAGGAATACGACACCGGTGATCAAGGCAGCTGGATGGTCCAGTTGACCGACGACCCGGCAGCAAACGGCAACGGCGCCGTTACCGGAACGGGTGGCCAATGAGACGCAGCCGCAAGGTCAAGATCCTCGCAACGCTGGGACCCGCTTCCTCCGACGAAGCGATGATCCGCAAGCTTTTCGAAGCCGGCGCGGATGTATTTCGCATCAACATGAGCCACACCGATCATCCAACGATGGAAACGCTGGTCGGGCGCATCCGGTCTGTGGAACAGGCTGTTGGTCGCCCGATCGGGATCCTGGCAGACCTGCAGGGGCCGAAGCTGCGCGTCGGCAAGTTCGCCGCTGGATCTGTAACACTCGAGATCGGGCAAAGCTTCACGCTCGACAACGATCCCACGCCAGGCGATGCCACCCGGGTGCATCTGCCGCATCCTGAAATCCTCGCCTCAGTGAAGCCGGGCCACCGCCTGCTGATCGACGACGGCCGCCTTCAGCTTCTGGCGGAAGGAGGCGACGGCCAGAGCATCGCTTGCCGCGTCGTTGCCGGCAACAAAATCTCCGACAAGAAGGGCGTGAGCCTGCCGGACACGGAGCTGCCGGTCGGAGCTCTTACCGAAAAGGACCGCAAGGATCTTGATGCGGTTCTCGCAACCGGTGTCGACTGGATCGCCTTGTCCTTCATCCAGCGGCCGGAAGATCTTGCGGAAGCCCGCAAGGTTGCGCGCGGCCGGGCCTTGCTGATGTCCAAGATCGAAAAACCGCAGGCTGTCACCCGTTTGGCCGAGATCATCGAGCTTTCGGATGCGCTCATGGTGGCGCGCGGCGACCTCGGCGTCGAAATGCCGATCGAAGCCGTGCCGGGGATCCAGAAGCAGATCACACGCGCAGCGCGCCGTGCCGGCAAGCCGGTGGTGGTGGCAACGCAGATGCTGGAATCCATGATCACGGCGCCGGTTCCGACCCGCGCCGAAGTTTCGGATGTTTCCATAGCGGTGTTCGAGGGCGCCGATGCCATCATGTTGTCGGCGGAATCGGCAGCCGGGCAATATCCGGCAGAAGCCGTCTCGATGATGAACAAGATCGCCGAACGGGTGGAACGCGACCCCACCTACCCCGGCATCATCAATGCCCAGCGCACCGAGCCCGAAGCCACGGGCGCTGACGCCATTTCCCTGGCGTCGCGCCAGATCGCGGAAACGCTGAGACTATCGGCGATCGTCACCTACACCGCATCCGGCACCACCGGGTTGCGCGCGGCCCGCGAACGGCCGCAGGTGCCGATCATAGCGTTGTCGCCTGTTGTGGAAACGGCCCGGCGCTTGTCGCTCGTGTGGGGCTGCCATTGCGTGGTCACGCCGGACGCCACCGATCTTGACGACATGGTGGATCGCGCCTGCCGCATCGCGCACAGCGAAGCGTTCGGCTCGCCCGGTGATCGTGTGATCGTGACGGCGGGCGTGCCGCTGCGCACGCCGGGCGCCACCAACATGCTGCGCATAGCCTATATCGGTTCGGACGGCCTTCGCGGCCTGTAGTCTACTGCGCGAGCGGCTCGCTTTGCGTTGCGCCGGCAGGTTCAGGGCAACGACCGACATTGTGTTGATCGCCCGCGATACGCGCCTCGACGACCCGCGCTGCCGCCTGAAGGTCGATCGCGTTGTTCCCTGCCACTTTGGCAACGGCCGCCAGCACGAGGTCAGGTGCCACCCAGTCGGGCTTGTGGCCGAGATTGTCCACCCAGACCAGCTCGGCGCCGAGAATGTCGCGCGCCAGCCCTTCCGAGTGGATTTCCTCGTAAACGACCGTGTCACGATTTCCCGTGATCACGACAGTCGGCGCCGTGATCGTGGGGTAATTCGGCGCGGTGGCGCTGACATGCCGGTAAAGCCCTTCCACATCTTCGGCATTGGCGCGAAACGAACCGGGCCGCAGGATGAGCGGAATACCCGCCTGATCTGAATAGTCTGCTGGCAGGGCGTTCGGTGCAAAGACGCAAGCCACAGCCTGTGGCAAACGCGTCAAGCCGCCGGGCAGTGCGAAAAGCTCGGCAAACAGGAAGCCGAGCACCGGCACCGACGTGACCTTGTTGTACCAGGAAGTGGCAGCACCCGGCCAAGGGTGCGAAGCGGCGGCAAGAAACACAAGCCCCGCGGTTTTCGCCGGTTCCGCCACCGCAAACGCGGCGGCAACCGCGCCGCCAAAGGAATGGCGACGATCACGGCCCGGTCTATCTCCAGGTGCTCGAGGAGAGCGGCGATTGTTTGCGCCTGTTCGGTTGGCGTGTGGTTGGTGCCTCGAGGGCCCCGTTCCGACCAGCCAAGACCCGGACGATCCATGAAAAGAAGCTCGGCCTTCCCGCGAAACACGGGAAGAAACGGCACCATCTGGTCCCGCAGATTGCTGCTGGCCCCATGGATAAAAACCACAACTGGAAGGTTGCCATCGGCGGGGCCGGGCACATGCACATAATGCAGGCGCGTTCCGCGGACCGTCGCGAAGTGTCCGACGGGCGGGAAACGCCGCGCAATCCATGCTGCGCCGACCCGGGTGAGGAAAAACAGCGTCGCAAGCACTGCGGCAGCAGCAAGCAGAACGGACTGCATGGAAGCGCTCACCAATCGGGTGGAAGGACGACTGGCTTATAGCGCTGGTTCACTGCAGCATTCTTGCGGCTCATAGAAAAAGGCAAGGACGTCAGGCGCGCTCGCCGGCCAGTTCATCGGCAAGGCGACCGACCTCATCCTGGGCCTGGCGGAAAGCGGGATAGACGCTCAACACGCGCTCATAGGCACGCAGCGCCAGTTCCTTTCGGCCAGTGCTTTTCATGATCTGTGCCAAGCCCGCCATCGCGCCGATATGGCGCGGCTCAAGTTCCACCGTCCGCTCGATATCGGCCATCGACTTTGCGTAGTTCTGCATCGCGAAATGCACAGTCGCCCGGCGGTTGAAGGCTTCCGCGAAATCGGGCCGGAGAGTGATCACCTGATCCAGAAAATCGAGTGCAACGCTGTACTTCTTGTTTTTGAGGGCATCGGCCGACCACTTCATCATCAGGTCGATCGTGGAGCTGCCGGAACGGGCCAGTTCCGCATTGATCTTGTTGGCGGTGCGCTCGGCTTCAACCACGTTGCCTTCGCGCTTCAAGGCGTGGAACAGGTCGTCCAACGTCTGGCTATGCCGCGTCGTTTCGCGCGACGTCGGGGAAAGGACCTGCTGCACGTCGGGCTCCGCCGCCCGGGCACCCGAAAGCCCGCCGAGAAGCACCAGCACCATAAACAAAAAAACGTTCCGCATGACCCTGAGATTAGTCAGGTCGTGCGGAACGTCCAACTGATAAATGCGTGAGCCAGCCAAAAGCCGGCCAACGATCAACCCTGGCGAGCCTTGTAGCGCGGCGCAGTCTTGTTGATGATATAGATGCGGCCCTTGCGGCGGACCATGCGGTTGTCGCGGTGACGACCCTTGAGGGCCTTCAGGGAGTTCTTGATCTTCATCGGCTCAATCCGTCGGTGCGGCCTCGCGGCCGAAATGAAAGGCGCGCCCGCGAAGGCGCGCCGAAACTGTGGCGTGTCTCTAACCGAGGGCCGGTGCCGATGTCAACCGCATCTTGACCATAGGCGCGCGGTTGCATCTAACAACAGGCCGGAGGTTCTTCATCATGCGACCCATTTTTGTTGTTGCCATGCTGGCGCTGTTTTGCGTTTCGCCGCGGACGGCGGCCGCCCAGGACTGTGAAACCAGCGAAAACCAGATGGAGCTGAACCTGTGTGCCGCTGAGGCGCTAGAAGAAGCGGATACCCGCCTCAACACAGCCTATCGTGCCATCGAAAGCCGTTTAACAGGCGAAGACGACCTGAAGCAGCGGTTGCGGGCGACACAACGGGCGTGGATCACCTTCCGCGATGCCGAATGCCGCTTTCTCAATGCAAACGCCGAAGGCGGCACGATTTTTCCTATGCTCGAAAGCCAGTGCCTCGCCGACATCACGAGCGAGCGCGCGGACAAGCTCGAAGACTACCTCGTGTGCGATGAAATCGATATGAGCTGCCCCGTTCCCGACGCGCAGTGAGCTGTCAGCCGATCAAGCGCGTTGCATGGCCCATCTTGCGGCCTGCGCGCGTTTCGCTCTTGCCGTAAAGGTGCACGAGCGTACCGCTCTCGGCGAGAAGCTGCGGGACGCGCTCGACGTCATCTCCGATCAGGTTCTCCATCAAACAGTCGGAATGGCGACGGGTGTCGCCAAGCGGCAGGCCGGCCACTGCGCGAATGTGCAACTCGAACTGTGACAGGACACAGGCGGCTTCGGTCCAATGGCCGGAATTGTGCACCCGCGGCGCGATCTCGTTAACCTTCAGCGTGCCGTCCGCGAGCGCGAAAAACTCGACGCCGATAACGCCCACATAGTCCAGGGCCGAGAGAATGCGCCCGGCAGTAGCCTGCGCTTGTTCTGCGGTTTGCCTCCCAATGCGCGCCGGGACAGTGGAGCTGCGCAGAATACCCTCGCGGTGGACATTCTCTGCAGGATCATAGGCGACAACGGAGCCATCGACGCTGCGCGCCGCGATTACGGAGATTTCGCGCTCAAAGGGCACCAGCGCTTCAAGGATCAGTGGTACGCCGCCCATGGCGGCATAGGTCCCCTCCACCCGCTGCGGATGGGCATCGCGAAACAGCTTCTGTCCCTTGCCGTCATAGCCCATCCGGCAGGTTTTCAGGATACCGCTGTTCCCGAAGTCAGCCAGCGCGCGGGAAAGCGCCGCGTCATCTCCCACCGCAGCATACCTAGCGGTCTCGATGCCGATTCCGTTCAGGAAAGCCTTTTCGGCAATCCGGTCCTGCGCCACTTCGAGCGCACGTGCCGGCGGGAACAGGCGAGCACCGGACGCGACGAGGTGGTGGGCGGCCGGCAGCGGAACGTTTTCGAACTCGTAGGTCACCACGTCGCAGACTTGCACCAGTTGCCCAAGCGCGTCGCGGTCGTCGTAGGCGGCAATGATCTGCGCGCTCGCCACCTGCGCAGCCGGGCAGTCCGCTTGCGGTTCAAGGATGATTGTCTTGTAGGACAGCCGCGCCGCGGCCATGGCGAGCATGCGGCCAAGCTGACCACCGCCCACGATTCCGATGGTGGAACCCGCTGGCAAACCCGTCATGCGTCATCCCGGGGATGATCGGCCACGCCGGCCGTCTGATTGGCTCGGAAAGCATCAAGCCGCTTAGAGAGTTCCTCGTCGTGCAGCGCGAGAACCGCGGCCGCGAGCAGCGCTGCGTTGACGGCGCCGGCGCGTCCAATCGCCAACGTGCCAACGGGGATGCCGGCCGGCATCTGAACGATCGACAGAAGCGAATCCTGGCCAGAAAGCGCCTTGGATTGCACCGGAACCCCGAACACGGGCAGCGGGGTCAGGGCCGCGGCCATGCCGGGAAGGTGCGCTGCACCGCCCGCCCCTGCGATGACGACCTTGAACCCAGCCGCCTTGGCTCCCTTGGCGAAGTCGAACAGCCGCTCGGGCGTTCGGTGTGCCGACACGATCTGGTCGGAATGCGAAATGCGCAGTTGATCCAGGATATCGGCGGCATGTTTCATGGTCGCCCAGTCAGACTGGCTGCCCATGATCACAGCGACATCAACGGTTTTACCGTCCATGCGAGGCGTCCTGTTCCGTTTGCCAACTAGTCAGGCGATGATGTCCGGGATGATCTTGTCTTCCACCTCGGACAAGCGGTCCTTCAAGGCGAGCTTCTTCTTTTTCATCCGCTGGATCTGGAGCGGATCACAGCCGGTTGCAATCATTGCGTTGATGGCGGCGTCGAAATCAGCATGCTCTTGCCTGATGCGCGCATATTCCAGGCGGATTTCAGCCTGATCCTGTTCGGACATGAAGTGGTCACTCCGGGCGCTGGACGCTGGCGGCATGGGTGGAAAACGATGCCCTTCAGCATCTGGCTCGCGCATAACACATCTTGTCCCAACGTTAAATGCTACTACGTGATGTTCGACACGGAACTGCTTCGGTGGCAAAGTGTCATTGAACCGTCACGGAGCTTCGGGCCGCGGTGGAACAAGCCCGGCGCGGTTCAGTTCGAGGAACCAGAAGGGAGAATAGATGATGTCTTTGACTTCCCATCTTGAGGAATTGCAGCGCAAGCACGGAGATCTGGAAAAGCAGATCGTGCAGGCGATGGCGAGCCCCTCCAGCGACGATCTGGAAATCCTGTCTTTGAAGCGACGCAAGCTCGCGCTCAAGGATGAGATCACGAAACTCAAGGTGGCGCACACGACCCATTAAGTGTGCTGGGATCATCGGATCCCTCGAGACGTCTTCAGTGCTCCGCGCCGCCTCTGGTGGCGCGGTTTTTGTTTAGCCGGGAACAGGCTCCGCAAGCTCCCGATCCTTTCGTTCTTCCACATCGCTCCGTCCCTCCTCCTCATCATCCGGCCCACGCGGATCTAGCAGGATGGCTTGCGGTGTTTGCGCCCGCTCCGCCGGCAGCGCGTTGAAGGCCTCACGCTGCTCGATCGGAACCGGGGCTCGCCGCGAGATGCGCAGCACCGCATAGGCTGCAAGCGTGCCATGCGCGAGGGCGGTGGCGAGAAATACGGCTTCGGGCCGCATCTCCGACATCAGGGCCGAACCGAGCACTGGTCCGATCATGGTGCCGAAGCCGTAAAGCAGCAGCAATCCGCTGGAGATCTTCACGAAATCGCTGGCATCGGCATGGTCGTTCGCATGCGCAACAGCCAGCGAATACAGGATATAGGCCATGGCGCCGTAAGCGCAGGTCGTCACGATCACCACGAGGCCCGAGCGTGGCTCGATCAAGAAGATCAGGACACCGATCAGGGCGCCAAGAAGCGCCGCTCCCGCAAGGATAAACCGCCGGTCCGTGATGTCGGACAACCGCCCTGCCGGGATCTGCATCGCAGCTCCCGCCACCACGACAAGGCTCATCATGACGGCGATTTCGGCCGTGGAGATGCCGATCCGCGCGCCGTAGACGGCGCCTAGCGTGCCCCACGCCCCATTCGCCACGCCCACAAGGAAGCAGGCCGTGAACGCGACGGGCGAGTTGGCATAAAGGCCTTTCAGATTGAGCGAAACGTCCTGCAGCGGCTGGGGCGTTGCTGCAATGGACACGGTGGTCGGGATCAAGGAACAGCAAAACAGGATCCCTGACACCATGAACAGCGAGCTTGTGCTGACATCCGCGGCTGCCACCGCCAATTGCCCGGCCATGATGGAAGCATAGGTGACCATCATGTAGAGACCGAACACCGTTCCGCGGTTCTCGTTGGTCGCCTTCTCGTTGAGCCAGCTTTCAATCACCATGAATGCCCCGGCCATGACAAAGCCGGTGAAAACACGAGATATGATCCAGGCCCACTCGTTGATCACGAGGCCAGTAATCAGCACGATGATCGCCGCGGAGGCGGAAAAAGTGCCGAACGCCCGCACATGCCCCACGCGGCGGACGAGCCGGGGCGCATAAACACAGCCAGCCACGAAGCCGCCCGCCCATGCTGTGCCAAGAAGACCAAGCGACCAGGTCGAAAACCCTTCCGCCTGTCCGCGCAGCGGGAGAAGCAGGTTGTGAAGACCGGACGCAGCAAGCAGGAAGGCAGTGCCGCGCAGCAGGGAAAAGATCGGACGGTAGCTCGCAAGCATGGATCACCATCTTTGGAGTTAGTCCGCCGAGCGAATCGGCAGGGAGGTTGGAGGCGACAGGTGGCGACTAAGTGCGGCGGAAAAGCGCTTCGGCCGCCGACTTCGTTTGATGCTTGGCCGCCAGTTCCTCTTCAAGCCGCGCGATTTCAGCTCGCAGCATCTCAACGCGACTGCGAAGCTCGTCAGCCGACAAGAGCGCCAGATCCTGACCGATCTCATGGGCTGCCAACCGCTTGCGCGATTCTTCCTCGAAGATGCTCACCGAACTCCTCCGCTTTATTCTGCTCGCTTGAAGCATAGATAAAGCGGCTTCATGAAAGGCAACCAGCCGAATGAAGGGGATTGTCATGCCTGACGCACCGGTGAACGGTCATCTGCCCGAAACAATGAGCGCCGTGGCGATCAAGAACCCCGGCGGACCGGAAGTTCTTGTGCCGGAACAGCGGCCCCTCCCCCAGTTGCGGAGCGGCGAGGTGCTGATCCAGGTTCGTGCTGCCGGGATCAACCGCCCGGATGTTTTGCAGCGAAAGGGTGCCTATCCGCCACCTAAGGATGCGTCGGACCTCCCGGGCCTCGAGGTTGCGGGTGAGATTGCAGCGGTTGGGCCGGAAACACCCCGCTGGGCGGTCGGCGACTGCGTCGTGGCGCTCGTGCCTGGCGGCGGCTATGCCGAATACTGCCGTGTTCATGGAACCAACGTCCTGCCCCTGCCGGAAAACCTCAGCATGGTGGAAGGCGGGGCAGTGCCGGAAACCTTCTTTACCGTGTGGCACAACGTCTTCGAGCGTGGCGGGCTGAAGGCGGGTGAAACCTTTCTCGTGCATGGCGGTACATCGGGCATCGGCACGACGGCCATCCAACTGGCGAAAGCTTTCGGCGCTCAGGTGATCGCTACGGCTGGCTCGGCCGACAAGTGCGCCGCTTGCGAACAGCTCGGCGCCGATCGCGCGATCAATTACCGCGAAGAAGATTTCGTGACGGCCGTGAAGGATTTCACCGGCGGCAAAGGCGCTGACGTGATCCTGGACATGGTAGGCGGCGATTATGTTGCGCGAAACTACGACGCTGCCGCGATGGACGGGCGTATCGTGCAGATCGCAACCCTGAACGGCGCGTCCGTGCAGACGGACGTATCCAAGCTGATGGTGAAGCGACTTCACCACACCGGTTCGACGCTGAGGCCACGCTCGGTAGAGTTCAAGGCCGCAATTGCCGCGGCCCTGGAGGCCGATGTTTGGCCGCTGCTTGCTTCGGGCGAAGTCGCGCCGGTCATGGATCGTGTTTTCACGCTCAACGACGCCCGCCATGCGCATGAACGCATGGAAGGCGGTGATCACATCGGCAAGATTGTTCTTGAGGTACCCTGAGAGTCGAGACGCTCCCGGGCGTGCGCTACTTGCCTTTACCGGGAGCTCCCGGCTTGCCGGAATCCTTGACCTGCGAGCCGAAGGGCGAAGAAGCGGGCTTTGCAGCAGCCGCTTTGTCCTTCTTCGGTTTTCGCACTTCCTTGTTGCTGCGAACTTGTCCTTTGGCCATGGCTGGTTCCTTCGAGGGATCTAAACAGCAGCAGAAACGAAAGTGGCCTTTCTGTCCAGCGGCGCCGGATCGAACACGCGGCAAAAACCGCCGCGAAGCCATTCCCGTTGCGGGACGGTCTCAGTTTGGCTATATCGGAGGTGATTTCCAAAATCTGGTGGTTTGAACCACCGCCCGCGAGAAAGACGCGGGCGAACGAGAGGATTTATCTGATGGCGAACACGCTCCTGATGCCCAAGGCGACAGCCGTCTGGCTGGTCGACAACACAGCGCTTTCTTTCGATCAGATCGCCCAGTTCTGCTCGTTGCATCCGCTTGAAGTGAAAGCGATCGCCGATGGCGAAGCGGCGCAGGGCATCAAGGGCATGGATCCGATGATGACAGGTCAGCTCAGCCGCGATGAGATCGCCAAAGCCGAGGCGGATCCCAACCATCGCCTGAAGCTGTTGGAACCAAAAGTTCGCGTGCCGGAGTCGAAGCGCAAGGGCCCGCGCTACACACCTTTGTCCAAGCGCCAGGATCGCCCGAACGCCATTCTCTGGCTCGTCCGCAACCATCCTGAGCTGAAGGACGCACAAATCTCGCGGCTTGTCGGCACCACGAAGGCAACGATTGAACAGATTCGCGAGCGCAAGCACTGGAATGCAGCCAACCTCACGCCGATGGATCCCGTGACGTTGGGCCTGTGCTCGCAGATTGACCTTGACCTCGAAGTGAGCCGCGCGTCGCGCGAAAAGGGTCCCGTAGCAGCCTCCGGAGAAACCCTGCTGCCGGCATCCATGACGGAGCGCCTTGAAGTCGCGGAACCGCAGAACGAGGACGACAAGGAACTCGACGCGAATGCGGTTTTCGCCAAGCTGTCTTCCTTGAAGAACCGCAGCCAGACGGAAGACGAGGACGAGCAGTAAGGCTCGGTGCTCTCTTCCTGACGCCAATCAGCGGCAGTCTTCGGACTGCCGCTTTTTTGTGATCAGCTCGCCACCGAAGTTCGGTGATAAACACGCTCCTGCCCTTCGCGTGCTTCCATGGCGCGGTAGAAGTCGCTCAGCATACGGCCACGTTCGGGCTTGAAGCGCCGCCCCGCCAGTTCTAGCTTCGCGATGCGGTCAATTCGAAAGGTGCGGAAGTCGCCGCGTAACTCGCACCACCCGGCTAGAGTCCAGACCTTGCCCCAGAACCAGAGCCCCAGGGGCCAAACGTCCCGGGTGGACGCGCGACCTTGCTCATCGAGATAGTCGAGCGCAACCACATCGCGGCTTTCCACCGCGCGCTCCATCAGATCAATGGCGGCCCGGTCCTGGTCCTTGATCACCCAAAGCGGGGAATGAATTTCCGTCCGGTTGATCCGCTCGCGCTCGCCTTCAGGCAAAACCGCCCCGATCTTCACAAGGGCCTCCTCGGCGGCACGGGCCATGGTGGCGCCCCCGAACGCACGTACCATGCGCGCGCCTGCCACGAGCGCCACGATCTCGTCGCGGGTAAACATCAAGGGCGGAAGATCATAGCCTTCCCGCATGATATAGCCGACACCCGCCTCGCCTTCGATCGGAACGCCAGTGGCCTGGAGATCGACGATGTCGCGGTAGATGGTGCGCTCGGAAACTTCCAGCCATTGCGCGAGCTTCTGCGCCGTCACCAAGCGGCTGCCGCGCATGTGCTGAACGATCTGGAACAGGCGATCGGCGCGGCGCATCGACGAAACCCTTTCCTGCTCAGCCACAAGCGGCGAGACCTGCAAACCCGCGTCCGCAACGACGGACGGGAGTGGACCATCGCATGACACTGCTGACAACATAGTGTCAGGAACATCCGAAGCGAGATCAGAAGAGCAGGAAGGGCGTAAGTCGAGGTGAGGCGTCAGTCCTTCACGGCAACCGTATAGTTGAGCGGAAGACGTCCACCATCCGCATAGATCGTTTGCCCGGTGATGTAGCTGGCGTCGTCGGATGCAAGGAAGGCGGCAATCGACGCGATTTCCGAGGTTTCGCCCACGCGACCCATGGGCGTGCGGGACAAGATTCGGCGGCGAGCTTCAGGGTCGTTGTTGACCGAGGCGAGCATGGCCGTGTTGATGGATCCGGGACCGATCGCATTGACGCGAATGCCATAAGGCGCCAGCGAAATAGCCATCACCTTGGTCAACTGGTTCATGCCGCCTTTCGAAATCGAATAAGGGACCTGGTTTGGGAGGCCGAAAACCGCGTTTACGGAGGACATGTTCACGATCGCGCCAGCGCTTCCGCCGTTCTTGACCTTTTCCACCATGAAGCGCGCCACCGCCTGCCCGGTAAGGAAAGCGCCCTTGAGGTTAATTGCAAGAACGCGGTCGAAGTCGGCTTCCTCCACGTCGAGGAAGTCTGCACCGTGCACCACACCCGCGTTGTTTACGAGTATGTCGATGTCACCGTAAAGGTCGTTCGCGGCCGCCAGCAGATTGTGCACGTCAAGACGCTTGGACACATCCGTTTTGACGAAGCTCGCCTCGCCCAAGCGCTTCAGGGTCTCGATGGTCTTCTCGCCACCTGCAACATCCACATCCGCAAGGATGACCTTGATCCGCTCCCGCACGAAGCGTTCCGCAATGGCAAACCCGATGCCGCTTGCCCCTCCGGTCACGATTGCGGTTTTGCCGTCGAGTGCCATGCTAATCTCCATGCTGGGCTGTCGCGTTGCGGCGCGACAGTGTCTGCCCGGCGCAGCGAAATCAACCGGCCTTGGCCATTCCGCTGCCGCCCAAGCCGCGTTGGCCCATCGCTTCGCTGATCTCGTCCATGATGACCGGATCATCGATGGTGGCTGGCATGGTCCATTCTTCCCGATCCGCCACCTTCTGCATGGTGGAGCGCAGGATTTTGCCCGAGCGCGTTTTCGGCAGGCGCTTGATGGCAATCACCTGCTTCAAGGCCGCCACCGCACCGATCCGGTCGCGGACCATTGCCACCACCTCACGCTCGATCTCGGCCGTGTCCCGCTCCACGCCGGCGTTGAGCACAACAAGCGCAAGTGGAACCTGTCCCTTCAAGGAGTCGGCGATGCCGATCACGGCGCATTCGGCGACGTTCGGATGCTCCGCAACCACTTCTTCCATGCTGCCGGTGGACAGGCGATGGCCCGCGACATTGATGATGTCGTCGGTGCGCGACATGATGAAGATATAGCCGTCCTCGTCGATGAAGCCTGCATCCGCCGTTTTGTAGAAGCCGGGGAACTCGGCAAGATAGGCTTCCCGACAGCGCTCATCCGCTTGCCAGAGCGTCGGCAGCGCGCCTGGCGGCAGGGGGAGCTTGATCACCACATTGCCGAGCGTGCCGCGGGGAACCGGGTGGCCGCTGTCGTCCACTACCTGCACGTCGTAGCCGGGCATGGGCATGCCCGGTGAGCCGTATTTCACCGGCAGCATGCCGAGCCCCACCGGGTTGTGGCTGATCGGCGCGCCGCTTTCAGTCTGCCACCAGTGGTCGACAACCGGCACGCGGAGCTTGTTTTCCGCCCATTTGATCGTCTCCGGATCGGCGCGCTCGCCCGCCAAAAAAAGCGTGCGGAGCTTCGACAGGTCGTAGTCCCCGACCAGCCGCCCTTCCGGATCTTCCTTCTTGATGGCGCGGAAGGCTGTTGGCGCCGTGAAAAGCCCCACCGCGCCGTGTTCGGCGATCACCCTCCAATACGCGCCCGCGTCGGGGGTGCCCACAGGCTTGCCTTCATAAAGAATCGATGTAGCGCCGTGCAGAAGCGGGCCATAAACGATGTAATGGTGGCCGACGATCCAGCCCACATCGGACGAGCAAAAGAACACCTCGCCAGGATTGACGCCGAACTCGTTCCACATGGTCCATTTCATCATGACCATGAGCCCGCCCGTGTCGTGCACCACGCCCTTTGGCTTGCCGGTGGTGCCCGATGTATAAAGAACATAAAGAGGGTCCGGCGCTTCCACCGGGACGCATTCCACCGTGGTTCCGGCGCTTCTGGCGTCCTCAACGCTGTCACGGTAGTCGAGGTCACGCCCTTCGGTCAGAGCGCAGGGCTTTTGCGCCCGCTGGAGGATAATGCAACGGGCGGGCTTGGCAGTCGCCATGTCGATGGCCTGGTCCAACAGCGGCTTGTAGTCGATGATCCTCGTGGGCTCGATCCCGCATGATGCCGAGATGATCAGCTTTGGTCGCGCATCGTCGATGCGTGTTGCGAGTTCCTTGGCGGCAAAGCCGCCGAACACGACGGAATGGATGGCGCCTAGCCGCGCACAGGCAAGCATGGCAAAGGCTGCCTGCGGCACCATCGGCATGTAGATGATGACACGATCGCCCTTTTCGACGCCCTGGGCGCGGATCACTGCGGCGAGCGCCACCACCTCATCAAGGATCTGGCGATACGTGTAGGTTTCTTTCGTGCCGGTCAGCGGCGAGTCATAGATCAGCGCCGTTTGATCGGCGCGCCCGCCGTCGACATGCCGGTCCAGGGCGTTGTAGCACATGTTGCAGGTGGCACCGACAAACCAATGGCCATAAACGCCCGCTTCGGGATCAAACACCTTGTCCCAAGGCGTAAACCAGTCGATCTCCTTTGCGGCTTCGGCGAAGAAGCGCTCCGGGTCACGTTGCCAGGCTGAATAAGTTTCGTGGTACTGCGACGGCATCTTCTTCCTCCACCTTGCCCGTGATGTTTGGCGGACAGAAACGCCGCCGTCCAGTCGATGCAGCGGGAAAGATCAATCAGGCTAGAGCTTTGCAGTCCTGAGGATGAGGTTGACCTTTTCCTGCCAATCCGGTCCGAGCGCCTTGATCTTCTCGGCAACATCCGCGTCGAGTTCAACGCTCATCTCAACGCGGCGGTCGGGTGTCGATGGGGACAGCGGGATGAACTCGCCACCCGCCTTTTCGTAGCTCAAACGATCGTCATGTTGCTTCTGCATGCGTACTCCCCCTGTCTGCATGACGCCACATTCCAAGAGCGAGCCTTGTATGCCCGATCAGATGTGTTCCTTTCAGCACCGCGAACTCCAGCGTCGCTTTTGCTCAGGGATGTCATTGCCGCCCGCTTGCGGCTTTGCCGCCGCTCCCGTTTTCGCTAGGACGCTCTCTTGAGAGTCGACGCGGCCGTGTCATACGAAAGATCAGGCGCGCAGGCCAGCCACCGAACCTGCGAGGACGTCTCTTGAGCAAAGCCCTTTCCATCATCATTCTGATAATGATGGCACTTCATTTATGGCGGCCTTTGGGCCTTCCGGGCCTGCGCAAGCGAAAAGACGTTTGGAAAATCGCGGTTTTCGCCCTGGCTGCCATCGCTCTGACAACGCTGCTGTCGCACGAACTTTGATGAGAGCGACTCAGTAGGGCCACTCCTTGTGCCCAAGGAACGATACTGCGTTCACGATGCGGGTGAAGCTGTCGCGCGCCTTGGCGACGGAATGCCGGGCCCGCAGATAGCCGTGCACAAGCCCCGCCTCCTCCTGCCACCAGGCTCGCCCCCCTGCTTCCTGAATCCGGTCGCGGTAGGTCTCGCCGTCGGACGAAAGAGGATCGCATTCTGCCGTGATGATGGCGGTTGGCGGCAGGCCGCTCATGTCCGGGTCCCTCAAGGGCGCGAACGTATAATCCTTTGACAGATCGCCGCCGCTCGTGCGCACCGCGCGATAGAAATCGAGATCACGCTTGGTCAGCATCGGCGCGTCGGCATGGGTGACGTAGGAGCCCTCGCTCTGGTTCCCGCCGAGCCCTGGATAGATCAGCACTTGCCCAATCGGTGGGTTAGGCTGTCCGCGCGTTGCATGCGCCACCGCAGCCGCCAGATTGCCGCCAGCAGAATCCCCGCACAACACGATGGGCTTGGGACGTGTTTGCAGAAAGCGGAACACTGTCATGGCATCGTTGAAGGCCGCCGGATGCTTGTGTTCAGGAGCAAGCCGGTAGTCCACAGAGATGACGTCGAAGCCGGTCTGCGCGCAAATCTCGGCGCAAACGTCGTCATGACTTTCCAGCCCGCCGAGAATAAAGCCGCCACCATGAAGATACATGACGGCTGCCGCATTGTCGGGATTGTCGCGCCGGTACACGCGGCATTGCACATCACCGGCGGGATCTTCCACCGGGCCTGTGCCGGCAGTGACCCCGGCGGGGTAGCCCGAATGGAACTCGCGGCACATCCGGTCGTAGATCGCGCGCTGCTCCTGGACTGTGTAATCCACCGTGTCCGGCGGATAATAGCTGTTGGTGCGCTCGATAAACGCCCAGGTTTCCGCATCGATCAGCTTGGAATAATCCGCGGCCATCACTTGCCTTTCCAAACAGGATCCCGCTTTTCCGCAAAGGCCTTGAAGCCTTCCATGTTGTCTTCCGAACCGTAAAGCTCATCAACCGTCCGGAATTTGCGCCGCATGATGAAGTTCATCATGTCCTGAAAGCCCCTGCTTTCGGCTTCGCGCGCCACTTCCTTGATCGCCGCGAAAACCAGCGGCGGGCCGCCAGCAAGCAGCCGCGCGACCTCCCAAACACGATCTTCCAGCTTGTCGGCCGGCAAAACCTCGTTGACGAGGCCCCAGCGATGCGCCTCGGCAACGTCCATCCAGCGACCGGTCAGAAGCAGATCCATGGCAACATGGTAGGGGATGCGCTTCGGCAGCTTTATGGTGGCCGCATCAGCCAGCGTACCGGCCTTGATTTCAGGCAGCGCAAAGGAAGAGTGCTCGGACGCGTAGATCAGGTCGCAGGAAAGCGCGAGTTCAAAGCCACCGCCAACTGCCATGCCGTTCACGCAGGCGATCACCGGCTTGTTGAGATCGCGCAGCTCCTGCAGCCCGGCAAAGCCGCCCACGCCGTAATCGCCGTCGACAGCGTCGCCAGAAGCCGCAGCCTTCAGATCCCAACCGGCCGAAAAGAACTTGTCGCCGGCGGTTCGAACAATCGCGACCCGCAAATCCGGATCGTCGCGGAAGGCCTGGAACGTCAGTCCCATTTCTCGCGATGTGGCAAGATCGATCGCGTTTGCCTTTGGCCGGTCGAGCGTCACTCCGAGAACGCCACCCTCCCTGCGCGTCTTGATGAACTCGCTCATGCGCGGTCTCCTTCCAGTCGTTCCACAATCAGGGCGTCCGCGATCCAGGCGCCCTTGCCTGCCGGACAAAGGATCAACGGGTTGATGTCCATCTCCTCGATGCCGTCGGCATGCTCGAGGGCAAAGGCGCCGATCCGCTCGATGGCAGCGATTGCCGCCATGAGATCAGCCTTCTCGCGTCCGCGATAGCCGTCAAGCAGCGGAAAAAGCTTGAGCCCACGCAGCGCCGCCTCGATCTCGCCGGCCGAAGCAGGAAGCATCAGAGTTGCCGTATCCTGCAGGAGTTCCACAAGCACGCCACCGCTGCCCAGCGTCATCACCGGCCCAAAAAGCGGCTCGCGCGTGATGCCGACGATGAGTTCCGCCACAGCGCCAGTCACCATGCGTTCGACATAAAGGCCGGTCCCCAGACCCACCATGCGATGCGCGGCTTCGCGAAGCGCAGCCTCGTCCTTCAGGTTGAGCAAGACTGCGCCGGCATCGCTCTTGTGCGCAACCCCCAACGCTTTCAGGGCAACAGGGAAGCCGAGTTGCTCAGCCGCTGCCACTGCTTCTTCCGTGCCGGCGCACTCCATGCCTTGTGGAACGGGCAGGCCAGCTTGCGCAAGGGAGGCCTTTGCGGCTGCTTCCGTCAGGGTGTGCGTTATGCCATTTGGCCTCGAAGCCGCGGTGGGCAGGGCAGCAGATGGAGGTGCAGACCACACCTTCCCGATTGCCAACGCAGCCTCCGCCGCATCCATGGCTTCGGCAATGCCATGGATGGGCACAATTCCTCGCCCGAACAGGTCCTGTGCGACGGCTTCCGGCAGGTTTTCGCCCATGGAAGCGACAACCGCGCCCTTGGCGCCATGGCTCTTCAGTGCGGCCTCAAAAGCATTTACCGTTGGCCACCAGGCCGCGTCGGAGCAACGGTCGGTGCGAGGAAAGTCGAGAACAAGCACGTTGAGATCGTAGCCGCCGGAAACCATGGCGGTGAAGGCCTGGGTCAGTGCGGGCTCGTTGTTCCAGATGAAGGTGTTGTAATCCAGCGGGTTAGCGACCGCGACCAGCGGCCCCAGCGCCTGTTTTACCCGCGCATAATGGTGCCGCTCCATCTTCGGAAAAAACACGCTACGACCTTCGGCGCTGTCGGCCATCACCGATGCTTCTCCGCCAGAACAGCTCAGCGAGGAAAGCGCGCCACCCGTCAGCGGACCTACGCCGTGCAACAGCTTCAGCGTCTCGATGAAAGAGGGGATAGTATCTACCCGCGCAATGCCGAGGCGCTTCAGGAAAGCGTCGGATGCGGCATCCGAGCCTGCCAGCGACGCCGTGTGCGAGACGGTCGCAGCGCGCGCCTGTTCCGACCGCCCCACCTTCATGGCAACGATCGGCTTGCGCAGTTCGCGCGCCCGCGCCGCGAGCCGCTCGAACCCGGCGGCGGAATCGAAACCTTCAATATGCAGGCCAAGAACCGAAACGCGAGGGTCTTCGATAAGGCCGAGCGCCATATCGGACAGGCCGGTTTGAGCCTGATTGCCAGCCGTCATCAAGAACGCGACCGGCAGGCCGCGCTGCTGCATCGTCAGGTTGCAGGCGATGTTGGAGGATTGCGTGATGATCGCCGCCCCGCGGGCGCCTTCCGGCAGGCGTTGTCCGCCATGCTGGTCAGGCCAAAGCAATGCACCATCGGCATAGTTGATCAGGCCGTAGCAGTTCGGGCCGATGATCGGCATGTCGCCGGCCGCCGAGATAAGTTCGCGCTGCAGCCGCGCACCGTCCGCATCATCCGCGTCCGTTTCCAGGAAGCCAGCCGCGAAACAAATTGCGCCGCCGGCACCCTTGGCGTGCAGTTGCGCCACCATATCCACTGTAAGCGTGCGGTTGACGCCGATGAAAACGGCATCCGGTGCGCCTGGCAGAGAAGCGACGTCGGGATAGGCGGTGACGCCAGAGACCTCGCTTTTCGTCGGATGGATCGGCCAGATTTCGCCGGCAAACCCCATCTTGAGCGATTGTGCCACGACGGCCGTCCCAAAGGCCCCGCCCCCAACCACAGCAATCGATCGGGGCCGAAGAAGACGCTCGAGGCGGCTCATCCGCCCACCGCGCGGAGCAGCGAACGGCTGATGATGTGGCGCTGAATTTCCGAAGTACCCTCCCAGATCCGCTCGACCCGAGCGTCGCGCCAGATGCGTTCCAGCGGCAGGTCGTCCATCAAGCCCATACCGCCATGGATCTGGATGGCTTCATCGGCCACAAACGCGAGCATTTCGGTAGCCTTGAGCTTGGCCATTGCCATGTCTTCGTCGGTGACGGTGCCGGCATCGTATTTCCAGCCGGCTTCCATAACCATCAGGTTGGCTGCCTTGAGCTCCGTTGCCATGTCGGCCAGCTTGAAGGACACGCCTTGGAACTTGCCGATCTGCTGGCCGAACTGCTGCCGTTCGGCCGCATAAGCGATCGACTGCTCCAGCGCGCGTTCGGCTCGGCCAAGACAGGTGGCGCCAACCTGGAGGCGCGTGGCGCCGAGCCAGGAATTCGCGACTTCGAAACCTTTGTGCACCTCGCCCAGCACCTGGCCGGCGGGCAAACGGCAGTCGTCGAATTCAAGAACGGAATTCGTGTAGCCGCGATGCGAAACATTGCGGTAGCCATCGCGGACGGCAAAGCCCGGCGTGCCCTTGTCGACGAAAAAGGCGGTGATCTTCTTGCGTTTGCCGCGCGGCCCTTCTTCCTCGCCCGAGGCCATGAAGCAAATTGCGAAATCCGCGATGTCGGCATGGCTGATGAAATGCTTGGTGCCATTCAGCACCCAGTCGGAGCCGTCCTGCACCGCGGTCGCCTTCATACCGCGCAGGTCGGAACCCGCGCCCGGTTCCGTCATGGCAAGACAGTCCCACTTTTCGCCGCGAATACAGGGATAGAGATACTTCTCCTTCTGCTCGTCGGTGCCGGCCAGCAGGATGTTGGAGGGCCGGGCAACGCAGGTCCAGTGCAGCGCATAATTCGCGCGGCCGAGTTCCTTCTCGTAAAGCAGCCAGGTCAGGGTATCGAGCCCCGCACCGCCCACCTCTTCCGGCATGTTGGCGGCGTAGAGCCCGGCTGCGATCGCCTTGCCCTGGATCTCCTTGATGAGGTCCATGCGCAGATGGCCCGTGCGCTCGACTTCGAGTTCATGCGGGTAAAGCTCGTTCTGGACAAAGGCCCGCGTCGTATCGACGATCAGCTGCTGCTCTTCCGAAAGACCGAAATGCATGGGTTCAGCCCTTCTTCTTCGCGCCGACTTTCCTCGGCTTAGTCGCCTTGGCCTTTTCGGCCGCCTTGGAAATCTTGGGCGCGCCCTTACCGAGCCGCGTGACATAGGAGTTGTGCAACTCGCCGGCGCCCCACCCCTGGCCATTCTCGGCCTTGGCCAACGCTTCCATGATGCCGATCAGGTTTTCGTCGCGGATCCGCTCAAGTTCGCGGATCGACCATTTGGAGGACTGATCGTCGGACTGTTTCGCGACAAGGTCGACCAGCTCGTCATTGAACTCCGGCACATCCATCAGCTTGGTCCAGGGCCAGGAGAGTGCCGGGCCGAACTGAGCCATGAAGTGGCGCATGCCTGCTTCGCCGCCGGCGATACGATAGGTTTGGAACATGCCCATCTGCGCCCAGCGCATGCCAAAGCCATAGCGCATGATGTCGTCAAGTTCCTCGACGGTGCATATGCCGTCCTTGATCAGCCACAGCGCCTCGCGCCATGCAGCCTCAAGCAGACGGTTACCGACAAAGGCGTCGATCTCCTTGGTGAGCACAACGCATTTCATGCCAATGCTGGTATAGGCTTCGCGCGCACGCTCCACCGCTTCTTTGCTGGTCTTCTCGCCAGGCACGATCTCATTGATCGGCAGGAGGTAAACAGGGTTGAACGGGTGGGCGACTAGGAAGCGTTCAGGGTGCCTCAGGTCCTTTGCCATGTCGGTCGCCTTGAAGCCCGACGTGGATGACCCAATCAGCGCGTCCACCGGAGCCGCGGCATCGATCTCCGCCAGCGTCTTCAGCTTGACGTCGAGCCGCTCCGGCACGCTTTCCTGGATTAAGTCGGCGCCAGCTACGGCTTCGGCGATTGACAGTGAATAGGTGACCTCGCCTTCCCTAGGCAGGCCCTTGACCGCCATGCGCTTGTAAGCGCGCCGTGCATTGTCGATCACCTCATCAATCTTGCGCTTGGCTTCAGGATGGGGATCGAAGACCTTTACGTCGATCCCGTTTAGCGCAAGCCGCGCGATCCAGCCCCCGCCGATAACGCCGCCGCCGATCGCTGCAGCCTTGGTGATCTTGGTCATGGCTTGCATCCTCAGGCAGCGGAAGGCAGCGGCGCGCGCTTGGTCAGGTTCAGTTTCTTGCGGACTTCTTCCGGCCCGATGACGCGTGCGCCCATCGTTTCGATCACGGTCACCGCCCGCTCGACAAGCTGAGCGTTCGTGGCAAGCACGCCCTTGTCGAGCCACAGATTGTCTTCCAGCCCGACACGCACATGGCCGCCGGCAAGAACCGAGGCTGCTACATAGGCCATCTGGTTGCGGCCGAGCGCAAAGGCCGAAAAGGTCCATTCCTTCGGGACGTTATTGACCATTGCCATGAAGGTATTGAGGTCGTCCGGTGCGCCCCAGGGCACACCCATGCAAAGCTGCACCAGCGCGTCCGGTTTCAGAACACCCTCTGCCACGAGCTGCTTGGCAAACCAGAGATGTCCGGTGTCGAAAGCCTCGATCTCGGGCTTCACGCCAAGCTCGGTCATCATGCCGCCCATTGCGCGCAGCATGCCGGGCGTGTTGGTCATCACGTAGTCGGCTTCCGCGAAGTTCATCGTGCCGCAATCCAGCGTGCAGATTTCCGGCAGGCACTGGCGCACATGCTCCATGCGGTTGGTGGCACCCCCCATGTCGGTGCCTTGTTCCTTGAGCGGCAGCGGATTCTCAGGATCACCGAACACCATGTCGCCCCCCATGCCAGCGGTGAGGTTCAGCACAACGTCGACATTGGCGTCGCGGATGCGCTCCGTCACTTCGCGGTAAAGATGCACGTCGCGTCGCGGCTTGCCGGTTTCGGGATCACGCACATGGCAATGAACGATGGCCGCGCCGGCCTTAGCGGCATCGATGGCGGATTGCGCAATCTGCTCAGGCGAACGCGGCACATGCGGGCTGCGGTCCTGTGTTCCGCCCGAACCGGTGATGGCACAGGTGATGAAAACCTCGCGGTTCATTTCGAGCGGCATGGTGCAGATCCTCCTAGATTGGAAGCGCGATCATCCACGCAGTTGGCACCGGCCGTTTGATGATTTACGAAGCTCGGTTGATGAAAAGCGAACCAGCGTCGATCTTCCGTTCTGAAGATGCGCCCTTGCGCATGACCTTTCTCGTCTTCTCCGGAGCCTCGATCATGTGCGTGGCATCCGCTCTCGATCCGTTGCGCGCTGCCAACCGTATTACTGGTGAAAAGCTGTTCGACTTCCACCTTGTGTCGGCGGATGGAACGCCTCCGATCACCACGTGCGGATTGCCGGTCGCGGTGAATGGCTCCTTCGATGCAAGCAGACCGACCGACGTGCTGATTGCGATCGGGGGCTTCGGCACACGGCTTCAAACCAACCGGCCCTTACTTGCAGCCATTCGGCGCGTCGGCCGTGCGGCGAGGGCGGTCGGGGGCGTGGAAGCCGGAACCTGGGTGCTGGGCCATGCCGGTCTGCTGGAAGGCAGGGCCGCCACCACGCATTGGGAAGACATGGAAGATTTCGCCACCGCGTTCCCCGGCAGCGATGTCAGGCCTGATCGGTATGTGATCGACGGTCCGGTTTTCACCGCCGGCGGCGCGTCGCCAACGTTCGACCTGATGCTGCATCTGGTGCGCACAAGGCTTGGTGCCGTTGTGGCGCTGGATGTGGCGTCCGTCTTTATCTATGATCAGGCGCGTGCTCCCAACGATGCGCAGCCTTTGGTGTCGCTTGGCCGTTTGGACCGTCACGATCCCCGCCTAACAACCGCAATCCGCCTGATGGAAAGTCACCTTGACCAGCCGCTGCCGATCTCTGCGATCGCGCGGCGGGTGGGCGTCAGCACCCGCACGCTGGAAAAACTGTTTTTGAAGGCGCTCAACGAAACGCCAGGCGCTTATGCTTTGCGCTTGCGCCTTGCGACGGCGCGGCGACTCGTTCTCGACACGCGGGAGCCGATGGCCGTTGTGGCCGAACGCACGGGCTTCTCCAGCGCAGCCGGTTTCACCCGCGCCTTCGCGCGCGCCTTCGGCAAGCCGCCGGGCCGCATGCGCAGCGGCTGACCCTCTGCTGGAGACTCGCGACATAAATGGTAGCTACTGTCAGAAAAGCGAAAACCGCCTTAGCTATGATGCGAAGCGTTCGCCGTTGTGAGGCTCGGAATGGAAATTGAACTGAAGCTTCAGATTGCTGAAGACGATGTCGAGAAGATCGCATCATCGGGCCTGTTTGGAAGCGACCCGGATACGCTCGAGCTGAAGGCGACCTATTTCGACACGCCGGAACGACAGTTGCGGGCCAACGGGTTCTCCCTGCGCATTCGCCGCGAAAACGATCAGCTTGTCCAAACGCTGAAAGGCACCTCGAGAAAGGCGGCGGGCCTGTTTGCGCGCCCTGAATGGGAGCGCGTCGTGCCATCGGAAACCCTGGTGATCGACAGCCAAACGCCGTTGGCGATGCTGCTCGGCCACGATGCGGACAGCCTGACGCCGGTGTTCCGCATGAGCGTTAAGCGCCGTCGCTGGCAGTTCGTGGATGGCGAGGACGCCGTCGAGTGCGCCTTGGATGTCGGCGAAATCCTCGCCTCCGAACGTCGTTCGCCGATCCACGAGATGGAAATGGAAAGCAAGCGCGGCGATCTTGCCGTGCTGTTTCGGCTTGCCCGCCAGCTTGACGAACTCGCGCCGGTCCGGCTGAGCGTCAACAGCAAGGCCGAACGAGGTTATCTGTTTCTGGAAGCTCAAGCCGAGAGCTTCAAGGCTGAGTCGGTCGAACTCGTGCCCGAAATGTCGGCACAATCGGCGTTTCAGGCGATCATCACCGCCTGTTTGCGGCACTACCGGCTAAATGAAGCCCTGCTTCTCGATACGAGGAACCCGGCCGCGCTACATCAGGCACGCGTGGCGCTGCGGCGCCTCCGCGCCGCGCTCACGATCTTCAAGGCTTTATA
This sequence comes from Tianweitania sediminis, assembly GCF_017813335.1. Lineage (GTDB taxonomy): Bacteria > Pseudomonadota > Alphaproteobacteria > Rhizobiales > Rhizobiaceae > Tianweitania > Tianweitania sediminis. The sequence continues at coordinate 987,576 of NZ_JAGIYY010000001.1, read as the reverse complement.
CGCTGATGACGATGCCGAGCTGATCCGCCGTGACCTGAAATGGCTCGCGGGCCTTTTGGGTGAAGGGCGGGACCTCGATGTTCTCATCAAGCGAAACGAAGCGGAAGCACTGCGCGAAAGGCTGCAAACGGCGCGCGACGAAGCCTATGACCGCATCATCACGGCGCTGAACGGCAAGCGCGTGCGCATGATGATGATCGACCTAGTTGAGTGGACCTCGATGGGACCATGGCTGACGAACGAGGACACGCACGAGCAGCGAACCAAGCCGGCGCCGATCTTTGCAGCGCAACCGCTCAAGAAATTCCGTAAGAAGGTCAAGAAGGGCGGTGGCAAGCTCGACCAGCTGGAAGAAGCCGAGCGCCATGAGGTCCGAAAGGACGCAAAGAAGCTGCGCTATGCAGCCGAGTTCTTTGCCGGCCTTTACACGGACAAACGCCAGCGCCGGCGCCACGGCAAATTCGTGGCAGCCCTGGAAGCCTTGCAGGACCAGCTCGGAGCCTTGAACGATCTCGCCGCAGCGCCGGATCTGATCCAGCACCTTGGCTTGAGCGATGATCCCGATGCGCAGGCGCTTGCAGGCGGCACCAAGAAAAAGAAGCTGATCGCAGCTGCGTCCGAAGCGCATGGCGACTTTGCCGACGCCAAGCGCTTCTGGGAGTAAGAGCCGTCAAACGTAGCGGTTGACGACGTTTTCCAGCCATTCCTGTTTGCCGGAACGCGGCTGCGGGTCGACCGCATCCTTGATCACGCGCCGCGCCACGTCTTCCAGCGTGCGCTGGCCCGAAAGTATCGCCTGGCCTTCCGCGCTGTTCCAGCGGCTGTAACGCTCCTCGACGAAGCCGCTCAAGACACCGTCCTCAAGCATTCGGGCTGCAGCCTTCAACCCGCGGGCGCAGGCATCCATGCCGCCAATATGGGCGACGAGCAGATCCTCGGCATCAAGCGACTGGCGGCGCAGCTTGGCGTCGAAGTTGGTGCCGCCCGTGGTAAAGCCGCCCGCTTTCAGGATCTCGTAGTAAGCAAGCGCCATTTCCGGCACATTGTTGGGAAACTGGTCCGTGTCCCAGCCAGACTGGTAATCGTTGCGGTTCATGTCGATTGAACCGAAGATGCCGAGCGCGGCTGCCAGCGCAAGTTCGTGCTCGAAGGAATGGCCGGCAAGGATCGCGTGGCCCTGCTCGATGTTGACCTTGACCTCGTTCTCGAGCCCGAACTCCTTCAGGAAGCCGTACACCGTCGCGACATCGTAGTCATACTGATGCTTGGTCGGTTCCTGCGGCTTGGGCTCGATCAGGATCGTGCCGGTGAAGCCGATCTTCTTGGCGTAGTCCACGGCCATGGACAAGAAGCGGCCGGCCTGCTGGCGTTCGCGCTTGAGGTCGGTGTTGAGCAGCGTTTCATAGCCTTCGCGCCCACCCCACAGCACGTAGTTGGCACCGCCGAGCTTCTTTGTAACATCGATGCAGTGCTTCACCGTTGCGGCGGCATAAGCAAACACATCCGGGTCAGGGTTGGTGGCGGCGCCCGCCATATAGCGGCGGTGGGAAAACAGGTTCGCCGTACCCCACAGGAGCTGGACGCCGGTTTCTTCCTGCTTGCGGGCAAAGATGTCGACGATCTCGTCGAGCCGGCGTGCGCTTTCGGTGAAACTCTGCCCTTCCGGCCGGACATCGGCATCATGAAAGCAATAGAACGGCACGTCGAGCGCGGTGAACATCTCGAAGGCAACGTCGGCCTTCAGCCTGGCGCCGGCCATGTCATCGGTGAACCAGGGCCGCTCGAAGGTCTGGCCGCCGAACGGATCACCGCCGGGCCAGGCAAAGGAATGCCAGTAAGCCACCGCAAAGCGCAGGTGGTCTTCCATGCGCTTGCCCGCCACCACCTCATCCTTGTTGTAGAAGCGGTAGGCGAGCGGATTGGTGCTATCCGCACCTTCAAAGCGCACCGGCTGAACGTCGCCGAAAAAACCTGTGGTCATGGGAAAGATCCTTCCGAAAAGAAGCGGATGGGGAACGGCTCAAGCCGCTTTCATGGCGGGGTAAAGCCGGCGATAGCGGCCGTAGGCATCCGCGAAGGCGGACATTACATCGCCTTCGGGGTCGATGGTGGATCGCGTTGCCGGCGGCGTGCACACAACCACAGGATCCGCACCTGTTGCTGCGATCAACCCAAGCCGTGCCGCGCCGAACGCCGCGCCGAAATCGCCGTCCGCCGGCAGGTCGACCGGCGTTCCAAGCGCAGTGGCAATTGCCTTGAGCCAATAGACCGAGCGCGACCCGCCGCCGATTGCGGTGACGCGGGCGAGCTCGGTTCCGGCGCTGCGGAGGGCCTCCAGATTGTCGCGGATCGCGAAAGCCACGCCTTCAATCACGGCCTGCGTCATCTCAACCGGCCCGGTTTCTTGTTCCAGGCCAACAAAGGCACCGCGGATCAGGGCATCATTGTGCGGGGTCCGTTCTCCGGAAAGATAAGGCAGAAAGGTCACGCCCGTTGGCGCCCTGAGCGTTTCGCCGAGCGGCTGTGTGAGATCTGCCGCCTTCTTTCCGGTGATGCGCGACAGCCAGTTCAAGGAGTCCGTCGCCGACAGGATGACGCCCATCTGGTGCCAGGTATTCGGCAGCGCGTGGCAGAAGGTGTGCACGGCACTTTCTGCATTGGGGAGATAGGATGCGTTGGCAGCAAAAAGAACGCCGGATGTACCCAGCGAAACGAAAGCGGAGCCCGGAGTCACCGTGCCCATGCCGCAAGCTGACGCCGCATTGTCGCCGGCGCCGCCCGCGACCACGACCCTGCTGCCCATGCCCCATGAGGCCGCGAGCTCTGCGCGGACCACGCCACCCACCTGCGTTCCTTCCACCAGGCGCGGCATGTGGCTCTCGTCGAGATCGGTTGAGGCCAGAAGCTCCGACGACCAACGGCGGTTGCCGACGTCGAGCCACGCCGTCCCAGCAGAATCCGACATCTCCGAGATGGTCTCGCCCGTAAGCCAAAGGCGCAGGTAATCCTTGGGCAGAAGCACCTTGGCGACCTGGGCGAACAGGTTCGGCTCGTTTTCCTTGACCCAGACGAGTTTGGGAGCGGTGAAGCCCGGGAACACAATGTTGCCGGTGATCGAACGGAAGCGAGGATCGGCATCGAGAATGGCGGCTTCCTTGTGCGAGCGCGTGTCATTCCAAAGGATGCAGGGGCGCAAAACGGCGCCGGACGCATCGAGAAGGGTGGCGCCATGCATCTGCCCGGAAAGGCCGATCCCCTTCACAGCCACAAGTTCCGCAGGATGGCTGGCCCTCAATCCTGCAACAGCGGTTTGCGTTGCGTTGAGCCAGTCTTGCGGGTTCTGTTCCGACCAGCCGGAACGCGGGCGCGAAACCTGAAGCTCGCCATTGGCGGATGCGATGATGCGCTGCTCGCCGTCCATCAGCAGGGCTTTGACGCCCGAGGTGCCGAGATCGAGTCCGAGATACATCGCAGTCCTCCAGTGAAACGGGCAAGCGCCCGCAGCGCGGTCCACTCATAGCAAATCGCCCGAAGCCGAGAAGCCGCAAACGCCGGATGCGCCAGATTTCTTTGCGGCTCGAAATTAAGGGAGGAGGACGGCAGCCCGATCGGCAAAAAGATGGGACAGAGGACTTTCGGGGCGGCTCTGCTTACGTGCCCCGGCAAGCATTGCTGCCGTTTCGCCATCCCGGGCACGCAACGCCGCTTCGATCAGCGTGAGGTCGATCACGTCCCGCTGCGCATGGCTTCCGCCGAAGCGATGCGCGATCTTCGACAAGGGCTTCAAAAGCGCCACGACCTCGCGATACTGCCCTTGGCCAAACAGCCATATGGCCTTGGCCGCCGGATGGCCAACGTCGCGCGTGAATCCGGCATTGTCGCTGGTTCCCCTCATGGTCGACTGCTGCGCCTCCAAGAGGCGCGCGGCCGCAGCCGGCCGCCCGGCACCCACAAAGGCCATCATGGCATGCATGTCATTGAAGGCGTAGTTTGCAGCACCAGCCGCCGGCTCCCAGGCATCCGCGAGCGTGTTCCAGCGCTGCCCGGCGTCGATGCCCCCGAGATGCAGCCGCCAAAGAATGGCGGAGGCATCAACCATGTTGAGAACGGCCTTGGACTGGTTGCCCCAGATCGGACCATCATAAAGCGCCAACACCTCGTCGGCCTCGCCGAGATCGAAGTGGAAAAGAGCGAGGTGCCACCAATTGTGCACCTGGAGAAAGCTTTCCTGCGACCACACATCCGGGTTGGCGCGCATCCAGGCAATACCGTCGCGCTGGCGGCATTGCATCTCCATCACATGCGCGACCGCATGCTGCGCCCAGCCGTTGCGCGGCTCGAGTTCCACGGCGCGCCGACCGGCCTTCTCGGCCGCTGCGTAGTCGCCGTTTTCTTCGAGGCCGAAGGCATGCGCGGCCAGCACCGCGTGGTAGCCGGGCATCCGCTCGTGCCAATGCGGCATCGCCAAGCCGATCCGATCCCGTAACCGAGCGGCATTTCCTGTGAAAAAATCAATCTGATGGCCAGCCTGCAACGCGAGTGCGTCGCGGGGCTCGGTTGTTGTAAGCTCTTGAAGAAGAGCGCCGGCATCATGCCACCCACCCCTAGTCAAAGCCCCGAGCGCCGCAACATGAACCCGCTCACGTTCGGTGCCGCTTGTGGCTTGCGCCGCCTCGTGAATCTTCGCCGCTGTTCGGGTCGCCGCGGCATCCGTGCTCAGCGCGAAAAGGTATCCTTTCAGCACATGGGCCATGGTGAAATGCGGGTCGAGTTCCAAGGCTTCATTCAGCCGGGCGACGGGATCGCCGCCGAAGCGCTGTAGATTGCCCAGGGCAACGGCGTAAAGCTCGCGGCTGCGACTGGAGGCGCCGCTCAAAGGAAGTCCAAGGTCATCTTTCTGCATGCAGCCGCTCCATCCGACGCAAGGATGGGCTTCTTGTGCGGCAAAGCAAGGGCGGCAAGTCCGTGCAGACGCCGCCGCCGTTCTTTAAAACCTGAGGTAATTGTTGGTTGCGGGGGCAAGATTTGAACTTGCGACCTTCAGGTTATGAGCCTGACGAGCTACCGGGCTGCTCCACCCCGCGTCACCGATACGCTGATTGGGTCAGCGTTTGTCTTCGGCCTTTGGCCTTTTTGATGTGGCTTGGCCGGAGATTGGGTTGTTCTGTGCGTGTGTGATGAGAAGCTTTTGAACGATGCGTTTTGCAGACCTGGCAGCGACTTACTCTCCCGCGTCTTGAGACGAAGTACCATCAGCGCTGGAGCGTTTCACGGCCGAGTTCGGAAAGGGATCGGGTGCAGCCACTCCGCAATAACCACCAGGTCAACGAAGCGCATTGTTCAAAGGTTTGAGAAGCTGGTGCAGGGCTGAGCCCTTTTTATCTTTTCTGCTTGGTTTCGCGATCCTGGCGTCGGCGCTTTTGCGCCGCAAGGCCGAATTGGCCGCCGGGCACTTTTGCCCGCCCTCGCGGAGCGTTCGGCCTGGAGGGCCGATACGACGCGTGAGTGCTAAAGATCGCGTGTCCATCATCTTTGATGGGCACGAGTAATGAGAATGATCAAGCCGATCGAGCTATTAGTACCGGTAAGCTTCATGCATTGCTGCGTGTCCACACCCGGCCTATCGACGTGGTGGTCTTCCACGGCTCTCAGGGAATACTCGTTTTTAGGTGGGTTTCCCGCTTAGATGCCTTCAGCGGTTATCCCGTCCGAACGTAGCTACCCTGCTATGCGGCTGGCGCCACAACAGGTCCACCAGAGGTTCGTCCATCCCGGTCCTCTCGTACTAGGGACAGATCCTATCAATATTCCTACACCCACGGCAGATAGGGACCGAACTGTCTCACGACGTTCTGAACCCAACTCACGTACCGCTTTAAATGGCGAACAGCCATACCCTTGGGACCTGCTCCAGCCCCAGGATGCGATGAGTCGACATCGAGGTGCCAAACAACCCCGTCGATATGGACTCTTGGGGGTCATCAGCCTGTTATCCCCGGCGTACCTTTTATCCGTTGAGCGATGGCCCTTCCACACGGGACCACCGGATCACTATGACCGACTTTCGTCTCTGCTCGACTTGTCAGTCTCGCAGTCAGGCAGGCTTATGCCATTGCACTCAGCGAACGATTTCCGACCGTTCTGAGCCCACCATCGCGCGCCTCCGTTACTCTTTAGGAGGCGACCGCCCCAGTCAAACTACCCACCATACACTGTCCCGGGCCCGGATAACGGGTCGCGGTTAGACATCCATGAAGATAAGGGTGGTATTTCAAGGGTGACTCCACCAAGGCTGGCGCCCTGGCTTCAAAGTCTACCACCTATCCTACACATGCCGTCACGAATGCCAGTGTAAAGCTATAGTAAAGGTGCACGGGGTCTTTCCGTCTAACCGCAGGAACCCCGCATCTTCACGGGGAATTCAATTTCACTGAGTCTCTGCTGGAGACAGCGGGGAAGTCGTTACGCCATTCGTGCAGGTCGGAACTTACCCGACAAGGAATTTCGCTACCTTAGGACCGTTATAGTTACGGCCGCCGTTTACTGGGGCTTCGATTCAGAGCTTGCACCCCTCCTCTTAACCTTCCAGCACCGGGCAGGCGTCAGACCCTATACGTCGTCTTGCGACTTCGCAGAGCCCTGTGTTTTTGGTAAACAGTCGCTACCCCCTGGTCTGTGCCACCCTCCTCTGCTTGCGCAAAAAAGGGTCACGCTTCTTCCGAAGTTACGCGTGCAATTTGCCGAGTTCCTTCAGCAGAGTTCTCTCAAGCGCCTTGGTATACTCTACCAGTCCACCTGTGTCGGTTTCGGGTACGGGCTATAAGGAGGAGCTATTTCCTGGGACCGCTTCGAAGCCCAACCAATCCAATAAGGTTGAACAACACACACGATCCGTCACTACCTCCAGGCTCACGAATATTAACGTGATTCCCATCGACTACGCCTTTCGGCCTCGCCTTAGGGGCCGGCTAACCCTGCTCAGATTAACTTTAAGCAGGAACCCTTGGACTTTCGGCGAGAGGGTCTCTCACCCTCTTTATCGTTACTCATGTCAGCATTCGCACTTCTGATATCTCCAGGCGCCCTCACAGGTCACCCTTCACAGACTTACAGAACGCTCCGCTACCGCTTGCATCAAAGATGCAAACCCAAAGCTTCGGTGTATGGCTTGAGCCCCGTTACATTTTCGGCGCAAAGACCCTTATTTAGACCAGTGAGCTGTTACGCTTTCTTTAAATGATGGCTGCTTCTAAGCCAACATCCTGGTTGTTTTGGGATCCTCACATCCTTTCCCACTTAGCCATAACTTGGGGACCTTAGCTGTTGGTCAGGGTTGTTTCCCTTTCCACGACGGACGTTAGCACCCGCCGTGTGTCTGCCGACTAGTACTCCTCGGTATTCGGAGTTTGGTTAGGTTTGGTAATCCGGTGAGGACCCCTAGCCCATCCAGTGCTCTACCCCCGAGGGTATTCGGTCGACGCTCTACCTAAATAGATTTCGCGGAGAACCAGCTATTTCCGAGTTTGATTGGCCTTTCACCCCTAGCCACAAGTCATCCCAATCTATTGCAACAGAT
>NZ_JAGIYY010000001.1:0-967500 GCF_017813335.1 Tianweitania sediminis | reverse complement strand
AGCGCGACCGCGTCGTGGCCCCGCGTGCCATTGCCCGACAAACCGACCGCCAGCGCATGGAAGTGTCGACTGTCAGTCGCCAGGGTGACCGCGACGTCATCCGCACCGTTCCCTTTATGCATGTCACCATGGCAATGGCCGAACGGGCCACCGCCAGGGCCAGCTATCCCAAATTCGATCCGCTAGAAGTTTTCGCGGAAGATGCCTCCGTGCAGACCGCCAACACGGGTCTGATCTACGGCGCGCGGGTGGAAAGCGAAGTGACGCTGAAAACGGGTGCGTTTCCGCTGGAAACCGCAGCCTTCGACGAGAAAAGCGAATTGTCGGCCGATGAGGTCGAGGATGTGGTCCGCACCACGGGCGCTATTCTGTCCGATGGTGCGATTCAGGTCGCGTCCCTGCACTATGTGGATGAAGAACGCTTCGGCAATGCGCTCGACGGGCAGATCCTGGCGCCCTACGGCGTGCGGATCGTGCCGCAGAACATGTCAGTGTTCCCGCGCGCCGGAAGCGAAACGGGTCGCGATTATGCGGAAGAGATCATTCCGATAAAAACCGACCAGTCCGTGAAAACGGCTTTGGCCAAGTTCGGCTACGATACGAATGAAGCGGAGGCCATGGCTGCATCCCTGTCCGAAGTCACGGGCGAGGACACGCTTGAAGCAGGAGCGATCCTGCGCGTCGGCCTGGAAGTCACCGGCGACCAAGGCACGGTGCTGCGCTGCAGCCTTTATGAAAAGGGCGACCACATCGCGACGGTTGCGCTCAACGACCAGGGCGAGTTCGTGGAAGGTGATGCGCCGGCGCCAAGCCCGCTGGTTGCCAGCGCCTTCGGTCAGACGCTTCCAGCGCCCGCGCGGGGCGAACTGCCGACCCTCTACGATGCGGTGAACCGCAGCGCCCTTTCCTACGGGCTGTCGCGGACCATGACCAAGCAGTTGGTGAAACTGCTTGCATCGGATGTCGACTACCAGGCGCGAATCACGCCGACTGACCGGCTGGAAGTGTTTTTCTCGCAGCCTGATGACGACAACAACAGTACGGAAGCTTCCGAGCTTCTGTACGTCAAGGCGCGCATCGGCGACGTGGAACGGGTCTTCTACCGCTTCCAGATGGAAGATGGCACGATCGACTATTTCGACGAGGACGGCCGCAGTTCACGCCAGTTCCTGCTGCGCAACCCTGTGCCGAACGGCCGGTTCACATCGAGCTTCGGGGCACGGCGCCATCCTATCCTGGGCTACACGAGAATGCACACGGGCGTGGACTGGGCGGCTCCGCGCGGGACCCCCATCATCGCGTCGGGCAATGGCGTGGTGGTGTCGGCCGGCTGGAGCAGCGGTTATGGCCGTCAAACCATTATCCGCCACGCCAACGGCTATGAAAGCTCCTACAACCACCAGAACGCCTTTGCCCCGGGGGTTCGCGCTGGCGCAAAGGTCCGCCAGGGTCAGGTGATCGGCTATGTGGGGACGACCGGCCTGTCCACGGGAGCCCACCTTCATTACGAGCTGATCGTCAACGGCACCAAGGTCGATCCGATGCGCGTTCGGTTGCCGGAAGGACGCGCTTTAAAGGATGAAGAACTTGCAGCCTTCGAGAAGGAGCGCGAGCGGATCGACACGCTGCTTTCCGATGAAGCCCAAAAAGGCTTGACGCTGGCCAGCCGCTGAACGGCGGATGCGCCTCAAGCCAGGGGCTTCTGCCCACTCTTCCAGGATGGCTGCGTCCACCACGCGACCGCGGCGGCCATGAAGCACACAACGGACGAAACGCTGGTGACGGATTGGAACGCCAGGTTGGTGGCGGCAACACGCGCAGCCTCATTCGCACCGGGGTCTGCGATCAAGGCGCCGTAATCGGGGCTGCCGTCCGGATAGGCTGCGGCAAATACCAGCCCCGCAAGCGCTCCCATACCCGCGATTGCGATTAGTCCTGCAGCGCGCGCAACGGCGTTGTTGACGCCCGACGCAAGCCCGGTGTCGTCATCGGGTACCGCCAGCATCACCGCGCTGGAAAGCGGCGAAACCAGAAGCCCCATGCCGAGGCCCATGAGGCTGAGCGCGGGAAAGGTCACTGTCCACATGCGCATGAAGGGCAAGGTCAGCGTCAGGATGGCGAAGGACACGCCAACCAAGCCTGCACCCACCGTGAGGATCCTCCGGGGTCCTTCCTGATCGGCGAAGCGGCCGGCGCGGCCCGACAGCAAGGCGATAAACACCGACAAGGGCAGAAGAAGAAGGCTGACCTCCCATTCGCGGGCGCCCCAAGCCGAGATCAAGGTCATCGGCAGAAAGAACAGAACCGCGGTAAAGGCGAAAAACAGGACCAGCGTATAGAAATTGGCGCCGGAAAACGCTTTCGACGCAAACAAGCCGAGCTTCACCATGGGCGCTTTGGCGCGCCTTTCCCATCCAAGGAACAGAACGGCCGCAAGCGCGCCGGCCAGAAGCCAGACCCACGGGGAAGCCAGCCGCTGGAACTCGGGGAGGCCGAAAGCGGTCAAGCCCCAGGCAAACGCGCCCAGGCTTGCGGTTGCAAGAAGCGCGCCGAGATAATCAAGCCGTCTTCGTTCCGCGGGCCGGTCCTGCGGGACTTTCATGAACAGCATGGCCAGCGCCACAAGGGCGATCGGCCCGTTGATGGCAAAAATCAACCGCCACATCCACGGGTCACCCAAAGCCAGCACCATGCCACCGATAAAGGGGCCGATCGCCGCCGTGATCGAGGAAAAGGCCGCCCATGTACCGATGGCAGCACCACGCGTGGCAGGCGGATAGGACTTGGCAATGATGGCTAGGCTGCCCGGCACCATGAAGGCCGCGCCAACGCCTTGAAACGCACGCAACACGATCAGCCATTGCGCGTCGGGAGCGACGGCGCAGGCAAGCGACGTCACCATGAACAGGGCTATGCCACCTGCAAAGATCGTGCGGACCCCGAAAACATCACCGGCTGCGCCGCCAAGCAGCACCAGCGACGACAAGAACAGCATGTAGGAATTGCTGATCCACTGCGCATCCACCAGACCGGCGCCAAGATCAGCCCGGATGGCGGGGATTGCCAGTGCAACAACCGATCCGTCGATGAAGCCCATGCCGGATGCGAGGATCGCTGACACGAGCACGAAAGGGCGCGCTTGGGGTGGGCAGAAGGGCCTTCCCTGCCCCTCGATCGGCGGGGTGTCGTGCAATTGCGGTTCAGCCATGTCCATGCCTGAACCTATGAGCTTCGCACGTCAGACTTCTGACACGGCAGCGACGCGAAACGGCGTTGCGACGCTACTCGATGAATTGCACAAAGATGCCTGGCTTCACGATCTTCGCGAGTTCGGCCGCATCCCAGTTGGTGAGGCGGACGCAACCATGGCTTTCCGTCTTTCCGATCTTGGACGGTTCCGGTGTGCCGTGGATGCCGTAGGTCGGCTTGTCGAGCGCGATCCAGATCGTGCCCACCGGCCCGTTCGGACCCGGGGGAATGCGCAACACCTTGTCGTTGCTGCCCTGCTTGAAATTCAACTTCGGATTATAGGTGTATTCCGGGTCGAACGCGATGCGGGCCACCTTGTGCGTGCCGGTCGGCGAAGGCGTGTCGCCGGAGCCGATTGTGGTGGGGTAGGCCGCCACGAGCTTGCCCTGCGCATCATAAGCGCGGACCTGCTTGCGACCCTTGTCGGCAACGATGCGGTCGACCTGCGCGGACACATTCTGCCCCACATTGGCGACGCGGATGATGGTGCCGACACGGTTGAAGTTGGCTTCGGGATTGAGCGCCTTCAGATAATTCTCGTCCATGTGGAAACGCTCACCGAACATCTCCGTCACGGAGGTGAAGCTCAGATGATCGAGCTTGGCCTTTTCGCCGTAATCGTCCGGCACGGACGCCACCATGGGTGCGGCCACGTCTTCGGCGGTGATCGTGTAATCCATGAAAGCAGGTCCGCCGGTCGCCGCCAGGGCGGCGTCAAGCGCTGCGCCATTGCCGATCGGCAGCGTTTCGCCGGTGAGTTCCTCATAGGCGAGCAGTGCCTTGCGGACATTGGAACCGTCATGGCCATCGATCACGCCTGGCGAAGCGCCTGCGCGATCGAGCAGCACTTGCAGCTTCGCTATGTCTTCGCTGGACTTCCGTGACGGCGCCGGTGCCACAGGAACGATCTCGGCCGGCTCGTTCGGCGTGGTTGAAGCCGTTTGCGGCGGGTTGGCGTAACCCTCGTCGAGCGGGCGGCGTTCGATGCCGGACTCACGGTAATCCTGGCCTTCCTCTGTAAGAGGATAGGCGTCGCCGTTTTCCGGGTACACCAACACTTCCCGCTCATCGATCAACGGCCGGCCGGTGTAAGGATCACGCCCCGTTTCGCGCATGTAAAGATCGCGTTCATAGGGGTCGCTGAGATTGTAGCGATCCCGCCGCACCGTCGTTCGATCTTCAACCCAGGGCGCGCGGTTGCGGGTGTTCGGGGGCTCCACCGCAATGATCTGGCCGGAAAACGCGTCCACGACGACGCGACGGCCGTATTCATCATAAAAGATCTGGATGTCGCCATTCTGGGCCAGTTGCACACCGCGCGTCTGGTCGTCACCAACAGGCGCGGATTGCCCGGGCGCCGCCAGCGCCGGCGACAGGCCGGCAGCGGTGATCAGGAAAACTGCAGCGATCATGCGTCGGATCATGGAAACCTCTGCGAAAAGCGGAACCATCACGCCACCAGCTTGGTAAACAAACGCTTACCCTGGCGTGTGAGTTCACGGAGATACCGCTTCATTCAACATGAACACGACGTGAAAATGGCGTGTTGAAGGTCAATTGATCACTTCCACGTTGGCGTTGCAGTCGGATTGCCTTATGCGGACGCGAACAAAAACCCGGGATGATCCATGACCGCATCGAACCTTCCTGACCGCCTCAGCACCGATCCGAAGAGCCCGCACTATGACGAAACGCTCATCGAGCGCGGGGTTGGCATCCGCTTCAATGGTGCGGAAAAGACCAATGTGGAGGAATACTGCGTGTCCGAAGGCTGGATCCTGGTGCAGGCGGGAAAAACGCTGGATCGCCGCGGCCGACCCATGACTATGAAGCTGAAAGGCACGGTGGAACCCTACCTGCGCGACGAAGTCGAGAACGGCTGAGCCTTCTGCGTCCGAGGTTCCGTTGCTCCGCCTGTAGGACAACCGGAGCGAGCGGCCAGAAGCGCGAGTATCGGAACTGTGTCCGTCCTCCGAGGTTGGCCAAGCACAACCAATCCGACAGGAGGCCGATATGACCTACTTCCGCACTTCTCTTCTTCTTCTGCTGCTGGGGAGCACGCCAGCCGCTGCGCAGGATCTGCCGGACCTGTCTTCCGCATCGAGCGACGCCGTTTCGGCGCTGAAGAAAGCGGCTGAGAACAAGCTGCTGATCGCCGACCTGATTGGCGCCGATGTGAAGGAGCCGTCTGGAAGGGTTGTCGGGACGATCAAAAACCTTGTGGCCATAACGGGCGGGCGCATCGTTGCTGCCCTGATCAAGCCGAGCGACAGCAGCGACCTGCTGCCTGTTCCGTTTCAGGCGCTGAAGGTCGCAAAGGCAAGCGAAACGGCGTCGGCGACGCTTCCGGATACGATGAAGAACTTGCGCAACAGTTCCGCCGTCAAGGATCTGTCGTCAGCGTTGGGTTCGGTGCTCAGCGACGACGGATAAGAAAACCAGCCGGACGCGCATGCATCCGGCTGGCCAATCTTCTCCCAAACGCGCTCGCCGCTTTAAGCCGCGACGCGTTCGCCATCGGCTTCTGTCTTGGAGCCGGTGACATAGAAGGTCAGCCGGTCGGAACCGGCCGAAACCTTCACGGTCGAGCCATCCGGCACGTCCCCGAGCAGAATCTTCTCGGCGAGCGGATCCTGCAACTCCTTCTGGATCACGCGCTTGAGCGGGCGCGCGCCATAGGCAGGGTCGTAGCCCTTGTTGGCGAGCCAGTCTTGCGCGTCCGGCTCCAGCGTGATGGTGATCTTGCGATCGGCCAGGAGCTTGTGCAGGCGCTCGAGCTGAATCTCCACGATGCGTCCCATGTCCTGCCGACGCAGCCGGTGGAACAGGATCACCTCGTCGATACGGTTCAGGAACTCCGGCCGGAACGAGCCACGCACCACCGACATGACCTGGTCACGGGCAGCGTCCGCTTCCTGGTCTTCGGCCAGGTTGACGAGATATTCCGCGCCAAGATTGGACGTCATCACGATCAGCGTGTTGCGGAAGTCGACCGTACGGCCCTGTCCGTCCGTCAAGCGACCGTCATCGAGCACCTGAAGCAGCACGTTGAAGACATCCGGATGAGCCTTTTCGATCTCGTCGAACAGGATCACCTGGTAAGGCCGGCGACGCACGGCTTCGGTCAGCGCTCCACCTTCCTCATAGCCGACATAGCCGGGAGGCGCGCCGATCAGGCGAGCCACCGAATGCTTCTCCATGAATTCCGACATGTCGATGCGCACCATCGCGGTCTCGTCGGCAAACAGGAAGTTTGCCAGCGCTTTGGTGAGCTCGGTCTTGCCGACACCCGTGGGGCCGAGGAACATGAAGGAGCCGATCGGCCGGTTGGGATCCTGCAAGCCCGCGCGGGCACGCCGCACGGCTTTGGAGACGGCTTGAACCGCTTCGCCCTGGCCGACAACGCGCTTGCCGATCTCGTCTTCCATGCGCAGAAGCTTTTCGCGCTCGCCTTCCAGCATTTTGTCGACGGGAATACCGGTCCAACGCGACACGATATGCGCGACATGATCGGGCGTGACGGTTTCTTCCACCATCGAGCCGCGATTTTCCACCGCCTCGGCTTCCACCAGCTGCTTTTCGAGCTGCGGGATCTGACCATAAGCGAGCTCGCCCGCACGCTGGAATTCACCTTTGCGCTGGGCAATGGCGAGTTCGTTGCGCGCTTCATCGAGCTGGCGCTTGAGGTCGGCGGCAAGACCAAGCTTCTGCTTTTCCGCCTGCCACTTGGAGGTCAGCTGGGCGGACTCTTCTTCCAGCGAAGCAAGCTCGCTTTCCAAGCGGTCAAGACGATCCTTGGACGCTGCATCCTTCTCGACCTTCAACGCTTCGCGCTCGATCTTCAGCTGCATAATGCGGCGGTCGATCTCGTCCAGCGCTTCCGGCTTCGAATCGACCTGCATGCGCAGCCGCGACGCGGCCTCGTCGACCAAGTCGATCGCCTTGTCGGGCAGAAAACGGTCGGTGATGTAGCGGTTCGACAGGGTTGCAGCCGACACTAGCGCGGAGTCCGAGATCCGGACCTTGTGGTGCTGCTCGTATTTTTCCTTCAAGCCACGCAGGATGGAGATCGTGTCCTCGACGGTGGGTTCACCGACAAACACGGCCTGGAAGCGGCGGGCGAGCGCCGGGTCTTTTTCCACATGTTTGCGGTATTCGTCCAAAGTGGTTGCGCCGACGCAATGCAGTTCGCCGCGGGCCAGCGCAGGCTTCAGAAGGTTGGATGCATCCATCGCGCCTTCGGATTTGCCCGCGCCAACCAGCGTGTGCATTTCGTCGATGAAGAGGATGATGTCGCCATTGGCCGAAGTGACTTCGGACAGGACGCTTTTCAGCCGCTCCTCGAATTCGCCGCGATACTTCGCGCCGGCAATCAAGGAGCCCATGTCGAGCGCCATCAGTTGCTTGTCGCGCAAGCTTTCCGGCACGTCGCCATTGACGATGCGCAGCGCGAGGCCTTCGGCAATCGCCGTCTTGCCCACACCGGGTTCACCGATCAGAACAGGGTTGTTCTTGGTACGGCGCGACAGGACCTGGATCGTGCGGCGGATTTCGTCGTCGCGGCCGATCACCGGATCGAGCTTTCCTTCACGCGCGTCTTTGGTAAGGTCGCGGGCATACTTCTTCAGGGCGTCATAGCCCTGCTCGGCGGAAGCCGAATCGGCGGTGCGGCCTTTGCGCAAATCGTTGATCACGGTGTTTAGAGCGGCAGCCGTCACGCCCGCCTTGGCAAGAATGTCCGCGGTCTTGGCGGACTTCTCGACGGCAAGCGCGGTCAGGAGTCGCTCGACGGTGACAAAGCTGTCCCCAGCCTTCTTCGCAATGTCTTCGGCTGTGGTGAACACCTTGGCGAGCGGCTGCGCGAGGTAAAGCTGGCCGTTGCCGCCTTCCACCTTGGGCAGAGCTTCGAGCGCGGCTTCGACGCCAAGCTGCACGTCCTTTGGACGGCCGCCGGCACGCTCGATCAGGTTCGACGCGAGGCCTTCCCCATCATCGACGAGCACCTTCAGGAGGTGTTCGGGCGTGAACTGCTGGTGGTTGCGCGACAGCGCCATGGTTTGCGCGGACTGGATGAAGCCGCGCACGCGTTCAGAGTATTTCTCGATGTTCATGATGGTCCCTTCCCCTAGCCGGCCCGCTTTGCGGCACCGGATCAGTGTCAGATGACGGGCCGCCGGAACGGCCGACCCTTGTTCAAAGGGCATATGGGGGGTGGCCGAAGCGGGCTCAAGAACGCGTGAACGAAAAATGGCGGAGCTTTCGCCCCGCCATTCAAATTCCAACCTGATGCGTCGATCAGCTTGCGGTTTCGACGGGCCGGTCTTCGCCGGCGCCCTCGACCGGCGCATCGCCGGCTTCCCCCTTGGGGGTGCGCGGACGGCGCGGACGGCGCGCGCGCGGCGCGGGCTTGTCTTCGCCATCGGTCGATGCCACGGCGGCATTGGCTTCGCTGGCAACGCTCGGCGTCACCACCACTTCGCCGTCCTGAGCGGCCGCTCCGTTGACGTGCCCGGCAGCCGGCGCGGCCTCAGGGGACGCCGTCGGCTGGTTCTGCACGCTCTGTGCTTCACCATAAGCGACTTCCGCGGGAACACCTTCAATGACAGGCTGCGGACCGCTGCCATCGCCGCGCTGGCGATCGCCGCGCTCGCGGAACGGACGGCGCTCGCGAGGTTCGCGGCCTTCGCGAGGCTCCCGTCCTTCACGGGGCTCACGCCCTTCACGGGGCTCACGCCCCTCGCGGTGGCCGTTGAAGTCGCGATCGCGGCGCTCGTTCTGGTCGCGCGTTTCGCGCCCTTCCGTGGATTGCTGGCCATCCTGGGCCTGCACGGGCTGCTCGGACGAACCGCCGTTGTTCGGCTGGTTCTGCGGCACTTCCATGCCGTCATTGTCATCGTCGATATCTTCATCAAAGTCGCTGCGCTGGTCGCGTACGGGCGGCTGCGGCATCGCAGCCTGGGCTGCGGCAATGATGCGGTTGTAGTGCTCGGCGTGCTGCAGGTAGTTTTCGGCCATGACACGGTCGCCGGAGCTGGTCGCATCCCGAGCCAGCGTCGTGTATTTTTCGGCGATCTGCTGCGCGGAACCACGGATCTTCACATCCGGGCCATTGCTTTCATAGCTCCGCGTCAGCGGATTTGGGCCCTTGCGGTTATGATTGTGATTGTTGTTGTTGTTGTTGCCGCCGTTATTATTGTTGTTGCGGCCGCGCATGCGCCGGTTTTGCTGTTGTGGCCTCATTCTAGTTCTTTCTGACCTGGCTCATCGACTGAGAGGAAAAATTGGCAACCGAAACGGCTACGCCCTGACAACGCAGATGAAGCGTCATCACTGGACGGACCGTTTAGCCGGTTGTGTGGTGGTCTGCCGCGCTTCGCGCGATGCAACCATCTGACGTGACGTCATTGTATCCTAGTCACTTGCCGGACGATCCTCGCACGAAGCAAAGGCGTTTCCTCACGCAAGAAGGCAGTATCTGTTTGTGATCCCGAATCGGTAACGGCACTGCCTGCTTCGTCGTCCGGTACGTTCGACCCTAGACACAAAACCGCACCTTGCCAAGTGAATTCCATTCAATCCCTTGTCTGCGCTACGTTTTAAGCGGATCTGCGTCTGCAGCCAGGCGTCATCCAGCTTGCCGATCATCCTGACTGAACAGCATCACACGGTCATGACCGGATAGATCGTGAACCGTGTTTATCCACCAAAACCCGCTGGCCTCGAAGAGGGCTCGAACCTGTTCCTGTTGGTCCCAGCCGATTTCCACTGCGATGCGTCCGTCCTCATCGAGGTAAGCGCCGGCATCGCGCGCGATGATCCGGTATGCCTGGAGCCCATCGTCCCCGCCA
The DNA here is from genome assembly GCF_017813335.1 of Tianweitania sediminis. Lineage (GTDB taxonomy): Bacteria > Pseudomonadota > Alphaproteobacteria > Rhizobiales > Rhizobiaceae > Tianweitania > Tianweitania sediminis. The sequence continues at coordinate 957,403 of NZ_JAGIYY010000001.1, read as the reverse complement.
TCTAAGGCGCGAAGCGGATCATGATCAGCGACTTCGCGGTCGAGAAGGGGGAGGGCGGCATGGGGTATATAAGGCGGATTCGACACGATGGCGTCAAACGAGCCGCTCACGCGCGAAAACCAATCGGACAGGAGCGCTTCGAAGCGTCCGCCCATCCCATTGATGTGGGCGTTGCGTTTGGCAGTTTCAAGCGCATCAGGGGAAATGTCGACGCCAACCGCGGACAGGGCCGGAACCTCACTCAACAGCGCCAAGGCAATCGCGCCCGTTCCCGTGCCGAGATCAAGAACGCGTGCCGCGCCTTTTTTCTCAGCCCGTTCGCCAAGAAACGGCAGGATCGCATCAACCAGCACTTCCGTATCAGGCCGGGGTTCGAGCGTTTCCTTAGAGAGCGTCAGGTGGAGCCCGTGGAACGCACGGAATCCAAGGATCCGGTGGACGGGCTCACCCCGAAGGCGCCTTCGCTGCGCATCGGCAAGCGCCTGCACCTGCGCTTCGCTTAAGGGTCGGTCTGGTTCGCGGATGAGGCTGAGCGCGTCGACGCCACCAAGATGCTCCACCAAAAGGCGCGCATCGAGATCAGCGCTCGCAAGCTCCGCGTCACGAAAAGCCTGCCGAAGCATGCGCAGGGCAACGGCTGCTTGCATCACGCGCCGTTCAGCCGTCGCCAAGCGAAAGAAGAAGTGCAGACTGATGGTCGGCGATCAGCGCGTCGAACAACTCGTCGAGGTCGCCTTCCATCACGCGATCGAGCTTGTAGAGCGTGAGATTGATGCGGTGGTCCGTCACGCGGCCTTGCGGAAAATTGTAGGTGCGGATGCGTTCCGACCGGTCGCCCGAACCGACCTGCAGCCGCCGTGCTTCCGAGCGCTCGTCGGCTGCCTTGCTTCGTTCGGCATCGAAAAGCCGCGCCCGCAGGATCTGCATGGCACGCGCCCGGTTCTGGTGCTGGGATTTTTCCGCCTGCACCACGACGATGCCGCTTGGGATGTGCGTGATGCGCACCGCCGAGTCCGTGGTGTTGACGTGCTGTCCGCCCGCTCCTGACGCGCGCATCGTGTCAATGCGGATGTCCTCGTTGCGGATTTCGATGTCGATTTCTTCGGCTTCCGGCAACACGGCGACCGTTGCCGCGGATGTGTGGATGCGGCCTGATGCTTCGGTTGCCGGCACACGTTGGACACGGTGGACGCCGGACTCGAATTTGAGCTTGGAAAACACGCCGCGGCCCGAAACCGTTGCAATGATCTCCTTGTAGCCTCCTGCGTCGCCCTCGCTCGCCGACACAAGTTCCACCCGCCAGCCCTGCCCCGAGGCGTAGCGCTCGTACATGCGAAACAGGTCGCCCGCAAAGATCGCTGCCTCGTCGCCTCCAGTCCCGGCACGGATTTCAAGAATCGCATTCTTGGCATCCGCCGCGTCGCGGGGAAGAAGAAGGATCTGGATCTCGGCTTGCAGCGCTTCGATGCGGGCTTCCACGGCAGGAATATCGGCTTCCGCCAGTGCGCGCATTTCCGGTTCTGCCAACATGACATCAAGATCCGCTCGCTCCGCCGTTGCCGACTGCAAGGCGCGGATTTTGCCAGAAATCTCCTGCAGTTCCGCGTATTCCGATGCGAGCTTCACATAGGTTTCCGCATCCGGACCTTGTGACATCTGTGCTTCAACATAATCGAAGCGCCGAAGCATCTGGTCCATGCGCTCGGCAGGAAGGCTGATCATAGACAATCCCGAAACTTTAGAGCGGTACGAGCGGCACGTCGTGCGCAGCCGCAAAGGCGTGCAGGTCCGCACGCAGCGAATGCTTAGCGTTCGGCCGCTGCAACAGCCCGTTCATGCAAACCTCGAGATCAGCCACAGGCAACTCTCGCAGCATGGCCTTCACGGGCCCGATCGCAGCGGGCGACATGGAAATCGAGCGGAACCCGACACCGATCAGCGCCATCGCCGAAAGCGGTCGGCTCGCCATCTCGCCGCAAAGCGTCACGGGGGTGTCAGCCTTGGCGCCCGCTTCCACGATCTGCTTCAGAACGCGCAGGAAAGGCGGCGACAAAGGGTCAAAGCGGTCCGACAAAAGCGCACTGCCACGGTCCGTGGCGGTAATGAACTGGAACAGGTCGTTGGACCCCACCGAAACGAAGTCCACGGCGCTCATCAGTTCCTCGAGCTGCCACATCAACGACGGGACTTCCAGCATCGCGCCGAGCTTCACCCGATTCGGGAGATGATGCGCAAAACGGCTGAGATGGCGCACCTCGCGGTCGATCAAATCCTTTGCGCGCAGGATCTCGTCCACTTCCGTGACCATCGGCAGCATCACGCGCAGTTCGCGACCGCCGGCGGCTTTCAGGAGCGCGCGCATCTGAGTCCGCAGGAAACCGGGGCGATCCAGCGTCAAGCGGATCGCACGCCATCCAAGTGCGGGGTTTTCCTCGTTCACGGCACCCTTGAAATAAGGGAGCACCTTGTCGCCGCCGATATCGATCGTGCGGAAAGTGACCGGCTTTTCTTTCGCGGCATCGAGGACGTCCCGATAAAGCCGTTCCTGCGCTTCGGCGCGCGGGAAGGTGGCGGCCACCATGAACTGCAGCTCGGTCCGGAACAGCCCGATGCCGGCTGCGCCCGATTCCGCCAGTTGCGGCAGGTCGACCGCCAGTCCGGCATTCATCAGGAGATCAACGGACACCCCGTCTCGTGACACAGAAGGCTCGCCGCGCGTTTCACGGTAAAGCTCCTGGCGGCGGGCGCGAAACCGCACCTTCTCCGTAAAGGCGGCCTCGATGTCCGGCTGCGGGCGCAGGTGGACTTGGCCTTCTTCGCCGTCAACGATGATCGCGTCGCCGTTTTCGGCCATGGACACAACGCCCTTGACCTGCCCGGCAACGGGAATGCTCATCGCGCGGGCCACGATCACCACATGGCTGGTGATCGACCCGTCTTCAAGCACCAGTCCGCGCAGGCGGTCGCGAGGATAATCGAGAAGTTCGGCCGCACCCATGGAGCGCGCCACGACGATTGCATCGCGCGGCAGCGCCTCGCCAAGGCCGTCACCGGTGCGGCCAAGCAACTGGCGCAGCAGGCGGTTGGCGAGGTCGTCGAAATCGCTCATCCGCTCGCGCATGTAAGGATCGGTCATGTGCTGCATGCGGGCGCGCATGTCGCTTTGGACCTTTTCCACCGCAGCTTCCGCCGTCAAACCGTTGCGCACGGCTTCTTCCAGCCGGCGCACCCAGCCGCGGTCATGAGCAAACATCCGGTACGCTTCGAGCACCGCCCGATGTTCGCCCTCGAAGGCAACATCGCGGCGCGACAGCATGTCGTCGATCGATAAACGAAGCGAGCCAAGCGCTTCGTTCAAGCGGCCAAGCTCCTCGTCACTGTCTTCGTTGAAGAGGTTCGTCACCACAACGCGCGGTTCATGCAGCACGACATGGCCGAGCCCGACACCTTCGTTGAAGGACAAGCCGGCAAAGCTTGCCGGGCGCGTGAGGTCAAGCTCGAGTCCTGGCCGGGTCAGGCGGTTCAGATCGCCAGTGGCAATCATTTCCGCGATCACCATGGCGGTGGTTTCCAGCGCCTCGACCTCGTCTTCCCGGTACTGACGCATGGTCCGGTTCTGGACCGTCAGGACACCCAGCGTGCGCCCCGCACGCAGCACCGGCACGCCGAGAAACGAGTTGTAGATTTCCTCGCCCGTTTCCGGGAGATACGCAAAGGCCGGGTGGCGCTGGGCGTCCGTCAGGTTCAGGGCGCGCGCGGACGCTGCAATCGTGCCTACGAGACCCTGCCCCAGCCGCAACTGCGCCAGGTGAACGGAGCCCGGGTTCAGACCTTCGGTGGCATAGAGTTCAAGAACGGAGTCCGAGCGCAACACGTAAAGCGAGCAGACTTCGGCAACCATCTGCTTGGCGATCTCGCGAACAATACGATCAAGCCGCTCCTGCGGCTCCAGCGCTTCGGCCATGAGCTCGCGCAGGCGCTTCAAAAGCACTCGCGGTCCTGCGGCCTGGTTCGGCATCGCTTGTTTCACCTCAACGGCCAACGGAGGATCTCCGCCTGCCACCTACCCTCACCATGGAGGTTTAGACTTAAGCTAGTGCTTGTCCAGCCCATACACGGAATGGAGCGTGCGCACGGCCAGCTCGGTATAAGCGGCATCGATCAGGATGGAGATCTTGATCTCCGAGGTCGTGATCGCGCGAATGTTGATGCCCCGGTCGGCCAGCGCCTTGAAGGCCGAAGCCGCAACCCCGGCGTGAGAGCGCATGCCGATCCCGATCACCGAGATCTTGGCCATGTTGCCTTCGGACTGAACGACATCAATGCCAACATCCTTCTGGATCTGGTCCAGTACGAGCCGCGCTTTGTCGAGATCGCCGGCCGGAACCGTGAAGGTCATGTCGGTGCGCGATCCATCTTCGGAGATGTTCTGCACGATCATGTCGACGTTAATGTTGGCTTCGGCGAGCGGCATGAAAATTCCGGCAGCCACCCCCGGGCGGTCGGACACGCGCCTGAGCGAGATCTGCGCCTCGTCCTTTGCGTATGCAATTCCGGTAACGACCTGCTGTTCCACGATTTCATCCTCGTCGCAAATAAGCGTCCCGGGCGGGTTGTCGAAGTCGCCCATTCCGGGCGCGTGAGGGTCCTCGAAGGAGGAGCGCACGAAGGTGCGCACCTTGTGCACCATGGCGAGCTCTACGGAGCGCACCTGCAGCACCTTGGCGCCCAGCGAAGCCATCTCGAGCATCTCCTCGAACGAGATCCGGTTCAAGCGCCGCGCCTTAGGTTCGATGCGCGGGTCGGTCGTGTAAACGCCGTCCACGTCGGTGTAGATGTCGCAGCGATCGGCCTTCACGGCCGCAGCAATCGCCACCGCGCTCGTATCGGAACCGCCGCGGCCGAGCGTTGCAATGCGATTATCCGGCCCGAGGCCCTGGAAGCCGGCAATCACCGCGACCTGGCCGAGGCCGAAGCGGCGCACCAGTTCGGACCCGTCGATGTCGGTGATGCGGGCTGCGCCATGCGCATTGTCCGTGCGGATGGGGATCTGCCAACCCTGCCAGGAGCGCGCGTCGATGCCGATATGCTGCAGCGCGATCGCAAGGAGGCCGGCCGTGACCTGTTCACCGGAAGCAACAACGGCGTCGTATTCGCGTGCATCGTGCATGGGCGACGCATCACGCGTCCAGGCGACGAGCTCGTTGGTCTTGCCGGACATGGCAGAAACAACAACAGCCACCTCGTGGCCTGCATCGACTTCGCGTTTGACGTGCTGGGCAACCACACGGATGCGGGCGATGTCAGCGACGGAGGTTCCGCCGAACTTCATCACAATACGCGCCACGGCCTGCTGCCCCTAAGATAATCAGCGCAACCCCGAAATGGTACCTGGCGCCTGCACGAAACGAAGCCCGCAACAACAGCGGGCGGATGCGGCGCTTCCATACCCAAATCAGCAGAACCGTGCAAGCAACCGGCTAAGAAGCCCGGGGGATGGAAATCGCGGTCCGTTGGAAGCTTCGAAGCACCGCTTTCACGGGCGCGCCGTGGCGGATCCACCAAGGCTTGGGGGTGCCTTGCGAGCAGCCAAGTGACGGGCTCGTACGGTCGCTTCATCAATGTCGCCGGCCTCAAATCGAGCCGGCAGCAACCCGGCGGCGGTGAAGCACTCGCCCGACGCGGCTGTTTTTTCCGGCACGATCTGGTAGCGCAGGTCACGGATTTCAGTGCCGCGGTAAAGAAACATTGCAACGCCGTCATGCGTGGCGCCGCTCGAAGGATCCACCAAGGCGAAGGAAAACGAGGCGCGGTTCCAGCCTTCGTCCATCGGATCCGACCACACCCGCCCGGGTCGCACCACGATGTCCCATGAGCTGCTGGTGTCGGGCAAGGAGCCGGCGCGAACAACATCAGAAGTGACGGGGATCAGCTCTCCGTCCATGGTAATGAACCCCAGCCACACGGAAGGAAACTGGTGGGACTTCTTGCCCGACCCCTGCCCCTCCCCAAGGGGTGGACGCATCTCCATCGGCGTCTCGTCGATGAGCAGCCCGCCACGGAAGGGTTCGAGCGCCGCGCTGCTGCCGGGGGCTGGGAAAAAAGCGGCATTCGGCATGATCCACGTCACCGCGTTGCCCCGTTCCGGCTGCTCGAAGCTGAACGGCGTCCGCATCTCTACGGCCGGGGAGCTGGAACTCCCGATAAGTCCGGCAAAAGCCGAAGCAAACCAAAGGCGTTTCATCGTCCCTGCACCGCGCACCATGACCAAAGTCAGCTAGCGCCTTTGCGTGAGCGGCGCCATCACTTCATTTCCCACGTCTCATGTGCTTCGCCAACCGGGGTTTTCGATGGCCTTGACTTCCGCCGCCGCACAACCGACTTGAAGGCGCTCATTGGAGACAACGCCATGGCGGAAATGGTCAGAACCACCATCGATGCGGCGGAAGTGGACCGCTTCTCGCGACTTGCCGCGGAATGGTGGAACCCAAAGGGCAAATTCAGCCCTCTGCACAAATTCAACCCGGTCCGGCTGGCTTACATCCGCGACCAGGTGGCAGCCCGCTTCGGGCGCAACGCCCAGGGTGCCAAGCCGTTAGAAGGCTTGCGCGTTCTTGATATTGGCTGCGGTGGCGGGTTGCTGTGCGAGCCGATGGCCCGGCTCGGTGCGACGGTGGTGGGCGCGGATGCGTCGGAAACCAACATCGAAGTCGCCAAGCTGCATGCGGCCGAAAGCGGTTTGTCCATCGACTACCGGGCGACCACCGCTGAAGCGCTTGCCGATTCCGGCGAGCAGTTCGACGTGATCCTCAACATGGAGGTGGTGGAACACGTCGCGGACATCGACCTTTTCGTCGCCAAATGCAGTCAGATGGTGAAGCCCGGCGGGATCATGTTCGTGGCAACCATCAACCGGACCCTGAAGGCGCTGGGCCTTGCCATCTTCGGCGCGGAATACGTGCTCCGCTGGCTGCCCCGCGGCACCCACCAGTTCAACAAGCTCGTGCGCCCCGAGGAACTGGAAAAGGCGTTGAGGGATGCCGGCCTCGTGGTGATCGACCGGTCCGGCGTGACCTACAACCCGCTGTCGGATCGCTGGGGCCAATCCAAGGACATGGACGTCAACTACATGGTTCTGGCGGAGCGGCCATCAGCCTGATGTAGGTGGCAACCGGATCATTCGCCCAGTTCCTTGACGTGAACGGGAGCACCCGGTTGTTGCTGATCCAGGCTTTCACGGTAGCGCACGCAGCCGCGCATGAACGTGGGCCAGGGCGGCACGGCGATCGCAGGATCGACCTTTTCCGGCAGCAGATCCCAAAGATCCGGGTGGTGCCAGCAAAGTTCATGGCCGGTGGTGTCTCTGTGGGCCCGAATGGCAGTCCGAAGCCGCATCACCTCGGCAACGAGCTGATCGCGGGAAAGGGACGCGAGATCATTGTCCAAGCTGGCCTCCTGAGCGTGAGTTCATTTGCAGATGCTCACCATAGCGCACTGCGGGGAGTTTGTTAGACAAGCTGGGAAAGTGTCGACGCCTAGTTCTGGTCTTCCGGCAGGCTCGGCAGGGGCATGAAGGCGACGCCATCCTCAGCCAGGCCCTTGGCTTCTTCGAGCGTCGCCTCGCCATAGATGCCACGCGCTTCCGTTTCGCCGAAATGGATCTTGCGGGCTTCCTCGGCGAACTTGTCGCCGACATTCTCTGCGCTTTCGCGGACCTTGCGCGCCAGGTCCTGCAGCTGCGCCAGCATCTTCGCCTGCTCGGCAGTAGCCGCCACGGCCAGCTTTTCCTTGCGCTTTGCCGTCGAAACCGCCGGCGCCATCAAGGACTTCTCCACGTTGGCGGAGCTGCAGGCGGGACACGTCACGAGGCCGAGCTCTGCCTGTCGATCGAAATCTGCGCCGTTGCGAAACCAGCCGTCGAAGGCGTGGCCGCCGTCGCATCGAAGGGAGAATGAAATCATTCCGCTGCCTGCGCCTGCTCCGCGGCGGGAGTTACATGGACGGTAAAGTCGCGTGTGTTCTTGAGGTTGGGGATCTTGGCGCGCGCTTCGGCAACCTGCGCGGTGTCGATCGTAGCTGTGATCACCCCCGGCGCGTCGCCATCCGCTTCGGCCAGGATGCGGCCCCACGGATCAACGATCAGCGAATGGCCATAGGTTTCGCGTCCGTCGGCATGGCGGCCGCCTTGCGCGGCGGCCACCACAAAGGCGCCATTCTCAACTGCGCGAGCTCGCAAAAGAACATGCCAGTGCGCTTCCCCGGTTTGGCGCGTGAACGCGGCCGGAACCGACAGGATTTCCGCGCCAGCCAATGCCTGAGCGCGAAACAGGTGCGGAAAACGCAGGTCGTAGCAGACGGCCAGACCAAGCCTTGCAAAAGGAAGCTCCGCGACGATGCTGCGTTCGCCCGGTTCGTAGGTCGCCGATTCGCGCCAGCTTTCGCCATTGTCGAGATCCACGTCGAACATGTGGATCTTGTCATAGGTGGAAATGCGCTCACCGCCCGGCCCGAAAAGGAGGGCGCGGTTGGCAACCTTGCCGCCTTCCAGCGCGATCGCCGTTGAGCCGACATGCAGGGTGATCCCGAGTTCCGACGCGAGACTCCCCGCCTTTCGCGCAACAAGATCGTCCACTTCCGGCCTGAGCGCTGCGCGCAGCGCCGCCCGGTCGCGCATCAAGGCACCGGTCATTTCCGGCGTCTGGACGTAGGTCGCTCCGCAACCGGCCGCATCGCGCACCAGCGCTTCCATCGCAGCGACATTTTCCGCCACATCCGTTGAGGATCGCATTTGAACGGCGGCTGCAACAAAGACGGTCATCGCAGCGCCTCAGGCTGCCAGAAGCGGGTCGAGCTTGCCCGCCGCATCCAGAGCGTGGATGTCGTCCGAGCCGCCGACATGCTGGCCGTTGATGAAGATCTGCGGAAAGGTCGAACGACCGGCCTTCGCGATCATTTCCTGGCGCAATTCCGGCGAAAAGCTCGCATCATGCTCGGTATAGGATACGCCCTTCTTGTCGAGCAGCCGCTTGGCCGCAGAACAATAACCGCAGCCCACCCGGGTATAGATCACAACATCAGCCATCAACTTGGTCCGCGCTCATCTTGAGCCGTCTATATAGAGAGAGGAAGGCGCCACCGGAAGCCCCGGCAGCTTCCCGATCAAGGCTCTAGGTCGTCCGCTGAAAAGCTGTCCGGCAGCACGCGGGAAAAGGTCAGCACATCCACGGCCGCCGCTCCGCCCCTCAGGAGCGCGCGCGAGACCGCGCCCACCGTTGCGCCTGTTGTGTAAACATCGTCCACCACGAGCACGCGCTTGTTCTTCAACAGGATGCGCCCTTTTTCGGTCACCTGAAAGGCGCCGCGGACATTGTCTTCGCGCTGTTTGGCGCCGAGCCCGACCTGCTGGCGGGTGGCGCGCCGCCGCAGGATCACGTGCGGGGCGAAAGGTCGATCCGCCAGTCCGGCCAGGCAGCGCGCGAGTTCCGCTGATTGGTTGTAGCGGCGCTGGAAGAAGCGGCGGCGGTGGAGCGGAACTGGAACAATAAGGTCGGCATCGGCGAGCAGTTCGCCACCGCTTCGAAGCATCCACTGCGCCATCCACGGCGCGAGGTCGGTTCGGTCGCGATATTTCAGATCAGCTGCAAGACGCCGCGCCAAGCCAGTATGCACCGCAACCGAGCGGGCCCGCGCGAAAGGAGGCGGATCGGCAATCGCCTCCAGGGAAACGACGCCTTCGCCCAAATCGGCGTCAAACGGCGTGCCGAGCACCGGACAAAATGGTCGCTCGATGCGCCGCAAGGATGGCCAGCAGCGGCCACACAGGCTGCCGGGTTGCGCTAGTTCCGTTTGGCAGCCAAGACAGCTGGGCGGAAACAACACCCTTCCGAGCGCTTGGAAAACAGCAGCGGGGCCACTCCCGAACTTGATCGACGCTGATCCAAACACGAAATGAGCCCAACACCCGCAACGGCCAACTTCAAGGTGCACCGCTTGGAACAGATTGTCGACACGGCTTTGGCCTTGAGAAACAAGCTTCGGTCACTGGAAGCGGGAACCGCGGGTGACGCCGATTTCCTGATGCGCCGCGCTGCGGAGGATCTGGAAGATCGTTTCGCCACAGTGCAGCGCCATTTCACGCGTGCGGCGGCCTTGTTTAGCCAGACCCGCCATGCGGCCGATGTGCTCCGTCGAAGCGGCAAGGTGGACGCGGTCGTCCGGGTCGAGGCGGACGCCCGGCTGCTTGATGAAAACGACGGCCTTGTTGCAAAGCCTGAAGTCCTGCCGTTCGAACCGGAGTCTTTGGATTGCGCGGTGTCGCTGCTTTCGCTGCATGAAGCCAATGACATCCCTGGCATGCTGATCCAGGTTCGTCGCGCGCTGAAGCCGGACGGACTGTTTCTGGCAGCCCTTCCCGGCGCGGGCACGCTAAGCGAGTTGCGCGACACCCTGCTCGGAGCGGAAGCTGAACTTGCCGGCGGCGCCAGTCCGCGCGTTCTTCCTTTCCTGGACGTGCGCGATGCAGGCGCTCTTCTCCAGCGCGCGGGCTTCGCTTTGACGGTAGCCGACCTGGAAACGGTCACTGTTCGCTACGATGATCTCTTTGCCTTGATGCGCGATCTGCGGGCTATGGGCGCGGCCAATGCCCTGACGGCACGCAGCCGTCGCCCGCTCACGCGCGCTTTCCTCGCCCGTGCAGCGGAAATCTACGCCGCTCGCCACGCCGATCCGGATGGGCGCATCCGCGCAACGTTCTCGTTTGTGTGGATGTCGGGGTGGGCACCCCATGCTTCACAACAAAAGCCGGCCGCGCGCGGCAGCGCAACGGCCTCCCTTGCAGACGTTCTAAAGAAGCACTAGCGGCCGCTCAGTCGGGTCCATGAATTCCTAGCGCTTGGATGAGGCGACTGTTGTTGTTTCCCCACAAGAAGGTGAGTGCATCGCCGGCATTTCCGAAGCCCACAAGCATCGCCAAAGACAGAACAGCGATCAGCAGGCCGTATTCCACTAGGGAGACACCCTTTTCATCTGCGAGAAATCGCCGGAACATCTTGGTTGCCACCCTCTGCTTCGCTCTTTATGCCCGCGAAGGCGTTAGAAAAGGTTAAGACGGGTGGAGAGAAGTTAACAATCGCCGTTGCGGCTGCCATTTGCGCGGATGACGCATACAGCATTCGGACTTTTCGACAGGACGCTGCGGCGGATCGTGTAGCTGCCAGCCGCGCCGATGCTTCCCGTGCTGGCGTAATCCAGCGCGGCACCACGCGCAAACACCGTGCGCTCGTCGCGCGCCACCATCGGGGCAAGAAACAGGGCTAACGCAATGCCGGCCGTGCTGAACAGAAGGGCGAAACGAACCATTGCCGAACCAAGCGCTGAAACCAGCGCTTCGTGACCGCTCGCCTCATCGTTCTGTTGAGGGTAACCGCGCATCTTCAGAACTCCCCGCACCGCTTCTTTGGTCAAAATTTCACGAGCACCTGAAGGATTTGTTAAGAACGGCGGTAAGGATCAAAGAAGATCAAGGAGATGGGCGATCAACGGCTCGTCGGCGGGTGGCATGGGGTAGTCGCGAAGCTTGGCTGGGCGCACCCACTTCAAGGCTTGGGCATCGCGCGGCTGGGGAATGCCGGAATAGCGCCGGCAAACGTAAAGCGGCATCAACAGGTGGAAGTCGTCATAGGCATGGCTGGCAAAGGTTAGCGGAGCAAGGCACGCCACCTGCGTTTCAATCCCAAGTTCTTCGCGTAGCTCCCGGATCAGCGCGGCTTCTGGCGTTTCGCCAGGCTCCACCTTGCCACCGGGAAACTCCCATAAGCCAGCCAGAGCCTTGCCTTCCGGTCGTTGTGCAAGGAGCACGCGGCCATCCGCATCCACCAGTGCGCAGGCAACCACCAACAAGAGCTTCTTTGCGTCGGAGTGGCTCATGCGGCGGCGGCTCCCGGCGGCCGCCGGTAATGATAGCCATACACCACCTCGAACCCGATGGAGCGGTAAAGCGCAATGGCGACCTCGTTGCTGGCTTCCACCTGAAGCCAAGCGAGACGAGCGCCACGCCCCTTGGCCCATTTCAGCGCCGACAGCACCACGCGACGGCCGTAGCCGCGGCCACGCACCCGAGCGTCGGTAGCCACCTCGAACAGTCCGGCAAGATCCTTGTCATGCACGCAAATAGCGGAAGCAAGCGGATGATCCTCCGCTTCCAAAGCAAACAAGCCGACTTGGGGTTCAATGGCACGGATGATGTCGATCAAGCCGGGGCGCTGGGCGGGGCCGAGACCATGAACGGCCATAGCAGCAGCAATGAAGCGTTCAAGATCCTTGAGCGGGATCTGATCGAGTGCTTCTTCAACCGCGGCTTCAGATGTCAGATCCAAAGCCATAACAAGAGAAGGCCGCACGAGATCCCAGCCGAGCTGGTCGAAATGCGCTTCCAGCTTGTCGCCGGCCAGGGGGGATAGGCGGAAGGTCAAAGGACGACCGGCGGCAGCGAAGCGCTCGCCTGCACGCCGGATGCGGTCATCAAGGTTGGAAAGGTCGCTCGGATCAAGCGGGTTGACCGAGTTCAGCCGCTTGGCGTCGTGCCCTGGCGTCAAGCGGATCACCCATGTGCCGTCATAATGCACGTCAGCCGCCGGCCAGGCGCGAAAACCCGCCGCCTCGAAACGGCGGACGAGTCCTAGATGCTGGGCGCGGTCTGGCAGGTGGTTGATCACGGTTACGACCGGTAGTCGCCGTTGATGGCCACATATTCCTTGGTGAGGTCGCAAGTCCAAACGGTGGCGGTGCCTGCACCCAAGCCGAGGTCCACGGTGATCTCGATTTCCTCGTTCTTCATGTAGTCCGAGGTTGCTTGTTCCGAATAGTGCGGATCGCGTTCACCGTCGCGCGCAACGCGGATCGGGCCAAACGAGATCGCAAGCTTGTCGCGATCGGCAGCTTCGCCGGACTTGCCCACCGCCATCACGATGCGGCCCCAGTTGGCGTCTTCGCCGGCAACGGCGGTCTTCACCAAGGGGGAATTGGCGATGGAAAGGGCAATGCGCTTGGCAGCGGCGTCTGATTCCGCGCCCTGGACGGTGATCTGCACCTGCTTTCTCGCCCCTTCGCCGTCGCGCACGACCTGCAGGGCGAGGTTCTTGAGGAGGTCACCGAGGGCGCGCTTGAACGCGTCGAGCCGCGGATCGGCAGCGTCCGTGATGCGCGGGGCGCCCCGCTTGGCTGCTGCGCCCGTGGCAAACAGCATCAACGTGTCGCTGGTGGACGTGTCGCTGTCGACCGTGATGGCGTTGAAAGTGTCCTCGACACCAGCCGACAACAGCGCCTGGAGGACCGGGGCGGCGATCGGTGCGTCGGTGGCAACAAAGGACAACATGGTGGCCATGTCCGGCGCGATCATGCCGGCGCCCTTGGCGATCCCGTTGATCGTGACTGCAGCGCCGGCAAGATCGACCGTTGCGGTCGCGTACTTCGGATAGGTGTCGGTGGTCATGATGGCGCGGCCGGCATCCAGCCATCGATCCGCTTGGGCCGATTGCGCGAGATCCGCGAGGAGATGCGTGAAACGCGCAGGGTCGAGCGGCTCGCCGATCACGCCGGTGGAAGCCAGAAACACCTGGTCCTCGCCGCAGGACGCAGCGTTTGCCGCGGCGCGCGCTGTCGTCGCCGTGGTTTCGCGCCCCTTTCGGCCGGTGAAAGCATTGGCATTGCCGGAATTCACCACGAGAACGCGCGCCGTGCCTTGGGAAAGGTTCTGCCGGCAAAGATCCACCGGCGCAGATGGGCACTTCGAGCGGGTGAACACGCCCGCCACCTGCGTGTCGGCGGCAAAGGTCATCACGAGAAGGTCGGTGCGGTTCTTGTACTTGATGCCAGCTTCGGCGGTGGCAATCGCCACGCCTTCGATGGCAGGCATGTCCGGCATGCTTTTCGGAGCAAGAGGGGAAACAGCGGCGGACATGGTCAACTCCAGGGCGGGGCGCTCGCTTTCCATTGGCGTAAGGGCACAAGCGGCGCAAGCCTCAAGCGGCATTCTCCGCTAGAAGGCTGGGGCGCTTCAAAAAGAAAAGGGCGCCGAAGCGCCCTCTTGTTCAATCACTGCTGAGTGGCCGGCGCCGCGTCGGTCGGCGCGGCATCCGCAGGCGCCGCTTCAGGCTGGGCTTCACCGCTCTGCGCCTTGTCGATGGAATCCACGGTTGCCTTCAAGGCCGGATCGGAGATCTCCACGGTCGCGCTGGTGCGCAGGTTGCGGACGAGTTCCAGATACTTGTCGCGCAAAAGCAAGGAGCGGACCTGATCCTTTACCTGCTCGAACGCTGGCGGCTGCTGTTCGCGCTTGTCCTCGACCTTGATGATGTGGAAGCCGAACTGCGTTTGCACCGGCTCCTTCGTGTATTCACCGGCATTCAGTGCGAAGGCAGCTTTTTCGAACTCGGGGACCATCTGGTTGGGACCGAAGTAGCCGAGGTCACCGCCCTGCGCGGCAGCGCCGTCCGTGGACTTCTCCTTCGCAATTTCCTCGAAGTTGCCGCCCTCGTCGAGCTGCTTTATGACAGCCTGGGCTTCTTCCTGCGTTTTCACCAGGATGTGGCGGGCATGAACCTCGTTCACCGGCGGCTGCGCGGCAACTTCCTGGTCGTACCGAGCCCGGATAGCCTGGTCGGTAACGGCAGCGGCAATTTCCTGCTCCACGACAGCGCTGTGCAAGGCCCGCTGGCGAAGGAACTCCATGCGCTGCTTGAACTGCGGCTTATCGGCAAGGCCGTCGCTTTCCGCCTTGCTGGCAAGCAGGCGAATTTCAATCAAAGCCGACAAAGCGGCAGCACGGCGCTGGTCTGGCGGAAGCTGCGCGAATTGCGGGTCGAGATCGCTTTCGGCAAGCGTCAACTGTGCTTCCGTGATCTGGTCGCCATTGACCGTCGCAACAACGGCATCGTCCTGGGCAAAGACCATGGGGCTGGTGCCGGCCAGAAGGCTCGCGGCAAGAACGGCGCTCACGAGGGGGCGACGGAAGAACAAGAGCATGAAGTCATCTCCAGGAGGGCGATCGATGGGTCAGCCATGAGGCAAACCGGGCTGGCCGCACTCAAGGATGGGAATTGTGTCGGAATTTACGCGCGGCTACCCCGCCTCGCGCAACGTTGACAACGTATGGGGGCCCTCTTATCTCTCGCACAACCTTGCGTCCAGAACGGATTCCGGCGCGTCAATTCATCCACCTTGCCCCACTCAAACAACATCGAACCGGTGAAGAGGGAACGGGGCGGCCCGGTCCTCAACCGCGGTCACGATTGAAAGGACCACACGGATGGTCAGCTTCGGCGGCCTAGCCCGCAAGATATTCGGATCTTCCAATGACCGCCGCGTCCGCGGCTTCAATCCCCGGGTGCAAGCGATCAATGCGCTTGAAACCGAGCTGAGCGGGCTGTCCGATGAGGCTCTGCGCGGCCGCACGGAGGAGTTCCGCCAGCAGATTGCACAGGGCCGATCCGTGGACGACCTGCTTGTTCCCGCTTTTGCGACGGCGCGTGAAGGCGCCAAGCGCATCCTGGGCATGCGGCACTTCGACGTTCAGCTCGTCGGCGGCATGGTTCTGCATGAAGGCTCGATTGCCGAAATGCGGACCGGCGAAGGCAAGACGCTGGTCGCGACCTTGCCCGTTTACCTCAATGCGCTTGAAGGCAAGGGCGTTCATGTCGTCACGGTGAACGACTATCTCGCCCGCCGCGACGCCGAATGGATGGCGAAGCTTTATGGCTTCCTCGGCCTTTCCACCGGCATCATCGTCCACGGGCTTTCGGACGAAGAGCGCCGCGCTGCCTATGCCTGTGACGTCACCTACGGCACGAATAACGAGCTTGGCTTCGATTACCTGCGCGACAATATGAAGTATGAGCGCGCGCAGATGGTGCAGCGCGGTCATCACTACGCCATCGTCGACGAGGTGGACTCGATCCTGGTCGATGAAGCGCGCACGCCGCTGATCATCTCCGGACCGCTCGACGACAAGTCCGACCTCTATATCGCGGTCGATAAGTTTATGCCGTCCATGGAGGCGGAAGACGTCGAAGTCGATGAAAAGCAGCGTACGGCCATCTTCACCGAAGAAGGCACGGAAAAGATCGAAAACCTGCTGCGCGAGGCCGGCCTGCTGAAGGGCGACTCGCTTTACGACATCGAAAACGTGGCGATCGTCCACCACGTGAACAATGCGCTGAAGGCACATCGCCTGTTCCAGCGCGACAAGGATTACATCGTCCGCAACGGCGAGATCGTCATCATCGATGAGTTCACCGGGCGCATGATGCCGGGCCGCCGTTATTCCGAGGGCCTGCATCAGGCTCTGGAAGCCAAGGAGCATGTGCAGGTCCAGCCGGAAAATCAGACGCTGGCGTCCATCACCTTCCAGAACTACTTCCGCATGTACAAGAAGCTGTCCGGCATGACCGGTACGGCGTCCACGGAAGCCGAGGAATTTGCGAACATCTACAATCTCGACGTGGTCGAGGTCCCGACCAACCTGCCCGTGCAGCGTCTGGACGATGACGATGAGGTTTACCGTACGGTTGAAGAAAAATACCGGGCAATCGTGCGCGAAATCCGGGCGGCCAACGAAAAGAACCAGCCCATCCTGGTTGGCACGACTTCGATCGAAAAGTCGGAGCTTCTGGCGGATCGCCTTCGCAAGGACGGCATCCAGACCTTCCAGGTTCTGAACGCACGCCACCATGAACAGGAGGCGAGCATCGTTGCCCAGGCTGGAACGCCGGGCGCGATCACCATCGCCACCAACATGGCCGGCCGCGGAACCGACATTCAGCTTGGCGGCAATGCGGACATGCGCATTGCGCAAGAACTCGGCTCCATGGAGCCCGGCCCCGAGCGTGACGCCCGCGAGCAGGCGATCCGCGACGATATCAAGCGTTTGAAGGAAGTGGCGCTGCAGGCAGGCGGCCTTTACGTGCTGGCCACCGAGCGCCACGAGTCACGCCGCATCGACAACCAGTTGCGCGGTCGCTCCGGACGTCAGGGCGATCCCGGTCGTTCCAAGTTCTTTTTGTCCCTGCAGGACGATCTGATGCGGATCTTCGGGTCGGATCGCATGGACACGATGCTGCAGCGCCTCGGCCTCAAGGAAGACGAGGCCATCATCCATCCTTGGATCAACAAGGCTCTGGAGAAAGCCCAGAAGAAGGTCGAAGCGCGCAACTTCGACATGCGCAAGAACGTCCTGAAATACGACGACGTCATGAACGACCAGCGCAAGGTCGTGTTTGAACAGCGCATCGAGATGATGGAAAGCGAGGACGTGGGCGAAGTCGTTGCGGAAATGCGCAACGAGGTCATCGACGACCTTGTAACCAAGCACATCCCCGAAACCGCTTATGCGGAACAGTGGGACATCGAGGGCCTCACCGAAGGCGTGCGCAAGCACCTCAATCTGGACCTGCCGATCGCTGCCTGGGCCGCCGAAGAAGGCATTGCGGAAGACGACATCCGCGCCCGCATCACGGAAGCTGCCGATGCGGCGGCACAGGCGCGCGCCGAGCGTTTCGGCCCGGATGTTCTGTCCTACGTGGAAAAGAACATCCTGCTGCAAACGCTCGACCATCTCTGGCGCGAGCATCTCGTCAACCTCGACCACCTGCGCTCGGCTGTTGGCCTGCGCGGCTATGCCCAGCGCGATCCGCTGAACGAGTACAAGGGCGAGGCCTTTGAGATGTTCCAGGCCATGCTCGGCAACCTGCGCGAGGTGGTAACGGGGCAGATGATGCGTGTTGAGCTCGTGCGTCAGGCGGCGGACACGCCGCCTCCTGCTGCCCCGCAGATGTTTGGCGAACACCTCGATCCGAACACCGGCGAGAACGAGTTCGGTGATCGTGAGATTTATCAGGGCGACGGCGACCTCACCTTGGTCCGCCCGGACGAAACGCAGGTTGTTGCTCCTGAAGAGCGTGATCCCAATGACCCCGCCACGTGGGGACGCGTTGGCCGCAACGAACTGTGTCCGTGCGGGTCCGGCAAGAAGTACAAACACTGCCACGGCACATTCGCCTGAGGCAGCACGCAACCACATAAAGGGCGCCCGAGGGCGCCCTTCTTGTTTGATCCACGTGACACGAAAACAGCGCCACCGAACGCTTTCTTAGGAGTCTGAGCGTTACACCACGCCGACAAATGTCGGAGTGTTTCGCGTGCGTTTTTCGGCGGCAACGACGGCCGAGCGTTTCCTGCCGGAGCGGATGGCGAGCCGTGCTCGCCCCCTGCTGGATCAGGTCGATGCTCTGCTGATCCCGCGCAACGGGCGCGATCAGGCTGGACGCATGTCCCTGATTGCGTTCGCCATACGCATCCTCAGCGCCGCGATCGCCTTTGTCAGCCAGGTGTTCATGGCCCGCTGGATGGGCAGCTTTGAATACGGCATCTTCGTGCTGGTCTGGGTCGCCGTGCTGATCGTCGGCAACCTGTCCTGCTTCGGCTTCCACACGGCGGTGATCCGCTTCATCTCCGAATATCGCGAAACCGGCCGCGAAAACCACCTGCGCGGTATCCTGGTGTCCAGCCGCCTGTTCACGCTGCTCGCATCGAGCGCTATCGCGTTGATCGGCGCTGGCGGTCTTTATCTGTTCGCCGATGCGGTGGAGCCATACTACCTCGTCCCCTTCTTTCTCGGCATCGTGACGCTGCCGATGATCGCGCTGTCGGACACGCTCGAAGGAATCGCGCGTGCCAACGCCTGGGCGATCGCGGCCCTTGCACCCGCTTATGTGATCCGCCCTGTGCTGCTGCTCGTGTTCATGGCGGGCGCCCTGGCGCTGGGAGCCACTCCTGATGCGATCACCGCCCTGCTCGCGGCCCTGGCCGCGACATACTGCACTGCGCTTTACCAGGTGCTCAGCATCACCGGCTCGGCAGATCGCGCCGCTGGCGCGGGCCCGCGGCAAGCGGACCTGCGGGCTTGGCTTTCCGTTTCCCTGCCGATCTTCCTGATCGAAGGCTTCGTGTTTCTGTTGACCAACGCAGACGTGCTGGTGGTCGGCTTCTACATGGAGCCGCATGACGTCGCCGTTTATTTTGCGACGGTGAAAACCTTGGCCTTGGTGCATTTCGTGTATTTCGCGGTGAAAGCCGGTGCAGCCCAGCGCTATGCGCAGCTCATGCATGCTGGCGACACCGCCAAGCTTGCTACCTTTGCCCGTGAAACTGTCGCCTGGACCTTCTGGCCATCGGTTGCCATGGGTGCATTCGTGCTTGTCGCCGGGCAGCCCTTGCTGATGCTGTTCGGCCCGGAGTTCACCGCCGGCTATCCGCTGCTTTTCGTTCTGGTGGCCGGGGTCATCGCACGGGCGTCGGTTGGCCCGGCCGAAAGCCTGCTCACCATGAGCGGCCAGCAGAACATTTGCGTCGTTGTTTATGCGGGCACCCTTGCGGTCAACGTCGTCGGCAATGCCGTTCTCATCCCGCAGATCGGCCTGTGGGGAGCTGCCATTGCGACTGCCGTAGCGATGGTGTTCGAGGCTGCCGCGCTGGCGGCCGTGGTTTGGTGGAAGCTCGGGTTGCGCATGATCGTGCGCTTCGGAGCTTCAGCCGCATCGGGGAGAGATTAGTCCTTGGCCGCAACACCGCTTCTTGAAGAACTTAGCTCATCGGGCTCCGGCTCGATGGTGGCACAGCTTGCCGGCTTTGCGCCCCATCCCGTTGAACACGCGGAGCGCATCGAGGCGCTCGGCGCGATGCGGCCGCTGCGCAAACTCGCGATCTACCCCGCTTCGGCAGGGTTCGAGCTCGTCGACGAACTGGATCATCTGTGCGCGCGCACGGTGGAGCCGAACATCTTCTTCAATCCGCGGTTCCTCGCACCGGCGATGCCGCGGCTTGAAGATCGTGAAGTGCGGCTCGCCGTGATGCGCGACGGCGAAGATGCACGCTCGCGTTTGCGGCTCCTGGTTCCCTTCTCCGTGGAACGGCCGGCGGTGCCCCTTGGCGTCCCCGTTCTGCGCACCTGGTCCAGCCCGTTCGGCCCACTTGGGACGCCGCTCATCGACCGCGACGATCCCGTTGGCGTGCTGGAAGATTTCCTCACCATGCTGGGACGGACGCATCTGCGCTTCCCGAAAGTGTTGGTTCTGCCGGAGATCCGCTTGGACGGGCCTGTGGCGGGCCTTCTGCGCAATGTCAGCGAACTGAAAAATCTTCCGCTGGAACTCGCGTCTCGGGCCGATCGCCCTTATCTCCAAAGCTCGCTCGATGGCGATGCCTATCTGAAGCAGGCGCTGAGCTCGCATCATTTCCGCGAGTTCCGTCGCTTGCACCGGCGCCTTGGCGAACAAGGAAAGCTCGAACACACCACGGCTCGCAACCCCGAAGAGGTTCGGCTGGCGGTGGAAGCGTTTTTGTCGCTCGAAATGTCAGGCTGGAAAGGGCGCGAAGGGTCGGCAATGGCGGTTGACCGCTACCGGGCTGCCTTCGCGCGCGAAGCCGTTTATCGCCTTGCGCAGGGTGATTTGTGCCGTGTCCATCAGCTGAAGCTGGACGAGCGGCCGATTGCAGCGCTGATCGTGTTTGTGGAGAACGGCGTCGCCTACACCTGGAAGACGGCCTATGACGAGGCCTATGCGGCTTATTCGCCGGGTACGCTCCTGGCGATGGCCGTCACGCGCGTCCACCTGGAAGATCCCAACATCACCGCCACCGACTCCTGCGCAGTACCGGATCACCCCGTGATGAGCCGCATCTGGAGCGAAAGGGCAAGCGTCGGAACCATGCTGATAGGCTTGACGCCCGGCTCGGATCGGCTCGTGCGCCAAGCCAACCAGCAGATCGGACTTTACCGAGAAAGCCGCAACATGGCGCGGATCGTACGCAATCGCATCCGCAAGCTGATCCGCCGCCGCTGAAAAATCAGCCTCGGGCAGCTTCAAAAGAAAAGAGGTCCGGCAACGACCGGACCTCCATGTTTGCTCCCAAGCGGTGAGGGTTACGCCGCCTTCGGTCGGTCCAGGTGGATCGCCAAACCGCGCATCATCGCGGCGGTGACAACCACATCCTCAATCTCCTGATCGCTGACATGGCCCTGGGTCAGCACCATCCTGATGGCGCGGGTGGCATCCGCTGTGGAAATCGGCGCGAGCTTGGAACGGCGGGACAAGAGGTATTGCTCGACCACATCACTGATGTTGCGGGTCGAAAGCGCGATGGAGTTCATAATTGCCTCCTCAAAAATTGCTGCAAAAACAGAGCCACCACCGCGCCGAAAAGACGCGCGGAGGCTGGAACACGGATACGAACTGCAATGGATACGCTGAGCACTTGATCGTCCCGAAGGACGACAGGGGCGACCATCGCTGATCATTGGGACTTTTTTCAGAACAAACTGAGGTCTGGCCGAGAAAAAGATCGCGGAAGCCGTAAGCGCGATCAACTGCTCGGGAGAAAGGTGGTGCGGGTGGTCGGGGTCGAACCGACACTCCTTGCGGAACCGGATTTTGAGTCCGGCGCGTCTACCAATTCCACCACACCCGCAACGATGGTCGGCGAGCCGACGATCGGGGCGGACTATACGAATGCCGCGGACGCCGTCAATGGCTCCGCCGCGCGAAAAGAACGCCTCATCCAGCTTTGTTGACGGCTTGTTTGCACTTGCGCAGTTGTTCGCGGCGGCTGACGCGCGTAAGCGGTTGCCGTTCAACGAAGGGCTTTTCGTCATGGCGATCACCGATCCCGTAGCCGTCCCCCAGCAAAGGCTGGGGCTCTTGGGCTTGATCGGGATGGCCGCGACTGTGGGCACCGCCGTGGCGTTCCAGGTTCTGGGTGGCTACCTGCCATGCAAGCTCTGCTACGAGCAGCGCATTCCCTATTATGTCGCCATGCCGATCGTCGCCCTGGGAGTTCTTCTGGCCTTCCGGCGTGGGCCAGCCTTGGCGGCAAGGCTTCTGCTGCTGCTTGGTGGCCTGCTCATGCTCTACGGACTATACCTGGCGGTTTATCACGCCGGCGTGGAATGGGCCTTATGGCCTGGCCCAACCGATTGCGGAGTGGCCGTTGATGCGAGCACGAGCACATCCGGCGGCGTTCTGGACAGCCTCAATGCGGTGATCCCGCCGTCCTGCGACAAGGCGGCGTTGCGCGTCCTTGGCCTGAGCTTTGCGGGCTGGAATGCCGTTGCCAGCGCGATCCTGGCCGCGATCCTGTTACGTGCGGCCTGGGCACGCGGCTCGCGCTGAGACCCGCCTCAGGGTTCCAGTTCAACATCCCAGTAGAGATAATCCATCCAGCTTTCGTGCAGATAGTTGGGCGGAAACAGGCGACCGTTGTTGTGCAGGTCGTGCACGGTGGGCGCGAACGGCTTTTGCTGCGGCCACATCTTGGCTTCGGCGGGCATCATGCCGCCCTTGCGCAGGTTGCAGGGCGAGCAGGCGGCAACGATGTTGTCCCAGGCCGTGGTTCCGCCGCAGCGGCGCGGCACCACATGGTCAAAGGTCAGATCCTCATGGGCGCCGCAATATTGGCACTGGAAGCGATCGCGCAAAAACACATTGAAGCGAGTGAAGGCCGGATTGCGCGACGGCTTCACATAGCTTTTCAGGCACACAACACTTGGCAGGCGCATGGAAAAGGATGGCGACGACACCTCGTGATCATATTCGGCCACGATGTTCACGCGATCCAGGAACACGGCCTTGATCGCGTCCTGCCAAGACCAGAGCGACAAGGGGTAATAGCTCAACGGGCGATAGTCCGCATTGAGCACCAGCGCCGGCAACCCATCCGGGGACACCGCGATCGTCACTTACGCACCTCCCTTCGGGAAAAGCCGTTCGACTGACTGCGATAGTGTAATCCCGACATGACAGTGCTGTGAAGCCGGGAAAATAGAAGCTGACGGGTACAACTCCGGGATATCCGCAGCGCTTTTGACGCAGCGTCACCTCTCAGACGATGGGAAGCGAGTCCGTTCGGCGAATCATCGCGTAGTCCGCCCAAAACAGTCGGGCAGCGACGGACCGCCATGGCGACCATGATTCGGCAATTCGGATCAGCGCCTTTGGCGACGGCCGCGGATCGATACCGAGTACATGGCCGACCGATGTTTGCAGCGCCACATCATGCGCGGGAAAGATGTCGGGGTGGCCAGCGCAGAACAACAGGTACACTTCGGCCGTCCACGGACCGATGCCCGGAACGGCGGTGAGCTGCCGGATCGCCTCTTCCGCCGGCTGCTCCACAACATCCAGGAGATCGACGTTGCCCGCGGCGCAAGCCTTCGCCAAGGCGATCAACGTCTTGTGCTTTGCACGAGACTGCCCCGCTTCGCGAAACACGCTTTCGTCGGCGGCCAGCAGGTTTTCCGGCGTTAGTGGATCGACGAGGCTCAGGAACCGCTTGAAAATGGCATCGGCGCTGGCGCGCGACACCTGCTGCGAGGTGATGATGCCGGCCAGGCTTGCAAAGCCCGGTTTGGACAAGCGCAACGGGATGGCGCCGGCACGCGCGGACACAGCGGCGAGCCGCGGATCGGCAGCCACGAGCGCACGAAGATCTTCGTCCACATGGTCCAGCGTTTCGATGCGCCGCACCGGATCCACCCTTTTCTTGATGTTGCTTCGGCTTTAGCAACAAAGCATGGTGCCTGCCAGCCGTTCAAATCCCGTTCCCACCTACCGTTTCGCTCCGAGCCCGACCGGCCGCCTTCACCTTGGTCATGCGCTCTCGGCGCTGCTGAACGAAGCGGCGGCACGACAAAACAACGGGCGCTTTCTTCTTCGCATCGAGGATATCGACCAGGGTCGGTCCACGGAAGAAAACGTTGCGGGGATCCTCCAGGATCTCCGTTGGCTCGGCCTCCAATGGGAGGAGCCGGTGCGCCAACAATCCCGTCACATGGCGGACTATGGCGACGCGCTGGCGCGCCTGCAGCACCAGGGGCTGGTTTACCCGGCCTTTCTCAGCCGCGGCGAGGTTCGCGAGCAGATCACCGTTGCCGAGGCCTCTGGACTGAAGTGGCCGCGTGACCCGGATGGTGTGCCGCTTTACCCGACGGCGGAGCGCTTCCTCACCGATGCAGTCCGCACCGCGAAGATGGCCGAGCCGCACGCCTGGCGTTTGAACATGGACGCTGCCTTGCAAGTGGCAGGGGCCCTGACCTGGACGGAAACGGGCGCTGGACCCGGTGGTGAAACAGGGACCATTCGCGCCGACCCCGCGGCGTGGGGTGACATCGTGATCGCGCGCAAGGAGATCCCGACAAGCTACAATCTGGCGGTCGTGGTGGATGACGCCCTTCAAGGGATCACAACCGTTTTGCGCGGCCGCGACCTGTTCCATGCAACGTCCGTGCAGCGCCTGCTTCAGGTCCTGCTTGGCTTGCCTGAACCCGTTTACCACCACCACCGGCTGATCCTCGACGAGGGCGGCCGCAAGCTATCGAAAAGCATCGGCAGTCAATCTTTGAACGCGCTTCGACAAGCAGGGATGTCGCCAACCGACATCCGTCACATCCTTGGAATTGGGTAGCGAGCTAGCGAAGGTCGAGCAGCCGTTCGAGGTACTCCCGCTCCAGCTGCGGGCTGAGCGCATTGCCAAGCCGGCGCCGAATCTCTTCCAGGATTTGGCGCGCACGCTGCGCGTCGATCACATCCGGCACTTCAACCGAACTGCCGAAATCGGGGCCGGTTGTCGCGCGGGGCCGCCCGAGCGGATCACGATCGGCGCTGCGCTGGCGTCCACCCTCCTGGCCGCCGCCTTCCTGCCCTTGTTGCGCCTGCTGCTGCATCTGCTGCATCATGTCCTGCGCGCCGCGGCGCAGCGCTTCCAGCGCGGCGCCCTGTTCTCCCACCGCGCGCTGTCCCTCGGACTGGCCGAGCGCGCCTTCCGCGCGACCCATGGCTTCCCCGGCCTGGCCGAACCCTTCGCCCGGCTGGATGCCCATGCCGCGCAAGGCGTCTGTCAGGTTCTGCAGCTCCTGCTGCAATTGCCCCTGCCCTTCCTGCAACTGCTGCAGCGCTTCCGAAAACTCCTGCGGTGTCATCGGCCGGCGTTGCCCACCCTGGCCCTGACCTTGCTGACCCTGCTGTCCCTGACCTTGTTGCCCCTGCTGCCCTTGGCCCTGCTGACCTTGTTCGCCTTCGCCACTCTCACCCTGCTGCCCACGCTGCATTTGATCGAGTCGGAAGGTCTCGTTCATCATCTCCTGCTGACGCCGCATCAGCTCGCCGAGCTGGTCCATCTGCTGGCGCATCGCGTCCTGTTGCTGGCCCTGCCCTTGTTGCCCCTGCTGCGGCCGCCCAGCCTGGAGGTTGTTCATCATCTGCTCAAGCTGCGACAGAAGCTCCTGGGCCTGATCGCGCTGGCCGGATTTCGCCAGATCCTCGATCTGGTCCATCATCCGCTCCAGATCGCTTTGGCGCAGCTCTTGACCGTTTTGCGGCATCTCTTGCGCCATATTGGGGTTCTGCTGCGCCTGCTCGGCAAACTCGCGCAGAAACTCGTTCATGGCCTCACGCAGCTCAGCCATGCGCTGCTCGATTTCCTCGTCGCTGGCGCCGTTTTCCAGCGCATCCTTCAGCGCCTGCTGAGCTTGCCGCAGCCGCCGTGCGGCGTCCGACAGGGCGCCGTCCTCGATGGTCAGCGCAATTTCCCAGAGATAATCGACCACCTCGCGCAGCTGGTCGTCGCTGCTTGCCAGATCAAGCCGCGTGCGCGCCGACATGATGCCGAGATAATGGCTGTTGTTTTCGAACGTGTCTTCCGGGCGCAGCGTGATCGCGTCAATCAGGCTGAGCACGGCGCCTTTGGTGTTGGCGTCAGCGGCAAGGATACGCCGCTGCTCGATCAAGGCGCGGGCAAGCGGATTGGCAAACGCGCGCTCCGGCAGGCGCATCGCTTTCCCTTCCGCAAACCCCTCCTGCCCGGCGCCATCGACTGCCTTCAGCGTCAGATCCACCTCGCGCCCTGCCCAAGGATGGTCACTGAAATCGCGCGTCGTTTTACGCTCCTTTTCACCGCCTCTTCGCGGCAAGGCGAGCGGCATGTCCGGCGCGTCGTAAAGCGGCCGGGCATCAACTGCAGGCGGTTCGGCCGGCGTGATAACCGCTTGCGCCGATGCCACCCCGTAATCGTCTTCGAGGCTGTAAGCGAGTTCGAGGCTGCCGCTCGCCGCCCGCTTCGGCTCGTCGGTGAAGCGGATCACTGGCGGCAGATCCGGCGTCACAACGAAGGACCACTGCTGCAGCGCCGCCGTGTCGCGTTGCAAGGAAAGCACGCCGTCGCTGGCCAGCTTGGTTGTGAACTGAAGGCTGCCGCCGGTTGAAGCCGGAGCAGGCTGCGCGTCAGCCAATGCATCGTCCGGCGCGCCGAGCGGCGCGATCTCTGTCACCGTTCCGGCACCGTCGGCAAACTGCAACGCTTCATCGCCGCTGCCGCCGGTAATCCGCACGGCAACCTCGCTGCCGGCCGGCACGGTCAGAACGGGCTGCGCAAGCGCCGCATCTGCGGTCAGAAAGATCGGTGCGCGCCCGGTATAGGCCGGCGGCGTCACCCAGGCATCCACGCGCGGCGGAATCGGCGCAACACCGGGCCGCGCCTGGAACGCGTCGAACACCCGACCACCATAAGGACTAACCGAAAACGCGAAAGCGATGATCACAAGCAGGGCCACGGCTGCGCGACCGCCAAAGGGGTCACGCTCCGGCACGCTGGTTTGCGGAAGGTCGGAGGAAAGCCGCGCAAGCTTGTCGGCCATGCGGCGCTGGTGTTCGCGCCAAAGCGCCGTGGCGAAGGGGTCTTCCTTGCCCGTCAGCTGGTCCGACTGAGTCAGAACAGGGGCGTGCTGGAGGCGGTTATGCGTTTCAATGCGGCGATCAACCTCGTATCTGCGCGGCCAGCGAAAGAAGCGCAGCGGAGACAGCGAGGCCAGCGCGGCGACACCGAACAGAACAGCCAAAGCCAGGCGCAGGAACTCCGGTACGATCCGGAACAGGCCAAACCACGAGGCGGCAAGGAAAAGCCCGATCACGAGAAGAAGCGGCAGCACCAGCGGCCACAACCGCTCGGCCGCCATCACCCAGCGCGTCACGCCACGCGTGCGGCCAAGGGATGCGATCGGTTTTGACCCTTGCCGAGAATGATCCATGCTGAGCGGCGCCATCACCTATCCCGCGGCTGCCGGATGATCCGGATCCCCGCTTCCCCCCGCACGATAACAGCATATACGGCGAAGGCGAGGCGAAGGGCGGTCGCGCACCACATCGTGAAGAAACGGCTGATTGGCGCTCAGCTTCCGAGCCAGTCCGGCAGGCGATCGAGCCCGATCAGCTCGTCGTAGGTTTGGCGCGGACGCACCACCGCGAAGCGGTCCCCAGACACGAGAACTTCCGGCACAAGCAACCGGGTGTTGTAGGTTCCGGCTTGAACGGCGCCATAAGCCCCGGCCGTGAAAACAGCCAGGAGATCGCCGGCTTCAAGCACCGGCAGATCGCGGTCCTGTCCAAGGAAGTCGCCCGTTTCGCAAACAGGTCCCACCACATCGCAGCGCAATCGCCGCGCGGTGTGCGGTGCTTCCACGACCGGCGCGATGTCGTGCCAGGCGTCGTAAAGCGTCGGCCGGATGAGGTCGTTCATTGCGGCGTCAACGATCAGGAAGTTCTTGGCTTCGCCTTCCTTGCGGAAGATAACGCTTGTTACGAGGACCCCTGCATTGCCGACGATCAGGCGGCCCGGCTCGAAGATCACCTTCAGGCCAAGTGGACCGACATGTTTGTGGACGATCTGCGCGTAAGCGTCGGGCAGCGGCGGCGGCTCATTGTTGCGCTGGTACGGGATGCCCAACCCGCCGCCAAGGTCGACATGGCGGATGGCGTGGCCGTCTGCACGCAACTGCTGCACGAGTTCCACAAGCACGGCGAAGGCATCGTCGAAAGGCGCGAGTTCGGTGATCTGGCTGCCGATGTGCATGTCGATGCCAGCCACGCGTAGTCCGGGCAACGCCGCGGCACGCTTGTAGGCTTCGCGCGCACGGTCACGCGGAATGCCGAACTTGTTTTCCGCCCGGCCGGTGGAAATCTTCTTGTGTGTTCGGGCGTCCACATCCGGATTGATGCGCAGCGACACCGGCGCATCGCAGCCTGCGTAAATGGCACGGGCAGACAGAAGTTCGAGCTCCGGTTCGGATTCGACGTTGAAGCAGTGGATGCCGGCCCGAAGCGCGAAATCCATCTCGGCCGCCGTTTTGCCGACGCCGGAAAACACGATCTTTTCGGGTGGGATGCCAGCCTGCAGCGCGCGGCGGAGTTCGCCTTCCGACACGACATCGGCGCCTGCGCCAAGGCGCGCGAGCGTTGCAATCACGGCCTGATTGGAGTTCGCCTTCAGAGCGTAGCAGACCGTCGCGTCGAGATCGGCAAAGGCGCGCGAAAAAACGGTGAAGTGTCGCTCGAGCGTGGCCGTGGAATAACAATAAAACGGCGTGCCAACCGCTTCCGCGATTGCGCGAACGGACACGTCTTCGGCAAACAGCTCGCCGTCGCGGTGTTGGAAATGGTTCACGTGAATCAGATCAACGGATCGAGAATGAAGCGGCGCTCGGGTGCGGGAGGCGGTGCAGGCTCGGCCGGCTGGTTGATGCCGATGCCGGTGTTCTGACGCGCCGCATTGGCCGCTTCGCTCGGCGTATCGAGATCAGCCTTTCGGCCGCAGCCGCCGAGGGCAACGGCGGCAACAAGCGCCACCAGGCAGAGGGAGCGGGAAAGGGTCATCGAGCAATCCATGCAACGAGAGCGGAGTTCCTGTTTCGCAATGCACGAGAAGGCCGCTTCTTGGCAAGCGTCCTGCGCGCTCAGACAGCCTGCAGGCGTTCACGCCAATACGCGATCTGCTTTCGCACTTGATCCGGTGCGGTGCCACCAAACGAAGTGCGGCTGGCGACCGAGTTCTCCACCGTCAGGACATCAAACACCGCATCTGTAATGCCGGGGTGAATGGCTTGCAGGTCGGCCAGCGTGAGCGCGTCCAACCCGACCTTCCGGCTTTCGGCCAGTGCGACCGCGCGGCCGGTGACATGGTGGGCTTCGCGGAACGGCAAGCCGAGCGCGCGCACCAGCCAGTCCGCGAGATCGGTGGCCGTGGAATAACCGGAGCCCGCAGCGCGCGCCATGGCCTCCTTTTGTATGGCCATGTCGCTCACCATTCCGGTCATGGCGGCAATCATCAGGTCGAGCGTTTCGGCGGCATCGAAGACCGCTTCCTTGTCTTCCTGCATGTCCTTGGAATACGCGAGCGGCAGGCCCTTCATCACTGTGAGCAGCGCAATCAGATGGCCATTGATGCGCCCTGTCTTGGCGCGTGTCAGCTCGGCCGCGTCCGGGTTCTTTTTCTGCGGCATGATCGAGGAGCCGGTGGAAAACGCGTCCGACAACCGGATGAAGCCGAATTGTGGGGTCGACCAGATCACGATTTCTTCCGCCAGGCGCGACAGGTGCGTCGCGCAGATCGCGGCGAGGGACAGAAACTCTAGCGCAAAATCGCGATCCGAAACGGAATCGATGGAATTGCGGGTCGGTTCACGGAAGCCCAAAGCATGGGCCGTCATGTGCCTGTCGATGGGAAATCCGGTGCCGGCAAGGGCCGCAGCACCCAGCGGGGATTCATCGAGCCTGGCGCGCGCGTCACGGACGCGCGACAGGTCGCGGCCGAACATCTCGACATAGGCCATGCAATGGTGCCCGAAGGTCACAGGCTGGGCGGTTTGAAGATGCGTGAACCCCGGCATAACGGTTGCCGCATGCTCGTCGGCGCGACCGAGAAAGGCGTTGATCAAGCCTTGCAGCGCATGATCGAAACGCTGCAACTCGTCCTTCACCCAAAGCCGGAAGTCCACCGCCACCTGGTCATTGCGCGACCGCGCCGTGTGCAGTCGCCCTGCTGCCGGTCCGATCAGTGTCGCCAGCCGGCTTTCCACATTCATGTGGATGTCCTCGAGCTGGCGCGAAAAAGCAAAGGTACCCGCTTCGATCTCACCTTGGATCGTGCGCAGGCCCTCGGCGATGGCGCGCTGATCTTCTGCCGAAATGATGCCTTGTTTCGCCAGCATCTCGCTGTGGGCGATCGAGCCGCGGATGTCCTGCGCGTAGAGTGTCTTGTCGAAATCGATGGAGGCATTGATCGCTTCCATCACGGCGGCCGGCCCCGAGGCGAAGCGTCCACCCCACATTTCGTTACTGGCGTTGTGATCGGTCATCGTTATAACGCGGCCCCGGAGACGGATAGATGGTTGAGCGCACCAAACATTTTCCGGCAAAGCGCTGGATCGCGGTTGCCACGCTGGCAGGCGCCCTTGCAGGTGCGGTTGCCGTATACTTGAGCGGTACCGAAACTGGCAAGCTTGCCTCGGCCGAGGATCGTGCCTGTGCGGCGAAAACAGAGAAGGCGCAGGCTGTGGGCGCCGCCGCGACCGGCGAAGTGGCAGCCATGCTGGCGGCCGATCCTTCGCAGGCGCTGGACGACCTTGCCTTCCACGGACCGAATGGCGAACCCCTGACTGTCGCCGACTTCAGGGGAAAAACCGTTCTTCTCAACCTTTGGGCAACCTGGTGCGCGCCGTGCCGCGCAGAAATGCCTGCTCTCGATGCGCTTCAAAGGAAGGAAGGCGGGCAAGACTTCGAAGTCGTAGCCGTCAACATCGATCAAGGTGATGACAGCAAGCCGAAGAGCTTCCTTGCCGAAACGGGTGTTTCGTCTCTCAACTACTATCGCGATGCGACCCTTGGCATTTTCAACCAGACCAAGGAGCGCGCGCTGGCGCTCGGGCTGCCTGTGACGCTGCTGATAGACGACGACGGGTGCTTGCTGGCGCATATGAACGGGCCTGCCCATTGGGACAGCCCGGACGCCTACCGCCTGCTGGAGGCTGCGCGCCAGAATTGATTCGCCGGCCCTGAGCCTTCCTAAGGTTGCATGACTTTAACGCAGTATTAGAAATGCGGCATTAAAGTCATACGAGTGACAGTACTGCATGGGGGTGCGGTCGTCGCAAGACATCTGCTAACCGCCGGGACTGGCGCGTCAGATGGTGTTGTTGTGTGGGCTAGTGGGGATCGAATGCAGCCTGCAAATACAAAAGCTGTCGGTGGAGCCGATATCGCATCGACGATCGTATCTGCGATGCGAGAGCTGCACATTTCGCCCGTGCCACGCAACTACGAATTGATCTACGAAGCCTATGTCGGCACCAATCACGCTCTAGGGGCTGAACTCCTTGCGCTCGGCGATAAGCCGACGCAGGACGAACTGGATTCTCTTTCCGAGCGCCACCTTTTGGCGGCGAGCGGCGTTGCAGCGGTGGAACAAGCCCGCGACAAGATCGCCCGTGAAGCCGAAGACATCATGCTGCTGCTTAGCCGCGAAAAGCTTTCGTTGGAAAAATACGGCCGCATTCTCGACAAAACGCAGGACGGCCTGCGGTCAACGCAGGCGCTGACCCAGGACATCCTGCAAAAGATCGTCGGCATCATCACCAACGCCACCGCCTCGACGATCGACCAGGGCCAGCAGACCTTTGCCAGCATGCTCGACAAATCAGCCGAGCTGGAAAAGGTGAAATCCAGCCTCGAAGAATACAAGCGCCTTGCAGACACCGATGCGCTGACACAGCTTTTCAACCGCCGCGCTTTCGACACGGCGCTGGCACGGCTCTTTGGGTCACCGTCCCTCCGGAGCAATGCGGCCCTCCTCCTGGCCGACATCGATCGCTTCAAGGAAGTGAACGACCGCTTCGGCCATCCTGTCGGCGACCAGATCCTGCAGATCGTGGCCGGCATCCTGCGGGCGCATGGAGGTCAGCGGGCCATGGTTTCGCGAACCGGCGGTGAGGAGTTTGCGCTTCTCCTGGACAAGACGACGACGGAAGCTGCTGCGGCCTTTGCGGAACAGATCCGCCGTTCCATCGAGGAGACGCCCTTCGTCAACAAAGCGAATGCATCCAGCTACGGCCGCATCACGATCTCAATCGGGTTGTGCATGGGCGCTCAGGCTGAAGGCGCCGCCGACCTGTATTCAAAGGCCGATCGGGCCTTGTACATGTCGAAAGTGAAGGGACGTAATCGCGTCAGCGTTTACGGCGAACAGGCGGAGGTTCGCGAAAGCGTGCCGGGCAAGAGCTGGCTACTTTACCGCAAAGACTAACCTCAAGCCTCCAAACAAAAAAGCCCGCCAATGGCGGGCTTTTTCTTTGGTCGTGAAGCGATCAGAAGCGGTAGGAAATCTTCGCCTGGATCGTGTGGAAGTCGAAGTCGTCGTCCGAACCCGTCAGGTTTGTGCCGCCCGGGTTGCTGCCAACTGCACCACCAACGCCGCCGAAGGGGCCGCCCTGGAGATTGGCGTTGAAGTCGTTGTCGCCGAGGTTGGTGTAAAGGTACTCGAGACCGAACGACACGTTCTGCGTCATGCGCATTTCAACGCCGCCGCCGACCGTATAGCCGAAGTCGGAGTCCTGACCGCCGGAGGTGGAAACGGTGCTTGCCGGTGACAGAGCGCCCTGGCGATAGTTGAAGTCGACGTCGCCGTAAGCCACACCGCCCGTTGCGTAGGCAAGGAAGCGGTCATTGGCGAAGGAATAGCCGAGGCGAGCACGCAGCGTGGCGAGCAGATCAAGCTCGCGCTCGATCACATACTCTGCCGGCGAACGCGAGAAGGCGCGCTGTTCGTCGCCCAGATCGGTGTAGGAAACATCGAGGATACCACCGATCACGATGTTGCCGATCTGGTGATCGTAACCAATGTGAGCGCCGCCAACGAAACCGTCGTCAAAGTCGCCGTTGGCGTTGAAGCTCGAACCGGCAGCAGCACCAGCGGGGGTGAAGGCGCCGATCAGGCCCGGGTTCGTGAAGGGGCTGAGCTGAACTTGGCCATCATCGCCGAAGCCGTAGCCAGCCTGCAGACCCACATACACGCCGCTCCAGCCTGTGGAAGCAGGAACTTCCATGACCATCGGTGCAGGTGGCTCTTCCATTACCACGTCGGCCGCGAAAGCCGGGAACGTCAAAGCTGCAGTGGAAGCAGCGAGCAGAAGTTTCTTGATCATTGGGCGGGCCCCTCTCTTTCTCAGGTTGTGCCGAGCAAGGGAACAACTAGTCGGCCCGCCTGAAAGTTTCTCCTCACAAACGCGTATATCGCGTTTGGAGGCCGGTCTGTTCGCGCTTGATGCATATATGTCACGGAATCGACCATCCCGCGCACAAAAGCCCGTTCAGCGGGTCGGAACGGGCGCCTCGCCGCGGTAATCATAGAAGCCGCGTCCCGCCTTGCGGCCGAGCCATCCGGCTTCAACATACTTCACCAGAAGCGGGCAAGGCCGATACTTGGAATCGGACAGTCCGTCATGCAGCACCTGCATGATCGACAGGCACGTATCGAGGCCGATGAAATCCGCCAGTTGCAGCGGCCCCATCGGGTGATTGGCGCCAAGCTTCATCGCCGTATCGATCGCTTCAACGGTGCCCACGCCTTCGTAGAGCGTGTAGATCGCCTCGTTGATCATCGGCAAGAGGATGCGGTTGACGATAAAGGCCGGGAAGTCTTCCGCCGTCGTTACCGTCTTGTCGAGCGTGCGCACAAAGGCGCGGGCTTCCTCGAAGGTCGCATCTTCGGTTGCGATGCCGCGAACCAGTTCCACCAGCTTCATGGCTGGCACCGGGTTCATGAAGTGGATGCCGATGAAGCGTTCGGGACGGTCGGTTTGCGCGGCCAGCCGTGTGATCGAGATGGAAGACGTGTTGGTGGCCAGCAAGGCCGACGGGTTCAGGATCGGGCAAAGCTGCGCAAAGATCTTGCGCTTCACCGTTTCGTCTTCGGTGGCAGCCTCGATCACGAGATCGCAATTGGCGAGGTCTTCAACGGCATGCGCCGGTTTGATCAAGGCGACCGCGGCATGGCGCTCGTCGTCGGTCATCTTGCCGGACGCAACGCTCCTGGCAAGGTTGCCGTTTGCGGTCGCAAGTCCCGCTTCGATGCGGTCCGCCGAAATGTCGAACAGTTGCACCCTGTACCCGGCCACTGCGGCGACCTGAGCAATGCCGCTGCCCATCTGGCCCGCGCCAATGATGCCCACTGTTTCGATCGCCATTATGCGCTCCCGCCTGCCCTGCAGCTATCCTGCCGCTTGGTGAAACAAAGGCGGGACCGATGATCCCGCCTTTGGCATCTTGACGAAGTTTGGTGACGAAAGTCAAAGCGCCTTTTCAAGCTCGGGCAGGATCGTGAAGAGGTCGCCCACCAGGCCGTAATCGGCAACCTGGAAGATCGGTGCCTCCTCGTCCTTGTTGATGGCGACGATGATCTTCGAGTCTTTCATGCCGGCCAGGTGCTGGATGGCGCCCGAAATGCCGCAGGCGATGTATAGCTCGGGCGCAACCACCTTACCGGTCTGGCCAACCTGCCAGTCGTTCGGTGCATAGCCCGCATCCACGGCAGCGCGTGAAGCGCCGATCGCAGCACCGAGCTTGTCGGCCACGGGCGTGATCACCTCCTGGAACTTTTCCGAGGACCCCAGCGCACGACCACCGGAGATGATGATCTTGGCCGACGTCAGTTCCGGACGATCGCTTTCCGACAGGCGGTTCTCAACGAAAGTCGAGAGGCCCGGATTGGCCGCAGCCGATGCGTTTTCCACCGACGCGGAACCGCCTTCGCCCGCCGCCGAGAAGGAAGCGGTACGCACAGTAATCACCTTCTTCGCATCGCTTGATTGCACGGTCTGGATGGCGTTGCCGGCATAGATCGGACGCTTGAACGTGTCGGCCGACACCACTTCGATGATCTCGGAAATCTGCATCACGTCGAGCAGGGCAGCGACGCGTGGCATCACGTTCTTGCCCATGGATGTCGCCGCGGCGACGATCGTGTCATAGCCGTCGGCCAACGCAACAATGGTTGCAGCGAGCGGCTCGGCAAGGCGCTCGGCGAGGTCATCGCTGTCAGCGAGGAGCACCTTGCGCACGCCCTGGAGCTTGGCCGCAGCATCGGCAACAGCCTGCGCGCCCTTTCCGGCGACCAGCACGTCGACATCGCCGCCGATCTGGGTTGCGGCGGAAAGCGCCTTGGCTGTCTGGTCCGACAGCGACGCATTGTCATGTTCTGCAACGAGGAGAATGGCCATGGTGTGTATCCTTTCTTCCCAAACCTCAGATCACGCCGGCGGACTTCAGGCTGGAAACGAGTTCCGCCACGTCCTTGACCTTGACGCCCGCCTTGCGGCCGCCCGGCTCTTCGGTCTTCAAAACGGTAAGGCGCTGCTTCACCTCGACGCCAAGATCGGCAGCCGACTTCTCGTCAAGCGGCTTTTTCTTCGCCTTCATGATGTTCGGCAGCGACGCATAACGCGGCTGGTTCAAGCGCAGGTCGGTTGTGACGATCGCCGGCATCTTGACGTTCACCACCTGCAAGCCGCCATCGACTTCGCGGGTGACCTTGGCACTGTCGCCGTCGATTTCGAGCTTGGATGCGAAGGTCGCCTGGCTCCAGCCAAGAAGCGCCGACAACATCTGGCCCGTCTGATTGGCGTCGTCGTCGATCGCCTGCTTGCCGAGGATCACGAGGCCGGGTGCTTCCGCATCCACCACGCCCTTGAGGAGCTTGGCGACCGTCAGCGGCTCGGTGGTCTCCTCAACCTTCACCAGGATCGCGCGGTCCGCCCCCATGGCAAGGGCGGTCCGCAGCGTTTCCTGCGCCTGCGCCGGTCCGATCGAGACAACGATGATCTCTTCGGCCTTACCGGCCTCCTTGAGGCGGATCGCTTCTTCAACCGCGATTTCGTCGAACGGGTTCATCGACATTTTCACGTTGGCGAGTTCAACGCCCGATCCGTCCGACTTGACGCGGATCTTGACGTTGTAATCGACCACCCGCTTCACCGGGACCAGGATCTTCATCGTCAACTACCTTTGCTTGTTCAAAAAGCTGCGCGCTCGGTAACAGGCGTTGGCTGCACTGGCTAGCCGTAAGCCGACATGCGCGCTCCAAAAAAGGACGCCGAAGCCCTATCGCCGTGCGCGGCTTCCCGTCAACACCTAACACCTGTTTGGCTAGGGCGAGACACGCCGTCGCACCCGTGGCACGCTGCGCACCTGCGCGTCTGTAACCACCGCGCGCGGCGTAACGATGGTGCTGTCCATCAGCGGGATTTCCGGCAAGCGCAGAAGAAAAACAAGAACGCCGCCGCAGAGGATGCCACCCACATGGGCAGCCCAGCTGACCTGGTCTTCCGGAAAGAACAGGAACATGCCGATTTGAAAAACAATCCAGAGCGCCAGAGCAATCCAGGCCGGCAGCCGCAAGGGAATACGGCCAAACGCCAGGATCCAGATCTTCACGCGCGGGTGCAGCACCAAATAAGCAGCGACCACGCCCGCAATCGCGCCCGATGCACCGATCAGCGGGACCTGCGAGTCGGGTGCGACAAGGAAGTGAACCGCTCCGCCCGCCACGGAGCAGGCAAGATAAAACAGGACGAAGCGGGCATGGCCCATGGCGTCTTCGACATTGTCGCCGAACACCCAAAGAAACAGCATGTTGCCGCCAAGGTGAAGTAGGCCACCGTGGAGAAACCCGTAAGTGGCGAAGGTGGCGAGGTCCGGCACGATCACCATGAAGTCGGGGCGTTCGGCGATGCCGGAGATCGTGGACGGGATCAGCCCGAAACCGAGGATTGCCACCTCTTCGCGGGCTACCCCGCCGAAAAAGCCGAACAGATAAACTGCGATGTTGAACCCGATGATGCCGAGCGTCACATATTGCAGCTTGATGCGCTTCAGGGTGTTGGCGTCATGCAGCGGGATGAACATGCCGCTCTAAGCCCTCGATAAGCAGGAATTGATCTCGCCGTGATGAGGCCGTCAGCGGTTCTGCCCCGGCACCCAAAGCACGTCCTTTGCACCATCGTCGTTAACCGCGCGTGCAGCCACGAAAAGGAAGTCGGACGCACGATTGATGTAGCGCAGCGCTTCGGGGCTGACGGCTTCGCCATCAAGCGATGCAAGAGCCACCATGTGACGCTCGGCGCGACGCGCTACGGTGCGGGCGAGATGAAGAGCGGCGGCCGCCGCTGATCCACCTGGAAGAACGAAGCTCTTCAGCGGCGGAATAGCTGCGTTAAGCGTGTCGATCTCCTGTTCCACGCGGTCAACCTGCGCCTGCGTGACGCGCAGGGGCTCGTAGCCGAGCTCCGCATCCGCAACGGGTGTCGCGAGGTCCGCCCCGAGATCGAAGAAGTCGTTCTGCATGCGCTCCAGCATGGCGTCGACGGGTTGCCCTGCAAGATGAACGCGAGCCAGTCCGATGCAGGAATTCGCTTCGTCCACCGTGCCATAGCTTTCCACCCGCAGATCAGCCTTTGACCGGCGCGGCCCCGCAGCGAGGCCGGTCGTCCCGTCGTCACCGGTGCGGGTGTAAATCTTGTTGAGCTTTACCATGGTGACTATGTCGTCTCATACGCGTTCAAGCAGCGCGCTGTGAAAACCAGTACGCAGCCATGATCATAACCAAGGCCACAAACTGGAGGAAGACACGCGCCTGCATCAGCTTGTTGGACGTGGTGCCAGACCCGCCCTTCATCATCACAACGAGGCCGCGCAAAAGAACAACGGCGACCGCGACCATGAAAAGCACGGCCAGCATGTTGAAAACAACAGACATGATCTTCCTTTCGGGATTAGCCGGTCGGTCCGGCTGGCGCTCTGCGCCTCTGCGACCCACCCTTCGTGCCCTATATATAGGAAAGCTGAGCCGCAAATGCGCGTCGGCAAGGAAAATGCGTGCGCTTCTGACGCAAGGTGAATCCTCGAAACCGGCAGCGAGATGAAGATGGATGTTTGAGTTCTCTCCGGTTGCCGCAAATCCTAGGAAACGTCCCGTCACGCCCGCGCGCATCTGGGCTGCCACGCGCAAGATCGTGCTGGATGCCTATGGCCACTTCGATTCCGACGACGGCTGGTCCATGGCGAGCCACTTGGCGCTGTCTGCCATCCTGGCGATGTTTCCTTTCCTGATCTTTGCGGCCGCCCTGGGTTCGTTTCTGGGAGCCAGCGCTTTTGCGGACACGGCCGTACATCTGGCCTTCGACACCTGGCCGGAGGCCATTGCGGAGCCGATCGCGCAGGAAGCGATCAACGTGCTCACGGTGCAGCGAGGCGACTTCCTGACGGTATCGGTGATTGCGGCCGCCATTTTCGCCTCCAATGGCGTGGAAGCCCTGCGAGTTTCTTTGAACCGCGCCTACCGTGTGAGCGAAAATCGATCCTTTCTGTATCGCCGCATGCAGAGCTTCATGTTCGTGTGCATCGCGACCATTGGCATCGTCGTGATCAGTACGCTGCTTGTTGTGGCGCCGCTGGTGGCAAGCTTTGCGGAACAGCGCCTTGTTTGGATCGACCCGAGCATGATCGGCACGCTGAACCTGTGGCGCTACATCATCGCCGCAACCGTGATCGTTCTAAGCCTCATGGCGGTGCACTTCTGGCTTCCAGCGGGGAAGCGCAAATTCATCCACGTGCTCCCCGGCATTGCTTTCACCCTGGTGGCCTGGATCGCGGGCTCGACGCTGTTTGCGTCCTATCTGGCGCGCTTTTCAACCTATGTGACGACCTATGCCGGGCTCGCGTCCATCATGGTCGCCATAGTTTTCCTGTACATCCTGTCCTGCATCTTCATTCTGGGCGGCGAACTCAATGCTTCTATCCGGCGCTACCGCGAAGCCAGGCGGCGCGCCGATGCCTGATTGGTGGCCAGCGCCACGCCCAGCGCCGTCACCCCCATGCCCACCAGCTGGATGCCGTTCAGCGCCTCACCGAACAAGACAAAGGCCATCACGGCGGTGACCGCCGGGACGAGGTAGAACAAGGAGGACACCTTCGACACCTTGCCCTGGCCGATCATGGTGTTGAGAAGGAAGATCGAGCCGATCGACAGCACAAAGACGGACCACAGGAGCGCAAGAACGAGATCGACGTTCCAGTCGAAGTTGAAATCCTCGAAGGAGACGGCGGCGAACAGACAGACGATCACGGCGCCGAAATACTGCCAGGTCGTCCCCCAAACGAGATCGGCCCCCGCCACAAAGCGCTTTTGCCAAAGCACGCCGGCGCTGACAGAGATCAGGCCGATCACGCAGGCGCCAATTGCCAGGGGCGCGGCACCCGCATCGGCGAAGTTCAGCTTGGGCAGAAGCACGAGCACCGTTCCAGCAAAACCAAGCGCGATGCCGCACCACTGGCGACCCATCACCACCTCACCGAGAAGCAGCCCTGCGAACGCAGCCACCAGCAGCGGCTGCAGGCTGACAATCGCGGATGTCAGGCCAGACGGGAAACCCTGGTGGATCGCCCAGAACACGAAACCGAGGTTGAGCCCGTGGAGCAGAGCACCGGCAACCATCGCGTTGACGGCCAGACGGACCGGCAAGCGGGGTCGGTTGAACACGAGTGCCGCCACCAGCAGCACACCCAGCGAAATCGCGAACCGGGTGGCAAGAAAGGCGAATGGCTCTGCATAAGGCATAGCATAGCGGGCGCTGATGAAGCCTGTAGACCACAACACCACAAACAGCGGCGGCATGGCGCGGGAAGGGATCAGCATGGCGGCCGCTCGCTTGGTGAGTGGCCCCCTTTAAGGGAGCCGAGGAAGGATCGGAAGCGCTGGCCTAACGCTCGGAAGGGCGTGGCGCCTCCGGCACCGGCGCACTCTTGCCCCACTGTGATCGTTCGAAGCCCAGGATAACCAGGAGCGCGAGCACAAAAGGGAGCAGGAGGTAGAACAAGCGGAAAATCAGCAGCGCCGCCAGCACATCCTCCTGCTGCAGTTCGGGCAGTGCGGTAATGAAAACCAGTTCGAGCACGCCAATCCCACCAGGCGCATGGCTGATCAGCGCGGCGGAAAAGGAAACAAGGAAGATCCCCAGCACCACCCAGTAGCCAGGGTTGCCTTGGTCGGGCAGCACAAAATAGATGATGGCAGCAGCCGCGAGGATCTCGATGGGCGCAACCAGCAACTGCCGCGCCACAACGGGCAGCCGCGGATAATGAATCTCGAACGTGCCAAGCTTCAACGGCCGCAGCCCCAGCCAGCTGAACAGCACGTAAAGCGCGATCAACAAGAGCAGCAACCACCCCATGGCAGCCGAGGCTTCCACCGGAAGAAGTCCAACAAAGCGGTCCGTGATGTCGGGATGCGTCACCAGAACAAGGCCAAAAAGAAGCATCACGCCGAGCGCAAAGGTGAAGGAGCAGAAAGCAACGAGAACGCCGATCTCGCGCGCACTCAACCCCTTGGAACCATAAGCGCGGTAGCGCACCACTGCGCCGGAAAACACCGACGCACCGATGTTGTGCGACAACGCGTAGGTGGTGAAGGAACAGAGCGCGATGAAAGGGAAGGAGATATGGCTGCGGCGCAGGTGAAGCAGCGCCACGCGGTCATAACCGGCGAGGCCGGCATAGGCGACCAGCGTCGCTAAGCCCGCGAGGATCCAGTGGTGCATGGAAATCGCGGCGAAACTGCCCATCAGCTCGTCGATCGACATTCCGCGCAACTCATGCACGAGAAGCCAAATCGAAAACACGACAGCCAAGCCGCCGATCGCTGGCCACAAGAATCGCCTGAACGTCATGCCGGGAGGGTCACGCCTGTTTTCCTTGCCGGATCACCGGCCCGCAACGGTTCAGGCCGGTGATGGACTTCGATCGCCAGCGGGTCAAGAAGTCGCCGACGCCGCCAGCCAGACCTTCAAGAGCGTTTCTTCCTCGTCCAGTCCTTCCACCGGCTTTCGAAACCGACGACGAGCGGCGCGCAGTTCGTCGGTCAGCGTCCCTGCTGACCAGCTTTCCACCACGCGCGGGTGAATATAGGAGCGCCGGCATACCGCACGCGTGTTGCCCAGGCGACCCGCCACCTTGTCGATCGTTTCGTTGAGCGTGATGCGGGTGGCGCGCTGCGTTTCCGGCAAAGGCGTCGCAGCAAAAATGGAGGCCGCGCTCAGCGTCCCCCCCCATGTCCGGAAATTTCGCGAGGAGAAGTC
The DNA here is from genome assembly GCF_017813335.1 of Tianweitania sediminis. Taxonomy (GTDB): domain Bacteria; phylum Pseudomonadota; class Alphaproteobacteria; order Rhizobiales; family Rhizobiaceae; genus Tianweitania; species Tianweitania sediminis. The sequence continues at coordinate 916,350 of NZ_JAGIYY010000001.1, read as the reverse complement.
GCTGCCGGCATGACTGCGGATATAGCTGTTCACGTCGTCCGACCGGATCGCGTGGCGCAAACCGTCCTCGCCGATATACTGGAACAGGGATTGTCCCGGCAGGTCTTGCGTGGAGCGGATCAGCTTGGCCATGCGGCGGTCCACAAGGCGGAGGTTCCATTCCTTGCCGGACTTGCCCTTGAAGGAGAAGCGCATCTTGGTGCCGTCGATCTTGACGTGCCGGTCGCGCAGGGTGGTCAGCCCGAAGCTCTTGTTGTCGCGGGCATAGGCAGGATTGCCGACGCGGATCAGCGTGTTTTCCAAGAGCCACACCAGGGACGCCACGACGCGTTCATAGGGCAAGCCGCGGCGCGCCAGATCGGCTTCGACCTGCTTGCGCAAGGACGGCAGCGCTTCGGCGAAGTTCGACAGGTTGGAATATTTCAGCTCATCGCGATGTTCCGACCACTTGGGGTGGTAGCGATACTGCTTGCGCCCGCGCACATCGCGCCCCGTGGCCTGGATATGGCCGGCAGGATCGGGTGAAATCCAGACATGCGTCCAGGCCGGAGGAATCGCCAGCGCGCGAATGCGGTCGCGCGTTTCCGGATCGGTGATCTTGTTGCCGTCGGGATCTCGATAACCGAAACCCGTGCCGCTTTTGACGCGCCGGATGCCAGGACCTTCGTCCGTTTGATAAACCAGGCCCGGAATCTTCGGAACATCAGCGATCGCCTCGACCTTCTCGGCCACGGTCTCGCCGCCCACTTCCTCTTCTTCCTCGACGAGGTCCTCGGGATGGATGTCTTCCGTCTTGATGGCGCGATCCAGCACGTTCAGCCCTCCGAGGGGTTCTGATCAGTTGTCTGCTGGAGAACTTGCGGAACGGCCTGCCGGTTCCGGCCGGAGGGAAAGCTACTGACTAAGCGCGGCACGCACGGCAGTTCGGATCTCTGCCAGGGTGAAAGGCTTGGCCACGACGTCGATCACGATACCCTCGAGATCGGCGGCGCGCTCGCGCTGTTCGGCATAACCCGTCATCAGGAGGATCCGCAGGCCGGGATAGGTATGGGCAGCAAGCTTCGCCATCTCGATGCCGTCCATGATCGGCATGCGGATATCCGACAAAACGAGGTCGAAGTTTCCGCCGGCCGCAATGATTGCGTCTAGCCCGTCCTCGCCATCGGCAGCCGTTTGCACGCTGTGGCCTGAACTTTCGAGCGCACGCGCGGTGAACATGCGCACCGACTCGTCGTCTTCAACTACGAGAAGCTTTCCCATGGGTGCGATGCTTACCCCTCGAATGCTTGACGTTCGCTGAATCCGATTCGCTGAAAATCTTAACGATCGGCCCCTGGTTGGAGCCGTTCGATCGCGCCGCGCAGGTCGCGCATATCGGGCAAAACAGCATCCGCCCCAAGGCTTGCCAGCGGTTCCCGCGAATAGCCGCCTTCAATCAAGACGAGCTTCATGCCCGCCGCCTGGGCCGAGCGCGCATCGGCCGGGCTGTCGCCCACGAAAACCGCATCGGCGGCCGAAACGCCCCCGAGGCGTTCCAGCGCCAGAAACAGCATGTCGGGCGCTGGTTTGTGCGGCACGCCGGCATCGCCGCCCACGATCACGGGAAAATGCCGGGCAAGGCCGAAATGCTGCAGGATTTCGGCTATCGCGAAATCTGGCTTGTTGGTCACGAGCGCCATTGCGGTGCCCTCGCCCTGCAGCGCCTGCATGGCTTCGGCAACTCCCGGCATCAAGGTCGTCAGCCCTGTAAGATTGGCCGCGTAGAGCGGCACCATCGCCTCGTAGCGTGCGGAAAGCTCCGCCGGGTCGAGGGTCCGGCCGCAAGCGGCAAATGCCCGTTCCACCAGGCGCCTTGTTCCCTCACCGATCATGCTCTTGACCACGTCCAGCGACAGCGGACCCAAGCCCTCGCGGGCGAGAAGGGTGTTGGTGGCCGCATGGATGTCAGGCGCCGAATCGATCAGCGTGCCGTCGAGATCAAACAGAACCGCCTTCGGCCAGAGGGCGCTCAACGGCCTTCTCCTGGGATAGCCGCATCCGCGGCAGCGCGGATCGCAGCGATGTTGCGTCGGTAGGTTTCCACCCCGCCTGGCTGGAACACGGCAGAGCCCGCAACCAGCGTGTCGGCGCCGGCAGCAACCACATGGGGCGCGGTTTGGGGCGTGACGCCGCCGTCGATGGAGATTCGGATGGGACGCTCGCCGACCATCGTCCTGACGCGGCGGACCTTGTCGAGAACAGCCGGAATGAAGGCCTGGCCGCCGAAGCCGGGGTTCACCGTCATCAGGAGGATGAGGTCGAGCCGATCGAGCACATAGTCAATCACGCTTTCCGGTGTGGAGGGATTCAGCGCAACGCCCGCCTGCTTCCCGAGGCTGCGGATCGCCTGAAGCGTGCGGTCGAGGTGTGGCCCTGCTTCGGCATGCACAGTGATGGCGTCGCAGCCCGCATCGGCGAAGGCTTCAAGGTAGGCGTCGGTTGGCGCAATCATGAGGTGACAATCGAAGAAAGCCGTCGTGCTTTTGCGGATCGCCTTGATCACGGGTGGCCCGAAGGTGATGTTCGGCACGAAATGCCCATCCATGACGTCGAGATGGATCCAGTCTGCGCCGGCTTCCACCACGGCTTCCACTTCGGGGCCGAGCCGGGCGAAGTCGGCTGAAAGGATCGAGGGTGCGATGATGGTGCGGCCGGTCATGATCGGGTCCAGGCAAAAACGAGTTGCCACGGGCTAGTCGTCGCCGTCCGTGGCGTCAAGCCGCCGGGCCTTGAGGGATGAGTTGGCGCTCGCAGCGAAGATGCGACCTGGGCACTTCTAATCGAAAGAAGAAGCGTCAGACCAGGCGGTCGGCCCAAAGGGCCGTCGCTCTTTCCTGCATGAGCGCGAACCCGTCGGCCGGCCGATGCTCCAGCACGAGAAGAGCCAACGCCGCCGTATCGATCACGATCTGGCGAGGCCGGCAGTCCGGCGCCCGCCCGTCCCAAACGGCTTTCCAGTATTCGAGGCTGGAAAGGCCGGTCGCGCCTGGGGCTTTGGCTTGTGGCCGTGAAGCGATGTGGTCGCTCCGCGCGAGCCCTTTCACCAGACGGTCGAGCCTTGTGGCGCGATCTGGCGTTGCTTGCCAAACGTCGCGATGGCTGCCGTGGATGGCAAGATCCGACCAGCCCAGCAACGCTGCGGCATCGCGATGCGCCAGTTGATAAGCGCTGCGGCTCGCGCCGAGAACCGAAGCGCACGCACCAATCGGGTTCAAAAGCGCAGTAGCGAGGTTGAGCGGCGAGCGCATCTCAAACAAGCCGTAAAGCGCAAGCAGGGCCGCGATCTGCGGCGCAAACGCTGGTAGGGGCAGGTAAACGAGCCCTGCGCCTGCCCCTGCCGCGAGAACCGTGCGGGCGTGTTCGATCGACCGCGCAACCGGCACATGGAGCATTTCTGCGGCCTCGGCCAGCCGCGATCCGTTCTGCCACGTTCCTGCTGAACCATGAAGAACGACGCGATAGCCGGCCTGCGCCACGAGCTTGGCTGCGAGAAAGAACCATGGTTCAGCGCGGCTTCGGGGAGAAAGATAAGCCGGCCAATCCAGATCGGCCGCTAGCTCCCCAAGCTCGGCCGGGGCGCCGATATGCCGGCGACCCGCCTTCACCACGCCGGCAAGCTCCATCGCCGTGATGCCGCGATACTGCAGCACCACGAGGAAAGCGCCGATCTGGATAGGGTCGGCCTCGCCGTCGAGAATGATTGTGAACGCTTCGTCCGCTTCTTCCAGCGTCAGCGGCCGCGTTTGACCTGCGCCGACACCGATTGTTGCGATGAACCGGGCGAGCCTGCGGCGCGGCTCGGCGCCAGGTCCGATTTGTTCGAGCTTGCGGGCAAAGTCTTCTGGTGTCGGCCCCCCGATGTCGAGGGTGCGCCGCAGGGTCAAGGGAGGTGCCTCGCGTATGGGTGAGCGATTGGTGAACGCAAGCGGACGCCCCGCATCCTGCATCGGACTTGATGGATCCATGAGATCCGCAGCTTCTGCAGCCAGCGCGCGCAACCGCAGGCGCAGCGTTTCGGCAAAAGGCGTCGGCACCATCCCACGCGCGGTTTTCCGCAGAATCCGGTCGCCGTAACGATCGCGGATCTGCTTCAAGATGCGGCTCATGGCCGGCGGACGGATGCCAAGGCGGGCTGCCGCTCGACCAACCGACTGCTCCACAAGAAGAGCGTCGAGCGCCACGAGAAGGCGCAGGCCACCGAGCGACGATGTTGCGGATCCGTCAAACGGCGGCTCACCAGGCAGGATCGAGGTCTGAGCTCCGTCGTCTGATCCTGCTCCTGTTGCGTTCTGCAGTCGCTTGTTCATCCAAAGCACCCGTTCGCAGCATCGCTGCTGAAGCGTTTTGCGCTTTCCTGAAGTTGGAATCGCTCGCCAACACGCCCGTTGACCACCCGCGTTCTGTACATAAGAAGACAACCCAGCTCAAGTTTTAGGGCAGGGACAAAAATGCGCGTGAACACGAGAACGACACCACCCAGGGAAGGCCGCGCGGGGGCTCGGCTCCCCAAGCTGCTCGCCAGCTCATGCCTGGCACTGCTTCTTGCCAGCGCAGCGCAAGCGCAAACCACGGTGATCGATGTCGAGGAAGACGAAAACCCGCGGACGCTTCGCCAGGCCACGCCGGACAACCGGGCCGTCGAACTCCAGCAGGTGGTGGTTACCGCCACCGGCTTCGAGCAGAACGTCAAGGATGCACCGGCCAGCATCTCGGTGATCACACGGGAAGAGCTGGAAAAAGGCACGTTCCGTGATCTGACGGATGCGCTGCGCGAAGTGCAGGGCGTCGCCGTCACCGGCGTCGCCAACGAAAAGGACATCTTCATCCGTGGGTTGCCGGGGCAATACACGCTGATCCTCGTCGACGGTAAGCGGCAATCAACGCGCGACGCGCGCACAAACGGCAATTCCGGCTTTGAGCAGAGCTTCATTCCGCCGATCAGCGCCATTGAGAGGATCGAGGTCGTACGCGGGCCGATGTCCTCGCTTTACGGTTCGGACGCCATGGGTGGGGTGATCAACGTAATTACCCGCAAGGTCGCCGATCACTGGAGCGGCAGCGTCACCCTGGACGGAACGGTGCAGCAGCACGATCGCTTCGGCAATGCCGGCCAGGTGTCGTTTTACGGCAGCGGACCGGTTTACCAGGACAAGCTTGGCCTGCAGTTCTGGGGCCGTGCCTATCGGCGCGAAGAAGACAGCTTCTTGAGCGGCACCACGGGCGCGGACGAGCGGGACCTGACCGCCCGCATGACCTTTACACCGAATGAAAACCACGACTTCCTGCTTGAAGGCGGCACCACGCGGGCGAAGCGGCAGGCTAATCCGGGCGAAACGCTGGCAGCGGATGGCAACGGCAGCTACAACCACAATGATCGCGACCATTGGTCCTTCACCCATGTCGGCCGCTGGGGCTGGACCACGTCGGAAGTGTCGTTTTCCCAGGAATGGGCGGAACGGACGAGCTATGCCTGGACGCCACGCCTCAGCCAGTTCGTGGAAAATGTCCGGTCGCCTGAGATCCGCAACTCCGTACTCGACGCCAAGGCAACGACACCCTTCACACTCTGGGGCGACCACATGCTCACCACTGGCGGGCAGGTCTTCGATGCCTTGCTGACCGATCAGAACTCCGGCCGGCGCACCGGGGTCGAAGAGGAGTTCCAGGTCCTGCAATGGGCGCTGTTTGCCGAAGACGAGTGGCGCATGACCGACACGTTCGCGCTGCACGGCGGCTTGCGCTACGACAAGCACGAACTCTACGACGCGCAGATCAGCCCCAGGCTTTACGGCGTGTGGAATCCGACGGAGCAACTGACGGTCAAGGGTGGCGTGTCCACCGGCTTCCGGGCACCCGACATTCGGTCCATTTCGCCCGGCTATGCCTACACCACCGGGGGTGGCGGCTGTTCCTATGGTCCGGCGGGAACATGCGGCGTGATTATCGCTGATCCCGATCTTAAGGCGGAAACGAGCACCAGCTACGAACTGGGCGTCCTTTGGGACAATTATTCGGGCTTCACCGCAGGTGCCACCTACTTTTACACGGACTTCAAGGACAAGATCACCAACGCGCTCGTGCTCGACGACAGCGGCAATCCGGTGCGCTGGAGCGAGGATCCAAACTACCGGCTCTGGTACAACTACAACATCGACGATGCGACCATCCAGGGCGTGGAACTCACCGCGACCTGGGACGCTACCGACACCCTGTCCCTGCGCGGCAGCTACACCTACACAGACTCGCAGCAGAAGACCGGCGCCTTTGCCGGCTTCCCGCTGGCCCGCACGCCCGAGCACATGGCCAACCTGCGCGCCGACTGGCTGACCCCGGTTGATGGTCTGGAAGCCTGGACGTCGGTGAACTACCATGGCGAGGAAATTGCGTCCGGCGCCCGCATCGGCAGCAACGGAAGACCCGTGATCATCAACGGCACGGCCGGTCGAGAATACGACGACTACGCCACCGTCGACTTCGGTCTGTCTTATTCGCCCAACGAAGGCGGCGCGGTGTTCAAGGCTGCGGTCTACAACGCCTTCGACAAGACGGTGGATGCCACGGACTACAACACCACCATGGAAGGCCGCCGCCTTTGGGTCAGCCTTACCACCAACTTCTAAACCGTCTCGCCGGCTCCTGCCGTGCCAGCTTCCAGTTCAGGAAAACTCCAATGTTCTCACGACGTTCGATCCTCGCCGCCATTCTGGTTGCGCCGCTTTGCGCCACAGGGCTTGCGAGCTCTGCCACCGCGGAGGAGATCACGATTACCCATGCGCAAGGTGAAACGACGTTGCCGGCACGCCCGGACAAGGTTCTAGTCTTCGACGTGGCCAGCCTTGACACGCTCGATGCACTCGGCGTGGAGGTGCAGGGGGTGCCAACGGCGAAGTATCCCCAGCACCTCGCCAAGTTCGGCACGGACGATTACAGCAAGGTCGGCTCCCTGTTTGAGCCTGACTATGAAGCCGTCAGTGCGGCCGAGCCTGATCTGATCATCGTGGGCGGCCGCTCGAGCCCGAAATATAACGACCTCGCGAAGCTCGCGCCCACCATCGACTTGACGGTGGATCAGGACGACTTCGTGGCAAGCGCGAAGGACAACGTCCGAACGTTAGCCAAGATCTTCGGCAAGGAAGCGGAAGCGGACGCCAAGCTTCAGGCGCTGGATGCCTCGATCAAGGTCGCGCGAGACGCGGCAGCCGATGCCGGCAAGGGGCTGATCGTGCTTACGACAGGCGGCAAGATGAGCGCTTATGGTCCGGGCTCGCGCTTCGGCGTGCTTTATTCGGATTATGGCGTGCAGCCGGCACGCACCGATCTCGACACGGCCAACCACGGTCAGGCCGCGTCCTTCGAGCTGATCCTGGAAACCAACCCGGACTGGCTCTTCGTGATCGACCGCGATGCGGCCATCGGGCGCGAAGGCGAAGCTGCGGCGCAGTTTCTGGACAATGAATTGGTGGCCCAGACCACGGCCTGGAAGGAAGATCAGGTCGTCTACCTGAATTCGGCCAACTGGTACCTGGTGGGCGGCGGCCTGACCGCCATGCAACAGAACGCCGATCAGATCGCCAAGGCCCTTTCAAAGCGATAGTTGACGACGCAACTCCAATTTGTCAGTCGCTTGCGGCAGTCCCCCGAAACACCGGGCGGGCTGCCCTGTTGCTTGATTGGTGCTCATGCCGACCCGCGCCCGCAGATGGCACATATCCTGGTTGCTTCTGGCTGCCGCCACGATCCCGCTTCTGGCGGTGGTGAGCCTGTTCGTGGGCGTCAGCGAAGTGTCCTTGGCAGCGCTGCTGTCCGGCCAGGATGGCGGGCGCGCGGCCGAGGTGTTGATGATCAGCCGCCTGCCCCGGACGCTGGCTTTGATCCTCGCCGGATCCGGCATGGCCGTGTGCGGCACCATCATGCAGATGCTGGCCCGCAACCGCTTCGTGGAACCGTCCACCGCCGGCACGGTGGAATCTGCCAGTCTCGGCATCCTCGCCGTGATGCTTCTTGCGCCCGGCTTGCCGATGTTCGGCAAGATGCTGGTGGCAGCGCTTTTCGCCCTGGCGGGAACGAGCCTTTTTCTGGCGATCCTGCGCCGTATTCCCCTGCGCTCCGTTCTGCTTGTTCCCCTGGTCGGCATCATGCTGGGCGGCGTGATCAGCGCGATCACCACCTTCTTTGCTTATCGCACCGATATGCTGCAATCGATCAGCGCCTGGACCACCGGCGATTTCTCAGGCGTGCTGCGGGGCCGCTACGAGCTTCTTTGGATCGCCGCAGGCCTCACCCTGCTGGCTTACTTTGCCGCCGCGCGTTTCACGGTGGCAGGCATGGGCGAGGCTTTCGCCACCAATGTGGGGCTGAACTACCGACGCATCGTAGCACTCGGGCTCCTGATCGTGTCCATGGTCACGGCGGCCGTGGTGGTCACCGTTGGAATGGTGCCCTTTATCGGCCTGATCGTGCCGAACGTGGTCAGCCTGGCGCTTGGCGATAATCTGTCGAAATCGCTACCTTGGGTGGCGATCCTCGGCGCGGGATTTGTTCTGGTCTGCGACATCGCGGGCCGCTTGATCTTGTACCCTTACGAGGTGCCGATCGGCACCGTGATCGGGATCGTGGGCAGCGCCTTCTTCCTGTTCCTCATCCTCAGGCCAAACGCCCGTGTCGCTTGATAGGGCGCTCCCAAGGCTTGCGCCCAAAGCCACGCCGGGCATGGTTCTCACACTTCTGGCCGTTCTGGCGCTGATCGCGATGGTCGGCTTCATGACGGTCGGCGCCAATGGCCGCTGGAGCTTCGTTCTGCCCTTCCGCGGTGCAAAGCTGGCGGGCATGGTGCTGGTCGCCTACGCGGTAGCCGTTTCCACCGTGTTGTTTCAGACAGTCACCAACAACCGCATTCTGACTCCCTCCATCATGGGCTTCGATGCGCTTTACGTTCTGATCCAGACGCTGCTCGTGTTCCATCTGGGTTCGCTGCGGGTGACCGAGATTGATCCCCGCCTGATGTTTCTGGGTGAGGTCGTCGCCATGGTTCTGTTTTCGGGCCTGCTTTACCGCTGGCTCTTCAGCGGCGAAGGCCGCAGCCTCCACCTTCTGCTGCTGGTGGGAGTTGTGATCGGCATCCTGTTCCGCTCGATCACGTCCTTCCTGCAGCGGGTCATCGACCCCAATGAGTTTGCGGTGCTGCAGGACCGGTTGTTCGCAAGCTTCAACATCGCCGACACCGATCTGCTTCTCGTATCCGCCGGCATGATCGGCGGCGTCAGCCTGGTGGGCTGGCGCATCTTTCACACTTTCGACGTGCTTGCGCTTGGCCGCGATGCGGCGATCGGCCTTGGCGTCGATCACAAGAAGGCGGTGACGCTGATCCTGGTGATCGTCGCGATCCTTGTGTCCGTGTCCACCGCACTCGTTGGACCGGTCACGTTCTTTGGCCTCCTTGTGGCGAGCCTCGCTTATCAGGTGATGCCAAGCAGCCGGCACAAGCACATCCTGCCGGCCGCCACGTTGATCGCGATCCTGTGCATCGTCGGAGGCCAGGTGGTGCTGGAGCGCGTGCTCGCCCTCAACGCTTCGCTCAGCATCGTCATCGAATTCGTGGGTGGGCTGGTGTTTCTCACGCTCCTGCTGCGAGGCGTTGTGCGATGATCGAGCTGAAATCGGTTTCCAAACAGTATGGCGACACGCTGGTGGTGGATGGCGTGGACCTCACCTTGCCCAAGGGCGGCGTGACCTCCATTATCGGGCCGAACGGCGCCGGCAAGTCGACGTTGTTGTCCATGATGAGCCGTCTGCTTCCAATGTCCACGGGCTGGATCGGCATCGACGGGCTGGACGTCACCAAAACGCGCGGCGACGTGCTTGCTCGTCGCTTGTCGATCCTGCGCCAGGACAACCACATGACGGCGCGCCTGACAGTACGCGACCTGGTGGCGTTCGGCCGCTATCCCTATACCAAGGACCGCCCCACAGGCGAAGACAAGGTTCATGTGGACCGCGCACTTGGGTTTCTCGACCTCCAGCCGCTGGCCGATCGCTTCCTCGATGAGCTCTCCGGCGGCCAGCGGCAACGCGCCTTTGTCGCCATGGTGCTGTGCCAGGACACCGACTATGCGCTCTTCGACGAGCCCCTGAACAATCTCGACATGCGCCATGCCGCCGGCATGATGCGCTTGTTGCGCCGTGCGGCAGACCACTTCAACAAGACGATCGTGCTGGTGCTGCACGACATCAACTTCGCCTCCTGTTATTCCGATCACATCGTGGCCATGAAGGCGGGCAAGGTGGCGTTCCAGGGAGCGCCGGACGCGGTGATGCAGGCGTCGGTGCTGACCGAGATCTTCAACACCGACATGGCCATCCATGAGATTGCCGGACGCAAGATCGCCGTCTTCTATTGATGCCGCGGCATGGTTGCTAACCCAGCGTAAACCATCGCGCCACGCATCTGCCATTCGTATGGCTGCCTGATCTTCCTGTTGGTAGAACATTAGGGCAAAAGCGTCATTGAGCAGAAGCGATGTTCCGGCAGCCAAAATTTGATGCTTCTTGACCAATATTCCCTTTTGGCGGCCGTCGGCTTCTCCACCATGGCGCTTTGCGTCACCCTGCTGCTTAGCTGGATGACCACCCGAATGGATGCTTACCTGCTGACGTGGTCGGCCGGTCTCGCCTGTGTTGTGGTGGGCGTTGTTCTGTTTGTAGCACTTGGCGACAACTACGACCCCATCACGCAGTGCGCGTCCTTTCTCGGCTTCATTGTCGGGTTCTCGCTGATCTATGCCGGTGCGCTTCAATTCCGCGGCAGGATGCATCGCCTCAAGGTTGCCGGCGCCGCGATGCTATCGGTCGGCGTGGTTCTTTACCCGTTCGCTCTCGGTTTTTCCGGCATCGGAACCATCCTCGGCAACATCGCACTGGGTTGCCTCTTGCTGCTTTCGGCTGGAACTTACTGGTCGTGCCGCCGCGAAGCGCCATTCGCAATGACGGTGAACACCCTTCTTTACGCGCTCACGGCAGCATCCTTCTTCTTGTGTGCCGTACCGTTGATCGCGGATCACGCCTGGATCCTCCATGCGCGCCCGAACAATTGGGCGGAGGATCTGAACTCGCTTGCCGCCATCATCGGCTTATCAGGCATCGGCGCCATTTCCTTGGCCATGAACCAGGCTCGCATCGCGCTTCACCATAAACAGACCGCCCGCATCGACGCGTTGACCGGCTTGCTGAACCGCCGTGCCTTGTTTGAGGGGCTGGGCGCCGGCCGCATCCCCGCAAGCATGGCTGTGATCGTGCTCGACCTCGATCACTTCAAAAGCATCAATGATCGCTTCGGTCATGCCGGCGGTGACCTCGTGCTGGAAAAGTTCGCGGGCATCATCCGCGATAAGGTCGTGTTCGGGGATCTGGCAGCGCGGTTGGGCGGCGAGGAATTCTGCATCGTGATGCCGGATGCCAGTTTCCGGCTCGCCACCCGCTTGGCAGAAGACATCCGCGCTACTTTCAGCGCGGCGACAATCGAATCCGCAAGCGGCACCATCAAGGCCACTGTCTCGATCGGTGTGGCCTTCTCGGCGGTGGGTGGCGAAAGCTTCGACGCCATCTTGGAGCGCGCAGACAACGCTCTTTACCGGGCGAAAAACGAAGGAAGAAACCGTGTGGGCGTGTCTCGCCTGCAGGTCGCGGCCTAAGAGACCTCAACTCGGGCCAGGGTCAGGGGCTGGTCGGATCGACTTCCTCCGCGGTCCAGATATCCGCGGGATCGATGCCGTCGCGGATTTGCGCCAGTCCTGCTCCGTCCACGTCATAATACCGGTTGCCGTAGCGGATGCGGGCCGTCATGCCGCCCTGGCTGAAATCCTTGCGCAACACGAATAGCCGTTTCTGGCGCTGAAGCAGGTCGCCCACGGCCTTGCGTTGGGCAAGGTGGTTGCGCTTGCTGATCCCGAAGGTTTCGAGCGGCTGACCGGCCGCGAGCGAATCCTTGGCTTCCCTGTCGTTTGGCATGATACGCAGCCTCCACTCGCCCGCACCAGTGTCCCGTCGGCCGGGCTGATGCTTCAACGCTAAACTTGTTTTTCGTTCTGTCGAGTCCAAGAACGCACGAAAGAAACGCGATCCGACACGGAAGGTTCGCTTTCTCCTTTGCAGCGGGAAAGTGGCGGTTGTCGCTTCGGCAAGCCTTGGCGGACGCGGCTCCACCCGTTATGGTAGCGCTTGTGGTGGGACGTGTTTTTCAAGACGTCGCGGGTCCCGTAGCTCAGTAGGATAGAGCGACAGATTCCTAATCTGTAGGTCACAGGTTCGATTCCTGTCGGGATCACCACATTCGTTCCCTTATCGGTACACGGGCAGCGGCCGACGATTGTCGATGCTAGGAAGTCGGCAAGCGCAGGTGGAGCATGGCATGATCGGGTTCCAGGACGTTCGGGCGGCGGCAGATCGCATTGCTGGGAGCGTCATTCGCACGCCCACGATCTACAGCGACGTTTTGAGCCGCGCGGTCGGCGCTGGCGTGTGGCTGAAACTCGACACGCTGCAGGTGACGGGCGCGTTCAAGGAGCGCGGTGCGGCCCACCGCCTCGCCCTTTTGTCGCCCGAGGAGCGGAAAAACGGCGTCATCGCCATGTCGGCCGGCAACCATGCCCAGGCCGTGGCGCGCCATGCCTCCATGCTCGGCATCAGGGCGGTGATCGTGATGCCGGAATTTACGCCGGCCACCAAGGTGACGCGGACCGCCCGCTGGGGCGCCGAGATCGAGCTTCGCGGCGCGACCCTTGCTGAAGCGGCGGCGCATGCAAGGCACCTCGCCGACGCCGAGGGGCTGGTTTTCGTTCATCCCTATGATGATGAGGCGGTGATCGCCGGGCAGGGAACACTGGGCCTCGAACTGCTCGAGGATGCCCCTGCCGTCGATACGCTGATCGTTCCGATCGGCGGCGGCGGACTGGCTGCCGGCTGCGCCATCGCCGCCCTTGGCGCCGGTCGGCCAATCCGGACATTCGGCGTCGAGGTTGAGACCTATGCCGCGATGGCGCAGGAACTCGCCAATCAGCCGATCAAGGTCGGTGGAGCCACGGTTGCGGAGGGCATTGCGGTGCGCGATGTCGGGCGCAAACCCCTCGACATCCTGCGCCGGCATGCCGAAGGCGTGCTCACGGTTTCCGAACATGCCATCGAAGACGCCATTGCGCTTCTGGCCGAGGAAGCGAAGATTGTAGCCGAAGGTGCGGGCGCGGCTGGCGTGGCGGCCCTGATGACCCATCGCGACCTGTTTCGAGGCCGCGAAGTCGGTATTCCGATCTGCGGCGCCAACATCGACAGCCGGGTTCTGGCAAGCGTTCTGCAGCGCGCGATGATACGCGATGGTCGCTTGATGCGGCTGGTGTTCGATATTCCCGATCGCCCCGGCATTCTTGGCGAGATCTCAGCGCGGATCGGCGCCGCCGGCGCAAACATCATCGAGGTTTCCCATCACCGGCTCTTTACATCCATGAGCGTGCAGGCCGCGCGTCTTGAAGTGATGATCGAGGGGCGAGACGCCGCACACAGCGCTCGCGTGATGGCAGACCTTCAGCAGCACTACACCGTGGAACAGGTCTGAAGCGCCACGCTGCCCGTTTCAGCGTTGCAGCAGCGCGGTCTCCACCAGCCGCACCCAGTAGCTGATGCCATAGGGGATCACGCGGTCGTCGAAGTCATAGGCCGGGTTGTGCAGCCCTGCGCTGTTGCCATTGCCGATGAAGATAAAGGCGCCGGGTCGGGCCTGGAGCATGTACGAAAAATCCTCGCCGCCCATCAGGGGCGCCACGTCGAGGTCGACGGACTTTGCGCCGACCACTTCGGCAGCAACTGCGCCCGCAAAGGATGCCTGCTCGCCGTCGTTAACGGTAACCGGGTAACCCGTTCGGAAATCAAGCGAGATCGTGGCGCCATGCGCGGCTCCGATGCCCGCGCACAGGGCTTCAATCCGCTTCTGCGCGAGATCCGCCACCTCTGAGCGCAGGGTCCGAACGGTGCCTGCGATCTCCACTTCTTCCGGAATGACGTTGTAGGCGTCGCCGCCGTGGAACTTGGTGACTGATACGACGAGGGAATCGATCGGATCGGCATTGCGCGACACGATCGCTTGCAGCGCCTGCACAAGCTGACTGCCGATCACGATCGGATCGATCGTGTTGTGGGGAATGGCGGCATGGCCGCCTCGCCCCTTGATCTTGATTGTGAAAACAGCCGTCGCCGCCATGATCGGCCCGGGTCGGATCGCAAACTGCCCGAGCGGCAGGCCGGGCATATTATGCATGCCGTAGACACGCTCGATGTTGAAGCGGTCCATGATCCCTTCCTGCACCATCACGCGACCGCCACCGCCGCCTTCTTCCGCGGGCTGGAAAATCACGGCCACTGTCCCCGAGAAATTGCGGGTCTCCGCGAGATACTGGGCAGCGCCAAGCAGCATCGCCGTGTGCCCGTCGTGGCCGCAGGCATGCATGGCGCCAGGCGTGCGCGAGGCATAAGGCGCGCCGGTAATCTCCGTCAGCGCAAGCGCATCCATGTCGGCACGCAAGCCGATCGTCGTCGCGCCCGAACCGCCGTCCTGTGTTGCCCCATTTCCCCTGATCAGGCCCACAACACCGGTGCGCGCAATGCCGGTCGCCACCTCGTCACAGCCGAACTCCCGCAGCTTGGCCGCAACAAAAGCCGACGTCTGGTGAAGGTCGAAGTCGAGCTCCGGCATGGCGTGGAGGCTGTGCCGCCAGTCCGCCACCTCATCCTGCAGTTGGGCGGCGCGGTTGAGGATCGGCATCGGGCAAACTCCAGGTCATTTCGCGAGAAACGCTAAACTGGCGGGGAACGCGGAGCAAGCCGACCAGCCCCGCCATGTTGAGGTCAAACTATGGTCTTAGCGGCTGCGGTAGATGGAACCCTCAGCATTTGCCGCTATAATCTGTTGAAGCCCTTCGTGAAGCGCCCCGAACGTGGGTACTGCTGGAGATCGGATGATTGTTGTGACACGACGCCTGCTTGCCGCCGTTCTGAGCGCCGGCCTCCTCGCCTCCACCGCATTTGGAGCCGCTTGGGCGGGCCCTTCCATCGTGGTGGACACAAAAAGCGGCAGGGTCCTTTCACAGGAAGACGCGTTTAAGCGCTGGTATCCCGCTTCCTTGACCAAGCTGATGAGCGTTTATGTGGCGTTCCGTGCCATACAGGCCGGCGAGATCACCCTTCTGTCCCCTATCGAGATCTCCAAGAACGCGCTGCGAGAGCCGCCGAGCAAGATGGCGTATCCCGTTGGCTCCGTGCTTTCGGTCGACAACGCCATCAAGATCATGATGGTGAAGTCGGCAAACGATGTGGCCACGGCCTTGGGCGAAACCGTTGGCGGCTCTGAAAGAGGTTTTGCGGAGCGAATGAACAAGGAAGCCGCGCGCCTTGGCATGACCGGCTCGCATTTCGTCAACGCGCACGGCCTCCACGACGACAACCATTATTCTACGGCTCATGATCTGGCGGTGTTGGCCACCGCGATCCGCCGCGACTTCCCGGATTACGCCGACTACTTCGACATCGAGGCGATCGCTGCCGGCGACAACGTGATGCCGAACCACAATGACCTGATCGGTCGGTTCGAAGGCGCTGATGGCATGAAAACCGGCTATACCTGCCCCGCTGGGTTCAACGTCACCGCCAGCGCGACGCGCAACGGGCGCCAGGTGATCGCAGTGGTTCTCGGTGCCGTGTCACCCGATGCCCGCGCCTACCGCACGGCCGAATTGCTGACGGAAGGTCTTTCTGCCAACGAGGCAGACAAGCCGCTCCTGGCCGAACTGCGTCCCACGGGCGAAAACCTGAGCGAGGCCGGCAACATGCGCGCGGACATCTGCACGGAAGAAGCGCAACAGCGCATCGCCAAGACTCGTGACGCGAATGGCAAGCCGCTGGTGCCCTCGCCCTTCCTTTCCGAACTGACACGACCACGCGTGGTGGTGAGTGTCGGGCTCGGCGGCGCAACGGGTCCGAAATCGACCCAGCCGCGCTATGCCGATGTGCCGATCCCCACCCCACGTCCGGAATACGCCCCGGACACGGCGGCGATTGCGGCAACCGAGCAGGGCGGCTGACAACACGATGTTTCCCATCCCTGTTTCCGTGCTCACCGGCTTTCTCGGGTCGGGCAAGACGACCCTGCTCAACCGGCTCCTGAAAGAGCCGGCGCTCGCCGACACGGCGGTGATCGTCAATGAGTTCGGCGAAGTGTCGATCGACCACGCCCTGGTGGAAAACGCGACCGATGGCGTCATCGAACTCGGCGGCGGCTGCTTGTGCTGCACGGTGCGCGGCGAGTTGGTGGACACGCTTACCGATCTGGTGGAACGGCTGCGCGACGGCCGCCTCGGGTCGCTGAAGCGCATCGTGATCGAAACAACCGGCTTGGCGGATCCGGCACCCGTTCTGCATGCCCTGATGGCGCATCCGCTTCTGGTGCAGGCTCTTCGCCTCGACGGCGTTCTGACCACGATTGATGCCGTGCACGGATCAAGCACGCTCGACGGCCATCCCGAAGCGGTCAAGCAGGCAGCCGTCGCCGATCGCATTCTCCTCACCAAGACCGATCTGGTTGGGCCGGAAGATCTTGTTCCGCTGCGGGCTCGGTTGGCAGCGCTCAACCCCAATGCAGACATTCTCGACGTGTCGGAGGCAGCCGATCTGCCGGCGCTGCTTGCCTGCGGTTTGTATGATCCACAAACCAAAACAGCTGATGTGCGACGCTGGCTGGGCGCGGCAGCCATGATGGATCAGGACGACGATCACCATCACCACCACGGGCATGAGCATGGGGAGCACGATCATCACCATCATCACGGTGACCATGATGATCACGATCATTCCGGCATCCGTAGCTTCACGCTGACGCATCCCCATCCGATTTCTAGCGCGGCCGTGGAAATGTTCGTGGACCTTCTGCAGGCGAGCTATGGCGAGCGCCTGCTGCGCATGAAGGGCATCATCGAACTGGTGGAAGACCGCGACCATCCGCTTGTTCTGCATGGCGTGCAGACTATTCTGCATCCGCCGGCGCGTTTGCAGCGCTGGCCGGACGGGCCGCGCGGAACTCGCATGGTGCTGATCACCCGCGACATCGAGGAAGATTATGTCCGGCGGCTGTTTGCCGCCCTGACGAGCCAACCGCGGGTGGACAGCCCGGACCGCATGGCTTTGACGGAAAATCCGCTGGCGATTGCAGGGCTGCGGATCTAGGCGTCAGCCTTTCACGATCGTGAAGCGGTGGCCGCCGTCCGTGCGCTCCACGGATACAAGCTGATGGCCATCTTCCATGCACATCGCCGGAAGATCGAGGCTCGCGAGAGGATCTGTGGTTTCCACCACCAGGATTGTCCCGCTGGGAAGCGCTGCAAGCCGCTTGCGACTGCGCAGAACGGGCAAGGGGCAGTTCAACCCCCTGAGGTCGTAGATCTCGGGCGCTTCCGCTGTCAGTTTGCTGACGCCATGCGCTTGCGCAAGCTGGACAGGAAGCCCTTGCGCGGCTCAGCCGTTCCGGTTTCCGGCGAAACCGAAACCGGCATCGCCTGGGCTGCGGCCGGCACAGCAACCGCAGCCGGCAACGCTGCAGCCACCTCAGCAGACTTCTTCGCCTGTTCGGCCTTTTCCTTGGCTTCCTTTTCAGCCTCCAGAGCAGCCATCCTGCGGCCGGCCGGCGAGTCGATCCGGCCCATCCGGTCCGTTTGCGTGACTGAGCCATCCGGGTTGAGCGACGGCGGTTCCAGCGGCACGCGCTCGCCGCGCGAGCGCTTTTTGCTCCATTCAGCAACCAGCGCTGCTTCCTTCAGGCCGGCGATCGATGACATCGGCGCCAGCTTGGATGCACCGCTCGCAGCCATGGTGAAGGCGGCTTCGTAGCTCTTGGTGTAGGTCTGGTAAGCCGTTTGCAACGCTTCGGGCTGCGGTGTCGCCGGGCAGGCGCCAGCAGGCGACAATGGCCGGCCCGGTTCCGTCACCTGGTTGAACACGTAGCGCTTTTCGCACACGTCGACCTTCGGCGGGACCTTGGTGATTTCGAAGTGGTCGTAGCCTTCCTTCAGCATGGTCCAAAACTTGTAGTTCGGATCATCCTTGTAGCGCGCCATGTTGGCCGCGGTCATGCGGAACGGGAAGGCCTGGATCTGAAACGACGTCTGGCCACCCTTGAAGGCTTCGCGGGCCAGTGCGTAGATCTGCGCCACCTGCGCGTCCGTCATCGAATAGCAGCCGGACGACGAGCAGGCGCCGTGCACCATCAGGTGCTGTCCTGTGCGGCCATGCACCTTGTCATAGGCGTTGGGAAAGCCGATGTTGAACGACAGGTAGAAGCTTGACTTCGGGTTCATCTGACCCGGCGAAACCGTGTAGAAGCCTTCCGGAGCCTGGCGATCGCCTTCCACGTATTTGGGCCCGAGCTTGCCGGACCATTTGCAGATGTCAAACGACGACAGGAGGTCGTAGCGGCCGTTGGACTTCTGCTTCCAGACCTCCAGCTGGCCTTCCTCCTTGAAGATCCGCACCATGATCGGCGAAGCCGGCGTCATGCTCTTCGTCTTCATCTCGGCGACAAGCTTTGGCGAAAGCTCCTGCGAGGCTTTCGGCGCGATGTCTTCCAGCGACTCGTTGCAGCCGGCAAGGAAAACAGCGGAAAGGATCAGGCTGGCGCGAAGAAGGCGTAGCGTCATGGCAGCGTCGGATCGGCAATCAACAAGGGAACGTGGAGGTTTGCACCACTCAACCGCGATCCTAGAAGGGTTAACCTTGCCAAAAGATTACCGCAAGCCTGGATCATCGGCCGCGCGAGCGCTGCCCCGCGGTCCCATACACTTCACGCAACGGCAATTTTGTGACCAAGCCGATGCAATGGCTCAGAGCGTGCGACCGATCTGGAGGAACTTCTCACGGCGGTGTTCGCGATAATCCTGCGTGGTGGCTGCTAGTTCACGGAATCCAGCCTCGATCTGGTTGCCGGCGGCTTCGATCACCAGTTCGCTCCCGCGATGGGCGCCACCAAGCGGCTCGCCGATGATGCCGTCGATTACCCGCATCTCAAGGAGATCCTGCGCCGTGATCTTCATGTTGGTCGCGGCGTCACGCGCGCGCGTCGAGTCGTGCCAAAGAATCGAAGCGGCTCCTTCCGGCGAGATCACCGAATAGATTGCATGCTCGAGCATATACACCTTGTTGGCCGTCGCAATTGCGATGGCGCCGCCGGAGCCGCCCTCGCCGATGATCACCGATACGCTGGGCACACGCAAACGA
Organism: Tianweitania sediminis; assembly: GCF_017813335.1. Taxonomy (GTDB): domain Bacteria; phylum Pseudomonadota; class Alphaproteobacteria; order Rhizobiales; family Rhizobiaceae; genus Tianweitania; species Tianweitania sediminis. The sequence continues at coordinate 897,012 of NZ_JAGIYY010000001.1, read as the reverse complement.
AGACAGGCCGACGTGGATCGGGCAATGGCTTCCGCTTGACCGCGCTCTTCCGCTCCGATCCCGGGATAAGCGCCTGCCGTATCCACCAGGGCAATCAGCGGGATGCCGAAGCGATCTGCAAGTTCCATGACCCGCACGGCTTTGCGATAGCCTTCCGGCCGCGCCATGCCGAAATTGTGCTTCAGCCGGCTTTGGGTGTCAGTCCCCTTTTCCTGGCCGATCAAAGCCACCGGTTCGCCGCGAAACCGCGCAAAGCCGCAAAGGAGCGCATGATCTTCGCCGAACGAGCGATCCCCCGCCAAGGGCGTGAAGTCGGTAAATAAGGTCTCGATATAGTCGACGCAGTGCGGACGGTCCGGATGACGTGCGACCTGTGCCTTCTGCCAGGGTGTCAGGGCACGGTAAGCATCGCGCAGGGCATCGCGGGAGCGCTTCTCAAGTCGGGCGATCTCGTCCGCGACATCAACGGCACCGCCGTCTTCACTGAGCTTTTTCAACTCGACGATCTTGGCTTCAAGATCGGCCACCGGCTTTTCGAAATCGAGATAATTATACATGCGGCTGCCAGGAACCTCGGACTTGAACCCGTCAGGGGTGCGCGGCTCACAAGATTTGACCGCTGTTGCGGGTGGCAAATAGAACGCGGAGCCCTAGTCGGCAAGCGGATGATGGTCGTTCACCAGCGCAATCAGCCGCTTTTCCAGCACATGGGTGTAGATTTGCGTCGTGGAAATGTCGGCATGCCCGAGCAGCTGCTGCACCGCACGAAGGTCTGCACCGTTCTGCAGGAGGTGACTGGCAAAGGCATGCCGCAATACGTGGGGCGACAACGAGGCTGCATCCAGTCCGGCACGGGCAGCCAGGCCCTTCAGGTCCCGCGCAAACACTTGGCGCGGCAAGTGCCCGCTGTCCGAGGCTGCCGGAAAAAGAAAACGGCTGCCTGCTTGTGCAGGGTTGGCAGCACGGGCGGCGAGCCACGCCTTCATGGCGCCCCTTGCCTTTGCCGACAGCGGCACAAGGCGCTCCTTGTTTCCTTTACCGGTCACGAAAAAGAAGCGCTCATCGCGGCGGGCGACGCTCACGGGCAACATCACGAGTTCCGAGACACGCAAACCGGTTGCGTAAAGCACCTCGATCAGCGCGTGCATGCGAAGGGCTGCGAAACGTTCCTCGTCCGTCACCGCTTCCGCGATCTCGGCTTCTGCACGGTCAAGCAGGCGGGCGGCGTCGTCTTCGGTAAGTGTTTGAGGCAAGGTGCGGTCCTTGCGCGGCATGTCGAGCACGCCTGTCGGATCGTCGTTGCGCACGCCCTCGCCGTGCAGGAACTTGAAGAACTGCCGCAGTGCAGACAGCCGGCGCGCCTGCGAACTGGCCGCAAAACCACGGCCTGCCAGTTCGGCAAGGTAGCCTCGCAATTGCGTGGCTGATGCTTGCGCAAGCGGGCCTTGGATGGAACTCGCAGCATCTTCGAGGTCACGGCGGTAGGATTGCAGCGTGTTTTCGCTGGCCCCGCGCTCGGCGCTCATCATTTCGAGAAAAGCCTCGATTCGGGCTGCGCTGCCGATCATTGGCTTGGCGTCGACACGGTGTTGGGATCGACGCGCTCCAGCGGAATCGGCACCACCATCTGTACCTTGCGAGGCGTGACAAAGGTCGCCAGCGCGAACATCGCGCCATAAACGAGGCCAATTGCGATGGCGATCACGGTCAGAAACCGGAATAAAGTCGGCATAAAGGAGGGGTGTCTCGCAATCAAATCGTCCGCTTCGCACCGTTTATCGGCCGCGCCGCAACGGGTTGCAAGCACGCTTGACGCTTGACGCGCCCGGACTTTTGCGGTGCTTGTCGCCGCAACAAGGGAAGGCGATGATCGAAGTCCTGGAACCGTCGCTGCGCCAGCAGCTTCTCGACCGGCTGGGCAGCCGTACGGTTGTTTTTGTTGGCCTGATGGGTGCTGGCAAGACCGCCATTGGCCGTCGCGTGGCGCAGGCGCTGGACCTGCCTTTCGTTGACAGCGACCACGAAATCGAAGCGGTGTCGCGCCTGACAATCCCGGAACTCTTCGAGCGGTATGGCGAGCCTGAATTCCGCGCCCTGGAGCACCGGGTTCTGGAGCGGCTCGTGCGCGAAGGGCCAGGGATTGTGTCGACCGGTGGCGGCGCCTTCATGGACGCCAACACCCGTGCGGTGATCGCCGAAAGGGGGATCTCAGTCTGGCTAAAGGCAGATCTCGACGTCCTGATGGAGCGGGCCATGAAGAAGGGCAACCGGCCGCTTCTGAAAACGGCGGATCCGCGTGGAACCATGGCGGGTCTCATGGCTGCGCGCTACCCCACCTATGCGCAGGCTGACATCACGGTGGAAACCCGCGACGAAAAGCGCGAAGTGATCACAAGCGAAGTGCTCGACGCCCTTGACCGCCATCTCGACCACTTGCCCGCCGAAACGAGCCCCGCAACATGACCGACACGCCTTCCATCCGGACCGTGACCGTTGGGCTCGGCACGCGCGCTTATTCGATCCGCATCGGGGCTGGCTTGCTGGCGCGCGCCGGGGCGGAACTTGCCGCGGTACTGCCGGGGGCACGCGTTGCGATCATCACCGATGAACATGTCGCGGTCGCGCATCTGCCTGCGCTGCAGGACGGTTTCAACGAGCAGGGTATTGGCCATTCCGCGCTGGTCCTGCCTGCCGGCGAAACCACCAAAAGCTTTGAGCATCTTCAGGCGGCTGTTTCCGCCGTGATCGACGCGCGGCTCGAACGCGGCGACGCGGTTGTCGCATTGGGTGGCGGCGTGATCGGCGATCTGGCCGGTTTCGCCGCTGGGATCGTGCGCCGCGGCATGCATTTTGTGCAGCTACCAACCTCGCTTCTGGCACAGGTTGATTCTTCCGTCGGAGGGAAGACCGGCATCAACACGGCGCAGGGCAAGAACCTCGTCGGCGTGTTCCACCAGCCGCGCCTTGTGTTGGCAGACACGAGCGTGCTCGACACGCTGCCCGAGCGCGAGTTCCGCGCAGGCTATGCCGAGGTCGCCAAATACGGCCTGATCGACAAGCCGGACTTTTTCGCCTGGTTGGAAGAAAACTGGCGCGAGATCTTTGCCGGCGGCCCAGCCCGCACCGAAGCCATCGCCATCTCCTGCCAGGCCAAGGCCGACGTCGTGGCGCGCGACGAGTTCGAAACCGGCGATCGGGCTCTGCTCAACCTCGGCCACACCTTCGGCCATGCGCTGGAAGCGGCCACGGGCTACAACAGCGCGCGGCTGGTGCATGGCGAGGGCGTCGCGATTGGCATGGCGCTGGCGCACCGTTTTTCGGCACGCCTCAACCAGGCGAGCCCCGACGACGCAGCCCGGGTGGAAGCGCATCTGAAGACTGTGGGGCTTCCCACTCGGCTGGCCGACGTGCCTGGCGGTCTGCCGGACGCCGAAAGGCTGCTCGGCTATATCGCCCAGGACAAAAAGGTGCAGCGGGGAGCGTTGACCTTCATTCTCACGCACGGCATCGGACAGAGCTTCATCGCCAGGGACGTGCCGGCATCAGCAGTCCTGGCGTTCCTCGAACAGGAATCGGCCGGCAGCTAGAGCTTACTCCCGCACGTCTCGTCCGATTCCTTCAGGGCACCTTGCGCTTGAATCGGACGGACAGGCGTTTACCACCGTGTCGCCTCACCCGGCGCGGCCGGCTCGATCGCCAGCGCATGGACTCCCTGCACGCTGAGTTGGTCCTTCAGGAGGTCGTTCACCGTGCGGTGGCGCTCGATGCGGCTCAAGCCGTTGAAGCGCGTCGACACGATTCTCACACGGAAATGTGTCTCTCCGGAGCCGTCGAACTCCGCATGGTGGCCGGATTCAACATGATGATGGCCGGCATGCAAATGGCTTTCATTGATCACCTCGAGGCGCTCCGGCTGCAGGGCCTCCGTCAGCTTTTTTTCGATTACTTCCTGGATAGACATCGGTTCCGCCACATCCCATATATTGCCTGGGGCTGATCATACATCCTCGAAAACCGCCCGGCGCGCTGCGAAGCAGCGTTGTGGGCCACAAATCCCAAATGTCAATTCTTGTACTGCAGCGCCAAGCTCGCATACTTCGAGCTAGGAAACAGTTTGACCGCCGATGACCACTTACTCGAAGTACTTTGAAAAGGTGCGGATCCGCCCGGATCCCCAGGCTGCGTCAAAGGCGCAGGCGCCGTGCTGCCAATGGGACGGATGCAACGAGCCGGGAACGCATCGGGCGCCTGTGGGCCGGATGAAGGAAGGCGAGTATTTTCGCTTCTGCTTCGACCACGTGCGCGAATACAACAAGGGCTTCAACTACTTCTCCGGCGTTGCGGAAAACGACATCGCCCGCTTCCAGAAGGAAGCGCTGACCGGTCATCGGCCGACCTGGAAAATGGGGACGGGCTCGACTTCGCGCCCGGCAGCCGATTTCTCGCAGATGCGCTCCGGACGTGCCGGCTATTATCGCATGCGCGACCCCTACAACATGTTCGGGACGGGCACGGTCGAGCCTCAGGCGCGCAAGGCAAAGCCGCTGGAAGCCAAGGCGCTGGACACGCTGGGCCTGACGGTGAAAGCCACCGCTCAGGAACTCAAGGCGCGCTACAAGCTTCTGGTGAAGCAGCATCATCCGGACGCCAACGGGGGCGATCGCGGATCGGAAGACCGGCTGCGGGAAGTGATTCAGGCCTACAAGCTCCTGAAGCAGGCCGGCTACTGTTGAAGCGCTTCGCGCCTGTGGTGATCTGGCGCAACCCTTTCGATGCTTTGCACCTTTGGTGGCTTGCCTTTTTTATTCCCAGCGAGCGGCAGCCGGTCTAAGGAATGAGCATAACTCACGAAGATCAAAGAAGGCCTGCGCCTGACTTGGAGGCGCCGCCTGGAGGCATGATGGACAAGCTCGACCGCGACAGCGTCAATCTTCCGGATACAACCGTGTCGGTGAAGGACACGTTTGGCTTCGACGCCAAAATGGTGGTGCCGGCTTACTCAACCACGAGCGAGCACGTGCCGGACATCGACCCCGACTACCTGTTCGACGAACCGACCACGCTGGCGATCCTGTCGGGCTTCGCCTTCAACCGCCGTGTCATGGTTTCAGGCTATCACGGCACCGGCAAGTCGACCCATATCGAGCAGGTGGCGGCTCGCCTCAACTGGCCTTGCATCCGCGTCAACCTGGACAGCCATGTCAGCCGCATCGATCTCGTCGGTAAGGACGCGATCGTTCTGCAGGACGGCAAGCAGGTCACGCAGTTCCAGGACGGCATTCTGCCTTGGGCCTACCAGCACAATGTCGCACTCGTTTTCGACGAGTATGATGCTGGCCGTCCGGATGTGATGTTCGTGATCCAACGCGTGCTGGAAGCATCCGGCCGATTGACGCTGCTCGACCAGAGCCGCGTGATCCGCCCGCACCCCGCCTTCCGCATCTTTGCCACCGCCAATACGGTGGGCCTTGGCGACACCACCGGGCTTTATCACGGCACGCAGCAGATCAACCAGGCGCAGATGGACCGCTGGTCGATCGTGACCACGCTGAACTACCTGCCGCATGCCGAGGAAGTCGCGATCGTGCTCGCCAAGGCCAAGCACTACCGCACCGACAAGGGCCGCGAAACGGTGAGCCGCATGGTGCGGGTTGCCGATCAAACGCGCGCAGCCTTCACCAACGGCGATCTTTCAACGGTGATGAGCCCGCGCACGGTGATCACCTGGGCCGAAAACGCCGAGATCTTTGGCAATGTCGGCTTTGCGTTCCGCCTGACCTTCCTCAACAAGTGCGACGAGCTGGAGCGCGCGGTGGTGGCCGAGTTCTACCAGCGCGCGTTCGGCGAGGAACTGCCGGAAAGCGCCGCCAACATGGTGCTGGGCTGAGCAGCAGAGTAGACTTTGAGCATGGCAGGACCCGGCGACAATTCCCGCGCTAAATCGAAGACCGGCACCGAGGCGGACACATTCCGCCGTGCGGTGACGGTCTCCATGCGTGCGTTGTCGGGTGACAACGAGCTTGAAGTGGCTTTCGCCAAGGACAAGCCGGCACTGACGGGCAGCCGCGCGCGCTTGCCGGAGTTGCCGAAGAAGGCATCGGCGGCCGATGTCGCGGTCACGCGCGGCCTGGGCGACTCCATGGCCCTCCGCAAGGCCTGCCATGATGCCGCAATCCACACCCGCCTGGCACCGGAAGGCCGGCAGGCGCGCGCGATCTTCGATGCGGTGGAGCAGGCGCGGGTGGAAGCTATTGGCACGCGCGCCATGAAGGGCGTGGGTGACAACCTGTCGACCATGCTGGAAGACAAATACGCGAAGGCCAATCTGGCCGGCGTCACCGACCGCGCCGATGCTCCCTTGGAAGAGGCGATCGCCATGATGGTGCGCGAAAAGCTCACCGGACGCGCCGTTCCAAAGAGCGGCGAACGCATGGTCGACCTTTGGCGTGGCTGGGTGGACGAAAAGGCTGGCGGCGATCTGGACGGGCTGTTGAACCAGTTGGACGACCAGAACGGCTTTGCGCGGCTTGTCCGCGACATGCTCGTTTCCATGGAGATGGCCGAGGAAATCGGCGACGACGAGCAGGCCGAAGACGACCAGGAAGACGACAGCGACGAGCCCGAAGGAGATGAGGGCGGCGAAGAAGGCGGCGAGGACGAAACCGGCTCCGAGGAGTCGCAATCGGAAGAAGCCGACTCCTCGAGCGACGAACAGGAAGCCGGCGAAAGCGAAGCGGCGGCAACTGCCGCCGAGGAACAGGCCGAATCCGAGGATCTCGACTCGGAGACCCCCGGCGAAACCAGGCGACCCGACAATCCGTTCAACCAGTTCGAGCGCAACTTCGACTACAAGGTCTTCACCACCGCCTTCGACGAAACCGTTGGCGCGGAAGAGCTTTGCGACGAGGAAGAGCTCGACCGTCTGCGAGCCTTTCTTGATAAGCAGTTGATGAACCTGCAGGGCGTGGTGGGTCGGTTGGCCAACCGCCTGCAACGCCGCCTGATGGCGCAACAGAACCGCTCCTGGGACTTCGACCTGGAAGAAGGCTACCTCGATCCCGCGCGTCTCGTTCGGGTGGTGCTTGATCCGATGCAGCCCCTGTCCTTCAAGCAGGAGCGCGACACCAACTTCCGCGATACGGTTGTGACGCTGCTTCTGGACAATTCCGGTTCCATGCGCGGCCGTCCCATTACGGTTGCGGCGACCTGCGCTGATATCCTCGCGCGCACGCTTGAACGGTGCGGCGTGTCGGTTGAGATTCTCGGCTTCACCACCCGCGCCTGGAAGGGCGGGCAGTCTCGCGAGCAATGGCTGAAGCAGGGCAAGCCGGCGAATTCGGGCCGCCTCAACGATCTGCGCCACATCATCTACAAGTCCGCCGATGCACCCTGGCGCCGCGCCCGGCGCAACCTCGGCCTGATGATGCGTGAAGGCCTGCTCAAGGAAAACATCGATGGCGAAGCGCTGCTTTGGGCGCATCAGCGGCTGATCGCGCGCCCTGAACAGCGCAAGATCCTGATGATGATTTCCGATGGCGCGCCGGTGGACGATTCCACGCTGTCGGTGAACCCCGGCAACTACCTCGAGCGTCATCTGCGCGGCGTCATCGACCTGATCGAAACGCGCTCGCCCGTGGAACTTCTGGCAATCGGCATCGGCCACGACGTGACGCGCTATTACCGTCGCGCCGTCACCATCGTGGATGCGGAAGAGTTAGCCGGTGCCATGACGGAACAGCTGGCGTCGCTGTTTACGGAAGAATCGACCCGCGGCAACCGCTCGGCGCTGCGGCGGCGTGCAGGTTGAATCTACCTTCATGAAGCGGGCCGCGGGATGGATTTGCGGCCTGGCGCTTGCGCTATCGCTCCTGCTCCCGGTCGCAGCGACGGCCGAACCGATCAGCGTGACAACGCGCGAGATCTCTGAATTCCGTATTGGGCGCGCCGAACCCACCTTCGGCCGCTTCACCTTCGTGGGTGGGCTTGAAATGGTGGGCAATCACCGCGACTTCGGCGGCTTCTCGGCCTTCCGCTTCCTGGACAAAGGCAGGCGCTTCCTCGGCGTATCGGACACCGGCTTCTGGTTTTCCGGCGAGGTGGAGCGTGACGCGGCCAGCGGGCATCCCGTGGGCATCCGCGACTTCACGATGGACGCGATCCCCGGGCCCGAAGGACAAACAACGAGCAAGAAAGCCTTGGTTGATGCGGAGGGCCTGGCCCTCTGGAAGGGCGAAGCGGTTGTCAGCTTCGAACGCGAGCATCGCGTAACACGCTACAGCCTTCCGAAGGGCTCGCCCCCGCGCCCGCTCGGCAATGTGCCGTTTCTCATTCCGCGCCATGAGTTGCGCCTGAACCGCGGCCTCGAAACCATCCTTGCCGCACCTGCAACGAGCGTCTTCGGCGAAGCCCTTCTTGTTGTGTCGGAGATGAGCCTCAATCCCGCCGGCGATCTTTTTGCCGCCGTTCTTTTCGGTCCGCGCAAGGGCATCTTCTACGTCAAGCGCCGCGACAACTTCGACGTCACGGATGGCGCTTTCCTGCCCAACGGGGACATCCTGCTCCTGGAACGTCGCTTTTCCTATGCTTCGGGCGTGGCGATGCGGCTGCGCAGCCTAGCCGCAGCGAGCATCAAGGCGGATGCCACGGTGGATGGCGAGATCCTTCTGCAAGCCGACATGGGCTACCAGATCGACAACATGGAAGGCTTGGATGTCTGGCAAGCGCCCGATGGCTCGACCCGCGTGTCGATCATTTCGGACGACAACCAGTCCTTCCTGCAGCGCAACCTGTATCTGGAATTCATCTACGCAGACGACTGAGTTCCGCCCTGCGGACTACGGCTTGACCGCCAGCCAAATCACGTGGCGGGCGCCGCTTTTGCCACGATGCGCCTTGACGCGGGCTTCCTTCACCTGAAAACCGGCGCGCTGCAAACGATGCGTGAAGCTGCTGTCGGGCGCCGCCGACCAGACCGCAAGCACCCCGCCCGACCTGAGTGCATTCTTGGCCGAAGCCAGCCCGCGGGGATCGTAGAGCGCATTGTTATCGGGCCGCGACAGGCCTTCGGGACCGTTGTCGACGTCAAGCAGGATGGCATCGAAGGCAGCATCCGGACGGCGGATCATCGCGAGGACGTCGCCTTCAAGCAGGGTGACGCGCCAATCAGCGAGGCAGCCATCGAAGAGTTCCGCCATCGGCCCACGCGCCCAGGCAATCACGGCCGGCACAAGTTCAGCGACCGTAATAGTGGCCTCCGGCGGCGTGGCTGCAAGCGCGGCCCGCAAGGTGAAGCCCATCCCAAGACCGCCGATCAAGAGGTGGGGGCGCTGCCGTTCCCGGAGTGCTTCCACGGCTAGACTGGCGAGCGCTTCTTCCGATCCGGACAAGCGGCTGTTCATCAGCTCGTTCGTCCCGAGCATGATGGAATATTCCGTGCCACGGCGCTTCAGCCGCAGCCTTTCCCCTGAACCAGGAATGGCAGCACTGTCGAGCTGTTCCCAAGGGATCACGGGTGTCAAGCCGCGAGCGGCTGGTTCCACCAGCGTGCAGTGATCAGCCGGTAAGGGATGAGCGCCACCACTGCGATGATGAGCTTCACGCTGAGGTCCCCCAGGGCCCAAGAGATCCAGCGCGCGGTTTGCGGTTCAAACAAGCCAAGCAACGGGGCTGCTTCAAGGGAAAACGCGTCGCTCGGTCCCACGAAGGCGAAGGCCGCTGCGAAGGCGACCGTGAAGAAGATCGCCGTGTCGATGATCGAACCCACGATCGAAGCGACCACTGGAGCGCGCCACCATGACGTTTGCCGCAGCCGGTTGAACACCGACACGTCGAGGAGCTGGCCCACGAGAAAGGCTGTGCCCGATGCAATGGCCACCCGCACGAGGCGGCCGGGCTCCAGCTCGAAAGGGATCAACCCGAGTCGAAACAGAAGCGGCGGGAAAACAACCGTCGTCGCAACCGCCAGCGCGAAGCCTACAAAGACAACCCGCCGTGCAAGGCTTGGCCCATAGCGGCGATTGGCGAGATCCGTGACCAGGAATGCCAGCGGATAGGTGAAGGCGCCCCAGGTCAGGAGATCGGCCAGCGCAAGCCGGCCCACTTGGCCCTGTACGGGAAACTGAACGAGGATGTTGGAAAGAACGACCACAAGGGCCATTGCGGCCACGAAGGGCCAGATCGGCTTGGAAGCGGACATTTTTTTATCCTGGGTGATGGAACCAGCAAACGGAAAAAGGCGGCCGAAGCCGCCTTCGATGAAGAAGCAGCCGGCGCCTTAAGCGGCGGCGCTTTCCGTCTGCTCAGCCGTCTTCTTGGCGATCTGCTTCTTCAGGAGCCGCGCCTTCGGCGACAATTCCGACGCATCAGCCTTGGCAAGGAAGGCATCCAAGCCGCCGCGATGCTCGACCGAGCGCAGCGCATTGGCCGAGATGCGCAGGCGCACCGACTGGTTCATGGCTTCCGAGATCAGCGTCACCTGCACGAGGTTCGGCAGGAAGCGACGACGGGTCTTGTTGTTGGCGTGGCTGACATTGTTGCCGGACATCACGGCCTTGCCGGTCAGTTCGCAGGAGCGGGACATGGCTTTACCTCAGGTTCTTTTTCTTGGCAGCTGCCGGTCGCCCGGGCATGGATCCTCGCCGCACCAACGGATTGGCGCTCGGGATCGTCGCAGCCACATGGAATTCGGGTGTGCCATAAGGGCAAATGCCCCCCGCGTCAAGCACACGCCTTACCCCTCGATCTCCTCGCGCAACATTTCGAGTTCCAGCCACTTGTCTTCCATGGCGGCGAGCTCGGTGCGCGCTTTGTCCAGCTGGCTGTTTGTGGTTTCGAACTTCTTGAAGTCCTTCGCGTAAAGGTTGGGATCGGCCATCACCGCTTCGAGCTTGCCGATGGCTGCCTGCGTTTCCGCTATGCGCTTTGGCAGCGTTTCCAGCGCGAACTTCTGCTTGTAGGACAGCTTCTTGTTGTTTGACGCAGTCTTCGGCGCCCCCGGTGCGGAGGAAGCAGCCGCTCCCGGCTTGGCAGCCTTGACGCTGCTTCTTGCAGCCACATCGGCCTTTCGCTGCGCCAGCATGTCTTGATAGCCGCCGGCATACTCGATCCAGGTGCCGTTTCCTTCCGGCGCGATGATGGAGGTGACGGTCCGGTCCAGGAAATCGCGGTCGTGGCTAACTAGGAGCACGGTACCGGGAAAACCGGCAACGAGTTCCTGCAGCAGGTCCAGCGTTTCCATGTCGAGATCGTTGGTGGGCTCGTCGAGCACCAGAAGGTTTGCGGGACGTGCCAGAACCCGCGCCAGGATCAGCCGCGCCCGTTCACCACCCGACAACTCCTTGATGGGTGTGCGCGCCTGCTCTGGCTTGAACAGGAAGTCTTTCATGTAGGACACGACGTGTTTTTCTTCGCCGTTGACGGTGAGGCTGTCGCCGCGTCCTGAGGTGAGGTACTGCGCGAGCGTGTCGTTGAGGTCGAGGCTGGCGCGCCGCTGATCGAGCGTTGCGATCTCCAGATTGGTCCCGAGCCGGACGGACCCGCTATCCGGCTGGAGATCGCCAATCAGCATGCGCAAGAGCGTGGTCTTGCCAGCGCCATTCGGACCAACAAGGCCGATGCGGTCGCCGCGCTGGATCCGGGTGGAAAAGCCGCTGACAACCGGCCGCCCGTCATAGCTCTTGGCGATGTTCCTGGCTTCCAGCACCAGCTTGCCGGATTCCTGCGCGTCACTGGCGGCCATAGCGGCAACGCCTTCCGCGCCGCGATGGGTCCGAAACTGCTGGCGCATGGCCTGCAGTTCGCCGACACGACGCATGTTGCGCTTGCGCCGTGCGGTGACGCCATAGCGCATCCAGTGTTCTTCACGCTGGATGGCGCGGCCGAGCTTGTGCTGGTCACGTTCTTCCTCGGCAAGGACCTGGTCGCGCCATTCCTCGAAATGGGCAAAGCCCTTGTCGAGCCGCTTGGTTTCGCCCCGGTCGAGCCAGACGGTTGCGCGTGTGACGCGCTCAAGAAAGCGGCGATCGTGGCTGATCAGGATCAGGGCCGAAGACAAGCGGATGAGTTCGTCTTCCAGCCATTCGATCGTGGTAAGATCGAGATGGTTGGTTGGCTCGTCGAGAAGCAGGATGTCTGGCTGCGGAGCCAGCACGCGGGCCAGCGCGGCGCGGCGCGCTTCCCCGCCGGAAAGCGTTTCCGGCGTTTCCTCTCCAGTCAGGTCGAGATGCTCGATGAGATAAGTCGCGCGATGCGGGTCATCCGAAGGCCCAAGACCGGCTTCCACATAGGCGCGCACATTGGCATAGCCTTCAAGGTCCGGCGCCTGGGAAAGGTACCGGATCGTCGCACTCGGCTGGCGAAAGATCAGCCCGTCCTGCGCTTCGGAAAGACCGGCCGCGATCTTGAGGAGCGTCGACTTGCCCGATCCGTTGCGACCCACAAGCGCGATCTTGTCGCCGCTTGAAGCCGAAAGCGAGGCGCCGTTGAGCAGCGGAGTGCCACCAAAGGTCAGCTTGATGTCGTCGAGGCGAAGAAGGGGTGGAGCCATACGTTGAAGCGATCAGTCCTGAGTGGAGATATGGGCAAGAAGCAGGGCTTGCCCGGAATGGAGCTCCACAGATAGGGAGCTCGACACGAAATTGGAAAGCGTGAGCGATGACCCGAACGGTACAGGCCGTTTTGATAGCGGCCAGCGCGCTCCTTTTATGGACACGACAACATCCGTGAAGCCAAGAACACTGAACAGGGTGTTCTCCGGATAGTCGAACCCGCGCAGGCCCGCGGTCAGCGGCACACCTTCCTGGTGACCGCTGGACAAGAGGACCCTGGTGCCGGCTTCTGCGAGCCGCAGCGCCATTGTCATGTGGAGAAAGGCGTGATCGGGGCGCGGTCCACCGAAGGCGCCAACAAGCACCAGCTCTGTTGCGCCGTTGGCCAAAGCCAGATCCACGGCAAGCTCGCCGTCTGTGAAGTCCTTTTCCGCGGGAAAAGGTTTGCGTGGAACGCGCGCCATCAGGGCCTGCAACCTATCGTCGGAAGAGTCGAAATCACCGACCCAGAGTTCCGGTTCGACGTCTAGGGCCCCTGCATGACGAATGCCGGAATCGGCGGCAATCACGCGGCTGCCGACAATCTGGCTTGCGAGACGCGGCGTGACCTGAAGGTCGCCGCCAAGAAGAAGCGTGAAAAGGCTCATCCACCGAGCGCATAGCATGGTGGCCGGTTCTGGCAAACGTACGGGGCAAAGCTTGCCCGGCGCACAACTTACCTCTATCTCTTTTGGTGCTCTAACGGGGTGCCGGCGCGAAAAAATTGCGACCGGCTGAGAGGCAAGCGACCTTTGGGTCGGCCAACCCGCTGAACCTGATCCGGTTTGCACCGGCGGAGGGATTAGACGCGTTTGTTTGAAGCGCCTCCATCCCCTGTAACATTGATCAAAGGAGGCGCTGATCATGCGCAAAACATTGCTGACCTTGTTTCTTTCCGGTGCCTTCGCAGCCGGGCTCCTGCCGGCCGCCGCGCAGGAAAAGCTGACCGTCTACACCTATGGAAGCTTCACGGCGGAATGGGGACCGGGCCCCCTCGTGGAAAAGGCGTTTGAAGCCGAATGCCAGTGCGACGTTTCCTTTGTCGCGGTGGCCGATGGGGTGGCGCTGCTTAATCGCGTGAAGCTTGAGGGGGCATCAACCCAGGCCGACATCGTGCTTGGCCTCGACACCAACCTTACGGCCGAAGCGCGCGCAACCGGCCTCTTCGCGCCGCACGGCGTCGACACGGCCTCGCTCGCAATCCCGGGTGGCTGGGAAGATGAGACATTCCTGCCGTTTGATTATGGCTACTTCGCTTTCGTCTACGACACCGAAGCCGTTGCAACGCCACCTGGGAGCTTGAAGGCACTGGTGGAAGGCGATGCCTCGCAGAAGATCGTGATCCAGGATCCGCGGACGTCCACGCCGGGTCTCGGTCTCCTGCTCTGGATCAAGGCTGTGTATGGCGACCGAGCGGAAGCGGCCTGGGAGCAGCTGAGCGATCGCGTGCTGACCGTGACGCCGGGGTGGAGCGAGGCCTATGGCCTCTTCACCAGCGGCGAAGCCCCGATGGTGCTGTCTTACACAACGTCTCCTGCCTACCACATGATTGCCGAAAACACCGAGCGCTATCAGGCGGCGGCATTCGAGGAAGGCCACTACCTGCAGGTGGAAGTCGCCGCACTCACCACCAAGGGCGCGAACAATCCCCTGGCAAAGCGCTTCATGGCGTTCATGCTGACTCCTGCCTTTCAGGATGCCGTTCCCGAAACCAACTGGATGTTTCCGGCTGCAAAAACATCCGAACCGCTCAATCCCGCTTTCGACAAGCTGGTAGAGCCGACGAAGACACTCAGCCTTCCGGCGGAAGAGATTGCCGCCAACCGCAAGCAGTGGGTGGATGAGTGGCTGGCGGTGATGAGCCGTTAAGCCCACGCGCGGAACACAAACGGTGGCGCGCCTCCGTTCCGATCCACGGCTCCGGCAGGGCGCGGCAGCCCTGGCCGTGCTCGCTGTGTTGATCGGCGGCGCGTTTGCCGGTCTCCTTGTTGAAGGAATGCGCAACCCGGCAGCCGCCTTGGCTGCCTTCGATGCCTACCTTCTCCGCCTCGTGCGCTTTACGCTGTGGCAGGCAACGCTCTCAACTCTGCTGTCTGTGCTCCCCGCGCTTCTTGTGGCGCGCGCGCTGTCTCGACATCCCCGCTTTCCCGGGCGGCAAGTGATCCTGCAACTGTTTGCCGTTCCCCTGGCTTTGCCGGCGATCGTCGCGGCGCTTGGGCTTCTGGCCCTGCTTGGCCGCGCCGGCTTGCTTGCTTCCTCGCTGAGCGTTCTAACCGGCGGGACCTGGCCGGGGATCTATGGCTTGTCGGGCATTCTCGTGGCGCACGTCTTCTTCAACCTGCCGCTTGCAACCCGCCTTTTTCTGGAAGCGCTGGATACGGTGCCGGCCGACCAGCATCGCCTTGCCGCGCAGCTCGGCTTCACTCCGTTCTCAACGTTTCGCTTCATCGAATGGCCTGCCCTGCGCCAATCGCTGCCCTCCGTAGCCGGCCTCGTTTTCATGCTATGCGTGACGTCGTTCACGCTGGTTCTCACCTTGGGCGGAGGCCCTCGTGCCACCACGCTCGAAGTCGCGATTTACCAGGCGCTTCGGTTTGATTTCGACCCTGCACGTGCAGTTTCGCTGACACTGGTGCAACTCGGCGTGACAGCGCTTGTTCTGGTGCTTCTGGCACGGCTTGGCGCGGACACCGCCGGAGAAGCCAACCCTTCGGTGTCACCGCGCCGCTTCCACCGCCCGTCCACGGGCGAGCGCATGGCCAACGCCGCCCTGATCGCCTTGGCAACGCTCTTCGTGCTTGGTCCGATCGCGGCAACGGTGATCAGCGGAATGTCGGCGGATCTCGCCCGGCTGTTGTTTGAGGATGCCGTGCGCAACGCGGCGGCAACCAGCCTGTGGCTATCCTCCCTTGCCGCCGGCCTGGCCGTTCTTTTGTCACTCAGCCTGATCCGTGCAAGGCGCACGCTTTCGCAGGATCGCACAGGCAGTTTTCGCCCTTTCCGATGGTTGACCGAAACCGGGGCCGGCTATGTTCTTGTTATCCCGCCGATCGTGATCGGGGCGGGCTGGTTCATTCTGCTGCGCCGCGCGGCTGATGTTTTTGCGCTTGCGCCTGCCATGGTGATCCTCGTCAACGGCGTAATGGCCATGCCCTTTGCGCTGCGCCTTATCCGCCCCGCCTACGAGGATGGCGCCAATAGACATGACCGACTTTGCGCGTCCCTCGGCATCCAGGGCTGGCAGAGATTTCGTCTCGTGGATTGGCCGGTGCTGCGCCGACCTCTGCTCGCAGCCCTCGCTTTCGCCATGGCTTTGTCGCTCGGAGACCTTGGCGTGATCGCCTTGTTCGGCTCGGAACAGGTGCAAACGCTCCCCTACCTCCTGCTCGCGCGCATGAGCAGCTATCGCACGGCCGATGCCGCAGGGCTTGCCTTGTTTCTTGCGCTCTTGACGCTGGCGCTGATGCTCCTCGCCGACCGGCTGGGCGGGAGGAGGCGATGAGCGCAGGTTTGGCCGTGCAGTTGGACAACGTTGGCTTCGGCTATGGCGAAGCTCAATTCCATTTCGACGCGCTGCTTCCCGCTGGCGAGATCACCGCCATCATGGGACCAAGCGGCTCCGGCAAATCCACCTTTCTCAACCTGGTGGCTGGGTTTGAGGAGCCTCACGGAGGCACCGTCAGGATCGGCGGAGCGGACATGGCGGGAGTGCCGCCATGGCAGCGGCCGGTTTCGATGATCTTTCAGGAAAACAACTTGTTTGCTCACCTGCCGGTCGAGAAGAATGTCGCCCTTGGCCGCGCTCCCAACCTGAAGCTGGGCGAAGCAGATCGAAGCGCCGTGGCGCAGGCGCTGCAAGCGACCGGGCTTGGGGGCAAGGAAAAACGCCTGCCGCATGAACTGTCGGGTGGCGAACGCCAGCGCGTCGCCATTGCGCGAGCCCTTGTGCGGGAACGACCGGTTCTGATCCTGGATGAGCCATTTGCCTCACTCGGCCCGGCGCTACGGGCGGAAATGGTGGAAGAGGTGCGCGCGCTTCATCGTAGGCGTGGCATGACGATCCTGTTCGTGACCCACCATCCCGAAGACGCCGAGCGCCTGGCGGACCAGGTGGTTCTTCTGGACGACGGACGAACGATTGCAACCGGTCCCGCCCAGGACTTCTTCGGTGCCGCAGCCCCTGAACCATTCCGCCGCTATCTGGGCAAGCCGCTTCCTTCGCCCGGATGACGACATAATCCTGCGCGACAAGCTGCGTGGACTGCGCGCTTGTTGTATCCCGTCGTGAGATGTGGCTAGGTCACCCGCCTTTCCAGATTCGAGAAAAAGCACCGGAAAGGGCATTGGGCTGAGTTCCACCAGGCGCACCAGAATGGGCCGACCGAACCCTGCAGGCAGGTTGATGGGCCGCACAGTGGGTGTGCTGGCGCTGCTGACGCTCGCCTCGGGCTGCGTCAGCATGGACGCTTTCAGCAACGACCCCTCTCTTGAAGCGGTTCGTCCCTCCGACAACCCCGTTACGGTGGAAACCGTGTCGCGCAACGATCGCTTGGCGGCGGTGGCGCGAGCCCAGCACCCGCGCATTCTCGCGACCTATGGCGGCGAGTATTCCGACCAGAAGCTCGAGCGGATGGTTGCGAAGGCGATCGGGGCCCTCACGCTTGATCCGGAAAACCCGGCACAGACCTTTCGAATCACCATCCTCAACTCGCCCAGCATCAACGCCTTCGCCCTGCCGGGAGGCTACCTCTACATCACCCGTGGCTTGCTCGCGCTCGCCAATGATTCGGCCGAGCTTGCCGCCGTGATCAGCCACGAAATGGCGCATGTGACGGCCAATCACGGGATCCAGCGCCAGCAAAGAGAAGCCGAGGAAGTTCTTGCGTCGCGGGTGGTGAGCGATGTTCTGAACGGCGACCAGAACGCCAAGCTGGCCTTGATCCGAGGCAAGCTTCGCTTGGCGCAGTTTTCGCGCAATCAGGAGCTGGAAGCCGATGCTATCGGCATCCGTGCTCTGGCGCGAGCCGGCTATGACGGCTTCGCGGCCGCCCGCTTCCTCCAGTCCATGCAGGCTTACACGGATTTCCGGAGTGTCAGCGGGGCCGATGATCCGAGCCTCGACTTTCTGGCGAGCCATCCAACAGCGCCGCAGCGCTTCGAACTGGCGCAGCGCCATGCACGGCAGTTCGGCACCCCTGGCACGGGCGTGCGCGACCGGGATTCGTTCCTGGCTGGTATCGATGGGCTTCTTTATGGCGACACGCCGGAAGAAGGCTATGTGCGCGGGCGCACCTTCCTGCATCCGGGGCTCGGCGTGTCCTTCACCGTGCCGGAAGGCTTCACCATCGACAATTCCGCCGAAGCGGTGACAGCCACCGGACCGGGTGACATCGCCGTTCGCTTCGATGGCGTGACCATCGACCGCAACACGACGCTGGCCAGTTACCTGCGCAGCGGCTGGGTAGCGGGTCTCGATAATGCGTCGGTGACAGAAACCAGCATCAACGGGCATGAAGCGGCAACTGCGCGCGCCCGGGTCGACAGCTGGGAATTCCAGGTGACGGTGGTGCGGGCGGGCGAGCAGGTGTACCGCCTCCTCACGGCGGCCCCGCTGGCCAGCGCTGCCCTGCCCTCCGTCGCAGGCAGCGTCGGCTCGAGCTTCCGCGTCCTGACCGCCGAAGAAAAGGCGAACCTGAAGCCGTTGCGCATCCGCATCCTGACGGTGCAGCCCGGCCAAACCGTGGCGTCGCTTGCGGCGCAAATGGAAGGCGTCGACCGAAAGCTCGACCTGTTCCGCATGTTGAACGCGCTGCCCACCGGCGCGACACTGACGCCGGGCGACAAGGTCAAGATCGTCACCGATCGCTGAAGCCGGACAGCCTGCTTACCCCTCGAACGGGAAATGGCGCCACAAGGGCGCCATCTGTCCTGATCTTGCTGTCTTTTCGGGAGCTCAAGCTGCCGTGAGCGACAGTTCTGGATTAACCTTCACGAGTGCAGTGCGGAGTTTTTCCATCGCACGGTTCTCGATCTGCCGAACGCGCTCTTTGGAAATGCCGAGCTTTTCGCCAAGGGACTCCAAGGTCGCGCCGTCGTCCTGCAAGCGGCGCTCCTCGATGATACGACGCTCGCGTTCGTTCAGAACCTCGAGAGCGCTGCCCAGCCAGCGTGACCGGCGTTCGACATCAATTGTTTCTGTCACGATTTCATCCGGGAGCGGATCGTCCGCAACAAGGAAGTCCATGCGGTCGGATGCGTTGTTGCTGTCGTCATTGCCCATCGGGGCGTTTAGCGAGGTGTCATATCCCGACAAGCGGGAATCCATCACCGCGACATCGGCAACCGTGACACCGAGCGCGTTTGAGATCTCTTCGTAGATGGCAACGTTGGACAGCGGCTCGGAGCCCTGCGCCAGGCGTGCCCGCAGGCGACGCAAATTGAAGAATAGCGCCTTCTGCGCTGAACTCGTACCACCGCGGACAATGGACCAGTTGCGCAGGATGTAGTCCTGGATCGAAGCTCGGATCCACCATGTGGCATAGGTCGAGAACCGAACTTCCCGATCGGGCTCGAACCGAGCTGCAGCTTCCAGAAGACCGACATGCCCCTCCTGAATGAGGTCGCTCATCGACAGGCCGAAATAGCGGAACTTGGCCGCCATCGAGATCACGAGGCGCATGTGGGCAGTGGTGATGCGGTGAAGGGCTTCCTGATCCTGGTGGTCCTTCCAGCGGATCGCCAGATCGTGCTCTTCATTTCGTTCGAGGTACGGTGCCTTCATGGCGGCGCGGATCAACGTTCGTTTCGCCGTGTCGTCCATTTGGCACGCTCCCTTTGCCCCGACCCCTTGAGTCACACTCGAGAAGGACCAGAAAGGTCGCAGCCCATGGCCGGAATGGGTCCCGAGTATGCCACCAACGCGGGCACCAGCAGGATTGTTCCCGATTTTCCACTTGGCGCGGCTTCAAAATTTTTCAAGCCAACGGCGGCTGCATTTTCATGCTGTTGATCCCAAGATGATGCAGACCCCTCGTCCGCTGAGTGTGGGCTTTCTTTCCTGCCGTTTTTGCGAGTTGCCATGACCAAACTGTTTGATCCGTTTCCGGTTGCAGGTCTCCGCCTGAAGAACCGCTTCATCGTTGCCCCAATGTGCCAATACTCCGCTCGTCATGGCCGGCCCAATGAATGGCACCTCGTGCATCTCGGACGTTTCGCGCTGGGCGGCTTTTCCCTGGTAATCACGGAAGCCACGGCCGTCTCACCGCAGGGCCGCATCAGCTATGCCGATACGGGCATTTGGACAGATGAACAGGCGAAGGCCTGGCGGCCCATCGTCGAGTTCCTGCAAGCCAATGGTGCTGCAGCCGGCATCCAATTGGCGCATGCCGGGCGCAAGGCGTCCTCACCCGTTCCGTGGCGCGGAAAGTTCGACGAAACGCCGCAAGAAAAGCGCGCCCTTGCTTTTCAGCAATGGCAGCCGGAAGCCCCAAGCGCCGAGCCTCATGCTGACGGCTTTCCAGAGCCTCGCGAACTGGGCGCAGAGGAAATGAAGCAGGTGTCGGAAGATTTTGCCGCCGCCACACGCCGGGCGAACGCCGCCAGCTTTGATGTGGTGGAGATCCATGCGGCACACGGATATCTCCTCAACCAGTTTCTGTCGCCGCTCGCCAACCACCGCACCGACGCGTATGGCGGCTCCCTTGAAAACCGCATGCGCTTTCCGCTGGACGTGATCCGCGCCGTGCGCGCCGCATGGCCTAAGGAGAAACCGCTATTCCTGCGCGTTTCGGCGACTGACTCCCACCCGGATGGCCTCACCCCGGCAGACGTTGCCGTGTTTGCCATGGCGGCCAAGGAAGCGGGGGTGGACGTCGTTCATTGTTCTTCAGGTGGCTTCGCTGGTGCGCGCTTTGCGCCTGCCCGCAACTACCAGGTGCCGCTGGCTGCTGAAATCAGGAAGCTTGCAGAAGTTCCCACCGTGGCGGTCGGCTTGATTACCACCGCGGAAGACGCGGCCGCAATCGTGGACAACAACCAGGCCGACCTGGTGGCCCTCGCCCGTCCGGCGCTTGACGACCCCAACTTCCCGCTTCACGCGGAGCGCACGCTCGGCCTCAACAAGGGGGATTACTCCGCTTGGCCAAAGCAGGAAGGCTATGCCATCCGCAACATGGACCGCGCCTTGAACCCTGCCTGAGGGCGGCGTCGACAACAAAAAAGCCGGTCAAACGACCGGCTTTTTTGTTGCGATCGGCCTAAAAGATCAGGCCGCTTCTTCCTGTTCGGTTTCGTCGTTTTCGGCCGCATCCTCAACCTTGGCGCCGCGCTTCGGCCCCTTGTTGAGGTTGACCTCGATCAGGCGAACCGCCTCAGTTTCCGACATCTTGTTCACGGCTGCGATTTCGCGCGCCATGCGGTCAAGCGCTGCTTCATAGAGCTGACGCTCGGAATAAGACTGCTCCGGCTGGTTGTCGGCGCGATAAAGGTCGCGCACGACTTCCGAAATCGAGATGAGGTCGCCCGAATTGATCTTTGCATCATATTCCTGGGCGCGGCGCGACCACATGGTGCGCTTCACGCGGGCACGGCCCTGCACGACCTTCAAGGCGCGATCGACATAATCGGTTTCAGCAAGCTTGCGCATGCCGATGGAGGTTGCCTTGGCAACCGGCACCTTCAAGCGCATCTTATCCTTCTGGAAATCGATAACGAACAGTTCCAGCTTGTGGCCTGCGACTTCCTGCTCTTCGATGGCGGCGATCAGGCCAACGCCGTGAGCGGGATAAACGATGTATTCGCCGGTTTTGAAACCGTTCCGCGCCGCCGACTTTTTCTGCTGGATAGCCATACGCACTTACTCCTGTGTTCCGCGTCGACAAAGCGTCGACGAACCGCTTGACCCTTTCGGGCAAAACCCGTAACCGCTTCCACACGACCGAGCCGTCGCAAATCAGGCAAGCGCGAATGCCAATCAGGTGCATTCGCCCAGGCCCCACCTGGTCGGCAACAGTCTTCACCTGTCGGGATTAGGGCGTCAGCGCCATAAAACGATGGTGTGTCATCGGCATTCGAATAGCGCTAGCACAAAAAGCCGACAGAATCAACATTTTGCTGCACCTGCACGCGGGGGGCTGACGTGCGCTTTCCCCGCGATCGATCGTCTCTGCTGATGCGTTAAGCCGACGGCTCAGTCGCCGCTGCCGGGCTCGCTGGAAAAATACTTTTCAAGCTTGCCGGCTTCGCCATCGAAGGTCTCCGCGTCGGGCAACGGATCCTTCTTCACCGTCAGGTTCGGCCACTTCGAGGCAAAATCCGCATTGAGGGTAAGCCACTTGTCCAAGCCAGACTCGGTGTCCGGCTTGATGGCGTCGGCAGGGCATTCAGGCTCGCACACGCCACAATCGATGCACTCGTCAGGGTGGATCACCAGCATGTTCTCACCTTCGTAGAAGCAGTCCACCGGACACACTTCAACGCAATCCGTGTATTTGCAGCGGATGCAGTTGTCAGTGACGACATAGGTCATGATGGCTGGGCTCCCTGAGGGAACTTCACGCAAGGGGAAGGGGCGCGAAGACTGCTGGCGGTATGGCTGGCGCGGAGGTAGTCGCTTTGCAGAAGGCTGACAAGAGGCGGAAATGTCGCCAGTGGAGCCTCAGAAGGAACCGTTTTCCACGCGCCGCCCTGCCCCTCACGCCTCCGGGTCGGTGAGGTCCCCATCTTCGCGTTCGTGTTCCGGAGAATTGACCCCGGTTGAGGACGCGGGCAGGTCTCCGCCAGGCTTGGCCAGCGAAAGGTCGGTGTAAAGGCTGCGCGCTTCCACGGCCGGCCCGCGCCGCGTGCCTGGCTGTTCGCATCGAACAACCAGCACCTGGCGCTCCAGCGTAATCGTCAGGACGTCGCCCGGCTTGATGCTGCGCGCCGGGTTGTCCACCTTTTCACGGTTGATCCGAACCTTGCCCGCGGACACGAGCTTGGCCGCCAGCGTGCGCGATTTCTGCAGACGCGCGAAGAACAACCATTTGTCGAGGCGTTGCCGAGCCTCGCTCAACGCTACTTCTTCAACTGGTCGCGCAGGGCGGCGAGCTTGGCGAAGGGGGAGTCTGGATCAATCCGCGCCGGCCGCTCCTCGCGTTTGGGTGCCGCCGAGAACTTGGCGCGATCATCGCGCGGACGCCCGCCTTCGGGACGCGGCCCACGTTCCTTACCGCCGCGCCCTTCGAACCGATTGCCGCCCTTGCGCTGGTCTTCGCCGCCAGGGCGCTTGTCGCGCGGCTCGCCGTCATGCCGATGCGGTGGACGCTGCTGCGGTGCGGCATCGCCTCCCTTGTCGAAGCGCCGGTTGCGGTTGTTGCCGCGATTCTGCATTTCCCCCGCCTCGCCCGGTGCAGCGGGCGCCCCGCCGCGTCGATCCCCTCCGCGGTTGCGGTGGTTCGGTCGTGGTCCATGGCGCGGAGCCCGGTCGTGCCGGGCCGGACGCCAAAGCAGGATCGGCTTTTCTTCCTCGGCAGGTTCGGCGTCCGTTGTGGGCGCAGTCTCTGGTTGCGCGTCCACCGTGGTTTCGATGGTCGCATCCCCGACGGGCTCCGACTCCGGAGCGCCCAAAACAGAGGTCGCAGCTTGCATCGCCTCGGTCGCATCGGCTTCCGGTGCCTGCATTGCTTCGGCGATCGCTTCGGTGCTTGCAGCCTCCGGTGCGGGCTGATCAGCGGCCTCCGCGACCTGGCTTCCCTCGCCGCCTCCAGCGGTTTGCGCCGGCTCGTTTCCGGTCACCGGCTGTTCAGGATCCGCCCCGAACACGCTGGCACCGGCAGCCAGGCTGTCCGCACCGCCTTCGCTGGCTTCGCGCTGCGCGGCAAGGATCTCATCAATCACCTCGACATTGTTCTCCTGCTGAACAGGACTGCTCGAGGCAGCCTCGCTGATCGCGGCTTGTTCAGCCTCGGCCTTTGCTGCTTCAGACTTCGCCGCCGCGGCTGCCGCAGCTTCCGCTGCGCGGGTATCCATGGCAGCCATGCGATCGCGGATTTCGCGGGCCGGCTTCGGCTCGGCCCGATAGCCGAGACCCTTGAGGATCTCTTCCATGTCCTCCGCGTTGGCGCCGAGGATCGACATCATCTGTGGTGTGGTGGTGAAGGCCTGCCCGTCGAACGCACCGGCTGGGCGCACACCTGTTCCAGCCCGCCACGCAAGCGCCGGCCGGATGAGGTCGGCAAGGCGTTCTAGAATGTCGATGCGCACGGCGCGGCGGCCGAGCTGGCGATATCCAGCAAGCGGGTAAAAGGCGGGATCGAAGCTCGGCTCCACAACGACCGACGTGCGGCCAGCGGCCAGCATCGTCACCAGATCACCGAAGCCGGGCTTGTCCTTGCCGTCGTTCTTCAACGCCCAAAGCAGCGTCAAAAGCCCGGCCGGCGCGGGTTTCAGCAGTGCCGGCACGAAGATGTGGTAGGCCCCGAACCGCACACCGATCCGACGCAGGGCGGCGCGGGCTTCCTGGTCCAGGCTTTTCACGTCATCGGCGATGTCACGGCGGTTAAGAACGCCAAAGTTTTCCACCAGGCGGAAAGCGATGCCGCGCGCAATGCCCGACAATTGTTCGGCGTCGCGCAGGTCCACCAGCGGCCGCAGCAGGGACTCGACCTGGAACGCAACAAAACGCTCGGCCCGCGCCATGACCTTGTCGCGGGCCGGTCCGGTGAGTTGCTCGTCCGCAAGAAGAATGACGCGCGGCTTCAACGGATCTTCGCCCGAAACGATCGTCGCGACGGGCGCGCCAATCCAGCGCAGCGTCCCGTCGGATGCCAGCGCGAAGTCCCCGTTGGGAGCGGCAGCAAACTTGTCGGCACGGCTTTCGAATTCCTGAGCCAGCGCCTTGGACGCGGCAGCTTTCACCGCCTTGGCATCTTCGCCTTGGACGCTCGGATCGGAGGTGAACCGGAAGCCCTGCAGGTCGCCGATGTGGTGACCTTCAACAAGCACGCCCCCTGCGGGCTGGATTTCGGCTTCAGGCATCGTGTTTTCTCTCAGCCGCTTCATGAGGACGGATGTCCTGCGGTCTACAAAGCGTTTCGTCAATCGCTCATGCAGCGCATCGGACAATCGGTCTTCGATTTCGCGCGTTTTTTCCTGCCAGTGCAGCGGATCTGCAAGCCAGCCGGGCCGATTGGAAACAAAAGTCCATGTCCGGATCTGAGCGATGCGATGGGAAAGCGTGTCGATATCCCCATCTGTGGTGTCTGCACGCCGCACCTGCTCGGCCATATAAGCTTCGTCGACATGCCCGCGTTCGGCCAGATCACTATACATGGAGGCGATGAGATCGGCATGCTGCGCCGGCGCGATCCGGCGGTAATCAGGAAGCGCGCAGGCTTCCCATAAGAGTGCGACGCGTTCGCGGTTGGTCGCCAACCGGCGGATGTCGCCGTCCTTTGCCAGTTGCGCCAGCGCCTGCGCATCCACGGCGGGCAATGCGCGCGTGAGACCTTCCACAGGCGCGATCGTGTCGATCGACCGCTGCAACGCTTCTAGGCTGGCGAAATCCAGTTCGGCACTGCGCCACTGCAGGACCTTCACCGAATCGAAGCTGTGGGCTTCCACCCGCTCCACGACTTCATCGGCAAACTGGTCGCATTGGCCCGTGACGCCGAAGGTTCCGTCGCGCACATGGCGACCGGCGCGTCCGGCGATCTGGCCGATCTCGCCAGGGGTCAGGTTGCGAAACTGGAAGCCGTCGAACTTTCGATCCTGTGCGAAGGCAACATGGTCGACATCGAGGTTAAGCCCCATGCCGATCGCATCCGTCGCCACCAAATAGTCGACATCGCCGGACTGGTAGAGCTCGACCTGCGCGTTGCGGGTGCGGGGAGAAAGAGCGCCGAGCACCACCGCCGCGCCGCCACGCTGGCGGCGGATGAGTTCGGCAATGGCATAAACTTCGTCTGCCGAAAACGCGACAATGGCCGAACGCCGCGGCAGCCGCGTGATCTTCTTGGACCCGGCATAAGCAAGGTGGGACATGCGCGGCCGAGACACGACCGACACGCCCTTCAGAAGCTTCTCGAGAATGCCACGCATCGTGCCTGCGCCGAGCAGCAGCGTTTCTTCACGCCCGCGCAGGTGAAGAAGGCGGTCAGTGAATATGTGGCCGCGTTCGAGATCGCCCGCGAGTTGAACTTCGTCGAGAGCAACAAAGGCGGCATCGGTTTCGCGCGGCATGGCTTCCACCGTGCACACGGAATAGCGCGCGCCGATCGGCCGGATCTTTTCTTCGCCGGTAATCAGCGCGACCTTGTCGGCGCCGACTTTCTCGCACACGCGTCCATAAACTTCCCGCGCCAGCAGGCGGAGCGGCAGTCCAATGACGCCGCTTGTGTGCGCCACCATCCGCTCGATGGCGAGATGCGTCTTGCCAGTATTGGTGGGGCCGAGAACGGCCGTGACATTTCGGCCCGACAGAACGAGAGGCGCAGGCGAACGGCTGGTAGAAGCAATCATGGAGAGAAGGTCGTCTCCAAACGAGGCGGCGGAGCGGTCGACGAACGTCGCCCGTCCCACGCATATAGAGGTTCTGCCGCGCCGATCACAGAGCCAGTCATCCACAGCCGACCGCCATTGTCCACCTGAGGGGCAGAAAAGCGGCGGCGCGTTAACTCCTGGAACGAGTCTGGAACGAATCACCGACGAATCGCTGACACTCTCAAGTTGGCCCTTTGTTCACGACTACATGTGGTGTCGATCGGCTGATCGACACCACATCCTGAATCGGCGCAGCAGCCAGCGTTGCCCCCGCTCGGCAGCGACGTTAACCTTTTGCCGCCTCACCGGTTCGCCGAACTGGTTCCGCCTTTGAGGACCCGGCAAGTCTTTGCCCGCGCTGGCAAATCTTAAGCCGCAATGAACCTGAAAAGCGATAGCAACCTCCGCTTTGTTTACCTTCGGAGTGAAGCGGCAACGAATCATCGACGAATCAGAAGTATCGACATCTACTGGGTTTGTTCACGGCTAGATGTGGTGTTCAGCACCGGTTACACACCGATTATCCACAGGCGCTCAACAGAAGCGATGCGTTGCGTGTGTAGGACCGTTTACGCTTCTGTTCCGAAGCGCCCAGATGCTGCGTGCAAGGCGACCCGCCTCAGATGACGAATTGGCCGCCATTTGCGGTCAGCGTCGAGCCGGTGATGAAGCCGGCGTCGTCGGATACAAGAAAAAGCACACAGCGCGCGACTTCCGCCACTTCGCCGAGACGCCCGACCGGGATCTGCGCAACGATGCCGGCGCGAACCGTTTCAGGAACCGCCATCACCATGTCTGTGGCGATGTAACCGGGGCAAACCGCGTTCACCGTGATGCCGAAGCGGGCACCTTCCAAAGCCAGCGCCTTGGTGAAGCCGAGGTCTCCCGACTTTGCCGCAGAATAGTTCACCTGCCCCACCTGACCCTTCTGGCCATTGATGGAGGATATCGTCACGACCCGCCCGAACTTTCGCTCCCGCATGCCGGTCCAAACCGGATGCGTCATGTTGAAGACGCCGTTCAGATTGGTGTCGATCACCTCCTGCCACTGGGCGCGCGTCATCTTGTGGAACATGCCATCGCGCGTGATGCCGGCATTGTTGACGAGGATCTCGACCGGCCCCAGCATGTCTTCGACAGCGGCAATGCCGGCCGTGCAAGCATCATAATCGGCGACCGACCACTTGAACGCGGGGATGCTGGTCTCCGCGGTGAAACTCGCCGCCACGGCATCATTGCCGGCGTAATTGGCGGCCACTTTGTAGCCGGCTTCCTTCAGAGCAATCGAAATGGCTGCTCCGATACCGCGTGTTCCCCCGCTGACCAGCGCCGTTCGCGTCATGATCCATCCTCCCGCTGCAGCAATAGTGCGGGATGGCATGCGCGACGTCCAGCTATCGGAGCGGTCGCATTGGCAGATGTTTGCGCGCGGTAGCTGGCCAGAACGCACCTGCACAATTCGCTTTCATTTGCCAACGGATTGCGCATACTTCCCGCATAGTCATTCCGCGCTTCCGCCCGAGGGCGCATGCGCGACAGCCGCAGGAAGGCGCATTGATGCCCACAAAAGGCGATCCGGTGACGATCAAGAAGTACGCCAATCGCCGTTTGTACAACACGGGCACCAGTACCTACGTCACGCTGGAAGATCTTTCCGAGATGGTGAAGCGCGGCGAGGAGTTCACGGTGCAGGACGCGAAAAGCGGCGATGACATCACGCATTCCGTGCTCACCCAGATCATCTTCGAGCTGGAAAACAAGAACGGCCAGACCATGCTGCCGATCTCGTTCCTCCGGCAACTCATCGGCTTCTACGGCGATCAGATGCAGATGATCGTGCCGAGCTTCCTGGAGCAGTCGATGTTGGCCTTCTCGAAGGAGCAGGAGCGTTTCCGCGACCAGATCAATGCGAACTTCGGCAAAACGCCGATGGGCATGATGTCGATGCCGCCCATGAAGGTGATCGAGGAACAGACGCGCCGCAATATGGAAATGTTCCAGAACGCCATGCGCATGTTTACGAGCTTTCCAGCCGCGACAACGCAGCCGGACCCTGCGGAAAGTCGCCCGAAGCCCTCAGGCGACGATCTTTCTGAGCTGAAGGAACAGATGGCGGCAATGCAGCGGAAGCTCGACGCCATCAACAAGTAGCATCAGGAAACTCTACCGCCGCCCTCCTGCGGGAGCGCAAGCACAAACAAAAAAGGCCGGCAGAACGCCAGCCTCATCTGATCGTCGGGAAAAGGAAGCTCAGCTTTCCTTGGGCTCAAGCACCTGGCGGCCACGATACATGCCGGTCTTCAGGTCGACATGGTGGGGGCGGCGCATTTCGCCGGAGTTCTTGTCTTCAACATAGGTCGGCGCCTTGAGGGCATCTGCCGAGCGGCGCATGCCGCGCTTGGACGGCGAGGTCTTTCGTTTAGGTACGGCCATTTTCAGCTCCATCGTCCGGCAAATTCTTGCGCGCGAGCCCGTCTACGAGCTTCGGCGGCCGGCCGGTCTTCTTGTGAAAGTCGCGTGCCTATACACAACACGAGCGCACTTGGCCAGCACGTTGTGCGGAAAATCTGAGTCCGCTCCTAGCGCACGCAGCCTGTATAACCGCCGGATCTCGCGGCCATGCCCTGCACCCGATCGGCCAGCCGCAGGAGGTTTCGGGTCGGCTTGCCGGGGTTGCGCTCGAGCGGATTGGGCAACGCCACCGCGAGAAGGGCCGCTTCACGTGCGCTGAGATCCGCGGCCGCCTTGCCGAAATGGTAAAGCGAGGCGGACTCCGCGCCATAGATGCCCGGCCCCCATTCCACGATGTTGAGATAGATCTCGAGAATGCGACGCTTGGACAGGACAAGGTCGAGATAAACCGCGAGCGGCGCTTCCAGCCCTTTGCGGATAAAGGAGCGGCTGTTCCACAAGAACAGGTTCTTGACCGTTTGCATCGGGATGGTTGATGCGCCGCGGGTTTCCTTTCCCGCCAGAGCATCCTCGATCACGCCCTGCATTTCACGCAGGTCGATGCCCCTGTGCGAGCAGAACTGCCCATCCTCCGACATGATCACCGAGTATCGCAAGGCAGGTGCGATTTCCTCGATCGGGACCCAGCGACGATCGTATCCCTCGAGGGTCACGGCGTCGCGCAGCATCAGGGTTGAAACGGGTCGAACGCCTGGAACGGCATAAACAATCGTCAGCCCGAGCGGAATCAGGACCAGCACCACCAGGATCTGCAGGATGCGTTTGAACCAGTGCGTTGCGGGACGGCGGCTGCGCAGGGGTCCACGTCCTTTCGGCGGCATGGGGGGCTCTTGCTCGGGCTCGACAGCCGGTATGCTCACGAAAAACTCCCCGCTTCGCTTCCGTCTAGATCAGTTTGGCTGCCGTTTGAAGGGCGCTGGGCGGCATCGGAGTGCAGCAGCGCCTTGACCCGCAGCGCCGATCCGTTCATCGCATCGCTTATGCAAAGTGCAACCCCCTCGCCCTTCGAATTACTTCTTGTTGACCGCGCAGCCCTGGTTGAAGCGGAGTTGCGGCGCGTCTTGAGCACGGCACCGCTGCTGGGCGAGCTCGCGCGGCCCGCTCATCTGATGGCAGCGGCCCGTCACGGCGTCCTCAATGGCGGCAAGCGCCTGCGGCCATTCCTTGTGATCGAGAGCGCGGCCTTGTTCGACGTCGACGCCGCAACGAGCCGGCGCGTGGCTGCCGCGCTCGAATGCGTGCATTGCTACTCGTTGATCCATGACGACCTGCCGGCGATGGACGACGACGACCTGCGCCGCGGACAACCCACCGTTCACAAGGCGTTCGATGAAGCCACCGCGATCTTGGCAGGCGACGGCCTCCTGACGCTCGCCTTTGATCTTCTGGCGGATGAAGCGCTCGGCGTTTCGCCCAAGCAACAGCTTGCGCTGGTGTCGGCCTTGGCGCGGGCCGCTGGTTTCGGGGGCATGGTCGGCGGTCAGGCGCTGGATCTGGCGGCCGAAAAGGATGCACCCGACGAGAGCGGCATCATTGCGCTTCAGGCCATGAAGACCGGTGCGCTGATCCGTTTTGGCTGCGAGGCAGGCGCCATTCTCGGCGGCGGCAGCACAGAAGATCGCGAACGCTTGCACGCCTTCGGCGCGGCCATAGGCCTGGCTTTTCAGCTGGCCGACGACATCCTGGACATCACCGCCGACGGCGCGACGATGGGCAAGAAAACCGGCAAGGATGCCGCCGCCGGCAAGGCTACGCTCGCCGGCCTTCACGGGATCGATTGGGCGCGGCAGCAGCTGGCTGGCCTGGTGAACCAGGCTGAAAGCCTTCTTGAACCCTATGGCGAGCGCGGCGCAGTGTTGAAGGCCGCAGCGCGGTTCGTTGCGGAGCGAAAGAGCTAGAGCACCCCCACCTTACCGGTTGCGCCGTACGATGCAGCTGCCCCCGGAGCCACGAAGACGCTGGCACAGATTGTCCGCTTCGGAACGACTGTCGGCGCCCACCCGCACCACATAGATGCCCCCGCGCCCTCGCGGCGACCGGATCCGGCTGACCGCAACCTCCTCGTTTCGCAGGAGGGAACCGACGCGGCGCTTGGCCCGCTCATATTGCTGCACGGCGGCCGCACGCCGGGTATTTCCCGCAACCTGCACCGCCCACGGCTTGGTGGAAATCCGCGCCATCGGCATGGTCGCGACCCGCACCACCGGTAGTTCGCGGCATGCCTCCGCAAAGCTTTTCTTTGGATCGAGCGGTACTGAAGCGCCATCCTTGGCGCCAACAAAGCTGTCGGCGGGCGCACCAAGAATGTCGAGCACGTAGTTTTCCGTTTCCAGGGGCAGGAAACCGCCGGACGCGAGCCAGCGCGACACACGCCCTTCGCCGGAATTGTAAGCCGCCGCAGCTAGGCCGAGATTGCCGAACCGGGATCGAAGCTCTGCCAGGTAAGCAGCCGACGCTGGCAAGGCCTGCTCGACGTCGAAGCTGTTTTCAAGTCCGCGCATCGCTGCGGTTCCCGGCATGAACTGCGCGATCCCTTCCGCACCGGCCGGCGACACGGCACCCGCATCAAAGCGGCTTTCCTTCCAGATCAACCGCGCGAAAAAGGCTTTCGGGAGTTTGTTGGCGGACGCATGCGTTTCGATGAGGTCACAAATGCGGGCGATGTAGCCGCGCTTCTTGGCTTCTGCGCGCTGCACATCGCTGATTGCAGCAGACGGTGGAGCTGCGGACTTTGCCGGCTCCGCACAAAGGCTGGACGAGCCGAAGGCCGCAACAAGCAAGGCAGCCAGAAGGGCCTGACGCCGCGCCAAAACTATTCCGCAGCCTGCCGGCCCTGCCCGAACCGGCGCTCGATGTAGTCGGCGACCATCACCTGGAAATCCGCGGCGATGTTTGGCCCCTTCAGCGTCGCCGCCTTCTGCCCGTCGATGAACACGGGTGCACTGGGCGTTTCGCCGGTGCCAGGGAGCGAAATGCCGATATCGGCATGTTTGGATTCGCCAGGGCCGTTGACGATGCAGCCCATCACGGCGACCTTCAGCTCTTCCACGCCAGGATATTTTTCGCGCCAGATCGGCATGTTGGTGCGGATATCGGCCTGGATGTTCTGCGCCAGTTCCTGGAACACCGTGGAGGTCGTACGTCCGCAACCCGGGCACGCGGCGACGATCGGGATAAACTGGCGAAAACCCATGGTTTGCAGGAGTTCCTGGCTGACCTGCACCTCGCGTGTGCGGTCGCCGCCAGGCTCCGGCGTCAGCGAAATACGGATCGTGTCGCCGATGCCCTGTTGAAGCAGGATGCCCATCGCCGCCGACGAAGCGACGATGCCCTTGGTGCCCATTCCGGCTTCGGTAAGGCCGAGATGCAGCGCATGGTTGGAACGCTGAGCCAACATCGTGTAAACGGCAATCAGATCCTGCACCTGGCTGACTTTGGCCGACAGGATGATCTTGTCGCGGCCAAGGCCGATTTCTTCTGCCAGTTCCGCGGAAAGCAGAGCCGACTGCACGATCGCCTCACGCATCACCTGGACGGCCGTTAACGGTGAACCGTTCGCCTTGTTGTGGTCCATCAGCGTGGTGAGCAGTTCCTGGTCGAGCGAGCCCCAATTGACGCCGATGCGCACCGGCTTGTTGTAGCGGATCGCCGTTTCCACGATGGCCGCGAACTGCTTGTCCTTCTTGTCCTTGAAGCCGACATTGCCGGGATTGATGCGATATTTCGCAAGCGCTTCGGCACAATCCGGATGATCGGCCAAAAGCTTGTGGCCGATGTAATGGAAATCTCCCACCAGCGGCACGTGAATCCCGAGCCGCGCCAGCCGATCGCGGATGCGAGGAACTGCCGCGGCACTCTCGTCCCGATCCACCGTGATGCGCACGATCTCGGAGCCTGCACGATGCAGCGCGGCGACCTGTGCCACCGTGGAATCGACGTCGGCCGTGTCGGTATTCGTCATCGACTGGACGACAACCGGCGCGCCACCGCCAACCAGCACGTTGCCGACCGGCACGCCAACTGAGTCGCGGCGGGGAAAAGGGGCAGAGAAGTAGTCTTGCATGGCCGAAGCCTCTTTTTTATCGCTCAGGTGACTGAGGGTAGCTTAGCTGTCAATCATTTCCAGCAGATCACAACGTCCGCAGCA
This sequence comes from Tianweitania sediminis, assembly GCF_017813335.1. Taxonomy (GTDB): domain Bacteria; phylum Pseudomonadota; class Alphaproteobacteria; order Rhizobiales; family Rhizobiaceae; genus Tianweitania; species Tianweitania sediminis. The sequence continues at coordinate 864,291 of NZ_JAGIYY010000001.1, read as the reverse complement.
CCGGTGCTGCCTTCTGGCCGAGCACGCGCCAGGTTCCGATCAGGCCGATACCGACGGTCAGTACCAGCGCCATGATGATGGTAGACACAGCCACGTCCGGCAGGAACCGCCAAGGGAACTGCATGATCTCTCCCACCACGAACCAGGCGGCCACGCCGCCGGCGAGAAGCGCAAAGATCGCGGTCGACAGTCCGATCAAAAGGTATTCAAGGCTGAACGCTGCGATTAGCGTCCGTCGTGTGGCGCCAAGCGTCTTCAGAACAACTGCATCATGCGTACGCGCCCGGTTGCCCGCCGCAAGCGCGCCGGCCAGAACAAGGATCGACGCCAGCAGCGCAACGGAGGCCGCGCCGCGGATGGCCGATCCAAGCTGTTCCACAAGCTTGTTGACGATATCGAGCGCTTCCTTGACCCGCACGGAGGTTACGGCCGGGAAGGTGCGGGTGACTTGATTGAGAAGTTGCGCTTCTTCCGCGTCGGTGGCGCTGGAATCCATCAGGGTCGCAAGCCAGGCATGCGGCGCTCCGGCAAAGGTGTTCGGTGAGAAGATCATCACGAAGTTGATGCCGAGCGACTCCCATTGCACATCACGGAAGCTCGAAATCCGGGCTGTGACGTCACGTCCGAGCACGTTTACCGTGATCGTATCGCCAAGCTTCAATCCGATCTCGCGCCCTTCTTCGGCGGAAAACGACACCAGCGGCTCCCCGGCATAATCTTCCGGCCACCACGCGCCTTCCGTCAGTGTCGTGCCTTCGGGCGTGTTGCGCGCATAGGTGATGCCACGGTCGCCGCGCAGCACCCAGGCGCCCTCGGGTGGGATGTTGGCTTCCTGCACCCGAACGCCGTTGAGCGCGGTGATACGACCGCGCAGCATCGGCACGCGCACAAGCTTGCCGTCCGGCGATTGCTGCGCGACCAAGGACGCGAAGTCCTCCACTTCCGTGCTCTGGATATCGACGAAAAAGAAGTTCGGCGCGCGGTCGGTGAGGTTGCCGCCGATTTCGCGCCGCAGGTTCCCATCGATCAGGGCCAGCGTCACAAGCAGGGTCAATCCAAGCCCGAGCGACAGCACAACGGACGGCGTCAAAGCACCCGGCCGATGGATGTTTCCGATGGCAAGGCGCAGCGCCGTGGAACGAACGCGAGGTGCGTGGCGCGCCAGCCATTGCACCAGGGCGCCGACCGCCCGCAAGACCAGAAACGAGCCGACGATGGCGACCACAAAGATGGACGCCACCGAGCGATCAAACGACAGAAGGATGGCAAGCGCGGCCAGGACCACGGCAACCAACGCTGCCGCTACCAGGTAAACCGCGCGCGGCCAGCCGCGCTGTTCGAAACCAAGTTCGCGAAACAGGGCGGTGGCCGGAACATCGCGTGCGCGGCCAAGCGGCAACAGCGCAAACACCAGCGTCACAAGGAGGCCGAACATCGCGCCGAGAAATAGCGCACCGGGATAAACGCCGCCCCCGGATGCGATCGGCAGGATGTTCTTGAGCCCCGCGGCGGCCAGGAACGGCATGGCGACTGCAAGCAGAAGCCCGATCAGAACACCGATCACGGCGATAATCAGGATCTGGATGAGGTAAAGCACGAACACGAAGCGCCCGGACGCACCGAGGCTCTTGAAGGTTGCAATCACCGGCCGCTTGGAGTCGAGATACGAGCGCACCGCATTGGCAACGCCGACACCACCCACAACAAGCGCGGTCAGGCCAACCAGCGTCAGGAACTGGGAAAAGCGCTCGATATTGCTCGACAAGGACGGCGCCGCGTTGAGACGCGACCGGAAGCTCCACCCAGCTTCCGGAAACTGCTGCGAAGCCTGATCACGGATCTGCGCGATGTCAGCTTCTGTGCTGCCGGCTGGCAGCCGCACCTTGTAAGCATGTTCAATCAGGCTGCCGGGCTGGACCAGGCCGGCATTGCGCATGCCGTCAAGCGAGATCATCAGGCGGGGCGCAAAACCGACGCCGTCCGACAGGAAGTCGGGTTCGATGCCGATCTTGGCCCGCATTTCGAACTCGCTCAGGCCCAAGCGGATCGTGTCGCCCACTTCGAGGCCGAGGCGTTGAAACAACAAATCCGGCGCCGCGGCGCCGTAGCGACCATCTCGGAGGCCGAACAAGTCCTCCTGCGCCAGCGTGGGCTCGCTCGTGAAGGTGCCGTAGAGCGGATAAAGGTCATCGACCGCCTTGAGTTCAACCAGAGTTTGGTCGCTTTCATCGGCAAGCCGGACCATGGAACGAAGACTGGCACTGGCCGCGACATCGCCCGCTTGCGCTAGAAACGTTCGTTCTTCTTCCGTGGCTTCTCGCTGGTTCAGTTCGAAGCGGATGTCTCCACCGAGCAGCGACTGGCCCTGGCTGGCCACGCCCACCGTAATCGCCTGGGCGACGGAATTGACGCCGCCAATGGCGCCCACACCGATGGCGATGCAGGCAATGAAGATCAAGAAGCCGGACAACCCGCCGCGCATTTCGCGCACGGCAAAGCGCAGGGCCAGGCGAAAATCGCGGGTGTTCAGCATGCCATCACTCCGCCGGCACAGCAGTGTTGGCTGCCGGCTCGGTCGCAGCGGTTTCGATCCGCCCTGACCGCATGGCGATCTGGCGCGAACACCGCGCCGCCAGCGACGGATCGTGCGTAACCAGCATCAAGGTCATGCCGCGCTCGCGCGCCTTTGCAAAAAGGAGATCCGCAATCTGTCGTCCGGTTGCCTGGTCGAGGTTGCCCGTGGGCTCATCCGCAATCAGGATCTTCGGATCGGGCGCCAGAGCGCGCGCAATCGCCACGCGCTGCTGTTCGCCGCCCGACAACTCGCCAGGGTAGTGCGTGAGGCGGTGGTCGAGGCCCACTGCCGCAAGCTCGCGCTCCGCCACCGTGAAAGGCTCGTGATGACCCGCCAATTCCAGCGGAACTGCGACGTTTTCAAGCGCGGTCATGTTCGGGATCAGGTGGAAAGACTGGAAGACGATGCCGACATTCTTGCCGCGAAAGGCCGCGATGCGGTCTTCACTCCAGCCGTTGATCGTTTCACCGGCGATGGCAACCGTGCCGCTGTCGACCTTCTCCAGACCGGCCACAACCATCAGAAGCGTGGACTTGCCGGAGCCGGACGGGCCAACGATGCCGGCCGTTTCGCCGCTTCGCACCTCAAGGCTCACATCCTTCAAAACATGAACTTCAGAGGCTCCCTGGCCCAGGGTCAGGGAAACATTGGAAAGCGCGATCACGGCTTTTGTCACGAAAACGGAGTCCTATATGGGCAATACGGCTTGGAAGCAGAGCCGAATATGGTTTTGATACGGAATTAAACGAATGGCGATCAAACACCTTTTCGCGAGCGCTGTAACTGCAATCGCTCTTACAAGCGCCCCGGTGGCTGCTTCCGCCGATCCCCTCCAAATCGTCGGCTTCGGTGACAGCCTCATGGCAGGGTATCAGCTTGCCCCCAGCGACTCCTTTGCCGCAAAGCTCGAAGCTGCGCTGAAAGCACGGGGCCTGGACGTGACGGTCGCCAATGCGGGCGTATCCGGCGACACCACATCCGGCGGCTTGTCGCGCATCGACTGGTCGGTGCCTGATGGAACCGATCTGGTGGTACTCGAACTCGGCGCCAACGACATGCTGCGCGGTTTGCCGCCGCAGCAAACGCGCGACAATCTTGATGCGATGTTGAAACGTTTGACCGATCGCGGCATCGCGGTGGTACTGGCGGGCATGATGGCCGCTCCCAATCTCGGTGCGGCCTACGGCAAGGCCTACAACTCGATCTTTCCGGATCTGGCCCGGAAATACGACGTCCCGCTGGTGCCGTTCTTTCTTGATGGAGTGGTTGGCGTTTCCGGCCTGCAGCTCGCAGACGGTCTCCACCCCAACGAGCGCGGCGTGGACGTGATGGTGGAGCGGTCGCTTCCGGTGATCGAGCGCGCGGTGCGCGGACTCGGGAACTGAGGAAAACGTCTGCGCTGCAGCAAATCCGGGCAAGTTCCGCTTGCCCATCCGAGCCGAAGATGGTCGGGTTGGCTTCGACGGAACCGAATCAGGGAGGCCCCCATGCCACGCTTGTTCACCGCCCTCGAGGTTCCCCGCGACGCTGCCTTGTCGCTCTCCCTGCTGCGCGGCGGTTTGCCGGGCGCGCGCTGGATCGACGTCGAGAATTACCACATCACGCTGCGCTTCATCGGCGACGTCGAAGGCCATGTGGCTGACGAGATCGCCAATGCGCTGGACCGGATCCGACGCCCTGCCTTCTCGCTGCGGCTTGCCGGGGTCGGCGCCTTCGGCTCCAAGAAGCCGCATTCCATTCATGCCACGGTCGCCCCGTCCACCGAGTTGATGCAGCTGCAAGGCGAAATCGAGCGCATCTGCCAGCGCCAGGGTTTGCTTGCCGATCCGCGCAAATTCGTGCCGCATGTGACACTCGCAAGGCTTCGCAACCCAAGCACAATCGATATTGCCGCCTATCTGTCGGCACGCGGCAATTTCGCGACCACGCCTTTCAAGGTCGCTCGCTTTGTTCTGATGTCGTCCAAGGATTCCGTGGGCGGCGGGCCCTACCTCGTGGAAGAAGCTTGGCCGCTCGATGCCCATGAACGCCGCACCACCATGCTGTCGGCCGACGAGTGGCTGGCTGGCGCGCATCCCTGATCAAGCGGATGGCGCGCAACCCGCTTCCCATGGACGAGATCGCCGCACGACTGGCGCAGGTGCCCGAATGGCAGCTGTCTGAAGATGGTGCGGCCATCACGAAGCGCTTCTCTTTCCGCAACTTCAACGCGGCCTTCGGCTTCATGACGCGCGTCGCCTTATTGGCAGAAAAGATGGACCACCATCCAGAATGGCGGAACAGTTACCGCACGGTGGATATCACCCTTTCCACGCATACTGCTGACGGTCTGACGGAGCTCGATTTCGACATGGCCGAACGGCTCGACGGCTACGCTGACAACTGAGCGACAGTTCCTCAGACCCTTGGCTTTGAGCCGTTCTCCCCCACATTCCAAGCGGGCAACAATGGGAGAACGGCTGTGGCGCATGTGGATACGGACCGGATTCTGAAGCCGGTCAGCGCGGAAGAAAACGCCCGGCGCGAACGGCGCGTGCGTGACACGTTCTGGCAGACCCTGCGCAAGGCGGCAGCCTACATCCCGTTCTCGCAGGAAGTCGTGGCCGGCTACTACTGCGCACTCGACTCCGAAACACCCCTGCGGACGCGCGGAACCCTGCTCGCGGCACTCGCTTATTTCGTGCTGCCCTTTGACATCGTTCCCGATTTCTTGATCGGCTTCGGGTTCACCGACGATCTCGCCGTTCTGACGGCAGCCCTTGGGGCCGTGCATAGCCAAATCAAGCCGCGTCACCGGGAGGCCGCGAAGCACGCTCTGGCTCCGACACACTGATCGGGACCAACCCCAGTCAAATTCTCGCCTTGTTCTGGCGCTTCACCATAGCAGCACATGGGTTGCCTGAGCGGCAGCGAGCATGGTCCTGCGGCTTCGGATCGGCTGCGCAAGGGGATCTGCCGGGGTTCACGCTTTGGTAACTGCAGATTAATTAAACTAAAATGATCGCGATGCGGTCGGCGACTCCCATGCCGCCCGCCCTTCAGGCACCAACAGGAAGATCAGCGAAACGATGCGTGGATTGCTCACGACCCTCACCGGCCTTGCGTTTCTTGCCTTGGCCACCCCGGCCTTCTCGCAGGCAGCAACCAAGATCGGTGTTCATGGCGATTGGGGGACCTACAGCTATCAAGGCAACGGCGGCAAGGTCTGCTACGTCCTGACTGTTCCCACAGCCAAGCAGCCAAACTCTCTGGATCACGGCGACATCTTCTTTTTCGTCAGCCAGAAGCCGGGCCAGAATGTCAGCTTTGAACCGCAGTTCATCGCTTCCTATGATTTCCAGACGAATTCCAAGGTTCAGGTCCAGGTCGGCGACCGCTCCTTCTCTATGTTCACACGCGGCAAGTCCGCTTGGATGGAGAACCCGGCCGAGGAACCGCAACTGGTTGCCGCCATGCGCGCCGGCGCTGACATGAAGGTCGCCGCGAAGTCCGGACGCGGCAACGACACCAGCTACACCTTCTCCTTGAAGGGCATTACGGCTGCCTTGTCGTCGATCCAAACCTGCAAGTAAGCCAATGTCTTCCATGAAAAGGCCGGGCGTCAGCGCGCCCGGCCTTTTCGCATTTCGCGATGGCGGTGACGAAACGACGTTCCTATGTTAGGAACCGTATGCCTTTGCCCGCTGGCAGGCCGCCGCCTTTCCCAAGAATGGACGTCATGACCACCGTGCTCGACATGCCCGTTGCCGTTGCTCCCGTTGCCAAGCCTTCCGCATCAAGGCAGCGCCTGGCCGTGCACCCGCTTGACGGGAAGCCGTCGTTGATTGGCATGACACGCGAAGAACTCGGCGAGGCCTTGGTTGAAGTTGGCGTTGCGCCAAAGCAGGTCCGCATGCGCGTGCAGCAATTGTGGCACTGGATGTATGTGCGCGGCGTGGGTGAGTTCGACGCCATGTTCAACGTGTCGAAGGAGCTGCGCGCCAAGCTTGATGCGCGGTTCACCGTGGCGCGGCCCGAAATCGTCGAAGAACAGATCTCCGAAGACGGCACGCGCAAGTGGCTGTTCCGCTTTCCGCCTCGTGGCGCCGGACGTCCCGTGGAGATCGAGACTGTTTACATCCCGGAGGAAGGGCGCGGCACCCTGTGCATTTCCAGCCAGGTCGGCTGCACGCTGACCTGCTCCTTCTGCCATACCGGCACGCAAAAGCTGGTTCGCAACCTGACCGCCGAAGAGATCCTGGCGCAGCTCATCACCGCGCGCCATCGGCTCGGCGACTTTCCGGACCGTGACACGCCGGATGGGGCGATTGTCCCGGCCGACGGGCGCAAGATCACCAACATCGTCATGATGGGCATGGGTGAGCCGCTCTACAATTTCGAGGAAGTAAAGAAGGCGCTGCTGATTGCCGCGGACGGCGACGGCCTGTCGTTGTCCAAGCGTCGCATCACGTTGTCGACTTCTGGCGTGGTGCCGGAAATTGCCCGCACCGGCGAAGAGATCGGCGTGATGCTGGCAATTTCGCTGCACGCCACCAACGACGACCTGCGCGACCTTCTTGTGCCGATCAACAAGAAGTATCCGCTGAAAGACCTGATCGCCGCCTGCCGCGCTTATCCCGGCTTGTCGAACGCCCGCCGCATCACCTTCGAATACGTGATGCTGCGCGACGTCAACGACAGCCTGGACGATGCCAAGGCACTGGTGCAGCTGCTCAAGGGTATTCCGGCCAAGATCAACCTGATCCCGTTCAACCCCTGGCCCGGCACCAATTACCAGTGCTCGGAATGGGAGCAGATCGAGCGTTTCGCCGATTACATCAACAATGCCGGCTATGCCTCGCCGATCCGGACGCCGCGCGGCCGCGACATCCTTGCCGCCTGTGGCCAGCTGAAATCGGAGTCCGAACGCATGAAGAAGACCGAGCGTTTGGCTTATGAAGCGGCAATGATTGCCAATCACGGCGACGACGAAGACTAAGGCTGGCTCGCGCGATGGCGCTTATTGGCCGCTTTGCGGTGATCGTGCTGGGCTACGCCGTTGCGATCACGGCAGCGAGCCTTTTCCTTCATGCTATGGTGGTTCCGGTTCTGGGCTTCACGACCGATGAAGAACAGTGGCTCGCCTTGGGCGGGCTCGTAGTGTCAGTGCCCTTCGTGGCCGTGGTGATCGGCTATTTCGCCTTTCTTCCAGCCGCGTTCGCCATCATCGTGTCGGAGCTTCTCCGCTGGCGCGGCTTCCTGTTCCACGCCTTTGCCGGTGCGATGACGGCGCTGGCTGCAGCCGCGACCTACCGGGCGAATGGCGTTCTGGTGATCGAGGGCTTCGACGCTGCCCAGGCCGCACCCTTGTCGCCTGCAGCCGATGCGGATCTCACGCTGGTGGTGCTGGCCACCGGCATGGTGGCGGGGATCGCCTACTGGATGCTCGCCGGACGCGGTGCGGGCAGTTGGCGCCGGGAGACTGATCAGCGCGCCTGAGCGCTAAGGATCTTGAGCGCAAAGGCAGAAAAGATCCCCGCGAAGAGATAGTCTACGATGCGCGTCACGCGCGGGCTCTTCTTGAGGAGCCCGGCGAAACGATCGGCCGCAATCACCATGGGGATGGTGACCGGCAGTGACAGCGGAATGAACATCAACCCGAGAAAGAACAGCTTGCCGGGCGCGTGCGGATCACTTGCTGAAACGAACTGCGGCAGGAACGTCATGAAAAACAGAATGATCTTTGGGTTCAGGAGATTGATGCTGAGCCCTGTCGCCCAGTTGGACAGCAGGGAGCGCGGCTTGCGCTTGGTTGTGTCTGGCGAAAAGGCCGAGCCCTTGCGGATCGCCTGCACGGCTAGAAACACAAGATAACCGGCACCACCGATCTTCAAGGCAAAGAAAGCTTCCGGCGAGGCCACGATCAGCGCGGACAAGCCGAGCGCGACCAGTGACGTATGGATCACGATGCCGCACATCGCGCCGAACATGCAGGCAAAGCCCGCCGCGCGTCCGTTCGAAAGCGCGCGTCCCACGAACAGGGTCATATCCGGTCCGGGCGTCACCGCGATCACCAGCGTCGCCAATGCGAACTGCAAAAAAATCGACAACTCGGGGAGGAAGGTCATGGCGGCACCAGAAGGAGGCGACGCTTCTTCTAGACGGTTTTCGAAACCCTGAAAACGGCCATGTTATTCCTGTGCGAGCAGACTGGGTTCGACGCCATAACGCTCGTCGTTCCAGCGAAAGGTCGTCAGTTCCGGCTTGCCCTTGAGCGGCACGGACGTGATTGCCGGCCAGCCATCGGATGTCGCCGTGCGGTCGAGATAGGTGGTGCTGCCTTCGTTCTCATAAACAAGCCGCGTGAGCGGGGTGGTGCCGTCGCTGGCAAAGGCCGAAACGTTGCAGCCGCTGCGCCCGAAATACCAGGACGAGCCGCACAACTGTGTGAACAGGAGGCTGCGCTTGCTGTCCAGGAAAACGCGGGATGCTTGAAGGCGCGGCTCCGACGCGGTGGCCAGCTTGAAGGCTGCAATGTCGTCCTTCAGGGCTTCGCGAGCGGCCGCCACCGCCTCGCCCACCGGCGCAAAGGCAACGAGGTCGTAGCCTTCCATGCGGCGCGGGCTGCAGGCCGGAAGAAGGGCGTCGAGCACCCGCTTGGACCCGGTCAACGAGAACTTTGCCGAAGCCGGTCCGGCGGCGCCGCCGACCTCCAGCGCGAGCGTGGTTGCGGCTTGCAGAGGCGCGATCGCTTCATAAGGGAGCGCGAGCGCGATCGTGCCGCCTTGGTGTGACGCAGGCATCGCAAAGGTCGTCCTGCCGATCCCCAACTGGGCTGTTCCGGTTTCCGCAACAGGCGTTGCACCACCGGTGCGCAGGCCTCTCCGCCAATCACGTCCGGTGCGCAGCACAAGCGTCCAGTTCTGTTCCGCGCAGGCAAGGGAAGCGCCGACGATCCCGTATGCCTTGTCGGGAACAGGAAGAATCGCAACGGCACCGGCTCCGGCCGCCTGCCATGCACGCGGGTTGGCGCTCGCCTCCTGATCAACGAAAGCAAGCAGGGAAAAGGCCGCAAGAACCGTCAAGCGAAGCCGCTTGGATACGCATACCATTGTTTGCCCCCGCACCGTGCTGCTCCCCTCGTCCGCTTAAAGATCTCGCCGGAGCGAAACCTAAAGGGGGCGGGTAAAAAGAGCTTTACGGGCGCGTCGAAACGGCAGCGTGGAGCGTGGCATCTGTCACGTTTCCATAGCTGTCGATGATGGGCACTTCCACGGTGGTCAGCGATTGCGGGTCCCGGCCCACCTTTGCGGCCTCCGCCACGAGGCTTCCCGGCATCCCTTCGTCACCCGTCCAGAGATAAACCGTGTCGCGATCAAGAAAGCGCTCCGTGAAGGGAAACTCGGGCATGATCAGCCGGAGCTCCGGGCGCGCGATCCGCAGATTGGCGAGAACAGGGTAATCCGAAATCACCGCCGACTGGATCGGCCCGACCTGATCTTCCAAACGGGCCAGAAGTCCCGCGTAGTCATTTTCATAGCGCGAGCCCGGCAGGCTGGACCGCGTGTTGATTGCCAGCATGAAGGCGACCGCGATCGCCGCACAGAAAAGCACCAGAGGTCCGATGCGCTCCGGGCGCAGGCGATCCACGAAACTTGCAGCAACAAGGCTATAAGGAAAAACAGCGGCAAGCGGCCAGCGTGGCGCGAAGTCGGATGCGCCGGACACGACCGGCGTCAGCGCCATGACGGCGAGCCCTGCGAGGAACATCGCGTGCAAACGCTGCTCGCCGGCACTCATGGGACGCAGAAAACGCCACGGAAAACCTGATGCAGCCCCGGCGACGACGCCAAGGGGCGCAATAAAAACCAGCACCGACACGCAATAGGTCGCCAGCCCGATAAGACGTCCCACCAATGGGTTGGCGTAGGTTTCGAGTTCGAAACGCCCCGACAGGGCAAACAACAGGTCGAGGTGGTTCAACGACCACAAGGCGTGCGGCGCGACGATTGCGGCAAACACCGCCAAGGTCAGGAGCAGCCGCCGGACGGGAAAACATAGCCGCAGTTGGTGCGTGGCGGCCAATCCGACGAGCATGGCGACGACGAGGTAGCCTGCACTGAACTTGGACAACATGGCCAGGCCCGCCAACGCGCTGAAAAGTGCGTGCTCCCAAGCCGGACTTGTCGGGGCGAGGCCGAGGTAAACAAACAACAGCATCGCGCCCGTGCTGAACACAAGAGCGGAATGGGTATAGGCGGTCTGCGCCTGCCACCCGATCTCGGGCATCAGAAACAAGAACAGCATGGCAAGCGTCGATGCCGGGCGGCCGAGCCCGATTCGCCGTGCGCTGCCGTATATGGCGAGGTAGCCGGCGATGAAAAGCAGCGCCTTCAACACATGCTCGGCTGCCAGCGGCGCGGTAATGAACTGCTGAAGCGCCACCAGGAGCCAAGTATAAAGCGGCGGCTGCGAGCGGCCATACCCCCATTGCAGCGCTTGCGCTGTCACCAACTGTTCCGCGCCGTCGAAACTCGCCCCGTTGCGGGTCAGCGTCAGCAGCGTGGCCTGGAGAACGAAATAGCCGACCATGAGGAGGATCGGCCACGGTACGCCCAGCCAACGCCCTTCCAGCAAGGAATGCCAGCGTGCTACCCCGGCCCCATGCGGCTGCGGGTTCGCAGGATCGGAAGCAAAGGCGGGCGGGTTTGGCATGGCGCGGCTTTAACGGCGCGACCCGCTCATGGGAAGAGCGCTTGTGCGTCGGAAGCGTCCTGCTAAAAGAGCCGCGACTTCGCCAATCCCCGGGAAAGCTTCATGTCGAGCAGCAACTACAAGGACGTCAAGAAGGTGGTTCTCGCCTATTCGGGCGGTTTGGACACATCGATCATCCTCAAATGGCTGCAAACCGAGCTTGGCGCGGAGGTTGTGACCTTCACCGCCGACCTGGGCCAGGGCGAGGAACTGGAGCCCGCCCGCAAGAAGGCGGAGATTATGGGCATCAAGGACATCTATATCGAGGATGTGCGCGAGGAATTCGTGCGTGACTTCGTGTTTCCGATGTTCCGCGCCAATGCCGAATATGAGGGCCTGTACCTGCTTGGCACGTCGATTGCCCGACCGCTGATCTCCAAGCGTCTTGTCGAGATCGCCAGAGAAACCGGCGCCGACGCCATCGCCCATGGCGCGACCGGCAAGGGGAACGACCAGGTTCGCTTCGAGCTGTCTGCCTATGCGCTGAACCCGGACATCAAGGTCATTGCGCCGTGGCGCGACTGGACCTTCAAGTCGCGCACGGACCTGCTGCAGTTCGCGCAGGAACACCAGATCCAGGTCACCAAGGACAAGCAGGGCGAGGCGCCCTTCTCGGTGGACGCCAACCTCCTGCACTCATCGTCGGAAGGCAAGGTGCTGGAAGATCCGTGGACCGAAGCGCCGGAATATGTCCACCAGCGCACCGTGTCACCGATGGACGCGCCGGACGAGGTCACGGAAGTCACGATCGGTTTCGCCAAGGGCGATGCCGTGTCGATCAATGGCGAAACGCTGTCGCCGGCCTCGCTCTTGGCCAAGCTCAACGAGCTCGGCCGTGACAACGGCATCGGGCGGCTGGACCTCGTGGAAAACCGCTTCGTCGGCATGAAAAGCCGCGGCGTTTATGAGACGCCGGGCGGCACGATCCTGCTTCAGGCCCATCGCGCCATCGAATCCATCACGCTCGACCGGGGCGCCGCCCATCTCAAGGACGAGCTGATGCCGCGCTATGCCGAGCTGATCTACAATGGCTTCTGGTTCTCGCCGGAACGCGAGATGCTGCAGGCCTTGATCGACAAGAGCCAGGAGCATGTGGAAGGCGAGGTCCGCCTCAAGCTCTACAAGGGCAACGTGATCGTCACCGGCCGCCGGTCCGACAAGTCGCTCTATTCCGACGCGCTCGTGACCTTCGAGGACGATCGCGGCGCCTACGACCAGAAGGACGCTGCCGGCTTTATTCGTTTGAACGCGCTGCGCCTGCGCACGCTCGGCGCCCGCAACCGGCGCGGCTGATCGGGATCACTGGCAGGCCAGCAAGAAAAAAGCCCGGTCGCGAGACCGGGCTTTTCCATTCATGGAGATGAGACGCTGCTTAGCCGTCGATGTCGGCTGCCATCAGGGCAATGGCCTTCTGGTAAACGCCAGCCGCGTTCCAGCCCTGGATCGCCGCATAGTTCGGCTGGCCCTGCTGGTAGCCGGCGCCGGGACGCCAGCCATGTCCGCGCAGGAAGTTGGCCGTGGACGCGAGCGCATCTGCCTTGGAGTTCACCATGTCGATCCGGCCGTCGCCATCGCCGTCCACGCCATAGCGCAGGACGTTCTTGGGCAGAAACTGCGTTTGGCCGATCTCGCCATGCGCCGCACCCTGGGCGGACGCGGTCAGAACACCGCGATCAACGAGCTGAAGCGCAGAATAAAGCTGATCGGTGAAGAACTCGCTACGGCGGCAGTCATAGGCAAGCGTGGCCACAGCCGAAAGCGTGTTCTGGTTTCCGAGAAACGAGCCGAAGCCCGTTTCCATGCCCCAGATGGCAATCAACGGGCCCGCGGGAACGCCGTAGCGCTGCTCGATGGAAGCAAAAAGCTTGGCGTTGGACGCCTTGTGCTTCTTGCCGCGCGCGACGATCGTGGCTGATCCGCGCTTCTGCATAAACTCTTGCAGCGTCAACTTGAACGAATGCTGGTTGCGATCGGCGGCGATTGTCTTGGAAGCGTAGGTCGTTCCGGCCAGCGCGTTCAGAGCGCGGTTGCCAATGCCCTGTGACGCGGCTTCGCGGGAGAACTGCGCCTTCCAGGCTTCAAAGCCGCCGGCGTTGTTGCCGCACTGAGCCGCTTGTGCCTGGCCGCCCATACCCAAGGCGACAGCCGCCACCCCCGCAAAACCAAGCAGCTTTCTCAACAGCGCCATGCAATTCTCCATTGTTGCGGCCGCGACCTGCGCGATCATGTTCGTTTATCTGCAGCGGTGTCGTTAAGATGATCTTTCCAACGACCGCTGGGGGTCGTCCTCGCTCATGCCGGTTTGCAGAAAATCTTGTCGCTGGCAAGTTGAACGAGGCAACACCCGGCTTCTTTCTCGCCAGACCTCATGAATCTGGCGGAAAATTGATCGCGCCCGAAAATCGTTTCGCTCCCGCGTGAGCGGAACACCTACCCCCCGGCCACGTTACGAGGCATGCTGCTGTTCTGCCCACGGCAAAGAGGCGGAGACAGTGACCAGCTTGTTGCTCGGAGCTTCCAGAACATGAAACTCTTCACCTGTCCGCATTGCGGCCAGCGCCTTTATTTCGAAAACTCCCTTTGCTTGAACTGCAACACGCCGGTGGCCTACCACCCGCACCGGGGCGAGTTCGTCGTGGCTGGCGCGGCAGGTGCGCTCATTTGCACGAACGCCGGGGAATGTGACTGCAACTGGGTGGCCGAAGAAAACCTCAATCTCTGCCTCGCGTGCAGTTTGAACCACACGATTCCGGATTTGTCCGTGGAAGGAAATCGCCTCCGCTGGACCAAGCTTGAGATGGCGAAGAAGCGCACCGTCTACACGCTGCTTGCGCTTCACCTTCCGGTTGCGCCCAAAGCGTCGCCGGAGGAGGAAGTCGGCATCGCCTTCGATTTCCTGGGCGATCCCATCGGGCCAGGCCCGGGTGGAGAACGGATCCTCACCGGCCATGACAACGGCCTGATCACACTCAACGTCGCGGAAGCAGATTCCCCCGAGCGCGAAGCCATGAGGGTCGCCATGGGGGAGCGCTACCGCACGCTTCTTGGCCACTTCCGGCATGAACTCGGACATTATTACTGGGATCGCCTGATCCGCGACAACCCGGAACAACTGGCTGCCTTCCGAGACATTTTCGGCGACGAACAGGTCGACTACGCTCAGTCCCTGCAGAACCACTACTCGAACGGTGCACCCACCGGCTGGGCGAATGAGCACATTTCAGCCTATGCGGCCAGCCATCCCTGGGAAGATTGGGCTGAATGCTGGGCGCACTACCTCCACATCGTTGACACGCTCGAGATGGCGGAGGCTTTCAAGGTGCCTTTGGAGCGCCTTGACGTTCCCACACCGCCAGACCCTAACGCAACGGAGTTTCAAGGCGTTCTCAGCCGCTGGATTACCCTTTCAGAGGTCGTGAACTCCATCAACCGCTGCATGGGCTTGGGAGACCTTTACCCCTTCGTGATCTCCCAGCCGGTGGCAAAGAAGCTGACCTTTATCGACGGTCTTCTCAAGCAGACGAGCGGCGTAGCAGCCCAGCATGTGGAACACAGCGCCGCTTAACCACGTGCCAACCCGATCACATCTTTCGTGATCGAGCGGGGGAACGAAGAACCACCCGCTTCGTTCATCCCGCCGAAGGGCGCAACCCAAGGGAATTCCTGATCATGAAGAAACTCACGCTTCTTAGCGCAACGGCCGGCTTTTTGCTCGCAACCGCGGGTGCTTCGCTCGCTCAAACGAGCGTCACCGCAACCACGGACCTCAACGTGCGGTCGGGACCTGGCCCGCAGTATCCAGTGATCGCCTCCATCGGCGCCAATGAACAGGCGACGCTGGAAGGCTGCGCATCCGGCAGCAAGTGGTGCCAGGTGACCGTGGACGGCAAGCCAGGCTGGGCTTACTCCGACTACCTGACAAGCTCGTTCTCGGGCGGCAGCCAGGTCGTCGTCACCGAGCGTCCGGCCGATGCCGTGCCGGTTGTCGAATATGATGAGACTGTTGCAGCAACCAACGCCCAGGGCGGCGGTACCAGCGGTGCGGCAGCAGGCATCGCCACGGGCGCTGTCGCCGGCGCGCTTATCGGCGGCCCGGTTGGGGCAGCCATCGGCGGCGTGGTTGGAGCAACGGCAGGCGGCGTGATCGGCGAAGCCGTCAACCCGACGCCTGTGGTCCGCGAATATGTTGTCCAGAACCAGGTGGAGCCGGTCTACCTCGAAGGCGAGGTTGTGGTGGGCGCAGGCGTTCCTGAAACGGTGGAACTGCGCGAAGTGCCGGATTACGAGTATCGCTACGCCTATATCAATGGCCAGCCGGTTCTGATCGATCCGGGCACGCGCCGCATCGTTTCGGTCGTCCGCTAAGATCGGTCTGATCTCCTTAAAGGCCGTCGGCATCACGCCGGCGGCCTTTTCGTGCAGCGACCTTGACTTCGGCCCTGTCTTCCTGTTGAAGACCCCCTGAATTCCGCGAAGAGGTAGCACTCCAAGCGCCGACCTGGACCAGCTCCAAGCTGGATCCTGGAGGTCAACATCCGGCAGCGCGATGCGCCCCCGGGTGTTTTTCCGCTTTGTCGGTTGTTTGGAAACTGCCCCGCACGCGCTTATCTCAGGGCCTGCCCCGGGAAAAGGAAGACGCGAATGTTTGAAACCCTTCAGGATCGCCTTGGCTCGATCCTCAACGGCCTGACCGGCCGCGGCGCCCTTTCGGATGCCGATGTGACGGCCGCCATGCGGGAAGTGCGTCGCGCCTTGATCGAGGCAGACGTGTCGCTCGACGTCGTGCGCTCCTTTGTCGACAAGGTCCGCACCAAGGCGGTTGGCGCCGAAGTCCTGAAGTCGATCAAGCCCGGCCAGATGGTCGTGAAGATCGTCCATGACGAGCTGGTCGAGATGCTGGGTGCGGAAGGCGTCAGCATCGACTTGAACGCGCCCGCCCCGGTTTTCATCATGATGGTCGGCCTTCAGGGCTCGGGCAAGACCACGACCTCGGCCAAGATCGCCAAGCGGCTGACCGAGCGTCAGGGCAAGAAGGTCCTGATGGCGTCGCTCGATACGCGCCGGCCGGCCGCGCAGGAACAGCTGCGCCAGCTCGGCGAACAAACAAAGGTCACCACGCTGCCGGTGATCGCCGGTCAGTCGCCGGTCGACATCGCCAAGCGCGCCGAACAGGCCGGCCGCCTCGGCGGCTATGACGTCGTGATCCTGGACACCGCCGGCCGTACCCACATTGACGAGCCGCTGATGGTGGAGATGGCCGACATCAAGTCGGCTGCCCGTCCGCACGAAATCCTGCTCGTCGCCGACTCCCTGACCGGTCAGGACGCCGTCAATCTCGCCCGCAACTTCGACGATCGCGTCGGCATCACGGGCCTGGTGCTCACCCGCATGGACGGCGACGGCCGCGGCGGTGCGGCCCTGTCGATGCGCGCCGTCACCGGCAAGCCGATCAAGCTGATCGGCACGGGCGAAAAGATGGATGCGCTGGAAGAATTCTTCCCCAAGCGTATCGCCGATCGCATCCTGGGCATGGGCGATATTGTATCGCTCGTGGAACGCGCTGCCGAAACCATCGACGCGGAAAAAGCCGCGGCAATGGCCAAGAAGATGCAGTCGGGCAAGTTCGACCTGGATGATCTCGCCGATCAACTGCGCCAGATGCAGAAGATGGGCGGTATGGGCGGCATCATGGGGATGATGCCGGGCATGGGGAAGATGAAGGACCAGATCGCGGCGGCCGGCCTCGACGACAAGATGTTCTGCAAGCAGATCGCCATCATCTCGTCGATGACCAAGGCGGAACGCGCCAATCCCGATCTCCTCAAGCACAGCCGCAAGAAGCGCATCGCCGCCGGCTCGGGCACGGATGCCGCGCAGATCAACAAGCTCCTCAAGATGCATCGTCAGATGGCCGACATGATGAAGGCCATGGGCAACAAGAAGGGTGGCATGATGCGCGGCCTCATGGGTGGCATGGCGCAGAAGATGGGGCTGGGCGGCATGATGCCGGGGATGGGCGGCATGCCCGATCTCAGCAAAATGGATCCCAAGCAGCTGGAAGCCCTGCAAAAGCAGGCCGAGGCCGCCGGGCTGGGCAAGGGGCTGGGCGGGATGGGCGGTGGGCTCCCGGGTGGTCTTCCGGGCCTTCCCGGTGGGGGCATGCGCTTGCCGGGTCTGCCGGGCGGCATGCCAGGCCTGCCGAAAAAGAAATAAGGGGGAGCGAATGGGCAGCGAAACAACAACAGCCGAGCAGGACGACGTGGCGCGTGCACGCGAACTGCTGCGCGACCTGCGTGCCTCGATTGACAATTTCGACGCTGCCATCGTTTACCTGCTGGCCGAGCGGTTCCGCGCTACGGAGCAGGTCGGTCGCTTGAAGGCCGCGCACAAGCTGCCCGCCGCCGATCCGACGCGTGAGCGTGAACAGATTGCCCGTCTTCGGACGCTGGCCAAGGATGCGAAATTCAATCCGGATTTCGCGGAGAAGTTCTTGAACTTCATCGTCAAGGAAGTCATCCGCCATCACGAGGCGGTGGCTTCCGGCAGTACCGATGCCGGTCTGGTGCAAAGCGCGCAAAGCTGAGCCGGACCACCATCAACATCAAGCAAGATTACAAGCAACAAGAAGACCTGGAGCAACGAAATGTCCCTCAAGATCCGTTTGGCCCGCGCTGGCTCGAAGAAGCGCCCTTATTACCATATCGTCATCGCCGATGCCCGCTCGCCCCGCGACGGCCGCTTCATCGAGCAGGTCGGCGCCTGGAACCCGATGCTGCCGAAGGACGGTGAGCGCGTGAAGCTCGACGAGGAGCGCCTGCAGCATTGGCTGTCGCATGGCGCCCAGCCGACCGATCGTGTGCTGCGCTTCCTTGATCAGGCTGGCATTGCCAAGCGCGACACGCGCGCCAACCCGACCAAGGCACTGCCGGGCAAGAAGGCTCAGGAACGTCTTGCCGCTGCCAAGCAGGCTGAAGAAGCCGCTGCTGCCAAGAAGGCTGCCGATGAGGCTGCTGCCGCCGAGGCGGCCAATGCACCGGCCGAGGAAGCTGCTTCCTAAGCGGCAACTCGCAGGCGAACGAAAAAGCCGGGCTCGCGCCCGGCTTTTTTGTTTCAGAAGTTGAACCGCTTGGCTCAGGCCGCCTTTTGGCGCGGCGAAATCAGGTTACGCTCCACCAACAGTTCGGCGATCTGAACGGCATTCAAGGCAGCACCCTTGCGCAGGTTGTCAGACACCACCCAAAGGTTCAGCCCGTTGTCCAGCGTGGAATCCTCACGGATGCGGCTGATATAGGTCGCATCTTCGCCGGCGCTTTCGATCGGCGTGATGTAGCCGCCGTCTTCGCGCTTGTCGATCACAAGGCAGCCCGGCGCTTCGCGCAGGATCTCGCGCGCTTCGTCAGCCGAGATCGGCTTTTCGAATTCCAGGTTGATCGCTTCCGAATGGCCTATGAACACGGGAACCCGCACGCAGGTTGCGGTGACCTTGATCTTCGGGTCGAGCATCTTCTTGGTTTCGGCCACCATCTTCCACTCTTCCTTGGTCGTGCCGTCTTCCATGAAGACGTCGATGTGGGGAATGACGTTGAAGGCAATGCGCTTGGTGAATTTCTTCGACTCCACCGGATCGGCGACGAACACGGCCCGCGTTTGCGTGAAGAGTTCGTCCATGCCTTCCTTGCCCGCGCCCGAAACGGACTGGTAGGTCGAAACAACGACGCGCTTGATCGTGGCGTGGTCGTGCAGCGGCTTCAGCGCGACCAGCATCTGCGCGGTCGAGCAGTTCGGGTTCGCGATGATGTTTTTCTTCGCAAAGCCCGCGACCGCATCGGCGTTCACTTCCGGCACGATCAGCGGGACATCCGGATCATAGCGAAACGCGGACGAATTATCGATGACAACGCAGCCCTGCTTGCCGATCTTCGGCGACCATTCCTTCGACACGTTGCCGCCGGCTGACATCAGGCAGATGTCGGTGTCGGAAAAGTCATACTGCTCGAGCGGCCGAACCTTCAGCGTCTTGTCGCCATAAGACACTTCCGTTCCCTGGCTGCGGCGTGACGCGAGCGCAACGACTTCGTCTGCGGGAAAACCGCGCTCTTCCAGGATATTCAGCATTTCGCGGCCCACATTGCCTGTGGCACCAACGATCGCGACCTTGTAACCCATTGAACCTTCTCCTTTTCCTCTCCGCTGGTGCGCCTTGGAAAAACCCGCCGGCCTTTTGCGGGTCCGCCTCGGCTGCTCCCTCCAGGCCTAACCCGGGAGAGGGTGAGCAGGCCGAAGGGATCAGACCGTTTTCGCGGTCGTGGTCGTTTTGGCCGTGGTTTTCGCGGAGATGCGCAGGCAAGCGTCGTCGACCGCGAGGGCGGCGGACGCGTAGGCCATGAATGCCGTGCTGGCGTTGCGCATGAAGGCTCCGGAGACGACTGTGCTTCTACGCACTCTTCGCGCAGAGTCAATCTGCACGAAGAGCGTTGTGGGGGCAGCGTTTCGCTGCTCAGCTATGGATCGTCTTGAAGAAGGTGCCGAGCGCGGCTTCCCGCACGGCTTCCGACATCGTCGGATGCGCATGGCAGGTGCGGGCCAGATCTTCCGACGAACCGCCGAACTCCATCAGCACCGCCGCCTCGTGGATCATCTCACCGGCGCCGAAACCGAGGATATGAACGCCGAGCACGCGATCCGTCTTGGCATCGGCTAGGATCTTCACGAAGCCATCTGTTTGCAGCATGGCGCGGGCACGCCCGTTGGCGGAGAAGTTGAACTTGCCCGCCTTGTACTCGACGCCTGACTTCTTCAGCTCTTCCTCGGTCTTGCCAACCGAAGCCACTTCCGGGTTGGTGTAAACCACGCTCGGGATCACATCATAGTTCACATGGCCATGCTGGCCCGCGAGGATCTCGGCCACTGCAACGCCCTCGTCTTCGCCCTTGTGGGCGAGCATCGGACCGGCAATGACGTCGCCAATGGCGTAGATGCCGTCGACATTGGTTTTGTAGTGGTTGTCGACAGCGACGCGGCCACGCTCGTCGAGCGCAACACCGGCTTCGGCAAGGCCAAGCTTGTCGTGGAACGGCTTGCGGCCGGTGGACACCAGCACACGCTCTGCCTCCATTACTTCCGCTTCCCCACCCTTGGCCGGCTGGAAGGTGACGCGGGCACCCGCACCGCCCTTTTCCACGGCCGTGACGCGTGCGCCGAGCTTGAACTCCATGCCCTGCTTGGAAAGCACCTTCTGGAACTGCTTGGCGACCTCGCCATCGCTGCCGCCGCCAAGCAGCGTGTCGAGATATTCGACCACGGTGACCTTGGCGCCGAGACGCGACCAGACGGAACCCAGCTCGAGGCCGATCACGCCGCCACCCACGACAATCAGGCTTTCCGGCACCTTGGAGAACGACAGGGCGCCGGTGGAGGATACGATGACTTCCTCATCAATCTCGACGGAGACACCGGGGATCCCGGCCACTTCCGAGCCGGTGGCAATCACGATGTTCTTGGCCGCCACCTCCTGCGTTGCGCCGTCCTCGGCCGTTACTTGCACCTTGCCCGTGCCAAGAACCTTGCCGAAGCCGCGATACACGGTGATCTTGTTCTTCTTCATCAAGAACTCCAGGCCCTTGACGTTGGCCGCAACCGTATCGGTCTTGTGAGCGAGCATCGCCGGCAGATCGAGCTCAGGCGCAGGCACCTTGATGCCGAGCTTGGCGAACTCGTGGCCCGCTGCCGAAAACATTTCCGAGGCGTGCAGCATCGCTTTCGAAGGAATGCAGCCGATGTTGATGCAGGTGCCGCCGAAATTCGGGTTCTTCTCAACCACGGCCGTGTCGAGGCCAAGCTGTGCTGCCTTGATCGCGCAGACATAGCCCGCGGGACCGGTCCCGATGATGACGACGTCGTGGCTCATGTGGGTTCCCTTGATCGTAGCGCGTCAGCGTCCGCCGCTGACATTCAGGAAGGCACCCGTCGAATAGGAAGCGCCTTCGGACATGAAATATAAGATCGCGGCGGCCACTTCGTCAGCCCTGCCGGCACGCGCCATCGGCACCAAAGGTGCGACGCGAGCCACGCGGTCGGGCTGGCCGCCGGAGGCGTGGATCTCGGTGTCGATGATCCCCGGTCGTACCGCATTGACGCGAATGCCTTCCGCCACAACTTCCTTTGCAAGGCCGATCGTGATCACGTCGAGCGCCCCCTTGGATGCTGCATAGTCGACATATTCGCCGGGACTGCCGAGCAAGGCTGCGACGGACGACACATTGACGATGGCGCCGCCCTTGCCGCCGTATCGCTTTGACATCCGCTTCACGGCTTCGCGGGCGCAAAGCATGGGACCCACGACGTTGATCGCCATCATGCGCTGGAGGCGCTCGGCGCTCATTTCATCGACGCGCTGCTTGCCGTCCACAACACCCGCATTGTTCACGAAAGCGTCGAGCCGCCCGAAAGCCTGCTGCGTGGTCGCGAAGAGATTGATGATGTCGGCTTCAACGGCCACATCGGCCTGCACGGCGAGGCCGCGGCCACTATGGCTCTCCACCGCCTCAACGACCGCTTCGGCAGCCTGCTTGTTGCGAACATAGCTCAGCGCCACGTCATAGCCAGCAGCAGCCGCCTGGACGGCCGTCGCCGCACCGATGCCGCGCGAACCGCCTGTGATCAGGACAACCGGGCGACCGCTCATGCCGAAACCAGCGCGATGAACATCAGCAGAAGGCCGATCAGCGAGGCCAGCCAAACAACAGAGCGGATATAAGGAATGCCCATCAGGTATAGCGGATAGTAGATGATGCGGGCCAAGAACCAGAGCCACGCACCGAGAAAGCCGGTTGTGGTATCCTGTCCTGCAATCGCCAGTCCGAGCACCAGAAGCACGAAGGCGGGATAGGTTTCTCGGAAATTGAGCGATGCACGTTCAGCGCGCTGAGCCTGTCGCGACGTCGACGTCTTCTGCTCGTCGCGTGGGCTGGCGTTGTAATCAAGCCCGAGGTCCCGCGTGGCAAACATGCCCTGAAGCGCGATGTGAACAAAAAGGAGCAGAACGCTCCAGGCGCCGAGTTGGAGAAATGATTGGGCTGCTTCCGTCAAAACCGGCATAACTCATCCCCTCGCTCGCGGGCCGCCGACGACCGGCGGCCGGACTTCACCTCGAAAGCGTTCCCGCTTCGATCATCAGAGATCCAGAACCAGACGTTCCGGATCTTCCAGGCTTTCCTTGACGCGCACAAGGAAGGTCACCGCTTCCTTCCCGTCCACGATGCGGTGATCATAGGACAGCGCGAGATACATCATCGGCCGGATCACGACTTGCCCGCCGGCAACCACCGGACGCTCCTGGATCTTGTGCATGCCCAGGATGCCGGACTGCGGCGCATTCAGGATCGGCGTCGACATCAGCGAGCCGTAAACGCCCCCGTTGGAGATCGTGAAGGTGCCGCCCTGCATGTCGGACATGCCGAGCTTGCCGTCACGCGCGGCAATGCCCAGGCGACCGATTTCCTTTTCGATCTCGGCGATGGTCATCTGGTCTGCATCGCGCACAACCGGAACAACAAGGCCCTTGTCGGTGCCGACTGCCACGCCGATATGGGCGTAGTTCTTGTAAACGATGTCCGTGCCGTCGATCTCGGCGTTGACTGCCGGGATTTCCTTCAGGGCATGCGTCACGGCCTTGGTGAAGAAGCCCATGAAGCCGAGCTTCACGCCATGCTTCTTTTCGAAAAGGTCCTTGTACTTGGACCGCAGATCCATGACCGGCTTCATGTCCACCTCATTGAAGGTGGTGAGCATGGCCGCGACGTTCTGCGCGTCCTTCAGGCGCTTGGCGATGGTTTGACGCAAACGCGTCATCTTCACCCGCTCTTCGCGCGCCTCCTCGTTGCCGCTTCCTTTCGCGACCCGTGGTGTCTCGGCAGGTTCGGATGCCGCGCCTCGCGACAGGGCATCGATCACATCGCCCTTCATGACCTGGCCGCGCTTGCCGGAACCCTGCACCTGATCGGCCGACAGGTTGTTGTCGGCGAGCATCTTGGCGGCGGAAGGCGCCGGAGGCGTGTCGCGGCGTTCCACCGGACCGGCATCACCGGCCACAGCGGCGGTCTTTTCCGCGGCTTCAGCGGTTGTGGCGGCGCTGCCGGCGCCAGACGCAGAGGCGGTCGATGTGGCCTCACGGCGGCCACCGTAATCGGCTGCGCTTTCGGCCTGCTTCGCACCACTGGGGGCTGCGGCTGCCTTTGGGGCCGCCGTACCGGCGCCGGCAGCGGCGATCTGACCGAGAAGGGCGCCAACGCCCACGGTATCCCCTTCGGCTGCCGTGATTTCCGACAGCGTTCCGGCGGCCGGAGCCGGTACCTCGATGGTCACCTTGTCGGTTTCAAGTTCCAGCAGCGTTTCATCGGCGGCAACGCTGTCGCCCACCTTCTTGAACCACTTGCCGATCGTGGCTTCCGTCACGGATTCGCCAAGGGTCGGAACGCGGATTTCGGTTGCCATAGGTCAGGTCCTGTCTGGGTTGATGGGCGCGAGGGCAGCGGGCGGGTCGCGCAGGATCATGGATGGAATGGGAGAAACTTCGTAGCGGAAGCCAAGCTCGGACAAAACAACCGGATCCTCATCCGCCAGTTGTTCGGCTTGCTTGGCATCCTCCACTTCGACGATGGCGATGCCGAAGGTGCCGGCCGGATCGAACACCGGCCCAACCGCCACGGCAACGCCTGTGTCCGCCGAAGCACGCCAATAGTCGGCATGCTCAGCCATCACCGCAAGCTCCTTTTCACTCGCGCCGAGCGGGAAGTCCGGACGTGGAGGCAGGAGCTTCAGGTGAAAGAACACGATCTTATCCGCCCAACGCGTCTTCCAGGAAGGCCTGCAACTGCGCAAGGTGCTTGGACATCAGGCCTGTTGCCGGCGAGGCAGCGGCCGGACGCCCGGTGTAGCGCACGCGCTGATGCTTGGCGTCGATATGGGCCAGCACCCACTCCAGATACGGATCGATGAACGACCAAGCACCCATGTTCTTGGGCTCTTCCTGGCACCACACCATCTCCGCATTGCGGAAGCGCGACAACTCGTTGATCAGCGCCTTGGCAGGGAACGGATAAAGCTGTTCCACGCGCAGCAGATAGACGTCGTCGATGCCGCGCTTTTCGCGCTCTTCGAAGAGATCATAATAAACCTTGCCCGAGCACAGAACCACGCGACGGATCTTGGAATCCTTCACGAGCTTGATCGGCTGGTCGCCTTCATACTGCGCGTCGTCCCACAGGAGGCGGTGGAACGAGCTTTCGCCCGACAGGTCGGCCAGCGTCGAGACCGCACGCTTGTGGCGCAGCAGCGACTTCGGGGTCATCAGGATCAGCGGCTTGCGGAAATCGCGCTTCAACTGCCGGCGCAGGATGTGGAAATAGTTCGCGGGGGTCGTGCAGTAGGCGACCTGCATATTGTCTTCAGCGCACAACTGCAGCCAGCGCTCGAGGCGAGCCGAGGAGTGCTCGGGGCCTTGACCCTCATAGCCATGCGGCAGCAGGCACACGAGGCCCGACATGCGCAGCCACTTGCGCTCACCGCTGGAAATGAACTGGTCAAACACGACCTGCGCGCCGTTGGCGAAGTCGCCGAACTGCGCTTCCCATAAGGTCAGCGCCCGCGGCTCGGCCAGCGAATAGCCATACTCGAAGCCAAGCACGGCTTCTTCCGAAAGCATCGAGTTGATGACTTCGTAGTTCGCCTGCGCCGCCGACAGGTTGTTGAGCGGGATGTAGCGGGCTTCCTCGCGTTGGTCGTAAAGCACCGAATGACGCTGCGAGAACGTGCCGCGCTCGGAATCTTGGCCGGACAAGCGGATCGGGTTGCCTTCAACGAGAATCGACCCGAACGCGAGCGCTTCGGCGGTCGACCAGTCGATGCCCTCGCCCGTGTCGATCATCTTGCGCCGATTTTCCATGAAGCGCGTGATCGTCTTGTGCGCTTCGAAGTCCTTCGGGATCTCGGTGAGCTTCTTGCCGATGTCCTTCAGCGTCTTGGCGGGAACGGCCGTCTTGCCGCGCCGCTGCTCGTCCTGATTGTCGGCCGTGCGCAAGCCGCTCCATTGGCCATCGAGCCAGTCCGCCTTGTTGGGGCGATAAGCCTGGCCGCTTTCAAACTCCACTTCGAGATGAGCGCGCCAGTCAGCCTTGAGCTTATCGAGCTCCTCGGCCGTGAGGTGGCCCTCGGCAATCAGCTTTTCGCCATATGCCTTCACCACGGTCGAATGACCGCGGATGTTGCGGTACATGATCGGCTGCGTGAATGCCGGCTCGTCACCCTCGTTATGGCCGAAGCGGCGATAACAGAACATGTCCACCACAACCGGCTTCTGGAACTTCATCCGGTATTCGATGGCGATCTTGGTGGCATAAACCACCGCTTCTGGATCATCACCATTCACGTGGAAGATCGGCGCTTCGATCATCTTCGCCACGTCCGACGGATAAGGCGAAGACCGAGAAAAGCGCGGATTGGTCGTGAAGCCGATCTGGTTGTTGATGATGAAATGCAGCGTGCCGCCGACCCGGTGGCCGCGCAGGCCAGACAGGCCAAGAATCTCGGCCACCACGCCTTGGCCCGCAAAGGCCGCATCGCCATGCAGCAGCAGCGGCAGCACCTTGGCGCGCTCTTCCGGCGGCACCATGTCGTGGCTCTTGTTGCGCCCGAAAAGCTGGTCCTGCTTGGCGCGCGCCTTGCCCATCACCACGGGATCGACGATCTCGAGATGCGATGGATTGGCGGTAAGCGACAGGTGAACCTTGTTGCCGTCGAACTCGCGGTCCGACGAGGCACCCAGATGGTACTTCACGTCACCGGAGCCTTCCACGTCGTCGGGCGCATAGGAGCCGCCCTTGAACTCATGGAAGATCGCGCGGTGCGGCTTGCCCATAACCTGCGAAAGCACGTTGAGGCGGCCGCGGTGCGCCATGCCGAGCACAACTTCCTTCAAGCCAAGCTGGCCGCCGCGCTTGATGATCTGCTCCAGCGCCGGGATCAGCGCTTCGCCGCCATCGAGCCCGAAGCGCTTGGTGCCCTTGTACTTGACGTCGATGAACTGCTCGAAACCTTCCGCTTCCACCAGCTTCTGGAGAATCGCCTTCTTGCCGTTTGCGGTGAACTCGACACCCTTGTCCGGCCCTTCGATCCGCTCCTGGATCCAGGCCTTCTCCTCCGGGTTGGAGATGTGCATGAACTCGACGCCCATGGTCGAGCAGTAGGTGCGCTTCAGGATGTCCAGCATCTGGCGCACGGTCGCATATTCGAGACCGAGAACGTTGTCGATGAAGATCGGACGGTCGTAATCGGCTTCCGTGAAGCCGTAGTTTTCGGGCGAAAGCTCGTTGTAGTCCTCGATCGGCTTGGCAATGCCGAGCGGGTCGAGATTGGCATGAAGGTGCCCGCGCATGCGGAAGGCACGAATCATCATGATGGCGCGCACGGAATCGCGCGTCGCCTGGAGGATGTCAGTTTCGGACGTGCTGGGGGCGCTCGAAGCGGCAGTCTTGTCCTTCAGCTTCTTTTCGATGTGCTTCTCGACCGTCCCCCAATTGCCGTCGAGCGCCGAAACGAGCTCGCCATTGGCCTGAACCGGCCAGTTGGGCTTCGTCCAGGAAGCACCCTCGGCATTCTTCGCAACGTCAGCCGCGTTGTCCTTGAGGTCGCCGAAAAAGGCGCGCCATTCGGCAGAAACCGACTGCTGGTCCTCTTGGAAGCGGGCGTAAAGCTGTTCGATGTAATCTGCATTGCCGCCGTAAAGAAACGAGGTGCCGGCGAATTGGTCATTGGCTTGGTCGTTGCGCGCCATGATTGTTGCGGGCATCGTGCCCGCTCTCCTTGTTGTGGCAGCGTGAACCGCCGCTCATGCGAAAGACGGACAGCCCGTCTGTGCTCCCACCCCATCAGTCCCGGCCCGTTTCGCCCGCCGGGTTTCCTTTCTGGCCAACGAGGCTGGCCAGAAAGCTCGCTCATGGCTGCTCAGCCCTTGAGGACTTCCAGCAGCGTTTGGCCCAGGCGGGCCGGCGACGGCGACACCCGGATGCCAGCGGCTTCCATGGCCGCAATCTTGTCTTCCGCGCCGCCCTTGCCGCCCGAAATCACAGCGCCGGCATGGCCCATGGTGCGGCCCGCAGGCGCCGTGCGCCCGGCAATGAAGCCGGCCATCGGCTTCGAACGACCGCGCTTGGCTTCGTCGCGCAGGAACTGCGCTGCGTCTTCTTCGGCCGAACCGCCAATTTCGCCGATCATGATGATCGACTGGGTTTCATCATCGGCCAGGAACATTTCCAGGACGTCAATGAACTCGGTACCCTTCACCGGATCGCCACCGATACCAACCGCCGTGGTTTGGCCAAGGCCGGCATTCGAGGTCTGGAACACCGCTTCATAGGTAAGCGTTCCCGAGCGTGACACAACGCCCACCGATCCCTTGCGGAAGATGGAACCCGGCATGATGCCGATCTTGCACTCATCCGGTGTCACGAGGCCGGGGCAGTTCGGCCCGATCAGACGCGACTTGGACTTGTCGAGCTTGGCCTTGACCTTCACCATGTCCATCACAGGGATGCCTTCGGTGATGCAAACGATCAGCGGGATTTCCGCATCAATGGCCTCGATGATGGCTGCGGCAGCGCCTGCCGGCGGCACGTAAACCACGGACGCGTCCGCCCCGGTCTTTTCCTTGCCTTCGGCGACCGAAGCAAAGATCGGCAGGCTTTCGCCCTTCGAACCGGACCAGCTTTCCCCACCCTTCTTGGGATGGATGCCGCCGACCATCTGGGTGCCGTGGTAGGCGAGCGCCTGTTCGGTGTGGAAGGTGCCGGTCTTGCCGGTCAGGCCCTGGACCAGGATCTTGGTGTTCTTGTTGATCAGGATAGACATGAGAAACCGGTCCTTGGGTTAGGCCTGGATCGCCGCAACGATCTTCTTGGCGGCGTCGTCGAGATCGTCGGCAGCCGTGATGGCGAGGCCTGACTCGTTCAGAATCTTCTTGCCGAGCTCGACATTCGTGCCTTCGAGGCGAACAACCAGAGGCACCTTCAATCCGACTTCCTGAACCGCAGCAACAACACCCTCGGCAATGACATCGCACTTCATGATGCCGCCGAAGATGTTGACGAGGATGCCCTCGACCTTCGGGTCTGCCGTGATGATCTTGAAGGCTGCCGCGACCTTTTCCTTGCCGGCACCGCCGCCAACGTCACAGAAGTTCGCCGGCTCCTTGCCGTAAAGCTTGATGATGTCCATCGTCGCCATGGCGAGCCCGGCGCCGTTCACCATGCAGCCGATATTGCCGTCGAGCGCCACATAAGCGAGGTCCCACTTGGAAGCCTCGATTTCCTTGGCGTCTTCTTCGGTTTCGTCGCGCAGTTCCTTGATGTCGTCGTGACGGAACATGGCGTTGCCGTCGAACGACACCTTGGCGTCGAGCACGCGCAAACGGCCGTTGGTCATGACGATCAGCGGGTTGACCTCGAGCAGGCTCATGTCGGTCTCGACAAAAGCCTTGTAGAGGATCGGAAACAGCTTCTCGCCGTCAGCCTTCGCCTCGCCTTCGAGCTTCAAGGTCGAGGTCAGCGTGTCGAGGTCGGACTGGGTCAGACCGGTTTCCGGATCCACGGCCACGGTGATGATCTTTTCCGGCGTGTCATGGGCCACGGCCTCGATGTCCATGCCGCCTTCGGTGGAAACAACGAAGGCAGGACGGCCAACCGAACGATCCACCAGGATCGAAAGGTAAAGCTCGCGGTCGATATCGGCGCCGTCTTCGATGTAAAGGCGGTTGACCTGCTTGCCGGCGTCGCCCGTCTGCTTCGTCACAAGCGTGTTGCCGAGCATTTCCTTGGCGTGGGAAACCACTTCCTCGACCGACTTGGCGAGGCGAACGCCGCCCTTGGCCTCGGCGCCGAGCTCCTTGAACTTGCCCTTGCCGCGGCCGCCGGCATGGATCTGGCTTTTCACGACATAAAGCGGGCCGGGCAACTGCTTGGCAGCGGCTTCCGCTTCGTCAACGGAGAAGATCGGCACGCCTTCGGCAACGGGAGCGCCGAACTTCTTGAGCAGCGCCTTGGCCTGGTATTCGTGGATGTTCATGGAATATCCGTCCTTGAAAGGGCTCGGGGAGGATTACTTGAGGTTCGGCGCGATGCCGATGCAGGCCTCGCACAGGCCCTGGACGGAAGACACCGACTTGTCGAACATGGCCTGCTCAGCCTTGTTGAGGTCGATCTCGATGATGCGCTCGATGCCGCCGGCGCCGATCACGGTTGGCACGCCGACATACATGTCCTTGACGCCGTATTGGCCGGAAAGGTGTGCAGCCGCCGGAAGAACGCGCTTCTTGTCCTTGAGATAGGCTTCCGCCATCTGGATCGCCGACGACGCCGGGGCGTAATAAGCCGAGCCGGTCTTCAACAGACCGACGATCTCGGCGCCACCGTCACGGGTGCGCTGCACGATCTGGTCGAGCTTCTCCTGGCTGGTCCAGCCCATGTTAACGAGGTCCGGCAGCGGAATGCCGGCAACGGTCGAATAACGGGTCAGCGGCACCATCGTATCGCCATGGCCGCCGAGAACGAAGGCGGTCACATCTTCAACCGATACCTTGAACTCTTCGGCCAGGAAGTACCGGAAGCGCGCGGAGTCGAGAACGCCAGCCATGCCAACCACGTGGGTCTTCGGCAGGCCGGAGAACTTCTGCAGCGCCCAAACCATCGCATCCAGCGGGTTGGTGATGCAGATCACAAAGGCGTTGGGCGCATATTTCTTGATGCCGGCACCGACCTGCTCCATCACCTTGAGGTTGATGCCGAGCAGGTCGTCGCGGCTCATGCCGGGCTTGCGCGGCACGCCGGCCGTGACGATGCAGACATCGGCACCCTCGATGGCGGAATAATCGTTCGCGCCGTGATACTTGGCGTCGAAGCCGTCGACGGGAGAAGATTGTGCGATATCGAGGCTTTTGCCCTGCGGCATCCCCTCGGAAATATCGAACATAACGACATCGCCCAGTTCTTTCAGGCCGATCATGTGGGCGAGCGTGCCGCCGATCATGCCAGAACCGATAAGCGCGATCTTGTTGCGTGCCATGCTTGGAGCTCTCCCGTCTGCGACGCTACGATCATTCACACGAGCAGGCGACCGGATGATGACGCCCGCGACGTCGCGGCAGGCAATACCCCCGCCTATCCGAAAACTCAAATGATTCTTGGACGGGCAGCATTTTCAAACGTTTAGATCGAGCGCGACTTACGTAAGCGTCAATCCGATAAAGGCGCCGGCGCTGGTTCGGGCCTTGATGTGGCGTCGGATTGGCGCTGCCACGTCTCGCTTTGCATCTCAACGAGGCGCGAGGCGGTGCGTACGAATTCAAAGGCTTCCGTTGAACCGGGGCGCCCCTGGAAAAGGGCATCTGGCTCCGCGGCTGCGGTGGCAATCAAGGTTGCGTGGCGATCATAAAGCACGTCCACGAGAAGGATCAGCCGCTTGGCCTCGTTGCGCCGGGCAGCATCAAGCACCGGAATACCGTCCACGAACAACGTCGGGTACCGCTCCACAATGGCGAGATAATCGCGTGCTGCCAGGGGCTGCGAACACAAGTCTTCAAAGCGGAACCGGGCGGCACGCCCTGCAGCCAGCGGAACGGCGATCTCGCGCGCCTTCACGCTGACCTTGGCTGGTGCGGGCCGGTGGCCTTCGCACGCCACGGCCCAGGCTTGATCCATGCGCCCGGCCGTTTGCGCATCCAAAGGGGTCATGTAGACCGGCAACCGCTTCAGCTTCGCCATGCGGTGATCGTGCGTGCCGCCGATATCGAGCACCGCGACATGGCGCTTGAGCAGGCCGATGAAGGGCAAAAACAGCTGGCGATTCAAGCCGTCGCGATAAAGGTTATCGGGTGCGACATTGGACGTGGCGACCAGAACCACACCTTGATCAAAAAGCGCCGTGAACAAGCGCGACAGGATCATCGCATCGGCGATGTCAGTGACGCTGAACTCGTCGAAGCAAAGCAGCTTTGCCTGGTCCGCGAGATCCTGTGCCACAGGCGGGATCGGGTCGTCGCCCTTTGCCGTTCCGGCCTTCACCTCGGCGCGGTGGCGGGCGATGCGGTCATGCACATCGGCCATGAAATCGTTGAAGTGTGCCCGACGCTTGCCGGCCACGGGCGCTTGGTCGAAGAACATGTCCATCAGCATGGTCTTGCCGCGCCCGACGCTGCCGTGGATGTAAAGCCCTTGCGGGGCCGATGCAGGGTTCGGCTTGCGAGCAAACAAGCGCGCAAAGAAGCCCGGCCGGCTGTCGAGATCGTCCTTACTGAGAGCCTGGAGAAGGTCGTCGAGCGTGTCGACGATCTTGTCCTGGTAGGGATCCGCAACGAAGCCCTGCTCGGTTGCAAGCTGCTCATAACGACGTCGCAGGCTGCGGTTTGCTCCCGCGACGGTGTTTGCTGTCATGACCCTGAAGTGCTGCTCAGCGCGTCAGCGAAACGGGCGAGCCGCTGGACGTCGTGCCGTCGAACTTCTCGGGTCCGGTGGAGGAAAGCGACGCAACCTGTGAGCCGCCGTCGTTGTAGAGCACGACCTGGTTGCCCTGGACGGCCCAGGACTTCACGCCATCAAGCGGGGCCGGGCAGCGCAGCGGTGCCGCGCGGAAGCCTTGGCCGAACTTGGTGCGCGGCGTCGCGACGCGGCAGCTTTGGCCGGCAACCGACACGTTCCAAACGCCGGCTACCGCGCCTTCTGTCACGGGCGTTGACGCCGCAGCAGCGCCAGCCGCGGGATCCAGCGCTGCGACCTGGGTGGTCGGGGCTGGTGCCGGCGGAGGTGTTTCCGGGAATGTGGTGGGTGCGGGCGGAGGGAGCTGCTGCGCCGTCACCGTTCCGGCGGGCGCAGCTGGCAGGGGCGCCGGACGCGTGTTCAGGGAGGCCATGCGCTCGCTTTGGCACCCAGCAGCGCCGAGCAGCACAACCGTTGACGCCACCAATCCAAGTTTGCCGATCTGCATCGCCTCGCCCCTTCCTCGTTTTCTAACCCTGTCCGCCGCCTGCGGTTGAAACATACCTATGGCACAAGGTTAGAAAATAACAGAATCGTGGGCTAAATTGCGGGGATGCATGCGCGATCCAGGTCACGGGTGTGTCATTGCTGCATCGTTGTCTTGATGACGTAGCACAAGGCTTCTATCTCGCTGCGATGCGAAACCGCTACTTCACCGGTCCGACCAGCGACCACTTCGATGGGACGCTCTTCTTCAATCCAGGTGGCAAGCTGCCGGGCGGGTTCCGCGATCTTCATCGCTGGATCTTCACCGAAAAGCGGGCGCCCTGGCCCAAGCATTGGCCGAGCCCCTTCCCCCAAGCTGTCGCGGAAGATCGGCTTCGTCCGGAAGCGCTGCGGATCACGATGATCGGCCACGCCACGCTGTTGATCCAGGCGGGCGGTCTCAACTTCCTGACCGATCCTGTCTGGTCAAAGCGCGTGTCGCCGTTCCGCTTTGCCGGTCCAGCGCGCGTCAATCCGCCCGGCATGCGGTTCGAGGACCTGCCGCCGGTCGACGCGGTGCTGCTCAGCCATAATCACTACGACCATCTCGACCTCGATACGCTGGCTCGCCTCGTTGAGAAGCACGATCCGCGGATCATCACGCCGCTCGGCAACGACACGGTGGTGCACAAGCGCATTCCCAAGGCGCGGATTAGCGTCGGCGATTGGCGTGACGCGTTCGCGGTGGGCGACTCAATGGTGCATCTGGAACCGGCCCATCACTGGTCGGCGCGATGGAACAGCGACCGCCGCATGGCCCTTTGGGCCGCCTTCGTGATCGAAACGCCGGCAGGCAAGATCTATTTCGCGGGCGACACCGGCTTTCACGATGGAATCAATTTCCGCTTGGCAGCCGAGCGACACGGCCCGTTCCGCTTCGCGCTTCTGCCGATTGGCGCCTATGAACCGCGCTGGTTCATGGAAGCCAACCACCAGAATCCGGCTGATGCCGTAGAAGCCTTCAAGATCCTCGATGCGCCGCTGGCGGGCGGTTACCATTGGGGCACCTTCCGGCTGACCGGAGAGGCCGTGGATGCGCCCGCACAAGATCTTGCCGAGGCGCTGGCAGGCGCCGATATCGATCTCGACCGCTTCCAAGCCCTGCGCCCGGGGCAGGTTTGGGACGTTCCTTAGTGCGGCCTTGAGGCGCCTGCGCTGGTAATTCCTGCTGTTGTCGGCCATATAGCCGCGGACAAGCACACCCGCAGGAAAGCATGGCGTCACCCGCTCCTTTCGCGAAGATGAATGGACTCGGCAACAACATCATCGTTGCCGACATGCGCGGTCGCACGGACCGCGTTTTGCCCGCCGCAGCGGTGGCGCTCGCCGCTGATCCCGCAACCGGCTTTGATCAGATCATGGCAATCCACGATCCGCGAACACCCGGCACCGACCATTACGTGGTGATCCTCAATTCGGATGGATCGACTGCGCAGGCCTGCGGCAACGGCATGCGCTGTGTGGTGCAGGCGCTGGCCGCCGAAACGGGTCGCAACAGCTTCACCTTCGAAACGGTTGCCGGCATTCTCAACGCGGACCAGCATGGCAATGGCCTGATCTCCGTTGACATGGGTCTGCCGCGCTTTGGCTGGCAGGATATTCCGCTTGCAGAAGAATTCCGCGACACCCGCATGATCGAATTGCAGATCGGTCCGATCGATGCGCCCGTGCTGCATTCGCCGTCCGTTGCATCCATGGGCAATCCGCACGCGATCTTCTGGGTTGACCAGGATGTATGGTCCTACGAACTGGAAAAGTTCGGCCCCATGCTGGAAAACCACCCGATCTTTCCTGAGCGCGCCAACATCACGATCGCGCAGGTCACCGCTTCCGATGCCATGACGATCCGCACCTGGGAGCGCGGTGCGGGCCTCACCGGCGCCTGCGGATCGGCCGCTTGTGCCGCGGCGGTGTCGGCCGCGCGCACCCGGCGCACCGGTCGCTCGGTGGCTGTGACGGTGCCTGCGGGCGGCTCGCTCACGGTGGAATGGCGAGACAACGACCACGTGATCATGACCGGCCCGGCCGAATGGGAATGGTCCGGCACCTTTGATCCCGCTACCGGCCAATGGCAGCGCGATGCCGAGGACGCTGCCTGATGGAGGATACCACAGCAGGCAACAAGCTGGAGATCGTGACCTTCGGCTGCCGCATGAACACCTATGAGTCCGAGGTGATGCGCCGAGAAGCGACTGAAGCCGGGCTGGGCGCACTGGCCGGCGGCGCGGTGGTGTTCAACACCTGCGCGGTGACAGCCGAAGCCGTGCGCCAAGCCAAGCAGGCGATCCGCAAGGCGCGGCGCGAAAACCCGGCTGCGCGCATCATCGTTACCGGCTGTGCGGCGCAAACCGAGCCAGCGAGCTTCGGCAGCATGGCGGAAGTGGATCTCGTTCTCGGCAACGAGGAAAAGCTCAAGGCGCACAATTATCGCGCCCTGCCCGACTTCGGTGTCAACGACACGGAAAAGCTGCGCGTCAACGACATCATGAGCGTGCGTGAAACCGCAGGGCACATGGTGGATGCCATCGAAGGCCGGGCGCGCGCCGTGGTGCAGGTCCAGAACGGCTGCGACCATCGCTGCACCTTTTGCATCATCCCTTATGGCCGCGGCAATTCGCGGTCCGTCCCCGCCGGCGCCGTGGTCGACCAGGTGAAGCGCCTGGTAGCCAACGGCTATGCCGAGGTGGTGCTGTCGGGTGTCGACCTGACAAGTTGGGGCGCAGATCTTCCCGGTTCGCCCAGGCTCGGTCGCTTGATCCGCGCGGTTCTTGGGCAGGTGTCCGATCTGCCGCGCCTGCGCCTGTCGTCGATCGACTCCGTGGAAGCCGATCCCGAACTGATCGAGCTCATCGGCGGCGAGAAGCGGCTGATGCCGCATCTCCATCTGTCGCTGCAGGCTGGCGACGACATGATCCTAAAGCGCATGAAGCGCCGTCATTTGCGCGATGATTCCATCCGCTTTTGCCACGACATTCGGGCCGTGCGCCCCGACATCGTGTTCGGCGCCGATCTGATTGCCGGCTTTCCGACCGAAACCGAGACGATGTTTGGAAACACGCTGAAGCTCGTGGAGGAGTGCGGCCTGTCGCATCTCCATGTTTTCCCCTTCAGCCCACGCGAAGGTACGCCCGCCGCACGCATGCCCCAGCTTGACCGCGGCCTCGTCAAGGAACGCGCCAGACGGCTGCGAGCCGTGGGCGATGCGGCCTACGAACGACACCTCGCCAGCTTGGTCGGTACGCGGCAGCGCGTGCTTGTGGAGCGCGATGGCATCGGCCGCACGGAAGGCTTCACGCTGGCAGCCGTTACAAGCGGGCAGCCCGGCCAGATCGTTGACGTTGTCGTCACCGGCTGGACTGGCGACCGGCTTTGGACGGAAGCGCGCATCGAGCGCCAACGCGCCGCACACGCGGCCTGAAGGACGGTCATGGCTCTCGGCTTTTTCAAGAAGATGTTTTCCTTTGGCGCGCAGCCGGAAGAGCCGCGCCCGCCCGAACCCCAGCCCGCGCCGCAGCCAGCTCCGGCAGAACTTCCCGTACCGGCCGAGCCGCCTCGTCCGAGCACGCCAGCCGAGATCCAGCCTGCGGTAGAGCCCACGCCTGCAGAGCCGATCGAACCGGCTCCAGTCCCGCTGGAGATCCCACCGGCCCAGCCCCATGAGGTGCCGCTTCGCGACGCACCGCCGGCCGAAGCGCCACCAGCTGAGCGCCCGCCGGAACCACGCATGGAGCGTTCCGCTGCGCCGGGCAGCGAAGACCGGATCACCGTCGGCAAAACGGTCGAGCGTCCCGTCCAGGTGAATGCCGCGGAAGCGCAGCGCAATCGCTGGCTGCAACGGCTCCGTGAAGGCCTGTCACGATCGTCCCGCGAGCTTGGCGACAATCTGGCCGGCGTGTTCACCAGGACGCTGCTTACCGAAGAAATCGTGGAGGAACTCGAAGAGGTCCTGATCCGCGCCGATCTTGGGGTGGAAACGGCAATGCGTGTGGCCGACAAGCTGGCGGAAGGCCGCTTTTCGAGCCGCACCACTGAGGCAGACGTTCGTCGCGTTGTGGCAGGCGAAGTGGAAGCGGTGCTCCGCCCGGTTGCCCAGCCGCTCGAACTTGACCTTGCTCACAAGCCGCATGTGATCCTCGTGGTTGGCGTCAACGGCACCGGCAAAACAACCACGATCGGCAAGCTGGCCGCAAAGCTCACAGCAGGCGGCGTGAAGGTCACGCTCGCGGCCGGCGACACGTTCCGGGCCGCGGCCATCGAACAGCTGAAGATCTGGGGCGAGCGGACAGGCGCGCCGGTCATCTCATCCCGTCTTGGCGCAGATGCGGCGAGCCTCGCCTATGAGGCATTTGCGCAGGCCAAGCGCGATGGCGCGGATGTTCTGATCATCGACACGGCCGGCCGCTTGCAAAACAAGGCCGAGTTGATGGGCGAGCTCGACAAGATCGTGCGCGTGCTGAAAAAGCTCGATCCGGACGCGCCGCACACGGTGCTGCAAACGGTGGATGCCACCACCGGGCAGAACGCCATGAACCAGGTTGAAATCTTCCGCAGCGTGGCGGGGGTTAGCGGGCTGGTGATGACCAAGCTCGACGGCACCGCCCGCGGCGGCATCCTTGTCGCCATTGCCGCCAAGCACAAGCTGCCGGTTTATTTCATCGGCGTTGGGGAGCAGGTGGACGATCTCGAGCCGTTCCGGGCCGACGATTTCGCCAACGCGATTGCCGGCCTGACCTGAGCGGGAGAACCTCTCCTCAACATCGCCGTGTTCGCGCGGCACAGCTTTTCACCCAAAGGGGCGCCGCACCTGGCGACCCGCAGAAGGCATCAACGACCATGACACCGCGCATTCTTGAACGCGACCCCGCCGATTCGCGCAAAAAGGAGATCAACCCGCTCCTCAAACTCGCGCTCGAGCTCGGGCCGCTCCTTGTTTTCTTTTTCGGCAACACGCGTGGCGAATGGCTGATGGAGCGGTTTCCCGCTCTGGCAGCCGTCGGGGATCCGCTCTTTCTTGCCACCGCCCTCTTCATGGTGGCGACGGCCATTGCCCTGCTGACCTCCTGGATCCTGCTTCGTACATTGCCGATGATGCCGCTGGTGTCCGGCGTAGTGGTCTTCATCTTCGGCGGGTTGACGCTTTGGCTCCAGGATGAGCTCTTCATCAAGATGAAGCCCACCATCGTGAACACCCTGTTCGGCGGGGCGCTGCTGATCGGGCTCCTGTTCGGCAAGTCGCTGCTGGGCTACGTGTTCGATTCGGCCTTCAAGCTGGACACGGAAGGCTGGCGCAAGCTGACCCTGCGCTGGGGCGTTTTCTTTCTGTTTCTGGCGATCCTCAACGAAGTCATCTGGCGCAATTTTTCGACCGATTTCTGGGTCGGCTTCAAGACCTGGGGCATGTTCCCGATCACGATGATCTTCACCCTGACGCAGATGCCGCTCATCATGCGGCACGAGATCAAGCAGCCGGCGAAACCCGCTACCTCCACGACGGATCATTAAGGCTTTATGAAACACGCCATGCGAAAGGTGCATTGCTGCATTGCAGCATGAACCGTTTTAAAATTCGCCAGTCGTGGCATCCTGTGGCTGCAATCAACGCCACGGGAGGAGCGAACCAGCCGACGTTCGGCTGATCAAGGACGCTCACATGCTGTTCACCAATCTTCTTGTTCACGCGCAACGCCACATCGAGAAGCGTCGTCGCTACAATCGCCTTGCGAATGAGATCGAGTGCCTGAGCCCGCGCGAACTGGCGGACCTGCGCGCCGACCGCAGCCAGATGCTGGGTGACCTGCGTCGCGACTTCTACGGCTGAGGTTTGGCTGAGGCGGCAATCATACAAGCCACTCGATCCAGCGACCGTGGTAGTCGCAGTTTGCAAGGTGCAGTGTGCGGGCATTTGGCCATAGGGTGAGTGTCAGCTCCGCCCAGGGCGCACCAGCGCCAGTTGGCTCCATTCGCAACCAAGCAAGCGGGCTGCTTTTGGACGCCGCACTCCCGACGGCCGCAAGCTGCGCTTCAATGGCATCTCGCGCCTCAACGGGCATGTACTGCCACATGATGGAGTGGAACACCACGCGAACGGCGCCCTGCGGAGTCTCCGCCAGTTCGTTGCGAACGAAGGCCTCAGCGTCAATCTGATCGAGGTCGACGGGCGTTTGTTGGGCCAGCTTCAGAGCACCGTCCAAACGAGCTAGCCGCTGGTCCTGATCAGCCCACACAAAGGAGCGCAGACGCATGCGTGCCTGCGCTTCTTGCACATCGATCGGAGCAAGGTCGCACCCGCGGCGTGATGCAATCATCAGGTTGCCCCCAAGTGGAATAGCCTTCTTTCCACGGATTTCGGGCGTAATCTGAACCGGTGATGCTGACTGCCCCCACCGCCGCCCAGCAAACTGGTAACCGAAGCGATCGAACAGCAGGTTCAGTCCCGCGCTGGACCCGATCTCATAAAGCTTCAAGGGGAGATCGGTTTGTCGCGCAAGAAACAGAAATCCCGGCAGCAGCATGCCCGAGCGGGCGATCTCGTTGGTCTGAGGCGCGCGTTGCAGTTCGGCGAGGAGCTGCTGGGAATGACGATGGAGAACTTGGGGCAAGACAACTTCAAGGACGTCCCGGTTTGCTGCGTTCGGCGGGTAGGCAGCAGCCAGTTTGGCATCCTGCGCTTGAAGAACGAGGCGGTGCAAACCGCCACAAAGACGCAGTGCCAACGCGTCAGCCCCTGCATCGCCCTTCCACTGCAGAATGGCGCTGCCAACGCGGTCGCTTGGGTCCAAGATCCTGCCGAGCGTTAAGCACAACATTGCCGTAAAGGGCGATCCGAGATGCGCACAGGCCTGTGCCTGCTTTTCGAAATGAGCCCTGACTTCCGAAGGGCTCATGCGCCAGGAACTTCTGCCAAGGCTGCCTCGACCGCCGGCATCAATTCGTGGCGCACGGTCTCTGCGCTGAGCGGCCCGACGAACTTGAAGGCGATGATGCCGTCGCGGCCCACCACAAAAGTTTCCGGAACGCCATAAACGCCCCAGTCGATGCCGGTGCGTCCGCTGGCGTCGACGCCGATCGCGTCATAGGGGTTGCCGAGCTCGCGGAGAAAGCCAGCCGCATTGTCTTGCGCATCCTTGTAGTTCAAGCCGGCGAGCGTGAACCGTTCGTCGCGGGACAAAGCCAGCAGAACCGGATGCTCTTCCCGGCACGGCGCGCACCACGATGCGAACACGTTGACCAGCGTGACCTTGCCAAGGAAATCGGCTGAACGCAGGCCCGGAAGACTTGTCGCGGCGAGGGGCGGAAGATCCGTCTGCGGCGCCGGTCGGTTGATCAGCGCCGATGGCACGGTGGACGCATCCCGCCCCGACATCAGCTGCGCCAGAAAAAAGGCAACCAGAACGCCGAACAGGATCAGGGGAACGAGCAGCACGCTGAGGCGGCGGCGACGACCAGAACGCGCTTCCAGCTGAGGGTGTGCGGGCTCGGTCACGACGGGGCACGCTCCGAACGGCGTTTCACGCCGCTTGCTTCCAATCGCGTCAGGCGCTGGCGGCAAGCGCGCTGATCCCACACGATCCAGGCGATCAACCCGCCCAGGCCCAGTGCGGCGCAGCCATAAGCTGCCGCGACATAAAGAAGATGGGTCATGCGCTGCGCCCTTCTTCACGGCGGGCGGCCAAGCGTTGCATGGCGAAGATCCTTCGCCGCAGGACTTCTGTCCGCATCGCGGCAAGATGGAGCGTGAAGAACAGCACGGTGAAGCCGAGGGCCGTGATCATCAGCGGCCACAGCATGGTCGGATGGATCGTTGGCCCGTCCATGCGGAACACAGCGGCGGGCTGATGCAGCGTATTCCACCAATCCACGGAAAACTTGATAATCGGCAGGTTGACCGCGCCCACCAGCGTGATGACCGCAGCGGCACGTCCGGCCCGGCCCGCGTCGTCGATCGCACGCGTCAGGGCAATCACGCCCAGATACATCAGGAACAGCACGAAAACCGATGTCAGCCTGGCATCCCACACCCACCAGGTGCCCCACATCGGCTTGCCCCAGATGGAGCCGGTGGCAAGCGCAAGACCGGTGAACACGACGCCCACGGGCGCGGCAGCCTTCAGCGCGACATCCGCGAGGGGATGGCGCCAAACGAGCGTGCCGAGGGCAGCAACCGACATCACGCCCCAGCACATCATCGACAACCAGGCGAACGGCACGTGGATATACATGATCCGCACGGTGGTGCCCTGCTGGTAATCGGCGGGAGCGCGAAAGCCAAGCACGAGGCCAGCGGCCAGGAGCAGCAGGCTCAGAACAGCCATCGGCAGGATCAGCCGATCGGCCAGCGCAAGAAAGCGCGTTGGGTTGGCAAGGCCGGCAAAGCGGCCGGTAAGCGTGGTTTCGGTCATGGGTCTTCAGGATAAGGCGGCCAGCGACAGGCTGCAATTGCTGCGGAGTTCCCTTGAACAGAGCGCTAGCACGCCGACATCAACCGCGCGCCGCGCGAAGTGCCGCGCTTGCGGCCAGCGGGCCGAGCACGGTGAAAAACAAGGTCAAGGCGCACAGGATCAGAAACGGTGGCAAAAACGGCGCCGGATCGTTGACGGAAGCATAGGCTGTCGACACGCCGAAGATCAGCACGGGGATGACGAGTGGCAGGATCAGAACCGAGACGAGGAGCCCGCCCCGCGGCAGCGTCACGGCAACCGCGGCACCGATGGCCCCGACAAAGGTGACCGCGGGAGATCCGACAAGCAGCGTCAGCGTGGTTGCGGCATTGGCAAGCGGATCCATGTTGAGGAGGATGCCGAGTACGGGCGCCGCAATCACGAGCGGCAGGACACTCGCGGTCCAGTGCGCCAGGCATTTCAAGAGTACGATCAGCGGCAGCATGTGGCGCTCGGCTGCAAGCACGAGGAGGTCCAGCGAGCCATCCTCGCGATCGGCCTGGAACAGGCGGTCGAGGCCAAGGAGAGACGCAAGCAAGGCGCCTGTCCAGAGCATGGCCGGGCCGATCCGCGCCAGGAGGGTCAGTTCCGGGCCGATGGCAAACGGCACCGTGGCGATCACCGCAAGAAAAAACAGGATGCCGACCAGAGCCCCGCCCCCTGCGCGGATGCCTAGCTTCAGGTCGCGGACATAAAGAGCTAGCATGAGGACACGCGTGGCGTGAGAACCGAACTCACGCCGCGTCTCCCAGCACGAGTTCCTTCACATCCTGCAGATGCAACGGCCAGTGCGTGGCGGCAATGATGAGGCCGCCGTCGGCGCGGTGCGCTTCCATAAGCGCCGTGAAGCGTGTCTCGGAGCGAGCATCAAGGCCGGCCGTGGGCTCGTCGAGAAGCCAAATCGGCCGCCAGGAAACGAGCAGGCGCGCAATGGCTGCGCGCCGGCGCTGCCCGGTCGAAAGGGTGGAAAAGGGCAGGTAACCCAGGCTGCCGAGGCCCACTTCCTCCAGCGCTTCGTCCACCTCGAGGCATGGCTCGCCGTTAAACTCGCGCCAGAAGCGGAGGTTTTCTTCCACGCTCATGGCCGGCTTCATCGCGTTGCCATGGCCGAGATAATGCGCGGCAGCGGCGACGGTCGGCCATTCCTCGCCGGCGCCTTCGAGCAGGATCGTGCCTTCTGCGGCGGGCAACAACCCGCACAGCACCTGCAGCAGCGTGGACTTCCCGGCCCCGTTCGGGCCGGTGACGAGCAGCGCTTCGCCGGCACCGATTGCGAAGTGCAGCCCGGAAAAGATGCGTTCGCCGCCGCGCTCCGCACCGAGATCTTGTGCGGTGAGCCGCATGCCATTTCCCTTCACGACCGCTCCGCAGCCGATTTCCGAGTGGAATCTGTCTAGAACTCTTCTACGAAATTCTCTATATCCCGGACAACCACGCCAGCGGTCGGTGTGGGATCTGCAAAATATGCGCCGAACCCAGCGTGCGAGCCCTTTCAGGCGTCGACGCGAGGAACGGACAGCGGAAATGATCGCACCCGCACCTACGCGCGATCCTTGAAACCGCGCAGCAGGCGTCCGCTCCTCATCGGCTACTGAAGTTGAGGACCGACGTGACCAAATCACTCGATAGTTTCCAATCCCGTCGCACCCTGACCGTGGGTGGCAAGGATTATGTCTATTTCAGCCTCGTCGAAGCCGAGAAGAACGGCTTGGCGGGCGTTTCGAAGCTGCCCTTTTCCATGAAGGTGCTTCTGGAAAACCTCCTGCGCTTCGAAGACGGCCAGACTGTCACAAAGGAGCACATCCAGGCAGTTGCCGAATGGCTGAGCAACAAGGGCAAGGTCGAAACCGAGATCGCCTACCGCCCGGCGCGCGTCTTGATGCAGGACTTCACCGGCGTTCCGGCCGTGGTGGACCTTGCGGCGATGCGCGACGGCATCAAGGCCCTTGGCGGCGATCCCGAGAAGATTAACCCGTTGGTGCCCGTCGACCTGGTGATCGATCACTCCGTGATTGTCGATGAATTCGGCACGCCGAACGCGTTTGCCCGCAACGTGGAGCTCGAATACGAGCGCAACGGCGAGCGCTACCGCTTTCTGAAATGGGGCCAGCAGGCCTTCCAGAACTTCCGCGTTGTTCCGCCCGGCACCGGCATCTGCCACCAGGTGAACCTCGAATATCTAGGTCAAACCGTTTGGACCAAGGAAGAAGACGGCGAAACCGTCGCTTACCCGGATACCTGCGTCGGCACCGACTCCCACACCACGATGATCAACGGCCTGGGCGTGCTCGGCTGGGGCGTGGGCGGCATTGAGGCGGAAGCCGCCATGCTCGGCCAGCCCGTATCCATGCTCCTGCCGGAAGTGATCGGCTTCAAGCTCACCGGCAAGATGCGCGAAGGCGTCACCGCAACCGATCTCGTGCTCACCGTTGTGCAGATGCTGCGCAAGAAGGGCGTGGTCTCGAAATTCGTGGAGTTCTTCGGCACGGGCCTGGACAACATGCCGCTCGCCGATCGCGCCACCATCGGCAACATGGGTCCGGAATACGGCGCGACCTGCGGCTTCTTTCCCGTCGACGGTGAAACGCTGAGCTACCTCAACATGTCCGGCCGCGCCAAGGATCGGATTGCGCTGGTGGAAGCTTATTCCAAGGCGCAAGGCATGTGGCGCGAAGGCGATGGCTCGGATCTCGTTTTCACGGATACGCTCGAGCTGGATCTGGGCGACGTTGTACCTTCCATGGCCGGTCCGAAGCGTCCGGAAGGCCGCATCGCGCTGGAAAACATCGCGTCCGGCTTCGCTGAAGCGCTGGAAGGTGATTACAAGAAGCCGGGTCAGCTCACCAACCGCTACCCCGTGGAAGGTGAAAGCTTCGATCTCGGCCATGGCGACGTGGCGATCGCAGCGATCACCTCCTGCACCAACACCTCCAACCCGAGCGTCCTGATTGCAGCGGGCCTGCTGGCCCGTAATGCCGTCGCCAAGGGTTTGAAGTCCAAGCCCTGGGTGAAGACCTCACTCGCGCCGGGCAGCCAGGTGGTGGCTGAATATCTCGAAAAGGCCGGCCTGCAGAAGGATCTCGACGCGATCGGCTTCAACCTCGTCGGTTTTGGCTGCACCACCTGCATCGGCAATTCCGGCCCACTGCCGGCGCCGATCTCCAAGACGATCAACGACAAGGGTCTGATCACCGCGGGCGTGCTGTCGGGCAACCGCAACTTCGAAGGCCGCATTTCACCCGACGTGCAGGCCAACTACCTGGCTTCGCCGCCGCTGGTGGTTGCTTATGCGCTCGCCGGAACCGTCCAGAAGGACCTTACCAAGGAGCCGCTCGGCGAAGGCTCGGACGGAAAGCCGGTGTATCTCAAGGACATCTGGCCGTCGTCCAAGGAGGTCAACGAGTTCATCCTGAAATACGTCACCCGCGAACTCTACGAGCGGAAATATGCGGATGTCTTCAAGGGCGACGAGAACTGGCAGAACGTGCAGATCCCGGCTGGCCAGACCTATGCCTGGGACGACGACTCCACCTACGTTCAGAACCCGCCCTACTTCGTGGGCATGGGCAAGTCCGGTTCGGGTATTTCCGACATCAAGGGCGCGCGCATCCTGGGCCTATTTGGCGACAAGATCACGACCGATCACATCTCGCCGGCGGGTTCCATCAAGGCGG
The DNA here is from genome assembly GCF_017813335.1 of Tianweitania sediminis. Taxonomy (GTDB): domain Bacteria; phylum Pseudomonadota; class Alphaproteobacteria; order Rhizobiales; family Rhizobiaceae; genus Tianweitania; species Tianweitania sediminis. The sequence goes on along the minus strand of NZ_JAGIYY010000001.1, from coordinate 819,806 downwards.
CTTCCCCTGCCGGTGCCTACCTCATGGAGCATGGAGTGGGCGTCGCCGACTTCAACCAGTACGGCACGCGCCGCGGCAATCATGAAGTGATGATGCGTGGCACTTTCGCCAACATCCGCATCCGCAACCACATGATGGGTCCGAACGGCCGCGAAGGCGGCTACACGATCCACTACCCCTCCAAGGATGAGCTTTCGATCTACGACGCGGCCATGCGTTACAAGGCCGAAGGCGTGCCGCTGGTGGTGTTTGCCGGGGTGGAGTACGGAAACGGATCGTCACGCGATTGGGCTGCGAAAGGCACCAACCTGCTTGGCGTGAAGGCCGTGATCGCGCAATCCTTCGAGCGCATCCACCGGTCCAACCTCGTGGGCATGGGCGTCGTGCCCTTCGTGTTCGAGGAAGGAACGACCTGGGCCTCGCTTGGGCTGCGCGGGGACGAAACCGTCACTATCGATAACCTTGGCAACGTCCAGCCGCGTGAAAAGCGCACGGCCGTGATCACCTTTGCCGACGGAACAGTGCGTGAAGTGCCGCTAGTCTGCCGCATCGATACGCTGGACGAGGTCACCTACATGAACAACGGCGGCATCCTGCAGACCGTGCTGCGCGACCTCGCAGCCTGATCGGAATTGGATAAGGGCCGCCTCGTGCGGCCCTTATCTTTCTGAAGGCCCGCAGCCTCGTGATGGGTGACGGCCCGAGTGTCACCGCAACGTGACTTCCCGCCCATCCGGCTTCTGCCTAGTGTTTCAGCATTATCTTTTGTTTCTTGGCCGTCCTTCAAACAGCCTGTTGGTATGTCGTGCGCTTAAAGCTTTTCACCGCCGTGGCGGCGCTGGTTCTGACCCTTGTCCCCACACATGCGCAGGAACGCATTCGCGGCGTGGTGGAGCTCTTCACGAGCCAAGGCTGTGATTCCTGCCCCAAAGCGGATGCAGTGCTCAGCACGATGGCGCGCCAGGAAGGCGTGGTGGCACTCGCCTATCATGTCGACTACTGGGATTATCGGGGTTGGCGAGACACTTTGGCCGCGCCGGAAAACACGGATCGCCAGCGCGAATACGCGGATGCGTTGGGCGCCCGCACGGTCTACACCCCACAGGCTGTGATCAACGGCCGGACCCATGTCAACGGTGCGGACCGCAAAGCAGTCGAGCGGGAACTCGGTGCAAACGACGATGCGCTGCCGGTCCAAGTCTCCGTTCGCAAGGAAAACGGCGTTCTGACAATCGATGTGGGGGAACTCGCCGGTCCCAAGCAGAACGCCCACGTCGTTTTGATTTCCTATGACGCCGCCAACCCGGTCACAATCGAACGCGGTGAGAACGCCGGTAAAACTGTGACATACTCTCATGCTGTCCGCTCCATGCAAACGCCCGGCGTTTGGCATGGCAAGCCCGCTCATTTCGAGATCCCGATGAGCGAAGTCGTGAAGAAGGGAAATGGCGGCTGCGCGGTGCTCGTCCAAACCGTGGACGCAGAAGGCCGCCCAAGCAAGATCCTTGGGGCTGCAATGCTGCGCTTCCGCGGATCGGCTGCAGCGACGCGAAATTAGAAAATCGCGCCGACGGATCGTCCAAGCTTTGGGGATAAGGAGTTGGTTCGACCCGGCACCGCCCGTGGGCGGGGGGCTTGGGGTTACGGTCGGGACCGGATCGAACCGTCTCAGGCAACGTCCGGATGTTGGTTCTGCTTAATGGCCGCAGGTCGATGTTTGTAAGGCGAGATTGTGGCTCGCGATCACCAAGTGTAACGCGGGCTTAATCTTTGTGACAGCTGAAGCGCGCAGTGTCTGCCACGTTGCTTGCAACCGAAACGTTCCCGCTCCACCTCTTGTTGGATGATCAGGAAAAGCGAGGCGGACGATGTCGCAAGCAGCGGATGATTCACGGGAAACAGCCCAGCTGATCCCACTGGCGGAAGCACGGAACGCGCGGCTAAGCATCCCGGTGACCTTTAATCGCCAGGAACTCGACCAGATCCTTAGGATCTACAGCCGGATGGTTGCTGCGAATGAGTGGCGGGACTACGCGATCGATCACCTGAAAGATCAGGCGGTTTTTTCCGTGTTCCGGCGCACCAGCGAAGTCCCTTTGTTCAGGATCGTGAAGAACCCGGCTCTCGCCCGCAAGCAGGGCGCTTATTCCGTAGTGGCCGCAAGCGGCCTGATCCTCAAGCGCGGACACGAACTGGCCACGGCCCTGAAGGCGTTCGACAAGACCTTGAAGCTCGTGGAAGCGTGACGCCTCATAGACTGGCGCGGTAGCGCCGCTCGGGCATCGAGTCGGGGTCCGGCGGGCTCGAAGTGCCGCCATTCAGTGGCAGTTGCATAAGAACTGTGTCGAGCCATCGCTCGTGCTTGAAACCCGAGCCGATCATTGTGCCGCACATCTGAAAACCCAAGGCTCGATGCAGCTTCACTGACGCGCTGCTGGGTGAACCATCGCCGATCACAGCAACGATCTGGCGAAAACCGAGCTTCTCACAGGCCTCGATCAGGGCCTGCATCAGCAGCCGTCCAACGCCTTTTCGTTGCGCATGCGGAGCAAGGTAGACCGAGTTCTCAGCAAAGAAGCGATAAGCGGGCCGCGCTCGAAACGGCCCGGCATAGGCGTAGCCAAGGATCTCGCCCGCTTCATCAAGCGCAACAAGATAGGGGTATTCGGCGCCCCTCAGGGAGCGAAACCGTGCCAGCATCTCCGTCTCGTCCGGCGCCTCCAGTTCGTAGGTAGCGGTGCCATGCTCAACGGAATGGCGATAAATGGTCGTGACGGCCGGCATGTCGGTTTCGAGCGCGGGTCGGATGGTGATCATGTTTCGCGTGGCCTGGTTCCTGCTGGCCAAGAAAAATGGCCGCATCGTTTCCGATACGGCCATTCACATTGCTGGATCAACAGCGCGACGCGCTGCCCTCAACTATTCTGCGGATGCAGCGGCCTTTTCAGCTTCTGCCTTCTCGGCTGCGAGCTTCTGGGCTGCAGCGACCTTTTCTGCCTCGATGCGTGCACGCTCAGCCTGGGCGGCTTCACGCTCGGCGTCGTTCAGCTTGCGGGCGCGGATGCTCGTGTTTTCCACGATACGGGCCGACTTGCCGCGGCGATCGCGCAGGTAATACAGCTTGGCGCGACGCACCTTACCGCGACGCACGACTTCAACGCCTTCCACCATCGGCGAATAAACCGGGAACACGCGTTCCACGCCTTCGCCATAGGAGATCTTGCGCACGGTGAAGTTTTCCTGGAAGCCGGAACCGGCGCGGGCAATGCAAACGCCCTCATAGGCCTGCACGCGGGTGCGCGTGCCTTCCGTTACGCGCACCATGACGCGAACGGTGTCGCCCGGCTGGAATTCCGGGAGCGTGCGCTTGGCTTCGATCTTTGCGGCTTGTTCAGCCTCGAGCTGACGGATGATATCCATCGGGTCATACCTCTTCTTGCTTCTTCCGACTGCCAGAGCGCCCTGCGCTCACCGCTCAGTTCAAGGACCGTTCGGCTATGACAAACGCTTCCGGAAAAGCAGATGCCAGGGGCGGTTTCACCGTCGATTGTTGACGGGCATGGGACAGCTGTCCGCATGGTGGCGCGCCAATACACCAGATTGCCGCGGCTGTCACGTCTCCGGCTTGGCTTTTTTCCCGCCCACGAAAGGCTGGTAGCGGGAAAACAGATCCGGGCGGCGCAGGGCGGTCAACCGTTCGGCTTCAGCACGCCGCCAGGCACAAATCTTCCCGTGGTCGCCCGAAAGAAGAACCGCAGGGATCGGCTGGCCTTCCCATTCCGGCGGCCGGGTGTAGTGCGGATGCTCCAGGAGGTTGTTTTCGAAGCTTTCTTCATCGCCTGACAGCGCATTGCCCATGACGCCGGGCAGCAGGCGCACCACGGCGTCGAGTACGACATGGGCGGCCGCTTCCCCTCCCGAAAGGATGTAGTCGCCGATCGACACTTCCTCGAGCCCGCGGCTTTCGATCACGCGCTGGTCGACGCCTTCGAAACGGCCACAGACGAGAACCGCACCAGGACCGGCGGCCAGTTCGCGCACGCGGTGCTGGGTCAGCGGCTTGCCGCGCGGGCTCATCAAGAGCCTGGGACGGTCATCGCTGACATGATCGATCGCCTTGGCCAGGATGTCGGCACGCATCACCATGCCCGCGCCGCCCCCCGCGGGCGTGTCGTCCACCGTACGGTGGCGGTCTTCCGCGAAGTCGCGGATGTTGAGTGCTTGGAGCGACCAGGTACCGTTCTGCAGCGCACGTCCCGCCAGAGCCATGCCGAGCGGCCCCGGAAACATGTCTGGGTAAAGTGTCAGAACCGTTGCGCGAAAGGTCAGGCTCAGCCCTCCCCGTCCGGACGCCCGGCATCCCCGTCGTCTTCGTCGTCCACCAGGCCCGCCGCGATCGGCTCCACCTGTACTACGCCGGTCTTGATGTCGACGGTCGGCACGGCCGCCTGGGTGAAGGGGACGAGTGCCGGTTTTGCACCCGGGCGCTTCACTTCCAGCATCTCGCCGGCCCCAAAGTCATGGATCGCGGCGATCGTGCCCACCGGCTCGCCGGACGCCGTTTCGACGCGCAATCCGATCAGATCGACATGGTAGAACTCGTCTTCCTCCGGCTCCGGCAACTTGTCGCGCAGCACCAGGAGTTCGGTTCCATTCAGGGCCTCGGCGTCGTTGCGCGTTTCCACGCCCTTGAAGCGCACGATCACCACATCCTTGGCGGGCCGGACTTGGGCGACCACGAGCTCCTGGCCTGTCTGCGTGCGCAAGGGCCCGTAATCGCCCAGCGCGAGCGGATCGCCCGTAAAGGTCTTCACCCGCACCTCACCCTTGATGCCATGGGCGGCGCCGACCACGGCAAGGTTGATGTATTTGCTGTCGCTCATGGTAACCTGCTCGGAAAGCAGGCGGTCCTACGCCGGACGGCAGCGAAACACAATCTTCACCCGCTGGTAAGCCGACCCGCTCATGGTGGCGGCAGTGCAAGGAACCAGATTGTTGGCGGACGCAATCCTTATCCCGGCAAAAGCGGATCTTGTTGAGGCTCGGCTGGCCTGGCTGGATGGCCTGGCGAAGGAGCGCCGTCTGTCGCCCCTCACGGTCGATGCATACGAGCGCGACACCCGGCAGTTCCTCCTTTTCATGACAAACCACCTTGGTGGCCCCCCGGGTGTTGCCGAGATCGCAGACCTCAAGCCGGTGGATCTGCGTGCCTTTTTGTCCAGCCGTCGCGCCGAAGGAGCCGGTGCACGCACCGTGGGGCGCGGCATGGCGGGGCTGCGTTCCTTTCTTCGTTTTCTCCAGAAACGCGGTCTTGCCAACGCAGCCGGTGCAAGCGCGCTGCGAACACCGCGTCAGCCAAAGTCCCTCCCCAAGCCGCTCACCGCCTCGGACGCCAAGCGCGTGGTGTCGACGGGAGAACAACTGGCGGAAGAACCCTGGATCGCCGCGCGCAATGCAGCCGTTCTCACACTGCTTTACGGGTCAGGCCTGCGCATTTCCGAAGCGCTGGGCCTGACCGCCGGTACGCTCCGGGGTGGTGAACAGGCGATCCGCGTCACCGGCAAGGGCGGGAAGATGCGGCTTGTTCCGGTTCTGGCCGCGGCGCAGGAAGCGGTCGCGCTTTACCGCCGCCTTTGCCCTTATCACCTGGCACTTGACGAGCCGCTATTTCGCGGCGCGCGCGGCGGGCCGCTGCAGGCCGCAATCGTCCAGCGTGAAATGCAGCGGCTGCGTTCCGCACTGGGCCTGCCCGACACCGCAACACCGCATGCGCTGCGCCATTCCTTTGCAACGCATCTTCTCGGGCGCGGCGGCGACCTGCGCACCATCCAGGAGCTGCTGGGGCATGCCAGCCTGTCCACAACGCAGATCTACACCGGCGTCGATGCCGACCGCCTGCTCGACATCTATGCCTCGGCGCATCCGCGCCGGTAACCAGCGCACGTCTTAACGGATTGGCCGCGTTCTTTCTGTAGAAAGGAGAGATGGCTTCATTCCTGTCCTTGGTTCATCGTTCAGCGGCAATTGCCTTGTGGGGGCTTGGGGCCGCCAACCTGCTGTTCTTTCTTGTTTTTCTCGCCGTCCTGACGACAGCCGTGCAAAGCAGGGCGGCCGAAACTGCCGCTTGCTCCGGAATGGATCTGGTTGAACACCTCGCAGGCAGCGATCCGGCGGCAATGCGCCGGGTGGAAGCTGCCGCGGCCGCCATTCCGAATGGCAGGGCCATCTTCTGGCGGATCGAGAAGGACGGCGTTGCCCCTTCCTTCCTGCTGGGCACCATGCATGTTGCCGATCCGAGAGTTGTTGCGCTCCCCACCGCTGCGGAGGCAGCACTGCGTGAAGCGGCGACCGTGGTGATCGAAACCACCGACATCCTAGAGCCCGGCCGCATGCTGGCTGTTTTGGCCGAGCATCCAGACCTCACCATGTTCACGGACGGCACCTCGCTAAGCAGCCGCCTCACGGGGGACCAGCGCCGCATGCTGGAAACGAGGCTGGCCGCGAAGGGGCTCAACCTCAACAGCGTCAACAAGATGAAGCCTTGGATGCTTGCGACGGTTCTCGCAACGCCGGCCTGCGAGGTTGCGCGGCGCGCCACCGGTGAGCCGGTCCTGGACATGAAGATCGCCCAGGAAGCAAAGGCTGCCGGCAAGCCCGTGCTCGGGCTCGAAACCGCCCTCGACCAGCTAGAGGCCATGGCGAGCCTGCCGATGGACTTCCACCTTCAGGCCCTGCTCGAAACCGTAGCACTAGCTGACCAAATCGACGACGTCGTGGAAACGATGGTGGGCCTCTACAACCGAGCCGAGATCGGCATGATCTGGGCGGCCCTTGATGAAACGCTTCCTCACGGAAGCACCGATAGCTATTCCGAATTCGAGCGGGTGATGGTCACCGCCCGCAACCACACAATGGCAGAACGCGCTGCTCCTCTTCTTGAAGCGGGCAACGCCTTCCTGGCCGTCGGGGCGCTCCACCTTCCAGGTGAGGAAGGACTGGTTGAACTGCTGCGTGCCCGCGGTTTCAGGCTGGACGCGGTGCACTGAAACCGCGTTTCAAATTCCTGTGAAACCGATTCGAGGATAACCGCGTTATCAGGCCACAACAACTGATGGAGATCCGCGAAAATGGCACTTCCGCCCAACCATGATCCGCTTTCGCCCAACCGCACCACGACTGACCCGGCGTCGCCGGATCCGGTGGTCACGCCGGGCTCGACCTATAACCAGACCAATGTCAGCCCAGGCCGCAGCGGCTCCGGCAACGGCATCTTGATCGGTGCAGTTGTCGTCGTGCTGGCAATCGTCGCCTACTTCGTGTTCGTGCCGAACAACACCCCTGGCACGGATGCCGAACCCACAGCTGCCACGACTTCGGTGACACCGGCTCCCATCGCGGATGAGCCAGCCGCTCCGGCTGCAGCCCCTGCCGATGCACCTGCCCCGGTTGACTCCGCCGCGCCTGCCGCTGCTCCAGCCCCTGCTGGTGGTGAAACACCTCCCGGCACGGTTCCGGCTACAGGTACGGCTCCGGCCGCCAACCAGTAAGGCAACAATGAACTCGGATTAGGCCCGCTTCCGCGGGCCTTTTTCGTTTCAGGAAAAGATCGCCCGCTCGCGTTCCACTGCTTCCTGGATAAACGCTGCAACGGTCTGGACCCGCCGCACTCCCCGAACCGACTCGTGGTAAACCAGCCAGTAGCTTCGCCGGATTGCGGCAAATCCCGGCACTGCCACGAGGTCGGCTGCGTATTGGCGTGCAATGAAGGTGTGCAGAATGCCGATGCCGGCATTGGACCGCACCGCTTCCACCTGCCCCAAGGCCGATGAGATTGCGAACCGGCTCGTCCAGTCCGGCGTGAGGTCCGGCGCATAATCGAGAGATGGACTGACGGTCAGGTCGCCGACATAGCCGACCAGCTGGTGCTGCAGCAGGTCTTCGACGGTTTGCGGCACGCCATGCTCGCTGGCATATCCCGAACCGGCGTAAAGACCCAGCGAATAATCGACCAGCTTGCCCGCAATCAGCCGGCCTTCCACCGGCCGGTCCACGGTAATGGCCAGATCCGCTTCGCGCCGAGACAAGGAAAAGGAACGCGGCACCGGCACCAGCTGGATTTCGAGTTGCGGATGCCGGCTGATCAGCACGCCCAGCCTCGACGCCAGAAACGCCACGCCGAAGCCATCTGGAGCGCCGATCCGGACCGGTCCGGATACCGCTTCTTCTTCGCCGGAAAGCTCGGCCCGGGTGGCGATCAGGTCGGCTTCCATGCGTTCGGCCACTTGCAGGAACTGCTCGCCTGCGGGCGTCAACAAGGTGCCTGTGGTGACCCGCCGGAACAGGCGCGTCTTCAGATCCGCTTCGAGCGCGGCGACCCGGCGCGAAACGGTGGCGTGGTTGACCCCGAGGCGGCGCGCCGCGCCTAGGATCTGCCCCGCCCGCGCAACCGCCAGGAAGATGCGGATGTCATCCCAGTTCACGCACAACCCTCCCCTTGCGGCGTTTGTAGCCCTTCCCTGAAGCGACATCAATTCATGCACAACGGTTGCTGCGCCGCTCGCATTGCGCAGGTCGGGCTTGGAGGCGTAGAAACGCGCCACCACCCACCAGCCTGACGAGGGAGCGAGAATGACTGAGGTCGGACATTTCATCGGAGGCAAGCACGTCGCCTCCACCAGCGGACGCAGCCAGGACATCATGCAGCCAATGGACGGCAGCGTCCGCGGCAAGGTTGCGCTCGGCACGGTTGCGGAACTCCGCCAGGCCGTGGAAAACGCCAAGGCTGCGCAGCCGGCCTGGGCAGCAACCAACCCGCAGCGGCGCGTGCGCGTTCTCATGAAGTTCCTGCAGCTTGTGGAACGCGACTACGATGAACTCGCCGAACTACTCGCTCGCGAGCACGGCAAGACCATTCCCGATGCCAAGGGCGATATCCAGCGCGGCCTTGAAGTCGTGGAAGTCTGCATTGGCGCCCCGCACCTGATGAAGGGCGAATTCACCGACGGCGCAGGTCCCGGCATCGACGTGTATTCCATGCGCCAGCCGCTCGGCGTCGTTGCCGGCATTACGCCGTTCAACTTCCCGGCCATGATCCCGCTTTGGAAGATCGCCCCGGCAATCGCCTGCGGTAACGCCTTTATCCTGAAGCCGTCGGAGCGTGACCCGGGCGTGCCGATGAAGATTGCGGAACTGTTCCTCGAGGCAGGTCTGCCCGCCGGCATCCTCAACGTCGTCAACGGCGACAAGGAGATCGTGGACGCCATTCTCGACCATCCGGACATCAAGGCAATCGGCTTCGTCGGCTCCACGCCGATCGCGCAGTACATCTATTCGCGTGCCACGGCGAACGGCAAGCGCGCCCAGTGCTTCGGCGGCGCCAAGAACCACATGATCATCATGCCGGATGCAGATATGGACCAGACCGTGGATGCGCTGATCGGCGCCGGCTACGGTTCTGCCGGCGAGCGTTGCATGGCCATCTCGGTTGCGGTGCCAGTTGGCAAGGAAACAGCCGATCGTCTCGTCGAAAAGCTGATCCCGCGCGTGGAAAGCCTGAAGGTCGGTCCGTCAACCGATCCGTCCGCCGATTACGGTCCGTTGGTGACCCAGCAGGCCCTCGACCGCGTCAAGGGCTATGTCGATGCTGGTGTCAAGGAAGGCGCCAAGCTCGTGGTGGATGGCCGCGGCTTCAAAATGCAGGGTTACGAGAACGGCTACTACATGGGTGGCTGCTTGTTCGACGAAGTGACGCCGGACATGTCGATCTACAAGGAAGAGATCTTCGGTCCCGTTCTTTCGGTGGTGCGGGCGGCAAACTACGAGGAAGCGCTCAAGCTGCCGAACGAGCATGAATATGGCAACGGCGTCGCTATCTTCACACGCGACGGGGATGCCGCGCGCGATTTCGCGTCACGCGTTCAGGTCGGCATGGTTGGCATCAACGTTCCGATCCCGGTTCCGATTGCCTACTACACCTTTGGCGGCTGGAAGGGTTCGGGCTTCGGCGATCTGAACCAGCACGGTTCCGATGCTTTCCGTTTCTACACCAAGACGAAGACGGTGACCTCGCGCTGGCCGTCCGGTGTCAAGGAAGGCGCTGAGTTCGTCATCCCGACGATGAACTGACCTCACGAACCTCTGGATTGCAGGAAGGCGGCGCTTGAAGCGTCGCCTTTTTTGTTCCGGCAAGGCTTTTTAACAGCCGTCAAGAAAACGTGATGAAACGGGAAGCCGGCTTTAAGCTTCCTTACTTGCGGCGGCGCGAAACAAACAAACGACCGGCGAAACCAGAAGCAGGACCGACACGAAGCGTCGGAGGAGCTATGTCTCCTTCATGGGCGACGTGCGGCCAAAATAGGAGAAGGCCAATGATACGCATCGCTACCCTTCTTGCACCAGTTGCTGTTGCCGGTATTTTCGCCTCTGCTCCAGCAATCCATGCTGACCCCGTGGCTCCGGCTCCGCAGCTTGCGAGCGAAACCATGGCGCAGATGAACACGTGCGCGGCGCGCAACGAGATTGTTCAGAAGCTTTCCGACCAGTTCAAGGAAGCGCCACAGGCTGTCGGCGTCGTCGACAAGAGCGCGGTTCTGGAAGTGTTTGTTTCCGACGCTGGAACCTGGACCATCATCGCCACGGGCACCGATGGAAACAGCTGCATCCTTTCGGCGGGTGAAGGCTGGCAGAGCACGAACTTCGTGGCAGGCCGCAACGCCTGATCCCGGGCCTTCCGCTCCAGAACGTTTCAAAGGCCCGGCTCTGCCGGGTTTTTGCTTTGGGGCTTCAGCCCATGATCGCAGCCGCGTCCTGCCGGAGCATGTCCATGAGGTTGCCCATAGCGGCTTCCGCACCTGCCGCATCGCCGCGCAGCACCGCCTCGATCACCGCGATGTGCCGATTGGCGGCTTGCGCCAATCCGCTGCCGCGCCGGTAGCGGTACCAGTAACGCCGGCTGTGGGTTTGCAGCGGCGCTGCCACCCGCACCGCGTAGGGATTGTCGGCAGCTTTCGCCAGTGCCTCGTCCCAAGCCTTGTCGGCAGCCAGAAAGGCACGGTCGTCGTCGGCTGCGGCCGCGGCATACATGCCCTCGGAAGCTTGCAGAAAAGGACGCTGGGCATCTGCCTGGATCGCAAGCGCTGCGGAACGGGCCAACACCACTTCGATGCCACATCGTGCATCGAGAACCTTGTTCCAGCCGGTTCCCTCCAGCGGCGCAACAAGAAGGCCCGCGCGTGGGCGCACAAGGAGAAAGCCCTCCCAGGCAAGACGCTGGATCGCTTCGCGAACAGGGGTTCGGCCGAGCGACACACGCTCCACAAGCGCGGCTTCCGTGGTGGTGCTGCCGGGCGCCAGTTCCAGCGTCACGATCATTTCTTCCAAAGCGCGGTAGGCGCGCAGGGAAACCGGCAGATCGACTATCTGGCTCATGCTATTGATATATCACAGCTTGACAGAAACTTAGAACGAGCCTTAACAAAGCTTCTGTTGATATATCAGAGGTACTACGCGATGTGGTCAGGTGTTTTTCCAGCCGTCACAACGAAGTTCACGGCCGACGATGAGCTTGATCACGCTGAAAACGAGCGCTGCTTCGCACTCCAGATGGAGGCGGGCTGCGACGGCATCATCGTTGCTGGCTCACTTGGCGAAGGTCCGATGCTGAGCCATGACGAAAAAATTGCGGTTCTAAAGACGGCGCAAAGCGTTGCTGGGGGTAAGCCGGTGCTGCTCACCGTCAACGAGGCCGGCACGCGCGAAGCCGAGCAGATGGCCAGGCGTGCCGCAAAAGCCGGTGCATCCGGGCTGATGGTGGTGCCGTCTCCGATCTATCACACCAACCCCGAAGAAACCGTGGCGGCGCTGAACGCGGTGGCGGCAGCCGCCGACCTGCCGGTCATGGTCTATTCCAACCGCGTCGCTTACCGCGTCGACGTCACGATCCCCATCATGGAAGAACTGGCAAAAGACACGCGCTTCGTCGCCATCAAGGAGTCGTCGGACGATATCCGTCGCTCCACGGAGATCATCTCGGCCTTCGGCGATCGCTTCGATCTTTTCACAGGGGTCGACAACCTCGCCTTTGAAGCGCTGTCGGTGGGCGCCGTCGGCTGGGTAGCCGGACTGGTCACTGCCTTCCCCCGCGAAACGGTGGCGATTTATCAGTTGATGAAGCAAGGTCGCCGCGATGAAGCGCTCTCCATCTACCGCTGGTTCCGGCCATTGCTCGACCTCGACGTGTCCACCTATCTCGTGCAGAACATCAAGCTCGCGGAAGTGCATGCGATCAACACCAACGATCGGGTGCGGCGTCCCCGCCTGCCGCTGTTCGGCGAAAGGCGGGCAGCCGTCGAAAAGATCATCACTGATGCGCTGGCCAGTCGCCCGAGCCTGCCCCGCTTCTGAGCCAAGGATCGCCAGTCGATGAACACCGCGCCAGAGGAAATCGTTGTTGTCGGCGCAGGCATCATCGGCATCTGCGTTGCTGCCAATCTCGCCGAAGCCGGTGAACGGGTCATTCTTTATGATCGCACCGGCATTTGCGAGGAAACGAGCTCGGGAAACGCGGCCGCGCTTGCCTTTTCCGATCCCCTCCCGCTTGCCCATAAGGGCATGCTGCGAAAGCTGCCCGGCTGGCTAATGGACCCGCTCGGTCCCTTGGCCATCCCACCGGCCTACCTGCCGCAACTCGCACCCTGGTTGTTTCGGTTCTTGAAGGCCGGAAACCCGAAGCTTTTCGAGGCGGGACTGAATGCCCAGGCAGCCTTGATGCGGCTGGCCGAAAGCGAATGGGCGGGCCTTGCCGGGCGCGCCGGAACAGCAGGCATGATCAGCAGCAATGGCGCCATCGACCTCTTTGAAAGCGAGGCCGAGTTCCGCGGGTCGCTACCTGGCTGGGATGCGCGCGAAAAGCTCGGCATCCCCTTTGAACACGTGGCCGGCAGCCGCCTTGCCGAGCTCCAGCCGGGGCTGTCGCCGCGCTTCACGCACGGCACCTTCCAGCCCACCTGGAAACAGGTCGCTGATCCCAAACTGTTCGGTCAGGCGATCTGGGCCTATGCCGAACAACAAGGCGCCCGGTTCGAGCGCGCGACCATCCAGGCCCTCGAACCCGGCGGCAACGGCACCACGATCCGCTTCAAGGATGGAACAACACGCCTGGCGAGGCGCGTTGTCGTGGCGGCGGGTGCCTGGTCGCATCAACTTGCGGCTGGTCTCGGCGACCGCATTCCACTGGAAACCGAGCGGGGCTACAACACGACGCTGCCGCCGGGCGCGTTTGATCTGAAGCGCCAGCTCACGTTCGTGGGCCACGGCTTCGTTGTGTCGCCGCTCACTACCGGCGTGCGCATCGGTGGCGCTGTTGAACTCGCTGGGCTCAAGCGCCCGCCCAACTACGCCCGCTCCAAGGCAATGCTGGAAAAGGCGCGGCAATTCCTGCCGGGGCTCAAAACGGAAGGTGGACGCGAATGGATGGGGTATCGACCTTCGCTGCCGGACTCCCTTCCCGTGATCTCACCTGCAAAAAGGCCCGGCATCTTCTATGCCTTCGGCCACGGGCATCTCGGTCTCACCCAGGCTGCGGCGACGGGACGCTTGATCCGCGACCTTCTTCTCGCGCAAACGCTGCCGATCGATCTTCAGCCTTTCGTGGCTAACCGCTTCTAGGAGCACCCATGGCCCGGCACACCTTTTCCTGCATTGATGGCCACACCTGCGGCAATCCGGTGCGCCTGGTTTCCGGCGGAGGGCCTCTGCTGCAGGGCGCAACGATGATGGAGCGCCGCGCCCATTTCCTCGCCGAGTATGACTGGATCCGCACCGGCCTGATGTTTGAGCCGCGCGGCCATGACGTCATGTCGGGTTCCATTCTTTACCCGCCTACACGCGATGATTGCGACATTGCCATCCTGTTCATCGAAACGTCGGGCTGCCTGCCGATGTGTGGCCATGGCACGATCGGTACGGTCACGATGGCGATCGAGCAGGGGCTGGTGCGGCCGAAAACTCCGGGCACGCTTCGGCTTGATACCCCCGCTGGCCTGGTGATTGCGGAATACCGGCAGGAAGGAGACTACGTCGAGGAAGTGCGCATCACCAACGTGCCGTCCTTCCTTTACGCCGAAGGCCTGGCGATCGACTGTCCCGGCCTCGGCGAGATCACGGTCGATGTTGCTTATGGCGGCAACTTCTATGCCATCGTCGATCCGCAGCCGAACTTCCGCGACATCGCGGATTTCGCTGCCGGCGATCTTATCGCCATGAGCCCGGTTCTGCGCCAGCGCCTCAACGAGCGCTACCAGTTCGCCCATCCGGAAAACCCCGCCATCAACCGCTTAACGCATATACTTTGGACCGGTGCGCCCACGGTGGAAGGGGCGCATGCCCGAAACGCGGTGTTCTATGGCGACAAGGCAATCGACCGTTCGCCCTGCGGTACCGGGACCTCCGCCCGCATGGCGCAACTCCATGCCAAGGGAAAGCTGAAGGCTGGCGACGCCTTCGCACACGAGTCGATCATCGGATCGGTTTTCAACGGTCGGGTGGAACGCGAGGCCAAAGTCGCAGGTCGCCCGGCGATCATTCCCTCCATCGCTGGATGGGCGCGGCAAACCGGCTTCAACACGATCTTCATCGACGATCGCGACCCGTTTCGTCATGGCTTCAGCGTTTAGCCGCAACTGAAGGTTGGCGATCTCCCTCGGTTACGTGCTTTGCTCCAGTAACGTCACCGCGCTAGTCCACAGGCCAAATGCCTTAGAAGTGGCCGAAGCCTACGTTTCAGCCATTGTTGCAGAATTTTGGCGTTGCAATCCGAAAGCGAGCCGCTAGGACTAGAAAAAATCAGCAGGGTACCGGCAGCTCGCAGAAGGCCGCGGCCACCCTCGGGGAGCAAAGCTACCGTATGGAATATTTTCTTCAGCAGCTTATCAACGGGCTGACGCTGGGGTCTATCTACGGGCTGATCGCGATCGGCTACACGATGGTCTACGGCATCATCGGCATGATCAACTTCGCCCATGGCGACATCTTCATGATCGGCGCCTTCATTGCCTTGGCGACCTTCCTGATCCTCACCAGCGTGCTCGGCTTCGCATTCCTGCCGCTGGTTCTCCTGATCGTGCTGATTGTATCCATGCTGTTTACCGCCGCCTGGGGCTGGACGGTTGAACGGATCGCATATCGCCCGTTGCGTGGCTCCTTCCGCCTCGCCCCGTTGATCACCGCCATCGGCATGTCGATCGTTCTGCAGAACTTCGTTCAGATCTCCCAGGGCGCACGCGTGAAGCCGCTTCCGCCGCAGATCCAGGGCGGCATCACCTTGATGCAGGGCGACACGGAAACCGGCGCGATCCTCGTCCAACTTTCCTACATGCAAATCATCATCATCCTGACCACCCTTGTGCTGATGGCAGGCTTCACCCTGCTGATTTCGCGCACTTCGCTCGGGCGCTCGCAACGCGCTTGCGAACAGGATCGCAAGATGGCATCGCTGCTCGGCGTCAACGTCGACCGCACGATCTCGCTGACCTTCGTTATGGGCGCGGCGCTCGCGTCCGTGGCGGGACTGATGTTCCTGCTGCTTTATGGGGTGATCGACTTCTATATCGGCTTCCTCGCGGGGGTGAAGGCTTTCACAGCGGCCGTTCTGGGCGGCATCGGCTCGTTGCCGGGCGCCATGCTCGGAGGCATCCTGATCGGCCTCATCGAAGTGTTCTGGTCGGGCTATTTCAGCGTCGAATACAAGGACGTGGCGGCCTTTTCGATCCTGGCCATCGTGCTGATCTTCCTGCCGTCGGGCCTGCTCGGCAAACCGGAAGTGGAGAAGGTCTGATGGCGTCAGACACCACTGTTCCCTCCGCTTCGGAAATGAAGCCGGCGGGCGCTCAAGCCCTGCGCGAAGCCCGCAGCGACGCCGGTGGCCCGCCCGTAAAGCGCTACACGCTGCGCGACACGCTGATCGACGCAGTCGGTGCAGCGCTGCTTACCGGCGTGCTCGGCTTCTTCTTTCTTGCCCTTCGAACCGAGATTGCTCCGGGCGGCCTCGACATCACCACCCGCTGGGTTCTCTGGTTCACCGCCGTCGCGATTGTCTTTGTCGGCCGGCTCCTGCTCAACCTCTTCGTTTTCCGGACCGAGCGCCCGATCACCCGCAGGCTGCGCCGCAGCAGCGGCGGCAAGGTTGCCGTGCGGCCCGGCTGGGTGTCGCGGGCAATTGCGATCGCCCTTTTCGCGATCGCCGCATTCCTGCCTTTCCTGATCATGGCGATCTTCCCTGGTCAGCAGCGTCAGCTGATCGACCTCTCCATCCTGATCCTGACCTATGTGATGCTTGGCTGGGGTCTCAACATCGTGGTGGGACTCGCAGGCCTGCTGGACCTTGGCTACGTCGCCTTCTATGCGGTGGGAGCCTATTCCTTTGCGCTGCTGTCCACGCACTTCGAGTTCATCGGGTTCTGGACGGCGCTGCCCCTGGCCGGCATGCTCGCTGCATTCTGGGGTCTTGCCCTCGGCTTCCCCGTCTTGCGGCTGCGCGGCGATTATCTGGCTATTGTCACTCTCGCATTTGGCGAGATCATTCGCGTCGTCTTGCTCAACTGGTACGAGGTAACCGGCGGCCCCAACGGCATCTCCGGCGTCCCCAAGCCCACCTTCTTCGGCTACGAGTTCACGCGCGGAGAGGATGGCGCATCCGCTCTGCTCGGCCTCGAATACTCCACCATCCACCGCTTCATCTATCTCTACTACATCATCTTCCTTTTGGCTTTGCTCACCAACTTCGTGACGATGCGGCTGCGCAAGCTGCCGGTGGGACGTGCCTGGGAAGCCTTGCGCGAAGACGAGATCGCCTGCCGTTCGCTCGGGATCAACACCACCAACACGAAGCTGACGGCGTTCTCGATCGGGGCGATGTTTGGCGGCTTCGCGGGCTCCTTCTTCGCCACCCGGCAGGGCTTCATTTCGCCGGAAAGCTTCACCTTCCTCGAGTCCGCGATCATTCTGGCGATCGTCGTTCTTGGCGGGCTCGGCTCACAGATCGGCGTCGTGGTCGCATCCGTGGTGATGATCGGCGGCATCGAGCTGCTGCGCAACGTTGGCTTCCTCGGCAATCTGCTGCCGGGCTTCGATCCGGTCCAGTACCGCATGCTGATCTTCGGTCTTGCCATGGTTGCGATCATGGTCTGGAAGCCGCGAGGCTTGGTGACGACGCGAACGCCGTCCGCCGTGCTCAAGGAGCAGAAGAAGATCGGCGCCGACATGGTTTCGCAGGGAGAAGGTCATTGAGCATCGCGGCAGAGCCTCGGGTGCCGGTGGCGGGCACCAGCGTGCATCGGTGGGAAACCGATCCCGTTCTGACGGTGGAACACCTCACCATGCGCTTCGGCGGGCTGGTGGCCGTGGGCGACTTATCCTTTTCAGTCGGGCGCGGCGACATCACCGCGCTGATCGGGCCGAATGGCGCCGGCAAGACCACCGTCTTCAACTGCGTGACCGGCTTCTATAAGCCCACGGAAGGCCGCATCGTGATGCGCCATGGCGCCGGCGCGAAAGCCAACCTCGTCGAAAAGGTCACCGGCTCCAGTGCTCGCTACGAGACAGACAAGGGGAGCGGCGTGTTCCTTCTCGAGCGCATGCCCGACTTCGAGATTTCGAAGAAGGCCAAAGTCGCGCGCACATTCCAGAACATCCGCTTGTTTGGCGGCATGACGTTGCTCGAAAACCTGCTCGTTGCCCAGCACAACCCGCTAACGGTGGCATCGGGCTTCACCTTTGCAGGCATTCTTGGGCTGAGCTCCTACCGCAAGGCGCATCGGGAAGCGGTGGAAAAGGCCGTTTACTGGCTGGAGCGCGTAGGCCTCGTTGACCGTGCGGATGATCCCGCCGGCGACCTGCCCTACGGCGACCAGCGGCGACTCGAGATCGCGCGCGCGATGTGTACGGACCCGCAACTCCTTTGCCTCGACGAACCGGCTGCAGGCCTGAACCCGCGTGAATCGACGGAGCTCAACCAATTCCTGCAGTTCATCCGCGAGCAGGGAACGTCCGTGCTGTTGATCGAGCACGACATGGGCGTGGTGATGGAGATTTCCGATCACGTCGTGGTGCTGGATTACGGCGTCAAGATCTCCGATGGCGACTCAGGCTTCGTGAAAAACGATCCGAAGGTGATCGCGGCTTACCTGGGTGTCGACGATGAAGCCGAGATCGATGTGCCTGAGGTGCGCGCCGAGGTGACCGCGGCCCGCCACGAGCATGAGCATCAGGCCGATCCGCAGGCCGCACGGGACAGCAATTGATGGCGCAGCCGCTTCTTTCCGTTTCCGGCGTTGAAACCTATTACGGCAAGATCGTCGCCTTGCGCGGCGTGGATGTCGAGGTCAATCCGGGCGAGATCGTCACGCTCATCGGCGCCAATGGTGCCGGCAAGTCGACGCTGATGATGACCATTTGCGGTAGTCCGCAGGCGCGCACAGGGCGCATCCTTTACGACGGAACCGATATCACGCGCATGCCGACGCATGAGATCATGCGCCTGGGTATTGCGCAGTCACCTGAAGGCCGCCGCATCTTCCCGCGCATGACCGTGCTCGAGAACCTGCAGATGGGCGCACAGCTCGTGGCGCCCGAGCACTTCGACAGTGACCTCAAGCGCATCTACGAGCTGTTCCCCCGCTTGAAGGAACGCGCCTCGCAACGCGGTGGCACGCTGTCTGGTGGCGAACAACAGATGCTGGCGATCGCCCGCGCGTTGATGGGTCGCCCGAAGCTGCTTCTCCTGGATGAACCTTCGCTCGGTTTGGCGCCGCTCATCGTCAAGCAGATCTTCGAAGTCATTCGCGAACTCAACAAGAGCGAAGGCCTTACCGTTTTCCTGGTGGAGCAGAATGCCTTCCACGCCCTCAAGCTTGCCCATCGCGCTTACGTCATGGTGAACGGCCGCATCACGATGAGCGGCACGGGTGCGGAGCTCTTGAAACGGCCGGAAGTCCGAGCTGCCTATCTGGAAGGCGGGGCGCATTAGGAATCGACATGGCACCGGAAATGACTTGGATCTGGGAAGTGACGTTCTGGGAGTTCCTGTTCGTCACGATCATTCTTGCCGGCGGTGCGGCATATCTGACCGGCCGCGCCATCGCGTTGACGTGGCGCTCCATGGGAACGCTCGCCTTCTACATGGTGCTGCTGACTGCAGCGACGCGCTTCATCCACTTCGCGCTCTTCAACGGCACCCTGTTGTCGCCCTACTACTACGTCGTCGATCTGATCGTCCTTCTGGTTATCGCCACCATCGGCCAGCGGATCACCCGCAGCCAGCAGATGGCGCGCCAATATGGGTTCGAATACGACCGCAACGGCGGCCTCGGCTGGAAACGCCGGGCGTGATCGGCGGGTTAAGCTATTCTGGAGCAAGGCCTTTTCTTCGAAGGAAAATTGCGCTTTGATGCCGGATAAGCGGTTCCACAGGAACCGCAAGCGAGGAACCGGAAACAGCACCTCACCGGCCTCGCAATGGGAACATTGAAGGTGTTTATGGGAGTTCAAATGAAGAAGGTTCTTCTTGCCAGCGCGGCGCTTGGTTTGCTGATGTCCGGTCAGGCTCTGGCTGACATCACGATCGGCACCGCCGGCCCGATGACCGGGCAGTATGCTTCGTTCGGCGCTCAGTTGCGCGCGGGTGCCGAGCAGGCCGTCAAGGACATCAACGATGCCGGCGGCATCAATGGCGAAAAGCTCGTGCTGAAGGTCGGCGACGACGCCTGCGACCCCAAGCAGGCCGTGGCTGTTGCCAACCAGATGGCCGGTGACGGCGTCGTTTTCGTGGCCGGTCACTTCTGCTCCGGCTCCTCGATCCCGGCTTCGGCAGTCTATTCCGAAGAAGGCATCATCCAGATTTCGCCTGCTTCCACCAACCCGGCCTTTACGGATGAGCGTCCGGGCCCGGGCATCTACCGCGTTTGCGGCCGTGACGACCAGCAGGGCGAAGTGGCCGGCGCTTACCTGATCGACAACTTCGAAGGCAAGAAGGTCGCCTTCGTTCACGACAAGACCGCCTATGGCAAGGGTCTCGCAGACGCCACGATGGCGGCCTACGAGGAAAAGGGCGGCAAGCCGGCTATGTACGAAGCCTACACGGCTGGTGAAAAGGACTACACGGCTCTCGTTTCCAAGCTGAAGTCCGAAGGCGTGGACGTGCTTTACGTCGGCGGCTACCACACGGAAGCCGGCTTGATGGTGCGTCAGATGCGCGAGCAGGGCATGAACACCGTGCTGATGTCGGGCGACGCGCTTGTCACCGACGAGTATTGGGCGATCACCGGCCCGGCCGGCGAAGGCACGCTGATGACCTTCTCTCCGGATCCAAGCAAGAACGAGGCCGCCAAGCCCGTCGTGGACGCGCTGAAGGCCGCCAACCAGCCGGTGGAAGGCTACACGCTCTACACCTATGCTGCGATCCAGGCCTGGGCCGAAGCCGTGAAGGCTGCCGGTTCCACCGAGTTCGAGGCCGTCACCAAGGCGCTCGACGAAGGCCAGTTCAACACCGTGCTCGGCAATCTGGAGTTCGACGACAAGGGCGACGTCACCTTGCCGGGCTACGTCTTCTACGAGTGGAAGAACGGCACCTACGAAACCATCTCGCAGTAAGCCGCTCCGGCTTCGCGACAAACGCCCGGCTTCGTGCCGGGCGTTTTGCTTTTGGCGGCAGCCGATGCCGCCACTGCTGCTTGTTTGCGCTGCAACATCGGCTAAGCTCCCAAGACCCCGCGCTCGGAGCTCAGAAGTGCAGATCAAGAAAATCCTCGTCGCCAACCGTTCCGAGATCGCGATCCGCGTGTTTCGCGCCGCAAACGAGCTCGGCATCGCCACCGTTGCGATCTGGGCGGAAGAAGACAAATACGCGCTACATCGCTTCAAGGCCGACGAAAGCTATCCGATCGGGCGCGGTCCTCATCTGTCAAAGGATCTTGGTCCGATCGAAAGCTACCTTTCCATCGACGAGGTGATCCGCGTTGCCAGGCTTTCTGGCGCGGACGCGATCCATCCGGGATACGGCCTTCTTTCGGAAAGCCCTGAGTTCGCCGATGCCTGCGCCGAAAACGGCATCATCTTCATCGGCCCCAAGCCGGGGACCATGCGCCGGCTCGGCAACAAGGTCGCCGCCCGCAACCTCGCGATCGAGGTCGGCGTGCCGGTGGTCCCGGCAACCGAGCCGCTGCCCGACGACATGGACGCGGTCCGCAAACTTGCTGACGCGATCGGCTACCCTGTGATGCTGAAGGCGTCGTGGGGCGGAGGTGGCCGTGGCATGCGCGCCATCCGCGCTGAAGCGGATCTTGCGCGGGAAGTCACGGAAGCCAAGCGGGAAGCCAAAGCCGCCTTCGGCAAGGACGAAGTCTATCTCGAAAAGCTCGTCGAGCGCGCGCGCCACGTCGAAGTGCAGGTGCTTGGCGACACCCATGGCAACGCGGTGCATCTCTTTGAACGCGACTGTTCCATCCAGCGTCGCAACCAGAAGGTCGTGGAGCGCGCGCCAGCCCCTTACCTCGACCAGAGCCAGCGCGCGGAGCTTTGCGGTTATGCGCTGAAGATCGCCAAAGCCACGGATTACATCGGCGCCGGTACGGTCGAGTTCCTACAGGACGCGGACACTGGCAAGTTCTACTTCATTGAGGTCAACCCGCGCATTCAGGTCGAGCATACGGTCACCGAACAGGTCACCGGGATCGACATCGTCAAGGCGCAGATTCACATCCTCGAGGGAGCTGCAATCGGCACGCCCGAAAGCGGTGTCCCGGCGCAAAGCGAGATCCGGCTGAACGGACACGCCCTGCAGTGCCGCATCACAACGGAAGATCCGGAACAAAACTTTATTCCCGACTACGGCCGCATCACTGCTTACCGCGGCGCCACGGGGTTCGGCATCCGGCTCGATGGCGGCACCGCCTATTCCGGCGCGGTGATCACGCGCTTTTACGACCCGCTCCTGGAAAAGGTCACGGCCTGGGCGCCCACTGCCGGCGAAGCGATCAAGCGCATGGACCGCGCACTTCGCGAGTTCCGGATCCGCGGCGTGGCGACCAACCTCACCTTTCTTGAGGCCATTATCGGCCACCCGTCCTTCCTCGACAACAGCTACACCACACGCTTCATCGACACGACGCCGGAGCTTTTTGCGAGCGTGAAGCGGCAGGACCGGGCCACCAAGCTCCTGACCTACCTGGCGGACGTCACAATCAACGGACACCCGGAAACGCGCGGCCGCCCGACGCCGCGAAGCGACATTGCTGCTCCGCGTGTTCCGCATTTCGAGGCTGCGGTGCAGGATGGTACGAAGCAAAAGCTGGAAGCGCTCGGACCGGAAGGCTTCGCTCGGTGGATGCGCGCCGAAACGCGCGTGCTTGTGACCGACACCACCATGCGCGACGCGCACCAGTCGCTGCTTGCCACCCGCATGCGCACCGCCGACATCGCCGCGGTTGCTGGCGCCTATGCACGCGCGCTTCCGCAACTCCTTTCGCTGGAATGCTGGGGTGGCGCGACCTTCGACGTCGCCATGCGGTTCCTGACCGAGGATCCGTGGGAGCGGCTGGCACTCGTCCGCAAGGGCGCTCCAAACATCCTCCTGCAAATGCTTCTGCGCGGCGCAAACGGCGTCGGCTACACGAATTACCCCGACAATGTCGTGCAGCATTTCGTGCGCGAAGCGGCATCCGGCGGCGTCGACCTGTTTCGCGTCTTCGATTGCCTGAACTGGGTGGAGAACATGCGCGTCGCGATGGATGCTGTTCGCACCGAAAACAAGCTCTGCGAAGCGACGATCTGCTACACGGGCGATGTCCTCGATCCCCGGCGCACCAAATACGACCTGACTTATTACACGGGGATTGCCGCCGAACTGGAAAAAGCTGGCGCTCACATCATCGCGCTGAAGGACATGGCCGGTCTCCTGAAGCCCGCCGGCGCGCGTGTCCTGTTCAAGGCGCTGCGCGATGCGACCGACCTGCCCATCCACTTCCACACCCATGACACATCCGGCATTGCGGCCGCCACGGTGCTGGCCGCCGTGGAAGCTGGTGTCGATGCGGTGGATGCGGCAATGGATGCGTTTTCCGGCAACACCTCACAGCCATGCCTCGGGTCGCTGGTGGAAGCGCTGCGAGGGTCTGAGCGCGACACGAGCCTCGATGCCGAAGCGATCCGGCGCGTCTCGTTCTACTGGGAAGCGGTGCGCAATCAGTATGCGGCGTTTGAAAGCGACCTGAAGGGCCCAGCGTCGGAAGTGTATCTCCATGAGATGCCCGGTGGCCAGTTCACCAACCTTAAGGAGCAGGCGCGCTCGCTGGGACTGGAAACCCGTTGGCACGAGGTGGCGCAAGCCTACCACGACGTGAACCTGATGTTTGGCGACATCGTCAAGGTAACCCCCTCCTCCAAGGTGGTGGGCGACATGGCGCTGATGATGGTGAGCCAGGACTTGACCGTTGCGGACGTCGAAAACCCAACCAAGGACATCGCCTTCCCCGACTCCGTCGTGTCCATGCTGCGAGGCGACCTCGGTCAGTCTCCGGGCGGCTGGCCGGCAGCCTTGCAGAAGAAGGCGCTGAAGGGTGCTGAGCCCATCACCGCGCGTCCTGGCGCCCTGCTTGAGCCGGCGGATCTCGGAGCCAAGCGCAAGGAGCTCGCAGACAAGCTCGGCCGGCCAGCGAGCGAGCAGGAGTTCGCCTCCTGGCTGATGTACCCCAAGGTCTTCACCGACTTTGCTGCGGCGCAGGAAACCTATGGCCCCGTCAGTGTGCTGCCGACGCCCAACTACTTCTATGGCATGCGCCAGGAAGACGAGATTGCGCTCGACCTGGAGCGTGGCAAGACGTTGATTGTGCGCTGCCTTGCGATCGGCGATGTAGATGATCAAGGCATGGTGACCGTGTTCTTCGAGCTCAACGGCCAGCCACGCCGCATCAAGGTGCCGGACCGGCTGCGCGGCTCAAATGCGTCCAAGGCTCGCCGCAAGGTGGAAAGCGGAAACGAGGCGCAGGTCGGTGCACCGATGCCTGGCGTGGTCTCTACGCTCGCGATTTCTCCGGGGCGAAGCGTGAAGACCGGCGACGTGCTTCTGTCGATCGAGGCCATGAAGATGGAAACGGCGCTCCATGCCGAACGCGACGGCACGATCTCCGAGGTTCTGGTTCGCGCGGGCGACCAGATCGACGCCAAGGACTTGTTGGTGGTTTATGCCTAGATCTTCTGTTTCGCGGCAGTGACGAAACGTGACCGGCTGGCTGCCGGCAGTCTATCGCTGGCCCATTGACTGGTGCTTCAATCGATTTAGCTCTGCCGCGGGTGAGTGGAGAGCATCTTGAATACGGATCTTGAACGGAAGGCCCGACGCGGCCGTTGGGCGGTTGCGGCCATGTTTCTGGCGAACGGCTTCATCGTGGGCAGCTGGGCGCCACAAATACCGTTGCTTCTGACGAGGCTGGAGATCGGCGAGGCCACGCTCGGGCTTCTTATCCTCGGCTTCGGTCTCGGCGCCCTGGTAGCGATGCCCTCCTGTGGCGTGTTGATACCGCGCCTCGGCTCGCGACGTGTGCTTCGCTGGTTCGCGCTTGCCTGCTGCTTTGGGCTTCCCCTCGTGGTGATCATGCCGAACCTTTGGCTGGCCGCACCTGCGATGGTGCTGTTCGGTGCTCTGGTGGGCGGCATGGATGTTGCCATGAACACCAATGCGGTGGCGGTGGAGAAGGCATTGAAGCGCGCCATCATGTCGGCTTCGCACGGCTTCTGGAGCCTTGGCGGCTTTGCCGGCGGTGCGCTTGGCGGCATCACCATCCAGGCGCTCGGTTCCTTTTCCCACGCGCTGGTGGTGTCGGCCTTGTCGCTGGCAGCCGTCGGGGTGGCAGCGGTGGCGCTCATTGACGAGGATCAGCCGCAGGAAGGAGCGAGACAACCGCTGCGCTTTCCTCGCCAGCCGACCATCTATGTGGTTGGCCTGATCGCACTATTTGCGATGATCCCGGAAGGCGCCATTCTCGATTGGGCTGCTCTTTACCTGCGCCAGGAACGCGGCGCCGACATCGCGACGGCTGGTTTTGCCTTCGCCGCCTTTTCCGCCACCATGGCGGTCATGCGCTTCCTTGGAGACGCGGTTCGCAACCGCTTCGGCGCAGTGAGGACCCTGAGGATATCCGGCCTGATCGCTGCAATCGGACTGCTGGTGGCCGGGCTTTCACCGACCCCATGGCTGGTGATCGGCGCTCTTGGATTCGCGGGTCTCGGACTGGCCAACATCATCCCGATCGCCTTTTCGGCTGCAGGCAACCAGCCGGGCCTGCCCCCTGGGGCCGGGATGAGCGTGGTGACCACGCTGGGCTATTCAGGCATCCTCGTGGCGCCATCGTTCATTGGCTTCATTGGCCAGAACACCGGCTTCGCGGTGATCTTCATGGTTCTGTCCGTGTTTCTGCTGGCGATCAGCCTGGCAGCAGGCTTTGCTGCAACCGCGGACAGCGCTCGGCCTCCGCTTGGAAGTTGATGCTGCTGCCTGGTGCCTGGCGCATCAAACTTGGCCGATCATCACCAGAACAACCAGCACCACGAGAATGACGCCGATGATCCCGGAAGGGCCATAGCCCCAACCCCGGGAATAACGCCAACTCGGGATCGCACAGATCAAAAGCAGGATCAGAATGATGATCAGAAGGCTGGAAAGGGTCACGTCGGCTCTCCTCCACGGGAGCCAATGATGTGCTGGCTCATCCGCGGCAGCAATGCGCGGGAAACCCAACAGTTCCCCGGTGCTTCAACCCTGAGTCGAGCACCCGGCGGCACTTACTCGGCCGCCTTTGGGTAAGGCACCGCAGGACCGAACGGCTCGTTGCCCGCTTCCGGGACGTCCTTTTCATCCGGTTTGCGCCGCAACAAGCGGGAAAGGAGGCTGCGCTTGGCAGCCCGCTTCTTGTCACGGGTGAACACCATGAGGGCCGAAGGCGTCACCACCAGCGTCAGGACGGTGGCGAACGACAAGCCGAAGACGATGGCCGAGGACAGGGAAATCCACCATTGCGTCGACGGCGCGTTGATCGTGGTTTCCTGGTGGAAGATTTCCAGCCCCAGGCCGAAGGCGATCGGCAGCACGCCGAGAATGGCCGACAGCGCCGTCAGCACCACCGGGCGCGCGCGCTCACGACAAGTCTGCAGAATGGCGTCCCGCTTGCTCCATCCTTCTTCGCGCAGGCGGTCATAGGTGTCGATCAACACGATGTTGTTGTTTACCACCACACCCGCCAGCGCGATGACGCCAATGCCCGACATCACGATACCAAACGGCTGGCCGGTGATCAGCAAGCCGAGGAACACGCCGATCGTGGCCATCACCACGGTCATCAGCACGAGAAAAACGCTGGTGAACTTGTTGAACTGTGCGAGAAGCACAACGAAGATCAGGAAGATCGCGGCCCCAAAGGCGTTGGTCAGGAAGGTCGCCGCTTCCTGGCTTTCCTCATCCGAGCCGCCCAGCTTCCAGCGCACCGCGCCGAGGTTCATGTCAGACACGGCCTGCGTGACCTGCGCCTGCACGGCCGCCACCTGAAAGCCGTTCGCGATGTTGGCTTCCACCTTGATGGTGCGCTGGCCATTGATGCGGTTAAGGATGCTGACGCTTGGTTCGGCGACGCGGCTGACGAAGTTGGAGATCGGAACGGAGCCGCCGGGTGTTTCAACGCGCAGCTGGTCGAGCGTCGCCAGCGTGCGGCGCTCTTCAGGCAAGCGCAGCACGATGTCCACCGCATCATCTGACCCCGCAGGGCGGTAATCGGTAAGCTTGAGCCCTGTTGTGACGAGCTGCACCACCGTGCCGACCGAAGCGGGGCTCACGCCATATTGCGCCGCCTTTGCCCGGTCCACCTGTAGCGCCCAGTCCACGCCGGGAGGCGGCAAACCGTCGGTCAGGTCGATCACGCCGGGCACTTTGCCGATGGTGGCGGCAACCGCACGCGCCGTATCTGCCAGACCTTCAGGATTGGCCGTCGAGAGTTCCACCTGAATCGGCTTCCCGGTGGGCGGACCGGCTTCGGGAACGCGCACCTCGATGTCGGCGCCAGGGATGCCGGTCATCGCCACGCGCAGGTCATCCAGGATATCGTTGGCCGGCTTGCGCTCCCGCCAATCGATGAACTCGTACTGGATGACGCCAACAACGTCTTCCGCCGTTTCGTTGCCGCCACCGCGGGTCGACCCGGAACGGGTGTAAACTGACTTGATGCCCGGCCATCCGAGGATGCGCCTTTCGGCTTCGCGCACCGCCACGTCTTTTTCTTCCAGCGAAAGATTGCCGCGCGCATGCACGTAAAGCAGGCCGTAGTCCGGCTCCACATTCGGGAAGAATTCGACGCCGGCGCCATATCTGCCGTAGGCCATGAAGACGCCGACCAGCATCGCAACCGTCAGCAGCAACACCGTTTTCGGGAAGCGGACCGCGGCCTTGACGGTGTTCATGTAGAACCCGTCGCGCGCCTGCTCTTCTTCATGCGGGTGGGCCTTGGCGATCAGCGCACCGATCGTGGGCGTAAACACCAGCGCGTACAGCATGGATGCCGCCAAGGTCACGATCAGCGTGATCGGCAGGTATTTCATGAACTCGCCAACCAGGCCCGGCCAGAACAGGAGCGGCGAAAAGGCCGCGATACGCGTGAGGGTCGCGGCAATCACCGGGCCCGCCATGCGGCTGGCTGCTTCCGCGAAGGCCTGCTTGCGGTCCATGCCTTCCGACATCCGGCGCTCGGCATATTCGGTGACGATAATGGCGTCGTCCACCAGCATGCCGACGGCCAGGATCAGGCCGAACAGCACGATCATGTTGACCGTGTAGCCCATCAAGCCGAGCATCAAGATGCCAAGCAGGAACGACGAAGGGATCGACAAGCCGATCAGGATCGAGGCCCGGCCGGACAGGGAATAAAGGATGATGATGAAAACCAGGATCACGGCGATCAGCACGTGGTTCTGGAGGTCGCTCAGCATCTGGTTGATGAAAGTCGACTTGTCCTGGCTGAACGACACGACCGTGCCTTCCGGCAGATTTGCCTTGAAGTTCTCCGCAACGAGCTTCACCTGCTCCACCGTGTGGATCAGGTTCGTTCCCGTGCGCTTCTTGACCTCGATGGCAATCGCGGGCTGCCCGTCGAGGCGGGTAATGGTCTCGGCGTCCTTGAACGTCGAGCGCACGGTTGCGAGGTCCCTTGCCCGCACCACGGCGTTCGGCCCCGCCACGATCGGCAGGTCTGCCACATCTTCGGGCGTTTCGATCAAGGACGGCACCTTTACGGCATAGCGTCCTTCACTGCCTTCGATCGCGCCCGCCGCGACCAGGCTGTTGGAAGCGCCCACGCCCTGGATCAGCTGGTCGAGCCGCAATCCATAGGATGACAGCTTGACGGGATCGATGATGACCTCGACGAGATCTTCGCGCGCGCCCTGCAGGGTTGCCTCAAGCACGCCCTCCACCTCTTCGAGGCGGTCGCGCAGTTCACGTGCTGCGACCGTGAGCGCCCGTTCGGGAACGTCGCCCGACAAGGTCACCACGAGCACGGGGAAGTCGGACACGTTGACTTCCGTCACCGTTGGTTCATCGACGCCCTGGGGTAGGTCGCGCCGTGCGTCCTGGACCTTGGAGCGGACATCCTGCAGCGCGTTGGACAGATCCGCGCCGGCCATGAATTCCACCAGAACGAAGCCGCCGCCCTGGTAACCTGCGGCACGGATCTCCTTGACGTTCTGCAGGCTCTTCATCTGCGTTTCGACGGGGCGCAGCAGGAGCCGCTCGGCGTCTTCCGGGGAGATGCCCTGGTAGGTCAGGCTGACATAGATGATCGGGATCTGGATGTCCGGCTCGGCTTCCTTGGGGATCGCGCGGTAAACGAGCGCGCCCGCCACAATGAAGAACAGCAGGATGCACAGCGTCAGCCGTGCGTTGCGAATGGCGTAGCCAACCAAGCCCATCTTCTTCAGCCGCCTGTTGCTTCACCCGCAAGGGTTCTGAGCGTCGCCATGTCGGCTTCAACCGGCTTGACGAGGTCGCCGTTGGACACGAGGTCCTGGCCGGCTACGATGATGCGCGTGTCTTTCGGGATGCCCGCCAGAACGAGGCCTTCGGGCGTATCGTCCACGAGGTCGATTGGAATGAACACCACCTTGTCGCTTGGATCGAGGCTGCGCACGCCGATCTCACCGTCCACCGACAGCGTAACCACGGAACGCGGCAGGAACACCGCATCCACGGGAGCGGCACGCAGGGTAATTTCCGCGGTCATTCCGGCGGGAATTTCGCCCTTGCTGTTGGGCACCGCGACTTCGATGCGAAAGGTGCGGGTTTGCGCGGACGCTTCGCGGCTGATGTAGCGAACCGTTCCTTCAACCTGCATGCCGTTGATGAGCCGCACATCCGCTTCGGAGCCGACCTCGAGGAAACCAAGTTCGCGCTCGCTGACCTCGCCGACGGCAAGGATCGGGTCGAGGTTGAGCAGGGTGGCGACCTGCCCGCCCTGGATCACCGAACTGCCGAGCTCGACATCGATCTTGTCGACCACGCCGTTGAAGGGCGCCAAAACCGCGTCGCGGGCGAGTTCGGCTTCCGCCGCTTCCAGTTGGGAGCGTGCTTGTGCCAGGGCCGCACGCGATGCATCGATCTGCAAGCGCGCGAGGTTGCCGGATTTGGCGAGACTTTCCGAAGCCTTGTTTTCCGCCTGGCGCTGCGTAAACACCGCGCGTGCCGTTTCTACGGCCGCGGCCTTTTCTTCCGCGGCAAGACGCAGAATGAGATCGCCGGTTTCGACCCGCTGCCCCTGCTGCACCGGCAGTTCATCGATGATGCCGCCGGCTCGCGTGGCCAGGATTGCGCGCTTGTTGGCTTCGGTGACCCCGGACATGCGAATGGCGCGGGCATGCATGCGCCGAGGCGGCACGACGTAAGCCACCGTACGGGCAACGGCCTCCGGTGCCGGCGCGGCCTCAGGCGTACCTGCAGCGGGCGCAGCCGCAGCCGGCGCTTCCTGTGCGGCCGAGCCAACGGAGGAGAACTTGCCCGTCCCCATCCAGGCTGCCGTGCCGATCAACACCGCAACCGCGGCGACCTTGTGAAATCTGAACTTTGCCATGTTTCAACCGACGCGGCCTTGCCGCCCCTTATTCGCGGGATCGCACCCATCCTTCTTCAAGGACGGATCTGCGGATGCGATGCCGACAGCGCTTGGCGACTTTCTTGCCCCTCGCGCACCGGTGGATCGATACAGCAGTTCAGCTTCCCTTAGAAGCGAAAACATTGGTTAAGCCGGAACGCTGCAGACAAGGGCCACCCTCGGCCAGCCTCAAACCTTGATGCAGTTTCGCGCGCAATCTGCTGGAAGCAAACTGCTGAAATTCGTTGCGCGGCTCATCGTTTTTCGATGAGCGGTGGAGGATCGTTACTGGGCGGTCCAGCCACCATCCACTGAAAGCGTTGTTCCGGTGATCTGGGCGGCGGCGTCTGAACACAGAAACACAACGCACCCGCCGATCTGCTCGACCGTGGCGAACTGCCTGCTAGGCTGCTTCTGCAGCACGATGTCGCGCACCACCTGATCCCTGTCCATGTCCGGATGAGCCGCCGCGAGATCGTCGATCTGCACCTCCACAAGCGGTGTGCGCACGAAGCCGGGGCAGATGGCGTTGCAGGTAATGCCGCTTTGCGCGAGCTCAATCGCCACGGTCTTGGTCAACCCGACCACCCCGTGCTTGGCTGCAACATAGGCGGACTTGAAGGGCGACGCGCGCAAGCCGTGCGCGGAAGCGATGTTGACGATGCGCCCGCTTCCCGCGGCCTTCATCAGCGGAACAACCGCGGCAGTGGTGTGGAAGGCAGAAGACAGGTTGATCGCGATGATCGCATCCCAGCGTTCCAAGGGGAAGCTTTCCACCGGCGCCACATGCTGGATCCCTGCATTGTTCACGAGAACATCCAGGCGGCCGAAATGCTCATGGGCTTGTTGCACCAGGCCGCGGCAAATCTGCGGATCGGCCATGTCGGCCGGCAGGTAAACCGCCTCGACCCCGAATTCCTGCGCCAACGTTTGCGCCAACGCATGATCCTCGGGCCGATCGGTAAAGGAATTCAGCGCAACGGCATAGCCAGCGGCAGCGAGTTCCCGCGCGATGGCCAATCCAATCCCGGAGTTCGATCCAGTCACGAGCGCCGTCTTGTTCATGGTCATCTCCCGCGGCGTCCAAGCCGAAACAGCCCGGCATATCGCGTGGCTTTTCAACAATCCAGATCATCCTGCCGCTGCGTCACGATTTGACGATCACGTGACCATTCCCGCGCGCGACGCCTCTTGTTCTTGCCTTCGCAAAACCTCATATTCCGCTCTAGGCATGCTGGACGTCTCGCCAGCGGCGCCTCGGTTAATCCGCGACCGGACACCGGACGAGACAAAAGCAACAGAGGAAACAATGGCTAATCTTCGCAACTATCAGACTCGGCAGGCCACTTACGGCGCCCGTGCTGATGCCGGCATTGACGAGGGCCTGCGCAGCTACATGCTGCGTGTGTACAATCTCATGGCGATGGGCCTGGGCATCACCGGCCTCGTGGCCTGGGGCGCCTTTCAGATGGCGGTCGCCGACGGCACGCTGACCCCGCTTGGACAGCTGCTCTACCAGAGCGCGTTTCGCTGGGTCGTGATCCTGGCTCCGCTGGCCGTGGTCATGTTCCTGTCGTTCCGCATTCACACGATGAGCGTTGCAGCGGCGCAAGCGACCTTCTGGGTTTATTCAGGCCTCGTCGGACTTTCGTTGTCCACGATCTTCCTGATCTACACCGGCCAGAGCATCGTTCAGACCTTCTTCGTGACGGCCGCTTCGTTCGGTGCCCTGTCGCTGTTCGGCTACACCACCAAGCGTGACCTGTCGGGAATGGGCTCCTTCCTGTTCATGGGCGTGGTCGGCTTGTTGATCGCCATGGTCGTGAACATCTTCCTGCAGTCTTCTGCGCTGCAGTTCGCGATCTCCGCGATTGGTGTTCTGGTGTTTGCTGGCCTCACCGCCTATGACACCCAGCAGATCAAGGAAATGTACTACGAGGGCGACGACACGATGGTCGCTGGCCGTAAGGCCATCATGGGTGCGCTACGCTTGTATCTCGACTTCATCAACATGTTCACCTTCCTGCTGTCGTTCATGGGCAACCGCGAATAACACCAGTGCAGGCGAGTTGAAAAAAGCCCCGGCATCCGCCGGGGCTTTTTTTATGCCGTATCGCTAACTGGTGGACGAAAAAACTCCATTCCTGCCGAACTTTGCAGCAGCTTGCCTGTTTGAACGGCAGCGGCCGTCTTAAGTCACGCTTAGGATTGTCCGCGCACCGAGACAGGGGCGGCGGGCTCGTGGAGTACACCAGATGCCTACACTCACTTCCGCCTCAAGCGCGGCGAAACCCGCTGCGCCCAAGCCCTTTTACGCCAGTTTCGGCTTTCAGGTTCTCACCGCCATGGTGCTTGGCGTGGTGCTCGGCCTCATTGCCCGCAACATGGGAACTAGCCTCAACGGGGATCCGAACTGGCTGACACAAACGCTGTCGACCATTGGTTCGATCTTCGTGCAGCTCCTGCGCGCGCTTGTTCCGCCCTTGATCTTCACCGCCATTGTTGCCTCCATCAGCAACCTGCGACAGTTGTCCAACGCGGCTGCACTGGTCTGGCAAACGCTTCTATGGTTCGCCATCACCGCCCTCATTGCGGTTGTGATCGGCATCACGCTCGGTCTCGTGATCCAGCCTGGCCTAAACACGCAGATTGCAGCAGAAGCCGCTGCGGCACCATCGTCCACCGGCTCATGGATCGACTTCCTGAAGGGCCTCGTGCCCGCCAACATCCTGGGCTTGCAGGCTTCCACCAGGGTCACGGACGGGAGCGCCACCACGGCGCTGAACTTCAACGTGCTGCAGATCCTCGTTGTTTCCATTGCAATCGGCGTGGCCGCCCTCAAGATCGGTGACGCTGCCGAGCCGTTTCTGGCCTTTAACCGCTCACTTCTGGCGCTGACCCGCAAGGTGCTTTGGTGGGTCATCCGCCTGACGCCGATCGGCACGATCGGCCTGCTCGGCAACGCCGTGGCACAGTATGGTTGGCACACCCTGTCGCAACTCGGCTGGTTTTCGGCCGCCGTTTACATCGGCCTCGCGCTGGTTCTGTTCGTTGTCTACCCGGTTCTTCTCACCTTGAACGGCCTCAATCCGGCCCGCTTCTTCGCCGGTGCGTGGCCCGCCATCCAACTCGCCTTCGTGTCGCGTTCTTCCATTGGCACGCTGCCCGTGACGGAAACGGTTACCGAAAAGAGCCTTGGCGTTCCGCGGGAATATGCAGCCTTTGCCGTGCCGCTGGGCGCCACCACCAAGATGGACGGTTGCGCGGCCATCTACCCGGCCATTGCCGCCATTTTCGTGGCGCAGTTCTATGGCGTGCCGCTCGGGATCCAGGACTACTTCCTGATCGTGTTCGTGTCGGTGATCGGTTCGGCGGCAACGGCGGGGCTGACAGGCGCCGTGGTGATGTTGACGCTGACCCTTTCGACGCTGGGCCTGCCGCTTGCCGGCGTCGGGCTTCTGCTTGCCGTTGACCCGATCCTCGACATGGGCCGCACGGCCGTCAATGTCGCCGGGCAGGCGCTGATCCCGACGCTGGTCTCCAAGCGCGCCGGCATCCTTGACGAGGCGCAATATGACCGCGCCGGCGGTATTGACGCGCTGGACACGGATGCGGCACCACAAGCCGCATAACGATCGAGGGGCGGCTGCAACGGCAGCCGCCCCTCCTCACGGACGCTTGGGAGGGGGTCATCACCACAACACCCGAAACGGTTATCCGCCCGCTCACCGCGGCGGATGCTGCCGCTTATCGCGCGATCCGCATGGAAGCGCTTCACGACACGCCGGAAGCTTTCAGCGCCAGCCCGGAAGACGAGGCTGATCTCAGCGACGCGGACATGGCGTTGCGCTGCGAGCCGGCAGTCCCCGGTGTCACCATCGGTGCGTTCAGCGGTGCGACCCTGATCGGCACAGCGTGTTATCTGCCGGAGCGTCGCGCCAAGACGAGACACAAGGCAACGATGGTGGCGGTGTACCTGAAGCCCGCCTGGCGAAAAACCGGTGTCGGCCGCGCCATGGTGGAAGCGATCATCGCCCATGCCCGCAAGGAGCGCGTGATCCTGCTTTGCAATGCCACCATGCACAACCTGCCAGCGCGGCGCCTTTATCATGCGCTTGGCTTCGTGCCCTATGGCGTGGAACGTGATGCGTTGATCATCAATGGCCAAAGCTATGATGAGGAACTCCTGATGCTTGACCTGAGGCAGGATCAACCCGCGGCGGAGTGACGGTGTTCGGCTGGGCGTCGAAAGCGGGCATCCGGTAGCGGACCCCAGGACCATCTTGTAAGCTTTGCCGGGATACCAACTTGGGCACGCAAACATGGAAGCGCTTTTCGAAGAGTTCGGCAGCCCGACGATCATCCCCTTTCCTGTTCTGACGGCTCGCATCCTCCTCGCCACGATTTTGGGAGCGGTCATCGGCTTCGAACGGGAATGGCAGCGTCATTCGGCGGGCCTGCGCACCCACATCATGGTTTGCGTGGCAGCAGCCGTTTACGGCATCCTCACCGTCGAGATCACTCTTCAGCCGATTTTCAGGGACGCCCCCGTGCAGGTTGATCCAATCCGCTCGGTGGAAGCGGTGACGGCCGGCGTGGCTTTTTTGGCAGCCGGGCTGATCTGGGCCGGCCGCGGCAAGGTCCATGGTCTCACGACGGGCGCTGGCATGTGGTTGGCGGGGGCGATCGGCCTCGCTTGCGGGCTCGGCCTTTGGCAGATCGCCCTCCTCGGCACGGGGCTTGCGCTTATGGTTCTGGCGCTCGTGCGTTTCCTGAGCGACTGGATCAGCGGTGGCGAAACAGAAAGCGACGACGGGGACCAGCCGGCGCGCAAGCACGCTTACTCCCCCGCCGATCCCAACAAGCCAAAGACCTGAGCGCCTGCGATCCACGCTCGATTGCCGAAACAGCGGAAGCTTGATATGAGCCGGCACATGGAAGCGCTGTTTGGCAAGCCCGCCTATCGCCGTTTCACCCTGCAGGACCGCAAGCGTCTGCCGGGCCGCTTCTTTTCGCATGTTTGCGGGGCTTCAACGGCACGACTTCGCTAGATCCGTTCGCCAGAGCCTTTGGCATCCAGCCACGCCAACGAATAACGGATCACCGATCATGACCGCACCACGCACGCTTTACGACAAGATCTTCGACGACCACGTTGTTGACCGTCAGGACGACGGCACCTGCCTCCTGTATATCGACCGCCACCTCGTCCACGAGGTCACCAGCCCTCAGGCTTTCGAAGGCCTGCGCATGACCGGCCGCAAGGTTCGGCACCCCGAGAAAACGCTGGCCGTGGTCGACCACAACGTGTCGACCTCGCCGGAGCGCAAGTTCGGCATCAAGAACGAGGAAAGTCGGATCCAGGTCGAGGCGCTTGCTCGCAACACGGCCGAATTCGGTGTGGAATATTATGATGCGGCGGATGTGCGCCAGGGCATTGTCCACATCATTGGTCCCGAACAGGGCTTCACGCTGCCTGGCATGACGATCGTGTGCGGCGACAGCCACACCTCCACGCATGGCGCGTTCGGCGCGCTCGCGCATGGGATCGGCACCTCGGAGGTCGAGCATGTCCTGGCGACCCAAACGCTGATCCAGAGAAAAGCCAAAAACATGCTGGTTCAGGTCGACGGCCAGTTGCCGGAAGGCGTGACCGCCAAGGACATCATCCTGGCGATCATCGGCGAGATCGGCACGGCCGGCGGTACGGGCTATGTGATCGAATATGCGGGCGAAGCGATCCGGGCGCTCTCGATGGAAGGGCGCATGACGATCTGCAACATGTCGATTGAAGGGGGCGCACGCGCTGGCTTGATCGCTCCAGACGAAACCACCTTTGCCTATGTAAAGGACAAGCCGCGCGCACCAAAGGGCGAAGCGTGGGACGCAGCACTCGCTTACTGGAAGACGCTCAGCACCGACGAGGGCGCGCATTTCGACAAGGTGGTGCGCCTGAACGCGGCCGCCCTGCCGCCGATCGTGTCCTGGGGGTCGTCACCGGAAGACGTCGTGTCCGTGGAAGGCGTGGTTCCGGACCCGCAACTGATCGCCGACGAAAACAAGCGCGCTTCGAAGATCCGCGCCCTGGAATATATGGGCCTTCAGGCCGGCACGAAGATCACCGACATCGCGCTCGACCGCGTGTTCATCGGCTCGTGCACGAATGGCCGCATCGAAGATCTACGCGCCGTTGCGAAGGTGGTGGAAGGTCGCAAGGTCAACCCGAAGGTCAACGCGATGATCGTGCCGGGTTCGGGCCTCGTGAAGGAACAGGCGGAAGCCGAAGGGCTCGACAAGATCTTCGTGGAAGCCGGCTTCGACTGGCGCGAACCGGGCTGCTCCATGTGCTTGGCCATGAATGATGACCGGCTGAGCCCCTACGAGCGCTGCGCTTCCACTTCGAACCGCAACTTCGAGGGTCGTCAGGGCTTCAAGGGCCGCACCCACCTCGTTTCCCCGGCCATGGCGGCGGCGGCTGCGATTGAAGGGCACTTCGTGGACATCCGCTCCTTCCGGTAAGCGCCTGTCCTCCCCACCACCGCAAAAAAGCGCGCCTCGGCGCGCTTTTTTTTTTCAACGAACGGGTGCTGCTACTTGCCCGTTTCGTCGCGCCGAATGAGTTCGTGGAAGCTGTCCCGCTGCCCCGGAACATCGGCCGAAACGACCAAAGCCAGCTCGCTTTCCTCGAAGATTTTGAACCATTCATCCCATTCAACCAGCTCGAGGCCGCCGGCATTCACAGGCCGTTCTGCCTGGTCCGTGTCCAGATAAGCCCTCTGATCGAACACCAAACGCAGCATTGGCTGGGTTCCTGCGGCGGGTGAAATATCCACAACGGCGGGGGTTCCCATCCGTGCCGCCGCCCAATCGCGGATCGCTTCGTGATCGGTCAAGGTGATCGTCTCAGCCATTCTGAACTCCTTTTGCTCGCCTTGAAGAGGCAGAGCCGCTGTAAACAGCGCGACAACGCGATGTTTTCGCAAGCGGTTCCGCCAACTTCTTACCCGCCGTGTTAACCGAAACTTCGGGGCATCGCCATAGAAGTCGAGTTCTGCGACCGGAACCTGAAGAACATGAGCGGCGGCGGCTTCATCCTGGCCATCAACCTAACCACCGCTGCGCTTCTGGCGTCGGTGTTCCTGTTGATGGCGGCCTATGACCGGAGCGCCACGGCTTCGCGCTGGATGTCCCTGAGCTATGTGCTCGGCTTCGTTTACGTCAGTCTTGAATTCATTGTCGCCGTTGTGTCGGACGGCAACTTCCCCATCATAGGCGCCTATATGGCCTTCGCCTTCGCGCTTGCCACCTTTAACGTCGGGCTTGCGCGCAAATACGACCGTCCCGTGCCGGGCTTCCTCTTGGCGCTGCTTCTGACCTATGCGCTCGCCACGATCCTCATCCATGGCGGCCAGCCCCACCTGGCTTTGCTGCCGATGCTTCTTTATCAGTTGCCCTACGCACTGCTGCAGTTGATCGGCGCGTATCTGATCCTAACCGCGCCCCGAAAGCAGAAACTGGACTACGGTCTCGCAGCCCTGATCGCCGGGAGCGGTTTGCATTTTCTGGCTAAGCCCTTGATCGGCTTGGCACTTGGCAGCGTCGGCTCCACCGCCAATGATTACATGGCCACCACCTATGCGCTGTTTTCACAAACAACCAGCGCCTTCTTCTCCATCGCAATCGCACTTGCGGCCATGGTGGTGATCATGCGCGACCTCCTGGCCACCTTCATGAAGCGATCGGAAACCGACTCCCTGACGGGCGTGCTGAACCGGCGCGGCTTTGAGGAACGGCTGGAGCCGATCCTGCGCTTCAACGACAATTCGCGCCTGCCACTTACCCTCGTTCTCTGCGATCTCGATCACTTCAAGGCGATCAACGACACTTATGGCCACGCGGTGGGCGACCTCGTAATCACCACCTTCGCGGACCAGCTGACACAAGCCGCAACAAGCAGCCGCCCCGTGATTGGCCGCGTAGGTGGCGAGGAGTTTGCGATCGTGTTGCCGGGAACAAACCTGCCAGCCGCGAGGCTGTTTGCCGAAGAGATCCGGTCGGATTTCGCGTCTTCGATGATTGCAGGCACGCCATCCGAACAGCGCTTCACCGCCAGTTTCGGTGTCGCGGAGCGGCAGGAAGGCGAAAACCTTCTCGATCTCATGGCGCGTGCCGACGCTGCGCTTTATCATGCCAAGGCCGCGGGCCGCGATGGCGTTCGCGTTGCGCCCGCCGTGGTCGGCGGCCAAAGCGCGCCCACCAGCGGCCGCACCTTTCGCGCCCGCCGCGCCTGACCGAACCGTAGTAGATGGGAGCCGCTCGGCGGCTTAGCCTTTCGGCCTAGTTTCGGCCGCCGCCAGGCTACCCGATCCCGTAACCAGCCTGTACTGCGCCTGCTGGTCGGGCGTGAGATAATACAAACGCTGCGGCGGCGTATCGAGGGCGTGCAGCCACAGCGTGGCGTCCACGCCCATGTCGATCAGGTAACGGCTGATCTTGGCCGTTGTGGCCTGCGCACTGGACAGGGCCGCCGCTGCGTTGCTTGAACTGCCCTCCATTGCGTAGAACTGGTGCAGTCCGAGGGCAGCCTTTTTTCCCGCCGTTCGCTCCGTTCCACCGGCAAAAAAGAGCGGGCACGACGAAGCGCAGATGCTGCCATCCTGAACTTCGGTTGCAAACCCTTTTTCCCGCACGAGACGTCCCATGGCGATCGCGTCCTCGAGCGCACCACCGGGGGAATCGATCACGATGGTTTGGACATACTCGCCGCGTTCTTCCAGTTCCTCGGCAAGGCGGTCTGCACTGCCCTGTCCGATGCGGCCCACAGCTTTGAGTCGGCCATCTCCTTCCAGGGAAAAGCGCATCTCCTGTTCGAGCAGCGCCTCTTTAGTTGTGACGTCACTGCGGGGGTCACGCGTGGCATTGTCGGGATAAGCGCCGTCCGGCATCGGCGGCAAGATCGGCTCGGCCGAATGCCCCGGCAAAGCCGAAAGGCTCGGCAGGAAGCCGTTGCTTTCAGATAGTTCGCGCAGGTCGAGCACAAGAACCGCGATCGCGCCGATCAGGAGGCCGCGGAAAGCCCAGCGCATCACCTCGCCTTCATCGAAGCGCCGGAAGTACCGCATAAGAAGGCTGGGACGCTCCCGTGACGCCTCGCGCTGAACATCGCCATGCAGACTGGAATCGCTCATGGTTCACCGCGCTTGCGTTCGTTGATGGTGAGGGGCGTGACGTTTTCCGCAGCAGCGACCTTCGGTAGCGGATCGGCGGCTGGCGGTGGAGGCGACGAGGTTGCAACCTGCTGTCGCGCCATCAGGGCCTGATGCAGTTCGATCGAGCGCATCATGTCGGCTGCGCTGATCCGGTCGGCGTTTTCCATCAGGTCCTCGCCGCGCCGGGCTGCGGAATGAACCACGCACAGGATGCCCACCAGCACCGCCGGCAAAAGGTCGATGGAGATCGCACCGGCCCAGCTCGGAATGAAATCACCGGCATAACGCAGCACCGCTTCGGCGGCCGTCAGCGGAACGTAGCGCCGCTCGGCGACGCGCGGTTGCGCCAGGATCTCCGCTGCCGCGTCTGACAAGGCCTGCGACTGGGCGCCAACGGATTGGCGAATCGTGTTCATCACGATGTCCTGCCGCCCCGCCAGATTAGGATCCGCACCATCGGCGATCGGGGCGATGAAGCCAACCGACAGGTCCGCGGCCGCCCGGCTTACTGACGGTGCGATCGACGTTTGCTCGAGCGAGGAAATCACGCCCGCCAGCATCACCGCCTGTTCGGCAAAGGCGTCGGAGCGCGGTGCAATGGCACCGGGCGCAGAAACAAGGCGACGCATTTCGGCCAGCCGTGTTTGCCCTTCCGCAAACAAGGTCGCCACCGTTTCGCGGGACGCCTGGATGCTCGCTTCCAGTTCCCGCATCTGGGCGGCCATTTGCGTCAACAACTGAACAACAGAACCCGAACCGGTGGTGCCGGTCAGGGAACCGCTGGTGCGCTCGTCTTCCGCAAGGCGGGAAAACCGCTCGCCGGCACGCTGGATGTCCGGCAGGAGCGACAGCGCACCCAGGGCATTGCTGTTCGCCTGGTCGAGATCCGAGGTGTAGCCTTCCAGCGTCACCGCTAGATGCTGTTCCACGGCCGCCGAACCGGCCAGCGCCGCTGCATTGAGCCAGGACGACATGGCGATGATCATGCCCATGCCAAGCGCCATGATGGCGAGCAGGGACAGCCTCGAACTGCCGTCGCGCATTTCCGGTAGGAAACGCAGGAGGTAGGTCCAGAAGCCGTACATGGCGACGGCCACGGAAGCGGAATAGATCAGCGCCGCGAAGAACACCACGGTTGCGGAACCGTCCAGAAGGCTGCGCACGCCGAGATAAGTGTAAACGCCCGACCCCAGCGCCAGCGTCGCCAGCACGAAGCGGCTCATCGTTTCCAATGAGGCGATCTGGTGCTTTAAACGGCGGGCGGTCTGAACTTGCTGCATGGGGCGCTGCATAACTCCACGGTTAACGGTAGCTTAACGAGACGCTGACGATCATGACCATTTCAGGGCCTGCGCCAGCGTCGCGGCTCACGCCTTTGTCAGCGGCAGATGCCGGCTGGAACTGGAACAACGTTGTCGGGCAGGCCGTACATGTAGCTGCGACCATGCAGCAGCACCGGCTGGCGATTGCAGCGCGGATTGTAGTGGCGGCGATTGTCGTAGCGCGGCTCGTAGGCAACCACCGGCTGCTCTTCACCGAACAGTTCGGCGTTCAGCTCGGCGGCCAGGTAGCCCTTGCCGACCACCACGCGCTTGTAGCCGCTCGGGCTCTGGATAATGAGGTTGCCGAAGCTGTCCTCGTGGATGGAATCGTAAACGAAGCCCCCGGCCAATGCCGGGGACGACACAACGGCCGCAACCATCATGGCTCCGAGCAGACCCGTGATCTTGGGCAAGAAGCGTGTGTGCATGTAAGCCTCCAGCATCGGAAACAAGGTTTCCCTGCTCAACTAATTAACTAATCCTTAACCAAAGTCACGGTGCGCAGCTCCATCGCGCACCACGCAATTGACAGTTATGGTTAATGTCGCATCTTGGATTGCATGAGCCAAAGCACCACCACAGACATCGCCGTCCTCCACTTCAAGGACGCGCAGGAACTCGCCCCGCTGCTGGCGGCATATGCCCAGGCGCTGAAGCGCGGGGCACCTCGACGGCCAGACAGCTACTACGCGGAGATGCTGCTGCAGGACCGTTCGGCGGAAGTGCTCGGGGCGCAGATCAATGGCCGCCTGATCGGCTTCATGATCTTCACCGACCTGCCCGAGCCCATCACCGGTCTGCGCTACGGACAGGCCGACCACATCTTTGTTCATCAGGATGTTCGCGGCCAAGGCATTGCGAAAGCGATGGTGGACGTCCTAGCCGACCATGGGGAAGAGCGGGGCTGGAGCCGCCTGGTGTTGAACGCGCCGCGCCAGCCCGATGACGGCCGCAAGCTTTATGAGCAGATTGCCGCGCCGGCCGATTGGACGAGCTACATCATCGCTTTCGACGCAGGTTAACCGCGCCGCGCGTTGATCGGGCCCGGCGCCGACGTTAAGCCTATGCCAATGGAAGCGAATCGATTGCCCGGATCTCGGATCCCCCGCGGAGCTGCCCTTTTCGCGGGCATGCTCATCCTTTCGTCCTGTGTCGCACCTGAAAATGCCGGCACCTCCCCGTCCGGAGGACCGGCACCGGAGGGTGCGGCTTCTGTCAGTGTCACCGAACAAGCCGCGCCCCAGCCGCGCCTTGCGACCTACAGCTGCGGCGAAGACGGCTCGATCAGCATCGAAAGCCTGGGTGATGCCGTGCGGATCCTCGGCACGGATGGGGTTTCGGTCGACCTGCCGGCCGCACCCCCAGCGCAAACCGCCCGCTTTGGCGGCTCAAGCCAGGCCATTGTCATAGAAAACGACGAAGCTCTCTACATGGTGGCAGGCAAGCCGACGCTGAACTGCCGCCGCTCCTGATACATCTCGCAGCGCACTAATCGATTGAAGCTGATCGGCCTGCCCAACCCGCAAAAACACTGCGTCGCCATGGCGCAACAAACAGTTGTTCGGGGCTTTGACGCGCTGCAAAAAGCGATCTAAGAGACCCCTTAGCCAATGTCGCAATCCGTAGGGCCGGTGCCGGTTTTCCGACCACGCGGTCCGAACCGGGGGAGCCATGAGCCGACCAACTGCAGCCGCGAAGCGGCCACTTTCGCCGCATCTCACCATCTACCGCTGGCCTGTGACGATGACGCTGTCGATCGTTCACCGCGTCACCGGTGGCGCATTGTATGTCGGCACTCTGCTGGTGGCCTGGTGGCTGGTAGCTGCAGCAACATCGGAAGACTGGTTCAACACGGCCAACGCCGTGATGGGATCGATCCTCGGCCAGCTCGTGCTGATCGGCTTCACCTGGGCGATGTTCATGCACACGGTTGGCGGTCTGCGCCACATGCTCTGGGACACCGGCGTAGCCATGGAAAAGCATGTTTCCACCCAAACCGCCTGGGCATCGCTGGTTGCTTCCCTTGTTCTCACGGCGCTGACCTGGGTCGCGCTTTATTTGGTGGTGTGACAGTCCATGGTTGAATTGCGCACGCCTCTTCGCAAGGTTCGCGGACTGGGCTCCACCCGCAGCGGCACCAGCCATTTCTGGGCAGTTCGCGTCACCTCTGTGGCGCTGGTGCCCTTGTCGCTTTTCGTGATCGGCCTGCTTTTGTCGCTGGCTGGCACCAGCTTCCTTGAAGCGCGTGCCACGCTCGCCAACCCGCTGATCTTCGTTCCGGTGATCCTGTTCATCCTGATCAGCCTGGAACATATGCGGCTCGGAATGCAGGAAGTGGTGTCGGACTACATTCACAGCGAGCTGTTGAAGGTGGCCTTGATGATGCTGAACAGCTTCTTCGCCGTTCTGATCGGCGCCACCTGCGTATTTTCCCTTCTCAAGATCGCATTCGGAGGCTGACGCGCTCATGGCGACAGCACAAACGTCCCCCGCCTACCAGTTCGTTGACCACAAGTTTGATGTCGTTGTTGTTGGCGCTGGCGGCGCCGGACTACGCGCCACGCTGGGCATGGCCGAACAGGGCCTGAAAACGGCCTGTATAACCAAGGTGTTTCCCACCCGCTCGCATACGGTTGCGGCTCAGGGTGGCATCGCCGCGTCCCTGCAGAACATGGGACCGGACTCCTGGCAGTGGCACCTTTACGACACAGTGAAGGGCTCCGACTGGCTGGGCGACGTCGACGCCATGGAATATCTGGCGCGCGAAGCGCCGGCCGCCGTTTACGAGCTTGAGCACTACGGCGTGCCGTTCTCGCGCACCGAAGAAGGCAAGATCTACCAGCGGCCGTTCGGTGGCCACATGATGAACTATGGTGATGGTCCCCCCGTGCAGCGCACCTGCGCTGCCGCCGACCGCACCGGCCATGCCATCCTGCACACGCTTTATGGCCAGTCCATCAAGCACAACGCGCAGTTCTTCATCGAGTATTTCGCGCTCGACCTGATCATGGATCCGGACGGCACCTGCACGGGCGTCGTTGCCTGGAACCTCGACGATGGCAAGATCCATCGCTTTTCCGCCAAAATGGTTGTGCTGGCGACGGGCGGCTATGGTCGCGCGTACTTCTCGGCAACCTCCGCCCACACCTGCACCGGCGACGGTGGCGGCATGGTCGCCCGCGCGGGCCTGCCGCTCCAGGACATGGAATTCGTGCAGTTCCACCCGACCGGCATCTATGGCGCGGGCTGCCTCATCACCGAAGGCGCACGCGGCGAAGGGGGCTATCTCGTGAATTCGGAAGGCGAGCGCTTCATGGAGCGCTACGCCCCTTCGGCCAAGGATCTGGCGTCCCGCGACGTCGTTTCGCGCTGCATGACCATGGAGATCCGCGAGGGCCGCGGCGTGGGCAAGAACAAGGACCACATCTTCTTGCACCTTGATCACCTGGATCCGGCCGTTCTGCACGAGCGGCTGCCGGGCATCTCCGAGAGCGCCAAGATCTTTGCCGGCGTGGACGTCACCAAGGAGCCGATCCCGGTTCTGCCGACGGTGCATTACAACATGGGCGGCATTCCCACGAATTATTGGGGTGAAGTGCTGAACCCGAGCCCCGACAACCCGGACCGGGTCACGCCCGGCTTGATGGCGGTCGGCGAAGCGGGCTGCGCATCGGTGCATGGCGCCAACCGCCTCGGCTCGAACTCGCTGATCGACCTTGTTGTGTTCGGCCGCGCCGCTGCAATCCGTGCAGGACAGGTCGTTGACCGCGAAGCGGCAATTCCCTCGCCCAATGCGGCTTCCGTCGACAAGATCATGACGCGTTTTGATCGCCTGCGCCATGCCAACGGCAGCGCGCCGACAGCTCAGCTGCGCGAAAAGATGCAGCGCGCCATGCAGGAAGACGCAGCCGTGTTCCGGACGCAAGAGTCGCTGGAAAACGGCTGTCGCCGCATCTCCGCGATCTGGAAGGAGCTGCCGGACGTCAGGGTCACCGACCGTTCCATGATCTGGAATTCCGACCTCGTGGAAACACTGGAGTTGGAAAACCTGATGGCCAACGCCATCTGTACGGTCTACGGCGCCGAAGCGCGCAAGGAGAGCCGCGGGGCGCACGCCCGCGAGGATTTCTCGTCGCGCGACGACGCCAATTGGCGGGTGCACACCCTCGCGCATCTCGATGC
This sequence comes from Tianweitania sediminis, assembly GCF_017813335.1. Lineage (GTDB taxonomy): Bacteria > Pseudomonadota > Alphaproteobacteria > Rhizobiales > Rhizobiaceae > Tianweitania > Tianweitania sediminis. The sequence continues at coordinate 774,923 of NZ_JAGIYY010000001.1, read as the reverse complement.
CGACGGCACGGTAAACCTGAGCTATCGCCCGGTTCATACGGAACCGCTGTTGAAGCAGGAAGACGGCGGCATCGACCTCGCCAAGATTGCGCCGAAGGCGCGCGTGTATTGATCGGAAAAGGTCATGGTTGAACTTACCCTTCCCAAGAACTCGCAAATCCGCACGGGGAAGACCTGGCCGAAACCTGCGGGCGCCACGAATCTGCGGGAATACAAGATCTACCGCTGGTCGCCCGATGATGGGCAGAATCCGTCCATCGACACCTATTTTGTCGACGCCGACGATTGCGGCCCGATGGTGCTCGACGCGCTGTTGTGGATCAAGAACAACATTGACCCCACGCTGACGCTGCGCCGCTCCTGCCGCGAAGGCATTTGCGGGTCCTGCGCCATGAACATCGACGGTTCGAACACGCTGGCCTGCACCAAGGGCGCCGATGACATCACTGGTGCGGTGAAGATCTACCCACTGCCGCATATGCCGGTCGTAAAGGACCTCGTTCCTGATCTGACGGTTCCTTACGCGCAGCTCACCTCCATCGAGCCATACCTCAAGACGGTTTCGCCGGAGCCGGCGAAGGAATGGCTGCAAAGCCATGAGGACCGCCAGAAGCTCGATGGTCTTTATGAGTGCATCCTGTGCTTCTGCTGCCAGACCTCATGCCCGAGCTATTGGTGGAACGGCGACCGTTACCTTGGCCCGGCGGTGCTCCTGCAGGCCTATCGCTGGTTGATCGACTCCAGAGATGAGGCAACCGGCGAGCGTCTCGACAATCTGGAAGATCCGTTCCGGCTTTATCGCTGCCACACCATCATGAACTGCGCGCAAACGTGCCCGAAGGGTCTGAACCCCGCAAAGGCCATTGCCGAGATCAAGAAGATGATGGTGGAGCGCCACGTTTGACGCGCCATCCAACTATTTGCAGGATCTGAAAACAGCGGCGCTTCCTGCGCCGCTTTTCAGTTGCGGACGGCTCTGCTAAGGCAGCCGTAACAGCGGGTACGCATCGAACGTTTCGAAGGGAGAGGATCATGGACAAGTTCACCAAGCTCACGGGCGTGGCCGCACCGCTGCCGATCGTCAACATCGACACGGACATGATCATCCCGAAGGACTATCTGAAGACGATTGAGCGGACCGGCCTGAGAAAAGGCCTTTTCGCCGAAATGCGCTTCAAGGAAGACGGTTCTGAGAATCCGGACTTTGTTCTCAACAAGCCCGCCTACCGCAATGCGCAGATCCTGGTGGCCGGCGACAATTTCGGCTGCGGCTCGTCGCGCGAGCATGCCCCTTGGGCGCTCCTCGACTACGGTATTCGCTGCGTGATCTCCACCAGCTTTGCCGACATCTTCTACAACAACTGCTTCAAGAACGGCATCTTGCCGATCACGGTCAGCCCGGAAGATCTAGAGAAGCTGCTGGACGACGCTTCGCGCGGCGCCAACGCCACGCTGACGGTTGATCTGGAAGCAAAGACCATCAGCGGCCCGGATGGCGGCGTGATCAGCTTCGACCTTGACGATTTCAAGCGTCACTGCCTGTTGAATGGTCTCGATGACATCGGCCTCACGCTTCAGAAAAGCGCGGCAATTGCCGCCTTCGAGCAGCAGAACGCCGCAGCCCGCCCTTGGGCGTGAGCGCCTACCCTCAAGGTTTGATGCGACCAAGCATGGGCGGCGCTTATAAACGGAAATCCGCTCCCTAAGCTTGCGCATGGGACTGGGCTCCAACCTGTTGGAGCCCTTTTCCTTGGCATCGTAGCGGCCTGGCTTGCACTCGGCTCCCCGTTGGCGATCCTGCGGGGCGATCTTGTTGGTGTGAGCGACTATGCCAATGCCGCGGCGGCCTTCCAATTCTTTGCGCGGGATGGCTGGCATTGGCCGCTCGGCGCCAATCCGCATTTCGGCGGCGTCAATATTTTCTTCAGCGATGGCGCACCCTGGTACGCTCTGGCAGCGAAAGGCTTGCACGGCCTCGGGCTGCCAGCACCGTCGCTGCACGACATCGTTCTGATCAACTTTCTCCTGTTCGCCTTGTTTGCCGCTCGACTGGCGGGAAGCATAAGCGAAACACCCCTCACGAGGTGGCTGATCACCGGCCTGCTTGTATTCTGCCTGATCATGCCGGTGCGCTTGATCGGGCCCCAGCACGTGGCGCTCTCTTCCCATTGGGTCGTGTTGTGGGCGATGACAGCGGTTCCGCTCAAGAGCAAGCGGGATGGTGCGTCAGCGGCGCGTCGGTGGGAGTTCCTCCCCGCGTTGGCCTTCGCGACTTGGTCGCACGGTTACCTCGGGGCGATGGCAGCATCGATCATCCTCGTTTTCCTGTTGGCGCAACGACGCTACGCCGCAACGCTTCTGGTTTTCGCCTTCCCGGCCTTGCTGCTTTGGATCATCGGCGCCTTTGCAGGCTTTGACACGCGGCTGGGCAGCGCGAAGCCGTTCAGCCTCGACATTCTCGCGCTGGCTCAAAGCTTTGGGTGGGGTGTGTTTCCGCCGCTTTTCCCTCTCGTGGAAGCACAAGGCGACAGCTTCATCTTCTTGGGAGCTGGAGCCTGGCTCGCCTTGCTCTGCGGTTCTGCGTGCTACGCGGCTTCCAAAGATTACCGGGTGCGCGTCTGGCACCACCTCCGCAGCCGCCGACTTCGGCTTCTCTTGCTGGCGGGCATGATCCTTTATCTTTTCGGCCTGGTTTTCAGCCTTCGTGTGGCCGGAAGCGTTCTTCTGTCGCTGCCTGTGCCTGACTTTCTCGAGCCGCTCTACGGTCGCTTCCGCGCCGCCGGCCGCTTCGGCACGCCGCTCGCCTACAGCCTGATCTTACTCGCCGGACTGATGGTCGGCAGCATCAAACGGCCCGGCGCCTTGGCACTTCTTCTTGCGACCACCGTTCTGGCGGCACAGGCCGCTGATGTGGTTCTCGCAGGCAGGCAAGGGCCAAAAGATGCGGAGCGGACCGCAATCCACATCGCGCGCGAGCAGGTGAACGCGCTGCTGGCCAATGGCGGATGGTCGGGAAAGGTCTACCGCGACATCGAAAGCGAAACAGATCTCGAGAAGCAGCAGATCCTCGACTTCCTGTTGACAGAAGCCGGTGCCAAAGAGTTCCGGCTGGTTCATTCCGCGCGCCGCAATCCGGATGAGGTTGCCGCCCGTCGAGGCAAGCAGGACGCCGGCCCAGGAGATCTCTTTATCTATCCCGCGTCACACCCGGAAAGCTCGTGCCGAAGTCGTACCCGCTGGACGGAATTCGAATTGTGTCTTTTGTGACGTGCAGCCTGCCCTTGCGTCGCGCAGCCCTGCCCGCTAGCAAACATCCATCCCGCCGAACCAAGGACATCCTCTCATGACCACGCACAAGCTTCTTCTTCTCGCCGGCGACGGCATCGGCCCCGAAGCCATGGCGGAGGTCAAGAAGCTCATCGCGGTCATGAACAAGACCGGCAGCGTAACCTTCGAGACCGAAGAAGCGCTGGTCGGCGGCTGCGCCTATGACGCGCATGGCGCAGCAATCGCCGAAGCGGACGTCGCGAGGGCCATGGCTGCGGACGCGGTGCTGTTTGGCGCCGTCGGCGGTCCGAAGTGGGACGGCGTGCCCTATGAGGTTCGCCCCGAAGCCGGGCTGCTGCGGTTGCGCAAGGACATGGATTTGTTCGCCAACCTGCGCCCGGCGATCTGCTACCCGGCGCTCGCCTCCTCCTCTTCGCTGAAGCAGGAGGTGATCGAGGGCCTGGATATCTTGATCCTGCGCGAACTCACCGGCGGCGTTTATTTCGGCGAGCCGAAAACGATCACCGATCTCGGCAATGGCCAGAAGCGCGCGATCGATACGCAGGTTTATGACACGTTCGAAATTGAGCGCATCGCCGGCGTGGCGTTTGAGCTTGCCCGCACCCGCAAGAACCACGTCACCTCCATGGAAAAGCGCAACGTCATGAAGTCCGGCGTGCTGTGGAATGAGGTCGTGACCGCAACCCACAAGGCGCGGTACTCGGATGTAAAGCTCGATCATATGCTCGCCGATGCGGGCGGCATGCAGCTCGTGCGCTGGCCCAAGCAGTTCGACGTGATTGTCTGCGACAATCTGTTCGGCGACATGCTTTCGGACGTGGCTGCCATGCTCACGGGCTCTCTCGGCATGCTGCCGTCCGCCTCGCTCGGCGCGCCGGACCCAAAAACCGGCAAGCGCAAGGCTCTTTACGAGCCGGTGCATGGCTCGGCGCCGGACATCGCCGGCAAGGGCATCGCCAACCCGATCGCCATGATCGCGTCCTTCGCGATGTGCCTGCGCTATTCTTTCGAGATGACGGCGGAAGCCGACCGCCTCGAGACGGCCATTGCGGCAGTTCTGGAAGACGGTCTGCGCACCGGCGACATCATGTCGGACGGCATGCGCCAAGTCGGCACGACCGAAATGGGCGAGGCGATCATCGCCAAATATCAGGCTGCGGCCTGACCACCCACTGAAAGGGCTCCTTGCGGGAGCCCTTTTCGTTTTCGCCTACTTCTCCGTGAACAGCAGCGGATCGACAGACACTGCCCGCTTCAGCGCCCGCAAGGAAAAGGTCGAGCGCGTTTGGCGAATGCCCTCGATCTTGTAGAGGTGTTCGCGCAGGAAGCGTTCGTAGTCGGCAGTATCGGCCACCGCCACCTTGATCAGGTAGTCGTATTCGCCGGTCACCAGATTGGCTTCGATCACTTCCGGGATGCGCGCGATCGCTTGGCCGAAGCGCTCGAGGATTTGGGTGTCGTGCTTGGCAAGCGACACTTCCACGAAGACGATGTCGCGCAAGCCGATGGCCGCATGGTCGAGAACGGCCACGTAGCGCTCGATGATGCCGTCCGCTTCAAGCCGTTTGACGCGGCTCCAGCAGGGCGATGGCGAAAGGCCGACTTTTTCGGCAAGATCGCTGTTGGTGAGGCGCCCGTCGGCGATCAGGGCCGAAAGGATGCGGCGGTCCGTGGCGTCGAGGCTGCTGCGGCGACGTCCGCGGGCAGAAGATTGTTCTGGCATGGCTCCACTCCTCGGGCAAATGCTTCGGTGTGCCTGCCATGTTGAGGATGAAAAGGGAAGTTCTGCTTGTCACGGCAGGATAGGATGCGCGCCGAACCATACCCGCCCATCTCGACGTTCGCTACCCGCGGGCCATCTAAGAAATAGCGGGCGGTCGATCCCGCGGCGCTGGAGGAGAGTTGCCATGGCCGAACATACCCCGCTTTCGCTGCATGTTCCCGCGCCCCCCACCGAGGAGGGTGGACGGCAAAGCTCATCGCTCCCCTTTTCAGCCGCAGGCGCAGTGCGTCGGCCGCCAGTGGACGTCGATCCGCGCGAGATACGCGACCTCGCCTTCGAGCTGATCCGCGTCCTTGATGACGACGGCAACGCGGTCGGGGAATGGGCACCTGAGCTCGACGTCGAGACCAAGCGCAACGGCCTGCGCGCGATGATGAAGACGCGGGCCTTTGACAGCCGCATGATGAAGATGCAGCGCCAGGGCATGACCTCCTTCTACATGCAGTGCACGGGCGAGGAAGCGGTCGCTTGTGCCTTCCAGTCGGCGCTCCGGAAGGGCGACATGAACTTCCCGACCTATCGCCAGCAGGGCCTCCTGATCGCCCAGGACTGGCCGGTCGTGGACATGATGAACCAGATCTTGTCGAACTCGGCCGACCGCATGAAGGGCCGCCAGCTGCCGGTGATGTACTCGGCTCGCGAAGCAGGCTTCTTCTCGATCTCGGGCAATCTCGGCACGCAATATATCCAGGCAGTCGGCTGGGCGATGGCATCCGCCATCCGCAATGACACCAAGATCGCGGCGGCCTGGATTGGCGACGGCTCCACTGCGGAAAGCGATTTCCACGCGGCGCTGGTTTTTGCCTCGGTTTATCAGCCGCCGGTGATCCTCAACGTCGTCAACAACCAGTGGGCGATCTCCTCGCCGCAGTCGATCGCTGGTGGCGAGAAGACCACCTTTGCAGCCCGTGCCCATGGCTACGCCATTCCGGCGCTGCGCGTTGATGGCAATGACTACCTCGCCGTGCGCGCCGCATCCGAATGGGCCGCCGAACGGGCGCGTCGCAATCTCGGGCCGACCATGATTGAGTGGGTGACCTACCGCGTTGCGCCGCATTCCACCTCCGATGACCCTTCGAAATACCGCTCCAAGGCGGAAGAAAAAGGCTGGCCGCTGGGCGACCCCATCGAACGCCTGAAAACGCACCTGATCCGCACCGGCGAGTGGAGCGAAGAACGATCCGTCCAGCTTGCCGCCGAACTTGATGCGGAAATGTCTGCTGCAGCTTCGGAAGCCCGTGCGCTCGGCACCTTGCATGATGGACCGCGCCTGTCGCCTGCCACCATGTTCGAGGATGTATACAAGGACATGCCACGCCACCTGCGCGAACAGCGCCAGCAGCTGGGATACTGATCCATGCCAAGCAGGACCATGATTGAAGCGATCCGCAGCGCCATGGATGTGTCCATGGAGCGCGACGAGCGGGTGGTTGTTTTCGGCGAGGACGTCGGCTTCTTTGGCGGCGTATTCCGCTGCACGGAAGGTTTGCAGAAGAAGTATGGCGCCTCGCGCTGCTTTGATACGCCGATCTCCGAAACGGGCATTGTCGGTGCCGCCGTTGGCATGGCCGCCTATGGACTGCGGCCGATCGCCGAGATCCAATTTGCCGATTACATGTACCCTGCCTACGACCAGATCGTGTCGGAAGCGGCGCGCCTGCGCTTCCGCTCGGCCAATGACTTCACGGCATCGATGGTGGTGCGCATGCCTTGCGGCGGCGGCATCTTCGGCGCGCAAACGCACAGCCAAAGCCCGGAAGCGCTGTTCACCCATGTGGCCGGTTTGAAAACGGTGATCCCGTCGAACCCCCACGATGCAAAAGGCCTCCTGATCGCGGCCATCGAGGACGAGGATCCGGTGATCTTCCTGGAACCCAAGCGGTTGTACAACGGCCCGTTCGATGGCCACTACGATCGCCCGGTCGTGCCCTGGTCAAAGCACCCGCTGTCGGACGTGCCGGACGAGCATTACACCGTCCCCATCGGCAAGGCCGTGGTGCGCCGGGAAGGCAGTGCCGTGACGGTTCTGGCCTACGGCACCATGGTGCATGTCGCGGAAGCGGCGGCGCAAGACACCGGGATTGACGCCGAGATCATTGATCTCCGCACGCTCGTGCCGCTCGATATCGATACGATCGTGCAGTCGGTGGAAAAGACCGGTCGCTGCGTGGTGATCCACGAAGCAACCCGCACCTCAGGCTTCGGCGCCGAACTCGCCGCTCAGGTGCAGGAGCGCTGCTTCTACCACTTGGAAAAGCCTGTTCTGCGGGTCACGGGGTGGGACACGCCCTACCCCCACATTCACGAGTGGGATTACTTCCCCGGCCCCAAGCGCGTCGGGGAAGCGCTTGTCGAGGCGACTGCGAAAGACTGAGCGGAGCCTCAGGCGGCCAGCAAAGCTTGGTGCGACGGCGCGTCTTGAGGCAGTGCGCCAGTGCCAACAAGCGTTGCGTGGACCGCTTGGAGCAGCGGCGTGCGAGGTTCTTTCCCGAGGAGGGCAAGGAGCCGCTGGTTGTCGAGCCGCATGGAATGCTGCCAATGAGTGCGCAGTTCCCAGGCTTCCCGAGGGAAGCCGCCGAACGGCGCCGCAAGGCCCATCGCCCACCAGGGAAAGCCCCACACCGGCATTCGCTTGGCCACGACACTCCGGATCGCTTCCACCATCATTGTGCCGTCGGCGTCCCACACCCCCTCGAACTGCACCCGTTCAAAGGGCCGCAGGGCACTGCCCATGTTCATGAGTTGCACAAAGGTGCTCGCAAGATCCGGCAGGTAAGCCCAGGCATGCCCGCTGCGGCCAACCACCGGTTTTAGGATGCGCTTCAGCGGCGCTCCGCCGGGCGCCATCGCCTGGGTAAACCAGCTTTGTCGGGCATCCGCGCCGAAGAAGTCACCAGCGCGCAGGATCAGCACCGGCGTTGTCGCGGAAGCTCGCTCCAGGCGATGCTCCATCTCCCGGCGGATCTTGCCCTTGCGGCTTGAGGGCTGCTGCGGGCTGTCTTCGTTGATCACCGCGACCTGCTCGGGATTGAAATTGTAGATGGTGCCCGGCAGGACGATGCGAGCGTTGTTGGCGATTGCGGCGGCAATGGTGTTGTCGATCATCGGCAGCACGAGCTTGTCCCAATCGCGGTAGCCGGGCGGGTTTACCCCATGGAACATGACACCCACGCCCTCCGCCGCGCGAAGCACAGCGTCGGCCTCCATCGCATCCCCTGCAATCCAACGGGGTTGTTGCCCGCGCCAGCTAAGCACAGTTGTTTTGGGATCTCGCACCAAGGCGCAAACCTCCCACCCATCTGCGAGCAGCGCCCTTGTTACTGCACCGCCGACGCCACCCGTGGCGCCAAGCACCAGAGCTGTTCTTGCTTTCTCAGCCATGATCGATCTCCATTTCGTCCAAAAAGGATGATCGCTCTCCGGCCAACAAGGAATTGATGAAAGCTGCCGAACTGCTTAAAGAAAAACGATCAGCGAGAGGCATTCGGCCATGGCCGCATGGGGTGACCAGCAAGCCTTCCTTGCCGTGGTGGAAACGGGCAGCCTGTCAGCGGCTGCGCGCCAGCTTCGGCTGACCCAGCCAACCGTGCGCCACCGCATCGAAGCGCTGGAACATGCCACTGGCACAGCCTTGTTCATCCGTGCACCCAACGGGCTGATCCCGACGGAGCAGGCCCGCGAACTTGCGGCGCATGTCAGAACCATGCATCTGGCTTCGGAAGCCTTTTTCCGGAGCGCTTCTGGCCAGCCCGGAACATTGACCGGGTCGATCCGGCTCAGTGCCTCGGACTTCATGGGGACCTTTGTCCTGCCGCCAATGCTTCGCGACCTCCGCCAAGCGCACCCGAAGCTTGCAATGGAACTGGCGATATCCAACAGTCTGGTCGACCTCCTGGGTCAGGAAGCGGACATCGCCATTCGCATGAACCGGCCCAAGCAGGCCGCCCTTGTGGCGCGTCAGGTCGGCACAGTGCCGCTGAGCTTCTTTGCGCATGTCGACTACGTCGCCCGCAAGGGATTGCCGCAATCCCCCGAAGAGCTGACACAGCACGACCTGATCGGTCCCGATCGGGCGCAAGCAGATCTCGCAGTGGTGGAAGCCTTCGCTCCGAAGGTGGGGCGGCAGGCGTTCGGGCTGCGCACCGACAGCCACCCGGCGCAGTTCACCGCCATCCGCTCAGGTCTTGGCATCGGTGTCCTGCAGCGCCCGGTCGGCTTGCGCCACGCAGACCTGGTGCCGGTGCTCCCCGAGACCGTCGTGCATGAGCTGCCGATCTGGATCGTGACGCATGAAGACCTCCGCCGCACGCCGAGGATCAAGACGGTGTACGACTACCTCGTTCAGCAATACCAGACCTACTGCCGATCATCCGGCGAACCGCAGCCAAAAGCAGTCGAGAACGGCGCGTGATCAACCGGCGGGCTGGTTGGCGAGGGTGCGGAAAACCTCCACCACCTGCAGGTAAACCGAGCGCTTGAAGGGCACGATCAGATCCGGCAGCTCCGCCATGTCCTTCCAGGCCCAGGCATCGAACTCCGGTGTGTGACCGCCCGGCGGCGGGTTGACCTGGATCTCGCTTTCGTCGCCGGTGAATCGGAAAGCAAACCAGCGCTGCGTTTGGCCGCGAAAGCGCCCCTTGAACGCCACGCCCACCAGATGCGGTGGCAAGTCGTAGTTGATCCAGTGCGGCGCTTCCGCCATGAGATCCAGGCTTTTCATTCCCGTTTCTTCATAGACTTCTCGCAAGGCGGCCGGCAGCGGGTCCTCGCCCGCGTCAATGCCGCCTTGCGGCATCTGCCACAGCCTGTCCGTGCCGGCCATCTCGCCGTCTTCTTCCGGAATGCGACGCCCCGCCCAGACCTTGCCGGCCTTGTTCAGCACCATGACGCCGACGCAGGGACGATAGGGCAGGCTTTCGGGGGAAACCGTGGACTTCTTCGACATGGCGGTGGCACTCCGTTTTGCGCTTCATAGAGCGAGTGGAACGGGCTTGAAAGACACCCTGCTTGACGCGACCAATTTCATGTACTAATTGAAGTTACATGAAACGCGACAGCAAGCTTTCGGGCATCCTTCACGTGCTCCTCCACATGGCGGAACAGTCGGAATCGATCACGTCCGAGCGCTTGGCGACGGCGATGAGCACCAACCCCGCAGTGATCCGTCGGATCATGGCAGGCCTGCGGGATGAAGGGTACGTCACATCCGAGAAGGGCCATGGCGGCGGCTGGATGCTGGCCTGCGACCTGGAGGAGGTCACGCTCCGCGACATCTACGATGCGGTCGGCCAACCTACCCTGCTGGCGATCGGCAATCGCACGGAGTCGCCGGGGTGTCTGGTGGAACAGGCGGTGAATGCGGCCCTGTCCAGCGCCTTCGCAGATGCGGAGGCGCTGCTGCTTTCGCGACTGGGTGACGTCACGCTTGCCGCGCTCAGCGCGGATTTCCATGGGCGCCTCAAGCAACGAGGCGGTCAGTTCGATTTGGAGACAGCTCATGCATCTTGATGCCATCGTGATCGGCGGTAGTTTCGCGGGCCTTTCCGCCGCCACCTATATCGCTCGAGCACGCCGCAATGTGCGCGTGATCGACGCGGGCTCGCCACGCAATCGCTTCGCGGCGCATTCGCACGGCTTTCTAACGCAGGACGGCAGCGAGCCGGAGGCGATCCTCCAGGCGGCCCGGAAGCAGGTCCTGACCTATCCAACCGTTGACTTCGTGGATGGCCGTGTCGTGTCGGCCGAGGCGAGAGGCGACGGTTTCGCGATCAAGCTGGACGATGGCGAGGAAGTTCAGGCGCTGCGCCTTGTGCTGGCTTACGGGATTTCGGACGACCTTCCGGACCTTCGGGGGCTCGCAGAACGCTGGGGCCGATCCGTGATCCACTGTCCCTACTGCCACGGCTTCGAGTTTGGAGGAAAGCAGCTCGGCGTTCTCTATTCATCGCCGATGTCGGCGCACCAGGCGCATTTGGTGACCGACTGGGGACCGACAACGCTTTACCTGAACGGAGCCGAACTCGATCCAATAATGTCGGCCGAGCTCACGGGCCACGGCGTGCACATCGAGCCATCCCCGATCGCAGCCTTGCACGGCAAAGGAACCGAACTTTCCGCGGTCGAGATGGCGGACGGTCGTGTGAACAAGATCGACGCCTTGTTTGTGGCACCGCGCATGCGCGCCAACAGTGACTTGGCCGAGCAGCTCGGCTGTGCCATGGACGATCTGCCCCATGGGCGCATCATCCGAACCGATGGATGGAAGGCGACCTCAGTGCCAGGCGTCTTTGCTGCCGGTGATATTGCGCGCGGCGCCCACAGTGTCACTTGGGCGAGCGCCGATGGGGTGAGCGCCGGCGTGGCGTTGCATCGCTCGCTGCTTTTCTAGCGGCGCTCCGGATCACGCGCGACCGCGCTGATCGGAACGATCTCGATGCCGCGCTTCTTGGCCTCCGCCACCCAGCTCGCCACGGCATCCACCGTCGTGTCGAAGGCCGAGCCGATGCCCACCGCCTGACCCTGCGCCCGGGCGGTACGCTCCAGCTCATCGAGTTTCTTCAGGATTTCGCCGCGCTCCCGCGTTCCGTCGATCTGCGTGTCGGCGGCTGCGAAAGGCACGCCATGCGCCTGGGAAACGGCTTCTGTTTCGCTGCGCGCGGAAGTGCCATCGTCAAGATACATCAGGCCACGCGTGCCGAGTTCGGCCATCAGAGGCTTCAGGGCATCGGCATCGGCAACAAAGCGAGCGCCCATGTAGTTCACGAGGCCCACATAATTCGTCATGCGGCCAAGAACGGAATGAAGGTTTGCGATGTTCTCGGATGCGGTGGCGTCCACAGTCAGCGTGCCACGGCCGGGATCAACGGTGGGATAATCAAACGGCTCCAGCGGCACCTGCAGAACGAGTTCATGGCCGGCCTGTCGGGCCGCCTGCATCCAGCGCGACAGGCTGTTTCCACCCGAAGCAAAGGCCAGCGTGACTTCCGGGGGGAGCTTTGCGATGGCGTCCTGCGTCCCGGTTTGCGACACGCCAAGCCCGCCAATTACAAGGGCGATCTTGGCGCCCCGCGCACCCGACCACGGCCGCGCATAGGTATCAAAAGGCCGGCGACCGTTTTCAGCCCGCTTCGGAAGCGGCCCGTCTGGGCTTTCCTCGATCAGGCTGCGATCCGGCAGGTGCGCCACGCGCTGGTCCTGGACGGTTTGGCTGGGATCGCGGATGATGGTGACGCTTGGCGGCGGCGTATTCGGCGTTTCCGCCCGGATGATCGATGGTCCGGCGGCCGACGGCGCCGTCGGTGTCCCGGCCGGTTCCGGCGGGGCTTGGATTGTGGCGTCGACCGGAACAGACACAACAACCGGCTCCGGGAAACGGAACGGACGCTCGCGCGTGGCGATCGCCGTGGCTGTGCCGAGCATCGCCACAACAATGAGCGCCGAAAACACGGTTGAAGCAGGAGGCAGCCGGCGCGATCCGGCCTGTTTGGGGCGTGTGTTCACGTTCATACCGAGGGGAAGATCGATGTCGCGCACGCGCGGCGCTGGTGACCCGTTGCTTTCCATCGCGCGCTCGCCCCCGCTGCCGTCGTTGATCTGATTTGCCCCTGGAATCAAACATCCGGCGGAAAGGCTTCCGCCGGATGTTTGCAAAGCTCGAGGCTGCCGACCTTACTGGTTCATCACGGCCTTGTCCGGGTTCGGCGGGAAAGCCGCATCCGTCTTCGCACCGCGAACCAGATCCAGCGCATACTGCAGCTGGATGTCGTCCTTGGCTTCCGGCGGAACATAGGATGCGGAGCCGGAGCCCTCATCGCTTTCCTCGACGCCCTTGATGTGTCCGCGCAGGTCTGACTCACCACGGTTGAAGTCGCGGCCCTTGAGTTCATCCGGCAAAGGTTGGTCGACCTTGATATCCGGTGTGATGCCCTTGCCCTGAATCGACTTGCCAGCCGGCGTGTAATACAGCGCCGTGGTCAAGCGCAGTGCACCGTTTTCCGCCAGCGGGATGATGGTTTGCACTGATCCCTTGCCGAAGGACTGGGTGCCGACCACAGTCGCACGGCGATGGTCCTGCAGGGCGCCGGCGACGATCTCCGATGCACTCGCCGATCCGCCATTGACCAGCACGATCAGCGGCTTGCCATTGACGAAGTCACCGGGACGGGCGTCGAACCGAGACACGTCCTGCGGGTCGCGACCCCTGGTGGAAACGATCTCGCCGCGGTCGAGGAACGTGTCGGACACGCTCACCGCCTGGTCGAGCAGGCCACCCGGGTTGAGCCGCAGATCGAGCACGTAACCCTTCAGCTGGTCGTCCGGGACCTGCTTGCGAATGGCTTCGATACCCGCTTGCAGGTCGTCATAGGTCTTTTCCGTGAAGGAGTTGATCTTGAGGTAGCCCACATCGCCTTCGACGCGGAACCGCACGGCCTTCACCTTAATGACGTCGCGAATGATCGTGACCTTGATCGGCTCGGTCGCGCCATCGCGGATCAGCGTCAGGTCGATCGGCGTGTTCACAAGGCCGCGCATCTTTTCGACGGCTTCGTTGAGGCTCAGACCCCGCACTTCCTGGCCATCGATTTCGGCAATCAGATCGCCCGCCAACACGCCAGCCCTTGCAGCAGGCGTTTCATCCATCGGGGTGATGACCTTGATCAGGTCGTTTTCCATCGTGACTTCGATGCCCAACCCGCCAAACTCGCCCTTGGTCTGGACGCGCATGTCTTTCGCCGCATCCTGGTTGAGATACGACGAATGAGGATCAAGCGAGGTGAGCATGCCGTTGATGGCATTTTCCACCAGCGATTTGTCGTCCGGCGGCGTGACATACTGGGCGCGAACACGTTCGAAGATGTCGCCGAAGATTGCGAGTTGTCGATACGTTTCCGAACCAGCTGCGTTGGCCGTCGAGCCGGGCGCACCGTAGACTACGCTCATGGCCGATGCCCCCATCAGGGCGCCGGCGAACAACAGCGACAGCTTACGAATCATTTGCAGTCCTTCCAGCGATCCGCTCCGACCACCAAGGGGCCGGGTCAACGGGTTTCCCATCCTTCCGGAACTCGACATAAAGATCGGGTCCGGTGCTGCCGTCCTTCAGCGAAACAGGACCGGCGACCCTCGTTTCGCTCATCGCTCCGATCGGCTCGCCTGCCAACACAGACTGCCCAAGCGTCACGCTGATTCTGCCCATACCCGCCAGAACCACATGATAACCGTCGCCCGCGTCCAGGATCAAGAGTTGACCATAAGAACGAAAGGCGCCTGCATACAACACGTTACCGGCTGCTGGTGCCGTAACAATCGCGCCCGATTGTGTTGTAATGGTGTCTCCGAATTTCACGCCGCCGTTATCATCCGGGTCGCCGAAGCGCGAGCCATGGCGCCCGGCGACGGGCAGCGCGACCTGCTTCTTCAGCGCGCCGAAGGGGATGCTCGCCAAACGGTTGGCTTCCGGCACCGGCCGGTCGAGCAGGGCTTCGGCCCGCGCCAGGCGCTCGGCTTCAGCAGCCGCCGCAGCTTCCGCCTTCGCCCGCGCGGTTTGACCTTCTTGTTCAAGCTTGCCGATCAGGTCCTGCAAGGACGACGCAGACGCGGCGAGCTCCTCCGAACGCTTTTGTTCGGCCGCCAGAACCGTTTCCGACTGCGCCTGAAGGCGACGCTTTTCTTCCAGAAGCATGCCGAGGCGACGCTTTTCCGCCACCTGTTCATTGGCCGTTTGCGTCAGCCGGCCGCGCTCGGCCTCGATGGAGGCGGCGACGCGAGATCGCTCGCGCAGGTCAGCGAGCAGCATGGCCGTTTCACTGCGCATTTCCGGCACCACGGCACCAAGAAGGATCGCGCTACGCACGGAGGAAAGCGCATCTTCCGGCTTCACAAGGATCGCCGGCGGCGGGTTCAAGCCCATGCGCTGCAAAGCGCCGAGAACCTCAGCAAGCACCGCGCGGCGTTCTGCAAGCGAAGCCTTGATGCCGTCTTCCTGCCCGCGCAGCGCAATCAGCCGAACGCTGATCTCTTCCACATCTTCGGCCAGCTTCTTTTCGGTTTTGGCAGCCTGGATCAACGCCGCCGTGATGGACGCATTGTCCTTCTTCAGCGTCGCGATGCTGGCAGCAATGGCGGCTTTCCGTTCTTCCGAAAGCTGGATCTCGCTGAGCGCGCGTTCGTAATCCGCCTGGGTGGCGGCGCGGCGAGCCTCAATGGCCGCCACGGGATCGTCGATGGTTGCAGTTTGCGAGGCGACGTCCTGCGCAAGAAGACTGGACGGCACAGCCAGCAACAGGAGCGCAGCAAGGAGCGCGCCTGTTTTCCGTCCAACCAGTTTCTTGCGAACAACCATGCCGACCGCCGCTCCTTCCCTTTCCCTAGCGCGCCTTTGTAAAGGAATCATCAACCATGCATGCACGGCCGCGCTCCTGTCCTTGGCAGGATCCGGCCGGCAACGTTTCAGGCGCGATGATATGGGTGCCCGGAAAGAATGGTCGCGGCGCGGTACAATTGCTCTGCCAGCATGACACGAACAAGCTGGTGTGGCCATGTCGCGGCGCCGAATGAAATAAGTTGCGATGCCTTTTCGTGCAGAACCGGCGCATGTCCGTCGGGGCCGCCGATCGCAAAGACCATCTGGCGCGTCCCGGCGTCCCGTTGATGTGCAATGAGTTGGGCGAAGGCGGTCGAGCCGACGTTTTTGCCGCGCTCGTCGAGCAGCACGAGCGCTGCACCGCCGCTTAGGGCGACGTCGACACGGGATGCTTCTTCGCGCATCCGCTCCGCAGCGCTGCCAAGGCGGCTTTCCGCCGCCTCGCTTACACCGGAAAACTCCAGCCCCAGAGGTGGTGCGGCCTTGGTGAAGCGGTCGAGGTAGCGCGCGACGAGGTCGCGCTCCGCACCGGCCTTCAAGCGGCCGATTGCGTTGATCCCGACCCGCATTTCACCCTTTCGAGATGAAGCTCAGTGCACCGTCTCGTCTTCGAGATCGGGCGTTTGCCACATCTTTTCCAGGTTGTAGAAGTCTCGCACTTCCGGCCGGAACACGTGAACAATCACGTCGCCGGCGTCGATCAGCACCCAATCGGCGCTTTGCAGTCCTTCCACGCGTGCATCATGGACGCCGTTGTCCTTGAGCGCCTTCAAAAGGTGCTCGGCCACGGCGCCGACATGGCGGTTGGACCGGCCCGACGCCACAACCATGTGGTCGGCGAGGCTCGACTTGCGCTGGATGTTGATGGAAACGATTTCTTCTGCCTTGGAGTCGTCGAGGCTCGCAAGGATGGTGTCGAGTAGGGAGGGTCCTGACGCCGATGCGCCGATCCCGACCTGCGAAAGCGGGGTTTCCGCCTTCCTCTGTAGTGCTGTTCTCAGGGTCTTCCCTTTCGAATTGGAACAACGGATACGCCTGTTTACGCCAGGCGCACACTATAGATAGGCGCATACCCACTACAGTTTCAAGACAGGAGGGGATCACAACTTGCGCCAGGGAAGTCCCGTTGTCGGCGGAAACTAGTCCGCACGAGGAGCGTCCGTCGGAAAAGCGAGGTCCACCGCAGGAGGTGTTTGCGCGGCCATTGGTGCGAAAGTGAGGCCGGGCAGAGGCGCGCGGCTGCCGGTGGACAATACACGCGTCACCACGAAGATGCAAAAGGCGGCGCCGATTGCGACCGCAACCCACATAAACGACTGGGTGCCGAAAAAAGCGGTGAGTACGGTTCCGAGCCCAGGCACCACGAAACCCGAAATCGACCAGGCAAACAGCATGGTGCTGGCAAGCAGCACGAGATCGTCCTTGTCCGCACGGTCGTTCGCATGCGCGTTCGACAGGGAATAGATGGATTCGCTGGCGCCGCTCCAGATCACGTAAATGGCGATGGTCAAGGCCAGACCGCTCCCATCGGTGAAGCTGGCGATCAGACCGGCCACAACAACAAGTGCGGCAGCCGCGATCAGCACGTAGCGGCGATCGGTCCGATCGGAAAGCCAGCCGAACGGCAGCTGAAACAGCATGGTTCCGACTGGCATGGCAAACATCAGGGTCGCCACCTGCTCCTGCGTCATGCCGCTGGCCGTCGCATGGATCGGCGCAAAGCCGGTGATCATCATGGACAGGCCACCCACGGCAAGCATGCCGGCAACACCCACGGGAGAAATGCGCCAGGCACGCCGCAGCGCCACGGACGCCGCTTCCGGCGCGGGCGGCGGCGGCAGCCGGGTCAAGCAGACCGGAAGCGCAGCAAGAGCGGTGATGCCGATGGAGATCAACGATGCACTTGCCGTTCTGAGATCCACGAAGCCGGCCAAAAGCGAGCCGCAGCCAAGGCCAGAGATATAAGCGACGTAGAACACCGCCATAACCCTGCCCCGCACGGCGTTCGAAACGGCATCGTTCAGCCAGCTTTGCGCCACGATGAACATGCCGCAGATGGAAAAGCCGTAGATGGCGCGGGCTACCATCCAGAGCCAGGGGTCGACCGCTGCGCCGACGAGCGCATTGGACAGGATGATCAGCGCGGAGAAAGCCAGAAACGATCGGGCGTGTCCGACGCGGCTGACCAGTCGTCCCGTCAGAAGGCACCCGGCGATGCCGCCGGCCGAAAGCGCCGTCAGGATGCTGCCGGCCCAGGCCGGATCATAGCCGCCGAAACCGAGGCGCATCGGAATAAAGGCGAACATCATGCCGTTGCCCACGGCCGTCAGCGCCATGGAAGCAATCACGCTGGAAATGGCAAACCAGACCGCCCCGTCGCTTGCGACGGGAGCAAAGGCTTTCGACTGGTTTTCCGCAGCAAGGCTCATGGTCCAATCCTGCTGCAGCCAACGGGGAAACGCCGTCAGGAATGCGACACCGCCTGACGCGAGTGGCTAGGGCGACCTGCGGGCGCGGATGGCGGTTGAACTGTGCGAGGACCGCGGACCATGGAGAAAGGTCCAGGCCGGTGCCTGTTGTTGCACGAGCACTTCCGCGTCCGACTCGTCTTCGCGCGCGTAGTCGAACGTTTTCGCCATTACGGAAGAAAGAAACGAGAGGGTCGAGCCTGGGCGGTCCACAACCGCGATCGGGAAGGTCGAGGCAATTTCCCGCCAGCGCTGCCAGTGATGAAAGCTCAGCAAACTGTCGGCACCCATGATCCAAACGAAGCGCACGCCGGGATTGCGCGCCTTGATCAGGGCAAGCGTGTCGGCTGTGTAGCGCACCTGATATGCGGCCTCGAAAGCGGTAACCTTGATGCGCGGATCTTCCGTTGCCTCTTCAGACCAGCGGATCCGCTCCGCAAGTGGCGCCAGCTCGCGTGTGCTTTTGAGCGGGTTGCCGGGCGTCACCATCCACCACAATTGGTTGAGCCTCAACCGGCGCAGCGCGATCTCTGCCACAAGGGCATGTCCCGCATGCGGTGGATTGAACGACCCGCCAAACAAGCCCACCGCCATGCCCTTTTCGACATAGGGCATCCGCAGATAAGCGCGAGACACGCCTTCAATCCGGTTGTGTTCAGCCACGAACGGTTTCGCTGATGGTGACGGGGAAGCCTTTGCGCAGCGAATTGCTGACCATGCAGGTGGCCTTCGCCGCTTCGATCACAGCGCTTGCGTCGGAGCCGTCCACGAGCCTGCAGTCCACCTGCATGTTTGCTGCGCGCGCGAGCAGCGGTTCGCCTTCAAGCGTCAGCGTGACACTGACCGCAACGGCGCCGAGCTCCACGCCCATCTGTTCGGCGGTGTAACGCAGGTCGTTGCAAAAACATCCGCCGAGCGACAGCGCGAGCATCTGGGCGCCGTTGAAGCCGAGACCAAGCCCCCCGGCAACCCCGTCGGGGCGATCAACAACCAGCGTGTGCCCACCCGCCCAGCCGAGCGCAGCCTGCGTCCCGGCAATGTTGCGCAGCTCGACCGTGGCTGTCCGTGTTTCCCCCTGCGCTGACATGTGGGCCTCCCCTCAAGCCACTGTTACGGCCGCACCTGGCCTGTTCCATGAACCCGATATTTGAAGGACGTCAGTTGCTCCACGCCCACCGGCCCGCGCGCATGCATCTTGCCCGTAGCAATGCCGATTTCGCCGCCGAAGCCGAACTCGCCGCCATCGGCAAACTGGGTCGACGCGTTGTGAAGAAGAATGGCCGAGTCGATCTCGTTGAAGAACCGGGACACCACGGCAGGATCCTCCGCAATCACCGCTTCTGTGTGGTGGGATGAGTACGTGGCGATGTGGCGGATCGCTCCTTCGATCCCATCCACCAGGCGAACGGAAATGATCGCGTCCAGATATTCCGTGCGCCAATCCTCTTCCCGAGCCACTTGCGCGCGGGGGAAGCGGCGTACGACATCGTCGTCCCCGCGGATGGCACATCCGGCCGCGCTCAAGGCGTCGAGCATCGGCACGAGGTGTGTGTCTGCCGCAGCGCGGTCGACCAAGAGGGTTTCGGCCGCACCGCAGATGCCGGTACGGCGCATCTTGGCGTTCACGATCACCTTCATCGCCATGTCCAGCTCGGCGGAGCGATCGACATAAACGTGGCAAAGGCCCTCCAGATGGGCAAACACCGGCACCCGGGCGTCGGACTGAACGCGCGCCACCAGGCTCTTGCCGCCACGCGGGACGATCACGTCGACATTCCCGTCGAGACCCTTCAGCATTTCACCCACGGCACCGCGGTCGGTGGTCGGCACCAGCTGGATGGCACCGGCGGGCAAGCCGGCAGCCTGGACGCCCTGGACAAGAAAGGCGTGGATTGCAGCCGACGTGTTCACCGAATCCGAGCCGCCTCGCAGGATCACAGCATTGCCAGCTTTCAAGCAGAGAGCGCCGGCGTCTGCCGTCACATTTGGGCGGCTTTCATAAATGACGCCGATCACGCCGAGCGGGGTACGCACGCGCTCGATCCGGAGTCCGTTCGGCCGCTCCCAGGCAGCCATTACGGTTCCGACCGGATCCTTCAGTTCCGCGATCGCTTCCATGCCCGCAGCCATCGCAGCGATCCGCGTCGGGTCCAAGGTCAGCCGGTCGATGGACGCCGCACTCAAGCCCGCGTCTTGTGCGTTGGCAAGGTCGATCTCGTTGGCCTCAAGAATAACCGCGGCACCATCCCGAACAAACCGGGCGGCAGCCAGCAGCGCTTCGCGCTTGGCCTCCGGCGCTGCAATTGCCAGGATCTGGGAGGCCGCGCGCGCCCGACAGCCCAGATCTGCCATCAGAGCGGCGACATCGCTCACTTCAAGCGCTTTCAGCATGGCTTGCTTCCTGTTGTCGCGGAACAATGCCGGACGCCGCGCTCTTCGACGCGGTGCGCGTCATCACCAGATCGTCACGGTGCACCATGGCCGAGCGCGCTTCGTATCCGAGCACCGCCGCGATTTCCGTAGTTTTCAACCCTGCGATGCGGCTTGCGTCCGGCGCATCATAGGCCGCAAGGCCCCGCGCGATTTCTGCGCCATCGGGACCGAGGATTGCAACCGTGTCGCCCCGCTCGAACTGGCCGCTGACCGCCTTTACACCAGCCGGCAACAGCGATTTGCCGCCGAGCAAGGCGCTGATTGCACCGGCATCCACCGTCAAACGCCCGGCCGGTTCGAGGTGACCGGCGATCCAGGTCTTATATCCACGCACCGGCTGCGCCCAGGGCTGGAAAAAGGTGGCGCGCTCGCCCCGATCGATTGCCGCCAGTGGATGAAGGCGATCCCCCTGGGTAATGATCATGGCCGTGCCTGCCGCAGTGGCGATCTTGCCGGCATCGAGCTTTGTGCGCATCCCGCCGCGCGACAGTTCGGAGGCCGCAGCACCCGCCATGGCGTCGATCTCGGGCGTGATGCGCTCCACAAAGGGCACGAACTGCGCGCTGGGGTCACGCTGCGGCGGCGCCGTGTAAAGCCCGTCGATGTCTGACAACAGGATCAGGAGGTCGGCACCCATCATGGTGGCGACGCGCGCGGCGAGCCGGTCATTGTCGCCGTAGCGAATTTCCGTCGTGGCCACGGTGTCGTTTTCATTGATCACCGGAACGGCGCCCAGCTTCAACAGCGTTCCAATCGTGGCGCGGGCGTTGAGGTACCGGCGACGCTCTTCCGTGTCGCCGAGCGTCACCAGGACCTGGCCGGATTTCAGATCAGCGCGCGCAAGTTCTTCCGACCAGGCGCCAGCCAGCGCGATCTGGCCCACGGCCGCCGCCGCTTGGCTTTCTTCGAGCTTCAACGGCCGCCGTCCGAGATCAAGGATGGTGCGCCCCAACGCAATGGCACCCGACGACACCACGAGAACATCCGCCCCGCCCTTCGCGAGTTGGCGGATGTCTTCCACGAGCGACTGCAGCCACGACCGCCGCAAGCCGGTCGACCGATCCACAAGAAGCGCGGAGCCGATCTTCACCGTGATCCGGCGGTAAGACGACAGCGGCTTCCGCATCACGTCGCTCCCGTTTGCCAGCGAGGATCCTCGACAACCGGCTCTTCTTCCGCACGCGCGGCTTGGACGACCTCCATCAGGGCGCGCAGAACGCTTTCCGTGCCCTCCCCCGTGGCCGCTGACAGAACCAGCGGCGTTTTGCCGGATGCCCGCTTCAACGCCGCAACCTTCTTCTTGCGCGTTTCCGCGTCGATCGTATCGGCTTGGCTCAGCGCCAGGACTTCGGGCTTCTCTTCAAGTCCATGGCCATAGGCTTCAAGTTCCGCCCGCACAGTCTTGTAGGTCTGCGCCGCGTTTTCTTCCTGCGCGGACACAAGATGAAGGAGCACCCGTGTGCGCTCCACATGGCCAAGAAACCGATCGCCGATGCCCACACCTTCATGGGCACCCTCAATCAGCCCAGGGATATCCGCAATGACGAACTCGCGCGCGTCTATTCGCGCAACACCAAGGCCGGGATGCAAGGTGGTGAACGGATAATCCGCGATCTTCGGTTTGGCGGCCGTGACAGCGGCAAGGAAGGTCGACTTGCCGGCATTGGGCAGTCCGACGATGCCGGCGTCGGCAATCAGCTTCAAGCGCAGCCAGATCGACTTTTCCTCGCCTGCCAGCCCGGGATTGGCACGCCGCGGCGCCTGATTGGTGGACGTCTTGAAATGCGCGTTGCCGAAGCCGCCATTGCCACCTTTGGCAAGCAGCACCTTCTGCCCGACTTCGGTGAGATCGGCGATCAGGGTCTCGTTGTCGTCTTCATAGATCTGGGTCCCGGCGGGAACCTTGAGAATGACGTCGGGCGCCTTGCCGCCGGCCAAGTTGCGTCCCATGCCGTGGACGCCGGTCTGGGCCTTGAAATGCTGCTGGTAACGATAATCGATCAGCGTGTTGAGGCCGTCCACCGCAACCGCCCACACATCGCCACCGCGTCCACCGTCTCCCCCATCCGGGCCGCCGAACTCGATGAACTTTTCGCGCCGGAACGACACGGCGCCCGCACCACCGTCGCCCGATTTGATATGGACCTTGGCTTGATCGAGGAATTTCATGGCTTCGTTCTTTCAGGTCGGCCAAACAGCCGTTTGATGCAATAAACTATGCGCCCGGCAAGTGCGAGGGGCCGCAATGCCCCTCAGTTCAACGGCCAGGTGCGCAGGCTGATCCAGGTCTTGCGGTCGAGCTGGTAGCGCTCCACCGGCACCAGGCCGGAAACGCGGGAATGCCCCATGCCGGGCCCGGCATAATGAAAGCCGCATTTCTGGATCACGCGGCGCGACGGGGTATTCACCACGCGGCAGGACGCATGGAGCACATCTTCCTGGGTGGCACGAAACATCAGATCCACGAGAGCATGCGCGGCTTCCGTCGCATAGCCTTGTCCCCAGAAGGGACGACCGATCCAGTAACCGAGTTCTGCTCCTTGTGCGCCGGGGGAAATGCTCGCGCAGCCAACAAAACCGGCGTCTTCGGCCCGCGTCAGCGCATAACCAACGCCATTGGAACCCGGTGACCAGCGGGCGATGAAGTTGCGCGCTTCGGTTTCGCGGTAAGGGTGCGGCATGCTCGACAACATTGCCGCCAGCTGTCGATCGTTGGCGTATCGCACGAGATCCGGGATATCAGCTTCGTGCGGCGGGCGCATCACGAGGCGATCGGTAATCAAAACCGGACAATCGATGATCAGCCGACTTTCATGTTCCAGGTCTTCCTGTTCGGCAACCATGGTGCAGTCCCTCCAAAGCACAAAGAAAAAGGGGAGATGGAAACCCATCTCCCCTGATCTCTTGCTGGCTTTGCCAGACACCGGGTCCCCGAGATGGGTTGCCGGTGTTGGTGGTGCGGAACCGGCTATTCCGCTGCTTCAGCCATCGGATTGACGGCCACGTAGGTACGGCCGTTGGCTTTCGCTTGAAACGCGACCGAGCCTGGTACGAGCGCAAAAAGGGTATGGTCCTTGCCCATGCCCACATTGGTGCCCGGGTGCCACTTGGTGCCGCGCTGACGAATGAGAATGTTTCCGGCCTTGACGGTTTCGCCACCGAACTTCTTCACGCCAAGGCGCTTGGATTCGGAATCGCGACCGTTGCGCGACGAACCGCCAGCTTTCTTGTGTGCCATGGGATCACTCCTTGATTGGCGCCCTTTTGCCTGATCCGCCCTTCTGGATCAAGCTGGCGCCGGTAAATTGTCGTTACGTCAGCAGATCAATCGCTGATCCGCCTTGCGGTTGCTTGGTTCGCGCTCAGGCGGCGTTGATGCCGGTGATGCGCACCACCGTGTGCATCTGACGATTGCCACGCTTGCGGCGCGAGTTCTGGCGGCGGCGCTTCTTGAACGCGATCACCGTCTTGGAGCGGCCGTGTTCGACGATCTCGCCGGTGACCTTTGCGCCCTGAACCAGCGGTGCGCCAAGCGTGGTGTTGTCACCGTCGCCATAAGCCAGCACTTCGCCGAATTCCACCGTGTCACCGACCTCGCCCGTGATGTTGCCGATGGTCAGAACGTCGTCGGCGGCAACGCGATACTGCTTCCCGCCGGTCTTGATGACTGCGAACATTGTTTTTCCTTTCGATGTTCATCCAGCCTGAACGCGCAAAGCGCCCGGCCGTCTTTTTATCAGTCTGGTTTCGAACTGTTGTTGCTCGAGAAACCGGATCGGCTTGCGCCAGCCCCGGTTTTCCGTTCCTGCGTTACACGCAAAAGCGACAACCGCGGATCGAGGGTCCACGGTCAGTTGGCCGGCTCCATACCCGAGGAGCGCCGCTGCGTCAAGAATGCAGCGGGTGTCCTTAAGGAGACCCGAAGGTACACCCGGGTTGAAAGGCAGGAAACCCTTGTGCAAAGGCGCGGCTGCCTATATGGAGTGCGCCGCGCCTGACAACAGGCCGACCAGCCGCGGAGAGGTGGCAGAGTGGTCGAATGCACCGCACTCGAAATGCGGCATGGGTGCAAGCCCATCGGGGGTTCGAATCCCCCCCTCTCCGCCACTTACCTGAGACTCTCCGCCAGTTTGAACCGCGCGTTTTCCGGCAACTTCGGCCCGTCTGCCCCCTTGCGGAGTGGAATCAATGGCTGGAGAACATGGTGTATCGCTAGAAAAGACCGGGTCGGGACCGGTCGGAAGGCACACAAAGGCGCGCGGCGCTGGGCCCTACCTTGTGCGTTCGGGTTCGGTTTACCTTTTCCAGATCAGGATGCCGAAGGCGCTCGGCGTGCCTGCAGCGTCGCCGCCGCAGGACCACCCGACGTTCATTTCGGCGCCTGTTCGGGCCGCAGAGCATCGTCCAGACTTTTCGGCTGCGGCCGAGCCGACCCTGGATCAGAACGCAATCGATGATGACGGGACAGCCGGATACAACCTGGACAGGCGTTACGTGAGGCGGCCAGCTTCAAGGAAGCCGAGGTTCAGCCGGATGGCCGAAGACTACCTCGCAGCCTATTCCGGCAGATCCGGCTCGGGCAATAAGGATGTCCGCATCGCCCGCGCCCGCTGCGAGCTGTTCGTTGAAGTTATCGGAGTTGCAATTTGCCTTCGTCGGCAACAGCTTCGCCAAAGTACGCCATCGGGAGAAAAGATGATCATAGAACCGCGCACACGTGTGATCGTCACTGGCGGTGCCTCCGGCATCGGGCTTGCAGTAACCAAGGCTTGCCTTGAAAGAGGAGCTCAGGTGGCCGTGAATGCATTGCCTGGAGATGCCAAAGCATCTGAGGTCATCGCTGGGCTGAAAGCCACGTATAATGAAACCGTTGTCTCTGCGTTCGCGGATGTTTCAGACCGTGGCGCAGTTGAAGACATGATAACTAGCTCGGCCCGACAGTTAGGCGGCAAAGTGGACCTGCTTGTCAACAATGCCGGAACTTCGAACACACGCGATCCCATCCCGATGAGCGATCTCGACAAAATGACACCTGAGTTCTGGGGCGCCATCTTCTCAACGAATTTGCTGGGACCATTCTGGTGCAGTCGCGCAGCCGCCCCTTACTTTTCAGACGGTGGGGCAATCATCAACATAGCCAGCATTGCAGGTCTGGGAAAATCGGCCAGCAGCATGGCTTATGCGGCAAGCAAGGCCGCGTTGATCAACATGACAATCAACCTGGCCAAGGCGCTAGCGCCTCATGTCAGGGTCAATGCCGTCGCGCCAGGATTGACCAGAACCCCGTGGACCGCTGATTGGCCAGAAGCGCGTGTGTCCAAATCGCTATCATCAACACTGCTGGGTCGCTGGGTAGAAGCTGAAGATGTGGCTCATGCGGTGATCATGTTGGCCGAGAATCCGTCCATAACGGCCCAAACACTCGTTGTGGACGCTGGACGCGGTTACCACGAATAAAGAAGGCGCAACGATCCAGTAGCGATAGCCGCATCACGAGCGCTGTTTCCGTTTAGATGGCCTCCCGACGGTCGCCGCATCTAAGGGGCGGCCGAGTCTCGACAGGGCAACGGCTCGATGCATCGGCCCGAAGTATCGCACGGCACAAATCGGCCTCACGTCCGCGAGCTCGACGTCTGTCATCAGTAATCCCATCGTCGCCGAGTTTCCGCTCATGACGTCCGGGCAGCGACGGACGCACCATGCTGATGGTGCGTGTCGAATGGTTGATCCGATCCCGGTTAGCTTCGCCCAGTCTGGCAATCGGACCGAACGATCCTGACACTTCAAACGAAGGGCTTCCTGCCGCCACGAAGAGTCTGGTAGCGTACCTTGTGAGGACATTCTTCAGAGGGAGAGAGAGCATGATTTCACGACGTGCAATAGCTGCGGCGGTGCTCGCGGCGGGTTTGGCGGGTGCGTTCAGCCACGCTTTCACCGGGTCCGCGGTGGCGCAGGAGGCGTATCCGAGCCGCACGATCACGATGATCGTTCCGTTTCCGGCCGGAGGCACCACCGACATTCTCGGCCGTCTCGTCGCCGAGGCGCTTTCTCAGAAGCTGGGCCAGCAGGTCGTCGTGGAGAATCGGGGCGGCGCCGGTGGCAACATCGGCTCGGCAGCCGCCGCCCAGGCGGAGCCCGATGGCTATACGCTGCTCGTCGGCACGGTCGGCACCCACGCGATCAACCAGAGCCTCTACTCCTCCATGCCCTTCGATCCGATTGAGGATTTCGTGGCCCTCAGCCGCATCGCCACGGTGCCCAATATCTTGGTGGCCAATCCGCAGCAGCCCTTCTCCACCGTCCAAGAGCTGATCGCCCACGCAAAGGCAAATCCCGGCGCGGTGGAATATGCCTCCTCCGGCAACGGGACCTCGATCCACCTGTCGGGCGAGCTCTTCAAGACCAAGGCCGGCGTCGACATGCTGCACGTTCCCTACAAGGGCAGTGCACCCGCGCTCACGGATCTGCTCGGAAACCAGATCGCGATCATGTTCGACAATCTGCCGAGCGCGATCCAGCATGTGCGCGCGGGAAGCCTGCGCGCCATTGCGGTCACCTCCTCGGAACGTGCGGAGGAACTACCGGACGTGCCGACGATCTCCGAAGCGGGCCTGGACGGCTACGAGGCCACCTCCTGGTTCGGCGTCTTTGTCACCGCCGGCACGCCGGCGCCGATCGTGGAGACGCTCAACGCGGCGATCACAGAAGCGCTGAAGGAGCCCGCCATGATCGAGAAGATCAAGGGACTCGGCGGGACGCCGGTGCCGGAGAGCTCGGCCGACTTCACGACCTTCATCAAGGCGGAGGCGGCAAAATGGGGCGACGTCGTGAAGGCGTCGGGTGCCCGCGTCGACTGATCTCGCTCGGCAGACGCTCCTTTCGCTGCCTTGATTTCCGGTGCAGGTCGCGCGCCAATATCGATGCTTGTCTGCGGCCTGCAACTGCATCGATGGCGTGCTCTTGCTGCCATCGGGCGGCGAAACGAAGAGGCAGAAGACGGCCGATGAGCCTCTTCTGCGTTATGCAGCCCTTGGCGAAGCTGGTTCCGGATACGACCACTTTCTCCGCATCTATTTTGATTTGCTCCAGAGTCGTAAGCGTCGGCGCCTCATGTCAGCTGCCAGCGGGCTGCCGTCGCTGAGTAGAACTTTCCCGTTCAGCGCGAAGTTATCCCGCGCTCAGGTTCGCATGTCGACCCAAGGATCAACTGACTGCCCACCAAAGATGCGTTCGCGGGGCAGATCGAAGATGAAGTAGGGGTTGAGCATAGGTGGTGTTCCTGCCGCCTCGATCCGAGCCCTTTGATCTGGCGAGAGGACGACATCAAGCGAAGCGATGTTCTGCTGAAGCTGCTCCGTCCGGCTCGCTCCGATCAGCACCGAGGACACGCCTGGTCGGTTTGTCACCCAGGCCAGTGCCACTTGCGCCATTGGACGATCGAGCTCGGCTGCGACTGCTCGCAGCACGTCAACGATCTTGAAGTTGCCTTCGGTAAAGAGCATCCCGCCATAAGGGTTGTCGCCATTCAGCCTCCCGTCGCTGCCGCGGTCCGTCGTCTCGCCGGGCCGGTCTGGAAGCGAACCTGCCGGGCCCGCGTCGGCAAGCTTTTCGCGGCCGTATTTGCCAGTCAGCATGCCGGCCGCGAGCGGGCTCCAAGCTACCAGCCCCAGTCCAAGAGCTTGTCCCGCCGGTGCGATCTCGAGTTCTAAACCGCGATCTATGAGAGAATAGGAATACTGCAGGCCGATTGGCTCCGGGAGCCCATGCGCACGCGCAAGCGTGGCAATCTGAGCAACATACCAAGCAGGCGCGTTAGAGAAGCCGTAGTAGAGGATGTCGCCGCGGCGGACGGCATCGGTAAGCGCGCGCAGCACTTCTTCCGCAGGCGTTGTACGATCCCAGACGTGCGTCCAGTAAAGGTCGATGAAGTCGGTACGGAGCCGGCGCAGCGAGCCCTCGATACCGTCTCGCATGTTTCGAGCGCCATTTCCTCCGGCCAGGGGAGTGTCTTGACGACGTGGAAAGCCCGATTTGGTGGCAATTACCAGCCTGTCACGTGAGCCAGATTCGGAAAGGAACCGACCCAGCATCGCCTCGCTCTCGCCCCCGGAGTAGACATCGGCTGTGTCGAGGAAGTTGCCGCCAGCTTCGGTATAAGCATGGAAGATGGCGCGAGAGGTGGTCTCGTCCGCGCCCCAGCGGCCAGCAGCGAAGGTCATGGTGCCCAAGGCAAGTGGACTAACCACCAGTCCTGATCGGCCAAGTGTACGATATTCGATAAGGCTCATTGCTGCATCTCCTGACATGTTCCACTAAAGTAGCCTCTCTTGCGGGAGCAGATTAGGCGGACCGCGCCGCAAGGGCTTGTGAAGGATATGCAGCAATGAAGCGGGGCGAGCTTGACGATCTGGCAGCGTTTGCGGCTGTGGCGCGCGTCCGCAGCTTTACGCGCGCCGCGGCAGAACTCGGTTTTTCACCTTCCGCGCTTAGTCACGCGATGCGGAACTTGGAGCAGCGGCTTGGCGTACAGCTGCTTGCTCGGACAACCCGCAGTGTAGCTCCAACGCCCGCTGGTGAACGGCTTCTGCGTTCGCTTGATCCGGCACTGGCCGAAGTGGCGAGCGGATTATCCGCGTTGGCGAACTGGCGCGGCGAACCCGCGGGCCACATTCGCCTGACAACATTTTCTTCTGCCGCGCGGATGGTGCTTGCGCCGGTCCTGCCGCGCTTCCTCAGCGAGCACCCGAAGGTTTCGGTTGAGGTGAACGTAGACAGCAGGCTTAGCGATCTGGTGGCAGAGGGTTATGATGCTGGCATCCGCTTCGGAGAAACCTTGGAGCGCGACATGGTCGCGGTGCGCGTGGGGCCAGACCTGCGCACGGTCGTGGTTGGCACGCCAAGCTATTTTTCCCGACACGCACTTCCCTCCACACCGGACGACCTGGAAAGGCACCTTTGCATCAACTACAGGCTGGCTGGCGGTGGCCTCTTGCCTTGGGAGTTTGCGCGCGACGGTCGCGAGATACGCTACCACCCCCGCGGGCAGCTGACCGGGAACGACGAAACGGTCGCCGCCGCCGCTGTTCGTGCCGGCGCGGCATTGGGATACATGCTGGAGCCCGATGTTGCCGAGGAGATTGCTGACGGCCGGTTGGTGCAGGTTCTGGACGAGTGGTGCCCCACGTTTCCCGGCTTGCACCTCTATTATCCGAGCCGGCAGGTAACGCCGGCGTTGAGGGCGCTTTCAGACGCGCTTCGCTGGAAAAGTGGCTGATCGCCTGCGGCGTAGGAGCTGGGCGGTCGGCAGCTTTCTTCCTTCATTTTCCTGAAGCACGCGAAGAGGGGCCAACTGGGAACTGAAGAGCCCAGCCCGTGGTCGGGCTCTCCGCTTGAACGCATCATCGGCTGCCGCTCTCGACACCCCGCTGTTGCAGCCATTGGCGCATTTGATCGATTTCTGCTTCCTGTTCGCCGATGAGGTGCTCCGCAAAAGCGCGCGCCTGAGGATCCGCTCCGTACTGCAGCTGAACCCGCGCCATGTCGATGGCGCCCTGGTGGTGCGGGATCATGCCCAGCATGAACGCGACGTCCGGATCAGGATGGCGCATGCCTTCCATCATCGGCCGGTGCATCGTGGACATGGTTGCCTCGTAGGCGGCATTGGCTGGAGTTTGCTCCGGCGGCGTCAGCACAGTTGTGTCCGCGGCCCCTCCAGGACCACCATGTCCACCGTGCTCGGCAGGACCTGAGGTCGGGGGCGCACCAATGCCTCCAGCCGCCTGCGGTCCATGCGGATGTTCGGGATTGTAGGAATGGGTCGCCAATCCCGCCTGCTGTTGCTGGCCTTCCGCGCCGAAGAAGGTCCGGTGCAAGCCCCAGTATCCCGCAACGAAGATGACAAAAGCGATCGCCAGGCCGGCTGGAACACTCGCGAGCGACTGTTTGAGCTTGGGCAGGAAGTGCAGTTCGCGCGTATGGTCGGCAAAAATGGCAACGATGATCGCCATGATCAGTGCATGACCGACAAGATCGATGCGGCCAAAAGGATAAACGGCCGCGTTGAAGATTATGAACAGGCTGATCGCTGAAAGCCGGCGCACCAACGGCGTCCACAGGAGGCCAAAGCCCATGGTAAACTCAGCCACGCCAGCCATTGGAATGAACACATCGCGCGGCATGCCGAAGGTCAGAAACGGCTTTTCTTCCACGAGAGGATAGAACCAGTCTGGATAAGCAAACTTCTCCAGGCTCGACCACATCAAGGCGATGGCGACGCCCCAGCGCAGCACCTCGAAGCGGTGTTTGCGCCATTCGGGGTTGTTTGACGCCGCAAGCACGAGATAGCCCCCAACTGCAACGCCGAGCGCAAGGTAGTCGAACAGGTGAAAGAGCTCATAATCGCGCAACGCCAGCACCCAGAGCAGGATGATGCCGGCCGCAGAGAAAGGCATGGTCTTGCGTGAGAAAACACCGAAGGCAATCAGGAGCTGGAGCCAGGAAACCCACTCGGCCGGGGTTTTGAGATCCGGCGTCAGGTAAACGCCGCCGACCGCAAAGATCGCCACGAAAAAGGCACCGATCACCACCCGCACGAAATCGTCGAGACGGTTCCAGAGCGGATCCGTCACGCGGTCCATGCCTGAAAGAACCCGCTCGCCGAAGCCGGTTCGCTCAACGGCCCGTGTCCCCACGAAAAACACGAGCACCAGTACGATCGCGGTCCAGAACCACACGTCCGACAGCGTGTTGGTGATGGGGGCCGGCTGAGCGCCGACGATGTAAGGCGCAAACCACTTCACATGGGCATGGGCGGGGGTCGCGACAGTCGCGGCCGTGGCGGCGGCGATCAGTTTCGCGTGTCGGGAAAAGCTTTGGAGATCCAAAATCGGCACGGTCTACTTTCCTTCTTCGAACCAGCCCACGAAGGACGCTTGTTGGCGCTCTATGAGCTGAGATGAGGCGGTCTTTCTGATCCTGCCAAATTGCAAACTTGACGGATGGGAAAAGCGTTCCGCGAGATTGCGACCGCTGAGAACTTGGCGGGAGAGTGAAGCTACTGCGCGCTCTATCGATTGGCAGACGGCCGAAGCTACGACTGCTCCTGTGCCTGCGGTTGCGTAGACTAGGAACTGCGTTCCAGCTTGAAGAACATCGCGAGCTTCAGGCTTCGGGCGATGCGCTCGGCACGATCGACAAAAATCGTTGCGACTTCAGGCGGGCAGAGGCCCGAAATGGTCATGTGGAAGTGGTGAAGCCAGATGCCGAAATCTTCCTCGACGATGCCTTTCAGCCGGACGTGAGCTGGAACAGGGCGCCCGCTGTAGGCACCGTTCTTGAGGATCACGGCGCACCAGAAATCCGTCATCTTTTCCAGGTGAGGCTCCCAACTGTCCGCGATCTCTGCTGCGAAAATCGGGCCAAGGCGGGGGTCTGACCGTACGCGGCCGTAGAACGCGCGCACCAGCCTCGCGATGAAGGACCGGTCGATCAGCGGGTGATCGACCGGCAGCTCCGGCTCGGGAGGGACGGGTCTTGTTCGAGGCGCGTTCATGTCGGTTCCCAAGGGTTC
This sequence comes from Tianweitania sediminis, assembly GCF_017813335.1. GTDB lineage: Bacteria > Pseudomonadota > Alphaproteobacteria > Rhizobiales > Rhizobiaceae > Tianweitania > Tianweitania sediminis. The sequence continues at coordinate 743,019 of NZ_JAGIYY010000001.1, read as the reverse complement.
TGAGTGCAAGTAAGAGAATGGCCGTTGCGGGTCGAGTGACCGATGATCACGGTCCCTGTCGAGGACGCCAAAGGATCCGGGCGTAGCGCATGACGAATAGCAGGAAGGCAAGGGCCCAGAGGCTGCCACCTGCGATGATCAGGGCCTGATACGCCTCGGGAATGATCGGGGCCAGGATCCGCAGCAAGGCTCCCAGCGACACGGCAGCATAGATCGCGGTCGTGATCCGGTCGCTGGCGATCAAGCGTCCTGTATGGCCAAGGCTGGCACGTGACATCACCGATAACGTCATCGTTCCCACCGCACCGGCGGTCAGCGTGTGGATTGCCGCGTCGGCCGGAACCGCGGAGGGCAAAAGGATTGCCAGGCCGAGCATCGCCACTCCAACCGAAAGCCAGAGATAGCCGACGTGAAGCACTGCGAGGATCGGTTCGCGCCGGGCAAGCCAACCCTTCCAACGCAGTAAACGTGCGATCAGCAGAATTCCGGCGGCGACCAGCAGCGCGGCAGCCCAGGCGGCCTCCGGAACGATGATCCAGGCAAGCAGCCCGAGGACCGTTGTGAAAAGCGCCAGTTTGTCCGGTAGCCCGAAGGCAGCTGGCAAGGCGTTGCTTCCCTTTTTTACTAGCCCGTTGCGGGTGAAGCTCGGAATGATCCGCCCGCCGATCAAAGTCATCAGAATCGTGGTCACGCCGATCGCGAGCCGCACCGCAAGGCCCGGTTCAATAAGGCCGCCAGCTTCCATGTGATGGAGGCCGCCTGCCACGGCAAGGAGCGTCAGCAGCGCTGCTACCGGAATGTTGCGGCGATTGCGGCCAACAAGCACTTCGCGCCAGATCGCCAGCGCGAGGGTGACCGGAAACAGCATGTCCAGCGCCAGTGCCGCCCAAGGCGCAGCGACGGTGGCGCAGGCGATGCGTCCAACCAGCCACAACAGCACCAGAACGGCCAAACGCGTTCCACTCAAGGGAAGACGTCCCGTCCAATTTGGCACGGCCGTGAGCACAAAGCCGGCGATCACTGCGGACAGAAAGCCGAACAGCATCTCGTGGGCATGCCAAAGGGTGCCGGGAAAAGGGCCATGCAGGGGATAGCCACTTGCGTGAGCCCAGATCCAGAACGGCACGGCAACGGCGGCATAAAGCCCGCCAAGCAAAAAGAAGGGTCTGAAGCCATAGCTGAGGATCGCCGGGCCGCCTAAAACCCGGCCGCGGCCGTCTATCCCGGTGTCACCAGCCTTGCGTCGCGCCCTCGGCACGGATCGGTCCGTCGCGGGCGATGCGAAGCTGTGCGGGGAAGAAGAGGGCCTGTTCATGGATGCTGTTCCGTCGTGCTGCCCGCCTGCGGGGGGAAGAACGCAGGGGCAACACTGTTTAACGGAGGGGGGCGAGCCGAACTTTGTGCTGCCGCAAGGTTTCGGGATGCTGGATGTACACGCGCCAAAGCGCTAGGTGCGAGCCATGTCGCGCCTCGATGCTTCTCTTCTCCGCCCCCTCGCCCAATTCCGCGGCCTGTCCGAGGAAGATCTGCGCTTCGTGATTGCAGGGGCATCGACTCGCCGCCTCGTCAAAGGCACCACCTTGTTCGAGGAAGGCGGGGAAGCCGTCGATTTCTTTCTGGTGCTCGACGGGCGCCTGAAAGTGGTCAAGATCACATCGGACGGCGATCAGGTGCTGATCCGCTTCGTCGTGGCAGGCGAGATTTGTGGCATGGCAGCAGCCATCGGTCGCACCACCTATCCGGCAACCGCTCTGGCAGCATCCGAGTGCCTGATCCTGAGCTGGCCGTCCGCGCTGTGGCCGGGCCTGGTGGAAAAAGTGCCCGCGCTGAGTGCTGGCGCCATGCGGGCCCTTGGCCAAAGGCTGGAAGAGGCTCATACCCGCATCACCGAGCTGTCGACCGAAGAAGTTCAGCGCCGCCTGGCGCATGCGCTCACCCGTCTCGCGGGTCAGGCCGGCCGTAAGGTCGACCAGGGCATCCTCATCGACTTCGCCATCACGCGCCAGGAGCTGGCAGAAATGATTGGCACGACGCTGCACACGGTGAGCCGCATCATGAGCGGCTGGGAAGCGCGACGCCTGCTTGAGGGCGATCGCCAGCACTTGCTTATGCGCGATCCTCACAAGCTGCTGATGATCGCCGAGGGTAATGCATCCGGGGATTGACGGCTCCTTGGCTGGAAAAGCGCTGCAATTGTCGTCTGGAGGTCTGCCATAAATCGATCCAGGTCGACCTGATGCTCGACGCAGGCATCCCGGATCGTATGCAGGCGTCCAATAGGGCAGCCCACACAGTGCAGCCGGTGCTTCAGGAAGACGCCGATGACCGCCGGCCATTGGCGCATCACGTCGTCCACCAGCCTTAGTTCGCTGAGTTCCGCATCCATTGGCCTCACGCGGCTCCCTGTCTTGGTGGAGAGGGATTAGCCCTTTTGCCACTGTCTTTCGTTGCGCCGGAGCAAACGAATTGCTGCGAACCCGGCATGAGCCACGGCAATACCTGAAAGCGTGCAAACCTTGTTCCAGCGCAAACCGCATCCGGCTCGCTGGGCTTATGCACTCCCCAAGCCCGATCGCGAACGCGATGCTTTGGGCGGTTCGCAGGACGAAAAAGGAAGAGAAACCATGAAACCCGTGATCCTCATGGCCGCTGCTGCAGCGCTCGCTTTCACTGGCCCAGCCTTTGCGGCTGACCACCAGGTCAAGATGCTTAACAAGGGCGAGAAGGGTGCGATGGTGTTCGAGCCGGACTTCGTCCAGGCTGCCCCAGGCGACACGGTGACCTTCGTTGTTGTCGACAAGGGACACAATGCCGAAAGCATCAAGGGCATGACGCCAGAAGGCGCCGAGCCGTTCAAGGGCAAGATCAACGAAGAGCTGAAGGTCACGCTCGACAAGGAAGGCATCTGGGGCGTGAAGTGCACGCCGCACTATGGAATGGGTATGGTGGCCCTGATCAAGGCCGGCGAAGCAACCGCATCCGAAGAAGCTCAGGCTGTGAAGCATCCTGGCAAGGCCAAGACCAAGATGGCCGAGCTACTGGCGCAGGCAGCCCAGTAATAAGGGGCTTCGGCCCCGCGTCCTTCCAATCCAGAAAGTAAATGAGACCATGGACAGCATCCAACATGCCGTGGACGGCGAACACGTCGACATTTCTCGGCGCAATCTCCTGCGGGGAACAGCCGGCCTCGCCGTCGCGGGTGCCGTTCTGGCCGCCGGCACGTCCTCGGCTGCGGCACAGCACAGCCATGGCGCACACGGCGCCAACGCAATGCCCTCGCCCGGCGGCAGCCTCAGCAACCGCATCTACCAGGTTGTGGACGGCCTGACGGATATCGGCAAGAACCCGACCGACATTCCGGGCCCCATCACGCGCAAGCAGCCAGAAACTGTAAAGGTCGAGCTCGAGACGGTTGAACTGGAAGCACGGCTCGATGGTCGCACCACCTTCCGCTACTGGACCTTCAACGGCACCGTGCCGGGACCCTTCGTTCGCGTGCGGGTCGGTGACATCGTCGAGGTGACACTGAAGAACGCCGAAGACAGCTCCATGATGCACAACGTCGACTTCCACGCCGTGACCGGACCCGGAGGCGGTGCGGAAGCCACCACAGCAGCACCTGGCGAAACCAAAGGCTTCACTTTCAAAGCTCTGAATCCGGGCCTCTATGTCTACCATTGCGCTGTGCCGCCTGTCGCAATGCACATCGCCAACGGCATGTACGGCATGATCTTGGTGGAGCCCGAAGGAGGCCTGCCGCCTGTAGACCGCGAGTTCTACGTCATGCAGGGCGAGATCTACACGGAAGAAACCTTCGGTTCATCGGGCCTGCTAACCGAAAGCTACGAGAAGCTGCTGAACGAGCGGCCGGAATATTTCGTGCTCAACGGCCATGTCGGCGCGCTCACGGAGCACTTCCCGCTCAAGGCGCAGGTGGGTGAAACTGTTCGAATCTACTTCGGCGTCGGCGGTCCAAACTTCACATCGTCCTTCCACGTCATCGGCGAGATCTTCGACAAGGTTTATCAGCTTGGTTCTGTGACCTCGCCGCCCCTCACTGATGTGCAAACGGCGACGGTACCTGCTGGTGGCGCCACGATCGTGGAGTTTAAGACCGAGGTACCCGGCCGCTATGTTCTGGTGGATCATGCCTTGTCGCGGGTGGAACGCGGGCTTGCAGGCTTCCTGATTGTGGAAGGCGAAGCGAACCACGAGATCTTCCACGCGTCCGAACACACGGAATAGCGAACTCGAACGGACCTTGAGCGATGGCCGGAGAAGATTCCCGGCCATTCTTCTGCGCCGCCTTGCGAGAGACGAGCGCTCCTGCGGGCTGAACGCGCAAGCCATCACCAGCTCTCGGCCCCAAAGCGGAAGGCAGTTAATGGTGATGGGAATGAGCAAGCTGCCTTGCTTTTGCTGATCAGCTTCTGCGGCAGCACGTCGCTACAAGCGATTGATACGCGCTATCTGCACCAGTGAAAGCTTCAGCCGGCTGGCTGCACTCGCCATTCAACCGTCAGTCCTCATGCGAATAGCTCCGGCCCAGGCCGGCAAGACCGCTCACCAAGAGAACAACACCGAGTGTGACGAGAGTTAGCGCGATTGGGCTGTTCCAAAGGCCGCCGATCAGATCACCGTCCTCGATGAGCAGGAGTTGGCGAAGGGATCGTTCAAAGGTAGGCCCCAGAACAAAGGCGAGGATCAGCGGGGCAAGGTCATAGTTGGCGCGTCGAAAGGCGTAACCGACGAAACCGAAGGCGATGGTTAGCGCAATGTCGAAGGGCGCCAGGTTCGACGAATAGACGCCGATGACGCAGACCATCAGAATCATGGTCGCAAGATAAGCGCGCGGCACATCCAGCGCTCTCACAAACAAGCCAATCAGCGGCACGTTCAACAGAACAAGGATGACGTTCCCGACATACATGGAAGCAATCACGCCCCAGAAGACCTCAGGATGCTGTTCCATGATGAGCGGCCCGGGAACGACGCCGTGGATCAGAAAGGCGCCAAGGAGAAGAGCCGTCACGGCATTGGACGGGATCCCCAAGGTCAGCATCGGCACAAAGGCGCCGGCGGTGCCGGAATTGTTTGCGGCTTCAGGGCCTGCGAGTCCCTCCACGGCACCACGGCCAAACTCCTCCGGGTGCTTGGAAAGCTTGCGCTCGATTGCGTAAGAAAGAAAGGACGCGAGAACCGCTCCACCACCAGGCAAAAGGCCGACAAGAAAACCGAGCACCGAGCCACGGGCAATGGGCATGACGCTACGCCGGCTTTCTTCCCGGTTCGGAAGAAAGGCGAAAAGGCGGTTCGGCGGGGTGAGAACCGCGCCGCTGTCAGGCCTGTTGCGCGCGAGCATGAGCAATTCGGAAATACCGAAAAGACCGATCGCCAGTGTGGCGATATCGATGCCATCGATCAGGTCCGTCAGTCCAAATGTCAGCCGCGGGGTACTTGAAATCGGATCCAGCCCGATTGTGCCGAGGGTCAGGCCGATCGCGGCCATCAGGAGGGCCTTCAAGACGCCAGACTGTGCGAAGAACATGATGAGGCAAAGGCCGGCGAACATCATGGCCGCGTATTCGGCCGGTCCAAAGGACAGCACGACCTCCGCTAAAAGCGGTGCGATCAAGGTGATGCCGAGGATGCCAAAGGTGCCTGCCACGAAGGAGCCGATCGCTGCGATGCCCAGGGCCGCGCCGGCTCGTCCCTTGCGCGCCATCTCGTAACCGTCCAGGCAAGTCACCACAGACGAGGCTTCACCTGGGATCCGCATCAGCACGGACGTGATCGTGCCACCATAGGCTACGCCGTAGTAGATGCCCGAAAGCAGGATGATCGCCCCCGTCACGTCCATCTTAAGAGAGATCGGCAAGAGCAGGGCGATCGTGGCCGTGGGACCGAGACCTGGAAGCACTCCTACGATGGTGCCGAGGAAAGCACCAAGGAGACAGAAAGCCAGATTCTCGAAGGTCAAGAGGACCGCGAAGCCTTGAAGCAGACCATCCAACATGTTCAAAGCAGCCCGTTCGACTGGAGAACGTCCTCGAGCGGTCCATCGGGGAACTGAACGTTCAGCAGTGTTCCAAAGAGCAGCACGATTACTGCCAGCAGCGCGACAGCATAGCCGAGAGAAACGAACCAGGATCTGTCTTCTGCAAAGCGCAGAATGGCGCAAACACAGACAAGACCTGGCAGCACAAAACCCAGCCAAGGCACGGAAACAGCTATGAACGCACAGGCGAGGCTGTAGACAACAAAGCTTCGAGGATACCGCTCGACTTCCTCTGTTTCGCTTTCCGGAACTGGGTCGGGACGGATCAAGAGGATCAACGCGACGATTGCCGTGACCATCAACGCGATTTTCGGCAAGAGGCCGGGACCAGGACCATCGATGGTCCACAGGTCCAGTGATCCGGCCACTGCCCATGCGCCCGCCACGGCAAGAAGCGTGGCGAGCGGGACCAGGCGTTTGCGCAAGGCAATCATTCGCCTAGTTCTTTTTGATGAGGCCAGCTTCGATCAAGTCCAGCTTTATGGCCTCCGTTCCCTTCTCCAGGAACGCTTTGTAGTCAGCCCCGCTCATGTAATCCGCAGACATGCCGAGCTTCTGGAATGCTGCGGCGACTTCAGGGCTCTTGGCGGCATCGGCGAAAGCCTTGCGTAGGACCTCGAGTCTCGCAGGATCGATCCCGGACGGGCCGGCGAGACCAACCCAAGAATCGATGGACACGTCATAGCCGAGGTCGATCAAGGTCGGCACGTCCGGCTTCTCCGTCCAGCGAACTGGACTTGCAGACGCAAGCACACGAAGCTTTCCGGCTTCGATCAGTGCCAACATTTCCGTTGGCGTTTGAACCACGGCATCGACATGACCGCCCAAAGCGGCCGTCACAGATTCCGCACCGGATGGGAAAGGTACGAACTGAAACTGGGCCCCAAGGCTCTTGCCAAGCTTCGACAGCGCCAGGTTGTTTGGCGGACCAGACGCGGAGAAGGTTACCCGGCGGGCCTTTGCTGCGGCGATAAGCTCCTCCATCGACGTGATGTCCGAGTTCGCAGCGACAGCGATCCCGTAGCGGAAACGACCGAAACCGCCGAGGTAGTCGAAGTCGTCGATCTTGTAGGAAACGTCCATCATGTGCGGGTTGATTGCGAGCGGTGCGAAGCTCGTGACGCCGATCGTGTAGCCGTCCGGCTTCTGAGCCGCTAAGTAGGTCGGACCTGCTGTTCCTTGTCCGCCGGGTCGATTCACCACTTGGATCGGGACGTTCAGGATCTTCGAAGCTTCGCTTGCAAGCGCGCGTACCGTCACATCAGTGACGCCGCCCGCGCCATAGTTGACAATCAGGGTAATCTCCCGATCCGGCCATTCTTGTGCTCCGGCAGGAACCGCGAAAGCAGCAGCGGCAACTATCGCGAACGCCGCGCCGACGAATGTACGTCTAAACATGATCTCACTCCCTTTGTTTGGCCCGCGGTTGCTGCCGGCCTCTTATGCGGGGTGAACGGATCCCCGAGGGAGACGATCACCCAAAACGCTGGCGCCTCTCACATCGCCAGTACGACCTTTCCGATATGCGTGTTTGACTCAACCAATTCGTGAGCCGCGATCACCTCGCTCATGGGCATGACACGGAAAATTTCGGGAGCAATCGTGCCTGCGTCGAACAGCGGCCATACGCGGTCGCGCAATTCGCATGCGATTTCCCCCTTCTCTTCGACAGAACGAGCGCGAAGGGTCGACCCGGTCACCGTTACTCGCTTGCGCATGAGAGTTGGTATGTCGAGCGTGACCTCGCGCCCCGCGAGAGACGCGATATGGACGATGCGCCCGCGGGTCGCGATTGCACGCATGTTCTCCGCAAAGAAGGGGCCCCCGCGCATGTCCAGGATAACATCGACGCCGCCCCCTCCGGTCAGCTCCAGGATACGGTCCGCGAATTTTTCCTGATGGTAGTCGATGGCTTCCGTGGCGCCGAGAGAACGACAGACTGCCGCCTTTTCCCCAGAACTGACGGTGGCATAAACCCTCGATCCAAGCGCATGTGCCAAGCGGATCGCGGTCGTGCCGATTCCTGATGCTCCGCCATGAACCAGGATGCTTTCACCCGGCTTCAGTGCGCCGGACTGGAAGACGTTGGTCCAAACGGTGAAGTAGGTTTCTGGAATCGCTGCCGCTGTAGTGAAGTCCATGCCATTTGGAACGCGCAGGACCTGGGGGGCCGGGGCCGCGACATACTCGGCGTAGCCACCACCTGCCACCAGGGCGCAGACTTTATCGCCAGGCTGCCATGCGTCCACGCCGTCGCCGACCTGCTCGACCTCACCGGCGACCTCCAAGCCCATGATCTCCGTCACACCTGCTGGCGGTGGGTAGTTTCCCAGCCTCTGGCTGATGTCAGGACGGTTGACCCCAGCGGCACGAACCTTGATGAGCACCTCGCCTGGGCCAGGCTGTGGTCGAGGACCTTCCGCCACATACATGTTGGTTGCCGGGCCAGGCGCCTTTAGCACTACGTGCTTCATTGTTGCTGTCATACTCTGGTCCTTAAGCCATGAAGTGGCCGCCGTTGAGGTCCAGGCAGACCCCAGTCACGAAACCCGCAGCGTCAGACGCAAGGTAAGAAACGGCGGCGCCAACATCATCCGGCGTGCCGATGCGTCCCACCGGTATCGTGCTCACGTAGCGGGCATTGACCTCGCTTCCCGCTTCGGACGCCATGGGCGTATCGATCCGCCCCGGAGCGATGCAGTTGGCGGTGATCCCGAAGGGTCCGACTTCTCCCGCCAAGGTGCGCGTGAAGCCAATGAGGCCGGCCTTGGAAGCGGCGTAATGGGAGCCTGCAACCATGGACTTCGTCCTGCCGGCCTGCGAGGCCATGTTGACGATCCGGCCCCATTTGTTGGCCTTCATGGAAGGGAGGCTGGCCTTAACGAGCAGAAAGCAGGCGGTGAGATTGATATCGATTACGCGCTGCCACTCACCGAGTTCGGTTTCATCAACGGCCGCCCGGATCCCTTCATGCTTGGGCGAGATACCGGCGTTGTTGACCAAGACATCAATCCGGCCCACGCGGTCGATCAGGTCACGCATGAAGGGTTCGAGGGCAGGCAGATCGCCAAGATCGATCCGGGCTGCTTCCACAGCCAGCCCGCTGGACCGCAGTGTTGCGGCTGTCTCGTCCACGCTTCCGAGAACGTCGGCAGCAATCACCCGCAGACCATCCCGCGCAAGGCGTTCCGCCAGCGCCGCCCCGATGCCGCGCGCGGCACCGGTGACAAAGGCAACGCGGCCCGGCTTTTCGACCTTGCTCATGATTGCGCTTCCCTTTCATCAGGAAGAATGAGGACCTTGGATGCGCTGCGCTCCCTGGCCAGGGCGAAGCCCTCGAGCGCGCGCGACAACGGCAAGCGGTGGGTGATCATGCCCCTGAACTCCTCGCCGCGATGCTCGAGCGTGTCGATCACGCGAGCCCAGTCTTCGCGCCGCGAGCCATGGCTTCCTCGGATCTGCAGCTTGCGTCTGACGATCTCAAGAAGGTTGATCGTGGTTGGTTCGGCGTGGATACCAGTCAGAACAAGGGTACCCTCGTTTCGCAGGAGACGCAGTCCGTCCGCGATGCTCGATGCGTGTCCTGTTGCTTCGAATACGGCGTCTGCGTTTCCGAAGCGCTGAAACAGTTCGTCGGCCGATCCTGCTTCCGCGAGATCGAACGTGTCTTCGAAGCCAAGCTTGTTGAGCACCGACAGTCTGGACCCATCGTCGAAGCCCGCAACTGCCACGCTGATTGCGCCCGACAACCGGGCAAACAGCGCAATGGCCTGTCCGATCGTACCAGGGCCGAGAACGACAACTTTCTGGCCCTGCCGGATCTCGCCTACGTTAACGGCGCGGGCGCCGACGCACAGCGGCTCGACAAGCGCTGCAAGTTCGAAGTCCACTGACTCCGGAAGCGGGAAAACGCCGCTTTCCCGCGCTACTGTATGGGTGGCAAAGGCGCCGTCTCGATAAAGACCAACAGTTCGCTTGTCCGAGCAGTTCTGGGGGCGTCCAGTTTTGCAGGCACGGCAGACACCACATGGCGCCGATGGCCAAGCCGTTACACGCTGTCCAACCGAGACGGAGCGTACGGCGGAGCCCACCGCCACAACACGTCCAGAAAACTCGTGTCCGAGGGTGACCGGCAACAGCGGGACCATGAACTCATAGCCCGCAGACCAGTCGTCGACGTGAAGATCCGATCCGCAAACACCGGCGGCAGCCACGGCGATCATGACTTCGTTCTCCGCCAATTTGTCCGGCTGCGAAGTGTTAAGCAGTTCGAGACCGGGCGCGGGTGCTGTTTTCCTCAGCGCGAGCATACCTGTTCCTGGCAAGTTGCGAGGTGATGACCGGGGGATCACCCCCGGTCAGATGTTCAAGCCGTCAAATGTCGCCGCGCTTGCCCCACGTCGGCAAAGGAATGGCCTTCACTTCTGCAATCGCGAACCGTTCAGGTGCCACAGTTTTGATGGTCTTGCCTTGCCACTGATCGTAGGTCGGGAAAGCGCGCGTGTTGTTCTGGGTCTCAGGGTCGAACTTCACGCCCCAGCCGACAATGGTGGAGCCAACAGGCTTGTCCAGGGCGAGCGCAGCGTCGCGGATCGCCTGTGTGTCCATGGAACCAGCTGCCGGAAGGATGTCCTTGAGCACCGTCCACATGGCGTTGAAGCCCATGCCGGTGTGCGCGGACGGCTTACGGCCATCGTAGCGTTTCTCGTGCTCCGTGTGAAAGCGTTCAAACAAAGCAGCGGTTTCAGGAACAAGGCCGTCCTTGTCGATGTACACCGAGGTGCCTGCGTTGAAGATGCCGTTGACGTCATCCCCAAGAGCTTCGGCGAACTCGTTGACGTTGTGCGCGCCGCCGTTGCCTATCATCGCCTTGACGGCAAGCCCTGCTTCGCGAGCTTGGCGCCAAAACAGGATGCCATCAGGCGTGTACTGGCAAACGATCAGCACATCGGGCTGCAACTGCTTGTACCGCTGCACCATCGAAGAGAGATCGGTGGTCTTGTAGCTGTAGGACGTGGCATCCACCACGTTCACGCCTGCTTCAGCTAGCACCGCACGAGCGCTTTCGCCCACTGCCGTGCCGTAGGAGCTGTCTTCGTAGAGAAGTGCAACCTTCAGCGCGCTGTTCTCGATGCCGAGTTGCGGTGCAACGGTCTCCAGCATGAACTTGGCCGCGCCGCCGCCCAGCTCCGAGGCTGGATAGATGAACCGAAACAGATGTTTGAAGCCGCGTGAGGTGATGTCGTTGGCAACGGCACCCTGTTCGAAGTAGATGACCTTATTCCGCTCGGCGACCTGACTAGCGGCAAAAGAGATCGAGGAGGCGTAAGAGCCCATGATCACCTTCACGCGTTCCGAAGTGATCAAGCGCGTCGCCTGAGACGTCGCCTCGGTAGAGGACGGGACGTCGACCACAACCAGTTCCGCCGGCTTTCCAAATACGCCGCCTTCTTCGTTCACCAGGTTCTTCGCAAGTTCGAACCCGCGCATCACATCGTTGCCGAGCGACGCGAGGGGGCCGGACAGCGGCAAAAGAACGCCAAGCTTGGCGACTTCATCCGCACTTGCCGTGCGAACAAAGGGCATGGAGATTGCGGATGCGCCTGCTGTGGCGGCGACCAGTTTTCCGAAAGTTCGTCTGTCGATGGTCATTGCATTACTCCTCCGTTGAACTCAGTCCAAGGTAGATGCGACGCACCTCCTCATTACCCTGCAACTCCGCGCCCGTCCCGGACAACGCGATCTGGCCCTGCTGGATGACGTAGGCTCGATCGGCGATCGACAGGGCCTGATTGACATTTTGTTCGACCAGCAGCAGCGTGACGCCAAGGTCACGGATGGTACGGATTGCGTCGTACACCCTCGAGATCATCACCGGAGCCAAACCGAGGGAGACCTCGTCGAGCATCAGGACTTCAGGCGTTGCTACCAACCCGCGCGCAATTGCGCACATCTGTTGTTGGCCCCCTGAAAGGGTACCGCCAAGCTGCTCAGCTCTTTCCTTCAAAATCGGAAAGAGTTCATAGACATATTCCAGGCGCTCCGTCAGATGGGGTCTGGCGCGCTTGGAATAGGCGCCAATCTCCAGGTTCCGGCGCACCGACATCCGTGGAAAAAGACGGCGCCCTTCAGGCACCATGATCAGGCCCTGTTCCACCATCTCATGGGTCGGCTTGCCAACCATTTCCTTGCCCTTGAAGCGGATGCTTCCCGAGGTCGGCTTCAGGATTCCTGACACTGCGCGGAGCAGCGTTGTTTTACCGGCACCGTTGGAGCCAACGATGGCAACGATCTCCCCCGGCTGCACTTTCAGATCGACACCGAATAGGACTTCTGCGTCTCCGTAGCCGGCATGAAGGTTGCTGACCTCAAGCATCGGCAGTTTCCTCTTGGCCGTTGGCGGCCGTGCCAAGGTAGGCCCGCACCACGTCCGGGTTGTTCATCACGTCCTTCGGCAAGCCATCGGCTATTTTGACGCCATGGTCGAGAACGACGATGCGGTCGCAGATCTTCATGACCGCATGCAGGTTATGCTCCACAAAAAGAACAGTCATGCCATCCGAGCGGAGCTGGGAGACCAGTTCCAGCATCCTGTTGACTTCGGTGAAGTTCAGCCCCGCCATTACCTCATCGAGCAGGATCATCTTGGGCTCGGTCGCGAGGGCGCGGGCGACTTCGAGCCGCTTGCGTTCGGCAGTGGTCAAGGTGTCAGTGGGTGCGCTCAAACGCCCCCCAAGGCCCACCCGTGCCCCAACCGCGCGCGCATATTTGTATGCGGAAGCCATGTCGCGGTGCCGGAGAAAGGCTCCTACCGCAATGGACTCCTCGACGGTCATGGAATGGAAGACCTGCGGGATTTGGAAGGTGCGCGCCAGGCCCAGGTGGCAGGTGGCATCGGGACTACGGCCTTCGATCCGGGTGCCGTCAAATGTCACCGTGCCGCTGGAGGGTGCAAACACCCCGGCGACAACGTTGAACAGCGTGGTTTTCCCGGCTCCATTGGGTCCAATCAGCCCGAGGATCTCACCTTGACTGACGGTCATGTCGACGTCGTTTACGGCAATCAAGCCGCCGAAGCGCATCGTGAGCGAAGACACCTGAAGCATCATGGCGCTGTCTCTGGAACTGGCTGAGGCTTCGGCTTGGAAGTGAACCGGTTACGCAGCGAGCGAACCCCGCCGATCAGCCCGTTCGGGAGCAGGATGACGATCACGATGAGCGCGATGCCGTAAATGACAAGATGCAAGCCAGGTGCGGATTGCCCGAAGGTTTCGAGCAGGATGTCCCGGAGCGGGAGCGCGATGGCCGTTCCGATGATCGGCCCGGCAATGGTTCCGATTCCGCCAAGCAGCGCCATCAGCGGCAGGTCCACAGAAATGGCCATGTTGAAGACGGATGTGGGCTCAATGTAAAGGACGTACTGAGCCAGCAGCGTTCCGCCAATCGACGTAAAAAAGGCGGAGATCAGCAGAGCAATCATCTTGTAGCGCCGCATGGCAATGCCCGAGGCGACCGCCGCTTCCTCGCTATCGCGGATCGCCCGCAGATATGCGCCGATATAGCTTCGTGAGATCACGAAGGCGGCAATTGTCACCAGAATCAGGAAGCCGCCAGTCAGCAAGGCATAGCTGGTGCGTTCCTCGAAGATCATGCGGGAGAGGCCGGGCTCATAGTTGATCGAAAGACCGTAGGGGACGTCGATGTACTTGCGGGACGCCATGAGCAGGATGCGCACCGTCTCGCCAAACGCCAATGTTGCCATGGCAAAGAAGACGCCGCGCATCCGAAATGCCGGGAAAGCGATGATCACGGCGAGGACCATCGAGATCAAACCGCCCGCTATCATACCAATCCACGGTGAGACGCCGGCGTAGTTGTAAAGAAGCGTCGACGTATAAGCGCCGACGCCGACAAAGGCGGTGTGGCCCAGCGAGAACTGCCCCGCCATTCCGCCAATGATGTTCCAAGCCGATGCCATGCCCGCGTAGAGAAACATGAGCACAAGGACGTTCACGTAGTAGTCGTTTGAAATCGCGAACGGCAACCCAAGGGTGCAAACAAGAAGCAGCAGCGCCCAAGCCAGGTCGGCACGCTTCCAGGTGAAATAGCCCGAGAGGCGGCTCATTTAAGCGTCTCCTTCTCAGCGCCCTTGATGCCCAGCAGCCCGTGCGGCCGGACGGCAAGAAGCAAGATCAACAGGACGAAGTGAGTTGCTTCCTTCAGGTCCGGCGTGAAGTAGCCAACGAGCGTCTCGATTATGCCGAGGGTGAGGCCTCCGACGATTGTGCCGGTTACGCTCCCAAGTCCGCCAAGCACGACAACCACGAAAGCAACCAACACGAAGAAGGAGCCAACGGATGGAAACGCATAGAAGGAGGGAATGAGAACGCCGCCTGCTACACCTGTGATGGCGATGCCAAGCCCGAAGGTCAGGAGAAAGATCTTCTGAGGCGAGATCCCCATCAGACGCGCTGACATGAGGTCCTGCGAAACCGCTTCGATGGCGCGTCCTGTGAAGGTGGTTTTCAGGAATACGATGATCGCGGTCAAAATGGCCACGGCGAAGCCGAAGGCGATGACACGGTCGGTTGGCAGGTTGATGTTGCCGACCATGAGCGAAGCATACCCCGGAGGCATGGTTTGAATGGTGCGGTAATCGGCCTGCCAGAACATCAGGGCGAGGTTCTGCAGCGCGATCGACAAGCCCAGCGTGACGAACACCTGAGTCAGTTCAGGCTTGTAGATGGTGAACCGCATTACCCCCGTGTAGAAGAGAGCTCCGAGGATGAAGAAGGCGACGGCGATCAACGGCGCGCCATAGTAGGGGTTGATGCCGGTCAGCGTCATCAGCCAGAAGCCGGCGTACATGCCGAGCATCAGAAACTCGCCATGGGCGAAATTGATGATCTTCGCCACGCCGAAGATGAGGTTCAAACCCAGAGCTGCAAGGGCATAAACGCCGCCGAGCAGAATTCCGGATAGAACGAGCTGGATCAAGATCTCCACGCGAGCGCTCCCGGCCTTCAGAGTTTGTTTTCGAAGACCGAGATAGGCGGGTATGCATCCGCCGAAGTGATAACATCCAGCACGGTTGCGGTTTCGGAAGAAAGCGCTTCGCGAAGCGCCTGAGCGAATTCTTCGCGGGTCTCGATCCGAACTCCCTTGCAGCCGGTAGCCTGCGCGATGGCCGCATGGTCCACCGGCGCGAAATCGATCGCTACGGTGTGCGCACCAAACTTCACGAGTTCCGCGTGCTTCTGGAAACCGAGAATACCGTTGTTCAGCACGATCACCGTGACAGGCAGCCCCATGCGTCGAGCGGTTTCCAACTCCTGCCATGTATGCGCGAAGCCACCGTCGCCCACTACTGCGACAACCCGGCGGTTCATGGCAGCAACTTTGGCGCCCAGCGCGAGCGGTAGCCCCCAGCCCAGCCCGGCGATCCCGCGTGGAGTCAAGAACCGCTGCCCCGCCCTCTTTGCCGTCAGGAAGTTCAGAACCCAAAGCGAGGAGTAGCTGGCATCCGCGGCGACGATGTCATCAGGCTGCAGAACAAGATCCAACTCGGCCATCAGCGCCTCGGGCCGTAGCGGCTGCGACGAGGAAGCCGTGACGCTGCTCGCCTCTTGGCGACCCTTCTCACGGCGGGCGGCAATGTCCCGCACGACTGAGGCCCGGCGGCTGCGTCGAGACTCTAAACCTGTTTCTTCCAATGCCCGGATCAGCGCCTGCAAACCAAGCTTGGCATCGCCGACGAGCCGTTCGGCTTCATAATTGCGCCCGACCTCCATTCCGTCGATGTCGAGATGGATGAAGGTCGCGCCCCTTGGGTAGAGCTTCCAGCTGTCCGTGCCGTTCTGGTTCGTTCGCGTGCCGATCAGCAGCACGACATCGGCTTCTTCCAGAAAGCCTTTCAAGTGCCGCGCGGGTGAGTTTGATCCCAGAGCATTGGCGAGCACACCGAGCGAAAGTTCGTGCGTCTCGTCGATGGAGCCTTTGCCCATGTTCGTTGTGCCAACAGGCAAGCAGGCCAATTCCTGAAGTCTGCCGATTTCATCGGTTGCACCGGACAGATGAACACCACCGCCGGCAATGACGACGGGCCGCTCGGCAGCAGCCAGAAGCCGAGCCGCCTCCTGAATACGCTCAGCATCGGGGCAAACGCGATCCAAGGGGAAGTAACCCATCTCGCTGCTGCGCGGTTCTGCAAGACGCTGCAGATCGTTGAGGAGATCGGCTGGGCAGAGCAGCACCGCTGGGCCAGGACGGCCTGTGGTCGCTGCAGTGACGGCCATATCGACATAGTCCTCGACCCGCGACGGGACATCGATCCGCCGCACCCACTTTGCGCAGGAGGAGAACAGGGCAAAGTGGTCGAACTCCTGGAAGGCGTTCTTGTCCGTATGATCGCGATTGACCTCCTGAACAATTGCCAGGAGGGGCACTGAAGCTTTCAGGGCCTCGGCCATGGGCGCAACGAGGAGCGTGGCCGCGGGACCATTCTGCGCGGTCACGACTCCGATCTTTCGGGAAATCCGCGCGTATCCGTCGGCCATCACACCGCCCGAGTTCTCGGTGCGGTAGTTGACCTGCAGCATTCCGAAGTCCGGCGCAGCAAGATGAAGCGCGCTTGGCAGACTTTGGCCAAAAAGAACTTCAACGCCGTGCCGCTTCAGCGAGACGGCGAGGGTCACGGCGACTGGTTCCTGGCCGGCGATCTGAGGCGTCTGGTCCATCTTGAATTCCTCCCTGTCTTCTGAAAATCACAGCCAAGGAGATATTTCAATACGAAATTTGATATTTCAAATACGAACTGGACACGAGCAGAACTTTGCGCGATTCCTGTCGCGTCGAAGCTGAGAGCGGAGCCTTGGATGGCGAGTGCAAGAGGTGCCGCCTGGAGCGCGTCAAAGACGGACTTTGATCCAGGCGCAGAAGAATTTGGTGACGGTCTGCGCAATCTCGCGCGAGTGAACCTTGTCAGCGAGGCCTATAAGGAACTACGTCGCGGTTTGATGACAGGCCGCTTTCCACCCGGCGCCAAACTTAACATCCGGGATCTCGCTGCGGCGTTGAACATCAGTCCGACGCCCGCGCGCGAGGCGCTTGTGCAACTGGCGGCCGAAGGAGCTCTGACGCAGATCGCCGGGCGCTCGTTCAGAGTGGCCGAGCTCACAGCCGAAGACTACGTCGAGTTGCGTGACCTCCGCCTCAACCTTGAGGGGGTCAGCGCTGCAGAGGCCGCCAAAAAGATCGACAGGGACGCGATCCTCCATCTGGAACAGGTGCATGAACAACTCGTCCGATCCAAGGCGGAATTGGATTTTAAGTCGGCACTGATCTGGAACCAGGAGTTTCATCTGCGTGTCTGTGCGGAAGCGCGTTTGCCGAGACTGCTGAGGATCGTCGAAGGGCTATGGCTGCAAATGGGGCCTCTTCTGAACGCCCTGTACGCACGCCGCGAGATGCCGAAAAGCGGGGCAGACGAAGCAAAGCACAGCCATGTGCTCATGCTGAAAGCATTTCGGGCACGCGACCCCGAAGCAGCCCGAGCAGCCATGCAAGCCGACATTGCGGGCAGCTCTGACGAGATCATCGCCAACCTCCGCAAGCTCTGAACGGACAGCCACGCCCATGTCGTATTCGCCGCAGTACCCGGATCCCGTGCCTTCTCCCGATGCCATCGTAGATGTGCTTGTGGCGGCGGGCGTTCGCTACGTTTTCGGATTGTCCGGCGGCCACACGGGAAAGATCTTCGGTGCTTTGGAAAAGCGGCAGGACGCCATTCAAACGGTGCTCGTGCGGGAGGAGAGCCTCGGCGCGATCATGGCAGAGACCGTCGGCCGCATGACTGGAGTGCCCGGTGTCCTGCTTGGCCAAGGACCCTGGATCCTCGGAAACGGGATGGTCGGAACCATCGAGGCGCGCCTTTCTTCTTCACCACTCCTTCTGATGACGGATTTCACCGATACACCGCCCTTCTCGCTGCATGCTCCTTATCAATCGGGCACCGGCGAATATGGCGGCTGGGACGCTCGGGCCGCGTTCCGTGGCGTCGCAAAGGAAGTCTTTTCTGCCGATGAGCCCAACCCTGCCGTTATCGCAACTCAACTGGCGCTGAAGCATGCATTAACCGGTCAGCCCGGGCCGGTTGCGGTTATCTACGGAGCGCGCGCGCTTTCAGGAATGGCCGGCGGCGACGCTTTGCCGCGTATCTACCCAGCCCCGCCCTTTGTCGCGCGCGCGGAGCCAGCAGTGCCTCCCATGGACAAGGCGCTCCAGGCCTTAACAAAGGCAAAGCGGCCGTTGGTCATTGCCGGTAACGGGGTGCGACTTGGAGGTGCCGAACAGGCGCTGGAGGCCTTCGCCAATGCGTGGGGCGCTGTTGTTGTCACATCGCCGGCCGGAAAGGGTGTCTTCAACGAGGCGTCACCCTTGTCCGCAGGCACAATCGGCGCCTACGGGAATCCAACAGCACACCGCGCCCTTGGGCAAGCCGATCTTGTTCTAGCGGTGGGAACAAAGCTGTCGGCTTCAGACACGGTTGGCGCTGATCCTGCACTCGTGGACCCGTCAAGGCAGGTTATCGTGCAGATCGACATCGAACCCCGCAACCTGTCTTGGACGCTGCCCGTCGATCACACTCTCGCCGGAGATGCAGGCACAATCTTGCAGCAACTCGCACTGGCCGTCCCCGACGAGCGAGAAAGCGGCAACTGGTTTTCCACGACGGCTCCTCGCGCCGTGGCATACCCGAAGTCAACGCAACCGGGTGCCATGCACGCGCCGGAGATCATTTCGGCGCTTCAAGCGCATCTGCCGCCCGATACGATCTTCACCTGCGACGCGGGGGAAAACCGCATCTTCATGATGCACTACTTCCAAGCCCGCGGAACAGGTCGTTTCTCCCAGCCAGCGGGTGCGGGGCCGATGGGATATGCCATCCCTTCCGCCGTGGCGCAGAAGCTCCTCAACCCGCAAACCACCGTTGTTGCGTTTGCCGGCGACGGCGGCTTCTCGATGACCATGAACGGCTTGATGACGGCTATTGAAGCGCAGGCGCCGATCATCGCGGTGGTGATGAACAATCATGCACTCGGGTGGTCTCAACATTCCCGCGGTCCCTTCGCCACGAGCTTCGAAGAATTCGACTACGCAGCGATTGCGCGCGGGATGGGATGCGGCGGCCGCAAGGTGACAGGGGCAGTGGGACTTGTTGAAGCCTTGGCCGAAGCCCAAGAAGCGGTGGCGGCAACGGGGCGCCCCTTCGTCATCGATGTTGAAACGTCGATGGATTTCTCGTTCGCGAGCCTGTCCTTCGCGAACACACGCCATCTGGAATAGCCGCAACTCAGCAGGCAAGGGAGGAAGACATGGGAGAGGTTCTTTTCAAGACGATGGCTGAGGGGCTGCGTTTTCCCGAGGGACCTGTCGTGATGAAGGACGGCTCGGTGATCCTGGTGGAGGTTGCCCGCCGCGCTGTCACGCGGTGCCATCCAGACGGCCGTACTGAGGTAGTCGCTCAACTTGACGGCGGACCGAATGGCGCCGCGGTCGGACCGGACGGCGCTCTCTACATCTGCAACAACGGCGGCTTTAACTGGCATGAAACGGACGAGACTGGTCTGCGCCCGCATGGTCAGGCGACCGATTATTCGGGAGGGCGCATCGAGCGCCTCGACCTCAAAACAGGCGAATTGAAGGTCCTTTATACAGCGTCCGACAAAGCCCCGTTGAAGGGCCCGAACGACCTCGTGTTTGATGCCCATGGCGGCTTCTATTTCACCGATCATGGAAAGATTCGGCCGCGGGATATGGACCGCGGGACCGTCTGCTACGCAAAGGCCGATGGCTCCTTCATCCGCGAGGTTGTTTATCCCATCATGAGCCCCAACGGGGTGGGTCTATCGCCCGATGGCGCCACACTTTATGTGGCGGAGACATTCACCTGCCGGCTTTGGGCGTTTACGATCGCCAGCCCTGGCCAGTTGGAACTACTTCCGTGGCCGCAGTCGCCTAACGGCGGGCGGTTTGTCGCTGGACTGGGTGGCTACCAGGGATTCGACTCGCTCGCCGTCGATGCAGCCGGAAACATCTGCGTGGCCACGATCTACAGCGGCGCGATAACCGTTGTTTCGCCAGATGGCAGCAAAATCGAGGCGATCAAGACGCCCGATCCTTTCGCAACAAACATCTGTTTCGGCGGATCAGACATGCGCACCGCTTATGTGACGATGTCATCCACGGGCAAGCTGATGACGGCGGACTGGCCTACCGCCGGTTTGCGGCTCGAACACGAGGCTTGAGGCACCATGGCTCCGAAGACTGTTCTGATCGTCGGTGCGCTGGGTGTGGTGGGGCGCGCTGCACTTGAACGGTTTTCGGGTGACCGCGACGTGCGAACAATCGGACTTTCTCGACGCAAGCCGGACTTCGAGACAAGCGCTGATTGGATGGCCGCCGACCTGCAAGTTCCTGAGGCCCTTCGCCAGAGCTTCGCAGACGCAGGCAAGATCACCCACGTGGTCTACGCTGCACTCCATGAAGAGGCCGGGCTCGTTAAAGGATGGAACGCAACGACCCAGATCAACGCAAATGTCGTGATGCTGAACAACCTACTCGACGCACTCGAGGCGAGCGGCCAGGAAGTCAGCCACATCACGCTGCTCCAGGGCACAAAGGCCTACGGCATTCATCACGGGACCTATAAGATCCCTGCCAAGGAGAGCGACCCGCGCTTCATCGCGTCGAACTTCTATTACGATCAAGAAGATCTTTTGCGTGAACGCAGTCACTCCATGGGATATGCTTTCACGATCCTGAGGCCACAGATCGTTTGTGGCTTCGCGCTTGGAAACCCCATGAATGCGGTGACGGCGCTGGGTGTTTATGCCGCGATTTGTCGAGAGATGAACCAGCCGCTCCGGTTTCCGGGCGGCCCAGCCTGCTTCCAGGAAGCGACCGATGCGGACCTGCTCGCACGGGCAATCGACTGGGCGGGACGGGAAGCCCGCGCGGCCGGCGAAACCTACAACATCACGAACGGCGACTGCTTCTCCTGGGCGAATATCTGGCCGCTGACGGCACGCCACTTCGGCGTAGAGCCCGGCGTGGCACATTCGTTTTCGCTGGCAACGGTTATGGCCGACAAGGGTCCCGTTTGGGATCGCATTGTCGCCAAGTACGGGCTGAAGCCTTACCGCTATGAGGAAATCGTGGCGAACTGGCAATTCATGGACTTCACTTTCCGCCATGGCACAACCATCCCGCAGCATTCGATCATGTCGACGATCAAAGCGCGAAAGCACGGCTTCCATGACTGCGAAGACACCGAAGAGATGTTTGACGGACTGTTCCGGCAGTTGAAGGAAGCAAGGGTTCTTCCCTAGAGGTAGTGAAGCCGCCAATGGCACCGGGAATCACGTTGTCAGGTAAGTGTCCTGTGGGCGCTGTTGTTGCACTCGTCGGCACCGTGTGGGTTCTAGCTGACGGCAGGAGGTCGGCTCATTTCGCCAGCCATGTCCGCGCCCTGGGAATTCCGGCAGTACGGATTTGCAACAGAACTTGGCGGCATGGCACCGCTGTCGCAGCCAGAGGTGCTGTGGAGCGCAGATGGCGGCAATGCTCCCCCCCTGTGAGATCGCGTGATCTTGGCAGGCTCAGGTGACAATCAAAGGCAGGGATGCCGGGTCGAGCCGCAAGGAACATGTCGCGACCCCCATCGAGGTACACACGTCCTCAGCTGACGTGGCGCTCTCCCGCGGGGCGGGTTCAATCCTCGAGCTGCTTGCAACGGCGGGTTTGTGAGAAAGCCGTCTGCGACTTTAAATGGCTGAATGGGTCGCAAGCTGAGCAGGTAAACTTTGCCCCATCACACAGATCAGAACGGCAGCGGTCTCGGCAGGTGGCTCCCTCCTTCAGAAGAAGGTGTTCAGCAAACTGCGTTTACATCCCACTAGATGTATTCCCCCATTACTCCGCCAAACGCCGTTTGCAGCTGAATCGAACGTTCGGGACTTTTTTGGCGACGGAGACAGTCGGCGCCCCCATGCGCCGCGACGCCCTTTCTCCTTGCATTGTAGCACCCTGAACTAACGTTCAGCCTCATCATTTTGCGTGATACCTGAGGTCAACTGCGTGCAATGAAGATGATCCTGTCAGGATCTGCGTGCCGAGCTCAAGGTGGCCATTGCTCAGGACTGCATTCTCCGCCCACCCGGTGCCAAACAGCACTCTAAGTGTGGGCCAGCCGCGTCGTGCGGCATAGGCGACTTGCGGCCGTTCATGCCGCCGCCCAAACGCGAGAAGGCGCAGCCGGTGACGTAGCCGTCGAGCTAGCCGGCAGCGTCGCGCACTGCCGCAGCCAACTCATTGGCGCTGTGGTTTGTCAGTTCTTTGTTCAACGTCAGAATGACGCTTTCTGAAACGGTCTTGTGCATAGTGTCCCGAAGCTGGCCGAGAGTCTGTGGATCAGCCGCGAGCACCATATGCTGGAATTTGTGCTCCTGCTTCATCGAGTAAAGTGCGTTCGCCAATTGTTTGGCAAAGGTGGCTTCATCCGTCTGGCGAGGCGTTTGATCGACGGGACGAGAGCCGGACGGACCTTCGTCGTCTAGGTTTTTTGGAGTCACGCGACGCTCCTCCGTCAAGGTCAGCGCGTCTTTGACGCCGTGGCTCCGGAGCAGAATGGCTTGGTGACCATCAGCCACAACAACGAGGGTCTTCTCAGGAATAGATACGGTCTCGGACATTGTAGAGCTCCTTTGGCATGCCCGCAGAGGACATTTGGAGGCCAACGGGAGGGTCAACAGAATGTTCCCCTCAGCCGCACCGCTCGAAAACCATCTTCTTGCGAAAGGGGCTACTCCTTCCAGGCTCGTTCCGAGACCGAGTAGAGAAATGTCGCCGACCAGGTTAGCACCATGAAGCCGCCGAGCGACTGCATCATGTTGATCAAGCGTATCGCGCCGCTGGTTTCTATCTGTGTGTACCCAAGTGTGGCAAAATTCACGCCGGAGAAGTAGATCAACCCGCTCCAGCTCCTGTCGTAGCTGGCGAGATCTCCAACAGCGCCCCAGATCAGCAAGACCTTGTAAGCTACTGCGAAACCCAGGATCTCGATCGTGTGGAGCGCCAGCAGCGCGATGAATGTGACGATAATTGCGGCCCGTGGCCGATGATCCGAGCTGGGCTTAATCGCACGAACAGCAAGCAGTCCGTAATGGTGGATTAGTCCCAAAAGCGAGACGAGCACGAAGCCAATAAAAAGCGCCATCCCTCGACTCCTTCGGCTAGCAGGCTCGCCAAGCACGTGGAGGAGCGGTGCGCTACGCTGACACCCTAAACGGCCCTGTTTGCAGTGGTCAAGCACGTGCCGGAATGGTTGAAATCCGGCCGCCGCGTCAGCCAGCGAACGGGGCCGTCGGATCAGGCAAGAAGCGCGACGAGCGATCGCTGCGACAGCTTCGCCCATCCAGCATCCTCATGGAACTTGCTGCTCACTGGCGCGTATCTACGCCACCATGCATAAGCTCTCGATCTCAGTCGCGCTTGTGCTCAGCTTCTGTCTCGCGCTTGTTGCGTGTTGGCTGATAACTGACGGCACAAGCGCGGCCTCTGCGCACCAGCTCCTTCAGAATCTATCCAGTCACCGCTGACGTTCGAGTCGGCGGAAGAGCGCAGTTCGGCCCCTCCGAGCGGAGAACCCTCCGTCTCCGCCAGAGAAGCTGCTCTACTGCATGCGGATCAACGACTTTCTCAGACTGTGACTTCCTTACGTACAAATGAGCGGACAATCATTGCTGTGCCTGGGGGGCGAATAGGAAAGTACCGGTACACACCGAAATGATCAGCGACTTCTGGCTGTAGTGCCTGCTTTCAGGCAGCAATGACCGATCCGCCCCAGTCGTGCGCTTGAGGGCGGCAGACAGGCTGGGTCCACGCTGAGATTCTCTAGGATGAAGCCATGATCCCATCGACCACGATGGGGAGCATTCCAGGCTGGTGCGTTGACGATGTGTAAAGGCAACACCCACCACATGCGTCCTCGATCGTGCTAGCGCATCCAGAACGTGCGCAAGCCACTCCCCTTGTCGTTGATGCCTTTCCACCGTCGGTGACGACCCTTGTGTCGGCCGGTTTCGGAAATCATCACCGGTTTTTCCGTGACGTTTGGCTACTTTGAAGCAGGCATCGGACCGAACCGTCGTCACTTGCTGGAGGCATGGCTTACGAGTCGGCATTTTGGACGCGATCGCCGGACGCGATCTGGCTTGCCGCGCTTGAAGGGCGACGACTTTCCGGCCCAGGTTGACGAGTCGAACTCACGATGGGCGTCTTCTGCGGCCTTGCGGGAGGGATTAGGCGCCGCTGACATGGAGATGCCTTGATCGAGGAGAGCACCATGGAGCATATCACCCGACGGGTTGATGCCGCCAAACAGCCACCATCGCTTAAGTGGACCGGCCGATATCGCGCGCAAGGCAGGATCCAGTGCTTACTTGAGATCAAAAGTCAGAGATTTCGAAGTTACTTGTCAGGTTGTGTCCGGATGATCAGCTTCGTGCACCTCCCGCAAGGTCGCGTGCCTTAGCTCTTCCTTGCCCTTCCAACTTCACCCGGTTCTTAGCTTGGCACCGCTCGTCCGTGAGGCTCTCCCCTCCCCGGAACCTAATCTCACTTCATGCGGCGCCTGGTCTGGTGCTGGGTTCGCCGTTGGCTCACCTGACACCTGTACCTGGGCGGCCGGAATCGGTGGGGACTTGCGTTCGGGCCTATTCCGACAGCGGTTCACTTGCAAAGGCTGCGCCTCGCCAACACTCCTGGACACGGACAACCCAGCCTTATGACGCGCAGACCGGAGAACCGCTTGAGCAGACGCGCGAAATCTCGTTCGTTCGGCGTGTGGATCGCCAGGTGATAAAGACCACTGTTTCCCTGCTGGGCGGGTGTCTGGCACCCGCGTGGAGCACGATGAGGGTCTCGCTCGCCGCTCCGATCTCAACGCTATCGTTCTCGCCCGTGCGGCTCACGAACCCGAACAGCCTTTCCCAGAACATCGATGTCCGGCTGAGGTCGGTTACCTCCAGATGAACCGGGCCGAAGGAAATGTGATCCTGCTCGATCATCGGTTCCCCTCAGCCTGTGATGTGTTTGCCCGTCCAATGCGACTGCGCATCCAACCGAGCTGCGCACGTTGGAGATAGACCGTGAGCATCAGCAG
Source organism: Tianweitania sediminis (assembly GCF_017813335.1). Classification (GTDB taxonomy): domain Bacteria; phylum Pseudomonadota; class Alphaproteobacteria; order Rhizobiales; family Rhizobiaceae; genus Tianweitania; species Tianweitania sediminis. Next base: position 717,739 of record NZ_JAGIYY010000001.1, on the reverse strand, counting down.
TGCTGCGATGACGACCGTGTGAATCCAGTCGATATGCAGGAGCGTCAACTGCGCGATGAATGCGCCCAGATCGACCGCAAGCGCCAGGAGTGCACCGAAAACGGAAGTCCGAGGTATGATTATCGCAATCCCTGCAATCATCTCGAGAGTGGCCGTGAAGTATCGAAACCACTGCCCCAGTCCGACTGCATCGAATTCGAGCACCATTGCCTCTCTGCCGCTAAACTTCATGAGGGCGAACACCACAAATGCCAGGCCCAATACAATCCTGAGGGTCCAGAGTCCGAGCCAACGAAGGTGGCTTCCCCGTTGCACATTGGCAGTGGCTGCAGGGTTCATCACAAAGTCTCGTTCCATGTGCCTATCCTTCACGCTGCCTCTGCTTCTATCTCGCCGTGGAACCTGTTTAGGAACTCGTCGCGGGGTACCTCGCCGAGATCGACGACCTTCGCTCCCCCCGCCGCGATGAAGGTGACGTCCGTCACCCCGATGACGCCGAGGATCAGGCGCAGGTATTGGGTCGCGATATCCCGGTCGCGGATCGGAGAGCCCTCGGTGTAGATGCCGCCCGAAGCCATCAACACGGTCGCCCTCTTTCCCTTCAGCAAGCCTGCTCCGTCGTTTCCGAGGGTAAGGCCCTTGCGTACGACATGGTCGACCCACGCTTTCAAGGCGGCGGGAATGTTGTAGTTGTAGACGGGCGTCGCGATCACGACGTGGTCTGCCGCCAACAGCTCGGCAACGAGCTCATCCGAAAGCCGAAGGGCGTCCTTCATCTCGGTGGAATGAAGTTCGGCAGGGGTAAAATAGGCCTGCAACCACTGAGCAGTCACGAACGGGAGGTCTGTCGTCATGAGATCGCGGTTGATCACTACACCGTCTGAATGAGCAGACAGCCACGTGTTGACAAACCGCTCGGTGAGGTTGCGAGAGATCGAATGATCGCCACGGGGACTGGTCTCGACAACGAGAAGCTTAGACATGGGTGATCGTCCTGTATCTGGATGGTTCGGAACGTTGTTAGGTGTTGATCCGCCGGGCTGCCCGGCTCAAGCTGCTCCAACGTACTGAACACCACTCCCTTGAAGGAGAGATGTTATTGTGATCATCTCCATCAGGAAGGGAGATGATCATGATCGGGAGTTTGACCCTTGATCAACTCAGGGTTCTCGTGGCGATCGCGGAAAGCGGTAGCTTCTCGGCAGCGGGACGGCGCCTTGGCCGCGTGCAATCTGCGATTAGCCAGTCCATCGCCAGCCTTGAAGAGGCACAGGGTGTGAGCTTGTTCGACCGGAGCGGACATCGCCCGACGGTCACTGACGTCGGGCGCGTACTCATCGATCAGGCCCGAGCGGTTCTGGCGAGCGCTTCTCGTTTCGAAGCGGTAGCCGCCGGCACCCGCGACGGCCTCGAACCCGAGCTCGCCGTGGCAATCGATCCGCTCGTGCCGACCGCGCCGCTCATCGACAGCCTGCGGGCCCTTCGCGCCTCCTTTCCGAACCTTCCCGTCAGCTTCTCGACCGAGGGGCTCGGGGGTGCAGAAAGACGCCTTCGCAGCGGCAAGGCGGCGGTCGCACTTTGCCTTCTCATACCCGCCGTTCCAGACGACATTACCGCGATCCCGTTGCTGGGCATTCGCCCGGTCCCAGTGGTCGCTGCCGGGCATCCCCTGGCAAGTCTTGGACGCCCTGCGAGCCGGGCGGACCTCCAACAGCACGTTCAGCTCATCCTTTCCGATCCTACTGATCCCGACGGCCCCAGCTACGGCGTCGTTGGCACGGGATCTTGGAAGTTCGTCGACCTCGCGAGACGCATGGACTTCCTGCTTGCGGGATTCGGTTGGTGCAGGATGCCCGAACACCTCATCAAGGAGCATGTGGCGTCTGGGCGTCTTGTCCCGCTCGAACTGACAGAGGACCTTTCGGGCGCATCGGGCTCCATCATGATCTACGCCGCGCACATACGTGACCGAGCATTGGGCCAGGCTGGACGATGGCTTTTGGAAGACCTCGCGACACGCTTGGCGTAATCGGGCCGCTCCTCGCTCGACCCAAAGGAGCACAGAGTGGTCAAGCTTGTCTGTGGGCCGTCTCCGGACGGTCCCTTCTAGAAAGCGCAAGGCGGTAAGCTGCCGTTCGGGACCTTCGTGATCGGGCAAAGTTTGCCTGGTCAGCTTTACGACCCCCTTCCAGACGATCCGGCCGGGATACCCCTTACCCGGAAGCCGACATTCATCTGGCGGAAGGAAGGACGACGCCTCCGATGAGAGGCGGCGTATCCTGCGAGCCGCCACGGACCAACGGCCTCCCGCAGGATCAGCATGCCCTTGAGTGCGCCGACCATCATCGACATCTCCCGCATCGGCGCGACGAGGCTGAGTGGGGCGCGCCGTTGCGATCATACGAGAGGACAGGAGACCGGCTTGAAGCCGCCACCATTGGATGTTCCACGCCTAAATGAGAGGGGGGACGGACGGATGATCCTCCGTTTCGCATTGCTTCTGGTTCTCGGCATTCTCGTCACCGGGACGGCCTATGCCCAATCGTGGCAGGACATCGATCTAGTGGCGGCGGGCTGGTCCGCCGAGAGACTGGAGACTGCCCGGCGGCGATCCAGAACGCTCAAGCCCACCGCGCTGATGATCGTTCAGGATGGGCGAGTGATCGCCCAGTGGGGCGACACGTCCCGCAAGGTGGAAATGGCTTCCGTCCGCAAGAGCCTGCTCAGCGCGCTCTACGGCATCGCGTTAACGAGGGTCGAACCAACCTTTCTGCCAGCCTCGCCGACCTCGGCATTGACGACAATGAGCCCAGCCTCACGAACGATGAAAAGACCGCGACGGTTCGCGACCTGCTGACATCCCGGTCGGGCATCTATCACCCCGCCGCCCACGAGACCGCCGACATCAAGCGCAAGCGGCAAGCACGCGGAAGTCACGCGCCCGGATCCTTCTGGTTCTACAACAACTGGGACTTCAATGCCTTGGGAACGATCTACCGACAGCAAACCGGAGAGGACATCTTCGGTAGCTTCGAGAGCCGGATCGCCACGCCGACTGGCATGGAGGACTTCTCGGTCAAGGATGGCCGCTACGCCGTTGAGAAGCTGTCGGAGCATCCCGCCTATCCGTTTCGGCTCAGCGCCCGCGACGCCGCTCGTTTCGGCCAGCTTTTCCTGAACGATGGAAAGTGGGGCACGAGACAGGTCATCCCGGCATCGTGGATCAGGGAGTCGACCACGACCTATTCGTGGGCAAAGCGGATACGGCAGGGCTACGGGTACATGTGGTGGACGCTGCCCGAGGACATGTGGGGCCCGCATGCCTTCTACGCTTCTGGCTACGGGGGGCAGAACATAGCCGTCGTGCCGTCGAGGCGGCTAGTGGTGGTACAGACCGTCGATCTCAGCCAGAATCCGAAGGGCATCCGTACCAGCGCATTCATCGACCTGCTGAAAGAGATCGCACGCGCTTCGCCTTGAGGAGCGCGCAGGTGAAGCTGCTTCTGATTGAGCCCAGAGGCGTGGCGAACACCGGCGACGAGCAGTCGAGCGGCCGAACGGCCACTAACGACGTATGGATCTGAGGGATCTTCCGCCCACTCATGTGCGGCCGACGATAAGCCGATGGCCGCTCGAATGTCCCCTTCATCATCATTCGTCCAGAAACCGACTGGCAGCAAACCACCCACGAGTGGCCGTTGAGGCAATCCACCTCATCGCAATCCGGGGATCTATTTCCAGCAGCGAGTAGGGGGTCGCATCCGGACGGTCCGCTTTTGCAAGCGCTTGGCGGTAAGCTGCCGTTCTAGCTCACCCAGCAGGCGCAGTTGCTTCGTCAGCTCACGACCCCATTTCAGCCGGGGAGGAGGCCTTGCGGACCACCCGAAAGGTGGCATCTAAAGATGCATCAAAGGGCTTGTACTCGCCCGATTTCAGTGGATTGGTTCAGTTCCCTAGCCGGAGAGCCTTCATGTCACTTGAGCATTGGTTAGCCTTCGTCGCCGCGTCCGCGGTGCTGCTCGCGATCCCGGGACCAACTATACTCCTCGTTATATCCTACGCGCTCGGCCACGGCCGGAAGGCGGCCACTTCGACCGTCGCCGGTGTTGCGCTCGGCGATTTCACCGCCATGACGGCCTCCATGCTCGGGCTGGGCGCGCTTCTTGCGACTTCGGCCACGCTCTTCACCGCCTTGAAGTGGGTCGGTGCCGCCTATCTCGTCTACCTCGGCATCAAGCTCTGGCGAGCTCCGGTGTCTACGGGCGCGACCGACGAGGCGGTGGCAGGCGCCCCAAAAGAGCGACCCTTCCGCATCTTTCTGCACACCTACGTCGTAGCGGCCCTGAACCCAAAGAGCATTATCTTCTTCGTGGCGTTCCTGCCCCAGTTCCTGGAGACCTCGCGGCCCGTCTACCAGCAGATGGTCATCTTCGAGCTGACGTTCCTCTTTCTGGCCACCGTGAACGCTGCACTCTATGGCTTCCTTGCCTCAACGGCTCGAAGGTCCATACGCAAGCCGAGTATCCAGCGTGTGGTCAACCGTGTGGGTGGATCGCTCATGATCGGTGCCGGCGCCCTCGCTGTCGGATGGCGGCGAGCGGCGACCTGATTATCATCATCAAGTCGAGAGCGGAGGGGCGCAACCCTCCTCCTAACAACCAACCTCCCTGGACAGTCCCTCCCATCCCATTTGAGCCGTCTATCGGTGCCTTTCGGGACGGTGGCTGGGCGTGTTGCGGTCGAAGCGCCGCGGCCACCTAATGGCTGCTTTCTCCGTTCAGCCGCCCAGAAGCGGACGGACAGGAATCCACCCCAATCTCAGTCATTGGCGCCCGCTTACCGTCGCCCGTGGGAAAGCATTTCCTACAGCGGAAACGGGGCCGTCAGCGGACCGTTTGCTGTGAGCTATTAGGGCGGAAGCAGACGTTCTTCTTTCGACCCCAAGTACCACGGTAGGCTGATCTACCGTCCGCCGAAAACGGTCACTCCACGAAGCGATCTTGCGCATAGCCCATATTTGGGATTATCTCTCATATATGAAAACTACCTCGCAGACGCAGCGCGTCTTGGCGGAGCACCTCAGAGGTGTTCGCAGTAGCAGAGGGCTCAGCCTCGCGGAGGTGTCGGCGAAGAGCGGTATCAGCCGCGCCACGCTGTCACGGATCGAGAAGGCCGAGGTTAGCCCGACCGTAGAGACACTCGGACGCCTCGCCTCAGCGTTCGCCCTGCCGCTTTCTCAACTCTTCGCGCCGCTTGAACCCAACTTCCCGGCGCTGGTTCGCCATGAGGACCAGAGCCTCTGGACGGACCCTTCGCACGGCTTCGCGCGCCGTGCCGTGTCGCCGCCTAGCGGGCAACTCAAGCTCGAAATGATCGAGGGCGAGATCGAGCCGCACCAGCGCTTCGCCTATGACCGTCCTTCCATTCCAGGACACGAGCATCACTTGGTTCTGCTCGCCGGGATGTTGGTGCTCACCGTAGACGGCGTTCGTCACGAACTGCGTCCGGGCGACTGCCTGCGCTACCAGCTCCAGGGCCCGTCTTCCTTCGAGACTGGAGACCGGTCGGCCCGCTACATCATCGCCATGGCCTGAGGGGTCCCGCATGGAAACGCAAGTGATCGAACTCGATGCCGCTGCCGTCGAAGGGCGCGTCGGAGCCCTGTCACGGATCCTCGCCGACAGTGTGGAGGAAGGAGCCGCCATCAGTTTCATGGCCCCCCTATCCTACGAGGATGCCGCTCGATTCTGGTTGCACGATGTCCTGCCCGAGGTCGCCGCAGCGCGACGTGTGCTGTTCGGCGCGGAGCGCGGCGGCGAGATTGTCGGCACTGTCCAGCTCTTGACCGCCATGCCGCCGAACCAGCCGCATCGCTGCGAGGTTGCCAAGATGATCGTCCATCCGAGCGCTCGGCGTCTCGGCATTGGACGACGCCTTATGGTCCGAGCGATCGAGCAGGCCAAGGAACTCGGCAGGACGCTGGTCACGCTCGATACACGGACCGGAGACGCAGCCGAGCCGCTCTACGCCTCCATCGGCTTCGAGGTCGCAGGCGTTATCCCAGACTTCGCCTGGGATCCCGACGGACGGGCACGCCATGCGACAACCTATATGTTCCGACGGATTTGATCCCGTGTTCGGGGCATGGTTCCTGGCGGGTCCAGCCTCCGGCTCACACAGCGATCTTTCGATCTCGCAAACTACCGCTCGCAGCGTCTCGTAAAGCTGTAACGCTAAGCCTACCGCGAGTTTATAGCCGCGAGCCAGCCACGCAGCAGCCCGAGATCGTCGCCGGTAAGCACGCGGTCGGAGTTGAGGCTATGGTGCTCGCCACAGGGAGGACTGTCGGAAGCGCACTAAAAACTGCTATAGGCGCGTCCCTGCCTGTCCGTCGAAGTTCGAATGCGGCCATGAACGAGATGTTGCCATCCCCACAACCCGCCGCTGCGAGTTCCGCCCCGGAAGGCCTGGCGATTTCCGCGCGCGGTCTCGCCAAGTCATTCGGAACCGTCAGGGCTGTCGACGGCATCGATCTCGACGTGCCGCGGGGCATGATCTTCGCGATCCTGGGTCCGAACGGAGCTGGGAAAACGACGCTCATGCGGATGCTGGCAACGCTATCGCAGCCGGACGAGGGTTCCGCGACCATCATGGGGCACGATCTCGTTGCGGCGCCTCATGCGGTGCGAGGCGCGATCGCCATGACGGGACAGTTCGCCTCCCTGGACGAGGACCTCACCGGCCGCGAAAACCTCGTGCTCTTGTCGCGGCTTTGGGGCTTTCGCGGTCGAGAGGCGAAAAAGCGTTCCGATGAACTGCTGGCGGCTTTCGGACTCTCGGGTGCCGCCGGAAAACAAGTCAAGGATTATTCCGGTGGCATGCGCCGTCGGCTCGATATTGCGGCGTCGCTGATCGTAACGCCGGGCGTGCTGTTCCTCGACGAGCCGACCACCGGTCTCGACCCGAACGCGCGAAAAGATGTGTGGAACATGATCCGCGGCCTTGCCGCGTCCGGCGTGACCATCCTGCTGACGACCCAGTATCTGGAGGAAGCCGATCAGCTTGCCGCCCGAATTGCGGTGATCGACCATGGCCGCAAGATCGCCGAGGGGACGAGCCGCGACTTGAAGGCAGCGACCGGCTCCGGCTTCCTGCATGTCGCCCTCGCCGATCCGGACCGCAGAGATGAGGCGGCGCACCTGCTCGAGACGTTGCTCGGCCAAAGCGTCAGCCGCAGTGCGGAGGGTGCGGAGCTGCATGTGATGGCGGGCACCGCACAGGCCGCGAACGAGGCGCTGGCCGCCCTCATCGCCGCCGGTATCGAGCTCGCCGACTTCTCGATGGGCCAGCCGAGTCTGGAGCAGGTCTTCTTCGCGCTGACGGATAGGCCGCGGCCGAGTGCGGAGTTGCAGGAGAAAAAGGGAACGAGGACATGACCGAGGCCACTTCGCTCATGCGGTTGCGGCGCGTGGCGCGTCCCCCGGCGCCGTCCGCCCTTTCGAATGCGCTCGTCTTCGGGTGGCGCGCGGTCCTGAAGTTCAAGCACGTGCCCGAACAGCTGTTCGACCTGGTGATGACCCCGATCATGTTCACGCTGCTATTCACCTTTGTGTTCGGCGGCGCACTGGCGGGCTCACCAAGCGAATACTTGCAGTTCTTCCTACCGGGCATCCTCGTGCAGACCGTCGTATTCAACTCGGTTTATTCGGGAATGGGCCTTTCGACCGACTTCGGCAAGGGCCTGTTCGACCGCTTCCGATCGCTGCCAATCTGGTCGCTTGCGCCGTTCGCCGGGCTGATGGTGGGCGACATCCTACGCCACCTGATTGCGGCCACGATCATCCCGACGATCGGGCTGATCCTCGGCTACCGCCCGGAGGCGGGCGTGCTCGGGGTCGTGGCGGCCTTCGCGATGCTAACCGCGATCGGCTTCGGCATGGGGTGGGTCTTCATCGTGCTCGGCCTGCTGATCCGCACACCAACCACGGTGATGACGGCCGGCTTCACCTTCCTGTTTCCGCTGGTTTTCGCGTCCAACATCATGGTCGATCCCAGCACCATGCCGGGCTGGTTGCAGGCTATTGTCGAGATCAACCCGGTCTCTCTCATGACAACGGCTTTACGGGGCCTGATGGGTGGCGGCGCCAGCGCAGCCGACGTGCTGCTCGCCCTTATCGCCCCTGTGGCGCTGACAGCGGTGCTGGCGCCGATGACGCTGTGGCTCTATTTGAGGCGCTGAGACAGTCCGAGAGTTGTTTCTTCAACTGAAGGATTGCGTTGGACGGGTGCTTGTCCTTCCACAAGAGGACAGGCCATCTCAGAACCCTTCTTTTCCCAGCTAGCGGTACCGAAATAGCCGAGGACACTGGCCCCCGCAGCCACCGGCGTGACTGCGAAAACATCCGTCAGGCGCCCGCGCACTTTGATGCGGCCGCGGTATGCATGCGTACGGAAGACATGCACGGAAGCGTGCTCATATCTGCGGACCTACAACAGCACGCTGCCTGGCTCCATAAGTTCGTTGAGCTTGGTTTCGACGGTATCTACCTCCACCACGTCGGCACCGAGCCGCAGGCTTTCATTGAAGCTTTTGGCGCGCATGTTCTGCCGCAGCTGAAGCCTTCGGGAGGCCGGGCACAGGACTGATGGGGAACGGGATTTTGGAAGGCTCTTTGCGGTGGGAGCTGTTCTTGCCCAACGGCGTGTTGTCGGTGATCGTCGTCCAACGCCGGTTGGTGGATCTTGATGACTGCGCAGGTAGAATAAGGCGAAGGCATGATGATGCGTAAGCGTCTAGTTTGGCTGACAGTTGCCGGGGTGCTGGCTGCTATCGCGACTCGTTCTGCGACGAAGCGGGCGCGGACCCTCAATCCAGCGATCGGACGCGTCCTGTCGATCAATGGCGTAGAACTTCACTACTTGGATGTTGGTTCAGGGGAGGTTCTTGTTCTGCTGCATGGCAATGGGAGCTTAATCCAGGACTTCGTGATCAGCGGGTTGGTTGAACAGGCGGCGCAGCAGTTCCGCGTCATCGTCTTTGACAGGCCGGGATATGGCTGGAGCACACGCCCGCGCTCAATAAGGTGGACACCGGCAGCTCAAGCCGATCTCTTCGATGCCGCACTTCGGCAACTCCGAATTGGCACCGCTCACGTATTGGGTCACTCCTGGGGCTCCCTCGTGGCGGTGGAATGGGCGCTGAGACATCCAGCCAGCGTGCGAAGCCTCGTCTTGGCATCGGGCTATTACTACCCTACCGCTCGCGTTGATGCGCTCCTCGTTTCCCTTGCAGCACTGCCGGGCTTGGGAACGTTGCTACGCCATTCGATACTGCCTCACGTGGTGCGCGCGGCATGGCCGTTGATGGTGAGGCAGCTTTTCAGGCCTGCACATCCGCCACCGAGGTTCAGCCGCTTCCCGAAAGAACTCGCCCTGCTACCTGGGGCCATCAGATCTTCAGCTGAAGAGTCGATGATGATGCTGGAAGCCGCCGAACGCCTGCAGAGCAGATACCGCGAGCTTGAGTTGCCGGTCGCGATCGTCGCCGGCGACGCTGACCGGATCGTTGACAGCCGCAGCCAATCGCGCCGCCTCCACGAGGAGGTTCCTGGTAGCCAACTGACATGGCTCCCTGGGGTCGGGCACATGGTCCATCATGTGGAGCCGGGCAGAGTGTTTGAAGCAACGCGACTGGGAGCCGCATCCCCGCCTCTTGCAGCCCTTCATGTGCGCGACTGACCCGCCCGAAGCGACGCAGAAGCCGACCTCGACGCGCGCCTTCGCGACGGCTTCGGAGTGCCGTTCGTGATGTTGGAACGACAAAGATGAATTCGAGGCTGACCAGACAACGTCGCCCGATCAGGCCCCAAGATGTTAGAGCGGGAAACAGCTCGTCTTCAACCGGCGGAGCTCTAATGTTGCACAGACTGCTCAAGTGCCTCCATGGTGCGAAAAAGGAACACTTACCGTGACGAAACCTTCCCCGTTTGCCCGGTTAGTCGCTCTCGTCGGCTCAGGTGCTGTTGCCCTTCGCCACTCCGGTGATGGTCACCTTGCGCCAGCCTACGGAGGTACGCCCCCCATTCCCGCCCCCAAGCCGCAGGGCAAGATCCCGACCCTGAAAATGCCTACGGCGAGAGGATGGCAGGGCGATCACACGCCTCGGCCAGCTGCCGGGCTCAAGGTGAACGCCTTTGCAAGAGGGTTGGTGCACCCACGAAACATGTACGTCTTGCCGAATGGCGACGTGCTTGTGGCTGAATCAATGGCTGAACGGGGAAATCCGCGCTCGTTGTTCGACCACGCCATGTCGGCCACCATGCAACGAGCGCGCGCTTCTGGCGACAGCCCCAATCGGGTGACGCTGTTGCGTGATCCGGATGGAGACGGAGCGGCCGAGGAGAGCCACGTCTATTTGGAAAATGTTCGGCAGCCCTTCGGCATCGCGCTTGTCGGCGAGACGCTTTACATCGGTGCCAGCGACGCGCTGGTGGCTTACCCCTACGTCTCTGGCGCCACGAAGATCACCGCGCCGGGCAAGAAGCTGATGGATCTGGTCCCAGGCGGGCATTGGACGCGCAATCTTATCGCGAGCAAAGATGGCACCAAACTTTATGTGGCTGTGGGATCTCTGAGCAACATCGGCGATGCCGGCATGGAGGCGGAAGAGAACCGCGCCTGCATCCACGAGTATGACCTTCGTACCGGGCGCTCTCGCATCTTCGCAGCCGGCTTGCGCAATCCTGTGGGGATGGCTTGGGAGCCAGAGGGTGGTCTGCTCTGGACTGTCGTCAACGAACGAGACGGACTTGGCGACGAGACCCCGCCCGACTACCTGACGTCGGTACGCGACGGTGGTTTTTACGGTTGGCCTTATTGCTACTGGAACCGGGTGGTTGACGATCGGGTGCCGCAGGATGCCGGAAAGGTCGCCTCGGCCTTGCAGCCGGACTATGCACTGGGCGGGCACACGGCATCGCTGGGGCTCTGCTGGTTGCCCGAAGGAACGTTGCCCGGCTTCCCGGCGGGCATGGCCATTGGTCAGCACGGCTCGTGGAACCGCTCCAAGCTGTCGGGTTACAAGCTGGCTTTCGTCGCCTTCGAGAAGGGACAGCCGGTCGGGATGCCACGCGACATCCTCACCGGCTTTCTGTCGGCAGATGAGAAGTTCTCCTTCGGCCGTCCTGTCGGCGTAGCCCTTGCTGCGGACGGTGCGGTTCTGATGGCGGATGACGTAGGTGATGTCATTTGGCGGGTCACCGGCGCTTGATTTTGGGAGTGGTGGACGTCGGCTATCGTTGGTGGCCTGCCGAAAGCGACAGTCAGCTCAGGGCCTGAAGTCGGCCCTTCGGGAACTATTCCCATTCGTGAACCTCGTTGGGTCACCCAGGGGGCTGCTTGGGGAAAGCGGAACGTCGAGCGAAGCCAGGCTCCCCCATCACCGACACTGCCGGGGAGCCGATCACATCGACGGGCACGACTTGATCCTGTCGTTCCGGGTGTGTTTCTGCGACAATGAAACACGAGAGCCAAGCGCCGTCGCCGATCATGCTTTACAGAGAAAACAGATGACGATCTCTAATCGTGGAGCGCCGGAAGCCCTGTGCCGCATTCTTCTTGTTGAGGACGACGAGGAGATTTCCGCCATGGTGATAGAGATGTTGCGGGAGAACGGCCTGGACGCTGTTTCTGTTGGCTCAGCCCTCGCCATGGACGCCGCCATGAAAAAGCAATCCTTCGATCTGGTTGTGCTTGACGCCATGCTGCCTGGCGAGGACGGTTTCAGCATCTGCCGCCGGCTGCGGGCATCATCGACGATCCCGATCGTCATGCTCACGGCGCTCGGCGATGAAATAAACCGCATTGTCGGAATCGAGCTCGGCGCAGACGACTACGTCAGCAAGCCCTTTCATCCCCGTGAACTCTTGGCGCGCATCAAGGGCCTGTTGCGGCGCGCGTCCTATGCAGCGGATCAGCGGTCGCAACAGGCCCCGATGCGGTTTGCGGGATGGCAAATCGATCCGATCCTGCGGCAACTCAAAAATCCGGATGGTGTGCACGTTTCGATGACCACGGCCGAATTCGATGTTCTTCTCGCATTCTGCCAAAATCCGCGGCGGGTGATGACCCGTGAGCAGCTTCTTCGGCTGACCCACGCCGGCCTTGCCAGTCCGGTCGAGCGCAGCATCGATGTCCACATCAGCCGCGTCAGGCAGAAGATCGAGCAGAATGTCCGCGAGCCTTCGTTCATTAAGACGGTCCGTTTGGGCGGCTATATGTTCACGCCCATGGTCGAGGGCTGCTGATGAGCAAGCGCTTCAGGGGCGGATCGATTCGCCGCCAGATCGCGGCTGTGGCCCTGGGCCCGATCATTTGCCTGGTTGTCCTCAGCGAGATTTCCGATTGGTTGCTGAGGGAAGACCTGGAAAGCGTCTCCTATGCGCGTGCGACCGCGTCAAAGATCGAGTCTGTCGTTGATCTGGTACGCGCGTCCACTGCCCCGGGGCAGAAGGCAGCGATCCTCGATGCATCGTCAAGGACGGGGTTGCGGGTCGAGGAGGTTGGGGTGGCTGAGCTTCAGCAAAGCACACCGAACATTCCCTCCGCGGATCTCCGCCACGTGGTGCAGGAGAATTTACCGGCTGGCTTCCCCACGTCCTTGCGTTCGGAAACGGCAACCGGCAGCCTTCGCGATGTTTTGGTCGTCGGGATCGGCGAGGACCAAGCCTTGGCGTTTTTGCCCGCGCCACCTCCTCCCGATGCATGGATCAGCGACCAGGAAGTCATCATCGTGCTGAAACTGATGATACTGGTCCTGCCGGTGGCGCTCTTGTCGCTCTACGCGGCGCGGGTGATTGCATCTCCCCTTCTTGAATTCGCGAGGGCCGCGGAAGCTTTGAAGATTGACGAAGAGCCCGACAGGCCTTTCAAGGAAAGTGGCGCGGCTGAAATCAGGACGTTGGCGAAGTCCCTCAATGACATGCGTAGCCGGCTCCGCCACATGATCGATGATCGGACGCGCATGTTGCGCGCGATCAGCCATGATCTTCGCACACCGCTGACCCGTCTGCGTCTGCGCGTGGAAAGGTCAACGCAGCCGGAGCTCAAAGCGGCGATGCTCAAGGACATCTCCTCCCTGAGCGACATGATCGATGATACGCTGACCTACCTCAGCAAGGAGATGGCGTCCGAGACGCTGGTGGATGCGGATCTTCCCAGTCTGCTGGCGACCGTGTGTTCTGACTTTTCCGATCTTGGCTTCAACGTCACTTATGCTGGCGCGGACCGTTTCACCTATCGCTGCAAACCGCGATCGCTGGCCCGTGCGGTGGCCAATCTCGTCGAAAACAGCACCAAGTTTGCTGGCAATTCCCTGGTGGAATTGACGGTTCTCGCCAATGGCGCCGTCCGCATAAGCGTCATCGATGACGGCCCGGGCCTTCGCGACACCGTGCGGACCCTTGTGCTCGAACCCTTTTTCAAAGCCGATCCCGCGCGAACACCGGCCAGTCGTACCGGGTTCGGACTGGGGCTTTCGATCGTTGATGACATCGTGCGCGCGCATGGCGGGACAATCGAACTCCTGAACAGAGTTCCGCACGGGCTTGTGGCGCAGATCGAACTACCCGCCGCGGGTGATGTGGCAAACGATGCCGGGTCCGATGCATCAACCCGCAAAGTTGTTCGCGCAGGGTGATCCAGAAAAGTGGTGATCGTCGGCCGAGCTGAGGTCGGGCGGGAAACCTAGGTTCCCCCGGATGATCGCTTTGTGCGAGGCGCGCGAAAACGCGATCACGTTGCGATCTTCTCGGCGCATGTCCAATTCGCGGTGACCACGGCGTGCCGGTGGTGCGAGTAAATGCGGTGCGGAGTTTCGGGCGCAGCCGAGAGGAAGCTTCGCTTCCGTAGCCGTGCTCCATCCCCAGCCGCCATTCACAACATCTCTTAACAAGACGAAACACACAGCAATAACAAATCGCCATACACACCGCGAACAGCGCTGCCGCAAGCAGACGGCGGAACCACGTGCCCTGCGATCCGTCGGCCGCAAAATCGTCTGGACCGCGCTCAACGGTGTCGAGGTACTCGCTCGGGATGAAGCAGAATGTTCGGGTCTTTCGCCAACGCAAACGCATTCGCTTCTTATGGACGCTGTCGCCCCTTCTTGTTGCGCTGTTGCTCTTTACCGAACCCAAGTGGATGCATGGTGACGTTCGGAACGAAATGATCCGTCAGCTGGGTGCGCTCGCACTTTTCACCTGCATTATCGGTCGTTGCTGGGCCTCGCTTCACATAGGCGGACAAAAGAACCAGCAGCTGATCACATCAGGCCCTTATTCCCGAACGCGGAACCCCCTTTATTTCTTCTCGTCGGTAGGGTTAGCGGGGGTCGGTCTGGCCGTCGGATCCATGACGCTGGGCGCGGTGTTTTTCTGCTTCGGCTATCTTGCCTTCAGCTATGTGATAAGGCGCGAAGAATGGGCGCTGGAGCAGTTCTTTCGTGGAGAATACCGCGCGTATGTCATGCTCGTACCGAGGTTTTTCCCGTCACTGTCGGAAAATCTAGAACCGACAACCACCGAACAGGTCTTGTACAAGCCTCAGGCCCTGCACACGACTTTCAGGCAGGCTCTCCTATTCCTACTCCCGATACCGCTTTACAATGTTCTACAGTATTTGCACGCGAGCGGGATAATCGAACCCGTTATGAAGCTATATTAGCCGTAATTATCCCATTCGGTAAAACCCGCCGCCGATTTTCCGGCGCGAATGCGCCAAGATAAGGCAGGTTCGGCTGCTGGTGTGGTCCGGCAGAAGAATAGAGCCGCTCGCCTCGCTGACGCGCACGAGGCAATGGCTGTTCAGGTCTTGCGAACTACATTCTCACGCATGATCGTGTTTCTGGATTTCGAGGCGTCCTCCCTGTCGAAGAAGAGCTACCCGATAGAGGTCGCTTGGGTGGCGGAGAACGGCGACGAGTCGTCTGCACTTCTGAGACCTATCCGCGACTGGACAGACTGGTCGGCGGAGGCGGAACTGATACACGGCATTTCGAGGGACCGCCTGCGCCACGAAGGTCAACCCGTGAACGAGATGGCACACAGGATGATCAGGTGCCTTTCCGGTCATGACCTGTTCGCCAGCGCGCCCTCCTGGGACGGCAAGTGGCTCAGCACGCGCTTGAGAGCGGCCGGACTGCCAAGGCATGCGCTGCGCCTCCAACTTTCGGACGACGCCTTCCGCGATGCCGTCGGCCGGATCCTTCCTCCAGGAACAGAGGAGCAGCAGATCGTGCGTTTGGTCGAGGATGTCATCAGGGAAACCGAACCAGAGAAGCCTGCGCATCGTGCCCTTGACGACGCTAGGCTCGAACTGCGGCGTTGGCAGATTGCCTGCGCTCGCGCCGAAGCGCTAAAACAGAGGCTGACGTAGGACAAGGGGCTGTCGTCTCAGGGGACGACCGCTGCTCGGTGGCACCTTATAGCCGTAGAGATCCGAATGCGTCGGGATCGGGCTACCGTGGCAGGACCGATTTCTGGTCCTACGCTTGAAGCTCATTGGGACGGCCGTTGAGGTCCATCATGATCTTGGGTATTTGGAAGGGTATCTCGCGGGCGAGGTAACCGAGTAGACCGTGCGATTGGCAGAGGCGTTGTCCGGCTTCGCCGTGCATGTAGACACCCCATTGCGCAGCAAGCAACGGATGCGCTCCGCGCGCAAGCAGTCCGGCGATAATTCCGGCCAACGTGTCTCCAGATCCGGAGGTCGCAAGGCCCACGTTGCCGTGTTTGCATTCCCAAACCTGGCCCTGAGGGCTCGCGATGTGAGTGCACGTCCCCTTCATAACGACGACCGCTCCAGTTGCCGCGGCGGCCCGACGGGCGGCGCCGGGCGCATCCGCCTCCACGGCCTGTTTCTGGTCTCCCAGGAAGGTCGCCATCTCTCCCGCGTGCGGCGTGATCACTGATCGCCCCGAATGCTTTTTCAGCGTTCCGACTTTTTCGCGGAGGCCTGTGAGAGCCGCTGCATCCACCACCAAATGCGGCCCGTCCAGCGAAGACAAGAGTTCGGCTGCCAAGTCTCCCGCGACGTCGTCATCCAGCATGCCTGGCCCCAGCAGCACCGCATCTTCTTGCTTGATTCTGGTCAGAAGAACCTGAGCGGCGCTCGCCTCGATGTCGCCGCCCTCGCTTTCAGGCAAACCAAGCACGCGAGCTTCCGGCATCGCGATTCCGAGCGCGGCCGCTCTGCTCTCCACTGTCGCGATCTGCACTTTTCCGGCACCGGCCCGCAACGCAGACAGTCCTGCAAGAAGGGCCGCTCCTGGAACTTCACGGCTCCCGCCGATCACGATCACGCGGCCTCGCGCGTCTTTGTCGACCTCCCCCTCTGGCAAGGGCAACGGATGTCTGAGGAGAAACGCGCGATCGACGGTTTGCCCGGTCATCGCAGAGCATCCGCGACAGGCGGCTCTGCGGTGACAGGCGCACGCTCTTCGTGCAACGGAGCCAGAAAGTTGTATTTCTTCAGAAGAAGTTCGCCGCCTTTTCTTCGCATCTCCGAGAACTCGTACTGGGTGACGGAGCAATTCGCCACATCGCCTTCCCGGTCGATTTCCAGGATCTCCTCTTCGCTCAAACGCTCCAGCAGATAGCGCAAGCAAAGCACCACGACCTGATGGCTGACGACCAGCACGTCCTGGCCGCCGTGGTGGAGACCCACGGTATCCATGAAACTGCGCAGGCGAAGGATCACGTCGCACCAGCTCTCGCCAGCGGGAGGACGATGATAGAACTTCCCCAGCAGGCTACGGAAACGGGCTTGTTCGGGAAACCTTTCCTGGATGCCGGCCGTGGTGAGGCGATCCAGAACGCCGAACTCTTTTTCTCTAAGGCGCTCATCCGCGCTGAATTCGGCGTCGGAAAAGCCGCCGTGCTGGGTGATCAAGCGGGCGGTTGCGTGCGCTCGTGCATAAGGTGATGTCAGCACCACCTCGGGCAGACCGTCGGCGCTGTTCCTGGCAAACCAGCGTCCGAGCGCAACCGCTTGAGTTTCACCACGGGGGCTCAGCGGAACGTCGATATCTCGGTGATCGATATTGATCTCCGGCGATCCGGCGTCGATCGCAGCCTGCCTTGCTACGTTTCCTGTGCTTTCCCCATGTCGAACGATCCATAAGCGTCGCGGCCATCTGTATTGCATCGGTGTGCCCTTGAGTTTTGCTCCTAAACTGGCCAACGCGGACAAAGTTCGAGGTGTTTTCCGCGTGGAACCGCAAAGGACGTTCGCTGAACCCGCGCCGTTTCGCGGGGCACTCAACGTTGCGCGAGTGGCCGGCAGCACGGTGGCGTACGTGATCTCTGATCCTTCCTGGCACGACCCGACGGAACGCGCTTCCGACGATCGCGTTTGGCTGCAAACGAACAAACAACAAGGAAATCCCATGAGCATGAAGCACCTTCTTGGCATGATGCTGGCCAGCCGAATGGCAGGACGTGGAACGCGCCGCGGCTATGGCGGCTTCGGCGGCGGGATGGGTGGCCTTGGCGGTCTCGCGGCAGGAAGCCTCCTTGGCGGGCGGGGCGGTTTCGGCCGCAAAGCCGGCCTTGCTGCTCTTGGCTACATGGCTTATCGGGCCTATCAGGATCACCAGTCCCGATCCGCGGCATCAGGTGCGGCCACCGGAGCCGCCAATCCAACTGCTGGAGGAGCATCAGGCAGCGGGATCGGAGGAGCGCTGGGAGGCCTGTTCAAATCGGTCGGGGACGCCCTCGGTGGCGGACAGCAGGCGCAAGGAGCGAGCGCGGCCAACGCCCCCGCGGCCAGCACTACGGCTGCAGAAACGTTCTCTGCCGAGGACGAACAGGCGGCGGACGCCTTCAGCGAAGAAACCGCGTTGCTCCTGCTGCGCGCCATGATCGCGGCGGCGCATGCGGATGGCACGATTTCGGCCGAAGAACGCTACCGCATCATGGGCCACGCGGAGGATGCGGATGACCGTCGTGTACTGGAACGGGAGCTTGCAAGCCCGCGAGCCCTGCCGGAGCTCCTGGCGCAGGTGAAGGACAGGGAAACGGCGGAAGAGTTCTATCTGGCGTCGAGCGCGGCGGTGGATGGCGGAAGCGACGCCAACCGCTTGTATCTCAGCCGGCTTCGCGAACAGCTGGGGCTGGACGAAAAGGTTGCGGCCGAGATCGACTCGCTGGCTTCCTGAAGCTCCGGTCGAGGGACTTCAGCTTTGTTTCGAGAGCGAGGGCAGGATCCTTTCGGAGCAAAGCTGTATCATGCTGCAAATCGAGCTTGCCTGAACAGGCTCATCTCTTGATTTCTGTTTTTCTTCCTGATGTGAGCGCCTGTCGTTTCCCGTCCAGCCGTCATGAGCATCTCCGGAACGCCCGTCGGCGCGTTTCGGCAAACGGACAGACCCCTTGAACAGCCGGCATTTCGAGGGAGCACCACTCCCGGAAGCTTCATAAGCATGGCCAAGGTTCGGCGCCCCTACCTCAGTCCTCCACCTCCGTGGTATCCAGTCGCTCCCGACGGGACTTAAGCAGTGCCAAGGCGAAAGCGCCAAGCAGGATCAGCGCCGTCAGCGAGTAGAGCGTTGCCGCAATCGGACTTTGCACGAGAATTGCGAAATCGCCGTTGGAGATCGACAGGGCGCGCCGCAGGTTGTTTTCCATGTCGGCCCCCAGAAGCATGCCGAGCACCAATGGGATCAGCGAGATGTCGAGCTTGCGGAAGATATAGCCCAGCACGCCGAAGCCGATCATCACCATGAGATCGAAAGTCGAGTGGCTGATTGAATAAACGCCCAGGAAGCTGACGATGATGATGAAGGGCATCAGGATCCATTGCGGCATGGTGAGCATACGCGTGAACAGACCGACGAGCGGTATGTTCATGACCAACAGAACAATGTTGGCGATGTAGAGAGAGGCAATCAGCCCCCAAACCATCTGAGGCTGGCGCTCAAACAGCAGAGGCCCGGGTTGAATGTTGAGCGAAACAAGCATCGCGAGCATTACAGCGGTGGTGCCGCTGCCTGGGATTCCAAGCGTCAGCATGGGGATCAGCGCGCCGCCCGCCGCTGCGTTGTCACCCGCTTCCGGGGCCGCAAGGCCGCGTGGATCTCCTTTGCCGAACGTGTTGTTTTTGTTGCTGAAGCGCCGCTCAATCACGTACGCCATATAAGCGCCCTGTGAGGCGCCCGCGCCCGGCAGGATGCCGGATACAAAGCCCACCAGCGAGCCGCGGAAGGACGCGCCGAGCCCGGGAAGCATCTCGCGGAAGCGAGGGATCGCCTTGCCCATGGGAACCAGGGATCCACTCGCATGGGTGGCGGTCTCAAGGTAGAGAAGCACCTCGCTGATCGCAAAGAGCCCCACGATCGCCACTATGGGATCGAAGCCGTCATAAAGGTTGAACGAGCCGCCGGTGTAGCGCGCCATACCCGTTCCCGGATCGAGGCCCACCGACGAGAGCATCAGGCCAATGAAGCCTGCCAGCAACATCTTCCATGGATTTGCACCGCCGAGGCCGCTGATCATGGCGAAGGCCAGAACATAAAGGGCAAAATAGTCGCTCGGCCCGAAATAGATCGCCGCCTTCGCGAGAAAGGGCGCAAACAGTGTCAGCCCGAGCGTTGCGACGCTTGAGCCTATGAACGACGCAACCGCAGAAATGGCCAGAGCTTCCGACGCCTTGCCGGCCTTTGCCATCGGGTGGCCGTCGAGCGTCGCCATGATGCTCGAGGCGTCGCCGGGGATGTTGAGCATGATGCTGGCGATCCGCCCGCCATAGGTGCACCCGTAGTAGATGCACGACAGCAGGATCAGGATCGTGGTGGGATCGAGTTTCAGCGCAAAGG
Organism: Tianweitania sediminis; assembly: GCF_017813335.1. Classification (GTDB taxonomy): domain Bacteria; phylum Pseudomonadota; class Alphaproteobacteria; order Rhizobiales; family Rhizobiaceae; genus Tianweitania; species Tianweitania sediminis. Next base: position 697,869 of record NZ_JAGIYY010000001.1, on the reverse strand, counting down.
CGATCGGGATCAGGATCGCAACGCCGTTCACGGGGCCGATGCCCGGGAGAGCGCCGATGATCGTTCCCAGAAAGCAGCCGAAAACGGCAAACAAGAGGTTCGTCGGCGTCGCGGCAATCGCGAACCCGTCCGCAAGCGAAGAAAGGATTTCCAAGACCTGTCAGCCCATGAAAGAGGGTTGGAGCGGCAGCGGAAGGCCCAGCAGAGTGTCGAAAAGCACGAACAAGCCAACGGCCATCAGCACGCCGGAAGTCGCCGACTTCAGCCAACCCGCACCCAAAAGGCGGCTGAGGGCGATCACCGCGACGGTCGTCGCCAGAACAAAGCCGAGATCTTCTAGAAAGAAGGCGTAGGCGACGAGAACGGCAATCGTGGCAGCCTGCGACAGGAGCCGCCGGTGCTCGGGCCAACTGGGGTCGGGATCGGGCCGAACAATCAGGAACAGGCTGAGGAGCGCCGCCGGAACCGACAACATCTGCGGGAAGGCCGCGGGCCCAAGAGGATCACCGAAGCTCGCCTCATAGGAACCCGCAGTCCAACCATACCAGATCGCAAGGCCAAAAATGATCAGGCCGAGGATCCGATCTCCCATCACATCACTCCGATGTCCTTGGAGATCTGACGCATCTGCTCGGCCTGCTCACCGACATAGGTCTCGAACTCCGCGCCGCCTCGCCAGATCGGAACGAGGCCGCTGCCTTCGGCAGCCTTCTTCCATTCCGGGCTGTCGTAAAGCTTCTTCATGGTGTCTACCCACTTCTGATAGTCGGCATCGGATACTTCACCGCCTGTATAGAAGCCCCGCCAGTTGTAGCCCGTGACATCGAAGCCCTGGGACTTGGCAGTCGGCGCATCCGGAAAGGCTGGAACCGGCTCGTCCGACAAGGTGCCGAGGATGCGGATATCCCCGGATTCCACGAAGCCCGCGACTTCGCCGAGATCGGTGGTAACCACCTGCACCTGGCCGCCAATCATCTGGGTCACGGCTGGGCTGCCGCCGTCAAACTGCACCCACCGGATCTGCTTGAAGGCATCGGCCTCCATGCCGGCTGCCTTTGCAACCATCAGGAGCCGGATGTGGTCCCAGCCACCAGCGCCCGAAGATCCAGCAGCCACGACGGAGGCTGGATCCTTCTTGTAGGCGTCCATTAGGTCCGACAGCGACTTGTAAGGCGAGTCCTTCGGCACAACGATGACGCCGACATCTGTCCCAAGCATGCCAATCCAGCGCATGACATCGGTATCGGCCGGATACTTGCCTTGGGCAATCTGCGTGACGCCAACCGTTGAGGTAGCGACGATCAGGTCGGCATCCGATGGACGCTTCGACATCACATTCGCATAGGCCACGGCGCCGACCCCGCCCGGCATGTTGGTGACCTGCACGGGTTCTTCGGCGATCTTCAGGTCATACAAAAGCCGGCCGACGGTGCGGCAGGTAAAGTCCCAGCCGCCACCCGGGTCTGCCGGAGCGATGCACTCGGCGGCCGAAGCTCCTCCTGCACCCGCCAAAATCATGGCCGCGGTCGCGACGCCCGTGAGAAGTCTCGTCAGTTTGGTCATCATTGGTTCCTCCCTTATGTGATGATCCGCCTTGCATGGCCCTCCTGCCAGCAAGGTGAAGTTGTGCCGTTCGGCTAGTCGCCTCCCAGGCTCGTGCCGACGAAGCTTCGCGCGCCAAGATAACGGCGGCTTTCTTCCAGAGCGGCATAGGCCTGCCGCCGAACATCGCGCCCGTGTTGGCGAAGCGCCGTTGCGGCCGCCTCGGCATCACGTGCACGCACGAGACGCAGGATTTCACTGTGCTCGCGATGGGCCGCGCTGCGCCCTTCGGGCGTGTTGGCCACCAGCCAGCGAATCCGCATGGTGCGTGAAATCACGTCCTGCACCGCCTCGCGCAGAAAACGATTTCCTGAAAGTTCGGCCAGCCGGACGTGTACGTCGAGGCCGATTTCAAACCAGCTTTGCGGTGTGAACTCCGTTAAACCGCGATCGACCGTTTCCTGCAACGCGTCCAGCGCTTGCGGCTCGGCGCGGCGGCAAGCAAGCCGCACCGCCGCATCCTCGAGCAGTTCACGATATTCGAAGCTTTCTTCCAGCTCGTCCATGTCGAACGGCGCCACTGCATAGCCGCGGGAGGTGCGGACGATCAGCCCTTCGCGGATCAGTTGACCCAGCGCTTCGCGGATGGGGGTGCGGGACGCACCATAGCTGCGTTCCAGCGAGCGCTCGGCAATCGCCTCCCCGGGTGCAAGCTTGAGCAGGAAAATGTCTGCCCGCATGCGCGACAGGACGCGCTCGCTCACCGACGCCTCTGCGCGCGAACCGGTTGTCGCCGTCGGGTCTTCCCCAACGTTGTCGGTTCTTTGCAATGTCAGCGCAATGTTATCCACCATTGACCCCTCTTGCCGGAACGGTATACCAATCTGGTGGACCACGACAACTCTTTTCGGCGGGAGGCGAAATGAGCCCCAGCGCAGCACCGCTCCAAGGTTTTCCTGCCAAAGCGACGATCATCGAGGTCGGCCCTCGCGATGGGCTGCAATCGGAGCCCCGCTGGGTGCCGACCGAGGAGAAGGTTGCACTTGTGAATGGCCTGATCGGCGCTGGGCTGCGCCACTTCGAGGCGACCTCCTTCGTATCGCCGCGTGCCGTGCCGCAGATGCGCGACGCGGCCGACGTTCTTTCGGGCATCGATCGTCAAAACGGTGTCGAACTCACCGCACTCGTACCCAACGCCAAAGGTGCTGAACGCGCGATTGAAGCCGGCATTGACGCGATGGTCGTGTTCATGTCCGCGTCGGAAAGCCACAACCGCAAAAACGTCAACCGCTCGCGCGAAGATTCGCTAGCGGGCTTCGCCGAAATCTGCCGCATGGGCGAAGCAGCCGGCAAGCCCGTCTACGGCGCGATCGCCACGTCGTTCGGCTGCCCTTTCGAAGGTGACGTACCAGTTTCAGCCGTAGTGGACATCGCCCGACGCTACCGCGACATGGGGATCACCACCATTTCTTTGGGCGACACCACCGGCATGGCAACGCCGCCGCTGGTTCAGGAGCGCTGTCGCGGCCTACGCGCTGCTGTTCCCGACATCGACATTACCCTCCATTTCCACAACACGCGGGGCGTGGGGCTCGTTTGCGTTTATGCGGGGCTGATGGAAGGCGTGACGCGCTACGAGTCGAGCATCGGCGGGCTTGGCGGCTGCCCGTTCGCGCCGAAGGCCACCGGCAATATCTGCACGGAAGATCTTGTTTACATGCTGGATGAATGCGGCGTCGAAACCGGCGTGGATCTGTCCCGCCTCATCCCCACCGCGCGGCGCATTGAAACGGCTGTCGGCCACCCGCTTCCCGGCCAACTGATGAAGGCGGGGCCGCGGCTCGAACTTCATCCGATGGACGCGGTGGCGACGGCGAACGGGTAAGCATGGACGAAAATCCCCCTCGCCTTCCGCTTGACGGCATCCGCGTTATCGACCTGACGCGGGTCCTGTCCGGACCGTTCTGCACCATGATGCTGGGCGACATGGGCGCCGAGGTCATCAAGGTGGAAACGGGAGAAGGCGATCCGATCCGAAGCCAGGGCACGTTGCGAGACGGCTTCTCCTGGTATTATGCAGCCTTCAACCGCAACAAGAAGTCGGTTCTGCTCGATCTGCGCTCGGACGACGGCCGCGCAGCCCTTGGCCGTCTGATCGCCTCGGCCGATGTTCTTGTCGACAATTTCCGCCCAGGCGTCCTCGCCAAGATGGGTTTCGGCAAGGATCGGCTAAACGAACTCAACCCCCGGCTTGTTACGGCCCAGGTCAACGGCTTCGGATCGACCGGCCCTTATGTGGATCGTCCCGCCTTCGACTTCATCGCACAGGCCATGAGCGGGCTGATGAGCGTGAACGGCTTTGCGGGCGGCGAGCCGGTGCGCTCGGCACAGCCGATCACCGACCTTGTTGCCGGCCTTTACCTTGCCTTCGGCATCGTCAACGCGTTGCGGGCGCGTGATCTCAACGGCAAGGGTCAACACGTCGAAGCCGCCATGGTGAATGGAGCCATTTCCATGATGGCCTACCTCGCATCCGAGTATTTCGTCACCGGGCGGCTGCCCCAGCGCACAGGCAACGATCATCCCCTAGTGGCGCCCTACGGCCTCTACAAGACGGCCGACGGCGAGATCGCTGTTGCGCCATCGAACGACGTGATCCTGCGCAAGTTCCTCGCTTCACTTGATCTGGAACACCTGCTTGACGATTCACGCTTCGACACCAACGCCAAGCGCTTCCAGCGGCGTGCCGAACTGCACGACCTGATTGATGGCGCCCTGGCCCGTGACACGTCCGAGGCTTGGATCGCGCGCATCAATGCCGCAGGCGTGCCTTGCGGCCGCGTCCAGGACATCGCGCAAGCCTTCGCCGACCCGCAGGTGATCGCCCAAGAAATGGCAATCGATGTGGATCACCCGGGGCATGGCGCCGTTCGGATGCTGGGCTTTCCGGTGAAGCTCGACGGCACCCCCTGCACGGTACGCCACCCGGCGCCGGAGCTTGGCCAGCATAGCGAAGAAGTTCTGGCTTCGGTGGGATATTCGAGTGAAGACGTTGGCCGACTGAAGGTACGTTGAACCCTCTGGAAATGGCCGCGGATAAGATGCTCCTTGGTGCCGCAGCTCCCGAGCAAGGGAGGTGGAAGGTGGATCGTCGTGCGTGTCGGCCCTTCCTGGATCAGTCGCAGCTGAAAGGAACTACCGGATTGCTTCCGGTGACCGCAAACGGCCTACCCGAGCAACCCTTTTCCCGCACGAATCAACGCGGCCCAGAAGGCAAGGTCATCCGCTAAGTCCGCCTTCACAGGCCGAGGCCGGCCTTTCGACGAAGCCATCGAAGCGTTCGGGACTGGAAGATGGCTATGGCACGGGCCCTCGAGCGATCATCCGTTCCAAGATAACCGTGTTGTCGGCCCCGTCCATATCAGGCGAGCTTCACTCAGCCGCGCGAAGCCGGGAGCCGCTCAGGAGACCTCGTTCTTCAAGAACAGGGTAAGCAATGGCTGTCAGGAGCGAATTGATCTGCTTCAGGTCGCGGATCGTGTCCAGGTGGATCGTGCTGGTGTCCAGGCTCCTCACCGTGCCCTCGCGCAGACGCTCGAAGTGCCGGCGTGCCGTTTCCTTCTCTGCCTCCCGGAGCTGGTCCTTCTGCAGAACAAGTTCGCGCGCAGTCCGTGCATCTCGGGATACGAGCACGTTGAACGCGAGGCGGGCGTTGGCGAGAACGGTGGAGTGGAAGCTCGCAAGCTCCAACCAGCCGTCTTCGGTGAATTCGAGCTTGTGCTGCACTTTCTTGCGGACATGGACGAGCATGTTGCGAACAATTACGTCGCCCACCTGTTCAAGCTTCACGCATGCGCCGAGCAGCTCCTGGCAGCGCTCAGCGTCGTCGTCTTCCATCCGATGCGGATCGATGCGGGCAAGGTAAAGCTTGAGCGCCGCATGGCGCCGATCGACCCGGTCATCCAGCGCGGCGAGATCTTCGATAGCCTTCTGGTCTGCGGCTTCATAGAGCATGAAAATGCGTTCCAGCATGATCTCGATGTCTTCACAGACGCGGACGACCTCACGCGTTGCATTGCCGAGCGCGAGCCGTGGAGAACTCAACGCCCCATCCTTCAATGCGCTGGGAACCTCGATCTCGGCGGTGGACAAGGAAGCGTCTCCAACGGTCTGCTGGACGAGCCACCTTGATGCTTTGGCAACCAGCGGTGCGGACGGCACGCCGGCGATCAGCATCAGGACGTTGAAGGCGATATGGGCGTTCACGATACGGTCGGCGGGCGCGGTGCCAAGCCAAGAAAGCTGCGGGTCCAAGGCCGTCAGGAACGCCAGCGCCGTCACCGAACCCGCGCCCCGCATGAGAAGATTTCCGATCGGCACCACACGAACGGCAGGCGGCGACCTGCGGGTGAGCACCGGCGCGATAATCGAGCTGCCGAGGTTGATGCCGAGCACCATCACGAGCCCGAGCTCGGGCGGGACGATGCCCTTTTCCGCAAGCGTCGCCAGAAGCAGGACGGCGGCAATGCTGGAGTGAAACAGCCAAGTCGCCAGAGCCGCGAGCAGGAAGGCGGTGACCGTGTCCTCCGACAAGAAGCCGATGATGACCGGAACAACCGAACTCTCGCGCAGAGGCTCCGAGGTCTGGCCGATCATCTCAAGCGACAGCAGGAGCAGGCCGACACCGACCAGTATGCGACCGAGTTGTCGCCATTCCCGCCTGACAGTCGTCATGAAGATGGTCGTGCCCGCGGTCACGCAGAGAGGCACGAGAAAAGAAAGGTCGAAGCTAAGCAAACGTACAACCAAGGCAGAACCGACTTCAGCACCGCGTACCGCCAGTTGGCCGCCAAGCGTCGACACGATGCCCGAACCTGCAAAGGACCCGACCAGGAGCGTGACGGCTGTCGAGCTTTGAAAGGCTACGGCTAGTCCCGCGCCCGTTGCGACAGCCAGGAGCGGCCTTTGCATGCTCTTGCGAAGCTTGACCCGCAGCACGTCCCCGTAAGCACGCTCAACCCCGGTCTTGACCATCCGCGTGGCCCACAGGAGCAGTGCGATCGCGCCCGCGAGATGCAGGAAAAACACCGATCCGGACATAGCTCTGCTCCTTCCATAACTCTGGAAGGCTATGCACTCCCATGCAGAAAGTCCATTTCAAAAGTTAGCCGGTTAAAGGAACGCTTTGGTCTCTTGATCGAAACCAAGGTGATCTTGGCGGTGATCTTTCTTATCTGGCCTGCTCCCTCAAGGAGGGCAGCTGCAGGGCCTTGAACTCAAGCCGGTCAGGTCAGAGTTCTCCCGATCTTCCTGCTACGGTTGCCGTTGGGGATCATCGGCCCAAATCTCCCATTGGTGGTGGATTGAGCGGTGAGTGAATGACTGAGAAAATCCCGAAGGTGAAAGCGCTGGACTCCTCGCTCGCTTTTTTGCGTGAGGGCTACCGCTTCGTTTCGAACAGATGTGCAAATTTGCACTCCGACGTCTTTCAGGCGCGCTTGCTCGGCAAGAGCTTCTTTGTGGCTCAAGGTGAAGATGCGGCGAGGACGTTTTATGCGCCGGAGCGCTTCACCCGCAAAGGCGCCCTGCCCACCTCCGTTCTCCACTTGCTCCAGGACAAAAACAGCGTGGCAACGCTGGACGGAAAGGAGCATCACCACCGAAAAGCGATGTTCATGGCGCTGATGAGATCAGAACGCCTGGAGCTCGTGGCCCGCCTCACATCCGAGGAACTGCGCAACGAGGCGAACCGCGTGGTGGGCCAGGAGGTGTCGTCGCACACGATCTTCCGCCTTGCGCTCGGTCGCTCGGTTTGCCGGTGGGCTGGCCTTCCGCTGGAAGGAGCAGAAAGAGATCGGCTCATTGGCCAGCTCGGGGCGATGATCGACAATGCGGGTCGGGTTGGGCCGCCGAACTGGCTGGCGCGCGTGCGGCGCTGGGGCGCGGAACGCAAGGCACGCCGCTTTGTGGAAGCGGTAAGGGAGGGTTCGTTGGTGCCGCCGGAGGGAAGCGCTTTGCACGACATTGCGCTGCACCGGGACCAGGATGGAAACCTGCTTCCCGCAGGCACGGCGGCGATCGAGCTTCTCAACATCCTCCGGCCCACAGTCGCTGTGGCTCGGTTTGCCACATTTGCGATGCTCGCACTCCACCAGCATCCGCGGGCGCGCCAGCGCGTCGCATCGGATGATGACTACCTGCAGGCGTTTGTTCAGGAAGTGCGGCGGACGACGCCATTCTTTCCAGTGGTGGCAGGTATCGTGCGACAGCCATTTACATGGCGGGGACGCAGTTTCGTCGAGGGAGAGCGCTTCATGCTCGATCTCTACGGCACCAACCATGATGCGCGGCTCTGGAGTGCACCGGAAGACTTTCAACCTGAACGCTTTCTGGGCTGGGGTGGCAACGCCTTCACCTTGATCCCACAAGGCGGCGGAGATCACGATCAGAACCATCGTTGCGCCGGGGAGTGGATGACGATCGCGCTCATGGAAACCATGCTGCGCACGATGACCCGCGAGATCCGCTTCACCGTTCCCAAGCAAAATCTGACCGTCGATCTCTCCCGCATGCCGGCGCTGCCAAAAAGCGGCGTGATGATCAGGATTGAAAAGGTGCTTTGATGCCTGAGAGGCCGTTCCCTGAAGACCAGGAACAGGCGCCAGCTTGAGCCGTTCGGAAAAAGCTTCTCGTTCGATCAGAACAGCGTCACAGACTTCATCTGGCAGCGCCTCAGCAATGCCAGCGATCCCTCACGCAAAGTTAAACCGGATCTTTCGCGATGGGGGAAGCCCGCTTCACAGCTGTGTCCACGAGGGCAGGGCCATCCCTTTAACAATGCTCCTGATCCCATAAGGCAGCGACCCAAGGCGACAGATCCGGTCGCTCGTCCAGGTCGTCCAGGTCGCCGGCGACTACCGACCTTGTGACGACAAACCGCTCATTCAACCGGGCAACTAGCGCGAACGGAAAGCCGGGCGATGGCTTCTTGTTCACCCGTTCTTGTCCTCGGCTCGTTACAGAATGGGTCCGGACGGACGGCGTGCAAACCTTGTTCACCTCCGCTATCAGTGTTGACGCTGTTCCCTTCTTCGAGGACCCATCAGATGCATTCCCGGTTCCACCTCGCCTACCATGTCACTGACCTTGACGAGGCACGATCGTTTTATGGCGGCGTGTTGGGGTGCGAGGAGGGTCGCAGCACCGACACCTGGGTCGACTTTGACTTCTTCGGGCACCAGCTTTCTCTCCACCTCGGGCAGCCGTTCGCGACGACCCGCACGGGAAAAGTCGGAGACCACATGGTTCTGATGCCTCATTTGGGCGCGGTGCTGCCGCTGCAGGATTGGCTGGAGCTTGCCCGGCGCATCGAAGACAAAGGCGTGGCGTTAGATATTCCTCCTGTGGTTCGTTTCGAAGGTGAGCCCGGTGAGCAGCGGACGATGTTCTTCCTTGATCCGAGCGGCAACCCAATCGAGATCAAGGGCTTCCGCGACTTCGATGCGATTTTCGCACGCTGAGCAGATGCGCTAGGGTCTAGCACCCAGCGGACGCGCACGAGCCGCGATGCTGCAACACGTGTGCGCCACCTTGAGGCGCGGTCGCACACAAACATAGCTTCAAGAACGCGGCTGTCATCAAGCCGTTAAATGCGCGGACTAGGAGTTCCCTTGGTCGATGCACAGCTGTGCAACGGAAGGGAACATGACCAAGCCAGCTTTTCTCCAACTTCGCGATGTCAGCGTCGGCTACGGCAAGACGCAGGTGATCGATGCTGTCGATCTGGACATCGCCAAAGGCGAGTTCGTGGCGCTGCTTGGGTCATCGGGCTGCGGCAAGACCACCCTGCTCCGCACGATCGCCGGCTTCGTTTCTCCGAGCTCAGGCGCCATCCGCATCGCTGAGCGCGACATCACGACGATGGCGGCGGACAAGCGGGGCATGGCTCTGGTGTTCCAGTCCTATGCCCTGTGGCCGCACATGACGGTTGCCCAGAACATCGGATACGGGCTGCGGCTGCGGCGCTTGCCGCGGGCGCAAATTGAGGCGCGGGTCGGCGATATGGAAAAGCTGCTCGGGCTTTCTGGTCTCGGCTCCCGCAAGCCGGCGCAATTGTCGGGTGGGCAGCGCCAGCGCGTCGCGCTCGGCCGCGCTTTGGCGATCAATCCCGAGATCCTGCTGCTCGACGAGCCGCTGTCGAACCTTGACGCCCGCATCCGCCTGACCGTTCGCGACGAAATCCGAGCCCTGCAGCTGCGGCTGGGGATTACCGCCATCCACGTCACCCATGACCGCGAAGAAGCGATGGTGATGGCCGACCGGATCGTCATCTTGAATGCTGGCCGCATCGCCCAGCAGGGAACACCGGAAGCGGTTTACAACCAGCCCGCGTCGCCCTTCGTAGCGGCATTCATGGGCGCGGAAAATCGCCTGGAGCTATTTGGGACGGCAACAGGGGACCGCTTCGAGATAGCCCCCAGCGAGATCAACAAGGCTGCCGCCGTGCCCTGCACAACCGCAGCCTGAGGTCCGGAGCGGTGGAAGCGCGGTTCCGGGCCGAAGCGGCAGAACTCATGCCCCTTTCCGCGTCCGACGCGCCCGCAGGCAGTGTCGAGTTCCTCGGCGAGATTGCTCATGTCAGCTATCCCGGCGGCACTTGGCGGCATGCCGTGCGCCTGGGCGACAGCTTGGTCAATGTCGACGCGCCGGAAGCCTTTCCGCCCGGCCACGCCGTGCGCATCCGCGTGTCGCACCAGTCGCTGTTCCTGTTCAGCGTCGCCTCACAAAAGGCGGCGCCTCCCCATTCCAGCGCTTTGCTGGAAGTTTCCGAGCCATGATCCCACAATTGGAAATCCTGATATGAAGATCGTTCTCAAGGCCGCTCTGGCCACTGGACTTTTGGCATCGCCGGCGACTGCCGCCGAGCTGACCGTTTTGACGGCAGGCGACCAGAACATGGTCGACTACGTCAACGAATATTTGGCGCCGCTGTTTGAAGAACAGAACCCCGGCAACACGGTTCGCGTCGTCGGCACCGGCCCTGGCGACGCGGGTTCGCAGAAGATCGTCGAGCGCTCCGAAGCACAAGGCAAGGCGAATGCCGAGACCTGGGACTACGATGTCGCCGTGGTGCATGAAAAGTTCGTCGGTCCTTTGGTGAAGGCCGGCTATCTCGAGCAGTATCGTGACCGGATCTCAACCGGCAAGCTGGTCACCCGCGCCAATGCCGACATGGCGCTGGGCACGGATGTGAAGGGCTATGTCATGCCCATGTTCAACAGCCAGACGGCGCTTGCCTATAATCCGGCGCTCGTGTCCAACCCGCCCAAGAGCTACGAAGAGCTGGTGAACTGGGCCAAGGAAAACCCAGGCAAGTTCGGCTACAACGGCATCAAGGGCGGCGCTTCGGGCGTCAGCTTCGTGATGGGCTGGATCTATGCCTTCGGCGAGGGCGACGCGAACAAGCTGATGAATGGCCCGTTCGAGGAAGCCGAAACAAAGAAGTGGGACGGCGCGCTTGCGAGCCTGAAGGACTTCACCACAAATGCACAGTTGACCCCCGGCAATGCCGGGACCCTCGACATGCTGAGCCGCGGCGAAATCGCAATCGGTCCGGTTTGGGTCGACATGTTCTATTCCTGGCAGGCGAATGGCCAGCTTCCACCCGAATTTAAGCTGGTTCTGCCCGAGCCCGGCATGCCCGGCCAGCCGATGCATTACGTGATCCCATCCAAGGCCACCGATGTGAAGCTGGCCGAGAAGTTCGTTGAACTGGCGACGAGCCCGAAGGTGCAGGCGGAAGGCATCGTGGAACGCTTCAGCTGGTATCCGGGGATCGACGCGCAGCATGTGCAGGCCGAGCTCGAGCCTGCGTCCTGGAACAAGTTGTTTACGGATGTGACGCCTGAAGACCTGGCCAAGAATGGCAAGCCTTTCCCGATCGCGCCCTACAACAGCGCCATTCTGGAAGCTTACGAGCGCTCCGTTTCCAACTAAGCCGCCACAAGGGCGAACCGCGCGGCGATCCTGTCGCGCGGTTTCTTGTTCGGACTGACTTCATGACCACCCGACTGACCGGCCTACTGCTTGTTCTGCCCGCGCTGGCCATGGTCCTCCTGTTTTTCATCCTGCCGCTGAGCGCATCCGTGATCGGAGCCTTTGAAGTCGAAACCGGCTTCGGACTGGCGAACTTCGTTAAGGCCTTCGACTTCTACAGCCAGGACATGCTTTTCACGCTGGTGATCGTGTGCTTGTCGACCGTGCTGATCGGCCTGCTGGCAATCGCCATCGGCGGCTACCTGACGCTTGGCGAGAACCCGCGCGCCGTTGCGATCCTCCGCAATCTTTATCGTTGGCCGATGTTCATCCCCTTTATCGTGGTTGGGCAGGTGATGCGCACCTTTCTGGCCAAGAACGGGCTGATGAACAGCACCCTTGCCGCGTCCGGGCTGATCGATCCGGCACAGGCCGTGAGCCTGCTGGACTGGCGCGGCATCGTGATCGCCTTTGTCTGGAAGCAGACGCCCTTTGTCGCGTTGCTGGTCGCAGGATCGATGGCGTCGCTCGACCGCGGCACGATCGAGGCTGCCCGAAACCTCGGCGCATCACGCCTGCGCATTCTCGTGGAGATTGTCGTTCCGCAGGTGGCGCGCACAATAATGGTCGGCCTCATCCTGTCTTTCGTGACCATGATGTCGGTGCTGTCGGTGCCCCTGATGATCAACGCGCAATCGCCGACGATGCTGACCGCCGACATTGCTTTCCGCATCAACGCCTATGGCGATTACGGGACGGCCAACGCGCTGGGCACGATCTCGCTCGTGATGAGTGCCGCCGCTGCACTGATTTACCTGCGCATGACCCTTCGGGAGCGCTCATGATGCGCATGAGCCCTTTGTCACTCGATCTTTGGTGGCTGCCCCGTGCCGCAAGCCTCGGCCTTCTGGCTTTCGTGATCTTCGGCCCCCTCGGCAACCTGCTGCTCTGGGCGTTCACGGAGAAGTGGTATTACCCGCACACGTTGCCACTGGAATACGGATTGAGCTTCTGGAGCAAGGTCTTCTCGGCCAGGGGAAATGCCCTGGAGTCGCTCAGCAACTCCGTCTTGGTGGCATGTCTGACTGTGCTGCTTTCGCTTGCACTTGCGGTTCCGGCAGGCTACGCGCTGGCGCGGCTCAAGCTCCCCTGGCGCGGAGCAATCCTGCTCGCATTCCTTATCCCGCAGGCCTTTCCCAACCTCACCGTGTACGTGAACATCGCGAGGCTGTTCTACCAAATCGGCCTCAATGGCACGATACTCGGCGTCGTGATCGTCCATACCACCCACGGGCTTGTTTTCGCTGTGTGGATCGCCACTGCTGCCTTTTCCGCCGTGGACCACGAATTGGAACAGGCCGCGCGTTCCATCGGCGCGGGCCCGCTGCGGACCTTCTTCGATGTCACCTTGCCTCTGGCCCTTCCCGGCTTGATGGCGAGCGCGATCTTCGTTTTTTTGGAGTCTCTCGATGAGTTCACCGGCAGCTACTTCGTGGGCGCGCCGGATGTGAACATGCTGCCTCTGCTGCTTTACACAGCGGGTTCCGGCGGTAATTATCAGATCGCCTCCATCACCGCCGTGCTGCTTTTGATCCCCTCCATCGGCTTCATGTTGTTTGTGGAGCGTTTTCTGAAAGCCGACGTGCTTTCCCGGGTCGGGCACTAGAAGCATCATGTCGGATCAGGACGGTTCAAGCGCCCAGTTCGTAAACGCCCTTCAGGTGGCAAAACGCGCCGGCGTGTCACGATCGGCCGTGTCGCGCGCTTTCACGCCGGGCGCGAGCATCGCGCCGGAAACCCGCGAAAAGGTGATGCGGGCCGCCACCGAACTCGGCTACCAGGTCAACAATCTTGCTCGCAGCCTGCTCACCAACCGCAGCCGTTTGGTTGGCGTCGTGGCGACCGCGCCGGAACTTGGGTTTCGTGCGCATCTCACCGCCGCGTTGTCCAAAGCCCTGATCAAACGCGGCAGCGTACCCCTGATCATCAACACCGGCACCACCGAAGAGGAGATCAATGCCGCGCAGCAGGCCCTGTTCGGTTATCGGGCCGAAGCCACGATCATCCTGTCCGGATCGCCGCCGGCCTCTTTCGTGGACCTCGCGAAGCGCAACGGCCAGCCGGTTATCGTGATCGGCCGATCCGAACCGGAGGTGGACAGTGTGCTCGTGGACAACATCGTCGCCGCGCAACAGGCCGCCCGCATGTTCGTTGCACAAGGGTTCACGCGCCTGGGGCTCGTCGGCTCGCGATCTGCCACCCCGAGCATCCTCGAGCGTGAACAGGCCTTCTGTGCTGCCGCGCAGGAGCACGGGGCGAAGGCATCCATTGTTCGAGGCGTCGACACGGACTACCGCGGCGGCCGGGAAGCCGCACGCCTGCTTCTCGCGCAGGCGCCGTTGCCGCAGGCCATCTTCTGCGTCAACGATCTGATGGCTTTTGGTGTCATCGACCATCTGCGCAGTCTTGCCAGCCAATCCACGCCCTTGGATCTTGCCGTTGTCGGGTTCGACGATGTGCCGGAAGCTGCCTGGCAGGCTTATGATCTCACGACTTTTCGTCAGGACCCTGATGCGATCGCCAGTGCGGCCATCAAGATGCTTGATCGCCGTCAGGCTGATCCTTTCGTGCCGCCTGTTCGTGCGCGGGTTCCGGCACCCTTGATCCTGCGCAACAGTTTCAGGCCCTCACCTGATCGTTTTGAAAGCCTTTGATGCCCTGCGAATTCCCCGATCTCCCCCGCTTCATCGCGGTCCGCAGCCTGATTGCCGAGGCCGCCGCGCTGGCAAGCACCTTTCGCGCCGATCTCGCGCGCCTTCCTGTTGAACAGAAATCGCATGGGCAGGATCTGGTTTCGGCCGCAGACCGCGCCGTGGAAGACCTGATCCGCGAAGGTCTTGCAGCTGCCTTTCCCGATGATGGGTTCCTTGGCGAGGAAAACGGCCTCAAAGCAGGCTCAGGCGGCTTCACCTGGGTGGTCGATCCCATTGATGGCACCAGCTGCTTTCTGCACGGCCTGACGGACTGGTGTGTCTCGATCGCACTGGTCAAGCATGGCGAAACTGAGCTCGGCCTCATTCTGCACCCCGCAAACGGCGATCTGTTTGTCGCAGCCCGCGGACGCGGTGCTTTTCTCAACGGCAAGCCAATGCGCGTCGACAAGGATGGCGCGGTGGAAAATCGTCTGGTGGGCATCGGCGCCAATCTGCGCATTCCGTCAACCGCCATTTCGGGCTTCATCGACCGGTTGCTGGCTGCCGGCGGCATGTTTTACCGCAACGGCTCCGGAGCCCTGATGCTGGCTCATGTCGCCTGCGGTCGGCTCATCGCCTACTACGAGCCGGGCATGAACAGTTGGGACTGTCTTGCGGGCCTCTGCCTGATCCGCGAAGCGGGCGGTTGGACCGAAGCTTTCGACGCCTCGCAAGCCGGGCTGCAGGCCTGCGGCATGGCCATGGGCGGAGCACCTCAGGTGCGCTCGGAGCTTCTTGGCTTGGTTTCAGGCGAGGCGAAAGGGTCCTTCTCGTGATCAAGCTGATCCACGTTACCGATCCACATCTCACCGTGCCGGGAACAGATCTGTTCGGACTTGATCCGCATGAGCGGCTCGACGCCTGCCTGTCTCATATCGGAGCGCAGCACGGCGACGCCGATCTTCTCGTGATCTCAGGTGATCTCACCCATGATGGCGAACCGCCTGCTTATGAAGCGCTCGCTCGGCGGCTGGAGCAAACATCGGTGCCGTGGCGTGTTTTGATGGGCAACCACGACGATCGCAGCGCTTTTTTCGCAGCGTTCCCCAATTACACCGTACGTCGGGGCTTCGTGCAGGAGGTTGTTGAAGTCGGCGCAACGCGGGTGATCCTGCTCGATACGCTGCAGGATGGTCGGACCGAAGGTGAGCTGTGCCCTGAGCGTGGGGAATGGCTCGACAGGGCACTTGTTGAAGCTGGCGAACGCCCCGTCTTCATCTTCATGCACCACCCGCCCTTCGCCATCCACCTGCCCGCGCTGGACCGGATTGGGCTGGGCCTAAGCGAAGCGTTCCACGCGCGGTTGAAGCGGCACGGCAATGTCCGCCACATCTTTGCAGGCCACGTGCACCGCCAAACCTCCGGCTCCTGGCGCGGCATCGGGTTCAACACGCTTTCAGGAACAAGCCACCAGGCAGCCGCGATCTTCAACGAAGACCGCTTCGGCACCACACTCGAACCCGCAGCCTACGGCGTGATCCTGATCGATCAGGACAACGTGGTGGTGCACACGGTTCACTTCCTTCACGATGCAGAGGCAATCCGGAGCTGAAAGTTGGTAAGAGCATAAGCTCAACGTCAGGGACGTCGAAGCGGCATTACCCCGTGCTCTCGCGCAATCATCAAAGAAATTGACGCCGACGCTTGTCAGACCCTCACATGACCCTGCTTGCGCGAAGGGCCTCCTTGAACAGTTCAAAGGCCGTCGTGCCCTGCCGATCAGGGTAATACAGGTGGTAGCCCGCGAACGGCTCGCACCACGGCTCGAGCAGACGCGTGAGACGGCCATCGGCAATTGGGCCCGCCACCAGATCCTCTAGGATGTAAAGAATGCCGAACCCATCGACGGCGGTGGCCACAAGCAGGTCACCGTCATTGAAGACCGGCCCGCGGCCTGGCGTGACCGTCACTGCACGACCCGCGCGTTCAAACGACCACGGAGACAGGTCGCCCTGCGCGTCGCGGTGGGCGATACAGCGGTGTGCCGTGAGGTCGGCGGGCTCACTCGGTGGCGGGTGGTTGCTCAGATAGCTGGGGGCGGCGACAACGGCGACGCGAAGCGGAGGCCCAACGGCCAGCGCGATCATGTCCTTCTCCAATCGCTCGCCGAGCCGGATGCCCGCATCAAAGCGGCTTGCCACGACGTCCGTCATCCCACCCTCCACGGTCACCTCCACCTCGACGCCGGGATTGCGGCGCATGAAGGAAGGAAGCATCGGCCAAAGCACTGTGTCTGCGGCGTGTTTGCCCGTGGTGATCCGGACGGTGCCGATGGCTGCACCGCGGGATTGGGATAAAGCCTGGATCTCTTCGTCCAACCCGGCGAGTGCCGGCGCAAGGGTGGCGAGCAGACGCTCGCCCGCCGCGGTCGGGGCGACGCTGCGTGTTGTGCGGGAAAGCAGGCGAAAACCGAGTTGGCTCTCCAGCCGCTTCATGGTCTGGCTCAACGCCGACTGCGTCACGCCGAGGCGCTTTGCGGCCCGCGTGAAGCTGCGGTCGGAAGCGATCGCAGCAAAAACGGCTAGGTCGCCGAGCTGATCCGGCCGCATCGATGATCCCGGCTACTAAGGCCCGTTACTAATTAGCCTGTTATCACCATTAATTAGCATGACTACCTAGCTCCCGACAATTGGAAGAAAAAGGAGCAGGCGATGAGTAAGGTTTGGTTGGTGACGGGCGCGAGCCGGGGGCTTGGATGCGAGATCGCGCGCGCAGCGCTGGATGCGGGCGAAACGGTTGTCGCAACAGCGCGGCGCACCGAGGCCCTGCGCGATGCTCTGGGAAGCGAGCACGATCGTCTGCATGCGCTCGCTCTCGATATCACAGACGCGAAAGCCGCGAGCTTGATCGCCGCTGAAAGCGTCGGCAGGTTTGGAGCAATTGACGTGCTGGTCAACAATGCCGGCTATGCGGAACTCGGGTTCTTCGAGACCATTACGGATGCTGCGGTACGGCGTCAGTTCGAGGTCAACCTGTTCGGCACGATGAACGTCGCGCGCGCGGTTGCCCCCTCTATGCGTGAGCGTCGCTCAGGCCTCATCGTCACCATCTCGTCGGTCAGCGGGTTGGTCTCCAACGCCGGTGGGGCGGTCTACTCGGCCTCGAAGTTCGCGGTGGAAGGGTGGATGGAGGGCTTTGCACAGGAATTGGCGCCGTTCGGCGTCCGCTCGCTTCTCGTCGAGCCAGGAATGCTGCGGACCGACTTCATGGACCAGAAGTCGGCAAGCTTCGGCAGCATCGACATTCCAGACTATGCCGAGGCGATTGCGAGGTATCGCGCCTTCGTTGAAGAAGCCAACGGCAATCAACCCGGCGATCCGAAGCTGCTCGCCGCGCGGATCGTGGCGCTGGCGTCGCATGACGAAGTGCCGTCGCGGCTCGTGTTTGGCGACGACGCCCGGCAGTGGGCAGGCGCAAAGGTCGACCAACTACGGC
Source organism: Tianweitania sediminis (assembly GCF_017813335.1). Classification (GTDB taxonomy): domain Bacteria; phylum Pseudomonadota; class Alphaproteobacteria; order Rhizobiales; family Rhizobiaceae; genus Tianweitania; species Tianweitania sediminis. The sequence goes on along the minus strand of NZ_JAGIYY010000001.1, from coordinate 680,104 downwards.
AGGAGATAGCCCGGTCCGTCGATCGCGGCTGACGCGACAGACTGAGGTGCCGGCAAGGAATACGGGCAAGGACTAATTCAAGCGCGCCTGCACCGGAGCGCTCTCAGCGCCTTATCCGGCGAACACGCCTGCATCGGCGCAGCCACTTCGGGAACTAAGCAGCCGAAGAAAGGTTCGGCTGCCAGGCGGCAAGGCGGTAGGCCGTTCTCACGTGCGCGCAAGCTACCGCTCCTGCAGTTTTGCCAAGCCTGACACCCCTGCAACAAACACGAAAGACAAATGCCGAGGCAGATCGAATTTTCAGGTTCTCCCGAAGAGTGCAGCCTTCTGCTGGACATGCTGCACGACCATCCAGGCGTTGCGCGCATTACCCTTCAGCCCGGCGCGTCCAGAGTACCGGAAGGAGATGTCCTGATGGTGGAGGCCGCAAACCAAGCAAGCGGCAAGATCCTCAACCTGATGCGCGAACACGGCCTGCTCCGCACCGGCGCTGTCAGCATCAGTGAGCCCAACGCGACGATCCGCGCCGACGCATCCGGACCGCTCGACGAAGAGGGCAATGACGCCATCTGGGAAGAAACAGGCGCAATGATGCGCCAGGACACCAATCCCTCGTTCAACTTCCTGGCCTTGATGGCCCTTGCGGGGGGCGTGGCGGCGTTTGGCCTCGTTTCCGATACGATCCACGTCGTGGTCGGAGCGATGTTGATCGCGCCCGGCTTCGAGCCGCTTCTGCGCGTTGTTTTCGGAGCGCTGGTGGATCGGCACAGCATGATGGCCGGTCTGAGATCCAACGCCTACGGCTATCTTGCGCTCGCCCTTTCTGCTGCGATCATGACCCCGCTGGCCTTGTTCCTCAACAACAAGGCCGTCGATCAGCTCGCCGCCGGTTATTGGGTGAACTACTGGTCCAGCGTGCAGGCGAGCGGCGTGGCAACCTCGCTGCTTGCCGGGATTGCGGGCGGCGTCATCGTTTCGTCGCGCATGAAGGTGCTCGGCACTGGGGTGATGGTCGCCCTGGCGCTGATCCCGAGCATGGCGTTGATCGGAATAGGCCTTGCCTCGGGTCTTCCCGATGTTGCGCTCGGCGCCTCCAAGCGCTGGCTGGTGGAGGTGATCTGCGTCCTTTTTGGTGGCGGATCGATCCTCGCCCTGAAGCGAACCTTCGTTCAAGGCAGTGCCCAGCGGCAGCCCAATGAGACGGCAGCAACGGGAGGACGCTGAAGCCCAGCTTCGCCAACGTTGACCGTCATTCCAGCGCCGACGCCGTTGCCGCTCAGTTGCCCTTGTCCAACATCTTGCGCAAGGAGAACTTCTGGATCTTGCCGGTGGAGGTTTTTGGGATCTCGGCAAAGATCACCCGCGCCGGGCACTTATAGCCCGCGAGGTTGGCCTTGCAGAAGGCCAGCATCTCGGCTTCCGTTGCGGTCCGGCCAGGCTTGAGCTCGATAAAGGCTGCCGGCCGCTCGCCCCACTTTTCGTCCGGCATCGCCACCACGCCGCAAAAGGCGATATCGGGGTGGCGATAAAGCGCGTCTTCCACCTCGATGGAGGAAATGTTCTCGCCGCCGGAAATGATGATGTCCTTCGAGCGGTCCTTCAGCTGAATATAGCCGTCGGGATGCAGCACGCCGAGATCGCCGGAATGGAAGTATCCGCCCGCAAAGGCTTCCTGCGTGGCCTTCTCGTTCTTGAGATAGCCCTTCATGACGATATTGCCGCGAAACATCACCTCGCCCAGCGTTTCGCCATCGGCCGGCACCGGCTGCATGGTTTGCGGGTCGAGGACGGCGAGTTCCGACAGCGCCAGGAAGTTGACGCCCTGACGCGCTTTCTTCACCGCCTGTTCGGCCGCCGGCAGCACATCCCAGTGGTCGTGCCACTCGTTCACCACGGCCGGGCCATAGGTTTCGGTGAGGCCATAAACATGGGTAACGTTGAAGCCTGCTTCCGCCATCGCCTGCAGAACGGCTTCCGGTGGCGGGGCTGCGGCGGTGTTGAAGGTTACGCTTTGCTCAAACGGCCGCTTGTCCGCGTCGGCTGCATTGATCAGCGTCGACATCACGATCGGCGCGCCGCACAGATGCGTGACGCCATGGTCGGCCAGCGCATCATACATCGCCCTGGCGCGCACCCAGCGCAAACACACATGAGTGCCGGCCTGGATCGCCAGCGTCCAGGGGAAGCACCAGCCGTTGCAATGAAACATCGGCAGCGTCCAGAGATAGGTCGGATGCCGGTTCATGCCGGAATGGATGATGTTGCTGTAAGCGGCCAGGGCGGCGCCGCGATGATGCACCACCACGCCCTTGGGGTTGCCGGTGGTTCCCGACGTATAGTTCAGCGCGATCGCATCCCATTCGTCATCGGGCATGGATACGGCGAAGTCCGGATCGCCGCTTTCAAGAAACGCGTGGTAATCAAGCGTGCCGATGCGCTCTCCCTTCGGAACGGGCGCGTCGGCGGGATAATCGGGATCGTCAAAGTCGATCACGACAGGCTTGACGCTGGCCTGTTCCAGCGCCTGTTTCATCACCGCCGAATATTCGCGATCAACGATCACAATGCGCGACTCCGCATGGTCAAGCTGAAAGGCGATGGTGGCGGCATCCGAACGGGTGTTGAGCGAATGGAGAACGGCTCCGCGGGCAAACGGCACCCCGAAATGCGCTTCAAGCATGGGCGGCGTGTTTGAGAGCATCACGGTGACCGTGTCGCCCTTGCCGATCCCCTGCCCAACCAGGGCGGAGGCGAGCCGCCGGGTGTTGCGGTAGAAGTCACGGTAGCTAAGCCGTGCTTGACCATGCACCACGGCGATGTGGTCGGGATAGGTGCGCGCCGCACGCTCCAGAAAGGTCAGCGGCGTCAACGGCTGATGATTGGCTTCGCGGCGCTCGAGCCCCTGCTCATATTTGTTCACGGTCACTCCCCCTGCTCCTCCCTTTCGTCTGATCGGGCAGTCCGCCTCAGCCCTGATTGTCCACGGCCTGGGCGTCCCTGCGCTTCTTTTCCGCCACGGGATGGCCACCCTCTTTCCATTCGGCGAAGCCGCCGCGCATGCTGCGCGCCTTCAAGCCCATGTCCTGCGCCACCTGTGCCGCCAGAAGCGAGCGCCACCCGGCTGCGCAGAAGAAGACAAAGGTCTTGTCCTCGGCAAACACCGGCTTGTGATAAGGGCTTTCCGGGTCGATCCAGAACTCCAGCATGCCACGCGGCGCATGCAGCGCGCCCTCGATCGTGCCCTCGCGTTCCAGCTCGCGCGGATCGCGGATATCCACCAGCACGACATCTTCGCCTTTGGCGGCCATTTCAGCCACGGACACGGATTGTACGACGCTTTCGGCTTCGGCCAGCATCTCCTTGTACCCCTTGGCCACCATCAGCACTCCCATCTGGTGAAATCGGCGTTGACCCGCATGCTCGCGATAACGGGCAAAGGGTTCAACTGCCGAAGAAAGCAGAGATCGCAACAAAATCACAGGCATCCTCTTTCGCGAAACCGTCTTCACGGAGAACGGCAAGATCTTCGTTCGCGGCATCGTCGACACGCCTTGACCGCGGCGGCGCGAAGCGCCACCACCTGAAGACGGAGAAGCGGAGGAGCGATCATGACACCATTCACCTTCAACACCACGCCCACGCTCGTCTTCGAGCCGGGTGCGGCGCGGCGCCTGGCTGCAATCGCGGGCAAGCGGCTGGGTGGTTCGGTGCTGTTCGTGACCGATCCCGGCCTGCGCCGGCTGGGCCTGTGCGACGGGGCGGTGGCCTCTCTGCAAGAAGCCGGGCTGACCGTTTCGGTTTTCGACGCGGTGGAAGCCGACCCGTCGCGCGCCACGCTGATGAAGGCGGTGGAAGCCGGCAAAGCGGCGGCCGCGACAGGGGTCGTCGGCTTCGGCGGCGGGTCGTCGCTCGACGTGGCCAAGCTGGCCGCGCTGCTGATCGGTTCGGGCGAGGATCTGGACGACGCCTGGGGTGTCGCCCAGGCCAGGGGTCCACGGCTGCCGCTCGTGCTGGTTCCCACCACCGCCGGCACAGGTTCGGAGGTGACGCCCGTTTCCATCATCACAGTGGGCGAAGAAGAAAAGCGCGGCGTGTCTTCCCCCATCATCTTGCCCGACATTGCCCTGCTCGACCCGGAACTGACGGTGGGCCTGCCAGCCTCGATCACTGCAGCAACGGGGATCGATGCCATGGTTCACGCCATCGAGGCCTATGCCTCCAAGAACGCCAACAACAACCCCTTGTCGAAGATGCTCGCCCGTCAGGCGCTACAGCTGCTCGGTGCCAACATCGAGGCGGTGGTTCACGACGGCTCCAAGCTCGAAGCGCGTGGAGCGATGCTGTTCGGCTCCATGCTTGCCGGCCAGGCCTTCGCCAACTCGCCGGTGGCTGCGGTGCATGCCTTGGCCTATCCGATCGGCGGCACGTTCCATATCCCGCATGGCCTGTCCAATGCGCTGGTTCTGCCGCATGTGCTGCGCTTCAACGCGCCGGAAGCCGCGCACCTTTATGCCGAGATCGCGGCCGACGCTTTTCCGCACCTCGCGATGGAAGAAGGCAGCCAAGCGCGCTGTGCGGCGTTTATCGAGGAACTGACTGCCCTTTCGGCGCGTGTTGGGCTGCAGCCCAGGTTGCGCGACGTCGGCATCGGCGAGGATGCGTTGAAGAAGATGGCGAGCGACGCGATGAAGCAGCAGCGCCTGCTCGTCAACAATCCCCGCTCGGTGTCCGAAGCCGACGCGCTCGCGATTTACCGCGCCGCCTGGTAAAACAAATAGCCTCGCGCCGCGTCCGGCTAAGGACGACCAGAGAACCGGGCTGCGTCGGATCTTTTTGTACCAGGTCCGTCGCTTCCTAGCGTTCTGCGGCGGCCTTCACGAGCCTTCCTCTGTCACAAACCGATAGAATCTTCACTGTTGACTAGAACAAAGCCGCTGCTTCGGTCGTTCACAAGGATCAGCCCATCCGGAGAACCCGTCCACCGCCATGGCCTCAAGCAACCAAACCAACACTGCAGATCGCGGTCGCCACGCCACATCGCCCGCTGAAGTTCCCGCCGCCGGTTGGAAGGACATCCTTTGGCGCACTTACAACGAGTTCAGCAATGACCGCGTGACCCTGATCGCAGCAGCGGTGACATATTACCTTTTGCTGTCGATGTTCCCGACCTTGGCTGCCTTTGTGTCGGTCTACGGCCTGTTTGCCGATCCTGCGACCGTCAGCGACCATCTGAACATGCTGTCTGCGATCGTTCCCGAAGGCGGAATGTCCATCATTCAGGAGCAAGTGACCAGCCTTGCATCGGGTGGGGGCACCAAGCTCGGCTTCGCGCTTCTGGTTTCGCTCGCGATCGCGCTTTGGAGCGCAAGCTCGGGCGTGAAAACCATGTTTGAGGCCATGAATGTCGCTTACGACGAAACGGAGAAGCGCGGCTACATCAAGCTGAGCCTGGTGGCGCTTGCCTTCATTGCTGCCGGCCTCGTGGGCGGCATCCTCCTGATTGGCGCAGCGGTGGTGGTTCCAATCCTCTTGAGCGTGATCGGCCTTGGAAGTGGCATGGAATGGCTGGTGCAGATCGGCTCCTATGTGGTTCTGGCCCTCATCCTGATGACGGCGATCGCCGCGCTTTATCGGTGGGGGCCAAGCCGCCAGAATGCGAAGTGGGTGTGGATCACGCCCGGTGCGGTTCTGTCCGTCGTGGTCATCATCATCATTTCCATCCTGTTTTCCTGGTACGCGGCTAATTTCGCCAATTACGACGAAACATACGGCTCGCTCGGCGGCCTCATCGCGATGCTGACCTGGATGTGGATTTCTGTGACGGTTCTGATTGGCGGCGCCGAACTCAATGCCGAAGCCGAACGCCAAACGAAGGTTGATTCCACCACAGGTCAAGACGATCGCCTGGGGCAGCGGGACGCCACTGCAGCAGACACGGTCGGTTCCACCGCAAACAACGACAGCAACGGATCGCGCGGCGGCGCGCTGTCGGAACACGATCTCGCATCGAAAAGCCCTGAATGGCAGGCTGGCTACCATGCCGCAATGCGCCGGTCGCGCCCGAACCCACCTCGTTTCTCGCTGGGAACCTTGGCCCTGGCGCTGCCGGCGAGCCTGGCGCTCAGCGCGGTCAATCGGCGCAGAAAATCCTAAGGTAAGGGGAAACAAGTCAGCGGCTCGCTTCAGCTGAGCCAGTCCGGCTCAGGCTTGAAAAGGAAGAAGCCGGGACGCCACAGCGATGGCAGCCCCGGCTCCTTGCGCCAGTACCAGGATTTGAAGTCCGCGATGGGTCAGCTCGGATTGCCGCGCAAGCCACCGACCTTGTCGGAATGGGGCGGCGGCTGGTCATCATCCTGTTGAAAGTCTTGCTTCATGTCCTCATTGGCGCTGGTGACATCGCGGTGCCTGTCTTTCAGCTTGTCGTCGTTTGGCTTTGCGGCAGGATTCTCGGTGCTCATGATGGGTCTCCTTCGTGGAGCAAGGCAAACGCGGTCGTGCCTGTCATGGATGCACGCGCGGCCGCACTTATATTCCCATGGCAAGTGCCACGGCTGATCCAGCTGCTTCCGACGGCGGCAAAAAAGGCTTGCTTTCGCTGATGAGCGATTCAGAAGAAGATAATGGAAGCAAGATCATCCAGGAGAAGCGACGCATGACCGATCCGGTGGCCGTGCAAGCAGAACCGCTCCGTAGCGACAACCCGGTCCCGGAGCTTGTCGCGGGATTGGAGCAGCTCGCAGACCCGCTCGCGCATGCGCGGTTGGCGGCGATCGTCGACTCCTCCTTCGATGCCATCATCAGCAAAGACCTGAACAGCATCATCAAGACCTGGAATCCGGCGGCGGCGCGCTTGTTCGGCTATTCCGCCGAGGAAGCGGTCGGGCGCTCGATCACGATGCTGATCCCCGACCATCTCATCCAGGAAGAAGACGAGATCATCGGCCGCATCAAGCGCGGCGACCGCGTCGAAAGCTACGAAACGGTGCGTCGTCGCAAGGATGGCACACCCGTGTATATCTCCATCACCGTGTCCCCCATCAAGGATCGCCACGGTGTGATTGTGGGTGCCTCCAAGGTGGCGCGCGACATCACGGCGGCGCGGGAGAACGAGCGCCGCATCCGCCTTTTGCTGCGCGAGATCAACCACCGCGTGAAGAACCAGTTCGCGGTGATCAACTCCATCATCCGGGAAACCAGAAAGAGCACGACGGATCCTGCGGAATTCGAGGTCACCGTCCGCAATCGCATCCTTGCGCTTGCCCGCTCGCACGACCTCCTTGTTTCCACCGACTGGTCGGGGGCCAGCCTGTCGGAGCTCCTTTTGCACCAACTCGCGCCTTACGGTCTCGAGGAACGGATTTCGGTGGAAGGTCCACCGATTTTGCTGTCACCCATTGCGGTGCAGAACCTCGGTATGGCCTTCCACGAGCTGGGAACAAATTCGGCGAAATACGGCGCCTTGTCCCGCGACGGCGGCACAATCGCCGTGACCTGGAGCACGCAGGGAGGGAATACCGAGCCTTCTCAGTTCGACCTGCGCTGGACAGAGACGGTACCGGGGCTCACCGGCGAAACGCGCCAAGGCGAGCGCCGGGGCTTCGGGTCGGTTGTGCTTCTTCGGGTCGCACCGCAGTCTTTGGGTGGCACCGCCAGCCTGGACCGGTCGAGTGGGCAGATCGTTTGGCATCTGCACTGTCCGACCGCCAACATCCTGCCGAGCCACACGGAAGAACTCTGACGCGAACAAGCGTCGAGCGCCACCTTTTGATCACTGACCGCGCTGAGCCTCAGTCCCCCGTGGGCGCCGCAGGGACTGGTCGCATTTCAAGAGAGCGTCGGCGGTCTGGGTTGGCGTATCCTGCGGCACGATCAGAATGGACCAATCGCCCGGCTCGCCGGAAGCGGCGAAGCTCTGGTGAAGATCTCGCCTTCAGCGCACTCACCGGCTTCAGTGGCGGACTTGTTGCCGTGCGCCATGTCTTCGAGCAGGCACTCCCAGCTTGCGTCAAGGTTCTGCTGCGACTGGCGTTGTGCGCTGGCGTCGGCGCGCCGCTGCATTACCGGCGGCTGGAAACACGCCTTACCGCCGAACGGGTTCCCGCGCTCGATCCAGAGTGCTCAGTTGCGCATCCGATGCCATTGTTCTGATCAGCCGGGCGACTGATGTCGACGCGGACGATCACCCGATCCAGGTCATCCGCACCAAGGTTCTGGCTGACCGCATTGAGCTCGTTTTCAGCCGTTCCTGATCAGGCAACCGGAACTGCAATCAGGATTGCTGGAGCTCGGGCAGCGTTTGCGAAAACAGCCGCTCCAGCCCCTCGATGACGTCGGGGCGGAAAAGAACGTCGCGCAGCACGGCCGCGTCCGGCCCTGTTTCACGATCTTCCTCCAGAGGCGGAACAGCGGCGCGGATCACGCCCTGCATGAACTGCCCGGCGCCGCCCAACCGGTGCGGCGATCCGCTTGCTTGGCGCAGCGACACGGCTTGCGCGGCAAACATCGCTTCCATGGCAAGCATCCAGGCAACAAGGTCCGCCTGTTCCGCAAGCTTGCGGATGCAAAGCGCGGTCTGCGGTGCGAGGTCTTCCACCGTGTCGGAAACCGCAAGCCCATCGAGGCTGGCGGGCGTAGCCTTCAGGCGGACCTCCGCATGAAGGGCTGCCAGTGCCTTTTGCATCGGCACGAAGCCTGCCGAGGCCCCGCCGACCGGACTGAGGTAGTTGGGCAGGCCCGTCATGCGGCCGGTCATCAGCTTGATCGACCGGTAAGCGGACGCAGTGGCGAGATGGGTCATCGCGATCGCCAAGGCGTCGAAGGCAAGTGCAATGGCTGGCGTGTGGAAATTTGCAACCGAGTGCATCTCCCCTTCCGCGGGGAGAACAAGAGGGTTGTCGGAAACACCGTTGAGCTCGATTTCAACGGCGGCGCAGGCCGCGAGGTAGGAGTCGAGGACAACGCCCGTGACTTGCGGCAGCGTGCGGAAGCTGATGGCGTCCTGAACCTGACGCGGCGCATCATGCAGGCTGCTGCCGGCCAGGGCCTGCGAAAACGCCACAGCAGCAGCTTCCTGCCGGGCTGCGGGCCGCGCCTGCGCCAGCCTGGGGTCAAAGGCGCGTGGATTGGCCCCATAGCCTTCCAGCGCAAGGGACGCCGCGCCGAAATGGACAAGCAGAAGCGGGCGGATCTTTTCCAGCGCAAGCGTTGCGGTCGCCAGTGTGACCGACGACGCGCTTCCGATCGCCAATCCATCCTTGGCACCAAGCTGAACGGGAGCGAGTCCAGCCTTCGCCAGGGCTTCACGGGCAGGCCGGATTTTGCCTTCGAAATAAGCATCGCCCCGACCGATCGCGACAGCGGCCATGCTCATCAGGATGATCAGGTCGCTTGTTCCAAGCGAACCGCGCGATGGGATCACCGGGACAACGTCGCGCTCCAGCATGGAAACGAGGAGGTCGAACACCGCAGGCGTGATCCCTGCTCCTCCCTTGGCCAGGCTGACGATACGACAGAACAAGGCGGCCCGGCAGGCAGGCAGCGGCAAGGGTTCGCCGACGCCGGCCACTCGGGCCCGCACGGTCTGCTCCTGGAAGGCGGGGATCTCGTCTTGTTTTAACCGATGCCCGACATTGCCGCCAAGCCCCGTGTTCAAGCCGTAAACGGGCGTTTCGGCTGCCAGATGCTGCTCCACCACAGCGCGGGCACGAAAAAGAAGCGCCCGAACGTCCTCTGCCACCTCGAGTTTCGACGGGCCCAAAGACGCGCGAACAACATCACCTATGGAAAGCCGGCGCCCGTCCAGCCGAAAGGTCGACGTCATTCGCAGCGCAGCCGCGGGGAGGCGCGACCGTGCGGTCTGACGGCTTCCTTGTGGAAGCGGTTCAGAGAAAGGCTGTCGATCGACTGCATCAGGCAAAGAGGCTCCGGCAAAGCCCCACTATGCATGAAAGGCGCAATCGGTCGAGGCCAGGCAGCCTGTCGTCCCATCGGTTTAAGCGACCCGACGTGGGGCGGGATCAACCGCCTTTCGGTCGATCCTTGTTGTTGCTTCCGCCAGGCTTTTCGTCCGCCTCTTTCAACTGCCGCTCGATCACTTCCCGCGAACCTTCTGCGGGATCCTGATCAGGCTGGTCCTTTGCGGGGGCTGTGTCCGGGGTGGGGGTCATGACAGTGCTCCGTCAATTGATCTTCACGCTTCTGAACCAACGAAAACTGCCCGTTGTTCCAGCGCCCCACGCATGATGCTCGGCGGGAACTTTCGCCCGCTCACGCGGTTGGCTAAGCACCCTCAAGGGCAAAGGAGTGTCATCTCATGACTGGCAAACCACCACCTGTTCCGCCGCAGAACCAGAGCAAGAGCGGCCCCGGTGACGCTAAGAATGTTTCGGTCGACGACGCCATTCACGGCCAAACTTCAGCGGCAAATCCCGACAAGCAAGGCCAACAAGGCAACTCCAAGGTGAACACCACGCACCAGGGTTACCAGCAGGACCGATAGGAGGCGCAGCAATGTCGACATCCAGCAAAACGCCGGCGAGCATCCGCCAAGGTGGACCAGGCGCATCGCACGAAAATGCCAAGGATCCGCTTGATCCAAAGAAGCCTGGTGCCGACTCCGATCAGCGCAACCGGAGCAACGTTTCGGGCGGCGGCGGAGAGCCGGACAGCCACCACACGCATCATTCGGAAAAGAAGGGCGGCGGTTCTCACCCCGCCTGAGCAGAACCCGAAAGGAAACATCGATGGCTACAGGACACGGTAGCAAGAACACGTTTGGCGGCAAGGGAATGCAGGGCAAAGGCTCCGGCACCGGCGCCATGACCACCATGCCCGAAGGCATGGTTGGAGATAACATGATCCTCTCGAACCGCGACAAGGCGCAGCATTCCAGCGCCCGCGGTCTGGACAGCAAGCAGATCCAGACCGAGCAGCATCAGGATCACTCAGCCAACCACTATAACGAAGACTGACGCTCTTCCCGTCGGCTGAAGTCGAAAACAAAAGGCTCGCTGCCCACCAGCGGGCCCTTTCGGGTCATTCAAATCAGATCGGCTGCCAGCCGGGCTGAACCTTGTCGGCCTCGGCGCGCCAAAGATCGCCGTAGTCGACATTCTGCCAGTCCTTGAACCACGGTCCGCCGTTCGTGTAATGGACCGCGCCCGGCAAACCGGTCTCGGGCTTGTCGTTCCAGCCTTCCAGCCAGTTCCAGCGTGTCGGGATTTCCCCGATCTCCTCGTCCTTCGCCCACTGCATGCGATGGAGATAAGCGCCGCTTTCGCGGTTGATGAGTTCGGGCGTCAGCTGGCGCGTGGATGGATGCTCGCAGTTAAACAGCATGAAGCTCGACCAGTTCTTGCGGGGGTAATTAGTCTGAACCTTGCCGTCCATCTTCACCGTCGCCTTGGGCGTGTAGTCGTGCTTCACGCAGGCAACGGCCAATGACGGATCGCGGTATTGCAGGATCCCGGCAATGTCATCCAGGAACAGGAAATCGCAATCGCAAAACAGCGCCCAGCCCTTGTAGCCCGCCATGAAGGGCACGAAGAAGCGGGAATAGGTGAATTCCGTCGACGCGAGCGGGTCGATGTCACGGGTATAAGCGCCTTGGGCAACGAGTTCCTGCACCTTGATCGGAAACACGCGCACCGGGATGCTGGCGTGATCTTCAAGCGTCTTTTTCGCGACGTCGTAGGCGATGGGTTCGCGTGAATCCCAACCGATATAGATGTCGAGCGACTGTTCCATGGGCCATTCCTGCGGGTTTGATCCGGCAGCGGGGGGTGAAGAAAAGCGGCCGGGACGGTGATTGGCTGGCGCGGGCGAACCGGATGCGGCATCCGCGTGGGCTTGCCTGCCGGCATAGCACCGGCTCGGGCCTCAGTCGATGGTGAACAGAAGGCGGTTGGCGATCTTGTTTTCCACCCAGCTGCGCTCGTCAGCCCAGGCGTGCCGCTTCCAGCCTTCCCACGAAAAGCCGCACAGTTCCACCCTGTACTGGGGCGCTGGAAAATGCTGGAGGATGTGCCTCAGTCCGAGATAGCCGGTGCTCGGAAACACTTCCCGCATCTGCTCGCGCGTCAAGCCGAGCTCCGCGCAGGCCTCCTCATAAAAGGAAGGTGGCATGATGCGCACTTCCTTGCCCGCCTGACCCAGGCTTTCCAGTGCCTGCAGCGTCCAGTCCGACTTCCGCCCGCGAAGGCGCGACAAAAGCGTCGGCTGGATCAGCCAGGTGCGGATGGTGTGGGGGTGGTAGGGAAAAACGACTTCCTTGGCAGCCTGGACGATGGCCGACCGGAAGTATCCGGGATCGCGCAGCCGCCGTTGCATCGGCTTGCCGGAATTGTTGACCATCAGCATGTCCGTTTTCGTGCCGGACATGCCTTTCGAGGCCTTCGGTTCATTGAAGCGCAGAACAAAGTCGGCGCTGTCGACCTCGTCGGAGAGATCGCGCGGCAGCGGACCGTTGCCAACAACGAACACCCGACCGCTCACGGCGTCCGCGCCTTTACACTGTGTCTTCGAGCGCGGCGAGGTGATGGAGGAATTCCTCCGCGCGGGTTCTAGACTGATCATCTGGCGCGCTGCCGACATCCTCGCGTGCCGCCTGGATACGGGTCGCGATATCGCTCTTGTTGAAGCTGTCGACATGTACGGCAGACTCGGCCAGCAGCGTGCAGACATCCGGCAGGATATCGGCAAAACCGCCATAAACCACATAGCGGTCTTCCTTGCCGGACACCGTCTTCACACGCACAACGCCCGGCTTGATGGTGGTCATGACCGGTGAATGGTTGGCCATAACGGTCATCTCGCCCTCGGTGGCGGGGATTACGACCGACTCGACGCTTTCCGACACCAGCAGGCGTTCCGGCGAAACGAGCTCGAACTTGTAGGCTTCAGCCATGACGTCTCACAAAAAACGGAAACGACCGGCGAGGGTTCGCCGGTCACTTGGTCTCAGATCAAGCCGCTTCCGCAGCCAGGCGTTGCGCCTTTTCCACGGCCATGTCGATCGAGCCGACCATGTAGAAGGCCGCTTCCGGCAGGTGGTCGTATTCGCCGTTCACGAGACCCTTGAAGGAGCGGATGGTGTCTTCGAGCGGCACCAGCTGCCCCGGAGCGCCGGTGAACACTTCGGCGACGAAGAACGGCTGCGACAGGAAGCGCTCGATCTTGCGGGCGCGGGCAACCGTGACCTTGTCCTCTTCCGACAGCTCGTCCATGCCGAGAATGGCGATGATGTCCTGCAGCGACTTATAGCGCTGAAGGGTTTCCTGAACGCGACGGGCAACCGTGTAGTGCTCTTCGCCGACGATGATCGGATCAAGCATACGCGACGTCGAGTCGAGCGGATCCACGGCCGGGTAGATGCCCTTTTCCGAGATCGCGCGGTTCAGCGTCGTCGTGGCGTCCAAGTGCGCGAAGGACGTCGCCGGAGCCGGATCGGTCAAGTCGTCGGCGGGCACGTAGATGGCCTGCACGGACGTGATCGAGCCCTTGGTGGTGGTGGTGATGCGTTCCTGCATCTGGCCCATGTCGGTCGACAAAGTCGGCTGATAGCCCACGGCCGACGGAATACGGCCGAGCAGAGCCGACACTTCCGAACCGGCCTGCGTGAAGCGGAAAATGTTGTCCACGAAGAACAGCACGTCCTGACCCTGATCGCGGAAATGCTCAGCGATCGTCAAACCCGTCAGAGCGACGCGGGCACGCGCACCGGGCGGCTCGTTCATCTGGCCGAACACGAGGGCGCACTTGGAGCCTTCCGTGGAGCCGTTGTTTTCGTGCGGATCCTTATTGACGCCCGACTCGATCATCTCGTGGTAAAGATCGTTGCCTTCGCGGGTGCGCTCACCCACGCCGGCGAAAACGGAATAACCACCATGCGCCTTTGCGACGTTGTTGATCAGTTCCTGGATCAGCACGGTCTTGCCGACGCCGGCGCCGCCGAACAGGCCGATCTTGCCGCCGCGGGCATAAGGGGCCAGGAGATCGATCACCTTGATGCCGGTGACCAGGATCTGCGCTTCCGTCGACTGGTCGACGTAAGGCGGCGCTTCCTGGTGGATGGCGCGACGGCCTTCAGCGGGAACCGGACCGGCTTGGTCAACCGGCTCGCCGATGACGTTTAGGATGCGACCGAGCGTGGCTTCGCCAACCGGCACCATGATCGGCGTTCCCGTGTCGCGAACGGCCTGGCCGCGGACGAGACCTTCCGTGGAATCCATGGCAATGCAGCGCACGGCATTTTCGCCGAGATGCTGCGCCACTTCCAGAACAAGGCGATTGCCGCCATTGTCGGTTTCCAGCGCGTTCAAGATCGCCGGCAGTTCGCCGTCGAACGAAACGTCCACCACGGCGCCGATGACCTGCGAGATGCGGCCGTGCTTGCCTTCTGCCATCGTTTCAAACCCTTTTCTTGAGGCTCCGCACTGGCTTTCGCCTCGGAGCGATTGTCCTAGAGCGCTTCCGCGCCCGAAATAATTTCGATGAGTTCCTTGGTGATCTGCGCCTGACGCTGGCGATTGTAGGTGATCGTCAGACGGTTGATCATGTCGCCCGCGTTGCGGGTCGCGTTGTCCATGGCGCTCATCTTGGCGCCCATTTCGCCCGCGACATTCTCGAGAAGCGCGCGGAAAATCTGGATCGCGATGTTGCGCGGAATGAGATCGTTGAGGATCTCCGCCGGATCCGGCTCGTAGTCGTAGATCGCGCCGTTGCCTGCAGTGGCCGAAGCGTCTGCCACGGGTGCGCTGGCCGGGATCAGCTGCTGCGCTGTCGGCACCTGGCTGATCACCGACTTGAACTCGGAATAAAACAACGTGCAAACGTCGAACTGACCGGCATTGAACATCGCAATGACCCGGCGCGCGATCTGCTCAGCGTTGCCAAAGCCGATCTGCTTCACGTCGCGAAGCTCGAGCCGTTCCACGATCAGCGAGCCGAACTCGCGACGCAGGATATCGTTGCCCTTCTTGCCGACGGTAAAGATCTTCACCGTCTTGCCCTGGGCCAGAAGTTTGCGGGCGTGGTCACGCGCAAAGCGCGCGATCTGACTGTTGAAGGCGCCGGCCAGCCCGCGATCGGCCGTGCACACCACGAGGAGGTGCACGTCGTCGCGACCGGTGCCGGTCATCAGGGCCGGCGCATCCGCGCCATCCGACACCGCCTGGCTGATGTTGGCCAGAACGGCTGCCATGCGCTGCGAATAAGGCCGCGCGGCTTCCGCAGCTTCCTGCGCACGACGCAGCTTCGCCGCGGCGACCATCTGCATCGCCTTGGTGATCTTTTGCGTCGCCTTAACCGAAGCGATGCGGTTGCGGAGGTCCTTCAGGGAAGCCATGCGGCGGCTCTGTCCTTCGCTCGTCGATTACGCGTAGGTCTTGGCGTAGGCGTCGATCGCCGCCTTGAGCTTTTCGCGGGTTGAATCCGACAGCGCCTTTTCGGTGCGGATCGTGTCGAGCACGCCCTTGCCTTCCGTGCGCATGTAGGACAGCAGCCCCTGCTCGAACTTGCCGACCTGGTTCACTGGCAGCTTGTCGAGGTAGCCGTTCACGCCCGCGAAGATCACGGCGACCTGTTCTTCCGTCTTCAGCGGCGAGAACTGCGGCTGCTTCAGGAGTTCGGTCAGGCGTGCGCCGCGGTTCAGCAGGCGCTGGGTGGAGGCGTCGAGATCGGAGCCGAACTGCGCGAAGGCAGCCATTTCGCGATACTGGGCCAGCTCGCCCTTGATGGAGCCCGCAACCTGCTTCATCGCCTTGATCTGGGCCGACGAGCCGACGCGCGACACGGACAGACCCACGTTCACGGCAGGGCGGATGCCCTGGAAGAACAAGTTGGTTTCCAGGAAGATCTGGCCATCGGTGATCGAGATCACGTTGGTCGGGATATAGGCCGACACGTCGTTAGCCTGCGTTTCGATCACCGGCAGCGCAGTGAGCGAACCCTTGCCATTGTCGTCGTTCAGCTTCGCAGCGCGCTCAAGAAGACGCGAATGGAGGAAGAACACGTCGCCCGGATAAGCTTCACGGCCTGGCGGGCGGCGCAGCAGCAAGGACATCTGGCGATAAGCAACGGCCTGCTTGGACAGATCGTCATAAGCGATCACGGCATGCATGGCGTTGTCGCGGAAGTATTCGCCCATCGCGCAGCCGGCAAACGGTGCCAGGAACTGCATCGGAGCCGGATCAGATGCCGTTGCCGCAACGATGATCGAATATTCCAGCGCGCCGCGCTCTTCGAGCGTCTTCACGAACTGGGCCACCGTGGAGCGCTTCTGGCCCACAGCAACGTAAACGCAGTAAAGCTTCTGCGATTCGTCGTCGCCGTCGTTGAGCGGCTTCTGGTTCAGGAACGTGTCGAGGATGATGGCGGTCTTGCCGGTCTGGCGATCGCCGATCACCAGCTCGCGCTGGCCACGGCCAATCGGGATCAGCGCGTCGATGGCCTTGAGGCCGGTCGACATCGGCTCATGCACCGACTTGCGCGGGATGATGCCAGGCGCCTTGACGTCCACGCGGCGACGCTCGTCGGACACGATCGGGCCCTTGCCGTCGATCGGGTTGCCGAGCGCGTCAACAACGCGGCCGAGCAGACCACGGCCAACCGGCACGTCCACGATGGAACCGGTGCGCTTGACGGTGTCGCCTTCCTTGATGTCACGGTCGGCGCCGAAGATAACCACGCCGACATTGTCGCTTTCGAGGTTCAGCGCCATGCCGCGGATGCCGCCGGGGAACTCGACCATTTCGCCCGCCTGGACGTTGTCGAGACCGTAAACGCGAGCGATGCCGTCACCGACGGACAGAACCGAACCAACTTCCGAGACTTCGGCTTCACGGCCGAAATTCTTGATCTGGTCCTTCAGAATTGCGGAAATTTCCGCGGCGCGGATATCCATCAGCCGACCTCTTTCAGTGCGAGCTTAAGCGAAGCGAGTTTTGTTTTGAGCGACGTATCAATCTGGCGCGAGCCCATCTTGACCACAAGGCCGCCAAGCAGCGTCGGATCAACCGTTACGTTGATTGCAACATCCTTGTTGGCGATGCTTTTCAGGGTCGCCTTCAGTTCGGATTCCTGTTCCGCGGTAAGCGGATGCGCGGTTGTCACCTCGGCGGTGGTTTCACCACGATGTTCCGCAGCGATGCGGCGGAAAGCCTTGATCATGCCAGGCGCGGCAAACAAGCGGCGATTCTGCGCGACCACCTGGAGGAAGTTGGCCACCAGCCCGGTGATGCCGGCGCGGCTCAGCACGGCGCCGATCGCCTTTTCCTGCTCTTCTGCAGAAAACACTGGGCTTTTCACCAGGCGCGTCAGGTCGTCGCTTTCGGCAAGCAGAGCCTCGAAACGGCCAAGATCCGCTTCAACAGCAGGGATGCTGTTGGTGTCACGCGCGAGGTCGAACAGTGAGCCCGCGTAGCGGTCGGCAACACCAGCGATCAGCGAAGTGGATTGAGCCACGAGATGTCTTTTCTCTCTGCCAGAAGGGCCGAATGCTTAACCGGCCTCAGATTGTGGCGCGAGCTGGAAAACTCTGGCTAAATCTTTGACCTTGTGAAGAAAACCCAACCAGGAACTGCAGGCTTCCACCGCCCCCGGTCAAAAGTCGATTGCCGTCTAGCACAGGCAATTGGGTGCCGCAACACGCGGCGGGACGCGTTTGGGGTGAGTTTTGTCGCAGGCTGTTCAGAACATCCGCCGTATCAGGGTACGAGACCAAGCGCGTACACCAGCGCAAGGCAGGCCAGAAAAGTTTCCAGCGCCAGCCACAGCCAGTTAGCCAGCGTGCTCGCCTTGTCTGACAAGATCGCCACAAGCCGACCAAACGCGGCGAACGCCCAGGAAAAGCCTAGGGCGAGATAGATCCAAAACTGGCCGGTGAGCAGGCAGCACAAGCCAACGCCGAGGTAAAAGCCGGCCGCGCGTGAACGTCCTTCGGCAATGGCCGCAGGGTGCCCCGGGGCTGGCTGCAGGCGCAAAAGGCGAAAGCTGGCGTAGGGCGCAATCAAGAAGGCCAGGCCAAACAGGATCGTGATCGTCGCGGCAAGAAAGGCCAGCCATTCGCCATCGGTCACCGGCCAGGGAAATGCGATGTTCATGCGGGCTTCCAGAGGGTTGGCGAATCGCGTGGGATGTCCAGGCCTTCCCTACCGTTTTCGCCCGAACCGGGCAAAGCGGCCTTTGCGGGTGAGCAGGTCGACGCTCAAAGAAAGCTCTGCGGGTCGATGTCCACCTGTACGCGCAGCGACCCGCGCGGCTTGGGCGAGGCCGCCAGAAGCATGCGCAGGTAACCCTGCATGTCGGCGTTGCGCGCGCCCTGAAGCAGGAGCCGGAACCGGTGGCGCCCGGCCACAACGGCCATGGGCGCTTCAGCGGGACCGAGGATGTCGATGAGGTCATGCGCAACGGCGGCGCGGCGCATCGCGCGGGCATGCCCTTCGGCTTCGGCGCGTGTTTCGCCGCTGACAATGATGGCGGCCAGCCGGCCGAACGGCGGCAATTGTCCACGTTGACGCTCGGCAATCTCCTGGTGGTAGAAGGTTTCGGCATGGCCGGACACCAGCGCGCGCATCACAGGATGGTCGGGCTGGTAGGTCTGGATCAGGCCGCGGCTTGCCTTGCCCGTGCGCCCGGCGCGGCCGGTCACTTGGCTCAGAAGCTGGAAGGTGCGTTCGGCAGCGCGCGGATCACCGTTCGCGAGGCCGAGATCGCCATCCACCACGCCAACCGTGGTCATGCCTGGAAAGTTGTGGCCCTTGGCGACGAGTTGCGTGCCGATCACGATATCGGCCTCCCCCTTCGCGATGGCGTCGAGCTCGAGCCGCAGCCGTTTTGTGCCGCCCAGAAGATCCGACGACAGCACGAGCGTGCGTGCATCGGGAAAGGCGGCGTCCACTTCTTCCGCGATGCGCTCCACCCCGGGTCCGCAGGCGACCAGGTGGTCAAATGTGCCGCATTCCGGGCAGGCCTCAGGCTTCGCTTCGTGATGACCGCAATGGTGGCAGATCAACTGGCCGCGGAAGCGGTGCTCCACCAGCCAGGAAGAGCATTGCGGGCACTGGAAGCGATGGCCACAGGACCGACAAAGGGTCAGGGGTGCATAACCGCGCCGGTTCAGGAAGAGCAGCGCTTGTTCGCCGCGCTCCACGCTGCCGCGAACGGCGTCGATCAGCACCGGCGACAAGAACTGCCCGCGCGCTGGTGGAACACGGCGCATGTCGACCGCCTCGATGGAAGGCATGGCCGCTTCGGCAAACCGCGCCGGCAGGTGCACAAGATGGTAGCGTCCGCTTTGCGCGTTGACCTTGCTTTCGATCGAAGGGGTTGCGGAAGCCAGCAACACGGGAAATCTCCCGAGCCTGCCCTGCACCACCGCCATGTCGCGCGCGTTGTAATAAACGCGGTCTTCCTGCTTGTAGGCAGGATCGTGTTCTTCATCGACCACGATCAGGCCGAGCTCCTTGAACGGCAAAAAGAGGGCTGATCGCGCCCCGGCCACCACCCGTACGCGGCCTTCCGCAACCTGGCGCCACACGCGCTCGCGCATCCGCGGTGCGAGATCGGAATGCCATTCCGCCGGCTTGGCTCCGAAGCGGTCGTGAAACCGGTCGAGAAAAGCCTGGGTCAGGGCAATTTCGGGCACCAGCACCAGCACCTGCTTTCCTTTTTGAAGTGCGGCAGCAATCGCCTCGAAATACACTTCCGTCTTGCCCGAGCCGGTAACCCCGTCGATCAGCGACACGGAAAAGCCTTCCGCTCCGATCTTCCCCTTCAGCGCCTCGGCCGCTTTCCGCTGCCCATCCGTCAGTTGCGGCGCGCCATAGGAAGGGTCGGGCTCGGGAACCAGAGCGGGAGCCGGGATCTGAACCGGCTTCAACACGCCTTGAGCGGCCAACCCGTCGATCACCGTCAGCGAAACGCCGGCCGCGTGGGCCAGACCTGAACGGCTCCAGGCGAGGTTTCCGCCGTCTTCCGCAAGCATCGCCAAAACCTTGGCGCGGGCCGGGGTGACCCGGTCGGGCTTGGTAGCCGTGAAGAGCAGGCCGTCGATCGGAGGTTCGGGGTCGAAGGCCGTGGGCACCCGCAGGATCATGCGCGCCACCATGCCGGGTGCAGACAACGTATAGCTCGCCACCCATTCCACGAAGCGCCGCATCCGCTCCGTGATCGGCGGGCAATCAAACACAGCCGAGATCGGCCGGAGCTTGCGCGGGTCCACCCCGCCGCCCTCCCCGTCCCACACGATGCCCGCCACTTCCCGTGGTCCGAGGGGCACCCGCACGACCGAGCCCGGCACAACGGTCATGCCCGGCGGAACCTGATAGGAATAAGGAGCCTCCGCCGGCATCGGCACAAGCACCGGCACCACGCGCGGTTCAAGCGAATCTTGCGTCATCGGGCGTGACCTTGCCGCTTTCTTCGGCTAGAGCAAGGCCGATCAAACGCGGGCGTTTCGCCCGCCCAGGCGCGGCTGCGTGGCGCGCCTTTGCAAGGGAGACGGCCATGAAGTTTTTCGTCGACACCGCCGATGTAAAGGACATTCGCGAGCTGAACGACCTCGGTCTGCTCGACGGCGTCACCACCAACCCCTCCCTGATTCTGAAATCAGGCGGCTCCATCGCGGAGGTGACGAAGGAAATCTGTTCCATCGTTCAGGGGCCTGTTTCGGCGGAAGTTGTGGCGGTGGAATACAAGGAGATGATGCGTGAAGCCGATTTCCTGTCGAAGATCGCCGACAATGTCTGCATCAAGCTGCCGCTGACGCTGGATGGGCTGAAAGCCTGCAAGGATCTCACATCCAGCGGCCGGCTGGTGAACGTTACGCTGTGCTTCTCGGCCAACCAGGCGCTGCTTGCAGCAAAAGCCGGCGCGAGCTTCATTTCTCCGTTCATCGGCCGCGTGGACGATATCGGACTGGACGGCATGGAACTGATCCAGGAGATCCGTCAGATCTACGACAACTACGACTTCAACACCGAAATTCTCGCGGCATCGATCCGCACTGTGAATCATGTGAAGCAGGCCGCGCTGATCGGCGCCGATGTCGTGACGGCGCCCCCGGCCACCCTGAAGGCGCTCGTAAAGCATCCGCTGACGGACAAGGGCCTGGAAACGTTCCTGGCGGATTGGGAAAAGACCGGCCAGAAGATCGGCTAATCGGCAAACGACACCAAGAAAAAAGCCCGGCTCGTCCGGGCTTTTTTGTTTAGATGAAGATCGCCTCGGGATCGGCCTTGAGCGTCTCCACCGTGAAGTCCTGCAACTTCGCGGTGAGCTCGGCCGGGTCACCGCCGAGCCGATCCGGATCGATCGGCTGCCCCACATGGAAGGTGAACTTCATCCCCTTCTTGTTCAAAAGCTCGCGAAACAGCGTCATATCGCGAAGCTCGGTGGAATGCTTGGATAGGAAATAGAACAGGCCGGAATTGCGGGCGGCGATGTTCACCGGAACGACTGGGAACTTGTAACGGCGCGCGAGGGCTACGAACGACGGCTGCCAGGGCCGCTCCGTGAGCCGCCCCTCGTTCCAGAACGCGATGCGACCGGCCGGAAACAGCACAACCGCCCGTTGCTCGCCGAAAGCCCGCGCCGTCATCTCCAGCGTATCGCGGCTCTTGGCATGGCTCTTTTCGCCGGCCCGCCATTCCACGGGGATGATCACGTCTCGGAACTGCGGCGCCACCCGTTCTGCATCGCGGTTGGCGAAGATCGCGATGTCGCGGCGCACCTTCTTCAGAAGGTCGAACACGGCGATCCCGTCAGCGATCCCTGTTGGGTGGCTGGGAGCCAGAATGAAGCCGCCGCTTGCGGGAATATTCTCAAGGCCGCGCACGGTCAGGTCGAGCTGAAGGAACTGGCTGATGAATTCCAGCGCGTCCCAGCCCGGCATGGGCGCGATCCGATCCGCCATGCGCACCGCCTGATGATAATGCATCAAGCGAAACAGCACGGGCTTGGCCACCGGCCAAAGCGGATGGCGTGACAGGTTGGTTGTTCGTTCGTCGATCAGCTGGTCAACGATGTGACGCACGTCGGAGGCTCCGTAAAGCTCCCCGGAGAAATTGCCGACCTCGGTAGTCACCGACGGTCTCACTGTCATGACACCTTGCCCCATGGGAAGCCGTTTGGCTGACGAGCATGACGCGCAAATGACGCCGACGCCATAACATTGGCCATGGTTCGTTTTCGCTGACCTTCAGTCCGCAAGCGGACCGTCCGTCTGGTCGCCGGGACGCGGCGTGACTTCCGCAACTGGCGGGGCAACGCTGGAGTTCCGGTTGAAGCCAACGGGCTGCGAAAGATCCTGGGCGATGGCGAGGCGAAGCAGCTCGGCGAGTTCGCGGCCTGCCCGCTCCTGCGCGTCCCGTTCGGCCCGCAAGGCAGCAAACTGCTGGCGGGACACATCGTAGGAAGCAACCACCTGGCGACTGCCCCGGCGAATCACCTCGCCGGTTTGGTTGTCGCTCAGCTCGTAAGCGCCGCGCATCGTCACGGTTCCGGCGGTCGGCTCGTCTTCCTCAGCCACCTGCACATAAGCAGCAGACGCCGTTTCCGACGTCACGTTGAGCGCCACCGTGTAGCGCGTCTGTGTTTGCGGCTGGGCGCCGCCGTTGAACAGGAAGATCATCTGGTTGCGCACGATCTGCGCCGGACGGTTGTTCACCGGCCGGATGCTGATCGACGACAGGGGCGTCGCTTCGCCGGTGGAAGCGCTGAAAACAACGGCTCCCGCGCCGTAAAGCGGCCGCACCTGGCAGCCTGCGGCAGCCAGAACGAGCACGCTGGTGGCGCAAACCAGCGCCACACGCAGGAAGCGGTCCTGCCGGAACTTGCGACCGTCAGCCGACGACATTCACGATCCTCTGCGGCACCACGATCACCTTCTTCGGCTGGCGACCTTCCAGCGCTTTCTGGACGAAATCGAGCGCCAGAGTCGCTGCTTCCACGGCAGATTGGTCAGCGTCGCGCGAAATTGTCAAATCCCCGCGCTTCTTGCCGTTCACCTGGATCGGCAGCGTGACGTCATTGTCCACAAGCCAGGCCGGGTCATATTGCGGCCACGGCCGAGCGGCGATCATCTCCGTTCCGCCGATCGCAGCCCAGCATTCTTCCGCGAGATGCGGCATCATCGGCGCGACCATGGCAATGAGGAAGTCCACCGCTTCCCGCAAGGCAGCGCTGGCCTTGCCGGTTTCGGCGGCAGTGCCCAAGGGAGCCGCCAACACGTTCACCAGCTCGTACAAGCGGGCCACGGCCTTGTTGAAGGCAAGCTTCTCGATGTCTTCGCCAACCGATTTCAAGGCGCGGTGTGCAGCCTTGGCGATCGCCTCGTCATCCGCTCCCTTGCCTTCAGCAGAACGCAGGGCATCCGCGGCTTCCGCAACGAGGCGCCAGATCCGCTGCAGGAAGCGATGTGCGGCATCCGCACCCGCTTCAGTCCAGATCACGTCACGCTCGGGCGGCGAATCGCTGAGCATGAACCAGCGGGCCGTGTCGGCACCGTAGGTTTCAATGATGTCGTCGGGATCGACCACATTCTTCTTGGACTTCGACATCTTCTCAATGCCGCCGATTTCCACCGGCGAACCGTCGGCCAGCAGGGATGCCGTGCGCTTGCCGTCGGCATCGGAGATCTTGATTTCCGCTGGGGTGACCCAGCCGTCCGGTCCCTTGTAGGTCTCGTGAACAACCATGCCTTGCGTGAAGAGACCCTCAAAGGGCTCCTCCACTACGTTCAGGTGGCCCGTCTTCTTCATCGCACGCACGAAGAAGCGGGAATAAAGCAGGTGCAGGATCGCGTGTTCGATCCCGCCGATATATTGCGCGACCGGAAGCCAGCCGGTGGAGCCGTCGACCACGGACAGGGTGGTGGGCTCCGACGCATTCCAGGGATCGGTGAAGCGCGCGAAATACCAGGACGAGTCCACAAACGTGTCCATCGTGTCGGTGTCGCGCCGCGCCTGGCGACCGCACTTCGGACAAGCGGTGTGCTTCCATGTCGGATGATGGTCGAGCGGGTTGCCCGGCCTGTCGAAGGTCACGTCGGCAGGCAGTTCCACCGGCAGCTGGTCGGCGGGAACGGGCACTGCGCCGCAAGCGTCGCAATGGATCACCGGAATCGGACAGCCCCAATAGCGCTGGCGCGAAATCAGCCAGTCGCGGAGGCGATACTGCACCTTGCGCTGGCCCCAGCCAGCTTCCTCAAACAGCGCCAGCGAGCGCTCCATCGCTTCCTGGCAAGTTTGCACGGTGGGCTCGCCCCCCCACTGCACATAACGGACCGTTTCCGTCTTGGGGGGGACAAAAGCAACATCGCCGACGCTCGCGTCGCTATCGAGGGGCTTGAAGACGTCGATCACCGGCAGGTCATATTTGCGGGCGAAGTCAAGGTCACGCTGGTCATGCGCCGGGCAGCCAATGATGGCGCCGGTGCCATAATCCATCAGCACGAAGTTCGCGATAAAGAGCGGCAGCGTCCATGTAGGGTCAGCTGGGTGCGTCACCTTGATGCCGGTGTCGAAGCCCATCTTCTCGGCTGTTTCGATTTCGGCGAGCGACGTGCCGAGCTGATGGCACTTTTCGATGAAGGCGACCACCTCCGGGTTTTTCTTGGCCAGTTCGGTCGCCAGCGGATGGTCGGGCGAAATGGCCGCAAACGTCGGGCCGTACATGGTGTCCGCACGCGTGGTGAACACCGGCAGCTTTTCAAAGCCCGCCGGCGCGCCGACCAGCCCGAACTCGAAGGCCAATCCATCCGAACGCCCGATCCAGTTCGACTGCATCAGCTTGACCTTGTCGGGCCAGCGCTCAAGCGTGTCGAGACCGTCCAGCAGCTCCTGGCTCATGGACGTGATCTTGAAGAACCACTGCGTCAGGTCGCGCTGCTCGACGAGAGCGCCGGAACGCCAACCCTTGCCATCGATCACCTGCTCGTTGGCGAGCACGGTCATGTCGACCGGATCCCAGTTCACCTTTGCGGCGCGCCGTTCCACCAGCCCGTGCTGCCAGAAATCCAGAAACAGCTTCTGTTGGTGTTTGTAATAAGAAGGATCGCAGCTCGCGAATTCGCGAGTCCAGTCCCATGAGAAACCCAGCGTCTTCAGCTGGCCCTTCATGGTCTCAATGTTGGAATAGGTCCATTCGCGCGGGTTGACGTTCTTGTCGCGCGCGGCGTTCTCGGCCGGCAGGCCGAAGGCATCCCAGCCAAAAGGGTGCAGCACGTTGAAGCCAGTGGAGCGCTTGTAGCGGGCCAGCACGTCGCCCAGCGTGTAGTTGCGGACGTGGCCCATGTGGATGCGGCCCGACGGATACGGGAACATCTCGAGCACGTAGTATTTCGGACGCGGATCGCTGTTGTCGGTTTGAAACAGCTTGGCTGCATCCCAGGCATCGCGCCATTTGGGTTCCGCCACTCGCGGATTGTAACGTTCGATTGCCATGCCCGGAAAATCGCTTCAGAAGGCCGTGAGGATAGTCGGCGCGACCTTCACCATGCTTTCGGGGGAGCGTCAACCACGGCCGGTGCAGACCGGCCCGACGGGTGAGCAGGGGTAGCGATGTCAGGCACGGCGGAACGGCTGAAGGAAGTGCAGGCGCGGATCGCCACGGCTGAAGCGGAAGCCGGCCGGCCGGCTGGCTCGGCGAAGCTCGTGGCGGTGTCCAAGACGTTTGACGCCGACGACATCCGTCCGGTGCTTCTGGCGGGGCAGCGCACCTTTGGTGAAAACAAGGTGCAGGAGGCCCAAGGAAAATGGCCTGCCCTGAGGGAAGAGTTCGAAGGCGTCGATCTGCACCTCATTGGCCCGCTGCAATCCAATAAGGCCAAGGATGCCGTCGCCCTGTTCGACGTGATTGAAACGGTGGACCGCGAAAAGATCGCCGCCGAGCTGGCGAAGGAGATGGCCCGGCAAGGCCGTTCGCCCCGCTGTTATGTGCAGGTGAATACTGGCTCGGAGCCGCAAAAGGCGGGTGTGGAGCCGACGCAAGCCGTTGCCTTCGTGCAGTGCTGCCGCGAGGTGCACGGCCTCACCATTGAAGGGTTGATGTGCATCCCGCCAGCCGACGAGAACCCCGGCCCCCATTTTGCGCTCCTGGAGAAGCTCGCCCGCGAATGTGGCGTGGAGAAGCTGTCCATGGGCATGTCGGGCGACTATGAAACGGCGATCGCCTTCGGTGCAACATCGGTGCGCGTTGGCTCCGCCATCTTCGGACAGCGCGATTATCCCACATAGCGAGGCCGCGCTTTTCTCGAGCACATGGCGTTGCGCTTCGCATCCTGAAGTCCATCTAAGCTCCTGTTTTGCTCCCTTGAGCAGCAGGAGATACTCCCATGAAGTATAATCAACTCGGACGGACCGGCATGTTCGTGTCCGAAATCTGCCTTGGCACCATGACCTTCGGCGAAGCAGGGGGCGGCATGTGGGGCCAGATCGCCAGCCTCGATCAGGACGGCGTGGACCAGATTGTCAGCCGCGCGCTCGCCGCCGGCGTCAACTTCATCGACACGGCCAACGTTTATTCCTTTGGCGCTTCGGAAGAACTGCTCGGCCAGTCGCTCCTCAATCTCGACGTGCCGCGCGATGAGGTGGTGATCGCCACCAAGGTGCATGGCCAGATGGGCGACAAGCCTAACCAGCGGGGTTCGTCGCGCGGCCACATCATGGACTCGGTGGAACAAAGCCTGGAGCGCCTGCAGGTCGACCATATCGACCTGTTTCAGCTCCATGGCACCGACCCGGTGACGCCGATCGACGAGACCCTGCGGGCGCTGGACGATCTCGTTTCCAGCGACATGGTGCGCTACATCGGCGTGTCGAACTGGCAGGCCTGGCGCATCGCCAAGGCGCTGGGCATCTCCGAGCGCAACGGCTTCGCCCGCTTCGAAACGGTGCAGGCCTATTATTCCATCGCCGGTCGCGACCTCGAGCGCGAGATCGTGCCGCTGATGAACGAGGAAAAGCTTGGCCTGATGGTCTGGTCGCCGCTGGCCGGCGGGCTCTTGTCGGGCAAATATGGTCCGGGCGCTCCAAACGAAGCGGAAGGCCGCCGCAAGACGTTCGACTTCCCGCCGGTAAACACCGACAAGGCCTGGCCGATCGTTGGGGTCATGCGCGAAATCGCGAAAAAGCATGGCGCCGAGGTGGCAACCGTCGCCCTTGCCTACATCCTCGCAAAGCCCTTCGCGATGAGCGTGATCATCGGCGCCAGCCGCATGGACCAGCTCGAGCAGAACCTGGCCGCCGTTGATCTCACCCTCGACGCAGAGGACATGGCGCGACTGGACGAGATCAGCGCACTGGCGCCCGAATATCCCGGCTGGATGCTGGAGCGCCAAACGGCCGGGCGCCGTCCCGAACCGTTCAAGCAGCAGGGCTGATCAAGGGGAGCGGCGCTCGAAAGCGCGCCGTCTTCGTGTTCAGTGCAGAACGAACTCGCCGTCGACCTTGCGCCACTCGTTGGGACCGATCAGCCGGTGGTGCGAATAGCTGACTGAATGAAGCGGGCCGTCGAGCTTTTCCTTCCAAAACTCGATAAACTGCATCAGCACCGGAAAGCGCGGTGCGAGATCATAGTCCTGCCAGATATAGGTTTGCAGCATGTGTGGGTGGTCGGGCATGTGGTAAAGGATGTTGGCGGTCGTCAGCCCATATCCGCGCAACATCATCTCAAGTTCGGCTTGGTTCCTCATCGCAACCTCGTTCGAAACGCTCCTCCAACAGCCTGATCCTGAGCCGGCTTGGTTAATGAACGGTTGTGGGACCCTGCGGCTGGACCCGACGCTGCCAAGGTCTAATATGGCGCAAAACAGTCGGCTGCTAAGAAGCGCCGCAAAGCTCATCTGCCAGGGAGGCTCGCATGACCGAACCGCATCTTCATCCCGTTCAGGCCGAGTGGAAGGAGCGCGCGCTGATCGACGACGCGACGTACCGCGCTTGGTACGAGAAGAGTGTGGCGGATCCGGACAGTTTCTGGGCAGAGCACGGCAAGCGCATCCAGTGGTCGAAGCCCTTCAGCCGGGTCAAGAACACCTCGTTTGAGGGTGACGTGTCGATCAAGTGGTTCGAGGACGGTGAGACCAATGTCTCGGTGAACTGCGTCGACCGCCATCTTGAAACCAAAGGCGACCAGGTCGCGATCCTCTGGGAAGGCGACAATCCGGCCGAAGACAAAAAGATCACCTATCGCGAACTGCACGGGCACGTCGGCCGCTTTGCGAACCTCCTGAAGCAGCAGGGTGTCAAGCGTGGCGATCGCGTCACGATCTACATGCCGATGATCCCGGAAGCAGCCTACGCGATGCTCGCCTGCACGCGCATCGGAGCGATTCATTCGGTGGTCTTCGGTGGCTTTTCGCCGGACGCCCT
The DNA here is from genome assembly GCF_017813335.1 of Tianweitania sediminis. Taxonomy (GTDB): domain Bacteria; phylum Pseudomonadota; class Alphaproteobacteria; order Rhizobiales; family Rhizobiaceae; genus Tianweitania; species Tianweitania sediminis. The sequence continues at coordinate 651,740 of NZ_JAGIYY010000001.1, read as the reverse complement.
GGCAGGCCGCATCGTCGACTGCCAGTCAACCGTCGTGATCACTGCGGACGAAGGCTACCGCGGCGGCAAGACCATTCCCTTGAAGGAAAACACCGACAAGGCGATCGACATCGCCGCCCGCTCGGATGTCGCTGTGCGTTCCGTGGTCGTGGTGAAGCGCACCGGCAATCTGGTCGGCTGGGTCGATGGCCGTGACATCTGGTATGGCGACGCGGTTGCGGATTTGTCGCCCGATTGCCCGCCGGAAGCGATGAACGCGGAAGATCCGCTCTTCATCCTTTATACCTCGGGCTCGACCGGCAAGCCGAAGGGTGTGTTGCACACCACCGGCGGCTACCTGGTTTATGCCTCGATGACGCACCAGTACGTCTTCGACTACCACGACGGCGATATCTACTGGTGCACGGCCGATGTCGGCTGGGTCACCGGCCACAGCTACCTGCTGTATGGCCCGCTCGCAAACGGCGCCACCACCCTTATGTTTGAAGGCGTGCCAAACTATCCCGACCAGTCCCGCTTCTGGCAGATCGTCGACAAGCACCAGGTCAACATCTTCTACACCGCACCGACTGCGCTCCGCGCCTTGATGGGCTCGGGCGACGATTATGTGAAAAAGACCTCGCGCAGTTCTCTCAAGGTATTGGGCTCGGTCGGCGAGCCGATCAACCCGGAAGCCTGGGAATGGTATTACAAGGTGGTCGGCGAAAGCCGCATCCCGATCGTCGACACGTGGTGGCAGACCGAAACGGGCGGCATCCTGATCACGCCGCTGCCCGGTGCCACCGACCTCAAGCCCGGCTCGGCCACGCGTCCGTTTTTTGGCGTGAAGCCAAAGCTCGTGGACAGTGAAGGTCAGGTTCTGGAAGGCGCTGCCGATGGCAACCTGTGCATCATCGACTCCTGGCCTGGCCAGATGCGCACGGTTTACGGCGACCATGAGCGCTTCGTTCAAACCTACTTTTCGACCTATGCCGGCAAATACTTCACCGGAGATGGCTGCCGCCGCGATGCGGACGGCTATTACTGGATCACTGGCCGCGTCGATGATGTGCTGAACGTTTCCGGCCACCGGATGGGAACAGCGGAGGTGGAATCCGCTCTTGTCAGCCACGAGAAGGTCTCCGAAGCGGCCGTTGTTGGTTATCCGCACGATGTGAAGGGCCAGGGCATCTATTGCTACGTGACGCTAATGGCGGGCGAACAAGGCTCCGAGGAGCTCCGCAAGGAGCTTGTTGCCCATGTTCGCAAGGAGATCGGCGCCATCGCGTCGCCCGACAAGATCCAGTTCTCGCCGGGCCTGCCGAAAACCCGTTCCGGCAAGATCATGCGCCGCATCCTCAGAAAGATTGCGGAAGATGATTACGGTGCGCTTGGCGACACCTCGACGCTTGCCGATCCGGCCGTTGTCGATGATCTCGTCGCCAATCGGCAAAACAAGAAAGAAAAGGCCTGAGCTTGGACATCGCTTCGCTGCTGATCTTCGCCGGCGCGCTGTTTGTGGCGGCCGGTTCGCCGGGGCCGAGCATCGCGGCTTTGGTGGCGCGCGTGCTCACCGGCGGCTTGCGCAGCGTGCTGCCGTTTCTGGCGGCGATGTGGGTGGGCGAAGCGATCTGGCTGTCGCTAGCCGTGTTTGGCCTAGCCTTTATAGCGCAAAGCTTCCACCTGGTCTTCACCGTGATCAAATGGGCGGGCGTCGCCTATTTGGTCTATCTCGCGTGGAGAATGTGGACGGCACCTGTCGGCGCGGAGAAGGCAGCATTGCCCAGCGCTGACCGCCCATGGCGCATGTTTGCGGCTGGGATTGCCGTGACGCTTGGCAACCCGAAGATCATGATGTTCTACTTGGCGCTTCTACCCACCATCATTGACCTCAGCCGCGTGTCGATGCTGGGCTGGGCCGAGCTGGTCGCAACTATGGTGATCGTCCTGGTGATCATCGACCTCGGCTGGGCATTTGCTGCGCAGCAGGCGCGGCGTTTGATGAAGAGCCCCTCCGCCATGCGGCTGGCCAATCGCTTGAGTGCCATGGCGATGGGCGGTGCGGCCGTTGCGATCGCCGCGCGATGAGCGGGTTCGAAGACAGTGTGTGAAGCGCTGTGGCCGTTCTGAGGCCTGTTAAAGCATGAGCGCGGGGCTTATCTGAGGCTCATGAAAAACATCGGCTTTCTTTCCTTCGGTCATTGGAACCCTTCGCCGCATTCGGGCACCCGCTCGGCGGCCGACGCGCTGCTGCAATCCATCGAACTTGCGGTCGCGGCAGAAGAACTCGGCGCAGACGGTGCTTATTTCCGCGTCCACCATTTTGCGCGCCAGCTCGCTTCGCCTTTTCCCCTGCTGGCGGCAGTGGGCGCCAGAACCAAGCGCATCGAGATCGGCACCGCCGTGATCGACATGCGCTACGAGAACCCACTCTACATGGCCGAAGACGCCGGGTCGGCCGACCTGATCGCCGGCGGCCGCCTGCAGCTTGGCCTGAGCCGCGGATCGCCGGAACAGGTGATCGATGGCTGGCGCTACTTCGGATATCAGCCGCAGGACGGCCAAAGCGAAGCCGACATGGCGCGCCAGCACACGGAGGTTTTCCTCCAGGTGCTGCGAGGCAAGGGGTTCGCCGAACCGAACCCGCAGCCGATGTTCCCCAACCCGCCCGGCCTTCTGCGCCTGGAGCCGCATTCGGAAGGCTTGCTGGAGCGCATCTGGTGGGGTGCAGCCACCAATGCGACGGCCGAGTGGGCAGCAAAGCTCGGCATGCACCTGCAAAGTTCGACGCTGAAGTTCGACGAAAGCGGCAAGCCGTTCCACGTCCAGCAGGCTGAACAGATCCGTGCCTATCGCGAAGCCTGGAAGGCCGCAGGGCACGAGCGAACCGGCCGCGTGTCGGTCAGCCGCTCGATCTTCGCTCTCGTGGACGATCGCGACCGCACTTATTTCGGGAACGATCGTTCCAGCGATCACTTCGGCTATATCGAGCCCAACAAGCGGGCGGTTTTCGGCCGCTCCTATGCGGCCGAGCCCGATGTGCTGGTGGAACAGCTGAAGGGCGACGAGGCGATCGCCGAAGCCGATACGCTGCTTCTGACCGTTCCGAACCAGCTCGGCGTCGACTACAACGCCCACGTTATCGAGGCGATCCTGAAGCATGTCGCACCAGGGCTGGGCTGGCGATAAGCCAGCCCTAATCTGGTTACCTTGCCATCCCGTGATACTCCGCGTTCGGCCGCATATCGACGGCGGCTGCGACGCGGTTCGACATGTTGAAGAAGGCGGCCGTGGCGGCGATGTCCCAGATGTCCCGATCGGAAAAACCGACATCTCGGAGCGCCTGGCGGTCGGCTTCCTCGATCATGGACGGGCTTTCCGTCAGCATCACCGCGAAATCGAGCATCGCCTTCTGCTTCTCGGTGAGATCCGCGGCGCGATAGTTCATCACCATCATCTCGCCTAGAGCAGGATCTCCCGACAACTGCCGCACTGCCGCGCCATGGGCTGTCAGGCAGTAATAGCAGTGGTTCACGGACGAAACGGCCACCGCGATCATTTCCCGCTCAAGCTTGCTCAACCCGGAGTCGCCCAGCATCAGGTCGTTGTACATGTCGGTAAACGCGCGCAGCTTCTTTTCATCGAAGGCGTAGGCAGCGAGCACGTTTGGCAGCAAGCCCAGCTTTTCCTTGGCTTTTGCGAAATAGGCCTTTGTGCCCTCGCTCAGCTCGGCTTGCGGCAGGTTCAGCGCCGTCACAGCCGGTTGGCTCGAAACTTTCTTGGTCTTCTGCGGCTTCGTCATCGGCGCTTCACTCCCGTCTGCTCCAGAATCGGTTCCAAGCGCGTCGAAAAAGATGCGCTCTCCGCTAGGTAGAGCAGAAATCGGGACGGAAACGGAGGGACTTGATGTCTGAAGCACCTGGAACGGCTGCAAAAAGCCTCGCGACACTCCCGTCCGGTTTGGACGCAACCACCTTTGCGCCGCACCTCTTTTCTCACGCGCCTGCAGAAGATCTCGCGCAATACGGCGAAGCAGAGCGGCAAACTGCAGCGAACCTCGCCTTGGCCGCGCTGGCGCGCCACCGCCGCGGTGAAGCGGTCGTGACAATCGACACGCTCGCGATGGGCGCCGGGTCGCCGGTCAGCGTGATCACCCTGGTCAACGACAACATGCCGTTTCTGTTCGACTCCGTTCAAGGAGAAGTGGCGGAAGAAGCGGGCGAGCCGCTGCTGGTCATGCACCCCGTCCTGCGCGTCGAAACCGATCCGGCCGGTCGCTTCAGCGGCTTAAGCGCGAGCTCGGGGGAAGCGGTCGCCTCCGTTCACAAGGTCAGCTTGATTCAGATCCACGTGCCGCGACTGGCAAGCGACGCCGCAGAGGCCTTGGCAGCGCGGCTGCACCAGATCCTCGAACAGGTGCGCGCCGCCGTCACCGGCTGGCGCCCGATGCTCGATCGCCTGCAGCAGGCGATCGACGGATTGCGGGCCCTGCCGGGCCGAAATGGCGAGCTCAAGTCTGATGAGGCCGTTGCATTCCTGGAATGGCTGCGTGACGACAACTTCATCTTTCTCGGCATGCGTGAGTTCCGCTATGTCGGCGACGCCAGCGAAGGTGCGCTCGAGCGCATCGATGCGCCGGGGCTCGGAATTCTGGCCGATGCCGATCTGCGGGTTCTGCGGCGCGGCAATGAGCCGGTCGTGGCAACACGTGAGGTCCGCGCCTTCCTGCATGGACCTGAACCGCTTCTCGTCACCAAGGCGAACACGAAAACAGCCATCCACCGGCGCGCTTATCTCGATTATGTCGGGGTGAAAACCTATACGCCTGACGGCGAACTCGCCGGCGAATTGCGCATTGTCGGCCTTTTCACATCCACCGCCTACACCCGCTCGGTGATGAACATCCCGTTTCTGAGTTCCAGGGCGCGGGCAATCATCTCGGAACTGGGCTTCGACCCTGCCGATCACAACGGCAAAGCCCTCATCCACGTTCTGGAATCCTATCCCCGCGACGAGTTGTTCCAGGTCAGCCAAGCGACGCTGCGGGATCAGGCGACCGCGATCATGGCGCTCGGCGAGCGACCTCGGGTGCGGGTTCTCACGCGCACCGACCAGTTTGACCGCTTCGTGTCCGTCATTGTTTTCGTACCGCGCGACCGCTACGATTCGCGCGTTCGTGAGCGGATCGGCGCATATCTGAGCGCCGTCTATGACGGCCACCTGTCGGCCTTTTACCCTGCCTTTCCCGAAGGGTCGCTCGCGCGCGTCCATTTCATCATCGGCCGCTCGGAAGGTGTCACCCCGCAGCCCTCGCAAGCCGAACTGGAAAACGCGGTGCGCAGCCTCGTGCGGACCTGGGATGACGCGCTGCGCGACGTCGCGCTTGAGGTCGAGCCGAGCCCGGCTGCCTTGGCGATCGCCGGCCGCTTGCCGGAAGCCTATCGCGAGGGGTTTGCGCCGGCCGATGCACTGGTTGATGCCGAACGAATCGGGCAGTTGTCGCAAAACAACCCGATCTACGCCGATTTCTATCGTCGCCAGGATCAGGCGCTCAGCGCCCTGTCGCTGAAGATCTATCATGTGGCGCAGCCTCTGCCGCTGTCGCAGCGGGTGCCCGTTCTGGAGCAGATGGGCTTCCGGGTCATCAGCGAGCGCACCTTCGAGGTTCCCGGCGATGGAAAGCACGACGTGGTGTTCGTCCATGACATGGAACTGGAGCCTGCCAATGGCCGCGCCGTGAACCTGGACGATGCGGGCGCCTTGCTGGAAAGCGTGTTTTTGTCCGTGTGGCGCGGCAAAGCCGACAACGACGGCTACAACGGTCTGGCCCTGTCGGCCGATCTTCAACCCGATGAGATCGTGGTGCTGCGCGCTTATGGCCGCTATCTGCAGCAGGCGGGCATTCCACAGAGCCAGGATTTCATCGCGGCCGCATTGAACCGCTATCCGGAGATCGCGCGCAATGTTGTGGGGTTGTTCAACGCGCGTTTGCAGGCCGGCGACGCCGATGCGGAAAGCCGGCATGAGGCGCTGATCCTCAAAGAGCTCGATGAGGTCCCGAACCTTGACGACGACACCATCCTTCGCCGCATTCTCAACCTCGTGCAGTCGACCTTGCGCACGAACCATTTCGTGCCCGGTCGTGCAACGGGCGACACGCTTGCCCTGAAGCTTGAGTCGCGCGCTATTACCCTCCTCCCGGAACCGCGTCCGTGGCGGGAAATCTTTGTGTATGGCGCGGATGTCGAAGGCGTTCACCTGCGTTTCGGCCCGGTTGCCCGCGGCGGTCTGCGCTGGTCTGACCGGGCACAGGACTACCGCACGGAAGTTCTCGGGCTCGTGAAGGCACAACAGGTCAAGAACGCAGTGATCGTGCCGGTCGGCGCGAAGGGCGGCTTTTACCCCAAGAAACTGCCAACGGGGGGAACACGCGACGCAATCTTCGCTGCGGGAAAGCAGGCCTACGTGACCTTCGTGTCGACGCTCCTGTCCATCACCGACAACATCGTGGGCGACGCGGTCGTGCCGCCGGCCGGGGTGCTGCGCCGCGACGGTGATGATCCCTATTTCGTTGTGGCCGCCGATAAGGGAACGGCCACCTTCTCCGACACGGCCAACGCCATTAGCCAAAGCCACGACTTCTGGCTTGATGATGCTTTCGCCAGTGGCGGTTCCGCCGGTTACGACCACAAGAAGATGGGCATCACCGCCCGCGGCGCCTGGGAAGCCGTGAAGCGGCATTTCCGCGAAATGGATCGCGACATCCAAACGCAGCCCTTCACCGTGGCGGGCGTGGGAGACATGTCCGGCGACGTGTTTGGCAACGGCATGCTTTTGTCGCGGGAAATCCGGCTCGTGGCGGCCTTTGATCACCGCGACATATTTCTGGACCCTTCGCCGGATGCCGCACGCTCCTTTGCCGAGCGCCAGCGCTTGTTCGACCTGCCGCGCTCCAGCTGGCAGGACTACAACGCGGCCCTTCTGTCCCCAGGCGGCATGATCGTGCCGCGCAGCCAGAAGGCGATCACCTTGTCGGCGGAAGCAGCTGAACTCCTGCAGATCGGCAAAACCGTCGCGTCTCCCAATGAGATCATGACGGCAATCCTGCGGCTTTCGGTTGATCTGCTCTGGTTTGGCGGCATCGGCACCTATGTCCGCGCAACAACGGAAACCAATGCGGATGTCGGGGATCGTGCCAACGACGCGATCCGGATCACCGCACCCGAGATCGGGGCCAAGGTGATTGGCGAAGGGGCCAATCTTGGCGTCACCCAGCGAGCCCGCATCGAGTACGGCTTGAACGGGGGCCGGTGCAACTCCGATGCGATCGACAATTCCGGTGGCGTGAACTCGTCCGACGTCGAGGTCAACATCAAGATTGCCCTCGCATCCGCCATGCGCAGTGGCAGCCTGTCGCGGGATGACCGCAACGTCCTTCTGTCGCAGATGACGGAAGAAGTGGCGGCCTTGGTTTTGAAGAACAACTATCGCCAAACGCTTGCTCTGTCGCTTGCCGAGCAGCGCGGCCTTCTGGAGCTGCCGCATCAGCGCCGCTTCATTCTGGGACTGGAAGAGCGAGGCCTGCTGGATCGCGTGGTGGAGGTCCTCCCGAGTGACAGCGCGATCGCGGAGCGCGAACAGCGGGGCGTTCCCCTCACCCGTCCGGAACTCGGCGTCCTTCTGGCCTATGCCAAGCTGACGCTGTTTGGGGACCTGGTTGCGACCGCCCTGCCTGACGAGCCTCACTACGAAGGCACGCTGCTCGGTTATTTCCCGGCGCAAATGCAGGTCGCCTATCGCGATGAGATTCTGAGCCATCGGCTCCGCCGCGAGATCATCGCAACGGAACTGGCGAACGACGTGATCGATCGCGGCGGGCCCACCTTTGTGTCCCGCCTTCAGGATCTGACCGGGGCTGCGCCAGCCGAAATCGTGCAGGCCTACACTCTCGTGCGGGACGGGTTCGAACTCGACACGCTCTACGCCCAAGTCAACGCGCTGGATGCCAGGATCAGCGGTGACGCGCAGCTCGATCTTTATGGCGCAATCACGCGCCTTGCCTGGCAGGCAACCAGCTGGCAGTTGCGCAACGACGGCGGCTCAAAGCAGCCGCTAGCGGTTCAGATCGACGCGCTGAAGAAAGCGCGCACAGAGCTGGAACCGCAGTTGCAGGCCCTGATGCCGAGCTTCGTGCAGGACGCTACGGCAGAGGCAGCCCGGACCTATGCTGCGGCAGGCGCGGGCAACGACCTCGCACAACGTTTGGCCATGCTCGAGATCCTGCGTCTCGTGCCGGAAATCCTCCAGGTCGCCGATCGGGCGGGAACGCCGCTGTTGCAAGCCGCACAAGCCTTCTTCGCCGTAACAGAAGCGTTTCGGATTGGCCGGATCGAGGATGCCGCCGCATCTGTTTCAGCGGCCGACTATTATGAGGGGCTTGCTTTGGCACGCGCCATGGACACGATAGGAGCGGCGCGCCGGCGCATTGCCGCTGCGGCGCTTGGCGATGCAAGCGGCGGGTTCACGGTGGAGGGTTGGGTGAGCGCAAGGAAACAACACGCGCTGCGAGCGCGCGATCGGCTGAAGGCCTTGACGGAAAGCGGCGACCTCACCGTTGCCCGACTCACCGTTGCTGCCGGCGTTCTGGCTGATCTCGCGCAAGAATGAGCGACGCGCACCTCGCACCTGCGGAACCAGTCAGTCGGATCGGCATCTGGAGTTGGATGGGCTTCGACTGGGCGGCACAGCCCTTCTTCACGGTTGTGACCACATTCATCTTCGGCCCTTACGTTGTGTCGCGGATGGCCGATGATCCCGCTGCCGGACAGGCGGCCTGGGGCTACGGCATCGCCGTCGCGGGACTGATGATGGCGTTACTGTCACCATTGCTCGGTGCCCTTGCCGACCAGACCGGCCACCGCAAGCGCTGGATTGCCGGTTTCGCGATCTTGAAGGTTGCCTGCCTTCTGCTGCTGTGGTTTGCCGCGCCGGGATCAAGCCTGCTTTGGGTGCTGCTGGTGTTTGCGCTCGCCACGGTGGCGGCGGAATTCTCCATCGTCTTCAACGACGCGATGCTGCCGCGCCTGGCAACGCCCAGCGAGATCGGACAGATTTCTAATCTCGCCTGGGGGCTTGGCTACGCGGGAGGCATGCTGATGCTGATCTTTGTGATCGCCTTTCTTGCCGCTTCCCCTCAAACGGGATTGACCCTGATTGGCATTCCGCCGCTTTTGCCGCTTGATCCGGTCCAGGGCGAAGACGCCCGCATCGTTGGGCCGCTTACCGCGGTCTGGTATCTCCTGTTTATCCTGCCGATGTTTCTGTTCACGCCCGACACCCACACGGGCGTGCCGATGCGCACGGCGGTCCACAACGGATGGGCGGAACTGAAAAGCACGGTAGGGGAGATCCGGGGCCAGCCTGGCATCCTGCGCTTTCTTGTTGCTCGCATGATCTATCAGGATGGGGTCAACGCCCTGCTTGCGCTTGGCGGAACATTTGCCGCGCTGATGTTTGGGTGGACGGTCACGGAGATCGGCCTGTTTGGCATCATCCTCAACATCGTGGCCATTGCCAGTTGCCTGCTTGCAAGCCGGCTCGACAGAACCTTCGGATCCAAGCGCATCGTTGTTGTGTGTCTGTTGCTGCTTTGCGTTGCGACGGTTGGAATCGTTTCCACCGCGCCGGACGGAACGCTGTTCGGTTTGTTGCCGCTGGACGGCGTCGACAACGGCGGCTTGTTCGGCACATCCGCTGAAAAAGCCTACATCCTCTATGGCATGTTGATCGGAATGGCATTCGGGCCCGTGCAGGCGTCATCGCGTGCATATTTCGCGCGAAGCATCGCTCCGGACGAGGCGGGCCGATATTTCGGCATTTACGCGCTCGCCGGCCGCGCCACGAGCTTCGTTGCGCCTTTTCTGGTGGCGACGGTCACCGCCGCGAGCGGGTCGCCCGCTCTTGGCATGGCGGTGATCATCCTGTTCTTTGTCGGCGGGCTGTGGATCCTGGCCACCACCCCTTATCCGGCGGCACCCGCAAAAGCACCGCTCAGAAGCCTCAGTGCCGGAAATGCCGCATTCCCGTGAACACCATGGCAAGCCCATGGGCGTCGGCGGCCGCGATCACCTCATCGTCGCGCATCGAGCCGCCCGGCTGGATCACCGCCGTGGCTCCGGCTTCAACGGCCGCCAGGAGCCCGTCGGCGAACGGAAAAAACGCGTCGGAAGCCACGACGGAGCCTTTGGTGGCCGACACGGGCAAGCCAGCGGCGTCGGCAGCGTCCTGCGCCTTGGTTGCGGCAATGCGAGATGAATCCACGCGGCTCATCTGCCCGGCGCCGATACCAACCGTGGCCCCATCCTTCACATAAACGATCGCGTTCGATTTCACGTGCTTGGCGACACGGAACGCAAATCGCATGTCCGCCAGTTCCCCTTCGCTGGGAGCGCGCTGCGTCACGACCTTCAGGTCGAGATCGTCCACGACGCCGTTGTCGCGCGATTGAGCCAGGAAGCCACCAGCCACGGTCTTGAACGCAAGCCCCGGTTCGCGCGGATCGGGCAATCCGCCGGTGACGAGGAGACGCAGGTTCTTCTTGGCGGCGACGACGGCCTGCGCTTCTTCCGTCGCATCAGGCGCGATGATGACCTCGGTGAAGACCTTCACGATCTCTTCCGCCGCCGCCACATCGAGGGTTCGGTTCAGCGCAACGATGCCGCCGAAGGCCGACACCGGGTCGCAGGCCAGGGCCTTGGCGTAAGCGTCACGAAGCGTTTCACCCGTGGCAACACCACAGGGGTTGGCGTGCTTGATGATCGCAACCGCAGCAAAGGCGGCGGAGTCGAACTCCGCCACCAGCTCGAAGGCGGCGTCCGTGTCGTTGATGTTGTTGTAGGACAGGGTCTTGCCCTGCAACTGGCGCGCGGTCGCGACCCCGGGCCGCGGGTCACCGGTTCGGTAGAAGCCCGCCATCTGGTGCGGGTTCTCCCCATACCGCATTTCGGAGGCCAGCGTGCCCGACAGGCTGCGATAGGTGGCGCTCGTTCCAGAAACGGCTTGAGCAAACCAGGCCGCGATACCCGCATCGTAAGCGGCCGTGCGGGCGTAAGCCTTGGCGGCAAGACGCTGACGGAACAGAAGACTGACATGTCCCTCCTGCGCCTTCATCTCGTCCAGAACGGACGCGTAATCGGTCGGATCCACGACCACCGACACGTAAGCGTGGTTCTTGGCAGCAGCTCGCAGCATGGCTGGCCCGCCGATGTCGATGTTCTCCACGATCGACGCGTAGTCGGCGCCTGACGCCCGGACGCTTTCAAACGGGTAAAGGTTCACCACGAGAAGGTCGATCGGCGTAATGCCATGGGCCGCCATGGCTTCCTGATGTTGGGGATCATCGCGGATGGCGAGCAAGGCGCCGTGGACGCCGGGATGCAAAGTCTTGACCCGGCCGTCCATGATTTCGGGGAAACTCGTGACGGCGGACACATCCGTCACCGGCAGTCCGGCTTCCGCCAGAGCCTTGGCCGTGCCGCCAGTGGACAGGAGGGCCACACCTGCGTCGTGCAGGGCCTGCGCAAACGGAAGGAGGCCCGTCTTGTCCGACACGGAAAGAAGGGCGCGCTTCAGGGCAACGCGATCAGGCGCAGGGATATTCTTGGAAGGAACGGCCATGGAAAAGATCTCGGCGCTGGAAAAAGTGACCGCGACCTAGGCCAAGGTGGCGCCGGATGGCAAGGCGTTATTGCAGATCGCTTCCGCCGTTTCGCAGCATGGCCCAGGCGAGATCCGGATGATCGGACGCGCGGTAATGCAGCACGATCTGCCTTGTTTTGGTGGGGCCGGCCAATCCGGCGAAGAAGATCGACTCCTCGACCAACGGCGGAACCGCTTCGCAGATGAACCGCCAGCTTTCGCCATCCCGCGCCACGAGACGCAGTTCCTCGCCAACCTGCTGCAAATCGATTTCGGGATGGAGATGGAAACGGACCGCGACGTGGTCGCCGCCCGGCGCAAGCCCGCCGGGTTTCGTGAAACGGTCATTGCCAAACAAGGCAGTGCCGCCGTTGGCAAGCACCATCTGACGTTCGTGGAACAGGTTGAAGCGCGAAAGGTAGCCATCATGGCTTGCCACGAAGCCCTGGATCGCGGCCTCGTCCTGCCCTTCATCGAGCCGACGCGAGCGGACCTGCCGGGGTCCTGCCACCAACGGGGTGCCGAGAAGACCATTCATGCCGGAAGCAAGGTTGAAGCGCGCGGATGAAGCGTCGTTCACCACGGCAGTGGAATGCGCCGCCGTTGCGCGGGCCAGAGGCCGGAAATCGCGCGAGCCAAACGTATCAACACCGGCATTGACGATAAAGCAGCGGCGCGACGAGGAGAGTTCAAAGGACAGGCAACCGGCATGCGCCTGGCCCGACAGGTCGATGGTGGGCGCGGGTCCTGCGTCGGCAATAACGGTTGTACCGCCCATCGCAAGCCGTTCAAAACCCGAATGCGGTGCCTGCAGAAGCGACGCGCCGCCCGTATCGTCATGGCGCAGGATGGAGGCGACGCGGTCGTGGACCGTGACGCCCATCCCGTTGAAGCGGGCGAGAGAACCGTCCTGATGGCGGAAAAAGCGTAGGGCAGGCAGCATCCGGTCCACAGCGCCGAGGAGTGCGGCTGGCGGCGTGGAGGACTGGTTGGCATAGGTTTGGCGCAGCGGCAGTAAGTCCGCGAGCAGCTCCAGGAGCGCCAGAGGGCTGCGTGACAGGTGGCCACCGTCCGGCAGGATCTGCCGGTCGAGTTCTTCCGCAAGTTGGCGCGTCGCGTTGCGAAGCACCATCGCGGGCGTTGGAAGCGACAAGGCCGCAAACGCCAGGGCGATGCGGGCGCGCAGCCGGTCCTCGCCATCGGGCATTTCGATCACGGCACTGCGCAGGTAGCGGATCTGGATCGCCAGACACTTCAGAAAAGCGCGGTAAAACGGAAATTCCGCGCCTTGAAGAATGATCGTTGAATGCTGCAGCCAGGCAATCACGCGCTTGGCAGTGACCGTTGGCTCCCAGGCGGGGCCAGCGATCCGGCGCCCATGCAGCGTGATCCACTCGCTCACCAGGGCACGCGCATTGGCGGCCGCCAGATCGGTCTGGGCGGCACGAAGGTGGCGCAGCCAGCGAAACGCATGCAGCGCGTCCACCCATTCCGGCGAGGCCGCCTTGATCTCGAACGGAGAGCGGCCGGCGGTTTCCACCACCTGCCCGGCAAAAGGAAAGCGGCCGTAATAGATGTCCTGGGCGATCTGGGGATCCGCAAGCCGCAGGTCGGGCGGCGCAATCAGGATGCGGTCCGGCGTGCGACCGGAATAGCGCCACCGCCAAGTCGGTCCCGCGCGCAAGCGCCGGCGCGCCTTGCGCCACAAGGCACGTGCGACCAGACCCCAAAGCTGTGGCGCCTCCACGGCTGCGTTCACCTGATTATATGCTCCGGCATTATTGCTGCTGAAGCTTAGACCAAGGAATGGTTAACCAAAGCTTGTCTTCGAGTGACCGGGCAACCGTTTCTTAACCAAGCCGGCGCAGTCGCGCGGCGAAAAATCCATCCATCCCGCTCAAGGCAGGGTCGGCATGGGGCAGATCCGCCGGGGTGGTGCGCACGGCGCCCGACGCCGTGATAAACGATGCCAGTTCCGGAAAGGCAGCGGGTTCGATCGGCTCCAGCGCAAGATCGTCGCGTTCGGCAAGCACCGTTTGCAGCAGTTGCTCGCCTTCGAGCGGATGAAGGGAACAGTTGGAAAACACAACGTGGCCGCCGGGTTTCACCATCCGAACGGCGTGGTCGAGCAAGCGCGCCTGCACCGCAGCGAGTTTTGCGATCTCCTCCGGCGTCTTGCTCCAGGCCACGTCGGGATGGCGGCGGATCGTTCCAGTGGACGAACAGGGCGCATCGAGCAGAACAGCATCAAACAGCTGGTCCGGCTCGAACTTCGCCAAATCGGCTTCCAGAACGGTGGCTTCTAGGCCGAGCCGATCAAGGTTGGCGCGAAGCCGCTTCAGCCGGTTGCGCGACACGTCGAGCGCGGTGACGCGGGCACCCGCGTGGATCAGTTGCGCCGTTTTGCCACCGGGTGCTGCGCAAAGGTCTGCAACATGCAGTCCCGCCACGTCACCCATCAGCCGCGCCGGGAGGGCCGCCGCCGCATCCTGAACCCACCACGCGCCATCATCATATCCAGGAAGGGTTGAGATGGGGCCTCCCGGCCGCGCCACGCGAACGGTGCCCGTGGGCATAACAATGCCGCCGAGGCGCTCGGCCCAGGCTTCCGGATCCGCTTTCACCGTGAAATCCACCGGCGCCTCGGTTCGGTGCGCTTCAAGGATCGCCTCGGCCTTGCTTGTTCCGTAAGCCTCGACCAGGCGCGCAACAAACCAGTCAGGCACATCCGGAACCGGAGGACTCGCCAGGATCGCAGCCTTTTGCCGTACGATCGAACGCAACACGCCATTCACGAGCTTGTCGAAACGGCGCGTGCGGGGGTCGGCCTTCGCCTGTTCCACGGCAAGATCCACGGCCGCCCGGTCCGGAACGTCAAGAAACAGGATCTGCGTTGCCGCGACGTGCAGCAGATGGTCGAGGGCAAGCGCGTTGCCGGGCAGCGGGCGTTCAAGCTGCGCTGCAATGGCCGCAGCAATCGTACCGCGGCGGCGCAGGGCTGAAAGGAGGATCGCCCGCACAAGGGCGCGGTCGCGCCCGTCGAGCGCCCGGTAGGCGGGATGGCCGTTGTCCTCGTCGGTGAGGCCATCCATCGACGTATGAGCATCCACGACTGCCGACAGCAGCTTTGCTGCCGCTTGCCGCGCCGGCAGGCCCGCAACGGACGACGGCTCGTGCTGCTGCTTTGTTTGTTTGCCGGAATGAGCGCCAGCCTGGTTCGGCGCCCTCAAGACCAGGGTCCACGCGGCGGCTTCTGGGCGCCACCCCAGGGCCCGGAGGTGGAACCACCGCCAAAGGGGTTGGCCGCGGGCCGGCTGAACGAGCTTCCGCGCTCGAAGCGTGGCCCCGGCTGGATGTCGGTCATGGCCTGCAAAGCGGCGATGCGGTTTTCCGTCGCCGGGTGCGTCGAAAAGAGGTTGTCCATGCGCTGGCCGGACAATGGATTGATGATGAACATATGAGCGGTAGCCGGATTGCGCTCGGCATCGACATTGACGATCTGGTGCGCACCGCGCGCGATCTTGTTGAGCGCCGAAGCCAGCGCATGTGGATTGCCGCAGATTTCGGCCCCGCGCCGGTCGGCCGAATATTCGCGCGTCCGGCTGATGGCCATCTGCACGATCATCGCGGCCAGGGGCGCCACGATCATCGCAACCAGCACCCCGATGATCCCGAGGGGGTTGTTGTTGTCCCGGTTGCCGCCGAAAAAGAACGCGAAATTGCCGAGCATGGAAATCGCGCCGGCGAGCGTCGCAGTGATGGTCATAGTGAGTGTGTCGCGGTTTTGCACATGCGCCAGTTCATGCGCCATCACGCCGGCGACCTCGTCGGCGTTCAAGCGGCGCAACAAGCCCGTTGTCGCGGCAACAGCAGCGTTTTCCGGATTGCGACCGGTGGCAAACGCGTTCGGCTGGTCGTTGTCGATGATGTAGACCTTCGGCATTGGCAGGTTGGCCCGCTGCGCCAGGTTTTCCACGATGCCGTAGTATTCTGGCGCCGAAGCGCGATCCACTTCCATCGCGTGCTGCATGCGCAGCACCATCTTGTCGGCATTCCAGTAGCTGAACAGGTTCATGCCGGCAGCAAACAGGAAGGCAATCGCCATGCCGCTCGTGCCTCCGATCAGGTAACCGACGCCCATAAACAGCGCGGTCATGAAGGCCAGCAGCATCGCCGTGCGGATCATGTTCATTAACGGGCGCCTCCTTTGCGCCGGCTCGCTCTTGTGCGGCCTCGCCCCTTCCAGGGGCCTCGCACCGCACCTATTATCATGGGAAGCACAAGGAACGACTTCAATGATCGACCATGACAATGAAGGCGCTGAGGTCGCGCAAAAGGCCGGAGAAGCACCTGCGGAGGATAAGCGGCCGCTGACGCCTGCAGCGGAACGCGCACTGGCCGAAGCGCAAGCGCGTCGCGCTGCCTATGACGCGTTCGAAGCCGGCATGCCCGCCGAACGCGGCGGGCGCGGCGGCCATGATCCAGTCCGCTATGGCGATTGGGAGAAAAAGGGCATCGCAACGGATTTCTAGATCTCCGTTGCGATCGAAAGGCGCATGGAAACCCCATGCGCCTTTGTGCCGGATCAAGCGTCCGGGTTATTTTTGGCGCGTTCGATCGCCTCGACGATCATCCGCCGCGCCTTGGCCGCATCGTGCCAGCCACCGATCTTCACCCACTTGCCGGGTTCCAGATCCTTGTAGTGGGTAAAGAAGTGCTCGATCTGCATGCGGGTGATTTCCGGCAGGTCGATGTAATCGTGCACATTCTCGTAGCGCCGCGTGAGCTTCGGCGAAGGAACCGCGATCACCTTTTCATCCTGGCCGGCATTGTCTTCCATGATCAGAACGCCGATTGGCCGGACGTTGATCACGCAACCCGGCACCAGACCGCGCGTGTTGCAAACCAGAACGTCAATCGGGTCGCCGTCGCCCGACAGCGTATGAGGCACGAAGCCGTAGTTCCCGGGATAGCTCATCGGAGTGTAAAGGAAGCGGTCGACGAACAGCACGCCGGCTTCCTTGTCCATTTCGTACTTGATGGGCTGGCCACCGATCGGCACTTCGATGATGACGTTGACGTCTTCCGGTGGGTTGTTGCCCACGGGGATAGCATCGATACGCAAGGGGTTGTCTCCGTTGATCGTCCTGCGCTTAGCGCGCGGCCGGTTAACAGGCAATAAGCAACGCTTCTAGCGGCCCGGGATCTGGCTGAAAGCATCGGGCAACAGGCGAACCGTCGCCGCCGTCACTCCCAAACGAAGGCGACCTTGCGCAGCGCCTTGTGGTCGAACACTTCCACGCCCTCGGCGACGTCGCGTCCGCCGATACCGCGGTAGAACGACACGGCGCCGCCATTGTCTTCCAGGGCCCAAACCACCATGCCCTGAAGTCCGTGGTCGCTCAGCTTCTGGCGCGCGGCGGCAAACAATCGGCTGCCAAGCCCGATGCCCTGACACTCCGGCCGCAGGTAAAGTTCATAAATCTCACCTTGCTGCGGAAGATCCCGAGCCCGGTTGCGCCCGAGCGTCGCATAGCCGGCGATGTCGCCACCGATCTCCACCACAAGCACCGATGCCGCCCGCCGGATGGCGTTTGCCCACCAGTTGCCGCCACGACGGCCGATCATGTTGTTCAGCGCACGGTGCGGGATGATGCCTGCATAGGCACCCTGCCATGCGCTCGCATGAACCTCGGCGATGGCGTCAGCATCGCTGGGGTCGGCTCGGCGGATATCGATCGTCACCGTTTTCATGATTTCTTAACCATAGGCTCCACCGGCCCGGAAGGAAAGCAGCAACAAGAAAGAAGGCCTGGAAAAACCGGGCGGTGGTGCCGGATGGACTCACAAGCGAGACACTGCTGCGCCAATGGCAGCCTGCCTTCGTAGCTTGATGCTGTTATGGTGAGGAAACACGGAGCAGGCCAAGCGTGACCCCCGACGAACAAAGACAGATGGAAGCCGAGCGCATCATCGCGCGCGCCAACACGCAAACGGATGGTGGAGCCATGGCGGTCATGAAGCGCACGGCACAACGCGGCAGGGACCATTTCGCTGCCCGCGACGCCGACGCCGACGACTGGATCGAGGTGTGGGGGACAAGGATCGGGCGCGCGATCGGCATTCTCCTGTTTATCGGCCTGATTCTTTATCTCGGCGGCTTCGTTCTTGGCTGATGCCGAGGCACCCGTTTTTGTGGGGGTGGACGGCTGCCGTGGAGGCTGGATCGCCGTTGCTGACCACGGGCAAGACCCGCCCCGAGTGGAAATTTTCCCAACGTTCCCAGCCTTGATTGCGGCTGCCGGCAACACCGCGATCGTGGCCATCGACATGCCGATCGGTTTGCCCGCGACAATCGGACGGGAAGGTCGCGGTCCGGAGAAGGCTGTTCGTTTGAAGCTGGGCAGTCGCCGCAGCAGCGTGTTTTCGGTCCCGTCCCGTGCAGCAATCTTCGCCGGAGCGGATATGCCAGCGTCGGGCCCCGGCCGCTTGAGCGCGCATCGCTATGCTTGCGAGGTAGCGCGGCAAACATCCGACCCGCCGCGCGCCGTTTCCATTCAGGCGTTTGGCTTGTTTGCGAAGATCCGCGAGGTGGACGCTGCCGTGACACGAGATGGGCGCGTCGCCAGCCGGGTTCATGAAGCCCATCCGGAACTCGCTTTTGCCACGCTTAATGGGGGAACGCCCATGCGTCACCCGAAGAAAAAGGCTGGCCGCTTGCATTTGCCCGGACTTGCTGAACGGCGGGCTCTACTGTTGCGAGCCGGAGTTTCGGAAGCGTTCTTCGCCGAGCCTCTTCCGAAAGGTGCCGGGGAAGACGATCGCCTCGATGCGCTGGTTCTGATGCTGGTGGCACGGCGCATCTGGTACGGGGAAGCGGTTTCCCATCCTGATCCGCCCCTCACGGACGAGCGCGGACTGCGCATCGCGATCTGGGCATGAGCCTCAGGACGGCGGGGCATCCGGCACAAAAGGGCCGGTCTTGATCTTGCCGAGGGCCGGCTCGGGCAAACGGCGCCACAAGAGCCACGCCACGACCGAAATCCAGCCCATCACGGGGATAACGGTTCCCAACCCGCTGACGGGGTCCGAGAAAAGCGAAATGGCTAGGCCGCCAAGCAGGCCGCTGCCCATCTGGAAAAAGCCGGCCATGGCTGAGGCAGCCCCGGCCATTTGCGGAAACGGCGCCAGCGAGGCTGTCGAGATGGCTGGAAAGATGAACGGCAACCCGAAGGTCGCAACCGCACAGGGCAGCATCACGCTGAGGAAGCTGGGCGCGGCAAAGTGCATGGTGAAGAACAGGCTGGTGACGCCGATTGCGGTAAAGGTCAGGCCGACTGGCACGAGGCTTGTCGCGCTGTGGCGGTGCAGGGCCCGGCGAACGACGAGGTTGCCCGCAACGAAGAGGCCTGACTGCATCAACATGCCGATGCCGAACTGGCTTGGGCTGAGGCCAACACGCGTCATCAAAATAAAGGGAAGCGCCGTTGCCTGCGCGTAAAGGGCGCCGGTTGCGCCGCCGATGATGATTGCGGACGTCAGGAAATAGCGGCTGCGCAGAACCTTCCCGTAACTGGCCAGAAGAGCGCGCGGCTGAATGCGCGATGGATCGCGCACAACCGTTTCACGCAGCTGCTGGTGAATCACGATCGCGATCACAGCGCCTGCAACGAACATCAGGAGGAAGATGGCGTGCCAGCCAAAGAACTCGAGCGTAAGACCGCCGATGGTTGGCGCCAGTGCGGGCGCGACGCCGAGGATCAGCCCGATCAGATTCATGATGCGCGCCGAGCGCTCGCGGGTGAACAGGTCGCGCACCACAGCGCGCGAGATCGCAATCCCGACCGCTGCCCCGATGCCCTGAAGAAAGCGCGCGGCAATCAGCCATTCGATGCTCGGCGCCACGAGAGCCGCAGCGCTGGCGACGCAATAGATCCCGATGAAGCCGAGCGTCACTGGCCTCCGCCCCAGGCCATCCGACAGCGGACCGGCGACGAGTTGGGCAAACGCAAACCCGGCGAAATACAACGACAGCGAAAGCTTCACCATCTGCTCGGTGGTGCCGAACGCGGTGACGATCTCCGGCATGGCAGGGGTAAACAGCGCCATGGACAATGGCCCGAGCGCAACAAGCATCGCGCCAAGCAGGCCAACACGCCGTTCGCTCATGAGCGGCTGCACGGCGGGATCAAAGCGCGGCTGGACGTTCAAGACGCGCTGTCTCCGGTCGAGGCCGCATCCCCGCCGCGCAAGGCGCTGAGATTTCCGCGAATGATTTTCAGCATGGCCATGAAGCGCTGCCAATCTTCCGCGGCAAAGTTGGTCGTAAGTTCGTCGCGCAGGGCCGAGGCCACACGCTGGATCTCGACCAGCATGGCATCCGCGCAGTCGGTCAACTCGATCAGCTTGGCACGCCGATCCGTGGGATCTGGCACCCGCCGGATCAACCCACGCGCTTCCAAGCGATCGAGCTGCCCTGACAAGGTCATGGCCTCCACCCCCATGCGCTCGGCAAGAACGTTCTGCCGCACTGTACCGGCGCGCGCCGCATGGGCGAGCGCACGGCCCTCGCCATGCGTCATGTCAAAGCCGCCTTCGGCAATCCGGCGGTCCGTTTCGCTGCGAAGCAGCCGTGCCACGTCGGTGACAAGAAAGCCGAAGGAGTCCGGATCAATGGAATGCATAGATCAGCGCAAATTGTAAGGAAGCCAGATAATAAGCGGAACTTAGTTTGCACGACCGTGAGCGTCAAGGTTGCGGCGCTTCGGCACCGCGCCTAAATCGGGAGCACCGCCACCGGCGATGTGACGGCAACAATCGGATCCGGCATGACCCAGACACTCGACCTCACCACGCATCCCCTCACACACTGGTCCGGTGCGCTTGATCTACCTGACTTTGCCGCGATCGACCACGCTGATTTCGAGCCCGTTTTCGACGCCGCACTGGCCGCGCATGCAGCCGAGATCGCGGCGATCGCCACCAACAACGACGCGCCGACGATTGAAAACACGCTTGCGGCGCTCGAGCTGAGCGGCGATGCGCTGGATCGTGTGTCCGCTGTGTTCTGGTTGTTTGCGGGTGCGCACACCAACGAGCGCATCCAAGCTGCCGAGCGGGCAATCTCGCCCAAGATGGCGCGGCACTTTTCCGCGATATCCATGAACCCGCAGCTCTTTGCTCGGATCGATAACCTGTTCAATCACCGCGACGACCTTGATCTCGACGAAGAAACACGCCGCGTCCTGGAAAGAACCTGGCGGCGCTATGTGCGATCCGGTGCGAAACTTCCCGACGAGGACAAGGCAGCTCTGGCGAAGATCAACGAGGAACTGGCCGCACTAGGCGCATCCTTCGGACAGAACGTGCTGGCCGATGAATCGAGCTGGGTGATGATGCTCGATGCTGGTGAGCTCGATGGCTTGCCGGAGTTCCTGAAGGCGGCCATGGCGGAAGCGGCAAGTTCGCGCGGCGAGCCCGGCCGCTATGCGGTGACGCTGTCCCGCTCGATCTATGAGCCGTT
The DNA here is from genome assembly GCF_017813335.1 of Tianweitania sediminis. GTDB lineage: Bacteria > Pseudomonadota > Alphaproteobacteria > Rhizobiales > Rhizobiaceae > Tianweitania > Tianweitania sediminis. Next base: position 630,541 of record NZ_JAGIYY010000001.1, on the reverse strand, counting down.
CACGACCTTCTCGGAGCGGCGCGACCTGCGCGAAAAGGCGTTCACCGCTTTCACCATGCGCGGCCAGAATGGTGGCGCCACCGACAACAGCGAAGTTGTGCGCCGGACGCTGGAACTGAGGGCGGAAAAGGCACGACTGCTGGGCTATGAAAGCTATGCGGCGCTGAAGCTCGAAGAAACCATGGCGAAAACGCCAGCGGCTGTTCAAGCGTTGCTGGAACCCGTCTGGATCAAGGCACGCGAGAAAGCCGCGCAGGATCAGGAAAGCCTGCAGGCTGTTGCCGCCGGTGAGGGCCACAACCACCCGATCGCCGCCTGGGACTGGCGCCATTACGCTGAAAAGGTGCGGGTGGAGCGCTTTGCTTTTGATGAAGCGGAACTGAAGCCATACCTCCAGCTGGAAAATGTGATTGCCGCTTGCTTTGATGTGGCGACCCGGCTGTTCGGCGTTACCTTCAAGGAAGAAAAGGGGATCGCGGCCTGGCACCCCGAGGTGCGCGTCTTCAGCGTGATAAATGCCGACGGCTCCCCGCGCGGAACCTTCCTGGCAGATTACTTCAACCGCCCAAGCAAGCGCTCCGGCGCGTGGATGAGTGGTCTGCAGAGTGGCTACAGGCTGGGCGCTGGCTCAAAGCCGATCATCTACAACATCATGAACTTCGCCCGGCCGCCGCAAGGGCAGCCGGCGCTCCTGTCGCTGGATGAAGCACGCACGCTGTTTCATGAATTCGGCCACGCCCTGCATGGCTTGCTGTCGGATGTGACCTGGCCCTCCGTGTCCGGCACATCGGTCAGCCGTGACTTCGTGGAACTGCCCTCGCAGCTTTACGAGCATTGGTTGACCGTGCCGCAGATCCTGCAGAAGCACGCCCGCCACGCGAAAACGGGCGAGCCGATGCCGCCGGCTCTGATCGAGAAGATGGACGCGGCGAAGACCTTCAATGCCGGCTTCGCCACGGTGGAGTTCACCTCTTCGGCCTTGATCGACATGGCCTATCATTCGCTGTCCAAGGCGCCCGACGATCCTCTTGCCTTTGAGGCGGAAACGCTGAAGGCGCTCCAAAAGCCCGAGGGAATTGCCATGCGGCACCGAACGCCGCATTTCCAGCATGTGTTTGCGGGTGACGGTTATTCGGCCGGTTATTACTCCTACATGTGGTCGGAAGTGCTGGATGCCGACGCCTTTGCGGCTTTCGAGGAAACGGGCGATCCGTTCGACCCTGAAACCGCAAAGAAGCTGCGCGACTTCATCTACGCAGCCGGTGGTACCCAGGAGCCGGAAACCCTCTACACGGCCTTCCGCGGTCGCATGCCCTCGGCTGATGCCATGATGGCCAAGCGCGGCATCGCCTGACCCATGGAGCTCCCGCCCCGGCTGCGCCAAGCGGTGGACACCGCACTGTCAGGCGTTCCGCTGGCCGACCTGCAACGCGCGTCCGAGCGCCTGACGCAGCGCTATCGTGGCGAGATACTCGATGGGCAGTTGCACCTTGGCGACCCCGTTGCCGCTTTGGCCTATGTGACGGCGCGGCTGCCCGCGACCTATGCAGCAGTGCGGGCAGCTCTGGAGCATGCCGCTGAACGGATGCCGGATTTCCGGCCAGGGAGCCTTCTCGACGTCGGGGCAGGCCCCGGAACGGCGATGTGGGCATCGGCCGATTGCTGGCCGAGCCTCGGTCAGGCGCTGTTGCTCGACGCCAGTCCGGCCATCCGGGCACTCGGCTCACGCTTCAGCGAAGCAAGCGGCCTTTCAACGGAATGGCGGGCCTTTGACATCGCTCGCGACACATTGCCGGACACCAGCTCGGATCTGGTGACGCTGGCCTATGTTCTCGATGAGCTTGCGCCCGCCGTGCAGCTTGCGCTGGTCGATCAGGCGTGGGCGCGAACAGCGGGACTGCTCGTGGTCGTGGAACCCGGCACGCCCGCCGGGTGGAAGCGCATTCTGGCCGCGCGTGACCGGTTGATTGCGGCTGACGCGACCCTCGTCGCCCCCTGCCCTCACGATGCACGATGTCCACTGGTGGAACCGGATTGGTGCCACTTTTCGCGGCGCGTTGCGCGCTCAAGCCTGCATCGCATGACGAAACGCGGCGCTGTGCCGTGGGAAGACGAGAAATACATCTACATCGCTGCGTCGCGACTGCCCGTGCAGCAACCTGCGGCGCGCATTCTCACCCCGCCGCGCGAAAGCTCAGGCAAGGTCGGGCTAAAACTGTGCTGTGCGGATGGGTTTGCGCGCGAGCGCCTGGTCACCCGACGCGAAGGCGCGGTATATAAGGAAGCGCGCCGCACGGATTGGGGCGACGCGCTGGCGCACTCAGTTGTTGAGCGAGATGTTTGAGGGCTGCGGCGCGGTTTCGCGCTGCAGGCAGGCGGCCGGAATATAGGGCCAGGTCGCCTTGTCGCAATCGGCGCTCTTGGGCGCAGCAGCGGCGCGAACGACTCGGATCGTATCGCCCCCGTCAGCAGGCGCCTTTGCGGCTGACAGAGTAGGGGAGGCCGCACCTGCCGGGAAAGCCGTGGCGGCAAGAGCGGCAGTGAGAATCAAGGTGGAAAGGCTGAGCGTCTTCATGGCGAAAAAACGGCCGAGCCGCCCCATGGTTCCCTCTCGTTGCCGCTGACCCCTTTCGCATCTGCGAAAAATCGGGTAAGAGCGCCCCAAATCCGAGCGCAATACCGTTTTTCGGGCGCTTTTCGCGCGCGCCAACTCCCGAGAGCCTCTTTATGAACCTTCGTAATATCGCGATCATCGCGCACGTTGACCATGGCAAAACAACGCTTGTCGATGAACTGCTGAAGCAGTCCGGCTCTTTCCGTGAGAACCAGCGCGTCGCCGAGCGCATGATGGACTCCAACGACATCGAAAAGGAACGTGGCATCACGATCCTTGCCAAGGCGACCTCGGTTGTCTGGAAGGACACGCGCATCAACATCGTCGATACGCCAGGCCACGCCGATTTCGGCGGTGAGGTCGAACGCATCCTGTCGATGGTGGACGGCGCGATCGTGCTGGTTGATGCCGCCGAAGGCCCGATGCCGCAAACCAAATTCGTGGTCGGCAAGGCGCTCAAAGTCGGCCTGAAGCCGATCGTTGCCATCAACAAGATCGACCGGCCCGATGGCCGCCACGAGGAAGTGGTGAACGAGGTTTTCGACCTGTTCGCCAATCTCGACGCCACGGACGAGCAGCTCGATTTCCCGATCCTCTACGGCTCAGGCCGCAACGGCTGGATGGCGCTGAAGCCGGAAGGTCCCCAGGACCAGGGTCTCGCTCCCTTGTTCGACCTCGTGCTGCAGCATGTGCCGGCGCCGACGGTGGGCGAAGGTCCGTTCCGCATGATCGGCACGATCCTCGAAGCAGACCCTTTCCTTGGCCGCATTATCACTGGCCGCATCCACTCCGGCACGATCAAGCCGAACCAGGCCGTCAAGGTTCTGGCGCAGGACGGTACCGTTCTTGAAAACGGCCGCCTTTCCAAGATCCTTGCCTTCCGCGGCATCGAGCGCCAGGCGATCGACGAAGCACAGGCAGGCGATATCATCGCCATCGCCGGCCTCCAGAAGGGCACGGTAGCCGACACGTTCTGCGATCCCTCGGTCAGCCAGCCGCTGGAAGCGCAGCCAATCGATCCGCCGACCGTCACCATGTCCTTTATCGTCAATGACAGCCCGCTGGCCGGTACCGAAGGCGACAAGGTCACGAGCCGCGTCATCCGCGACCGCCTGTTCAAGGAAGCGGAAGGCAACGTCGCGCTGAAGATCGAAGAATCGACGGAAAAGGACTCCTTCTTCGTATCGGGTCGCGGCGAGTTGCAGCTGGCGGTTCTGATCGAGAACATGCGCCGCGAGGGCTTCGAGCTTTCGATTTCCCGTCCGCGCGTCGTGATGAAGGACGGCGAAAACGGCGAGAAGCTGGAGCCGGTCGAGGAAGTCGTCATCGACGTCGATGAGGAATATTCCGGGACGGTCGTGCAGAAGATGAGCGAGCGCAAGGCCGAGATGGTCGAGTTGCGCCCGTCCGGCGGCAACCGCGTGCGCATGGTGTTCTACGCGCCGACCCGTGGTTTGATCGGGTATCAGTCAGAGCTTCTAACGGATACCCGCGGCACGGCAATCATGAACCGCCTGTTCCACGCTTATCAGCCCTACAAAGGCGAGATCGCCGGCCGCAACAACGGCGTTCTGATCTCCAACGACCAGGGCGAGTCGGTTGCCTTCGCCATGTGGAACCTGGAAGACCGCGGCCCGATGATCATCGACGCCGGCGTGAAGGTTTATCAGGGCATGCTGATCGGCATCCATTCCCGCGACAACGATCTCGAAGTGAACGTGCTCAAGGGCAAGAAGCTCACCAACATTCGCGCCGCCGGCAAGGATGAAGCCGTGAAGCTGACGCCGCCGATCCGCATGACGCTTGAGCGCGCTTTGTCCTGGATCCAGGACGACGAACTGGTGGAAGTGACGCCGAAGTCGATCCGCCTTCGCAAGCTTTACCTCGACCCGAACGAACGCAAGCGCTTCGAGAAATCGGCAAAGACAGCCTGATCCTATCTGAGCCTAACTAAAAACCGGTTGACGCAAGGTCAGCCGGTTTTCTCTTGCGTACCAGGCAGATCGGTCCCACATTCCCGCTTGTGTTCAACAAATTGGAAGGAGGTGATCGAATGTCGAGTGATTTCGTTTCTCGTTGCGTGGTCTCGACGGATCGTCTCTGCGGGGAGCAGCCTTCCCGCTAAGGCGTGACGCGCGGACGAGCGCTGGATAGCGCCCGGGGAAAAGACCGCGCCACGGACGAAACACGAAAGCCGCTTCGCTCAGGCGAAGCGGCTTTTTCGTTGTCAGCCTCCCGCAATCAGCGGGTGAGAGCAAGGCGCTCCACGTTGCGCGCGATCGTCTGGAAGGCGTCGTCCAGCTCCTGTCCATTGGCTGCCTCAAAGTAATGCCGTGTCTTGCCGCTGTCGGCGGAGGCGCAATCGCGCAGCGTGTCCTTGGCGTCACTCGTGAGGGCGAAGCCGATGGTGAAGATTTCGATGCCCTGCTCTTTCATGGCCGCGCAAAGCGCCTTTGCCGTTTGCTTGGAACGGCGGGCGGGGCCGCTGTTCGGGTTGTCGACAAACACGTCGTCGTCCTCCTTCGCCCCGCTATATTCAACGTTGAACAATCCGTCGGTCATCAGAATTGCGATCTTGCCCGTCTTCTTCGTATCGTACGCCGATGGCTGGGCAGGTTGTAGCAGCACGCTGTTCCACTTGCTGGACAGGAGGTACCAGCTCCATTGGATGCCGATGTGGCCGGCAGTAGTTCCTGCTGCCTCGAATTTTCTAATGGATTTCTTGAGGCTTGCGCTATCAGTCGTCAGCGGAACGATCGCCACTGACGGGCACTCGGCACCGGCACGGGACTTGGAGAAGAAGTCGCGGTTCACCATCGCCACGTCCGGACCGACATCGCTCAAGGCATAGTGGCCCTTGCGCTCGGTTGCACAGGTGCCTTCCGAAGCTGTGTTGCTGACGAGGCGTGGTGCGCGGTTGCTCGGCGCGCCCCGGCGGTCTCCGAGGCTTCGCTCCACGAACACCGAGCTCGGCGCAAGCCTGCCAGCGTTGACTGCGGTGGAATATGGCACCATTGCCATGCGGATCCGCTCCTTCTTCTTGTCCTGCATGGAAAAGAAGGTATCCACGGCGTTCGAAGCAGCAACCTTTAGATCTCGAAGCTTGTTTTTCTCAGCCATGGAGCCGGTGACATCCAGCATCATCACGACTTCGATCTTCTTGTCTGAGTAAACGGCGGCCGAGCTGACCTCGATATGCTGGGTATTTCCAGACTGGAACACGGGAAACAGCATGGCGAGATCCACGGTCGCCGTGGCGCTGACGGTTCTGGCTGTGTCGTCGATGGTGAGGTTCGTGAGCTGAACGTCTCGCCCGCGCAGCATAGAGTTCTGCGCATTGGTGGCCAGGAAGGCGCGGACCAGGTCCGGGGCCTCCTCCTTGGTCGTATCCCCGAGCGTGATGCCGCGGGCTGTGGAAGTCACGGCCGTGTCGAGCGAGGCCAGCAGCGCCGACTTCGCGCTATAGATCTGCCCCACATTGACGGCGTAGCCGAGGCCCAGCAGCAACATGGCGCTGGCGCCGGCAAAGGCGACGGCGAAGGTGCCGCCCTTGTGTGCGGAAAAGGCCCGACAGGTTTTGGCGAATGTCTTGAAGGTAACCATCTGCAACCGCGCTCCTCGTTTGATGAGCACTGTGCAGATTGGCTGCCACAAAACCGGCTAGGCGCGCCAAGCGGCGTTGAGCCAAGCTAAGCCCTTGATCCGATTAGGCTGGTTGGTTGATGACGGTTAGCGAACCGTAAAGATCGCGTTGCGAATCAGGCTGCCGGGATCGCAACTGCCGGGACCTGCCTGATCCACTGGGGCACAGCCGTTAACGCCTGCGCCCCAAAACGGGACATCGCCTCAGGCCGCTTCCAGTTCCGGAACATGCATGCTGCTGTCTGCCAAGATGGCACGAGCTTCTTCCGGAGCAAGCTCGTCCGTCCAAACCTTGAACGTCGTCAGGCGATGCGGCCCGAAGGTGTGGATCAGCGGCACATCCGTTGCATCCCGGCCATAGGCCACCACCACGCGACCCATGCGCGGGATGTTGTGGCGGGCGTCGAACGTATACCAGCCACCTTCCAGATAAGCCTCGAACCAGGCGGAAAAATCCATCGGTGCCGGATCACGCGGCACGCCGATGTCGCCCAGGTAACCATTCACATAGCGCGCCGGGATGTTCATGCAGCGGCAAAGCGTAATCGCTAGATGCGCAAAGTCGCGGCAAACCCCGACCCGCTCGTCATAGGCCTGCCCGGCCGTCCGCGTGGAGCGCGCATAAGAATAGCCAAACGAAATACGATCATGCACGTAATCACAAATCGCCTGCACACGCTGCCAGCCGGGCTCCACCTGGCCGAACAGGTTCCACGCGGCGTCCATCATCAGGTCAGTGTCGCAGTAGCGGCTTCCCAGCATGTAGACCATGACATCGTCCGGGAGTTCGGCAATGGGAACTTCGCGGATCAACGGATTGACCAGTTCATAATCGCCGCTGTCGGCGATCACCGCATCATAGCGAAGCGTGAGATCGCCGGCTGGTGCGGTGAAGCGGCGGCATAGATTGCCTAACTGGTCGGGGTAGAGTGTCGAGGGCGTGTCAGGCGTCAGTTGGGGCCGATGCTCGCGCACCAGATCCACCCGTCGCTCCGGGCGCACTTCCAGTGCTGAGATGATGGGAGTAGGCATGGGACATTGGATGCCCAGCTCGTAGCCGATGCGAATAAGCATGTCGTTTGTCCGCGGATCAAGATTATGATCAACGTCGGACGCGACCTGGACGTTCCAAGCTTTTGCTAAAATTGCAGCGAACCGACTTACTCGTCTTCGAAGCGGCCGTGACCGCGATCACGTTCGTATTGCCGCTTCAACGGGAAAGGCGGCAGCCAGCTTTCCCGCCTGACGGTCCAAAGCTCGTAGGTCGGCTGGAACTGGTCCGGAACATCGAAGGCACCGAGGCTGAGTTCGATCTCCATTGGGTCGAATTGGCCGAACACCGAACTGCCACACTGCGGGCAAAAGGATCGGTCGCGAAACGTCCGAACCTCGCCGTGGATCGTCACGGCCTCGGCAGGGTAGATGGCGGAGCCATGAAACAGCGCTCCATGATGCTTTCGGCAATCCAGGCAATGGCAAAGGCCGACCCGATTAGGCCGGCCAACCGCGGTGAAGCGGACATCGCCGCAAAGGCATCCGCCGGTGAAACGCTCCACTTGCCACTCCTTCGCGCCTGACGGCGCACAGGATGCGATCAAATCAGCGCGGGTGCAACGCTGGTGAGAAGGAACGTGCGAATAAAGAAGATGATGATCAAAAGCACGATCGGCGACAGATCGATGCCGCCGAGATCCGGCAGAAAGCGGCGGATCGGCGCCAGAAGCGGCTCCGTGACACGAAACAGCATGGTGCCGATCGTGTTGACGATCTGGTTGCGCGAATTCACGACATTGAAAGCGTAAAGCCAGGAAAACACGGCCGAAAGGATGATGACCCACCAAAGGAGATCAAGCACGAGAACGAGGGTCTGGATCAAAGCAATCATGCCGGTCTCCTGTTGGGCGAGCGAGATGTAGCCATTGCCCCCGTTGCGAACAAGCCTCCCCGCAGTCAGCACTCCGCGAGCGCTGCTTGACAGGTTCTTTGGGCGAGCCCTAGATGCCGGCTGTCGGTGGATCGGGGCTGTAGCTCAGCTGGGAGAGCGCGTCGTTCGCAATGACGAGGTCAGGGGTTCGATCCCCCTCAGCTCCACCAGTTCCCAGCGAAATGACCGGGCGACAATCGCCCGGCCTGCTTTTCGCTCGATGCCTTATGTTTGCTCATCCCGAGCCTTGGACGTCGATCACTGCGTGAGGCGCAGCACCGACATGTTGGCACCGATGCGGGCGAACACGGCCTGAAGCGCAGTTGTGTTATCGGCCATGAAGAAGTTGGTGGGCTGCGTCGCGCATTTCTTGAACATGTTCTGCACGCCTTGATCTTTTTCGTTGTAAACAACCGTGAAGATCTGGATGCCCGTCTTCTTCACCGCTTCGCATAGCTGCAGCGTCCACTCGTTCTGCTTGGTTTCCGCCTTGCCCTGATCCGTGGTGCCACCGATGCGTTCCGAGGCAAGGAAGCCATACGAGCTGTAATCGGACTTGTTGATCGTGTTCTTTCCGCCATAAGCGACGTTGCGTCCGTCAGTCATCAGAACGATGTATTTCGTGACGTCGCCAAACTGGAGCGCTTCAGCCTGCGGGAAGGGGGCGTTCGGCGTCAGCATGCGCCAGCCCCATGCAAGACCCTCGGGAATGTTGGTGCCCGAACCATTCCAGAACTGCATGGCATCGATGCCCGCCCGGATCTTGGACAAGTCGGTGGTGAGCGGCGTCACCGGCGTCGGGCACGACCGATTGGGGCCACGCGTGACGCCCTTGGCTTCTTGAATGGTCTTCACGTCGGGACGCACATATTTCAGCGTGGAGCGCTGCACGAGCGAGTCGGCGCCTGTGATGGCGTCGTTCAGCCAGGAATTGTTGAACGTGTTAGCATCATTGCCGCCCGCCGAGGTTGAGACGCCGGGCTCGTCGGGTGCGAAATAAGGTACAAACAAGGTGTCGGGCTTCGCCGCCGACGGTGCATCAACCGAAAGGTTGTACGGACTGGGGCGGGCTTCCACGCACCCTTTCCAGGTGGTTCCGGACAGCGCGAACAGTTTGCTCGCATGTGGGTAAACCTTCGCGTCCGCACGCTTCTGGCACGCTTCGCGTTTTTCGATCGCCGGCTGCCCTTCACCCTGGTTGTTGCAGGCCTGATCAACGCCGTTGATCTCATCGGCATAGTTGTCGGGAAGGGCGGCAAGCCGCTCGCCATTTCTGCGAGCCTCGCGCAAGGCTGGATTCAAGAACGTCCAGCCGTTGTAAAGCGACTTCCCGTCCTTATCGATCCAGCTTTCGTCGAACCCATCAGCCTTGATGTTGACGGCCGTGACGAACGGCACCAGGCTCATGTGAATATCGGTGCGGTCGCCGGCGCTGCTTTCCACCGCGCTGACAAGAGCATGTGACGCTTTCTTCAGCGCGTCGATGCCGGCCTGGCCCATGGATCCCGTGTTGTCGAGCACAAGCGAAACCGCAATGTTCTTGGTCGCCTGATAGGCTGACGCCTTCACCGTCACGGCGTGCTGGCCCATCTGGTGGAGGAAGATCAGGTCCACGTCGGCGGTCGCCGTGCCGGTCAGCTCAACCTCGTTCAGCGTGTCCCTGATCGCCAGATCCAGCTTCGAAATCCTAAGATCGCCGCCTGAATTCGTTCTAAGAACTTGTTCGAAGACCTGACGGCGCTGAGCGTCGTTGTGCGGCATCTTGGCAGCCGCAAGAACAGCAGCATCCGCTGACTGCTGAAGTACGGAACGGGCGTCCGTCAGTCTGGAATAATCAATAGCCATCCCGACGCCGCCAACCAGCGCAGGAAGCATCACGGCTGCAGAAAGAGCGATGTTTCCGCTCTTCGACTTCAGAAAATCAATCATGGATGTGCCCCCAAGTCTGAGGCACAACTTAGCCGACACCGATTAAAAAACGTCTTACGGATACTTGCAGTTTAAAGCGGTTCTGCTTTCCTTGTTGTTTGGTTTTTGTTCACCAAACCGGTGGCGGTCGTCCTGGATGCAAGAGAGATGCGCCTTTTCTCCACCGGCACGGTCAAGGTGAAACCAAGGATCCGGCAAACCGCAGCGTGCCGACCGCCAGGCTGTCCCCGATCGCGGCATAGGTCGCAACGTCCAGAACAACAGCCAGCACGATCGTTGTAAAACGCGGCAGCGACAACGCGACCCCAAACCCCGCAAGCACGAAGATCGTGTCGAACATCGAGTTGAGGATCGTGTCTCCGGTGTAATGTTCGCCATGTGCCATGTTGGCGAAGGCGGCCACGATCCAGGGCGTGTTTTCGGCGATCTCCCAGCCGGCGCTGAAGGCTGCGGCTGCAACGAGCTTCCAGCCAAACGGCCATTTCGGCGAGGTCCAAATCATCACGGCGGCAAATCCCATGCCGGCGATCAGGTGCGAAATGGAGTACCAGTCAGCGACATGTTGCGAGTTTTCTTCGCCCGTCGATGCCTGCAGCCACAGTTTGACACCGCAGGGGCAGATCAGGCTCCGGCCGAAAAGATGGAGCAGCAGAGCCTTCACCAGCACGATCGCGAGGATGACGCCGATGTAAACAGCCCATGTTGCTGGCTTCGGGATGAACTTCTTCCGGCGGCGAACGGCTCCGGCGGTTTCTGCGAGCGACTTCAACAAGGCGGGTCCGGAACTTTTCGCAACGGCTAATATATGGGTGCCGATCACAGCTTTGACAGCGCCCTGTAGGACATCTAGGCGATTTGCATGATGCGCCTATGTCCTGCATAACTCTTCCGAAGCAGCAGGATCGCGGCCCCATTGCGCATCGCGTTCTTTTCCCCTCCCTTCTTCAGCCATCTCGACGTCATGGGTGCCATTGCAGGGGAGCTTTCAAAGCTCGGCCATGAATGCGTTCTCGTTGGACATCCGCGCCTCGCCGACAAGTTGCCGAAAGGGCTTCAGCTTGCCGCGCTGGATGAAAGCGCCTGTGCCTGGACCCCGGAAAGTGTCGTCACGCATGCGCGGTCGCCGGATCTCGTGTTTGGAATACGCCGCACCATCCGCGACATGGCAGCGATGACGCATGACCTTTGCCGGCAGGCGCCGGCCATGCTGCGGGCGCTTCAGGTCGATGGGATCGTCTGCGACCAGATGGAAGCAGCCGGCAGCCTTGTGGCGGAACATCTCCGCCTGCCCTTTGTTGCGGTGGCCGCCGCCGTGCCGATCAACCGTGAACCGCTGGTGCCGCTTCCGGTTCTTCCTTTCAGCTTCGACCAAGGCGAGCAGGCGCTCCACCGCAACCGCATCGCCGCGCGCATCGCCGATTGGATGACGGCCGCGCATCACAACGTCATTGCGCAGGAAGCGGAACGGCTCGGCTGCACGCGCAAGCAGACGTTGAGCGACTGCCTCTCGCCCCTGGCGCAGATCTCCCAGCTGACCGCGGACTTGGACCTCCCGCGTCAGGCGCTGCCCCCCTCCTTTCATTATGTTGGGCCCTTGCGGACTGGGCCGGCGCCTGCGCAAGGCGCGACCTTGCCGCCGCTCGATTCCAAATGGCCCTTCGTGTTTGCCTCACTCGGAACCTTGCAGGGGCATCGGCTTGGCTTGTGGCACAAGATTGCGAAGGCCTGCCGCCGCCTCCACCTGCAACTGCTGGTGGCCCATTGCGGCGGGTTGACCGACGCTCAGGCCGCAACGATTGACGCCGATTTCGTGGTGGATCGCGTTTCGCAAAGCGAGGCAATGCAGCGGGCGGACCTCGTGATCACCCACGGCGGCGTCAACACCGTGCTCGACGCCATCACCGCAAAGGTGCCGATGCTGTGCATCCCGCTTGCCTTCGATCAGCCGGGCATGGCGGCGCGGGTGAAGCGGTGCGGGGTTGGCGAGGGGGTCCCCGCGCGCGCCGGTTCGCGCCGCATCGAAACCGCGCTCCGGGCCCTCCTCCAGAACAAGTCGGCCTTCCAGGCTGCCATGCAGCCGCTGGCGGAAGAGATGCGTACCGGCGGGGGCGCAGCACGGGCCGCCGCGATCATCGAAGCAGCGATCACAACGCGCGCTCCCGTGATACGGGCGACAGAACGGCTCGCTGCATGAAAACGGCCGATCTCCTCCTTGTCGGCGGCGGCCTTGCCAGCGGCTTGCTGGCGCTGCGCCTGAAAGAAGCAAAGCCGGCGCTGAAGGTTGTCATCCTCGAAAAGGATGCGCGGCTTGGCGGCAACCACACCTGGTCCTTCCACGACAACGACTTGTCGGGGGAGCAGCGGAAGTTCCTGCATCCGATGGTGGCGCACCATTGGCCCCATCAAAGCGTCCGCTTTCCTGGCCTGGAGCGTACGCTGTCCGCCGGCTATAACAGCATTCCTTCTGGGCGCTTCCACGATGTGCTGACGAAGGCGCTCGGCGAGGATCAGATCCGCTTCAACGCCCCGGTGCGCGAGATCGCTGCCACCTCCGTTCGGCTAGACGACGGCACCGAACTGGAGGCTGGCGCAGTGGTCGACGCGAGCGGCTTCAAGCCGGATCCGGCCCTTCGAATCCGCTTCCAGTCCTTTCTCGGTCTCGAACTGCGGATTGCTGGCGGGCATGGGCTGGCTATGCCGGTGATCATGGATGCCACGACGCCACAGGATAGCGGCTATCGTTTCACGTACCTCCTTCCCTTCTCGGCCGACGCGGTGCTGGTGGAAGACACGGGTTATCTCGACGATGCGGCGCTCGATATTGCCGGCCTCGAACGGAGGATCGCCGACTACTGCTCTGGCCGCAACTGGACCGTGCAGGAGGTTGTGCGCCGCGAGCAGGGTGTTTTGCCGATCGCGCTTGCCGGCGATCCCGCACACCGGAACCGGCAGCATGCGGCGCCGCAGATCGGCCTCGCTGGCGCGTTTTTTCATCCGACCACCGGCTATTCGCTTCCGGACGCAGTTCGCGTGGCCGATGTGGTGGCCGCGCTTGACCAACTTACCCCCGATGCCCTGCGACAGCGGATCGACACCTTGTCCGCTGCCCTATGGCGGGATCGGCGCTTCTTCCGCGCCCTCAACCGCATGCTGTTTCTGGCTGGCCGGCCAGAAGATCGCTGGCGGGTAATGCAGCGCTTTTATCGCTTGCCGCAGCCGCTCATCGAGCGTTTCTATGCCGGGTCGCTGACGCCGCTCGACAAGCTGCGCATCTTGAGCGGCAAGCCGCCCGTGCCGGTGGGCGAAGCCCTTCGCGCCCTCATTCAAACTCCAGCCGAGGACACACGCATCCATGCCTGACATGCGCAAAGCAGCCGTGATCGGCTCCGGTTTCGGCGGGTTGGCGCTGGCCATCCGCCTGCAAAGTGCGGGCATCCAGACCACGATTTTCGAAAAGCGCGACAAGCCTGGGGGGCGCGCCTACGTTTATGAAGACCAGGGCTTTGTGTTCGACGCCGGTCCCACTGTCATTACCGATCCGAACTGCATCCGTGAGCTGTTCGAGCTCAGCGGCCGGCGGATGGAAGATTATGCCGAGCTTCTTCCCGTCACACCGTTTTACCGGCTCGCCTGGGAAGACGGCTCCACCTTCGACTACCTTGACGACCAGCATGCGCTCGACGAGCAGATCCGCGCCCGCAACCCCGCCGACGTGGACGGCTACAAACGCTTCCTTGCTTATTCACACGAGCTTTACCGCGAAGGCTACGAGAAGCTGGGCGCGGTGCCTTTCCTGAATATCCGCAGCATGATTGCAGTTGCACCTCAGCTGACGAAGTTACAGGCTTGGCGCAGCGTGTATGCGGTGGTGGCCCGCTTCATTCAGGATGAGCATCTCCGCCAGGTGTTTTCGTTTCATTCGCTGCTGGTGGGCGGCAATCCGTTTTCGACCTCCGCGATTTACGCCCTGATCCACGCGCTGGAACGCAAGGGCGGCGTGTGGTTTGCCCGCGGCGGTACCGGAGCTCTGGTGCAGGGGCTGGTGCGGCTTTTCCGCGATCTCGGCGGTGAGTTGCGGTTCAATGCGCCGGTGGACGAAATCGTGTTCGACGGAAACAAGGCTCGGGCGGTTCTGTCCGGGGGCAACAGGCTGGACGTCGATCTGGTGGCCTCCAACGCCGATGTCGTTCACACCTATGGGAAGCTGATGGGCAACCACGCGCGCGGCCAGAAGCGCGGCGCACAGCTCGCTGCCAAGCGGCACTCGATGTCCTTGTTCGTGATCTATTTCGGCTTGAACAAGATCCACGATCAACTGGCACATCACACGGTCTGCTTCGGGCCCCGCTACCGTCCCTTGATCAACGAGATCTTTTCTGGTCCGAAGCTCGCCACCGATTTCTCGTTGTATCTTCATGCGCCGTCCGTCACCGATCCATCACTGGCACCTTCCGGCAGCGGGAGCTATTACGTGCTGGCGCCCGTTCCCCATCTCGGGAGCGCGGAGATCGACTGGAACACGGAAGGGCCGCTTTATCGCGACCGGATCCTCGATTACCTTGAACAGCGCTACATGCCGGGCCTCCGCTCCCAGCTTGTCACCGTCCGGCACTTCACGCCGTTCGACTTCCGTGACGAACTCAACGCCCATCTGGGCTCTGCTTTTTCGCTGGAGCCGATCCTCACCCAGAGCGCCTGGTTCAGGCCGCATAACCGCGATGATGTCATCCAGAACCTTTATTTCGTGGGCGCCGGCACCCACCCAGGCGCTGGTGTGCCAGGCGTGATCGGTTCGGCCAAGGCCACCGCGCAACTGATGATCCAGCCGGCCGGATGACGGACGCCACGCAAGCCTACGCCGACCAGGCGATTGCACGTGGCTCGCAGAGCTTCGCGGCGGCGTCACGGTTGTTTGACGAAGCCACGCGCCGCGATGTGGCAAAGCTTTATGCCTGGTGCCGCTATTGCGACGACGTCGTGGACGGGCAGGTGCTCGGCCATGGTCAGTCGGCGGGCGTGGGCGACCCGCAAGAGCGGCTAACCGCCCTACGCCGATCGACCTCGGCTGCCCTTAGCGGCGAAACCAGCGATCATCCGGCTTTCGCGGCCCTGGCCGAGGTTGCGCACCGGTATGGCATCGTGCCGGCGCTTCCCGCAGCCCATCTCGACGGGTTCCAGGCCGATGCCGAAGGCAAGTGCTACCAGACGCTCGATGACCTGCTCGGTTACTGCTACGGCGTCGCCGGCGTGGTGGGGATCATGATGGCGCAGATCATGGGCGTGCGCGATCCGCTTGTTCTGGACCGTGCCTGCGACCTTGGCCTTGCCTTCCAGCTCACCAACATCGCGCGCGACATCGTTGAAGATGCCGAAAACGACCGCGTTTACCTGCCGCTGAGCTGGCTTGCCGAAGAAGGCATCGCTTCCGAAACGATGGCGGCGCCGCAACACCGCGCAGGGCTTGCGCGATTGGCCGAGCGGCTGGTTGCGGCCGCCGAGCCCTTTTACGCCTCTGCCCAACAGGGGCTGCCGGCGCTTCCCCTGCGCGCGGCCTGGGCTATTGCCACGGCGCTCCTGGTGTACCGGGCGATCGGCCTAAAGGTGGTGGCAAAGAGAGAGGCTGCCTGGGATATCCGTGTGCGCACCACCAAGCGCGACAAGATCGGCTTCACCGCGCGGGGTGCCGCTATGGCTGTTGGGTCGCGGCGCGGCGGCGGGACCTCGCCACGCTCACCGGACCTTTGGCAGCGCCCCTTGATCTGACCGGATCGGGTTCAGGCCAGAAGGCCTGGCAAAAGTGCACCGCTGGTGGACGGGTTGCTCCGGAGATCGTCCGGGTCGCCAAAAAGGAAATTGGTGAAAGCCAGCAAGCGAGGGGCGCCGCCCGGAACGCGCTCCAGGGCAGCCACGGCGTTCGAAAGATGGCTGTGAACCTGCGCCATCAGGGCTTCGCTGGTGGATTGCTGGGCGGCGATCGTCTTGCCATGGTCCATGCCGTTGTTCTTGCCCATCCGTTCTGGATCACCAGCAACATCAAGCAGGTCGTCGAACAACTGGAAGGCGCGGCCAAGTTCCACGCCGAACACGCCTAGCGCCTGTTGGCTCGAAGGCGATGCGTTGGCAAGAATGCCCGCCATGCGCATGGCCGCCACGAAAAGAGCGCCAGTTTTTCGATCGTTGAGGTCCTGAATACTTTCCCCCGGGCGCCCTGCGGTGCGAAGATCCGAAAACTGGCCGGAAACCAGGCCGTTCATGCCGACGGCCTGCGCCAGCACCCCCGCTAAGTCGCTTTTCTGGTCGCCGGTGAGATCCGGAAGACGGCTCGGCAAGGCGAATGCATCGCTCAACAAGGCAATCGACGCCAGGATAGCAACGTCTTCGCCATAGCGGATATGGATGGTCGGCTGGCCGCGGCGCGTCAGCGCATCATCCATGCAAGGCAGATCGTCGAGCAGCAAGGACGCGGTGTGGATCAGCTCGATGGCACAGCCCGCATGCAGCGACACGTCCGAAACGAAGCCGAGGTCGCGGGCGGCAAGGTCGACCATCATCGGACGCAGCCGCTTGCCGGAGCTCAGAACACTTTCCCGAACAGCCGTGCGCAAAACCGGCTCGTTGGGATGGGCGGAGCCGACCAGCGCCACCAGGTGCCGTTCGATACGCACCTTCAGGTGCTCCAACTCCTCCCGAGCCGAGTCACGGGGCTGCTTCAGCATCAGGCCTCCTCCGGGTGCGCCAACTTCCTCCAAAAGGACTGGCATCCGGCGTACAATGCAATACCTATCTCGATCAACTCGAAGTAGGAGCGGATGAATGGATGCCAAGGCAGCGCCGCCTTCGGGTTTGTTGTCGCGGAAGGACAGCCATTTGGATCTCGTTCTGGCGGGAGCGGGGGTTGTTTCGGCCCGGACCGGCTTCGACGACATCCGCTTCGTGCACTGCGCCCTGCCCGAGATCGCTCTGGCGGATATCGATCTGTCCACACGCTGGCTTGGGTACGACCTCTCTGCCCCGTTGATGATCAGTTCGATGACGGGCGGTGCCGTCCGCGCCGAGCAGATCAACCACAATCTTGCCGTGGCTGCGCAGGCGCTGGGAATACCCTTTGCGGTGGGGTCGCAGCGCGTGGCCCTTGAAGGCGGCAGCAACAGCGGCTTGTCCCAGCGGCTGCGCGATTTCCTCCCGTCCGTTCCGCTGCTTTCCAACATCGGCGCCGCGCAACTCCTTGGCCCTCAAGGCTTTGACCAGGCGCGGCGCGTGGTGGAAGCGATCGGCGCCGATGCGCTGATCGTCCACCTGAACCCGCTTCAGGAAGCACTGCAACCGGGCGGGGACACCAATTGGCGCGGTGTTCTCGACTCGATCAACCGGCTCAGCGCAGGCCTTCAGGTCCCGGTTGTCGCCAAGGAAGTGGGAGCCGGTTTGTCCCCGCAGGTCGTGCGACGCCTGGTGGAGGCGGGGGTGCAGGCGGTCGATGTGGCGGGCGCCGGCGGCACAAGCTGGGCGGCCATCGAAGGGCATCGGGGGCAAACGGATCGGCATCGTCGGGTTGCACAGCCCTTTGCGGATTGGGGCATCCCCACTGCCGAGGCAGTGGCGCAGGCACGAGCCGCTGCACCACACATTTTTTTGATCGGGTCCGGCGGCATTCGCACAGGGCTCGACGCCGCGAAGGCCATTCGTCTCGGGGCCGATCTCATTGGCCAGGCCGCCTACGTCCTCGAAACCGCCTTGATCTCGCCGGAAGCTGTTATCGAGGCGTTTGAGATCACGGTGGAACAGCTGCGCGTGGCGTGCTTTTGCACCGGCTCTCAGGATCTGGCGAGCCTGCGGCGCGCGCCGATGCAGAGCACACGAGGAGACCTTCGATGAACCCCTTTGTGGCCGCCCTTTTGGTTATCGGCACCGTGGTGCTGATGGAACTGGGCGCTTATGCGCTTCATCGCTGGGTGATGCACGGATGGGGTTGGGGCTGGCACAAGTCCCACCACGAAGACCATGATCACGTCTTCGAGAAAAACGATCTTTATGCCCTCGTATTCGCCGGCATCTCGATCGGGCTGTTTGCGTTGGGCACATGGGTGCCGCTTCTGACGTGGATCGCGCTCGGGGTTACGATCTATGGCGCGCTCTACTTCGTCTTCCACGATGGGCTGGTTCACCAGCGCTGGCTGTTCAAGAAGCCGCCGCGCAAGGGTTATCTCAAGCGCTTGTACCAGGCGCACCGCTTGCATCATGCGGTGGACGGCAAGGAAGGCGCCGTATCGTTCGGCTTTCTATATGCGCCGCCGGTGGACGTCCTGAAAAAGGACCTTTCCGAGAGACGGAGTGCGCTTCGCGATGATACCGGCGACGCGCAGCCACCCTCGCGAAACCTGCATTAAGGGGGCGGGCGGGAGCCATCTCCCGCCCGCCGGCAGCCATCAAGCCGCAATGGCTTCCTTGTTGACCTTCTCCGCCGCCTGGTTGAGCAGTTCGTCGGTCTGGCTTTCTTCCTGGAGCGTTTCATCGAGAAGCTTGGCAGCATCATTCATGCCCAGCTGTTCGGCCCAACGCTTCAGCGTACCATAACGGGTGATCTCGTAGTGCTCGATCGCCTGGGCACTGGAAACGATGCCGGCATCAAGAGCAGGCATGCCCTTGTACTCGTCCATGATCTCCTCGCCTTCCGAGATGATGCCTTCGATCGCATCGCAGGTCTTGCCCGAGGCCCGCTTGCCAATGATCTCGAAGACCTGCTGCAGGCGTTCGATCTGGCCTTCCGTTTGTTCCTTGTGCTTCTCGAAAGCGTCCTTGAGCTCCTGCGACTGCGCGGCGCGCGCCATCTTCGGCAGGTTCTTCAGGATCTTGCGTTCGGCGTAATAGATGTCTTTCAGCGTGTCGTAGAAAAGATCGTTGAGCGTTTTTTCCTTGGCCACTGCGCTTTCTCCTGTTGAGGGGTCGCGTCACAAACTTCGACCCCGCCGCAAGGTTCCGTTCGCCGGCCGTGACCTTTCCGTCCGGAACCACTGACGACAACGGAGATTGAAAGGGGACAGCACAAGGAGACAGCGCATGAAGGCCCTCACCTGGCATGGCAAACACGATATCCGTTGCGAAACGGTGCCGGATCCGAAGCTTGAGGATTCGCGAGATGCCATCATCAAGGTAACGGCCTGCGCGATCTGCGGCTCGGACCTGCACCTTTACAACGGTGTCATTCCCGACATGCACAGCTGCGACGTCGTCGGCCATGAGGCGATGGGCGAAGTGGTTGAGGTGGGCAAGGATGCCGGCGACCTGAAAGTCGGCGACCGCGTCGTCGTCCCCTTCACCATTTCCTGCGGCGAATGCTTCTTTTGCAAGCGCGGCTTTTATTCTGGCTGCGAGCGCTCCAACCCGAGCCGCAGCAAGGCCATGGAGCTTTGGGGCAATTCCCCTGCCGGCCTGTTCGGCTATTCGCATCTGCTGGGCGGCTATGCCGGCGGCCAGGCCGAATATCTGCGCGTCCCCTACGCCGACGTCGGTCCCGTGAAGGTGCCGGACGGCATGACCGACGAACAGGCGCTTTTCCTGTCCGACATTTTTCCAACGGGCTACATGGCCGCTGACTTCTGCAACATTCAGCCGGGCGACACGATCGCGATCTGGGGTTGCGGTCCGGTGGGCCAGATGGCGATCCGCAGCGCGTTCCTTTTGGGCGCCGAACGGGTGATCGCAATCGACACGGTTCCTGAGCGTCTTGAAATGGCGCGCTCGGCCGGCGCCCAAACGCTCGATTTCGCTCAAGATGACATCTACGAGCGCATCATCGACATGACCAAGGGTCGGGGTGCGGATGCGTGCATCGACGCCGTTGGAACCGAGCCGCTGATCAGTTCAGGGCTCGATGCGGTGATTGACCGCGTCAAGGTCGCGACTTTCCTTGGCACGGACCGCCCGCATGTGCTGCGTCAGGCGATCCATTGCTGCCGCAACTTTGGCACGGTGTCGGTTGTTGGCGTTTACGGCGGTTTCCTCGACAAGATCCCGTTCGGCTCGGCCATCAACCGCGGCCTTACCTTCAAGATGGCCCAAACGCCGGTGCAGGCTTACCTGCCGCAATTGCTGAAGCGCATCGAGAATGGCGACATTGATCCGTCGTTCGTGATCACCCATCGCGCCAGCCTCGAAGAAGGCCCCGCTCTCTACGACACATTCAACAACAAGCAGGACGGCTGCATCAAAGTCGTTCTCAAGCCTTAAGGACCTCACATGGCAGGCAAGAAACTCGCTGTTGTCACCGGCGCATCCACCGGGATCGGGCTGGAGCTCGCCAAGATCTGCGCCAACGACGGCTATGACCTGATCGTTGTTGCGGATGAAGCGGAAATCGAAAGCGCCGCAGACCAGCTCCGCCCATCCGGAAACGACGTGAAGGCTGTTCAGGCCGATCTGGCAACGATCAATGGGGTCGACCAGCTCTACCAAGCCGTGAAGGCGGGCGGCCGGCCGGTGGACATTCTGATGGCCAATGCCGGCCGCGGTCTAGGTCACGCCTTCCTGGACCAGGATTTCACCGACATCCGCCATGTCGTGGATACCAACATCACCGGCACGATCTATCTTGTGCACAAGATCGGGCGCGACATGCGTAGCGCCAACCACGGCAAGATCCTGTTCACGGGCTCGATCGCAGGCTTCATGCCGGGCGCGTTCCAGGCAGTCTACAACGGCACCAAGGCCTTCGTGGACAGCTTTGCCTTTGCGTTGCGCAACGAACTTCAGGACACGGCCGTCACCGTTACCTGCTTGATGCCGGGACCAACGGATACGGAATTCTTCGAACGCGCCGACATGCTCGATACATCCGTTGGGCAGGGCAAAAAGGACGATCCGGCTATGGTGGCGCGCACGGGCTACGATGCCATGATGCGCGGTGATGGCGACACGGTCAGCGGCTGGAAAAACAAGATCCAGTCTGCCATCGCGACAGTCACGCCTTCAGGCATGCTGGCCGAGCAGCACCGCAAGATGGCGGAACCCGGCTCAGGAAACTGACCCCTCATCAAAAAGGCCCGGCAGCGATGCCGGACCTTTTCCGTCGCTAGCGCGGGTGGGCACGCGTTGCCAACGCCAACCAGACCCCTCGCAAGCACTGTTTATCGGAGACAACAAGATGCCTAAGCCGACGATGCGAACCCTTGCACTGACCACATCTTTGTTAGCCCTTGTGGGCACAGCTTCCGCTCAACCACAGGGCAAGGTCGGGCAATACTCCGACGTGACGATCCAGGGCACGATCCTTGAGCCGGAGAAACTTACGGTTCCCGGCGACGCAGAACTCCAGAACATGCTTAAGGCGCCGGACGGCTTCCAAGTAACGGTCTTCGCGCGCGACCTCGTGAACCCGCGCATGTTGGCGGTGGGGCCGAAAGACCGGCTTTACGCCACCCGCAGAACAGTCGGCGACGTGATCCTCGTCGAGGACGGTGATGGTGACGGCGAAGCGGACACCACCCGCACGGTAGCGAGCCGTGACGGCATGCACGGGATCGCTTTCGACGGGAACCAAGTGTTCCTCGTGACGGTGAACGACGTCTACGTTGCCGACGTCGAAGATGACGGCAGCTTCAGCCCGCTACGCCGCATCATTAACGATCTGCCGGACGCCGGGCAGCATCCGAACCGCACGATTGCGATCGGTCCGGACGACATGCTTTACATTTCGGTGGGCAGCACCTGTAACGCCTGCGCTGAAAGCAATCCCGAAAATGCCACCATGCTTCGCGCCAAGAAGGATGGATCGTCCCGCACCATCTTGGCCAAGGGCCTGCGCAACACGATCGGCTTCGATTGGCAGCCTGGAACAGGCGATCTTTACGGCATCGACCATGGCATCGACTGGCTCGGAGACGAGGCGCAGATCGAGGAGGTCAATCTGATCGAGAAGGGCAAGGATTATGGCTGGCCCTACATCTACGGCATGGGTGAAATCAACCCGCAGGACAACCCGCCGGAAGGCGTGTCTCTCGAACAACTTGCCCGCGAAACCGAGAAGCCCTTGGCGGGATATACGCCGCACAGCGCGCCCATGCAGATGGCGTTCTACAAGGGCGCAGCCTTTCCAGAGGAATACCGCGGCGACGCCTTTATCGCCATGCGCGGTTCATGGAACCGCCGTCCGCCGAGCGGCTACGAAGTCGCACGGGTCCGTTTCGAGAATGATCGTCCGGTGGCGGTCGAACCCTTCGTCACCGGCTTCCTCAATGAAGGCGAGAACGGCTTCGGTTATCTTGGCCGCCTTGCCGGACTGACGGTGGCGCCGGATGGCTCCATGTTTGTGTCCGATGACAGCAACGGCGTGATTTACCGCATTGCCTACACCGGTGATCAAGCCGCCGCTCAAGAGGCTCAACCGGTGCCAAACAGCTTCCCGGAGCCGACACCGTCCGAGCTGGCGAATGCCATTCTGGAACCCTCGCAGTCCGAAGCTCTGGAGGTGACCGCCAGCTTTCCGCGGGATGAAGCGATACCCGTGACGTTCGCTGCCGATGGCGACAATGCATCGCCTGCGGTGGAATGGAGCGATGCGCCCGATGGCGCCAAGTCCTTCGTCCTGCTCGCGGAAGATCCGGATGCGGCGCAGCCGAAGCCGTTCGTACATTGGATCGTCTACGACATCCCGGCCGACGTGACCAAGCTACGCGAAGGCATGCCGACTGACGTGGTGATTCCGGACATGCCGGATGTGAAGCAAGGAACGAACAGCAGGGGCAGCACCGGCTATTTCGGCCCGAAGCCGCCCGTGGGCGATCCTGCGCACCACTACCACTTCCAAGTCTTTGCCCTGTCCGTACCGTCGCTGGAACTTGACCCCGGCGCCAAGCGGGATGCGGTAATCGAGGCCATGAAGGGCAAGGTGGTCGCACAAGGCGAGATCGTCGGCACCTTTGCCCGCGACTGAAACGAAAGCCGCTGCGGCGATTCCCCGCCGGGCGGCTTTCATTCTTCGATCAGCTCAACTTGGCTGCTTGTTCAATTGGGCGAAACGCCGGGATCAACGAGCGGAGAGGAGCGTTCAATGGCCGCTTCCGGCGTGGTCTCTCCCAGAAGTTCAAGAAGCGACTGCCGTGCGCGGTTCATCCGGCTCTTGATTGTCCCGATGGCGCAATTGCAGATCCGCGCCGATTCCTCGTAGCTCACCCCAAGCACACCGACGAGGATCAGAACTTCGCGCTGTTGTTCCGGCAATGCAGCGATGGCCCGTTCGATTTCCGCACCGCGCAACGACCACTCCTGGGTCGCTTCTCCTGACGGATAGCTGGAGATGCAGTCGGCACCACCCGGCTGCTCGCGCTTTGCGCGCCGCGTCCGCGTGTAGAAGGTGTTGCGCATGATCGTGAACAGCCACGACTTCAGCTTGGTGCCGGGCTGAAACTGGTTGATGCTGGCAATCGCCTTGACGAGGGTCTCTTGAACCAGATCGTCGGCTTCATCTGGACGACTGCAGAAAGTGCGAGCGAAAGCCCGAAGCGCCGGAATGAGATCGACCATCTCGGCGGACATGTTGGCTTGGCTGCTTGATGAGACCGTGATCGCCCGCTCCGGCAACTGGTCAGGGAGTAGGCCATCGCTCCGAGAGGTTTCCATTGGCACTCCTTTGTAGCCCAACCCTGACCGCCAAGTGCCCCCCTCGCCATCACATAAGTTACGGCAGGGCGAGAAAACGCCAAGAGGCTGAGCGCCTCGAAGCAAGACGATGGTCGCCGCCAGCTACGGGCAAGCCGCCGCTGTCAATGTCGCTGCTTAACAGCTTGTTAACCAGCCGGCGCCTAGGGTTAACTGTTCATTAAGGACCTGCCTGCCTTGCACTGCGCACCCGAACCGGAAGCCGAGCTTCCTGCCCCTCCTGCCAAAAGAAAGTCGATCCGCTTTCCCGCGCGATCCTTCATGGCCTTCGCACTGGCTCCCGAAGCGCCGCTGGACGAGTGGTTCGGCGGGCTGGATGATTGGACTGCGAATTCACCGGGCTTTTTTGCGGGTCGGCCGGTGGTGCTGGACCTCAACCTTTTGAAGCCGAACGACGCAGAGATCGCCGAGCTGGTAGCGGAATTTAGCCGCCGCGGTATCCGGATCTACGCCATCGACGAAGCGGGCCGCGAAGATCTCGATCCAAGCCTGCCACCTTTGCTGAAGGGCGCGCGTCCTGTCACGGTCGATGTGCCCCGAGCGGACGACAAGCCCGCGCCGGAACCGGAAGCCGTCGTGACTGAAGAGCCGGAAGATCTGGAAGCTGCCAACACGCTGATCCTTGACCAGCCGGTGCGCTCCGGCCAGTCGATCTACCATCCGGAAGGCGACATCGTCGTGCTCGGATCCGTGGCTTCGGGATCAGAAGTGATCGCCGGCGGATCCGTTCACATCTACGGCACTTTGCGCGGCCGCGCCTTTGCCGGCGCCAATGGCAAGGAAGACGCGCGCATCTTTTGCCGCCGCAACGAGGCCGAGCTTCTGTCCGTGGACGGCTGGTACCGCACCGCCGAAGACATGGAAGCCACGCATATCGGGCGGCCGATCCAAGCTTATCTCGAGGGTGGCGTGGTTTGCGTCACGACCCTCAACTGAACCCGACGGGAGACACGGAAATGGGGAAGGTAGTGGTTGTTACCTCCGGCAAGGGAGGCGTGGGCAAAACAACGTCGACGGCCGCGTTGGGGGCGGCGTTGGCATCAACCGGCTTGAAGGTGGTGTTGATCGATTTCGACGTCGGTTTGCGCAATCTCGACCTGGTCATGGGTGCCGAGCGCCGTGTCGTTTTCGATCTGGTCAACGTCACCCAGGGCCAGGCCAAGCTCACGCAGGCGTTGATCCGCGACAAGCGCCTCGAGTCGCTTTATCTCCTGCCGGCCTCTCAAACGCGCGACAAGGACGCGCTGACGGAAGAAGGCGTGGCCAAGGTCATCGCGCCGCTGCGCGCCAAGTTCGATTATGTGCTGTGCGACAGCCCGGCCGGCATCGAGCGCGGCGCCCAGCTCGCCATGCGCTTTGCCGATGAAGCTGTAATCGTGACCAACCCGGAAGTTTCTTCGGTTCGCGATTCCGACCGCATCATCGGGCTGCTCGACTCGCGCACGCTCAAGGCCGAACGGGGTGAAGAAGTGAAGAAGCATGTTCTCGTGACGCGCTACGACCCTGCCCGGGCCGCACGCGGCGAGATGCTCAACATCGACGACGTTCTGGAGATCCTCTCGACGCCGCTGCTCGGCATCGTTCCGGAAAGCCAGGCCGTTCTGCGCGCATCCAACCTTGGGTCGCCAGTGACTGTGAACGAGCCGTCCAATATCGCGGCAAAAGCCTACTTCGAGGCAGCCAAGCGGCTGCAAGGTGAAACGGTGCCGATGGTGCTGCCAACAGACAAGCGCGGCCTCCTCGACCGACTGCTCGGAAGGAAAGCGGCATGAGCATGTTCGACATCTTCAAGCGGCGCGGCAGCGCGCCGGTTGCCCGTGAGCGCCTCCAGCTCCTGCTGGCCTATGAGCGCAAAAGCCGCAACCAGCCCGATCTGGTTGGCAAGCTGCGCGAGGAGATCATGGCCGTGATCGCGCGCCACATCCAGATCGACCATGACGACGTGCATGTGCGGATGGATCGCGGCGACACGACCTCCACGTTGGAGATCGATATCCAGATCCCGAATGCCCGTTCGGCGGCGCTTGCGGTTTAGCCCCGCCGTTTTAACCTTAAAGTAAACGAATCCTTAAGCCGCCTTGCCGGCGGCTTGGCCGCGACGCATCTTGTTTCCGTGATACGCGAATGTGGATCACGGGAGACCTCACTCGATGCACCGCTTTCGCGCGCCAGAATGGTACATTCCGATCTTCATGCTCGTGCTGCTCGTCGCAGCCGCGGTTTCTGCGATGCTTCCGAAGGAGCAGCAGCTCGAACTGAGCGGGTTGGTTGGCGATCAGGCTGCGCCACCCGCACCGGCTCCGGTTAATCTGGTCGACGCATCCGGATTGCAGTAGCCCGCCCGGTGCCGTGCCCCTCCTTTCACAACTGCATCTTTGACGCCTCCGCGCGCAGTGACTCGCATGCAACAAGCCCAAGGAATGAAGAGGATAAGCCCCGGGCGTTATTGCTTAATGAAGCGTTAAGGGTAGAGTCGGCGCACGGGAGAAAAAGATGACCGCGCCGTGGGACTTCCTTTTGCGCAAGCGTGCCAGCGCCGACAGTTCCTCGGGAACTGCGTCGGAAGCTGTGGACCCGCAGCCGCAGGTTGCCCCCGCAGCGGCCCCCACCCCAGCGCTGCAAAAGGTGGGCGAGCGCAACGAGCTCCTGCATGTCCGCTTCAGTTACATGGCGGACCGTTTGGAAGACCTGAAGTCCCTTTCGGACGACTTCCATCTCTTGTCCAAGCCGATCGAGGAGCTTTCCACGGAACTGCCGAAGGCTAAGGCCCGGGTGCTCGAACTCGAGGCACTGCTCCGGCGCGAAAGCGAGGAGCGCGCCCGCTTCCAGCGAGAACTGCAGCAGAACGCTGAAAAGTTCTCGACGCTCTCAAACGACTACCACGTGCTGTTCAATCGCAACAAGGCGATGGAAGACGATCTCGATCACGTGCATGCCTCCGCGGCAGCCGACCGGTCGAAGCTGGCAGAAACCCAGAAGTTGCTTGCGAATGCCGACCAGCAGCTTGCAACCGAGCGCGAAAACCGCCAGCGCCTGGATGCCGAGGTCGGAGAACTGAGCGAGCTCCTTGCCGAGCGCGCCGCGGAGTTGCAGCTTACGCAGGAACAAGCGATCCTGCACGCCGACCGCAGCGCCACGCTGGAACGCGAATTGGAGCGGCTGCAGGGCGCAATCGACAAACAGGTCATGGACCGCGTCGACCTCCAGTCGCGCTTGAACGAGAGCGACCGCCAGGCGCAGGAGCGCCAAACAAGGATCGCGGAGCTCCAGCAGAAACTCGAAGCCGAGCAAGCGGCCC
The DNA here is from genome assembly GCF_017813335.1 of Tianweitania sediminis. Lineage (GTDB taxonomy): Bacteria > Pseudomonadota > Alphaproteobacteria > Rhizobiales > Rhizobiaceae > Tianweitania > Tianweitania sediminis. Next base: position 603,484 of record NZ_JAGIYY010000001.1, on the reverse strand, counting down.
GCCAGCAGCGCGAGCATGCGCACGACCTGACACTGTCTGCTCTCAGCGCCGAAAAAGCGTCTCTGGTGCTGCGGCTGGAAGCTTTGACCGCCCGTGTGACCTCCGCGGAGCAGGTCGTCGGGCAGTCCCGCCATCTGATTTCGGAAAAGGACGCGGCCCTCCGCAATTCGGATAGTCTCGTGCGCAACCTCGAAAAGCAATGCGAGGCGGCCGAACGCCAGAACGCCAGCCTGGAACAAAGGCTTGCGGCCAAGGCTGCGGAGCTCTCGGAAACCCAGCGTTCGGCGGAAAGCCTCGTGAAGCGCTGCGACATGCTCACGAAGGCGCTTTCCGCCAAAGAAGTCGCTCTTACAAGCGCGCTGGAAAAGGCGCGCGCTCGGTCGGAACGGGTGGAAGAGCTCACCAAGGAATTCGAGCTGGAGCGGGCGGCTCTGGAAGCATCGCATCGCCGGCTTGTGGAAGAGCTCGAAAATGAACGGGCGGAACGCACGCTGGCGCAAGGCGCGCTGAACATTGCGCGCGAGAGCCGGGCTTCCCTGCAGCGCCTGAACGAGTCCCTGAAGCGCGCCAATCGGTCCTTCCAGCCGATGGCGCTGGACGATCCAAAGCAATCCGAGCCGCAATCCAACGTGAGCTTCCTGCCTGTCGGGCCGAAGCCTTCGAATGAAGACAATGACTAATTCCGTAACTTTCGCGCGCTGGAACGAGGAGTTCAAAATGAGCCGTGCAGTGAACGTCGTGGGCAATGATGCCTGGGAAGGCACCGCTTCCAGTGAAGCCAGCCAGGAAATGGACTACGAGCCGCGCCAGGTGCGGGAAGCGTCCGTTGCCGCAAAGCCGACCTATCGTTTCGAGCGGGAAGACGAGCCCCGCAAGCCGGAATGGGCGTCTTCCCTGCTCCTCGTCCAGGAAGCCTGCGAGGCGATCAAGGCCAGCGAAGAGCGCGTTCAGGTGCTCGAACTTGAGATCGAAGCCATGAACGCGGCGCATCGTGATGCCAGCATCCAGATGGCTGCGCGCCTCAACAGCGCCGAAGAAGAGATCCGCGCGGCGAACCAGCGCGCCAAGGCCTTTGAAGCACGCGCCATCGAAGCCGAAACCTGGCTGACGCGGCTGAACCAGGCGATCGTCAACGGCTTCGGCGGCAGCATCAAACGGGAAAAGAACGCGCAACTTCGTGCGGGCTGATTCTCGTCCTCTCGGGGAGGACGCATATGGACCTTGGCCTTGAACTTGACCTGATGGAGACTGCGGAAAGCGAGCCGTCGCTTCCGCGTCCGGAAACCCCGCAGCGCCCGCAGCAAGCTGTCGAGGATGCAAAGTCGCTTGGGCCCTTGCTTGAAATGGTCCAGGCCGCTGCCAGCAAGATCGCCTTCTACGAGCGAAGCTTCGCCCGGCTGGAAGAAACGGCCGAGCGCGATGCCCGACAAGCGGAAGCCGACAAGCGCCGGCTGATGGAACGGATCGAAGATCTCGCCGCCCTGCTGCGGCAGTCAGAAGCCAACTACGAGAAAACACTGCAGATGCTGGCCAACAGCATGCAGCTCTGCGCGCTTCAGCGGATGGAGCTTCGGCAGATGAACGAGCTCCTGGCGGAAGCCCGCAGCAGCGCGTTCGAAACAACGAGCTACATCAAGCATCTCGGCCTGCTTGTTGCAGGTGAACAAGGCCGCCAAAGCCATTCCTGACGGCCACACGCCGAAACGCGCGGCACGCACATGCGGCGCATCAGCTGTCCATTGATGTCCAGGCCGGCATCATCCTGACTGTGGCAAGTCATTGAAACTCCACAATCCAGCTTCCCACCAGCCTCGCGCGAATGCAGCGTTGCCACACCTTCCTCAGTCCGGCAGGTTGGATCGACGATTCGTGCGTGACGAGGCTCCCCGTGAAACACAAGGCGTCCGAACAGCGTGTCCCCAGCTTTAATCATGCGGACCTGGCTCGACTGCTTCGCTCCGACCGCGGCAGCTTCGTTGAAGTCGCAACCGACGTGCTGGAGCGTGCCGATTATGCTTTTGCCATGATGGCGTTGGCCCTCGCCAAGATTTCCGTGCATGAAGCCAATGCCGACACGGAAGACGCCATCATCTACACCCGCAACCGCATGAAGGCGCAGTTTCCCTCCATCAACTGACAGCGAGCCCGTTGCGGGCTCGCGTGTGCAGACGCTACAGCTCCTCGGGGCGGAGGTGCCGCAGTTCCGTGGTAACCCGGAAAACAACGCCGGTCGGCGGGTAGGCGATCTCCGCCGTGCCCTGCACGGAGGATGCCAGGGCGCGCTCGATCATCGTTGATCCGAACCCTCGCCGCTGCGGCAGCGACACGGGCGGGCCGCCGCTTTCGCGCCAGGTGAGGTTGAACTGCCCCTTTTCTACCTGCCACTCGATGGCAACGCGGCCCCTTTCGTTGGAAAGCGCGCCATATTTCAGCGCATTCGTCGCCAATTCGTGGAGCGCCAAGCTGAAGGCCGTTGTTGCAGCAGCCGACACGGCCACACGCGGGCCGCCGTAATGGATGCGGCCATGGCCGTCTTCAAAGGGTCGGAGGGCATTCTTCAGAACATGGCTTAGTTCGGATCGCGTCCAGCCCTGCTCGATCAAAACGTCCTGTGCACCGGCAAGAGCCTGGATGCGCGACGACACGGCCTGGCGTGCTTCCTCGATGGTGGAGGCCGTTTTCAGGGTCTGGCCGAAGATCGCCTGCACCGTTGCCAGCGAATTCTTCACGCGATGGTTGAGCTCGCGCGCCAGAAGATTACGGTGTTCCTCCGCTTGCTTGCGCTCGCTGATGTCGATGGACACCCCGCTCATGCTGTGCGGCGTTCCGCTGCTGTCAAAGGCGGTTTGCCCGCGCAGCTCGATCCAGCGCTGTTCCTCATCCGGTGTGTTGATTTTGTATTCGACCTTCATCTCGCCCGGAGGCAAAAGAGCTTCTGCCAAGCTTTCCCGCCAGGCTTCCAGATGTTCGGGAGCAATGGACTGGTTGAGATCGTCGAAGGTGAAGGTAGCGGACGCCTGCCGTCCGAAATTCTGCTTGCACAGCGGTGAAGCAACGAGGCGGTTGGTTTTGAGGTCCAGGGTCCAGAAGCCCAGCTTCCCGGCGCGAAGGGTGAACCGCAGTCGCTCTTCCGCCAGACCGACGTCAACGATGCGCGAGCGCAGCTCTTCTTCCAGGCTGTCACGGTTGCCGTGCAGCGCGTTGATCTCCTGCTTTTCCCGCGTCACGTCGAATTGGGACGCGAAGAAATAAGTGAGTTCCTCGTCGTGAAACACGGGGGACAGGAGCAGGCGGTTCCAGAAACTCGTACCGTCCTTCCTGTAGTTGAGCAGGTCGATCTCGATGGACGACATCCTGCTGACGGCGGCGCGGACCTTTGCGACGTCGTCGCGATTGGTGCCCGGTCCCTGCAGGAAGCGACAGTTCTGGCCGATCACCTCGTCGCGGCTGTAACCCGTCAGGCGCAAAAAGGCATTGTTGACGAAAACGATCGGATTGTCGGCTTGTCGTGGATCCGTAATGAGCATCGGCATGCGGGTGGCACGCACTGCAGCTGAAAACGGATCGGGACCATCTCCTGTGCGAACCAGTTCCCGGTCGATCCGCTCTTCTTCGTCCTGATGATCGTCCACTACTTCGCCTGCTTTGATCAACTCATGCGAGACCTAGCGGCGGACAAGCTCTGCTGCAATGGGAGGGATTGGTGTTTGCGAACGCAAGAGTGTGAAAACAGGGGAACCGTTGGCTGTCTTTGTCCTTCAGCAGCCAGGAAGCTCCCGAATGCGATTCTATATTAGCGACAAATCAAATAAGAAGCTCTCCGAAGCTGCGATCTCGCGCCAGACGTCGCGAGGACATCCTTGCGATGGCAGTCGATGGCCTTCACGAGGCCGACTAGGGGGGCTTCCACCTCTTCCGAACTGAACCCGGCTCCCGCGAAAAAGCCCGCGCGCTGAGATCCTTCACACCCCCGCGGATGTGATCGAGCTCCTCTCAAAAGATATGGCACCCTGATCATATCCGGCGCACAGTACCCGCAGGCATCACTGCGAATGCCGTGGGAGGAAGCGTCATGAAAAGTGCCTACCCGTTCAGCAAGCAGATCGCGCGAGCGAAAGACATCAAGCGCAGGCCGGCGCCGCAGCAGGTGCAGCAAGCCGGAGCCGCAGCGTCTCCCCAGCAAGGAGACGCTGTTTTCTGGGCTTGGGCAGCTCCGAACCACTCGCCGGAGCGTTCTGAAAGCACCGAAGCGCCTCAGTAGCCCCCGACGATCGGCAGAATTTCGCCGGTGATGTAGCTCGACATCTGCGGCGACGCGAGAAACACATAGGCCAGCGCGATCTCTTCCGGTTGCGCCGGCCGTTTCATGGGCGTTTGCGAGCCGAATTTCGAGACACCTTCAGCGTCCCGGTCCGACGGGTTCAGTGGTGTCCACACAGGTCCGGGTGCGACGCAGTTGACCCGAATGCCCTTGCTGACCAGATTGCTGGACAAGGCTTTGGTGAAAGCGTGAATACCGCCTTTGGTCATGGAATAATCGATCAATTCCTTTGAGCCCTCGATGCCCGTGATCGACCCCGTGTTGATGATCGCAGAGCCCGGCTTGAGATGGGGCACCGCAGCTTTCGCCATGTGGAAGTACCCATACAGGTTGGTTTTCAGCGTGGTGTCGAAGTGCTCCTCGGTGAGATCCTCGAAGTCGTTCGTATGGATCTGAAACGCGGCGTTGTTGACGAGGATATCGAGCGCGCCAAACGCCTCGATCGTCTGGTCGACGGCCTGTTGGCAGAAGCTCCGGTCAGCCACGTTGCCGGCAATGAGGATCGCTTTCCGTCCTTCCTTTTCCACGGCGGCCTTGGTGTCGGCCGCGTCCTTGTCTTCGCTGAGATAGGCGATTGCGACATCCGCCCCTTCGCGCGCGAACAACACGGCCACTGAGCGTCCGATGCCTGAGTCACCGCCCGTGATCAGCGCCACCTTGCCGTCGAGCTTGCCCGAACCCTTGTAGAACGGCGCATCATACATCGGCGCGGGGTCGATCTTGCGTTCTTCGCCCGGCTTCGGATGATGCTGCTTGGGAAAGGGCGGCACGGGATAAGCGCGCGCCCCAGCCTGCATCGCCTCGTCGCTGCCGCTTCCGCCATCGGATTGCGCATCCTTGGCATCCACGTCCTTCTGGATCCTGCGCTGCTTTTCTTCTACGGCCTTGATGTCGCCTGCGCTCATTGCGTGCCTCCTTTGCATGAAGGAGCCTCAACGCGCGAAACCGGGAATTGTTTTCCTCAGAGAACCGCGCGTAACGCCGCCACCAGCGCCAGGGGTTGGTCCACCGGCACATGGTGGTAGGCTTCCGGCACGGCGATGAAGCGCGTTTCAGCCGGCGCAACCGCCGCCATTGTTTCCATGCCCTTGGCAGAAACGAGCGCCGAAAGTTCGCCGCGGATCAGCGTCAAAGGGCACTTGATGCGCGGCAGCGCTTCATCGAGGCGCCCGTCTTGTATGCCGAGAAAGCGCAGCTTCGGGTCGGTGCGCCATGTCCAGGCATCGCCCACCCGCTTAAGCGCACTGCGGGCGATGAAGTCCGTGACGTAGTCGCTGACCGAAGGCTGCGGCGGCAGGAAGCGAAAGCGCGTCAGGGCTTCCTCGAGGGACCCGAATATGTTGGCCTTCGGCCACGTCTGGCTGGCAGCGCGCGCGGGGTCGCCAAGCACGTCCCAGCCTTGTCGTGAATGGAAATCAACAAGAAGGCTGTCGATGATCACCGCGGCCGACCATGGCACCACCGCCCGGGCAGCGCTGAGGCAGGTCACCATGCCGCCATAGGAGTGGCCGACCAGAACCGGCGGCACCTTCGCCTGGAGCAGGCCAGCTTGTTCGGCAACCGCATCTGCGAGTTGGACAAAGTCGTCGATGGCATAGTGGCCGCGCCAATCCGAATGCCCCATGCCAGGCCACGAACAAGCGACGACCTGCCGGTCCTGGCTGAGGAACGGCGCGATGAAGCGCCACCAGTCTGCACTGGCGCCATTGCCGTGGAGAAGCAGAAGCGGAGCCTTGGCGGTGGCAGTGCCCCACCGCAGCACCTCGATCGAGCTCCCGTCGATGTCGAGAAAAAGCGCCTCTGGTTCATTGGCCAGCGCTTGAGCGAACCAGGCCGGTGCCGGCGGTTTCTGCCCGCCGTAAGACAGAAGCGGGGAATGCGTGTCGGCCGGTCGAGGACGAGGAGAAACAACAGCGTTCATAATGAACGCATGTCATTAGCAGGCACGCTCCGCAAGAGCTTCGCTCCGTGGAGCGCAGAAAGAAGGGGCAGCTGCCTTCCGCTCAGATTGCTCTCGCAGCGCCGGATGGGTCGCTGTCGCCGAGGCTCCTCAACCAGGCGGCAACCGTTTGGCTCGCCCGCTGATGGGTGGGCCGATGCGCTGCAACAAGGAAGAACGCGCTGCCCGGGCGATAATGCGGCTCAGAAAGAACCACCAGCCGGCCCTGTTTCACCAGATCGCCGGTAATGGAACGCCAGCCGAGCATCACCCCCTGATGACTGAGGGCTGCCTGTGTTGCCTGCACATAGTTGGTGAACCGGAGGCCGGGTCGCCGGTTGTCCGGCAACTGCCCGATCGCACGTAGGTAAGTCGCCCATCGGGTCCAGCTTTCGTCGTCCACGTCGACATGGATCAGGGTTGCGGCTTGCAACGCACCCTCGCGCGGCAGCCGCTCGGCCAGTTCCGGACTACAAACCGGCTCCACGCGCTCATGAAACAGGCGATGGACTTCGCCGTCGCTCCACGAGCCGCTGCCGAAGCGGATTGCCATGTCGACGCTGGCCGTGAGCCGCGGCGCGCCTTGGCTGGTGGTCAGCACATTTACGGCGATCCCGGGATGCGTTTCATAGAGGCCGGCGAGCCGTGGCATCAACCAGTAGGTGGCAAAGCCCACGGAACACGCAATGGTCACCGACTGTTCCGCCGTGCCGCTCAGGCGCTGGATGTCCTGCAACGCTTCAGCAATGCGGCCGAGCCCTTCCGTTGTTGCGCTTTGCAGGAGCCGACCGGCTTCCGTGAGACCCGGCGGCCGCGTCGTCCTGTCGAGCAAGCGTGTTCCGACATGGTCTTCCAGCTGCCGCAGGGCCTGGCTGACGGCGGGCTGCGAAACGTTGAGCTCCGAAGCAGCCGCGCGAATGCTGCCGTTGCGCAGCACCGTTTCAAACACGGTGAGCAGGCGAAGCGGAGGCAGGCTGCGGATCACATCATAACCCCAAGCTTATACTAACTTGAGATTTCTAGGTCTTCCCGCGCGCTGGCGCCAGCGTCATCCTCCCCTCCAAGGTTCGCTTAGATCATTGGAGAACAAGACATGGACCAGATCGTCAGCCCGGTCACACTGGAAGCCAACGGTTTGCGCGTTCCGTTGAAGGACGGGTCCACGGCATATTTCAACTACTACTGGCTTCGCGACAATTGCCCGACTTCGTTCGACAGCCAAACGCGCGAGCGCACTTTCGACATTTTTCACCAGAAGGACGCGCCCCAGCCCCAAACTGCCCGCGTGGTCGAGGGTTCGCTGGAAATCTCCTGGCGTGGCGAAGAGCACGTCACGCGCCACACGCTCGATTTCCTCGCCAAATACGCCAAGGGCGAGCGCCGTTTTGATCCGGCGGATTTGCCCCGCAAGGTCTGGTTTGCCGATCACTACGAGAAGATTGCGCGGTTTTCGCAGCCCGAGCTGATGCGAGACAAGGCGCTTGTTGCAGAATGGATCAAGGCGATGCTGGTGGAAGGGGTTGCCATCATCAACGACATGCCGGATTCCAACGAAGGCCTGACGGAAACCGCGCGCCTGATTGGCCATGTCCGGCCAACCTTCTTCGGCGAGTATTTCGACGTCCGCACGCACATCAAGCCGACCAACCTCGCCTACACGGCCAAGGCGCTGGAACTGCACACTGATACGCCGGCGGAAGACGTCGCGCCCGGTGTCCAGTTCCTCCATGTGCGCGCCAACTCGGTGGAAGGCGGCGCCAATCTCTTCCTCGATGGTGCGGCTGTCGCCAACGACCTTCGCCGCGAGCACCCGGAAGACTTCAAAATCCTGTCCGAAACGCCGATCCCCTATTACTGCGAGCACGATGACTATGACGTGCGTTCGCGCCAGCACGTGATCGAGCTCGACAGCCATGGCGAAGTTTCGGGCGTGACGATCAGCCAGCACATGGCCGATATCTTCGATCTCGATCAAAGCTTCCTTGACCGCTACTATCCGGCCTTCGTCCGCTTCGGCAAAATGCTGCAATCCGACAAGTACCTGATGCGCTTCCGACTCAGCGCGGGGCAATGCATCGTGTTTGACAACCACCGCATCGTGCATGGACGCGCCGCTTATTCTGCCACCAGCGGCGACCGCTATTTGCGCGGCTGCTACACGGATCGCGGCGAAATGCGCTCCACCTATCGTGCGCTGACCACCGAAGGACGCTTCAAGTGAGTTCGGCAACCGTAAGCCGGCTCGAGCGTGCCGGCGAGGACGCGCGGGAAGCGGAACTGCGTGTCGACTTGGCCGCCGCTTTCCGGCTGGCGGCGGAGTTCGACTGGCACGAATCGGTTGGCAACCACTTCAGCGCCGCCGTGTCCGCGGACGGGCGTCGCTTTCTGATGAACCCGCGCTGGAAACATTTCAGCCAGATCCGCGCCAGCGACCTTCTTCTGCTCGACGCAGACGATCCTGACGTCATGAAGGGTCCGAACGCGCCGGATGCGTCCGCCTGGACGATCCATGGAACCCTGCACCGGCTTCGCCCCAACGCCCGCGTCCTCCTGCATTGCCATCCGCCTTATGCGACCGCCCTGGCTTCGCTGAAGGACCCCACCATGAAGCCGATCGATCAGAACACGGCCCGCTTCTTCGGCAAGATGGGCGTCGACCTCGGCTTTGGCGGCATCGCCGACGAGGCGGAAGAAGGCGAGCGCCTGGCTGCCTGCTTCGGCAACCATCAGGTCCTGCTGATGGGCAACCACGGCGTCACCACCACGGGCGCCACGATTGCGGAAGCCTTCGAGGACCTCTACTTCTTTGAACGCGCAGCCAAGACGCTGATGCTGGCCTATGCCAGCGGGCAGCCGCTGAACGTCATGTCCGATGAGATCGCGGAAAAAACGGCGCAAGGCTGGCGCGACTACAACGACATGGCGTTTGCGCATTTCGACGCGCTGAAGGCTCAGTTGGACCGCAAGGATCCGTCCTACCGGCATTGATCGGCGTCTCGCCGCTCAATCCTCTTCGCTTGGGCTGTTCGGTTCGGGATTGGGAGGATTGAAGTGGCCGTCCAACGCGTCGATCAGGTGCCGGACGATTTCGGACTGGCTTGAATAATAGATGGTCTGGCGATCGCGCCGCGTGCTCACGACACCCGCCCGCCGCAACCGAGCCAGATGCTGCGAAATCGCGGACTGGCTTAGCTGAACGCGATCGGCAACCTCATGAACGGCCATCTCCTCGGCCAGGAGGTGGTTCATGATCCTCAACCGATGAGAATTGGCCAGAACACTCAGCAGCTCTGCCGATTGATCCGCGCTTCTGAGTTCCTGCGGAACGTGCAACCAAGCCTCCCTGGATTTTCAAGCACGTCAAACTAGAACGGGTGGCAGCTGGTTGCATAAAGATTTTCGTAGCACGGAAAATGTGCTCGAAAGGGCACTTCCTAGTGCCGCCGCTTCCACTGGTCGAGCACGGTATCCGCGCGAACCGGCTCCGTTTGTGACCAGTTCTGCAGCTCAGGCACAGTCCGGCTGAAGCGCGGTGCCGGCGCTGGCTGACGCACACCCTGGTGCGTCACGAACGTGTCGCGTGCCTTGTTGTGCGGATGCTCCGGCGCTTCCGCCATGTCGAGCACGGGCGCCGTACAGCCATCAAGGGCTTCGAGCAGTTCCACCCAATAAGCCCGCGGCTGGGAGGCAAACACACGCGCCAGTTCCTCCCGCAGCTTCTTGTTTTCCGGTGCTTGGAGGTCATGGACGATCAGCGCCGTGCTGATGCCGAGAGCGTCGAGCAGAACCTTCTGGAAGCGTGGCTCGATGGCACCCACTGAGATGAACTTGCCATCGGCACACGGGTAGGTCTCGTAAAAGGCCGCGCCGCCATCCAGGAGATTGCTTTCTCGGGCTGTGTTCCAGCGCCCTTCATTGTGCATTGAATACATCATGGCCATCAAATGCGCCGCGCCGTCGGAAATGGCGGCATCGATCACCTGCCCCCGACCGGACGACTTCGCCTCCAGGAGACCGCAAACCATGCCGAAGGCGAGGTAAAGGGCGCCGCCGCCGAAGTCGCCGACGAGGTTCAGCGGAATGGCCGGCTTTTCCCGCGGCCCGATTGTCGCGAGCGCACCGGTGATCGACAGATAGTTGATGTCGTGGCCGGCGGTTTGCGCCAGCGGACCGGTTTGGCCCCACCCCGTCATGCGGCCGAAAACGAGTTTTGGATTGGACGCCTCGAATGTTTCAGGGCCCAACCCCAGGCGCTCCATGACACCGGGGCGAAACCCCTCGATCAGGCCATCTGCCTTATTGATCAGCGCGCGGGCTTGGTCCCGCTCCGCGCCATCCTTGAGGTTGAGTTCGACGAGGCGGCGGCCGCGATGCATGATGTCGTAGGAAACGCCCACCAAGCTTTGGTTGCCCGGCCGATCGATGCGGATCACGTCCGCGCCCATATCGGACAAAAGCATGCCGCAGAACGGGCCAGGTCCCAGCCCAGCCATTTCAACGATCCGTAGCCCGGCCAACGGTCCCATGCTTCCTCCCAGTTCCGAGTTGGGCGAACTGGTAGCTCCCGACAGCTAAAGGTGCAACGCGTGGCCGAGCGATTTCAGCGCCGCTTCCTGGAAGGCTTCGCCGCGCGTCGGATGCGAATGAATGGTGCCGGCAATATCCTCCAAGCGAGCGCCCATCTCGATTGCCAGCCCGAAACCGGCCGCCATTTCGGAGATGCCGGCGCCCACCGCCTGGATGCCGAGCACCAGATGGTTGTCCTTTCGCGCCACAATGCGCACGAAGCCATCTTCGCGTTCCATGGTCATGGCGCGACCATTGGCGCGGAACGGGAAAAGAGACACCACCGTATCAAACCCGGCAGTCTTCGCTTCGTCTGGCTGCAACCCCGCGGAAACGATTTCCGGATCCGTGAAGCAGATCGCCGGGATGACGCGCTTGTCCCACAGGTCGTTCTTGCCGGCGATCACCTCGACAACAAGCTCGCCCTGCGCCATGGCGCGATGAGCAAGCATCGGCTCGCCCGTCACGTCGCCGATCGCATAGATGCCGCGCATGGAGGTGCGGCAGCGATCGTCGATCTTGATGAAGCCGCGCTCCATGTCGAGGACGAGGTTGTCCAGGCCGAGGCCTCTGGTGTTCGGGCGCCGTCCCACGGTCACCAGCACCTTGTCGGCCTCGATCTCCATGTGAGAATCGCTGGCGTCGGTGACCGCAACTTTGCCGTCCTTTGCTCCCGTCACCTTGGCGCCGGTGAGCACGGTGATCCCGAGTTCCTCCAGCCGCTTGGCGACCGGGGCAGTGAGCTCGGAGTCGTAAAGCGGCAAGATGCGATCGGCCATTTCGACGATGGTCACTGCGCTTCCAAGCTTTGAATAGGCGATGCCGAGCTCAAGCCCGATATAGCCCCCGCCCACGACGCAGAGCCTTTCCGGCACCGTTTCCAGTGCCAGCGCACCGGTGGACGAAATCACATCGTCACCGAACGGCAGGAACGGCAGTTCGACCGATTCCGAACCCGTGGCGATAATCGTATGTTCGGGCGTGATCGTTTCTGTCGAGCCGTCAGCCTTGGTAACGAGAACCGTTTTGCCATCCTTGAACGAGGCCGCGCCGTTGATCACGGTGACCTTCGCCTTTTTCAGGAGACCGGCGACGCCGCCTGTGAGCTTGCCCACCACGCTGTCCTTCCACTTCATCGCGGTTGGCAGGTCGAAAGACGGTGACGAGACGCTGATCCCGAGGGCATTCGGGCTGGTGAAGCGGTGGGCCGCCTCGAACTGCTCGGCGACATGGATCATCGCCTTGGACGGAATGCAGCCAACGTTGAGACAGGTGCCGCCGACGGTCGCGGCTTCCACCAGCACCGTGTCCATGCCGGCCTGGCCGGCGCGGATGGCAGCCACATAGCCTCCTGGGCCGCCGCCGATAACGAGCACCTTGCATTTGCGATCGGTCATGGCTCAGCCTTCCATGAAGAGCAGTGCGGGCTCTTCGAGCAGCGTCTTGATGCGCTGAACAAAGGTCGCCGCGTTCCAGCCATCGATGATGCGGTGATCGAACGACGATGACATGTTCATCATCTGGCGTGGCACGAATTGCGTGCCGTCCCACATCGGTCGGATCTGCATCTTGTTCACGCCGACGATTGCGACTTCCGGATGGTTGATGATCGGGGTGTGGCTGATGCCGCCGAGTGCACCCAGCGAGGTGATGGTGATGGTTGATCCGCGCAACTCGTCGCGTGTGATCGTGCCCTTGCGCGCCGCGTCCGCCAGCCGGTTCACCTCGGCGGCCGTGTCCCACAGGTCGCGGGCTTCGCAATGCTTGACGTTGGCCACCATCAAGCCGTTTGGCGTTTGCACCGCCATGCCGATATGGACGCCGCCATATTGATGAATCACGCCCGCCTCGTCGTCGAAGATCGCGTTGACACCCGGCTGGTCGCGGATGGCGATCACCATCGCCTTGATTAGGAACGGCAAGAGCGTCAGTTTGGGCTGGTCGTCGCGCTTGGTCTTGTTCAGCGTCGCGCGCAGCTCCTCCACCTTGGTGACGTCGGTTTCTTCCACATAGGTGATGTGCGGGATATGCTTCTTGGATGCCGCCATCTTGTCGGCGATCATGCGGCGCAGGCCGACCACCTTGATGTCCTTCATCGAAGTGTCGGGAGCCAAACCGCGCTTGGCTGATCCGCCGCTCTGCGCACCGCCCTTCTCGAACACGGCATCCAGGTCGGCATGGGTAATGCGCCCGGCGGGGCCCGAGCCCGCCACCTGACGAAGGTCGATGCCGGCTTCCTTCGCACGCGCCCGGACGGCCGGCGAAGCGAGCGGCTTTTCGCCCTCAGCGCGCGGTGCGACGGCCCCGCCGACTGGCGCGGAAACCGCGGGCCTCGCCGGTGCCGGTGCGGGCTTTGGCGCTTCAACAGGCTTATCTTCCGCCTTCGGCTCCGGCTGCGGCGCTTCATCAGCGGGAGCGGAAGCATGCACGCCCACCGGCTCGGACGCGGCCGGCGGCTGCGCGTCATTGTCCGACACGTTGCCTGCGCCCACGACTTCCATGCGGATCAGTTCACTGCCGATCGCAAGCTTGGAGCCGACTTCGCCTCCGAGCGATACCACGGTGCCTGACACGCTGGACGGAATCTCCACCGTTGCCTTGTCCGTCATCACGGATGCAATCAGCTGGTCTTCCTGCACGGGGTCGCCAACCGCGACATGCCATTCCACCAGTTCGGCTTCGGCGATCCCTTCGCCGATGTCCGGCATCTTGATCCTGAGAATACCCATTCCTCACCTTCCACCCTTCACGCCGAGCTCGAACAACGAAGCCGTCCACGCAAAACATGCTATCTTAATGTCAGCCGGCCGGCGAAGACTTCCTTTTGATGCTGCACAGCGGCGAAGTTGCAGGAAAGTCTTTCGCCACAAGCGCAACTTGCCTCAGGATTCTGCTGCGGAAGGCGACAAGCGCGTTCGCGGGAACGGCCACCGTTTTCCCGGGCCGGGTTGCTCAGTCGGGGCAATCGAATTGCCGGGCCGGAATGCAACAGGCGCGATGAGGCGAAAGGGCCACACGTCGCTTGCACGGCGACAAGGAAACGTTTCAGGCTGAAAGGAAGAAGGGGTGCCGTTGCGGGCACCCCTTACTTTTTTACTGTTGCGGCTGCTGTTGCTGCTGCTGGCCGGCACTGGCGGAAGCGAAGCTGTCGAATGGAATTTCCGCCACGCGCCACCACACCTGCTGCTTCTGCGAAAACGGCAGCCAGCTGTCGTAGAACTTCTTGAACTTGGGATTGCTGGCCGCGTATTCGTCGTAAAGCTTGCGCGACTCCGTCAAGGCCGCCTGAAGCACATCCTGCGGGAAGGGCCGCAGTTGCGCGCCATTGGCAACGAGGCGGTAAAGCGCTTCCGGGTTGCGCGCGTCGTATTTGGCGACGCAATGCGACATGGTTTCGGAGGAAGCGGCTTCCACGAGCGCCTGGTACTGCTTCGGGAGCTCGTTCCACTTGTCCTTGTTGATGGCGAGCATCACGTTGGCCGTGCCTTCCCACCAGCCAGGATAATAATAGAACGGCGCGACCTTCTGGAAGCCGAGCTTCTCGTCATCGTACGGGCCAGAAAACTCTGCAGCGTCGATCGTCCCACGCTCGAGCGACGGGTAGATATCGCCGCCGCCGATCACCTGCGGCACGACGCCCAGCCGCGACATGATGGTGCCGCCGAGACCGGCGATGCGCATCTTGAGACCCTGCAGGTCGTCGAGCGACTTGATCTCCTTGCGAAACCAGCCGCCCATCTGCGCGCCGGTGTTGCCGGCCGGAATGGCGTGGATGTTGTACTCGTCCATGAACTCGTTCACGAGTTCGCGTCCGCCGCCGTAATAAAGCCAGCTGATATGCTGGCGCGTGTTCAAACCAAACGGCAGCGATGTGTCGAAGGCAAAGGCCGGATCCTTGCCGATCGAGAACGATGACAGCGTGTGGGCGCATTCCACGGTGCCAGCCGTGACGGCATCGGTTGCCTGCAAGGCGCCGACGATTTCACCGGCCGCAAATGGCTGGATGGTGAAGTTGCCATCGGTGGCTTCGGACACGCGCTTGGACAGCTGTTCGCTGATGCCATACAACGTGTCGAGGCTCTTCGGATAAGCCGACGTCAGGCGCCAACTGATCTTGGGTTGCGATTGCGCAATGGCAGGTGCGGCAAGCACGGTTGCAGCCGCAGCACCGGCTGAAGCCTGGCCTGCGGTACGGAAAAATGAGCGACGATCCACAAAATCCTCCCTTGGAGTTCAGGCAAGCACGACGGCCGGATGCTCTTCCGCGTCTGCCCGCCGCGAACGCCTAAGCCGAAAGACCAGCCTTTGGAAGTCAAAAAACCGGAAGCATGGCGGGTAGCCGCGCCCGTCCTTGGAAAATCAGCTGCCGGAGATGGCCGCGCGAATGACCCGCACGTTGTGGCGCATCATGTCGAGATAAGTCGCGGCCGGACCGTCTGCTTCGGAAAGCGCGTCGGAATAAAGTTCGCCGCCCACCGTCACGCCGGTTTCGCGCGCAATCTGCTCAATCAACCGCGGGTTTGAGATCGATTCCAGGAAGATGGCAGATGCTTTGTCTTCGCGAACCTGCTTGATCAAGGCGGCGACGTCGGCGGCTGAGGCTTCCGATGCCGTGGACACGCCTTCCGGCGCCAGAAACGTCATGCCGTAAGCGTCGGCGAAATAGCCGAACGCTTCATGTCCGGTGATCACCACGCGCTTTTCCGCGGGAACGGCGGAAACGGCAGCCCTGATCTCCTCGTCCAGGGCGACAAGCTCGCCATCATAGGCTTCAGCATTGGCGCGGTAGTTGTCGCAGCGGTCGGCATCCACGCGGCAAAACGCGTCCGCGATGTTGCGGACATAGATTCTCGCATTCTCCACTGATTGCCACGCATGCGGGTCATGGTCGCCGTGATTGTGGTCGTGATGGTCCGCGGCATGCGCTTCCTCATGCCCATGCCCGTCCTCGTGCCCGTGCTTGTCGCCGTGGGCTTCCTCATGGCTGTCGCGGTGCTCGTGCTCGGCCGTGTCGATGAGCGCCACGCCGGTTGCGAGTTCCACAAGCGCTGCCCTTGTCCCGCTGGCTTGCACCAGGCGGGGCAGGAAACCTTCGAGCCCAAGGCCATTGGCGAGGATCACATCCGCAGCTTTCAGCGCCACGGCATCAGCGGGGCTCGGCTCATAAACATGCGCATCCCCGTTCGGCCCAACCAGCGTCGTGATCTCGGCCGCATCGCCACCGACGCGGCTGGCGAGATCTCCGAGAATTGAGAAACTCGCCACGACCTTGAGCGGCTCGGCCGCCGACGCCGGCGACAGCGGGAACGTAATCGCGAGTATTGCGGTGGCAGCAAGGAAGCTGTGCTTGATCATGGCTAATTGCTCCTGGGGGTCAGGCTGTGCGGTGAGCGGCCGGGCGCAGGCGGGTAGGGATCAGCCCGCGCGGGCCGATGATCATGGAAAGGAGATAAACAATCCCGGCCGAAAGGATGATCGCCGGGCCGGACGGCAGCGACGCGTGGTAGGAAATCAGCAGGCCCGCGACGCAGGATGCAATGCCGATGGCAATCGCCAAGAGGCACAGCGGTTCGAGCCGCGTGGTCCAGAAACGCGCGGCGGCTGCCGGCAGCATCATCAAGCCCACCGCAAGCAGCGTTCCGAGTGCCTGGAACCCGCCAACGAGGTTCAAAACCACAAGCCCGAGAAACAGGAAATGCACCGGCGGTCCGAGCGAGGATACGGAACGCAGAAACAAGGGGTCGAGGCACTCGGCGACCAGAGCGCGCCAAAAGATTGCCAGCGAAACGAGCGTGACCACGCTGATGCCGCCGATCAGGAAAAGCGCGTCGTCGTTCAGCGCCAGAACGGTGCCGAACAGCACATGGAGAAGATCGACGCTGGAGCCGCGCATGGAGACGATCAACACACCGAGCGCCAGCGAGATCAGGTAGAAGGCGGCCATGGAGGCGTCCTCCTTCTGAACCGTGAGGCGCGATACCGCGCCGGCGCCAAGTGCCACCACCACGCCGGCGACGAGCCCGCCGATGGTCATGGGCACGAGTTCCAGGCCAAACAAGAGAAAGCCGACCGCTGCGCCCGGCAGGATGGCATGCGCCATGGCGTCGCCCGTCAGGCTCATGCGTCGCAGCATCAGGAACACGCCGATCGGGCACGAACCCAGCGCCAGAAGAATGGCGCCTGCCAGCGCCCTTTGCATGAACTCGAACTCGACAAAGGGAGCAACGAGAAACTGATACGCGCTTTCCATCACGCGGCACCCTTGTGCAGGTCGTGATGCCCATGTTCGTGATGCCCATGGTCGTGGTGAACATGGGCATGCGGGGCGTCGTGGACATGGTCGTGCGCATGCTCGCCCGGTGCGCACCACGGTGCGTTCTCGTCCCAGGCTTCGTCGAAATGGCGCGCTTTCGCGAGGTTCTCGCTGTTCAGAACCACGGCTGATTGACCCCAGGCGATCGGGCGCCGTGCCAAAAGAAGGGCTTCCGGCAAGTGCTGCCGGACGAGGTCGTGGTCATGCACCACAACCAGAACAGTCCGATGTTCCCGATGCCAGTGCTGCATCAACGCGAGAAGATCGGCAATGGTGCGCTGGTCAACCGCGTTGAACGGCTCATCGAGGAGGATCAGTTCAGCATCCTGCAGCACCACGCGCGCGAAAAGGGCGCGTTGCAACTGTCCGCCTGACAGGGTGTCGAGCGATCGCGCCTCGAAGCCCACCAGGCCCACGGCAGCAATCGCCGCTTCCACTTTTTGCCAGTCGCTGCGGCTGTAGCGACCAAGAAGGCCGCGCCGCGGCCAAAGGCCCATGGACACGAGATCAATGACGCGGGCAGGAAAGGAGCGGTCAAGTTCCGTGCCTTGCGGCAGGTAAGCCATGCGGGCCTTGTTGTTCACCTGCACTGCGCCGGCCATCGGCTTCAGGATGCCGGCGATGCCTTTCATCAAGGTAGACTTGCCCGACCCGTTGGCGCCCACCACCGCAGTCAACGCGCCGCGCGTCACCGTTCCGGAGAGATGATGCACAGCCGGATGGCTGTTATATCCGAGCGTCAGGTTATCGAAGGTGATGGCAGCGTCAGACATGGACCGGCTATCGGATGCGGCTACACCGCCTGCAAAAAAGGGACCGACTTGAGATCGGCAGCACGTGATGTTATTACATTCGACCAGCCGCCGATGCAACCGGCACTCTGATTACGAAGGACCATCGCTTTTATGGCCGCAGCAGCGCCCGCAGCCCCTTCCCACGCACTGACCAAGAACCAGCAGCTGGTTCTCTCTGCCCTGCAGAATTCTGCCGCGCCCTTGAGCGCCTATTCCCTGCTCGATCATCTCCGCGATGACGGGTTCCGCGCGCCGCTTCAGGTTTATCGGGCGCTGGAAAAGTTGATCGCCTTTGGCCTTGTTCACCGGCTGGAAAGCTTGAACTCCTTTGTGGCCTGCAGCCATCGGCACGACCATGGGCCGGGGAGCCACCCTCATGGACACGGCGTGATCGCGTTTGCGATCTGCGAACGCTGTGGTCGCGTGGAAGAGTTCACCGACGAGGCGGTGGAAGAGCGGCTTACCGGCTGGGCTGGCAGCAACGGGTTCAAGCTGGAAAAGACCATCATCGAAATGCGGGGCACCTGCGCGGCCTGCCTCGCCCACTAGAGTCGGTCAGACAGAGCTGCGATCGGATCAGCCGTATTTTGGAACCGCGATCTTTTGCCGCGTCGTGCCGAAGATCTCCGCCAGGAAGTCACCCAACCAACGTTTCAGGTGCATGTCCCAGATCATGCGGCCGCCAAGGTGGTCGCGTCCCGGTTGCGCGCCCGGCAAGGTGAAGCGGTGTGCGCCGTGCACGATCCAGCGTTGCATCATCACCCGCGTCAGCTCGGCATGGAACTGGATGCCGAATGCATGGTGGCCATAGCGGTAAGCTTGGTTCGGATAAGCATCGGCGGTGGCCAGCAGCGTCGCGTCGCGCGGCAAGGAAAAGCCTTCCCGGTGAAAATGGTAAACCATTTCCGGCCAATCCAGCAGCGCCTTGCCTTCGGGCGTCGGGTGGATCGGATACCAGCCGATCTCGACATGCCCGTCATGATGCGGGCCGACCGTGCCGCCTAGATGCTTGCACAGCATCTGGGCGCCGAGGCAGATGCCGAGGAAAGGCTTGTTCTCCCTGAGGGGAACGGCGAGCCAGTCAATCTCGCGCTTCACGAATTCGTCGGGATCGTTGGCGCTCATCGGCCCGCCGAAAATCACCGCGCCGCGATGGTCGGAAAGGGTGGACGGCAGCGGATCGCCCAAAGGGGGGCGACGGATATCCAGTTCGAACCCTTCTTCCAGAAGAGCCTGCCCCACCCGTCCGGCGCTGGAGCGCTCCTGGTGCAGAACGATCAGGATCTTCGCCTTTTCCGCGCCCTTCATTTCGCAGACTAGTTCCCTTGGCTGTCGCCGTCCTGAAGCAGGGGTGTGCGCCCGCTTGCCTTGATGCGCATTTCCATGCGGGCGCGCCGTTCGACGCCGATCAGTTCCGCGACGCGCCACACCACATTGTCTTCCAATTCATGCGGTGATCCGTCGGCAAAAACAATCTGCCACATCAACGCAATCAGTTCGAGCCGCTGCTGCTCGTCGAGTTCGCGGTTCACCACGCTGGTGAAAGCGTAAAAATCCACCGATTCCTGTTCCGCGTGCTCCCCGGCCTTCACCACCGATTCGAGTTCGCCGCCTTCCAAGCCAAAACTTTCCTGCAGCGCCCGCTTCATGGCAGCGCGTTCTTCTTCGCTGCGCACGCCATCGGCATCCATGACATGAATCAGCAGAGCCGCCACGGCCACGCGCGGATCATCGGCGCCCAATCCTGTGGTTTCCTTGGCCGGCAGGCCTTTCAGAAAGGATCTCAGTCGCTCAAACATCTGCCTGCCTGTTTCCGGTGCATGGGCTTGGTTGCGGCTGAACCGGACCATGGCGCGGGGATCGCACCGCAAGCCGGAGTGAGGTGGAGTTCCGCGAGGCTAGAACAAGCGGAAGCGGCTAGAAGCGGCTTTGCCGTCATCCTTGCCGTCGACGCCCGGATCATCCGGAGGACGCGGCAGCGCAAGATCCTCGCGCTCATGCTCTGGCTCCCCGATGACAGGCTCGTTCGCAGCGGGCTGAACAGGCGCATCGCCGTTGATCGGCGCCGGGGAGGCTTCCTCCTCGGGCGCGGGTTCCGGCATGGGCTCGTCCGTGACGTCGATCAGCCCATCCATTTCCGCTCGGGGCTCGACGCTATCAGCAGGCCGGTCTTCCGGCTCCTCCACACCCGGCGAAGGAACAACGGTGGTTGGGGCCGGCAGGATTTCAGGCTGATACCGTTCCGCTTCGTTTTCCGGATGGTGCTGCTCGATAACAGGCGACGCACGATCCACCGGCGCCTTCCATTCAAAAGCGTCCAGGCGGCCCGTCACCGGCGAAACCGGCGCCCATGTTTGCGAAACAATGCCGTCGGCCACCCAGGCGGGATCTCGCGGCGCGCGCAAAGCCTTGCCGAGATACTCGCGGATCTTGCCTTGGTTGCGGACATCAGCTTCCTCGATGTCGGCCAGAAGCAGGTAAACGGCTTCCCGCGGCTCCAGCCGCAGGGCTGCTTCCGCCTGCTCACGGGCGAGGGTGAATTCGCGTGCATCAAGCGCGGCGCGACCGACGATGAGGGCCGATTCTACATTGTTTTGCCGCATGGACTGCAGCTTCTGCGCCCGCTGAAGCCGGTCATGCGTGGAGTTGCCTGAGCGTGCGAAAACATAGGCCTGCGCCACTTCCGGATGAGGGTTGCGCTTCCAAACATGCTCCAGGAGCTTGGACCCCCGGCGAAGATCGTCACCGCGGAAATAAGCGCGCGCCGCCATCACGGCGGCCGGGACGAATTCCGGCTGCAAACGGTTGGCTTCGAGCGCCGCTGCCTTGGCTTGATCGAATTGGGTGTCGAACAGCGCCATTGCCTTGCCGGTGAGCATCACGGCCTTGCGGCGGTTAAGTACGTCGCGGTCGATCTGCTTGGTGGACTTCTGGGCCTCCACAATCTTGAGCGCGGCATCCCAATCGCCTTGTTCGACCTTTTCTTCCAGAACCGAGTCGGATGCCCAAGCAAGTTGCGGCGCGGCAGCCGCCGCGCGCCCGGCATAATGCCTTGCGGCGGCGTGGTCGCCATGCCGCTCGGCTTCCAGGTAAAGGCCGCGCAAGCCGAGCAGGCGCATGTCCGGGTCGTCCAGCATCGCCTCGAATTTCTTGCGAGCACCGTCGTGATCGCCTTCCAACATCGCGGTTTGCGCATCAAGGAGATGAACCAGAGGTTCCCGATCGCTGCTGATCAGCTTCACCGCCTGCTTGCGCATCTGGCGCGCCTTCACCGCATCACCGGATCCGGCTGCAATCAGACCCGTGGAAAGCGCTTCGTAGCCACGATCCCGCCGCCGTCCGCGGAAATAGCGTGTCACGGCATAAGGGCTGTTCCAGAGTTCCTTCAGGATCCACCAAAGGAGCATCACGCCGGCAACGATGGCCACCACGGCCACCGCAGCCACCATGATCGAGACGCGGTACTGATAGCCGCCCAGGGTCAACAGCATCTCGCCCGGTCGATCGGCGAGCCAGGTAAACCCTAGTCCGAGCGCGAAGATGACAAGAAGGAAGGCAAGCAAACGCAGCATGGTTGTTCCTAGGCCTTCAGCGCTTCGTTCAAGGCCTTGCTGACAAGATCATCCGCCGTTTGGCGCGCGCGCACCTTGGCGATGAAATCGGCACCGGCCTGCTTGGACGCGTCCGGCAGCGCTTCATATTCGTTGAGCGCGCGGGCGTAATCGCCGGCCCGAACCGCCGCTTCGAGACGCGCAACGACCGCCGCCGGCGCATTGCCCTGAACGTTTGCCCCCACGGGCCGGACGTCCACGACGCTGGCGGCGCTGGACCAGAGACGATCAAAGACGCCGCCATCTTCCGGCGTGCTGCGCCCGGCGGCAACCATGGCATCAGCGGCTTGCGGCAGCGAATCGGCAATGGCGGCTCGGGTCGGAACGCCGCTTTCGGCCATGTCGCGCAGGGGCTCGACTTCCGAAGGATCGGAAGCCGCTTGCGTGTAAGCCTCGAGCTCGGTTTGGAAGGACTGACCTCGATCAATGGCCGCCTTCAACGCAGAAGCCGTAATGGCAAGGGCGAGGCGCGGGTGGTTGGCACGTTCCTCCACCCGCTGCTCCAGCGTGGCGATCGACGACTGCATGGAGTCGATGGACGATTGCAGGGAACTGAAGCGCTCTTCGAACCCGCCTTGCGTTTGCGTCGCGTTCTGCACGGCTGTTTCGAGCGAGTCGAGCCGCCCGGTGATGGGTCCGAGATCCTGGGGTGCGGAATTCTCCGCGACCTGCGACAGCTGCGCCGAAAGATCCTCCACCCGTGTGGCGAGTGCGTCGATCTGCTCGGAGCCATCGTTGCCGCTCGCCTCCTGAAGGGCTGCGACCTGGCTGCGGAGCTCCTCGATGTCGCCGGCGTTTGCCCCGGCGCCGGCTTCGCTTTGCAGCTGCGCGACGTCCTGCCGGAGCGACTGGATGTCTGCCGCGGATCGGCCCGTTTCGGCGCCAAACACGCCGGCGGTTTCAAGCGCAGTGTAGCCGGCAAGCGAGATGATGCCGCCCGCTACCGCCGCCGCCAGAAGCGCACCGATGCCGGCGCCAGCGCGGCGGTTCGTGGAGTTGTTGTCTGAAACGGGGGTGCTCACATCCGGCTCCGGCGTGTCGTAGGGGTCTGGGGGAAGCTGGGACTCATCTGTTCCGGACCGCCCGACATCGTTTGCGGAAGACGCATCGGCGGTTGCTGCGTCCTGTCGGTCCGCATGCAGCATGTCACTGGAGGAGTGTGCCGGCGTAGTGCTTTCGCCTTGCTGCGGCTGCGCATCGAAATGCGTGTCGATCAGGGCATCGTCTTCAACGGGTCGATCTGCTTGCGCGCTTGTGCCGGCAGCGCCTTCATGTGTTTGGCCGGGCTGCGTGGCAGGTCCACGTTCAGGTTGCCCCGACAAAGCCGAACCTTCTGCTTCACTGAACGACGAGGCACTGCCAGCAGGCGAGCCCTCAAACGGGCCACCATCACCGGGCGAAGCCGTAATCTTGGCTTCCGTCGATTCGTGATCAATGGTGACGGGCTCGCGGCCGCTCTTGGAGTGCCGTTTGCTCGGGGGTTTCACCATCCTGTCGTCTCCGCGTTCTACACACCGACATTTGCGATGCCGCACGCAACATCTCTTTGTGCGATCTAGCACAGCAGGGTCTTTCGAAAAGACCCTTGCCCTGATTCACGATCAGCGGTTTTCCGGAAGAAACTGCGCCTGGAGTACGGCCAGAAGCTCCTCTTCCACCGGCTGGATGGCCGCAAAAACCTGCCATTCCCTCGGCAAGACAGCCGCAACATCCGCCGACAAGCAAATGAAGCGTGCACCAGAAAAGCTCTGCGCTGGCAGGTCGGCCAGAAGGGCAAGGAGCGCTCGCGCCCCTTCCGCGGAGTAAAGCAGGGCGGCGTCGAACCCTGTTTCGGCAAGCCGGCCTCGGCACGCTTCCGCTGGAATGAGGCGATGGGTCCGGTAGACTTCAACGGCTTCAACATGGCATTGCGCCGCGCGCAGGCGCGTTTCCAGCACCGGCTTGCGGGGTGATCCGCAGAGGTAAAGGATCCCGGCCCCGGCCGGCATGTCCTTGATCAGCCGGTCAGCAAGTGCGTCGGCGGTTCCCCCTTCCTGCAACACATGGGAGAAGCCGGCGTCGCGGCATGCCGCGGCCGTTTGCGCACCCACTGCGTAACAGGGTGCGTGCCGAAGCTTAGCGATGTTGCTGGACTCCATCATCCGAGCGGCATTGGCGCTGGTCACTGCCACGGCGTGGAAAGGGTGGTCGGGAATGAAGCCGTCGACGGGGAAGATTTCCGTGAGCGGCAGCACCAGGGGAGCAAAGCCGCGCTGCTTCAAAAGCGCGGCGGTGCGGCTGGCGCCGGGTTCAGGGCGTGTTACGAGAACCCGCGCCAAACGACGTTCTACCATGTCGCGAAAAAGTGCGGCCCTGCCCGTTCTCGGAGATCAGCAGCCGCTTCCGCCCCGATGCCGACCGCATCCGCAAGCGTGCCGTTGAGCCGGATCTCATGCGCTTCAACGCCATCCGGCGTCAGGATCATGCCGTGAAACGAAAGAGCCTCACCGTCGACTTTGGCATAGCCAGCGATGGGCGTTTTGCAGGAACCGTCCAGCGCGCCGAGAAACGCCCGTTCGCAGGCTAGTGCCGCGCCGGTTGGGGCATGGTGGATCGGCTGCAGGATGGCAGCGATCCGGCCGTCGCCAACCCGTGTCTCGATGGCGATTGCGCCCTGCCCTGGTGCGGGCGGAAAGGTGTCGAGCGGCAGGAGATCCGTGGTGGCCGCTTCGAGCCCGAGGCGCTTCAAGCCGGCCTGCGCCAGCAGCGTGCCATCCACCTCGCCAGCGTGGAGCTTGGCTAGCCGGGTCGGCACATTGCCGCGAAACAGCACGACCTGGAGATCGGGCCGCATGCGCTTGAGGAGTGCCTGGCGTCGCAGCGACGCTGATCCGACAACGGCGCCCTCCGGCAGACCTTCGATCGTAGGCGCGGTCTTGCCGATAAAGGCGTCGCGGGGATCTTCGCGCTGGAGGAAGGCGGAAAGTTCAAGCCCCTCGGGTAGAAGGGTCGGCATGTCCTTGGACGAATGAACCGCAAGGTCGATGCGCCGGTCGAGCAGCGCTTCTTCGATTTCCTTGGTGAAAAGGCCTTTGCCGCCGACTTCCGACAGGGGGCGGTTGGTGATGCGGTCGCCCGTGGTGGTGATCACGACGATGGCGAACGCGTCTTCCGGCAAACCATGCGCCACCATCAGCCGGGTCCGCGTTTCACGCGCCTGCGCCAGGGCGAGGTCGCTGCCGCGGGTGCCAATGCGGATGAGGTCTGTTTGCATGAAGAACGGCGTCCGTGATAGTCGCGCCCGATCGAATGGGCTTGGCGCTCCTCCTAACGGGGAACGGCGCCAGCGGCAATCACGGGAAGGCTTCAACGGTGCGCTTGCGCGTTCTCGGCATCGAAACGAGCTGCGACGAAACCGCCGCGGCGGTGGTGGAACGCGATGAAGCAGGCGCCGGCACGATCCTGTCCAACATCGTCTTGAGCCAGGTCGACGAGCATGCCGCCTTTGGCGGCGTTGTGCCCGAAATCGCGGCCCGCGCCCATGTGGAAGCGCTGGACGACATTGTCGCGGCAGCCTTGCGTGACGCGGATCTCAAGCTCGGCGACGTGGATGCAATTGCCGCAACGGCTGGGCCCGGGCTCGTGGGCGGCCTTATCGTCGGCCTGATGACGGCCAAGGCGCTTGCAGCCGCTACCGGCAAGCCGCTCCTGCCGGTCAATCATCTGGAAGGTCATGCGCTGACCGCGCGTTTGACGGACGGCGTGGCATTTCCTTACCTTTTGCTCCTGGTTTCCGGCGGCCATACCCAACTGGTGCTTGTGAGGGGTGTTGGCGACTACCAGCGCTGGGGCACCACTATCGACGATGCTCTGGGCGAAGCCTTCGACAAAACGGCAAAGCTCATCGGCTTGCCTTTCCCCGGCGGTCCCAACGTGGAGCGCGCGGCGGAAGCCGGAAACGCAAAACGCTTCGCTTTTCCGCGGCCGCTGAAAGGCGAGCAACGGCTGGACTTCTCGTTTTCCGGGCTGAAAACCGCCGTGCGACAGGCTGCAACCGCAATTGCACCTTTGTCGGGACAGGACCGGGCAGACATTTCCGCTTCGTTTCAGCGCGCGATCGTGGACACGCTCGATGATCGGGTCGGGCGTGCCCTGCTCCGGTTCCGAGAGCTTTATGCCGATGCCGCCGAACCCGCGCTGGTGGTGGCAGGCGGGGTGGCGGCGAACACCGCCGTGCGAAATGGTCTTACCACGCTCGCCGCCCGCCACGGCTTTCGTTTCATTGCGCCGCCGATGCGGCTTTGCGGGGACAACGCGGCGATGATTGCCTGGGCCGCCGCTGAACGCCTCGCCTGCGGACTTGTTGATGACGACCCCATGCGCTTTAGGCCGCGCTCGCGCTGGCCGCTCGACCGCGATGCTGTGCCACTGGTCGGATCCGGCCGCCGGGGTGCCAAGGCATGAAGAGGGGGCGGACCGTTGTGCTGGGCGGCGGCGCCTGGGGAACGGCGCTGGCCAACACCTTTGCCGCAGCCGGCCGCGAAACGCTGCTTTGGGCGCGCGATGCCGCGACGATCGAAGCCATCAACAGCCGCGGCGAGAACCCCCGCTATCTTCCCGGCATCAGCCTCGACCCGACACTTCGAGCCACAAGCGACGCGGCCGTTGCCCTTGAGAGAGCAACCCTTGTTCTGGCGGTTGTCCCGGCCCAAACCTTGCGTGCGGTGCTGGGCTCGCTTGCTTCCGCGATTCCCGGCGGCGTTCCCGTGGTGATCTGTGCGAAAGGGATTGAGCGCGACACCGGCGAACTGCCTTCGCAGGTTCTTCGTTCGGTTCTGCCGGGAAACCAGCCAGCGTCCTTGTCAGGCCCAAGCTTCGCTACCGACCTCGCCCGTGGGCTCCCCACGGCGGTCACGGTCGCAGCACAGGACCGCACACTTGCTGCCGGACTCTCCGCGGCGCTGTCGACACCGCGACTGCGCTGTTATTCGAGCGACGACCTTACGGGCGTGGAAGTCGGCGGCGCCTTGAAGAACGTGCTGGCGCTTGCTGCCGGTGCTGCCGCGGGCGCAGGGCTCGGCGCCAGCGCGCAGGCGGCTCTCATCACCCGCGGCTTCGTGGAGTTGCGGCGCCTGGGCGAAGCGCTCGGGGGGCGCAGCGAAACCCTGATGGGCTTGTCCGGCTTGGGCGACCTGATGCTCACATGCGGCTCAAGCCAATCGCGTAACTTTGCCTATGGAGAAGCGTTGGGACGCAGCGAGGACCTCAACGGCCGGCCGCTCGCGGAAGGCGTTGCAACGGCTGCGATTGCCGTCAGGATCGCGAGAGAGCGCGGGGTCGACGCACCCATCATCGAAGCGGTCGATGCGATCTTGAAGGGCGAGCAGACAATCCGCGAGGCGGTGACTGCCTTGATGACCCGGCCGCTTCGCCACGAAGCGGATTGACCGGGCGCGCGCGGATGCGCATGGAAGCCGCAAAGGGAGTTGTGCCATGAACTACGCCATTTACTGCACGGACAAGCCGGATCATCTGCAGGTTCGCCTCGACAACCGGCCGGCGCATGTCGAATACCTGAACGCGCTCAATGCCGAGGGCAAGCTGGTTCTGGCCGGCCCGACGCTTGGCGAAGACATCAAGCCCACCGGCTCCATTGTGATCGTGGACGCTGAGAGCAGGGATGCCGCGCAGCGGATTGCCGAGAACGACCCTTACGCCAAGGCCGGCCTGTTCCAAAATGTGGAGATCCGCGGCTGGAACTGGGTCTTCAACAAGCCTGAAGCGCAATGACCGAGCAATATTGGCTCTTCAAGTCCGAACCTTCGACCTGGTCTTGGGAACAGCAGAAGGCGAAGGGGAAGGCTGGCGAAACCTGGACCGGCGTGCGCAACTACCAGGCGCGCAACAACATGCGCGCGATGAAGATCGGCGACCGCGGCTTCTTCTACCATTCCAACGAGGGGCTCGAGGTCGTCGGCATCGTGGAAGTCTCTGCCCTGTCACATCAGGACCCCACCACGGAAGACCCGCGCTGGGATTGCGTCGGTATCCGCGCGGTGGAGGACGTGCCGCAGCCCGTAACCTTGAAGGCCATCAAGGCCAACCCGAAGCTCGCCGACATGTCGCTGGTCACCTCCATGCGCTTGTCCGTTCAGCCGGTGACGCCCGCTGAATGGCAGGAAGTCTGTCGCATGGGTGGCGTGAAGAACTGAGCGTGACCCTGTCGCCGAGCGCTGCCCGCGCTTTCATTTTGGCCAACACTACCGTGATGCGCCCGCCGCATGTGCCGGAAATCGTACTCCACCTCGCAACGGAAGCCCACGACCTGTGGCTGCGCACGGAAGAGGAGCTGGAGGCAATTGGGCTGCCGCCGCCTTTCTGGGCCTTTGCCTGGGCCGGCGGACAGGGCCTCGGGCGCTTTGTGCTCGATCATCCCGAACTCGTTCGCGGCAAAAGCGTGCTCGACTTCGCGTCGGGGTCAGGGTTGGTGGGAATCACCGCCGCCAAGGCCGGCGCTGCCTGGGTAGACGCAGCCGACATCGACCCGTTCTGCGCCCAGGCAATGTCCTTGAACGCCGAAGCGAACAAGGTGCAGCTCGCCTCCCGCACTCAGGATCTCATCGGCGTCGACGAAGGCTGGCAGGTCGTTCTGGCGGGAGATGTTTTTTATGACCGCAACTTTGCCGAGCAACTCCTGCCCTGGTTTCAGAACCTAGCTATGCGCGGCGCCACCGTTCTGGTGGGAGACCCGGGTCGAAGCTACTTGCCGCGGCAGCATCTGGTTGAACAAGCCGTATACGAGGTTGCGGT
The DNA here is from genome assembly GCF_017813335.1 of Tianweitania sediminis. Classification (GTDB taxonomy): domain Bacteria; phylum Pseudomonadota; class Alphaproteobacteria; order Rhizobiales; family Rhizobiaceae; genus Tianweitania; species Tianweitania sediminis. The sequence goes on along the minus strand of NZ_JAGIYY010000001.1, from coordinate 575,151 downwards.
CACCCGGGCCCTGGAAGACGCCGAGGTCAAGCGCACGACGGTTTGGTCGCTCGGCTAGCCCACGCCCCTGATCGCTTCAACGACCTTGGAGAGCATGGCTTCGCCCTGGTCCGTCAGCGTGCCGCGCGTGTCGTTCACCTCAAGCAGCCCCGCCTCCTTCATTTCAGCGACACCGTCTGCATCTGCTTTGTGGCCGGCGCCGTCCTCGAGAACGACATCGCGAACGATCATCCCGCTTGCCAGGCGGTGATAAGCGGCAAAGGTGAGGATGGACAACGCTTTTTCGGACAGAGCCATGTTGGGTTCCTTTCTGCAGCGAAAAGGAATGCACGAAGCGGGAAAGCGATCCCAGGCAGGGCAGAACGTGCTGACAAGGAGAAGCGGCGTCTAGTTTCTTTGCACCACCATCACCGAGCGGGGCGACAAGCGCGGCAGCAAGCGCGCCATCACCTTCGGGGTCACCGCCACGCAGCCTTCCGTTGGCGTGAAGCCCGGCCGTGCCAGGTGGAAAAAGATCGCGCTGCCGCGCCCACGCTTGCGTGGCCGGATGTTCCAGTCGAGCACCATGCAGGCGTCATAGAGTGCGTCGTTGCGCATCATGCGCTCATGGCTGGCGCCGTAGGGGATGCGGACGGGGCGGTTGTAGTTACGGTCATCCGGCACCTCGCACCAGCCGAGATCCCGGGTGATCCGCTGGAGCGGCAGCGGGCTGCAGAAAGCAAAGCGTCGATCGCGAACAAAGCCGGACAAGAGGCGCATGCGACCCAGCGGAGTGCCACCATCACCTTCCCGCTTGTTTGCGGTGATCCCACCACGGCCGAGCGCGCACGGAAAAACAGTGTTGCCCACCGACAGGAGACCCTGCGTTGGTCGGGAGGGTCTCGGCCGAACCACAAGGAGGCGGCTTCGGTCAGTGCGGCCACTCTTCACTGTTGAACACTTCACTGTGAGCCTTCCCCTGCCTTGGAACACGTTCAGCATATTGCCAAATTCATCCCGCTTCTCATTTGATTGTGTAAACAACGGAACTGGCTGATGACTTCTCGCACCATCCTCATTGTCGATGATGACGACGACCTGCGTACCACGCTCGCCGAGCAGCTCGGCATGTATGAAGAGTTCGAGGTTATCGAAGAGCCGACGGCCGGCAAAGGCATTGCCACGGCGCGCAGCCGCATGGTGGATCTGCTGATCATGGACGTCGGCCTGCCGGACATGGATGGGCGGGAAGCTGTGAAGATGCTCCGTAAGGGTGGCTACAAGGCGCCGATCATCATGCTCACCGGCCAGGATACCGATTCAGATACCATCCTCGGGTTGGAAGCCGGCGCGAACGATTATGTCACCAAGCCGTTCCGGTTCGCCGTTCTGCTCGCCCGTATCCGCGCCCAACTGCGCCAGCACGAGCAAAGCGAGGACGCGACCTTCACCGTCGGGCCCTACACCTTCAAGCCAAGCCAGAAGCTCTTGCTGGACAACAAGAACGGCAAGATTCGCCTGACGGAAAAGGAAGCCTCGATCATCAAGTACCTGTACCGCGCCGACCAGAAGGTGGTGACGCGTGACATCCTGCTCGAGGAAGTTTGGGGCTATAATTCCGGCGTCACCACGCACACGCTTGAGACCCACGTGTACCGGCTGCGGCAGAAGATCGAGCGCGATCCTTCCAATGCTGAAATTCTTGTGACAGAAAGCGGCGGGTATAAGCTCGTTCCTTAACCATCGCCGGTGAGAAGTGGTGGACCTCCAGGGAACGGGTCGCCAAGGATCAACGTGTGAATGGCGCTGGATGACGATATCCGGATCTTAGCCGGTGCGGCGCTGTTCGAGGGTTTCACCCAGGAGCAGCTTCGGCTGCTGGCTTTCGGCGCGGAAAACTTGAACGTCGCCGCCGGCCGGTTGATCTACGCCGAAGGAGATTCGGCCGATTGCGGGTTTCTCATCGTTTCTGGCTCCGTGCGACTGGTGCATGGCGTGGGCAACGCCGCTGTTGAACTGCAGGTGCTGGGGCGTAACGCTATCCTTGGCGAACTCGCCCTGATCACCGACACCAGTCGCCCCACAAGCGCGATCGCGGCCACTGATGTCAGCCTGATCCGGCTCAACCGCCGCTTGTTTCGCCGCATCCTGGAGGAATATCCGGATGCGGCGCATCTTCTGCATGAGCGTATAGCGGCCGACCTTCAGGAACTCGTCGCAAAGATCGCCCGGTTGTCGAGCCGGTTCGGCGAATAAGGGAAGTCCACCGCGCCATTTTCAGGCGCAGAACCGTCAATCGAGATCGGTTTGGATCCATTGCCGCGAATGGTGGATGTCGATCGTTTGCAAACGGCCCGGACCGAGATTCTCGAACCGGTGCGGAACGCCCGCAGGACCGAGCACCGCCTCGCCCGCTCCAGCCTCGATCACCTGATCTCCCACAAAGAACCGGGCCCGCCCCATGATCACGAGAAAGGTTTCGTCATAGGGATGCACGTGGAGCCTGGGTCCTTGACCTGGCGTTTCGTTGCCATAGGCGAGCACCGTGACGGCGCCGCCAAGCGCATCGCCAGGGAGGGAGCCGCGCCAAGGCCCCTCTACCTCCGGGTTGAACAACCGTGCGGTGCGGGCAGCACGCCCGTCCGGTTTCGTGGTGGAAGGATCAAAATCGCGGCGCGCCATGATGCATCCCCTCTTCGTAGCAACCGGGCCCATTGAAGAGGCCCGCGGCCCTAAACGTCCAGTGCGAACCGCGCGATCACCGGCACGTGGTCGGAAGGGCGGTCCCAGCCACGCGCGTCACGCACCACCTCGATATCGGTCAACAGCGGCTTCAGGTTGGCCGAGCCCCATACATGGTCGAGCCGCCGCCCTTTGTCGGCCACTTGCCAGTTTGCAGAGCGATAACTCCACCAGGTGTAAAGCTTCTGGTCTGCCGGGATGTGGTGGCGCATCAGGTCCTCCCAGCCGCAAGCCTGCCGCATCGCTTCCAACCCCTGCGTTTCCACCGGCGTGTGGCTGACGACCTTCAGCATCTGCTTGTGTGACCACACATCGTTTTCCAGCGGCGCGATGTTGAGATCGCCTACGAGAATGGACGCCGTGTTCTCGCCCGCAAGCGCCTCCATACAATGCATTTCCTGTACAAAATCGAGCTTGTGGCGGAATTTTGGGTTCTTTGCAGGATCCGGCTCGTCGCCGCCCGCCGGAACATAGAAGTTGTGCAGCAGGATCGATTTGCCCGCGATTTCGATGCGCGTCGACATGTGGCGAGTATCGCCCATCTCACAGAAGTTGCGCTTTTCCTCGAGGTCGATCTTGTGCCGCGCCACCGTGGCGACGCCATGGTAACCCTTCTGCCCATGGAAGGTGACGTGTTCATAGCCGATCGCATGAAAGGCTTCTGTCGGGAACAGCTCGTCCGGAACCTTGATCTCCTGCAAGCAAAGCACGTCGGGCTGGTAGGTTCGTAGAAAGCGCTCCACGATCGGCATGCGCAACCGAACCGAGTTGATGTTCCAGGTGGCGAGCGAAAAGGGCATGGGGAGCGATCGATCTGCAGGGATGGGGAGCGGCGAGACCCTGCCAGCCGGAAGGGGCACAAGCAACCGCCGCGCTACCGCAGAACAGGGTTCTGCAACGAAAAACAGCCGCCCGAAAGGCGGCTGTTCTTTCTGCGCAGGACGGGATGGCTAGCGGTTGCTGGACTTCTTGCTGTTCATCTGGTCGACCTGGTTATAGTTGATCGCAAACAGGCTGGAATTGAGGTTCACCCCTTCCTGCGTGTTGAAGATCATCACGGTCGTGTCCTTGCCTTGCGCATCGGTGACCGTCCACTGCTTCAGCTCATAGCTGTTCGGGTCGAACATCATGGTGATGGTGGCGTTGCCGAACACGCTGCGATCGCTGAGCGTGATCGTCAGCAGGTCCGCTTCCTGCTTCACGGATTTTAGCTTGTTGCCGGACAGGTCGATGCGGCTGTCGAGCAGCAGCTTCAGCGGTGTCTTGGACAAGGGGTAAAGGTCGGCGGTGCGCATCTTGTCGTTGAAAATCACCACCGACGTGCCGTCCGACGTGACACGGTAGCCATTCTTGCCTTCGTAATCGAAGCGGATCTTGCCGGGGCGCTCCATGTAGAACTTGCCGCCCGTTTGCTCGCCGCGCGGGCCGAACTGCACGAACTCGCCCGACATGGTGCGAACACGACTGAAATGATCCGCAACCTTCTGCGCCGCGGCGGCATCCGGAGCCGCTTTGGCCGGAGCCAAACCGCCCAGCGGGCTGGCCAGCAGCAGGGCGGCGAGAGTGCCGGCGCCCATCAGCCGGAGAACGGAACGACGGTCCGACGAAGCGGCGAGGCTGCGGGACAACTGCTGGCGCATGAGGGGCTCCTTGATGGTCGCGATTCGTTTCGAACACCCATAAGCAGCCATGTCGGCTTCTTTGGGGCTCAACACGCATCAGGTATGGCGTCGGGTGCGTGACGCCAAGGACCTCGCACGGCGCTCACTAGAACTTGTCGTCCTCCGTGGGCACGAGAATCTCGCGCTTGCCCGCGTGATTGGCCGGGCCAACGATCCCTTCCTTTTCCATCCGCTCGATGATGGAAGCGGCACGGTTGTAGCCAATCCCGAGGCGGCGCTGGATGTAAGAGGTCGAGGCCTTGCCGTCGCGCAGCACAACGGCCACTGCCTGGTCATACGGGTCTTCCGAGTCCTCGAAATTGCCGCCGCCCGACGAGCCGCCGCCTGAGCCCTTCGCGGAAGGCGCATCGTCCTCCTCGTCTTCGTCGTCTTCGGTGATGGCGTCGAGATATTCCGGCGCGCCCTGCGTCTTGAGGTGGGCCACCACCTTTTCGACCTCGTCGTCCGAAACAAACGGACCGTGCACGCGCTGAATCCGCCCGCCGCCGGCCATGTAAAGCATGTCGCCCATGCCGAGCAGCTGTTCGGCGCCCATCTCGCCAAGGATGGTGCGGCTGTCGATCTTGGACGTGACCTGGAAAGAAATACGGGTCGGGAAGTTCGCCTTGATGGTGCCGGTGATGACGTCGACCGACGGGCGCTGGGTGGCCATGATCACGTGGATGCCGGCGGCACGCGCCATCTGCGCCAGGCGCTGCACGGCGCCTTCGATGTCCTTGCCGGCCACCATCATCAGGTCGGCCATTTCATCGATGATCACCACGATGAAGGGCAGCGGCTGCAGGTCGAGTGCTTCCGTTTCATAAACCGCTTCGCCGGTTTCGCGGTCAAAGCCGGTCTGCACGGTTCGGCTGATGGCTTCGCCCTTGGCTTGAGCCTGAGCCACGCGCTGGTTGAAGCCCTCGATGTTGCGCACGCCCACCTTGGACATCTTGCGGTAGCGGTCTTCCATTTCCCGCACAGTCCATTTCAGCGCCACCACCGCCTTCTTGGGGTCGGTGACGACCGGCGTCAGAAGATGGGGAATGCCGTCGTACACCGACAATTCCAGCATCTTCGGATCGATCATGATCAGGCGGCATTCTTCGGGCCGCAGGCGATACAAGATCGACAGGATCATGGTGTTGATCGCGACCGACTTGCCCGAACCGGTGGTGCCGGCCACAAGCAGATGCGGGAACTTGGCAATGTCGGCAATCACGGCTTCGCCATTGATGGTCTTGCCAAGCGCCAAGGCAAGCTTGGCCTTGGAGGTTTCGAACTCGGCGCTTGCCAGCAGCTCGCGCAGGTAAACGGTCTCACGGCGGGCGTTCGGCAATTCGATGCCGATCGCATTCCGCCCCGGCACAACGGCCACGCGGGCGGCAATGGCGCTCATGGAGCGGGCAATGTCATCGGCCAGTCCGATCACGCGAGACGACTTGATGCCAGGCGCCGGTTCCAGTTCGTAAAGCGTCACCACCGGACCGGGCCGCACATGGATGATCTCGCCCTTGACGCCGAAGTCTTCCAGAACGCCTTCAAGCAAGCGCGCATTCTGTTCCAGCGCATCCTTCGACAAGGTCGGGTCGCGGCCAATGTTCTTGGGTTCTGCCAAAAAGGCGAGCGACGGCTTTTCAAAGCTGCCGCTGTCGCTTGCGGCCACGATGGCCGGCGCACGCGGCGGAACGGGAGCCGGGATAGGGCGTGGCGCCGGCGCATCGATCTTGGCGCGGCTTGGCAGGGGCGCTTCCACCACACGCGACGAAGCCGCAGCATCGGTGCGCTGGATGCCGCGGGCCGTGGCTTCTCCGCGGGTCATCTGCGGTGCATCGAACAGCTGGTCCGGCGCTTCCCGCCGCGACTGAACCTCAAAAGGTGCATCCAGCGCCAGATCGCTTTCATCGAACGGCAGATCGAAGGGCGCGTCGTCCTCCTCGTCCGCAAAGGTCGAGGGTTCGAATTGTGGTTCGGCCGCCTGCGTCATGGCGGCGGCCGGCGCTTCCGGCTTGCGGACGCCGCGCACCGCACCGGGCATGGAACGGAAGGCCTGGACGTGGCCGTTGGGTCGCTCCTGAACCGGCGTCCAGTTCGACCAGTCCGGCTCCACCCGGGCTGGCTGCTGCTGGATCGGAGGAGCCGGCGCATCCACCACGATGGGGCGCCGTGCAGGCGCTTCCACCGAAGGCGCGGAGACAGGGGCGTGACGCGGTTGCGCAGCAGGCTGGGTTACGCCCACCAGGCGGTCCATGTCGAACTCATCCTCGGCTGCGCCGAAGCCTGGCTCCACCCGGCGGCTGGAAGGCACAACCGGTTCTGCAACAATATCGAGATCGCGATCGATACGACCCATAGCCTGACGCAGTGTGCTTCGGGCCGGAGCATGGCGTTCGCCGGAACCAGATGCGCGCCGGAGCATCGCCCGACCCGACAGCCACCAATGGGTCAGCGCGCCCATCACAACCGAACCGCCGCCTGCGTCCTCCTCGTCGTCGAAGCTGCCAGCGGATGCTGTATCCTCTTCGTCGTCGAACACGTCGTCAGCAATAGGCGCTGTGGTGCGTCCCACGAGACCGGCCCCAAAGGCCAACCCGGCCAGCGCGGGGACGCAAAGCACGACAGCCAGGACGGTGGCGGCAACGCCCTGCGGGTAGCCACCAAGCGCCAAGGCCGGCAGCTTGAGGACAATGTCCCCGAACACGCCGCCCAAACCCGTTGGAAGGGGCCAGGTAGCGCTCGGCGGGATGCAGCCTGCCACGCCGGCGGCGAACACGGCGCCGAGGAACCAAACGAAGCCGCGCAACGGCTTGCGGTCGATGCGCCTGCCACTCAAAAGAAGAATGCCCCAGGCAACAACGGGCACGAGCGCCGCCAAAGCGGCAAGGCCGAAGAACTGGCTTGCGAGATCGGCAAAAACCGCGCCGGGATAGCCGATCGCATTGGTGATCGGATTGTCGGTGGCGTGGCTGAAGCTCGGGTCGGCCACGTTCCATGTGGCAAGGGCGGCAACGCCGAGCGCGGTTCCGCCAAGCAGCACAAGGCCGAGCAGACGGCCCAGCTGGCGCTTCAGAAATGCCCCCGCACCGTAGCCGTCATTCATTTCTGAATAGGGTGCCGATAGCCCTGTGCGCATCCGCCGTTCCTCGATCATGACGAGCGTCAGGCCGTTAGCTCCTGACGGTTCGACCGCACCCTATCGAGAAGACGTTTAAAGCGGCGTTAACCATGCACGGCTTGCGCGGCAGGTCGGCAGTCCAGGTTGGTGACGCAACGGGATGAAGATGGCGCGGAGCTCAGCGAGGCCGCTTCTGCAGGTTCAGATAAGCGGGATCGAACTGTCCAAGGGCCCGCAATGCGTCCCAGTCTTTGATGCTGACGGTGGAGCCGAGCCATGAAATGGAGCCGGTGGCGCGCAGTTCCTGCAGGGTTCGATTTACGTGAACCACGGACAGTCCCAGCATATCCGCGAGGTCAATCTGGGTGATCGGCAGCTTGAACGTATACCCTTCCGTGAGCCCAACCACTTCCAGCCTGGAATACATCTCACAAAGGAAGTGCGCCATGTGATTCAGCGGCGACATGCGCCCGAGCGCAACAATCCAGGCACGGTGCATTGCCGCGTCGATCACCGTGGAAAGCCAAAGCAGACGCGTGAGGTGCGGAAGGCGCTCCGTGATGCGCCGCAGCTCCCCATGCGGCGTCAGCGCCACACGGCAGGCCGTCAGGGCAACGACGTCGTGGTCGATCTGGTCAAGAAGCAGCGAATGCAGGTCGACATAGTCGCCCGGCACATGAAGGGCACTGATCATGCGCTTGCCATCGGCAAGATAATGCGAACGGATGGCGAGGCCTTCGGTGACCAGGAGGCTGGATTGCGGCCGTTCGCCCTGCCGGATAATCGACGTGCCTGCCTCGAAGTCCTGCGTGTTGGACGTCAGGGCGTTGATGGCGGCAATCTCATCGTCGCTGAGATCATCACGCCGCGACAAAAAAAGAACCAAAGGATTGGCCACGGGATCTCATCGACAAAAAATCTGAATTTTCATCTGCTTACAATAGCCGGGGTTAGACTGCCAAGCCTTTCCTGCGAAGGAGCTGCAACAGCAAAACGGCCCGGCGTTGCCGGGCCGTCAGCGGATCGCTCAATGGCTGCGATCAGGAATGATAGGCCACTTCGCCATGCGACGTGAGGTCGAGGCCCTGCTGCTCTGCTTCAAGCGTCGGCCGCAAGCCCACAATCACATCCACAAGCTTGTAAAGAATAGCCGACACGATCCCGCACCAGAGGATGGTCACCAGCACCGCGAGGATCTGCGTCCAGACCTGACCACCCATGGTGACACCATCCGCATAGCCGATGCCGCCTAGCGATGGCGAAGCAAAGATGCCGGTTCCGATCGCGCCGATGATGCCGCCCACGCCATGGATCCCGAACACGTCAAGTGAGTCGTCATAGCCGCTCTTCACCTTCACGACGGCCACAAAGTAGTAGCAGACCACCGAAGCGATCGCGCCGAGCACGATGGCGCCCACGGGGCCCACTAGGCCCGCAGCCGGAGTGACGGCAACCAAGCCCGCGATCAGGCCCGACGCTGCGCCCAGCATGGATGCCTTGCCGCGGGTCAATCCTTCCACGACCGACCAGGCAAGAATGGCACCGGCAGCCGCGGTGAAGGTGTTGATCATCGCCAGCGTTGTGCCGCCGTTCGCCTCGAGGTTGGAACCGGCATTGAAGCCGAACCAGCCAACAAACAGGATCGACGCACCCACCATGGTGAGGGTCATCGAGTGCGGCGCCATGTTGTCACGACCGTAGCCCGTGCGCTTGCCGATCATGAGGCTGCCAACGAGAGCAGCGATGCCGGCGTTGATGTGCACAACTGTGCCGCCAGCGAAGTCCAGTGCGCCCCAGCCGAAGATCAGGCCATTGGCGTCCCAGACCATATGGGCGATCGGGAAATAAACCAGCGTGACCCAAAGAACGGTGAAAAGCAGAACGGCGGAAAATTTGATCCGTTCGGCAAAGGCACCGATGATCAGCGCCGGCGTGATGCACGCGAACGTCATCTGGAAGCAGATGAACACGTATTCGGGGATCATCACGCCTTCGGAAAAGGTTGCCGCTTCCGAGTCAGGCGTCACGCCTGACAGGAACAGCTTGCCCAACCCGCCCCAGTAAGGGCTGGTGGAGCCGCCGAACGCGAAGGAATAGCCGTAAAGAACCCAGATCACACACACGAGGGCGAAGATCACGGTGCACTGCATAAGAACCGAAAGCATGTTTTTGGTGCGCACCAGGCCGCCGTAAAAAAGGGCCAAGCCGGGCAGCAGCATGAAAAGAACGAGGATGGTGCACAGCATCATCCAGGTCGTGTCGCCCTTGTCGATGGTGGTTGCAGGAGCGGCTGCAGCAGCGGCATCGACTGCCGCGGGTGCAGTTTCCTGGGCGAAGGCAGCCAGGGTGCCGAAGGCGCCGAGGGCAAGCGCGGCGGTCATGCCGGTGCGCGCAGCCGAAAGGAGGCGGTTCGAAAGCGTCATGGAAATCTCCTTGAAGTGCGGGCCGCGGCTCAAAGCGCGTCGGTGTCGGTTTCGCCGGTGCGGATCCGCACTGCCTGGTCAATCGAGTACACGAAGATTTTGCCGTCCCCGATCTGCCCGGTCTTGGCGGCTCCCGTGATGGCTTCCACCGCGCGATCCACGAGATCGGCACCGACCGCCACCTCGATCTTAATCTTCGGCAGGAAGCTCACGGCGTATTCTGCGCCGCGGTAAATCTCCGTATGCCCCTTCTGGCGGCCGTAGCCTTTGACCTCTGTGACCGTCAGGCCCTGGATCCCGACGGCGGTCAGCGCCTCGCGAACCTCGTCCAGCTTGAACGGCTTGATGATTGCCATCACGATTTTCATTCGATCGTTCACCCCTGCGCTTGGCGGGCTCATGCCCGTCATGTCCCTCTGCCCCCTGTTCGGCGGCAAGTGCTCACGAGGAATCAAGCTCCGTGCCAGTTCGGCTTTCAGGAGAGGAATTCTGAAAAATAAGCGTGGATCGGCTGCGGCATGCCTGGTGAGGCGAACCGCGCATCTGCCATATGCCTAACTTTTAGGCTGCAGGTTACGATCTAGGCAGATGCCGGCACTTCATGCAGCCGGATCAAGCCTTCCTGTGCAACGGAAGCAATCAGGACCCCGTCGCGCGAAAAGATCTGTCCCCTGGTGAAGCCGCGCGCGCCCATCGTTGAGGGGGTGTCTTGGGTATAAAGGAACCACTGGTCCATCGTGGCCGGAGGACGGTGAAACCACATCGCGTGATCCAGGCTCGCCATCTGGATGTCAGGATCAAAGCCCCAGCGCCCGTGCGGGAAGGTAGTGGTGTCGAGCAGGGTCATGTCCGACACATAGGCCAGCATGGCAAACTGCTGCGCACGGGGGATCTCGGTGGCGTTGTTGACCTTGATCCAGACATTGTTGAAGGGGGGCAGCGGATCGCGGGTGGTGTAATGCGCGATGCCCACGGGGCGGATGTCGAGCGGCCGTTCGCGCGCCCAGAAGCGGCGCACATTTTCGGGCAAGCGCTGGCCATAGCGTTGCACCAGGTCGATCATCGACTCCAGGGTTTCGGGGGGCGCGACATCGAGCGGCATCGGAAACTGATGGTTGAGGCCGGGCTCATCCACCTGGAACGAGGCTTCCAGAGAAAAGATCGCGTGCCCATGCTGGATCGCCACGACGCGACGGGTGGTGAAGGAGCGGCCGTCACGGATGCGGTCCACTTCATAGATGATGGGCACTTTCGGGTCGCCCGGCCGCATGAAATAGCCATGCAGGGAATGCGCGTGCCGATCCACGTCTACCGTGCGCTGCGCGGCAACCAGAGCCTGGCCGATCACCTGGCCGCCAAACACCCGTTGCCATGCAGATTGCGGGCTGCGACCTCGGAACAGGTTGAGTTCCAGCGTCTCAAGATCGAGAATATCAAGCAAATCCTGCATGACCTTCGACATGCGACACCTCTGGCTGTTCGGCTGTGCCTCGGTTACGAACAGGTCCCATGGCAAGTCAAGCCAGCCCGCCAATCAAGGGAGAAGCCGAATGGCCTTCGAAAACCCATCTTCCGCCGAAGCTGCGCAACTTGACGTCGTTATTGCGGGCGCTGGTTACGTCGGTTTGGCAACGGCCGTTGCAATGAAGCACGCCCGACCCAGCCTGCAGATCATGCTGGTGGATGCAGCACCGGCCGATAGCTGGGAAAAGGACGGCCGCGCTTCCGCCATCGCCGCCGCGGGGCGGCGCATGCTCACCGCGCTCGGGGTTTGGGACGAACTCGCCTCTGGCGCCCAGGCGATCAACGACATGATCGTCACCGACTCGCGCACGGCCGATCCGGTGCGACCCGTCTTCCTGACCTTCGACGGCACGACAACGGATGGCGAACCCTTTGCCCACATGGTGGCCAATGTGGATCTCAACGGGGCGCTTCGGCGAAAGGCGGAAACGCTCGGCATCGAGCTCAAGGAAGGGACCGGCGTCAGCGGCTTTGAGCAGAATGGCGCCACGATCAATGTCGCGCTGAGCGACGGCCAAACCCGGACAACGCGGCTCCTCATTGCTGCGGACGGCGTTCGCTCCAAGCTGCGCGACCTCGCCGGCATCAAGGTGGTGAAATGGGAGTATGGCCAGTCCGGCATCGTTTGCACCGTCAAGCATGAGCGGCCGCACAACGGACGCGCGGAAGAACATTTCCTCCCCGCCGGCCCCTTTGCAACACTGCCGCTGACCGGCGATCGCTCCTCCATCGTTTGGACAGAGCGCACGGAAGACGCCGAGCGCCTCGTTGCGGAAGATGATCTGATCTTCGAACTGGAACTTGAGCGCCGCTTCGGCTTGAAGCTTGGCGAGATCCGCGTGGAAGGTCCGCGCCGTGCCTGGCCGCTTGGCCTGACGCTCGCACGCGATTTCGTGAAGCCGCGCTTTGCTCTGGTGGGTGACGCAGCGCACGGCATCCATCCCATTGCCGGCCAGGGCCTTAACCTTGGCTTTAAGGACGCCGCGGCGTTAGCGCAGGTGGTGGTGGAAGCAGATCGCCTTGGCCGAGACATCGGCGCGCTCGACGTGCTGGAAGCTTACCAGCGTTGGCGCCGCTTCGACACGGTGCAGATGGGCGTCACCACCGACCTACTGAACCGGCTGTTTTCCAACGACATCGCTCCCGTGCGGGCGCTGCGCGGATTCGGGCTTGGAATCGTGGACCGCCTGCCTCGCCTGAAAAGCTTCTTTATCGACCAGGCATCCGGCTTTGCCGGCCCGGCGCCGAAGCTCTTGCAGGGCCAGCCAATCTGATGAGCTTGGACACTGTTCGCACCTTCTTTGCCGAGCACGCCCCCGATATCGAAGTGGTGGTGACGCAAGACAGTTCGGCAACAGTCGCCCTGGCGGCAACGGCGCATGGCGTCGCGCCCGAGCAGATTGCCAAAACGCTGGCGGTTCGGGTTGGCCACACAAACCTGCTGATCGTTGCGAGTGGAACGGCGCGCCTGGACAATCGCAAGTTCCGCGACCGCTTTGGTGGCAAGGCGCGCATGCTGGACGCTGAGCAGGTGGTTGAGCTCACGAGCCATCCGGTGGGCGGCGTTTGCCCATTCGGCCTGCCTCATCCCTTGCCCATATTCTGCGACACAAGTCTCCAGCCGTTTGAAGAGGTGGTTCCCGCCGCGGGCGCGACAAATGCGGCCGTGCGGCTGTCCCCCGAGCGCCTGATGTCGCTTACCGGCGCAAGTTGGGTGGACGTCTGCCAATAGGTCGTGGAACCCGTCGGCCCCACACCCTATCTTGAAGCAGCATGCGCCGGCGCAGCCGGACGCGAAACCATCAGCCGCAGGAGTTCGAAAGCATGAAGCGCACAGCCAACGCCGTTTGGAAGGGTTCTCTCACCGAAGGAACCGGAACGCTCGAAACCCAAAGCGGTGCCTTTGCCGGCACGCCTTATTCGTTCAAGGGCCGGTTCCAGGATGAAAGCGGCAAATCCGGCACCAATCCGGAAGAGCTAATCGCTGCCGCCCATGCCGGCTGCTTTGCCATGCAGCTGTCGCATTTCCTGGCCGAAAACGGCACCCCCGCGGAAAAGCTCGATGCGGTGGCAACCGTGCATTACGGCCCTGCTGCAGGTGGCGGCTTCGAGATCACCGAAAGCGCCATCGCACTCACCGGCACGGTTCCGGGCATTGATGATGCCAAGTTCCAGGAACTCGCAACCAAGGCGAAGGAAGGCTGCCCGGTGTCCAAGGCGCTTGGCGCCATCAAAGTCAGCCTGGACGCCAAGCTCGCCTGATCACGCGAAGCCGGTGCGCCACGTGCGCGCCGGCGTTTTTGCGTCCTTGGCTTAGCCTCGTCAGTGGCTTGGAATGCCCTTGTGGGCGTCGGCACCCCAAAGCTCTTCCAGCCTTTGGTCGCGCCCGCAAGCATATCGGTAATACTTATAACGCAGCGAGTTCTTGGTGTAATAATCCTGGTGGTAGTCTTCCGCCGGCCAGAATGTTCCCGCTGCCACGATCGGCGTGACGATCGGCTGCTTCAAGGCCTCAGCGGCGGAAGCCTTGGTGCTTTCCGCCAGTTTCTTTTCTTCCGGGCTGCCGGTGAAGATCGCGGTTTCATAAGCGTCACCGCGATCGCAGAACTGCCCGCCGCCGTCGGTGGGATCCACGGAATGCCAGAACACGTCGAGCAAGGTCGCGTAATCGACCTTTGTATCATCATACTCGATCTGCACGGCTTCCTTGTGCCCGTGGTGGTTTTCATAGGTGGGGTTCTGGAGATCGCCGCCCGTATAGCCAGAGGTGGTGGACAGCACCCCCGGCACCTTGTCAAAATCGGACTCCACACACCAGAAGCAGCCGCCAGCAAAGATGGCGGAGCGTGTTTCGGCATGCGCCGGCAGTGTCGCCAATACGAGTGAGGCGGTGGCAAAAAGAGCGGTAAGCGGTCGAGAAAAGGGCATAGGAGCTTCCCTTGCATGAGGCTGGCTGAGCCTGGTGTTCCCCAATCTAGCAACTGGAGCGACAGTGACCATGCAAACCTGCGTGACTTCCGGGATCCCCGGTGGCAATGACAGGGAATGACAAGGGACCCTGCTGCTCCGCTGCGCTCTGTGCTGTATGTGCCGGCCTCCAACCCGAAGGCCTTGGCAAAGATCGGCACGCTTGCCGCCGATGCCGTGATCCTCGACCTGGAGGATGCGGTGGCTCCGGAAGAAAAGGCCGCTGCCCGCGAACGCCTGTGCGCGTTTTTTGCAGCCAAACCGGACCAGCCGGCACTACTGGTGATCCGCATCAACGCGCTGAACAGCGAATGGGGCTCCAGCGACCTGGAAGCGGTGAAAGCCTGCCGCCCCGATGCCGTGCTTTTGCCGAAGGTCGACACGCCACGTGACATTCTGGCGGCCGATGACGCTTTGGACGAGATCGATGCATCCAAGCGAATCGGCGTCTGGGCCATGATCGAAACGCCAAAGGCCATGCTGAACATCGGCGCCATTGCAGCACTCGGCCGCGACCGCGCCGCTCGTCTCGGTTGTTTCGTAGCCGGAACAAATGATCTGGCCAAGGACACAGGCATCCGCATGACCCCGGATCGGCGCTACCTTGTTCCTGCGTTAAGCCAGATGGTGATGGCCGCGCGCGCCGGAAGCCTTGCCGTTCTTGACGGCGTCAGCAACGATTTTCGCGATCTCGACGCGTTCGCCGCCGAATGCCGGGAAGCGCGCAACATGGGGTTCGACGGCAAGACGCTGATCCACCCGGCCCAGATCGCGTCTACCAATGCCATCTTCGCGCCCAACCCCAAAGAGCTCGCGGAGGCCCAGGCCATTGTGGATGCTTTTGCGGATCAACCCGGCAAGGGTGTTATTCAGATCAACGGGCGCATGGTGGAACGGCTTCACCTTGCCCAGGCCGAGCGCCTTCTGGCGGGAGACAAGGAAGGGAACGAACAGCCATGAAATTGTATCGCTTCCTGAGCGGCCCGGATGATTCGAGCTTCTGCCACAAGGTCACGGCTGCCTTGAATGCGGGCTGGGAACTGGCGGGATCTCCGACCTATGCTTTCGATGCTGCGAGCGGCATCATGCGGTGCGGCCAGGCGGTCGTAAAGGAAGTTGCCGGCAAGGACTACCATCCCGACATGAAGCTTGGCGAACAGTAGGTTATTCCGCCGCTTCCTCGATCCGCTCCATGTCGTCGTCCGACAGGCCGAAATGGTGGCCGATCTCGTGGATCAGCACATGGCTCACGATGTCGCCCAGCGTTTCCTCGTTTTCTGACCAGTAGTCGAGAATGGCGCGACGGTACAAGGTGATCTTGTTCGGCGATTCTCCAGTTTGCGGCGTCCAGCGCTCGGCAATGCCGCGGCCTTCAAAAAGGCCCAGGAGATCGAACGGTGTTTCCAGCGCCAGGTCGTCCATGATCTCCTCTGTGGGAAACTCGGCGATCTGGATGATGATCTCGCCCGTCAGCGTCCGGAACTCCTGCGGGAGGTGAGCATAGGTTTCCAGCGCCAGCATTTCGAACTCCTCGATGGAAGGGGAGAGTTGGTCATGCCACTGACGGGTTTGGTAGAGACGGGCCATTCGGTATCCTTTTGCAGCGGCATATAGACCTTCGTTTTCCGCCTTACGAGGCCTATTCCGCTGCGGCACATCCGGTTCCACTCCGCGTCAGGAATAAATTCTCTTGAGCTGCGCTTGACTCTCCGGGGGCCCTTTGGAATCTATTAGAACATAAAGAGAACGAACTGATCGGAGCCGGCCGCGATGGCGATGCATGCCGCCGCGCAAGAAACGCTTTGCGCCTTGCGTCGGGAAATTGCCAGGATCGAAGGCGTTCCACCGGAACGGTTAACCGGCGGGGGCGCCAAAACGCCGGACGCGCTGGACGACACGGCCGTTCTGGTTCGCCGCGACGGACGAGGCTTGCCCGATGGCGACCTCCTGCCGGTTGGTGTTGAACCGTTAGACACGCTCTTGGGCGGCGGCTTGCCGCTGGCAGCCCTAACCGAGATCCATGCCCAAACAGCGCGTGCCTCCGGAGTTGCGGCGGGCTTTGCGCTGGCCCTGGGCGTCGCGCTTTTATCCCAGACCCCCGACAAGCGCCTGCCCTTGTTGTGGCTGGGTACGGCGGAAGTGTTTTCGGAAGCCGGATTTCCTTACGCCGCCGGTCTTCACCGCGCCTATGGCATCAGCCCCACGCAGCTCCTGTTTGCGGAAGCGCCAAAGCTTTCCGACGCTTTGTGGATCGGCGAGGAAGCGGCCCGCCTGCCGGATCTGGCGGGTGTGATCCTGGAACTACGCGGCAATCCGCGCATGCTGGACCTGACGGCAACGCGCCGGCTGCATCGCCGCGCAAGGGCTGCTGGCCGGCCGGTTTTCCTTTTGCGCCAGTCGGCAGAGCCCACGCCAACGGCTGCGCCCGTTCGCCTGCGCGTGGAACCGGCACCGGCCACACTGCGGCAAACTCTGACCGGCCCTTTGCAGGGCTCGCTCGGACCACCTGGGCTCCTGCTCACCGTGGACAAGAGCCGGGCTGCCCGTCCGGGTACCTTTACGTTGGAATGGAACCCTCATGAACGCCGCCTCCAAGCCCGAACTTTTCCCAAGCAGTCAACGGTTCCTGGCCCTGTGGTTTCCCCACCTGCCAACGGATCGGATCTGGCGCCGCCGTTTGGGCAAGTCATGGACCATCCAGCGAACTGGCGCCGCGCCGCTGGTGGTTAGCCGCCGCGAAGACAATGCGCAGCGCATCGCGGCCTTGGATGGCACCGCGGAACAGCGCAACATCAGGCTCGGCATGGGAATTGCGGAAGCCCGTGCCATGCATCCCGATCTCGAGGTGACGGAAGAAGATCCCGATGCAGACCGTCGCTTGCTGGAAGCCCTCGCCGACTGGTGCGACCGATATACCCCGCTGGTGGCGGTGGACCGGCCGGACGGGCTTTATCTCGACATCACCGGCTGCGCCCATCTGTTTGGCGGTGAAGCGGCCCTGATGGATGATGCGCTTCGCCGCCTTGCCGACCAGGGTTTCAACGTGCGGGCGGGTTTGGCTTCCACGCCGGGCGCCGCTTATGCGCTGGCCCGTTTTCATTCGGGCGCCATTGTTTCGGCTGGCGACGAAGCCGATGCCTTGGCACCTTTCCCGCTCGCAGCCTTGCGCTTGCCGCCGCCTGTTCGCCAGGGGCTTGAAAGTGTCGGATTGCGGCGGGTTGGCGCCGTTCTGGCAGCGCCGCGTGCGCCGCTCGCCCGCCGCTTCGGGCCGCGGCTCCTCCAGCGTCTGGACCAGGCAGTGGGCGCGGTTGAAGAAGCGATCACCCCCCGCCAGCCGGTGCCCGCTCTGTCGGTGGAGCGCCGCTTCTTTGAGCCGATCGGCGGAACGGAAGAAATCGAACAGCTGGTAGGCACCTTGTCCAACACGCTGCAGCCGGCCCTGGCGCAGCGCGGCGAAGGCGCAACGGCACTCGAACTGGCCTTGTTTCGCGTGGATGGCGAGGTGTTTCGCTTGCGCGTGCGGTCGGCAAGACCCTTGCGCGATCCGCGCTTGATGCAGCTTCTTTACCGCGAAAAGCTGGCAACCGTCGGCGAAACGCTGGATCCGGGCTATGGCTTCGACCTGGTGCGCTTGTCAGTTCTGTTTGCGCAGCCTTATGCGGAAATCCAGTCCGACCTGATCGCCGAACCGGGCGATGAAGCCACAACGGTGGCCTTGCTGGTTGACCGGGTGGAAGCGCGGCTGGGGCACCAGGTCGTGGTGCACCCCGTTTTAAAGGCAAGCCACATTCCGGAACGCGCGGTGGTTCACGTGCCTGGCGTGGCTGAAGCGACAATGGATCCAACCGAGGTCGGGCCGCCGAGCCTGGATGCCTTTTCCCGACCGGTGAGGCTGCTGCGCCGGCCCGAACCCGTAGATGTCACGGCCGAGGTGCCGGAAGGTCCGCCCGCGCATTTCCGCTGGCGGCGCATGCATCATCGCATCACCCGTGCAGAAGGCCCTGAACGCCTGGCGCCTGAATGGTGGCATGACCCGCAAGCGCGCACCCGGGACTATTTCCGCGTCGAAGATCGCGATGGCCATCGCTATTGGCTGTTCCGGGAAGGCCTTTACGGCGGCGAACGCTCCTTGTTTGACCTCCAAAAGGAAGATGAAGCAGCGCCGTTGGAGGGCGACGCGCCGCCCCCGCTTCAGCCGCGCTGGTATGTGCATGGGATCTTTGCATGACCACGGCTGGCGCGGCCGCTGCTCCTTATGCCGAGTTCGGGGTGCAATCGAACTTCTCCTTTCTGCACGGCACCTCGTCCGGCGAGCAGTTGGTGCAACAGGCGGTGAAACTCGGCTACCGGGCCATCGGCCTTGCCGACCGCAACACGGTGGCGGGCGTGGTGCGGGCATGGAGCATGGCCCGAACCGCGGGCATCGCCTTCCATCCCGGCAGTCGCCTGGTGTTTTGCGACGGCACGCCCGATGTGCTGGCATACCCGCAGGATCGGCGGGGTTGGGGACATTTGTGCCGGCTTTTGAGCCAGGCCAACCTGCGCGACGAAAGCCCCAAGGGCGCGCCGCAGGTTTACAAGCAGGATCTTCTTGAATGGGGAAACCAGATTTCGCTGGCTGTTTTGCTCGGCAACACCCCTGTGTCCGAAGACCTCGCCGCTTTTCTCCACGAGCTGAAGCGCCGCTTCAACGGCTCGGTATGGCTTGCAGTTGCCCCGGACTACACGAGCGATCACCGGCTTCGCCTCGACGAGATGGCCTTTCTGGCGCAGCGCACCGGCTTGCCGCTGATGGCCACCAATGACGTTCTTTACCACCGCCCGGAACTTGGCGCCCTGCAGGATGTGGTGACCGCGATCCGTTTGAAAACCACGGTGCGAGACATCGGCTTTGCGCGAGCCGCCAATGCCGAGCGGCACATGAAGCCGGTGGATGAAATGGCGCGTTTGTTCCGCCGTCATCCGCAAGCTTTGGCCGAAACGCTTCGCTTCGCCGGCACGCTCGGATTTTCCTTGAAGATGCTGGAACATAATTATCCCAACGAGCCGACGCGCGATGGCGCCACGGCGCAAGAGGAACTCGAGCGGCTGACCTGGGAAGGGGCCGCCCGACGTTTCCCTGAAGGCGTCAGCGATAAGGTCAGGCAAACGCTGCGCAAGGAACTCGATCTCGTGGGGGAGCTTGGCTATGCCGGCTACTTCCTGACCGTCTACGACATCGTCACCCATGCACGGTCAAAGAAGATCCTGTGTCAGGGCCGCGGTTCGGCCGCCAATTCGCTGATCTGCTACTGCCTGGCGATCACCGACATCGGTCCGGACCGGATGGACACGCTGTTTGAACGCTTCATTTCCAAGGAACGAGGCGAACCACCGGACATCGACGTCGACTTCGAGCATGAAAAACGTGACGAAGTTATTGCCTATATCTACGACAAATACAGCCAACGGCACACCGCCCTTGCCGCGGCCGTGACTTCCTACCGGTCGCGCTCCGCCTTGCGCGAAGTGGGAAAAGCGCTCGGCCTGTCGGAAGACACGATCGTTGCCCTGTCTTCAACCAGCTGGCGCTGGTCGGAAAATGATCTCGGCCCGCGCGAAGCCGGCGCGGCCGGTCTCGACATGAACGATCCTTTGACTCGCCGGTTCTTCACCTGCGCCAATGCAATCCTGGGCTTTCCCCGCCATCTCAGCCAGCATGTCGGCGGCTTCGTGATCACGCGCGACCGCCTCGACGAGATCGTCCCGGTAATGAAAACGGCCATGCCCGAGCGCAAGATGATTGAATGGGACAAGGACGACCTGGACTCGGTCGGCTTGTTCAAGGTCGATATTCTGGCGCTGGGCATGCTGTCCTGCTTGCGGCGCTGCTTCGAACTGTCCGCCCGACACTACCCCGACGAAAAGGCCACCACGCTCGCAACCATCCCCGAAGGCGTGGAAGATGTTTACGACATGATTTGCCGCGCTGATACGCTGGGCGTGTTCCAGATCGAAAGCCGGGCGCAGATGTCCATGCTGCCCCGGCTAAAACCCAGGGAATTCTACGACCTGGTGATCGAGGTGGCGATCGTGCGGCCCGGCCCCATCCAGGGCGATATGGTGCATCCTTACCTGCGCCGCCGCGAAGGCAAGGAACCGGTGGAATACATAAAGCCGCAGCTGAAAGCGATCCTCGGCAAAACGCTGGGCGTTCCGTTGTTTCAGGAACAAGCCATGCGGATTGCCATCGAAGCCGGTGGCTTCAGCCCAGACAAGGCCGACAAGCTGCGGCGTGCCATGGCGACCTTCCGCCGCGTCGGCACCATCTCGACCCTGGAACGGGAAATGATCGAGGGAATGGTCGGCAATGGTTATCCGCGTGATTTTGCGGAGCGTTGTTTCCGGCAGATCGAAGGGTTCGGCGAATATGGCTTTCCCGAAAGCCACGCCGCGTCCTTTGCACTGCTGGTTTATGCATCCTGCTGGTTCAAGACCTTTTACCCGGACGTGTTTTGCGCCGCGATCCTGAATGCCCAGCCGATGGGCTTCTATGCGCCGGCACAGCTTGTCCGCGATGCCCGCGAGCATGGGATCGACATTCGCGCCGTCGACATCAACCATTCCAATTGGGATTGCACGCTGGAAGACGCGTCCTTCGTACCGGATCGCATGGCGGCCCGACACATGTCCATGCAGGATGTCATCAAGAGCCGTTACGCGGTGCGGCTGGGATTTCGCCAGATCAAATGCCTGAAGTCGAAGGAACTGGAGCGCCTGGTTGCCACGCGCGGGAATGGCTTTGATTCCGTGCGCGACCTTTGGCTGCGCAGCGGTCTTTCCCCGTCCACCATCGTGCGGCTGGCCGAAGCGGATGCATTCCGGTCCCTAGGGCTCGACCGGCGTGAAGCGCTTTGGGCCGCCCGGGCGCTCGATCCTCATTCGGCCGCTGAAAGCCTGCCGCTTTTCACCCAGCCAGGAACTGCCCTGCGGGACCTCGAACCGGAAACGCGGCTGCCGTCGATGCCGCTGGGCGAGCATGTGATCCATGACTACCGCACGCTAACTTTGTCCCTCAAGGCGCATCCTGTGAGCTTTTTGCGCGGTCCGCTTGCCCGGGAAAGAACCATCACCTGTGCCGATCTCAACACGCTTCCCAACAACCGCTTTGTGTCCGTGGCCGGGCTTGTTCTGGTGCGCCAGCGCCCCGGTTCGGCAAAGGGAGTGATCTTCATGTCAATCGAGGATGAAACCGGCCTCGGGAATGTGGTTGTTTGGAACAAGACCTTTGAAAAATTCCGCCCCATCGTGATCGGCGCGCGGCTGGTGCGTGTCAGCGGCAAGCTGCAAAAGCAGAACGAGGTGATCCATGTTGTCGCCCAGCGCATCGAGGACCTGACGCCGCGTTTGGCCGCTTTGTCGGAGCTTGGCCCAACGATCCATGGCCTTTCGCATGTGGACGAGGCAAGGCGGCCGGTGCTTGAGCGGCCAAGCAGCCGCGCGCCGTCGCGCCGCGTTTCCAACATGCTGCGCGACATGCCCGACCTTCTCAGCGATTATGAAGAGCTCGCCAAGGCCTCGGCCAAGGTGATGCCGCCCGGCCGCAACTTCCAGTAAGCGCGCCTACTCGATCTCGAGCTGACGGGCTTCGGAAGGAAGCAGGATCGGAATGCCGTCGCGCACGGGGTAGGCGAGACGGGCACCGGGTGAAACCAGTTCCTGCTGTTCGGCATCATACCGCAGGTGACCCTTTGTGACGGGACACGCAAGAAGCTCCAGCATCTTCACGTCCAAGGCAGCCACGCGCTCCGCTGGAAGACGTTGAAGCGGGTTGTCACCCCTCATTGCAGGCCCGAACCATAACTGTCGCGGCTGCGCGCCAAGGCCATTTCCGTGATGGCGATCAAGGTTTCCGCACGCGTCCGCAAATCCGGCGCTTCAAGCAGCGCCTGCTTTTCAGCCGCTCCATAAGGCGACATCATCGACAGGGCGTTCACCAGCGTGGCATTTTCCGCGCGGCTGACGCCTTCCCAGTCGGCTTCGAGCTCATTGGCTTCGAGATAAGCCTTGAAGGTCTTCAGCAAGGCCGGGCGATCCACGTCGCCGCTTCCGCTTTCTTCGTCGAGATCACTCACAAATGGTGCGATTCGCCCCTGCCGGAAGGGGGTGCGGCCATCCGCTTCTTCCACCAGCCGGAACCGGCAAATTCCCTGCAGGCTGACAAGGTAGCGGCCATCGCCGGTCTCGGTAAAAGACACCAAACGCCCGAGGCATCCCACGGCGCAGAGTTCCGGTTCTCCGCTGCTGCTGATCGCACCGTCCAGCCTTGGCTGGATCATGCCGATCAGCCGGTCGCCCCCGAGCGCCTTGTCCGTCATCGTGATGTAACGCGGCTCGAAGATGTTGAGCGGCATGCGCCCGCCTGGCAGCAGCAGGGCCGCTGACAGGGGGAAAAGAGGAACCACGGCTGGAAGATCATCTGCCGTGCGATAATGGGCATTGCCCGCCTGCACCTCTACCTCCTCACTGCTTCGCGGTGATTTGGTGCGCCTTGATTGTTTCTCAAGTGCCGCCGGGCTGTGGCAGGGCGCCGCTCCTTAGCGAAACAGCAGTGACGACAGCTTCCGCCGGCCCGACAGCGTGGCGGGATCCGTCATGCCCCAGGCCTCAAAGAACTTCAGAAGCTGCAAGCGCGCGCCGTCTTCGCGCCATTCGCGATCTGCCTTCATGATCGCAAGCAGTTGATCCGTCGCTTCCTCGCGGTTGCCGCGCGCGTTGGCGATCAAGGCGAGGTCGAAGCGCGCGGCGTGATCGGCGGCATCGGCTTGGAGCCGCCGCTGCAGCTCGCGTTCGTCGCCAAGTTCAGCAATCTGGTCGGCAAGGGTGAACTTGGCACGAAGCGCCGACACGCCGGCATGTCCGCTCTTGTCTTCCGGCACCTGCTCGAGCAGAGCCTTGGCGTCATCCGCTTGGCCCGCATCGAACAGGAGGTTGGCGAGCCCGGCCAAGGCATCCACGTTGCTGGCATCCTCATCCAGCACCGCGTTGTAAAGCTCGGCGGCAAGCGCTGCGTCGCCACGCTGCGCAGCTTCCTCGGCTTGCGGCAAGAGCTCGGCCGAAAGGCCACCCCCTGCCCCACCCGTCAGGCGATCGATGAAGGCCTGGATCTGGCTTTCTGGAACCGCCCCCATGAAGCCATCCACCGGCTGCCCGTTCTTGAAAGCGATTACGGCCGGGATGGACTGGATGCCGAGCTGGCCGGCAATCGACGGATGCTCGTCGATGTTCATCTTCACCAGCTTCACCGCGCCCCGCGCAGCCGTCACGACCTTTTCGAGAACAGGTGTGAGCTGCTTACACGGCCCGCACCAGGGCGCCCAGAAATCTACCAGCACCGGCTGGGCACGCGACGCTTGGATCACATCCGTGGCGAAGGTGGCCGTTGTCGCGTCCTTGATGAGGTCGCCCGCCGAAGCGCCGTTATTCACCGTGACATTGGTCTGGTAGCCCTGACCACCGGAAGCATAGGGGTTCGATGACGGATTGCTCATGAAGGCCTCTGGGTATGATGGCGGTGTCGCCACGAAGTGGTGATCAGGCGGCTATTTTCAAGACAAGCGGCGTGTGGTCCACGGCCTCGAGGAAGCGCAGCAGATCGTCTCTCTTGATCGATGTGGTGGCCGTGTTGACCAACGGATGTGCGTTGATGATGTCGTTCTGCATAAGGCCGCTGTCGATCACAACGGTCACCAAGTGATCTCGGTCGTTGATGGCGCCGAAAACGGTCACGGCTCCTGGCAGAACGCCGAGCAGTTCGTGCAACGCATCCGGCTTGCCAAACGAGACCTTTCCCGAAGCCCCGATCAGGTGATGGATCGACTTCAGGTCGACCTCTGCGGCTTCATCGACGGTCAAAAGGAAGTAGCGTCCTTTCTTGTCCTTCAAGAACAGGTTCTTGGTATGGGCACCGCCGATCTCTCCGCGCAAGTCGCGCGACTCGGCCACCGTATGGAGCGCCGGATGATCCACGGTCTGCACCGCGATCCCCTGTTCCGCAAGGAAAGTCTCCAGCCCTTCGCGATCGAACCCCATCGCCAACTCCGCTGCCCCAGGCTTGCACACAATCAACTCTCCTGCAGTCGAACAATCCAGCAGAACCTGCAAGCAGGCTGCACGTCATTTCCCTGTTGCAATCGCAAAAACTTTCGGCCATACAGGCGCGGCTTGCGGCGTTGCCGCTCGAGCGGGTGTAGCTCAGGGGTAGAGCACAACCTTGCCAAGGTTGGGGTCGAGCGTTCGAATCGCTTCACCCGCTCCAGTTTTCCTCCGGGAAACAAGCACTCAAATCGGCCGCCTTCGGGCGGCCGTTTTGCTTTCGGGCTTTGCCAAGGCCCCTGGCCGATCTCCTTGTCTTCTTCAACTTCAGTTCAGCCCCTTCTCCGCAAGCTGCGCCAGGAACAGCCCTGGCCTTCGATCGTTGTTCACTCGACACAATACGGAGAAAGCGAATGACCAAGCACAAATCCGACGTGGAAAAGCAGGTGGAAAACACCACGGCTGGCGGCCATCTTGGCGGCACCTATTACGGGCAAACCAAGGACGCCAAGGATTCTGACACAAACAAAAAGGGCGATAAGGCAAGGCCGAACGACGGCGATACCTGAGACTGGCAGAAAGCACAGGAGCTTCTCATGGAAGACAAGCGCAAAGCATCGCAGGACGACAGCCGATCAGGAAGCAGGCAGGAAGGCGCTTCGAGCGCCTCCAGCCCTGATGTCACCGGCCAGGAAAACTTGACGACGATCCAATCGGTTGACCTGTCGCTGCACGGGGACGGGATCAGCCATTGGCAGGACGAGCCTGACGCCGGGGGCGCTGCAAAGCAGCCTCAGAAAAAGAACGACAAGTAAACCGCCCGCGCCGCCGCGCCTGATCAGGCTTTCTCGTTGTCGCTCGCCATCAGGCTGCGCATATCGGAAATCAAAAGCTCGATCTCGCGCGTCGCGGCGGCCTCGACGGCAAAACTTGCATGAGGAACTGCGCCTGGATCTTCCTGGTGGTTGAGAAGCGCAATGCGCTCCTCAAGCGCCAGTCGCAAGCCGTTGCTTTCGTCCCGTGCAAGAACAGCCGCAATCATGGCCAACGCTTCTCGCAGGCCGTTGAGGCGTCCTTCCAGTTCGAACGCAGACTGCTCGGACATCACTAATCCCCACGATTATCTAGACAAGCGCAGCTGAACGAAATGGAGTCATGCGGCGTTCCAGTCACCCTGTGCATCAACGAGGTGCAGCAGGCATCGTTCCCCCGTCAGTTGCGGGGCTGCGCGGCTTTGGCTTTCAGAGCCTCAGGGTTGCCTGCGGCCGCAGCCTCTTGCATCAGCCGGTCTGCTCGCCCAGGATCGCGATCCCCCAACAAGACAGCGAGCTTCCACTTGGCCCAATGGTCGCCGGTAAACGGCAGCGATTGCTCGAAATACAAGATGGCG
Organism: Tianweitania sediminis; assembly: GCF_017813335.1. GTDB lineage: Bacteria > Pseudomonadota > Alphaproteobacteria > Rhizobiales > Rhizobiaceae > Tianweitania > Tianweitania sediminis. The sequence goes on along the minus strand of NZ_JAGIYY010000001.1, from coordinate 549,276 downwards.
CGCCCACCGTCCGGGTCGAGACCATCGCCATCTGCCAGCATGAAGGCGAGCATGTGAAGCCCCCAAAGGTTACCCGCCTGTGCCGCCGCGAGGTAGAAGCGGGCCGCTTTCTTCGCATCCTTGCCACCGCCCCACCCCTTCTGAGAAAACAATCCGAGCTTGAAGAGCGCGTATCGATCACCTTGTTCGGCAGCCAGCCGGTACCATCTCAGGGCTTGGCCATAATCTTGCTGAAGACCGCGCCCTTCTTCCCACATTTCTCCGAGCTTGTAGGCTGCAGCTGCGTTGCCACGCTCGGCCGCGAGACGGTAGTAATGGGCTGCAAGGGTCTGGCTGCGGTTCCCGGCTCCCTGGTTCTTCAAGTGGATGGTGGCAGCATTGAACCACTCCCACGTGATCGCCGGAGGCCGACTTTCAGCGGCTGCTTCAAGACTGCCGATGGTCATAAAGAGCAAGCCAAGAAGAGGCAGTCGCATCGGCGGGCCTATAGCTTAGGAACCGCTAACGTTAATGCGCAGCTAATAGGTTGCGCAAGAGCTGTTGTGATGGAGGCATGCGGTGGCCGCGCACGAAACGCAAGAATGAAAAACGAAAGTAGTTAAACAGAATGGCGCAGCGGAAAAATCATGAGGTGGATGGCTGGATCGCCCGGCCGGATCGCGCCGCGCGCGTGATCCTCTTCTACGGCCCCGATCGAGGGCTCGTGGCGGAGCGGGCCGCCCGTTTCGCTGCGGGAGCGGGGCTCGATCTGGCTGATCCCTTTTCAGTCGTTCGGCTCGATGCGGCGGAGGTCGAAACCCACCCCGAGCGGCTCTACGAAGAAGTGCAGACGGTTTCCATGTTTACACAGTCGCGCCTCATCTGGGTGCGCAATGCATCGGGCGGTCGTCAGCTGGCTGACGCGATCAAAACCTTGATTGCAGGGGAACTTCGGGACATAGCGATCCTCATCGAAGCGGGCGATCTGAAAAAAGGCGCAGGGCTCCGCGGAATTGTGGAAGCAGCTTCGGCGGGCATGGCGCTGCCCTGCTACAGCGATGATGCGCGTGCACTTGACGCGTTGATCGAGGACATCCTTGGACGGGCTGGATTGCAGATCGGTCTCGCCGCACGCAACCGATTGAAGGCGCATCTCGGTGGCGACCGGATGGCGAGCCGCGGCGAGATCGAGAAGCTGGCTTTGTTCTGTCACGGGAGCAACGAAGTTGCGGTCGTTGACGTCGATCGGCTGATCGGGGACGTGTCGGCTACCACCGCCGATGACGCCATCAACGCGGCGCTTCGTGGAGATCCTGCGGCCTTCCAGCAGGCTTACGGTCAGTTTCGAAGCGGCGGCGGCAGTCCAACGACCCTGCTCCTTTCCGCGCTGCGCCAGGTTCACGGCTTGCATGCGTTGTCGGGAGAGATGGAGCTCAACAACCGCAGTGCCTCCGTGGTGGTGGCCAGTGCTCGCCCGCCCCTCTACTTCGAGCGGAAGACCGCCGCCGAGCGCGCGCTGGGGCGTTTGACCAGCGCCCAGTGGGATGCCGTCGTCTATCGGCTGAGCGCGGCTGTGCTGGAGAGCCGCAAACATGCGGATCTCGCCGACGTTATCATCGAGCGCAGCTTGCTTGCCTTGTCCGCGAGCGGCCGGGCAGCCTAGCCTCCGTCAACCTTTCAAACGGCGACAAAGATCGTCCAGCTGTTCAAGAGAGCGATAGGAGATGCGCAGTTCGCCCCCCTTCGCCTTATGCTGGATCGCAACATTGAGCCCCATGACGTCGCTCAGGAGCTTTTCCAAAGCTGCCGTATCCGGATCCTTGATGCGTTCCCCAGCGCGGTCTGGCGATTTCGCCGGCTCGGGGCTTTGCGCCAGCGCTTCGGCCTGCCGCACGGAAAGACCCTCATCGACGATTCGACGCGCAAGTGCGAGCGGATCACTGGCGGTGACAAGGGTGCGCGCATGACCAGCCGACAGCGTTCCTTCTGTTAGCATGTCCTGAACAGCTGGAGGGAGCTTCAAAAGCCGGAGCGTGTTGGCGACATGGCTGCGGCTTTTGCCGATCACGTTACCCAAATCCGCCTGAGTGTAGGAATGGTCATCGATAAGCTGCTGGTAGCCGAGTGCTTCTTCAAGAGGATTGAGATCAGCACGCTGGACATTCTCGATGATGGCAAGTTCAAGTGCCACGCGGTCGTCAACTTCCCGGATCAGCACCGGAAGATCAATCAGACCCGCACGCTGCGCCGCGCGCCAACGCCGCTCACCGGCAATAATCTCGTATTTCCCGCCTGCACCTGGCCGCACGAGCACAGGCTGAACAACGCCGTGTTCTCGTATCGACTGCGCCAGGTCGGCAAGCTCGCTGTCGCCGAAGCTGCGGCGCGGGTTGCGGGGGTTGGCGACAACAAGCTCTATGGGAAGGCGTCCCTCCGCGCGCGCAACGGGACGCTCTTCCTGGGCCGGACGTTCGATTTCGCCAATAAGCGCTGCCAAGCCGCGGCCTAGGCGACGTTTTCCAGCATCTTCAGCCATTATGCAGCCTTGAGACGTCGTTCGCGCCGAATGACTTCGGACGCGAGTTGCAGGTATGCCTGACTGCCGGAGCATTTCAGGTCGTAAAGAATCGCCGGCTTGCCGTGTGACGGGGCCTCGGAAATCCGTACGTTACGGGGAATGACCGTTTGATAGACCTTGTCACCCATATGAGCACGAACATCGTCGACCACTTGATTTGCGAGATTGTTGCGACCGTCATACATCGTGAGCACAATGCCCTGGATCACCAGAGCGGGATTGATCGTCTGGCGCACCATCTCGACCGTGCGCAGGAGCTGGCTCAAGCCTTCCAGTGCGAAGAATTCGCATTGAAGCGGCACAAGAACAGAATCCGCTGCGGCCATGGCGTTGATGGTGAGAAGATTCAGCGAGGGCGGGCAGTCGATTAAGACATAGCTGAACAGGGATCGCGCGTCACCCAACGCAGATTTCAGCCGATGCGTTCGATCGGGGTAAGAGGCAATTTCCATCTCCACGCCGAGAAGATCCATCGTGGATGGAACAATCCAGAGGTTCGGCACCACCGTCTGAACGGCGACGTCGGACAGCGGGACCTTGTCTGCAAGTACGTCATAGGACGACAGAACACGATCCTGCCGGTCAACGCCAAGTCCGGTGCTTGCATTGCCTTGCGGATCAAGGTCGACGATCAAAACTCGCTCGCCGATCGCCGCCAAAGCCGTGGCAAGATTGATAGCGGTGGTGGTTTTTCCAACCCCGCCTTTTTGATTCGCCAGGGTGATGATGCGCATGGGTCGCCGCTTCAGTTGCCGAGCTGAGTATCGATTCGCCGCACGCCCGTGACATCAAGCACCACACCATCAGCATCGGTCGAACTTGGATGTTCTAGCAGATCAAAGGTCCAGCCGTCACGCGCTTCGGCAACTTCGTTTTGATATCCACGACCTTTATGCAACAGAGCGCGGGCAGCTCCACCGCCGAAACCGTCGGTCCAGTCGAAGATGCGTCCTAAAGGTGCGAAGGCACGCGCGGTGACCACGAGGGCAGACGTTTCCCAGATCTTACAAGGCAGGGACTCTACGCGTGTCGCTTGCACTTCGGCAGGGAGATGAAGCACCCGGATCGCCTGGCGAAGATAAGCAGACTTCTTCTGATTGCCTTCGACCATAACGACAGAGTGGCCGTCTTCTCGTGCTAGGATCGCGAGCACGAGCCCCGGAAAGCCGCTGCCGGACCCGAGATCAAGCCAATGTTGCGCATCGCGCCGGTGGACCCACAGCTGGGCGGAATCAAGAATATGTCGCGACCATGTTTGACCGAGCGTTTGGGGTGACGCGAGATTCATCGTGCGCGCCCAGCGCAGAAAAAGAACTTCAAGCTCGAGCAGCTTCCTGCCTGTTTCACGTGAAACGCCACCCGTGACGCGCTGCAAGACCTCCAGCTTCTCCTGGTCCGTCAAGCAGCTGCTCGCTGAGCGTGAACAAGAAGAAGCGCTAGCGCGGCCGGAGTCATTCCCTCGATCCGTTGCGCATCGGCCAAGGTTCGGGGACGATGGCGATCCAGTTTCAGGCAGAGTTCGGCAGACAAACCAGCGATTCTGCCGAACTGTAATCCCGCGGGGATCAAGCGATGTTCTTCTTTCTTGATAGCGGCAGCGTCGGATCTTTGACGCTCGAGGTACACGGAGTAGCGCGCTTCCACTGCCACACTGTCCAGCGTGCTTTTGTCCAGCCGAGTGACCTCGGGCCAGACGGCGGCAAGATCGTCAGCCCCAATCTCCGAGCTGGACAACAGCTCAAATGCGTTGCGTCGACGCCCATCTTGATTGACGTTCAAGCCGGCCTTGGAAAGTTCGCTCGGCGAGGCTGACAAGCTTTTCAGGAGCGCGCGGCCGGCCTCCCGTTCTATCGAAACCACCGAGAACTTGGTCTCACGCTCGGAGCCGCACAGACCGAGCTCCATCGCCATCGGCGTCAAACGATCGTCAGCATTGTCCGGCCTCAGTGACAAGCGAAACTCAGCGCGCGACGTAAACATCCGATAGGGTTCGGATACGCCGTACGTCACCAGGTCATCAATCATGACGCCGATATAAGACTCCGTTCGGCTAAATGTCACGACATCGCGTTTGCCGGCCAGGCGTGCCGCGTTGAGGCCGGCAACCAAGCCTTGCGCAGCGGCTTCTTCGTACCCCGTTGTGCCATTGATCTGACCCGCTAGGAACAAGCCAGGGCACGATTTCACCTGTAAAGAACGGTCAAGCTGGCGTGGATCGACATAGTCGTACTCAATGGCATAACCCGGCTGAAGGATCTCGGTGTTTTCGAGCCCGGGAATCGACCGCACCAGCGCAGTCTGTACCTCTGCCGGAAGCGATGTGCTGATGCCGTTGGGATAGACGGTGTGGTCATCCAGCCCCTCTGGCTCAAGGAAGATCTGGTGACCTTCACGGTCCCCGAAGCGCACGATCTTGTCCTCGATTGAGGGACAATAACGAGGACCGACACCACTGATTGAACCGGAATACATCGCGGACCGATGCAAGTTGTCTCGCAGGATTGCGTGACTGGCAGGCGTCGTGCGCGTGATCCCACACGCAATCTGCGGAATAGTAATCCGAGACGTTAGAAGCGAAAACGGTTTCGGATCCGAATCGGCCTGTTGGTGTTCGATCTCGCTCCACCGGATCGTGCGTCCGTCTAGGCGCGGCGGAGTACCCGTCTTCAATCGTCCCAGCGTTAGACTGCTGCGCAGGCGTTTCGCCAAAGCTCGAGATGGCGCTTCACCCATGCGTCCCGCTGGCCAGCGCTCCTCGCCCATATGGATGATCCCGCCAAGGAATGTCCCGGTGGTGAGAACAACAGCTGAAGCCGTTAGAACACGCCCGTCGGAAAGCACGACCCCTTCAATCCGGCCCTCATCCTGTAGGAGATCGGATGCCTCGCCCTCCACCATCTGAAGGTTAGCCTGTGCTGCAAGCAAGCCCTTGATTGCCTGCCGGTAGAGCTTCCGGTCAGTCTGTGTTCGCGGCCCGTGAACGGCTGGACCCTTGCGACGGTTAAGGAGCCTAAACTGAATGCCAGACTGGTCGGCCGCAAGGCCCATCAACCCGTCCAAGGCATCGACTTCCCGTACCAGGTGACCCTTGCCGAGGCCACCAATAGCGGGATTGCACGACATGGCCCCAACCGCTGCGAGGTTCATCGACACCAATGCCGTTTTAGCGCCCAAGCGCGCGGCTGCGCCGGCGGCCTCTGTTCCGGCATGGCCGCCCCCGACAACAATCACATCGAAGCTGGTGGTATCGTTCATGGTTTCACGTGAATCATTTGCCAATGCAGAACCGCGAGAAGATATGATCGAGGAGATCTTCCACACCAATTGCGCCGGTAACGCATCCCAGCGCGTCAGCCGCCTGCCGCAGTTCCTCAGCGCACAACTCCAGCGGCATACCATCTCTTAGAGCGCGCTGCAAAGCCGCGGCGCAGTTCTCGATATGATGAACCTGTCGGCTTCGCACCGGCAAGACCTGTCCAGCCCCTGAAGCCCTGGATTGGACCTGCTCCCCAAGTAGCTGCACCAGTTCATCCAAACCCTCACCGGTCACCGTGGAGATACGGTGAGCACCTCCCTTGCCGGAGGCGTCGAGATCTGCCTTTGATGCGATCGCAACCGCGTTGGGAGCTTCCAGTGATGGATGGGTCCACCCGGCCGGATGAAGGTGAAGAACGAGATCCGCAGCTGCCAAGGCCTCGTAGCTCCGTTCGACGCCTAGCCGTTCCACCACATCGTCCGTTTCGCGCAGCCCGGCTGTATCAGAAACAATCACCTTCAAACCATTCAGGTCCAAGGCGACTTCGATAACATCGCGGGTAGTGCCGGCCACAGGGGAAACAATGGCGACGTTGCGCTTGGCGAGCGCATTAAGCAGGCTGGATTTGCCCGCATTCGGCGCACCCACCAACGCCACACGGAACCCTTGCCGGATGATTTCGCCTGTTCGCGCACCGGCAAGATGCGTCTCAACGCTTACCTTGATGTCGCGGACGCGATCCCAAACCTGCTCCGCAACCGACCCCGGAACATCCGCCTCATCCGCAAAGTCGAGATCGGCTTCAATCAAAGCGCGCGCTTCGATCAAGGCGGCACGCCATCCCGAATAAAGGGCCTCCTGCGCGCCCGACGCACTTGTCAGGGCCAAACGACGCTGAGCTTCCGTTTCCGCTGAGATCAGGTCGGCGACCCCTTCGGCCGCGGTAAGGTCCATCTTGCCGTTGATAAAGGCGCGTCGCGTGAACTCGCCGGCATCGGCAGGTCGCGTGCCCGGATGAGCGGCGACAGCGTTCAGAACTGCTTGAACAACGGCAGAACCGCCATGGCAGTGAAGCTCCACCAAAGGTTCACCGGTGAAACTCGCACCTTCAGCAAAGCGAAAAACCAGCGCCTGATCGAGCATGCTCCCGTCCCAGTCGCGGAGCAGCGCCAATTCAGCATGCCGCACTTCAGGCAACCTGCCGATCATAGCCTGCAGGATGCTTGGTGCTGCTTCACCGGAAATCCGAACCACAGCAATACCGGCGGGGAGGGAACCCGATGACAACGCGAAGATCGTGTCAGAAGCGCTCATCGAAGTGCAGGCGCCAACCGTTCCCGCTCCGAATCGATCAGGTGTTCATCGAATCGAAGAATTCCGTATTGGTCTTCGTTTGCTTTAGCTTGTCGATCAAGAACTCGATGGCATCGGTGGTGCCCATCGGCGCCAGGATACGCCGAAGCACGAAGATCTTCTGCAGATCCTGACGCTGGATGAGGAGGTCTTCCTTTCGCGTTCCGGACTTGAGGATGTCCATGGATGGGAAGATGCGCTTATCGGCAACCTTGCGATCGAGGACGATTTCCGAATTGCCTGTGCCCTTGAACTCTTCGAAGATCACTTCGTCCATGCGGCTACCCGTGTCGATGAGCGCCGTCGCAATGATGGTGAGCGAACCGCCTTCTTCGATGTTGCGGGCGGCGCCGAAGAAGCGCTTGGGACGCTGCAGCGCATTCGCGTCCACACCGCCAGTGAGAACCTTGCCCGACGACGGAACAACGGTGTTGTAGGCGCGACCGAGGCGAGTGATCGAGTCCAGCAGGATCACCACGTCCCGTCCGTGTTCCACCAGCCGCTTGGCTTTCTCGATCACCATCTCGGCCACGGCCACGTGGCGCGTGGCCGGCTCGTCGAAAGTGGATGAAACGACTTCACCCTTCACCGACCGCTGCATGTCGGTGACTTCTTCGGGTCGCTCATCGATCAGCAACACGATCAGATAGCATTCCGGGTGGTTGGCGGTGATCGAATGCGCGATGTTCTGGAGGAGAACCGTTTTACCGGTACGGGGCGGGGCCACGATCAACCCGCGCTGGCCCTTGCCGATAGGCGCAACCAGATCGATCACGCGCGGCGAGATATCCTTGGTCGTCGGATTGTCCAGCTCCATCTTGAAGCGCTGGTTGGGATAAAGCGGTGTCAGGTTGTCGAAGTGGATCTTATGCCGGATCTTTTCCGGATCATCGAAATTGATCGTGTTGACCTTCAGAAGCGCGAAATACCGTTCGCCTTCCTTGGGGCTGCGGATCGGGCCTTCGACCGTGTCGCCGGTTTTAAGAGAGAAGCGGCGGATCTGCGACGGCGAGATGTAGATGTCGTCGGGACCCGGCAGGTAGTTCGCGTTGGCGGAACGTAGAAACCCGAAGCCATCCTGCAGAATCTCCACCACGCCTTCGCCGATGATTTCGACTTCCTGCGCAGCGAGCTTCTTGAGAATCGCGAACATCAGCTCCTGCTTGCGCATGACGCTCGCGTTTTCGACTTCGAGCGATTCGGCAAAGGCCACCAGGTCGGCCGGCTTCTTGCTCTTGAACTCTTGGAGTTTCATTTCCTGCATGGGAACCTGAGGGTCTCAGTCAAATCGGAAGGAAGGGGAGTGGCTGCCGTTAAGAGCAGGCGGGCGCGATGCACACCGAACTGGAACCTAGGCGCCTGTATAGGGAGGGCCCGACACATAGCGCTGATTTAGATTGGACGCAAGTCAAACGGTGCCGCGTCAGAACGGCTTTACGATAACGAGGATCACGATCAGCACCATGAGCACAGTGGGCACTTCGTTGATCAGCCGCCAATGCCGCGCGGTTTTCTGGTTTTCGTCGTTCTCGAAGCGTCGTTGCGCAGTTGTGAGATAGCCATGCAATCCGGAAAGCACGAGCACAAGACCAATCTTGGCGTGCAGCCAGCCGGCGGAAAAGCCGAAGCCCTGCCAGGCAAGCCAAACACCCAGGATCCAGGTCGCGGTCATGGCGGGATTGATGATGGCGCGCAGCAAACGCCGTTCCATGACCTTGAACGTTTCGGACTGCGGCGTCCCGGCACCAACTTCTGCATGGTACACGAACAAGCGGGGCAGGTAGAACATCCCCGCCATCCAGGAAATCACCGCGATCACGTGCAGGGCCTTGGCCCAAAGATAGAAATCCTCTCCGGCAAAAACAAACAGCCCGATCACACCCAAAGCCGTGGCCAGCAGACCTGCAATCGCACGCATTCCCTAGCTTCCCCTTCCGCTACGGACCTGATCAACCATCGCCTGAACATGCTCGATGGGCGTCTGCGGCGTGATTCCGTGCCCGAGATTGAACACATGGGGACCATGGCGCAGTCGGTCTAGGATGAGCGAGACGCCTTCCTGGAGGGCGGCGCCGCCTGCAACGAGCCGCATCGGATCGAGATTGCCCTGCACGGCGCCGTCGCGCTGGAGATCAACAGCCTGGGAAAGCGGCACTGACCAGTCGAGCCCCAAGCCCGTCACACCGGTGCGCTCACGATAGGTTGAGTAAAGGCTGCCGGCGCCTTTCGGAAAGCCGATGATCGGCACATTGGGATGACGCAAGCGGATCTGCCGGACGATGCGGGCCACTGGTTCAACACACCAACGCTCGAAAGAAATCTCGTCCAGCACCCCCGCCCAGGAATCGAAGATCTGAACCACATCCGCCCCGGCTTCGATCTGCCGGCAGAGATATTCGGCAGAATGATCGGCCAAAAGTGCAAGCAGCCGGCTGAAGGCTTCAGGATGGCGATGCGAAAACAAGCGGGCTGGCGCCTGGTCGGGCGTGCCGTGACCCGCGATCATATAGGTGGCCAACGTCCAAGGCGCTCCGCAGAACCCAATCAAGGTCGTTTCTGAGGGCAAGGCGGACCGAAGGCGCGACACAGTTTCGTAAACGGGCGCCAGATGTTCATGGAAACCCGACGGGTCCAGCCGGTCAATGTCTTCCAGAGCCATCGGCGTCATCAGCGGACCTCGGCCTTCTTCGAAGCGAAGATCGCGACCCAGCGCATGCGGCACAACCAGGATGTCGGAAAACAGGATCGATGCATCGAAACCAAAGCGGCGGATCGGTTGCAGCGTCACTTCCACGGCAAAATCAGGATTGTAGCAAAGGTCGAGGAAACTCCCGGCCTCCTGGCGCATTGCCCTGTATTCCGGGAGATAGCGGCCTGCCTGACGCATCATCCAGATCGGCGGTGGAAAGATCGTGGCACCATTCAGGACCTCGACCATCATTCGTCGCGTCGTCAAAGCGCGTCCATCCCAAGCGGTTCTAAAAAAGAAAAGATCTTAAAGAAGAGTCTTCTATTTCTATGACTCTGTTCGGAACGGGAATTCAACAGATCCCACAGGGAGCGCGGCGATGCGCCACTGGCCGAACGAAGCAGGGAAACCGTGCGCACCTGTGGAGAAGAACGTGGATTACCCAAAAAGATCGCGACTCCAAGGGAGTTTACCGCTTGCCTCTTGAGTCGAAGCCAAGGCTGGGGTTGTTGAACAAACCACCCTTATCCCCGATCTTCGCCATCACCGCAGAAACCTTTGCCGACGATCTCCAAATGTGGACAAGTAGGCCCTCTCTACACTGGCCCTGACGGGCGGGCGTTCGCCGTCCCGTTCTTTCCACACTCGCCCACAGACAGCGGAAAAGAATGTGAGCAAACCGCAAAGCTACTTTCATTTGCATCTGATTTCTGACGCGACGGGCGAGACTCTCCTGGCCGCGGGTCGCGCAGCGTCCGCCCAGTATAAGAACGCGCGAGCGATAGAGCACATCTACCCGCTGATCCGTACCGAGAAGCAGGTCGAGAAGGTGCTGGAAGAAGTCGAGGCCGAACCGGGCATCGTGCTTTACACGATGGTGGATCAGGATCTGGCGGCGACGATCGATGCCCGCTGTTCGGCGATGGGCCTGCCATATGTGTCAGTGCTGGAACCGGTGCTGACGGTCTTCCAGTCCTATCTCGGAACGCCGGCTGGCCGTCGCGTTGGCGCGCAGCATGTTCTGGATGCCGACTATTTCCGGCGCATCGACGCGCTGAACTTCACCATGGAACATGACGATGGCCAGCTTCCTGTTGACGTCAACGAGGCAGACATCGTGCTGGTTGGAATATCCCGCACCTCCAAGACGCCGACGAGCATCTACCTTGCCAACCGCGGCATCAAGACGGCCAATGTTCCGATCGTGCTTGGCGTGCCGATCCCAGACAGCCTTGCGTCGGCGACCAGGCCGCTGATCGTGGGCCTGGTGGCCACGGCCGAGCGGATATCGCAGGTGCGCGAGAACAGATTGCTCGGCGCAAGCATCGGCTTCGATTCGTCCACCTATGTGGATCGCGCCCAGATCGCTGCGGAACTCGCTTATGCCCGCCAGATCTGCACCCGGCACGCTTGGCCGATGATCGATGTCAGCCGTCGCTCCATCGAGGAAACGGCAGCCGCAATCGTTGCGTTGCGGAGCCGGACGCGTTAGCCCTTTTCCATGACCCAGCTCATCCTTGCTTCAACAAGTCCGTTCCGGCTCAAGATGTTGCGCGACGCCGGTCTTTCGGTGGAAGCCGTGGCCTCCGGCGTCGACGAACGGGCAATCGAGGAAACGCTCTATGATACGGGTGTGACCGCCGAAGAGGTGGCGGGCATTCTGGCCGAAGCCAAGGCAACGATGGTCAGCGAGCAGCATCCGGATGCGCTCGTGATCGGCGCCGACCAGACGCTGTCCTTGGATGGTCGTATTTTCCACAAGCCGACCGACATGGAAGCGGCACGCCGGCATCTTTTGTCGCTTTCGGGACGCACGCACGAACTGAACAGCGCTGTAGTTCTTGCCAGGGGCGGCGCAACGATCTGGCGCGAAACGGCGGTCGCACGCCTGACCATGCGCACGCTCGATCCAGGTTTCATCGGGCGTCATTTGTCGCGCGTCGGCGACAAGGCCTTGCAGAGCGTCGGGGCTTACCAGATCGAAGGCGAGGGCATCCAGTTGTTCGAGGCCGTGGATGGCGACCTGTTCACGATCATGGGCTTGCCGCTGCTGCCGCTCTTGGCCGCGCTCCGCAACGAGGGTGCGCTGGATGGCTGACGCCGCCGGCCGCGCTTTTGTCTGCGGCTTTCCCTTGGCGCATTCGCGGTCCCCTGTGATTCACCGCCATTGGCTGCGCGAACACGGCCTTTCCGGCAGCTACGATCCCGTTGAAGTCGCTCCAGAACGCTTCCCGACATTTGTTTCTGAGCTTCGGGATCAGGGCTTCGTTGGCGGCAACGTCACCATACCGCACAAGGAGCAAGCGTTTCGCCTTGTTGCGAAACGAACGGAGGAGGCAGAAGCCATCGGCGCCGTGAACACGCTCTGGTTTGAGGGTGATGTTCTGGTGGGCGGCAACACGGATGCCTACGGCTTCGGCGCCAATCTCGATGAACGGGCGCCGGGTTGGCAGCGCTGCAACAAGGCTGTTGTGCTGGGCGCCGGTGGTGCGTCGCGCGCCGTCCTTTATGCGCTGCTGCAAAGAGGTGTCGGAAACATCCGGTTGGTCAACCGCACCCTGGAACGGGCGCAGGCGCTGGCAAACCACTTCGGCACCGGTGTAACCGCCGTCGGCTGGGACGATGCCGACGCGCAACTGGAGGACGCCGGTCTCCTGGTGAACACGACCTCGCTTGGAATGAACGGGTCTTCAGGTCCTCAAATCGACCTGTCGCGACTGCCGGAGACCGCCGTTGTCACGGACATCGTTTATGTTCCGCTGCACACGCCCCTTCTTCAGGATGCATCCGCCCGCGGGCTGCGCGCAGTGGATGGCCTTGGCATGTTGCTACATCAGGCGGTTCCCGGCTTCGAGCGCTGGTTTGGCGTTCGTCCTGTTGTGTCCGACGCCTTGCGCGCGCGCGTCATTGCCGATCTGGGAGGCCAGGGATGATCGTGCTTGGCCTGACCGGGTCCATCGGCATGGGCAAGTCCACCACGGCGCAGATGTTTCGCGATGCCGGCGTGCCGGTTCACGACTCGGATGAAACCGTTCATCGTCTTTACGCCGGCAGGGCCATGCCGTTGATTGCCGAAGCCTTTCCGCAAGCGGTCATTGACGACGTCGTGGATCGAACAAGGCTTGGTGCTGCGGTGTTGAACAATCCAGCCGAGCTGAAGCGGCTGGAAGCGATCATCCATCCGCTTGTGCGGGCAGAAAGCGAAGCGTTTCTTCAGAAGAACCGAGAAGCAGGAACGGCCGTCGTGGTTCTCGACATCCCGCTTCTGTTTGAAACGGGCGGAGAAGGACGCGTGGACAAGATCGTGGTGGTGACGGCACCCGCGGAGGTCCAGCAGGAGCGGGTGCTGGCCCGTGCGGGCATGTCGCCGGAAAAGTTCGAAGCCATTCTGGCCAAGCAGGTGCCAGACGAAGACAAGCGTCGCCGCGCCGACTTTGTGATCGATACGGGTCAAGGATTGCAGCCCGCCAGAAGGGCCGTGGACGAGATCCTCTCCTCAATCCGTGGATCAGCGGAAGCCTGACCATCCGCGGGGTTGTCAAACGGAGCGTTGCCGGCACACTAGCCGAAACGGATGCGAATCGATGCGCGAAATCATCTTTGACACGGAAACCACCGGCCTTGACCACCGCGACGACCGCGTGATTGAGATCGGGGGCGTGGAACTTGTGAACCGTTTCCCGACGGGGCGGACGATCCACTTCTACATCAATCCAGCCGGTCGCGAGATCCATCCGGAGGCACAGGCGGTCCACGGCATCAGTGCGGCGGATCTGGCAGATAAGCCGGCCTTTTGCGACATCTGCGATGAGCTGCTCGGTTTCTTCGAAGGTGCCAGGCTCGTGGCGCACAACGCGACCTTCGACGTGAACTTTCTTAATGCCGAATTCGCGCGGCTCGGCCATCCCGAGATCGAGGTGGGGCGGATAGTCGACACGCTGGCTGTGGCCAAGCGCAAGCACCCGATGGGGCCGAACTCGCTCGATGCTCTTTGCCGGCGCTACGGCATCGACAACAGCCGGCGGACCAAGCACGGGGCATTGCTCGACTCGGAGCTTCTTGCGGAAGTCTATATTGAACTGATCGGCGGCAAGCAGGCGGCGCTCAGCCTGGATGTCGTGGCCGCGAACAACACGGGCATCGCAGAAGTAAGCGTGGATCTGGAAACGCTGCCGCGTCCGCGACCCTTGGCTCCCCGCTTGAGCGAAGCTGAGCGCGCTGCCCATGCAGCCCTTGTTGCCGGCCTCGGCGAGAAAGCCCTTTGGCGAACGCAATCGCGCCTCAGCGACGCGGCATGAAAAAGCCCGCTCAAAGCGGGCTCTTTGTTTATCGAGACACTGTTTCGACCTAAACCTGCAAGCGGCTCTTGGCCTGTTCTTCAGCCATGCGCTGCTGGAACATCTGCCCAAAGTCGATCGGATCAAGAAGCAGCGGCGGAAAGCCGCCATTGCGCGTTGCTTCAGCAAGGATCTGCCGTGCGAAGGGGAACAGAAGGCGCGGGCATTCAATGAACAACAGCGGCAGCATGTGTTCTTCGGGAAAACCTTCGATCCGGAACACGCCGCCGTAAACCAGTTCGACGTTGAACAGCACGTCCTTTTCGCCGCCGGCGCGAGCAGACAGCGTCAGGTTCACGTCGTAGTCGCGTCCGCCAAGCGGATTGGCCGCGACATTCACGTTGATGCCGATGTTAGGAGCCTGGTTCGACCCGCGCAACGAGGCAGGGGCACCCGGGTTCTCGAAGGACAGGTCCTTCACATACTGCGTCAGGATGTTGAGCGTGGGCGCGGTGGCGCCGTTGGACGCGGCGTTCGGTGTTTCGGGCTTGTCGGACATGGAAGCCTTTCGGAGCTGTGACCAGGGCGCTCGATCGCGGTCCCTTCCGTAATGGGCGGCTCGCTAACACGATTGCCGATCATGAGACAAGCCGAAGCGGTTATTGACGGCGCGCTGACTATTCCCGGTCGAGGCGCCGTTCGGCAGGGCTCTCGCTTTGCGTGCGGTGGAAATCATCGCGATCAAGATCAACGATCCGCCCCGTCCCAGCCGGTCGCCGGGGCCCGCTGAAGCTCGTGATGATCGTGAGGCGGTTCTTGAGAAAGCGCCAAACGCCCTCGCGCACCGGCGGCAGAAACAGAAGCAGCCCGAACACATCCGTGAAGAAGCCGGGCAGCAACAGCAGGATGCCGGCCAGCAGAATCATGAATCCATGCACGAGCTCACGTCCGGGCACCCGTCCGCTGGCGGCCTCGAGGCGAACGCGGTTGAAAACTGCAAGGCCCTGTGCGCGCATCAACACCGCGCCGACCACTCCGGACAGGAGAATGAGACCGAGCGTCGGCAGAACGCCAAGCGCGTCGCCTACAAGGATAAAGCCGGCGATCTCCAGCATGAGATAGCCGAGCACGAAGATCGGGATGAGAGACAGGCGCAAAGGGCGTTCAACCTTTCGGAATTCGTAAACGCGGTTGTGAATGCGAGTGCGTCACCCGATAGATGGGAATTCGGGAGCGCGATTTGAATGATGCAACCGCGCGTTCTATATGCGAAGCGTAGAACGACGAACAATTCAGCCGATTTCGCGGCGTCGGGCCGCTTCTAGGACACGGGATCAGTAGGCATCAGTGATGGAGTATTTCGACCTGGGCACGATCCTGTTTATTATCGCGGCGGTGGTGATCTTCTACCAGCTCCGCAACGTGCTTGGCCGCCGCACGGGCAATGAACGACCGCCCTTCGACCCTTATACGGCTGCCCGCAAGCGCGACACGGAGAAAACTGCTGCCAAGCCTTCGGAAAACGTGGTGGCGCTTCCGCGCAAGAACAAGCCGGCAGAACCGGCGCCCGACACCTATGCCTCAATCGATGTCCTCACGACCCCCGGCAGCGAGCCGAATAGCGGTCTGCGGGCGATCCGCGACTCCGATCCTTCCTTCGACGTGCGCGACTTCGTCGACGGCGCGAAGATGGCCTATGAGATGATCGTCACGGCCTTCGCCGATGGGGACCGCAAGACGCTCAAGAATCTCCTGTCCAAGGAAGTTTACGAGGGCTTTGTCGCTGCCATTGCCGAGCGTGAAAAGCGCAACGAGAAGATCCAGTCGTCCTTCGTGGGCATCAACAAAGCTGATATTGTGGGTGCGGAAGTGAAGGGGTCGGAAGCCCACATCACCATGCGCATCGTTAGCGAGCTGATTTCGGCAACCCGCAACGAGGCCGGGGAAGTGGTGGAAGGCGACCCGGAAACGGTCGCCGAGGTGAAGGATGTCTGGACCTTTGCCCGCGACACCCGCTCCAGGGATCCAAACTGGAAGCTCGTCGCCACCGAAGCGGAAGACTGATGCGGCGCCCTTGTTTTGCGCCATGGAACCAGCTTTTCGCCTGATCCCAACAAGGTTCGATGCCCTGACGGGCTGGCGCAGGGATGATCCTGCCCCTGCTTTCGAGGCGTTCTGCCGTTCGGCCAGGCAGGCGCAGATGAAGCCCTATCGCACCGGCGCGGTCGGGTTGTCTCATGCGGACTTCGAGCATGCCTATGCAGCAGCGCTGGCTGAAGAAGGCCCGGCCTACGCGCGAAGCTTCTTTGAAGCTCATTTCCGCCCTTTCCGTATTGCACAACCAGAACAGCAGCGCGGTTTCGTCACGGGCTTTTATGAACCCGTGGTGGCGGCGTCGCCCGTCCGAACCCCGCAGTTCCGCTTCCCGCTGCGGCGCCGGCCTCCTGATCTGGTGGACATCACGGACGAGAACCGAGCGCTTGGGCTGGATCCCTATCTGGCCTTCGGTCGCGACACGCCGGACGGAATCGTGGAATACCCGGACCGTGCTGCCATCGAGAAGGGCGCGCTGGATGATCAGCACCTGGATTTTGCCTGGTTGAAAGATCCGGTGGACGTGTTTTTCATCCATGTACAGGGGGCAGCCCGGCTTCTGATGCCGGACGGAACGCAGCGCCGGGTCACTTATGCGGCCAAGAGTGGCCAGCGCTTCACCGGTCCCGGCAGCATCCTGGCTGATCTCGGGGAGATCCCCCGCGAGGCCGTGACGATGCAGCGGATTCGTTCCTGGTTCCGCGCCAACCCCGCGCGGGTAGATGAAATCCTGCACCAGAACCGCTCCTACATCTTTTTCAAGGAAGCGGCTGTCGAGGATGAGAAGCTCGGCCC
This sequence comes from Tianweitania sediminis, assembly GCF_017813335.1. Taxonomy (GTDB): domain Bacteria; phylum Pseudomonadota; class Alphaproteobacteria; order Rhizobiales; family Rhizobiaceae; genus Tianweitania; species Tianweitania sediminis. The sequence continues at coordinate 532,255 of NZ_JAGIYY010000001.1, read as the reverse complement.
GATCGCTGCCGCCAAGGTCCCGCTGACCGAGGGACGCTCGCTGGCCGTGGATCGACTGATCCACACATTCGGGACGCCATTTTTCGTGGAAGCGCCGGATCTGGACATCTTTGCCGGACGACCTTTCGAACGGCTGATGGTGGCGCAAGACACAGGCTCCGCCATTGTGGGTGCGGCGCGTGGCGATCTGTTTACAGGGTCGGGAGCCGAGGCCGGAGAACTGGCTGGTGTGATCCGCCACCAGGCCGACTTCACGATCCTGGTGCCTGCGGCAGCCGCGGCTCGGTACCAGCCATGAAGCGGCGGCGCGGGCTTTCCGACGAAGATCGGATCCTTTGGCACGCCGTTGCTTCTTCCGCGACACCGTTAAAGGGCAAGGAAGTGCCTGCGCTTCCGGAGGTGGCCGCGGCCCAGGCCAGCGCAGTGACTGAGCAGCCCGTTCCACCCACTGCCGCAGCGCCGGCTGTCCGGGATTCGGTTCGCTCCCATCTGAAGCCGGTGTCGCAGCACATCGATCAGCCCACGCGCGAAAAGATCGCCAAGGGCCGCATCGTGATCGACGGCAAGGTGGACCTTCACGGCCTCACGCAAAGCGAAGCCTATTCCATGCTGCTCGGCTTTCTTCATCAGGCCCAGGCACGCGACAAGCGCCACGTGCTGGTGGTTACCGGCAAGGGCGCATCTTTCGGAAGCGAGGGTGTGCTGAAGCGCGCAGTGCCCGCCTGGTTTGCCACTGCGCCGTTCCGGGCGCTGGTGGGGGGCTTTCACGAGGCATCGCGCCATCATGGCGGCGCGGGAGCGCTTTACGTCAAGATACGCCGCAGGGGGGGTTAGCCGTTTGCCCCGTCAGAAAAGCGCTTCGAGATCTTTGATCCGGTCGTTCACGAGCCAGCCGTAGTAGTTCTCTTCCGGCCAGCGCGGAGGCTCGCCGCGGGCGACGCGATCCTGGTTTTCCTGCTTTAGGGCGGTGGCCCGCTCTTCCGGCGACCCCACATTGTAGAGGGTCGCCGTGATCCCCGGATTGCGCGAAATGTCCAAGCCTGCGATGCGCCGATAGGCATCGATCGAGGTTCGAAGCGTCGCGGCGACGTAAGGCAGCGTCAGGTCCGGATCCATGATGGTCTCGTAAACGGCGCCCGGTTGCGCGGCATCGAGGCGGGGCAGTCTGGAAATCTGATGAACCAGGTCGCTCATCTGCAGCGCAGTCAGCGGGTTGAGCTGTCCCAGGCCGAATGTCTGTCCGGCATAAAAGGGCTGAAAGAAAACGGCACCGAATCGATCGTTTGGAAACTGGGTCCCGTCGACGACCTTACCTGCGAAATGCGTGTTCCAGATCCGCTCGCGACAAGCCCACAGGTCGTAGCTGTCGAGAATCTTGGCACATGGGGCAAACTGGGGGCGCTGGACAAACCGATCCACGGTTTCGCCCTTGTGCTTGAAGGAGAAGCTCGAGCCGAGATAGGATGCCGCCTTCACGTAATAAGTCTGCAGCCGGTCATAGGCATCCACATTGTAGGTGTGCTCACCCACGATTGCGCCGGCGATATGGATGGGATCGATGCCGTAGTCACGCGCAGTGTCGGCAATCTTCTCGCGCAGCGCCCGGTCCGTTTGCAGGAGCTTCAGGACCCGCCGGTACTTTGCGTCGTAGGTTGTTTGGAGCGCCGCCGTGCGACGGGCAGACCCACCCGGCACGTTCGGCTGCTCCGCGTGGCGGTTGCCGGCGGGAACCAAGGTGGTAGCCGAAACGGGTGTCGCCAGGATCAAGCCGAGCAAGACGATGCCGAGTGTCCGCATGATGTGTGCTCGTTGTTCCTGAAGGTTTGCTCTTGCCGGAACACCGCCCCAAAAGAAAGGGGCCGGTCGAACCGGCCCCCGTGCCTTAAAGAATGAAACGCGACAAATCTGTGTTCTTCGAAAGGTCGCCAACATGCTTGTCGACATATTCGGCATCGATTGTGACAGCGGTACCACTCTGGTCCGGCGCAACAAATGAGATCTCGTCGAGCACCCGCTCCATCACGGTTTGCAGGCGCCGCGCGCCGATGTTTTCCACATTGGCATTGAGATCAACCGCAATGCCGGCGAGCTGGTCGATGGCATCGTCCGTGAAGTCGAGCGTGACACCTTCCGTGCTCATCAAGGCGATGTACTGCTTGATGAGGCTCGCTTCCGTTTCGGTCAGGATTCGGCGGAAGTCGTCCTTCTCCAAAGCTCGCAGTTCCACCCGGATGGGCAGGCGGCCCTGTAGCTCAGGCAGGAGATCGGACGGCTTCGCCACATGAAATGCGCCGGACGCGATGAACAGGATATGGTCGGTCTTCACCGGCCCATACTTGGTTGCCACGGTGGTGCCTTCCACCAGCGGCAGAAGATCGCGCTGCACGCCTTCACGCGAGGGCCCGGTGCGGGTGTCGCTGCCGGCGACCTTGTCGATTTCATCCAGAAACACGATCCCGTCGTTCTGGGTCGACTCGATGGCGCGCTGGGTCACTTCCTCCTGGTCGAGCAGCTTGTCGCTTTCATCGTTGATCAGGAAGTCGTAGCTTTCCTTTACCGTTGTCCGCCGCATCTTGGTGCGTCCGCCACCCATCGCCTTGGACATCAGGTCATTGATGTTGAGCACGCCGATATTGGGCATGCCGGGAACCTCGAAACCGCCAGGAGCCCCCGTGTCGGCAACCTCGATCTCGATTTCCTTGTCGTCCATCTCGCCGTCGCGCAGCTTTTTGCGGAAGGAGTCGCGCGTCGCGGGGCTGGCGGTCTTGCCGACCAGCGCTTCCAGAACGCGCTCCTCTGCATTCATGTGGGCGCGTGCCTTGACGCTTTCGCGCATCTTCTCGCGCGTGAGCCCGATCGCGACTTCCACGAGATCGCGAATGATCTGCTCCACGTCGCGGCCGACATAGCCGACTTCTGTAAACTTGGTGGCTTCGACCTTGATGAAGGGCGCACCGGCGAGCTTTGCCAAGCGGCGGGAAATTTCCGTCTTGCCGACGCCGGTCGGCCCGATCATCAGGATGTTCTTCGGCATCACCTCTTCGCGCATCGCGCCTTCCAGCTGCTGGCGCCTCCAGCGGTTGCGCAGCGCAATGGCCACGGCGCGCTTGGCATCCTTTTGGCCGATAATGAAGCGGTCGAGTTCGGACACGATCTCGCGGGGGGAGAAGTTCGTCATGAATACTTACACTTTGAAGGGAGGGAGCTTGTCGAGAACGGATGTGGGGAGGGTCGACCCGACGATCAAGCGGCGGATGCGCTGCCACCCCGCGCCAAACAGGATCACCAGCGCGCCGATCGTCAGCAGGATCAAGGCGAAGGGTGGAATGCCGGTGGTATTGGCGGCAGAGTTCACGAGATAGTAGATGCCGAGCGAGCCGAAATAAGCCAGCGTCGGCACCAGCAGCGAGCGGCGATCGATGGCGAGCGCCACATAAACGAAGCCGATGATCAGGATCGACAGCATGATTGTGGCATCCACACCCGGCTCGATGCGTCCGAACACAACGTCCTGACCCGTGGCCATGATGAACAGCGGATGCACCAGCATCGGCGCGGAAACGACATGCAGCCAGAAGGCGCAGTCCGACCAGATCTTGCGGCGCTCGCGATCATAAAGGTCGAGCGCCACGGCTGTCGCGAACACGACCAGACCGCAGATCAGCGGCATGTAAAGAGCGGCGCGCAGCAGTTCGGGCATGTCCTGCAGGCTCGGCGGAGTGACGGTGCCGCTGGCGACGCCGTCGTAAAGCAGCAGCGTCGTTTGCAGGAAAGCGAGCAACGTTGCAGCGATGGCGATCACGCCTGCCAGGATCGGCACGCGAAAGCGCCAGAAGTAAAGGAGTGCTGCTGCGATCACGCCGCCTAGCAGGAGGTAACCGGCCTGCGAGACCTGGCCGCGCAAGGCAAGAACTTCCCAGATCGTTTCCGGCAGCCGGATCTGGTAGGTCTGCTCCACCACGATGGCCAGCAAGGCCGCTGTGGACCCCGCGAACAACAATGCCAGAACGGTGGATGCCAGTTTCATGCGGTGCTGGCGCGTCACCACCTCGGCGACACCCCAGCCGAACAGGGCGAGCACGCCGGCGATCCAAAGGGGCCGTCCCGCCAGCACGGTGTTGGAAGCGAAGTAGAAGCCGGCGGTGAGCAGGACCGTGCCGACCGTCACGAACAGATCGTTGCCGCCGCCGATCAGCCGAAGGTTTTCCTCGTCGGCATCAGATTCGAGATTGCCGACCGCAGCAAGTGGCGCTGAGGCCTGCAGCGCAAAAAGCTGATCACGTTGGCGGGCGGTGATCACACCCACCGCGACTGCTGTGTGGAGCGTCGAACCGGTTATCTCGTCGGGCTCCCGCACCATGTCGCTTGTGTCAGCCACCATTCTGCGCGTTGTCCTCGTCCGGATCACAGGCCATCAGAACGACATCGCCATAAGGAGAATGGCGTCGGTCGATCTCGCGGAAACCCGCCTTGGCATAAGCACGGATTGCCCGGGCATTGTCGGGATGAGGGTCGATGATCACCCGTGGCGCACCTTCAGCGAAAAGCTGTTCGGCGATCTGGCGCACCATCGCCGAGCCATGGCCTTTTCCGAGCATCGCGGCATCACCGATGGTTACATCCAGGCCGAGGGTGCCGAAGGGCTGGTCCTGATATGGATGGTCATCTTCCAGATGCGGGTCATACACCTGCAGATAGGCGAGGGCCTTTCCCTCAAGCTCGACGATCAGCGGCTCCGTTTCCACGCTTTCCGCGGCTTCGATGATCTCTTCCAGCGAAGCGAGGATATCGTCGCCCCACCATTCCGTTGCATGGGGCTGGCGCAGCCAGCCTTCCAGCATTGGGAGGTCGGCAGGCGTCACCGGCCGAAAATCATACAGCGCTTCAAGCAAGGTCGATGCTTTCCAGGATCACGCTGCCGTTTGTGTAAACGCAGATCTCGCCGGCAATCCGCATGGCGGTACGGGCGATGGCTTCCGCATCCTGATCGGTTTCCGCCAGGGCGCGTGCGGCGGCCAAGGCATAATTGCCGCCCGAGCCAATCGCCATCACGCCGTGTTCGGGCTCCAGCACATCGCCCGTGCCAGTCAGCGCCAGCGTCACGTTCTTGTCGGCCACCAGCATCATGGCCTCGAGCCGGCGCAGGTAGCGGTCTGTGCGCCAATCCTTGGCCAAGTCGACGCAAGCGCGCGTCAGCTGCTCGGGATATTGTTCGAGCTTCGATTCCAACCGCTCGAGAAGCGTGAAGGCGTCGGCGGTGGCGCCGGCGAAGCCAGCGATCACGTTGCCCTTGCCGAGACGGCGAACCTTGCGGGCGTTGCCCTTCATGATGGTTTGGCCGAGACTGACCTGCCCATCTCCGGCGATCACGACCTTGTTGCCTTTCCGCACGGTCACGATGGTTGTGCCGTGCATGATGATCTCATTACTCATAGGTCACTCCGATGCGGCGGTGCCGACGCGGCCCTTGCGGCACCGCGCAACACCCCTGATGTTTCGCCCTATGTATGAAGGGGAAACGACTTTGCAAAGCAGGCAACTGTTCAGCCTTGGATACGGCTGGTATGGAGCGGCCACACGCGGAACCCCGTTGGTTTCGGCGCGGAGAAGGACAAGGAATGTCGCAGCCACGCAGCGCTTCGGTGGAACGAAACACCAAGGAAACCCAGATCAAGGTCACGCTCACGGTCGATGGCAGCGGTACTTTTGACATCGCCACGGGGATTGGCTTCTTCGACCATATGCTGGAGCAGTTGTCGCGCCATGCGCTCATGGACCTGACTGTCGAGGCCAAGGGCGACCTGCACATCGATGACCACCACACGGTGGAGGATGTCGGCATCGCGATCGGCCAGGCGCTTAACCAGGCCCTTGGAGAGCGGCGTGGCATCACCCGCTACGCTTCGCTCGATTTGGCCATGGACGAAACGCTGACACGCGCAGCAATCGATGTGTCCGGCCGTCCTTACCTGATCTGGAACGTCCGCTTTCCATCGCCGAAGATCGGAACCTTCGACACCGAGCTGTTCCGGGAATTCTTCCAGGCCTTTGCGCAGCATGCGGGAGTAACCCTGCACATTACCAACCATTATGGCGCCAACTCCCATCATATTGCGGAAACCTGCTTCAAGGCCGTGGCTCGGGTTCTTCGCGCGGCAACCGAGCCGGATCCCCGCCAGGGTGATGCCATCCCTTCCACCAAGGGCATCCTGAAGGGCTGAGTCATGGCCATCTACGTCGTTATGCAGCCAGTCGACGCGGGCGATGCAGCAGAAAAAGCGGTTCTGGTTCGCGATGGCGTCCATGGGCTCGCTTTTATTCTGCCGGTGGTTTGGCTGCTTTTGCACCGGCTGTGGATCGAAGCCGCTGCAGCCTTCGCCCTGATGCTGGCTGCGGGAGCCTTGATGAGCCAAGTGGGCGGACACCCCCTGCTAGGTTCAGCCATGTCGCTTCTGATTGCGCTCTACTTTGGTCTCGAAGCGCCTGCACTCTGGCTGAACAGCCTCCGTCGCCGGGGCTACGTGTTCTGGGGCACTGTGGAAGGTGCGGACCTCGCCGAAGCCGAGCTCCGGTTTGCAGCGGCGAGTGAAAGTGAGTCTGACCTAGGCGTTTCCGCTGTGGGCACGCTACCGGACCAGGAAAAGCTGCCGACCGGACCGTCTGCCCGATCATCCATCCGGCACAGTGTCGGTCTCGTCAGCTATCCTTGGGGAAAGTAATGCGGGTTGCGATCATCGACTACGGTTCCGGTAATCTTCATTCCGCCAAGAAAGCACTGGAGCGCGCCAACAGCGATGCCGGATTGGGCGCCGAAATTGAGCTGACGAGCGATGCTCACCGGGTGGAAAGCGCCGACCGGATCGTGCTGCCGGGCGTCGGGGCTTATGCCGATTGTCGCGCCGGCCTTGATGCCGTACCAGGCATGGTTGAAGTCCTCAATGACGCGGTTCTCGGCAAGGGACGCCCGTTTCTGGGCATCTGTGTCGGCATGCAACTGATGGCGGAGCGCGGGCTGGAGAAAACCACCACCCATGGCCTTGGGTGGATATCAGGCGATGTGGCGGAAATTTCGCCTGCGGACCCCCAGCTCAAGATCCCGCAGATCGGATGGAACACGATTCACGTGAAACATCCACACGCGCTCTTGGCTGATATACCCACTGGCGAGGATGGCTTGCACGCCTATTTCGTTCATTCCTATCACCTCGCGGCTGCGCAAGACGACCAACTGGTGGCAACAACCGACTATGGCGGCCCCGTTACGGCGATGGTGGCACGCGACAACATTGCAGGTGCGCAGTTCCATCCGGAAAAAAGCCAGCGCCTCGGCCTTGCTCTGCTTGCCAACTTCCTGAGGTGGAAACCTTGATCCTTTTTCCTGCCATCGATCTGAAAGGCGGCCACTGCGTCCGCCTTAAGCTGGGCGAAATGGACAGTGCCACGGTCTACAACGAAGACCCCACGGATCAGGCGCGCACCTTTGCGGAGCAAGGCTTCTCCTGGCTGCATGTGGTGGATCTTGATGGCGCCTTTGCGGGAGAAAGCCGCAACGGTTCTGCCGTGGAGGCGATCCTCCGCGCAACACGCAGTCCGGTGCAACTCGGCGGCGGCATTCGCACCTTCGCGCAAATCGAAGCGTGGCTCGAAAAAGGGTTGGCGCGGGTCATCCTCGGAACGGTCGCCGTGCGGGATCCTGACCTTGTGCGGGAGGCTTGTCGCCGCTTTCCTGGCAAGATCGCCGTTGGCATCGACGCCAAGGGAGGCAAGGTTGCCGTGGAAGGTTGGGCAGAAGCCTCGTCGCTGGGCGTGATCGAGCTCGCCAAGCAGTTCGAGGGTGCCGGCGTGGCTGCCATCATCTACACCGACATCGATCGCGACGGCGTGTTGGCGGGCATCAACTGGGGCGCCACCATTGCGCTTGCCGAAGCCGTGTCGATCCCGGTGATCGCTTCGGGTGGGCTGGCGTCCATGGACGACATCCGACGCTTGACTGAGCCGGATGCCGCACGACTTGAAGGCGCGATTTCCGGCCGTGCACTTTATGATGGCCGCATCGATCCCGGTGAAGCACTGGCGCTGCTGCGCAGCACGAGCCGACCGAAGCTTTGAGGATGCAAGCGAGGCGCGGCAAAAGCTGGACGATCTTCTGGTTGCTGTTTGCCTTGGCCGCCATCCTGTTCTTCGCCGCCGCCCCGCTCATCTCCGCTCTGACTGCAGGCGCTATCGCAAAGGCTCATGGCTGCACCTTACATGAGGGCTTTGTAAACCCCTGCATCATCGACGGCACGGACTATGGCGAAACCCTCTACCAGTTCGGCGTGATGGGCTGGTTCATGCTGATTACGATCCCTGCCGGCTTGGTTCTGTTGATCGGCTGGCTGGCGGTAACCTCCCAACACCTTCTTCGCTGGTATCGAGCCAGGGCATGACGTCACCTCTGCCAAGTCGGCAAACAGATTTGATCTTCCAGGTCATCTGGTGCATTGCGGCTTCTGACGCTTGTTTCTCCTGGACCTGATCGCGCCCATGACCCTGAAAGCCCGCATCATCCCCTGCCTGGATGTCAAGGACGGTCGGGTCGTCAAAGGGGTCAACTTCGTGGACTTGATCGATGCCGGCGACCCTGTGCAAGCCGCAAAGGCTTATGATGCCGCCGGCGCCGACGAACTGTGCTTCCTTGACATCACCGCGTCGTCGGAAGAGCGCGATGTTCTCTTCGACATCGTCGCGCGCACGGCCGAGCAATGCTTTATGCCGGTGACCGTCGGTGGCGGTGTGCGAACGATCGGCGACATTCGCAAGCTCCTGCTGGCGGGCGCTGACAAGGTGTCGATCAACACGGCCGCCGTGAAGGATCCGGATTTCGTGGCCGCTGCCGCCGACAAATTCGGCAACCAGTGCATTGTGGTTGCCATCGACGCCAAGAAGGTCTCGCAACCTGGTCAAGCGAACCGCTGGGAAATCTTCACCCATGGCGGCCGCACGCCCACCGGCTTGGACGCCGTCGAGTTTGCCCAGAGTGTGGTGGAGCGGGGTGCCGGCGAAATCCTGCTGACGTCCATGGATCGTGACGGTACCAAAGCCGGCTACGACATCGACTTGACGCGTGCGGTGGCCGATGCGGTGCGCGCGCCCGTGGTGGCGTCCGGCGGCGTTGGCACACTCGAGCATCTGGTGGAAGGCGTGCGGGATGGTCATGCAGCCGCCGTTCTGGCCGCCTCCATCTTCCACTTCGGCACCTTTTCCATTGCCGAAGCCAAGGCCGCCATGGCAAGAGCCGGCTTGGCTGTGCGCCTGGATGCGCCAGCCTGATGTCGAGGCTACCTCTGCAATGAGCGAGTTCACACTGGCCGATCTGGAAGCGATCGTGCACGCTCGGGCCCATTCCGGGACCGCCGACAGCTGGACGGCAAAGCTATACTCGTCGGGAATGCCGCGCGCCGCCAAGAAGCTTGGCGAAGAAGCGGTCGAGACGGTGATTGCAGCCGTGGGTGGCGACCGCGGAGAGCTCGTCGCGGAAAGCGCCGATCTGCTTTATCATTGGCTGGTGGTTTTGACCGTGGCCGGAGTTCCGTTGAACGAGGTGATGGCCGAACTGGAGCGCCGTACCGGGCAATCCGGATTGGCCGAAAAGGCTGCGCGGGACCGCGCATGAGCGGCGGCGCTGTCGATACCGACCCTCCAGGGAGTGGTCTGGCGCTCGCCGAAACCCTCACCCAGGCTGAAAAATATTCTCCTTACCGCTTCTTTTCAGCGGATGACTGGGCGCAGTTTCGGGCCGACACGCCGCTGACCCTGGATGAGGAAGAAGTCCGGCGTCTTCGCTCGTTGAACGATCCGATCGACCTCAACGAGATCCGGCGCATTTACCTGTCCTTGTCCCGCTTGTTGTCCGCCCACGTGGAAGCAAGCCAGCTTCTGTTCCGGCAGCGGCAAGCCTTTTTCAACGCCGATGGCACCGGCAAGACCCCTTATATCATCGGCATCGCTGGGTCGGTTGCGGTTGGCAAATCCACCACCGCGCGCGTTCTGAAGGAACTGCTTGCGCGCTGGCCTTCCACGCCAAAGGTCGATCTCGTCACCACGGACGGGTTCCTCCTGTCCAACGCAGTCCTGCGCCGCGAAGGCCTGATGGAGCGCAAGGGCTTTCCCGAAAGCTATGATGTGGGCGCCCTGCTCCGCTTCCTGTCCAGCATCAAGTCCGGCCAACGCAATGTCCGGGCGCCGCTTTATTCCCACATGACCTATGACGTTCTGCCCGATGCGTTTGTTGAGGTGGATCGCCCCGATATTCTGATCTTCGAAGGCATCAATGTCCTGCAAACTCGGGACATTCCGCGCGACGGCAAAGCAGTGCCGTTCGTGTCCGACTTCTTCGACTTCTCCATCTATATCGATGCCGACGAACGTCTCATCCATCGTTGGTACATCGAGCGCTTCATGCGCCTGCGGCAAACGGCGTTCCGCGATCCTGAAGCCTTCTTCCATAAATTCGCGAAAGTGACGGAAGAGGAAGCGTTGGCCATTGCTGAAGGCTTGTGGCGCGAGATAAACCTCAAGAACCTGCAGGACAACATCCTGCCCACGCGTCCGCGCGCCGATCTGATCCTCCGGAAGGGCGCGAACCACTTCATTGAGGAAGTGGCTCTCCGCAAGATCTGAACCTGAGGGTCTCGAACTTGGGCGGCAGCGCGGAATGCGGCACACTCCTGCCATGTTTGATCCTGAGTTCGTGCCCCTTCTTGACCGTCTTTGCCGCTCTCCAGAGCCGGAGCGCAACTTTTTTGCCTCGCAGATGCGATGGTAAAATGTGGCAAAGCGCGAACAGCCTGCGTCAGGCACCCTCATCGTGAAAGCGGGTTCGACGGGTCTGAAGCCATTGGAGCCGCAATATTGCCCACCAAAGTTGAATCCCGGTAGTATTCTTTCTGCTGAAGTTGATGAGCGCTCTGGCGGAAGAATGACGAAGATGCGTTTACTGAATTGATGCTCAAGCATCATTGAAGATGATGCTGGCATTCCGCTCAACGAGCCCTCAACGGCAGGTAAGTAACAGTTTACGAATTGGGCAGGAGACGCCGCGTCAATCCCAATAATACATCCGATCATAACGAATTCTCACGCGATGATTCAGACTGTGACACCGCGTGATCGGAACTTTCCTCGACTCCGCCTTCTTTCACCGGCACTTGGCACCCGTCCGAACAACGGGTTTCCAAACAATGAAGAAATTGGCGCTCGCCAGCATGATGCTGGCCTCTGGCCTTAGCCTGTCCCTGCCCACAGTTGCCCACGCTCAATGCGGAAGCGCATCTTGGTACGCTCTCACCTCCAAAACCGCGTCCGGTGAGCGCATGAACCCTCAGGCCATGACGGCCGCGCATCGCAGCCTTCCCTTTGGAACGAAAATCAAGGTAACCAACAGCAGCAACGGCAAAGCTGTGGTTGTTCGCATCAATGATCGCGGCCCCTTCATCAAGGGACGTGTGCTCGACCTGTCCAAGGCTGCCGCAGGCAAGCTTGGCTTCATCGGCAAGGGCCACACCAAGATCTGCATGGAAAAGTCCTGACGCGCGGCGGGTGCCGTGCGGTCTCTATCCAGCGTTAGCTTTCAGCTGGCTGGCGTGATCCGGTAAAGCACCAAGTCGCTGCCAAGCGGAACCGGCATGGGCGTCAGCCACTCTGGCGCCTCGTTCTGGTTCAGCATCGCGGCGATGCTTTCGGGCGCGAGGGCGGCAAGATGGCCGGCTTCGCTGTTGCCCGCGCACCACGCAAGAATCGTGGCACCACTGCCCGCAATCGCCGCGCGCGCGTCGTCAGGCGCGGCCAACAGGGTCTGCAAGGCAAACAGGTTGCCATCGCTGTTGCGATGGTACGGCCCTGCGAGGGCGCGATGCGGCGTGTTGCGCAGGATCGCTGAGCCGAGATTGGTGAAGCTGAGCACCGTGGCCGGCGTTTCCTTTGCCAGAACGGAATAGTCGCTCGGCCGGTAGCAGGCATGCGCCGTTTGCGGAGCCATCGGCGGTGCTTCGCTCCCACTTAACGCAGCCAGGGCGCTGTTTACACCGGCACTGATCAGGATCCACGTCACAACAAAGGACAGGATCCACGCTCCTGCCATCTGCCCTGTTGTCCGGGCGGTCGGCTGCAAGCGGGCAGCGAGCCGCGCCCTTGCCACCCATCCTGCCAAGGGAATGGCACTGAACGGCAACAGGAAAAGCGATCCACGGATTTGCCAGATGCTGATCACAAGGGCGGCAGCAAGCATGGCAATGACGATCAGGTCGGCGCGACGAGGTGTTTCCTGCTTCCATCGGAAAAGAAGAACACCAAGCGCCATCAGCCCGTAGCCATAATAAAGAAGCAGCTTGGCCGGGTTGTCCCGCGCGACATCCAAAAAGGATTGCGCTTCGGAGATCTCGTCCAGCCAGTTCTCCCGCAGCCACGGATCGACCATGGCGTAGGGGTTGCTGAGGCAGCCGGGAAATACCAAAACGAGAAGCGCGCTGACGCCCGCTCCCAGAACTGCGAGGGCGATCACGCGTCGGGCTAGGCTTGAGCCCGCATTCCGGGAGGACGCAACGCCCGCCAGACCGAAGCCGCCAACAGCGGCAAGGGTAAATTGGACTGCGGAAAAGGCGTCACAGGCTGGTCGCAGCCAGGAAGAAAACGGCACGGTAAAGAGAAAGGCGAGCGTGGCGGCGCACCCGAAGCCGAGACCGAAGCCGGTCGCCGTGAGCCGCTCGGTTTCCCCACGAAGGAGGTAAAGCAGGCTCGCACACAAGCCGCCCACCGCAACGTACGGCGCAGTCTCCATGCCCACCGCCAGCATCAGCGCGGCGCAGGCACCGGCTCCCGCGGCCAGCCAGAAGCGGTTATCTCCGGACAAAAGACCGGCGATCATCCCCAGAGTCAGCGCAAGTTGGACGTTATGATGATCAATCGCGCCGGGTGCGAAGATCCCGATGTAGTAAAGCGTGACGGAGGCGATCACGGCGGCGGGCAGGATTGCACCGGACCCGGCAATGCGCGCGGCGGCGTGAAGAAGCGCCAGCAGCGCCAGGAAAAACAGAAGCAGCGGCCAGACGATGGCCGCGAAGGTCTCCGCCCCGGCGGCCGTTGCTCCAAAAGCCCCCGCCAGAAGGATTAGCCCCGCGATGGGCGCGTCCACCAGCCGCGACCAGTGCATCGGAATGCCGCCTTCGAAGCCGAGGCGATATTGCTGCAGGTCGAACCACCCCTGCCCCCCGAGAAGGTCGCGCACTTCCACGAGGCGCATCATGCTGTCGTTGTCGCCGCGCCCATCCGACAGCGTGGCGAAGCCAGTGGCTGCATAGGTGGGGAAGAGAACGAGCGTCGCCAACCCGGCTGTCAGGAGGAGCGCCGAGGGCCTCACCGCCCGGTGCGCGGGGGAATTGAGCTCCGAATGAGTTGCACCCAGCATGGTCATAGTCGGGACTGCACGAGATCGTCAGCGGAAAGCGATGTGTGGACCGTTTTGAAGGCCCAGCGTGACGACAAAAGGAAGCTGAGACCGCTGACGGCAACCGTGACTGCAACGGCTGATGTAACGGCCGGCCAATCTGCCGCTTGGGCTGCGTGGCCGAGGATGCCGGCCAAACACCCGCAAAGCAGTTGAGTGAGAAGGTAGCGCGGAAGGGCTGTTGCGTGTGGCGCGGCTGCGCGGAACGTCCACTGCCGCTGCAGACCGTAAGCCACCGCAAAGGCAAGTCCATAGGCCATCGGATGGCTGAACAACGGCGGCAGGCCGAGCCGGTCGGCGGCGAGCAACAAAAGGAAATAGCCAAGCGCCGTTCCGCCGCCCACAACAAGGAAGCGCAGGGTCTGCCCACGCGCCACCGCTTGCTCCAAACGGCCCTTACGCATTGCCGAGATCAGACTCGGCGCGGCGCCGCCGGGTTACGGGGATCTCGAGAACGCCGAGCAGGAACGCGGAGAAAAACACCTGCACGGCAATCACAATCAAGGTGAGGCCAAGCAGCACCACGCGGGGGATGCTGGGATCGTGCAAGGCACCAAACCCCAGCGCCGCCCAAGACGCTGCCGCCGAACCGAACAGGATGGCGCCGAGCAGAAAGCAGGCGAGCGCAACCAGGGCGAGGCGGTCGGTGCTGACATGCGTCTTCAGCCAGGACGAGCCTGCAGTGCGCGGGAGCACGCCTGTCATCTCTGCATAAAGTCGTGAAAGCATGCCAAAGCTCACCAACTGCACGCCCGTCACGATCAGGAAGCAGGCCGCCGTGAAAGTGTTGAAGTCGAGCGAAAGGCTGGGGGTCAGCGATACCGGCCCTGATGTGAGAACAGCGGTCAGGCTCAGGCCGATCGCGCAGGCAAGAAGGCCCGGAATGATAAACAGCCAACGCGGGTTGTACATCAAGAGGAACTTCAGGTGCCGCCAACCGTCGCGCCATGTCTTCAGGTGCGGTGGGCGGCTGCGCCCGTCCGGCTTCAGCGTGGTGGGCACTTCCGCAATCCTTAGGCCGCTGAGTGCACTGCGCACGACCATTTCGCTGGCGAACTCCATGCCCGTGGTGCGCAGGTCAAGCGCGCGGATGGCCTGCGTGTTGAAGCCGCGCAAACCGCAGTGAAAATCGCGCGTCGGCACGTTGAAGAACATCCGGCCGATCAGCGACAGCACGGGATTTCCGAGATAGCGGTGCAAAAACGGCATGGCACCGCGTTCGATGCCGCCGCGGAAGCGGTTGCCCATCACGAGGTCGTTGCCTGCGCGCAGGCTTTGCAGAAAGACATCGAGCGCGCTGAAATCGTAACTGTCGTCGGCGTCGCCCATGATCACGAAGCGACCGTGCGCGGCTCCGATCCCGCCGATCAGCGCGGCGCCGTAACCCTTTTCGGCAACGGGAACGACCCGCGCGCCTTCCGCTGCGGCGATCTCCTGGGATCCGTCCGTGGAGCCGTTGTCGGCGATCAGCACTTCGCCCGCCACGTCGCTCGCCCGGAGAAAGGCTTTTGCCTTGCGAATGCACAGCGCAAGCGTTTCCGCTTCGTTCAAGCATGGCATGAGGATCGTCAGCTCGATCTGTTTGCCGTCGAGGTGGTGCGCGGGCGTCACAGCGTTCATCACGTCGCTCCTGCCGCAGCCTGAGCGCGGCAACGCTTGAAGGGCGCCGGCTTGTCGCGGCCGGTGATGCCTTTCCTACAATCAACACCTTCGCGTTGCGTTAACGCCGCATCGGCGGGCCCGGGACGGATTGGCAGCGCGCCGCGAAAGCACTAGGTGTGGCGCAGCCAAATGCCTTGGAGCTTCCGCCATGCCGCTCAAGATCGCCGTCCAGATGGACCACGTTTCCACCGTGCAGATTGCGGGCGACACGACCTTTGCCTTGTCGCTAGAAGCTCAGCGCCGCGGCCACACGCTGTTCCACTACACGCCGGACCGGCTGTCGCTGGTGGATGGCCGCGTGGTCGCCCGAACGGAAGACATGAAGCTCGCCGACGAGAAGGGGCGTCATTTCGAGCTCGGCGAGCCGGTGCGCAGGGACCTCTCCGAGATGGACGTGATCTTGCTGCGCCAGGATCCGCCCTTCGACATGAACTACATTACCACCACGCATATTCTGGAGCGCATCCACCCCCAAACGCTGGTGGTGAACGACCCGGCCTGGGTTCGCAACAGTCCGGAAAAGATCTTTGTCACCGAATTCGCCGACCTGATGCCGGAAACCTTGATCACCAAGGATCCGCTGGAAGTGGCCGAGTTCCGCCGCAAGCATGGCGACATCATCGTCAAGCCGCTTTACGGCAACGGCGGCGCCGGCATCTTCCATCTCCTGGAAGCCGACCGCAACCTTGCGTCGCTCCTGGAAATGTTCACACAGATGTTCCGCGAGCCCTTTATCGTTCAGCGCTACCTCAAGGACGTGCGCAAGGGAGACAAGCGCATCATCCTGATCGATGGCGAGCCGGTGGGCGCTATCAACCGCGTTCCCGCCGATCACGATTCCCGCTCCAACATGCATGTGGGCGGGAGGGCCGAGGCCACCGAACTGACCGACCGCGAGCGCGAGATCTGTTCGCGCATTGGCCCATCGCTGCGCGAACGCGGCTTCATTCTCGTCGGGATCGACGTGATCGGAGACTACATGACCGAGATCAACGTCACGTCTCCCACAGGGGTTCGGGAAGTTAAACGCTTCGGCGGCGCGGACATCGCTTCCCTGTTCTGGGACGCGGTGGAAGCCAAACGACAGGGCTGATCGGAGAACAAGTTCCGGTGACACAACCCCGCACAACCCGATTGCCACCCAAACGCTAAATTGTTCCTTGATTGTTCTTGCTTTGGCCTTGTTGCCGTGCTTCCTTGACGCAAGGGAATGGTTCGGGTCGAGTGCGGGAGTTGGAGCATGGTTTCGCGGGTCCGCACGGTTGCTTTCCAGGGTGTCGAAGCCGTTCCAGTCGACGTCCAGGTGATGATCGCTCCTGGCAAGATGAACATTCACATCGTCGGGCTGCCCGACAAGGCGGTGGCGGAAAGCCGGGAACGCGTCCAGGCAGCCTTGCACGCGTCCGGCCTGGCCTTGCCACCGAAGAAGGTCACCGTAAACCTCGCCCCAGCCGACCTGCCGAAGGAAGGCAGCCACTACGATCTGCCGATTGCACTCAGCCTGATGGCGGCGCTGGGCGCTATTCCTGCCGATGCGCTCGCCTCCTATGTCGTTTTGGGCGAGTTGTCGCTCGATGGCACGATCGCTCCGGTGGCGGGCGCCCTGCCGGCTGCGATCGGCGCGCAGGCGCAGGGCAAGGGCCTGATCTGCCCGCATGCGTCCGGACCGGAAGCGGCTTGGGCCGGCGCCGAGATCGACATCCTCGCGCCGCGAAGCCTCATAGCGCTGGCCAACCATTTCCGGGGCACCCAGACCTTGGCGCGGCCCAAAGCCAGCATCCGCCCACCGCAGCCGTCCACCGTTGATCTGGCCGACATCAAAGGCCAGGAAACCGCAAAGCGCGCGCTGGAGGTGGCTGCCGCCGGTGGACACAACTTGCTGATGGTGGGTCCTCCCGGTTCCGGCAAATCGATGCTGGCGCAACGCCTACCCACGATCCTTCCGCCCTTGTCGGCAAGGGAACTGCTGGAAGTTTCCATGATCGCGTCCATTGCCGGTGAACTGGCCGATGGTCGCTTGACCGACAAGCGTCCGTTTCGATCGCCGCATCATTCGGCGTCCATGGCGGCCATGGTTGGCGGCGGGTTGCGCGTGCGTCCGGGAGAAGCCTCGCTTGCCCATCACGGCGTTCTGTTTCTGGATGAGCTTCCGGAATTCGCGCCGGCTGTTCTGGATTCGCTGCGCCAGCCGCTGGAAAGTGCCGAATGCGTCATTGCCCGCGCCAACAGCCGCGTGAGCTACCCCGCGCGGGTTCAACTGGTGGCAGCCATGAACCCGTGTCGCTGCGGCATGGCCGGAGAGCCCGGTTTCCAGTGCGCCCGTGGCACGCGCTGCCGCACGGATTACCAGGCACGCATTTCTGGCCCGCTGCTTGACCGCATCGATCTCCGGATTGACGTACCCGCCGTAACGGCGGCTGACCTGATCCGTCCTTCTTCGGGCAGCGAAAGCAGTGCGGCGGTGGCGCAGCGTGTTGCGCGGGCCCGCGAAGTCCAGCAGGCGCGGTTCCAGGCCCTGGGATCAGCCGCCACAACGAACGCGCATTGTGCCGCCGCACAAGTGGAAACGGTTGCGGCGCTGGATGCGCGCAGCAGCGCCTTGCTTAGCGAAGCCAGTGAAAAACTCCGTTTTTCGGCTCGCGCCTATCATCGGGTACTGCGGGTTGCCCGTACACTGGCGGATCTGGAAGGCTTGGACAGCGTCGGCCGCATTCATCTCGCGGAAGCGATTTCCTATCGCATGATGGCAAATCATCCAGCGCAGGCGGTGGCCGCCTGAACGACCTGACAGCAACGCGGGATCTTCGTGGTGCCGCGACCGGCCAGATGCGAAAGAAGGCCACCCGGAGGCGGCCTTCAATTTGTGCTGTGTCTCGCTCGTTTTCGCCTGATCCAGAGAAGTCAGGGCGCAACCACTCAGTGCGTGGTGGACCGCACAGCGCTGACAAGAGCCGGCACCGTGCCGCTGCGAATGGAAACCCAGCGACCGCTATGGTCCTCCGCCTGCCTCTTCAGGAAGCGATAGCCTGTTTCCCGCCATGGCAGGACCTGATTGTCGAGGTTGTCCAGCACGAAATCGCCTCCATCGGTGCGGATGGTCAGCACGGCGTGCCCTTCGCCATCCGGCTTGCGCACCACGGTCATCAGCAAATTGGCCGCGGAAACGCCGCGCCCCATCAAGATCCGGCGCTTTTCGAGTGCGAAATCTTCGCAATCTCCCACCTTGGAAGTCGGGTAAGCCCAATGTTCCTGCTGGCCATAAACCCGACTGTCGCTCATAGGCTTGATCGAACGGTTCACCGTGAGGTTCACCCTCGAGATCATCCCGAACGTTTCCCGGGTCAGCAGCAGCGGCCGCTTGTTGTCGGTGTGGCTGGTGCACTCGCCCGGCAGCCGCCGGCAGAATTCGAAATGACCGATGGGCTGGGAAGTAATGCCTCCTGTCGCCATGCTCCCGGCCGACGCGACCGGCGCGCTGGTTGAAATCGTTACCGCAGAAAAAAGAAAGGCGCCTGCGAAAAGCAGCGCCCGTGTGACCCCTCGTCGTGCTGTCATGCTTGTCCCCTCTTATTAAGAAAAAATTAAGTGGGGACTGGAACCAAAGTCAACGTGGAGAGTTGGTGCTCTCACGCCTTGGTGAATGCGGTGAGGTTTCTGTTGCAGACTTGTCGCATTCGGCCGCTGCGATAGGTCGCGAGCAAAAGGCGACCGTACGGTTTGCGCCTCAGCTTTTCCCGCTGTTTGCCTTCATCAAGTCGACAACGCGCGGCACGATTTCGGCGCGAAACCGCGAGCCGTTGAACACGCCGTAGTGGCCAACGGCTGGCTGGACATAGTGGGTGCGCATAGCGGCCGGCAACGATGAACAAAGATCGTGTGCTGCTTCGGTTTGTCCGAGGCCGGAGATGTCGTCATTCTCTCCTTCCACCGTCAGCAAGGCGGTGTTGCGGATCGCAGAGGGGTCCACCTTCGTGCCGCGGTGGGTCATCCTTCCCTGAGGCAGGCGATGCTCGATAAATACGGTTTCCACCGTTTGCAGGTAGAACTCGGCGGTGAGGTCCATCACGGCGAGATATTCGTCGTAGAACTCCCGGTGCTTTTCCGCCGGCTCACCATCGTTCTTCACGAGGTGCATGAAGAAGTCTTTGTGAGCGCCGATATGCCGGTCGAGGTTCATGCTCATGAAGCCAGAGAGCTGCAGAAAGCCCGGATAAACCTCGCGCATGAAACCCGGCTCAGGGAAGGGAACCTGCATGATCGCATTGGTGCGGAACCAGTCGATGCCGTGGTCCTGCGCCAGCTTGTTGACTGCCGTCGGGTTGCGACGCGTGTCGATCGGCCCGCCCATCAGCGTCATGCTCGCAGGTGCAAGCGGGTCGCCGTTCTGTTCCATCAGCGCCACGGCCGCAAGCACGGGCACCGAGGGCTGACATACCGCCATGACATGGGTGTTCGGGCCGAGCTCATGCAGCATCGCAATGACATAATCGATGTAATCGTCGAGATCGAAATGCCCTTGCGCCAGCGGCACCATGCGAGCGTCGACCCAGTCGGTGATGTAGACATCGGCGTGGCTCATCATCGCCTTCACGGTGCCGCGCAGAAGCGTGGCGTAGTGGCCCGACATCGGCGCAACGATCAGCAACTTGGGATCAGCCGGGCGGCTGGCGGGAAGATCGCGCTTGAAATGAAGCAGCCGGCAGAAGGGGCGGCTCCAAACCTCGCGTTGGGTAACGGCCACCGTCTTTCCGTCGACGAGTGCGGCCGGAAGATCGAAGGCCGGCTTCCCGTATTGGCGGGTGGTGCGCTCGAAGAGCTCGGCGCCGGCCGCCATGGACCGGCCGAACACGGTGTCGCTGAGGGGGTTGAGCGGGTTCGTGTAAAGCGAATGAACCGCGTCCGCAAAGGCACGCGACGGCTGAAGCGCCGCGTGTTGAAGGGCATAAAGCTGATAGAACATCAGGATCCTGAAGTCATGCGGCTCGCATGCGAGCCTTGCCAAGGCGTCAAGGCAGCGTAGCTCCCGCAATGCTGCAACGCAATAGAAGCCTTCTTCAGGGTTTTTGCGCCGCCGCTAGCCGTCGTAACCTTCGACGATGATCACGTCGCCGTCGGCGCATTCGAGGCGGATTGCCTTGGCCGCCTGGTATTCAGGCGCGTTGTAGCAGTCGCGGGCAGCCTGCATGGAAGCGAATTCAATAACCACGTTGCGCCCGCGCGACGTGCCCTCGAGAGCATCGAAAGCGCCGCCGCGCGCGAGGAATTGCGCGCCGAAGCGCTCAAACGCTGGCTTGGCGGTTGCCACGTAGTCCTTGTAGCGCTCCGTGTCTTTCACATCGACGCGTGCAATCCAGTAAGCTTTGGCCATGATGTTCCCTTTCTTTGATCAACTACGCCTCAGGTTGACCGCCTCATGTCGGCGAGGATCTGTTCCGCAGCCTCGCGGCGATCACCTGAAGCAACGATCGGCCGGCCGACAACGAGATGGCTCGCGCCGGCCTCCAGCGCCTGCCGGGGCGCCATCACGCGCTTCTGGTCGCCTTGGTCTGATCCGGCGAAACGGATGCCGGGGGTCACGACCGCCATGTCCGGACCCACGATTCGGCGCACAGCGGTGGCCTCGGTTGCCGCACACACGAGGCCGCCCATGCCGGCAGCGCGCGCCTGTTCCGCGCGACGGGCCACGAGGGCGGCCGGGGTTTCACCATATCCGGCTTCGCGCAGGTCGTTTTCGTCCATCGACGTCAGCACGGTGACACCAAGCAGGCAAAGGTCTGTGCCCCGTGCTGCCGCAACCGCTGAGCGCATGGCCTTGGGATAGGCGTGTAGCGTCAGCATGGAAGCGCCAACCGCCAGCACGCTTTCGACGCCCTTCGCTACCGTGTTGTCGATGTCGAGCAGCTTGAGATCAAGGAAAACGCGCTTGCCGTCTTTCACGAGATCGCGGGCGAGCTCGAGACCGCCGGTGAAAACGAGCTGGTAGCCGATCTTGAAGTAACCCACCGTATTGCCAAGCTCTCCCACGACCTGCGTGGCAGTCCGAATGTCCGGCACATCAAGCCCGACAATCAGGCGATCACGCGGGTCGGTCATGCATCTGCTCTTTTCGAAAGCTGCGCGGCGCGCTGAACAAGCGCCCGGCATACGGTTTCCATTTGCTTGCGCAGCCGCTCTTCAACCAGATCGCCATTGCTGTCAAAGGCCTTGCTCGCGTGGGGCACCGAACACTGCGGCGTCACCACTTCCGCCCCACAGGCCATCAGAACGGCGCGCAGGTGGTAGAGCCCGCGCATACCCGCAAATGCCCCGTCGGACGAGGAGCACAGCGCCGCCGCCTGTTCTCCGAACGGCTTCACGGCGCGGTCACCGTCGCGCCGCACCCGGCTCACCCAGTCGATGGCGTTCTTCAGGAGCGGCGGGATGGACGCGTTGTATTCCGGGCTCGCGATCAGGATGCCATCATGGGCCAGGATCTGCCGCGCCAGTTGCATGGCTTCACCCGGTATACCCTTTTCCCGTTCCAGGTTCTGATCCATGAGCGGGAGCGGATAATCGCCGAGCGAAATCCGCGTCACCTCGGCGCCCTGAAGGGCAAGCTCCTTTTGCGCGACGTCCGCAACCTGACCGCTGAAGGCGCCGACGCGAAGCGAGCCGGCAAAAACAAGAATTCGCGGGATGATCATGGTGGAGCCCCTGCCTGCAAGGCAGGCTTCCGCCTGCCGGCGCGAACTCTACGGGCAGAGGGAACGGCATGGAAGGCCTCCGATGCCGTAGCGTCCATGCTGTCCCAAGCGTTGGAGGTGGCTAGTCGCCAAAGGACTCGAAAAAGTCCTTCATGCGGGAAAAGAAGCCGCTCGACGCCGGCGAGTTTTCCTTGGATGACAGCTGGTCGAATTCTTCAAGCAGTTCGCGCTGACGCCGGGTGAGGTTCTGCGGCGTTTCCACGTCAACCTGGATGTAAAGATCGCCCATGGTGGGCTGCCGGAGAACCGGCATGCCCTTTCCTTTCAAGCGAAACTGGCGGCCGTTTTGTGTTCCTTCGGGAACTTTCACGCGCGCCTGGGTGCCATCCAGCGTCGTGACTTCGAACTGCCCGCCCAAGGCCGCCGCCGTCATCGAGATCGGCACCTTGCAATAAAGATCGGCTCCGTCGCGCTGGAAGAACTCGTGCGGCTTCACCGAAAGGAAGATGTAAAGGTCACCCGCGGGTCCGCCTCGCGAACCGGCTTCGCCCTCGCCGGACAAGCGGATGCGGGTGCCATCTTCGATGCCGGCTGGAATGTTGACGGACAGCGAGCGTTCTTCCGTGACGCGTCCCTGGCCCGCGCATTTCGGGCAGGGATCCTTGATCGTCTGGCCGCGGCCCTGACACTGCGGACAGGTGCGCTCGATGGAAAAGAAGCCTTGTGCGGCCCGCACGCGGCCCGTTCCCGAGCACATGGAGCAGGTGGTGGGCTGTGTGCCTGGCTTGGCACCCGAACCGCCGCATTCCGTGCAGGTGATGGAGGACGGTACGCGGATCTCTGCCGTTTTGCCGGTGAAGGCTTCGCCGAGTTCGATTTCCATGTTGTAGCGCAGGTCGCTGCCGCGCTCGCGTCCGCCGGACGAGCGGCGCTGACGCCCGCCCATCATCTCGCCGAAGATGTCTTCGAAAATGTCTGAAAAACCGCCAGCTGCGCCGAACCCGCCGGCGCGCCCGCCCATGCCATTCTCGAAGGCGGCATGACCGAAACGATCATAAGCGGCGCGCTTTTGCGGATCCTTCAGACACTCATAGGCTTCGCCGATCTCCTTGAACTTGACCTCGGCCGCATGGTCACCCGGATTGCGATCAGGATGGTACTGCATGGCGAGCTTGCGAAAGGCCGCCTTCAGTTCCTTGTCGTCCGCACCCTTCTGGACGCCCAGCACTTCGTAGTAGTCGGCCTTGGTCATGTCGCCTTGATGGACCCTGATGGTCGAGCTGATGAGATCGGGAGATGCCTGCTGCGCCGCCTATGTAAGCGGGCGGAGAAGACGATGCCAGTGCATCGCTGCAGCAAGTCCTGCTTTTTGCGCCGTGCAGCTGTTGCAGCCACGGCACCAAAAACAAAAGGCCCGGCGACAAACCGGGCCTTCTGATCAAGCCGCGCGGTTAAGCGGACTTCTTGCGGTCGTCTTCGTCGATTTCCTCGAAGTCGGCGTCGACCACGTCTTCGCCCGACTTGCGGGCATCCGCCTTGGCATCTGCCTCTGCGGCTTCCGACTGGCTGGCCTCATACATGGCCTGACCAAGCTTCATGGACACTTCGGCAAGCGTGTTGGTCTTGGCCTTGATGTCTTCGGCGTCGTCACCTTCCACGGCCGACTTAAGCGCCGCGATGGCATCTGCAATCGCCGTGCGGTCGGCTTCTGAAACCTTGTCACCGTAATCGGCCAGCGACTTTTCGGAGGAATGGATCAGGCCTTCTGCCTGGTTCTTCGCCTCCACGGCCGCTCGACGACGCTTGTCGGCTTCGGCATTGGCTTCCGCGTCCTTCACCATCTTCTCGATGTCGGCATCCGACAAGCCGCCTGAAGCCTGGATGCGGATCTGGTGCTCCTTGCCCGTACCCTTGTCCTTGGCCGACACGTTGACGATGCCGTTGGCGTCGATGTCGAAGGTCACCTCGATCTGCGGCACGCCGCGTGGTGCAGGCGGAATGCCGACGAGATCAAACTGGCCAAGCGCCTTGTTGTCGGCCGCCATTTCACGCTCGCCCTGGAACACACGGATCGTGACCGCGCCCTGGTTGTCCTCGGCAGTCGAGAAGACCTGGCTCTTCTTGGTCGGGATCGTGGTGTTGCGGTCGATCAGCCGGGTGAACACGCCACCCAGTGTTTCGATGCCGAGCGACAACGGCGTCACGTCGAGCAGCAGCACGTCCTTGACGTCGCCCTGCAGGACACCCGCCTGAATGGCGGCACCGAGAGCTACAACCTCATCCGGATTGACGCCCTTATGCGGCTCCTTGCCAAAGAACTGCTTCACGACTTCCTGGACCTTGGGCATGCGGGTCATGCCGCCGACCAGCACCACTTCGTCGATCTCACCGGCGCGCAGGCCGGCATCCTTGAGCGCTGCCTTGCAGGGCTCGATCGTGCGCTGAACGAGATCATCGACCAACTGCTCGAATTTGGCGCGCGTCAGCTTCAGCGTCAGGTGCTTCGGACCGGTCGCATCCGCCGTGATGAAGGGCAGGTTGATTTCTGTCTGCTGCGAGGACGACAGCTCAATCTTCGCCTTTTCCGCAGCTTCCTTGAGGCGCTGAAGCGCGAGCTTGTCGTTCTTCAGATCGATGCCCTGCTCCTTCTTGAACTCGGAAGCGAGGTATTCGACCAAACGCATGTCGAAGTCTTCGCCGCCGAGGAAGGTGTCGCCGTTGGTGGACTTCACCTCAAACACGCCGTCGCCGATTTCCAGCACGGAAATGTCGAAGGTGCCGCCGCCAAGGTCGTAAACGGCGATGGTCTTGCCGTCCTTCTTGTCGAGGCCGTAAGCCAGCGCTGCCGCGGTCGGCTCGTTGATGATGCGCAGGACTTCGAGACCGGCGATCTTGCCGGCGTCCTTGGTCGCCTGGCGCTGGGCGTCGTTGAAGTAGGCGGGAACCGTGATAACGGCCTTTTCGACCTTCTCTCCGAGATAGGATTCAGCGGTCTCCTTCATCTTCTGAAGGATCATCGCGGAGATCTGGGACGGCGACTGCTTCTTGCCGGCCGCTTCCACCCAGGCATCGCCATTATCGCCGCGGGCGATCTTGTATGGCACAAGCGCCTTGTCCTTTTCCGTCACCGGATCGTCGAACCGGCGGCCAATGAGGCGCTTCACTGCAAAAATGGTATTCTCGGGATTGGTCACCGCTTGGCGCTTGGCCGGCTGGCCGACGAGACGCTCGTCAGAGTCGGTGAAGGCCACGATCGACGGCGTTGTGCGCGCGCCTTCCGCGTTCTCGATGACCTTCGCGTCCTTGCCGTCCATGACGGCGACGCAGGAGTTGGTCGTTCCCAGATCGATACCGATGACTTTAGCCATGTTGTCTCTCCATAAAGCGAGCAGCCGTGGGACCCGGAAAGGCGTACCCGTCGCTGCCCCTGTCGCATGAAAATCCGCAGCGGGGTTCGATCACGAACCCGTCATTGCTGTGTTGCGGCGTATATAAGAAGGCCGGTTTTGCCACGCAAGACGAGACGCGGAGCGAATTTCGTTCCGCTTCCCACCTTGCACCAATTAGCCGCGCAGCACGCCGCCCGTTTGTTTGCCAACATTCTCGACGATCTTGGCGGCAAGCGCCTCGAAATCCTCTTCCGTCAGCGTCTTGTCGAGAGGCTGGATCGCCACCTCGATGGCCACCGACTTCTTGCCCTCTCCAAGCGCCGCACCTTCGAAGATGTCGAAAACCGAAACGCCGGCGATCAGCTTCTTGTCGGCGCCGAGCGCTGCTTTGGAGATGGATCCTGCTTCAACGTCTCGCTCCACAACGAAGGCGAAGTCGCGCTTTACTGCCTGGAAGGACGAAAGCTCGAGTTTCGGCTTCGTGCGCGTGGCTTTTTGCTTCGGCTCAGGAATGGCGTCGACAAACACCTCGAAGCCCGCAAGGGGACCATTGGCGTCCAAGAGGTCGAGCGTATCGGGATGAAACTCGCCGAACGTGCCGAGCACCACCTTTGGGCCGAGCTTGATCGTGCCGGAACGGCCCGGGTGATACCAGGACGGACCGCCGGCCTCCACCTGCAGCTTGTACACTGGTGCGCCGCATGCTTCCAGAACGGCAAAGGCATCGGCCTTGGCGTCAAAAACGCCAACGGGCTTGGCGGCGCCACTCCAATGACGACCCGACCCCTCCAGCGTGGCCGTGCCGCGGCGCAGCCCCGCAGCAACGCGGCGCTGCTTGTCGGGCACGTTGCCCTCGTAAGTGCCCGAAACCTCGAACAAGGCGACATCGCCAATGCCACGGTCAGCATTGCGTTGGGCGGCAGCAATCAGGCCGGGCAGCAACGAGGGCCGCATGTCCGACATGTCGGCGGCGATCGGGTTGGCGAGCTTCAAGCTCGGCGACCCGCCGCCAAACGCCTTCGCCTGGCTTTCAGGAATGAAGGAATAGGTGACCGCTTCCATCATGCCGCGCACGGCCAAGGCCCGGCGCGCATTGCGGGTGCGGATCTGGAGCGTGGTCAGGATGCGGCCGTTCACGGCGTCGTGGCTGGCAAGCGGGGCAGACGCAATTTGGTCGATGCCCACCATGCGCATCACCTCTTCCACAAGGTCGGCCTTGCCATCCACATCAGGGCGCCAGGACGGCACGCTGACATCAACGATGTAGCCGGCACCCTCGATCCCGAAGCCAAGCCGCTGGAAGATCTCGAGGCTCTGCTCGCCCGGCACATCCAGACCTGTGAGGCGCTTCACTTCCGTGGTTGCAAAGGTCACGACCTTCGGCGTGTAGCCGTTATAGCCAACGACGCGGCTTTCCGTCGGCTGCCCGCCGCAGAGTTCTAGAACAAGTTCCGTGGCGCGTTCGAGACCGGGTACCATGCCCTCCGGATCGACCCCGCGCTCGAACCGGTAGCGCGCATCGGTGATGATGCCGAGCGAGCGCCCGGTGCGGGCGATGTTTAGGGGTTCCCAAAGCGCGGATTCGATCAGCACATCGGTGGTGCTCTCGTCGCAACCGGAATGCTCGCCGCCCATGACCCCGGCGATGGACTCGACGCCGTTGTCATCGGCGATGACGCAGATCTCCGGGTTCAGCGTGTATTCGCGCCCGTCGAGTGCCAGAACGGTTTCGCCGTCCCGTGCGCGGCGCACGGTGAGATCGCCTTGGACCTTTGCCGCATCGAAGACATGCAGGGGGCGTCCCTGGTCGAAGGTCATGTAGTTGGTGATGTCCACCAGCGCGTTGATGGGGCGCAGGCCGATCGCCATCAGGCGCTGCTGCATCCATTTGGGCGAAGAACCGTTCCTGACGTCGCGCACCAGCCGCAGCGCGAAGCCGGGGCAAAGCGATGGCGTGTCACCGAAGTCGAGGCTGACATCCACGGGGCATTCGCCTGATGCCTGGAAGGTGGGCGCCGCCGGCTGCTTCAGCGTGCCGAGACCGGATGCGGCGAGGTCGCGCGCAATGCCGTAGACGCCTGTGGCATCCGGGTGGTTCGGCGTCAGGTTGATCTCGATGACGGGATCGTCGAGCTGCGCCCAGGCCGCGTAAGATTGGCCAACCGGTGCATCCTCGGGCAGTTCGATGATGCCGTTGTGCTCGTCCGAAAGTTCGAGCTCGCGCTCCGAACACATCATGCCGCGGCTTTCCACGCCGCGAATATTGCCAACCGACAACGTGGTATCGATGCCAGGCACATAGGTGCCGGGCGCGGCGAAGGCGCCGATCAGGCCAGCGCGCGCGTTGGGGGCGCCACAAACAACCTGCACCGGCGAACCGGATCCGATGTCCACCGAAAGTACCTGCAGCTTGTCGGCGTCGGGATGCTTTTCGGCCGTCAGCACCTTGGCGATGGTGAAGGGGCGCAAGCCGGCCTTGTCGTCGACGGCTTCGACTTCTAGGCCGATCGCGGTCAGGCGCTGGACGATCTGGTCGAGCGTCGCGTCGGTTTCAAGATGATCCTTGAGCCAGGAAAGTGTGAGTTTCATTGGCCGTCTTCCTTTGGTCTCGGCACAGTGCTGGTTTCCATCTGTGGCAGTCCGTCCGCTATGTGGAAGAAGGGCAGTGCTTCGCTGACATAACCATGCACGGTTGGCGGATATTTCTCCGGCGCGTCCATGGCGCCGAGCATCATGAAGATTTGGTCGGGCAGGCGCGCGTCGACATAGCTGAGCGGCGCTCCACACGTGCGGCAAAAGCTGCGCGTGACCGGTGCGGCGCCATAGGTACCTGGGGCTTCACCAATGAAGCGCGCATCCCTGGTGTAGAAGCCGACAAACGCTGCGACCGGGCTGCCGGAAGCGCGCCGGCAATCCTCGCAATGGCAGTAGCTGGCGTAGAATGGCTCCGCGCGGGCCTCGAAACGGATCGCGCCGCAGCGGCAAGATGCGGTGTGGAGGCTCACTGTCGGACCCACTTGTAGCCCTTGTCGCCCGAGCCGGCGCCGACCCAGGCACGCGCCTTCGGCTGGCTTTCGACGAGGAACTCGACCCCCTCGTCGTCGCCCGGAGCCTTACGGTAGCCGACGATCTTACCTTGGCGATATGATGGCTGCGACCTGGTCTCATGGAGAGCGAGGTAGGCGCCTGCGTCCAGGCTCTTGTCGACATCGGCATCCGAAACGGTCCAGGTACCGCTCCAAAACCGTCCGTCGCCAAGGTCGATGACGCCGTGATCCTTCTCACAAACGAAGTGGTATCCGCCGACGACGTCACCGGTCCTGGACGCGGAACCGCCTGCGGACACGCGCCTTGTCGATGACGACGACGACGAGGATCGTGCGCGGGCCACGGGCGCACGCGCCGCGAGATCTTCCTCGCACATCGCAACGAGATCGTCGGCACCCAAGCGCACGGCGTTGTCCCGGATCGTTTCGACCTTTTTCTTGTCGAAGGTTTTCAGGGTTTCGGGCGTGAAGGTGTGGGCGGGCTTCTTGGTCAATTGTATTCCTTAGGTGCTCAGGCCGCCAAACAAAGTCGGCATGTCGAGCGGGCGGAAGCCATAATGCTGCAGCCAACGTACGTCGGCGTCGAAAAAGGCGCGCAGGTCGGGCATGCCGTATTTCAGCATGGCGATGCGGTCGATGCCCATGCCCCAGGCAAACCCCTGATACTCGTCCGGGTCGAGACCGCCCGCGCGCAGCACGTTCGGGTGAACCATGCCGCAGCCGAGGATCTCCATCCAGTCCGAGCCTTCACCAAAGCGCACTTCACCCGGCCGCGAACGATCGCACTGAATGTCGACCTCCATGGAAGGCTCCGTGAAGGGGAAGAAGCTCGGGCGAAAGCGCATCGTCACCGACGGCACCTCGAAGAAGGCCTTGCAGAACTCTTCCAGCACCCATTTCAGGTTGGCGATATTGGCGGACTTGTCGACCACCAGGCCCTCAACCTGGTGGAACATCGGCGAATGGGTGGCATCGGAATCCTGGCGGTAGGTCTTGCCGGGGATGACGATGCGGATCGGCGGCTGCTGCGTTTCCATCGTGCGGATCTGCACGGGCGACGTATGCGTGCGCAAAAGCTTGCGTTCGCCCTTCTCATCCGGCTGGAAGAAGAACGTGTCGTGCATTTCGCGCGCGGGATGCCCTTCCGGGAAGTTCAGCGCCGTGAAGTTGTAGTGGTCGGTTTCGATATCCGGCCCTTCGGCGATGGTGAAGCCCAGATCGCCGAAGATCGCTGCGATTTCGTCGATGACCTGGCTGATCGGGTGGATGCGGCCGCGCTCGGCCGGCGATTGGCGAACCGGCAGAGTCACATCGAGTTTTTCGGCCGCAAGCCGCGCGGTCACCGCGACCTGGCGCAGTTCGCTTTTGCGGGCAGCCAGCGCTTCGGTAACCCGGTTCTTCAGGCCATTGATGGCCGGCCCCTGGACCTGGCGCTCTTCGGCCGACATGCCGCCCAGCGTCTTCAGCTTTTCGGAAATCGTGCCCTTCTTGCCCAGCGCCCCAACGCGCACGGCTTCAAGCGATGCTTCGTCGGACGCCGACGCGATCTCGGCCATGACGCCCGCTTCGAGCGTTTGGAGGTCGTTGGTGATGACGTCCATGGTGGTTCTCGCTTCGATCAAAAGAAAAACCCGCGCCAGCCCTGCCAGCGCGGGTTTCCCAAATCAGGTTTTCGGTTGCTTGGGAAGCGCTAGCAGTTAGGCAACTGCGCGCTCAAAAGCACCCGGTGTGGTGTTCTTGAGATATTCCAGCGCCACCTTGGCCTTGTCGACCAGGGCAGCGAACGCCACCGGCTCATGGATGGCCATGTCCGACAGGATCTTGCGGTCGATCTCGATGCCAGCCTTGTTCAGGCCGTCGATGAAACGGCCATAGGTCAGGCCGTGCTCGCGCACGGCGGCATTGATGCGCTGGACCCACAAGGCACGGAAGTTGCGCTTGCGGTTCTTGCGATCGCGATAAGCGTATTGCAGCGACTTTTCGACTGCCTGCTTGGCGATGCGGATGGTGTTCTTGCGACGGCCGTAGAAGCCGCGGGCCTGCTTGAGGACCTTCTTGTGCTTGGCATGGGACGTTACGCCCCGTTTCACGCGTGCCATGTCATGATCTCCTTAAACGCTGTCCGGTGCCGAGGTCTTAAAGACTGTTCGGCAGGAAATTCTTGATGACCTTCTTGGCGTCTGGCTCAGCGAGAACCATCGTGCCGCGGGCATCGCGAATGAACTTGTTGGAGCGCTTGATCATGCCGTGGCGCTTGCCGGCGGCGGCAGCCAGCACTTTGCCGGTTGCTGTGATCTTGAACCGCTTTTTGGCAGCGGATTTCGTCTTCATCTTGGGCATTTTGCTTGTTTCTCCGTTCTTATTCGCGCCTTTCGGCGCTTTATGGCGTCGGGCCTGAAGATGAAGACTTCTTCCCAACAGCATTGAGAGCCGCCACGGCATGCCCTGCCGGACGGCTCCTTAACGGCGCGCTCTGTATCAGGATCGCGCCCCAGCATCAAGCCGACTCAGTAAAGTTGCAGATAGACCGGGATCCAGCCGAGGGCCTGGCCGCTTTCGATGAACTCCAGAACCGGAATCGAGACAAAGAAGACGAGGCCATCGAGCAGCGTGCGGTTGAGGTAACGCGGCCGGAACGTGACCATGGCCTGATCACGATAAAGCGTCGGGTTGGGGAAGAAGCGCGGAACCCGCGCCTTGTAGTTGAGGTAGGCCTGTCCTAGGCGCTCGGCCAGGTAGCGCTCCTCGTGCAGCGCAACGAAGTGAAAGCAGAGCGCGCAGACCGCGGCGCAGATCAGCGCAATCATGATGCTGCCCGTTTGCGCGCCGACACCCATGATGGCGATCGTGGAAAAGAAATAGAGCGGGTTGCGCATGATCGAGTAGGGGCCTGATTGAACCACTTCGGACGACTTGCGTCCGTCGATGTAGAGCGTCGCCCAAAGTCGCCCGCCAATGCCAACAAGGATCAGCGCCAAGCCGTAACCTTCAATGGCCTCGTGTAGGAATTCGCTTCGAGCGGAGCCGCTGAAGATCAGTCCGATGCCACCGAAAAGAACGACGAGTGCAAGCACTGCCCGACGTGCCGCTTGGTAGCGGGCCATCGAACCGGCGGTTCCATTGTTCATCTGAAAGGTCCTGATGCGAAAAAAGCGGCAGATGCCGCTTTTTTCATTCGCATCATGGCTATCTCGGGGCCAGAACCATCATCATCTGGCGGCCTTCGAGCTTCGGCTCGGCCTCCACCTTGGCAATGGTCTCGGTTTCCGCCTTGACCCGGTTCAGGAGATCCATGCCGAGTTCCATATGCGCCATTTCGCGGCCGCGGAAGCGCAGCGTCAGCTTGACCTTGTCGCCTTCTTCAAAGAAGCGGCGCACGGCGCGCATCTTCACTTCATAGTCATGCGTGTCGATGTTGGGACGCATCTTGATCTCTTTGATCTCGATGGTCTTCTGGTTCTTGCGCGCTTCGGCAGCCTTTTTCTGGCTGGCATATTTCAGCTTGCCGAGGTCAAGGATCTTGCACACCGGCGGTTCGGCGTTGGGCGAAATCTCCACGAGATCCAAGCCGGCCTGTTCGGCGATCTCGAGCGCTTCCTGAATTGAAACATTGCCGCGGTTGGCGCCCGTGTCGTCGATCAGCTGGACACGTGGGACCCGGATGTCGCGGTTGGAACGCGGGCCGTCTTTGGTGGCCGGCGCGGCTTTGAATGGTCTGCGAATGGTCGTACTCTCCTGATTATTGCTACGAGGGGTGGCTCTCGGCTTTTCAAACGCAACGAGCACGCAGCAACAAAGTTGCGGGTGTTGTGTCGTGCGTCCGTTGGATCCGTCCCTAGCACATTACAAGGTGAAAATCACCTGTCACATTGATTCTGCCAAACAACAGGCACGGAAGGGATCGTTGAATGGAAACGGGCGAACAAGCGGGCACGCTCCATGTCGACAAGGTGGACATTGCCTTCAAGCACCGCAAGGGGAAGGCGCCCGGCCTCGTCTGGCTTGGCGGGTACCGTTCCGACATGGCAGGCACCAAGGCGGAAGCCTTTGCAGCCTATGCGCATAGGCACGATCTCCAGTTCACCCGGCACGATTATTCCGGTCACGGCGCGTCGGGTGGCGTCTTTCGCGACGGAACGATTTCCTCCTGGCTGGCGCAATCACTGGCCGTGCTGGATCAGGTGACCGAGGGGCCGCAGATCCTTATCGGTTCTTCCATGGGTGGGTGGATCGCGCTGAGAATGGTGCAGGAATTGAACAAGCGCGCGGATCGCGGCCGCATCGCGGGCCTGCTTCTGATTGCGCCGGCGCCGGACTTCACGGCTGATCTCATGCAGCCGCAGCTGACGCGCAAGCAAAAGCAGCAGATAGAAACGCTGGGATATCTCGAAGAACCGTCGCAATATTCCGATGAGCCCAACATCTACACGCGCGCGCTTTTTGAGGATGGGGAAGCGAACCGCGTTCTGACCGGCACGATCGACACCCATTGTCCTGTGACCATCCTGCAAGGCATGCAGGATCCGGACGTGCCGCACAGCCATGCCCTGAAGCTCGTGGAGCATCTTCCGGCTGACAACGTGACGCTGTCCCTGATCCCGGACGGCGATCATCGGTTGTCGCGGCCACAGGATCTCGACCTCATGCTGCGCAGCGTAGCCAGCCTCGTCGAACAGGTCGGCTGAGCTTGCGCGCTTCCGTGCCGATCTCGGCCTTTGTTGGCGCGCTTGTCGGCTTTTCCAGTACGCTGGCCATCGTCTTGGCCGCCATGGAAGCGGTGGGCGCAACGAAGGACCAAACGGCAAGTGCCGTCACTGCAATCTGCCTTGCGCTGGTTGTTTCGTCCCTGGTTCTGTCCTGGCGCAGCCGCATGCCCGTGGTCACAGCCTGGTCCACGCCGGGGCTCGCCCTGGTGGCTGCAAGCCAGGGGTTCACCCTCGGCGATGCCATTGGCGCCTTTCTGATGACGGCGCTTCTTTTGATTGGCACCGGCCTGGTGCGGCCCCTGATGCGATTGGTTGCGCGCATCCCGATGTCGGTGTCGTCGGGCATGCTGGCCGGCATCCTGTTCACCTTTATCGCCAATGTGGCGCGTGCTGCGGGAACCGATGCGGCTCTCGTTTTGCCCATCGTTGCGCTGTTCTTTCTTGCCCGCTTGTTCAGCCCCACCCTGTCGATCCTGGTTGTTCTGGTTGCAGGAACTGCGCTGGCTGCGTTTCTGGGCCGTCTTCATGCGGTTCCGAGCCCGGAATTCTCGACGCTGGTGCTAACGGCGCCGACCTTCTCCTTTGCAACCCTTCTTGGGCTCGCGATCCCGCTTTATCTGGTCACCATGGCCTCGCAGAATCTGTCCGGCCTCGCGGTTTTGAAGGCCGATGGCTACCAGCCAGCCCCGGGGCCGATCATCGCGATCACGGGCCTCGTTTCGCTGGTGTCCGCACCGTTTGGAGCGGGCACGAGCAATTTGTCGGCCATGGCTGCCGCCTTCTGCACGGGTCCGGATGCCCATCCTGATCCGGCTGAGCGTTGGAAAACCAGCTGGTTCTACGCCGCGACCTATTTCGTGTTCGCCGTCTTCGGCGCGTCGCTGGTCGCGCTGGTTGGTGCCTTGCCGCCGGTGTTCATCGTGGCTGTTGCGGGCTTGGGCCTGCTCGGGTCCTTCAGCAACGCCTTGTCGATCTCGGTGTCCGTTCCGGCCGAACGCCTGGCCGCCGTCACTGCCTTTGCCGTGACCGCTTCCGGCGTGGTGCTGGCGGGCATCGGTGGCGCGTTCTGGGGTCTGCTCGCCGGATTGATCGTGTATTCCCTTGAAACTTGGAAAAGTTCCAAGAAGATCTAGGGCTTATCCGGTTTTCAACAAAGCTGTCTTGAATAGCCGTTTTTTGCCACCCATCTCGAAACAAGGCAGCCGATTGCGGTTGTCTCCTTGGGAAGGAACGCAAGCAAATGAACACGACTGCACTGATCCGGCCGGCTTGGACGCCGGCGACCATTGCGCTCATGGTGGTTGGCTTCATGGTTTTCTGGCCACTCGGCCTGGCCATGCTCGCTTACATCCTGTGGGGCGACCGGCTTGACGGCTTCAAGCGCTCTGTGAACACCGAAGGCTTCTTCCGCAACTGCGGCAAGAACAGCCGGAGCAAGCACTACGGCTTCAACCGCACCGGCAACGTCGCTTTTGACGATTGGCGCTCGGCTGAACTCGAGCGGATCGAAGAAGAGCGTCGCAAGCTTGACGAGGCACGGGACGAATTCGATGCCTATGTCCGCGAACTGCGCCGCGCGAAGGACCAGGAAGAGTTCGACCGGTTCATGAACAACCGCAAGCCTCGCTCCGACGCTGGCAGCTCATCAACCGAGATCCGTGATCCCGGACTTTGATCGAAGACTCCAGCCTGATCCACGGCGCCCCACCTCGGGGCGCCGTTTTTGTTCCCGCTTCATTCTTGCTGGCGAATCACGCTAGCTCATCGGCATGGGCCTGCTTTTCCCCTTGTTGCGCAAACCGGTTGTTGCTCCCCCTGCTGAGCGACAAATGATTGTTGCCGGACGAACATTGCCGTTGAAGGTCGTGCAGAATGCGCGAGCCACGCGTTTGACGATGCGGATCGATGCAGGCGGGCGCGGGATCCGGATCACCACCCCTCCGGGATTGTCGCAGCGGGAGGTCGATCGCTTCATCGATCGGCATACCGGCTGGCTGGAAAGCCGCCTGGCCAATTACCCGGAAAAGCCCGGCGTTCGGCACGGCGTCAAGATTCCGCTGCGCGGCGTTCCCCACCTCATCGTGCATGAACAGGCTTTGCGCGGCTCAGTGAGCGTCGATGCCGAAGGCGGTGAACCGGTTCTGCGGGTGAAAGGGGATGCGCGACACCTGCCACGGCGCTTGAGTGACTTCCTGAAGCGGGAAGCCAAGCGTGACATCGAGCACCTGGTGGCAAAGCACGCGGCGTTTGTGGGCCGTCGCGCCCGGTCCATCCGATTCAAGGACACGACGAGCCGCTGGGGATCCTGCACGGCCGACGGCAACCTGTCGTTTTCCTGGCGCATCATGATGGCACCGCCCGCCGTGATCGACTACCTCGTGGCGCATGAGGTCGCGCACCTCAGGGAAATGAATCACGGCCCCGCCTTTTGGGAGCTGTGCCGGGAACTTTGCCCGGAAACAGAGCGCTGCAAGGCTTGGCTGAAGAAGAACGGCGGCGCCTTGCAGGCGATTGCGTTTGAATGACCGCGCCGCCGCCGCTATCTGTAGCCCCATGGACATCAAGATCTGCGGCCTTTCCACGGAAGACACGGTTGCTGCGGCCCTGAACGGCGGCGCAACGCATGTCGGCTTCATCTTTTTCCCGCGCAGTCCCCGCCATGTTGCCCCCCAACAGGCGGCGGCCTTAAGCGGTGCCGCGAAAGGCCGGGCTCAAGTGGTTGCGGTGACCGTGGATGCGGATGACGCAACCCTCGACACGCTTGTTCGGGTGGTGGAGCCCGACATGCTGCAACTGCATGGGGAAGAAACACCCGAGCGTGTCCGTGCGGTTAAACAACGCTTCGGTCTGCCGGTGATGAAGGCGCAGGCAATCAGCAACCTTGCCGACCTGACGGCGGCCCAACGCTTTGCCGGCGTGGCAGATCGTCTCTTGTTTGACGCCAAGGCGCCCAAAGGCGCGGTTCTGCCGGGTGGCAACGGTGTGGCCTTTGATTGGACGCTGCTGGCCGGCCTTGACGCTTCGCTCCCTTACATGCTTTCGGGAGGGTTGAACGCGTCGAACGTCGGCGACGCCGTGGCGCGCACAAACCCTTCCGGTTTGGACATTTCTTCAGGTGTCGAGCGCACGCCGGGCATCAAGGACGTCGCGCTGATCGAATCCTTTTTTGCCGCGATCCGCAGCGCTACGCAGCGCGCAGCCTGATCGCAGTCGGGAGCACTGGCCATGAACATGCCGATCCAGCCGAATTCCTTCCGCACGGGGCCCGACGAAGCCGGTATGTTCGGCGTGTTCGGCGGGCGCTTTGTCGCCGAAACGCTGATGCCGCTGATCCTGGAACTGGAAACCCAGTGGAACCAGGCCAAGACTGATCCTGCTTTCCAGGCCGAGCTGAAGAACCTGTCGACCTATTATGCCGGGCGGCCGTCGAAGCTTTATTTCGCCGAAGGCCTGACGCGCCATCTCGGCGGGGCCAAGATCTACCTGAAGCGTGAAGACCTGAACCACACGGGTTCGCACAAGATCAACAACTGTCTTGGGCAGATCCTGCTTGCCAAGCGGATGGGCAAGACCCGCATCATCGCCGAGACCGGCGCCGGCCAGCATGGCGTGGCCTCGGCCACCGTGTCGGCGCGCTTCGGCTTCCCGTGCGTGGTGTATATGGGTGCCACCGATGTCGAGCGGCAGAAGCCCAACGTGTTTCGCATGAAGCTCCTGGGCGCTCAGGTAAACCCCGTTTCGTCCGGCCACGGCACGCT
Organism: Tianweitania sediminis; assembly: GCF_017813335.1. GTDB lineage: Bacteria > Pseudomonadota > Alphaproteobacteria > Rhizobiales > Rhizobiaceae > Tianweitania > Tianweitania sediminis. Next base: position 495,527 of record NZ_JAGIYY010000001.1, on the reverse strand, counting down.
CAAGGATGCCATGAACGAGGCCCTGCGCGATTGGGTCACCAATGTGCACGACACCTATTACCTCATCGGCACGGCGGCGGGGCCGCATCCCTACCCGGAAATGGTGCGCGAGTTTCAGTCGGTGATCGGCACGGAAGCGCGCGAACAGATCCTCGAACAGGAAGGCCGGCTACCGGACGCGATCATTGCCTCGGTTGGCGGCGGATCCAACGCCATCGGTTTGTTCCACCCGTTTCTGGATGATCGTGACGTCCGCATCATCGGCATCGAAGCCGGCGGCCGCGGCCTTGGCGGCGTTGAGCACTGCGCATCCATGAGCGCCGGCAAGCCGGGCGTGCTCCATGGCAACCGCACTTATCTTCTCCAGAACGAGGACGGCCAGATCGTGGACGGTCACTCGATCTCCGCCGGACTGGACTATCCCGGCGTCGGTCCAGAGCATTCCTGGCTGCGCGACAGCGGCCGCGTTGAATATGTGCCGATCATGGATGATGAGGCGCTGGCCGCGTTTCAGCTCACCACGCGCGTGGAAGGCATCATTCCAGCGCTTGAGTCCGCCCACGCCATCGCTCAGGCCGTCAAGCTCGCGCCCACCATGGGCAAGGAAGAGATCATCGTGATCAATCTTTCGGGCCGCGGCGACAAGGACGTGCATACGGTTGCCAGCATGATGGGCATGGAATTCTGAGATGACCACCACGCGCATCGACCGCTGTTTCGCCAAGCTGAAGGACGAAGGCCGGCCGGCGCTCGTGACCTACTTCATGGGCGGCGACCCGGACTATGAAACGTCGCTGAAGATCATGAAGGCGATGCCTGCGGCCGGCACGGATGTGATCGAGCTCGGAATGCCGTTTTCCGACCCCATGGCCGATGGTCCCGCCATCCAGGCAGCGGGCTTGCGCGCGCTGAAAGGCGGGCAAACGCTCGCCAGGACCATCCAGATGGTGCGCGACTTTCGCGCCCACGATGACGACACCCCAATCGTGATGATGGGCTATTACAACCCGATCTATATCTACGGCGTTGAGCGCTTCCTGGCGGAAGCCAGGGATGCCGGCCTAGACGGCCTGATCGTGGTGGACCTGCCGCCCGAAATGGATGCCGAACTGTGCGTGCCGGCGCTAAAAGCTGGCATCAACTTCATTCGGCTTGCCACACCTACAACGGATGCCAAGCGTCTCCCGAAGGTGCTCGAAAACACGTCGGGCTTTGTTTACTACGTGTCGATGACGGGGATCACCGGATCTGCCCTCGCAAACACGGGCGACGTTTCGGAAGCCGTGGCGCGCATCAAGAGCCACACCGACTTGCCGGTTTGCGTCGGTTTCGGTGTGAAAACCGCGGAGCAGGCCCGCGCGATCGGCGCGTCGGCGGATGGTGTCGTGGTTGGCACCGCCATCGTGAACGCGGTTGCAAGCGTGCTTGGACCCGACGGTCAGATGACCGCCGATCCGGCCGAAGCCGTCGCGACCCTGGTCAGCGGGCTGGCGCAAGGGGTGCGGCGTGCACGCCTTGAGGCTGTCGATTGACTGCTCCATCTTTCTTTCCAGTTGAAACGGGACGCCAGCCATGAACTGGATCACCAACTATGTTCGCCCCAAGATCAATTCGATGCTTGGCCGGCGCGAAATGCCCGAGAACCTCTGGATCAAGGATCCGGAATCTGGCGAAATGGTCTTTCACAAGGACCTGGAGGAAAACCAGTATGTGGTGCCGTCCTCGGGCCACCACATGAAGATCTCGGCCAAGGAGCGTCTGCGCTTCTTGTTCGACGACGGTGCCTACACCACGCTGGAAAATCCCAAGGTTGCGGTGGATCCGCTGCGCTTCCGCGATGAAAAGCGTTATGTCGACCGCCTGAAGGAAAACCGGACCAAGACCGGCCTTGAAGACACGATCGTCAACGCCACCGGCGAAATCGACGGGTTGCGCGTGGCCGTGACGGTGCAGGACTTTTCCTTCATGGGCGGCTCGCTCGGGATGGCCGCGGGCGAAGCCATCATTCGCGGCTTCGAGAATGCCGTGGAACAGCAGCTGCCACTGGTGCTTTTCGCGGCATCTGGCGGCGCGCGCATGCAGGAAGGTATCCTGTCGCTGATGCAGCTCGCCCGCACCACGGTCGCGGTGGACAGGCTCAAGGAAGCGGGTCTGCCGTATATCGTTGTCCTGACCAACCCCACTACCGGTGGTGTTACCGCCTCTTATGCCATGCTGGGCGACATCCATATCGCCGAACCCAACGCGCTGATCGGCTTCGCCGGTCCGCGCGTCATCGAGCAAACCATCCGCGAAAAGCTGCCGGAAGGATTCCAGCGCGCCGAGTACCTGATGGAACACGGCATGGTGGACATGGTGGTGTCCCGTCTGGCCATGAAGGCGACGCTTGGGCGGCTCCTGCGGCTCTTGATGAAGCAGCCGCCCGGCACGCTGATCGATCCCGCGCAGCTTCCGGTGCACGGCGAAGAAGCCACAGTTGCGGCCGATGCCTGACACCCACGTCTCGCTGAAGCGTGATGAACGCCGATGAGCGCTGACGCGCAGGCAAGCGAAGCTGCTCGCGAAATCGAGCGGCTGATGACGCTGCATCCCAAAGGCTTCGATCTGTCCTTGGAGCGGATCACGCGCCTCCTGGAGAGGCTGGGCAATCCGCAGGACCACATGCCGCCGGTGATCCACATCGCTGGCACCAACGGAAAAGGCTCCTGCGCGGCATTTTCACGGGCTCTGCTGGAAGCCGACAACCGGCTGGTTCACGTCCACACCTCGCCGCATCTCGTGAACTGGCATGAACGCTTCCGCCTCGGCGCTCCGGGTGGTGGCAGGTTCGCGGATGATGACGTGCTGGCTGACGCCATCCGCCGCGTAGCCGAAGCCAACAACAACGAAACCATCACCGTGTTCGAGATCCTGACGGCGGTGATGTTCGTCCTGTTTTCAGAACATCCCGCCGATGTGGCGATCGTCGAGGTCGGTCTGGGAGGCCGTTTCGACGCTACGAACGTGATCAAGCGGCCGGCTGCCTGCGTCATCATGCCGATTTCCATGGATCATGAAGCTTATCTCGGCGATCGGGCCGAACTGATTGCGGCTGAAAAGGCGGGCATCATCAAGCCTGGCGTGCCCGTTGTGATCGGCGCGCAGGAAAGCGACGCCGCGCGTGAAGTGCTGGTGTCCACGGCAGAGCGGCTCGGCGCACCGTCCTTCATCTATGGGCAGGATTTCATTGCCTTCGAGGAAAATGGCCGCCTGGTTTACCAGGACGAGACGGGCCTCATGGACCTGACGCCGCCGCGGTTGCCAGGGCGGCATCAATACGCCAACGCCGCAGCGGCGATTGCCGCGGTTCGCGCTGCCGGCTTTCCGGTGACCCCGTTGATTGCGGATCGTGCGCTGGACACCGTGTCGTGGCCGGCGCGCATGCAGCGCCTGCAAACCGGCACGCTTGTGGACCTTGCTCCCGAAGGCGCCGAGATCTGGCTCGACGGAGGGCACAATCCCGGCGCGGGCACAGTCATTGCGGAAGCGCTCGCGGAACAGGAAGACCGCCATCCACGGCCGTTGTTCCTGATTGCCGGCATGATCAACACCAAGGACCAGACCAACTATTTCCGCGCGTTCGGCGGTATGGTGCGCCATGTCTTCACCGTGCCGGTGGCAGGCAGCGAAGCTGGGGTGCCCAATGACGTGCTTGCCACCCGTGCGGTCGAGGCAGGTTTGTCGGCAGAGCCGATCGCCTCGGTTGGCAATGCGCTGATGCTCTTGCGCGACACCTGGGACGAAAGGGAAGCACCGCCCCGCATCCTGATTGGTGGCTCGCTTTATCTCGCCGGCGCGGTGCTGGCGGAAAACGGCACGCCGCCTGTTTGATCAGATCCGATCCACGGTCTCAGCCTTTACCGGCTGCCCGACCACCTGTTTGCGGTGGAAGATGAAAAGCCCGGCACCGATGATCACCGCGGAGCCCACCAAGATCTGCTGATCGGGATATTCATCGAAAAACAGAATCCCCATCGCTACCGCCCAAAGCAGCAGCGTATATTGCAGCGGCGCCAGAACGGTCGCCGAAGCAAGCTTCACCGAGCGCGTCATCATCATGTGAGCGATGCAGGACACGACGCCGAGCATCAGGAGGGCGTAGAGATCCGGCAGGTCCGGCGCACGCCATGCGCCCACGGCCAGACAAGCGCCGGCGATCAGGGCGCCCACCGTTTGCCACGTCACCAGCACCACGTCGGAGGTGCTTCGCAGCATCCGACTGAGAATCAGCGTGAGCGCCAGAGACACGCTGCCGATCAGGGCGAAAAGGGAGGGCCAACTTAACGATGCGCTGGACGGCCGAAGCACGATCACCACGCCAATGAAGCCGACCAGGATTGCAGTCCAGCGCCGCCAGCCGGCCCGCTCGCCGAGCAGGAAATGCGATAGTGCCGCCACATAGATCGGCCCTGCCATGTAGAAGGTCATCACGTCGGCTAGCGGCAGGTACACGACGGCTGCATAGAAGAAGCCGGTGTCGAAGGTTGCGAACACGACGCGCAGAACCTGCAGCACTGGCCGGTCCGGGTGGAGAAGATCCCTCCGTGCACTGCGCGAGGACAAAAGCGGACCGAGCACCACGAAGGCGCCGATGGAGCGGATCAGCAGGACCTGGCCGACGGAAAAGCTCGCCACCAGCCATTTGCCCATGGCATCGTTCAGCGCGAACATGAACAGGCCGACGAGCATGATCACGACGCCTGCGGTGGTCCCATTCAGCGCGTCGAGCCGTCCTCTCCACCCCGTCACGTTTGCGCCCTTCCAAGAAAAAAGCCCGGCTGCTTTGCCGGGCTTTCGATCAACCGAACAGGAGGCTGTCAGACGTTTCCGCTGATCCAGGCGTTGAGAGCCGTTTTCGGCGCCGCGCCGACCTTCATGTCGGCGACTTCACCGTTCTTGAACATCATCAGCGTGGGAATGGAACGGACGCCGAACTGCGCGGCGAGTTCCGGATTCTCGTCGATGTTCAGCTTGGCGATCTTCACCTTGCCGCCCATCTCCTGCGAAATCTCCTCGAGGGCGGGGGCAATCATCTTGCAGGGACCGCACCACTCAGCCCAGAAGTCCACCACAACCGGCTCGCTCGACTGCAGCACGTCACTTTCGAAATTGTTCTTGTCGATCTTCACGGTTGCCATGATGCGATCCTTTCGAGGGCAGTCGCGCCGCGCGGGCGGAGAAAGAAAATGGTTTCTGATCTTGAAAGCGTGATGTGGGCTTTCGCCTGCGTTGCGTCAACCCTGCAGCGGCGTACCGTCTTGTGAGCCAACACGCAGCTTCTTCAGGGCTTCGTCCATGATCTGGTGCGGCAGGGGGATCAGGATCGGTCCTTCCGTGAACAACAAGGCGGCCGACACGGCTTTGCCGGGATAGATCTCCTTCAACAAGGCCCGATAAAGCGCCAACTGCACGACATAAGCGCCGGGGACTGCAGGGAGATCCTGCGGGACAGGCCGGTTGGTCTTATAGTCCACGATCAGCACCGCGTCCTCGGTCACAACCAGCCGGTCGACCGTTCCGGCGATCGCACGCGGCGTGGAACCGACATCCAGCGTGCCCATCACGCCCACTTCCGCGCGTGATCCCGGGGCAAAAAGCGGCGCAAAGGAGGGATCCTCGATCACCGCGAATACGGACTGGAGCGCCGCCTCCCTTTCGCCTGCTGGCCAGGCGCCGCCGATGCGCCCGAGATAACGGGTTGCCGCGCTGCGCTGGTCTTCCCGTGGAAGATCCGGCAACAGCTGCAACAAGCGGTGAATGGCCGTTCCGCGAAGAATTGCAAAGCCAGGCTGCGTGTCCTCGTCCAGCACGGGTGAGCGGTCCACCGGTGCATCGCGCGGCTCAGTTTCGATCAGGGCGGAAGCACGAGAAGGCGCCAGCGGACGCGGCAGGCGCGTGGGAGGTGGCGCAAGCTCGCGCAAGAACGCCGGCACCGGCGGAAGGGCCGGCGGGCTGGAAAGATCACGCTGCTCTGGTTCCACCGCTGCCCCGCGGCTGACCTGATAGCGCAGGACCGTTCCTTGCTCTTCGTCGTGGAGCGTCGTTGTGGCAGGCAGACCGGACAGTCCGGCCTGAACCATGCTGAGCCAGGTCGCGCCGCGCGGCGGATTCCTGCCATGGTAGCCGCAAACCACGAGACGGTCTTCGGCCCGCGTCATGCCCACGTAAAGCAGGCGCCGGTATTCATCCTCGGCCTTGGCGCGAAGCACGGCCTCGATCTGCCGCGTTGCGGCGTTGCTAAGATCCTTGCTGGCCCGCCACAGGAAGCGTTTGCGGCCGCTGGATGCCTCGTAGGGCAGGAGGCGTGGCAGATGGCTTGCGCTGAACGGCTCGCCCCCGCTGTCCACGAGAAACACCACGGGCGCTTCCAGACCCTTGGCTGCGTGGACGGTCATGATCCGAACTTCGTTGCGCGTTTGGTCCATCTCGCGCTTGATGTCGGGTCCGGATTGCGAAAGCAGGGCCAGCACAGCCTCGAGATCCACCGCTCCCGCTTGTTCGGCTGCCAGGAGGAAGCTTTGAAACTCGTCGATGATCTCGCCGGCTTCATGGCCGAGGCGGGAAATCATCTTCTGCCGTACGCCGCCCGCGCCTAGCAAGCCGGCAAAGAACTCGAAGGCTGGTCTGAATCCGGCTTCCTTTCTCCAGCTGTCGAGCTGCTGCACCACGCTGTGCAGCACGAGGTCATCCGCTGCGGCCCGTCGCAGGCTTGTGTAGAGCGACACGCCTTCGCCGCGCTTGTAGGCAAAAGCAAACAGTGCGTCGTCGTCCAAACCGAAGATCGGGCTTTTCAGAAGAGCAGCCAAGGACAGGTCGTCATCCGGCTGCAAGACGATGCGGCCAAGCGCAACGAGATCCTTCACCGCGATATGCGCGGGCAGGCTCAGTCGGTCAGCACCGGCAACCGCGATGTTTCGGTTCTTCAAGGCGCGGGTGAGGGCATGGATGAAGCTGTCGCGCTTGCGAACCAGCACCATCACGTCGCCGGGAGAAACAGGTCGCCCCGTGCCCGGCAGCATTTCCTTGTCTTTCAGCCAAGTCTGGATGCGATCCGCGATTCTTTCCGCGACCTGAACGGCAGGCGCCTTGGCGTGGTCGATGGAAAGCGTCCAATCGTCCGGTTCGGGTGCAACGGTCTGCCCGACCGAGGACCACACTTCCACAAAGCCCGGCTCCAGCCGGATCGGCCGGTGCTGGAAACTGCCACCGTCGGGGCTCAGGCCGCGCCGCCGCTCGGGATCGGAAAGCACCGCGTCCACGGCGGACAGCACATCTTCGGTGGATCGGAAGGAGCGCTCCAGCTTGATGGTGTTGAAGCTGCGTTCGGCGGCTTCCACATCGCGCTTGAAGCTTTGCCGGTTCCATTCGAAGCTTTCGGGTTCCGCGCCCTGAAAGGAGTAGATCGACTGCTTCTGGTCGCCGACTGCAAAGATGGTTCGCTCGGTGTTCGGCCTTGCGCCCTGCCCGGAAAAGAACTCATCGGACAACTGGCGGATCACGGCCCACTGCTGCGGGCTCGTATCCTGCGCTTCGTCCACGAGAATGTGGTCGATGCCCTGGTCGAGCCTGTAGCGGATCCAGGGGCCGGCGTCCTCGCGTGCCAAAAGGGCGATGGTGCGGCGGATCAGGTCTTCGAAATCCAGGAAGCCGCGTGCATGCTTCATCCGGAAATAGCTGCCGATGAGCCGTTCTGCAATCACGAGGGCGGCTTCGGTAGCTTGCACCATTTCCAGCAAAGCGATGCGATCGGTGCAGGCGAGGAGCGCACTGGCCATCCGGTCGTAATGGTCCGCAAAGCCAGGAATCCGGCTAACCACCTCTTTCACCGCTATGTGGGTCGCCTTACGCGGCTCACCCTTGGCGGTCAGGAAAAGCTCGCAAATGGCGGAGAAAGCCTGCGCGCCACTGATTGCGCAAACCGCTTTCAAGCCTTCCGCAAAGCTTGTCGCCTTGACCTTGCCGGCGGCACAATCGAGCACGGTTTCCGCCAATGCGGCATCAAAGAACGCATCGGGCCAGACTTCAAGGGCCAGGCTTTCCGCGCTTTCCTCGGGGCGGAAGCCGTGTTCCTCCCGCAATTCGAATTGATCGAGGTCGGCAATCGCCGCGGCGAGGTCATCCCGTTTGGCGACGATTTCGTCGAGCAGCTGTTCCAGCCCCCATTCACCGCCGCGCGCGAGCACGGTTGCAAACGCGGCTGTCAGCTCGGGATCGGTTTCGCCCGCCGTTCCAAGCAGCAGCCGGCGCCTCGCTTCCGCGACCAGCGCTTCCGCCGCCTGACCTTCCAGAAGCTCGAAATGGCCCGCGATGTTGGCTTCCAGCGGAAACTGGTGCAGCAGCGCTTCGCAAAAGGCGTGGATCGTCTGGATCTTCAGTCCGCCCGGCGTTTCCAGCGCCTGAGCAAACAGACGCCGGGCTTTGCGGCAGGTTTCGGGCGAAGCGCGTCGGCCATCGATCGCGCTGATCTGCTCCGCCAAGGCGGCGTCCTCGAGCATGGCCCAGCGACCCAGGTCCCGAAAGATGCGGTTGGCCATGTTGGCTGCGGCCGCACGCGTATAGGTCAGGCACAGAATGCGCGACGGGTCGGTACCGGCAAGCAGCAGGCGCACGACGCGTTGCGACAGAACATGCGTTTTACCAGACCCGGCATGGGCAGACACCCACACCGACCGGAGGGGATCGGAGGCTTCCTTTTGGGCAAGCAGCGTGTCGTTGGGAATAAGGAGGCGTCGGCTCATTCGTCGCCACCTTCGTCGGCTTCAGCGCCGGCTGACCATTCCAGCACGCGGGCAAGGTGGTCGTAAGCGCCGCTCGTGTCGTGCTCACGAAACGGCAATGCGCGCGACCGGTACCCGTTGGAGGGGTTGTTGTAGAAGGCGAGCAGGGCTTCAAGCCGCCCCCAGGCTTCTTCCGCAAGCTGTGGCGCCGATTTCAAGGACGCTTGTCGATCGACCCGCGATTCCAGGATCGACTCGGTCACCACGTGGCCGCTTGCGCGCAGCCGGACGTAAGCGAGATCGGCAGCAAGGAGGGGGCCGAGATCTGCGAAGGCGCCCCGCTGCATCAGGGCCGCTTCCAGCGCGAGCTGTGGCGCAAGCAGGGTGTGCGCCTGTTTTACGGATGGGCTGGACCCGGTCTTGTAGTCGAGAATATCTGCCAATCCGCCTTGCAGAAGATCGATCCGGTCGGCTCGCCCTCCAAGCGTCACGCCTGTCGCTCCGACAGGGATGCGTTGCGCGGTGAGTTCAGGCAGGCGCTTCAGGATGTTCTGGGCCGCTTTCCGTTCTTCTTCCCAGTTGAGGATCTCTCCCACCATGGCCTCGAAGCGGGGCCACCAAACGGCAGAAACGTCCAGCGGCAGGTCGGCGCGGCGAAACGCGTCTCGCCCGATCTCAGTCAGGACGGTGCGTGCTTCAGGGTTCACCGCTTCGACGCCCGTCTCGGTAAAGGCGTGCAGGATCTCGTGAAACAGGTTTCCCCGTTCCGCGGCGCCCGGGTCCCGCAAGGGCGGATCAAGCGGGTCCAGCTTGAGAACGCGCTTGGCGTAGATCGCGTAAGGATCACGCCGCAGCGTCTCGATCTCCGTGACGGAAAAATGCTTCGGCCGGGCACTCAGGGGTGGCGCGGGCTTCGGCCGAGTGGCGAAGCGCACGTCATGGCGCTCGTCGAGCGTTTGTGCCCAATGCAGCAAAACGCGCCCGCGTCCGCGCAACTCGTCGGACAGTTCTTCGCCGAGAAAAGTGGTGAGCCTTTGCAGCCAGCGGGAAGAAACGGCGGGCGCATCGCCCGACCGCGCTGCGCGCGACAAGATCACGTCCTTGCCGCCTGTGGCCATCATGAAGTCATGCGCCGCCTGGCCGATCCTTCGCTCCGGCGGCTGCAGGGCGAGACCGCTCTTCATGCCGCGCGACAGAAACCGGTCTGGATCGGCGCGCCGGGGCCAGGTCCCTTCGTTCAGCCCGCCGATCACTAACGTGTCGACGTGTTGCAAACGGGCTTCCAGGGCGCCCCAGATGGCGATGCGGCCGTCGCCGGCCATGGCGGGCTTCATGGTTTCAGGCGCAAGCAGCGCATCCAGGACGCTGGGCCACTCCCCGGGCAGGATCTCGTATTCAGCTGACGCGGCGATCAGGCCGCGCAGAAAGGATGCCAGCGCTTCACCCGCATCGCCCGCGTAAAGCTCGGCCAAAGATCCGTCGGCACCCTGCCCGAGGGCTTCCAGGGCTTCGGCGCTGAGGCGCGCCGCTGCTTGCGTTGGAAGCCGGCTGTTGCTGCGAAGCTCAACCAGCGGCGCCAGGGCGCCATCCAGCGCCTGAAGCACGGCGTTGGCTTCGGCGACCTTGCCGTCGTCGAGCCGGGCAAACCAGAACGGCTTGCGCGATCCGGTCGTGCGTAGTGCGGCCATGCGGGCGTCGAAGAGCGCCGAAAGGGCGGCAACATCGGGCCGGCCGGTTCCGCCACGCAGCGCCACCAGCTCGATTGCCTCGGCGGCACGGCGCACCTTGGTTCGTTCGAGCTGCAGCGAAAGCAGCGGGTGCTTCAGGAGCGACAGGATCGCAATCGGATCGCCGGGCGAGAACACGGCACGAACCGCGCAAAGCAAAAGCGTGGCGGGCGGCGTTTTGGCGAGCGGAGTGCCGCCCGAATCATCGGCAATGATTCCGAAGCGGCGCAACTCGGCCGCCACCCGGCGCGCAAGCGTGCGGTCGCTCGTGACCAGAGCTGCGGAACGATCTGGATCGCGTGTCGCCTGACGAAGCGCAATGGCAATCGCCAGCGCTTCGTCGCGGGGTGTCGGGGCGTCGATCAGCGTCACATCGGCAAAAGCGGCGCGAAGCTGATCGGCATCGAGCCCCGCCCGGTTCTCCGACCAAGCGTCTGTGGAAGCGGCGGGCCGAAGCGCTTCGGCCAAAACCTGTGCCCGCAGGGCTCGCGCGGCGTCTGGCTGCCCGATCGGTTCAACGGCGTCGCGGGTCACCTCCAGCCGCTGAAGTAGCCGGCGGAGCTGATATTGCGGGTGGCCGAAAACGGAGGCCTCGGCATCATCGGCACCGACGTCGCGCCATGTCGCTTCGTCCATCGCCTGGTCGAGGCCAGGCAGAACCACCGCGCCCGTGGGCAAGCGGCAGATCGTCTTCAGCAACCGTGCCGTGGCGGGGATCGACCCCGTCGACCCTGCGGCGATGACGGGCCCGGCTGGCGGGTCGCGTTGGAGGCGATCGGCTTCGCCGAGGATCAGCGCATTGCGATGCGCCGCCGGGTTGGAGCGCTGCAGCTCCGTCAGGATCGTCGGCCAGACCTTGGAAACGATGGACAAGAAGGCGAGGCTCACCTGCCACCAGTTGGCGAGTTCGGCAGGAACCAGCTTCTCAAGCCTGTTCCAATCCGCGCCTTCCGTTTCGATCTCGTCCATCAGCTCGGCCAGATCGCGCGCCAGCCACAAGGCGTCCGCGGATGACGCCGGCACAAGGACATCTTCGCCATAAAGCTGGGCCAGATGGCCGGGAAGCCGTTCCACCCACAGGCGCACCAAGGGCGCCAGTCTCAACAACCGGTCCAGCGCCGCCAACGGCGGGTCGAGATCGACGCTGGCTTGATCGCCGCTTTCGAACAGGACGCGATCTTCTTCGAATTCGCCCAGCGGCCGAATGGTCGGGAGAAGAGCGGCGCGACCGCCGCCTGCTTCCACAAGCAAGCTGCGCAGGGCGCGGGCTGCGCGCCGCGTTGGAACATAAATCGTGGTGTTAGCCAGCCCGAGCGGGTCATCCGGCGACCAGGTTCCCGGATCATGGAAGCGCCCGGCACGCAACGCATTGACAAAGGTGGGGAGAAAGGGCGCGCCGACCGGGATGGAAAAGACGCGTGGCCCGGGCGTGCGGAGGGTCATTGCCGTTGTGAAGCGTGCCCTGCCACCACCGCTTCGGCGGGAGCGATGGCATCGGGCGTGCCGACGGTGATCCATTGGCCGTGCATCACCAGCCCGTAAAGGCGACCGGCAGCAATCGCACGGTCGAAGTAGGCGTTGAGCGAGTGGGATGTAGCCGGAGCGTTCCGGAAGATGGCCGGGCTGACAATGCCCGCACCGGCATAGATCAGCCCCGCCGGATCACCTCCGGCGCGCCGCAGCCGACCACCGGATTCAACAAGGAAATCGGTCGAACCTGAATGCCCGGTGGCGCTGTCGGTGGAAGCGAGCATCAGCAGAATATCCATCTCTCCTGCGTTCCAAGTATCGGCCATCCGCACGAGGCTCGAAGGCCCCTTGTCCAGCCAGAACGTGTCGGCATTGAGGATAAAGAACGGCTCTGTTCCAAGCGATGGCAGAGCCTTGACGATACCGCCGGCGGAATCCAGCAGACCGGCGCGCTCGTCGGAGATCGTGATGTGCGGGTTTGCGCGGCCAGCAAGATGCGCCTCGATCTGATCCGCGAGGTGGTGGACATTCACCACCGCATGCTGGACGCCCGCCTCCGTCAGCGCGTCAAGCCCCCAGTCGAGCAGCGTCTTGCCGACAACCGGCACAAGCGGTTTCGGAATGCGCTCTGTGATCGGACGCATGCGCTTGCCGAGGCCGGCCGCAAGCACCATCGCAGCTCGTGGGACAGTCGGATGCTCAGCCGGCATGAGCTTCCTCCGGCAGGATGCGGTGCTCGTCCACGAAGTGTCGGACCGGCTCCAGCGCCGGATGGGCGAGGGCGCGCGCGAAGTAGTCGCGAATACGGGGCAGGTGGCGAAGGTAGTTCGGCTTTCCGTCGCGACGGTCCAAACGAACAAAGATGCCGAGGATCTTTGCGTTGCGCTGGGCCGCCATGATTGCATAGGCGCGCTCAAAGGCGACGCGGTCGAAGGGTCCCTGCGCTAGCCTGGCCGCGATATAGGCTTCCACGATCTGCTTCTCCAAAGACGCGCCGATCGTAACGCGCGCGTCCATGGCCAGCGATGCTACGTCATAGGCGGCGGGTCCGATCACCGCGTCCTGAAAGTCGATCACGCCGATCTTTGCCAGCCCGTCTTCCTCCGGGCGCCAGATCAGGTTGGGGGAATGGTAATCACGGATCACCAGGTGCTTTTCCGCTCCGTCGAGGACGTCAAACACACGCGACCATGCGGCTTCATACTGCTCGCGAACCGCCGAAGAGGCTTTTTCGCCCGTTGCAAACGGGAGGTACCAGTCCAGCAGCAGCTCGACCTCAATCCGGAGCGCATCGCCATCGTAAGCCGGCAAATGATATGCTTCGTTTCCGGCCATGGGCAGGGTCGAGGGTGCCGGTTTGCGATGAAAATGCGCAAGAACTTCCGATGCCAGTTTGTAGCGATTACCGACAGGCGCTCCATCGTCGAGGAAGTTGCCGTCGCCAAGATGCTCGATCAGAAGCAAGCCTTGGTCGAGATCCTGAGAATAGATGACTGGGGCCGCAAGGCCCCGCTCCCGCAGGAAGTTGCCGACCGCAACGAAAGGCGTCACGCTTTCCGCCAGATGAGCGATCTGGCTGTAGGGCTTGCCATCCCGGATCACTGGACCGTCCGGGCGCTTGGGTGCGTCCATCAGGATGCGCTTCGGCAAACCAGCGTCGGTAATCGTTTCATAGGCGCGGGTGGACGCGTCTCCCAGCAGGAAATGGCGCTGGGCCGTTTCCTGTCCAGCGTTGGCAAGAAAGCGGCGCTTGAAAAGCGATCGGGCGATACGCGCGATCCCCGGCGCCGGACCTTTGATGGTGATGCGGCGCCCCGAACCCTCATGAGCGATGGCGAGGGTGATTGGCGTGCCCGGCAAGGCCCCTTCTGCGCGCTCGGGCCATTCCACCAGAACGACGCCCCGCTCCAGCGCCTCGTCGAGACCCAGCTCATCGACTTCTTCCGCGGAGTCCAGCCGGTAAAGATCCACATGAAGGATCGGCAGCCGGGCTTCGTAGTCCTGCACCAGGGTGAAGGTGGGGCTCGGAACATCAAGCGCGGGATCGTTGGCCAGGCAGCGGATCAAGGCGCGCGCCAGTGTTGTTTTGCCAGCCCCGAGATCCCCCTTCAGCGCCAGGAGGTCACCGGCCCCAAGCGCCAGCGCCAGATCGCTGCCGAGGCGCTGCATGGCCTCTTCATTCTTGGCTTCGACCGACAGAACCGCAGGTGCCGACGGGCTCATTCCGCTGCTTCACGCATGCGGCTGGGGCGATTGGGGAAGCGGCACGTCACCGTGGTCCCGCGTCCCTTCCCCGTTTCGATCGCGATCGTTCCGCCATGAAGCTCAACAAAGCTTTTCACGATGGAAAGGCCGAGACCCGCGCCGCGCCGGCGGCCACCGTTGGCGCGCGGTTCAAAGCGGCGAAACACGGTGTCGAGCACATCGTCCGGCATGCCCGGACCGTCGTCATGAACGCTGAACAGCACTGTTCCGTGGTCTTCTGCGCAGTCGAGCCGCACGATCGAGCCTTCCGGCGCAAAGTTGCTGGCGTTGCTGAGGAGGTTCGACAGGATCTGCTTGATGCGATGTTCGTCGGCAAACAAGGTTTTCGGCGCACGCGAAAGGTCGGTTTGAAGCGCGATGGAATGTTCCTTCAGCCGGTCGCCCACAAGATCGACGGCAGCTTCCACAATGCTTGCCACAGGCACCTCGACGATATCCAGCGCCACCATTCCGGCATCCACCGTCGCGAGATCCAGGATGTCGTTCACGATGGTAAGCAGAACGGACGAGGAAGAACTGATATGTTCGAGATATTCCTGCTGCCGCCCGTTTAGCGGTCCGGTGGTCGGCTGCATCAGGAGTTCCGTGAAGCCGATGATGTTGGTGAGCGGCGAACGCAGCTCATAAGACACGTGTTGCACGAAGTCGTTCTTGAGCTGTTCGGAGCGCAGCAGCGCCTCGTTCTTTTCGGTCAGCGCGCGTTCGACATTGGCGCTGTCCGTGATGTCCACGAAGGTGATCATCACTTGGCCGTTCGGCAGGTAGATCAGCGCGTGGCGCAGGATCTTGCCGGAAAACAGCGCCGCCTGTCCTTGCCGGTCCTTGCGCTCTTCGTCAAAACCCGTGACGGAAGCCGCGAAATCGTTCCAAGGATTGTCGGCGCTGAGCGCAATGGCTGCGTCGCGCAGCGTGGCAATATGCGTTCCGGGCTTGGCAAGATCGGGGGAAAGACCCCACAGCTGGTGAAAGGCTGGATTGGACAGCCGGATCCGACCGTCCGGACCAAACACCGCCACACCTTCGGCGAGGTTGTCGAGCGTTTCACCTTGCACCCGCACGGCCGTGCGGTACCGGCTTTCTAGGTCGATCTTTTCGGTGAGGTTCTCGAACACCCAGGTGACGCCGCCGCGCGGCTGCGGATTGCCAACCACGCGAAGCGTCCTGCCGTCCGGCAGATACCACTGGTCGGTGACGGGCTCCACGGAACGATAGGCGGTGAGAACGTTTTCCTTCCAGCGCCGCCATTCCGGCTGTTCGGCAAGCTTGCGCTCCGAGCGAAGGCGGTCGAGCATCAGCGTATGGTCGGGCGCACTTTCCAGGAAGGCGAGATCAAGGTCCCAAAGGCGCTGGAAGGCTTGGTTGAAGAAGCGAAGCTTCTGGTCGCTGTCGAAGATCGCGATTGCGGTGTTGATCTGGTCGAGCGTGTCGGAATGGCTTTTCAGGGTGCGCTCATGTTCGGCGCGCATGGCTTCGATTTCGCTGACGTCGCGCGCGAGCCCGGCCGACCCGGCGATGTTGGCGACGTCGGTCACGGCCACCATCCGGCGGTCGCCGTTGATCACGGTGGATACGGTGTTCGCGTAAACCTGACCCTTGGCCGCTTCGCTGGCGATGGCCGCGCGGGCTGCCGTGCCGAGCAACTCGCGTCCATCAACCACCGCCGCGTTACCGTTGGGGGCATCCACCGCGCGCGCATAGGCCTGGTTCACCCATTGCAAACGCCCGCCCTGGTCCCGCAACCAGAACGGCAGGTCCAGCGCATCCAGCAGGCCAAACAGAACCGCACGCTCTTCGTCGAGGCGCTGTCGCTCCAGGCGCACCGCGGCATGGCCGCGCTGCGCATGCGACACGGACGAGAAGCTCACGAAAGCAAGGCTTGGTGAGCGGCGACCTTGAACCTCAAGGATCGTGCCGTTCTGCGTTTCAACCGCAAGCTCGAAGGCTTCGGAGCGCTCCCGCAAGCCGGATACGGCGTGATCCAACGCGGCAGCCGACCGCGGCGCAAGCCAGCGGCCGAAAGCAAGAAACGCCGCGCGGTCGTCTGGAGCTCCGGCTTCAACCGGCAGGACGCCGAGGAGGTCAGGGCGCTTGCCTTCGTTTTCCCAAACAACCATCCGCTGGTCGCGCATGTTCAGGATGGAGTCGGCGCGCAGGAGACGGCCGCTGAGCTCCGCAACCCTCCCCCGCAACTCGCCGTTTTCCGATGCCGTGCGGGCGCGCTCCCGGATCAACCATATGGCCGAGATCATCGCGGCAATGAGGATGCCGAGGACGGTGGCGAGTTGGATAACTTCGGACGTTTGGAGCGAGAGGCCGCGCTCACTACGAAACGCTTGCTGCGCCAGCGCCGGCGATGCCGCCAGGAGGGCACCGCCCGCAACGCCAAAGCGCATGAATTTCCGCCACCAGCGCAGAACGCCGTTCGCCTCACCCTGTTTGTCGCCGCTGCTATGCGCCGAATCGAGTTGTCCCGTATGGCACGGGCCTGTCGATGGCATGTCTTGTAACCTCTCGCCGCCTGCCAAGACCGCCTTGCACGCGAGTTGAACGGGAACGCAAAGCGCCCAAGCCCCGACCGAACAACCCACGAATCAGGTCACTCTACAGACAAGAAGATTCAGCGAAAAGAATCCGCGGCCGAAAAAGATGATGCCCGCATCACCAAGTGATCACGGGCATCTAGATGTTGTTGCCGAAGCTTATGCGACTAATAGCGGTAGTGTTCAGGCTTGTACGGACCTTGCGGCGTCACACCGATATAGGCAGCCTGCTCGGCTGAAAGCTCCGTCAGCTTGGCGCCCAGCTTGGCAAGATGCAGCCGCGCCACCTTTTCGTCGAGGTGCTTGGGAAGCGTGTACACCTCGTTGTTGTAGTTCGCGCTCTTGGTCCAAAGCTCGATCTGCGCCAGCACCTGGTTGGTGAAAGAGGCGGACATCACGAAAGACGGGTGACCAGTGGCATTGCCGAGGTTGAGGAGGCGTCCTTCCGACAACAGGATCAACCGCTTGTTATCGGGGAACTCCACGAGGTCGACCTGCGGCTTCACATTGGTCCACTTCAGGTTGCGCAGCGCCGAAACCTGGATCTCGTTGTCGAAATGGCCGATGTTGCCGACGATCACCATGTCCTTCATGGCGCGCATGTGGTCGAGCGTGATCACGTCCTTGTTGCCGGTGGTGGTGATCACGATGTCGGCGGCGGGTGCCGCATCTTCGAGCGTGACCACTTCGAAGCCGTCCATGGCCGCCTGGAGAGCGCAGATCGGATCGACTTCTGTGACCTTCACGCGGGCTCCGGCCCCGCGCAGCGACGCGGCCGACCCCTTGCCGACATCGCCATAACCGCAAACAACGGCGACCTTGCCGGCCATCATCACATCCGTGCCACGGCGAATGCCGTCCACCAGCGATTCCTTGCAGCCATACTTGTTGTCGAACTTCGACTTCGTCACGCTGTCATTGACGTTGATCGCCGGGAACGGCAGTAAACCGCGCTTCTGCAACTGGTAAAGCCGGTTGACGCCCGTGGTGGTTTCCTCGCTGACGCCGCGGATCGCGTCTCGGGTGCGGGTAAAGAAGCCCGGCGTTGCCGCCATGCGGGTCCTGATCTGCGCGAACAGGATTTCTTCTTCCTCGTTGCCGGGATTGGACAACACGTCCTCGCCGGCTTCGGCGCGCGCGCCGATCAGGATATACATCGTGGCGTCGCCGCCATCGTCCAGGATCAGATTGGTCGGCTCGCCATCCGGCCACTGGAAGATCATGTCCGTATAGCGCCAATAGTCTTGCAGCGTTTCGCCCTTGATGGCGAACACGGGCGTGCCACCCGCCGCAATGGCAGCCGCGGCATGGTCCTGCGTGGAAAAGATGTTACAGGACGCCCAACGGACGTCGGCGCCAACAGCCTTCAGCGTTTCGATAAGCACCGCCGTCTGGATCGTCATGTGCAACGAACCGGAAATGCGCGCGCCCTTGAGCGGCTGCGACGGGCCGAACTCTTCGCGTGTCGCCATCAGGCCAGGCATCTCGGTTTCGGCGATCTCGATCTCCTTGCGGCCCCAGCCGGCAAGCGAGAGATCGGCAACGACGTGGTCAGGCGCGGTGGTCATGGGGCACTCCTCGTGCGGAAACTTGGGCACGCGCCAAGCGCTCGAGCGGCTTGGGCAGCACGTGTGATGCGCGGCGTCCTAGCAGATCACCTGCGATCTGACAACAAGACATAAACAAGTCTTTATATGAAGATGGATTACTGCTCTTCGCCGAAGCGATCGGCCACGAGGGCTTCCAAGGCAGCCAGCACTTCTTCGGCCTGTCGGCCTTTCGCGCTCACCATGATGGAACAGCCGGGGCTGGCTGCCAGCATCATCAAGCCCATGATGGAGGTGCCGCCGACGGAAACGCCATCCTTCTCGACACGCACATCCGCGTCGAAGCTCGCTGCCGTTTGGACGAACTTGGCGGAAGCGCGTGCATGAAGCCCACGCTGATTCACGATCCTGAGTTCACGACGAGGCGGGGCGGAGGATACGGAGCTCATTTACACGTCAGGAGTTGGCTCGCGACATTGATGTATTTGCGCCCGGCCATCTGCGCGTAATCGAGTGCCTGTTGCATGGCATGCGTCACCCGAACGCTCGACAGCTTGATAAGCATGGGCAGGTTCATGCCCGCAATCACTTCAACCCGTCCCGGTTCCATGACGGAGATCGCAAGGTTGGACGGTGTGCCCCCGAACATGTCGGTGAGGATAATGACGCCGGCGCCTGTGTCCACGGCAGCCACCGCATCGACAATATCCTGCCGGCGCTGCTCCATGTCGTCTTCCGGGCCGATGCAAACGGTGGCGCACTGCAATTGCGCTCCCACCACATGCTCAACGGCGAAGCGAAATTCTTCGGCAAGGCGACCGTGCGTCACGAGCACGAGTCCAATCATTCGTAAATGACTCCCGTCACAACCGCCGCATCTGGATGGCGGCCGCGCCTTCGCAGGTGCGGAAACGCAATCTTGTCGAGCCGAGGTCGCTTGACAAGCCATTATCTGCGCTTTGCGTGGTCACGTTGCCGCAGTTTGCAACGAAGGATGGCGAAATACTAGGCGCCTTCCTCATCAAAAAGCAGTGCGTGAAGCGCCGGAACCAGAATGGCGGCCTGCTGTCGCGGAAGGTCGACATGCGCGACCGGAACGCCGCACAGGCGCTTGATCTCCGGTTCAACCATGCGCGGCAGATCCTGCGGCGCTCGCAGGGTGACCACAAGGTCCACGATGGCGTGCGCCTCATGCAGCGTGGCTTTTGGACCGAGCGGCGGCACCTCCCACAGTCCGGCGATGGTCGGCGGTACCGATCCGATCAAGCGCGGGCAGGCTGGGTGGGATTGAAGAAGCACCTGATCATCCGCCACCAGCCGCGCGAACCAGCCGCGTGCGAGCGCTTCGCCGAGCAGAACAGCCGCCAGGGTCGTTTTGCCCGAACCAGAGGGACCCGCGATCAACAGGCCGCGATCGCGCACCACAATCAAGGCGGCGTGGTGGAGCGGCATCGTCAGTTGTCGGCAGGCAGGCTGACAACGAAGCGGGCGCCGCTGAGGCTGCCTGGCTTGGCGCCTGGAATGTTTTCAGCCGTCAGCGTGCCGCCATGCGCTTCCACGATCTGTCGGCTGATCGACAGACCCAGCCCGGAATTCTGACCAAAGGCTTCGCCGGCCGGTCGATCCGTGTAGAAGCGCTCGAAGATGCGGTCGATGTCTTCGACGCGAATGCCGGGACCGTTGTCCGAAACGGTGATCACCAACCGCTTGCCGGTTCGCGCCAGTTCGATGTCGAGCACGCCGCCCTCATCGGGAACAAAGGAGCGCGCATTCTCGATCAGGTTCGTCAGGACCTGCCCGAGGCGAAGGTCGTGCCCGACCACGTCAAACGTCTTTTGCCCCGCCGGCAGCTTGGCGATCTTCAGGTTGATCGCCATCGGCTTCTTGTGCCGCCCAGGTTCGGCTGAAATGGCGACAATATCGCCGATGAGCTTCTTGAGGTCGACCTTGCCGGCATCTTCGCGCGCAAGTTCGGCATCAAGCCGCGATGCGTCCGAGATATCGGAGATCAGGCGATCAAGACGGCGCACATCATGCTGGATGATTTCCATCAAGCGTTCGCGCGCTTCCGGCTTCTTGGCGAGCGGCAGCGTTTCCACCGCACTGCGCAGCGAGGTCAGCGGGTTCTTCAATTCATGCGCAACATCGGCAGCAAAGCTTTCGATCGCCTCGATGCGCCCATAAAGAGCGTTGGTCATATCGCGCACGGCAATGGAAAGATTGCCGATCTCGTCCCCGCGATCGGAAAAGTCGGGAATTTCTTCCCGCGTGGACGATCCGCGCCGCACCCGCACGGCCGCGGCGGCCAGCCTGCGCAGCGGCTGCGCAATGGTGGAGGCCAGAAGCATGGACAACACCGCATTGACCAGCGCCGCGACGCCAAACACGCGGTAAATGGCCTCGCGTTCATCAGCCACGATCTTGTCGATGTCGCCGCCCTGTGTCGATAACAGAAGCACGCCCAGCACGGCGCGGAAACGCTGGATAGGCACGGCCACGGAAACGATGAGCTCGCCTTGTTCCCCCGTTCGAACGATGGTTGAGGGACCACCCGTTAGCGCGCTCATGACTTCTGGAAACGCGGTGCCGCTGCCGCCGGGCACTTCCTTGTAGGTGGGAAGATCGGTGCGCCGGAAGAAGTTGGCAATCTCCTGGCCGATCCGCTCAACGAGGTTCGGTTCCTCTTCTTCCACGAGCGGCAGGCCATAGCGCAGGATCTGACCACGCGAATAAAGGTGGCGGGAATCCAGAAGCAGATTGGCGTCGCGGTCATAGATCCGCGCGCGCGTCTTGGTGGGCGAAATCAGGCGCCGCAGCACCGGCGCGACGCGCTCGGGATTGATCGGAAAGTCGAGGCTTTCCAGCTGATCCGCGCCTGGCTGAACGCTTTCGCCGGCCTGGAGTTCAAGCAGCGCTTCGGGGTCGATGCTGATGGCATCGGTTTCAACCGTCGCGGACGCCGCGATTGCGCCGGCGATGATTTCGCCCTGCGTCATCAGGCTTTCCACGCGCGCATCGATCAGCCCGTCGCGGAACTGGTTGAGATAGGAAATTCCGATCACCAGCACGCCAAGAGCGGCGAGGTTGAGGATCAGGATGCGCCGGGTGAGGCTGGAAAAGACGTGATGCCCGAGAAACCGCTGCATGGAGCGGCTTACCCGGGCTGTTGCAAGGCGCAGGCGCCGCCGCGGCTGTCGCCGGGGCGGTGCAGCCGGCTTGACGAAACCGCGCACCGGTTCGTCGACCTGCGCCATGGATCGATCCTCAAGCTTCCTTGAAGCGGTAGCCGACGCCGTAAAGCGTTTCGATCATCTCGAAGTCGTCGTCGACCTGCTTGAACTTCTTGCGCAGCCTCTTGATGTGGCTGTCGATGGTGCGGTCGTCGACATAAACCTGCTCGTCGTAGGCAGAGTCCATCAGGGAATCGCGGCTTTTCACGACGCCCGGGCGCTGCGCCAAGGAATGCAAGATCAGGAATTCCGTCACCGTGAGCGTCACCGGTTCGCCCTTCCAGGTGCAGGTATGGCGTTCCTGATCCATCACGAGCTGGCCGCGTTCCAGCGAACGGGCCTGCTTCTCGGGTGACTTGCCCGGCTCCCGGGCGCTCACGCGTCGCAAAACGGCCCGCACGCGTTCAACAAGGAGGCGCTGCGAAAATGGCTTCCGGATGAAGTCGTCGGCGCCCATCTTGAGGCCGAACAGTTCGTCGATCTCGTCGTCCTTGGAGGTCAGGAAGATAACCGGAAGATCTGTTTTTTGCCGCAGCCGCCGCAACAGCTCCATGCCATCCATGCGCGGCATCTTAATATCGAGAATGGCGAGGTTCGGCGGGCGTGAGCCGAGCCCCTCGAGGGCAGATGCGCCATCCGTATAGGTTTCAACGCGGTAGCCTTCGGACTCCAGCGCAATCGACACGGATGTCAGGATGTTGCGATCGTCGTCCACCAAGGCGATCGTGGCCATGTCTGGCTGCTCCCTCATGCTCAGAAGTTCTCCCACTCGCAGGAGCGCGCTGTGTGGGGGACAAATCTGGTACAAAATGTGGCACCGGACTTTGTGGTTAGCCCCTTGCGCTGCTTGGCGCAAGCTTTCCGCCATTCGTGGGCTCACCGCGCAGCCTGCGCAAGCGTGACCCTCCATCTAGGCCACGCGCCTTCGAGTACAACCGATTAAACAACGGAAGCAAATACCTAAATCGATTAATGATTTGATATCACTGAACTTTTCTGTTTCCTCCGAAAACGAGTTCATCTGCTCGCTGTATTCAGAAGACGCTTTGGAGGCGCAATGACCGAGACCGGTTCTCGTAATCCCCAGCACGGGATCAAGGAAACTGGGCTGCGTAGCCCCGGCCACATCTTTTATAATCTCGGCGCCGCGGAACTTGCGGAACTGGCGATCACCCGCGGCGAAGCGCGGCTTTCGGCTCACGGTGCGCTTGTTGCCGACACCGGCGAACACACCGGTCGCTCGCCAAAGGACAAGTTCGTTGTGCGCGACAGCGACACCGAAGCGCATATCTGGTGGGACAACAACAAGGCGCTCTCGCGCGAACAGTTCGAGCTGCTCCATGCCGACTTTCTGAAACACGCCGAAGGCCGTGACCTGTTCGTGCAGGATCTCATCGGCGGCGCCGATCCCGTGCATCGCCTGCCGACGCGCGTGGTCACCGAATACGCCTGGCATTCGATGTTCATCCGCAACCTCTTGATCCGGCCGCAGGCGAGCGAAGTGTCCTCCTTCGTGCCGAAGATGACGATCATCGACTTGCCCTCCTTCCGCGCCGACCCGACGCGCCATGGCACACGCACTGAAACGGTGATTGCAGTCGACTTCACCAACATGATCGTGCTGATCGGCGGCACCTCCTATGCCGGCGAAATGAAGAAGTCGGTTTTCACGGCGCTGAACTATCTTTTGCCGGCAAAGGGTGTGATGCCCATGCACTGCTCGGCCAATGAAAGCCACGACGGCGAAACCGCCGTTTTCTTCGGCTTGTCTGGCACCGGCAAAACGACGCTGTCGGCAGATCCGAGCCGCGTGCTGATCGGCGACGACGAGCATGGCTGGGGCCCGGACGGCATCTTCAACTTCGAAGGCGGCTGCTACGCCAAGACCATTCGCTTGTCGGCTGAAGCCGAACCGGAGATCTTTGCCACCACGCGGCGCTTCGGCACGGTTCTGGAAAACGTCACACTCGACGAAAACCGCGTGCCAGATTTCAACGACGGGTCGCGCACGGAAAACACGCGATGCGCTTATCCGCTCGACTTTATTCCGAATGCCAGCGCGACGGGTCGCGCCAATCACCCCAAGAATATCATCATGTTGACGGCGGATGCGTTCGGCGTTTTGCCGCCCATTGCCAAGCTGACCCCGGCGCAGGCCATGTACCACTTCCTGTCCGGCTACACGGCCAAGGTTGCCGGGACTGAAAAGGGCGTATCGGATCCGGAAGCGACCTTCTCCACCTGCTTCGGGGCACCCTTCATGCCGCGTCACCCGAGCGAATATGGCAATCTCCTTCGCGAACTGATTGCCGAGCACAATGTGGATTGCTGGCTGGTGAACACCGGCTGGACCGGCGGCGCTTACGGCACCGGCAAGCGCATGCCGATCAAGGCGACGCGCGCGCTGCTTTCCGCTGCGCTCGACGGGTCGCTTCATGACGCGGAGTTCCGGACCGATCCAAACTTCGGTTTCCAGGTGCCGGTGGCGGTAGCGGGGGTGGATAGCGCCATTCTCGATCCGCGCTCCACATGGGCCGACAAGGCAGCTTATGATGCGCAGGCGGCACGGCTGGTGACCATGTTCGTCGACAACTTCGCCAAGTTCGAAAGCCATGTGGACAGCAATGTTCGCAGCGCGGCGCCGCGCGTTCCTGTTGCGGCCGAGTAAGCGCGCACATTTCCTATCAAGGCCCGGCTCAGCCGGGCCTTTTCTTTTTGGCGCCGCCGCTTCATGTGTGAGGGCATGAACGATGATCCCCTTGCAATCGGCCGTGGCCTGTTCATCAGCCCCGATCACCTGACGGAAAGCTTTGTCCGCGCCTCGGGGCCGGGGGGGCAAAACGTCAACAAGGTAGCGACCGCCGTCCAACTGCGCTTCGACATGGCGGCGTCCGATCTGCCGGACGCGATCCAGGCGCGCGCGCTGAAGCTTGCCGGCCAGCGCGCGACGAAGGATGGCGAGATCCTGATCGAGGCAAACCGTTTCCGGACGCAGGAGCGAAACCGCGCCGACGCGCGCGAGCGGCTTGTGGAGTTGCTCGCAAAAGCAGCCGAGCCACCGCCCCCGCCGCGCAAGAAAACGCGTCCAACCAAGGGCTCGGTGGAGCGGCGCCTGAAGGCAAAAACCGGCCGCTCTACGGTGAAGCGCCTGCGCGGCCGCGTGGGCGATGACTGATCAGGTGCCGCAGAAGGTGCGGGTCACGCGCTCGTCGGGCATCGGTGCAATCGCGAGGTCGGCGTAGTCCGGCTGATCCTCGAACGGCTTTGCCAATGCCTCGTTCAAGCGGCGGAAGGGCGTGAAGTCCGCATCGTTCACAGCGGCCTGAATGGCTTCCTCGATGCGGTGGTTGCGCGGGATCAGAGCCGGATTGGCCTTGCGCATGATCTCGGCCGCTCCGCTCCCGTTTCCGCTTTCGCGCGAAAGCCGCTCGCGCCAGCGCGGTGCCCAGGTCTCAAAAAGCATCGGGTCGATGAATTCGGCGCGCACGTCACGGTCACCCTCGGGTCCGGCCGCTGCTGCCACCAGCGCGCGGAAGGTGCGCGTGAAATCTGCGCCGCCCTGCGCCATGCGGTCGAGGAAGTCCTGCATCAGGTCGCCGTCTTCGTTTTCTTCCGTTTTCAGACCGAACTTGGCGCGCAGCACGGCCATGTAGGCCGTTTCGAAGGGGCTACGGAAGCCGGCGATCATCTCCTGCGCGAGCTTCACGCTCTCGTCGCGGTCTTCATGAAGCAGCGGCAAAAGCGCTTCGGCCAGCCGCGCCAGGTTCCATTGCGCGATCCCCGGCTGATTGGCGTAGGCGTAGCGGCCAAACTGATCAATCGACGAAAACACCTTCGCGGGATCATAGGTGTCTAGGAAGGCACAGGGACCGTAGTCGATTGTCTCGCCGGAAATCGCCATGTTGTCCGTGTTCATGACGCCATGGATGAAGCCGACGCCCATCCACCGCGCAACAAGCAACGCCTGTGCTGTGATCACATGCTGCAGCAGCGCCCGATATGGGTTTTCCGCCTCGGCAGCATCGGGATAATGCCGCTGGATCACATAGTCGGCCAGTGTCTTCACGCCCTCTTCGTCGCTACGTGCGGCGAAATACTGGAACGTGCCGACGCGGATGTGGCTCGCAGCCACCCTTGTCAGAACCGCGCCTGGAAGGACTGTTTCACGGTAAACCGGTTCGCCGGTTGAAACGGCGGCAAGCGCGCGCGTGGTCGGGATGCCCATGGCAGCCATGGCTTCGCTGACGATGTATTCCCGCAAAACCGGGCCGATCGCTGCCCGCCCGTCGCCGCGCCGGGAAAAGGGGGTTGGGCCGGAACCCTTCAACTGGATGTCGCGACGTTTGCCGTGCCGGTCGACCACTTCACCCAGGAGCGTCGCGCGTCCGTCACCGAGTTGGGGAACGAAGTTGCCGAACTGGTGCCCTGCATAGGCCTGCGCGATTGGCTGCGCGCCGTCCGGGAAGCGGTTGCCAGCAAGCATCGCGAGGCCATCTGCGCTTTGCAGCCAGTCTGGGTCGAGCCCCAGCTCTTCGGCCAGCCTCGTGTTCAGCGCAATCAACAGCGGCGCTGGCACTTCACTCGCCTGAAACGGCGCGAAGAAATGCTGGGGAAGCCTGGCATAGGAATTGTCGAAGGGCAGGTGGATCGTCATCGTCGTGGTCCTCGATGTCGCTTTACAGATAGGCGCCGACGGCCTTTGCTGCGAGCCATGACATGCTAAACCGCGAACGGGGCTGGTTGATCCACGGCCTCAGTTCCAATCGAAGGGAAACCGGGCGATGACCGAGAACTGGCCAGCCATTCCTTACGGCGCGTGGCGGGAAAGCTGCACGACGCTGCAATTGTTCAGCCAGGTGGTCGGGAAGTATCGGATCGCCCACAGCCCTTGGCTGAACCATTCCTGGCACGCGACGCTGTACCCGACCGCCCGCGGCTTCTCGACAGGCCCGGTTTTCGACAACGGCAGGACGATCGAGCTTCTTCTCGATCTGGTTGACCATCGCCTGATCGGCCAATCGTCGGGCGGCAAGGTGGAGGCTCGGGCACTCGGACCGACCACCATGGCGGCGTTCTTTGCGCAAACAAAGGAGATTATTGCGGCCTTGGGTGGAACGCCGAAGCTCAATGGCAAGCCGAACGAGATCCCGGATGGAGTGCCGTTTGCGCAAGACGATGCCACCCGCCCTTATGATCCGGATGCGGTGAACCGCTTCTTCCGCGCCGTCCTGTCGGTCACGGAGGTGTTCCAGCTTTTCCGGACCGGCTATCTTGGCAAGGTCAGCCCGGTGCACCTTTTCTGGGGCAGCTTCGACCTTGCGGTGACGCGATTTTCCGGCCGCCGTGCGCCGAGCCACCCCGGTGGGATCCCGGCCCTGCCCGACACGATCACCCGCGAAGCCTACAGCCACGAGGTCTCGTCTGCAGGCTTCTGGCCGGGCGGCGGCGGAATTGATGAGCCGGCGTTC
The DNA here is from genome assembly GCF_017813335.1 of Tianweitania sediminis. Classification (GTDB taxonomy): domain Bacteria; phylum Pseudomonadota; class Alphaproteobacteria; order Rhizobiales; family Rhizobiaceae; genus Tianweitania; species Tianweitania sediminis. The sequence continues at coordinate 468,524 of NZ_JAGIYY010000001.1, read as the reverse complement.
TATTCTTATGCGTATCCCGCTCCCGAGGGCTTCGCCGCATCCGCTGTGCAGCCGGACGCCGCGTACTTCCACCCGACATTGGGCGAGTTCATCCTGCCTTATGAGGCGGTCCGCGCGGCAGCGGATCCGCGAGCGACACTGCTTGCCTTCCTGCAAAGCACCTACGCCGCCGCGGCAAACAACGCCGGCTGGGATCGCGCCGCACTGGACTGCGCAATCGGCAAACCGCGCGAGCCGCGCGCGATCGGATAGGACCTATTCGCCGCGCGGGCGCTTCGGCTTCTTGGCGAAGGTCTTGTCGGCGCCCGGCTTGTCCTTCTTTGCCCAGGGCTTCTTGTCCCCGAAGGGTTTCTTGGCGCCCGGCTTTGCCCAGCTGCCACCCTCGGGCTTTGCGCCCTGGCCACGATGAAAGGGCTTTTTCGGGCCGCGCGGCTTGTCAAACGCGCCTTTGCCGCCCGAACCAAGATCTGGCACGCCGTCGATGGCCTGCACGGTGATGCCGCGCTCCAGGGTGCGGTTTCCAAGCTGGTCTAGGAAGCGGTTCGCAGCATGGGCTTCCAGTTGAACGAGGCTGTCTTCCTGTTGCAGCTTGATCTGGCCGATGTCGCTCTTGGAAAGCTTGCCGGCCTTGCACAGCATCGGAATCAGCCAGCGCGGCTCCGCACCGTGCTTGCGTCCCACCGAAAGCGAGATCCAAACGCTTTCGCTGAATTCCTCGCGACGTTCCTTGCGATCCGATGGAGCCGGCGCACCCGTCACGGCTATATCGAGCAGATCTTCCGGCGCAGAATTCCGAGCGCGGAAGGTCCGCACATAAGCAGCCGCAATGGCTTCCGCGCCGTGCTTTGCCAGCAACTCGCTCACGAATGGCGCTTCATCTTCCGTTACGGCTTCGGTGAAGACCGGATCTTGGAGGATGCGCTCATTGTCGCGCGCCAGCACCTCGTCGGCTGAAGGCGGCCGCGCCCAGGTGGCGCTGACATTGGCTGAGCCAAGCAGGCGCTCGACACGCTTGCGCGCCGATTGCGGCACGATCAGCACCGAAACGCCCTTGCGGCCTGCCCGACCAGTGCGGCCACTGCGGTGAAGCAGCGTTTCGCGGTTGGTCGGCAGATCCGCATGGATCACGAGTTCCAGCCCCGGCAGATCGATGCCGCGTGCCGCCACATCGGTCGCGATGCAAACGCGGGCACGACCGTCGCGCATCGCCTGCAGCGCATGGGTCCGCTCGTTCTGGCTGAGCTCGCCGGACATCGCCACGACGGAAAAGCCGCGATTGTTGAAGCGGGCGGTGAGGTGGTTCACGGCAGCGCGCGTGGAGCAGAACACCAGCGCGTTTGGCGCTTCGTAGTAGCGCAAAACGTTGATGATCGCGTTTTCGCGGTCGGCTTGCGCAACCGTCAGCGCGCGATATTCGATATCGACGTGCTGCGTGCGCTCTGAGGTCGTGGCCAAACGCACTGCGTCGCGCTGATAGCTTTTCGCCAGTTCCGCGATCGGACGCGAAACAGTGGCCGAGAACATCAGGGTCCGCCGCTCGGCCGGCGCCGAACCAAGGATGAACTCCAGATCCTCGCGGAAGCCAAGGTCGAGCATCTCGTCGGCTTCGTCGAGCACAACGGCGCGCAGCTCGCTCATGTCGAGCGACCGGCGCATGATATGGTCACGCAAGCGCCCGGGCGTGCCGACAACGATGTGGGCGCCGCGTTCCAGCGCGCGCTTTTCGGAGCGCATGTCCATGCCACCGACGCAGGACACAACAACGGCACCGGTCTTGGCATAAAGCCACTCGAGCTCCCGCTTTACCTGCAGCGCCAGTTCGCGCGTGGGGGCAATCGCGAGCGCCAAGGGGAGCGCAGCCTGTTCGAAAGTTTCGGCGTCGCGGAGCAGCGTAGGCGCCAGCGCAAGGCCGAATGCCACGGTCTTGCCGGAGCCAGTTTGCGCGGAAACAAGGGCGTCCGCACCTTCGGGTTGCAAGCCGATCACCGCCTCCTGCACGGGCGTGAGATCGGAATAGCCGCGCTCGGTCAATGCCTGCGCGAGAGGCGCGAGCACGCCGGGAAAATCACTCATGGTTAGTTCGCTTTCGTTGGGTGCGGCGGCTTTCAAGCGGCTTCACGCACCTGATAATCTTTGATTGCGTCGAATTTGATCTGCTTCCAGCGTTCTGCCTCATAGTTGAGGCCGAACTCGTGCTGGGCGAGAAAAACCGGATCCTCGTCAAGGTCGCGCGCGATGTCGCCGCGATGCGCCTCGATGAAGCGCTGCAACTCGGCGGGATCGTTGGCCGAAATCCAGCGGCACACGGAAAAACGTGCCATTTCGAAGTCCACCGGCAACGTGTATTCCACCGACAGCCGTTCCTTAAGGACGTCGAGCTGCAGGGCGCCCACCACGCCGACGATGGCCGGAGAACCGTCTTCGGGCGAAAACAGCTGCACCACGCCTTCCTCGGCCATCTGGTGGAGCGCTTCCTTGAGCTTCTTGGCTTTCATCGCATCGCCGAGCCGCACACGACGCAGGATTTCCGGCGCGAAGTTCGGTACGCCGCGGAACAGGATTTCTTCGCCTTCCGTCAGCGTATCGCCGATTCTGAGCGTCCCATGGTTTGGGATGCCCACCACGTCCCCGGCAAAGGCTTCATCGGCGGTGATGCGCGAGCGGGCAAAAAAGAACTGCGGCGCCGACAAGCTCATCGGCTTGCCGGTACGCACGAGCTTAGCCTTCATGCCGCGCTCAAGCGTGCCGGAACACACGCGCACAAAGGCGATGCGGTCGCGGTGGTTCGGATCCATGTTGGCTTGGATCTTGAACACGAAGGAGGTCATCTTCGGCTCGGTTGCGTGAACCGTGCGCGTATCGGCTTCCTGGTCCCGCGGCGGCGGTGCGTAATCGCCCAGACCTTCGATCAGGTCGCGCACACCGAAATTGCGCAGCGCCGACCCGAAATAAACCGGCGTCAGATGGCCCTCGCGAAACGCCTTGAGGTCGAAGGGACGGCATGCCTCGCGGGCAAGTTCCAGTTCCTCGATCAGCTGGTCGCGCTCGTTTTCCGGCAGCAGACCCGCGACCTTGTCGGATTCGGGTCCGTTGACCTTCGCGCGCTCTGTTTCAGCGTCCGAACGCCGAACGGCGTTCTCGCTGAGATGGTAGGTGCCGGAGAAGGTCTTCCCCTGGCCGATCGGCCAGGTCACAGGCGCGGTGTCCAGCGCAAGCTTCTGCTCGATTTCATCGAGGATCTCGAACGTGTTGCGCGCTTCGCGGTCCATCTTGTTGACGAAGGTCACGATCGGAATGTCGCGCAGGCGGCAGACCTCGAACAGCTTCAGCGTGCGCGGCTCGATGCCCTTGGCGGCATCGATCACCATAACCGCGCTGTCGACCGCCGACAGCGTACGATAGGTATCGTCGGCGAAATCTTCGTGACCCGGTGTGTCTAAGAGGTTGAAGACGTTGTCGCCATATTCGAACGTCATCACGGACGTCACCACCGAGATGCCGCGCTCGCGCTCGATCTTCATCCAATCCGAACGTGTCTGGATCTTGTCCTTCTTGGCCTTCACTTCGCCGGCGAGTTGGATCGCGCCGCCGAACAGCAGCAGCTTTTCGGTGAGCGTGGTTTTTCCGGCGTCGGGGTGCGCAATGATCGCGAAGGTGCGGCGGCGGGCAACCGCCTCCTGGATGGGTTCTGGCATATCGGGAATCCGTTCGGTGGCGCGCATATAGCGAGACAGGCCACAAAAGTCGACCCTCGCTTGGCGCAGGCGAGCGGATGGGCTATGCGCCGGCCATGAACCCAACGATCGGCATAGTTCGCCTGCCTCACGGCGAAGACCTCGACCTTCCCAGCTATGAAACGGCGGGCGCCGCCGGCATGGACCTGCGCGCTGCCGTCGCCGAGCCGCTGCTTCTTGGGGCCGGCAAGCGTGCTTTGGTGCCCACCGGCCTGATCATGGAATTGCCGGAAGGCTTCGAGGCGCAGATCCGGCCGCGCTCCGGTCTCGCTTTCAAGCATGGGATTACCTGCCTCAACACGCCTGGCACGATCGACAGCGATTATCGCGGCGAAATCCAGGTCCTCTTGATCAACCACGGGGAGCAGCCCTTCGAAATCACGCGCGGCATGCGGGTCGCCCAGATGGTGGTCGCTCCGGTTCTCCAAGCGAAATTGGAGCTCCGCAGCCTGGCTGGAACCACCGCGCGAGGGGCGGGCGGATTCGGGTCCACGGGCCACGGTTAACGCGCTCCACCGCGGCCAAAAAGCGGTGAACGATTTTCCTGCACCGGCGTTGAAGCTGCACAAATGCAGAGCGCTGCCCGGTCTATCCGCCTGTCGGAGACCTTGAGCGGCGCCGGAAACAGGAGACGACATCATGCCCACGATCAACCAGGCTCGTATTGCCATTCTGGCTACAAACGGTTTCGAACAATCGGAACTGGAAGTGCCGCTGAAGAAGCTGCGCGAAGCAGGCGCGACCGTCGACGTGATCTCGCTCGAGAAGGGCGAAATCAAGGGTTGGGACAAGAAGGATTGGGGCAACAGCGTTCCCGTCGACAAGCTCCTGAGCGACGTGTCGCCTGATCAATATGACGCGCTGGTCCTCCCAGGCGGCCAGATCAATCCGGACCTGCTGCGCGTTGAAAAATCGGCCGTTGATTTCATCAAAGCCTATGCCGGTTCCGGCAAGCCGCTGGCGGCGATCTGCCACGCGCCATGGCTGCTGATTGAAGCCGGCCTGGTGAAGGGCAAGCGTGCGACCTCCTACCATTCGATCAAGACCGACATGATCAACGCGGGCGCGAACTGGGAAGACAAGATGACGGTGCGCGACGGCAATCTCATCACGGCACGCAAGCCGGATGATCTGCAGTCCTTCGTGTCGACGATCATCGAAGCTGTGGAAGGTGGCGCCGCTCAGAGGTCGGCCGCGGAGTAGCGGATCAGGTTCCGCGGCTGACGGAAGCGGCGCTGGCGCTTGCAAGAGCTGCCACGCCGCTTTCGTGAATCAAGAAGGCCGGCATGATCGCTCATGCCGGCCTTCTTTTTACTCAAGAAATGGACCTCAAACGGCGATCTTGCCGCCGCCCTGCTTGGTGATCATCACCACGGATGGGCGAACCGGCATGTCGTCCTTGAAGTCCGGCCAGCGGGTGGACAGGTCTTCGTAGTAGGACGGACGGCCGAAGCCTTCCCAGTCATCGCCGCCATCGGCCGGGTGCTGAACGGCCACGAAGGCGGTTTCATCGTCCGGCGTGAACAGCGGGCCGCACATCTCGGCACCAACCGGCACGCGGAAGAAAAGCTTCGACGTGGCGCGGGCTTCGCCTTCCGTGTCCACGGCCCACAGGCCATCGGTACGGCCGGTTGCTTCCGGCGAATTGCCGTCGGTCGAAACCCACAAGCGTCCGGCTGAGTCCACGGCGCAGTTGTCGGGCATGCCGAACCAGCCGTTTTCCGTGGTGGCGGTGGAGAAGGATGCACCGACCTCGGCAACCGACGGGTCACCGCACTTCAGGAGCACTTCCCACTTGCCGGTCGTGGCAGCGAAGTCGCCACCGTCTTCGGCGATCTCGATGATGTGGCCGAAGGCGTTCTTGGCGCGCGGGTTGGCAGCGTTGACCTGCTCTTCCGTGCGTTTGGTGTTGTTGGTCAGCATGACATAAACCTTGCCGTTGCTGCCATTCGGCTGGATGTCTTCCGGACGGTCCATCTTGGTGGCGCCCAGGAGATCGCCGGCACGGCGGGCTTCGATCACCACGTCGGCCTGGCTGTTGAAGCCATTTTCTGCCGTCAGCGGTCCTTCGCCCTGGACCAGCGGCATCCAAGTCATGGTGCCGTCTTCGGTGAACTTGGCAACGTACAGCGTGCCTTCGTCCAGGAGGTCCATGTTAGCGGCGCGGTCGTCAGGGTTGTAGGTGCCGGACGTCACGAACTTGTAGACGTAGTCGAAGCGCTCGTCGTCCCCGAGGTAGAACACGACGCGGCCGTCCTTGTTGACGATCGACTCAGCACCCTCATGTTTGAAGCGGCCGAGCGCCGTGCGCTTCTTCGGCGTGGAGTTCGGGTCCATGACGTCGACTTCCACGATCCAGCCGAAGCGGTTCGGCTCGTTCGGCTCCTTGGCGAGGTCGAAGCGGTCATAGAAGTTGGCCCAGGCATAGCTGCCGTCCGGAACGCCGAGGCGTTCGTAGTTCGTGGCTTCCGCGTGGTCGGCCGGCAGCTCGCCGCCGAAATAGCCGTGGAAATTTTCCTCGGCCATGATGTAGGTGCCCCAGGGCGTGACACCGCCGGCGCAGTTATTGATCGTGCCAAACACCTTTGTGCCGGTCGCATCCGCATTGGTCTTGAGGCGGTCGTGTCCGGCCGCAGGACCCGTCAGCTCCATCTCGGTGTTGGCGGTGATGCGGCGGTTGAGCTTGCCTTCCACCACCGGGCGCCACTTGCCGTTTTCGCGTGCGAGTTCGACCACCGTGCCGCCATGCGCGGCTATTTCGATGTCGACGCGCTTCTTGTCGGCCGGCGTGACTTCGAGCTTGCCGTCCACGACCTTAACGATGCCCGGGAACATCAGGTGCTCGTTGGTGTATTCGTGGTTCACAACGAGGATGCCGCGATCTTGGCTGTCATCCATCGGGATGAAGCCGACATAATCGTTGTTGTAGCCGAACTGGCGCGCCTGTGCTTCGGGCGTCTGGTTGGCCGGGTCGAACTCCGGCGCATCCGGGAACAGCGGGTCGCCCCAGCGCAGCAGAACATCGGCGTCATAGCCGGCTGCTACATGGTGGCGCTCATCAATGCCTGCTTCCACTTCCTCGAAGTTGAAGGCGGAAGCGGCGCCCTGGGCGCGGGCTTCGTCGGCCATCATCAGCGCAACCGGGCTGACGGTTGCGGCGATCGCCGAAACGGCCAGAGAACCCCGCAGGAAGTCACGGCGTGAAAAGCGATTGGCGATGATTTCGCCCATGGTGGGGTTTTCGGTCGGGTTGTGGCCCGGGCCGGCGGCTTCTTCAAGCTGGCTTGTACGGAAAGGGGAGACGTTGGACACGGGTCGACCTCTGGCTAGGTGGCTGGATCAAAGGCTGCCTAGAGCGCGTGCATGACAAGCGCGTGACGCCGGGCCGGTCAGCTTGGGAAGGGAGGAGGTGGAAGCGAGCCCGAGGGCCGAACCCGGGCGCTAACCTGCCTTTGCCGTCGCCAGGGCGCGGCCAAAGGCTTTCGCAAAGCTTTCGCGGTCGTCCGGGTTGAGGAAGCTGCCGATCTGGACCTGCTGTCCTTGCGCTTCCACGGCCATGCGCGTGATGCCGATCTCGTCATGCCGTGACACGGCAAAACGTGCCCAGAAGGGGTTGAACCGGTGTTCGCGGGTGCGGCCCGACGGCGCGACCTGCCGGATCTCCAGCGCCGTTCGCGACACGCTCACTTCCTCATGCGCTCGGGCTGCGCGGTAGTTCAGCTTGAAGGCGAGGTAAAGAAGCAGGACATCAAGGCCAAAGAAGCCGAAGATCGGCCACGCCCCGATGGACAGGAAGAACAGGCCGCAAACGACGCTGCCGGCGACGGTCACCGCCATCAGCACGCGGAAACCCTCTGGCCCGAGCGAGCGATGAGGGGTCAAAAGCGCGCGGAAGATCGGTGCGTCGGCATCGTTGGTGTCGGCCATGCTGTTGATTATAGAAGGGTGATGACAAAGCCCAAGCCTGAAATCTCACTGAAAGACGATGCGCCGCAAAAGTTGACTTCGGCACCGAAAAAGCTTTCCGCCCGTCGCAAGCCGCGCTGGAAGCCGCGTTATGCCGCCGAGGAGGTCAAGGAGATCTTTCGCCGCTTTGCCGTGCAGCGTCCGGAGCCAAAAGGCGAGCTCGAGCACGTCAACGCCTTCACGCTGCTGGTCGCGGTTGTTCTCTCCGCTCAGGCCACCGATACCGGCGTCAACAAGGCCACGCGCGCCTTGTTTGCCGCCGCGGACACGCCCGACAAGATGGCGGCACTGGGGGAAGCGCGGATCGCCGACTTCATCCGCACCATCGGGCTCTGGCGCGCCAAGGCAAAGAACGTTCAGCTCCTGTCCGAAGCGCTATTGCGCGACCACGGTGGCAAGGTGCCGGATTCACGTGAAGCGTTGACGGCGCTGCCGGGGGTTGGGCGCAAGACCGCCAACGTCATTCTGAATGCGGCCTTCGGACAACCGACCATGGCGGTGGACACGCATATTTTTCGCCTTGGCAATCGCCTGAAGCTCGCGCCGGGCAAAACGCCGGAAGAGGTCGAAGACAAGCTGGTCCGGATCATCCCCGCGCATTATCTGCGCGACGCCCATCACTGGCTGATCTTGCACGGACGCTATGTCTGCAAGGCACGCAAGCCGGACTGTCCGGCTTGCGTGATCGCCGATCTTTGCAGGGCGGACGAGAAGACCACGAGCGTCCCAGCACCCCTACAGCCGATCGGCGTGGTTCATCCGCTTGAGGCCGATCTGCCTCAGGCGGAATAGCGCTCGCGCTGAGAAATGCGCTTGTGGAGGTGCACCATCAGGGCTGCCGCAAACAGTGGCGTCAGCAGGTTGAGAAGCGGCACCGCGAGAAAGCCGGCGATCACGAGGCCGCCGGTGAACACGGACGCAGCATGCTTGCGCCGCAACGCCTTGGCTTCGGCTTCAGAACGGTAGCGCATGGCCGCGAACTCGAAGAACTCGCGGCTGAGCAGGTAGGCATTCACGACGAAAAACGCGATCAGGTTGACGCCGGGGATCACCAGAAGCGCGAACGCCAGAAGGTTGCCTAGGATCACGATCCCAAAGAACTTGATGGACAACCAGATCGCCGGGAGCGTCGGCATGGCCCGGCCAGCCGGCTCATCGGGAAAATCGATCCGCTCGACGCGCTCGGCCACATCATCCAGGAACAGGCCGGCGATCAAGGCTGTGACGGGGGCGATCAGCAGCGCCAGACCCACGGCGATCAAGAGACCCGCGGCGACCGCAGCTAGAAAGCTGATCCAGCTTGCCGTTTGTGGCTGACTGGCAAGAACATCATCGACAAAGGGCAAGGCGAGCCAGTCGAACAGGCTCGTCAGCCCGAACCACAATCCGATCAGAACGAGAATGCTCAAGCCCAGCGACTTGAAAAGCACCGAGCGAAAGGCGGCGCTGAACAGATGGCCCGCCGCGGCTCGCGCGCTGTCGATGATCATGGCGCCTGCTCTCCGTTGATGTTTCGGGCAAATAGATCTCCCCATCGGCAGGCGCAAGCGCTGGCCAACCCGCGCATCAACGGCTAGACCCCTCAGGATCGAGCCGGTCGACCGCCAATCTCACCTCGGAATTCTTCATGAACAACTACGACGTCCTTTGCATCGGCAACGCCATCGTCGACATCATTGCCCGCTGCGAAGACGACTTCCTGATCGAGAATGGCATCATCAAGGGAGCCATGAACCTGATCGATGCCGAACGGGCCGAACTGCTTTACAGCCGCATGGGTCCGGCGATCGAAGCATCGGGCGGCAGCGCAGGCAACACGGCGGCAGGCCTTGCGAGCTTCGGGGGGCGGTCGGCCTATTTCGGTAAGGTACGCGACGATCATCTCGGCCGCATCTTTACCCACGACATCCGGGCGCAAGGAGTGGCGTTCGACACACTGCCGCTCCAAGGCGAGCCACCAACGGCGCGCTCGATGATTTTCGTGACGCCGGACGGCGAGCGCTCCATGAACACTTATCTCGGCGCCTGCGTGGAACTTGAGCCCGGAGACATCGAAGCAGACAAGGCGGGAAGCGCCAAGGTGACCTATTTCGAAGGCTATCTTTGGGATCCACCGCGCGCCAAGGATGCAATCCGCGAAGCGGCGCGCCTCACGCATGCAACCGGCAACGAAGTGGCGATGACCTTGTCGGATCCGTTCTGCGTCGATCGCTATCGCGACGAGTTCCTCGACCTCATGCGCTCAAGGACGGTGGACATCGTCTTCGCCAACGAAAGCGAGCTGAAGTCGCTTTACCAAACCAGTTCCTTCGAGGATGCGCTGGACCAGATACGTGGTGATTGCCGGCTCGCGGCAATCACGCGCTCGGATAAAGGCTCCGTCGTGCTGCGGGGCGAGGAAACGGTCCTGGTGGAAGCGATCGCCATTCGGGAGCTCGTGGACACTACCGGTGCGGGTGATCTTTATGCGGCCGGTTTCCTGTTCGGCTATACGGCGGGCCGTTCGCTCCAGGACTGCGGAAAGCTCGGTTCGCTCGCGGCCGGCCTGGTGATCCAGCAGATCGGACCGCGGCCCCAGCTCAACCTTGCGCAAGCGGCGCGCGATGCCGGCCTGCTTTGATCAGATGTCTTCGGGTCGACGCCCCGGGCGGGACCTGTAGGCAGGAACGGTCCACCCAAAGCGCAATGCGCCGGCCCGGATCGCGAAAGCCGTGGCGACACCCGCAAGCGCTGCAACCGCGGGCGGCAAACCGATCGTCGCTGCGACGGTAAAAACCACCGCGCCTGCAAGGGCTGCCGAAACATAGATTTCGGGCCGCAGCAGCACGGAGGGTTCGCCGGCCAGGGTATCGCGCATGATGCCACCGAACGCAGCCGTCAACATGCCCATGATGATGGCAACCGTCAGAGAACCGGTGCTGGCGAGGCCCTTCTGGGCACCAAGCACGCAGTAAGCGCTGAGCCCCATCGCGTCGAGCCAAAGCAGCAGCTTGTAACGCGACTCCACGAGGTGGGCGGTGAAGTAGATCAGGAGCGCAACGCCACCGCACACAATCATGTAAAAGGGCTGCGCGATCCAGAACACGGGCAGCCCCAGGATCACGTCACGCACAGTGCCGCCGCCCACACCGGTTAGGGCCGCAAGAAACAGAAAGCCGATGATGTCGAGTTGCTTGCGGGAAGCCGCGAGCGCGCCGGTGGCGGCAAACACGGCCGCCCCGGCATAATCAAGGGCCTGGATCAGGTCCACCCGCCGCGTCCTCCACCACGGGAAGCTCGTTCGAACCGGGACAAATCGCGGTTCGCAGCGAGCCCTATTCCGCTTGGCTGGTGTCGGCTGCCTGTGCGGGCGCTTCCCCGGCCTTCGGACCACCCTTCGCAACCCCAACCATGGCCGGACGCAAAACGCGGTCGCCGATCACGTAGCCGGTCTGCACGACCTGAACCACGGTGTTGTTGGGGACTTCGGAATTGGGAACCTCGAACATTGCCTGGTGGAAGTTCGGATCGAAACGTTCGCCTTCAGGCGCAATCTTTTTCACGCCGTGACGTTCGAGAGCCGAAAGCATCGCGCGCTCGGTCATCTCGACGCCCTCAGCGAGGGACTTGAAGCCCGCGTCGCCGGCTTCAAGCGCTTGGGGTGGAATGGCATCCAGCGCGCGCCGCAGATTGTCGGACACCGAAAGCATGTCGCGGGCGAAGTTGGTCACGGCATAGGAGCGGGCATCGGCCACGTCGCGCTGGGTCCGGCGCCGCAGGTTCTCCATTTCGGCGGCCAGCCGCAACGCGCGGTCCTTGAGCTCCTCGTTTTCCTTAGCGAGGCGGAGAAAGGCTTCCGTGTCGGCCTGGAACTCAGGAGCATCCGTCGCGGGCGTATTCGCGGCTTCCGCCTCTTCGGGCGCACGGTTCTCGTTAGCCTGTTCTGTCATGGCTGCGTATGAATCCCGGTATTGTTGGCTTGCGCCCGATATCGAGTGCCCGACCGGCAAAATCAAGTGCGCGTGATGATCCTCAGCGCAGCATGCGGCTGATCAGCTGTGCGGTGTAATCCACCATTGGCACAATTCGTGCGTAGTTCAGCCGCGTGGGCCCGATCACACCCAAGGCACCGATCACGCGCGAATCCTTGTCGCGATAAGGTGCAACCACCAGGGACGAGCCGGACAAGGAAAACAGCTTGTTTTCCGACCCGATAAAGATGCGCACGCCGGATCCCTCATCGGCAAGATCGAGCAGCTGGACGAGGCCCTCCTGGGTTTCCAGGTCTTCAAACAGGTGCTTCAGGAGCTCGATGTCTGCTTGCGCGCTGACATTGTCCAGGAGATTGGCGCGTCCACGCACGATCAACCGCGCCGGCAGGCCGCTTTCGGCGCCGGCCCAAACCGCCAAGCCACGCTGAACGAGATCCTGTGACAGCGCGTCGAGTGCGCCGCGGGTTTCGTCCACCAGCCGGACGATGTCGCTGCGGGCCTCGGAAAGGGTCCGGCCGCGCAGATGTGCGTTGAGGAAGTTGGAGGCTTCCTGCAGCTGGGAAGGCGCAATGCCGGCCGGGAGATCCAGGATGCGGTTCTCGACCTCGCCGCTCTTGGCCACGAGGATGGCCAGCGCCTTTGTGGGTTCGAGCTGGATGAACTCGATATGCTTCAGCGCCGTCTCGTTTTTCGCAGCGACCACGAGCCCGGCGCCGCGCGAAAGCCCCGACAGCATCTGGCTGGCTTCCGTCAGCATCGAGTCGATGCTGGAGTCGCCGCCGGACGCTTTCACCTGCGCTTCAATGGCGCGGCGTTCCTCTTCGCCTAGGTCGCCGAGTTCCATGAAGGCGTCGACGAAGAACCGCAAACCGCGCTGCGTCGGCAGGCGCCCAGCAGACGTGTGGGGCGAATAAATGAGCCCAAGATGCTCGAGGTCGCTCATCACGTTGCGCACGGTGGCCGGCGACAGGTTCACGGGCAACATCCGCGCCAGGCTGCGGGAACCGAGCGGCTCCCCGTCGCGCATGTAAGCATCCACGATCAACCGGAAGATGTCCCGCGAACGCGCATCGAGCGCGGCCAGCGTGGGATCCGTCAAGGGAAGGGTCATGGGCATCGCGGCTTCATCATTGAGTCCAAGGATATAAGACCTTAGCCGCCATGCAACCAGATCAGATTGCTGGGCTGCCGCGGCGCAAGTCCCTTGATGCGGCTTTTCCTTTGCCTTGAAGGGCTGCGGGGGATACAAGCCGCCGCACATTCCAGTCAATGAAGCGGACAAGACACGCATGCGACCTTCCAAGCGCCAGCCGGACGAAATGCGCGCGATCTCCTTTGAGCGCGGCGTGTCCAAACACGCCGAAGGATCGTGCCTTGTGAAGTTCGGCGACACGCATGTTCTGTGCACCGCAAGCCTGGAAGAACGCGTCCCGGGCTGGATGCGCAACACCGGCAAGGGCTGGGTGACGGCCGAATACGGCATGCTGCCCCGCGCCACGGGCGATCGCATGCGCCGCGAAGCCTCGGCCGGCAAGCAGGGCGGCCGCACCCTCGAAATCCAGCGCCTAATCGGGCGTTCCCTTCGCGCCGTGGTTGACATGCAGGCGCTGGGCGAGGTGCAGATCACGGTCGACTGCGACGTGATCCAGGCCGATGGCGGCACGCGAACGGCAGCCATCACCGGCGGGTTCGTCGCACTGCATGAATGTTTGACCTGGATGGAAGCACGCAAGATGGTGAGCGTGGGCAAGGTCCTGAAGGATCATGTCGCGGCAATCTCCTGCGGAATCTATGAAGGCGTGCCCGTTATCGACCTCGACTACCTCGAAGATTCGGCGGCCCACACGGACGCCAATTTCGTGATGACCGGCAAGGGCGGCATCGTGGAAATCCAGGGCACGGCAGAAGGCGCGCCTTTCTCCGAAGATGAATTCACCGAACTGCTCGGTCTTGCCAAGACGGGCATCAACCGCCTGGTGAGCCTGCAACAGATGGCGATCGGCTGAGCCATGACGCCGACCGGCATCCTTGAAGCGGCGCTTTACGTCGACGACCTCGAAGAAGCGGAGCGCTTCTATTCGACGGTGCTGGGCCTGCCGGTGATATCGAAGGTCGATGGCCGGCACGTTTTCCTGCGTTGCGGCGCAGGCGTCGTTCTTCTGTTCAACCCCGATCGCACGGTTGAGCCCCCGGCGCCTGAGTCGCGCTTTCCCGTGCCGCCGCATGGTGCAAAGGGCGAAGGCCACCTTTGCTTCCGTGCGGAAGAAACCGAAATCGACGACTGGAAGCGCCATCTCGGCGAGCATGGGGTCGAGATCGAAAGCGAGTTCACTTGGCCGGAAGGCGGGCGCTCGATCTATTTTCGCGATCCGGCGGGGAACTCCATCGAGTTTGCCAATCCACGTATCTGGGGGATTGCCGGATGAGCGACACGATGCGTCCGCTCGGCAATCAAATCGTTGTGGCGAGCCACAACGCGGGCAAGCTGCGTGAATTTGCAGATCTGCTCGGGCCGTTTGGCCTCCAAGCACGCTCGGCCGCCGACTACGGCCTGCCCGAGCCGGACGAAACCGGCACCACCTTCGAGGAAAACGCCCTCATCAAGGCGTTGGCCGCCGCGAAGGGCACTGGCTTGCCGGCCTTGTCGGATGACTCCGGTCTTTGCGTGGACGCGCTGCACGGCGCGCCCGGAGTTTACACCGCCAACTGGGCAGAAACCGAGGCTGGCACGCGCGATTTCGCCATGGCCATGCGCAAGGTGGAAGACCAATTGCGGAAACTTGGGGCTACCGGACCATTCGAGCGCACCGGCCGCTTCGTGGCCGTGATCTGCCTCGCCTTTCCGGATGGGGAAGCGGAATATTACCGCGGCGAAGCGGAAGGCGAGCTGGTTTGGCCGCCACGCGGCGACCGAGGCTTCGGCTATGATCCGGTGTTTCAGCCACAAGGCTTCACGATCACCTTCGGCGAAATGTCGGCGGAAGAAAAGCATGGCTGGAAGCCGGGGCAGCCCACTGCCCTGTCGCATCGGGCTCGTGCGTTTCAGAAGTTCGCGCGCGCGCGGTTGGGTTCGGCCTGAGTGCGACGCGACGACGGCTCGCCGGGCTTCGGCGTCTACATCCACTGGCCGTTCTGTGCGGCCAAATGCCCGTATTGTGACTTCAACAGCCACGTGCGCCACCAGCCAGTGGATCAGGAGCGCTTTGCCGACGCCTTTCGCCGCGAAATGGCGGAAATGCGCGAGCGTACCGGCCCGCGCGACGTCACCTCGATCTTTTTAGGCGGTGGCACCCCTTCGCTGATGAAGCCTGAAACCGTAGGGGCGGTGCTCGACGCGGTTGCCGCCCACTGGACGGTGCCGGACGGCATCGAGATCACGCTGGAAGCCAATCCGACATCCGTGGAAGCGGAGCGCTTCCGCGGATACCGTGCGGCTGGCGTGAACCGGGTTTCCTTGGGCGTGCAGGCCTTGAACGATGCCGATCTGCGCTTCCTGGGGCGCATGCACAGCGTCGCGGACGCGCTTGGAGCGATCGGCCTCGCGCGCGAAATCTTCCCTCGCCTGTCGTTCGACCTGATCTATGCCCGGCCAAACCAGAGGCTCGACGCGTGGGAAGCGGAGTTGCGGCAGGCAATCGCTTATGCCGCCGACCATTTGTCGCTCTACCAGCTGACCATCGAAGAAGGGACGCCGTTTTTTGCGCTGCATGCGGCCAAGAAGTTTGCCATTCCCGATCCTGACCATGCGGCCGATCTTTATGCGTTGACGCAAGACGTCACGGCTGCCGCCGGCTTGCCGGCCTATGAAGTTTCCAATCATGCTGCCCCAGGGGCGGAAAGCCGACACAACCTCACTTACTGGCGCTATGGCGATTATGTTGGTGTTGGTCCCGGCGCCCACGGGCGCTTCGCCGAAGATGGCCAGCGCGTGGTGACGATCGGCGAACGCCATCCGGAAAGCTGGCTGGCTGCCGTGGAACAGAACGGCACCGGCGTCACCTCCGGCGAACGACTGATGCCATGGGAAGAAGCCGACGAGATGCTGCTGATGGGACTGCGGCTGCGCGAAGGTATCGACCTGGCACGCTATGAGGCGCTCGCTCGCCGAAGCCTAGACGGCGAGCGTCTGGCCTTCCTGCAGGGAGAAAAACTGGTGGAGTCGGTGGGAAACAGCCGGCTTCGCGCCACGCCGACGGGCATGGCGGTGCTCGACGCACTGGTGGCCGACCTCGCGAGCTGATCCCTAGTTGCTCTTGGAGTCGGGCGCGGCTGGTTGCTCAGGCTCGGCGCCTTTTTCTCGACCTGCTGCTGCGCTTTCATCCTTCTTGCGAATGATCCAGCGTGCTGCATCATTTCCGTTGCGGCCCGCATAATACGGTTCAAACGTGTTCTGGACTTGAAGGTTGGCCATGGCTTTGCGCTCCTGGCGCCCGAACACCGGCCGCGCGAATTTGTTCCGCCGACAAAGCGGGCAGATGCAGAATTCTTGTGCAGCCGGTGCTTACAATACGCTCAACTGGCGCCGCCGGCGAAACTGCGCGGCGATGGGCTGATCACGCGTGTGGCGCCGCCCGGTTGGACTTCATAAACCGCATAACCGCGTTCCGTTGTGCCGTCCGGCTCGAAGCGGAAGATCCCGGTATAACCGGCAAACCCGGCGTCGGCTTCGATCACGCTGTTGCTGAACGCGCCAGTGCCGTAGCGCTTGGCTGCCGTGCCGGCCATCACCACCGTGTCGTAAGCGAGCGCCGCATTGGGGCTGGGTTCGGCACCGAATTTGGCTGCGTATCGGGATTTGAAGGTTGCGAGGCGCGCTTGGTCGCTGTCTGCGAACCAGGCTCCCTCCAGAAGGGCATCGCTTAGGCTGGCGCTGGTCCACTGCCCCGTTCCAAGCAGTCGCTTGCCTCGGATGTCGCCACCGTTGGAGCTCAGAGCCCGGAGAATCGCGGATGGAACGGGGCCGCCTTCGGGAATCAAAATAGCCTCGCTTTGCGGGAGCGCAGCAACGGCGGCTGCGGCCGCCTGCTGGATGGACGCTTCGTTGGGATCGTAGCGGACCGACGCAGCCAGGGTGCCGGTGTTTTGCAAAGCAGCGCGGGCGGCACGCTCCGCAAGGTCGCCAGCCGGACCATTGGCGAAGAAGCCAAGCACGGATCGGACGCCATTTTGCGTGGCATGGGACACCACGCGCTCCACCACTCCGGCGGGAAGAAAGGAGTTCAGGTAAACCCGCGCTCCAGCCACGTTGCGGTCGGATGAAAAGGCGATCATCGTTTTGCCGGCCGGTCGCGTCACCGCGGCTGCCGCCGACACATCGGACGCGAAGATCGGTCCGAGCACGAGCGAGGAGCCTTCCAGCACGGCCGAGCTCGCCGCCGCCTGCACCTGAGCGGGGTCACGGCCTGTGTCCTTGATCACCAGTTGCAAGGCGTCGGAGCCAATGTCCTCCATGGCAAGGGCAGCCGCGTTTCGGAACTCGCGGCCGATCTGGCCGGCGCTGCCTTCCGCGCTGAGTGGCAGAAGAAGCGCCACGCGCGACGGGCCCGTGCCGAGAACTTCGCCGGTGGCTGGCGGCAGTGTGGTCTGGTCGGCCTGCGTTTGCACGGGAGCGGCCGGCACGTCCGGCAAGCCTTGCGGCACGGACGTCGCCTGGCAGCCAGCCAGAAGCCCGCTTCCGATGATCATCAGGCCGCGGAGGCGCCGCAAAATCGAACTCACGACTGTTGTGTCCTTTCGGCCCTTGGCCGGTGATGGAGGCGGCGACTTTGCAAGCCGGCTCGCGGCGTGTCAAAGCTTGGCCGGTCACGAAGCCGCATCGCAAAGGCAGGAACCAAGGTGGAACACGACGCCGGCAGCGGCAAAAGCTTCATGGTCGGACAAACGGCCGTCAGCGCGCGGCCGCTCCAGGCTGGGCTTTACATCGTTTCCACGCCGATCGGCAATCTCGGCGACATCACTTTGCGCGCGCTGGAAACACTGGCAGCGGCCGATATTCTGGCCTGCGAGGATACCCGGGTCACCCGGGTCCTGCTGGACCGCTATGGCATCCGTCGCCGCGCCTTCGCCTACCACGAGCACAACGAAGCAGACGCCACGCCACGCCTGGTGGAAGCGGTGGCGGCCGGTCAGAGCGTGGCGCTGGTGAGCGATGCTGGCACGCCGCTCGTATCCGACCCCGGTTTTCGCTTGGTCGGGGCGGTGGCGGAAGCCGGTCTGCCGGTGGTGCCCATACCCGGCGCGTCGGCACTTCTGTCAGCGCTCGCCGTATCGGCCCTGCCCACCGACGCATTCTTCTTTGCTGGCTTTCTTTCCGCCAAGGCGGGCGCGCGAAACACCCGCCTTGCTGCCTTGAAGGCAGTTCCCGGCACGCTTGTTTTCTACGAATCACCACGCCGCCTTGCTGTATCCCTTGCGGCCATGGCTGATGTGCTCGGACCAGACCGGCTGGCGACAGTGTCGCGCGAGCTGACAAAGGCCTTTGAAGAAGTGCGGCGCGACACGTTGGGCGGTTTGGCTGCACATTACGCTGCCGCAGACACGCCCAAGGGAGAAATCGTGGTCATAGTCGCGCCACCGGGCGTCGCGCCGGTCCCGCAAGCTGAGGATGTGGACGCGCTGCTGAAAAGCCTTGTTGCCGACATGCCCACCGCGAAGGCTGCCGGGGAAGCTGCCCGCCGCACCGGGCTGGCGAAAGCCGACCTTTACAAGCGCCTGCTTGCCTTGAAGGACGAGGGATGAAGGCGTCGCCGCTCCGCGGGAGGGTGAAGGCCTATCGCCTCGGCCACGTCGCGGAAGCTCTGGCCGCCGTTGCTTTGATGGCCAAGGGATATCGGATCGAGGCGCGACGCTATCGCACCAAGCTGGGTGAGATCGACTTGATTGCCCGGCGCGGCGATCTTGTGCTGATTGTTGAAGTAAAGGCTCGGCCGAGCTTGGCGGAAGCGATGGATGCGATCGGACGGTCTTCGGAGCGGCGCATCGCCAGTGCGGCGGACCTGTGGCTTATCCGCCAGCGCGACTACGCCCGCCTGTCGCTGCGCTTCGACCTCGTTGCGGTGCTGCCCTGGCGGTGGCCCGTTCACGTGGAGAACATCTTTGCCGACAGCGACTGATTTCCGACACGAAACGGTCTTGCGGAGCCCAACGGGAGGGCACATCCTCGCTTCTGCGTTCAAAGCCAAGAAAAGGGGACCTGCCGATGTGCCACCATTGTGTTGTTGAAACCGTGAAAGCCAACATGCTTACGCGCCGCGCCTTCTTCCGCGGTTCGGCGCTGGCCGCTGGCGCTGCTTTTGCTGCCACCGCACTTCCTGCTCCGCTTTTTGCGCAAACAAGCGCTCCCCAGAAGGCGGAAGACCTCACCCACGAGCTGCACGAGAAGTTTCCGACCTTCTTTGGCGACCAGCAGGTGTTCAAGGACCAGAAGTTTTCCTTCGCCAAGGACACGTTCAATTTGAACGAATGGCGGATCAACGAACACACGGGCACGCACATCGATGCGCCGCTGCACTTTTCCGCCGACGGCCGCTCCGTGGCCGAGCTCCCGGTGCAGGATCTGATTGCGCCGTTGGTCGTGATCGACATCCGCGAGAAGGCGCAGGACAACGCCGACGCGCAGCTGACGCCGGACGACATCAAGGCCTGGACAAAGGCCAATGGCGATCTGCCGCAAGGCTGCGTCGTGGCGATGCTGTCCGGCTGGGGCGCGCATGTCGCAACCGACAAGTTCCGTAACCTCGGCGAAGACGGCAAGACGATGCACTTCCCCGGCTTCCACATCGAGGCGGCGCAGGCACTTATGGAAGCGCCCTCGGTCAAGGCGATCGCGGTAGATACGCTGTCGCTGGACTTCGGCCAGTCACCGGATTTTGCGGTTCACAACGCTTGGCTGCCGTCGGGCCGCTATGGCATCGAAGCCATTGCAAATCTCGAAAGTCTCCCGGCGAGCGGCGCCACGCTCGTGGTGGGCGCGCCGAAGCTGCGTGAAGCCACCGGCGGTCCGGCCCGCATCTTCGCTTTCGTGTGACAAGGTGGCGGTCAGGCGATGAGCCTGGCCGCACTGTTCATTGCCGAGCCCGCTTGCTCACCGTCATCCACAAACCACCTTCCGGCTGAGTGGTCAGCTTCTGCACCGGCCATGGCCGGGTTTGTTCCGTGGTGTCGAAACGATAGCGCGACATGAGCACTGCCAGGGCAATCGCCGCTTCCTGCATGGCGAAGCTGGCGCCAATGCAGGTGCGGGGCCCGGCTCCAAACGGTAGATATTGGTAGCGGTCGATCGTGTCCCGGTTTTCAGGGTGGAAGCGTTCAGGCATGAAAGCGTCCGGCCGGTCCCACAAGGCGCGATGCCGATGCACGGTCCAGGGCATCATCAGGACCTGCGTGCCTTTCTTGATGTGCAGGTCGCCATAGCGGTCGTCCTCGATCGGCTCCCGGTTGAGCGATGGCGCGGGAGGGTAAAGTCGCATGGCTTCCTCGAATGCGGCGCGCGTGAACGGCATGGCGTCTAGCCAGTTCACCGGATCCGGGATCGTCGCAACGACTTGGTCGATCTCGGCTTCGATCCGCTCGCGCTCCCAGGGCGCTTCGGCCAGGCAGTAGAGCGTCCAGCCGAGCGCTCGAGCGGTTGTTTCGTGCCCCGCGCCGATGAAGGTGATGATGTTGTCCTCGACTTCGCCGCGGGTCAGGCCATCCGGCCCTTCAGCCCGCAGGAGCAGGGTCAGGAAATCTTCCGGCACATCCTCTGGGCTGCGGATCATGCGCTTGCGGCGCATTTCCATTGTGTCGCTGACGATCTTGCGGAAATAGGCGAGCGTCTTGCGGCCGCGGATCTGAGTGAAGCGCGGCAACCAGGCGGGCGCGCGCAGTAGGTCGAGAGGATCCACCCGCCCCATGGTCTCGAACAGGCGGTCGATCTGCGCTTCAAAAGAGCCAGGCTCGCCGGCGATCTCGCCTGAAAACAGCGTTTCGGCAAGAATCTCATAGGTGAGCGCGGTCATGTCGCGGGCCAGATCCACCGGACCGACTGCGTTCTCGTATCGCTCGGCAAAGGCAAGCGAACGCTCCAGCATCGGCTGCGCGAAATTGCGGTTGTGGCGCGGCGTGAACACGGGCGCCATGGCTTTGCGCGAGCGCTTCCACACCGCCCCCTCGGCGGTCAGCAGGCCGTCCCGCAGGATCGGCCGCAGGATCGACTGGCGAACGGTTGCCATCTTGTAGTTTTTGGCATTGTCCACGAGCACATGGCGGATCAAGCCCGGATCGTTGGCGATCAGCAGCGGCCCGCCGACACCGGAAACCGTAAGCCAGCGCTCCCTGTAGGAAGGCTCACCCCACAATTCGAGCGGGTTGCGATAGACGATGCGCATCATCTGCAAAAGAGACGGCGGCGTTGTTCGCGGCACGGGGGCTGGCGGAACAAAGGGGGCGGGCTTGCTGTCCATGCCGGGGGAAACTCCTTGCGGTCTCCGGCATATGGGCTTTCCAACACGCGGTTCCAATCACCCCTGCGGCACACACCTTCCCCGACAACGAAAGTGCTTCGTAACGCTTCCATGGCAGGATCGGCCCCGCTTTCGACATGCGGCAAAAATTTGCTGAGGCGGCGCAGAAGCTGCAACCAAAAGCGAGGAGCTGAGTTCTAGGCGTGGACCATAGGGATAA
This sequence comes from Tianweitania sediminis, assembly GCF_017813335.1. GTDB lineage: Bacteria > Pseudomonadota > Alphaproteobacteria > Rhizobiales > Rhizobiaceae > Tianweitania > Tianweitania sediminis. The sequence goes on along the minus strand of NZ_JAGIYY010000001.1, from coordinate 447,190 downwards.
AACGCAATCGATGACCTGCAACGTACTCGTTGTCGAAGACGAAATCCTGGTGGCGATTGAAATCGAACATGTGCTGGAAGAGCTTGGCCACGCTCCCGTGGGCATTGCGGTCGATAGTCGTGCCGCGCTTGATCTGGCGTGCCGGGCAGAGGTCGCCCTCGTCGATCTGAACCTGCGCGATGGCGCCACCGGGCCCGAGATCGGCCGCGCTTTGGCAGAAAAGCACGGCATCACCGTCCTCTTCATGACAGCAAATCCATCTCAGTTGGGCGAAGGCATTCCAGGGACCTTGGGGGTCCTTTCGAAGCCGGTGGCCGACGACGAACTAAGGCAGGCTATCTGCTATGCGGCTGCCTGCCACAAGAAGATGGAAGCCCTTCCTCCCGTCCGCCTCCGCTTGTTTGAAACGGCGCCACAGAAACTGGCGAGCTGAGTAGCCGAGCCTAGTGCGCTTCGTCCCAGTTGTGGGCGGCGCGAGCATCCACCTGGAGCGGCACGGACAAGGCGATCGCCGGCATAGCGGCGTTCTCCATCACCGTGCGGATCACCGGCATCGCTGCTTCCACATCCTCTTCCCTTGCTTCGAAGATCAACTCGTCATGAACCTGCAGGAGCATGCGAACGTCGGGAAGCCCGGCGGCGACCAGGGCGTCGTCCATGCGCACCATCGCGCGCCGGATGATGTCGGCGGCCGAGCCCTGGATCGGCGCATTGATGGCAGCGCGCTCCGAGTTGGCGCGGATCGACGGATTGGAAGCGCGGATGTCGGGGTAATGAGCCCGGCGACCGAAGATCGTTTCAACATAGCCGTGTTCGCGGCAAAACGCCTTCGTCGTGTCCATGTAGTCGCGGATGCCGGGAAACCGCTCGAAGTAACGCTTGATATAGGCGCCGGCTTCTTCGCGCGGGATGGACAGCTGGTTGGCCAGGCCAAAGGCGGAGATCCCGTAGACGATGCCGAAATTGATGGCCTTGGCGCGCGAACGCACCTCGCGCGGCATTCCCTCTACCGGCACGCCGAACATTTCGGATGCGGTGATGGCATGGATGTCGTCGCCATTGGCAAAGGCCGCCTTCAGCTGCGGAATGTCCGCCACATGCGCCAGAATGCGCAGCTCGATCTGGCTGTAATCGGCTGAAATCAACTTGTTTCCGTCTTCGGCAACAAAAGCCGTGCGGATCTTGCGTCCTTCCGCGGTTCGGATCGGAATGTTCTGAAGGTTCGGCTCGGTGGACGACAAGCGGCCCGTCGATGTCGAAGCCAGCGAATAGGATGTGTGAACCCGGCGCGTTTCCGGATGAACATAGCCCGGCAGCGCATCCGTATAGGTGGATTTCAGCTTCGTGAGCTGTCGCCAATCCACGATCTTGCGCGGCAGGTCGTGCCCTTCGGCTGCGAGTTCTTCCAGCACCTGGGCCGAGGTCGACCACTGGCCGGTCTTGGTTTTTGCGCCGCCCGGAAGCCCGAGCGTGCCGAACAGGATATCGCCGAGCTGCTTGGGCGAGCCGATCGTGAAGGGCCCACCGGCGGCCTTGTAGATGTCATCTTCCAGCGCGCCTGCCTTTTGCGCGAGTTCGCCCGACAAGCGCGACAGCATCTGCCGGTCGATCGAAATGCCGCGGCTTTCCATGCGCGCAAGCGCAGGGATGAGCGGCCGTTCCAGCCGCTCATAAATCGACACCAGTCCCTGCGCGACCAGCCGCGGCTTCAACACCGCCCAAAGCCGCAGCGCCATGTCGGCTTGTTCGCCGGCCGCAGCCGTTGCACGCTCCAGCGGCAGGCGGTCAAAGCCGATGCCGGTCCGGCCGCTGCCGAGCAGCTCCTTGATGGTCAGTGCCGAATGCTTGAGCCAGCGGTCGGCCAGCGCATCCAGCGTATGAGCGCCCGATCCTGCGTCCAGCACATAAGACATCAGCATCACGTCGTCGAAGGCTTCGAGCGTGATGCCGTGCCGGGAAAGTAGGAGCCACTCGTTTTTGAGGTTGTGGCCAACCTTCAGCACGGAGCGATCCGACAGAAGCGGCTGAAGGGCAGCGAGCACGTCGGCAGCCCGCATCTGGCCGGGCGTTGCACCGTCAGACAGGAGATCGCTCGCCTGCGCCTTGTGGCCCACCGGAATGTAGCTCGCCTGCCCTGCCCCGGTTCCAAGCGCGATGCCGGTGATCTCAGCCAGCATTGGATCGATCGACGTCATCTGGATGTCGAGCCCCACCACGCCGGTGGCGTAGGCTTCGGCAACGAGATCCTCCAGCGCCTGCGCCTCGCTGACGGTGCGGTAAGCGCTGGTGTCGAGCTTCTGTGCGGCGGCAGCTTCTGCGCGACGGCGGGCAAGAAGCGCCGGCGTCTTTCCATCTTGCGCTGGCGTATCGGTTGTCGCGCCCGCAGCTTTGGGTGCCACATCGAGATCCGGCCCATGCGCGCTTTCGAAGCCGTCCACCGTGACCGTGCCGGCTTCCACTGCGCTCGCGTCAGTCCCGGTAGTTTCGGCCACCCGGCGCATCAGCGATGTGAATTCCATGGCCTTCAGGTAGGAGATGAGCCGAGGTCCGTTGGCGGGATGGAGCTGGAGGCTCTCCAGGCCCTCTTCAAGCGGCACGTCGTTTCGCAGCTTCACTAGCTCACGCGAAATCCGGGCATTCGCCGCGTTGGCGAGGATGGTTTCGCGCCGCTTGTTCTGCTTGATCTCGCCGGCCCGCGCCAAGAGCGTGTCGAGATCGCCGAACTCTTCAAGCAGCTGCGCCGCCGTTTTGGGCCCGATCCCCGGCACGCCCGGCACGTTGTCGATGGAGTCGCCGGTCAGGGCTTGCAGGTCGATCATCTTTTCGGGCGGCACGCCCCACTTCTCGATGACCTCCGCGATGCCGATCTGCTTGTCCTTCATCGGATCGTACATCTGCACGGAAGGGCCGACGAGTTGCATCAGGTCCTTGTCGGACGAAATGATGGTCGTGTCCCCGCCGGCTTCGCAGGCAAGGCGGCAATAGGTGGCGATCAGGTCGTCGGCCTCAAAGCCTTCCTTTTCGATGCAGGGCAGGTCGAAGGCGCGGGTGGCTTGGCGGATCAGGCCGAACTGCGGGATGAGGTCATCCGGCGGCGCTGTGCGGTTCGCCTTGTATTCGGTGAAAAGCTCGTTGCGGAAAGTCTTCGACGAATAATCGAAGATCACCGCGAAATGGGTCGGCACGATCCCGACATCGGTGTTGCGCGCGTCGCGCAACAGCTTCCACAGCATGTTGCAGAAGCCGGAAACGGCGCCGACCGGCAAACCGTCGGACTTGCGGGTCAGCGGCGGCAGCGCGTGATAGGCCCGGAAAATGTAGCCCGAGCCGTCGACGAGGAATAGGTGATCGCCCTTTTTCATGGCGCTAGGCCTAGCGCCGGGCGATCACCCTGTCCACGCCGAAGTGTGGTTGCATCCAAGGCTCCCGACACGGATACGGCAGGGCGCCGTCAGCCTGCGCCTTCGCCTGGTTTCGGCCCCTGTGACTTGGCCCGGTCGCTTTCGACATGTTCCACGTCAAAGGGCTGCGCCGGCCCGGTCGGCATCGTGCGGCCCCTGACCGGCGAGTGGTTGGGATCTTCGTCATCCACGGCTGTGCCGCTTGGCTGCTGTGGCTTGTTTGTGTTGGCTGTCATAGCGCCCTCCAAAGTATGGTCCTGATCAACGCTTGACGGAGGTGTTTGTTCGAGCGGGCAAGAACAGCAAGCCCGCAGCACAAGAGTAACGACCATGTGACGAAGATGTAATGTTGGCTACCCTTGATCCACCTACTTGCCATCTACAAATATCGCTCATCGGCAGCGAACGCCGAAGTTCGGAGACGGCCCGTCCCCCGCCGTTCCGGATTGATGTGGTGGCTTCATCCCCTCTCCGGGCTGCCACATTGTGATACGGCCACCGTGGTATCCCCCCCCTCCACCACGGTGGCCGCTTCTTTCTCGGCCCCGGTACACCCCCCACCAGTTGTTGCATTCCAGCCGCCATCCACTAGGGTCGCGCGCGAATCCTGGCACGCATTCCCTTGGAGGCCTGAAACTTGGCTGCCCTTTCCCCTGTACTTGATCAGCTCGATCGGGATTTCCCCACAAGCCTTGAGCGTTTGTTCGGCTTCCTGCGCATTCCCTCCATCTCAACCGATCCCGCTTTTGCGCAATCCTGCCGGCAAGCCGCGGATTGGCTGGTGGAAGACCTGCGAAGCATCGGGTTCACGGCTGAACGACGCGACACGCCCGGTCACCCGATGGTGGTGGCGCATGCCGATGGTCCTGCCGGCAGCCCACATGTTCTCTTTTACGGTCACTACGACGTGCAGCCGGTCGATCCGCTCGATCTGTGGGCCCGCGACCCCTTTGATCCCGTTGTGGAAAAGGCGGAGGATGGCGTGGATGTGATCCGCGCCCGCGGCTCCTCCGATGACAAGGGCCAGATCATGACCTTTGTGGAAGCCTGCCGCGCCTACAACGCCGTACATGGCGCGCTTCCCTGCCGGATCTCGATCCTGTTCGAAGGCGAGGAAGAAAGCGGCTCGCCCTCGCTGAAGCCGTTCCTCGAAGCGCACAAGGAGGAACTGAAGGCCGACTTCGCGCTGGTTTGCGACACGGGCATGTGGGACCGCGAAACACCGGCCATCTCCGTTGGCCTGCGCGGCATCCTGGGGGTGGAACTGACGATCCACGCGGCCAATCGCGACCTGCATTCCGGCTCTTACGGCGGCGCCGCCGCCAATCCGATCCGCGTGCTCGCCAGGATCCTGGCCGACCTGCATGATGCGGATGGCCGCGTCACCATTCCGGGCTTCTATGAGGGGGTCGAAGAAACCCCGACGCAGATCCTGGAAAGCTGGAAAAGCCTGGGCGTCACCAATGAAAACTTCCTTGGCCCGATCGGCCTGTCGCAGCCTTCCGGCGAAAGAGGCCGCTCCATCCTTGAACTGGTGTGGGCGCGCCCGACGGCCGAGTTCAACGGCATCACCGGTGGTTACACGGGCGAGGGCTTCAAGACCGTGATTGCGGCGCAGGCAACTGCCAAGGTGTCTTTCCGCCTCGTGCACAAGCAGGATCCGGCAAAAATCCGTGCTGCATTCCAGCGCTTCGTGGAAGAGCGGCTGCCTGTCGATTGCCGCGCCGACTGGGGCAAGGATCACGGCGGCTCGCCGGCCATCCAGCTGTCTTACGACGCACCCTATCTGTCCAAGGCGCAAGCGGCGCTATCGGACGAATGGCCGAAGCCTGCCGTAATGATCGCGATGGGCGGGTCGATCCCGATCGTGGGCGACTTCCAGACCTACCTCGGCATGGAGTCCCTGCTGGTGGGGTTTGGCCTGTCGGACGACCGGATCCACTCGCCGAACGAGAAATATGACGTCGAATCCTTCCGCAAGGGCCAGCGCTCCTGGGCCCGCATCCTGGACGCACTTGCCAAATGAACACCAAGCCGACCATCCGCTTCCACAAGGGCGACCTGCCGGATCTCGAGAACTACCGCGTCGACGCGGTCGCGATCGACACGGAAACGCTGGGCCTCAACCCGCATCGCGACCGCTTATGTGTGGTGCAGATTTCACCGGGTGACGGATCCGCCGACGTGATCCAGATCGAAGCGGGGCAGACGCAAGCGCCGAACCTCGTGAAGCTGCTTGGCGATGCCGGCATCACCAAGCTGTTCCACTTTGGCCGCTTTGATCTGGCTGTGCTTTACCACGCCTTCGGTGTCATGCCGGAGCCGGTGTTTTGCACCAAGATTGCGTCGCGCCTGACCCGCACCTACACGGATCGTCACGGCTTGAAGGACATCTGCGCCGAACTTCTCGGCGTCGGCATCTCCAAGCAGCAGCAGTCGTCCGATTGGGGCGCACCGGAACTCACGCCCGAGCAGCTGGATTATGCCGCGTCCGACGTGTTGTACCTGCATCGGTTGCGCGAGATCCTCGCGTCACGGCTTCATCGTGAGAACCGGATGGAAGAAGCGGATGCTTGCTTCCAGTTTCTTCCGACCCGCGCCAGGCTCGACCTCATGGGCTGGCCGGACGAAGACATCTTCGCCCATAGCTGATCCGCAACGCTTATCGGGCGGCGATCGGGCGCTCCGCCTTGGCGCGGTTGTGCTCGAGTGACGCCCAGCCCGGCCGCTCGAACAGCCAGCGGCCGTATCCGCTCCATTGCACAAGGGCGTAAAGTATCACCGGCCCGCTGACGCCCGCAACGGTGACCAGCAGCCCCATCGTCCCAATGTCATCGATGACGCCGAGCTTGAGCAGCACGGCGCGTGCAACGGCCATCGGAAGGAAAAACGCCAGGTAAACCACGATGGAATGGGCGCCGAGCCAGGTCAGCCAGCTCATGGACGCCATGCGGGCGGCGAGTGTGCCGACCGCCACCACCGCGCCGGCGCCGAGGAAGCCGAGCACGAGGCTGACAAGAGGGAGTTCGGCGAGGCCGCCGATCCCGCCGGTATGGCCGATTTCGTGTGCAACCAGGAAGGTGAGCGCCGGCGGCACGGGTGTGAACACCAGCGCCGCATTCACGACAGCCCACACCCCGAGCGCAACGAGGGTTGTGCCGGTACGCGCACGGGCAGCGTCGGCAAAGGAGAAGATGAGCTTGGCCAGCGCATATCCCGCATAGAAGTAGACATAGCGGGCACAGAACTCGTCGAAGATCAGCCAGCCGGTGTGAACGGGGAGGATCTCAAGAAGCGCTGCCCAGGCAACCACCAGCCAAACCGGCAACCGGCGGATCAGCCGCGTGAAAACAAAGAAGATCGGCAGGATATAGATGAACCACAAGGTGCCGAAAGGCTGGACGAAGGCGTGGAGGAAGTTGCTGGCGGCCGTCGCAACGCCGTCTTCTATGGCCATGCCGGGCGCCTTGAAAGCGAACTGGATCGTGACCCAGAGGACATAGAAATAGGCGAAGTGCACAACCTTGCGATCAAGGTAGCGTCGCCAGGGTTTGTCGATCGTCAGCGCGAGAAAGAGCCCGGAAATCAAAAAGAAATCCGGCATTCGGAAAGGGCGCGCCCAGCTCACGACGTGGTGCATCCAGCCGTTTTCGCCGGCAGCGAGTTCGACCCCCAGAACCGCATGCACCATCACCACGAAGATGATGCACAGTCCTTTGGCCGCATCCACCCAGTCAACGCGCGCGCTCGCAGACATGTTGCCACCCCGTTTCCTGGATGCGCTATAACCGCGGCACTCTGAAAGGTGCTTTAACGGGGTGAACCTTCGACGTTGACGTAGCGGAAATTGGTTTGTGTGCTAAACAAAGGATGATGCCAGCGCAGGCAGATCTGCTTAAAAGATCGGCAGATGCTCACAAGCCACGGGGAGGAACTTGGTGGTGGAGGGGAGTTTCTCATGATTGCGCCCAAGCGGCCAATGAAGCGTCGCGCCGGCCGTCGGCAAACGCCAGCCTCGGGATTGCGGATCTTGCCGTTCCGCATCGGTCCTGCCGCGCGGGAATTTCGGCACTATGAAGCCATTGTGGCATGTCGGCAATCCACGCAGATCGATGATCGCGTGTGGGAGCGCTACCTCGCCAGCGACGATTTTGCCGCCTGGCATCTGGTTGATCTTCTCCAGCGCTGAACGAGGCAGGGTTAACCACCCCTAAAGGAGCCGCATTTACCGTGCACCGGAGCCTGCTTGTGCAGGGGACGGGCAGGGAATGGCATCCAGAACCAAGGTCAAGCGCATCGAACCGAGCTTCGGCGGAGCCTCGACGGGCGATGAGTTGTCCGTGAGCGCTGAGGATCGTGTTGTGCGGCCAGCGAAACAGAAATCGCGAAGCGCGGGAAAAGGCGCGAAAGGTCGAGGCGGGCGCGCATCCCGTCTGCGCGGCGGACTGTTCGGTTGGTTTGGCAAGGCTGTTTATTGGTCGCTCGTGCTGGGACTCTGGGGCGGCATCGCCGCCGCTGGCCTGGTGGTCTTCTATGCAGCTCGCATGCCCAGCGCCACCACGTGGGAGGTTCCGGACCGAGCCCCCAATGTTAAAATCGTCGCGGTCGACGGCATGCTGATCGCCAATCGTGGCGCCAATGGCGGCGAAGCGGTCGGGCTGCACGAAATGTCGCCCTTCATTCCCATGGCCGTCGTGGCAATCGAGGATCGCCGCTTCTACGACCATTTTGGCGTGGATCCGATCGGCCTCGCGCGCGCCTTTGTACAGAACGTCCTGGAAGGACGCGTGGCGCAGGGTGGCTCGACGCTGACCCAGCAACTGGCCAAGAACCTGTTTCTGAAGCCTGAGCGCACCATCGAGCGGAAGGTGCAGGAAGTCATGCTGGCACTTTGGCTGGAGCGGCAGCACTCAAAGGAAGAGATCCTCGAACTTTACTTGAACCGCGTTTATTTCGGTTCGGGCTCCTATGGCGTGGAAGCGGCGTCGCGTCGCTTTTTCGGCGTCTCCGCCCGCAACGTCACCCTGTCTCAGGCTGCCGTGCTGGCGGGCCTTCTGAAAGCGCCCTCGCGCTTGTCGCCGGCGCGCGACCCGGAAGCTGCGGAAGAACGCGCCCAGGTGGTGCTTGCTGCCATGCGCGACCAGGGCGCGATTGCCGACACGGACCTTGCTTCGGCCATGAGTGCGCCGGCCGCCCGCGCCGCGGCTTACTGGACCGGCTCGGAAAACTATGTCGCCGACCGCGTCATGGATGAAGTTCCCGATCTGATTGGCGAGGTCGGCAGCGACATCATCGTGGAAACCACGGTTGATCAGACGCTGCAGCATTTTGCCGAACTGTCGATCCGCACCTTGATTGATCAGAACGGAGCCAAGAACCGCGTCAGCCAGGGTGCGCTTGTATCCATCGACAATTCAGGCGCCATCCGCGCCATGGTGGGCGGCCACGATTACGCGAAAAGCCAATTCGACCGCGCGTCGGAAGCGCGGCGCCAGCCTGGTTCGGCGTTCAAGCCCTTTGTGTTCCAGGCAGCCCTCGAACAAGGAGCGCGACCGGACTCCACCCGGAATGATGCGCCGGTCGCAATCGGGAAATGGCGTCCGGAGAACTACGAGGGAAAGTATTATGGTCGGGTCACTCTCACCGACGCGCTGGCCAAGTCCTTGAACTCGGTGGCCGCACAGCTTGCCCGCGACGCCGGTGTCGACCGGGTGATTGAAGTCGCCCACCGCATGGGCATCAACTCTAAGCTGGACCGCAACGCATCCATCGCGCTCGGCACGTCGGATGTAACGCCGCTGGAACTTACGGCCGCTTACGTTCCCTACGCCAATGGCGGGTTCAAAGCCGACCTGCACTTCATCAGGCGGATCACTAACCCGGCGGGCGAGGTCCTCTATGAGTTCAAGCCGAAGAACACACCGCGCGTCGTCCGTCCGGACATCGTGGGCATGATGAATGCCATGATGATGCGCACGGTTGAAGCCGGCACCGCCAAGCGGGCGGCCTTCGGCTGGCCGGCGGCCGGGAAAACCGGCACCACGCAGAACGCGCGCGATGCCTGGTTCGTGGGCTATACGGCAAACCTCACCACGGGCGTCTGGTTCGGCAACGATGATGGCCAGCCGATGAAGAACGCAACGGGCGGCTCGCTCGCAACCATTGCCTGGCATGATTTCATGGCGGCTGCCCATGAAGGGCTGCCACCTGTGCCACTGCCGGGGGTCGAGTTCTACCGCGCACAGCCCAAGCTCGACGCCATCATCGGTGCATCCGCGCAAAAAGCTGTCCCGCTGCAGGCGATCGAGCCCGCGGGCTTTCAGCGCGACGAGGCCGAAAACCCGGCAACCGGCGCGGTCCGCCGGCCGGCGGTCGGTGTTGGCGAAAGCACGGCGAGCAGCAAAAGCATCCTGTCGATCATCTTGGGAAATTGATCGGGCAGGAAGCATCCGCCGGCTCGCATTGTGGTCGCGGCTTCGCTACATAGCCGGGGCTGGAGACCCGCCGCATGGCTGACATCGATCGAAGAAAAACGCTGGTTCTGACGGGCGCGAGCCGTGGGATCGGTCATGCCACCGTGAAACGATTTTCCCGCGAAGGGTGGCGCGTGATCACCTGTTCGCGGCAGGACTTCTCCGAAGACTGCCCGTGGCCGGCAGGCCCGGATGACCACATCAAAATCGACCTGTCGGATCCGGAAGATGTGGGCAGTGCAGTCGCCGAGATCCGGCATCGCCTGGAAACGAGCGGCGACCAGCTGCAAGCGCTGGTGAACAATGCGGGCATTTCGCCGAAGCTCAAGAGCGGCAACCGCATGAACTCCATCGACACGCCGATGCATGTCTGGCGCGATGTGTTTCAGGTGAACTTCTTCGCCCCGATCATGCTGGCCCGCGGCCTTTTCAAGGAGCTCGCGGCGGCGAAAGGCTCCATCGTCAACGTCACATCTATCGCCGGCACGCGGGTGCACCCGTTTGCCGGCACCGCTTACGCGACCTCCAAGGCGGCGCTGGGCTCGTTGACCCGCGAAATGGCCGCCGATTTCGGCCCCCATGGTATCCGCGTGAACGCCATCGCACCGGGTGAGATCGACACGGCGATTCTGTCGCCCGGCACGGAAAAGATCGTGGAAGGCATCCCACTCCGCCGTTTGGGAACAACGGGGGAAGTGGCCGACATCATCTTTTTCCTGTGTTCGAGCCAAGCCTCCTACATGAGCGGCTCGGAAATCCACATCAATGGTGGCCAGCACGTTTGAGCGTCGGCTGCGCCAGCCTGCTTGAACCTGAGGCGGGCTGACGCGACATAAAGCGGATGGACCCTGTTGTGCCCGCCGAAGCGACCGTCCGCCTGATCGCCTTTCTTGCCATCTTCGGCGGGATGGCTGCCTTGGAGCTTTGGTCGCCGCGCTTGGAGCGCGACGAACTGCGGGGCGCCTGGAAAAGCCGACGGTGGGTCGCCAATCTCGGCCTCGTGGTGCTTTCTTCCGTGATCTTGCGGGTCGCGTTCCCAGCTGCGGCCGTCGGAGCGGCTTTGTGGGCGCAGGCGAACGACTTTGGATTGCTGCGGATCCTGGAAGTGCCGCCGCGTCCAGCCGGCCTCCTTGCCTTTGTTCTCCTCGATTTCGCAGTTTGGGCCGAGCATGTGGCGAGCCACAAAGTGCCGCTGTTCTGGCGCTTTCACCGCGTCCACCATGTTGATACCGCGGTGGATGTCACCACGGGACTGCGCTTTCATCCCGTTGAAATCCTAGCATCCATGGTTTGGAAGGCCTTGGTTGTGGTTCTGTTTGGTGCCCCGCCCTTTGCCGTCCTTTTGTTCGAGATCGTGCTCAATGCCGGCGCGATGTTCAGCCATTCCAACATTCGCTTGCCCGGCAGCGTTGATCGGATCCTGCGGCGGGTGATCGTCACGCCCGACATGCACAGGGTTCATCATTCCAGCACCCCCGCGGAAACCGACACAAACTACGGCTTCAACTTTGCCTGGTGGGACCGCTTGTTCGGCACCTATCTGGCGCAGCCGGCTGCGGGGCACGGCGGGATGGAGATCGGTTTGAAGGCGCCTCGGGGGCGAGAAACGACAGGCCTGTTCTGGTTGCTCCGCTTTCCGTTCAGGCGGGCGGCTCAGAAGAAGCCGATCGGGAAATAGCGCAGGTAAAGTTCCGCAAAGGTCCCCTTGGCGCTGATTTGGTGAAGCGCGTAGTCGATCGCCTGACGCAGCACCGGCTGGTCGAGCGGAACGGCGACAGCCAGCCCTTGCCCGAGATATTCGGGTGCGATGAAGGGTCCGCCAACAAAGGAACAGCAATTGGCGCTTTCGCTTTCGCCGAGCCAGAAGCTGATCTGCATGCCATCGCCGAAAGCGAGCGGGATCATGCCGGTTTGAACCGCCGCAAGCATGGCCTCGAAGTCGTCGAAGCCCTGAACGGTGACGCCGGGGAAAAGGTCGCGCAGCATTCTTTCGTGCGCCGAGCCCGTCATGACGCCAACGGTTCGGCCGGCGAGGTTTTCAGCCGTTGGCTCCACGAGATCGGTGCGCTGCGCCATGAAGCGGGCGGGAAACACCATGTAGGGTCGCGAAAAGGCCAGCGTGCGGCGGTTTTCTTCGGTGACGGCGAGGCCAGCCAGAAGCGCCTCGCCCTCTCCATCTTCCAGCGCCTGGCGATGTTCGTCCCAAGGCAGCGCCTGGATCTGGCATCGCTCCGTGATCGCGAGCTCGGCGCAGATCGCGCGGGCAAGGTCCACATGAAAGCCGCTCAAACGGCCTGTCTCATCGATGAAGTTGAAAGGCGGAAATTCGGTGGTCGTGATGAAGCGGAGCCGTTCCACCTCGCCGAGATCCGGCTTCGGCATGCGCTCCTTCGGATCCCAAAGGTTGGGAAGGATCGGTTCTGCCGCAAAGCCCGGTGCTCCGGCCAACAGGCCGCAGCAAAGCAGGAAGGATCTGGCAAAGGTGCGAAGCATGGAGGTTCAGCCTTAAGGGCTGGCAGGGTTGCGGCTTAAACGACCACCCTGTCAACCCGCAGGGATCAGGCTCAGGACACGAAGCCGAGGGTGACGATAAAGAAGCTGCAGCCTTGGCCATCGGATTGCAACACGAAGCTTCCGCCGCTCGTCACCACCGCGTCCAGAGGTCCAAGAGGCTGCTCCTCGTCCTTCGTGCAAACCCGCACCAGCCCTTCGTGACCGATGATCAGGACGACTTCTGCCCCGATCGACAGGCTCAAGGCACCCTCCAGGGCGAAACGAGCGACATCGTGCTCCCAGCGGCCGCGGCGGGTCATCACGTTGAGGTCCGTGATCGCCCCGTCCAGAAGCACCGCAGACGTTGCTTCATCGGCAGGAAACCGGAACGGCAGGCTGTTCTTGTGAAGGCGCACCGGACTGGCCTGCCCGACAAGAAGATCAATGCCTTCTCCGGAAAGCACGGCCAGGGTCCGGTCGACGCCTTCGAACAGCGAAAAGGCGCCATCTTCGGCGACGCTGGCGGTGGAAATCCGCCACTCGAAATCCGCCACGGACGCACCGGAAGGATGAACCGCGATCTCCGTGGTCATTCCCTTGCCGTTCTTCCACGGCATGCGCTTGTGGCCGCTAGCCGGCAGGAAGCGCATGATCAGCCCAGAATGCCCGGCAAGTTGAGGCCGTTTTCCTTGGCGCAGTCGATCGCTTCCTCATAGCCGGCATCGGCATGGCGCATCACGCCGGTAGCCGGATCGTTCCAAAGGACGCGTTCCAACCGGCGGTCGGCGTCTTCCGTCCCATCGCACACGATCACCATGCCGGAATGTTGCGAAAATCCCATGCCGACGCCGCCGCCGTGATGTAGCGAAACCCAAGTCGCGCCGGAGGCGGTGTTGAGGAGCGCGTTCAGGAGCGGCCAGTCCGACACGGCGTCCGATCCGTCCTTCATGGCTTCGGTTTCGCGGTTGGGCGAAGCCACCGAGCCGGAATCGAGATGGTCGCGGCCGATCACCAACGGCGCCTTGAGCTCGCCATTGCGCACCATCTCGTTGAAGGCGAGGCCGAGGCGATGACGATCGCCCAAGCCGACCCAGCAGATGCGCGCCGGCAAGCCTTGGAACTTGATGCGCTTGCGCGCCATGTCGAGCCAGTTGTGGAGGTGGTGGTTGCCCGGCGTCAGCTCCTTCACCTTGGCGTCAGTCTTGTAGATGTCCTCCGGATCGCCCGACAAGGCCGCCCAGCGGAACGGCCCGATGCCACGGCAAAACAGCGGCCGAATATAAGCCGGCACGAAGCCGGGGAAGTCAAAGGCATCAGCAACGCCTTCTTCCAGCGCCATCTGCCGGATGTTGTTGCCGTAATCGACGGTGGGCACGCCCATCTTCCAGAAGTCGAGCATGGCGCGCACATGGGTCGCCATGGACTGCTTGGCGGCGTGTTCAACCGCCTTCGGATCGCGCTCACGCTTGCTTTCCCAATCAGCCAGCGTCCAGCCCTTGGGCAGGTAACCGTTGATCGGATCATGCGCGGAGGTCTGGTCAGTCACCGCATCGGGCTTGATGCCGCGGCGCACGAGTTCGGGGAAGATGTCGGCGGCATTGCCAAGGAGGCCGACGGACACCGCCTTCTTCGCCTTCACGGCTTCGTCGATGATCGCGAGCGCTTCATCAAGGTCTTGTGCCTGCCGGTCGAGATAGCCGGTCTTCAGCCGCATTTCGATGCGGCTCGGTTGGCATTCCACCGCAAGGCAGGAGGCACCGGCCATGGTGGCCGCCAGCGGCTGCGCGCCACCCATGCCGCCGAGACCGGCGGTCAGGATCCAGCGGCCGGACAGATCGCCATCATAATGCTGGCGGCCCATTTCCACAAAGGTCTCGTAGGTGCCCTGCACGATGCCTTGGCTGCCGATATAGATCCAGGAGCCCGCAGTCATCTGGCCGTACATGGCCAGCCCCTTCTTATCCAGTTCGTGGAAATGATCCCAAGTCGCCCAATGGGGGACGAGGTTGGAGTTGGCGATCAGAACGCGCGGCGCATCCTTGTGCGTTTGGAACACGCCCACCGGCTTGCCGGATTGCACCAGCAGCGTCTGGTCGGATTCCAGCGTCTTCAGGGCCGCCACGATCCGATCGAAACTTTCCCAATCCCGCGCGGCGCGACCGATTCCGCCATAAACCACGAGTTCGCCCGGCTTTTCCGCCACGCCCGGATCAAGGTTGTTCATCAGCATGCGCATAGGCGCTTCAGTCAGCCAGCTTTTCGCGGAAAGCTCCGGGCCGGTGGCAGCACGGATTACGCGCTGATTGTCGATTCGGGTGGTCATGCGGAAGCTCCGGTGTTGGCCCAGTCGAGCGCGGTTTGGAGAATGGTTTTCAATCGCGCGCGGATCGGCGCAGCATAATCGGCATCATACGGCACCGGCCAGGTTTCCGGCGTGCCCTTGCCTTCTGGCTCGTTGAGGTAGCCGCGGTTCGACAGTTCCATCTGAAGCGCGTGGACGCCGTTGTCGGGCCGGCCGTGATGGCGGGTGATGAAGCCGCCCTTGAAGCGGCCATTCACCACAAAGCTTTCGCCGCTGTCTTCCAAGATGGCACCGACGGCCGCTTGAAGCGCAGGATCGGCGGAGCGGCCATCGTTGGTGCCGAGATTGAACACCGGAAGCCGGCCCTCGAACAAGCGCGGCAGTACCGATCGGATCGAATGGCAGTCATAAAGCACGACGCGGTCATGCATGCGGTGAAGCCGCAGCAACTCACTGTCCAGCGCGGCGTGGAACGGCGCATGGTAGGTTTCGCGGCGGCGCTCGATTTCTGCCGCATCCGGTTCATGTCCCGGCTTGTAGAGCGGATCGCCATCAAAGGTTTCGAGCGGGCAAAGATCAGTGGTGGTCTGACCTGGGTAAAGCGAAACACCGGACGGATCGCGATTGACGTCGATCACCGAGCGCGAAATGGCCGTGTGCACGATCGTGGCGTCGAGCTGTTCCGCGAAGTCATAAAGCTGGTCGATCCACCAATCGGTGTCGCGCTGCGCGAGCCAGGGCGATACGAAAGCATCGTCAAGGCCGGCGAGATTCGTACCGGTATGGGGGAAGCTCACAAGAAGCGGTGCCTGGCCGCGACGGATGGTAAGCCAGTCAGTCATGCCGTCACTCCTGGAAGTTCGATCGCAGCCGCGGCGTCCACCACCGCGCCCGAGCGCACCAGCGCATTGGCGGCTTCCATATCAGGATGGAAGTAGCGGTCGTCATCGAGATGCGGAACCTGCGCGCGCAGCAGCGTGCGCACGGCTTCCAAAGGCGCGCTGGATTGAAGCGGCTGATGGAAATCGCAACCTTGCGCGGCAGCGAGCAGCTCGATGCCGATCACGGCCGTTGCATTCTCAACCATGCTCATCAGGCGCCGCGCACCGTGGGCGGCCATGGACACATGGTCTTCCTGGTTGGCGGAGGTCGGGATCGAATCCACGCTCGCCGGATAGGCTTTCTGCTTGTTTTCCGAAACGAGGGCTGCCGCCGTCACTTGCGGGATCATGAAGCCGGAATTCAGGCCCGGTTTCGGCGTCAGAAAAGCCGGCATGCCCGATAGAGCAGGGTCGACCAGCATGGCGATGCGGCGTTCGGCAATGGAGCCGATCTCGCACACGGCCAGCGCGATCATGTCAGCGGCGAAGGCCACCGGCTCGGCATGGAAATTGCCGCCTGACAGCGCCGTGTCGTCTTCAACAAAGATCAGCGGATTGTCGGACACGCCATTGGCTTCGGTGCCGAGCGTGTCTGCCGCCTTGCGCAAAACGTCGAGAGCGGCACCCATCACCTGTGGCTGGCAGCGCAGGCAATAGGGGTCCTGCACGCGCTCGTCGCCAACACGATGCGACTCGCGAATGGCGCTGCCGGCCATCAGAGCACGCAAGGCGTCCGCCGTTTCGATCTGGCCGCGATGGCGGCGCAGGGCATGGATGCGCGGATCAAAAGGCGCGTCGGAACCCTTGGCGGCATCGGTGGACAATGCGCCGGTCACCAGTGCGGCTTGGAACAGCGTTTCGGCTTCAAACAAGCCCGCCAACGCGTAGGCGGTGGAATATTGCGTGCCGTTAAGGAGCGCGAGGCCTTCCTTGGCGCCAAGCACCGCCGGCTCGAGTTCGGCAGCGCGCAAACCTTCAGCAGCAGGCAAACGCTGCCCCTCGATCCAGATTTCACCAACGCCGATCATTGCCGCCGCCATATGCGCCAAGGGCGCGAGATCGCCGGAGGCACCCACCGACCCTTGCGCCGGCACAATGGGAATGACGTTCTTCGCCAGCATGGCTTCCAGCAGTTCCAGCGTCTTCAGCCGCACGCCGGACGCGCCCTGCGCGAGGCTGGCCAGCTTCAGCGCCATCATCAGGCGCGTCACTGCCGCTGGCATCGGCTCGCCCGTGCCCGCGGCATGGCTCAGAACGATGTTGCGCTGGAGCGCCGCCAAGTCACCGTCGGGAATGCGCACGGAAGCGAGTTTTCCGAAGCCTGTGTTGATGCCGTAAACCGGCTCACCCTTGGCCAGAATGCGCGCAATCGCATCCGCACTTGCCTGCACCTCCGGCTTGCAGGCCGGGTCGAGCACAACGTCGGCGCCGCCCCAGATTGCGTGCCAGTCCGCCAGCGACGCCTCGCCCGGCTTCAAGGTTATTGTGGTCATTGGCCCCTCCAGATGCGGGCGTGAAGCGGATTGAAACCGATGCGGTAAACCAGCTCGGCGGGACGTTCGATGTCCCAGATCGCGAGATCAGCCCACTTACCGGGTTCTAGCGTGCCGACCTCATCCTGCAGCCCCAACGCCTGTGCGGCGTTGCGGGTGACGCCGGTTAGGCATTCTTCGACGGTCATCGAAAACAGGGTCGCACCCATGTTCATGGTGAGCAGCAAAGACGTCAGCGGCGAGGTGCCGGGATTGGAGTCTGTTGCCAACGCCATCGGCACCTTGTGCTGCCGAAACAGGTCGATCGGCGGCTTCACCGTTTCGCGGATGAAGTAAAACGCGCCGGGCAGGATCGTCGCCACGGTGCCGCTCTTCGCCATCGCCGCCGCCCCGGCCTCGCTCGTATGTTCGAGGTGATCGGCCGACAGCGCGCCATAGCGGGCAGCCAGTTCCGCACCGCCAAGATCGCTGAGCTGGTCGGCATGCAGCTTCACCGGCAGGCCGAGCGCCCTTGCGGCATCGAACACCCGTGCGATCTGCTCCGGCGAAAAGGCGATGCCTTCACAAAAGCCATCCACCGCATCAGCCAGACGGTCGCGCGCGATCGCCGGCAGCATCTCGTTGGCGACCTGCTCGATATAAGCGTCCTTGTCGCCGTTCGCTTCGACCGGCAGCGCATGGGCGCCAAGAAAGGTGGTGCGGATCGTGACGGGCCGCTCCGAACCCAGCCGCCGCGCGGCCCGCAGCGATTTCGCTTCGCTGGTCGCGTCGAGGCCGTAGCCAGACTTCACTTCCACCGTGGTGACGCCTTCCGCGATCAGCGCATCAAGCCGCGGCAGGGATTCCTTGATCAACTGGTCTTCCGAGGCCGCTCGCACGCCGCGCACGGAGGACACGATGCCGCCTCCCGCCCTCGCGACCTCTTCGTAGCTCGCGCCTGCGAGCCGCATTTCGAACTCGTTAGCGCGATTGCCCGCGTAAACGAGATGGGTGTGGCAATCGATCAGGCCGGGCGTGATCCAGCGACCGTCACAATCCACCAAAACGGCACCTGACAGGCCGGTGGGGAGGTCGGCTTCGGGTCCCGCATGGACGATCTTTCCATCTCGCGCAACAACTGCGCCGCGCTCGACCAAGCCGAGTCCATCAGCGTCGGTTCGCATGGTGGCAAGGCGGGCGTTGCGCCAGATCGTCAGGCTTTCAGGGGTTCCGGACACGAGCAGACTTCCCTCGGCAGCTGGTTATGTATAGACATAATGATCAGACGGGCTAAGGCTTGGCAAGCTTAAATCGAGAGGCGAAAGATGACCACGATCCACGCAAGGCAGGCGCTGTTGTCCACCGGGTGGGCCGCCGATGTTCGTCTGATGCTGTCCTCGGGACAAATCCAGGACGTGGAGTTGGGCGTCGAGCCACAAGCCGGCGACGAGCAGCACGCGATCCTCCTGCCGTCTATGCCCAACGTTCACAGCCACGCTTTTCAGCGCGGCATGGCCGGTCTGGCGGAAGTGCGCGGGCCGGGCTCCGACAGTTTCTGGTCTTGGCGCGAGGTGATGTACCGTTTCGCGCTCACCATGACGGCCGAGGATGTCGAGGCGGTGGCGGCACAGCTTTATGTCGAGATGCTGGAAGCCGGCTTCGGCCGCGTTGGCGAATTTCACTACCTTCACCATCAGCCTGATGGGCAGCCTTATGCCGACATCGGCGAACTCGCCGCCCGCATCGCCGCCGCCGCCAGTCAGACCGGCATCGCACTCACGCTGCTGCCCGTGTTCTATGCTCATTCCGGCTTCGGCGGCGCAGCGCCGAACGGAGGCCAGCGCCGGTTCATCAATGATCGCGATCAGTTCGCGGCCTTGCTCGAGCGCTGCGAAACCCTGACGGATGCCCTGCCAAATGGCGTCACAGGCCTGGCGCCCCACAGCCTGCGCGCGGTCACGCCCGACGAGCTCGACTGGCTCGCAGGTCTGCGGCCAGACAAGCCCATACACATCCACATTGCCGAACAGGTGAAGGAGGTGGAAGACTGCGTTGCCTGGTCCGGGCGCCGGCCAGTGGAATGGCTGCTCGGCCACCAGCCGGTGGACGCGCGCTGGTGCCTGATCCACGCCACCCACATGACATCAGCGGAAACAACAGCCTTCGCCAAAACCGGCGCGGTCGCAGGCCTTTGCCCCATCACCGAAGCCAATCTCGGCGACGGCATCTTCGAGGGAGTCACTTTTGCTGAAAACGGCGGCGCAATCGCGATCGGCTCGGATTCCAACATCGAGATCGGCGTGGGCGCGGAACTGCGGTCCATGGAATATGCCCAGCGCCTGCACCATCGCGGCCGCAACATGCTTGTTGAACCCGGCCGCTCCAATGGCGCGGCACTGTTTAACCGCGCTCTCGTTGGCGGCGCGCAGGCGCTTGGCGTTTCTTCCGGGCTAAGCCGAGGTGCTGCGGCGGATTTCGTCAGCCTCCAGCCTGATGATGTTGCGCTGGCCGGCCGCTCGGGCGATGCCATCCTCGATGCCTGGATCTTTTCCGGGCGACCGCTTGTGGATTGCGTTTGGGTGAATGGCACCAAGCAGGTCGAAGCCGGCCGCCATCGTAGACGTGAAGCGATCGCCCGGCGGTTCACCCGCACCGTCGAGCGGCTGCTGTCCTGATGCCGTCCGGCGCTGCCCCACTGCACCGGCAGATCCGGGCCGCGATCGAAGCCAAGATCCTGTCCGGCGAATGGCTGCCGGGAACGCGCATCCCCAACGAGACCGAGCTTGCGGCGACCTATGGCTGCGCCCGCATGACCGTCAACAAGGCGCTGAGCGAACTGGCCGCCGACGGGTTGATTGAGCGCCGGCGCAAGTCTGGCAGTGTGGTTCGGCAACCCGTGTTGCAATCCGCGGTTCTGGAAATTCACGACATTCGGGCCGAGGTGGAAACGATCGGCCTTTCCTACCGCTTCGAGATTCTGAAGCGCCAGGCGCGGCAGGCAAGCCGGGCCGATTGCGCCCGGCTACAGATCGAGGAGCCGGTGCCTGTCTTGGCGCTGACGTGTCTGCATTGCGCCGCGGAACGTCCGTTCTGCCTGGAAGATCGCCTGATCAGCCTTGCCGCCGTGCCGAATGCAAAGAATGAAGCCTTTGCCGCGCTGGCCCCTGGCGCCTGGCTGATCGGCGAAGTGCCCTGGAGCACCGCCGAGCACCGTATCAGCGCGGTGTCTGCCGGCCCGGATGCTTCCTTGTTGCAGCGTCCGCTCGGAAGCGCTTGCCTTGCGGTGGAGCGCCGCACCTGGAATGCCGAGCAACCGGTGACGCATGTGCGTCTTATTTATCCTGGCGATGCCCACGCCTTGGTGGCCCGCTTCACACCTTCTAAAGCCGGCTAATGAAGCTCCGTGGAAATCGGGTCCCGAAACCCATCTTCCACAACCGAACCAAGCCTTGCCAGATCCTGTTTGAACGCGATTTACTGGCGATCAGGAAGTGGCAGTCTAGGCCGCAGGGGACAAGAAGCTGCATGGCGATCAAGGCCGCGATCCATCATCTCACGCATTACCGATACGACCGGCCGGTTACACTCGGCCCGCAGATCATCCGGCTGCGGCCGGCGCCGCATTCACGCACGCGGGTGATCGCGCACTCCCTCAAGGTTTCGCCTGACAACCACTTCGTGAACCTGCAGCAGGATCCCTACGGCAACTGGCTGGCGCGCTTCGTTTTCCCCGAGCCGGTGCGCGAGCTGAAGATCGAGGTCGACGTCATCGCCGACATGACGGTCTACAACCCGTTCGACTTCTTTGTGGAGCCGGAAGCCGAAAGCTACCCCTTCGAGTATCCCGCCGACATCGCTGAAGACCTGGTGATCTATCGCAAGGCAGAAGCCGCGGGGCCGCGTCTCCAAGCTTTTCTCGACACGATCGAGCGCGAAGCCCCCTCGACGGTCAACTTCCTGGTGGACCTGAATACCCGATTGTCGCGGGAGATTGGCTATCTCATCCGCATGGAAGCCGGCGTGCAAACGCCGGAAGAAACGCTGGAAAAGGCGTCCGGCTCCTGCCGCGATTCCTCCTGGCTGTTGGTGCAGGTGCTGCGCCATCTCGGCTTTGCGGCCCGTTTCGTGTCCGGCTATCTTGTTCAGCTGAAGCCGGATCTCGCTGCGCTGGATGGACCGGCTGGCACGGCGGTGGATTTCACGGACCTGCATGCCTGGGTGGAAGTTTATCTGCCCGGTGCCGGCTGGATCGGTTTCGACCCAACCTCCGGTCTCCTCACGGGTGAAAGCCACATCCCGCTGGCAGCCACGCCCCACTACCGCAATGCCGCGCCGATCAGCGGTGTGGCAAGCTATGCCGAGGTTGATTTCGCCTTTGACATGCGGGTCAGCCGCGTTGCCGAACATGCTCGCATCACCAAGCCGTTCTCGGACGAAGCCTGGGCCGAACTCGACGCGCTCGGTCACGCGATCGACCGCGAACTGGAGGCAAACGACGTGCGCCTCACCATGGGCGGCGAGCCGACCTTCGTGTCGATCGACGATTTCGAGTCAGCCGAATGGAACACCGCGGCTGTGGGTCCGACCAAGCGCGACAAGGCCGACCAGCTGATCCGCCGGTTGCGCGAGAAGTTCGCGCCGGGCGGCTTCCTCCACTATGGGCAGGGGAAGTGGTATCCCGGCGAAACCCTGCCGCGCTGGACCTTTTCGCTTTACTGGCGGAAGGACGGCGAGCCGATCTGGGCCGATCCCAACCTGATTGCCACGGAAACAGCAGACACGAAGGCGGGTCCCCGCGACGCGGAAGCGCTGGCTGCGGCCATTGCAGCCCATCTCGATCTTCCAACGGACGCTGTTTCCCCGGCCTATGAAGACCCCGCCGAATGGATTCTGCGCGAAGGCAACTTGCCCGCCAATGTCGATCCCGCGAATTCCGAGCTTGCCGATGCCGAAGCGCGCAACCGCATGGCGCGGGTGTTTGAGCGCGGCTTGAACAAGCCATCCGGCTATGTCCTGCCGGTGCAGCGCTGGAACGCCAAGGCATCCGGTCATCGCTGGCAAACGGAAAAGTGGAAAACGCGGCGCGGCAAGCTGTTTCTTGTGCCGGGCGACTCTCCTGTCGGCTACCGCCTGCCGCTCAGCGCGCTCGCGCACGTGCCGCCGGCGCGCTTCCCCTTCATTGTCCCCACCGACCCATCGGTTGATCGCGCGCCCTTGCCACCGCGCGACGCCTTGTCCAAGCCAGCGACGAAAGCCCAGCAGGGCGATGAGCGATCCTTGCCGGAAGCCTCCTTCGAGGCCAGCACACCCACGCAAGCCCAGGTCGAGCAGACCGCCTCCGACATCGAGGGTGTGGTGCGCACGGCGATCTCCGTTGAACCCCGCGACGGTCGTCTTTGCGTGTTCATGCCGCCGGTTGAAGCGCTGGAAGACTATCTCGAACTGATCGCCGCCGCCGAGGAAGCGGCAAAAAAGATCGGCTTGCCGGTTCACATCGAAGGTTATGCCCCGCCGCAGGACCCCCGTCTGGAAGTGATCCGCGTTGCGCCAGATCCGGGCGTGATCGAGGTCAACATTCATCCCGCATCGACCTGGGACGACTGTGTCCAAACCACGACGATGCTTTACGAGGAAGCGCGGCAAACGCGCCTCGGCGCCGACAAGTTCATGATCGACGGTCGCCACACCGGCACCGGCGGCGGCAACCATGTCGTGGTAGGCGGTGCCACGCCCATGGACAGCCCGTTTCTGCGCCGGCCCGACCTCCTGAAAAGCCTCGTGCTGTACTGGCAGCGTCACCCCGCTTTGTCCTACCTGTTCTCAGGTCTGTTTATCGGTCCCACCAGCCAGGCGCCGCGCGTTGATGAAGCGCGCCACGACGCGTTGTATGAGCTGGAAACGGCTATTGCGCAGGTGCCGATGCCGGGCGAGGGCCTCGCGCCTGCGCCGTGGCTCGTTGACCGCCTGTTCCGCAATCTGCTGGTGGATGTCACCGGAAACACCCATCGCTCGGAAATCTGCATCGACAAGCTGTTTTCGCCCGATGGCCCGACGGGCCGGCTCGGTCTTGTTGAATTTCGCGGCTTCGAAATGCCGCCCTCGCCTCGCATGAGCCTCGCCCAGCAGCTGCTGGTGCGCGCGATCATTGCGCGGCTTTGGAAGGCACCGCTCGACGGCGGCTTCGTTCGCTGGGGCACGGCATTGCACGACCGTTTCATGCTGCAGCATTATGTGTGGGCCGATTTCCGCGACGTCCTGGCCGATCTCACCTGCCACGGCTTTCCCGTGAAGTCCGAATGGTTCGAAGCCCTCCTTGAATTCCGCTTCCCCTTCTGCGGCGAGGTGGAAGCGGAAGGCGTGCGGCTGGAAATCCGCCAGGCGCTGGAGCCCTGGAACGTGCTTGGCGAAACCGGCGCGATCGGCGGCACGGTGCGCTATGTCGACAGCTCGGTGGAACGCGTGCAGGTGCGCGCCGACGGCTTCAACCCGGAACGTCACGGCGTGCTTTGCAACGGCCGCGCCGTGCCCTTGCAGCCCACCGGGATCGTCGGCACCTTTGTTGCCGGCGTGCGCTTCAAGGCGTGGCAGCCGGCTTCCGGCCTGCATCCCACCCGCCCCGTCGATGCCCCGCTGATCTTCGACATCTTCGACCGCTGGTCAGGCCGCGCGATCGGCGGCTGCGTGTATCATGTTGCCCATCCCGGCGGGCGCAACTACGAGACGTTCCCGGTGAACACCAACGAGGCCGAAGCACGGCGCCTGGCGCGCTTCATCCCGTATGGCCACACGCCGGGCCCGGGAACGTTCCGGCCGGAACAGCCCTCACGTGAGTTCCCGCACACGCTCGACTTGCGCCGCCCCGCTGGTATTTGAGCCAGCATGATTGAAACCAGCGCGCCAGACCCGTTCGCGCCGAACCGGGGCGGATGGACGGGGTCTTACCGCCTGAACCCCGATGCCTTCGACGAGATGATGGCAGCCCCGGGCTCGGTGCGCCCGGCCTGGCAGCCGCTGGTGAACGCCCTCGATGCTTTCAGCGCCGAGGAAGCGGCGCGCCGCTTCGCGCGTGCTGATCGGTATCTCGCGGATGCCGGTGTGTTTTACCGGCTCTACAACAAGGCTGGCACAGTGGAACGGCAATGGCCGCTTTCGCACCTGCCCTTGATCCTGGACGAGGGAGAATGGCATGCGCTGGCAAACGGGTTGGTTCAGCGCGCCGAACTCCTGGAAGCCCTTTGTGCGGACATCTATGGCGATAATCGGCTTGTGGCCGAGGGCCTGCTTCCTCTGGAGCTGATTGCGGGCAACGCCGAGTTCCTGCGGCCGATGGTCGGCCAGAAGCCGGCGGGAGGACGTTTTCTCCACTTCCTCGCCTTCGACCTCGGGCGCGACGTCCAGGGGTTCTGGCGCATCCTCGGGGATCGCACGCAGGCTCCTTCGGGGGCAGGCTTCGCACTGGAAAATCGTGTGGCCACTGCCCGCGCGTTCGGCGACATCGGCAGCGCATCGAACCTGCATCGCCTGGCCGGTTTTTTCCGCGACTTTCGGGATCATCTTGCAGCCGCGCGCCGCAACAAGAACGAAGGCATCGCGATCATCACCCCGGGCCCGCTCAACGACACCTATTTCGAACACGCTTACATCGCCCGCTATCTGGGTCTTCTTCTTCTGGAAGGGGAAGATCTTGCCGTTGTGGATGGACGCGTGCAGGTGCGCACCGTTTCGGGCTTGAAGCCACTTGGGGTTCTTTGGCGCCGCCTCGACGCTGCCTTCATGGATCCTCTGGAACTGCGTTCGGATTCGCGCATCGGTACGCCCGGCCTCGCTGCGGCCATGCGTGCAGGCGCAGCCACCATGGTGAACGCTTTGGGATCGGGCATTCTCGAAACGCGCGCCCTGCACGCTTTCTTGCCGGCTCTGGCCTACCGGCTGATCGGCGAGAAGCTGAAGATCCCCAACATCGCGACCTGGTGGTGCGGCGCAAGCAAGGAAGCAGGATGGGTGCGCGATCGCTTCGATGACCTGCTGATCGGTCCCGCGCTCTCGACCCGCTTGCCGTTTGAAGACGAGGAAACGCAGGAAGGGAAGCGACTTGCGCCCGCCGTCCGCGAGCGTTGGCTGCAAGCGCTGGAGCTCGATGGCCGCCGCGTGGTCGCGCAGGAGCCGATAACCCTGTCTACGATGCCGGTCGACGAAGACGGCCAGATTTCCCCGCGTCCGGTGGTTCTGCGCGCCTTTGCTGCTCGCACGGCACGAGGCTGGACGGTGATGCCCGGCGGCTTTGCGCGGGTCGGGCAAACCGGCGAAGCGTCGGCCATATCGCTCCAACGTGGGGGCCGTGTCGCTGATGTCTGGGTTGTGGGTTCACGCCCGGTGGAACAGGTCAGCCTGATCAACCAGGAAGTCTGCGGCGGGGGACGCAATCCGCAAGGCATGTTGCCGGCTCGCACGGCGGACAATCTGTTCTGGCTCGGCCGCTACGTGGAGCGCACGGAAGCCACCGTGCGCATTCTGCGTGCGTACAACAGCCGATGGGCCGAAGGCCCTGACGACCGTTCCGGACTGCTTCAATCCCTACGCGATGACCTCCTCACGCTCGGTACCGATGCACGCAAGGCACTCCCGCAGTCGCTGCTGGATACCCTGGGAGATGTCGAGCGCACGGGTGGACGGGTGCGGGACCGCTTCTCGGTGGATGGTTGGCTTGCCTTGCGCGATCTCACCGAAACGGCTGCGCAATTGTCGCCGCGCATCCAGCCTGGCGATGACGCGGTGCGCGCAATGACCGTTCTTTTGCGAAAGCTCACCGGATTTTCGGGGCTGGTACATGAAAACATGGTGCGTTTCATCGGCTGGCGCTTTCTTGAGATCGGCCGGCGCATGGAGCGTGCCAAGCAGATGACGAGGCTTCTGGCACGGTTCGCCCGGCCGGATGCGCCGGACGGTGCCCTCGATCTGCTTCTGGAAATCGGCGACAGCGTGATCACGCACCGCCGACGCTACGGCATGACCTTCAGCACACAAACGCATGTCGACCTTCTGGCGCTTGATCCTCTCAATCCGCGTTCGGTTCTGTTTCAACTGGCGGAGTTGAAGACAGAAATCGGGCTGCTGCCGGATCGCGACGGAAGGGGCGCCCGTGCCCCGTTGCCGATCGAGATCATGCGGCTGCACAGCAGCCTTGCCGTGATGGCTCCTGCTGCCGTGACGAGTGCCGTGCTCGAAACTCTTGGCGCGGATCTGGCGGCCTTGTCTGACCTTCTTTCGGACAGTTATTTCCGCTGATGCTTTACGACATCAACCTCACGCTCGGCTACGACTACGGGTACCCGGTTTCAGGCGCAAAGCACCTCCTTCGCGTGCTTCCCGATACGTTGAACGGTATCCAACGAGTACAGGCTGCATCCGTCAGGATTTCGCCGCAACCGACCGAGCGCGAGGACGGGCGTGATTTCTTCAACAACCGCACAGTCGCGCTCAGCCTGCGCGAAGCGCATGAAGAGCTGGAAATCACCATGCAGGCGAGAGTGGAGGTTCAGCGGCAAACCACCACTCTGGATCTGTCGCCCCTTTTATCAGGCCTGGAAGCGGAGATCGGGTCGATCCGCTCCCTCGGCTTCGACACGCCACACCATTTCCGCCACGAGACCGCTCGACTGAGGCAAGTGGAAGCGATCGCGAAATACGCACACGCCAGTGCAAGCCGGACCCAAACCGTACGGGCGGTGGTGCAGGAGCTTGGCTATCGCATCCACGAGGACTTCGCTTACGATCCTGACGCGACCCTGGTGGATACGTCGATTGCCGAAGCCTTTGCGCTGAAGCGCGGCGTTTGTCAGGATTTCGCGCACATCATGATTGCCGCCTGCCATGCGCTCGGCATTCCGGCTGGTTATGTTAGCGGTTTCATCCGCACGGTCCCGCCCGAAGGCGAAGAGCGCTTGGAAGGAGCGGATGCCATGCATGCCTGGATGCGCGCCTGGTGCGGCCGCGAAGCCGGCTGGATCGAGTTCGATCCCACCAACGCAATGCTGGCCAGCGACGACCATATCGTGGTGGCTTACGGACGTGACTACGGCGATGTGTCACCAGTAGTTGGCGTGCTTCAAGCCGGCGGCCGCCATCGGATCCGGCAAAGCGTCGACGTCCGGCCCCTGTCGTGAAGGGAAGCCAGCAACCCGTCGGCCTTGTTTCCGACGCCCATGTGGGAGATGATCGTTTTCCTTGCCGGACGTCCTGGCATGAAACATCAAGGTCAGCGGGTCCGGAGGCGCTTCCATGACCATGCACCCCAAGACGCCTAACAGCGGCAAAACACAAAACTCGGCCGAACTCGTTCAACTGCGCCAGGGTCGCGTCGCCGCAAACACCAGCGCGCCGGACACTCTGCCTGAGCGGAACCCCGGCATGCCTTTTGACGTGCGCTTTCTTGATGCGCTGCGCCGCGTCAACCTGAGCGGCCTGGAGCGGCGTGCCTCCACCCTGACGAAAAGGCGGTCGATCAAGGGTGACAACCAAGCGGCATGGCTGCTGCGCTCCCTTGCTCTCATGGACCTGACGACGCTCAACAGCAACGACACGGACGAGCGGGTCCGCCGGCTTTGCGCGAAGGCGTTGAACCCCTTGAGCCGCGATCTGCGGCAAGGCCTCGGACTTGGGGATACGGTGATCCGCCCTGCTGCGGTGTGTGTGTATCATCCTTTTGTTGCGACCGCGGCGCATGCGCTCCGGGGCAGCGGGGTTGAGGTTGCGGCAGTCTCCACAGCCTTTCCTCACGGTCTGGCACCCCTGGAAACACGGATCCGCGAGATCGAGCTGTCCGTCGCGGCCGGTGCAACCGAAATCGACGTGGTGATCAAGCGCGGCTTGGTTTTCGCCGGGCGGTGGGAAGAACTGTTCGAGGAGGTGCAGGCGTTTCGGCAAGCGTGCGGGGATGCTCACCTGAAGGTGATCCTCGGCACCGGCGATCTGGCCACGCTCCGCAACGTCGGCCTCGCATCCATGGTGGCCATGATGGCGGGCGCCGATTTCATCAAGACGTCCACCGGCAAGGAAAGCGTGAACGCTACACTGCCAGTGGGCCTCGTGATGGTGCGCGCCATTCGGGCCTACCACGAGGCGACCGGCATTCGGATCGGGTTCAAGCCGGCGGGCGGGATTTCCACCGCCAAGGCATCGCTCGATTGGCTGGTGCTGATAAAGGAAGAGCTTGGTCGGGAATGGCTCGAGCCGGATCTTTTCCGCTTCGGTGCGTCGAGTCTCCTGACCGACATCGAGCGCCAGCTCGAACACCACCTCACCGGCCGTTATTCGGCCGGCTATCGCCACGCCATGGCTTGAAGGCATCGGCTTTATGAACATTCTCGAACGCTTCGGAGCGATGGACTATGGCCCGGCGCCGGAATCCCGAGCGGAAGCCGATCGCTGGATTGCCGGGCGCGATTTCTCCCGAGCGCTGTTTATCGACGGAGCGTGGACCGCGTCGGCATCCGGGCGGACCTTTGCCACGGCTGAGCCGGCGCAGGGCCGCCATCTCGCCGATATTTCGCAAGCGGATGCCTCGGATGTGGATCGTGCCGTAGCCGCCGCCGCTGCTGCCCTGCCTGCCTGGCGCGAAACATCCGGCTACGGGCGCGCACGTGTGCTTTATGCGCTTGGCCGTGCAATCCAGCGGCATGCGCGGCTGTTTGCCGTGCTGGAAACGATCGACAACGGAAAGCCAATCCGCGAAAGCCGCGACATCGACGTTCCGCTGGCCATTCGCCACTTCATCCACCATGCCGGCTGGGCGCAGAACCTCGACCGCGAAGCACCGGGGATGGTTTCGGTCGGCGTGTGCGGACAGATCATCCCGTGGAACTTTCCGCTGCTGATGCTCAGCTGGAAGATCGCGCCGGCGCTGGCAGCCGGTTGTACGGTGGTGCTGAAGCCGGCCGAATTCACGCCTTTGACGGCCATTCTGTTTGCCGAAATCTGCGAGCGCGTGGGCGTGCCGAAAGGCGTGGTGAACATCGTGCAGGGTGGTCCAGAGGTCGGCGAGGCGATCGTCACCCATTCCGATGTCGCAAAGATCGCGTTCACC
The DNA here is from genome assembly GCF_017813335.1 of Tianweitania sediminis. Lineage (GTDB taxonomy): Bacteria > Pseudomonadota > Alphaproteobacteria > Rhizobiales > Rhizobiaceae > Tianweitania > Tianweitania sediminis. Next base: position 418,086 of record NZ_JAGIYY010000001.1, on the reverse strand, counting down.
GGCTCATCCGAGGTCGGCAAAATCATCCGTGGACGAACCGCAGGTTCCGGCAAGCAGCTTTCCCTGGAGCTTGGCGGCAAATCCCCCTTTATCGTGTTCGAGGATGCTGACCTCAATTCCGCGGTGGAGGGCCTGGTTGACGGGATCTGGTTCAATCAGGGTCAGGTCTGCTGTGCAGGCTCGCGCCTGCTGGTGCAGGAAAGCGTTGCGGGTGAATTCCTGCGCAAGGTGAAGGCGCGGATGGCGCGGCTTCGCGTCGGGGATCCACTGGACAAGAACACGGACATCGGGCCGCTGGTGGACCAGACGCAACTGGAGCGCGTTCGCGGTCTTGTGGCGGAAGGGGTGGCGCAAGGTGCGGCCTGTTGGCAGCCGCAGGGGGAATTGCCCACGAGCGGTCACTTCTTTGCGCCGACGCTGGTGTCGGATCTCGCCCCCGCCAATCTGCTTGCGCAGGAAGAAATCTTCGGCCCCGTGCTGGTGAGCATGACCTTTCGAGACACGGCGGAGGCAATCGAACTCGCAAACAACACGCGCTATGGGCTGGCGGCTTCGATCTGGAGCGAAACGATCGGCCTCGCCTTGCAGGTGGCGCCGGCGTTGAAGGCTGGCGTCGTCTGGATTAACGGCACGAACATGTTCGATGCGGCCGTTGGCTTCGGGGGATATCGTGAAAGCGGCTTTGGCCGCGAGGGCGGGATCGAGGGCATGCAGGCCTACCTGAAGCCGGCGCACGGGGGCACTCGATCCGTCCTCGAGCCTTATACCTTCCAGGTGGCTGACGGCGCCCCGGGCGATCTGATTGACCGCACACCGAAGCTCTTCATTGCCGGCAAGCAGGTGCGTCCGGACAGCAACTACAGCTATGGTGTGCTGGATCATGGGGGCGCGGTTGTTGGCGAAGCGGGTGTCGGCAACCGCAAGGACATCCGCGACGCTGTTTCGGCTGCCCGCGCAGCAACCAGGAGCTGGGGGAGCGCAACTGCTTATAATCGCGCCCAAGTCCTTTATTATCTGGCCGAGAACCTGTCCGCCCGAACGGGGGAGTTCGCCCAGCGTCTGCAACGATTGACGGGCGTTGAGGCCGATAAGGCGCGCGAGGAGGTCGAGGCTTCGATCGAGCGTCTTTTTGCCTGCGCCGGCATGGCCGACAAGGTCGAGGGCCGCGTCCACAATCCGCCGATGCGAGCCGTGGCCATGGCCCTCAACGAGCCGCTGGGCGTGATCGGCATCGTCACGCCTGACGGGCAGCCTTTGCTGGGCTTGGTGGCAATGCTCGCCCCGGCGCTTGCCATGGGCAACACTGTGGTGGTTGTGCCATCGGCGCGCTGGCCGCTGCTGGCCACAGATCTTTACAGCGTGATCGAGACCTCGGACGTTCCCGCCGGTGCCATCAACATCGTGACCGGGCCGGGCGCTGACTTGGCGAAGGTGCTTGCCCGCCATGATGATGTGGACGGCTTGTGGCTGGTGACCGACAAGGCAACGGCCGCGGAGGCCGAGCGCGAGTCGGCGGGAAACCTCAAGCGCGTTTGGACCAGCGGCGGCCTTTCCGTCGACTGGAATGGGCAAGATGGCGCAATCGATCGCTTCCTGAAACGAGCCGTCGAGATCAAAAACGTCTGGGTTCCCTACGGCGATTGACCGCGCCGCGCAGGATTTTTGCTGTGGAAGGGTTGCGGATTCGGCCGTTTGGCCCTAGGTGAAGCGCATCCGTCGACCGTGTTGGGCTCCCGAGGGAGTCCTGTTCAGGTCGCTTTGCCCGGAAAATTCGAACAAGAAGACCAAGGGGTCAGCCATTGCAGGTTCTCGTCCGTGACAACAATGTGGAGCAGGCGCTCCGCGTTTTGAAGAAGAAATTGCAGCGCGAAGGCGTGTTTCGCGAGATGAAGGCGCGCCGCGCCTATGAAAAGCCGTCCGAGCGCCGCGCCCGTGAAAAGGCCGAAGCTGTCAGCCGTAGCCGCAAGGCTGCCCGCAAGCTCGCTCAGCGCGAAGGCCTGATCGCTGCGCCGAAGAAGAAGCCGATGACCCCGCGTCCGGGTGCTCCGGCTCCGGCTGCTCGCGCCTAATTTCCTTTACGGATCCTGATCTTGAACCGTGCCGCCGACCCGTTCGGCGGCGCGGTTTTTTGCGCTTGTGCCCAGGAAAACAACAACGAACAGCGCAGCCAGGATCACTACGATCGTGGGAGCGGGCGCGCTATCAACGAAAAAGCTCATGTAAACGCCGGCGAGCGACGAAGCGCTCGCAATCAGCGTTGACGTAAGGAGCAACCGTTCGAAGCGCTTCGTCAGCAGAAAGGCGATAGCGCCCGGTCCGATCAAGAGCGCGACGGCAAGGATGATGCCCACCGACTTCAGCGCGCCCACGATGGTGAGCGCGAGGACGCTGAGCAAGCCGTAATGCAGCAGCCGCACGGGCAATCCGATGGCGCGGGCATGCTGCTCGTCGAAGGCGGCCACGAGAAGATCGCGGCGAAAAACGAGGATCAACAGCACCACGACAAGAGCGATGATCCCGGTTTCCACCACATCACCCCACACCAGCCCGAGCATGTCGCCGAACAGGATGTGGTCGAGGTGGAGGTCGGTCTGAACCTTTGTGTAAAGCACGAGTCCGAAGCCGAACATGCCTGAAAACACCACGCCCATGACGGTGTCTTCCTTGATCCGGCTGTTTTCCTTCAGAAATCCCGTCGCCAGCGCGCAGATCATGCCCGCAGCGAAGGCGCCGATCGCCAGCGGAATTTCAGCGATGTAGGCCAGAACGGTGCCGGGAAGCACGGCATGGCTGATGGCGTCCCCCATTAGCGACCAGCCTTTCAAGACGAGGTACGCGGACAGGAGGCCCATGGGAATGGCCACCACAAGCGCCATCACGAAAGCCTGCTGCATGAAGGGAAACTGAAACGGCCAAACCAGCCAATCGGTGAGGGTAGGCATCACGCCTCCGCCTGGAGCGCTTCGTGGCTCCTGCGCCGGGCGGCAAGAAGCCCGTGCTTCGGCGCAAACACGAAGGCGAGCAGGAAGATCAGCGTTTGCAGCACGACGATGACGCCGCCCGTCGCGCCATCCAGAAAATAGCTGAAGTAGGCTCCAAACAGGCTGCAAAGGGTGCCGATCGCAACCGCAATCATCAAGAGGCGCGGAAACCGGTCGGTCAGGAGATATGCGGTGGCGCCGGGTGTTACCACCATGGCGATCACCAGAAACGCACCCACCGTTTGCAGCGCCGCAACAGTGGAAGCAGCCAGCAGCGTGAAGAAGAGAATTCGTAACCGGCCAGGGCGCAGGCCGATCGTCCGCGCGTGGTTCTCGTCAAAGAACACCACCATGAGATCCTTCCATTTGAAAAGAAGGATCACGAGCGAGATGCCGGCAATCAGCACGAGCTGCAACGTGTCGCCGGGCGTCACGGCAAGGATGTTGCCGAGCATAATCGTCTGGATATTCACCGCCGTGGGCTGCAGCGAGATCATGAACAAGCCGACGCCAAAGAACGACGTGAAGATCAGGCCGATGATCGCATCCTCCTTCAGTTTGGTGCGGTGGTTGAGGAACAGCATAGCGCCGGCCGCGAGGCCGCCGGACAGGAACGCCCCGAGCGCAAACGGCAGGCCGAGCATGTAGGCGCCCGCGACGCCCGGCACGATCGCATGGGACAGCGCATCGCCGATCAGCGACCAGCCTTTCAGCATCAGGAATGCGGACAGAAAGGCGCAAACGCCCCCCACCAGCGCGCTGACCCAGATGGCATTCACCATATAGCTATAGCCGAAGGGCTCGAGCAGCGCCGTCACGGCTTCTCACCGCTAGGGTCGGCTGCCGCTTTGCGTTGCTCATCCCCGTAGATCACGAAGGGATGTTCATCGTCTGTCAAGACGGTGACGCGGCGCTCGTCCTCGTCGTCATGGAGGTCGGTGCCGCCCAGCGTGAACTGCCGCAGCACGCCGCCAAAGGCGCGTTCCAGGTTGTCATGCGTGAACACCTCGCGCGTTGGCCCGGATGCGAGGACCGTGCGGTTGATCAGAACGGCGCGATCGCAGAAGCGCGGCACGGAGCCGAGATTGTGCGTCGACACAAGCATGATGCAGCCTTCTTCTCGCAAGGCGGTCAGAAGGTCGATGATCGCTTCTTCGGTCTTCACGTCGACGCCGGTGAACGGCTCGTCCAGCAGGATTACCTTGCCTTCCTGGGCAAGGGCGCGCGCCAGAAACACACGCTTCTTCTGGCCACCGGACAGTTCGCCGATCTGGCGCTTGCGAAAGTCCTGCATGCCCACGCGCGTCAGCGCCGTGTCCACGCGATCACGATCCGCTTGTTTCGGAATCCGCAGGAAATTCATGCGGCCATAGCGGCCCATCATCACCACGTCTTCCACGAGAACGGGGAAGGTCCAGTCGACCTCTTCACTTTGAGGCACATAAGCGATCTGGTTCCGCTTCAGCGCTTCCTGGATTGTACCGCCGAGCACGGTGACCGCGCCGCGCGCGAGCGGGACAAAGCCCATGATCGCCTTGAACAAGGTGGACTTGCCGCTGCCATTCACGCCCACAAGAGCGGCAATCGAGCCGACAGGGACGGCGAAGCTTGCATCGCGCAGCGCAGTGTTGCCATTGCGATAGGTGACGGTGACCTGACGAACAGCCAAGCCCGCTTCTTGGCTCAAGGGTTCAGTCCTTTCACGATGGTTTCCGTGGTTGTCCGCAGGAGATCCAGGTAGGTCGGCACGGGCCCATCGGCGTCGCTCAACGAGTCCACATAAAGCACCCCGCCATATTGAGCACCGGTTTCGCGGGCGATTTGCTGGGCCGGATCCGGCGATACGGTGCTTTCGCTGAAAACGGTCGGGATCTTGTGTTCGCGCACGAGGTCAATCACCTGCCGCACCTGGCGCGGCGTGCCCTGGCTGTCGGCGTTGATCGGCCACAGATAGGCTTCCTGCAGGCCGAAATCGCGCGCCAGATAGGAAAAAGCGCCCTCGCTCGTCACGAGCCAGCGGCGATCCTCGGGGATGGCCTCCATCGCGGCCCGCAGCGGCTCGAGCGTCGCGCGAATTTCGTCGGCATAGGCGCGGGCGTTGGCGGCGTAGATGGCGGCGTTGGCAGGATCCTGGGCTGACAGTGCCTTGCGGATGTTTTCCACGTAGATCAGCACATCGCTGCCCGACATCCACGCGTGCGGGTTGGGCTTGCCCTGGTAAGGGCCGTCCCCGATCGACAGCGGCTCGACACCGTCCGACACCACGACGGAAGGAACGTCCGAAAGGTTGCGCAAGAAGCGTTCAAACCATTGTTCCAGATTGAGGCCGTTCCAAAGGATGAGGTCGGCGTCCTGCGCGCCGATAATGTCGCCAGGCGTCGGCTGGTAGTTGTGAATTTCAGCGCCCGGTTTGGTGATGGACACAACATCCGCGGCCTGCCCGGCAACGTTGCGGGCGATATCGGCGATGATGGTGAAGGTAGTGACGACCTTCAGCCGGTCGCCCGCTTGGTTTTGGGCGGATGCGACGACCGGCAGCGCGGCGAACAACAGAACGAGAATGGCTCGGCAAACACGCATGGAGAAACTCCACTGGAACATGGACAGACTTAGGGGAGCTCGGCTCATCCGTCAATGCAGTTGCAAATCATTTGCAAAAAGAAGCACCCAGTTGCGAATCTTTGCAACTGGCGTTGTGATCGGGCATGTTGGGGCCATGACGGATCGTGCAGCGCCAAAGCGGGATTATGAAGGTGAGCTGAAGCGCGCGGGGATCCGCTTGACGCGCCCGCGCAAGGTGATCGTCGGCATCCTCCAGGCGACCGACGATCATCCGGATGCGCTGGAAATCTTCCGCCGGGCCGCGGCAATCGACCCGAGCATCTCCTTGTCCACGGTGTATCGCACGATGAAGGTGCTGGAAGGCCTCGGCGCCATCCATCGCCATGCTTTCGAAGGCGGTCCGTCGCGGTTTGAAGGCGCGGGCGGCGAGCATCACGACCACCTGATTGATCTCGACACGGGCGATGTCATTGAGTTCCAGTCGGACAAGATCGAAGATCTTCAAAACGAAATTGCGCGCCGGCTCGGCTACGACGTCGTCCATCACCGGCTGGAGCTCTACGGGCGCAAGCGACGCAAGGCTTGAGGCAGCATCCCTCATCCGGATGCATGGCAGCCACGCAAGCACCGCGGTTGACCTGCGGCGCTTCCTGACCAACATCCCACACCCGAAGTTGTCTTTGGGAAAACCGACAGCGTCACCCGGCGTCGAAATGGGGAGTGCGGCATGCAAGCGGAAATCGGCCTGATTGGTCTCGGCACGATGGGCGCCAACCTGGCGCTGAACATTGCGGAAAAGGGTCACGACATCGCGGTGTTCAACCGCACCACCGCCAAGACCGGCACCTTCTTTGAAACGGCCGGCGATTTGCGCGAGAAGATCCTGCCCTGCACAACCATCGAGGAGTTCGTGCAGGCGATTCGCCCGCCGCGGCCGATCATCCTGATGATCATGGCAGGCGATCCGGTTGACGAACAGATCGACATCCTTCGCCCGCTCCTGTCGCGCGAGGACATTATCATCGACGCGGGTAACGCAAATTTCCGCGACACGATCCGCCGCACCTTGACCCTAGAGGGAACGGGGCTGCAGTTCATCGGCATGGGCGTGTCCGGCGGGGAAGTTGGGGCCCGCCATGGCCCTTCCATCATGGTGGGTGGCGCAGAAGCCTCTTACAAGCGCGTCGAGCCGGTTCTGCTGGATATCGCGGCCCAGTACGAGGGCGATCCGTGTTGCGCCTGGCTGGGTGAAAACGGCGCCGGCCATTTCGTGAAAACGATCCACAACGGCATCGAATATGCCGACATGCAGATGATCGCCGAAATCTACGGCATCATGCGCGACGGCCTCGGCATGAGCGCCAAGCAAATGGCTCCGGTGTTCGCCAAATGGAACCAAGGGCGGCTCGACTCCTATCTCGTGGATATCACCGCCCGGGTTCTCGACACCGAGGACGCGGAAACCGGTCAGCCTATCGTGGACATCATCCTCGATCGTGCGGGGCAGAAGGGCACCGGCCGCTGGTCGGCGATCGAATCGCAGCAGATCGGCGTTCCCGCCACGGCGATCGAAGCCGCGGTGGCGGCTCGCAGCCTGTCCGCCCTCAAGGCGGAGCGGGAAGCCGCGGAACAGGCCTACGGCAGAACCTCTCCCAGCGTGGAGCGCTCCGACGCGTTTCTGAGGGAGCTCGAACTGGCGCTGCTTGCCGGCAAGATCGCGGCCTATGCGCAGGGCTTTGCGGTGATGAGCGGCGCATCCCAGGATTATCGCTGGAACCTTCCGCTGCCGGAGATCGCCCGCATCTGGCGCGCCGGTTGTATCATTCGTTCCCAATTCCTGACCACCATTGCCACCGCCTATGATGGCGCGAGTGCGGAAACCAACCTTCTGATGGTGCCCGCATTCGTCGAGATGATGCAGGAAACGCAGGGCGCCTTGCGCAAGGTTGTGGCACGCGCGGCGACCGCAGGATTGCCGGTGCCTGCCCTTTCCTCCGCCTTGTCCTATTTCGACATGTATCGCCAGGGCCGCGGCACGGCGAACCTCATCCAGGGGCAACGGGACTTCTTTGGTGCCCATTCCTTTGAACGCATCGACAAGCCAGGCGCCCATCATGGGCCCTGGGGCATCACCCAGCTCTGACCCAGGTCAGCGTCAAGACAGTTGGATCACACGCAATGACTTACCAGCCGGCTTCCTCGCGCTACGACAGCATGATCTACAACCGGTGTGGCCGCTCGGGCCTTAAGTTGCCTGCCGTTTCGCTCGGCCTTTGGCACAATTTCGGCGAAGACAAGCCGCATGCGACCAAGCGCGAGATTTGCCGCACCGCGTTCGATCTGGGCATCACGCACTTCGATCTTGCCAACAATTACGGCCCGCCTGCCGGTTCGGCGGAAACGGCATTCGGGGAAATCCTGCGCACGGACTTTGCCCGTCATCGCGACGAGCTGATCATCTCCACCAAGGCAGGCTACGATATGTGGCCCGGTCCCTATGGCGCTTGGGGCAGCCGCAAATACCTTCTGGCAAGCCTCGACCAGAGCTTGAAGCGGATGGGGCTCGATTACGTCGACATCTTTTATTCGCACCGCTTCGACCCGGACACGCCGTTGGAAGAAACCATGATGGCGCTCGACCAGGCGGTTCGCTCAGGCAAGGCGCTATATGCCGGTATCTCGTCCTATAATTCGCGCCGCACACGCGAAGCAGTCGCGATCTTGGAGGAACTCGGCACGCCGTGCCTCATCCACCAGCCGAGCTATTCCATGCTCAACCGGTGGGTGGAAGAAGACGGCCTTCTTGATACTCTGGACGACCTCGGGGTTGGCTCCATCGTGTTTACCCCCCTGGCACAGGGTCTCCTGACGAACAAATACCTTGGGGGCCGCACGGATGTCGGCCGCGCGGCGGAAGGAAAGTCACTCAACCCGCAAACCCTCAGCGATGAGAACCTCGCCAACATTCGTGCCCTGAACGGGATCGCCGAGCGGCGTGGCCAGAGCCTGGCGCAGATGGCGATCGCCTGGGTTCTGCGTGGCGGGCGCGTCACCTCGGCGCTGATCGGCGCCAGCCGGCCAAGCCAGGTGGAAGACTGCGTCGGCGCGCTCGCGAAGCTTGACTTCACGGCCGATGAACTCGCCGAGATCGACCGCTATGCCAAGGATGCGGGGGTCAATCTCTGGGCCCGTTCCGCTGAACTTTAGCTGAGCCGCAGCTCAGGCGTGTTGCGCGGTCCGAGTGAGGCTCTGGATCGGAAGCGAAAGGTTCAGCACCAGGCCCTGGTCGGTGAACCGGCGTGAAACGCTGCCACCCATCTGCGCTTCGGCACTGAGCTTGATCAGCTTGGAGCCGAAGCCATCTTCGGGATGTCGACCAGATCCGCGCGGGCCGCCGCTTTCGCGCCAAACCAGCTCAAGCGTGTCGTTCACAATCGCGCTTTCCACTTCAACGCGTCCCGTCTCGTTGGAAAGCGCACCGTATTTCGCGGCATTGGTGGCGAGCTCGTGAAACAGCAGCGCGAGCGGGGTGGCTGCTCGATCGTCGATCCGAATATCCTGCCCCCGGAAGAACAGGCGTTGCCCTTCTTCCGCAAACGGCGACAACAGTTCCCGGATCAACGCGTGAATTGTGGTGTCCACTGCGATTGGCCGAGACAAATCGCTGTGCGGGCGGACGAAATCATGGGCACGACCCAGTGCGGCAATGCGCTGGCGCAACTCGCCCACCACCGGCGCGAGTTCCGGATATTGTCGTCCCGACAGCGAAACGAGGCCGGTTAGAACCGAGAAGATGTTCTTGATGCGGTGGCTGAGTTCCTGAGCCACCACCTCGCGTTCAACCGCCGCAAGCTTGCTTTCGTGAATGTCGGTGCAGGTGCCGAACCAGCGCACGATCTCGCCCGAAGTGTCGCGAACCGGCAGCGCCCTGCCGAGGGTCCAGCGATATTGGCCGCTATGGTGCCGGAGGCGATATTCAATCTCGTAGATTTCGCCCGTTTCGAGGCTGTCGCGCCAGGTCGCCCAGGCGCGCTCCTGGTCCTCGGGATGGAACATCCCATTCCAGGCTGGCCCATCGGTGGATCCCACCGGAACGCCCGTGAACTCATACCAGCGCGCGTTGTAGTAATCGTGGTAGCCGTCGGGCAAAGTTGACCACACCATCTGCGGCATGGTGTCGGCAATGGCGCGAAAGCGTGCTTCGCTATCGGCCAGCGCAGTTTCGATCGCCTTGCGCTCTGTGATGTCGACTGTGAGGCCGGGCAGGCGTTGCGCTTTGCCATCAGCGCCGGGAAAGGCGCGGCCAACCGCAAGCACCCAGCGCTCGCCGCCGTCGCGGTCGCGCACGCGGTATTCGGTGCGAAAGACATCCAGCTGGGCGATCGCCTGCTCGATTTTCTGTTGCAGGTGAGGCTGGTCAGCCGGATGAACGCCTGTGAGGAACTTGCCGATAGGCGTGCCGCTCGCCGCTTCCGCCGGGTCTACCCCGTAAAGCCCCGCGAAATGTCGATCGGCGACCACGATGTCGCGTTCGATGTCCCAATCCCAGGTGCCGACGATGCCAGCTGCGTCCAGCGCAAAGGAAAGTTTTTCCTGGCTTTGCTTCAGGCCGCGCGCGGCAATTACCTGCTCCGTCACGTCTGTCACAAGCGCAAGTCCGCCAAGCGGCCGGTCCTGCGCGTCGAGGATCGGGATGTAGTCGAGGTCGAACCAGAAGGTTTCCAGCGACCCCGTCCGGTCCAGGGAAAGCTCGAGGTTGTGAAACCGGAAGGTCTCGCCCTGCATCAGCCGGTCGACATTGCTGCGGTTGAAGTCCGCTACTTCAGGCCAGGCGTCAGCGACCGGCTTGCCGATGAGGTCGGTGTGACGCGGTCCGGCGAATTCTGCATAGCCATCGTTGAACAGCAGGACGCCTTGTTCCCCCAGCAGCATGGCCATGGGCCGCGAGGAGGCCAGCATCAAGCGCAAGCAGACAGCGATCGGCCCTGGCCAGTCCGCAAGCGGACCGAGCGAGGTTCCCATCCAGTCAAAGCGCTGGATGACGTCACGCATCATGCTGTGGCGGGGAAGAGGCTGCTTGCCCTCGAGATGAGGAGCGGTGGTAGGGGTTTCCATAGGGTTATGCGGAGTTCTCGATCGAGCCGTCAGTTGCAAGCCGCCAGGAAGTGCAACGCTCCGTTCGGCAGGTCGTTCCGGAGCGTGTCTGCGGGACGCTTCTTCCTCGATGAGCCTCCTGTGCGAAAGTGCTCGTCCGATTGGAAAAGGCGAGGAAAATGACTATATTGACAGGACATTTCAGGCCGATTCGAGCGACCTCGGATCTGTGCCTCCTACACAGCTTTGCAACGAAAGTCTTTCATGTCAGCACAGCCAGAAGTCAATTCCGGCGCAAGCGCCGAATATGGTGCCGAATCGATCAAGGTCCTCAAGGGCCTCGATGCCGTTCGCAAGCGGCCCGGCATGTACATCGGCGACACCGATGATGGTTCGGGCCTTCATCACATGGTGTATGAGGTTGTCGACAACGCGATCGACGAAGCATTGGGGGGCTACGCGACCCTCGTGACGGTGTCCTTGAACGCCGATGGCTCGGTCACCGTAACCGACAACGGGCGCGGCATTCCGACCGACATCCATTCGTCGGAAGGCGTTTCGGCTGCTGAAGTCATCATGACCCAGCTCCATGCGGGCGGCAAGTTCGACCAGAATTCCTACAAGGTCTCCGGCGGCCTCCATGGCGTTGGCGTTTCGGTGGTGAATGCGCTTTCGGTCTGGTTGAAGCTGAAGATCCGCCGCAAGGGCCAAATCCATGAGATGAGCTTCACCCATGGCGACGCAGACAGCCCGCTTCGGGTGACAGGCGATGCGGGCGAAGACACCGGCACCGAAGTAACGTTCCTGCCGTCGCCGCAGACCTTCACCATGGTGGAGTTTGACTACGGCACCTTGGAGCACAGGCTGCGCGAGCTGGCGTTCCTGAACTCTGGCGTGCGGATCCTCCTCACCGACCGTCGGCATGCCGACGTGAAGTCGAACGAGTTGCTCTACGAGGGCGGCTTGGAAGAATTCGTGAAATATCTCGATCGCGCGAAGAAGGCGCTGATCCCCGCGCCGATTTCCATCCGCGCCGAGCGCGACGGCATTACAGTGGAAGTCGCGATGTGGTGGAACGACAGCTACCACGAGAACGTGCTGTGCTTCACCAACAATATCCCGCAGCGCGATGGCGGCACACACTTAGCCGGCTTCAGAGCTGCGTTGACCCGCCAGGTGACCGGCTATGGCGAAAGCTCCGGCCTGACCAAGAAGGAGAAGGTTTCCCTCACCGGCGATGATTGCCGCGAGGGATTGACGGCCGTGTTGTCCGTCAAGGTGCCGGACCCGAAGTTCTCCTCCCAGACCAAGGACAAGCTTGTGTCCTCGGAAGTGCGGCCGGTGGTGGAAAGCCTGGTCAACGAGGCGCTCGGGACGTGGCTCGAAGAGCATCCCTCCGAAGGCAAGGTGCTGATCGAAAAGGTGATCCAGGCGGCCGCCGCGCGCGAAGCCGCGCGCAAGGCGCGCGAAATGACGCGCAAAAGCACGCTGTCGATCACCTCCCTGCCGGGCAAGCTGGCGGATTGCCAGGAAAAGGACCCGGCGAAATCCGAAATCTTCATCGTCGAGGGTGACTCGGCAGGCGGCTCCGCTAAGGGCGGGCGGTCGCGTCAGAACCAGGCAATCCTGCCGCTGCGCGGCAAGATCCTCAACGTGGAGCGTGCGCGGTTCGACCGCATGCTGTCATCCGAGATGATCGGCACGATGATCACGGCGCTTGGCACGGGCATCGGCAAGGACGAGTTCAACGCCGACAAGCTGCGCTACCACAAGATCATCATCATGACGGACGCCGATGTCGACGGCGCCCACATCCGCACCCTGCTGCTCACCTTCTTCTTCCGGCAGATGCCGGAGCTGATCGAGCGCGGCCATCTCTATATTGCGCAGCCTCCGCTGTATAAGGTGGCGCGCGGCAAGAGCTCCCAATACCTCAAGGACCAGGCCGCTTTCGAGGAATACCTCATCAACAACGGCTTGGAAGACGCCACGCTCACGCTCGGCTCCGGGGAAGTGCGGGCTGCCGGTGATCTCGACGCTGTGGTAAGTGACGCTCTTGCGATCCGTGGTCTGATCAACGGTCTTCATTCCCGCTACAACCGGATCGTGGTCGAGCAGGCAGCTATTGCGGGCGCTTTGAAGCCCGACCTGTTCAACGATCTGGGCCGTGCCACGGCTTTGGCAGAAAAGATCGCGCAACGTTTGGACGCCGTTTCAGAAGAAACGGAACGGGGCTGGACCGGGCGCATCAACCCCTCCAACGAGGGCGCCGGCGGCTTTGTGTTCGAGCGAACGGTTCGCGGCGTGAAGGAAGCGGCTGTCCTCGACGGCGGTCTGCTTCAGTCGGCCGATGCGCGCGCGCTTGATCGCTACGCCGAGCGCCTGCAGGACATCTACGACACGTCCCCTGTGTTACGCCGCAAGGAGATCAACGAAACGATCTCTGGACCGATGCAACTCCTCGACGTTGTGTTTGCCTCAGGCCGCAAGGGTCTCACCATGCAGCGCTACAAGGGTCTCGGCGAAATGAACGCGGAACAGCTTTGGGAAACCACGCTGGATCCCAATGTCCGCTCGCTCCTGCAGGTGAAGGTCAACGATGCCACCGATGCGGACTCCCTGTTTGCCCGCCTGATGGGTGACGATGTGGAGCCGCGACGCGATTTCATCCAGGATAACGCGCTGTCGGTGGCCAACCTCGACGTTTGATCGGGCAGGCGTGGTGACGAGTCGATCATGAAGCTCGACTTCTTCGCGCGTCCGGCCGTTGCGGTGGCGCCGGATCTTCTTGGCTGCGTTCTCGCCGTCGGTGAAACAGGCGGGATCATCGTCGAAACAGAGGCCTATGAGCCGGACGATCCGGCCTCGCACTCGTTTCGCGGAGAAACGCAGCGCAACCGGGCGATGTTTGGTGCACCAGGCACGGCCTATGTTTACCGCTCCTATGGCATTCACTGGTGCTTCAACATCACCTGCCTGCCTGGCAGCGCGGTGCTGATCCGGGCGCTGGAGCCGACCCTCGGGCTGGAAGCCATGCGCGCGCGGCGGGGGCTGGAGTCCAAGCGCCTGCTGTGCTCCGGCCCAGGCAAGCTGTGCCAAAGCCTGGACATCGATCGGTCGCTGGATGGCACGATGCTAGATGCGGCGCCCTTCAATCTGCGTCACTACCCCCCAAGCGGGGCTGTCGTGGCCGGACCGCGGATCGGGATCACCAAGGCGGCCGATCACCCCTGGCGTTTTGGCATCAAGGATTCACCCTACCTCAGCAAAAGATTCTAGGCACTGCCGCAAAGCCTTGGAACGATTCAACTTCTGCGTCTTTCTATAAGGGAGTGCAGGAGTGTTTATTGTGGCACCACGGGCGAACTGGAAGGGCTTTCTCAAGGTCGGCGCATTGTCCTGTCCGGTGGCGCTCTACACCGCCGTCTCGACATCCGAGCGCATTGCTTTTCACACGCTGAACCGCAAAACGGGCCACCGCGTCAGCCGCGCCTTTGTGGACGCCGAAACCGGCAAGCCGGTGGAAAAGGACGACCAGATCAAGGGCTACGAGGTTGGCCAAGGCGACTACATCACGCTCGAGCCCGACGAGGTCGCAAGCGCGGTGCCTGAAAGCGACAAGACCCTTGCGGTGGAAGCCTTCGTGCCTTGCGACGAGATCGACGACACCTTTCTCGATCGACCCTATTACCTTGCTCCCGCGGACAAGAGTGCACAGGAGGCGTTTGCCCTGATCCGCGACGGGTTGGCGAAGTCGAAGTCTGCGGCCTTCGCCCAAACGGTGTTGTTTCGCCGCGTCCGGAACATCCTGATCCGCGCGCAAGGTGACGGTCTGATCGCCAACACGCTGAACTTCGACTACGAGGTGCGCTCTGCCGAGGAAGCCTTCGCCGACATCCCGGAGATGCGGATCGAGGGCGAGATGCTCGAACTCGCCAAGCATATCATCAACACCAAGAGTGGGCAGTTCGACCCCAAGAGCTTCGACGACCGCTACGAAAGCGCCCTGGCGGAGCTGGTGAAGGCGAAGGCCGAAGGTCGCGAAATCAAGATCGAGAAGCCCAAGGCACCCGCAAAGGTCATCGACCTTATGGATGCGCTCCGTCGCAGTGCCGAAGCAAGCGGCAAGGGGCCCAAGCCCGCTGCAAAGCCCGCACGCGGCAAGAAGGTCGCAGCGGCGAAAGGGCAGCGAGCCAAGGCTGAGCCGCAGCGTAAGGCGTCCTGATCGTGGCACTCGAAGAATACAAGCGAAAGCGTGACTTCACGCGAACCGCCGAACCGCGCGGGCGGGTCTCAAAGGCAAAGTTGACAGCAAACAGCTTCTGCATCCAGAAGCATGATGCGACCCGCCTCCATTACGACCTGCGGCTCGAACTCGACGGGGTCTTGAAGAGCTGGGCTGTCACGCGCGGCCCAAGCCTCGACACCGATGAAAAGCGGCTGGCTGTCCAGACCGAAGATCATCCGCTGGACTACGGCGACTTCGAAGGGACCATCCCCAAGGGGGAGTATGGCGGCGGCACTGTGTTGCTGTGGGACCGCGGCACCTGGTCGCCGGTACACGACGCCCACAAGGGACTGGCAAAAGGGCATCTGGAGTTCGAGCTCGACGGTGAAAAGCTCCAAGGCCGCTGGCATCTGGTACGCATGCCGCGTCGGCGTGGCGAAAAGCGCGACAACTGGCTCCTGATCAAGGCGCATGACGGCGAAGCGCGTCCGCTCGACGAAGGCGACATCCTACAGGAGCGGCCAGAATCCGTGAAGACCGGACGCGACCTGGACGAGATTGCTGGAGAAGCGCCGGGCTGGTCATCCAAGACCGGGAAGATCAAGACGCCGCGCAAGACCGCAGAGAAGCAGCCAAGCAAGCCGCGCGCGGCCGCAAAGAACGCGTCACCTGTTGAAGCGAAGCAGACAGGCATCCGGAAGGTTCCGGCGGCGGAGAAGGGCGCTCTTCCTGAGTTCCTCCAGCCCGGATTGGCAAGCCTAGTCACCAAAGCACCGGCGGGGGGGCGCTGGGTGCATGAGATCAAGTTCGATGGTTATCGCCTCCAAGCCCGGATCGATAAGGGCAAGGTGCAACTTCTGACCCGGACCGGTCTCGACTGGACCGAAAAGTTCGGTGATCCCGTTGTCGCTGCCCTGGCGGCGCTTCACGTTCAGAGTGCCCTGATCGATGGCGAACTGGTCGTCGAAGGCGCGAGCGGGGCTTCCGACTTTTCCGCGCTGCAAGCTGATCTCAGCGCCGGCCGCAGGGATCGTTTCATCTATTATGCCTTCGACCTCATGCATCTTGATGGGCAGGACCTCAGCAAAGCCAAGTTGCTCGACCGCAAGGCCGCGTTGGAAGAGATCCTCGCCTCCGCAGGTGACCCGCTGCGCTATTCCAGCCACTTCACCGAAGACGGCGAGGTTGTGAAGGCGCATGCCTGCAAGCTCAATCTCGAGGGGATCATCTCCAAGCTGGCCGACGATCCTTATCCCGTCGGCCGATCGAAAAGCTGGGTCAAGGCAAAATGCTCAAGCCGACAGGAGGCGGTAATCGCCGGCTACGTGCCGTCAACCGTGGACAAGCGCCTGATCGGCTCGCTGGTCATGGGCGTCTACGACAACGGTGACCTTCAGCATATCGGCCGCGTGGGCACCGGCTATTCCCGCGAGACTGCGGCTGAACTTTACAAGAGGCTCCAGCCACTTCAGCGCAAGACAAGTTCGTTTGCCGGCAAACTCGCAGCTGCCGAGCGAAAGGACGTGGTGTTCCTGGAGCCGGTGATGGTTGCAGAAATCGAGTTTCGCGGCTGGACGGGAGACGGGCATCTGCGTCATGCTTCCTTTCGCGGCCTTCGCGAAGACAAGCCCGCCACAGAGGTC
Organism: Tianweitania sediminis; assembly: GCF_017813335.1. Lineage (GTDB taxonomy): Bacteria > Pseudomonadota > Alphaproteobacteria > Rhizobiales > Rhizobiaceae > Tianweitania > Tianweitania sediminis. The sequence goes on along the minus strand of NZ_JAGIYY010000001.1, from coordinate 401,578 downwards.
GTCAGGGAGGATGCTGCTGCTGTGACCGCACCTGTCGCAACCCGCACGACGCCCGAGCTGCCGTCGAGTGTGAAGCTCACGCATCCCGACCGCCTGTACTGGCCGGATGATGGCGTCACGAAGCAGGGTCTTGCCAACTATTATGCCGAGGTCTGGGAGGCAATGGCGCCCTTCGTGGTCGACCGACCTCTCGCCCTGCTGCGCTGCCCGGACGGGATCAACGGCCAATGCTTTTTTCAAAAGCACGTTTGGCGAGGCGCCAACAAAGCAATCAAGCTGTTCAAGGATCCGCAAGACGACGCGAGCGAAGAACCGCTCGTCATGATCTCAGCTCTGGAGGGACTGATCGGTCTGGTTCAGGCCGGCGCGCTCGAGTTGCATCCCTGGGGTTCGACGATCAAGAAGCTGGAACAGCCGGACACGATCATCATGGACCTTGATCCGGGCGAGGGTGTTTCATGGGAGCGCATCTGCGACGCGGCGCGCGAAATCAAGGCGCGCTTCGAAGACTTGGGCTTGGCGGCTTTTGTAAAGACGTCCGGCGGCAAGGGCTTGCATGTCGTGTCGCCCCTGAAGCCGAAGGCGGATTGGGATACGACAAAGGCCTTCACGAAGCAGATAGCCGAGTCGATGGCCGCCGACAGTCCGGACGAGTTCGTTTCGGTGATCACCAAGTCGAAGCGCAAGAACAAGATCCTGGTGGACTACCTGCGCAACGGTCGCAACGCGACGGCCGTGGCTGCTTATTCGAGCCGGGCGCGAAAGGGAGCAGCGGTTTCTATGCCTGTTGCCTGGGACGAGCTTGGCCCGAACATCCGGCCGGATGGCTTCACGGTTGAGAATGCGCCGGCGCACGTTGCCAACCGCGGGAGCGATCCCTGGGCGGATTTCCGCAAGGCAGCGCAACTCCTTCCCAAATTGCCGAGCAAGCGGCGCTGACGGCTACTTGCTGGTCTTCTTGCTGCCGCCGCCTTCGCTTTCGAGGCTCTTTTTCAGCGCATCCATGATGGAAATGACGTTGGAGCCGCCTTTCTCCTCTGGCGCGCCGGCCTTCTTCTTTGGCTTGGCTTTACGCCCCTTCTTTTTGGCCTCGATGATTTCGAGAAGCCGGTCCTGAACGGGATCCTCTGTGAGCTTCGGGTTCCATTCAGCCGTTTTCTCCTCGATGACCTTCTTCAGCATCGTCAACTCCTTGGAGTCGACTTTGGCGTTTCCGATCTTTTCGAAGTAAGCGGCCTCGTCGCGCACCTCGTCGCCATAATGCAACGTCCAAAGGATGATGCCCTTGTCGCGCGCTTCCAGCAGAACGGCGCGTTCCCGGCGGTACATCACGAGGCGCGAAATGCCGACCTTGCCCGTTTCGGCCATCGCGTCGCGGATCACCGAATAGGCTTCTTCCGCAACTTCATCGTCGGGCACGAGGAAATGCGGCTTGTCGTAGTAGATCAGGCCAATCGTATCCTTTGGCACAAACATCTCGATGTCGATTGTGCGGGTGGTGTCGAGAGCCACGGCCTCCACCTCCTCGTCCTCGAGCATCACATATTCGTCCTCGCCACGCGGATAGCCCTTCACCTCGTCCTTATCCGACACCGCCTTGCCGGTGACCGAATCCACATACTGGCTGACCACGCGGTTGCCCGTTGTGCGGTTCAGCGTGTGGAACCGCACCTTGGCGTTTTCGGTGGTCGCCGGTGTCATGGCGACGGGGCACGTCACCAGGGACAGTTTGAGATAGCCTTTCCAGAACGAACGCGGGGCCATGCTGTGCTTCTCGATCTCTTGTTGTGGAAGAAGGTAGCGGCTCCGCGCCGCCTGGAAAGATGAAGGCGCAACTGCGGAGGGATTTGATCCGTTTCTACGCGAAGATACAAAGAAGGATTTTGCATGCCGAACTCGAAGCTGCCGTTTTCCGGCTCCCGCCCCGTCCCTACCATTCGTGAAGGGATGCCAAGCCCCCGCTTGCCGGAAACGGTGTTCAAGGAGCGCTATCGCGAGCACTTCTTTGATCCAGCCTTCGACCCGCTGCGCGATCACATCGAGCAGATTACGCAGGTCGCCTGGGACGCCTACAAGGACCAGCGCAAAAGTCCGATCACACAGAAGGCCGGCTCCGACTACACGGATCCGGACTATGACCTTTCCGTGCAGTGGATTGCAGCCCGCGATGCGATCGGGCACGCGCAGCACCAGCACGAAACGGCATCGACGCCAAGCGTTCTGATCGTCAACGGGTCGCCGCGCACGGAACACACCTGCCCGAGCGAAATGTCGAAGACCTGGCGCATGCATCAGATCGCGCTGCAAGTGTTCGCAGAAGAAGGGATCGTTGTCGAAACGCTGGATCTTTCCCGCACCGTTTCCGAGTTCGGGCGCACCATCCATCCCTGCAAGGCCTGTTTCTCAACCGCAGCGCCACTCTGCCACTGGCCATGCTCCTGCTATCCGAACAACTCGCTCGGCCAGATACACGACTGGATGAACGACATTTACCCGATGTGGGTTCGGGCCCATGGCGTCATGGTGATCACGCCGGTGCACTGGTATCAGGCAACGTCGCCGTTGAAGCTCATGATGGATCGCCTTGTTTGCGCCGATGGCGGCAACCCCGACCCGACTTCAACCCACGGCAAGCATGCGGAAGAAGCCAAGGCGCTGGAACTGGATGGCTGGGACTACCCGCGTCACCTCGAGGGTCGCTTGTTTTCGGTTGTGGTGCATGGCGACGCCGAAGGCACGGAGAACGTGCGACGCTCGCTTGTTGACTGGTTTACCTCGATCAAAATGGTTGCAGCCGGACCGGACAGTTCGCTCGACCGCTATATTGGCTACTGGAAGCCTTATGCCACCAGCCACGTGGAATACGAGGAAGATGATGCCTTCCAGCACGAGGTGCGCAAAGTTGCCCGTACGCTTGCCGAAGCGGTGCATTTGAAACACCGCAACCAGCTGCCGGTGCCGGGCTCAAGCTTGGAAGAGCCGCGTCAGAAATAAGGGCCACAGGAAGGTTTCGAAGGGGCGATTGGCGCCCCTCCGAGCATCCGAAATTATTTAAGTAAAATTTTACTCTGTGCTGCGCAAAGTAGAAATCCCTGCTCACGGCCGGGGAACCGTTCCAAACTCATAGAGTTTCCAGAGTATCAGGAGTTACGGAATGATGACGCAGCCAAACGTGAAGAAGGGCATAGATATGGCGGGTTCAGCTAATCTGCGTCGGCAGATTCGTACCGAAGCCAATGCTCGGTTTTTGCGAAATCTTCCGAACATGAAGACGGATCGCTCGCTCCCCGAAGAGATCGAGCATTTGCTTGCCCGTTTGGAACAGGTAGAAGGTCAGCGTCGGCTCAGCTGACAGCCGACGTCCCCAATCGCCGCCAGGCATAGGCGGGCCCTTCGGCTTCCGACACTGCAGCAGGCTGATAGTGCTGTGGTATGCCGCCGATCCGGCCTTGTTCAAGTCTCCGGATGGCCACCGGGTTGGTCACCTCGAACTCCGTGAAACCGACACGCAGCATGTGTGGGATCTGATCGATCAGCACGTCGCCTGTGGCGCGGAGGGTGCCGCCGAAAGCGTAACGCTCCCGCAGCAGCTCCGCTTTGGAAAAGCTGCGCCCATCGTTGAACGCTGGGAACGCCAGCGCAACGAGTTTGATCTGCGCCAGATGCGGCACGAGATCGTCCAGCGGTTCGCCGGGCTGCACCGCAACCCCTAGGCGTCCCAGAAGGGCATCGCGTCGGGTGTCATCCAGGTTCAAGAATACTGGGAGCGGCAGGATCACGCCGTCGGCGATCGAGCCATCCGCGACGCCTGCATCCTCGGCATAGACCCAAGGATCCGTGGCGCGAAATCCGTCCCGCCTCCAAAGACGCGGATGCTGTGCTTCCATCGTTGTCATGTCAGGCGGCCTTTGCGTCGGTGGTGCCGTATAGCGCTTCCTTGAAGGGAGCGGCGCCAACGCGTCGATAGGCGTCGATGAAGCGCTCGGAAGGGCTTGAACGAAGCCCCAGATAGGTCTCGACCACCGTTTCCACCGCGTCGGTGACTTCCTCCGGCGCGAACCCGCGACCCACGATCTCGCCGATCGACGTGTGCTCGTCGCCGGAACCGCCGAGCGTGATCTGGTAAAGTTCGGCGCCCTTCTTCTCCACGCCCAGAATGCCGATATGGCCCACATGGTGATGGCCGCAGGCGTTGATGCATCCGGAAATCTTGAGCTTCAACTCGCCGATCTCGCGCTGGCGCTCCAGCGATGCGAAGCGCCGTGAAATATCCTGCGCCACGGGAATCGAGCGGGCATTGGCCAGCGCGCAGAAGTCGAGCCCGGGGCAGGCGATGATGTCGGAGATCAGGTTGGAATTGGCCGTTGCCAGCCCGGTTTCCACCAGCGCATCGTAGACGGCCTTGAGATCGGCGCGCGCGACATGCGGGAGGATCAGGTTCTGCTCGTGGCTGACGCGCAACTCGTCGAAACCGTAGCGCTCCGCGATATCTGCCACGGCGTCCATCTGCACATCCGTTGCGTCACCGGGAATCTCGCCGACCCCCTTGAGGGAGATCGTCACGGCCGCGTAGTCTGGGTGGCGGTGGGTTACGACGTTCTGCTTGAGCCATTCGGCAAAGCCGCGGCTGTCGAGCTGCGCCTGCTTGAGGATCGCCTCGCCGTCCGGCCGCTCCACAAGGACTGGCGGCGCAAAATAGCGTTCGATCGCGCGGATGTCGGTGTCCGGCAACTTCAATTCGGTGTCGACAAGGTGGGCGAACTCCGCCTCGATCTGGCGTGTCAGTTCCTCGGTGCCGGTTTCATGCACCAGGATCTTGATGCGCGCCTTGTATTTGTTGTCGCGGCGACCATGCAGGTTGTACACGCGCATCACTGCCGTGGTGTAGGAAAGAAGATCCTTTTCCGGCAGGAAGTCACGGATCTTCTTGGCGATCATGGGCGTGCGACCCTGGCCGCCTCCCACATAAACCGCAAAGCCCAGTTCGCCCGCCGCGTTCTTCTTCAGGTGCAGGCCGATGTCATGGACCTGGATGGCCGCGCGGTCCCGCTCCGCACCGGTTACGGCGATCTTGAACTTGCGCGGCAGGAATGAGAACTCCGGATGAACGGACGACCATTGCCGAAGGATTTCCGCATAAGGGCGCGGGTCGGCGACTTCGTCTGCGGCAGCACCGGCAAAATGGTCGGCCGTGACGTTGCGAATGCAATTGCCGGACGTCTGGATCGCGTGCATCTCAACCGAAGCGAGATCGCGCAGTACCGCGGGAATGTCTGACAAGGCCGGCCAGTTGAACTGAATGTTCTGGCGCGTCGTGAAGTGGCCGTAGCCCTTGTCGTAGGTGCGCGCGATATGCGCGAGCATGCGCATCTGCTTAGACGACAGGGTGCCGTAGGGAATTGCGATCCGCAGCATGTAGGCGTGCAGCTGAAGATAAACGCCATTCATGAGCCGCAGCGGCTTGAAGGCGTCTTCCGTGATCTCGCCACTCAGCCGCCGCGCTACCTGGTCGCTGAACTCGGAAACGCGTGCGTCCACGAAGGCATGGTCGAATTCATCGTAGCGGTACATTCAAGGCACTTTCCAACGAGTTGACGATCGCGCTCACGCGTGGGGAGAGGCGGAGCGGGCCTGCTTGCCGAGGCTCGGATGAGTGGTTGGTCCAAGCGCCCGGATCTGTTCGCGCAGGCGGTTCGGGCGAATGGTTCCGTCTGCAATCGAGACCTCAACAAGGTTGACGTCCACAACCAGACTTGCGGCCAGCGCGTGCTTGCCTGCGGCTTGGAGCCGGGCTTCATCCTCCGGCGTTTGGACCACCTCGGCCGACTGCAGCTCGGTTGCCCAGGAGCCATCGGGGGCAAGCCAAACGACTTCGCCGTCGACCAGGCGGTTGGCGGTCAGGATCTTCATGAGCTCTCCTCAGGCAGCGACGGGCACGAGCGTGCGGGTGCTGAGCGGCGTGGATTTGCTGAAATTGGCGCCCGCCACCGCATCGCCGATGATGGTCATGACAGGGCCATCGAGGTCGGTGCGACGTTCCAGCGTAGGCAGATCAGCCAAGGTCCCATGAAACATGCGCCGGCGGGCGTAGCTGGCGTTTTCCACCACCGCCACCGCAGTATCTGCCGCCAAGCCGGCGTCCATCAAGCGTTCTGCCACTTCGGCGGCGATCGAGCGCCCCATGTAAACCGCGACCGTTGCCCCGCCGATGGCGAGCTTCGCCCAGTCAGGCAAGGCATTCCCCCGCAGATCATGGCCAGTGGTAAATACCAGCGAGGACGAAACACCGCGCAAGGTCAGCGGCAGCTCGAAGTCAGCGGCCGCAGCGAAGGCGGAGGTCACGCCCGGCACCACCTCATAGGAGATGCCTGCATCCCGAAGCGCCTGCATTTCCTCACCGGCGCGCCCGAAAACAAGCGGGTCGCCGCACTTCAGGCGCACCACCTGCTTGCCGTTTTGGGCAAGCGTCACCAGGAGCGCGTTGATTTCGGCCTGGGTTTTGGAATGGCAGCCCTTGCGCTTGCCGGCAGGAATGCGCTCGGCATCCCGGCGGCCCATTGCGACCACCGCGTCGGGAACCAGCGCGTCATGAACGATCACATCGGCCTGCATCAGCAGGCGGTGGGCGCGCAACGTCAACAGGTCCTCGGCGCCGGGGCCTGCGCCAACAAGCGCCACATGGCCTGGAAGATCGCGGCGTCGCGCGAGCAAGTCGTTCGCCGCGGCTTTGGCTTCATCGGCATGGCCGATCTCGAGCAGCCGCGCTGGCTCGCCTTCGAAAAAGTCGCTCCAATACCGCCGCCGTGCGGAGCCTTTGGGCACGAAGCGTTCCACGAGGTGGCGGTATCCCGCAGCCATCTGAGCCGCCGCGCCCAGAGATGGCGACAACATCGCTTCCACGCGCGAACGGATCATCTGTGCCAGCACTGGCCCGGCGCCCTCCGTGCCGATCGCAATCGCGACGGGAGCGCGGTTCACGAGGGCCGGCGTGAAGAAGTCGCACAAGGCAGGCCGATCAACCGCATTGGCGCAAATCCCATGCGCCTTGGCAAGATCAACGGCGGCCGCGTCGGTCGCCTCGTCTCCGGTGGCGGCGAAAAGCATCACCGCGTTCTGGAGATCGCCTTTCAGGAGCGGGCGGTGGCGGTGAACGGCCCCATTGGCAGCAATCCAGTCCGCGAGATCCGGCTCCGGCACCTCGGGAGAAACAACAACGATTTCGGCGCTGGACTGGCCGAGCAAGCGTGCCTTGGCCAAGGCTTCCGCGCCGCTCCCGACAATCACCACGCGGCGACCATCCACCTTCATGAACAAAGGGAAGGCGGCGAGCTTGGCTGGCTGGCTGGCTGCGGGCATGGTTTGGCTTCCGAAGTTGAGCTCCAAAAATGATGGGAAACGGCAGCGGATTGAAGAAACATCGTGCCGACGCTGAAGGCCGGACACGATTGGTTTTCCAATCTTCCCGCTGAAGGGGAGATGTTTCGTTCGGCTTGCCCCAATCCGCAAGCGGCTGGCGAGGGCTGTTGCATTGACGCCATCCACCTGGCCGCTTAAGCGAACGCCTTCCCCTATCAGGAACTCGACCATGGCTTCCGCGCTTCCCACCAGCTTGCAGATTGATCCGGCGCTTCTTGAGGCAGCAGGCGTCAGCAAAGCCTGGCCGTTTGAAGAAGCGCGCAAGATCATCAAGCGCTACGAGGGGAGGGAGTGGCCTGCCGCAATCTTGTTCGAGACGGGCTATGGCCCATCCGGCCTGCCGCATATCGGCACCTTCGGCGAAGTCGCGCGCACCACCATGGTGCGCCATGCCTTCCGCGTGCTGACCGAAGACAAGGTGCCGACGCGGCTGCTTTGCTTTTCCGATGACATGGACGGCATGCGCAAGATCCCGGACAATGTCCCTGATCGCGCCTTCCTTCAGCCGCATCTGCACAAGCCGCTGACCGTGGTGCCGAACCCGTTCGGAGGCGATTACGAGAGCTTCGGCCACCACAACAATGCAATGCTGCGGCGCTTCCTCGATACCTTCGGCTTCGATTACGAGTTCGCCAGCGCAACCGACTACTACAAGGTCGGTCGCTTCGATGCGATGCTGATCCGGGCCGCCGAGCGCTACGACCAGATCATGAAGGTGATGCTGCCGACGCTGGGGGCCGAACGCCAGGCGACTTATAGCCCATTTCTGCCGATCTCACCCAAGTCCGGTCGCGTTCTTTACGTCCCGATGAAGGCGGTGGATGCGGCAGCTGGCACGATCACCTTCGATGACGAGGACGGCGAGGAAACCACGCTGACCATCACCGGAGGAAACGTAAAGCTGCAATGGAAGCCGGATTTCGGCATGCGCTGGGCCGCCCTCGACGTTGATTTCGAAATGTTCGGCAAGGACCACCAGACCAACCAGCTGATCTATGACCGGATCTGCGCCATACTGGGCGGCAAGCCGCCCGAGCATTTTGTGTACGAGCTGTTCCTGGATGAGCAGGGCGAGAAGATCTCAAAGTCCAAGGGCAACGGCATCACCATCGACGAGTGGCTGGCTTATGCGCCGACCGAGAGCCTGTCGCTGTACATGTTCCAGAAGCCACGCACGGCCAAGCGCCTTTACTTCGACGTGATCCCGAAGGCGGTCGACGAGTATTACACCTACCTGTCGGCTTACCGCCGGCAGGACGCCAAGGCACGGCTCGACAACCCCGTCTGGCATATTCACAACGGCAACCCGCCGGATCTTGAGCTGCCGGTGCCGTTTGCGCTGTTGCTCAACCTCGTCAGCGCTTCCAATGCACATGACAAGGCGGTGCTGTGGGGCTTCATTTCCCGCTACGCGCCGGGCGTGACGGCGCAAACGCATCCCGAGCTCGACCGGCTGACGGGCTACGCCATCCGCTACTTCGATGATTTCGTGAAGCCGACCAAGAGCTTCCGCGGGCCAGACGAGGTCGAGCGCGAAGCGCTGACTGCATTGTCAAAAACGCTGGGCGAACTGCCCGCCGGCTCGGACGGCGAAGCGATCCAGAACGCCGCGCTGAATGTCGCGCGTCGCATCGAGCGCTATCAGGATCACACGAAAAAGAGCCCGGAAGGCGGGCCGGGCGTGTCGGTCGTGTTCTTTGCGATGATCTATCAGGTGCTGATCGGACAGGAGCGCGGGCCGCGCTTCGGTTCGTTTGCCGCCCTGTACGGCATTGCGGAAACGCGGGCTCTGATCGCCAAGGCGCTGGACGGCACGCTCGCCTGACCCTTTGAGCTGACCCTTTACTGCGAGGGCAGGGAAGGCGGCGGCGGAAAGTTGCCTTCCCGCAGCGGTGCGGTTCGGTTGGGGGCCACCAGTGCCGGTCCGGTGAAGGAAGGTGGCGGGGCGGCGCTGCCGGGCTCGATCACCACAGGCGGAAGAGCCGGCTTGTTGCCATAAATGCCGTGTTCCGCCTCACGCGCCTTCTCACCGAGTTGCGCGAGCGGGCCGCCCTCTTCTGCGTGTGCCCAGCCCTGCGCGGCAAGCCAGGTGCCGAGATCCTCGCCGCCTACCGTGCAGCGTGTCACCACTGGCGCAGCCGGCGCTTCGTCTGGAACGGCGCAAGACAAGGCGCGCCCGCGCAGGAAATTGCGAAATTGGGTTCGTGCCGCGGCTCCACAAAACCATTCACGGCCATCCGAGCCCGTGCACCGTTCATCGGGATCAAGTGGGGTCAGCCCGTCGAGTTCGATGTTGTAGCCCTGGGCTTGCAGCAGTCCCGCGGCGGTGGGAACCGGCCGGTAAAGGAGCTTTTCCGTCCAGTTCTCGTCCACGGCCGCCGGCTGGGTCGCGGCGGATGCGACCTCTTCGGCGGGATCGAGGAAAACAACTGCGCCGCCATCATCCGTCGGTGCGGGATCTTGGTCCACGATGCCGGCCGCTTCAGCCATGGCGGCCGCATCTTCATCTGACGTCTCAGACACGGCGTCGCCAACGCTAAACGCGGGTGCCGCTTCGCGCGCCTTGATCTGTTGACCGGACACAAAGATCGCTGCGCTGAACAGGAGGAGCCCGCCGCCGATCAGGGCGGTGTGCTGGGCTGAACCCAAACGCCGCTGCATCGCTATTGGCTCGCCCAAACAATGCGCGCCATCCACTCGATTTCGCTCACCGGGACCGTGCGTTCTGGATGGGCGGGGTTGAGGGAATGAAGGTCGACCGCCTGGGCGTTCTGCCGCGCCAGCACCTTGGCCATCACCTCGCCGCCCGTGGTTTTCACGACCACCCGGTCGCCCTTGCGCATGATGGCACCGGGATCCACGATGAGCCGGTCGCCGTGGCGGTAAAGCGGCAGCATGGAATCCCCCTGCACCTCCACCGCGTACCCGCCTTTAGGCAGCAGCGTCGGCAGATCGACGCTGTCCCAGCCCTGGCCGGTCGGAAATCCTGCATCATCGAAAAAGCCGCCAGCGCCGGCTTGCGCAAAACCCAGAACGGGGACCGCCTGCGATTGCGCAGAAAGGCCATCTGGCAGGCTGTTCACCAGCCGCATGAATTCGTCCAGCGACGCCCCCGTGGCGGCCATGATCTTGGAAAGGGACTCGGTGGAAGGCCAGCGTGGCCGACCATCGACCGATTGCCGCTTCGATTTGTTGAAGGCCGTGGAATCAAGACCGGCGCGCTTTGCCAAACCCGAGGCAGACAGCGAGTGCCGCGCCGCCAGCGCGTCGATTGCCGCCCAGACCTTTTCGTGGGAGAGCATTGCAGGCGTCTCGTGAACAGGAAAAAAGTCCTGATTCGCTGTTTAGCCCGCTCGCTTCTCCTTGTCTAGGGTAGGCTTTCCACCCTCCGCCTTGGCGATGGCACGCAGCCCCGCATGCGACGACATAAAGATCTCTTCCGCTTCCGAGGGCGGCCGGGGAGTGACCTCGGCGTCCAGCCGATCCACCAGGTCTTGAATGGGCACGAAACGGCGGTTGGCGAGGTCGTAGACACCGCCGGTGGTCATCACGATCGCGGCCGTGACATTGCCGTCGAGCACAAAGCGATGGCGCCCGATCACCTGAGTGCCGGCCCATGTTTCGAGCGTGGAAACGAGTTCGAAGCGGGTCCAAAGCTTAATTTCGCGCACGAACACGCTCTGCAGGCCGCCCAGCATGGGCGCCCAGCCTTGCGCCCGCGCCAGCTTGATCATGCCGCTGCGGTTGAAGATGTCGATGCGGCCGACATCGGCCAGCATCATGTAGCGGGCGTTGTTCAGGTGCAGGTTGCTGTCGATGTCGGACGGCAGGCAGCGGAACCGGAGGCGGCTTTCGCCGCCCATCCGGTAGGCTCCGCGCCGGCTTCCGGAAAGAAGCGTGCGCGCCAGCCGTGCCCAAACATACATCGGAGCTCAGGCCGCTTCTTTTTCAGATCCCTGATACGGATCGAAGCGCGTGTAGAAGGTTTCGCCCTGGTCGGCCATGTCGAGCAGGAGCTTCGGCGCCTTGAAGTCCGCGCCGTACTTCTTCTGCAGCGTCTTGGCGAGCTTCACGAACTTGGCCACGCCCATGCCGTCGATGTAAGACAGGGCACCGCCGGTGTAGGGCGCAAAGCCGAAAGCGAGGATGGAGCCGACATCCGCTTCGCGCGGATCGGTCACGATGCCTTCTTCCATCACCCGCGCCGCTTCCAACGCGATGGTCACGAGAAGGCGCTGCTTGATTTCCTCGATGTCGATGTCTTCGGGCTTCTTCTGCTTGTAAAGGTCCTTCAGGCCCGGCCACAGCGACTTCTTCGCGGGCTTTGCCGGATAGTCATAGAAGCCCTTGCCGTTCTTGCGGCCGAAGCGACCATGCTTGTCGACCATCGTGTTGATCAGGGCGAGTTGCTGCGGGTCCACGGCCTTTTCGCCGAGATCGCGCACCGTCTGCTTCATGATCTTCTGCGCGAGGTCCACGGCGGTTTCGTCGGTCAGCGCCAGCGGCCCGACCGGCATGCCGGCGAGCTTGGCGCCATTCTCGATCATCGGAGCCGGGATGCCTTCGATCAGCATCTTGTAGGCTTCCGACATGTAGCGCAGCACGCAACGGTTCACGTAGAACCCGCGTGTGTCGTTGACCACGATCGGCGTCTTCTTGATCGCGCGGACGTAGTCGATCGCGACTGCGACGGCCTTGTCCTCGGTTTCTTTGCCGAGAATGATTTCCACCAGGTTCATCTTGTCGACCGGTGAGAAGAAGTGGATACCGACGAAGTTCTTCGGGCGCGCCGAATTCTTCGCCAGACTGGTGATGGGGATGGTGGAGGTGTTGGACGCAAAGATCGCATCCTTTGCGATCACCGCTTCCGCCTTTTCGGTCACCGCCTTCTTGATCTCGGAATCCTCGAACACGGCTTCGACGATGAGGTCGCAGCCATCGAGGTCGGCATAATCCGCGGTTGGCGTGATCAAGGACAAAAGCTTGTCCTTGTCTTCGGCCGTGGCGCGGTTCTTCTTGATGAGCCCGTCCATCAAGCCTTCCGAATGCGCCTTGCCCTTGTTGGCGGCATCCATGTCGCGGTCAAGAAGCACAACCGGGATGCCGGCCTTGGCCGTGACATAGGCGATGCCTGCCCCCATGAACCCAGCGCCCAGAACGCCGATCTTCGTGAACTTGCTTTCCGGCTGGCCCGCCGGGCGGCGCGCGCCCTTGTTGAGCTCCTGCAGGGAAACGAAAAGCGAGCGGATCATCATCGCCGCTTCCGTGGTCTGCAGGATCTCCACGAAATACCGGAGCTCGATCTTCAGGGCGGTGTCGAACGGAACCAGCAAGCCCTCATACACGCATTTCAGGATCGCTGCGGCGGCCGGGTAATTGCCGGCTGTTTCGCGGCGCAGGATCGCAATCGCTGGTGGCCACAGATTGGCGCCGGCAGCCGAGTAAACCGGCCCACCTGGAAGCTTGAAGCCCTTTTCGTCCCACGGCTGGACCGGCTTCAGTCCGTTCTTGATCATGCTTTTCGCGGTGGCGACGATGGTGTCCGCTGCGGCCACTTCATGCACCAGGCCCATGCCCTTGGCCTTCTTTGCCGACAGCGTTTGGCCGGAGGTGAGCATCTGGAGCGCATCTTGCGTGTTGGTCAGGCGCGGCACGCGCTGGGTCCCGCCTGCACCGGGGAAAATGCCGACCTTCACTTCCGGCAGGGCGATCTTCACCGTGTCGGAATCCGCCACCACACGCCCATGGCACGCCAGCGACAATTCAAAAGCGCCGCCCATGCAGATGCCGTTGATGGCAGACACCCAGGGTTTGCCGGATGTTTCCAGCTTTCGGAACAGCCGGCTCATGGCGCCGCCGACGTCAAAAAGGAAATCCACCGCCTTGGCATGGTCCTCCGCATGAAGGCGGGCGAACTCGCCCGTCATGCGGTTGAGCATGGTGAGGTCGGCGCCGGCCGAGAAGTTGCTTTTCCCCGAGGTGATCACGGCGCCCTTGACCGCATCGTCCGATGCCACCTGGTCGATAATTGCCTGAAGCTCCTGCATCACCTCTTCGGTGAAGACGTTCATGGAGCGGTTCGGCATGTCCCAAGTGACAAGCGCGATGCCATCGGCATCCGTTTCGACGGTGAAGTTCACAAAGGTCATGAGCTTCGGGCCTCTTCTTCGCGTTGATTGGATAACATTTGATAAGTTCGGATCCGAAAAAGATCAGATGCCGGCGAAATCTTGCGTTTGTTGAAGCTTCCGCAAGGACTTAGCGCTTTTGATGCATGGCACCGAACAAGGAGATCATGGCTTTGAACGCCTGCCAGGGATGCCATTCCGGCGTCAAACTCGATTTCGATTTCACCATGGCCTTCCAGCCGATCTTCGACACGCGAACAGCGGCAGTCTGGGGCTATGAAGCGCTGATCCGCGGAACGGGCGGCGAGGGCGCGGCGTCGATACTGAACCGCGTTCAGCCTGAGCAGCGCTACAAGTTCGATCAGGCGTGCCGGGTCAAGGCAATCGAGCTTGCCTCGCGGCTCTACCCGGAAGGCGCGGGCAAGCCGCCGCGCTTGTCGATCAACTTCCTGCCCAATGCCGTTTACGAGCCGTCGGCCTGCCTGCGGGCGACGCTGGCTGCGGCGCGCAAGCACCAGTTTCCGCGCGAAGCCATCATGTTCGAGTTCACGGAGAACGAGATGGTCCGTGATACCGGGCACCTGCAGTCGATCATCGAGGAATATCGTCGCCAAGGCTTCGTGACGGCTATCGACGATTTTGGCGCCGGCTATGCCGGGCTTGGGCTCCTGGCCGAGTTCCAGCCGGACCTGATCAAGCTTGATATGGATCTGATCCGCGGCATCGACACGAGCAGGGCGCGCCAGGCGATCATCGGTGGCCTCATGCATATCGCCCGGACGCTCGACATTGAGGTCCTCGCGGAAGGCATCGAAACCGAAGCCGAGTTCCTTGTTTTGAAGGCGGCCGGCGTTTCCCTGTTCCAGGGCTACTGGTTTGCCAAGCCGGGCTTTGAAAGCCTGCCGGGGCTCGCGCCCGAAACGGAACGGGCGTTCAGGCAGGCGGCCTGAACGCTGCTCGTTTCGGAACGCGACGAGAGGCATGGGCTTAGACGCGCTCGATGATGGTGGCAGTGCCCATGCCAGCACCGATGCACAGGGTCACCAACGCGGTGTTGAGGTCGCGCCGCTCCATCTCGTCGAGCACGGTGCCGAAGATCATGGCGCCTGTCGCGCCGAGCGGATGGCCCATGGCAATGGCGCCGCCGTTGACGTTGATATCATCCGGATCGATGTCGAAAGCCTGCATGTAGCGCAGCACCACGGAGGCGAAGGCCTCGTTCAATTCGAAGATGTCGATGTCCGACAGCTTCATGCCGGCCCGCTTCAGGAGCTTTTCGGTGACATCAACCGGGCCGGTCAGCATCATGGCCGGTTCCGAGCCGATATTTGCGAAAGCCTTGATCCGCGCCCGCGGCTTCAGGTCCATCGCCTTGCCGGCCTTCTTGGAGCCAAGCAACACGGCGGCCGCACCGTCCACGATGCCCGACGAGTTGCCGGCATGGTGGACGTGGTTGACGCCTTCGAGTTCGGGATAGCGCTGCACGGCCACGGCGTCGAAACCGCCCATCTCGCCCGGCATCACGAAGGACGCGTTGAGCGAAGCGAGGCTCTGCATGTCCGTGGAAGGACGCATGTGCTCGTCACGGTCGAGGATCACCGCGCCATTCTGGTCTGTGACCGGCACCACCGAATCCTTGAAGCGACCTTGTTCCCAAGCCTTGGCGGCGCGCTTCTGTGATTCCACGGCATAGGCATCGACGTCATCGCGCGAAAAACCGTATTTCGTGGCGATCAGGTCGGCTGACACGCCCTGCGGCATGAACCAGCCTGGCAAGCCGACGGACGGATCCATGAACCAAGCGCCGCCGGACATGCCCATGCCAACGCGCGACATCGATTCCACGCCGCCGGCGATCACGATGTCGTCCGAGCCCGCGACGATCTTGGCCGCGCCGAGGTTGATGGCGTCGAGCCCCGACGCGCAGAAGCGAGAAATCTGCATTCCCGGCGCCTTGAAATCGTAGCCGGCTTCGAAAGCGGCCGAACGCGGGATCACAGAGCCGGCTTCGCCGACCGGATCAACGCAGCCGAAGATGATATCGTCCACTTGCGCCGTGTCGAGGTTATTGCGATCGCGCACGGCTTCCAGCACCTTGGCGCCAAGGCGCACGGCAGGCACCTCGTGGAGCGAACCATCCTTCTTGCCGCGGCCGCGGGGCGTCCGGACGGCGTCGTAAACATAAGCATCAGCCATGGTTTTGATCCCTAAGAGGCCGGTTCGACGGTCACAACCGTCTTCACCGAGTTGGCGATGAAACAGGCGTCATGCGCCTGGTGGTGAAGTTGAGCGATCTGATCGGCAGGCGCAGTGGCATCGATACGCGGGCGCAAGCTGACTTTGGTGATCGACATGCGGCCGTCGGCGCCCTTTTCCATGACGCCTTCGGCCTGGTCTTCATAGGACTGGACCTCGACGCCCGCACGCCGGGCGAAATCAAGAAACCACAGCATGTGGCAGGACGACAACGAGGCGACAAACAGTTCTTCCGGGTCGACCGCCATTTCGGATGAGAACTGGGCCGGCACGTTGCCGGGTGCACCGGAAGCCTGGATGGTTGTACCGCCATAAAACGCGATCTCGTGAACCCGCGTATAACGGCCGAGGTTGAAATGATCGTCGGCGTCCTGCTTCCACCGGATCGTGGCTGTATGCGTGGACATGGCTCAAAGGCTCCGGGCGATCAAAAGCTTCATGATCTCGTTGGTGCCGCCATAAATGCGCTGGACGCGGGCGTCGCGGAACATGCGGGCGATCGGATATTCGTTCATGAAGCCGTAGCCGCCATGCAGCTGGACGCACTCGTCCACCACCTTGCACTGCAGGTCGGTCAGCCAGTACTTCGCCATGGATGCGGTGGTGGCGTCGATCCCACCATCAAGATGGCGCTGGACGCAATCATTGTAGAAGACGCGGCCGATGCTGGCTTCCGTTTTCAGCTCCGCCAGCTTGAACTGCGTGTTCTGGAAATCGAGGATCGACTTACCGAAGGCCTTGCGCTCCTTCACGTAGTCGATGGTGACCGCAAGCGCCCGCTCGATCATCGAGATGGCCTGAGCGCCGATCAGGAGCCGCTCCTGTCCCAGCTGTTGCATCAGCTGAATGAATCCCTGCCCCTCTTCGGTGCCGAGGAGGTTGGCGGTCGGCACGCGCACGTCGTTGAAGAAGAGCTCGGATGTGTCGTTCGCCTTCAAGCCGACCTTGTCGAGGTTGCGGCCACGCTCGAAGCCTTCCACTTCGTCGGTTTCCACCACGATCAGCGACGTGCCCTTGGCACCCTTGGACGGGTCCGTCTTGGCGACAACGATGATTAGGTTGGCGTTCTGACCATTCGTGATAAAGGTCTTGGAGCCGTTGAGCGTATACTGGTTGCCTTCCTTGCGCGCGTTGGTTTTCACGCCCTGAAGGTCGGATCCCGCACCTGGTTCCGTCATGGCGATGGCGCCGATCAGCTCACCGGTCGCCATGCGCGGCAGCCACCGCTTCTTTTGTTCTTCCGAGCCGTAATGAACGATGTAAGGAGCGACAATCGCATTGTGGAGCGCGATGCCGAACCCATCCACGCCGACATGCCCGATCGCTTCCGCAATGGCGCTTTCATGCGCGTAAGTGCCGCCCGAGCCGCCATATTCTTCCGGAACCGATGCGCACAGCAGGCCCGCGGCGCCGGCCTTGCGCCAGCTTTCCTTGTCGACGATCTCGTTCTTCTCGAACTCATCGTAACGCGGTGCGATCTCCTCGCTCAGAAACCGCGCCGACATGTCGTACAACATGGCGACATCGTCTTGCGCCCAGCGAGGCGTCGGCAGTCCCAGGATGGTGGCAACTTCGGACAAGACTGTCTCCTCCAGATCAGCTCAAGAACCGGCAGATTTCGACCTAACGCATGTTAGGCGAATGCTGCCGTTCCTAGATCAAAAGGCTTCTTCGGGCAACGCCATCAGAGTATCGGCGCCGGCCGTTATGCGCGCAAGACGCGTTGCCGTTTCAGGCAACACCCGCTCGTTGAAGAAGCGCGCAGTGACAAGCTTCGTTTCGAAGAACGACGAAGATCCGTTTGCGCCGCCAGCCAGCTTTTCCTGTGCTGCCTTCGCCATCTGGCCCCACATATAGCCCATCGCGACCAGGCCGAAGAGGTGCATGTAGTCGGTGGATGCGGCACCCGCATTATCCGGCTTCTGCATGGCGTTCTGCACCAGCCACATGGTGGCCGCCTGCAGATCGTTGAGCCCCTTTTTCAGCGCTTTGGTGAACGGCGCCATCTGTTCGTCCGACCTGTTCTCCTCGCAGAACGCGCCGACTTCCTTGAAGAAGGCCTGAACAGCGCGGCCGCCATTCATGCCGAGCTTGCGGCCAACCAGATCCAGCGCCTGGATGCCGTTGGCACCTTCATAGATCATTGCGATGCGGGCATCCCGAACGAACTGGCTCATGCCATGTTCCTCGATATAGCCGTGGCCGCCGTAAACCTGCTGCGCGGCAACCGCGTGGTCGAAGCCCTTGTCTGTAAGGACGCCCTTCACCACCGGGGTCATCAGGCTCAGGAGATCGTCGGCCTGTTCGCGCTCCTTCTCGTCTTCCGCCCGGTTGGCGAGATCCGATTTCAGCGCAGTCCAAAGCTGGAGTGCCCGTCCGCCTTCGGTGTAGGCGCGCATGGTGAGAAGCGAGCGGCGGATATCCGGATGCACGATAATGGGATCGGCGGCCTTGTCCGGGTTCTTCGCGCCAGACAGAGAGCGGCCCTGCAGGCGTTCGCGCGCATACGCCACCGCGTTCTGGTAAGCGATCTCGCCGACCGCCAGGCCCTGCAACGCCACGCCGAGGCGTGCTTCGTTCATCATCACGAACATGGCCTTCAGGCCGCCGTTCTCGGCGCCGATCAGCGTGCCTTCGGCTTCGTCATAGTTCATGACGCACGTGGAATTGCCGTGGATGCCCATCTTTTCTTCAAGCGAGCCACACGACACCGTGTTGCGCTCGCCGACGCCGCCGTCGGCTGTGACCTTGTATTTGGGCACGATAAACAGCGAGATGCCCTTCACGCCGGCCGGCGCGCCCTCGATGCGGGCCAGCACGAGGTGGATGATGTTTTCGGCCATGTCGTGTTCACCGGCCGAGATGAAGATCTTCTGGCCGGAAATCCTGTAGGTGCCGTCGCCGGCTGGCATGGCCTTGGTGCGAAGCAGGCCGAGATCCGTGCCGCAATGCGGTTCGGTCAGGTTCATCGTGCCGGTCCAGGTGCCCTCCACCATCTTCGGGAGGTAGGTGGCCTTCTGTTCCTCGGATCCATGCTCGACGATGGCGGCAATCGCGCCCTGGGTCAGCCCCGGATACATCATCAAGGCCATGTTGGCTGACGACATATATTCCGCAACCGCCGTATGGAGCGTGTAAGGCAGACCCTGGCCGCCGAACTCAGCCGGTACGGCGAGACCCATCCAGCCACCTTCACGATAGCGATCATAGCCGTCCTTGAAGCCGGCAGGGGTGGTGACCGCGCCATCGTCGCTGCGCGTGCAGCCCTGCTCGTCGCCAACCCGGTTCAACGGGTGAAGCACGTTTTCCGAAAGCTTCGCGCCTTCTTCGAGAATGGCATCCACCACGTCGTCCGTGGCTTCCTCAAAGCCTGCCACATTGCTGTAGCGAGCCAAACCAAGCACATCCCGGAGGATGAACTTGGTGTCCTCTACGGGCGCACGGAACACAGGCATCGTCGACCTCCGGAACTCAACTGGAATAGGGCGGGCGCACCGATGCCTGCCCGGCCAGCTAAAATATTGACGTTTGCGTAAACGTCAATAGAAGCGCCGCTAGTTCGGCTTCGAGTTTGCCAGAGCCGATAGCTTTTCTCGCGTGGTGGTGATGACGTCCTGCAGGGCGGAAATTGCCGAATCGAGCTCGGCCCGCTGCTTCTCCAACCGCCCGAGCTGCCGTGTCGACCGCTCAACCACCGCCTTCATCTGCCGCAAATTGGTGCCGCTCGGATCGTAAAGATCCATCAGTTGCTTGACCTCGCGCAGGGAAAACCCAACCTTTCGGCCCAGCAGGATCAGCCGCAAGCGGGAAAGATCGCGGCGATGGTACAAACGCATGCTGCCAACACGTTCGGGATCAAGCAGGCCTTTGTCCTCGTAGAAGCGAAGGGTGCGAAGTGAAACGCCAAATTCCTTGGCCACGTCGCCGATGCGCCGCGCATCACCGAAATCGTGTTCGCCGTCTGCACTCAACTCAACAGGAAGCTGTTCGTCCGCATGAATGCGGTCGCTGATATGTGCCATTGTTTTTCTTGTTCTTCTGCTGGTGTGGGTTCACGAACGGACCGGATGCCGAAGCAACGCGGAGAAGCGCCGTCGGCCTTGGCAAGCTTGCAAGTCTGGTGGTCCGATTCCTCGTTTATATAGGTTGAACCTACCCGTATGCAACGCAACGGAACCCGCATTTGCGAAGGGCTCCTATGCGTCCGGAGCGTCGAAGGCGACGCCGCTTAACGCCCTGTTAACTATATGGCGGGAATGGTGCGACTGTCGGCGGTCCGGAGGATGCAGGTAACGCATTGTTCAGGATCGCGTGTCGGGAAACACACTGTTTTCTGATTCGAACCGCTGCTGTTTTCGCAATGACGCAAGGTCCCGGCAATCTAGACAGTGTCTTAGTGCGCGTCAGCAGTAGCACTTGATGTACTAGGCGGGCGGTTTCATGACCAGCAGGCGATCATATCTCGACACCCTCAACACCGGGCGGCAGCGCCGTGGAAACGGATCGCTCGACGACCTGACCCGCACGCTGGAAGCACTCGAGGCCCATCTGGAACGCCCGTCGCCGTTTTCTGAGCCGCGCCCGCAATCGGCAGCCGTCGGCGAAAAGAAAGCCGAGCGGACCGCAGCCGATGCACCGGCTGGTCGCCTCCAAACCGTGGCGCAGGATCTGGATCGCACCCGGCGCGCAGGTGATGAAGTGGCTGTTGTTGGACAGATCGCTTCGGAGCTTCAGGCTCTCCGCGACGAAATGCGCCAGCAGATGTCGGCCTCGCTGAGCCGCGAATTCGAAGACCTGCGCGGTGACGTGAAGCGGATCGCCGTTGAAGCGCGGCAGGGCTCTGCCGGTGAAGGTCTGCTGGGAGAAATCGACCGTCTGTCGGGTGCCATCACCGACCTGTCGCGTCGCAGCGACGACGAGAAGGTTGGTTTGCTGCGGTCCGAACTGGAGCAGGTGAAGGTTTCCATCCAGTCACTGGCGCGCGAAGACACCTTGCGCGAAGTGGGCGATAGTTTCGATCGCCGCATGCAGAAGTTCGAAGAACAGGTGGCGGCGGTTCGCCCCGTTGGCGACACCTCGGCCTTTGAAGCGCTGGTGATCCGGCTGGAGCAGATTGCCGCGGCCGTCGACGTGCTACCGGAATCGACTTCGGTCAGCGCCTTGGACGAGCGCGTTCGCACCTTGGCTGGCGCCCTGGAGCACTTCTCGCGCAAGCAGGATGCGCAAAGCGAACAAACCATCGATATGATCGGCGAGCGGCTGGATGAGATTTCCCGCGCAATTGCCGCATCGCTTGGCCGCAGCCAGCCGGCCGTTGTTGATCTCGAACCATTTCAGCGCATTGAAGCGCGCATGGCCTCGCTCGCCCACCAGATCGAGGAACTGACGGAAGATCGCCCTTCCGCCCAAGTCATGGGGCAGCTCTCGTCCCTGTCGAACCGCGTGGACGAGCTCGCGGCTCGTGCAGCACTTCCCGAACAGGCCGTCGAGCGATTGAGCGCGCAGCTGGCCCAGATCGTGGAACGGCTCGAGATGGCGCCGGACAGCCCCGATGTTGACGCGATCTTTGAAGGCCTGGAACGCCGCTTCTCGGTTCTGTCAGAAACGCTCGACCGCCGCCAAACCGATTCGGTGGAACAGGGCAACCTCCTGCTGCAGGATCTGGAAGCGCGTCTCGACGCCATTGTTGAACGGCTCGACCTGCATGCCGAACAGCGTCCGGACCAGGGCGAAATCCTGTCCATGATGGACGAGCGCTTCGCCGTTTTCGCGGCACGCCTGGACGAGCGCGTTGCAACCGGGCCGGAAGCAGAAAGCATCCGCGAACTGGAACAACGGCTGGGCGAGATCGCCACGCGGCTCGATGAATCGCTGCGCCAGTCTTCCAGCATCGACGAGGGCATCATCGGCCGGCTGGAAGCGCAGGTGGCGGAAATGTCGCTTCGCTTGTCGCAGCCGGCGCACGCCCTGCCGGACTTTGAAGACCTCGCGCCCCGCTTCGACCAGATCGAGCGCACCATTGCCAGCCAGCACCAGTCCTTGATTGGCGCGGCCCGCAGTGCCGCCGCGGAGGCTGTCGCGGAATGGGCCGACCGCACGCCGGATCCGCAGGCGATCGTCGGCCTGTCGGACGAGCTTCGCTCGCTGGAAGCGCTGACCCGCAAGTCGGACGAGCGCAACTCCAAGACCTTTGAGGCCATCCACGACACGCTGATCAAGATCGTGGATCGGCTCAGCTCCATGGAGCAGGCGAGCGTCCATGATGAGCGCGTGGAAGACGCCCGTGACGACGCAGAGACCGCTCCCGCCAAGCCTCTCGTCGCCGACGCACCGTCCATTGCCGCTGACGATGTGACCCTGCTGACCGGCGACCTCGCTGAGGATCCGGCCGAAGAAGCGGCGATCGAGGCACCGATCGAGCCTACGCCCGATGTTCAGGCGCCAGTTGCAAAGAGCAGCGACGACAAGCGGTCGGTGCTGGGTGGCCTCACAAAGGCGCTGCGTGGCCGCAAGGACAAGCGTACCGACACCGACGCTCCGGCTCAGGCAACTGCGCCGCGCGACGAACCGGGCTTCCCGTCGCTCGACCAGCCGCTTGATCCGATGATCGCCAACCAGCCGCTTGAGCCGGGCAGTGGTGCGCCCGATCTAAACGCCATCATGAAGCGCGTGCGCGATGAGCGTGGACCGATCGGCCGCAAGGATGACATTGATGCCGCAAAGTCCGACTTCATCGCCGCGGCGCGTCGGGCGGCCCAGGCTGCCGCCGCCGAAGCGGTGATCAAGAAGCGCGGCGGCGACAGCTCGGACGGCAATCGCAGCAAGCTCGGCAAGATGCTTGGCCTGCGCCGCAAAACCGTTCTGATGGCAACCGCGGCCGTTTTCGTCGGCATGGGTGGTCTTCAGCTTGGCCGCGCTTACCTCTCGGACGGTTTGCCGCGCATGGCGCTCCTGGACGACTTCTTCCCCCCTGAAGCGCCGAGGGTGGCGCTGGCAACCGAAGAGCCGCCGCTACCGCCCATGCTGGTGGCTGCCGAAACGAAGCCTTCACCGGACACCTTCACCCCGGCGCCGCTGCCAGCCGAACTTGCGGTGGAAGCTGGCGAAAACAAGAACCTGGCGCTGGATGAGCCACGCGGGCCCGAAGATGTCGTGACCGCATCAACTCCGGCTCAAGCGGTTCCGATGATTGTTGAAGCGGCCGTTGCGCCTCAGTCTCCTGCCGCACTGCCTGTCCTTCCGGCCGTGGCCGAGAAGCCGGCGATTGCTCTCGAGGAGCCTGCGCAGCCCGACCAACCCGTCGCCGTTGCTGCCCTGTCGACAGGGATGCCGTCTCTCGACCTCAACGAGCAGGCCGGAGTTCAGCCAGCTGCAGCCGAAAGCCTGCCGCCCATCACCGTTCCTGTAACGGCAGGTCCTGTTGCGCTTCGCGAAGCGGCGGAAACCGGCGATGCCAAGGCGCTTTATGAAATCGCCTCCCGCTTTGCGGAAGGACGCAACGGTGCCGTGGACATGAAGGCTGCGGCCGAATGGTACCTCCGCGCCGCCGAGATTGGCTATGCACCGGCTCAATATCGCGCAGGCAATTTCTACGAGAAGGGCTTGGGCGTCGATCGCGACATTGCGAAAGCCAAGGCTTTCTATGAAGCCAGCGCAGCGCAGGGCAATCCGAGCGCCATGCATAACCTCGCCGTGCTTCACGCAATGGGCGCCGACGGCACAACAAACAACCCGGAAGCGGTGCGCTGGTTCAAGCAGGCGGCTGACTACGGCGTCGAAGACAGCCAGTTCAACCTAGGCATCCTGGCCGCCAAGGGCGTCGGCATGCCGCAGGACTTGGCGGCATCCTACAAGTGGTTTTCCCTTGTTGCGGCGGATGGCGACAAGGACGCCGAAGCCAAGCGCGACGAAGTCGCCGCAATCCTGAAGCCCGAGGAACTCGAGCGTGCCCGCGCCGAGGTCGCAGCCTGGCGTGCCAAGCCGCAGGACCCCGCAGTGTCGGACGTCGACGTTCCCAACGAGTGGCGCGAGGGGCAGGACACGACGGCCAGCGTCGACATGAAGCAGGCGGTCACAAACATCCAGCTGATCCTGAACAAAAACGGGTTCGATGCCGGTACGCCCGACGGGCTGATGGGCGACAAAACCAAGAAGGCGATCGTCGCCTTCCAGTCGGCCAACGGCCTGACCGCCGACGGTGAAATCAACGAACCGCTGGTTCGCGCGCTTCTGTCAAAGAAATAAGGATGGCTTTGTCGCTGACGGTACGAAGAACGACGCCTGAAAAGTGACATTGCCGCACTTTAGCGGTTAGAACTGTGCCACACCATTTCGGTCCTGCCGCCCGGCGGGACCGATTTCATTTCAGCGCAGGAGGCAAGTCGAGGGGTGAACATATATCTCCCCATCGCCGAGATGTCGGTCAACGGTCTCGTTGTCCTGCTCATGGGTGGTGCCGTCGGATTCCTGTCCGGCCTGTTCGGTGTGGGTGGGGGATTTCTGATCACCCCCCTTCTGATCTTCTACAACATTCCGCCTGCCATTGCGGTTGCCACTGGCGCCAACCAGGTGATCGCGTCGTCCATGTCCGGCGCTCTGGCGCATTTCCGCCGCCGTACGCTCGATTTCAAGCTTGGCTTCGTGTTGCTGGTCGGCGGCATCTTCGGGTCCAGCATAGGCATCGTGGTGTTTTCCTGGCTGCGAAGCCTGGGTCAGCTCGATCTCTTCATTTCGCTGCTCTACGTGGCATTTCTCGGCACCGTCGGCGGTCTGATGCTGGTGGAAAGCGTCAACACGCTGCGCAAACAGCGCAGCGGCGCGCCGGCCTCGTTAAAGCGGGCGGGTCAGCACCATTGGGTGCACCGTTTACCCTTGAAGATGCGTTTCAGGGCCTCCAAGCTGTTTGTGAGCGTGATCCCGGTCCTGGTGCTCGGCGCTGGCATCGGCTTTCTGGCCGCGATCATGGGTGTCGGCGGCGGCTTCATCATGGTGCCCGCGCTGATCTACCTCCTCAAGGTGCCCACCAACGTGGTGATCGGGACCTCGCTGTTCCAGATCATCTTCACGGCGGCTTTCACCACGATCGTCCATGCCGCCACCAATCAGACCGTGGATGTGGTTCTGGCGCTTCTTCTGATGCTCGGCGGCGTTGCCGGTGCGCAATATGGCGCCCGTGCGGGGCAAAAGCTGCGGGGCGAGCAGTTGCGGCTTTTGCTGGCGCTCCTTGTCGTCGCCGTGGCGCTGCGGCTGGCTTTTGATCTCTTTGTGCAGCCGGCAGATATCTATTCGCTAGGTCCTCTCGGGGAGTTCTGACGGTGAAGCGGCTCCTTTTCTCTGTCCTCGCCTTTGGGCTGTTGCTGACTTCGGCGCAGGCGCAAACGGCTGTGCAGCCTGAGCAAGCCTACGCCGAAAACATCCAGATCGGCCTGTCGACGGACCGCATCACCATCACGACGGACTTTTCCGGCGCGGATCTCACCATCTTCGGCGCGTTGAACGACGTCGATCCGCAATTTGCCCGGCAGAATCGCTATGATGTGGTGGTGGTTCTGGAAGGCCCGGCGCGCCCTGTGGTGGTGCGCCGCAAGGATCGCGTGCTTGGCATGTGGATCAACACGCAATCGGAAACCTTCGTGAACGTCCCGATCTCCTATTCGGTGGCCACGACGCGGCCCCTGCAGGACATCGCCCAGCCGGCAACCTATCAGCGTTTGTCACTGGGCGCAGACTACATGTACCTGCAGCCACGCGATCGCGATGCACTCCCCATCACCATCGAAGAATTCACGGCGGCCTTGCGCGAACGCAAGGAAACCACCGGGCTTTACAGTGAACGCATCGGCGGCGTGCAGTTTCTGTCGCCCAACCTGTTTCGCGCAACGCTTGAACTGGCGCCCAACGTGCCGCTCGGAACGCACCGCGCACGTGCTTTCTTGTTCAAGCAGGGTTTGTTTGTGCGGGAAACCTCCGCATACCTCGCCATCCAGAAGTCAGGCTTGGAACAGTCGATCTATCGAGCCGCGCATGACTACAGCCTTTTATACGGAATCTTCGCGGTGGCGCTTGCGATCGTCACAGGATGGCTGGGACGTCTGATCTTCAGCCGCGACTGAGGTATACGGGCGTCGAAGTCAGCCCGGGTGGAGGTTTGTCGGCGCAATCGTGTAGATGCGCGCGTCGCCCATCATATGAGCCCGGAAGCTCGACCAATCGAAGAGGTTGCGATAAGCGCGGTCGAGTACGTTCAAGGTACCAGTGAAGGCGCCAAAGGCCGGCATCACGAGACGCCTGCCATCCCCCGCGAAACAGCGTCGCCGCACCGAGCGGCCACGCTGTACGATGCGCGCGCCGGGATGAAGATGTCCTGCGATCTCCCCGGCAACGGAAATGAGCGTCGGCTCGTGGCGGAAGGTGAGCCCTCCGAGCGCGATCTCTGTCACGCTTTCACCGCACACACCCTTCGGCGCATCGGGGTCATGGTTTCCCGTGATCCAATACCAGTCACGGCCCTTCTGCATGGTAGCCAGCGCTTGGCGGAACGGCTCGGGCATGCGCGCCGCGCCGCCCCCGTCATGAAAGCTGTCGCCGAGGCTGATCACCGTTTGCGGGTCAAAGCGCTCCACCACCTGGCTGAGACGCGCCAACGTGGTTGCGGTGTCATAAGGAGGAAGGAAGGATCCGCGCCGCGCGTAGGAGGAGCCCTTTTCGAGGTGGAGGTCGGACACAACGAGCAGCGACAGGTCGGCGAACCACAGGGCACCCGAACGGTCGCAAAGGCCCTGCTGTCCCGCAACGCGGATCCGTCCGGCGGGCGCTGGCGCCCTCATGGTTTCGTTTCCGTCCAACCGGACCCCATCGCGTCTTCAACGAGGTCGTCTTCCGCCTCGGCAAGCAGCATCTCGTTGGCTTCGCCGTGGACACGCTCCCGGCCGATCTCCATCATGATCGGCACGGCCAGCGGCGAAATCTGTTCGAGGTCCTTATGCATGATTCGTCCGCGGATGCGCGACAGCATTTCGCCTAAACGCCGGATGTCGAGCAGTCCCGTAGCGGCATCCTGACGGGTCGCCTGCAGGAGGATGTGGTCCGGTTCATGGCTGCGCAGCACATCGTAGATCAGGTCGGCCGACACCGTGACCTGCCGCCCGGACTTTTCCTGGCCGGGATGACGTTTCTCGATCAGCCCTGAAATCAGCGCGCAATTGCGGAACGTACGCTTCAGCAGATAGGACGACGCCATCCAGTCCTCGAGGTCGTCGCCAAGCATGTCCTCGTCAAACAAGTCGCTGAGCTTCGGCTTGCCTTTTCGGAAGGCATGGCCGAGATCATCGAGGGCCCAGATGCCCAGCGCGTAATCGGTCGCAACGAAGCCAAGCGGGTTGAGCTTGGCGCGCTCGAGCCGCTTTGTCAGAAGCATGCCGAGCGTTTGGTGCGCGGCTCGCCCCTCGAAAGGGTAGATCATCATGTAGAACCGGTTGCCGCGTGGAAACGTCTCGATCAGGAGATCATTGGCGCGGGGGACGACGGATTTTTCCGCCTGCAAGCGCAACCAGTCTGCCACCTGGTTCGGCAACTCCTTCCAACGGTCCGGATCGGCCAACATGCCGCGCACCACTTCGGCCAGATAGGTAGTCAGCGGAAACTTGCCGCCACCATAATATGGCACTTTCGCATCCCGGTCGTTAGCCGGCGAAACGTAGCACTCGTTCTCGCGAATTCCATCGAAACGCAGCACCTTGCCTGCAAACAGGAAGGTGTCGCCGGCGACCAGGGTTTCGAGAAAGGCTTCCTCGATCTTGCCGAGCGTCATGCCGCCGCGCGCGGGACCGCGCCGTCCGCTGCTGGTGTAGCGGACATTCAAGGCCGGCACTTCGATGATCGTGCCGACGTTGAGCCGATATTGCTGCGCAAAGCGCGGATGGCTGATGCGCCAAAGCCCCTCCTTGGTTTGCCGGATCTTGGCGTAGCGCTCATAGCTCTTCAGCGCGTACCCGCCGGTTGCGACGAAATCGAGCACACGGTCGAACTGGTCGCGCGGCAGATCGACATAAGGCGCCGCACTACAGACCTCGGCATAAAGCACATCGGCATCGAAAGGTGCCGCACAGGCCATTCCAAGGATATGCTGCGCCAGCACATCCAAGCCGCCGTCGACCAGCGGGGGCGTGTCCTGCGCCCCCAGGTAGTTCGCTTCCAGTGCCGCCTCGCATTCCAGTACCTCGAAGCGATTGGCCGGCACGAGGATCGCCTTGCTGGGCTCATCCATGCGGTGGTTGGAGCGGCCGATGCGCTGGGCCAGCCGGCTCGCCCCCTTCGGCGCGCCGACATGGATCACGAGATCCACGTCGCCCCAATCGATGCCGAGATCGAGCGTAGAGGTCGCAACGATGGCGCGCAGGCTGTTTGTTTCCATGGCCTTTTCCACGCGCCGGCGCTGCGACACGTCGAGCGAGCCATGATGGAGCGCGATCGGCAGCGTTTCGTCGTTGATGCGCCACAGTTCGGAAAACAGCATCTCGGCCTGCGATCGCGTGTTCACGAAAAGGAGCGTGGTCTTGTGATCCTTGATGGCCTGAAGAACTTCGGGAATGGCATAACGACTGGTGTGTCCGGCCCAGGGAACCCGCTCTTCCGACTGGAGAATGGTGATGTCAGGCTTCGCGCCGCCCTGCACGGTGATGACATCCGCCATCTCTTGGAGGTCGTTCTGGCTCACCAACCAGCGCCGTAGTTCGTCCGGTTCAGCCACCGTGGCCGAAAGGCCGATCGCCTGGAGATCGGGTCGTAGCTTGCGCAGCCGCGCCAAACCCAGCGACAGCAACTGGCCACGCTTGGACGTCACAAGCGAATGCAACTCGTCAAGGACGATGTAACGCAGGTCGGCAAAGAACCGATCCGCGTCAGGAGATGCAATGAGCAGCGCCAACTGTTCCGGCGTGGTGAGGAGAATATTAGGTGGCGCGAGCTTCTGGCGCTGTCGCTTGAACTGCGGCGTATCACCGGTCCGGGTTTCCAGCGTCACCGGCAGCCCGATCTCCGTCACCGGAGTCGTCAGGTTGCGCTCGATGTCGACGGCCAGCGCCTTCAAGGGGCTGATATAAAGCGTATGGACGCCGCGGCCCGGCTCGCCAGGTTTCTTCTTGGGCCGCTCAGCAAGGTCGGTCAGGCTCGGCAGGAATCCGGCTAAGGTTTTCCCCGCCCCGGTCGGCGCAATCAGAAGCACGGAGCGTCCGGCCTGCGCCCGCCCAAGCAGATCAAGCTGATGCGGCCGCGGCGCCCAGCCCTTCTTGGCGAACCAGCGCAGAAACGGCTCGGGCAACCGCGCCGGCAGTGTTGGGTCGAGAGGCAGGGGAACCGCGGCGGCTTTTGTCACGCGGGAAAGATAGGGTGCGGCAGCCCGCTACGCCACAGACGCTGTTGACGTTCAGCTTGGTGCTGCCACCACCACCAGCCCTTTGATCGCCTCGCCGCGATCCTGCCGGATCGTTTCGCGGGTGATCGCCCAAAGCTGCAAGCCGGCGGCGGCCAGTTCACGTTCGACATAGGCTTGCGAATGGGCGTAGCGGCGGGACTCCCTCAGCACGAGCTCGTCGCCGTCCGACACTTCAACAGAAAACACGAAGAGCCCGTTCCGCGCCAGCATGCCCGCCACCTGGCGGAAAACGGTGTCGAGTGTCCCGACATACATGAAGACGTCGGCAGCCGTGACGAGGTCGACCCACCTGCCGGCTTCCCATTCGCTGATGTCGCCCTTGATCAAGCGGTCATAAACACCGCGCGCTTCAGCCTTGCGCAGCATCTCGGCGGAAAGATCAATGCCATCGAGGCGCTCACAGATCGGCCGCAGTTTCTCCCCCATCAGCCCGGTGCCGCAACCAAGATCAACGCCATGGCTGAAGCGGGATCGGCCGCTGCCTTGTATGGCGGCCTCGATCAGCTGCGGAACGCGATAATCGAGCTTGCCGAGGAGCGAGGCATCGAAGCGGTCGGCATAATCATCGAACAGCGCTTCCACGAACTCGGCCGGCGGCGTTTCGGGGACACTGGCTTCGCCAATCAGCGCGAGCTTCAGCGTGGCCCCCAAGCGGTCGGCCGGTTCGAGGCGCAATGCCTCGCGCCATGCTTGGGCGGCCCCGCGCATGTCGCCACCCTTTTCCCGCAACTCGCCCAGGCGAAACCATCCCGCCGCCCAGGCGGGTGCGAGCTCCATGGCGGCGGCCATCAGCTCGGCGGCGGCCACAAGGTCACCGCCTTCCGCCAGCATTTCGGCATAATCGGCGCGCCGGTCGGCCAGGAGGTCACCGGAAGAAAGCGAGGCAATAACCATAGGAGTGCCTGAAACGAGGGTCGCCGCCTATGCTGTGCGGCGCAGACTTGCGCAAGGGCCTCGGCGCCACATCTAGGTGATCATGCGCGGCCATGACCTGCTTCATCCCCGACCGGAAGGGCTTTATTGCCCTCCTGGCGATTTATACATCGACCCTGTCCGGCCCGTACCCCGTGCGTTGATCACGCATGGCCATGGCGATCATGCGCGACCCGGCAACAGCGCCGTGATGGCCACGCAGCAAACGCTGGACATCATGGCGATCCGCTATGGAGCCGATTTCGCCCAAACAAGCCAACCCGCCGATTGGGGTGTGCCGCAAAAGGTCGGCGACGTCACGGTGACCTTCCATCCCGCCGGCCATGTGCTTGGCTCCGCGCAGATCGCGGTCGAGTGTGGAGGCCTGCGCATTGTGGCGTCTGGTGATTACAAGCGTCGCCATGATCCGAGTTGCCAGCCATTCGAACTGGTGCCCTGCGACATCTTCATCACCGAAGCCACC
Organism: Tianweitania sediminis; assembly: GCF_017813335.1. Taxonomy (GTDB): domain Bacteria; phylum Pseudomonadota; class Alphaproteobacteria; order Rhizobiales; family Rhizobiaceae; genus Tianweitania; species Tianweitania sediminis. The sequence continues at coordinate 370,950 of NZ_JAGIYY010000001.1, read as the reverse complement.
TTCGCCTTGCCGGTGTTTCGCCATCCCGACTCCAAGGCCGAGATCGCCAAGCTGCTTCGCTCCGTGCGGCAGTTCCCCGACCGCACGCACATGGTCGGTGCCTATGCGTTGGGAAAGGCGCAGCGTGTGATCCGCGAACTGCGGGACGCCGGTTACGACGAGCCGATTTACATCCACGGAGCCCTGCAGAAGCTCTGCGATTATTACGAGACACAAGGGGTGGCGCTGGGCGCGCTTTTGCCGGCGACGCTGGAAAAAGGCTCCAAGAAAGACTTTGCCGGCACGGTCGTGGTCGGCACGCCGTCATCCTTCGCCGACCGCTGGGCGCGCCGCTTTGCCGATCCTGTGGCAGCCTTCGCCTCCGGATGGATGGGGGTGCGCCAGCGTGCCCGCCAGCGCGGCGTGGAACTGCCTCTGATCATTTCCGATCATTGCGATTGGGACGAGCTTTGCGTGACCATCGAGGAAACCGGCGCAGGTGAAATCTGGGTCACCCATGGCCGCGAGGAAGCGCTTGTGCGCTGGTGCGAACTCAACGGGTTGCGGGCGCAGCCGCTTCACCTTGTCGGCTATGAGGATGAGGCGGAAGACTGATGCGCGCTTTTGCCGAACTCCTCGATCGCCTCGTCCTGACGCCGTCGCGCAACCGCAAGCTTCAGCTGATGGTGGATTATTTTCGCGCCACCCCCGATCCGGACCGCGGGCTGGCCTTGGCCGCGCTGATCGGCGATCTCGACTTCCCGTCCGTGAAGCCGGCAATCCTGCGCGCAATGGTGTCCGAGCGGATGGACCCCGTCTTGTTCGGCTATTCCTACAACTTCGTCGGGGACCTCGCCGAAACCATCAGCCTGGTTTGGCCGACCGGAAATGCAGGTGCTGGCGATGGGGTTCCGCTGGCGGAAGTCGCCCGCGAGCTCAGCCAGGTCAGTCGCTCCGATGCGCCAGCCGTGGTGGCGGCGCTGCTTGATCAGTCCACCGCTTCGGAGCGCTTCGCGATCATCAAGCTCGCCACGGGCGAGCTGCGCGTCGGTGTTTCCGCAAGGCTTGCCAAGCAGGCCCTGGCCGATCTTGGCGGCATCGAGATCAACGAGATCGAGGAACTCTGGCACGGGCTCCACGCGCCTTATGGTGATCTCTTTGCCTGGCTGGAAGGACGGGCCGACAAGCCCGTGCCAACGGCGCAGGCGCTGTTCCGGCCGGTGATGCTGTCCAATCCGATGACCGAAGCCGATTATCCGCGGCTTGATCCGAAGGACTATTGCGCGGAATGGAAATGGGACGGCATCCGCGTCCAGATCGTCGCAAGCGGCGACGCGCGGCGTCTTTATTCGCGCACCGGCGATGATAACTCCGGTTCCTTCCCGGACCTGATGAATGCGGTGCACTTCAATGGCGTGGTGGATGGCGAACTGCTTGTCGGTAGCCCAACCGGCCGCACGGCGACCTTTTCCGATCTCCAGCAGCGCTTGAACCGCAAAAGCGTGTCCCCCAAAGTGCAGGCGCAGTATCCGGTCTTCGTGCGCTGCTACGATATTCTGCAGGCCGGCGATGAGGACCTTCGCCCGCTGGCTTTCGTGGAGCGGAGGAAGCATCTGGAAGCGTTTGTGGCAGCGCTTGATCCGGATCGGTTTGACGTGTCGCGCTTCGTGCCGTTCACCAGCTGGGAAGAGCTGGACGAAAAGCGCAAGCGCCCACCGCATCCGATCATCGAGGGGATCATGGCCAAGCGCTGGGACACCCCCTATCTGCCAGGCCGCCCCAAGGGCCCCTGGTTTAAGTGGAAGCGTGATCCCTACACGGTGGATGCCGTGTTGATGTACGCCCAGCGCGGCAGCGGCCGACGCGCCAGCTATTATTCGGATTACACGTTCGGCGTTTGGACCGGCCCGGAAGACGCGCCCGAGCTGGTGCCTGTTGGAAAGGCTTATTTCGGCTTCACCGACCAGGAGCTGAAGCAGATCGACAAGTTCGTTCGCGACAATACGGTTGAACGCTTCGGCCCGGTGCGCTCCGTGCGGGCCGACACCAAAACCGGCCTTGTGTTTGAAGTGGCGTTCGAGGGGCTGAACCGGTCCACCCGCCACCGTTCCGGCGTGGCGATGCGTTTTCCGCGCATCAGCCGGTTGCGCTGGGACAAGCCATCCGCGGAAGCCGATCGGCTTGAAACGTTGCAGTCGTTGCTGGACGCGTGATCAGTCGACGGAAACGCGGATGCCGTAGATATCGACCGCCTTGCCACTGCTGGAAACGTCGCTGACGATCGTGATCGTTCCGTCCGCGCCAGGCTGTACTGCCGGCATATCCACGTCGAAGATGTAGTCGGCCTGTTCAATGGTGACGTCGTAACGTTGCCGCCCGCAATCTCCCAATTCGCCAAAGGAGCAACTGACGGAAATCTGCGTCGGCCGCCCTTCTTCGGCTTGGGCCGACACGACGAACACGGCACGTCGCCCGGCAAGTTGCTGCAGCACGGCTTGCGGCACATTGAAAGCCACCGCCGATCCCGAAGCGCCCGAGCGGATCCGCAGCAGTGCCTGTTCTCCTTCACCCACCACTTCTGCAACGGCATCACCCGGCGTCGTTACGCCACCGGGCTCTTCGGGTGAAAAAAGCACAACCGCGTTAGGGTCGTTGCGCGCTCGGCCGAGCGGCGTCGGCGCAGCACTGCTGCCGGTCTGCCCGGCTGGATCAAAACTTTCATCGTCTTGAACGGGCGAGGGGTTCGGCACCGCGCCATCGCGTTCTGCTTGCGGCACCAGCAGGCCGCTGCCGAGCGTCCACCAGGCAGCAACGGCTGCAAGGGCAACTACGGTGGCGAGAATGAGCAGCCAGGCAAACGGGCGGCGTTGCCGTCGCACCGCCCGCGTTTCGCCAACCACGGTGCTTTCGTCGAGATCGGCATCGATCCGGTATTCGTCGAGCCGCTCGGACTGGGACGGATCAACTCGCGGCGACGATGGAAACGACGAGGCTTCATCCGCCGGCGCGTCAGGTCGCGGGGCGGGTGCGATCGGCTCGCGCCGCGCGCGGAAATCCGGGTCCCCATCACCAGGCCGATCATTTGCGGAAAGCTCCACCGGTGGCGGCGTTTGGCTTGCGCCCGGAGTGGCGGCTGCGCGCCGATGCTCGCTTTCCACGCGCGTGATGATCTCCTGCAGACCGGTTCGGCGGACAGCGATCGTGCTTTCAGGGATGTTGGGCGAGGCGAGAGCACGCTCCAGCGCAGAAAATGCCGAACGATACACTTTCTCGCGAAAGGTGCTGTCGGCGGCGTTGCCTTTGTCCAGTGCCGAACGGATGGCCTTTTCGAGTGGTTCCAAGCTCGCCTCTCCGCCTGCTTTTCCGCTGATGGTTAACGCGCCTGCCGATAGGGTTCAATGGCGCGGAATGGCGGGAGCACCGGGTGTTGCGTCATTCCTGAACGATCCGCAGTGAAAATTCGGCGCGAACGTCGGGCGACACGAGCCCAGCATGGAGGGCGAGCAGAACCAGCGCGGCATCCAGACGCCCTTCAGAGTCCGTCGCGGCTTGAAGCCGATGCGACAGGAGCGCTGCTTCCTCCGGCCCGAGGATCTCCCCCAGCCGCGCTTCGCCCTGGATGCAAAAGGCAAGCAGGCTGGCAGCTTCGCGATAAGCGGCATCCGGCAACGCGGTTGCGTCGGGCGAGAACTGCTGAACGAGCCGCACGGCCGCAAGCTTGGCGCCTTCCGGAACCTGCGCGGGGTGAACGTCGCATCGCCGCAGACCTTCATCGAAAGCCCGCAGATCTGCGGAGCGCCCGAAGCGCCCAAGAAAACCGAAGGATGTTCGCCCGACCATGAGGAAGCCTTCTCTTCACCCGGGATCCCGGAATTTGGCTTTAGCCTGCTTGCTCGGCTTCGTGCAAGAAAGGCGCCCCGCTTGCATGCAGCGGCTTGAATTCCCGCAGCGTTCCGGTTATCACCCCGGCCAATCCGCCGGCTTGCCGTCGGTGCTGCCGCTTTAGCTCAGTTGGTAGAGCATCGCATTCGTAATGCGGGGGTCGCGTGTTCGAGTCACGCAAGCGGCACCACTTTCCTCTTTTTCAGTCGTCAGGTTAGCTCCAATCTGAATCCTGATTCAGCCACGGCGCTCCGTTGACGTCAGCTTTGCGCCCCTTGACCTTGCGCTTTGCCAGGCAGGCGAGGATCTCCTCGCCGCCGCCCATCAGGTCACCTGCGAAGGCTTCGCGGCGGCTGGGCCGTCCTGCCCAGCCAGAGCGCCAATGACGTTCATGTGCTCTTCTGCTCCAAGATAATGGTCATCCGCATGTTCTCGATAATAGACTTCGAGGATCGGCCCCATGGAAACCCATGCAGACGCTTTTGCACCGGCCTGCTAGTTCTTGTTCGGCCTGGACAGCCTTTGGGGCAAACCACGGAAACTGGAACGATACACGATCGTGCGGGGAGCACAGCTGGTTGCTGAAGAGGCCGGCTCGTTGAGAAACACGCTTGAAGCGCAGGTAGATGTCTATACAAGTTACTCCATCACCTCACGAAAGCGGAGATTGGCATGCGCTTCTGGAAAACCCTTGTCGCTGCTGGTCTGCTCGCAGCTTCCGGCTCTGTTCACGCCCAAGAATATCCGTCTGGTCCAGTTCGCATAATTGTGCCGTTCGAAGCTGGCGACGCGATTGATGGAACTGCACGTCTCTTGGCTGATGTCATGGCCAATGAGTTTGGCTCGCCGGTGATCGTTCAAAACATTCCAGGCGGCGGCGGTGCAGCCGGCACTGCAGAAGCGTTGCGCAGTCCCGCTGATGGGCAGACGCTGTTGATGGCGTCCACTGGCGCGCTGACCGCGCGTCCGATCCTGTCAACGTCGGGCTATCAGACCAGCGACTTCAAGCCGATTGCCAACCTCGTCGATCAGCCGATCGGCTTGGCAGTCGCGGCATCAAGCCCCTATCAGACGCTTGGCGAGTTGGTCGAAGCAGCAAAGGCCGGGACGCTGAGCTATTCGACACCGGCACCCGGCAGCACCCAGCATGTTAGTATGGCCGACTTCGCATCCAAGAACGGTCTGACGCTCAACCATGTTGGCGGGCAAGGTGGTCGGGGCGCGATCACCAAAGCGCTGACGGGGGAGGTTGATTTCGCATTCGTTGGCGCAAGCAATTACATCGGGCTTGCAGACGGAGGCCAATTGCGTGTGCTGGCAGTCGCAACCCCGGAGCGGCTGCCGTTTCTTTCGGATGCGCCGACCTTCAAAGAAGCTGGTTTCGACTTCAACGCAAGTGTCTGGTTCGGACTCGTGGTTCCCCAGCAAACGCCCGAGGGCCCGACGGAGGCGTTACGCGCGACGGTAGAAAAGGTCGCGCAGAGCGATAAGGCTACGGAACTCTACGAGAAGCTGAACTTCGAGCCAAACTACATGGCCGCGGATGCCTTCCAAACACGCATCGATGAAAGCGTGGAACAGAACCGCCGCATCCTGACCGAACTCGGCCTCGTCAAGTAAGCGGCCAGTCTCCAAGATGGTGCGGAGCGACACGCTGCTCGGAGCACTGGCTGTTATCGCCGGGCTCGCTCTTCTCTGGGCATCTTATTTCATCCCAACCAGCGGGTTTGTAACCACGCTGTCGGCCCAATTCTTTCCCCGTGTTCTTGCGGGGGTGATGGCGATCTTGGGCCTTCTTCTGCTTGCCCGGCCGCGTTCCAATACCCTGAAAAACTCCCTGGCACCGCTTGCGACCGCCCGCTTCGCCGGCTTCGTTCTTGCCACTGCACTTTACCTGATCACCTTTCCCCATACCGATTTCCGGCTAGGCACCGCACTGTTCCTCCTCGCCGGCATCATGCTGATGGGCGCGCGCAAGCCGCTGGAGCTTGTTCTCGTGCCTGTCCTCGGCGCACTCGGCATGTGGATCGTTTTTCGCTTCGGCTTCACCATTCTCCTGCCGGTTTGGATCTGATGGATCTGTCTCAGTTCGCCCAGGCAGCGCTGATCCTTGCCAGTCCGTCCGTTTGGCTGTGGCTGATCGTCGGCACCGCGCTGGGAATGGTATTCGGCGCTGCGCCGGGGTTGACGGCCACCGCCGGCATTGCAATTGCCACGCCCCTGACGTTCGGCTTCGATTTTGCTTCCTCCATGGCGCTGCTGCTTGGGCTATATTGTTCCGGCTATTTCGCAGGCTCCATACCCGCCATTCTGATCAACATGCCAGGCGCGCCCGGAAATGCGGCGACCTCCTTAGACGGTCACGCGCTGGCGCGGCGAGGAAAGGCCGATCTTGCTCTTTGTCTGGCGGTGATCGGCTCAGCGATGGGCGGCTTCCTTTCTATCTTGGTGTTAGCCTTCGCTGCGCCAACACTTTCCTCCTTTGCGTTGCGCTTCACCTCCGTAGAATATGCCGTTTTCGGCATGTTTGGCCTGACCTGCATTGCCGCAATCTCTCGCGGCTCGCTTGTCAGCGGTCTGCTTGGCGCGGTGCTCGGCATGGTGCTCGGTCTCGTCGGCATCGATCCGGTTGGCGGCATGGAGCGGCTCACCTTCGGCAATTTCAGCCTGCTAACCGGAATCGCGCTGTTGCCCGCGCTGATCGCTTTCTTCGCGATCACCGAAGTGTTTGCCCAGGCTATGGCTGGTCAACACGGACAGGAGCTGCCACGCCAGGAGCAGGCCGCGCCGTTGGCTGTGTTCGGCCTCGTACTGCGCCGCTGGTGGCTGGTGTTGAAGAGCGGCGCCATCGGCATCGGCATCGGACTTTTGCCTGGAACCGGCCCGACCATAGCGTCCTGGATTGCGTATGGCGAAGCAGCGCGTGGCGACCCGAAGGTCGGCAGCAAGGACGGATCGGAAAGCGGCGTGCTTGCTTCCGAAGTCGCCAACAATGCCGTGACAGGTGCCGCACTGGTACCGCTTCTGACGCTCGGCATCCCCGGCGATACAGTGACTGCAATCCTGATCGGCGCCTTTTTGATCCAGGGAATCGAAGTGGGACCGCTGTTTATTGCCACGCATGGCCAGCTCTTCATGCAGATCCTGATCCTCCTTGCGCTTGCCAACCTGGCGATCCTGGTTGTGGGACTTGGAACACGTCGCTGGTTGCCGCTATTGCTGCGAATCCCCCAGCGCATTCTGGTGCCGTTGATCGTGGTGTTTTGTGCGGCCGGCGCGTTCTCGGTCAACAACATGAGCTTCGACGTGTTGATGATCTTGGTACTCGGCTTCGGCGGCTTTGTGTTGATGCGCTTGGGCATGCCGATGGCACCGGTGGTGCTCGGCCTTGTTCTAGGACCTATCGTGGAGCGAAACCTCCGCGATGCGCTGACCGTGCACCAGATGGACTGGTCGGTGTTCGTCACGCGACCGATCAGCCTGGCGATCCTTTGCATCACGCTGCTCGTTATCGGTGTGACGTATTGGCGGTCCCGCAGCCGGTCGCGTCCAGCGACCTGACGTTTGATCAGGTGATCGCTGGATAGTCGAGCAGCGTTGCTTCTGCCTCCCGGTCGAGCAGAAGACGATAAGCTTGCGGCGATACCCTGGCAAAGCCTTGCAGGGTTAGGATCTGCAGAAAGGGTGAGAGTTCAGGCGCCCCACTTGCGGCGAGAAACGCCTGCCGCAGTGCCTCAAGATTGCCCTGATCGAGCGCGGTTCTTGTCACCAGCGGCGGGATCGGTGTGGGATCGGTTGTGTCGATGACCCGCAGATCACGGACAAGCCCGGGTTCGTTTTGCCGCGCCAGATCATGAAAATAGCCGTCCAGAGGGGCGACGTCCACGCGGCCTTCCAGTACGGCCGCGATTGCGTTCCGCGGTGTCAGCAGAGGTCCGACACTTTCGCGGTAAAGCGCACCGCCACGGGCGTGTGGCGCAAGATGATGGCGCAGGGCATTGTAGCCGGACTGCGAGTGTTCCACGGTCCAGCCGATGCGGCCGCCGAACGTGTCTTCCAACTTACGGAAGCGGCTGCCGCTGCGGACCACGAGATCGGTTGCGTAGACTGGTTGGTTCCAGCGGCGCGGCACCGGCGCAACAACCAGCGTCGGCGCAGGAGTCGACCGGGCGAACGGGAGACCGCACATGAAAACGGCGCCCAGATCCGGGCGGGCCCAAAGCTCTTCGAGTGGAGCCGGAGCAGGATGGCGGAGCGGCTGGAGCGGAATGCCCGATCGCATGGAAACCCAGGAAAACAAGTGTTCCCAAGCGGCCTCAACAGCCGGGGAAACCGCATACATGCGGGCGTTCGCGACCAGATGCTGCGGAACGTCCATCACGCGTCACACCGCTTTGCCCCTGCCGCCTCAGGCGAAGTTGATTTCCTGACCGAGGCCCATGCGCGCCGCTTTCTTCAGCAGGGCATCGCCGAGCGCGATGTCGCTGAGGCTCAGGCCGCGATGCCAGAACAGGATGGTTTCTTCGTCGTTTTCACGGCCCGGCCTCTTGCCGGCAACGATCTGGCCGAGTTCGGCATGGAGGTTGTCTTCCGTGAGCCGGTCGGATTCCACATGCGGGCGCAGGGCGCCGTAAGGCAGGCCCTTGCGGCACTGGCCCCAGTCATCCACCACCATCTTGTCCATGATGTCGGTGAGCGACAGTTCCACGGCACTCATCGTCCCGTAATGCACGACAAAAGCGGCGGGCTTGATCCATTCGGTCTTGAGCAGTGGCGTCGGTTCCGGCAGGCGCGACGCTTCCACCACGATATCGGCGTCCCGCACGCAGCTTTCCCAATCGTCGGTCACGACGATGCGCTTGCCAAGATCGGCTTCGAGCTTGCGGGCAAAGGCTTCGCGGCTTTCCGGGCGCCGCGAATGAACACGGATCTCGTCGAAGTCGTAGAGGTGGTTGAGAAGGCGCACGTTCCAGTACGCCGTGCCGCGCGCACCGATATGGCCAAGCACCTTGCTGTTCTTGCGGGCAAGATAGCGCGCGCCGAGGGCCGTCATCGCGCCGGTCCGCATGTCCGTGATGGAGGTCGCGTCAAGCATGGCGCGCAGAACGCCAGTTTCGGGATCAAACAGATTGAGCACCGCAAGTTCGGAAGGCAGGCCGCGCTTGTAGTTGTCCACGAAGTCCCCGACGATCTTCACGCCGGCATAGCCGAGCGGCTTCACATAGCCGCGCAGGACGTTGAAGTGGCCCTTGGCAGAGTCTTCGGGGACGAGGTGCATCCGCGGCTCAATGACCGTTTCTCCCTCGCCCTGCGCCTTCAGGCCGGCTTCCACGGCCGCAAGAATCTCATCGTCGCTCAAGGCCGCCTGTTCGACGGTGGAACGATTGAGGAAGGTGAAGTTGATCGCGTCCATGTCGTCTCCGGCGGCCAGCTGGATAGAAAAGTTTGACCCTAGTTGTCTATACAAGTCCCCGCAAGCCTCGGGTTCATGCTTTGGCCGGCGAAAAGACACCGCTCAGTCGGTATCGACGGCCCGGATGCGTTAGGACGACGTGGGTTACGGGGAGTTTGTTAGCCCACGTTGTACGGATCATGCGCAGGCATGGTTCGTCACGTCCGATGTCCAGGCACCGGGCCGTTTCCTCGTCGGCCGATATGGCCTCAATCACGTGCTTGACGTCTGTCGCCGTGATGACGCGGGTCAGGAAAAGCGTGGGCGTGATCTTGGTGAAATCCTGGGCAAGGTAATCAGGCGCAGCCTGCGGGTTAACGTATCGGTCCTCCATCTGAACCGCGATGCCGTTGTCGTAGTGGACGCAGATCGTGTGAAAGACGGGGGCACCGGGTGGAACCGTCAACGCTTCTGCAGTCCTAGGTGTAGCGAGTTCTTCGCGGGCCATCCGGACTTCACAGCTGTGTTCGTGCCGCCGCTCGGCAATCTCTTCCGCAATGTTGCGGATCTCAAAGATAGAATATTCAGGCTTGGCCGGCGCCACGAAGGTCCCAACGCCTTGAATGCGCATCAACAACCCTTCACGGGTCAGTTCCTGCAGAGCCCGATGGACAGTCATGCGCGAAACGAGCAAATCTCGCACGAGTTCGTTTTCAGACGGAATGCGTTCCTCAGGCTGCCAGTGACCCAGCGTGATCCGTTCAGAGATCAAGCGCTTGATCCGCTCATACAGGGGTGCCGGAGCGAAACGCGCAAGATCGTCGCATTCTGCGGTCCATGAAGGTCTTGATCTCATCGGCACCCCCTGAGGGTCGATCTGGTAGCGCAATTAGTCGCTGTCCGGGAGAGCTAGATTTTGAACCAACCCGATGTCGGGCTCTGACATGTGCGGCTGTGCTTGAGGAGGACCATTCTCGCTTAAAGATAACTGTCCTGACAACACAGGCCGGCCTATTCACTTCGGCGGGATACCTCGACGTTGCGAGAAAGAGAGCTGAAGAAAAGCCGTCGACCTTCATCAAGCGAAGCAAAGCCCTTCCAATCCCTTGGCATTTCAGCTCAAGAAGACCTATGGCTTCCACGTTCTAGAAGAGCCTTGGTATTAGCCTCGATGACCCGACAAGACCCTCCTCAGGGTACGCAACTTATATCCCGAGCCGCCGATGTGCTGCGGGCAATCCCGCGCGGCATGCCCGGCGGACGACGCTTGCGCGACATTGCTCTTTCAACGGGGCTCGCGGAGCCAACGACGCGTCGCATTCTGATGGCGCTCATCTACGAAGGGTTCGTTGTTCAGGATGCCCAGGGGCGGCTGTACCGACTAGGGCCGCTGGCTTACGAACTGGGGCTCGCCTCGAACTTCCATGGCGAAGTCGTTGAGCTTTGCTTGCCCCATGTGCGGGCGCTTTCCGCGGACACTGGCATGACTGCGATCTTGGGCATGCGTGCCCGGTGGGAGGCCGTCGCACTCAGCCATGCGGAAGGTGAGGAAAAGATCCTCTCCCGCATCGTGGATGCAGGCGAACGCCTGCCGCTCGGGGTGGGGACGGGTGGCGTCGCACTCCTTGCCGCCTTAAGCGATGCCGAGATCGACGAAATCCTTTCGGCACCACAATATGCGCTTTGGCCAATCAGCCGCGAGGAGATCCTGGCACGCGTGGCGTTCGCTCGCGCCCATGGCTATGCCGATATCGTCGACAAGCCTTTGCAAGGGCTGCGGGGTATCGCGGTGGTGGTCGCCACCCACAAGGCCAGTCCCAGCCTCTACTTGGCTCTCGTGTCAACGCGGGAACGACTGCGCAACGAAAAGCTCAGCCAAACCGTGAGCATTCTGCGCATGACCGCCGATCGGATTGGAGCGGCGCTCGATCTGCGCTGAGAAACGCTCCTCAAACGCCTACCTGAAGCTCCACGCGGCTCAAGTCGCCGAGCTCAAAGCAATAGTGGCTCCCCGCCTCCGGAAAGGAGGTCGTAATGAGGCTGCCCGTCATCACGATCTCACCTGCGAAAAGGCCCTTCTTGCGGGCTCGAAGGTGATTGGCGAGCCAGTGAAGCACGTGCAGCGGACCGTCGAGGACGTCCCGGCCGAAGCCACGGTCAAGCTCGGCGCCGTTTAGCGTGACGACGCCCTCGAGCGCGTTTAGATCGGCTGGAGGCGAGGTCCAGTTCCCGAGAATGACGCCTGCGTTCCAAGAGTTGTCGGCAATCAGCGCCTGGACCTCCAGCAGGGTGTAGTCTGCCTTGCGATCGTCAATCAATTCCACCGCCGCAGCCACCCCATCCACAGCGGCCTGAACCTCAGCGAAACTCCAGGGACCGTTGCGAGGCGGCAAATCAGCGCCAAGCCGCGTGCATATTTCGAACTCGAGCCCGAGACGGCCGAACCGCGCGTGGGAGACCTGCGAGTTCGATGGGTAAACGCGGCTTGCCAGGATTGCACCAGCTACCGGTTGGTCGATCCCGCACATCGCCTGCATGCGCTTCGACGTCAGCCCAATCTTCCAGCCGCGGATTGCTCCGAGCCCTGATTGCTGCATCTTACGGACATAAGCATCCTGCACCGCATACGCGCTGTCGACATCCATGATGCCGTGCGATTGCGCAAAGGGAATGAAATCAGACTTGTTCGAGTGCTGATCGAGCAGCCAAGCTGCAGTTTGATCGTGGGTTTGCATCACCGCCATCCTCCTTGTCGATGCAGCCTTCCAAGTCACTCAGTGCTTCGCGGCCAAGCAACGCCAGCGTGAGGTCGATTTCGCGTCCCAGCAGCGTCAGCATTGCCTCCGCACCCTTTTGTCCGCCTGCGGTCAAGCCCCAAAGAGGCGCACGGCCAAGCATCACGGCACGCGCACCCAAAGCCAAGTACTTGATGACATCACTGCCGCGCTGGATGCAACTGTCGGCAAGAAGCGTCAGCTTGTCCCCCACAGCGTCCGCGATGGGCGGCAAGGCGCGGGCGGTCGACACCACGCTGTCCAAGTTGCGCGCCCCGTGCGTCGATACGACAATTCCATCCGCTCCTTCACGGAAGGCTTGCTCAGCGTTGTTGACGGTCAGAATCCCCTTCACAAGCAGGCGTCCAGACCAGGCACGACGCAATTCGGCAATGTCCCGCCAGCTCAAGCAGTGGTCGATCGTGAAATCCGCGGCCATGGCTGCGCGCCCCACCCTTGTGCGAAATGCCGGCGGATAATTTCCGAGCTGAGGCAGGCCACCCTGTCGAAGATAAGTCGTAAGGACTTGCAACGACCAGCGAGGGTGAAGCGCCAGATCAAGCGCGACGCGGAAGCTTGGCTGGAGCGGCGTGGTGAGACCATTGCGCAGGTTATATTCTCGGTTCGGCAGGACCGGCGTGTCCGCCGTCACCACGAGCGTGTCGATGCCGCAACCGGCGACGCGCTGCAGCAGGCTTCGCATCTGTTCCCGGTTCTTCCAAACATACAGCTGGAACCAAAGGTCTGCTTCGGGCGCCCCCGCGCGGATCGCCTCAATCGAGGTGATGGCTTGAGTGGACACGCAGTAAGGCAACGACAAGGTTTCCGCGCCACGCGCCAAGGCGATTTCGCCATTGTGCAGCACAAGGCCGGCCAGAGCCGTCGGAGCCACGATCAAGGGAAAGGGAAGTTGCTTGTTGAAAACCACGACCGAAAGGTCGCGCGTGGCGTGACCAGTCAGCATGTCGGGCCGAAATCGCAAGGCATCGAGATCCGCCCGGTGTTGGCGCGGGGCTGTTTCGTCCTCCGCACCACGATCGATGTAATCGAAAAGGAAGCGCGGGAGGCGCTTCCTCGCTTGGGCGCGATAATCGTGAAAATTCAACAGCATCCCTGTCCTCCACGGAACGCCCTCCAAGAGGAGAATTTCCACTATGCGACAACAAAGTTCAAAAAGCGATCCCACCTTTGCTAGGCGGATCCGATCCAATAAACACCGTTCAGAGGCCGGCAACAGCAAAGTTCCGCTGTGACAATCAGTAAGGACAGCTGGAGATTGAAAATCCCGCTTGACAGTCGAGGCACAACAAGTTGCAATCTTGATGTGTCACTATGTGGAGTTTAGGCAGGAGCTTGCCTCGTGCGAGCGGGGCTGGTGGACTGGTCGAGGAGGACCGTCTGCAACCCGATCCGATAAACCAATTCAGGGAGGAAACCATGGGAATCAAAATGAAGGTCTCGCCACTCATCGCGAGCCTGCTTGCCGCGACACTCACCGCGGGAACCGCCAGTGCAACCGAACTGAACTACGCGTTCGGATACCCGGCCGCTTCAACGGTCGGGCGCGCAGCCGACGACTACGCGGCTGCGATCAAAGAACGCTCTGAAGGCGAACTCACCATCCGCAATTTCGCGCTTTCGCTTCTCAGCCTCGCAGAGGCCGGTCCCGGCCTGCGCGACGGTCTCGCGGACATCGCCTATGTTGTGGCCTCACTGTCACCGCGCGACTACCCCCGCTACATGCTGATGCAGGACATGCAGCTTATGGTGAATCTGCGGGAAACGAAGGGCAAGGAAAGCGTTGCCTATGCAGGCGCCGTGACTGAATACACGATGCTGCATTGCCCGGGCTGCCTGGAGGACTTCGCTGGCCAGAACCAAGTTTACATGGGCGGCGCGACAAGCTCCATCAATATGGCGATCTGCAACAAGCCAATCAAAACCATGGCCGACCTACAGGGCATGAAGATCCGGGTCAGTCATCCGGTGGTCGGACGCATGTTTACCTATTTGGGGGCCGCACCTGTGTCCTTTCCGCCAAATGAGTCCTATGAAGCTTTGAGCCAGGGCGTTGCGGACTGCACCCAGCTTTCTCTGCCAGAGCTCACCAATATGAGCCTTGCAGACGTAGCCAAGGCGGTGACTGTCGACGTACCGGGCGGGTTATCGTCCAATGTTGCGATCAACAACTACAACCGCGACAGCTGGCAGGCTTTGGACGAAAAGCAGCGCGCAGCAGCGCTGTGGGGTGCAAGCCAGATCTCGGCGGATATCACCTGGGGCTATTACGCTGACGCGGTCACCAATGAAAAGGTGGCCGCCGACCGCAACATCCAGTTGATCAAGGGTGACCCCGAGGTGCTCGCAAAGATGCGCACCTTCACGGAAGAAGACCTTCCACGCACGATCGAAACTTATCGCACCGACTTCGGTGTCCAGGAAGCCGATGAAATCGCCAAGGAATTCACCGCGCTCTACGATGAGTGGCTTGGCCTTGTTGATGGCGTGGACTCGCGTGAAGACCTGCGCACGCTGTTCTGGGATCGGATCTTCCAGAAGGTCGATGTCGCGCAGCACGGTATGTGAGGCATCCGCCCCGGCTATTATGGCCGGGGCGTTTCGACTTGCGTGCCCTTCGGGCCTCATTCAAGCCCGATCTCGGAGAAAACCATGAAGTTCCTCTCCAGTGTGATGCGCGGCACCTCCAGCGCACTCAGCTTCGTCGCATCCATTCTGGTGATGCTTCTCATCCTGCATGTTTCAGCAGACGTGGTGATGCGCGGACTATTCAACGCGCCCATCAAGGGTACCATCGAGCTGGTGTCCTACTTCTACATGATCGGGATCACCTTCCTTGCGCTTGCCATGGTGGAGCGTCGCGACGCGCATATCTCGGTTGAGGTCGTGACCGAACTGTTGCCGAAGCGCGTGGTTCACGTGCTGATCGTTTTAGCGACCGTGCTGGCGATCATTGTGCTGGCGTTAATGTGCTGGCGCAGCTGGATCGAAGCCATGTCAAACTTCAGGCGCGGTTCCGCTTTGATCATCGCCGGCGGTGATCAGCTCCCCGTGTGGCCAAGCTATTTCATGCTGCCAATCGGTTTCGGCGTCGCCACACTTGCCAGTGTCTACAAGCTCCTTTGCCTGCTGACCGGAAAACCCTTCGAAGAAAAGCTCGAGGCCGCTTCAGTGACCGTGCGAGAGGACATCGAAAATGTCTGAAGTCGAGATCGGCATCTACTTCGTCGCCGGCCTCCTGTCGCTGATCTTGTTGCGCGTGCCGATCGGACTTGCGCTCATAGCTGTGTCTTATTGTGGAATTTGGGCCCTGCTCGGTTGGCGCATCGCTTGGGGATCGTTGGGCATCATTCCCTTTCACTTCTCGGCCAACTGGGTCCTGAGCTCAATTCCAGCTTTTCTGTTCATGGGCTTCATTTGTTATCACGCCCGGCTGACGGAAGGTCTCTTTACCGCTGCGCGTGTCTGGCTTTCTGGACTTCCAGGCGGCCTCGCAGTGGCTTCGGTATTCGGTTGCGGGGGGTTTGCCGCTGTAACGGGTTCGTCGGTGGCCTGTTCGGCCGCCATGGGCAAGATCGCCGTGCCGGAGATGACTCGGTACAACTACGATGCGGCGCTAGCCACTGGTTCGGTTGCGGCAGGTGGCACGATCGGAGCGCTCATTCCGCCTTCCTTGATCATGATCCTCTACTCGGTGATTGCTCAAGCGCCCGTCGGAAAGCTCTTCATGGGCGGACTAGTTGTTGGGGTGCTGACCCTGTTTGCCTATTCAGCGCTCATCATGGTGCGCGCCACGCTCAATCCAAAGCTGGCACCCCCGGTGGCTGAGCGCTTCACCTTTGCGGAACGTCTTAGCGCTCTCGGCCAAACCGCACCTGTGCTCGTGATCATGGCTGGCGTGTTTGGCGGCCTGTTCAGCGGCTTCTTCACGCCGACGGAAGCGGGCGCGATGGGTGCGCTTCTATCGACCCTGGTCGCTATGGTGACGGGGCGGCTCACCTTCAGCGCAATCCGCGCGGCGACTACCGATACGCTCGTCACGACTGCCTCGCTGATGATCATCGCGATCGGCGCAAGCATGTTGACCCGGTTTCTTGCCCTTTCTGGCTCAGGCGAAGCCCTGACACAGCTCATCCTCAGCCTCGGCGCCGATCCGATCCTGATCATCCTCGGCATCACTATGATCTACCTCATACTCGGCATGTTTCTGGAGCCGATCGGGGCGATGATGCTGACCCTGCCGGTGGTTTTGCCGATTGTGGGAGAGTCCGGCTACGACGCGATCTGGTTCGGCGTGTTCCTCACCAAGATCCTCGAAATCGGCATGTTGACGCCGCCAATCGGCATGAATGTCTTCGTCATCAAAAGCGTGGTCGACAAGAGTATCTCCCTCGGAACCGTCTTCCGAGGTGTCACCTGGTTCATCGCCGTGGACCTGTTGATCCTCTGCCTTCTGGTGACCTTTCCGCTGATCATCTTGTTTCTACCGAGCCTTACCGGTTAAATATTCCATAATGTGGAAGTAACTAGCGCGAGAAAGGTGCCAAGCCCGATAACTCTACACATTATGGAATATGTGGCTTGACTTAGGACCTGATCGGAGAGACCATCGCAGCCAGCTCGCCACAAAGTGGCGCCGGCCATGCCGCGGAACGGGAGAACCGCCTCACCTGGTCGCAGAACGGAGGAGTCGATCATGAAACTTCATTGGTTCGCAGAAGCGAGTTACCCGGACCTGCCCACGAACTTCCGCCAAACCGGGGAGTCGAGCTGGGTCACCACGCCGATCAGCCGGTGCGACCCTGCGGTCGTCGGCGACATGACCCGTATGTTCATTCGCCTGATGCAGCAGGCAGACCGGCAGGGCTTCGATGGCCTTGCGATGAACGAGCACCATCAAACGCCGTTCGCGCTGACCCCTTCGCCCAACTTGCTCGCTTCAGCTCTGGCGAACACAACCAGTCGGGCAGCCATCCTGATCATCGGCGACTCCCTCGCCCTCTATAATCCGCCCATCCGGGTTGCGGAGGAGATGGCTTGGATTGACTGCCTGTCGAACGGCCGTCTGATTTCGGGCTTCGTATTCGGCACTCCGATGGACACGTTGTACTGCTATGGGGTGTCGCCCGTTGAGCTGCGGGAGCGCTTTCATGAAGCGCGCGACCTTATTCAAAGGGCGTGGGCCGCCGACGAACCATTTGCCTTCAACGGCAAGTACACCAAGCTGCGATATGTAAATCTTTGGCCGCGGCCGGTGCAGAAGCGCCCTCCGGTTTGGGTGCCGGGGCAAGGCAGCGTCGAAACCTGGGATTTGGCGCTCAAGAACGATTACTGCTACGGCCAGCTTTCCTTCTCCGGGCTCCATTCCGCAAAGCCGCTGGTGGATGCGTGGTGGGAACACGCCGCCAAGTCGGGCTATGACACCAATCCTTTCCAACTGGCCTTCACGCAGCTAATTTGCTGCGCCGAGACCGATGCGGAAGCCGAGGCGAAGTATTCGGAAGCCGTGAAGTATTTCTATCGCAACCGGTACGTGCATCCGGGGTTCGAAACCGGACCAGGCTACCGCACGCAGAAGTCGGTTGAAGCCATGGGCCGCTTTGCCGCGCAAACCAACGAGAAATTGCCACCGGAAGAAAAGGCCCGCGCTAATCGCGGTGAGATGGATTTTTGGGACTACGACAAGCACGGCTTTATTATCGCCGGCTCCCCAGAGCGCGTCCGCCAAAGGCTGGAAGAAATGGTCAAGCAACTTCGCGTTGGTCAACTCATTGGCTGTCTTCATATGGGCAATCTCGATGAAGAGACAGCCTCGATGAACACCCATCTTCTGGCCACCAAGGTGCAGCCCTTTCTTCGTAACCTTTGGAACAACTACGAAGACCGATGGACGCCAGAAGCGGTGCGCAATGCAGCGCCCGTTCAGGAGGCGGCATGATGGACGCGACCATCCATTCCCGCATGGAAGATCTGGGCGATGCCTCTTACCGCGTCTTCATGGGCGGTTCAGGCTCGCCGCTGGTTTTCTTCCACGGCTTCGAGCAGCATCCGGGAGCCGCATCCTTTCTGAAGCGATTGGCGCAGGGACGCACGGTTCTGGCGCCAGAGCATCCGGGCTTCGGTCAGTCCGGCGGTTTCACGGATCTGACCGACATCCTGGATCTCATCCTACACTATCGCACCTGGCTGACCCCGATCGTGGCAGAGCATGGAGCGGTTGATCTGGTTGGCCACTCACTGGGCGGGATGTTTGCCGCCGAAGTCGCGGTCGCCTGCCCGGATCTGGTGCGGCGGTTGGTGCTGGTGGATGCCTACGGTTTATGGCTCGACGACCATCCCATGCCCGATCCTTTCGCGATCCCGCAAAAGGCCTTCGACGAAGCGAAATGGGCCGATCCAGCCCGGGCGCCGAGAGAAACCAACAGCTTCGAGGGTGATGCCAAGCACTACATCTTTTACCGCAGCCAGAACCTGGGCTCCGCGTCCAAATTCATGTGGCCAATCCCGGATCGCGGATTGGCCCGTCGGCTGAAACATCTGCGCGTTCCGACACTTGTTCTGCATGGATCCGACGACGGACTTGTTCCGCCAGTCTATGCTGAAGCATGGGGTGCGGCGATCCCGGGCGCTGAGGTAAAGATCCTCCGGGGAGCCGGGCACCTGCCCATGGTGGAGACGGAAGACGCATTCCTTGAAGCGCTGCGGGAGTTCCTCGACTGAGGAAACCTGCCATGACCCCTGACACCATCTCCGACCGCGCCAAGGTGAACGGCATCGAACTTCAATTTGAGATTGGAGGCGAAGGGCCGCCGCTCTTGCTGATCTCCGGCCTGGGTCAGAACATGCTGGCCTGGGCGGGGGTCATAGGCGAATTTCGCAAGCATCACCGCACCGTCGTTTTCGACAACCGAGGCACGGGCCGCAGCAGCGTGCCGCCAGGGCCCTACACGATGGATGCTATGGCCGACGATGTGGCCGGGCTGATCGCGCATCTGGGCCTGGTAGCGCCTGCCGTGGTGGGATGGTCGCTCGGCGGCTCAGTTCTGCAATCGCTGCTTATCCGCTATGAACACAGTGTCGGCTGCGCAGTGCTCCTCAACACGCTGCCTGCCTACACCACGGTGCAGAAGCGGTGGCTTGACGCGCAACTGGCGCTGCGGCGCAGCGGCGCACCGGCGGAAGCACTGATGACAATGACACTTCCATGGGCCCTGTCGCCGCTGATTTTATCCGATCACGACCGCACAGCCGCGCTGGTGGACGCAATGGTGCGAAACCCTTGGCCAACAAGCTATGCGGGTTATGAAGCGCAAGGGGAAGGCATCCGGGTTTATGACTCCCGGGCCGGACTGCCTAAGGTTTCGGTGCCGACTTTAGTGCTAGTTGGCGCAGAAGACATCCTCACACCGGTGGCTCAGTCGGCCGAGATAGCAAGCCTGATCCCAGCCAGCGATCTGGTGGTACTGGGAAGGGGCGGCCACTCCATGGTGCTCGACTATCCGCATGAGGTGCTGCGGACGATTTTGCCATGGATCGCGCGTCACACCGTAATGCCGCCTGAGCGGCCGTAGATCGGCGCGGGAGGAAAAAGCATGCAGCTCACAAACAAGCTTGCTGTGATAACCGGTGGTGCGAGCGGACAGGGTCTTGCCTCCGCGCGTCTTTTCCTGCGGGAAGGTGCGCGGGTGGTGATCGTGGACTGGAACGCGGAAAAGGGCGAGGCCGCCGCGGCGGAGCTGTCGCACCTCGGCTCGGCAACCTTCATCGTGTGTGATCTCGGCGACGCCAGCCAGGTGGAAGCGGCTTGCAGCCGCATCCTGGCCGAGCACGGCGTGCCGGACATCCTCTTCAACAACGCGGGTATCGGCTACTCGGAAACGGCGCGATATCCGATGGTGTCCATCTTCGAAACTACGCTTGAGGCGTGGAACGATATCATACGCATCAATCTGACGGGCGCCTTTCTCATGACGCGCTTTCTCGGCCGGGAGATGGTGGATGCCAAGCGTGGGTCCATAATCTTCAACGCATCTATCGCAGGCATCGTGGGGCAGAAGAACATCGACGCCTACACCGCCTCCAAGGGCGGGCTCGTGGCGCTGACGCGGGCACTGGCGGCCTCCTTGGGCGAGCACAACATCCGCGTCAACGCGATCGCACCGGGCGCCATTGACACGCCGATGCTGGCGCCCGCGCTTGGCAATGCGGGCGTGGTGCAGCGCCTCGAAGCAACACCGCTCGGCCGCCTTGGCACGCCGGAAGACATCGCAGGACTGGCCCTTTTCTTGGCGTCCGATCATTCCGCATTCGTCACCGGCCAGATTATTGCCTGCGACGGCGGTCGCGTGGCGATTTGAAGAAGGAGCTGCCGATGATTTTTGTTTGTCCAAGTGAGTACCTAAAGGAGATCACTGCCGATGCGTTGGATGCGCACCGCAGTTGGTTGCGCGCGGCCGTTTCGTCCGCCGACGTGATTTCCGCGGGCCGGCGAGACCCCGCCACCGGAGGCGTGATTGTGCTGCGAGCCGCGGACGCCGCGAGCGCACACAGGTTCCTAGAAGGTGATCCGTTCACCTCCGGTGGCTTCGCGCGATATGACTGCATCGGCTACAACCCTACCATGGGCGACCTGCAGGGCTGAGCATGGCGGGGCGTTTTGCGCAGAAGGTCGCGTTGATCACGGGTGGAGCTTCCGGCATTGGCGAAGCCTGCGTGCGTCGCCTGGCGGGCGAGGACGCGCTCGTGGTGATCGCCGACGCCGATGCTCCCCGCGCTTCGGCCCTCGCCGCCGAACTCGGAACGGAGCGGGCGCTTGCACTAACCTTGGATGTGAGCGATCCAGCGGCGGTAGAAGCCGCATTCAACAAGGCCGAGCGCGTGTTCGGAGCGCCGGGTTTGCTTGTTGCATCTGCCGGGATCACCGGCTCCAAGCATCCGGTCGGGTCCATGCCCGTGGAAGACTGGCGCCGCGTCATGGCGGTCAGTCTGGACGGCGTGTTCTACGCCTTGAATGCCGCCTTCAAGGGAATGGCCGCGAACGGGGGCGGCGCGGCAGTTCTTGTGTCTTCCGTTATGGGGAGCGTTGGTGTTGGTGGCTTCGCGCACTACACCGCTTCCAAACATGCACTTCTTGGCCTCGCTTGTGCGGCCGCCATCGACGGTGCGCCGCAGGGAATTCGGGTCAACACGGTTGGTCCCGGCTATATCGACACGCCTTTGCAGGCTGGGCGGCTCGACGAAGCCCGCCGACAGGACATCGGTGCACGACATTTGTTGTCTCGCCTGGGGCGGGCTGATGAAGTTGCAGCCCTCGTTCTTTGGCTTTTGTCCGACGAGGCAAGCTTTGTGACCGGAAGCCACCATTTGGTTGATGGCGGCTACACGGCAAGATGAGGAGACGAAATGGGCGTGATCAATCAGAGCCAGTTTCGCAACGTTCTGGGGCACTACCCGACCGGCGTGTGCGTTGTCGCTGCGCGTGATCTCGACGGATCGCCAGTCGCGATGGTCGTGGGGAGTTTCACCTCCGTCTCGCTTGATCCGCCGCTGGTTGGCTTCCTGCCGGCGCGCAGTTCCACCACTTGGCCGACCATCCGCGAGGCCAGCCGGTTTTGCGTGAACGTTCTGGCTGCTGATCAGGCTGCGCTATGCCAGCAAGTGTCGAAGCGCGGACCAGGGCGGCTGGACGGGATCAACTGGACGGAAGCGCCGACAGGCGGCTTTGTGTTGGATGGCGCACTGGCTGCCATCGATTGCGATCTTCATCGTGTCTTCGAAGCGGGCGACCACGACTTTGTGCTCGGATCTGTACTCGGTGTGCAGATCCTGCGCGAAGAGGCTCCGCTGATTTTCCACCGGGGCAGCCTGGGAACCCTATGAGTTCCGTTGCTTTCAACTGATTGTAGCCATCACGCAGATCGGGAGTGCCGCCCCTTCAGAGGCCAGACCGCCTGATGGCCGCTGCCGCCCGGCAATGACGGCATCATCGATTGGTAGCACTTAGCAGGTGCAAACGGCAGCTTACACATCCTGTCGCAGACCCTGAACTAGATCTCCGGATCGTCAGCTAGTAAAAAGCGGCCGTACTAACTCAGATTCAGCACCACCATGGTGGACGTCTCGGCGACGGAGGGGATTGACTGCAGCACATTGCTGATGAAGTCGCGGAGGGCCGGGATGTCCTTCACCCAGACCCGCAATAGATAGTCGATGTTTCCGGTCACCAGCAGGCATTCCGTGATTTCCGGGTGCTTGCTGACCTCCCGGAGAAACTCCCCTGCGCCCTCGGGACCTTGTTTACCGAGCCGGACAGAAACCATTACACAGATTGCAAGGCCCAGTGCCGCGGGATTGATCTTGGCGGTGTAGCCTTGGATCACGCCGGCATCCTCCAAGCGCTTTACGCGTCGTGCGCAAGGTGTTGGGGAAAGGCCTACGCGGCTTGCAAGATCAACGGTCGAGATGCGTCCATCAGCGCGCAACTCACGCAGAATCCGATGATCAATCGCATCCAACGCATCCATTGGCGGCATCCTCTCTCCGTCGGCTCAAGCATAGAGGAAAATGCCACGAACCGCAATTTTGGCGCGCATGTTTAGCGGGATTTGCTCCAAACAAGGCGGTAATCTGGGAAGGCACTTCGAGGAGGACAGCGATGGCGGCCTACATGATCTGCACCATGACGGTGCACGATCCCGAGACCTACAAGAAGTATACCGATGTGACGCCAAGCACGCTTGCACGACATGGTGGCAAGTTTCTCACTCGCGGCGAGCCGGTAACCACGTCTGAGGGTGATCCGTTTGAACAGCGCATGGTGATACTTGAGTTCCCTGACCGCGCGTCAGCTGAAGCCTGGTACAACGATCCTGAATATCAGCGCGTTTCGGAGTTCAGGCGCGCAGCAGCTTCGGACGGCCGCATGATCCTCCAGGAAGGGCGTCCGCATTCCGCAGCACCCGATCCACTCGTCTGACAAGGTGAGGTCAGCCGTGATCAGCAGCTCCGCTTTTGCCTCGGAGGACCAAGCTGCCTCCGCCCCACGGCCCCCGTTCGCAGGGTGGCTTTCGACGACTAACGAAGTCACCAAAACGTTTTTATCGGTTGCGGGGCGACCGGATATCGTGAACCTGGCCGGCGGGTTGCCGGATCCTGCCACCTATCCGGCTGAAGAGCTGGCCGACATTGCGGCTCGTGCGGTACGCGATCATGGTCCTGAAGTGCTTGGTTATAGTCGTATCGACGGACTGCCGGCACTGCGAGATCGCTTGGCCGCGCGCTTCAGCGACGCGCATGTGCAACTGACGCGTGAGAACGTATTGGTCACCACGGCAGGGATGCAGGCCCTCGACCTTGTAGGAAAGGTGCTGCTGGAGCCCAGCGGCCGGATCACCGCACATTCTCCGACCTACCTGGGCGCAATCGACGCTTGGAAGCCTTACCGACCGCAGTACCGGCCCTTCACGCCAGATGGTTCAGAGGATTACAACCAAGTCTTCTCCGGCGCGCAGTTCGTTTACACCGTGCCCAACTTTTCCAATCCGAGCGGCCGCCTGGTGGATGTCGACCAGAGACGGACAATGGTGGAGGCGGCGCATCTCACGGGCACATGGTTGGTGGAGGACGATCCATACGGCGGACTTTACTATGAGGGCGAACCTTTGCCGCGCTTGTTGTCGCTGTCAGGCGAACGGCAAGGCCCTGTCGGGAACAACCCCTATCGGGGCCCGGTGATCTATACCGGGACGTTGTCGAAAGAAGTTGCCCCAGGTTTGCGGATTGGATGGGTGATCGCCGCGCCGGAAATGATCGCTGCCATGGTCATGGCCAAGCAGGGTTCCGATATGTGCACCAGCGGCCTGACGCAAAGAATAGCTTTGATGGCGATGGAGGCGGGCCTGGCGGAGCGGATGCAGCCCCGCATCCTTGCGTTGTACCGCGAGCGCCGGGACGCCCTGTGCCAGGCGCTAAGTGACCATCTTGCGGCGTCCTTCACCTGGCAAAAGCCGCAGGGCGGCATGTTCGTCTGGGCTGTTGCGCGCGACCCGGACCTCGATACGGACGCTTTGATGCGAGTGGGACTGGAAGAAGGCGTGTGCATCACGCCCAGCAGCGTTTTTGACGTCACTGGCCGGAACCATGGCGCTATGCGCATCAATTTCACCTTCAATTCGCCGGAGCGGATCGTCGAGGGTATCAAGCGTCTTGCAAAGGCCGTTGCAAGGCTCAGCTCAAAGTGACTGGTTAGACGATGCGGCCCACCCACATCCATGCTTCACAGACGGCGCTGTTCTCGAACGCCGTGCGAAAGAACTGCGAAGAGACCTACCGCACCTACGCGGACTTCTACCAGCAATCCGCATACGGTTTGTTTCCGCAGCAGCATCGTTCCGTCAGGGGCACCCTGCAGTCCAGCCTCATCCTGGTTGAACAGGAACGCCACGAACTTGCCGATCCGCCGATCGATGAACTGGTGGTTTCCACACCCTTGCGCTCTGCCTGTAGCTACGAATGGAACATGGGGCTCGGCTGGCAAACCGGATCATCCCGGACGGGGGACCTCATCGTGGTGCCGCCCGGAACAGGCAGCCGCTGGCGGGCAGGGGGTGATCGTCGGCTGATAATCCTGGCGATACCCGTACCTCTGGTTCAGAAACTTGTAGGGCCGGATTGCCCCTCGGACTTGGCTTCAAGCTTCGCACCTTTGGCAGGCGCTTCTGGCGAGGACCCGTATGTCGCTGGGATACTGCATCGGCTTTGGGAGATCAGCAGTCCGGGTAAGTCGCAGCGGCGGTCTACCTCTGACGATCTGATCCAGGCGCTGATTTTTCATCTTCTCGAGCGGGCAGCGCCCGTTCAGCCCACGGGGACGGTCAGCGCGTTCTCAGCGCGGGACTGGCTTACGCTCGAAGCCTATGTAGACGCACATCTTCACGGTAATCTTCCGGTTCTTGACCTGGCAGGCGTCACGGGCTGGAGCCAACGGCACTTCGCCCGGATCTTCCGGCAATCGAAGGGGCAAACGCCACATGACTGGATCGTCGCCAAGCGTGTGGACCGCGCCAAGGCTTTGTTGGGCGAGAGGGACCTCTCACTGGCCGAAATCGCCTTGTGCTGTGGCTTCGCTGATCAAAGCCACTTCACGACGTCGTTTCGCAAGCTGACTGGTTTCACGCCACTGCGGTGGAGGCGTGCGCAAGTGTGATCTGATCAAACAACCTCGTTGATGGCCGATTTTCACAATACGAAGCCTGAAGAGGCCAAGCAGATACAAGTTTGGGCCGGTTAGAGGCAGTTGCGGCGAAGATCGCGAACACCTGGACCAACCAGCAAATGAAGCCGAACTGAGGGGTGAGGCACATGTATTCGGGACCCGTTATCGATCCGCATCATCACCTGTGGGATCTTTCGATGGGCAAGCACCCGTGGCTGCTGCCGTCCGACCCTACGGTCCAAGCGCTTCCCGGACTTGAGCAGATCGCACATGATTATCTGCCGGCCGATTATTCGCGCGACGCCAGCAAGCACAATGTGGTGGCGACCGTACACATCGAGGCGCTCTGGGCGGGTGATCCGGTCGGCGAAACCCGTTGGCTCGAAACTCTCGATAAGTCGAACGGCGTTGCCGTCCGTTATGTCGGGGGTGCTTCCCTCGGCCAGGAAAACGCCCTGAGCGTCATCGCCGAACAGGCCTCCTTCGATCGCGTCACAGGCATTCGCGGCATCCTCAGCTGGCATCCGGATCCCAAGAAGTGCTTCGTGACAGATCCGGAGCTTGGCCGTAACGCTGCTTGGCGGCGCGACGTAGCAGCTCTGCAGTCGCACGGGCTGAACCTTGAACTGATGATGTATCCCTACCAGGCCGAAATTGTTCGGGAGATTGCCAGCGATCTGCCCGGCCTGCAGATCATCATCAATCACTGTGGCAGCCCCATCGATCGCGATGCCGAAGGCATGCAGCGCTGGCGTGACGGACTGAAGTTGATCGCGACTTGCCCGAACATCGCAATCAAGATCTCGAATCCTGGCGCCTACGATCACGACTGGACGTTGGAGAGCGTGCGGGACGTGGCTCTGCACTGCATCGACTGCTTCGGCACCGAGCGATCAATGTTCGGAACCGATTATCCGGTTTCGAGAATCCAGATGAGCTACGATCAGATCTACGACACCTTCAAGGCGATCGCAGCGAGCTTCGATCTGGAGGAGCAGGCGGCGCTGTTTCATGACAACGCCAAGCGCTTTTATCGGCTCTAGAAATGAACTCAGGCGCTGTCATAGTTTTTTCAGGACCTGCGGGCATGGCCGATCAGGCCATCCAGAAAAGCTGTGCAGCGCTGCATCTGCTCAACCGCGATCCACTCATCAGTGATGTGCGCTTCGCTGTCGCGGCCCGGACCACAAACGATGGTTGGCATTCCGGCACGCTGAAAGATGCCGGCTTCCGACCCGTAGTTCACGGTGCCCACATGGTTGGTGCCGGCAAAGCGCTTCGCCAGTGTCTCCGCAAGCGAGCCTTCGCTCGGCACGAGCGGCGGTACGTCATAGGCGAACTCAGTGCTGATGGACGAGCCCTCGAAGCCCGCCTTCATGACAGGCAACACCTTGGCATCGCTATAAGCCCGGAAGCGATCGACGAGGGTCTCAACGATACCAGCCTTCGTGGCACGAATGTCCCACTGGAATCGCACATCGCCGGGGATGGCGTTACGCGCCGTGCCACCTTGGATCACGCCGACGCCTACCGTTGTGTAGGGCAGTTCGAAAGGCGAACCCGCGTCCGGCGTCGCACGAAGCTCCTGGGCGTAGTGGCGAAGTTCCCCGATCAAGTCCATTGCGTGGAAAATGGCGTTCACGCCAAGATCAGGACGCGAGGAATGGCACGCCTTGCCAGCAATGGTCGTCAAAAGCCCTGTGCTACCCTTATGACCGCCAACGACACCCATCTCGGTGGGTTCGCCGACAAACACGGCGAGCTGCTCAGGCAGCGTCTCGACCATGTGATCGACAAGACCATAGGCGCCGAGGCAGCCGACCTCCTCATCGTAGGAAAGCGCCAGATGGAATGGCGCTGCGAGCGGCTCCGCCAGCATTGCGGGGACCCGCGCCAGCATGCAGGCGACGAAACCCTTCATGTCGGTGGTCCCGCGACCATAAAGTCGATCGTTTTCGCGCCACATCATAAAGGGATCGCGAGACCATTCCTGACCTTCCACGGGCACAACGTCGGTGTGACCGCTGAGCACATAGCCGGGCACATCGACCGGTCCGATGCTGGCCAGAAGATTTGCTTTCTTGCCGCTCGCATCTGGAAGGATCGTGCTCGAAACACCCAGACCTTCGAGATAGAACCGCACGAAGTCGATCAAATCGAGGTTGGAGCGGCTGCTAACTGTGTTGAAGCCAACAAGCCGATCAAGCAGCTCGATCTCAGAGGGGGTCTTGGTCATAGCGGGTCCTCGTTTGCGAAGCGTCAGTCTAGCCGAGCGGAGGCTTCGTTCTTTTGCAATCCTGCCAAACAACATCATCAACAATGAGGGGAACTGACACATCATGCAGACGCGCAATCTAAGGACCTACCTGGCAGCGGGAGCGGTCAGTGTGGCGGCATCATTCGCAGGGTTGAATGCGGCAGCCGCCGACGTCGTCAAGATCGGTGTTCTGGCGCCACTGACCGGACCATCGGCTTCCGACGGTGCAGACTTTATCCGTGGAGTCGAACTCGCGGTGGAGGAACAGAATGCCAAGGGCGGCGTCGCAGGCCATACCTTTGAAATCGTTACAGCCGACGTCAAGGACGGATCGCCCGACAACGTCAGCAATGCCGCGCAACGCTTGATCAATACGGACGGCATCGAAGTCGTGCTGACCGGCTATGCCAGCCTGTCGCTTTTCGAAGTAGATCTCTTCGCCGACGCCAATCTGCCTTACCTGTCGTCCGGTCCTGCGGGTCCATTCGCGGAGATCGTTGCGAAGGATCCAGACAACTATGGCTGCTGCTGGTCGCTTTCGCCATCTTACAAGGGCTATGAGACGGATGTTCTGCCGCTTGTCGAAAAGCTGATTGCCGATGGCACGTTCAAGGCGGCCAACAAGAAGATCGCAATGATTTCCTCGGACAATCCCTATTCCAAGGCGATTTCCGAAGGCATGAAGACGTCCTTCACCGCGGCAGGATGGACTGTCACCGTTGACGAGATGGTGCCGTTCGGTCCCGTCAACGATTGGCGCGCGAGCCTCGCCAAGGTGCAGCAGGATCCACCCGCCCTGGTTGTCAACACAGACTATCAGCCAGCCAACTCAGCGCTGTTCTTGAAGCAGTTCCTCGACCAGCCGACGCAGAGTCTCGTTTTCCTCCAGTATGCACCTTCGGTGCCCGAGTTCGTCGATCTGACAAAGGAGCAGTCAAACGGGGTGCTCTACAACCTGATCGGCGGCGCCATCGACTCTCCGAACTGGCCACGAGGGCAGGAGGTCAACAAGAAGCTGACCGACAAGTTCGGCGTGAAGCCCGGCGTTTATGGTTCCGCGCTTTACGAAGAAGCGATGATCTATTTCCAGGCGCTGGAGAAAGTCGGTGACCCCACCGACCACGATGCGATCGGGCAAGCGATCGGTGAGGTTACGTTCGATGCTGCGCCCGGTCCTGTCGCCTTTGATCCCGCTACCCATCTTGCGGTGCAGGACGACGATCATATCCCGGTCACCTTCTGGCAGATTTGGGATGGTCAGCGCACGCTGATCTCGCCTGCCAAATACGCTACCGGCGAGTTCAAGCTGCCGCCCTGGATCAAGCAGTAAGAGCTTTCCGGCGGGCGTTTGTGACGCCCGCCGGATTGTGATTGCGTAGCGAAGACGCTCGATCGCGAGCATCGTCGGCTGACGCCCACCCTTTCCATGTGGCGGACAATGATCTTACAGGCAGAAAATCTCACCAAGTCCTTCGGCGGTTTACGCGCGGTGGGCGGCGTTAGCTTCACGCTGGAAGCAAGGGAAATCCTTGGCATCGCCGGGCCCAACGGCAGTGGCAAGAGCACGCTCTTCAACATCCTGACAGGCATCCCCTTTGGTCCGGACAGCGGCCGCGTTGTTTTCGAAGGCAATGAGATTCAGAGTGTCGCTCCCGAGGCGCTCAGCCGTTCAGGCATAGCCCGAACCTTTCAGCGCGAAAGCATCTTTCCGTCGCTGAGCGCGGTCGACAACGTGCTTGTGTCGGTGGAGCATAGTGGCCGACGTGGCAGCGACCGCGAAAACGAAGCTGCCGCAATTGCGGCGCTGGACGCGGTAGGCTTCCCGCAGACGCTGCACAATGCTCCCACCGCAACGCTGCCGATCTTTTTCCGGAAAACGCTGATGATGGCGAGTGCGCTGGCCATGTCGCCGCGCGTGCTTCTTCTCGATGAACCCGCCTCCAGTCTCACGCCTGGCGAGATCGAACACATGAAGGCGTTGATCCTGAAGCTGCGCGAGGCCGGCATATCGATCCTGCTAATCGAGCACGTTCTGCCCCTTCTGATGACTGTCTGCGACCGCCTTGTCGTGCTCGATCAAGGCAAAGTCATCGCGCAAGGGCTACCGACGGAGGTCGTGGCTGATCCGAAAGTTGTCGAGGCTTACCTGGGACAAGCTGCGAAATGACCCAACCGCTTCTTCTCGATGTTCGCGGCCTCGACGGCGGCTACGAGCCGCTGCAGATCTTCCGCAAGATCGACCTTCAACTGGCGCAGGGGGGCGCCGTTGGCCTGTTCGGCCCGAACGGTCATGGCAAGACGACTTTCCTGCGCACATTGAGCGGCATCATCGATCCGTGGGACGGCAACATCTTCTTCGAGGGCGTGCAGCTCAATCGTCCTGGTCCACGCGGCAGCCGCCGCTGGCGCAACTTCAATTATGACGCGGTTACGCGCCGGCGTATGGACGCCAAGGCCGTTGCGCGGGCAGGACTGATCCACGTGCCGCAGGGCAACCTTCTGTTCCCAGATATGACCGTGGCCGAAACGCTGTCGATCGCCCCTTATGCCTCCTCGGGCCGTGCCTCAGCGTCTGAAAGGCTCGACTACGTTTTTCACTTGTTCCCGCGCGTGAAGGAGCGGCGCACATCCAAGATCCGCTTCCTGTCCGGCGGCGAGCGCCAGATGGTTGCGATAGGTGTGGGTCTGATGGCCGCACCCAAGCTCCTAATCCTCGATGAACCAACTCTTGGCCTTTCACCGAAGCTGCGCGGCGAATTGTCGGAAGCTATCCTGACCATTCGCCAGTCCGGTGTTCCGCTAATCGTCGTCGATCAGGACATCGCTTTCCTGGAGTCGTTGATCGACGTGCTGTACCTGTTCGACCATGGGCGCATTTCGCGGCGCATAGAAAAGGCGGACATGCCGACCCACGAGGAAATCATGAAGCTCATGTTCGGGGAGGATCACCAGTGACCCTCGACACAATCGCTCTGATCCTGCTCGGGGGTGTCGTCCTGGGTGCGCTTTACGCGCTGATGGCGACCGGCCTTGCTCTTGTCTGGACCACGCTCGGTATCTTCAACTTCGCTCACGGCACTTTCATTGCGCTGGGCGCTTACATCGCTTGGCAGATTGCGAGCACCGACGCCTTCGGCGCGGGCTTTGTTGTCGGTTCGCTGGTTTCCGTGATCGGCATGTTCCTGATTGGGACGGCCGTTTATTACTTGCTGATCAAGCCCTTCGAGCGCAGTCCGGATATCGTGGTGAAGTCCGTCATTACCACGCTCGCGGGCGCCACTATTTTGGAGAACCTGATCAACATTGCCTGGGGGCCGCGCAACAAGCAATTGGGAGCAGTTCTCACCGGAGATATCCAAATCATAGGTCTCGTGATTTCGCGCAATGAGGCTGCCGCAGTCGCCGTGTCGCTTCTCATCCTCGCCGCGCTCGGCATCTTCCTGCAGCGAGCGCCGCTTGGGCGCGCCATGCGGGCGGTCGCCCAGAACCGTGAAGCAGCACAGCTGATGGGCATCGACGTCGTCCGCCTTTATGCCGTGGCCTTCGGCCTTTCCGCGGCGCTCGCCGCCATCGCCGGTATATTGATTGGGTCGATCCGCTTCATGAACCCGTTGATGGGGTCGGATCCTCTGATGAAGGCGCTGATCGTCGTCATCTTTGGCGGCATCGCCCGCTTCACCGGGCCAATCTATGCCGCCTTCATCGTTGGCCTGCTTGAAGCATTCATGACCTACGCAGTCGGCCTTTACTGGAGCCCGACCGTGCTCTTCGTCATCATGATCGTCGTTCTGGTTGCCAAGCCGGAGGGACTATTCGGCAAGCACAGGAAGTCGGTCTGATGCGCTACAGCCCGTCCTTCAACCGCTCATCCGGCCTCGTCCCAGCGCTCGTCTCGGTAGTTGCACTGGCGGTGTTGCCTTTCCTTGCCGGCAGCAACTACCTCAACCACCTCTTGGTGCTCACATTCATCTTCGCAATTGTCGCGGCAAGCTGGGATTTGAGCCTCGGCTTCGGCGGGTTGTTCAACTTCGCCCATGTGGCGCTGTTTGCCGTCGGCATCTATGCTTATGGCGTTGTCGCTAGGACACTCGGCCTGTCACCCTGGCTTGGCCTCCTTGCAGCTGGAGGATCGGCGGGGTTGATTGCGGCGCTGATCACGCTCCCGATCATGCGCCTGTCCGGCATCTACATCATCCTGGTGACGATCGCAGCCTCGCAGGTGCTTTACCAGATCGTCATCAGCCAATCGCAGATCACGGGCGGAACATCAGGCATGGTGAGCCTGCCAGGCCTTGAACTGTTCGGCTACCGCATGAGCCGCGACGGCAAGATCGGTTACTATTACCTGGCTTTGACCCTTTTGATCGGTTCAACCGTACTTCTGTACAAGATAACCCGCTCGCGCTGGGGACGCGCCATCGTGGCAATGCGGGACAACAAATATTACGCCGTGTCCCGTGGCATGTCCGAGACACGTATCCGACTTTACACGCTGACCGTTAGCGCGGCGATCAGCGGCGTCGCCGGCGGCCTGTATGGCTCCTACATGCGCGTGGCCTCACCCGACAATTTTGGGCTGGGCCTGCTTGGCCTGCTGTTGAGCATGCTTCTGCTTGGCGGCGCCGGTACCATCTGGGGGCCGATCCTTGCCGCCTTCTTCGTCACGATGGTGTCTGAGGCGCTCGCCGATTATGGCGCCTGGCGCAACATTATCATGTCGCTGCTGTTGATCGTGATCCTCGTCTTCTATCCGGGGGGCCTCTGGGCACTGGTACAAACCGCCCGCGAAGGCTTCGATGTGTTTCGCACCCAGGCGCTGGCGCGTTTCCGTCGACGGACGGGTAAGACCGCGCGTGAGGCGTTGACAGGTGCGAGCGAGCGCATGGTTGAAACCCGCCATGGCAGGATTGCCGTCGCGGACAGCGGCGGGGCGAAGCCGGCGCTGCTCCTCATCCATGGGAACTCCTCCGCGAAAGAGGCTTTCTCGGCCCAGTTCAAGGCGTTTAGCGACCGCTACCGGGTAATCTCCTTTGACTTGCCCGGTCATGGTGTTTCGGACAATGCCGATCCGGATCGCGACTACTCCGTGGAGGCTTTCGCTGATGTTGCCGAAGATGTCCTGAAAGCGCTGGCGGTATCCCACCCGTCGGTGTTCGGCTGGTCGCTCGGCGGCTATATCGCGATCGAGCTCGCCGCCCGCGGCAATCCGATCAATGCGCTCGCCATTTCGGGAACACCCCCGCTCCGCCTCGTGCCGGAGGATGTTGGCAAGGCCTATGATGCAACGAGCCACTTCGTTTTAGCCAGCAAGCGCTTCCTGTCGGCTGCCGAAGCCCGCGACTTTGCAACTTCCACCACCGGCGCAAAGGACCCGAGAACAGCGCATCTTCATGCTGCGGTTTCCCGCACTGATGGCCGCGCACGTGCTTATGCATTGGGGAAGCTACAGATCGTCGATTGGCCTCGCCAGATGCGGTTCCTTAGAACCGCAAGCGTGCCGTTTGCGATCCTCAACGGCGCACAGGATCCGTTCCTGAACCATCAGTACTTCAGGGACTTAAAGCTGACACAGTGGACTGACGAACCGGCTGACATTGCCGATGCGGGTCATGCCCCGTTCTTGCTTGCGGCAGATGCTTTTAATGCAAAGCTGGCAGCCTTCTTCGACAGCATTCAGAACAAGAGATCGGACGGTGAGCCTGCACCTCGAACGATCAGCGCCTGAATATCAAGCCGTCAGAGGGTGAGGGGAAGTAGATCCGTGTTGCTCTCCATCCAGCGGATGCAGGGCCCAAGCCAACCATGGCTTTCGGCGGCAAGCTGAACAACTAAGAACAGGGGAACCCGATGTCCGACAACGAGACCACCGTCAAGGCGCTGCAGGACTTCATCGAGAAGGACCGCGACTTCGTCATCAATCTGACGCGGGACCTGGTGCGCATCCCATCGGTGAACCCCAAGTTCGAGGCCGGCGACGGGCTCAACCGCGAGCGCGACGTGCAGGCGCTGCTGGAGCCGATCCTCAAGGACGAGGGCTTCGCCACCGAGCAGTTCGACGCGTTGCCGGGGCGGCCGAACCTGATCGGCGAGAAGCCGGGATCCGAAGAGAAGAGCCTGATCCTGTGCGGCCATATCGACGTCGTCCCGGTCGGCGCGCTGAAGGACTGGACCGTCGATCCGTTCGGCGGGGAGATCAGGGACGGTCGGCTTTATGGCCGTGGCTCGATCGACATGAAGGGCGGCGTCGCGGCATGTGTCGCCGCTATGCGTGCCATCAACCGCGCCGGTATCACGCTCGATGGCCGGCTGGCGCTGCATTCGGTCGTGGACGAGGAGGCCGGTGGCGGCGGTGCGATTGCTAATGTCCAGCGCGGCAAGCTCGCCGAGGGCATCATCGTCGCCGAGCCGAGCTGGGGCGACGTGTTTCCGGCCGAGGGCGGGCTCGAATGGGCGCGCGTCACCATCCGGGGCCGCAATGGCCACTCGGCCTTCCGATTCAACGAGGTCTATCCGCAGCAGCACACCAAGGACCGACTTGTCCCGGCGGTCAACGCGATCGACATCGCGGCGCGCTTCATCGCCGCGGTCCATCAGTTCGAGCGCAACCGTGTGCAGGCAAGGAGCCATCCACTGCTGCCGGCCGGCATGAACACGATCAACATCGGCGCTATGTGGGGCGGCACGGCGCTTGGGGAAAATGGTCTACCGACGGTGATGACCAATCCGGCGATCATCCCGGATGTCGCCGTGCTCGACCTCGACATGAAGTTCCTGCCGGACGAGACCTCAGCGCAGTACCGTCGGGATTTCGAAGCCTTCGTCGACCATTTCTGCCAGATGGACGATTGGCTGCGGAAAAACCCGATCAGGATCGATTGGGAACTCGGCGGCCTGCACTTCCCACCGGTTAACACGCCGGTCGACCACCCGATCGTCACCTCGCTGGTGAAGCGCAAGGGCGAGATCGGCAAAGCGGCGGAGGTCAAGGGCTTCATCGCGGTGGCCGACATCGCCCACTATGCAGGTGCCGGCGTGAACGGCGCGATTTTCGGCCCGGCCGGGGACGGCTTCCATTCGACCGACGAATATGTCGACATTCAGAGCCTGGTGGAGAGCGCCAAGGTGATCGCAGCGACCGTCATTGACTGGTGCGGTGTGAAGGCCTGAGGACACATCCTAACAGCGGGCTGGAGACCGGCCTCCGCTGTCAACGGCCGTGGCAGTGCGTTTTTTGCAAAGCGCGCCTTGAAAGGACCTGCTCTGTAATCATGCTTTTTTGAGAGTGCACCGAAGGCTCGGTACGGTCTTCAGCCCCCGATGCCGCTCGCATAGTTCAGCGTCACGACCAAGATCAGCGATGCCGCGCCGACAACTTAGTGAAGAAGGACTGGAAGCAAACGTGATCAGCCGCTGCTCACGATAACGCGCCACGGTGGTGGCTGCAACTGGCGGCAGCCGGACTGGCGTCTCCGCTCAAGGTTGTAACTGAAGCAGTCGGACTAAAGGGCCCGCAGACGGCGCGTCTGGCGCACCTAACGGAGCCTTTTACCTTTCCGCCGTCGTAATCATCAGCCCCAGCGCGCGGGCAACCGTTTCGCGCGTGTCAGACGGAAGGCATTCCACCAACTCACGCTCAACGGCAGCATGGTCCGCCATGCTGGCATCAGCAACCGCAACACCCTTGTCCGTCAACTCGACGATAACTCCCCGTCCGTCTCGCTCGTCGGCCGTGCGGGTGATGTAACCGTCAGCCTCCATGCGGCGCAGGAGGTTCGAAAGACCACCCGAAGTGACAAGAAGCGTCGAAAGCAGTTCGGTCGGGGACATTCGGAAAGGCGGTCCAGAAACACGGATCGTGGCCAGAACCGCATAAACTGGATACTTTACGCCATGCTTGGCCAGTGCCTTGTCGACGGCGCGCATGATGATCTCGTTGAGATGGAGTATGCGACCAACAATGGCTTTGCCGCTGCCGTCGATATCGGGCCGTGCACGCCGCCACTTCTCCATCCCGCGGCCAACGCGGTCGATCTCCCAATAGCGCAGAACCGGTTCGTCCAAGATCCAAAGCCTTGTTTTTCTGCTTCGTTACCCGATCGACGTCGCGAGAAACAAGCCAAAAGCTAAGGAAGATTACCTTTGTTTTTTCTTTCTTGAAAGATAAATTCGTCGGTGTTAGCGTTCTTGGCAACGGCATCCGTAGAGATGCCCCAGGGTCAGTTGAACAATGGGAGATGATCGATGAAAACGCGTACCAAGTTGCTTGCTGCCGCAGCCCTTCTGACTGGCGCTTCCCTGTCATCCGCCAATTCGCAGGAGTTGGTGCTGGGTGAATTCGGCGGCTCCTTCGCCGACAACGTCAAAGCCTGCTATATCGATGTTTTCGAGAAGGAAACGGGCGCAACCGTTCTCACCAAGCTCGCCAATTCCGCGCAGCACGCCGCAGCCGTACGCGCAACCGCCGGCCAGTCCGACATGGATGTGGTGTTTGCTGACGATGCTTTCGCCGTGCAGATGGCCAATGAAGGGCTGCTGGTTCCGCTCGACCGAGCCAAACTGAGCAACGCACCGGAGATCATCGACGGCGCCTGGGGCAAAGAAGACCTCTACGTCGCTGCGATGCTCGGCGCCACCACGATCATCTACAACAAGGACAAGATCACCACGCCTCCGACCTCGTGGAACGACCTGTTCGACGAGAAGTACAAAGGGCGTGTCACCATCGGCGACATATCCGGCACAACAGGGTGGCAGTTCCTGGCGGCCGTTAACAAGATGGAGGGGGGCACGCTCGACAACGTCACGCCCGGAATCGAGAAGATCAAGCCGCTCGCCAAGGATGCGGTGCTTCTCTACACCCAGGCTGATCAGGTCGTGTCTCTGTTCGAACGCGGCGAGATCGACATCGCGGTCTGGTATCCAGACCGCGCTGGTGTTCAGGCCAAAAACGGGCTTCCGCTCGCCGCCGCCTACCCTAAGGAAGGTGCGGTCGGCATCCGTCCGTCGATCATGATCCCAAAGGGCACCGAACAGGAAGAACTCGCGCTGAAGTTCATCGACACGGTTCTGGATGCAGAGAACCAGAAGTGCTTCTCCGAGCGCCAGTTCATCGGCTCCGTCAACAAGAACGTGACGCTGTCTGACGAAGTCTCCGCCATGGTGCCGACCGGCGAGGCGATGAACAACATGCTGTTCCTCGACCCCAACGAGATGGCCGCGAAGCTGCCGGACTGGACGCGCCGCTGGCAGCGTGAAGTCCTTCGCTGATCGAAAGGGGAGGAGCCGAGGCGATCTTCGGCTCCGAGCGGCTTCATGAGCAATCTTTCCCTCGACCATGTCGTCAAGCGCTACGGTGACCTTACCGTCGTCAAGGATGTGTCACTGGGGATCAAGGAGGGCGAGTTCGTTTCGCTTCTTGGTCCCTCGGGCTGTGGCAAGACGACGATCCTGCGCATGGTCGCGGGGCTCATCGAACCTTCGGGCGGGGCCATCCGCATCGCGTCAACCGACGTCACGCGACTGCCGCCCAACAAGCGCAACATAGGGCTGGTCTTCCAGTCCTATGCTCTTTTTCCGCATATGACTGTTTTCGAGAACGTAGCCTTCGGTTTGCGCCGCAAAGGTGAAAGCGGCACGACATTGGACGGGCGCGTGAACGAAGCGCTGGCCATGGTTCGGCTGCCGGGCTACGGCGAACGCTATCCACGCCAGCTTTCGGGCGGTCAGCAGCAGCGTGTCGCCATGGCTCGGGCGATTGCGCCGCGTCCGAGTGTTCTTCTGTTTGACGAACCTTTGTCCAACCTAGACGCCAAGTTGCGCGACGAGATGCAGATCGAGTTGAAGCGCCTGCAGCGGGAGCTTGGCATCACCACCCTTTTCGTCACTCACGACCAGGGGGAGGCGCTGAGCTTGTCCGACCGCGTCTGCGTCATGAACGATGGTATCATCCAGCAATTTGCAGCTCCCGAAGACGTTTATCGCCGGCCGGCCACAGCCTTCGTCGCAAGCTTCATCGGCAAGCCGAACCGGCTGAAGGCGACGGTGCGGGGCGGCAGACTAACGCTGGGCGAGGGTCTTGATCTCCGCACCGACAGCGCGCTTGGTGCCGATGGCTCTGCTACAGACGTTTTCATTCGTCAGGAGGCGATCAACCTGACGCCCACCGGCGCCGACGACGCTAACCGGATCCCCGGCACAATTGCGCTGCGCTCCTTTTCCGGTCCGCAAGTACAATATGTCATCCGCATCGCTGGCGGCCATGAATTGGTGGTGGAAGCGGCATCCTCCGGAACTGCGAGCCACCTTGAGCATGGGCAGCCGGTCACTCTGGAGGTGCGGCCGCAAGACGTGCTGGTGCTGGGGGAGAGCGTTCGTTCATGAGCCAGATGCGCACTGGGCTGCTGTTGTTCTCGCCGCTGCTGCTCGTGCTCGTCGGCGCCTTTGTCATTCCGCTGATCCTGCTGGCGCCCACCAGCTTTCAGGAATATCAGCCCGGTGCCGGCATTGCTGCAGGCTCCTTCACGCTCGAAAACTACATCCGCATCGTTGCCGACGATTATTATCGCGAGGTGGTCGTCCGCACCCTCGGTTTGGGCGTAGCGGTCACCCTGGCTTGCCTGCTGCTTGGTTATCCCGTCGCCTACCTGATCGTGCGGGGCAATCCGCGTTGGCGCTTGGCCCTGACACTGCTCGTCATCTTCCCGCTGATGCTGAACCTGGTCGTACGCTCCTTCGGCTGGATCGTGCTCCTCACCAATCGCGGGGTGGTCAACAACCTGCTGATTGACCTCGGCGTCATCGAAACGCCGCTCAAGCTGATGTTCAACCTGACCGGCGTGATGATCGGGCTCACCCACATCTACCTGCCGTTCATGGTGCTGATGCTGGTGGCCGCGCTCCAGAATGTCCCGCGCGATGTGGAATCGGCTGCTGCAACGCTTGGCTCCAGCCGGCTCCACGTTTTCCGCGCCGTGACGCTGCCGCTGACGGCGCCCGGCATCATCGCCGGCTCGATCTTGGTCTTCGTGCTCACCATCAGCGCGCTGGTCACGCCGCGCATGCTGGGCGGCCCGACCTATCAGGTCATGGCGACCCTTATCTACGACGAGTACATGCAGTTGCTCGATTGGCCGAGCGGATCGGCTTTGTCCTTCTCGTTGGCTCTGGTCACCATCCTGATCATCTGGATGTCGAGCCGCATGACCAAGCGCTGGGCAGGTCTGGCATGATCGAACAGCGCCCGGGCCTTTCGATTACGACCATCGCTCTTCTGGTCGTTATCTTCCTGCAGATCCCGGTGATCATTGTCGTACTCGCTTCGTTCAGCGAGACCTCCTACCTGACCATCCCGCCGCAGGGCTGGACGCTGAAATGGTTCGAAGCCGTTTTCACCAGCTCCAACTACCTGGCGGCTATCAAGAACAGCCTGATACTGGCAGTTGGCGCGACCGTCATCTCGTTGGTTCTTGGGGTCGCCGCCTCTTACGCGCTGTTTCGCAAGATGCTGCCCGGCTCCGAGGCGCTGACCTCGCTGCTGATGTCGCCCTTGATCATACCCTCGGTCGTGATCGGCGTGGCGCTGCTGCAGTATTTCACGCTAGTTGGCCTACGCGGCGGCTTCCTCGTCCTGCTGATCGCGCATGTGGTGATCACCGTACCCTATATCGTGCGCTCCGCGCTCGCGAGCCTTTCGGGGATCGACCTTTCCGTCGAGGAGGCTGCCCGCTGCCTTGGAGCTAACGGCTTCACCACCTTTCGGCTGATGACCCTGCCGCTGATCAAGCCTGGCCTTGTCGCCGGTGCGCTGTTTTCCTTTGTCACCTCGATGGAAAACGTGCCGGTCACGATCTTCCTCGCGGGGCCGCGCGAGACAACGCTGCCGATCCTGATTTTCACCTCCGTCGAGATGGGCGTAGACCCGAGTGTTGCGGCCGTTTCGACCATCCTCATCATCGCGACTGTCGCGGTGCTCTTCGTTGCCGAGCGCTGGACCGGCTTCCACCGCTTCGTTTGATCGGAACCACTATGCATCTCACGAGCCGGGGCTTTCCCCTTTTTTTTACCTTCGATCTCGATGCTGAAACAATGTGGACGGCGCGCGATCCCGAATATGCCAATCGTCCTATCCTGATGTCGCAGGGCGCTTACGGCTGGAAGGTCGGCACCGACCGCGTGCTGAACCTGCTTGCCCGCTACGACATCAGGACGACCTTCTTCATTCCCGGCATCATTATCGATCAACGCCCGGAACTGATGGAGCGCATTCTGGAGGGGGGGCACGAGATCGCCCACCACAGCTATACCCACTCCTGGATCCTCAGCCTCACGCCCGAGCAGGAGCGCGAGGAGATGGAGAAAGGCTTCCAGTCGATCAAGCGCGTTGCCGGCTACGCACCGCGTGGCTGGCGCTCGCCGGCAGCCGAGATCAGCGCCATCACCATGCCGATGCTGGTGGAATACGGCTTCGATTATTCCTCGAACTTCTTCGACGATGACTCGCCCTATCT
The DNA here is from genome assembly GCF_017813335.1 of Tianweitania sediminis. Lineage (GTDB taxonomy): Bacteria > Pseudomonadota > Alphaproteobacteria > Rhizobiales > Rhizobiaceae > Tianweitania > Tianweitania sediminis. Next base: position 330,929 of record NZ_JAGIYY010000001.1, on the reverse strand, counting down.
CCACACGATCGAGGGCAAGAAGACCAGGATCGTCGAATTGCCGTTCCGCTGGGTGCTCGATGACGCGCCTTTCTTCCAGTATTCGATTGTGCTGCCCGGCCGCACCATGCAGGCGCCGTCGGCGCTGCTCGAAGCCTGGAAGGCCGAGTTCGATGTGCTTCATGCCGAAAAGCGCATGATGATGGTGGGCATGCATCCCGAGATGATCGGCCAGCCATCGCGCATAGGCGTGCTGGAGGGCCTCATCAAGCATGCGCTGGAGCGGGGCGACGTCTGGATGGGCCGCTGCGACGAGATGGTCGAGGCGATGCGCCCTCGCCTCGAAACGGCAGGCCGGTGAGCCTCGACTTCAGGGGCCGCCGCATCCTGGTGACGGGCGGCGCACGCGGCATCGGCTGGGCAAGCGCCGAGCGTTTTTTGGCCGGCGGCGCGCAGGTTGCCATTCTCGATCGCGACGAGGAGGCGCTGGCAGCGCAGACCAAGCAGGCCGGCTTGTGCGCCATTCCTGTTGATCTCGCAGACCCCGCCGCGGTACGCGCCGCTGTTGACCGCGCAGTCACCCTCATGGGCGGTCTGGACGGCGTGGTAAACTCGGCTGGTCTCGACCTGCGCGTCCCGATCGAAGCCATGAGGGATGCCGAATGGGACCGGCTGATGGCGGTGAACTTGACTGCACCCATGCTGGTTTGCCGCGCAGCCATGCCGCATCTGCGCCGAGCCGGTGGCGGCAGCATCGTCAATGTCTCTTCGGGAGCAGGCCTTCAGCCGCTCAAGCACCGCACCGCCTATTGCGCGTCCAAGGCCGGGCTGCAGATGTTTTCCAAGGCGCTGGCGCTGGAAGCTGCCGAGTTCGGCGTGCGCGTTAACGCGGTTTGCCCTGGTGCGGTCGAGACCGAGCTTTTCCGCTCCTCTCTGCCCGCCGATGATCCCAATTCCGCGCTCCAGGCCGTGCGCGAGCGTTACGCGCTAGCCCGCATCGCCGAGCCGGACGAGATCGCCGCGATGATTGCCTTCCTCATTAGCCGCGACGCCTCCTACATGACCGGCACGGCCATCGCCGTCGATGGCGGCCGGACCTTCCACTGACGGAACGGAGCATCATGATTGTCGCGAACCGCTTCAAGAACCGGACCGTGATGGTGAGCGGCGGCGGAGGCGGCATTGGTGCTGGCATCGTCAGGCGCTTTCTGAGCGAAGGTGCACGCGTGGGCGTGGTTGATCTGCACACGGCAGAACTTGTGGCCGAACTAGCCGAGACGCACGCCGGCCGCCTGATCGCCCTCGATGGCGACTGCACCGATGGCGCCGTGCTCGAAACCTTTCACGCCAAAGTCGTTGCAGACTTCGGCCCGGTCGACATCCTCGTCAACAATGTCGGGCAGAGCGGCCGGGAGCGCTCCGCACCGTTCCACGAATCCAGTGAGGACGTTTGGCGCTTTGTGATGGAAGTCTCCTTGTTCAGCGCAATGCGCCTGTCGCGCCTTGTCGCGGGTGCCATGCGCGAGCGCGGCGGGCGCATCGTCAACATGTCGAGCGACGCCGCCTTCGTGGGCGATGCCGGCCTTACCGATTATGCCGCCGCCAAGATGGGCATTGTCGGCTTTACTCGCTCGCTGGCGCGCGAACTGGCGCCATACGGGGCGACCGTCAATGTCGTGGCGCCCGGCGCTATCCGCACCCGCGCCCATGACACGATGCCGGCAGCCGTTATCGCCCGCATCAAGGCCACCACGCCCGCCGGCTTTGTCGGCGAACCGGAGGATGTGGCGGCTGCCGTCGCATTTCTGGCGAGCGACGAGGCACGCTTCATTACTGGCCAGAGCCTGTTGATTGACGGCGGACGCTGGATGATCTGAGGAGACCATCATGACCGAAATAGCCGATCTTTCCGCCGTTGAACTCTCCAAGCAGATCCAGGCAAAGGTCCTGTCGCCGGTGGAGGTGACGGAGGCGATCCTCACCCGCATCGATCAGCGCACCGATCTCAATGCCTTCATCACGGTCTGCGCCGACAAGGCGCGCGCCGAGGCGAAGGCAGCGGAGGGGAAGGTCATGCAGGGTGGCGAACTGCCGCCGCTGCTTGGCATCCCTTATTCGGTCAAGGACCTCGTCAATACAGCCGGCGTGCGCACCACGATGGGCTCGAAGCTATTTGAAAATAACGTGCCGAAGGAAGATGGCGTTGCTGTTGCGCGAGCACGCGCTGCCGGTGCGATCCTGGTTGGCAAAACCACGACGCCCGAGTTCGGCCATGTCCAGTCGGCCACTTCGCCGCTCTTCGGACGGACCCTGAACCCGATCGACCCGACCGCGACGCCCGGCGCTTCCAGCGCCGGTGCCGCCGTCGCCGTCGCTGCTGGCATGGGTCCGATCGCGCTGGGCACTGATGGCGGCGGTTCAATCCGCATCCCGGCTGCCTGCTGCGGCGTGATCGGCTTCAAGGCGACGCTGGGTGTCATCCCGCACTTGCAACTGCCCGATCTTTTCGGTGCCAATTCGTATGTCGGCCCGATGGCGCGCACTGTTGCCGATGTCGCGCTTCTGTTTAAGGCGATCGCCGGACCGGATGCGCGCGACCCCTATGGCCAACCAGCCAGCCAGTTGCACGGCGCCAGCGATGTCTCGCTGAAGGGCTTGCGCGTGGCCTTTATCGCCAACGGTGGCGCTCGCGTGGAGCGGGAGGTTGCCGCGGTGACCGGGCGAGCAGTGGAAAAAATCGCCGGTGAAGGCGCGCTGGTCGAGGAAGCCGAGATCGACTTCAAGTCCTATGAGCCGGTTTTCCTCACCATGCTGCGCGTTGGCCTTGCCGCGCGCGCCGGCCCGGCAGTGAAGGGCCGCGAACACCTAGTCGCGAAGTCGCTGGTCGATACGATCGCAGTCGGCGAGACCTATTCCGGCGTGGCCCTGTCACAGGCGACCAACGCTCGCACCGTTCTGTTCCAGGAGTTCCAGCAGCTGTTCGAGCGCTTCGACGTCATTGTCTCGCCGACGCTGACCGCCCCGCCACTGCCGATCGCCGTCGACGCAACCGGCGACATCATGATCGACGGGCACAATGAGGGCACCGTGCGCGGCGCCTGGTACCCGTTCACTTATCCGCAGAACCTCACCGGCCATCCAGCGATTTCGATCCCGTCTGGCCGCACGGCAAGGGGATTACCAGTAGGCTTGCACATCTGCGCGCCTTGGTATCGCGATTGGGCGCTGCTGAGGATTGCCGCGGAAGTAGAGCAGGTTCTGACCTGATGAGAAGCAAGGTGCGGCGCCAAGATGTGGGTGGCAAGCTGAAGGGCGGCTTTAAAGAGCGGCTTGGTTGAAGCAGACTTGTGGGAGCTGCTGGGCGGTCGGCCTTCGCCGCTGCCCGGCTTCGTGATCACCCGCTGCGATGAAGGCGGCGGAATTCGGCAAAGAAGACCGTTGCCCTAGGAAGGTGTCCCTTGGCACACAGCTTTAACCGCTCATTGAGATTCTGCGCTCAGGATTGGAGGCACGTCGATTTGGCTGTCGGCGAAGGCGGCCGAAACGACGACCTCTTGAGTATCGGCCGGAGCGGCTGAATAACGAAGCCGGGAAGCAGCTTGCCCTCAGAACAAGCAAAAACCAAAGCGCCAACCCTGACAACTGCGATCTTCGGTTTTGTGGCCTTGGCGCTCGCCCTAGCGGCCTCGGTGAGTTGGTACCTCGTTTCCGATCGAGGTTCGCAGTTTCGGCGTGATGCTCTGGCAGAAGCCGTGACAGTCCGAGCCAGGGGACTGCAGGTGGATTTCGCTCGGGCTCTGCATCAGGAATGGCGTCATGCCCGCACAATTGCAGAAGATATTGTGGGACGAGGCCCCGAAGCCGTGCGTTCGTCCCTCGATCTCGTTGTTGGCGATAGCTCACGCGTCTCCTGGGCGGGGATTGCGGCACTTGACGGTACCGTGACCATGGCCTCCGGGCGACTTCTTGAAGGGCAGGACGTTTCGCAGCGTCCCTGGTTCCAGCGAGGGCTTGAAGGCGATTTCGCCGGCGATGTTCACGAGGCTGTTTTGCTGGCGAAGCTGCTGCCCTCTCAATCAGGAGAGCCACGCCGCTTCCTTGATTTGGCGACACCCATTCGAAATCAAGATGGCGCAGTTTCCGGTGTCCTCGGCCTTCATCTGGATCAGGCCTGGGCCTCAAGACATCTTCGGGATAGCGCGCAAGCCATGGGGCTTGACGTGTTTCTGATCGATAGGTCGGGGACGGTCGTGATCGGTACCAAAGATGAGATCGAGACGCTCGACTTGCCAAGCACGCGCGCCGCTATGGCAGGCGTCGCGTTCACGAGCCTCGAGACATGGACAGACGGGCAGGAATATTTCACCACCGTCATTCCACAGGTGAGCTATGAAGACCTGCCCGCCTTTGGCTGGAGCATGGTGGCGCGCATCGACAATAATGCTGTCTCCGTGACGACACCAATGTCATCCCTGGTGATCATCCCCGCTGCTTTTGTGGTGGGCCTCCTTTTGATGACGCTGTTGTTTGTACGGCTTTTTGCGGATCCGTTCAGAAACTTGGCAAACACCGCTGCCGCGGTCATGAAGGGCCAGGACGTATACCCTTACGAGTCCCGCAGTACCGCAGAGGCACAAACGCTGAGCGCGGCTCTGGCACTTCTTCAGGGCAGATCAAAGCGCTAAGCGCTTTCTTGCGCGAATGAGAAGCGGCGGGCTAGATCCCGTAGTAACCCATTGTAACGGGTTTGAGTGACCCCAGGCGCATCGCCGGTCGCGTAAAAGCGCCGCAGCAATGCGTCGTGCTGATCCATTGTGGGCTCAAGCAGCAGCCTTGCGCCATCCTCGCTCGGCAAAGACACGACAGCACGGACCAGGCCCACGCCGTTGATCTCGATCTCGACCTGTTGCTCGTCAGCGATCGCTGCGCCGCGGATCCGTAAGGTGTTCTGGGTCAGGCTGGTGATCCAGACCTGGTGCTCTTCGCCGCCCATTCGCACGATGGCGCGCTCAGGTTGATCACCCAAATGGCGTTCCCGCCTGGGAAGCTCCACACAAACAACCAGCGTCACGGCCAGAACGAAGAGATTGTAAAAGGTCCAGAACAAGATGACGAGCTTGCCGTCGCCAGCCTCGTTGAACGCGTAACGATCAAAGAAGATGCCGAGGACAAGCCCTATGAAGGTGAAGGCAAACATCGTTGCAAAGGGCAGCATGAGCCGCCATTGCACGACGACCTTGCTGCGGTCACCCCCTTTCGCCGTAACCGAGAAAGGGTGCCCTTTGGGTTGAAGAAGCCCAGTCCAGGCTGCACGTGAGATGGGGACTGCGCCCAAGAGCTGGCTGACATCGTTGACGATTGGCACAACCAGCCCGCCTGAGACGAAATTGAGGGTAAAGAGGATCCAAACGAAGTACACACCAAAGTAGCTCAGAACGTCCGGCACGGTCGCGTCAACAACAGTGACGTTGAAGAACCAGTAAAGAAGCGGGTAAATCAGGGCTGCCAAGCGAAACGCGAAACTCATGGTCCAATAGAGCACCGAATCCACAACGCTCCAGCGGTCCCGCAGGCGAAGGCTGTTGCTCCCGAATGGCCCAAGCCGGCTTCGGGCAATCTGCATCAGGCCCAGGCACCAGCGCGCACGCTGCGTGATGTACTCCTTGAGGCCTTCGGGCGCGAGGCCCTCCGTCAGTGCCTCGTTTAGATAGACGGTGCGGTACCCTGCGTCCTGCAGCGCCAAGGTCAGCATGAAGTCTTCGGTGATGCTCTCCGTCGGAAAGCCGCCAATCTTTCGGATCGCCTCCCATCGTGCCACCGACGACGTTCCGCAGCAAAAGCCGATGCCCCAGGCATCGCGCGAGGACTGAAGGTGATCGAAGAAGAAGCGCTGCTCGTCGGGATAGGATCGGCTGAGGCCAAGATTGTGCTGGATAGGGTCGGCATTGAAGAAATGTTGCGGAGTCTGAACCAATCCCACATCTGCCTGGTGAAACAGCGCGATGGTGCGGCTCAAGAAATTCGTATGCGGCACAAAATCTGCATCAAGGACGGCAATGAAATCCGGCGGTCCTTCCGCTTCCAGCAAATCGAGCGCGTGGTTCATGTTGCCGGCTTTTGCGCCCTTGTTGTCAGGCCGCGTGACATGCCGAACGCCACGCTCTTCGCAGAATTCCCTTAGCCACTCCCGCTTGCCGTCATCAAGGACAAGAACCTCGACATGCGGATAGTTTGAAGCACGCGCCCCAACGATCGTTCGTTCAAGAACTTCCTTTTCCTCATTGTAGGTTGCAATCAGGATCGCAGCTCGCGGGGCTTCACCCGGGTTCCACCAATCCAAGTGTCGATCCGCTTCTGGACGGCGGTCCAACGTACGGGACAAGATCAGGAAGGCGCTGATCGATGAAAGCGCGGCACCGGCCTCTATGGCAAAGAATGACCAACTCGCAAAGAAGTCGAGCGATAAACCAAGCGGCGCAAGCGTTTCCGTGGCACGCCACCAGATGTAGCGTAGGGTCAGGATGGCTGCGATGCCGAACAGAAGAGCGCGGTGCCAGGTGACGGTTCTTGAAAACAGAGCAGGCGCGATCATCCCGATTGCCAGCACCAACACCAGGTGGACGAGGCTCGAACCTGTCTCGCTCAGGTGCAGGAAAGGCATTTCAGCTCCAGAACCGACGCAGGAAATCGAAAGGCCGTGATTCAAAGAAGGCGCGACCTGTCCGGCCCACAGCGCAACCAAGATCCGGGTCTCCGTTAAGCGACGGGGAGAGAAGGGTCACATCGTAGCGTTCGAGATGGCTTTCGCCTGGTGCGATCGCCAGGTTGCGATAGATCGTTTCAGCGCCCGAACCTGCCAATCTGGTTATGGTGCCTGAGAACAGCTGTCCGTCCGCACTGGCGCGGAACGTAGCAGCATCGCCGACCTTGAGGCGGTTATACACGTTTTCCGAGACGCTGAGCGTCACGATCGCCGAGCGACAATCGATCAGCCTTATCAGGTCTTGGCCGCGCTGGACCGTTTCACCATTGCCAGCAAGCACCTCCCAAACGCGTCCCGACACGTTTGAACTCAGCTCAGCCGAGGCCAGGCGGTTCACGCGTAACCGTTCGGTCGCGATGCGCTGCTGAAGGGCGCTTGATCTGGCTTGCTCGGCTGCAAGGCTCGCCCTCAATTCCCCGAGGCGAAGAGACAGTTCGGAAATCTGCTGTTCTGAATAAGGAGCGTCATTGTAACCGTCCCCCAAGAATGTGCCCCGCCTTGCGGACTGAAGGACGATCTCGGCTGCTCGCGCGCGCTGCTTGGCATCTTCCAGTTCCAATTCCGCAACTTGTTGCGTCGCGCGGATACGCTCGAAGGAGGCGGAGGGTTCAAGACCTCTGTTGGTCAGCTGCTGAGATCTTGCAAAGGCCGCCTGAGCTTCTTCGACACGCGCTTCAGCGACTGCGATCTGCGATTGCGCTGAACTCAACTCGGTCGCGAGCTGCCGCACGCGCTCTTCTCGGTAGGTCTGAGAACGGAGTTGAAGACCTCTCACGGCGGTCTCGATCGATGCAATGGACTTGGTCAGCCGCTCGACCTCAGCCGACGCCATGGCTCGATCATGGATCAGGTCGTTCAGCCGGATATCGTCTGCTGTCGTGTCCTGTATCCTTCCTAAGCTTTCACCCTCAGCGACCGCAGACCCCAAGGCGCGCCTTTCGCTTGTCAGCTGCCCTGCAATAGGTGCCCTGACCGTGGTCAGTCGGGCATTAACGACGGCATCCGCACTCGCTCCGGCCATCTGCTCGCCAGCGATCACGGCAACCGCTAGCAGAATGACCAGAAAACCGATGATGAGCCTGGTGAAGCGCATGTCTGACCTCCTTCCTGCAGGGTAGCTAGCGTCAGCGAGCAGCAAACGAACCAGTGCGCCCCATCTCTTGGCGGTTCTCCGCGGCCTTGGTTAACATGCTCTCAAAGGAACACGGCGGGGCGCCTGGTGGAGTTGGCGGGACTTCCGCCCACAAGCTTTGTCAACAGACGCACACACCAGGGACATGGCTCCAGCTTCAAGGAGAGCGGTGCAAAGTCGTTTTAGGCGGACGATTAGTAGCGTGCCAGGCGATTAGGCTCGCAACCACAAAGCCCTTCGAAAGAAAGGATTTTTACCCCCGCTTCAACTGAAGGATCGTCGCGGTGCGCGTGCATTCTGCCTCGGCGGAGGCTAGGGCTCGACGCAACTGCTGCGAGTCGAAAGGCTTGCGCAGCAGCGGAAATGCTGAAGGAACACCCTTCCCAATCAACTCATTGTAGCCCGACATCAGAATGATCGGCAGTCTTGGATGGTTTCGGCGGATCAGCGGCGCAAGATCGAGTCCGGATATGCCGGGCATCATGACATCGCAGAGAACCCATTGAATGCGGCTTTGCCGATTTAGCTGTTCCAGAGCCTCATCGCCGTTGGAGGCCAGCAAGACTTCGCAGCCTTCTGTTTCGAGCAACATCTGTGCAGCTCTAGACGCTGAAGGCGTGTCGTCGACGACTAGGACCACGCCCGCCAGCGGAGCTTCGGCCTTCAAGGTGGCTTCAGGCGAGGCGGGTGCGTCCGCACGCGGGAGGTAAAGGGAAAATATCGATCCGCGGCCCGGCACGCTGGACGCCTCGATGACCCCGCCTGATCGTTTTGCAAAGCCGTAAACCTGACTGAGGCCGAGACCAGTGAACCCGGCTCCCTTGGTGGTGAAGAACGGATCAAAAACCCGATGGAGATCCGCTTGGCTAATGCCGGAGCCGGTGTCGCTAACTGAGACACTCACGAAAGGTCCTTTCAAGGCGGGTGAAATAGTCTTGCCGTCCTGGATGTTCTTCACCTGAATGCTGAGCGTTCCCCCATCAGGCATGGCATCTTTCGCGTTGCTTACGAGGTTGACCATTGCGATCTCCAAAGCTTCGGGATCGACATTGACCGCCCAAGGCTCCGGACTTCCTTCAATCGCAAGATTAATGTTGGCACGCGTCGCCTGGGAGATTACTGGCCGCAGCTCGTCGAGTCGCGCTTGCAGGTCAAAAACCTCCCGGCGATGATCAGACTGCCGGGAGAAGGCCAACAGGCGCTGGGACATGTTCTTGCCCCGTTCCACCGATTCAAGCATCAACTTAGAGACACGTTCGGTCCGTTCGTCTCCCCCTGTTCCGCGTCTGATGATCTCGATCCCGGACTGAAAGCTCATAAGAAGATTGTTGAAGTCGTGCGCTATTCCGCCTGCCAGTTTGCCGAGAGCCTCGAGGCGGTGATTATTGGATAGAACACGATCTTGCTCCCGGCGACTCGCTAACTCTCTGATCGCCAGCCAGGTGGCAAATATGGACAGCAAAAGCGCGACAAAGCCCGCCAGCAGCAGCATCCGATAGGCACGTCCGATCGGAGCCTGGTATTGAACCAAGGGCAATCCGACATAAACGCTCCACTTTGTGCCGCCGATTGAAGCAGCACCCATCTCGTAGGGCTCGGATCCGACATTCACACGGAAACTTTCGCTCGAAGCCTGGGTCGTTGGCGGCTCCAGCACACCTTGTGATCCGAGCAGAAGGGATGTGGAGCCGGTTGCTGCAACAACACGACCCTCGCCATCAAGGATCAAGGCTTCCCAACCTCTCTGAAGCCCATTTGCGTAGAGATATTCAGCGAGACTTTCGGGACGCAGCACTGCAGACAGTACGTAAACGGTGCCTGAACGCTGAACAGGAACGCGGACGGGAAAGGCCCAACGCCCGTTGCGGCCCCTCACGAGATTTCCGATCACGGGTTTGCCGGTCAACGAGAGCTGCTCGTGGCTTTCGCGGTCAATCACAGGCGACCCGACCACACCCTCCCGGGGCGGCGTTGAAGCCAGGATCGTACCATCAAGATCAGTTACTCGTATGATTTCCCACAACGGGATCCGCGAGCGCAGGCGCTCTGCCAGTCGGACAAATTCATCCGTTTGCATAGGCGGATCCAGCCGCGGAGACTCGCCAAGGACTGTGAGGAGCTGCACCTGAGTGCGCAGTTCTTGCGCAAGAAGTGCGCCAGTCTGTCCGGCGCTCTGCCGTATCGCTTCCTCAAGACCTCTTTGCTGCTCTCTGAAGAGGTAGCCGCCGAGAGCGGCGAGGAGCAGGATCATGGGGATGACTGCAGCAAGGCTCAGCAGGAGCGCAGGTCGGATCTTGCGAAGCATGCATCACACCAGGAAGAGTTCCTCTGAGATATAGCCGCAGCTGGAGGCCGCGGCTAGCCGAAGGCTCGCGTTCGCTCAGTCTTCGGTGCGGCAGCCGAGGCTCACCATTTCAGACGAACCGACCGCAGTATGCGCCGGGGAAGGCAACTCGTTGGGTCAGTAGATGTGCAGGTCTACCGATGATGATGATGATGAGACGGGTCGGTGCGCCTCGCAGCTGCTTCAACGAACGCGCCCTGCCCGTCGCTTGCAATCGCGATCACCAAATGTCCCCAGGGATCACTCCATTGGCTGTGAACATGCTTGTTCTTCGGAAAAACTTCCGACCCGCGAAAACAAGCACCGTTCTGATCCACCTGGATGGGAGCACCGTTGATGGTGATGTTCACAGCAGAAGTGCGGCATTCTCCCTCAACGGTCACGCGCTCATGCGTGCTGTCGACGTCCTCGACCCGGACAGCCAGGCGGAGTTCTCCGGAGGGGCCTGCCGAAGCAACATCCACCGGCGGACCTTTTTTCAGCGGAGGGGTTCTTGGCGGCACGCCCCGATACGGACCAGTAGCCTCAAAAGCTGATGCCATGCCGAGCAGGTTGACATCATCCCAGGCTCGGCCTGCAAAGGTAAGGCCGACCGGCATCTTGGTGTCTTCCATGATACCCATTGGAACAGTGACGGTGGGAACGCCGCAGTGCCTTATCGCGAGATTTCCGTTCGCTACCCAAACCCCGTTGCGCCAGGCGAGATCAGCGGAGGCGGCGTTCGTGTCGGCGTCCGCAGGACCCACATCTGCCACCGCTGGGAATATCACTGCGTCCAGTCCTAGTTCAGACATCCACTGTTCCAAATCCCGACGACGCGTCTCCTCCAGTCCGAGGAGGCCATCTTCAATATCGGGAATATCCTTGAATTTCCTGCCGGCATTTTCTCCCGCGTTTTTCGGGTAGTCTGACAGGCAGTCAGGGAAGCCGTGGTAGCGGTCCGGCAAGGCGCCTGCTGGTTGTGGGAAAATGGCCTTGCCTTCGATCTGGTTCAGGTTAGGGAACTGCGGATCGCCATTCTGCTCCAGAAAGTCGTTCCATGACCAAGCGGATAGATCCAGGATCTCGTGATGCAGGAATGGTGGGCTCACAAGCCCGCGCGTAGCGATGGTCGGACAGCCAACCCGATCCCCCTCATAATTCGAGACAAGAGGGAAATTGACGACGAGAATCTCGGCGCCTGCGGCTTCCAAAGCCTGACGGGCTCGCTCCCATAGAGCCAGAACTGAAGGCCGTGTGTCGATCCGCTGCCCAGTAGGACCACCGATGCCGGGCTTTGCCCCTGAGCCTGCCACGGGGTCCTGATTGATATACATGGCGGGAACACCGAGCCTTAAACCCTTGAGAGTGGCCGTCCGGGCGACGTTTCGATAGCTGGCGGGGCGTGTTTCGGACGGGCGAGGCAGCGTGATCCAAGGCTGGCTCCGCCAGAAATCACCTCGGCTGTCTTCGTCATCGGCCACGAGCACATCAAGGATCTCGAGCATGTCCGCCATGGTGCGTGTGTGCGGCACCACCACATCCATGGTGGGCACGAGCGGCCAGTTCCCGCGAACGGAAATCACCCCTCGGCTGGGTGTATAGGCGCAAAGCGCGTTGTTGGACGCTGGGGCGCGGCCGCTCGACCATGTTTCTTCGCCCAATCCGAAGGCGGCAAAAGACGCGGCTGTTGCCGTTCCGGAACCGTTTGATGAGCCTGACGCATACGCGGCGGTCAGGTAGTTGGAATTGTACGGGGACTCTGCTCTTCCGTAGTAACCGCGCTGCATCCCGCCGTTTGCCATGGGCGGCATGTTCGTCAGGCCTATCAGGGCAGCGCCGCTGGCGCGAAGCCTTGCAATGGCAAAAGAATCGTCGGAGGCGATGAGATCGGCAAAGGCTGGCGAACCAGCAGCCACCGTCAATCCCTTGGCCTTGAAGCTGTCTTTCGCTGTGTAGGGAATCCCATCGAGCGGGCTGAGAACTTTCCCTCCGGACCGGCGGATATCAGCGGCCTTCGCCTCTTCGAACATCTTGGGATTCAGCACGCAAACCGAGTTGAGGATCGGGCCGCGGCGATCATAGAAGGCGATCCGGTTCAGGTAGGCTGCAACAAGCCCGACACTTGTGACCGCCCCCTCGTCCAAGGCGGTGCGCAACTGGCTGATGGAAGCCTCGACGACGTCGAACATGGAAGAACCTCCTCAAGCAGGACCTTGCGGAAAGATGTCGCCTATGCGGGCTGAACCCTTGCGGGCTCACACGGACATGTTGGTGTCGACCGAACCGCAACGGCCGCTACAACGCAGCCGCGCAGTTCGTAGGTCAGGCTCTCACCGATTCTGATGTCGCACGCTAGACTTGCAGATGGCTTCGGGAAAGCGGGAGCAGCAATCCGTTGCTGATCCCTTTAACCGGTGAAATGAGCGGGCCTAGCGAAGGCTCGACATCATCAGAGCTTGCAGTATTCGGTCACGGGTTTGATCGTCCCGAATGCTTTCGCGACGTCATACCCGATACCGTCTTGAGCAGCCTGACCAACAAACGAGTTCACGACGCAATGGTTGTTGGAGGCTTCGATCCGCACAAGACCCTGCGGCGCATCGAACTCGACGGAAGGAAGCGCCGCAAGCACCGCATCATCCTCGAAGGAGCCGGCTTTCTCCGCGGCGAGGGCGTAAAGATGAAGGCCGTTGTAGCCCCCTTCGCCGATGCCATTGACCATCTTGTCCTGCCCAAACCGTTCGCGGAAGCCAGAGATAAAGGCTTTGTTGGCAGGGTTGTCGATGGACATCCAGTAGGGCTGGGGTGCGTAGGTACCGGCAGCGACACCGGGCGGAAGTGCGTCCTTGTTGAAGACTTCGTCGAGCGGTGCGATCAAGGGCTGCTGGATTTCGAAGCTGCGGTATTGCTTCATCTGGGTGACGGCGTCATTGCCGACCACCATAGACCAGACCACATCCGGCTTTTCCCCGTTGATGCGCTGGAAGGCTGGACCGAAGTCCTGCGTGCCGAAAGGGTAGAAGTCCGCTCCGACGACTTTTCCGCCATTCTTTTCCAGCGAAGCGCTGATCGCCTCTGTCATTTTGCGCGGCCAAGCGTAGTCCGAGCCCATGATGTAAACGGTCTTACCGAGGGTTTCCGTGATCCAGGGCGCCATGGGATCGACCTGCTGCATCGGGATCGGTCCCGTTGCCACGAAATACGGGCTGCATTCGCCGCCTTCGAAGTTGGTCGGGTAGAAGAACAGCTTTTTCGCCCGCGATGTCACCGACAGCGTCGCGCTGCGCTCGAGTGAGATGATGGTGCCCATGACGACATCGACCTTGTCCTGACCGATCAGCTTGCGAGCTTTGTCGATCGCGCCCTTGGTGGTCGTCTGGTTGTCTTCCACCACCAATTCGATCTGACGTCCCGCAATGCCGTTCTTGGCGTTCAGCTCATCCGCAGCCAGACGGTAGCAGTTGAGCAGGGTCTCACCGAGAATGGCCTGCAGACCCGTGATCGGAATGGACAGACCGATCTTCATGGTGTCGGCCGCCCGCAAGATGCCAGGCATGCCGATCCCGGCGCCGGCCATCGTCGCCAGAGCGCCCGCAGACTTCAGAACATTGCGTCGTGTGATCTCTTTCTTCATGTGCTTCCCTCTTTGCGATGCGGGCCTGGTCCCGCTTATAATGCCAGGAACTGTTTCAGCAGCACTTCGTCCTTCAAGTCTTCCGGCTGTATGGCGTGCACGATGCGGCCTTTGTCCATCACCAGGCAACGGGACGATGCAGACATGACGAGGTCCAGGTTCTGCTCCACCAGAAGAACGGCCAAACCTTGCTCGTCTGCCAGCCTTCGGACAAGCGTGCCGATCTCATGGACGATGCTGGGCTGAATGCCTTCCGCTGGCTCGTCAAGAAGAAGGATCTTGGGCTGTCCGCATAGGGCCCGGGCGATGGCGAGCATCTGCTGTTGCCCGCCAGAAAACGTGCCCGCGCGTTGGCCGGATCGTTCTTTCAGGATTGGGAAGTACTGAAAAACGCGCTGTCTTATGTCGGTGGTGTCGCTCCCGACTGCAGCGCGCGTACCCACTTCAAGGTTTTCCTCGACAGTGAGCATGCCGAAGATGCCGCGCCCTTGCGGAACATAAGCGATGCCTGCGCGCGCTCGCTGAAAGGCAGGTCGACGCGTGACATCAAGCCCACCAACCGAGATCTGTCCACTTTGGGCAGCCAATGCTCCCGACAATGTTCGCAGAAGCGTTGTTTTTCCCGCGCCGTTGCGGCCCAAGACCGACACGACTTCACCTTCGCCGACAGCGATATCCACCCCGTGCAGAACCGGCAGTGCGCCATAGCCTGAGCGAAGACCGGACGCGGTCAGCATCTAGCGTCTCCCGAGATAGACATCGCGAACGGCCTCATCGGCTTCGATTTCGGCGAACGGCCCTTGGCGAAAGAAGCGGCCCTGGTGAAGCACCAGCGTATCGGCCCCCAGCGCACGGACAAACGAAATGTCGTGTTCCACGGCGATCACAGCCAACTTCTTGTTCAGCCGATGGATGAGAGCTGCTGTGTCAGCGGTTTCCTGGGGCGTCATTCCAGCCGTCGGTTCATCCAGGAGCAACAGTGTCGGACTGGAGGCAATCGCCATGCCGATCTCCAGCCATTGCTTCTCGCCATGGGCCAGTTCGGCTCCTTGCACCGACCGGCGGTCCCTGAGGCCGATCATCTCAAGGAGTTCGTCTTCGGGCCATTCGGTTCGCGCGCTTCCCCAACGTGCGACCTGGAGGTTTTCCACCACCGTCAACGAGGAGAAGATCGACGGGATCTGGAACTTGCGAGCAATGCCAAGGCGCGCGATGCGATGAAGGGGCAAGCCGCCGATCGCTTGGCCCCGAAACGCGACAACACCTTCCGTTGGGCGAAGCACACCCGTCAAAACGTTGAGGAACGTGCTCTTGCCGGCGCCATTTGGACCGATGATCGCCGTTAAAGACCTTTCGCCGATTTCCAGGTCGATGTCGGAGAGAACTTGCAAGCCGCCAAAGCGCATGCCGATCTTCTCAGCGCGGAGGAATGATGAACTCACGCGGCACCTCTTCTAAACAAGGCGCGAATACGAGTGCCGATCGACAGCACGCCCTCGGGAAGCAGGAAAACGATGAGAACGAAGACACACCCGATGATCAACGGCCAAAGGCTCGGGTTGAAGCTTGAGATTTCTTGCTGAGCGCGCTGCACGAGGACCGCTCCGACAACCGGGCCGATCAGCGTGCCGCGACCTCCAACAGCGACCCAGACGATCACTTCGGTGGCAAGAAGCAGCCCGATCAGGTCGGGCGCCACGAGGCCCGCCATAGCAACGTAGAGCGCGCCTGCCAGCGCGGCGGTTGACGCAGAGATCACGAAGGTCATCGTCAGACGCAGAGCCGCATTGTGACCGAGCGCGGCGGCACGCATCTCGTTGTCGCTGATTGCTGTGAGGATGCGACCCCAGCGCCCCCGGGACAGTGCCCAAAGCCCGAGCAGCACAGTGGCAAGAAGTGCTACAACCGTGAAATAGCTTGCGACATCCCCCGACAGATCAAGGCCGCCGAACATGAGTGGCGGAATTCCGATGAGGCCAGTGTCCCCGCCGGTTACGCTGCTCCAGGATACGGCCACCTGCTGCGCGATAACGGACAGCGCAAGGGTGACGATCGTGAAATAGCTGCCGCGCACACCACCGAAGAAGAGGAAGTACCCCACCGCGCCCGCGAGCAGGCCCGCGCCGGTGATGCCTGCCAGCAGGCCAAGCAATGACGGCAGCGGAATGTCAGGCGTCATGCTGACCAGCGCCATGATATAGGCGCCGAGACCGAAGAACACCGAGTGACCGAAGCACAAGATGCCGGTGCGACCCCAGAAAAAGTCGAGGCTCGCCGCGAACAAGCCGAAGATCAGTGCATCTCTCAGAACGGTGAGATTGTAGCTGTCTACCCACGTGGGGAGCAGCGCAAGTAACAAAAGGCCGATGGCAAAAGCGATCAACCAGCTCGGATCTCTCATGAGAAGCGGCTCCCAACAGGCACGAAGCCATTGGGACGGAGGCGCACAAGAACGATTGCGGCCGTCAGAACAAGGGCCTGCGCCAGGGAAGGTGAGATCTGGTAGTTGAGGATGCTGGTGAAGCCGCCGACAAAGCTGCTCCCCGCCAGAAGTCCCGTGATGGATCCTGCTCCACCAACGATGACGACAAAGAAGGAGTTGGCGAGATAGTTGACGCCCATTTGGGGCAAGACCGTCGCGAGCGGAGAAACCAATGCTCCTGCGAGCCCCGCCACAGCCGCGCCAAACGCGAAGGCGACCGCGAAGGCTCGTCTCGTGTTGATGCCGACAGCTTCGGCCATCTCGCGGTTTTGGATAACAGTTCGGATATCCAGGCCGAAGCCTGTGCGCCGGAGCAAGAGGAGCACTGCCAGCAGTGTTGTCGCCGCGATGCTGATCAGGATCAGGCGGTAGGTGGGATAGGTAATCAGGCCCAGATCCGAAACGCCATCAACCGGCGGCACCACTGGTTTTGCGCCCAAGCCGAAGATGAGTTCGAGCGACTGCTGGAGGATGAGGCTGATCCCCCAGGTGGCCAGTATTGCTCCAACGGGGCGGTCATAAAGGTGGCGCAGGATCAACCATTCCAGGATGAAGCCTGCAGCCGCACCTGCCAGCGGTGCGACCATCAAGCCCAACCAGAATGAACCACCAAGGCTCTGGATGTAATAAACGCTGAAGGCGCCGATGGCGACGAACTCGCCATGTGCCAGGTTTGTGACGTTCATCAGGCCGAAGCTGATCGTCAGCCCAAGGCCCACAAGAGCCAGGATGCTGATCAAGGTCAGGGCGTTGAGCAGCGTCGTCGCGGCAACTTCCATGCTCAGCTCTTCGCCCGAAGCCTTGCTTGGAGTTGCGCCACGAGCGGCTCCGCTGCCGCAATTATGGCATCCTGGTGCGGCTGAAGCGCTTGCCACCCCCACTCGTCGATGTGTTCCGACATCGGATCAACAACGCTCGTGCGGATGCCGGACAGTGTCTCCATTACGGCGTGGCCGCAAAAAGGAACGTAGCCTTCGGAATACCCACCTTCGTGTGTCATCGACAGTCGCCCACCGCAAAGCTCGGCGGCAATGTCCATCATGCGTTGTGCAAGCCTGCGGTAACAGTCGCTGTTCAGCATCATGCGACCAAGAGGATCAAACCCCGCTCCGTCGAACCCCGATGTCACAACGATCATGTCGGGCTTGAAGGCGCGCAAAGCGGGAAGGATCACACGGTCAAATGCCGCCTCATAGGCACCTGTACCGCTGCCTGGCGGGAGCGGGATGTTCAGATTGAAACCCTCTCCCTTTCCTTTGCCGATGTCACGGATGGCGCCCCGCCCGACGGGGTAAAGGTTATCCTGGTGTATCGAGATTGTCAGCACGGACGGATCGTCCAAGAAGATGGACTCTGTGCCGTTGCCGTGATGCACGTCCCAATCCACAATGGCCACGCGGTCGAGTACACGCTCGGCCTGGAGACGGCGAATGGCAACGGGGGCGTTGCCGAACAAGCAATAGCCCATGGCTGTGTCCGGTTCGGCATGATGGCCCGGCGGCCGCACCAGCGCGTAAGCATTGTCCACTTTGCCGGCAGCCACGGCAGCCATGGCAGCCCAGCACCCGCCGGCGGAAAGAAGAGCAATCTCGAAGCTGCCGCGGCCGATTGGCGCCTGGGGCCCGGCATACATCCCGCCAACTTTGCTGAGTTCGATGATGGTGTCCACATGCTGGCTGGTGTGAGCGCGCTCGAGGTCTTCGCGCGTTACCGGCTGCGGGTCGATCGCTGTCAGTTCACGTGCAAGGCCGCTTACCTGAAGAAGGCCGTTCAGGCGCCGTTTGCTGGCTGGCGACTCGATGTGCAGGCCTGGTTCAACAAAGGGTCCAGGCGCCATCATCTGCGCGCTCGTGCCGGTATCATGCCAAAGATAATGCTCGTGGAAGACGTAGCCGGTTTTCAACGCTTCTCCCCCAAGACAACACGAGCAAACTAGCGCCTTATCGCTCATGTGATTGCGACAACTGACAGGAAGGTGAGGCTAGAATCCAAATCGCTCGTCCGCAAGGAGAAAACCTTACCAGGAGTAACTTGGTGATCACACTTGGCAGCAGGGAAGCTTGATAGAGCGCTACAGCTATGAAATAGAGGCAATTAGCTTGCGATTGTGATCACAATCGGTGGGTCTTCAGTGGATGCTGTCGAGAGGCTGAAAAATGGAGAAGGCTGCATTGGAAGCGGGCGCGCGCATGCTGTTGCCGCAGGCAACAGCCGCCTACGAGGTGAAGCGCCCAAAATCCGCAGCGTTTGCTTTGGCAGACAACGGTTTCTTCGATCGTGTTCCGATGTACTGGATGCTGGACTGGCCGACGCCCTTTCCGATGGTGGTTGCTGAGGCTACCGGTGCTCGGCTCACAGATGTCGATGGAAACACGGTGATAGATCTCTGCCTCGGAGACACAGGGGCAATGTTCGGACACGGCCCTGAGCCGGTTCTGCGAGCCCTGGGCAGAAGCGCGCTTCAAGGTTTGACGACGATGCTGCCGTCTCCCGACGTTGGAGTGGTGGGACGGCTGCTTGCAGAGCGCTTCGGCCTTTCCCGGTGGCAGGTTGCTGCCACGGCAAGTGACAGCAACCGCTTTGCGATACGTGCGGCGCGGGCGGTAACCGACCGGCGCAAGATCCTCGTTTTTGACGGTTGCTACCACGGTGCCGTGGACGAGACCCTTGTGGATCTGGTTGACGGTCGAACGCAGGCGCGCGGCTCTCTTCTTGGGCAGGCTGCCGAGCTGGGTGAAAGCACCGTGGCTGTGCCGTTCAACGACGAGGCTGCGCTCGAAGCCGCATTGGCGCATGGCGACATTGCGTGCGTCCTTGCCGAACCGGCTATGACGAATTGCGGCATGATCCTTCCCGCTCCCGGCTTCCACAAAGCGCTTCGGGCACTCTCGCGCCAGCATGGAACACTGTTGGTGATCGACGAAACGCACACGATTTCGACGGGGCTGGGGGGCTACTCCGCTGCGTATGGGTTGGAGCCAGACATTCTCGTCGTCGGCAAACCGATTGGCGGAGGCATTCCGGTGAGCGTGTGGGGAATGAGCGAAGAAGTCGCGCTTCGCTTCGATGATGCGCGCCGCGCGCGAAATGCGTCGGGACATTCCGGCATCGGCACGACCTTGTCCGGCAGTGCTTTGCAACTGGCTTGTTTGCGCGCCTGCCTCGAAGAGGTCATGACCGTCGAAGCCTACCGCGCGATGCACAGGTCTGCCGACATCGTTGAGGCTGGCCTCAGGTCTGCCATTGAGGACTGTGATCTCCCATGGCACGTGAGCCGGATCGGCGCTCGACTTGAAATCGTGTTCTCCGCCACGCCGCCCTCAAACGCCGAGCAGTCTCGGGAAGCGTCTTCCGAAGTCATCGAACACGCACTTCACCTTCTGCTTCTGGAGCGTGGCTTCCTGTTGACCCCATTCCACAACATGGTTCTTGTTTGCCCGGCACTGCAGGAAGCCGACGCGATCCGCTTCACGCGTGCGTATCGTGAGGTCTTGGGTGAACTCGTGCACGCGAGTCGCCGAACCTGATGGACGTCGCTAGGCAAACGCCTGAGGCCCGCGGAGAGGTCGCGTGATGGCAAGCAGGACTATTTTGATCGCGGGAGGCGCTGGCGGAATGGGACTGGCGACCGCTCTGCGCTTCGCTGCGGACGGAGACTGCATTGTGCTTGCGGACCTACCTGGCCAGCGGCTTGAAAAGGCCGGCGAGCGGGTGGCTCAAACCGGCGCGCGCGTGCAGACCATTCCACTCGACATCACAGTTGTGGAGCAATGCAGCCAGGTCGTCAAAGATGCCGCTGCTTTCGGAAATGGCATCGATGTCCTCATCAATGCGGCCGGCGTCTGGCTGGAAGGCCCGTCCCAGGACGTCGAAGAACAGGATTGGGACCACGTCCTGGACGTCAATCTGAAGGGCGCGTTCTTTCTCACCGCGGCGGCCATCCCGCACATGACAAATGGGGGAAGCTCGATCATCAACATCGCGTCCGATGCAGGGCTGGTTGGCAACAAGGGCGCCGCTGTTTATTGCGCGTCTAAAGGAGGGCTCGTCCTCTTGTCGAAGGCGCTGGCGCTGGAGCTCGCGCCGCGGGGAATAAGGGTCAACGCGATCTGTCCGGCAGATGTTCAAACGCCGATGATCGAGTTCCAGGCTGCGACCTATGGCGAAGGTGATCCTGAGGGTTACAAGAAGCGCCTCCTCAGCCATTATCCGCAGGCCTCATCGGCCCGCTTCATTGAAGCGGGCGAAATCGCGCAATTCATCCACTACCTGTGTCAGCCTGGCGCGGCACCGATCACCGGCGCCGCGCTTCCAATCGACTTTGGCCTTACCGCAGGCTACTGATCAGAGCCTCGGCGTCGAACGCCCTCCGAGGAGCCGATCATCAGTTCTGTTCCGTAGCCACCCAGCAATAAACAAGTTGAAAGGGGTGGATGCTCCAGGACCGAGTTCAGTTGCGAGGGAACCGGTCGCTGAAGCCAAAGGAGAGGCCGATTGCTGAAGTTCAACAAATCAGGCCATGCCGTAGTGACCGGTGCAGGGTCTCTCGAAGGAATAGGCTTCGCCATCGCACGCGCTCTGGGTGAAGCAGGCCTTCGACTTTCAATCGTCGGAGCAAGCGAGCGGATCCATCAAAGAGCCGAGGACTTGCGCCGCGATGGGATCAACGCTCGCGCCTTCGTGGCCGACTTGACGGTTGCTGCACAAGTGGAGGATTTGCGGAGCAAGACCGGTGAAGCAGACATCCTCGTCAACAACGCGGGAATGGGAAGCGCTGCAAATCCCGCGCTTCAAAGGACATTCCTTGAACTCGATGAAAAGGATTGGGATCGCGGCATCGACGTCAGCCTGAAAACTGCATTTCTGGTCACGCGCGCCTTTCTGCCTGGGATGGTCGATCATGGCCGAGGGCGAATCATCAACATCGCCTCGGTGACGGGTCCTTATGTCTCGAACATCGGCGAGAGCGCGTACTCTGCTGCAAAGGCGGGCATGGTGGGCATGACGAAAGCTCTGGCCCTAGAGGTCGCGATGCATGGCATCACGGTTAATGCGATAGCGCCGGGCTGGATCGCCACTGCGTCCTCCACCGCTTTGGAACTGGCGGCCGCGCGCAACACGCCGCCAGGACGAGCTGGAACGCCCGAGGAGGTAGCGGCAGCGGCGATCTTTCTTGCCTCGGACTCTGCAAGCTATGTCAATGGTGCAATCCTGGTGGTGGATGGAGGCAACATCCTGCAGGAACAAAAGAACAGCTGACGGGTCGCTTTTCTGAACCCACAAGGCGGGCTAGCGAAATCAACAGGTTTAGCTTTCCCAAGGGATCGTACGACGCAGGAGGTAAATACCGTCAAGAATATCTGCTTGTATCGCAACCTTAAGCGCTTCTGCGTCGCGCCGCCTGATCGCATCCAGAGCCATCTGATGTTTGTCGATGATCTCGGCTTCATCGACCACATCATAGATTGTTCGCATGAAGGGCCCAAACTGTACCCAGAGGCTTTCCAGCAGGAGCAACAAAACGCCTGCGCCGCCGGCGCGATAAAGCTCGAAATGAAAGCGGTAATTGCTCAGCATGTAAGTTGCAGCATCACCGGTGCGGTAGTTGGAGTTCATTTCTGCGTCGAGATCGATCATGCGCTGCAGCCGGGGGCCATCAACAAACGGAAGGGCCCGAGCGCCGCAGAGCGGCTCCAATGCCAGGCGCGCCTGCATCAACTCATCAAAGCGCGCTGGTGTTAAGCGTGGAACACACACGCGGCGGTTTGGCTGGACCTCAAGCGCATTTTCTGCCGACAAGCGCCGGATTGCATCCCGCGCAGGCATGATCCCCACCTTCAGCATGTCGCTGATCCCGCGCAGGCTGATACCCTTTCCCGGTTCCAGCTGACCGACAATCAACTTCTCACGCAGCATCTCGTAGACCATCTGGTGCTGCATGGGGCCACCACTCTGCGAAGGGATGGGATTCTCCCCCGGCAGTTCCTCCCCTCCTGGTTCTGAACTAATAAAGGGCAGTCGCATTCACTCCTGATTGTAACGCGCAGCTACTCTGCGGTGGATCCAAATCGCAAGCACCGTGGCGTGAGTGGGAACATCTTGGTTGCTGTGATCTCAAAGGGTACGTCAAGTCAATCCACGGGATGGACGACGATCTATGGCTTGTCCGTTGGACACGCCGCTTGGAAGATAAAGAGAAACCTCGGTTCGCGGGCACGAAGAAGCCTCGATGGGTAGAGCGAGCAAAAAACAAAGAAGCTTGTCCATCGGCCTCGCGCATGCGCGTACACGCGTTTCGAAGCAGCGTCGGGTCGCCTCCATAGCTCCTGATCGATAGCAGACCGCCAGCTTTAGTAGGCCACAGGGCACAGCTTGCGCCAACCAAGGCCAGCGCCGTGCAGCAAACCACCAACGCAATCTAGTCAAACCCCGTACAGCCGATGCGACGTGATCCAATCCACCAGCTGCTAAGTCGTGATGCGGGGGGCGCGTGTCCGAGTCACCGAGGGCGAGTAGCCTCGGAAAGTGGTCAGCCGGGTCAGCCGGTACTTGCTGCGCAAAGCCAAGATAACGCCACCACGCTGCATTGTCGGGGAACATGGTCGGCTCCTTCGGGTTTAGCCCGGAAGCCATCTGTTCGAGGACGACATGCTAGCAGCCAATTATCGCGGGCCGTACCGGGTGCGCGCTCAACAGAAGATCATGCCCTGCATTGAGCATCCACGCGATGCCGTGGTCCGGGTGACCCGCTCCTGCATCTGCGGTTCGGACCTGCACCTTTACCACGGAATGGTCCCGGACACGCGCGTCGGCACCACGTTCGGACACGAGTTCTGCGGGGTCGTGGAAGAGGTCGGGTCCGATGTGGAAAAGCTGAAGGTCGGGGACCATGTGATCGTCCCCTTCAACATCGCCTGCGGCCAATGCCACTTCTGCAAGCAGGGCCTGTTTGGCAACTGCCACGAGGCCAATCCCGAAGCGACGGCCGCCGGCGGCATCTTCGGATACTCGCACACCACGGGCGGGTTCGATGGCGGACAAGCGCAATATGCCCGCGTCCCTTATGCCGATGTCGGGCCGACCCTGATCCCCGACTGGATGCACCCTGACGACGCGGTGATGATGACGGATGTGGTGCCAACCGGGTACCAGGCCGCCGAAATGGGCGGCATCCAGAAGGGTGACACCGTTGTGGTGTTCGGCGCCGGTCCGGTCGGCATCATGGCCGCACGCTGCGCCTGGCTGTTTGGCGCCGGACGGGTGATCGTGATCGACCACGTCCATTACCGGCTTGATTTCGCGCGCCATTATTGCCCGGCGGAGGTCTATGATTTCCGTGACATCGAAGACATGGCCGTGTTCATCAAGAAGGAAACCGACTCGCTTGGCGCCGACGTGTGCATCGATGCCGTGGGCGGCGATGCAGCCGGCAACGCGCTTCACACGCTGTTCGGCACCAAGCTGAAGCTCGAAGCGGGTTCGGCCATTGCGCTTCATTGGGCGATCAACAGCGTCAAGAAGGGTGGCATCGTGTCCGTGGTTGGCGTTTACGGACCGACCGGCAACATGGTTCCGATGGGCAACGTCCTGAACAAGGGCATCACCATCCGCGCAAACCAGGCCTCCGTGAAGCGGCTGCTGCCGCGGCTGATCGAGCATGTGAGGGAAGGGCGGATCGATCCGAAGGCGCTGATCACCCACCGGGTGCCGCTCGAAGACATTTCGGATGCGTATCACATCTTCTCCGCCAAACTGGACGGCTGCATCAAGCCGGTTCTCTACCCCAACGGCCTGAGCTGACAAGGAGATCGCCAACAATGACAACGGTAGCTCGTCAGCAACGCATCGACCCCCAAACCGTGATCGGCTGGGGGGTCGACGCCGATCCTCGCAACGATCCGACTTATCCCATGCGCGACCGCTCAAAGGATGACGGACCCGGCATGAACTGGCAGCGGCCGCCGCTGCAAAGACCCAATGTCGAGATCCTTCGTTCGATTGAGCACAATCGCATGCCGGCCGTCATGGGAACTGGGCAGCCGCCGAGCGGCGTCAGCGGCTCGATGCGACGCGCCGCATTCGGCTACAGCGAATCCGACTGGCGGCATTGGCTGATGCTGATGGGAGCGGACCGGGTGAATGTCGTGGAAGGGGTGCTTGCGGATCTGTCCGCAGGGCACATCCCGAACATTCCCGGCGAAATGGGCGCCCGGGCCGAGTGGGAGCATAACCGCGCCGGCTTCGTGCGAAAGGCTGTGATCGTGGCAGGAGCGGCCCTGCTGGTGGCAGCGCTCGTGAAGGCCCGTCGGGATCAAAGACCGCCGCGGCTACGCTGACGACGTCCTCCCGATGCGATCGCCCTGGATTGCGCGCCGGTGGCTCTAGCTGACAGGAAACGCGTCCTCCAGCATGCGGCGGTTGATGTCGCTGGCCGCAATCGCCGCGCCGCCATAAGCAACGGCGATCTGGTTGAGGCCGCTGGCCACATCGCCAATGGCGTAAAGACCGTCCACGGATGTGCGCTGGTGCTCATCGATCAGGAGCGGCCCGTGGTCGGAGTGCGCGACGTTCAAAGGTGCGACGAGTTCGGTGCGGATGTCACAGCCAAGCGCGCAGTAAACGACGTCGAACAGCCGCGTTTCACCCGCCCCGCGAACGAGCACGCCACCGGTTTCGGCGCGAAGCTCTTCCATCTTGTCGATCAGCTTCACGCCGAGAGCTTGCGCATCATCGCGGAAGGTCACGGACAGATCCGCCGGATCGTGCGCAAGAAGCGTGATGTCGGCGCTGTAGCGTTGGAGAAAGCGCGCTTCCTTTAGCGCACTGGCGCCCGTGCCTATGATCCCCACCCTCTTGGCACGGGCTTCAAACGCGTCACAAACCGGGCAAAGCCGGATCGTCCCGGCAAGGATGAGATCCTGCACGTCAGGAAGGGCGGGGGCATGGTCCACAAGTCCCGTCGCAAGGATGACGTAGCGGCTGCGGGCGATGCCGCAGGACGTGGCGAGCGTGAATCCGGCTTCCGTTTTTTCCAGCGCCTGCACTTCGCCGGAAAGAACCGCCACGTCATAAGGCGAAACCTGCTCCCGAAGGGTCGCAAGCAACTCGTTGCCGTTGATGCCACCCGGCGTGCTTGGGTGATTATGGGTCCGAGGAATCAGCCGCGCGCGGCTTGCGCCTGCATCGAAAACAACCACGGAGCGGAGGAAACGCGCGAGATACAAGGCGGCCGTCAGGCCGGCCGGCCCTCCGCCCACGATGGCAACGTCAAACGCTGCGTTTTCGGGCAGGACATTTTCAGGGGAATGCGCTTGGCTGGACATGGTGCGGGACGGCGGGATGGTGCGTACTCGGCAAAAGGCGTCGGAATGGGGGTGAACGGAACGCGCCAGGCGCGTGACTAACCCCCTAACCCGAGCGGGAGAAGCAAGCGCTAACATAAGTTGGCTCTACGGAGATCCTGGTCGAGCGCCTCAGGCGCGGATCAAGGACGCACACCTCACCTGCTGCAGAAGCCATGTCTTCTGCAACACAGGTCCCCTGGCTGGTAGGGCTTTACGCGACCGCAGTTAGGAGGGGCTTTGTTCCGGTGCTTCTGCAAAGCAGTTCTTCGAAATCCCATGCTTCAAGGGGACGGGAAAACAGGTAACCCTGTGCTTCCTCGCAGCCCATTGCCAGAAGCAGATCGGCCGCTTCTTGCTGTTCCACGCCTTCCGCAACGACCCGGTACCCCATGTCACGAGACAGCGTCAGCATCGAGCGAACCAGCGCCACGGTCTTGGGATCTTTGGGAGAAAGGTCACGGATGAAGGATCGATCGATCTTCAGAACCGTGGCAGGAAGCCTTTGGAGATACGCGAGGCTGCTGTAACCGGTGCCGAAATCGTCGATCGCGAGTGCAAATCCCTGATCGCGAAGCCCGTTGAGTGTGTCCATGGTTTGGCGCGTGTTTGCCATGAACGCACTCTCGGTGATTTCCAGTTCCACCAGCTCCGGCGCAATGTCGTGCCGCTGCAAGGCATGCCCGGCACTTTCGACAAAATCGCTTTCCTCGAGATTGGCTGCCGATACGTTGAGCGAAAGCCGGCAATCCAGCCCCGACCGCGTCCATGCGCCAAGCTGCCTCAGTGCGGTGTCCATCACCCAAGCCGTGGCTTGTTTGGCCAGGGCAGTTTTTTCGATGATCGGGATGAATTCAGCTGGCGAAATGTCCCCCATCTGGGGATGGCGCCAGCGGAGCAAGGCTTCGGCGCCGATAATCCTTCCGGAGCCGAGTTCGATCCGAGGCTGAAACACCAGCCGGACCTGGTCTTCCTGCCTCAAGGCATAGCTGAAGTCGTTCAACAAGGCGAAGCTGCGCTTGTAGACGCTGTCACTCGAGGCTGAATAAACACTCACCGAAAGGCCTGCCGTACGAGCATCCTGAACGGCACCGTTCGCGCATCTCAAGACATCGACAGCCGATATCGCGCCCAAGGTGAAAGGAGCCGCGCCGACCACGGGTGTCACCACGAACTGCTTGCGGGTTTGTTCCTTGAAGCGTTCCACCAGCGCTGGCAGATGAGCAAGGAAAGCGGCATTGTCGACGCCACGGCGAACGAGTACGGCGAACTGGGTAGCGGCGACGTGGTAGGCGGTCTGCCCGTCATCCAGCATGGCCCGGATCAGGCGCGCCCTGTCTTGCACCATCTCGTCGATATAGGAGGGTCCCATGACCCGCATGCCCTGATCGAGTTCATCGGCGCGAAGAAGATCGAGCAAGACTGCGATCCGGTCCTCGCCAGGATGATCGCGTTCCAGATCGCCCACATCGTCCAGGAATTGCGTGCGATTCGGAAGACCGCTCAAGGGGTCGATGCGTCCGAAGGCGTGCTGAAGTTCTATCTGCGACATCACGATCTGCGCGAGATCGTTCAGAGCTGCCAGCTCGTGTTCGGTCACTGTTCTGGGTTCTGTACCGAGAACACAAAGAGCGCCAAGGCCAAACCCTTCACGGGTAACGAGCGGCGCACCCGCGTAAAAGCGAACACCTTGGCTGGCGAGGACGCTGTTGCGGTAGCAGGGATCATCGAGCAGATCGGGCACGACAAGGAGCTCGTTGGACTCCGCCACGGCCCCGCAGGGTGCTTTTTCCCTCGGAATTGACGTGTGTTCCACGCCCACTCTGCTTTTGAACCATTGCCGGTCACGATCGGTCAGCGACACTGCGGCAATGGGGAGGCCGAAAAGTTGCGCGGCCATCCGGGTGACTCGGTCAAACGCCTCGTTGGGCGAGGTGTCAAGCAGGTTCAACTGGTATAGCGCGTCCAGGCGAGCGTCTTCGTCGATTTCGATCATGGTTCCGGCTCTGTCATCCGGATCGAACCACAACCTCCCTAAGAAACCAGTAAGATAACCTTCAAAACTTGCAGAATACCTAGTCGCAGCCGCTTTATGTTGCAGCGCACGACAGCGTCAGCTTAGCACGCCTGGCTGGGAGGATCAGTACAGCGTGGCCTTGTAGCGCTCGGCAAGGTTTTGATCGATTTCCGCGGCCGACTCTTCCAACCGGATCTGGTCCTTCAGCATGGCGCCAAACGAAGGAAAACTGCTGCGCTCGATAAAGGTCGAGGGGTTCCAAAGGCCCGAGCGCATGAAGGCCTTGGCGCAATGCAGGTAAACCTCTTCAACCGTGACAACCATGACGCTGATCGGAAGCCGTCCGTCATATTCGAACATCTGCAGCAGTTCGGGGTCGGTGCGGATTTCCGCCCGGCCATTGATGCGCAGCGTTTCGTCCATGCCGGGGATCAGGAAGATCAGCCCGACATTTGGGTTTGTGAGTAGGTTCTCGTAGGTGTCGAGACGGTTGTTGCCGGGACGATCCGGAATGGCGATGGTGCGGTCGTCCAGCGCCCGAACAAAGCCCGGCTGGTCGCCCTTGGGGCTGACATCGGCACGCCCGCCTTCTGCGCAGGAGCCAATCATGACGAACGGGCAGCGCTGGAGAAAGGCATGCGCATGCTTGTCGAGCCGCGACATCTGCTTCAGCACGGCACGCTCAAGAGGAGCCTTGTAAACGCTGCGCAACTCTTCTGCGGTTTTGATCACGCTCATAATCTGGATTCCCGTTCGTGGTCCTCAGGATGAGGCTTCGGTCCCGCACCACTCGGCAATAAACAAGGCCATGGCGCCGGTGATGCGTTTCACGGAAGACAGGCTGACGCATTCATCGAAGCCATGGACGTTCCGCGAGACCGGGCCGTAGCACAGCGATGGCATCTTGTCGTAAAGGGCATAAACCCGCGTATCGAGATAACCCAGTGTCGTGAAGCTCTTGAGCGGCGAGCCGACGGCAGCCAGATGCGCCTCACCCAAGACGGCTTCCGCTTCTGAGCCCGGCTCCACCGTGTAGCCTTCGGTATGAAAGCCGTTGAACGTTACCGTGGGTGGGCTGTTTGCGAGGTAGGTATCGCTCGACGCAAAGGCTGCCACGCAGTCCTGGATTTCCTTTGCGGCCGTTGCTGCATCAACGCCTGGATAGATGGAAATGCGGCAATCCACGCGGCACCAGGCTGGCACGGACGAAGCCCAATCGCCGCCGGTAATCTTTCCGATGTTGAGGTTGATCGGGTGGGCCAGGTCCTCGAAGTAGCGATGCTCGGCTTTGCGCGCGTTCCAGCGCTCTTCCAACTCCCTGAGCGCCGCCACCACGCGATAAGCGGCGTCGATCGCATTGGTGCCTGTATCCATTTCGCGCACGTGCACGGGAAGGCCCTTGACCTCGACCTGGAACCACAGGACGCCGGTATTGGCGCGCACCAGCATTTC
This sequence comes from Tianweitania sediminis, assembly GCF_017813335.1. GTDB lineage: Bacteria > Pseudomonadota > Alphaproteobacteria > Rhizobiales > Rhizobiaceae > Tianweitania > Tianweitania sediminis. The sequence continues at coordinate 301,803 of NZ_JAGIYY010000001.1, read as the reverse complement.
GTCTTCCGGCTCCGGGATCAGCACGGCGTCGGCCTTGTAGCCGCGCAAATGCGTCATCAGGGCGCCATTGCCTGTTGATTCTTCTTCCACCACGGACTGCACGTAAAGCGTGGAAGCGGGCTGCAGGCCCAGCCGATTCAGGGCATCGAGCGCAAAAATGTTGGCCGCAGCTCCCGCCTTCATGTCGGCCGACCCGCGGCCAAACAGCCAATCGCCGCGGATCACCGGATCGAAGGCGCCTTGCATCCACATGTCCGCGGGACCCGCTGGAACCACGTCCAGATGCGACTGGAGGATCAAGGAACGACCTTTTTCCTCGCGTGGATGATGAATGCCAACCACGATGGGGGCGTTGGAATGCTCGTCCGTCCAGGGCGATCCGCCGGGATGTTGCGCGATCGCATCGCGGTCCATCTTGAACCGGTCCATCGTATAGCCGCGCGCACTCAGTGCCTTGAACAGAAAGTCCTGGATGGCGTGTTCTGATCCGCGCGTTGAGGGGAAGCGGACCAGGTCCTGCGTGAAAGCAACTTGTGCGTCAAAACCTTCGGCCACAGAAGAAAGGATGGCTTCACGCAGCTGGGAATCGAGCTTGGGCATAGGTAGCATCCGCCTGGCGCAGAGGGAGAGGTGGCGAAGCAAGAAGAACGCCCTGGCCGAAGTAGGACACGGCGGGGAAGGCTCGTCAATACGTTATGCAAGGTGTCGGGCTAGTTTTTGATCAGCTGCGAAAAATGATTAAATCTCGTGCGTTTAGGTATTGAGCTCGGCCGGTCGGGAGGTTAGCCTTTTTCAACTGCGGGGAACAAGGCCGGTGGATGCAACGCAACTTTCTTGAAACCGACCGCGTCACGGTCGCCTTTGGCGGCATCGTTGCCTTGAAAGATGTCAGCCTGTCCGTGGTGCAGGGGAAAACCACAGCGATCCTTGGTCCGAACGGCGCAGGCAAAACAACGCTCTTCAATGCCGTGGCTGGCGCAGTGCGCCCAACCAGCGGGAAGGTCTACTTCCAGGGCGCCGACATCACCAACGCTTCGCCCAGCCGGCGCTGCCACGCTGGGATCGCCCGCACCTTCCAGATCACTCAGCCTTTCGGCGGCTTGTCTGTCCGCGAGAACGTCATGGTGGCGCTTGCTGCCCGCGGCGTGACGATGAAGGAAGCGCGTGCCGAAGCCTCCACCTACATCGACTTTGTCGGGCTCAACGCCAAGGCGGAAGACCCCGCAAGGATCCTGAGCACCGGACAGCGCAAGCGCCTCGAGCTGGCGCGCGCCCTGTCGACCCACCCGAAGCTGCTTCTTCTGGACGAGGTGACGGGGGGCGTGGATCGGCCGAGCATTCCCGAGCTTCTCGATGTGATCCGGCGCCTGCGCGAAGAGCGCGGCATCACGATTGTCGTGGTGGAACACAACATGGAAGTGCTTCTGGGTCTTGCCGACAATGCCTTCTTCCTCAACCGCGGCGAGGTGGTGGTAACGGGCAGCGTGGAAGAGGTCGCCGACCACGAGGCCGTCCGCCGCATCTACCTTGGAGATGCCGATGTTGCGGCTTGAGGGGGTGAACGTCCATTACGGCGCGACGCGCGTTCTTTGGGACGTGGCCATGGAAGTGGGCGCCGGTGAAATTGTCGCCATCATGGGGCCGAACGGCTCCGGAAAAAGCACGGTCTTGAAGGCCGCCATGGGGCTGAAGAAGCCGTCTTCAGGCGTCGTCAGCCTCGACAACGAGGAACTTCAGAACAAGTCCGCCACCCTGCGTCCCAAGCGCGGCATGAGCATCGTTCTGGAACGGCGGCGTTTGTTTCCGCGCATGAGCGTGGAAGAAAACGTAATGCTCGGCGCTTACACCCGCAAACCCTCGGAAGCGCGGGAAACCTTCCGCTGGGTGCTGGACCTCCTGCCGGAGATCAAGCCGCACCTCAACGCAACGGCCGGCAAGCTGAGCGGCGGCCAACAGCAGATGGTGGCGATCGCGCGCGGCTTGATGGCCAATCCCCGCGTGCTGCTGATGGACGAGCCGTTTCTCGGGCTGTCACCCGCGATGGTGAAAACAGTGTGCTCGATCATGCAGATGATCAACGAGCGTGGCGTCGCGATCCTGTTCAACGAGCAGAATGCAAAATTGTCATTTTCCATGAGTCACCGTGGCTATCTGCTGGAAAGCGGCCGTGTGGTTCTGAGCGGTTCGGGCGAGGAAATGCTGGATCATCCCGAGGTCCGGCGCGTGTATCTCGGCATTCGGGAGACAGCCGCGTGAGCGCGACGCAGTTCATCGAACTCATCATCAATGGCCTGATCACCGGGTCGATCTATGCTCTCGTCGGATCCGGCATCGCGCTGGTCTACGGCACGACCCGCGTGCTCAACTTCGCCCATGGCGAACTGATGATGCTGGCCGGCTACGGCGTGCTTCTTTTCGCCGTGACCCTGGGCTGGCCGGTGCTTCTTGCAGCCCTGGCGACCATCCTGATCGTGATGCTCCTTGGTGCCGTGATCCAGCGGGTGACGATTGCGCCCTTGTTGAAGCGCGAAGACTGGGCGTTCAACGTCGTGGCCGCCACGATCGGCCTGTCCATCTTCCTGCAAAGTGCGGCGCAGCTGATCTGGGGCGAGCAGTTCCAGGGCGTTCCGTATTTCTTCAACGGTGTCGCGGTGATCGGCGAAGTGCGCATGCCATGGCAGCGGATCGCCATCTTCCTTGTTGCACTGGGTGTTATGGGGCTGTGTGCGCTGGTTCTTTATCGCACAAGGCTCGGCCGCATCATTCGCGCTACCGCGCAGGATGCGGAAGCGGCGCTGGCGGTGGGGATTCCCTCCGGCCTGGTGCACACGGCGGTTTTCGCGATTTCCGCCGCGCTGGCAGGCACGGGCGCGATCCTCCTGTCGCCGCTGGTCACCGTCAGCCCCTGGATGGGCGCGTCCTATCTGCTCAAGGGCTTCGCCGTGGTGATCCTTGGCGGGCTTGGCAGCTTCGGTGGCGCGGTGGCTGCGGGCTTCCTGCTCGGCTTGATCGAGTCGTTCAGCGTGGCCTTTGTGTCCACCGAATGGAGCAACGTTGTGGCGTTTCTTTTCCTGATCGCCGTGATCTGGGCCCGACCGGAAGGGCTTTTCGCCGGACGTGGCGCATAAGGAGGCTGCACGATGCTAGAGGTTTTTGGCCGTCGTCCCTACCTGGTGCTGTTGGTGATGGCGCTGCTGCTTGCGCCGGTGCCGCTTTTGCAGCTGAACGACTACATCCTTCATGTCCTGACGCTGTTCTTGATCTTTGCCGTCTTTGCCACCGGCTGGAACCTGACCCTCGGCATCTTGGGCTTGAAGACGCTGGGCCACCACGCCTTCTTTGCGGTTGGCGCCTACGCCTCCGCCATGGTGTCCCATTACTTCGGGGTCAGTCCCTGGATCACCATTTGGCTGGCCGCCCTGATTGCCGCGCTCACGGGTCTCCTGATCGGCTTTCCGATCCTGCGGATTCGCTCCATGCCGCATGTGGCGATCGTGACGCTTGCCTTCGCGGAAATCGTGCGCCTCGTTTTCGCGAACCTGAAGGAGATCACCCGTGGTGAACTCGGCTTCTGGGGTATCCCGCCGTTTGATCCGATCCAGATCGGTGAAACCACGATCCGCTTCGGCCTCGGCAATGCCGCCGGGTCCTTCGCCGTTGCCGCGATCATGTTTGTTGGCGTGCATCTGGCGCTGCTTCTGCTTTTGCGCGGTCGTTGCGGCCTGACCTTCCTTGCCATCCGCGATGCGGAAGCCGCTGCCGAAAGCCTGGGTGTCCGCCTGGCGGCGTGGAAGCTGTTTGCTTTTGCAATCAGTGCCGCGGTTGTCGGCTTGAGCGGCGCCGTTTACGCTCATTACGTGCTGATCCTCACGCCAACCTCGGTGGCGGGGCCCGAAATGCTGATCAGCCTTTTGGCGATGATCATTGTCGGTGGCGTCGGCCGCTTTTTCGGCCCGATCTACGGTGCTCTTCTTTTGACCGTGACATCCGAACTGCTGCGCGACTTTGGCGATTTCCGGATGCTGCTCTACGGTGCCTTGATCATCGTGTTCGTGTTTGCCGCGCCTGCGGGGATCGCAGGATTGAAGCCGCGGTTCAGCCGCAAAGAGACCGAAACAAGGAAGACGGTCGAGGCGGTGTAGGCGTGCAGGCAGCGGCGTCGGTCACTGCTTGCGACGGAAGTTGGTGAAACCACAACAGGGGAATGAACATCATGTCCAGGCTATCCTTTCCGGCACTTGTTTCAGCAGGATTATTGGGGGCGGCCCTTCTCGCCTTGCCCGCCCACGCCCAGGAGGAAATCACCATTGGCGCCGTCGGACCTTTGACCGGTCCGGCCGCAAACACAGGCAAGGACCATCGCCAGGGCCTTGAACTGGCAGTGAAGGACTGGAACGACGGCAAGGGGAATTACGTTTCCCAGAACCCGCCGAAGATCAAGCTCGTGATGGAAGACACATCCGGAAAGCCGGAAGTCGCCATCAGTGCCGCCCAGCGCCTGATCACCCGCGAAAACATCAAGATGCTGATCGGCGACACGCTGCACAGCCACGTGACGCTGGCGCTGATGGAACTGGCGCCGCAATACAACCTGCCGATACTCAGCGCCGAGCCGGTCAGCTCCGCGATCGCCGATAAGGTGCTTTCGGACGAAGAGCGCTACCAGCTCTACTGGAAGGGCAACTGGAACAGCAGCGGCTATGGCACGGCCGTGCACGACTTCTACAAATGGGCCTTCGACAACAAGACTTTGGACCCCGGCGACAAGAAGATCGCGTTCGTGGTGGAAGACACGGATTACGGCATTGCCAACGCGGAAAAGGTCGGTGAACTGTTCAAGGCCGATGGCTGGACCGTGACCTCCACGGAAACCGTGCCGCCAGCAACCACCGATTTTTACCCGCAGCTTTCCAAGCTGCGCGAAGCAGGTCCGGACGTGGTGGTGTCCGTGTTCACCGTTGCCAATTCCGGCATTGCCTTCGTGCGCCAGCTGAAGGAACAGGCGCTGGATACCTCGCATCTCGCGATCTACTATCCGACCAAGCCGGAATTCCTGCAGCAAGCCGCGGACGTGGCGGAAGGCACGTACTGGGCCGCGCTGACCTTCAGCTCGGAACTCAATCCGGAGCACAAGGCGTTCAGCGATCGCGTGCAGGCCGAATACGGCAACCCCGGCACCTACAGCACGGCGCATGCCTACTGCACGATGGAAATCGCTCTGCGCGCCATTGATGCCGCCGGTTCAACCGACCCGAAGGCCATTGCCGAGCAGATCAAGAACACCGACCACGAATGTGTTGTCGGCCGGTTCAAGTTCGACAAGGACCATGCGGTGCAATCCGGACCGGACTTCATTCCGGTTCCGGTCGCGCAGATCCAGGGCGGCAAGAACCAGATCATCTGGCCGGAAAACGTCGCGACCTCGAAGCCGCAATAAGCTCAGGCTACCCCAAACCGCCGCGGGGCCACGCCTGGCCTCGCGGCTTCTTTTCGCGCCTATTATGGGCGGCGCAACCGCAGACCGAAGAGACTGGATGCAGGGAATGACCACCGAACAGCAAAGCAACGGCGCGGAGCGCCTTTGCGAAACGCTCATCGTTCAGGGCGTGGATGTTTGCTTTGCAAACCCCGGCACGTCTGAAATGCATTTTGTTGCCGCACTCGACCGGCGCCCGGACATGCGCTGTGTTCTCGGTCTCTCCGAGGGCGTGGTGACCGGCGCTGCCGATGGCTATGGGCGCATGGCCGACAAGCCGGCGGCCACCCTTCTGCATCTGGGGCCCGGACTGGCCAACGGCCTGGCCAACCTGCACAACGCCAAGCGGGCCCGCACCCCGGTGATCAACGTCGTTGGCGACCATGCAACCTATCATCTGAAGTTCGATGCGCCCCTTGCCAGCGACATCGATGGCCTGGCCAGGCCGATGTCGGACTGGGTTGGCCGCGCGACCCATCCCGACAAGCTTCCGTCGGAAGCCGCGGACGCATGGGAAGCGGCCGTGTCTATGCCTGGCGTAGCAACGCTGATCCTGCCCGCCGACATTGCGTGGAACAAGGCACAGGGTGGATCGATCAAGCCCCGGCAGCGGGCTGCCTTGCCCCCGGTCGAAATGGCGAAGATCAAGGCGGCAGCAGCGGACCTTCGCCAGCCCGGCCGAACTGTTCTCCTGCTCGGAGGGCGCGCACTGCGTGCCGGAACGCTCCAGCGGATCGCGGCCATCTGCGCGAAAACCGGCGCGGAATTCATGGCGGAAACCTTCAACGCGCGAATCGAGCGCGGCCAAGGGCGTGTTCCGGTCAGGAAGCTGCCCTACTACGTTGATCCAGCGCTGGCGCGTCTTCGCGGCGTCGAGCGCATCATCCTGGTGGATGCCCGGCCGCCGGTCGCCTTTTTTGCTTATCCAGACAAGCCCAGCCTCATGAATGAAGAGGGCAGCCGGATCACCACGCTGGTGGGGCACCATGAGGATCTCGCCGACGCAATCGAGCGTCTGGCCGATGAAGTCGGTGCCGCCGAGACGGCGCCTCTTCCGGGGGGCGGCGTCAAGGAGCCGCCGGCTTTCGATCCCGGTCCGCTGACGGCCGACACGGCCTGTGCCATCGTGGCCGCTTCCCTCCCGGACGGGGCCATCGTCACCGACGAATCGGTGAGTTCGGGCCGCATGTTCTTTGAAGCGAGCTACAATGCTCCGGCGCACGATTACATGCAGCTGACCGGCGGCTCCATTGGCATCGGCTTGCCCTTGGCAACCGGGGCGGCCGTCGCCTGCCCGGACCGTCGGGTGGTTTGTCTGCAGGCGGACGGTAGCGCCATGTACACGGTGCAGGCGCTTTGGACACAGGCGCGCGAGCGCCTCGACGTCACGACGGTGATCTTGTCGAACCGCCGCTACGCCATTCTAGAAAACGAGATGGCCAATGTCGGTGTGCAGGATTATGGGGCGAATGCCCGGCGCATGCTCACCTTCGACGATCCCGCGCTGGACTGGATCAGCCTTGCCCGCGGCCATGGCGTTGAAGCCGCGCGGGCGCAAACCGGTGCGGAACTGGCCGATCTCCTGCGCTCGTCCTTCCGGCGGCGTGGACCCTTCCTGGTGGAAGCCGTTATCTGAAGCCATCACCGCACCACCAGTTAGCAACACTCGAGGACCAGAACAACGATGCGTGCTTTCTACCACCCCGATCAGGCGCTGCATGAAACCCTGCAATATATGCGGTTCGGCCGGGTTGTTGCGCCAAAAGACCTGCCGGAACGGACCGAACGCCTGCTGGACGCATTGGCACACCATGGCATCGCGCCGGAAAAACCGCGGGAGCATGGCAAGGAACCCATTCTCGCCGTGCACGACGCGGGCTTCATCCGCTTCCTCGAAACGGCGTGGGACAAGTGGCAGGACCTGCCATCCGAACGAGGACCGGAAGTGTGGCCGAGCACCTTCCCTTATTGGAGCGGCAGGCCGGATGAAGATGTCCGGCCGCCATGCCGGCCGAGCGGTTTCATCGGACAGCTCGGCTGGTATCTGGGCGATCTGTCCGTACCAGTTGGGCCTCATTGCTGGACGTCTGTGCTTCGCTCCGCAGAAACGGCCGTTGAAGGTGCGGAAGCGATCCTGGCCGGCGAACGGGCCGTATATGCCCTCTGCCGGCCGTCCGGTCACCACGCCCGCGCCGACCGCGCGAGCGGGTTCTGTTACGTGAACAACACCGCGGTTGCAGCCCAGCTTCTCCGCTCCAAATACGGCAAGGTCGCGATCCTGGATGTGGATGCGCACCACGGGGACGGGACGCAGCAGATCTTCTACCGCCGGCCGGATGTGCTCACCGTTTCGGTGCACGCCGACCCGGACAACTATTATCCGTTCTTTACCGGCTATGCCGATGAACGGGGCAATGGTCCGGGTGAAGGCTCAAACCTGAACCTGCCGCTGCCACACGCCAGCGGCGCTGCCGCGATGGCCTCGGCGGTGGACACGGCGCGGGAGGCGATCCATGAGCACGGCGCGGAGGTACTGGTGGTGGCGCTCGGCTTTGACGCCCACAAGGATGATCCGATCGGCGTGCTCAAGCTCGACGCGGATGATTTCGGGATGATCGGGGAAAAGGTGCGGAACATCGGCCTGCCCACTCTTGTGGTGCAGGAAGGTGGCTATGCCATCGACGCAATCCAGGCTTGTTTGGACGCATTCCTGACCGGCTTTAAGGGCTAGCGCCGTTCCAAGCCTGCGCGTCGCGCATCAAAGCAGCGACCCCTGCACCGGCCTGTCTTCAACAGGAGCCGGTGCTTCGCTGCGCCGCGCCAACTCGGTTGCTGCGGTGAAGCGAACATCGACGTCGCGATCCTGCGCAAAGGCAAGCAAGGCGTCGAGGGTCAGGCGCTCCCAGCTTTTGCCCCGGTCCAAGCCTGCCGGCACGCGCGGCAGCAGGCCCGGCTCACGGCTCCAGGCAATCAACTGCTCAAGGGATGCTTCGTTGAGCAGGTCCCTCAGGTGGTGCGCGGTGACATAAGCGTCCGGCATGGCACGATGGGCCGGCAGCCCCACCTCGTGAACCAGCCCTTCCGGCGAGCGCAGATAGCGCAGCATCTGGTTGGAAAAGCGGGGCAGATGCGGCCACACCCGCAGCGCGCATTTCCAGGTGCAGATCCACGGCACGTCACCGGTGAAGCGCGGTGTGCAGTAGCGTTGCTCAAAGCCAGCGCGATGCGCTGCCAGGGCCAGGCAACCGCCTTCCGGCCGCAGAACATCCGGTGCGACCTCGCGCCAGAACGGCGCGTCAGCAACATCGGCATCCCGGATGTGGTGCACCGCCATTGTATCGGGCGCAATTGGCCGGCCGGGATTAACAAGGATCGCACCGCGTTCTCCTGACAAGCGCCAAAGCCCGTCCGCACCGAGAACGACATCCTGCCAGCCGACTTCGCAAACATCCTGTCGGCCGTTGCCGCCGGTTTCCAGGTCGACAACGCGGATGCGGGAATGAGACATGAAGCAAAGCTATGGTTGCGCCGGCCGGAAAACAACGCGCGCCAAAGCCGCGCGTGTGCCAACGCTTCTTTTCGGCGCATGCTTGAGGCGGAAAGACAACCATGCGAGGGGAGCCTCCTGCGTCCCCGGGCGGAAAGCGCCACAACACGGGAAGCGCGCCGTTTCCGGTATGCTGCGGCTCCGGATCATCCTTGGCTGGAATGGAGATCGAGGTGCTGGTTTACGAACTGGCGGCCCTTGGGGCTGCAACATGCTGGGCGGCCACGGGGCTGCTGGCGGTGCGACCAGCCGCTCATCTGGGTGCCCTGGCGTTCAATCGCTTCCGGCAAGTCTTGGTTACCGCCGGGCTCGCCATCTATGTTCTTGCAACAGGAGAATGGCGAACGCTCGGAACCGAGGCCGTTGTCCCGCTGCTCTTTTCGGGCGTGGTCGGGATTTTTGCCGGCGACACGCTCTTGTTTGCGGCCTTGAACCGCCTGGGCCCGCGGAAAACAGGGGTCATCTTTGCCTTGAACGCGCCTATGGCGGCGCTGCTTGGCTATGCGCTGTTGGGCGAAGTGCTTGCTGCGCAGGCTGTGGTCGGCATCCTGTTGATCGTCGGCGGGGTGATCACCGCGATCCTGTATGGCCGTCGCCGCACCGACGTCCACGCATGGGAAACGGTGAAGGGTTCGCTTTGGGTTGGCGTGGCGCTCGGCCTTGGTGCAGCCTTGGGCCAGGCCGTTGGCGCAATCCTCGCCCGCCCTGTCATGGCAGGCGGCATGGATCCATTCCTGGCGTCCATGGTGCGTGTCGGGATCGCTGCCCTGCTTCTTACCGCCCTGACTGCCCTTCCGTTTGCGTCCGTGAAGCCAAGGAAGGCAGCGTTGACGCCTCAGGTGGCGCTTCTCACCGCGCTGACCGGCTTGCTCGGCCTCGGGGTCGGGATGACGCTGCTGCTTTTTGCCTTGAGCGGCGGCAAGGTCGGGATCGTTTCCACACTCTCGGCAACCACGCCGGTGATCATCCTTCCGATGCTGTGGGCGCACACCGGGGAGCGGCCCACAGCAGGCGCATGGATCGGTGCCGTCAGCGTCGTCGCGGGCATGGCGCTGCTGTTCTTGCGGTGAGTCTTTGTCACGCAAAGGCTTGACCGTTTCGCATGGGGCGGCTTGAAGCGCAGGTGCCGCTGCATGTGGCGCATCATCTTGGGAAGTCTCTTGGATCTCGTGTTTTCGGGTTGCTCCGTCCGTTATGGCGAACGCGTCGCACTGCATCCGCTTGATCTGCGGGTGCAAGCGCATCGGGTGGGCGTGATCGGGCTGAACGGCTCGGGAAAGACCACCTTCGCCCGGCTCATCAACGGTTTGACACTGCCAAGCCTAGGCCGGGTGGTGGTGAACGGCATCGACACGAGGGCCGAGCCCGACCGGGTGCGCGGAGAAGCCGGATATGTCTTCCAGAACCCGCAAAACCAGCTGATCATGCCGGTGGTTGCGGACGACATCCGCTTCGGCCTCAAGGCACGGGGAGCAACAACCGCGGAGGCCGAGCAGCGCACGGCGTCGGTTCTCGCGCGTTTTGGCATCGCCGAACTCGCCCAGCGGCGCGTGCACGAACTATCGGGCGGCGAACTGCAACTGGCGGCAATGGCCAGTGTTTGCGCCCTTTCTCCGAGCATCCTCGTTCTTGATGAGCCGACTAACCAGCTCGACCTCAGCAACCGCCGTCTCGTGATCAAGGCAATTGAGACCATGGCGGAGGATGCTCTGGTGGTGACGCATGACCTGGAATTTGCGGCGCGTTTGCCGCGGCTGCTTCTGTTCCACGAAGGCCGGCTTGTCGCCGATGGGGCGCCGGGCGAGACCATCGCGCGGTATCGGGAGATCGCGGGATGCTGAACGGCTTCTACGTCGAGGGCAATTCACTGCTCCACCGCATAAGCGCGGAAGCAAAGCTTCTTGGTCTGGCGGCGCTGGGAGTCGCCTTGTTCTTTGTTTCATCGCCGCTGCTGCTGGGCGGGGTGCTTGTTGTTGCCGCCGCGTTTTATCTTCATGCCGGGTTGACGCCGGGCAAGGCGCTGCGCCGGCTGATGCCCGTGCTTTATTCGCTCCTGTTTCTGATGGCGCTGAACCTGTTCTTTCTGTCGGCAGCGGAGGTTGGGGTGCTGTTCCTGCGCATTCTGGCGCTTCTCGTCGCGGCGGCGGCAGTGACGGCCACGACCCCCATCGACGCGATTATCACGGCGGTGAACCGGCTGCTGCGCCCGCTGGAGCGAACAGGACTCCTGCGTCCCGGCGACGCCGGTCTTGCGGTCGGGTTGAGCCTCCGCTTCGTGCCCGATATTCTGTCGCGCTATGGAGCCTTGGCAGAAGCACACAAGGCTCGGGGCTTGAAGGTTCGCCCCTTGACGCTTTTGACGCCGCTGGTGATCCTGACGCTGAAGCAGGCCGATGATGTCGCGGCAGCAATCGACGCGCGGAGCCTGCGCGCCGTGGCGCCCCCGCCCACGAAATCCTCCAACAAAGGAATCCGCCCTTCATGACGACGCGAGATCTCGCCTTCGCGGCTCTTTTCACCGGCATCATCATCGTTCTCGGTCTGGTGCCGCCTGTTCCGCTGGGCTTCATTCCGGTTCCGATCACGCTGCAGTCCATGGGCGTGATGCTGGCTGGCTGCATCATAGGCGCCAAGCGGGGCGCGCTTGCTTACCTGATCTTTGTGCTTCTGGTGGCGGTCGGCATGCCGGTGCTGTCGGGCGGACGCGGTGGCCTGGCTGTGTTGTTCGGACCGACCGGCGGCTATGTGCTCGGCTGGATCGCGGCGGCCCTGGTAACCGGCTTCTGTGCCGAACGCCTTGTTCGCGAAGAACAGGGCGAATGGCGACAGCTTGCCGGCTTCTTCGCTGCTTCGGTGGCTGGCGGCATCGTCGTGCTTTACCTCATCGGCATGCCCTGGGTTTCCCTTGTTGCAGGCACACCTTTTTCAGCCGTGGCAATGGGATCGCTCGCTTTTATCCCTGGCGACCTCCTGAAGGCCGCCATCGCTGCCCTTGCCGCACGCGCCGTCTTGGCCGGCTATCCGCTGCTTCGCCAGCGCGCATAAGGCACCGCTGAAAGCAAGGGGAGGGATGGAGCGAGATTGCACGTTCCGTCTTGCCTGATGCTGCCGCTGCATCAGATTAGCCGGTGAAGCGGCACACGTTACGGGCGGACGAAAGCGGGTGGAACAAGCGAAAGACACAACCGCCTCTTCGCCCTTGTCCCCCTTGCGTTCGCCGGTGTTCCTGCGGGTCTGGCTGGCCAGCCTTGTTTCCAATCTCGGTGGCCTGATCCAGTCCGTCGGCGCGGCGTGGTTGATGACGTCGATCGCGAGTTCGGCCGACATGGTGGCGCTGGTCACAGCGTCCACCACGCTGCCCGTCATGATCTTCTCACTCGCTTCGGGCGCAATCGCCGATAACTTCAACCGCCGCTATGTCATGGTGGCAGCACAGCTCTTCATGCTGCTGGTGTCGGTGCTCCTGGCGCTCTTCACCTGGTTCGAGTGGATGACGCCATGGCTTTTGCTGGGCTTCACCTTCCTGATCGGGTGCGGCACGGCCCTGAACAACCCGTCCTGGCAGGCTTCGGTCGGTGACATGGTGCCGCGTGCCGATCTCCCTCAGGCGGTGGCGCTCAACAGCGTGAACTTCAACCTGACCCGCAGCGTGGGGCCGGCGATCGGCGGCTTGATCGTGGCCAGCGCTGGCGCGGTGGCCGCTTTTGCCGCGAACGCGTTCAGCTACCTGCCATTGCTCATCGTGATCCTGCGCTGGCGCCTGGCTGCGCCAGCCAACACGCTGCCGCCGGAAACGCTGGGCCGTGCCATGACCTCTGGCCTCCGCTATGTCGCGATGTCGCCGCAGATCGAGAAGGTGCTGCTGCGGGGGCTGCTTTTCGGCTTTTCGGCCATCATTGTTCTGGCGTTGCTGCCGATCGTGGCGCGCGATGAGCTCGGCGGCGGACCGTTGCTTTATGGCCTTCTGCTGGGCTGCTATGGCATCGGGGCCGTCGGCGGTGCCTTTCTTGGCGGCAAGGTGCGCCAGCTGACCTCGAATGAAGTGATTGCACGTGGCGCCTTCATCGGCTTTGCGGTGAGCGCCCTTGCGATCGGCTATGGCGGCAGTGCCTGGGCGGTGGGGCTCGGCGCTTTTGTGGCCGGCGCGTGCTGGGTCATGGCGCTGTCCATGTTCAACGTCACCGTCCAGCTCTCGACCCCGCGCTGGGTGCTCGGACGGGCACTTGCGCTTTACCAGACGGCGACGTTCGGCGGCATGGCGCTGGGCAGCTGGATCTGGGGACTCGTGGCCGAAGCGCACGACATCCCGTCAGCCTTCCTTCTTGCGGCCGTTGTGATGCTGGTCGGCGCGCTGCTGGGTCGCTGGCTGCCGCTGCCGGATCTTTCCAGCGAAAACCTCGAGCCCCTCAACCGCTGGAAGGTGCCTGATGTGGCGCTCGACCTTCAGGGTCGCAGCGGCCCCATGGTGGTTCTCGTGGAGCATATCATCCGAAAAGAGGACTCGGCGCGGTTTCTGGCGCTGATGCGCGAACGGCGCCGCATCATAAGGCGGGACGGCGGCCGCCAATGGGAACTGATGCTCGACACCCAACACCCCGACCAATGGATCGAAAGCTACCATCTGCCAACCTGGAACGACTATGTTCGGCACAACCAGCGTCGCACCCATGCCGATGCGGTGATCTACGACGCGATCCGCGCGCTGCATGCCGGCGCGGAGCCTCCGCGCATCCACCGGATGGTTGTGCGCCCAACCGACATCAAGGAGCCCGGCCTGCAAAACAAGACACCGATGGATCTGGGCGGATGAAACCGGTGTCCCATGTTCATGAGTTGCTCATCATGAACATGGGACACTGCTCCAGCAGCAAACGAGGAAACCCCAATGGCAATTTTTCGCGCCTACACCGCGACCGATCTGATTTCGCCTACTGCCTGGAGAGGCACTGTGGTGACCGCCGACTCCGGAGAGTTCACGCTCACCGACGGCGGCCGTGAGGCGGTGTATCTCGGAACCGGCCTGAGATACGCACCGGATCTTTATCTGGTGGACGGCATCGTCACCGCTTACGAGGAATATGGCCGCGACGGCAACCTGCTCGGCGAAGCCTATGATTTCCGGGTGCCGGCCTTTGCAGTGGCCGATGCGATCTACGCCAATGATCTGCGTGGGCTCCTTGTCACCGCCTTCAACGGAAACGATACGGTCTATGGCTCGCAGTTCAGCGACCGTTTGAGCGGCTTCGGGGGCAACGACATCATCAATGCCGGCCTGGGGCGCAACGACATCGATGGCGGCACCGGCTTTGATTACGCGGTTTATTCCGGACGCGGCGCCGACTTCACGATCGACGTGGATGACGGCGTGATCTACCTGACGCGGCGGGACGGCGCGATAAACGACGCCCTGTTTTCCGTTGAGCGCTTGTCATTCGACAACGGCCTGTTGGCCTTCGATGAAGGCGCGGCGGCTGGGTATCGCCTGTATCAGGCTGCCTTTGACCGCACCCCCGATCTCGGCGGACTGTCTTACTGGGTGGATCGCCTGGATGGCGGCACGTCGCTGACGAGCGCCGCAGCCGACTTTATCGGCTCGGCGGAGTTCCGCAGCCTCTACGGCAGCAGCCCAACCGACGCACAGTTCGTGGACCTGCTTTACCGCAATGTGCTTGATCGGCCGGCCGACGGCGGCGGCTATGACTATTGGCTCGATCGCATGGACAGCGGCATGAGCCGCGCCGAGGTGCTCGTGGCCTTCTCGCAAAGCGAGGAAAACCGCGTGAACGTACAGGGCGCGATCGAGAACGGCATCTGGCTGGATGCCGCTTATCTCGCCTGAGGCGGCAGGCGGGGCTTCGGCCCCGCTCATCCTCACCCGGAGCCTGGATGAAGCTTCCTTTGCCGAGTTCAACCAGCTTCGGCGGCTTCATTTCCCGCCCGAACGCAACCACACCCCGGCCCATTGCACGTTGTTCCACAAGCTGCCGGGCGCGGAGCTGAGCCGGAATCGTCGATGATCTCCAGGCGGTGACGGTAAAAACGCCCGTGCTTCCAGCAGGGCTTCCGACCGCACATTACGATCCAGAATAAGGCTCCGTCGGCGAAAGCGATGGCCTTGCACAACGACCTTGCGGTCGCCTTTCGACCATCCTTGATCCACGGCACCGGACTGGATCTGTGGTTCTACCGCAGTGGGCCGTGCGAATTGGCTGCAGCTTCGCGTTCAGCGTCGGTTCAGGTGATTGAACTTAATTTCGATGTGAGTTGAACCACTTGGGCGCCCGGTGCGTTTTCGCGCCACGGGCAGATCCGCGCCCGAAGGAGAACCTGAGATGCGCAAATTCCTTATCCTTTCCATTGCCGGCATGATGCTGGCCTCGCCGGGAGCGATGATTGCCCCCGCTGCTGCACAGGACGTTCGGATCGAAGTTGGTCCCGATGGCGTGCGCGTGCGTGACCGGGACCGGGAGCGCCGCGAGCGCTTTGAGCGGCGTGAAGAACGGCGTGAAGACCGGCGCGAAGACCGGCGGGACCGCCGCGGCTGCAGCGTGGACCGAGCGCTCGACAAGGCGGAGCGTTTAGGCCTGCGCCGTGTGCGCGTTCTGCGTGAAGGCCGCCGCACCATTGAAGTCGGTGGACGCGATCGGCGAGGCGATCGCCGCGTCATTACCTTCGGCCGCGACCGTGGCTGCCCGGTTTATTGATCGACCCCACCGACTTCACGAAGAAAAAGGCGGCCTTTCGGTCGCCTTTTTTGCGTCAGCGTCTCATGATCACCCAAACGGCATGGATGATGCCCGGAATGTAGCCGCAGAGCGTCAGGAGGATGTTGAGCCAGAAGTGCAGCCCAATTCCGACCTGCATGAAAACGCCAACAGGCGGAAGGATGATGGCGAGCAAGATGCGCAAAACGTCCATGGCGGGGGCGTGCTCCTCGTTGTGACTGACGCCTCAACGCTCCACCCCACGCTTGGTTCGCTCCTGCAGAAAGGAACGCGGAGAAAGGCCAGCCCCCGTGGAGCGGGGGCTGTACGATGCTGCGACCTTAGCTGGCGAGTTGTTCGCCGACCCAGGCCCAGTTCACGCGCTCGGCAAGAAGCGTCTTGACGTGGTCCGCCCTGCGGTTCTCATAATCCAGGTAGTAGGCGTGTTCCCAAACGTCGATGCCCATCAACGGCTTCAGGCCCTCGGCAAGCGGGTTGCCTGCATCCTGGTAGCCGCGCACCGCAAGCTTGTCGCCGTCCTGCAGCAGCCAAACCCAGCCGGTGCCGAACACATTGCCGGCCTCCTTGACGATGGCTTCATTCATGGCGGTCACACCGCCAAAATCGCGCGTTGCGGCTTCTTCGAGCGTCGCGTTCGGCTGCTTGGGGCCGCCCGCAAACTGCTGCCAATAGAACTCATGGTTCCACGCCTGGCCCGCCTGGTTGAAGATCGCGTTGTCGTTGTTGTCCTTTGATTGCTTGACGACCTCTTCCAAGGTCATGTCGGCATAGGGCGTGTTGGGCACCAGTTCGTTGAGCTTGGTGTAGTAGCCGGCGTGGTGCTTGCCATAGTGTAGGCCAACGGTGCGGGCCGAAATCTGCGGCGCGAGCGCGTCCTCGCCGTAAGGCAGCGGGGGCTGCTCGAAGGGAGCGGCTGCGCGTGCGACATGTGGCTTGAACAGGGTACTTGCGGCGGCTGCGGCTCCAAGGGCAAGCGTGGTGCGGCGGGTCATGGTTACGGGCATGGACACTCTCCGTGACAGGGGGTGGGTTCCCCTTCGCAACGGAGCGCGCAGGCCGGTGTTCCGTCGATCACGCAAGCGCTATCAAGGTCGATCAAACGAACGCTTGTATGATTGATCTCGCATCCCCCGCTAAACTCGGCTAAGCGATCTTATGACCACGACATCCACCAAGGGCCAGCGGCTGCCGCAAACCTCCAAGCGCTCCGCGAAAGCCGCAGCCTCCGACAAGCGCCCGGACGAGGATGCCAGCGCAGGAGCCCGCCGGCGCCAGATCATGCAGGAAGCCGCCCGGCTGTTCGGCACACGTGGCTTTGAAGCCACCACCATTCGCGACATCGCCGCAGCGACCGGTATTCTCGGCGGCTCCATCTACTACCACTTTGCGTCGAAGGAAGACATCTTCGTTGCCGTTCACGGCGCCGGCATGGAGAAGATCACCCAGGCCGTGCTGGCGGCAATCGAAGGCGTCGAGGATCCTTGGGATCGCCTGGAAGCGGCGGCTGTTGCCCATTGCAACGACCTTCTAGGCTCAAGCGAAGTGCCGGTGATCGTTTCACCTTATTATTCGGAGTCGCTGAAAGGGCTGCGCGAAACCTTGGTTGCGCAGCGTGATCGCTACGAAACCGTGGTGGCGGATCTGGTGGAAGCGCTGGACCTGCCGCCGGACGTGGATCGCAGCCTGTTCCGCTTGAACTTCCTTGGGGCGCTGAACTGGATGCCCACCTGGTATCGTCCTTCGGCCAGGCTGTCGCCGGCTGACATCGGACGTCAACTGGTGCAGGGCCTGCGGCCGCGCTGAGGCGCTTCCTTGGCCTTCAGCGTAGCACACCCGTCTGCTCCCGAGTCAGGGCTTCTCGTTGGCGGCGATCCCCACCGTGTCCGCCATGACAGCCCCTCGCTCACCGATTGGCTTGTCGGGGCCGGTGGTGGTGTCGACGGCTGTCTGGTGCTCCATTTCGCCGTTGATCTCGGCGCCAATGATCAGGATGATCGAAGAAATCCACGTCCACATCATGAAGCCGACCGCCGCCCCTAGTGTTCCATAGGTTGCGTTGTAATCGGCGAAGTTTTCCAGATACCAGGAAAACAGGATCGACGTGACCAGCCAAACAACGCTGGCCACTGCTGCGCCCCAAGTCAGCCATGGGAGCTTTGCCGGCTCACGATCTGGTCCGAAGCGGTAGATCAGGGTGATGCCGAGGCCGACAAAGAGAAGAATGAGGGGCCAGCGCGCGATCTTCACGATCATGCCGGTCCAACTGTCGATGCCAAACAGCGTGAACATGGCCGGGACAACACCCACCATCACGATCATCAGGATGCCGATGAAGATCGCGCCCAAGGTGAAAGTGAACGCTACCAGGTTCAGCTTCAGGAAGGAGCGCGTCTCGTTCTGGCGATAGGCGACGTTCATGGCTTCGAAAAGCGTCTTGATGCCGTTGTTGGCACTCCACAGTGCGACGGCAAGACCGAAGAAAAAGCTGAAGGACAGTGAACTGGTTTCCTGGCTCGCAAGCGCCTGCAACTGGCTGCGGATCATGTCGAGCGAACCGGCAGGCAGCATGCCGCCCAGCCAGGCGACCTGGTCCGCGACTGTGTGCGGATCAGCGACGAAGCCGTAAACCGACACGAACGCAGCAAGGGCTGGAAACAGCGCGAGCAGGAGGTAGAAGGTCGCGCCGGCTGCAATCAGCAGGATGCGATCTTCCATGATCGACGCATAAATGCGCCAGAAGATATCAACCCAGCCCTTCCACGGGATCTGCAGCGGTTTTTCGGCATTGCGCCCGCGCCCGGGTTCTGAAGCGCGCCGCTGGTGCTTGCCTTCCACTGCCGCGATGTTCGCCATCGTCCCGCCCGCTCTCCGCCAAAGTGTTGCCCTTATGGCAACGCTGCGTCAGCAAGGGAAGTTCCCGACGGGAACGTGGGATCAACTTGCGTAGTTGGAGCGCTCGTCGTCCAGGATGGCGCGCAGTTCTTCTAGGTGCTTGCCAGCCTTGGAGGTGGGGTAATGATCCATCGCGCCCGCCACCTTTTCTGCGACCGCATCCGACAGCAGGCGGAGCGGCTTTCCGGTCCAAAGTGCCTTGATGTAGGTCTCGCAGGCGCGCTCGAAGTAATAAAGGCGGTCAAACGTGTCGCCCACCGTGTCCCCGATCACCAGCACACCATGATTGCCCATCACCATGACCTTCTTGGCGGGGTCGTGGAGAAGCTTGGAGCAACGCTCGCCTTCGTCGGCAAAAGCAAACCCGCCGTAATTGTCATCCACCACCACGCGATTGAAGAACATCGCGGAGTTCTGGTCGATTGCTGGCAGGCTAGAGTCGCTGAGCGACGCCAGAACCGTGGCATGCGTGGAATGCACATGCATGACGCACCGCGCGTGGGGGCAGTTGCGGTGGATTGCGCCATGGAGTCCCCAGGCCGTTGCGTCCGGCGCATCGGGACGCTTCATTGTGTCGGGATCCTTCGCATCGATCAGCAGGAGGTCGCTCGCCCGGATGCGCGCGAAATGCATCTGGTTCGGGTTGATCAGGATTTGCGTGCCGTCTTCGTTCACGGCGAGCGAGAAATGGTTCGCCACCGCTTCATGCATGTTGAGGCGCGCCGCCCAGCGAAACGCGGCCGCGAGATCCGCGCGTTCCTGTTGAAAGGCTGGGGTAGCGACGGCGAGGTCCGGATGCTGTGCGATGTTCATGGGGTTCCCTCTGGATATTGGGCCGCTCGACGGATCACGGATGGCTGTGGCCGTAATGCGGATCGCCTGGCTTGCGCCCAAAGGCATCAAGTTCGCCGTGACCGTGAGCATGACCATGGTCATGCCCGTGATGGGCGTGATCGTGATGATGATGCGCGTGAGCAGAATGAGCGACGCCGGCAACAGGCTGGAACGGGGCGCGCACCGCTTCAACCGTAACGCCCAACCCATCCAGAAGGACCTCCAGCGCGGTATCCGGAAGAACAAGGAGCTGGTCGCTGCTGACGGCAACAAGGGCATGGCGGCTGCCGAGGTGCCAGCACAGCTCACCAAGCTGTTGGGCGCCTTGCGGGCGGATCGCAAGCAGGTCTTGCGCGGCGGCCTCGACCTTCACCGCTCGCCCGTCGTCCAGCACCAGAATGTCGTCGGGCCGAAGCTCGGTGGTGTCCGGAAGATCCACCAGGATCTTGCTTCCGCCATGCAACGAAACCACCCGTCGACGGACGCTCCGCTCATCATGCTCGAGAAGCAGGCGATCGAAGGCTTCGGTGTTTGTTGCCGAAGCGGCTGCCACATGAGTTCCGGCCCGCGGCAGTTGCGTGAAGTCGGTGTTGAGGGAAAGCTTCATCGCAGTGTGTCTCTGTTCGGCCTGGGGAACTGCAGCAGTCGGCGAAGACAGCGGCGGCGAACGGCATCCTAAAACAGAACAAACCGCTTAGCCATCGTGAGCGGAAGCGAACGGAACGCTCTTCGATTCATAAATGCGGAACCGATGAGGGCTCCGTGCGTTGCGCGGCATCAGCCCGCACAAACAGGTGAGAAGCGAGGTCCAACGGACATGCCAAACCGCGCCCAGATCATGAGTTCGGCAGCCGCCCTGCTGGCGCTGCTGAACATGGAACCGGCAGCTGCTCAGGGCCTGGACAGCGAAGGCACGATTGACGCGATCGTTCAGGCGCCGGTCCGCGAGGAAGAGCAGATGGCTGCGGCTGATCCGGCCAAGGTCGTGGCGGCAATCGACAAGACCGAGGATAACATCTCCGTCGTCCGCAAGATCACGAACCTGGACCGGCTCAACATCGTGTTTCTGGCCGATGCCACCCTTGCCGAAGGTGGGCCTCCGAAGGAAATCGAGGAGAAGCTCGCAGAAAAATCGGATGCGCTGACCACGTTGCGGCAGGAAATGGAGGGCAATGCCTTGCTTTACCACGCGATCAATTCCAGGCAGGTCTTGATGCGCGACGTTCTTGGCATCGACGTGACCGACAACGGCAGCACTGTTGTGGTTTATGCCGCCGCCAAGCCCGCAAGCGGCGGAGCGGTCCAGGCTGCACCCCAACAGCCGGCTGACTAACCTGAAAGCGTCCTGTTCCATCTTCAGCGGTTGCGCGAAACGCGTTCGGTCTTTTATACCCGCAAAGCAACAGGGGCCGGCTGCGCGCCGGTGATCGAACATGGCCGACGCGCTCGCCAACGACATCATCGCCAAGATCGAACGTCATGGCGAGCTGGAGCCAGGCAGCGTAACGCTGGATAGCGAACTCACCACGCTGGGCATCCACTCGCTCGAGCTCACCGAAATTATCTTCGACATCGAAGACGAGCACGGCATTCACGTCGAGATGAACACCGCTGAGGCTTGGGGCAATCTGCGCACGGTGGGCGACATCGTGGAAGCCGTCCGCGAGCTGATCAAAGCCAAGGGCTGACCCACCGGCATGGCGCGCCCCCGCATCGTGATCACAGGCCTGGGCGGCATCTGCGCGCTGGGCAACGATGTTGCCTCCATCTGGTCGTCCATGAAAGATGGCCGGGGCGGCATCGGCCCTCTCGAAAACACCGACACCACGCCCCTTCAGGTGAAAGTGGGCGCCGAAATCAAGGCTTTGCCCGATCACGGCCTCGATCGACGGCGCCTGATCACCATGGATCGGTTCAGCGTGTTGGCCGTGATCGCCGCGAAAGAAGCCCTCGCCCAATCGGGCCTGGTGATCAGCGAGGGGAACACGACCAGGGTCGGCGCGATCGTCGGAACCGGTGTCTATGGCGCAGAAACGGCAGACGAGAATTACCATGCGGTTCTCGTGCACAAGAAGCCGCGCGCCAATGTCTTCACCGTGCCACGCATCATGCCGGGCGCGCCCGCGGGTCAGGTTTCCATGGAGTTCGGCATGCGAGGACCGGTCTTCGGCGTGACCTCGGCCTGCTCCTCGACCAACCATGCCCTGGCCTCGGCCTGTGACCAACTGCTGCTGGGGCGCGCCGACGCGGTGGTTGCTGGCGGAACGGAGGCGCCGCTTTCCTTTGGCATCCTGAAATCCTGGGAAGCGCTGCGCGTGCTTTCCCCCGATACCTGCCGGCCCTTTTCAAAGGATCGCCAGGGACTGGTGATCGGCGAGGGGGCGGCCATGGTTGTTCTGGAAACCGAGGAGCATGCAAAGGCGCGCGGCGCGATGATCCTGGCGGAACTGGCAGGGATCGGATTGTCGGCGGATGCTTCCGACATCGTTGCCCCCACCGTGGAAGGCCCCACTGCCGCCATGGCTGCGTGCCTAGCGGATGCGGGTCTGACGCCTGGCGACGTGGACTATCTCAACGCCCATGGAACGGGCACATCGGCCAACGACAAGATTGAGACCGACGCCATCAAGCGGGTGTTCGGCGATGCCGCCCGGCGGCTGTCCATCTCCTCAACCAAATCCATGCACGGTCATTGCCTCGGCGCATCGGGCGCGCTCGAGCTGCTGGCTTGCGTGATGGCGATCCGCGAGGGCGTTGTCCCTCCGACGATCAACTATCGTGAGCCCGATCCTGACTGCGATCTCGACGTCACACCCAATCAAGCGCGTGAGCGAACCGTGCGGGTGGCGATATCGAATGCCTTCGCCTTCGGCGGCACGAATGCGGTTGTCGCGGTGCGCGCCGCCTGAGGTCCCGACTAGGCAGCGCGTCGAGGCTTCCTATCTGAAGCCTGCAACTCCGCCACTGCTTTCCGAGAGGACGCGCCTCCCATGACCGATCTTTCTTCCTTCCCCGTGAGCCGCCGCTGGCCAGCGCAGCATCCTGACCGGATCCAGCTTTATTCCTTTGCAACGCCCAATGGCGTGAAGGCTTCAATTGCGCTTGAAGAGCTTGGCCTGCCTTACGAGGCGCACAAGGTCGACATCACCAAGAACGAGACCTGGGGCGACGATTTCCTCGCGCTGAACCCCAACGGCAAGATCCCCGCGATCATCGACCCGGAAGGACCCGGCGGAAAGCCGCTGGCTCTTTTCGAATCCGGCGCGATCCTCCTTTACCTGTCCGACAAGAGCGGCGGTGGCCTGATGCCCGCCGACCCCGCGCTGCGCTACGAGACCTTGCAGTGGACGTTCTTCCAGGTTGGTCATGTCGGACCAATGTTCGGTCAGTTCGGCTATTTCTACAAGTTTGCGGGCAAGGCGATCGAGGACAAGCGTCCGCTGGAGCGCTACCGCGACGAAGCGAAGCGCATTTTGAAGGTGATCGACGGACGGCTTGCCAATCGCCAGTGGATCATGGGGGCGGACTATACGATTGCAGACATCGCAATTTTCCCGTGGGTTCGCGGTTTGACCGTTTTCTATGGCGCTGGCGATGAGCTGGGCTTTGGCGAGTTGAAGAACGTCGCGGGCTGGGTCGAGCGAGCCGAAGCGCGGCCGGCGAGCCAGACGGGCTTGAAAATACCCGCCTGAGGCTGCTCGCAGCCTGTTCACGGTGAGAACAAGCCCGGAGCCTCAATCTCCGGGCTTTTCCTTGTGCAATGTGAGGATAGGATGACGCAGGCAGCGCTAGCCAATTGTGGTGGCGCCGCTTTTTTTCTAACGTTCAGCCAACAATAAGAAGACCCTGGGCGGAACGCGTTTTCTCAAGGCAGACCGAACAAGAGGTGGATCCAGTCATGACCGATATCCTTTCGCGCGGCCTTCCGCGCCGCACCTTTCTTCAAGCTTCCGCCGCCATAGGCGCCCTTGCCGCCTTTGGCCTCTTGCCGTCCTATGCCCAGGAGACCCCGATCAAGGTCGCCGCGGTTTATACCGTTCCGGTTGAGCAGCAATGGGTGAGCCGCATCCACAAGGCAGCCATGGCAGCCAAGGAGCGGGGCGAGATCGAGTATGTTTATACCGAAAACGTCGCCAACAACGATTATGAGCGCGTCATGCGCGAATATGCCGAAGCCGGCAACCAGCTGATCCTCGGCGAAGTCTTCGGCGTGGAGGATGCCGCCCGCTCTGTTGCGGCCGATTACCCGGATGTCGCCTTCCTGATGGGTTCGAGCTTCAAGCCCGACGACGCGGTGCCGAACTTCGCGGTGTTCGACAACTATATCCAGGATGCGTCGTACTTGACCGGCATGATCGCCGGCGCGATGTCGAAGACCAAGAAGATCGGCATGGTCGGTGGCTATCCCATCCCGGAAGTGAACCGCTTGATGAACGCCTTCATGGCGGGCGCAAAGGAGACCGCACCGGACACCACGTTCCAGGTCGCCTTCATCGGCTCCTGGTTTGACCCGCCCAAGGCCAAGGAAACCGCCTTCGCCCAGATCGATGGCGGCGCGGACCTGTTGTACGCCGAGCGTTTCGGCGTATCCGATGCGGCCAAGGAGCGGGGCGTGCTCGCCATTGGCAACGTGATCGACACCCAGGCCGACTACCCGGAAACCGTGGTTTCATCCGCTCTTTGGCATTTCGAGCCGACGCTCGACAAGGCGCTGGCCGAAGTAAAGGCAGGCACGTTCAAGGCAGCTGACTACGGGCTTTATTCCTTCATGAAGGAAGGCGGCTCCTCGCTGAGCCCGCTGGGCACGTTTGAAGGCAAGGTCCCGGCCGACGTGATGGACAAGGTGGTGGAACGGGAAAAGGCGATCAAGGACGGCTCCTTCACCGTCGAGATCGACGACACCGAGCCGAAATCGAGCTGATTCAGTCCTCGCTTGAGCCTTCTCCCTGTTTCGGGGAGAGGGCGTGGGCGCGTCGTGGACCGGAGCCAACCTCCCCCTCCAGGCCGCACAAGTCCATGCGGCGCTAAGCGGCATTTGCCAGGCACGGGAAAGCAAGCAGTCATCAGCGGCCATTCATGTCCCCGACCCCAGTTCTCCGCCTCCACAACATCACCAAGCGCTTCGGTTCGCTGGTCGCCAACGACGCCATCTCCTTTGATGTGCGCGAAGGCGAGGTCGTTGCGCTTCTGGGCGAGAACGGCGCCGGCAAGACAACGCTGATGAACATCCTGTTCGGCCACTACGTTGCCGACGAAGGCACCGTCGAAGCGTTCGGAAAGGTTCTGCCTGCGGGGGATCCCAACGCGGCCTTGGCTGCCGGGATCGGTATGGTGCACCAGCATTTCACGTTGGCCGACAACATGACAGTGCTCGAAAATGTGGCGCTGGGAACGCAAAGCTTGTGGGCGCCGCGGCTGGATCGCAAGGAGGCAAGCAGCCGGATCCGGGCCTTGGCGCAAGGTTTCGGTCTTGTTGTTGATCCCGATGCAACGATCGGGCGGCTCACGGTGGGTGAGCGCCAGCGCGTGGAAATCCTAAAGGCGCTTTACCGGGACGCCCGGATCCTCATCCTGGACGAGCCCACGGCCGTTCTCACTCCCGGCGAAGCGGAGGCGCTTTTTCGCACGCTCAAGCTTCTGGTGGCAAAGGGCCTTTCGATCCTGTTCATCTCGCACAAGATGCATGAGGTCACGGCGATCAGTGACCGCGTACTCGTGTTGCGCGGCGGCAAGCTTGTTGGCGAGCGCAAGACCAACGAGACCGATAGCCGAGCGATGGCGGCGCTGATGGTGGGAGGCGAGATCGCCTCGCCAAAAGTAGAAGCGGTGCAGCGTGGCTCAGTCCGGTTTGCATTGTCGCAGGTCTCGGCCCGCCCGCCGGCCGGGGTGCCGTTGAACAACTTGACGCTTGAGCTGCACGGCGGCGAGATCGCTGGCCTGGCCGGAGTTTCCGGAAATGGCCAAGCAACGCTTGCCGCCCTGATGGCGGGAACGATCGCGCCCTCCAGCGGCACCATTGCGGTGGACGGCAGAGAAGCCCGCAGTTGGACGCCGCGCGCCGCCCTGGGCGCAGGCATCGGCCGCGTTCCGGAAGATCGCCACGCGGTGGGCTCGATCGGCGACATGACCGTGGCTGAAAACGTGATTTCGGAACGCTACCGCACGCGGCGCTTCAGTCGCTTCGGCTTTCTTGACTGGACGGCCGCGCGCCGCTTCGCCGAAGAACTGGTGCGCGATTATGACGTCAAATGTCCGTCACCCGACGCGCGGATCCGACTCCTGTCGGGAGGCAACATGCAAAAGCTGATCCTTGGCCGTGCCTTGGATGGCGATCCGCCGGTGATCCTTGCCAACCAGCCGACGCGGGGCCTGGATGTCGGCGCCGTGGCCTATGTTCATTCCCGCCTGCTCCAGGCGCGCAAACGTGGCGCCGCCATCCTTCTGATTTCGGAAGACCTTGAAGAGATCCTCGCGCTTTCCGACCGTGTTTACGTGATGTCGAAGGGCCGACTGTCATCGCCGTCCGCACGCGGCGAACGGTCGGTCAGCGAACTCGGAGAATTGATGGCCGGCCGCAGCGAGGACGCCCTTCATGCGGCTTGAGCCGAAGCCCGCGCCGTCCTTTGCAGCCACCCTACTGTACCCCCTCGGCGCGGTGGCAGCGACACTGGTGTTCACTTCGGTTCTTGCGCTGCTTGCGGGCGCATCGCCGCTGGACGTGTTCCTTCTGGTGGCCAAGGGCGCTGCCGGTTCTCAATTCGCGCTGATGGAAACCCTGACCCGCGCTACGCCGCTGATCTTTACCGGGCTCGCGATTGCCGTCGCGTTTCGAGCCAAGCTCTGGAACATCGGCGCGGAAGCCCAGCTTTACATGGGCGGCGTTGCGACGGTTGTGCTTGGCACGGGTGCGCTGCCGTTGCCGGCGCCCTTGTTGATCCCGATCCTGATGGCAGCCTCCATGCTGGCCGGCGCCCTCTTGCTCCTGGGTCCGGCCTTCCTGAAAACCCGCTTCGGCGTGGACGAGGTGGTCACCACGCTGCTCCTCAATTTCATCGTCCTGTTGTTCGTTTCCATGCTGCTGGAAGGGCCCCTGAAGGACCCGATGGGCATGGGCTGGCCGCAATCGATCAAGGTCCTGCCGGAAGCACGTTTGCCGCGCATCATCACCGGTCGTCGGCTTCATTATGGCTTTGTCCTGGCGATAGTCGCGTCCGTGATCCTTTGGGTGGTCATGAAGCGGACGACGCTGGGCTACGAGATGCGCGCGGTCGGGCACAACCCGGAAGCCTCACGCTTTGCCGGCATCCCCGTCAACAGCGTCTTGATGAAAACAGCGCTGCTTTCAGGCGGGCTCGCGGCCCTTGGCGGCTTCTCCGAAGTCACGGGGTTGAAGGGCAACCTGACCTCTGACCTGTCGGCCAACTTCGGCTACACGGGGATTGTGGTGGCCATGCTCGCCATGCTCAACCCGCTGGGGGTCGTCGCATCGGCGATCTTTGTGGCCGGCATCTTTGTGGGCGCCGATTCGATGAGCCGCGCGGCCGGCGTGCCGAGCTATATCGCTGATGTCATGGTGGCAGTCGCACTGCTCACCATGGTGACCGCCATCATGCTGACGCGCTTCCGCATCCGGTGGAGGTGACCGTGGAAGCGTTCGAGATCCTGCTTCAAACGTCGTTCTGGGTTGCCGCGATCCGCATCGCCTCGCCGCTTATCTTTGCCACCATGGGCGAGTTGATCTGCGAGCGCGCCGGCGTGCTCAACCTTGGCATCGAGGGCATCATGGTTGCCGGTGCCTTTGCCGGCTGGGTGACTGTGTATGGCGGCGGCGACTTGTGGACAGGTGTCGTCGTGGCTGCGCTGGTTGGCGCTGCCTTTGGCCTGCTGCACGCCACGCTGACGGTTCCGCTCGGGCTTTCGCAGCATGTGGTGGGCATCGGCATCACCTTGTTCGCAACAAGCCTGACCTATTTCACCTACCGCCTGGTTCTGCCGCAGGTGTCCTCGCCGCCAAAGATCGAGCCCTTCACACCGCTCCCGATCCCATCTCTGTCCGAGATCCCGCTCGTCGGCCAAGCGCTGTTTGCGCAAACGCCGCTCACCTACCTGGCTTACGCCGTGGTGGCTGTTACGGCCTGGGTTCTTTATCGCACGCCGCTCGGCCTTGCAGTGCGCGCTGCCGGCGAGAACCCAAGTGCCGTGGAAGCGCAAGGTATCAGCGTCGCTGCCATTCGCATCGGCGCGGTCATGGTGGGCAGCGCCTTGATGGCGATCGGTGGGGCTTTCCTGACAATGTCGGCCTTCAACTCCTTCTTCTTCGAGATGGTCAACGGCCGCGGCTGGATCGCCATCGCACTTGTGGTGTTTGGTTCCTGGCGGCCGGGAAAGGCGCTGCTTGGCGCCGTACTCTTCGCCGCCTTCGATGCCTTCCAGATCCGGTTGCAGCAGATTTCCGGCGGGATCGTGCCCTATCAGGTCTTCCTGATGATGCCTTACATTCTATCGATCGCAGCGCTGATCCTTGTTGCGCGGCGGGCAACCTATCCGAAGGCGCTGATGGTGCCTTACCAGAAGGGGGAAAGATGAGCTTCGACCTGATCGTCAAGGGTGGCGTCCTGACCGATGGCCGCCGCGTCGACATCGGCATCAGCGGCGAAACGATTGCCGCGATCGAGCCCTCCCTCGCGGCCCAAGCCGGGCGCATCGTGGACGCCACCGATTGCCTGGTCAGCCAGCCCTTCGTGGATCCCCATTTCCACATGGATGCGACGCTGTCCTACGGCATCCCACGCATCAACGCATCCGGAACGCTGCTCGAGGGCATCGCGCTTTGGGGCGAGTTGAAGCCGCTGCTCACGCACGAAGCAGTCAAGGAACGCGCGCTCGCTTATTGTGACTGGGCGGTGTCCATGGGCTTGCTTGCGATCCGCACGCATGTCGACACATGCGACGACCGCCTGCTTGCCGTGGAAGCGCTGCTTGAGGTGAAGAAGCAGGTTGCTCCTTATCTCGACCTGCAACTCGTCGCCTTTCCGCAGGACGGCTTTTACCGCGATCCCACGGCGCGCGAAAACACCATCCGCGCGCTTGACATGGGCGTCGACGTGGTCGGCGGCATACCTCATTTCGAGCGCACCATGGCGGACGGCCGCCGATCGGTGACGGAGCTTTGCGAACTAGCTGCCGCACGCGGCTTGATGATCGACCTGCATTGCGATGAAACGGACGATCCGCAATCGCGCCATATCGAGCAACTGGCTTTCGAAGCCCAGCGACTGGGTTTGCAGGGCAGGGCGGCCGGCTCGCACCTGACCTCCATGCATTCCATGGACAATTATTACGTTTCCAAGCTCCTGCCGCTGATCGCGGAGGCAGGCGTGTCGGCGATCCCGAACCCCTTGATCAACATCGTCATCCAGGGCCGCCACGACACCTATCCCAAGCGCCGCGGCATGACGCGCGTCCCGGAAATGCTGAAGGCGGGCATCCGCGTCGGCTTTGGCCAAGACTGCGTGCTTGATCCCTGGTATCCGCTGGGCACTGCCGACATGCTCGACGTGGCCTTCATGGGCCTCCACGTCGCGCAACTCACCAGCCCCGCTGACATGGCGCACTGCTTCGACATGGTCACCAAGGTGAATGCCGCCATTCTCGGCCTCGACCATCTCGGCCTTGAGGTCGGCAAGCGTGCCAGTCTGGTCGTGCTCGATGCCGGCACACCGGTTGAAGCGCTGCGCCTGCGTGCCGAACGCACCGCCGTTGTGTCCCGCGGCAAGGTGGTGGCGGAGCGGCCTCGCCGGGACACGGCATTGACGCTTCCGGGCCGACCGAACAGCGTGAACCGGCGGCACCGGGGAGGCTGAGATCGGAGGTCGTGCAGCACCGCTGCACTGCTCTCCGTGCAGAACGCTGGTCCGGCCTTAAACCCGAACGGCTTGCGCTTCGCGGGCCACGCCGCCGAATACACGCAGGTAGCGCGCGATTTCGCCCGGATCGCCTGTTGCCTTGTTCGGGTTATCGGCGAGCTTCACGGCCGGCTGGCCATTGGCGCGCGTCACCTTGCAGACCAAGGAGATCGGGTCCAGCGCTTCGCTGAAGGTGGGCAGGCACCCCTCGAAGTCGTTGGTGAGATTGGTGCCCCAGCCGAACGACATGCGGACGCGGCCTTCGAAATGCTTGTAGGTGTCGATGATCGTGTCGACGTCGAGCCCGTCTGAAAAGATCAGCAGCTTGTCGCGTGGATCGCGCCCGCGCTCTTTCCACCAGGCGATGATGCGCTCGCCCCCCTCAATCGGCGGAGCGCTGTCGGGGCGAAAGCCGGTCCAGTCGGCAACCCAGTCGGGCGCGTCGCGCAAAAAGGCGGCCGTCCCGAAGGCGTCCGGCAGCACGATCAGGAGGTTGCCGCCGTAAAGCGTGTTCCAGTCTTGCAGCACCTTGTAGGGCGCAGCCTTCAGGGCGTCGTCCGTTTTCGCGAGCGCGGCAGCCACCATGGGCAGTTCATGCGCGTTGGTGCCAAGGGCTTCCAGGTCGGTGTCCATGGCCAGAAGCACGTTGGAGGTGCCGGTAAATGCCCCACCGATCCCTTCCTTCAGCGCTTCCACGCACCAGCGCTGCCACAGAAACGAATGACGCCGCCGCGTCCCGAAATCGGAAATGCGCAGATCCGGCAACGCCCGCAGGCGCTCGGTTTTTTCCCACATCTTGGACTTCGCGCGCGCATAAAGGACATCCAGCGCAAACGGACCGAGTGCCTTCATCGCCGCACGCGAGCGCAGCTCGTTGATGATGGCGAGTGCCGGGATCTCCCAGAGTGTGGTGTCGGTCCAGCGCCCATGGAAGGTGAGCTCAAACTGGCCGTCGCCGTTGCGCGCGAGCTCATATTCCGGCAGCTGGAATTCCGAAAACCACTGCAGGAAGTCCGGCTGGAAGATCTGCTTGCGACCGTAGAAAGTGTTACCGGCGAGCCAGATCAGCTCCTTCTTCGACAGTTTCAGCGTGCGCGCATGGTCAAGCTGCTCCCGCAGCTCGCCCTCGTCGATCACTTCGGCAAGGCGCACTTTCCGGCTTCGGTTGATCAGGGAGAAGGTGGCGTCGACATCCGGGTAAAGGTCCCAGATCATCTGCAGCATCAGGAGCTTGTAGAAATCCGTGTCGAGCAGGCTCCGGATGATCGGATCGAGCTTCCAGGTGTGGTTGTAGACACGCCGCGCGATGTCGGTTCTCGCCATGACGGCTAATTCCCCGCAATTTCCGTGTACGTCTAAGCAGGAACCGCTTCAAAAGAAAAGGAGTGGCCGCTCCTGGACCAAAGGTCGGTTCTTCAGTCGATCACGACGCCGGCCGCGCGCATGGCGTTCAAGCTTTGCGACAGGGACTCATCGAGGTCGATGGCCCGGCAGGCCTCAAGTTCGACGCGAACGGAAAAGCCTTGCCGCACGGCATCGATGGCGGAAAAGGCGACGCAGAAGTCAGTGGCGAGGCCGCACAGCGTCAGGGCGGAAATGCCGCGTTCGCGCAGATAGCCTCCCAGCCCCGTTGGGGTGCTGCGGTCGTTTTCGAAAAAGGCGGAATAGCTGTCGATGGCTGGGCGAAAGCCTTTGCGAAGCACGAGCTCAGCCTTTGTCCATTTCAGCGCCTTGTGGAACTCGGCCCCTCCGCTTCCTTGAACGCAATGATCGGGCCACAAGGTCTGCTCGCCGTAGGGCATGGCGGTTGAGGAAAACGGCGCCTTGCCGACGTGCTGCGACGCAAAGCTTGAATGTTTCGCAGGATGCCAGTCCTGCGTCAGGATCACATGCTCAAAACGCTCGATCAGCGCGTTGACTACTGGCACGATCTCGTCGCCTCCGGCAACGGCGAGCGCCCCTCCGGGGCAAAAGTCGTTCTGAACGTCCACAACGATCAGCGCTTCGTCGACCATGAAAACGATCCTTCCGAAAGAGAAGCGATTTTGGCAACTGAGCCTCGCGCGTGCAACCCGCTCACCGCTTTGCACGCGCGGTGCATGGTTGTTCTCCGGGAAACGCTTCCCGAGCAAAGGAGCCCTCATGGTCCGCCTGCATTTAGCAAACCGAACCCGTTCGCAAACTTGCTGCTTCGGCACCACTATACTAGGTAGTTGGCAGATCTTGAGGTCGTAGCCCCTGCGGCCGGCAGGCGCCCCTGCGCCGGAAAAACACGGAACAACTGGATGCAGAACGCAGCGCTCGCGCTTCAAACCGCGGAAACTTCATTCCCGATCCCGGCCAACGTTCATGCCGAACGTGTGGTGTCTGTGACGCATTACACCGACAGCCTGTTTTCCTTTCGCATGACACGGCCGGCATCGTTTCGCTTCCGCTCGGGCGAGTTCGCGATGATCGGCCTGCCCAATGCCGCCAAGCCGGTTTTTCGTGCTTATTCAGTGGCGAGCCCGGCCTGGGACGAAGAACTTGAGTTCTATTCCATCAAGGTCCTCGATGGTCCTTTGACGCAGCACCTCCAGAAGATCCAGCCGGGAGACACCGTGCTTTTGCGCCCCAAGGCCACTGGCACGCTGGTGCTGGATGCGCTCACCCCCGCCAAGCGCGTTTACATGATCGCGACCGGCACGGGCTTTGCGCCGTTTGCGAGCCTGATCCGTGACCCGGAAACCTACGAGAAGTTCGACGAGATCATCGTCACCAACACGTGCCGCGACGTCGCAGATCTCCGCTACGGCAATGAGCTGGTGGAAGGCGTCCGCGAAGATCCGCTGATTGGCGAACTGGTCGAAGGTCGGTTGCACTACTACGCAACCACCACCCGCGAGCCGTCGCCGCGCATGGGCCGCATCACCAAGCTGATGACCGAAGGCACCCTCTACTCCGATCTTGGCGTGCCGCCGCTCAACCGCGAAACGGATCGCGTCATGATTTGCGGATCCATGGCGATGCTGAAGGACGTCAAGGACATCGTCGAGGCGGCCGGCCTTGTGGAAGGGTCGAATTCCGCGCCCGCAGACTTCGTGGTGGAACGCGCCTTCGTCGGCTGATCGCCGTTCGGTGGTTTACTGCCGCCGAAAAAACGACACCACGTCATCAAGCACGGGCGCGCGACCGCGCAACGGGCGGCTGAGCGCAAGAACCAGCTCGGCATGGCTGACGCCGGGATAGAGCTTCACCTCCGCGGTGTTGCCAGACTCGTTCAGTGCCTGGGCGAGCCGCTGCGTGTTGCGGGGGCGCACCGTCTCGTCGGCATCGCCGGTGACCAGCAGGAACGGTGGAAGCTGGCGTGACGCGGCAACGCGGTTGATCGGCTGGCTGCGCCGGAGCGCCTCTGCTGAAAGGTGACCAAACGCGTCTTGTGCGGCACCCGGATCGAGCGGCAGGAAGTCGTAGGGCCCGGCCAAGCCAGCGAACCCCTTGATGGCAGCGACATCCAGCCCCTCCTCCTGCAGGAATTCCGGCGCCAGCGTCACCATTGCCGCGTTGTAAGCACCGGCTGAATGGCCGACAAGAAAGATGCGGTCAGGATTGCCCCCGAAGCGAGCCGCGTTGCGGTGAGCCCAGGCAACGGCGGCCGCTGTATCCTTCACGAAATCGGGGTAGGGGTGATCCGGCACGAGCCGGTAGTCGGCAATGACAGTGACGAAACCCTGGCTGGCAAAGGCCCGTCCCGCGAAACTGTAGTCGCTGCGCGAGCCGCTCGCCCACGAGCCGCCATAAACGAAAACCACCACGTCCTGCCGGCTTCCCGCGGCGGCCTCGAGCGGGCCGTAAACATCCAGGCGCTGGCGTGGCTCGGCGCCGAATGCGATGTCCTTTGCAAGAAGGCGGCTGCCCGCGTCCTTGGGAAGAACCGCGTTCAAGAGGCCAAGAGACGAGCAACCGGCGGCGAGAAGCAGAAGGGGAACAATGAGGAGAAATTTGAACAAGCGCATTGCGGATCCAGCACGAGCGGCATCAACGGCCTGACGCCGTCATGGTTCACTTTCTGGAAAGGAAAGCTTCAGCGCACGAGAACGGGTTGGCGCAAATTCTCGCTGCTTCCGCTTGGCGGCGGTGGGGGCGAAATGCCGCGTACGGCGCGAAGGGCGGCTTCGTCCACTGCGCCATCGCCTGATGAACTCACCACGCGCGCGCCGGCAACACTGCCCGACGCGGTGATCGTGAAGGCGACAACAACCCGCTGACCCCGCGCCCGCAAGCGGCGAGCTTCGCGCGACATCCGCCGCTGGATCATGCTGCTCACCTGGTTCTGCCAACGAGCGGGCGAGACCCTCGGCGCAGAAGACGCCCGCTGCTCCGTGGACGCTTGCGAACGCGGCTGTGGACGTGCCTGCTGGGTTGGCCGCCGTTCCTGCCGCTCCGGCTGGCGCTCCGGCTGGCGCGCCTGCTGCCGCGGCTGTTCGCGCTGCGGCTGGGCGCGTTCGCGCGGCGGCTCCCGGCGCTGCGGACGTTCGACGGTTTCGCGCGGCTGTGGTGGTGTCGGCCGCGTCACCGGCAGCGGAATATCCGTGTCCGGAAGAGCGACGGCCGGCATTTCGATCACCTCTTCGGTGACGACATCTGCCTGCACGGGCTCGGCCTCGGCGACCTCCTGCTCCACAGGCTCGACTTCGGCGACTTCCTGTTCGAGGGTTTCCGGCTCAACCGCTTCTTGCACAACAGGCGTGTCTTCCGTTTCGGCGGTCGCTGCGTCTTCCGCCACCGTTTGCGGCGGCACATCTTCCTGGACAGGCATAGCGGTTTCGGCCGTGACGGCTTCGGCGACCTCGGGTTGAACCGCGTCTTCCAGCTGTTCGGCGGCTTCCACCGGCGTTTCGGCCGCCGCCATTTCGGTCGGCGGTTCCTCCGTCAGCGTTTCACTTTCCACCGCGTCCGGCGTGGTTTGCATCACGGGCGTCAGGTCCACCACCATGGATTGCTTGGCTGCGGCTGGCGGTTCTGTGCTGATCTCCAACTGGCGCGACAGGTACCAGCCACCGCTGACATGCACGGCAAGCACGATCGCGGCCGCCGTTCCCCACAGCGCCCAATCACGCCGCGCGGCTAACGGGCCGAAACCGTATGGCTGGTCGGCAAAACTCATTGTGCCGCGGCAGCTCCTGCGGCAGACGGCGCTCCTTCAAGGCCAACAAGCGCAACCTTCAGGTAGCCGGACGCACGCAGCAGGTTCATGACTTCCATCACCTGGCCGTAGTCAACGGCCCGGTCCGCGCGCAGGTAAACCCGGGTGTCCTTGTTGGCGGATGTCAGACCGTCCAGCGTGGCCCCGAAGCGATCCCGCTGCACGAGGTCGTTGCCGACAGCCAGCGATAGGTCGCGCTTGAGCGTCAGAAACAGCGGCTTGTCGGGGCGCGGCGTTGGGCTGGCGGACGATCCCGGCAGGTCGACATTGATGTCTACCGTGGCAAGCGGGGCCGCCACCATGAAGATGATCAACAACACAAGCATCACATCGATGAAAGGTGTGACGTTGATCTCGTGGCTTTCCTGCAGGTCGTCGCCGCCGCCTTCGCGAATGCCGCCAGCCATGGCTCAAGCTCCTATTCGGCCGCCCGGCGCAGGGGCGCGGCGGCATTGAAATCGAGATCCCGGCTCACAAGGCGCTCCACCCCGGCGGCCGCATCGGCCAGCACCTGGCGGTAGCCGGTGATGGATCGGGCAAAGACGTTGTAGATCACCACTGCGGGAATTGCCGCGACCAGGCCGATTGCGGTAGCGAGCAACGCTTCGGCGATGCCGGGAGCCACGATGGCCAGGTTCGTGGTCTGCGCCTGGCTGATGCCGATGAACGAATTCATGATCCCCCAGACCGTGCCGAACAGGCCAACGAAAGGCGCAGTGGAGCCGATGGTTGCCAGCACGCCGGTGCCGCGCGACATGCGTCGGCCGGCCTGCGCTTCGATGCGCGACAAAACGGAAGCGACTCGCTCCTTCACACCATCCCCATGCGCCACGTGGAGCGCGTTGCGCGACAAGGACACTTCCTGCACGGCAGCATGAACAAAGGCAGCGGCTGGCCCGCCGGCTTGCGGAAGGGCCTGTGCTGCGTCTTCCAGGGTGCGCGACTTGCCGATGGCAGCCGCGGCCTTCTGTGCCCGTAGCCGGGCGGCGCCGAGCTCAAGCGATTTTGCCAGCCAGACGGTCCAGGTTACAAGGGACGCAAAGGCGAGGCCGAGCATCACCGCCTTCACCACGATGTCCGCCGCCATGAACATGCCCCAGGGCGAAAGATCGTGCGGCAGGGTCAAGCGGCTGCCAGTGTCGATCGGCTCAAGCGGAAGGCTACCCTCGGCGCTGGAATCTTCGCTTTCGACGGCGGGGCTGGCTGGAGCATCGGTGCCGGTCGTCGCCGGAGACGCTGGAGAAACGGCCGGAGTTTCGGAGCCGGGGGATGCAGCGGGCGGTGCTGCCTGGCTCTCAACCCCTGCCGGCAATGGGCTTTGCGCGGAAACGGGAAGGCTCGCCAAAAGGGCGTACCCCACAGCCGAAGCGAAAATGAACCTGCGCACGATCAACCCCAACACAGCCAATAAAACACGATAGTCCGCTCCCTAGCGCAAAGCGCAGGAGATCGCGACCACTTTGTTGACTGTCGTTGTCATATTTTCATGGAGCGCGCGGATTGGCGCTTATTCGAACACGATGGTGGGAGCGCGCGCTTCCTGTGCCGCCGAGCTTTTTGCCATCTCGTCCATGACCTTGGCCGCGATTTCGCGATAAGCAGCGGCATGCGGTCCCTCAGGTTCTGCAACCGTGATCGGCGTTCCGGCATCCGACAATTCGCGGATCGCCATCACCAGCGGCACCTCGCCAAGGAAGGGAACGCCGAGCCGCAGCGCTTCCCGCTGTGCCCCGCCATGGCCGAAGATGTCATAGCGGGTGCCGGTATCGGGAGCGATAAAGGTGCTCATGTTCTCGACAATGCCGAGCAGGGGCACATCGACCTTGCGGAACATGTTGAGGCCCTTGCGCGCATCAATCAGCGCAAGGTCCTGCGGTGTGGAAACGATCACCGCGCCGGCGAGCGGCACCTGCTGCGCCATCGTCAGCTGCGCATCGCCTGTGCCGGGCGGCATGTCTACCACGAGCACGTCGAGTTCGCCCCATTCAACCTCACGCAGCATTTGCGTCAGCGCCGACATGACCATCGGCCCGCGCCAGATCATCGGGGTTTCTTCTTCCACGAGGAAACCGATCGACATCACCTTGAGCCCGTGGCCCTGCATGGGCCGCATGACCTTGCCGTCCACGGTTTCAGGTCGGCCGGAAAGCCCCAGCAGGCGCGGCATGGAAGGACCGTAGATGTCGGCATCGAGGATGCCCACCCTCAGCCCGAGCGCCTGCAAGCCGAGCGCCAGATTGACGGCCGTGGTGGATTTGCCCACACCGCCCTTGCCGGAAGCAACCGCGATGATCGAGGTGATTCCGGGAACCCCGCGGCGCCCCGGCTGCTGGCCGGAAGGGGTGTGCGGGCGGCTCGGTGCCGCAGGAGCAGGCCGGGTCGCGGGCGCAGCCGGACGCGGTTGTGGCCGGCCACTTTCCATGCCGCCGCCCTTTTTTTCGGCCGTCAGCACCACCACGGCGGACTGCACGCCGGGGATCGCCTTCACGGCGCGCTCGGCCGCTGCGCGCAACGGCTCCAGTTCCTTTGCGCGTGCAGCCGGGACGGTGACGGAAAAGAACACCTTCGAATCGGCAATGAAGATTTCTGACACGAGCCCGAGAGACACAAGATCACCCTCGAAATCCGGACCTTTCACGGTCCGCAACGCATCGATCACCTGATCCTGGGTCACGCTCATCGGTTCACTGCCTCAACTGGTGGTTCGTCGTGCAGATAATGCAGTTTCGGCCGCGGGGCAAAGCCGGCAGCGTCGCAGCCCGCCTACTTCAGGCTGTTCCGCATCGGCTTCAGCGCCCCGGCCCACAGTGCCAATTCATCCAGCATCGGCTTGACGCCGGACGCGATGGCTTCACTGGGCTTGAAGGTGCCATCCTCGATCATCGTGTTGAACAACGGCACCGGCAGACCCTGCGGGATGGGCATCATGTTGAGCGCCGAAAGCAGTGGGCGCAGCGATTGCGCGGCACGAAGCCCACCCGAAATTCCGCCATAGCTCACCATCGCGGCCGGCTTTCGGTACCATTCGAGCACCAGGTAATCGAGCGCGTTCACCAGCGAAGCGGGCGGGAAGTAGTTGTATTCCGGCGTCACGAACACGAAAGCGTCTGCGGGGTCGATCGCAGTGGACCATTGGCGCGTATGCTCATGCGCATAATCCTTCATGCGCGGATGCTTCGGCTCGTCAAACACGGGCAGCTGGAAATCGACGAGGTCGAGCAATTGGACGTCGAAGGCGCCGTGTTCGCGCGCAGCACCTTCGAACCACCTGGCAACCTTATCGCCTTGGCGGGTCGGACGCGTGCTGCCGATAATGACCTTGAGCTGAAGAGACATGAACATTCCTGAATTTGCGGGGACTGCGGAGCTAGGTTCCGCAACGCCCACCGGCAAGAGACACGGCGAGTGCCACTGTGTTTACGTCCCCGATGGAAAGATGGTCCGCCATGCAGCAGATGGTGAAGCTCGACATCACGGCGCTTGAAAGGGCCTGAGGTGACGCAACTGCGCTAGCGGCGGCGTCTTCCTGCAGCTAGCTTCCCTTGCATGATCGACAAGCTGGAATTCTTCATCGCGCTCGCCAAGAACCAGCATTTCGGCCGTGCGGCGGAAGAATCCGGCATCACGCAGCCGACGCTTTCGGCCGCCATCAAGCAACTGGAAGACCAGCTCGGTGTCAGTCTGGTTCAGCGTGGGTCGCGTTTCCAGGGTCTGACGCCGGAAGGCCAACGTGTGCTGGAATGGGCGCGCCGGATCGTGGCCGACAGCCGCACGATGCGCGAGGAAATGCGGGCGGCGCGGCGCGGTCTTGCCGGTCACCTGCGGATCGCCGCCATTCCCACCGCGCTTGCGATGGTGTCGCGCCTCACCACGCCTTTCCGGGAAAGGCACCCGAACGTGACCTTCTCCATCGTATCGCGAACTTCGCTGCAGGTGTTAAGCGACCTCGACAATCTCGAGATCGACGCCGGCATCACCTATCTCGACAACGAGCCGCTTGGCCGCGTCACCTCCGTGCCGCTTTATTCGGAGCGTTACCAGCTGATCACGGCAGCCGGAAATCAGTTTGCGGATCGCGAAACGGTGACTTGGGCGGAAGTGGCGACAGTTCCGCTGTGCCTCCTGACGCCCGACATGCAGAACCGCCGCATCATCAACAAGCACCTTGCCGAAGCCGGGGCGGAGGTCACGGCAACGCTGGAATCGAACTCCATGATCGTGCTGTTTTCACACATCCGGACTGGCAAATGGGCCTCCATCATGCCGCTCAACCTCAGCGGAATGCTGGGCTTTTCGGACCCCATCCGTGCCGTTCCGATTGTGGAGCCGGATGCACGCCATGCAGTGGGCCTGGTTGTTCCGCAGCGCGAGCCGCACACGCCGATGGTGTCGGCTCTGCTTCACGAGGCACGGACGCTGGCAGCCGAGATGGCAAAGGAGCAATAGAAATGTTCTATCGCGTAACGGAACTGTTCTATTGAAATTCGGCCGCTGATCTGGTCCCAGTCTTCAGGAGGACTAGGGAGGGCTCTGCATGGCGATGCAGGCAGGTACCGAAGCGCACCAGCGCATGCTGGACGTCGTGGAGGCGATGAAGCATCAGGATGGCGCGCTGCTGCCGATCCTGCATGGGATTCAGGACGAGTTCGGCTATGTGCCGGCGGAAAGTGTTCCGGTGATCGCCGACGCGCTCAACCTGTCGCGCGCCGATGTGCATGGCGTCATCACCTTCTACCATGACTACCGCAGCGCGCCGGCCGGGCGGCATGTCCTGAAGATCTGCCGTGCCGAAGCGTGCCAGGCCATGGGCGGCGAAGCCATGGCAGAGCGTGCGGAAGACCTGCTCGGAATCAAGTTCCACCAAACCGCTGCCGATAACTCAGTGACGCTGGAGCCGACCTATTGCCTGGGGCTGTGCGCCTGTGCTCCGGCCGCGCAGCTCGATGGGCAGTTGATTGGCCGCCTCGATGAAGAGCGCCTTCGCGAAATCGTGTCCGAGGTGCGGCTGTGAGCCTGAAGATCTACGTCCCCCGCGACTCCGCTGCGCTGGCTTTGGGCGCCGACAAGGTTGCCAAGGCCATCGCCGGAGAAGCCGCAAAGCGCGGAAGTGAGATCACCATTGTGCGCAACGGATCGCGCGGCATGACCTGGCTGGAGCCGATGGTCGAGGTGGAAACGCCGGCCGGCCGTGTTGCCTACGGACCTGTGAAGCCGGCGGACGTCGCCTCGCTGTTTGAAGCCGACTTCATCAATGGAAACAGCCACTCCCTTTGGCTGGGCGACCCGGAAGCGATCCCGTTCTTTGCCCGGCAGCAGCGTTTGACGTTTGCCCGCTGCGGCTTGACCGACCCTCTGTCGCTGGAAGACTACGAGGCGCATGGCGGTTTGTCGGGCTTGCGCAAGGCGCTCGAGCTTGCCCCGATCGAGATCGTCAAGCAGGTGACCGAGTCCGGCCTGCGTGGCCGCGGCGGCGCCGGCTTCCCGACCGGCATCAAGTGGCAAACCGTGCACGACGCGAAGGCCACCAACAAATACATCGTGTGCAATGCCGACGAGGGCGACAGCGGCACCTTTGCCGACCGCATGATCATGGAAGGCGACCCCTTCGTTCTGATCGAAGGCATGGCGATCGCCGGCATCGCGACGGGCGCCACCAAAGGCTACATCTACATCCGCTCCGAATATCCGGAAGCGATCAAGATCATGCGCGAAGCGGTGGCCATCGCGCAAAGAGCGGGCCTGCTCGGCTGGAACGTGCTGGGTTCACCCAACATGTTCGACATGGAAGTGCGCGTCGGCGCCGGCGCCTATGTGTGCGGCGAGGAAACGGCGCTCCTGAACAGCCTCGAAGGCAAGCGTGGGGTTGTGCGCGCCAAGCCTCCTTTGCCGGCAATCGAAGGCCTGTTCGGCAAGCCGACCGTGATCAACAACGTGATTTCGCTGGCTTCCGTGCCGATCATCCTCGACAAGGGTGCCGCCTTCTACAAGGATTTCGGCATCGGCCGTTCACGCGGCACCATGCCCTTGCAGATTGCCGGCAACGTCAAGCATGCCGGCCTCTTCGAAGCAGCCTTCGGCATGACGCTGGGCGAAATCGTCAACGAAATTGGGGGCGGCACGGCAACGGGACGACCGGTGAAAGCCGTCCAGGTCGGCGGCCCGCTTGGCGCCTACTTCCCCGAAAGCCTGTTCGACACGCCCTTCGACTATGAGGCCTTCGCCGCCAAGGGCGGGCTGATCGGCCATGCCGGCATCGTGGTGTTCGATGACACCGCTGACATGCTGAACCAGGCGCGTTTCGCCATGGAGTTCTGCGCCATCGAAAGCTGCGGCAAGTGCACACCCTGCCGCATCGGATCGACGCGCGGCGTGGAAACCATCGACAAGATCCGGGCCGGCATCGAGCCTGAAAAGAACCTCGCGCTGGTGACCGACCTTTGCAACACCATGAAGTTCGGATCGCTTTGCGCGCTCGGCGGCTTCACACCCTATCCGGTGATGAGCGCGATCACGCATTTCCCGGAAGACTTTGCCCCGGTCCCGATGCGGGAAGCGGCAGAATGACGGCGGAAAAAGTGAAGGGCCCGGCGTCCTACTTTCCGTCGATCGAGAAGACCTATGGTCAGCCGGTTGATCATTGGCTGTCGCTGGTCGGCACTCGGTCGGGTGAAAAGCATATGGAAGTCGTGAACTGGCTGAAAGCCGAGCACGGTCTCGGACACGGTCATGCAAACGCGCTCGTGGCACATGCCCGTGCCGAGCAGGCGAAATAGGAGTCTCGGAATGGGTCTCGTTCAAGAAATCGACTTCGGAACGCCGGAGTCCCGCGCAGAAAAGACGATCACGTTGACTGTGGATGGCCGCCAGGTCTCGGTGCCCGAAGGCACCTCGATCATGCGTGCCTCCATGGAAGCGGGCATCGCGATCCCCAAGCTCTGCGCCACCGACATGGTGGATGCTTTCGGCTCCTGCCGTCTATGCCTGGTGGAGATCGAGGGACGCGCGGGAACCCCGTCTTCCTGCACCACTCCGGTGATGCCGGGAATGGTTGTCCATACCCAGACGGGTCGTCTCAAGGACATCCGGCGCGGCGTGATGGAGCTTTACATCTCCGACCATCCGCTTGACTGCCTGACCTGCGCAGCCAACGGCGATTGCGAACTGCAGGATATGGCCGGCGCGGTGGGCCTGCGCGACGTGCGCTATGGCTACGACGGCGACAACCACGTCCGCGCGCGCCAGGACGGCGATCTCAACGCCAAATGGATGCCGAAGGACGAGTCCAACCCGTACTTCACCTATGATCCGTCAAAGTGCATCGTGTGTTCGCGCTGCGTGCGTGCCTGCGCCGAAGTGCAGGGCACCTTTGCGCTCACCATCGAGGGGCGCGGCTTCGAGTCCCGTGTGTCGCCCAGCGCGCATGAACTCTTTGTGGATTCCGAATGCGTGTCCTGCGGCGCTTGCGTCCAGGCTTGCCCGACCGCGACCCTGACGGAAAAGTCGGTGATCGCCATCGGCCAACCGGAGCACTCGGCGGTCACCACCTGCGCTTATTGCGGCGTCGGCTGCTCCTTCAAGGCCGAGATGCGCGGCGAAGAACTGGTGCGTATGGTGCCGTGGAAGGATGGCCAGGCCAATCGCGGCCATTCCTGCGTGAAGGGCCGCTTCGCTTACGGCTATTCCACGCACAAGGATCGCATCCTCAACCCGATGATCCGCGAAAAGATCACGGATCCGTGGCGCGAAGTGAGCTGGGAGGAGGCCTTGGCGCATACGGCGTCCGAGTTCCGCCGCATCCAGTATCAATATGGTCGTGCTTCGATCGGCGGCATCACCTCGTCGCGCTGCACCAACGAGGAAACCTTCCTCGTCCAGAAGCTGATCCGCGCGGGCTTCCGCAACAACAACGTCGATACCTGCGCCCGCGTGTGCCATTCGCCCACCGGCTATGGTCTGGGTCAGGCGTTCGGCACCTCGGCAGGCACGCAGAACTTTGACTCCGTCGAGCACACGGATGTGGTGATCGTCATCGGCGCCAATCCGACGGATGGGCATCCGGTGTTTGGCTCTCGCTTGAAGAAGCGCTTGCGGCAGGGCGCGCAGCTGATTGTGATCGATCCGCGTCGCATCGATCTCGTGAAGTCGCCGCACATCAAGGCAGCCCATCACCTTGCGTTGAAGCCAGGTACCAATGTCGCCGTCATGACCGCGCTGTCGCATGTGATTGTGACGGAAGGCATCCAGGCCGAACAGTTCATCCGCGAGCGCTGCGACTGGTCGGAGTTCGAGGACTGGGCGGCCTTTGTTTCGGAAGAGCGTCACAGCCCCGAAGCAACGGAAAGCTACACCGGCGTGCCGGCCGAGGAACTGCGCAAGGCAGCCCGGCTGTTTGCAACCGGCGGCAATGGCGCGATCTATTATGGCCTCGGCGTCACGGAACACAGCCAGGGCTCGACCACGGTGATGGCGATCGCCAACTTGGCGATGGTGACCGGCAACATCGGCCGCCTCGGCGTCGGCGTGAACCCGCTGCGCGGCCAGAACAACGTGCAGGGCTCCTGCGACATGGGCTCGTTCCCGCACGAGCTGCCAGGCTATCGCCATGTCTCCGATGATGCCACACGCGACATCTTCGAGAAGCTTTGGGGCGTCTCGATCTCGTCGGAACCGGGCCTGCGCATCCCCAACATGCTGGATGCTGCCGTGGAAGGCTCGTTCAAGGGCATCTACATCCAGGGCGAAGACATTCTGCAGTCCGACCCCGACACTAAGCATGTGGCCGCCGGTCTCGCCGCGATGGAATGCGTCGTCGTGCAGGACCTCTTCCTGAACGAGACCGCCAACTACGCCCATGTGTTCCTGCCAGGCTCGACCTTCCTGGAAAAGGACGGCACCTTCACCAATGCCGAGCGCCGCATCAATCGCGTGCGCCGCGTGATGACGCCAAAGAACGGCTTTGCTGATTGGGAAGTGACGCAGAACCTCGCACGCGCCATGGGGCTGGACTGGACCTACACCCATCCATCCCAGATCATGGACGAGATCGCCGCAACCACGCCGGCCTTTGCTGGGGTCAACTACGCTTATCTCGAGGAGCACGGTTCGGTTCAATGGCCGTGCAACGAGAAGGCGCCGCTGGGGTCGCCGATCATGCACGTCGACGGCTTCGTGCGCGGCAAGGGCAAGTTCATCCGCACTGAATATGTGGCAACGGACGAGCGCACCGGCCCGCGCTTCCCGCTGCTCCTGACCACGGGGCGCATCCTCAGCCAATACAATGTGGGTGCGCAAACCCGCCGGACGGAAAACACCGTTTGGCACCCGGAAGACCGGCTGGAAATCCATCCCCACGACGCGGAACAGCGTGGCATTCGCCAGGACGACTGGGTGCGGTTGTCGAGCCGCTCCGGCGATACGACGCTGCGCGCGACGATCACAGATCGCGTGGCGGCAGGCGTTGTTTATACCACCTTCCACCATCCAACGACGCAGGCCAACGTCATCACTACCGATTTCTCGGATTGGGCAACCAACTGCCCGGAATACAAGGTGACTGCCGTACAGATATCGCCATCCAACGGACCGTCGGAATGGCAGGTCGAATATGATGAGCAGGCACGCCAAAGCCGCCGCATCGCCGGCCACTTGGAAGCCGCGGAATAGGGGTTTAACCCTTCCGCTCCTGCCAATGGAAACACGGCCCCCAACCACGTCGGTGATCCGCTTCGCCCAGCGCGAAAGCGGATCTTTCGAGGCTGAGCGCCGGGTCCCGGAAGAGGTGCCGATCGCGCTGTCTTATGCCGGCACCACCCACGCCGTCATGATGGCCTCGCCGGCCGATCTCCGCGATTTCGCGCTGGGCTTCAGCTTGACAGAAGGCATCATCGCCTCGCCCGCCGAGATCGACACGATCGAGGTTGAGGAAGCGGGTGCCGG
Organism: Tianweitania sediminis; assembly: GCF_017813335.1. Classification (GTDB taxonomy): domain Bacteria; phylum Pseudomonadota; class Alphaproteobacteria; order Rhizobiales; family Rhizobiaceae; genus Tianweitania; species Tianweitania sediminis. The sequence continues at coordinate 257,303 of NZ_JAGIYY010000001.1, read as the reverse complement.
CATCGACATACAGATCCGGCTCAAGGACAGCGCCAACACGCGCTTTCAAGCACGCCGCCGCCGCTTGGCCGGCCCGGTTGGTTGCGGCCTGTGCGGCATCGAGTCGATCGACGAGGCCATGCGCAGCATCCCTGCCGTGGAAGCTCGCATGACACTGTCGCCTCAACAGATTGCGGATGCCGTCGCGGCGCTGTCGAGGCGGCAACCGCTTCATCGCGAAACCGGAGCGGTCCACGCCGCAGGTCTTTATTCGCCGGCTAATGGTGTGGTCTGCGCGCGCGAAGATGTCGGCCGCCACAACGCTCTGGACAAGCTGGCGGGCGCGCTGGCAGGCGTCGAAATTGCGGGCGCCACGGGCGCCGTGATCGTCACGAGCCGTGTTTCGGTCGAGATGGTTCAGAAAACAGCCGCGATCGGCGCCGGCTTCATTATCGCCGTATCGGCACCTACGGCGCTGGCGATCCGTGCGGCGGACGGCGCTGGCCTGACGCTGGTGGCGTTGGTCCGCGGCACAGAATTTGACGTCTTCACGCACCCTCACCGGGTCGAGATCGACAAGGGCGCTTCGCAGCCGCTCGCAAAGCAAAGGGAGGCGACATGAACACCGACCAGAAGCTGATCTACATGGCGAACCAGATCGCCACATTCTTTGCCTCTCAGCCGCCTGCGGATGGTCCGCTGGGCGTCGCCACGCACATCAACAAGTTCTGGGAGCCGCGCATGCGGCGCAAGCTGTTTGAGCACCTGGACAACGGCGGCGATGGTTTGAAGCCCTTGGTGATCGAAGCGGCTGCCTTGATCCGGCGGCCCGGCGAAGATGCGGATGCCGGCGTGGGCATCGGTGACGATGCAGCGCGCGGTGCGCCGGGCGGCAAGGGCGAAGCTGCCGGCGAGTCCAAGTCGGAGTTCAGCGTTCCCCATCACGGGAACGGCTAGGCAGGGTCGAGTTCGATCCAGGCGGGTGCGTGGTCACTCGCCTCCGTGCGCCCGCGCACCTCGCGATCAACGCCTGCTGCACGGATCCTTGAAGCGAGGTCGCGGCTGACGAGCAGGTGGTCGAGCCGCAGGCCTGCATCGCGTTCGTAGCGGTTCCTGAGGTAGCTCCAGAACGTATAGCCCGGCTCGTCCGGATAAAGGCTGCGCCACGCATCCGTCCAACTGCGGCCAAGCAGGCGTTTGTAAGCCGCGCGGCTTTCCGGCTGAACCAGCGCGTCATCGTCCCACGAGCGTGTTGGATAAATGTCGCGTGCGGTGGGTGCGACGTTGAAATCGCCGGCAAGAACAACCGGCGCACCCGTTTTGCGAAGAGCTGTTGCATGGCGCCGCAGCCGCTGCAGCCAGGCGAGCTTGTAGTCGAACTTCGGGCCGGGCTGCGGATTACCGTTGGGAGCGTAGATCGACCCAATCAGCACGCCCCGAACGGCCGCCTCGATATAGCGGCTTTGCATGTCTTCCCGGTCTCCTGGCAGGTGATCGCGGGTGAGAACGGGTGTGGCGTCCCGCGCCAGGATCGCAACACCGTTCCAGGACCGCTGGCCCTTCCAAACTGCGCCATAGCCGGCATTTTCAATCGCCCGCAGCGGGAACGCCTTCTGCTCGGCCTTCAGTTCCTGCAAACACACGACATCCGGCCGGCTTTCGTCCAGCCACACCAACAGGTTCTCCAGCCGCTTGTTGACGTTGTTGATGTTGAATGTCGCGATCTTCATGCTGCGCTTCCTCACAGGCGGCGGTGTTTGCCGCTGAGGATTAACGATCCCCTTCAACAGCGCTTTTGGCCAGCAAAATGCCTATTGAAATCGATTTCATGTCGATTTAGCGTGGCGATCGAAGTTTGCTCATTGGGAGGAATGCATGAAAAAGCTTGTTTCGCTTGCGCTCGGCACGGTTGCCGCAGTTGCCCTTTCGGCCGCCGCACATGCCGAAGATTTCAAGATCGGTTTGTCCAACGGCTGGGTCGGCTCGGAATGGCGCACCCAGATGATCGAGGAAGCGCAAGCTGCCGCGGCTGCCTGGAAGGAAAAGGGCCACAACGTTGAAGTCGTGGTGCAGAGCGCCAATGTCGACGTTCCCGGCCAGATCGCTCACGTCCGCAACTTCATTTCGGAAGGCGTGGATGCCATCATCATCAACCCGAACAGCCCGACCGCTTTTGATCCGGTCTTCGCCCAGGCGAAGGAAGCTGGCATCCTGGTGATCGCAACCGACGCGGAAGTGTCGTCGCCCGACGCGATGTATGTCGGTATCGACCAGAAGGCCTGGGGTGCGGCTGGCGCCGAATGGCTCGCCAAGACCCTGAACGGCAAGGGCAATGTTGTTGCCATCAACGGCGTTGCGGGCCATCCGGCCAACGAAATGCGCGTGGCTGGCTACAAGGAAGTCTTCGCCAAGCACCCGGACATCAAGATCGTCAACGAGGTAAATGCGAACTGGGATCAGGCGCAGGGCCAGCAGGCCATGCAGAACCTGCTCGCAACCTATCCGGACATTGCTGGCGTTTGGGTTCAGGACGGCATGGCTGCCGGCGCCTGGAAATCGATCATGGACGCCAACAAGAGCGACCAGATCGCGGCCACTGGCGAAATCCGCAAGGACTTCATCGATCTTTGGACAAAGGACAAGCTGAACTCGGGTGCTTCGGTGAATCCTCCGGGCGTGATGGCTTCGGCGCTCAACGTCGCGGTTCTCCTGCTCCAGGACAAGGAACTGAAGGAGCCGGCAACGGCTGGCCAGTACGGCAACGCGATGTATCTCGACATCCCGTTCATTGACTCGTCGAACCTGGCTGAAGCGGCCAAGCAGGTTGAGGGCAAGCCGGGCTACTACTCCTACACCGACCAGCTTTCCATCGAGGAAGCTGAGGCGCTCTTCAAGTAAAAGCGCCACCTGACGGGCGAACTGGTCCGCTCCAGCCGGAGCGGGCCAGCCTTCGCGCATCCTGAATTCCTGCTGGAAAGGCTTTCGCGTGGCCAGACTTGTCGCCAAGGCTGTGAGCAAGACCTACGGTGCCACCAAGGCGCTGCGCCGTGGCGATCTTGAGGTCGAGGCAGGCGAAGTACACGTGCTGATCGGCTCCAATGGCTCTGGCAAGTCCACGCTTTGCAAGATCGTTGCCGGCAGCGTGCGTCCGGACTCCGGCGAACTTCTCCTCGACGGCAAGCCGGTCACCATCAACGACCCGCAGGAAGCAAAAACCTACGGCATCGGCATCTTTTATCAGGAACTCAGCCTCGCCGCGCACCGCACCGTTGCGGAGAACATCCTGCTGTCCAACCTTCCCGGCGGCGTATTCGTGGACCGCAAGCAGCTGGTTGCCACCGCAAGCCGCTACATCGCCCTGTTCGATGGCGTCACGGGAGAAGGCTTTTCCGCCGGTGCGACGGTGGAAGCGCTCCGGCCTGACCAGCGCCAGCTGGTGGAGATCATGAAGGCGCTGTCCACCGAAGCGCCGATCCTGATCTTCGACGAACCGACATCCGCACTCGACCGGGCGCAGGTCGACCGCTTCTTCGACATCCTGCGGCGCCTGAAAGCCGAAGGCCGATCGATCGTCTTCATTTCGCATCGAATGGACGAGATCTTTGCGCTGGGCGACCGCGTCACCGTGATCCGCGACGGCGAAACCGTGGCCACCAAGCGCATCGATGAAACAGATGCCGCGGAGGTGATCCGCTTGATGGTGGGCGGCGAAAGCGCGGGAATGGAAACGGCCGCACGGGCGCCCGCGGCAAACAAGGCGGCTGCGCAGACCGTGCTGTCTGTGGGCAACCTTTCAGGCGTCGGCTTTCACAACGTCAGCTTCGACCTTGCCGCCGGCGAAATCCTCGGCCTCGGCGGCTTGCACGGCCAAGGCCAGTCCGCCGTTCTGCGCGCCCTATTTGGTGCCTCGCCGCCATCCTCCGGCAGCGTGTCGCTCAAGGGCGAACCGCTTGATGCAAACAGCCCGCGCGCCACGATCAAGCGCGGGGTGGCATATGTTTCGGGCGACCGCAGGCGGGACGGCGTCATTGCCGGCCGCCCGATCCTGGAAAATGTCACGCCGATCCACGCCCTGAAGCAGCGCCTGGCTCTTGCCGCACCATCCTCGCTCCGCGACCGCGCAAAGCCAGCGCTTGAAGCCTTGCGCACGAAGTTTGCCGGCTTTGGACATCCAATCAGCTCCTTGTCGGGTGGCAACCAGCAGAAGATCGTGATCGCCCGCTGGCTGATTGATCGGCCGGACGTGCTTTTGCTCGACGATCCAACTAAGGGCATCGATCTGTCGGCAAAGACGGACCTGTTCCAGCTTATCCGCAAGCTTGCTGCCGAAGGCATGGCGATCGTGCTGTATTCCTCCGAGGACGCCGAGCTTCTCGGCAATGCGGATCGCATCCTCGTGTTCAACGGCGGCGGGGTAACGCGCGAACTGACGGGCGCAGACCGCACCGCCTTCAACCTTTATCAAGCCGCTTACGAGGCAGCATGAGCGACATCGCGATCGCACCGCCGAAAACTGCAGGGCACGGACTGAAGCGCGCAATCGAGCGTTTTCCTTTCCTGCCGGCCCTGCTGATCCTGGTGGTTCTGCTGGTGCTCAACGGCTTGTACCAGCCACGAAGCGTCAGCCTGGTCGGCATCACGGGATTGGTGAAAACCTATCTTGCCCTGATGCTGCTTGCCGTTGCGCAAACCTATGTTGTCTATGCCGGCGACATCGACTTGTCCGCCGGTGCCATTGTTTCGCTGGTCAACGTGTCGATCATCACCGCCATGGACGCACTAGGTGGCGGCACGAGTGCGGTTCTGCTCGGGCTGGGCCTCGGCCTCCTTGTTGGCCTCGCTTGCGGCATCGTGAATGGCATTGTCGTGGCGGCGCTGCGCTTGCAGGCGATCGTGGCGACCTTCGCAACATCCATCTTCTTTACGGGACTTGCGCTTTATGTGCTGCCGGTGGCCGGCACACCGGCACCCACCGCCTTTTGGCGCACCTATGGCGGGCGTATTCTTGATATTCCCTTCGTGATGTACGCTGCGGTGCTGCTTGCAGTGCTTTTGCTGGTGCTTGCCCGCACGCAGCTGACCACGCGCCTGCTCGCGGTGGGCGACGACCAGCAGGCGGCGTATCAAAGCGGCTTGCCGGTGACGCGCATCCGCATCACCGGCTATGCGCTGGCCGGTCTCTTTGCCGCGTTGGCTGCCTTTTGCATCACGGGTGATACGGCGAGCGGCGATCCGCTGGTTGGCGGCAAGATGACGCTGAACTCGGTCGCCGCCGTGGTTCTCGGAGGCACGGCTTTGGCGGGTGGCTTCGGCACGGTGACGGGATCGGTGATCGGGGCGCTGATCATTGGCCTGATCGGTTCGCTGGTCTTTTTCGTCGGCACGCCGTCGGAATGGCAAAACCTCGTTCAGGGCGTGGCGATCCTCGTGGCGCTGATGGTGGGCATCCTGGTCAGCCGGGGAGCGCGCCGATGAGTGCAGTGGAAGGAACGCGCAAGGACGCGGGGTTCTCCCCAATGGCCGCGCTCAAGGCGCCGCTGATGGTGGCCCTTCTGCTGATCGTTTTGCTTCTGGCGCTGGGCGAATATCTTTCGCCTGGGTTCGCATCGGCGCAGCAGATCCTGCGTTTGCTGATCGTCGCCGCGCTGATGGGAATCGTCGCCGCCGGCCAGAACCTCGTGATTCTCGGCGGACGCGAAGGCATCGATTTGTCCGTCGGCGGCGTGGTTTCGCTCGCCGCGATCATTGCCGGCAACCTGATGAGCGGACAGGATTCCGGCATCCTCCTTGCCGTTCTCGGCTGCCTCGCCGCGGGCGCGCTGATCGGCTTGATCAACGGAATTGGCGTGACGCTGTTGCGGATTCCGCCGCTGGTGATGACGCTCGGCATGCTGGGCGTGCTGCAGGGCCTGCTTGTGGTGATCCGCAACGGCATTCCTTCCGGCCGCGCAGCACCCGGCCTGTCCGGCTTCGTCACCCAGCCGCTGTTCCTGGGGCTGCCGGGCATCATCTGGCTGTGGATCGCGATCGGCCTGCTTATGGCATTTCTTCTGCGCCGCACGATCCTCGGCTATCGCATCTATGCCATTGGCTCCAACGAGCAGGCCGCTTTCATGGCGGGCATGCCGGTGAAAACCACGCGCATCCTGCTTTTCGTGTTGTCCGGCATGTTCGCCGCGATCGCCGGAATCTGCCTGCTTGGCTATACCGGCTCCTCCTTCGCCAATGTCGGCGAGCAATACATGCTGCCGTCCATTATTGCGGTGGTGTTCGGCGGCACGCCGTTGTCCGGCGGCAAGGGGGGCTACACCGGCACGATGGCTGGCGCCATTCTGTTGACGGTCCTGCAAGGCATCCTGACCACGGTCAACATCGATGAATCCGGCCGGCAAATGGTGTTTGGCGCCACGCTTTTGCTGCTGATGCTGTTTTACGGCCGTGGCCAGGCGCTGCGGACATGACCTGGCCCCTTTGCTGATCCCAAGATGATCACCGGCCGCGTCAAGATCATCGACATCGCACGACGGGTTGGCGTTTCGCCGGCCACCGTGTCGCGCGCCTTGTCCGACACCGGCCTCGTCGCAGAACCCACTTTGTCGCGCATTCGCGACGAAGCTCGGGCGATGAACTACCGCCCCAATGTCAGCGCCCGCAACCTGCGCACCCGCCGTTCCAAGGCGGTGCTGATGGTGGTGCGCGATGTTGGAAACCCTTTCTACCTTGATGTCCTCAAGGGCGTCGAAGCCTGCGCGCGTGAAGCCGGCTACTCCGTTCTGATGGGCAATACGGAGAACCAGCCGGGCGGCGAAGATCGCTACTTCGACATGCTGCGCGACGGTCATGCCGACGGCATGATCCTGATTACCGGCAGCCTGCCGGAGGACGAGATGCACCGCGATCTTCTCGCGCAGTTGCCGGTCGTGGTGGCGCTGGAGATGGTGGAGCAGTCCGGATTGCCGCATGTCCAGATCGACAACAAGGCGGCTGCTGCCGATGCGGTGGCGCATCTGGTGGGGCTCGGGCACCGGCGCATTGCCCACATCAGCGGTCCCGTGCCCGAACCCATGGCGTCCCTCCGGGAACGCGGCTTTCGTGAAGCCATGACAGGTGCCGGGCTGCCCGTGCCGTCGTCTTACGTCTTGCGCGGCGATTATTCGCTGGCCGCCGGCAAGGGCCTGTGCTGCCAGCTGCTTGCCCTGCCGGAGCCGCCGACCGCCATCTTTGCGGCCAACGACGAAATGGCCTTCGGCGCCATTGCCGCGGCACGGCGCGCCGGTCTTGAAGTTCCGCGCGATCTTTCCGTTGTCGGCTTTGACGATCTCTACCTGAGCGAGGCTTTCCAGCCGCCGCTCACCACGGTCAGCCAGCCCCGAACCGAACTGGGGCGGGCTGCCATGGGCGTGCTCCTGGACATCCTGTCAGGGCGCGCGCCACCCAGCGAGCCGTTCGTGTTGCCGACCACCCTTCAGGTGCGCGGCAGCACGGCTGCGCCGCTCGCTCAAGTCCAACTCAGGAGTGCATGATTCATGGTCGATCTTCCCAAGCCTCGCCTGCGGGTCGGTTTCGTTGGAAGCGGTTTCATCGCGCATTTTCATCTCGCCGCAATGGTGGGCGTGCGCAACATCGACGTCACCGGTGTTTACAGCCGCAGTGCTGAAAACCGGAACCGGCTTGTCGCCAAGGTTGAGCAACTGGGCCTCGGACAATGCCGCGCGCATGAAAGCCTCGAGTCCCTTTTCCAGGCCGATGATGTCGACGCGATCTGGATCCTTTCGCCGAACTACACGCGGCTCGACGTGATGCGGGTGCTGCACAAGGAAGTTACGGCCGGCCGCTCCAAGGTCTTTGCGGTGGCTTGTGAAAAGCCGCTCGCCCGCACCGTGGGCGAAGCGCGCGAAATGCTGCGTTTGGCGCAGGAGGCCAAGCTGAACCACGGCTATCTTGAAAACCAGGTTTTCTGCACGCCCGTTCTGCGCGGTAAGGAGATCATTTGGCGGCGTGCCGCATCAACCACCGGACGACCTTACCTCGCACGGGCGGCGGAAGAGCACTCCGGCCCGCATGAGCCCTGGTTCTGGCAGGGCGACAAGCAGGGTGGCGGCGTTCTGTCGGACATGATGTGCCATTCGGTTGAAGTGGGCCGCCATCTCCTCACCGCACCCGGCGCTCCGCGTTCTTCACTCAAGCTCAAGACGGCCAACGGCCAGGTTGCCAATCTGAAATGGACCCGGCCGCACTACGCAGACCAGCTGCGCGAGCGCTTCGGGGTGGATTATCGCAATCGTCCGTCGGAGGATTTCGCGCGCGGCACGCTAACCTTCGAGGATGAGGACGGCAACGCGCTAATGGTGGAAGCCTCCACCTCCTGGGCCTATGTCGGCGCCGGCTTGCGCATCCAGCTCGAGTTGCTCGGGCCGGAATACGCCATGGAGTTCAACTCGCTGTCCACCGGGCTCAAGATCTTCATGTCGCGCCAGGTCACCGGCTCGGAAGGCGAGGACCTCGTTGAGAAGCAGAATGCAGAGCAGGGGCTGATGCCGGTGCTGGAAGACGAAGCCGGCGTTTACGGCTACACAGACGAAAATCGGCATATGGTGGAATGCTTCCGTACCGGACAAACACCGCTGGAAACCTTCGAAGACGGACTGGGCGTCGTCGAAATGCTGATGGGGCTTTACCTTTCGGCGGAAACCGGTCGGACAGTCCACTTCCCGGCGCCTGAGTTGGAAGACTATGTTCCCGTGGTCGCCCGTTCGACGGCAGAGCGATGAGCTTGCCTGGACTTGAGGTGCTGCGCCGGGAGATGGCGCGGCAATACACCGACGCGCTTCAGTCGTTTCACGAAGCGCATGAGCAGGCGCCAGCCATCGCGTCGCGGATCCGCGAAACCGGTCGCCTGACGCTTCTTGGAATGGGCGCCTCCCATTGGGCCAACCGCATGGTGCTGGCGTCTTACCGCGCGGCAGGCATCGAAGCAGCCGCGGAGGTGCTGTCGGAAGCCATGCGTATGCCGCAGCCGCCGCGCGACCGGGTAACGATCCTGGTTTCGCAATCCGGCGGTTCGGGCGAGGTGGCGGCCTATCTCGACCGGACGCCAGATCACGCCGACCATTTCGGGCTGACCCTCAACACGGACTCCACGCTTGGACGCGCGGTTCCCTGCCTGATCGGGGTAGGCGGGCGGGAGCAGGCTTTCGCGGCAACCCGCAGCATCACGCTGACGCTGTGCCTGCATGCGGCCATTCTTGCAGCTCTTGGCGAGGACATGAACGCGCTTATCGATGTGCTGAACAGCGGTGATCCACTCGGTGCGGAGCCGCCCGCCGACGCGTTGGACACCCTGCAAGACACGTCGCTTCTGGTGATGTCCGCCCGTGGTCAATTGCATGGCGCCTTGCAAGCCGCGTCCCTGACCTTCATGGAGCTTGCCCGTACGCCGGCGATGGCTCTGGAACTGGGACAGCTGCTGCATGGCCCGATGGAAATGCTGGAGCCCACCCACACTCTGGTGCTGGCGCGGCCGGTCGGTGCGGACGCTGCCGCCGTGACACGCACGGCGCAGGCTGCTGTGAGCTACGGCCTTCGTCCCGTTCTGTTTGATCTGGGCGATCAGCCGACGATTGACGGTGCGATCCACGTGCAGCTGCCGCCGCTCAACGGGTTGGCTGGAGTTGCCGTTCTCCTCCCTGCGGTTCAGCGGCTGGCGATCGAGGCTGCTGCCGCACGGGTCGGCGACGGGTTCGGCACGCCGCTCCGCTCCTCCAAGGTCACGAACGGCGAAGCGCCATGACCGTCCCGCCGCTGCTTGTGCTGGGAAATGTCAACGTGGACCTCGTGCTTGGCGAAGTCGATGGCTGGCCCGCGATCGGCACGGAAGTGGTGGTGGAGCGGTCCGAACTGCGCGCCGGCGGCTCGGCTGGAAACACGGCACTGGCACTGAGCGGCCTGGGCGTGCCCCATCGCCTGGTGAGCTCCACCGGACGCGACCCGAACGGCCTATGGCTGCGGGAACAATTCGACCCGCAGTTCTGTGAGTGGATCGACGAACAAGCCGATACGACCGTGACGGTGGGGATTGTGCACAAGGGCGGCGACCGCGTGTTCTTCACCACGCCGGGCCATCTTCATTCCGCATCAGCGGCGGATCTCCTGGAGCGCCTCCCGCAAGCCCCGCATGGGCAAAGCTTCGCGCTCCTGTCGGGCGCTTTCCTGATGCCGGAGATCATGAGTGCCACGCCCCAGATCCTGCGCAGGCTGGAGGAGCGAGGCTGGCAAACGGCGGTTGATCCGGGCTGGCCGCCGCAAGGCTGGATGAACGACGCCAAGCAGGCCTTCGCTGATTGGCTCCGGGCGTGCGGCATCGCCTTGATCAATGCGGAAGAAGCGAAAGCTTTCACTGGGGCCATGGATGACGCAGCCGCACTGGAGCATCTGTCCACGACGATAGGGCCTAACCAGATCGTCGTTGTGAAACGAGGCGCGGAGGGCGCAACCGCGCTCACCGCGGCGGGTTCATGCCATGCCGCAGCACCAGAGGTGGCCGTGATCGACACCGTCGGGGCAGGCGATACGTTCAACGCTGCCTTCCTGGCATCGCTCAGCCGTGGCGAAGCGCTTGAGGCCGCCCTTGAAGCCGGCGTTCAAACGGCTGCGCGCGCAATCTCGACCTTTCCCCGCCGCTATGCCTGATCCGGCTCGCGCAAAAAGGTTTCGCGGGTCAGTTCCTTGCGCAGCGCCGTGGCTCGGCGGCGGATAGCAAGCACATCCTTAGCCGGCTTCCGCATCAGGTTCTGATAGGGTCCGCGCATCCTTGGATTGCGCGAAAGCTTGCGGCGATGCCGTGCCAGGAAGTCCCAGTACAGGGTGGTGAACGGGCAAGCGTCCTCGCCAAGGCTCTTGCCCGGATGGTAGCGGCAGCGCCCGCAATGATCGCTCATGCGGTCGATGTAAGCGCCCGACGCGGCATAGGGCTTCGTACCCATGACCCCGCCGTCGCCATGCTGGCTCATGCCGAGCGTATTGGGCAGGGACACCCAGTCGATCGCATCCCAGAACATCGACATGTGCCAGCGGTGGACGTCGTAGGGCCGCACGCCAAGCAGAAGCGCGAACTCGCCCAGCACCATCAGCCGTTCGATATGGTGCGCGTACGCGTGGTCGATCGTGTGGCCGATCGCTTCATGGAGGCAGCGCATGTCTGTGTCCCCGGTCCAGTAGAACCGTGGCATCGGCAGGGTCGCGCCCATCGCGTTGCGGGCCGCATAGTCCGGCATCAGGTGCCAGTAGATGCCGCGAACGAATTCGCGCCAGCCGATCAGTTGCCGCACAAAGCCTTCCACCGCATTGAGCGGTGCGTTGGAAGGGTTGGCCAGAACGGCGCGAAGCACCTCAAGGGGCCGCAAAAGATGAAGGTTCAGCGGGCCTGAAAGAACGCTGTGGAACAGAAAAGCCTGGCCACCAGCCATGGCGTCCTGGAAGCGGCCGAAATCTGGCAACCGGTGGCGCACAAAATCGTCCAGCGATTGCAGCGCCTGTGCGCGCGTCACGGGAATGGCAAAGTCTTGGAGGCTGCCGGGATTGTCGGGAAAGCTGCGCTCCACGAGGTCCAGCACCGCCCGTGTGGTGTCATCGGCCGGAAAGCGCGGCGGCGGGATCATCAAAGGTGGACCCTTGCGGCCGAAGCTCTTGCGGTTGTCGCGGTCGAAGTTCCATTGCCCGCCGACCGGCTCCTCGCCTTCCATCAGCACGTTCAGCTTGCGCCGCATTGCGCGATAAAAGGTTTCCAGGATCATGGTGGGGTTGGCGGCGATCAGCGCCTGGAACTCGCTGCGGCTGCACAGAAAATGATCGTCCTCGATGAAGCGGATCGGAAGGTCGAGTGCTTCGAGGGCTGCGCGGACGCGGTAATCGCCGGGTTCCAGCACGATGATCTCACCATCCGGCCTGGCCTGGTCGAAGCGTCTTTGGAGTTCGGCCGGGAAGCTTTGCCGGTTCTCGGGATCGTCGAGCTCCGTGTACCAGACCTGCCGTCCGAGCGCGCGTTGTTCGTCGCGGAAATGGCGCATGGCGGAAAAGAAGAAGGCGATGCGCCGCTTGTTCTGCGGCACGGTGCTCGCTTCCTCCCGCAGTTCCATCTGCAGGATGATGTCCTGCGCCGCGTCAAAGCCGTGGAAGGCCGCTGACGCGCCGTCAAGCTGATCGCCCATCACGAGAATCAGGTTGCGCGGCGGTCGGGTCTTCTTGCGGATCACCAAATGCTCCTGCAGCGGGCCAGAGCAAAAGTTCTCACCGGCTCCCGAGTTCCCCGGACCATTTGCGGCAACCGGGGTCAAGGGCTAGGAGGAAGCCGCTGCGGAAAGGGTAATCATGACGGGTGAGCACGAACTTGCGGCGGAAGGGATTCGGCTCCGGTTAGACCTTCGCAACGGCCATATCGTTGATTGTGTGATTGAGGCCGCCGACCGGCCGTTGCGGCCGCTTCATCGCGCGCCGTGGGTGGACAGCGGTGAGGAGTTGCCCGACGGCACTTCCCTGGGGCTGGCGCGTTTGTCAGGCGATTTCTTCTGCGCGCCGTTTTCCCGCAGCGACCTTGAAGATGCGCCGGTGCATGGCTGGCCGGCGAATTCTGCTTGGGGCTTCGTGGAGCAAGAAGCGGTGGACGGCGGCGGCGTCAGCGCGAGTTTCCGCCTCCAGCGTCCTGTGCTCGGCGCAACGATCGAGAAGCAGATCACCCTGCGCGCCAACCATCCCTTCGTGTACCAGGAACATCGCCTCAGGGGCGGCAGCGGCCTGTTGTCCGTGTCGCACCACCTCATGACGCGCATGAAGGCTGGAGGGCTGTTGGCATCTTCGCCCAAACGGTTTGCCCAAACGCCGGATGCGCCGCTTGAGCCAGATCCTGCGCGGGGTCGCTTTGCCCTTGCTTATCCGGCCCACGTCGAAGACCTGAGCGCCTTTCCTCTGGCGCAAGGGGGCACCAAGGATCTGCGCATCTACCCACCAGCCGAACGTCACGAGGATTTCCTGACGCTGGCGGAGGATGCAGGGGCAGGGCTCGGTTGGACTGCGATCAGCCGCCATGCTGAACAAGACATGGTTCTCGTCCTGAAGAACGCTGAAACCCTGCCTATCACCATGCTGTGGATGTCAAATGGTGGGCGCAATTACCCGCCTTGGAACGCCCGCCACACCGGGGTGCTCGGCATTGAGGACGCAAGGGCGCATCCCGGCGGGCACCGCGCGTCGACCGGCGAAAACAGCCTGACGGCTCAGGGCGTGCCAACCGCCTTCAAGCTCGACGGCGAAACGCTTGTTGTGCGCCAGGCGTTCGGCGCGGTGCCGCTTGCCGAAACGGCCGTTCCTGTTGTTGCCGTTTCTGCCGGCGACGGCGCCCTGAAGATCGTGCAAGAAAGCGGCGCGGTTCTGCGCTTGCCCTTCGACGACACCTTTCTCGCAGTCTAGCGGATTAATCTTAGGCCGCTGCGGACCGCCGACCGGCCGCAGATGCGAGTTCGCGGATGCCGGGTTCGATACTTTGCAAGGCAATCGACGAGATCCCAAGTCGCATAAACCGCTGCGGCTTGTTGGCTTCGGCGAAAAAGCGCTCGCCGGGTTCCACAAGCACGCTGCGGGCCGCCGCGGCTTCCGCAACCGCGCGCGAGTCGACGCCATGCGGACCCTCGAGCCAAAGCGATGTTCCGCCGGCAGGGTCGCTCGTCCGCCATTCCGGCATGAAGGAAGCAACTGCCTGGGACAGGCGGCGGCGACGCTCATCGAATGCGCTGGACAAGCGGCGCACAAGCGCTTCGTGGTGGCCAAGCGACAGGAAAAGAGCCACCGCGCGCTGGTTGTTGGCCGGCGGGTGACGCAGCATCAGGCGGCGCAGCGCCCGCAGCTCGGCGATCAGGTCGGCGGACGCCACGATGTAGCCAAGGCGCAGGCCCGGCGCGAGGGTCTTGGAAAGGGAACCGACATAAACCACGCGGCCGGAACGATCGAGGCTCTTCAGCGCCTGCTGCGGCGCCTGGTCGACGAGTTGGCTGTCATAGCCGTCCTCGATGATGATCTGGTCGTTGGCAATGGCACCTGCAATCAGCGACTGCCGCCGCTCCGGGCTCATCGCCACCATGGTCGGGCAATGATGGCTTGGCGTGGTGAACACGAAGCCGCTGGACTTTGGCACGGCCGAAACCACGAGCCCATTGGCGTCAACCGGCACGGGATCGATCTCGGCGCCCGCGAGCGCAAAGATCGCCCGCGCGTCGGGATAGCCAGGATCCTCCATGGCCACGCGTGACCCTTTGGCCATGAGAAGGGTAGCCAGCATGTAGAGTGCGTTTTGCGCGCCAAGCGTCACGATGATCTCGTCGGGGTTGGCGAAGATCCCCTTGCGTGGAAGCAAACGCGCCTGGATCTGCTCGATCAACAGCGGATCGTCGCGGTCCACCACATCGGACGCCCAGTTGCGAATCTCGAGCACGGCGAGCGCCATGCGGTTGCATTCGCGCCATTCGGCCGTTGGAAACAGGTTGGGGTCAAACTGACCGTAAACGAAGGGGTAGCTCGACTTGATCCAGTTGTCGCTCTTGGTGACGCGTGGCATGTCGCTCGCAAAAACCTGCCGTCGTGCCTTCCAGTCGATCCCGGGCGGCGCGATGTCCGGCTTCACATGCGGCTTGCTGGGTGACGTCAGCACTTGCGGATTGACGAAATGGCCGCGCCTTTCCTTGGCAACAAGGAAGCCCTGATCCACCAGTTGCTGAAACGCGATCACCACGGTGCCGCGCGCGACGCCGAGCTTGTCGGCCAGAACACGGCAAGACGGCAAGGGCATTGATGCTGCGATCTGTCGGTCGAGAATGGCCGCAACGATGGCCTGACGGATCTGCGCTTGCAGCGTTTGCCCGGAGTCCGGCGAGATCCGGAACAGGCCGGACCAGATGGCGGCGTCGTTGCGATGCGGCATTGCGAATGTCCTCTACCAACAATGCTAAGGGAGCCTGCCTATTTGATCAAGACTGGCCCAAGCCATTGAGCCACCAATTTTTCTGATGAACGCTTCAACCAGCGGAATAGATGCTTCGGAGCAAAGCGGCTGGCGCGCAGGCGCCGGTGCTTGCTATGACACGGCCCGTCCAAGCAGAAGCCGGATCTCCGGAAAGGATCACCTGTGATGAAGCCTTCAGTTGCTGCAGCCATCGAAGCCTTGCGGGTTCATCATGCTTCAAGCCCGCGCGACATGCGGGCAGCCTTCGCCGAAGATCCGCAGCGGTTTGCTCGCTTTTCCGCCGAACTCGATGATCTCCTGCTCGACTGGTCGAAATGTGCGGTGACGGGCGAAACCATGCAGCTACTGGGAAAGCTCGCCGAAGCCGCGGGTGTGGAAGCTCGTCGCGACGCGATGTTCGCGGGCGAGATCATCAACACCACGGAACATCGCGCGGTTCTGCACACGGCCTTGCGGGCTGCGCCGGATGCAACCGTTTCCACCGGCGGACAGAACGTGGTGCCCAGTGTGATCGAGGTGCTCGAAGCCATGGGCGCCTTCGCGGACGCTGTCCGCGAGGGTGAAACGCGTGGGTCCACGGGCAAGGCGATCACCGATGTTGTGAACATCGGCATCGGCGGGTCGGATCTCGGCCCGGTGATGGCGACCTTGGCCTTGGCGCCTTACCACGACGGCCCGCAGGCGCATTTCGTGTCCAACGTGGATGGTGCCCACATCCACGACACCTTGAAGCGGCTCGACCCGGCGTCAACGCTCGTAATCATCGCGTCCAAGACCTTCACCACGATCGAAACCATGACAAACGCGCAAACCGCGCGTCGCTGGATCGCCGAAGCGCTGGGCGAGGACGCTGTTGGGCAGCATTTCGCGGCCGTGTCCACCGCGCTCGACAAGGTCGCGTCCTTCGGGATCCCTCCTGAGCGCGTGTTCGGCTTCTGGGACTGGGTTGGCGGTCGCTATTCCCTTTGGTCGGCCATTGGCCTGCCGATCATGCTTGCCGTTGGCCCGCAGAACTTTCGTCGCTTCCTGGATGGCGCGCGGGCCATGGACGAGCACTTCCGCGAAGCACCCGCAGAAAAGAACCTGCCGATGGTGCTGGGGCTGATCGGCTACTGGCACCGCGTGATCTGCGGCTATCCCGCGCGCGCCGTGATCCCCTATGACCAGCGCCTTCTCCGCCTCCCTGCCTACCTGCAGCAGCTCGACATGGAATCCAACGGGAAGCGCGTCACCTCTGATGGCGAGCCGGTGCAAACGCCGACCGGCCCACTGGTTTGGGGTGAGCCCGGCACCAATGGGCAGCACGCGTTTTTCCAGCTCCTGCACCAGGGCACGGATGTCATTCCGGTGGAGTTCATCATCGCCGCACAAGCCCATGAGCCGGATCTCAAGGTCCACCACGACCTCCTCATCGCCAACTGCCTGGCGCAATCAGAAGCGTTGATGCGCGGCCGCACGCTTGAAGAAGCCACCGCTCAGCTGATCAAGAAGGGTGTGTCGGCAACGGACGCGCAGGCGCTGGCGCCGCACCGGGTATTCCCAGGCAATCGCCCCTCGATCACCATCGTGCACCGGATCCTGGATCCGTTTGCCCTTGGGCGCCTGATCGCGCTCTACGAGCACCGGGTGTTCATGGAAGCCGCGCTGTTCGGCATCAACGCGTTTGACCAATGGGGTGTCGAACTCGGCAAGGAACTGGCAACGCAACTGCAGCCGGTGGTGGAAGGCAAGGAAGATGCGTCAGGACGCGACGCATCTACCGCAGGTCTCGTCGCCGCCGTTTCTGCTCTGCGCGGCTGAGGGCGTCATGGCCATCAAGGCAATCTTGTTCGACAAGGACGGCACTCTTATTGACTTCGAGAAGACCTGGCTCGCCATCGGCGAGCGCATGGCGATGAAGGCTGCGGACGGCGACCCCGAGCGTGCCGAACGACTGCTTGAGCGAGGCGGGCTTGATCGCGTCAATCGCTGCTTCAAGCCGGACTCGGTTTTTGCGGCCGGCACCAACGCTGAAATCGTGGCGCTGTGGTATCCCGATCATTCACCGGCCGAACGCCAAATCCTGATCCGCGAGTTCGACAGCTTCACGGCGGAAGAAGGCGCTGCCCAGGCCGTTGCGCTTCCAGGCGTAACCGACACGATTGCCCTGCTGCACAAGCGGGGCTTGAGCCTCGGCGTGGCCACGAACGACTCCACGGCTGGCGCAGAAAAAACGCTGCTCAGCCTCGGCATCGCGCAGATGTTTGCTGCCGCCTACGGCTATGATGCCGTTGCCAATCCCAAGCCTGCGCCTGATGCGCTACATGCCTTTGCAGATCTTTGCGGCGTGCGGCCGGATGAAGTGGCGATGGTGGGCGACAATCGCCACGACCTTGAGATGGCAAAAGCCGGGGGAGCAGGCTTGGCGGTGGGTGTTCTGAGCGGCACCGGTACGCGCGCGAGCCTTGGAAGCCTGGCCGACGTGCTGCTTGCGTCTGTTGTGGATCTGCCAAGACAGCTGGACATCCTCAGCGGCG
Source organism: Tianweitania sediminis (assembly GCF_017813335.1). Classification (GTDB taxonomy): domain Bacteria; phylum Pseudomonadota; class Alphaproteobacteria; order Rhizobiales; family Rhizobiaceae; genus Tianweitania; species Tianweitania sediminis. Next base: position 239,801 of record NZ_JAGIYY010000001.1, on the reverse strand, counting down.
GGACGGCTGCCGCGCCCCCGCCGCACCTCGACATCTGAGGATCGCGCCCCACCTCATTCTGATGAGAAGGTGGCAAACGATGTTGCGTGTACTTCTTGCAGGCTCGCTCTTGGTGGCGGCACTGCCGATCAGCGGTGCTTTCGCTGATCCAGGCCCGCTCGCTGCTTATCAGTGGAAGAAGCGCGTGCTGCTGATCTTTGGCGAGGAAGCCGAGGTCGCGCAGCAGGACGGGCGCTTTGCAGAACAGCAAAGCCAGGCGAACGAGCGGGACCTGGTGGTCCTCAGCATCGTTGGCAACCTCGTTGCCGATGGGGTTTCCAGGGAGCGGCTGCCCACCGCTTCGGCGCTGCGGACCCGGTTTCGCGTGGATGAGAACGCAGATCTGACCGTCGTGCTGGTTGGCAAGGACGGCGGTGAGAAGCTGCGCGAAACGGAACTGATCGAGCCCGAGACGGTGTTCGACCTGATCGACTCGATGCCGATGCGCCGGAGTGAGATGCGCGACGGCTAGCCGCGCAACTCTCGTCGCAGGATCTTGCCCACATTGGTTTTCGGCAGCTCATCGCGGAACTCGATCAAACGAGGCCGCTTGTAGCCGGTGAGATTCTCGCGGCAGAACGAGCGAACTTCATCTTCGGTAAGAGAAGCATCCTTCTTGACCACGAAAAGTTTGGGGACCTCGCCGGACTTTTCATCCGGGACGCCGACTGCCGCCACTTCGAGAACCTTCGGGTGGCGCGCCACCACGTCCTCGATTTCGTTTGGATAAACGTTGAAGCCCGAAACCAGGATCATGTCTTTCTTCCGGTCGACGATCTTGGTGTAACCCTTCTCGTCCATGAAGCCGATGTCACCGGACTTCAGAAAACCGTCCGCCGTCATGACCTTGGCGGTCTCGTCAGGCCTGTTCCAGTAGCCCTTCATGACTTGAGGCCCGCGAATGCAGATTTCGCCGGCTTCGCCCGTTGCCACTTCTTCATTGTTGTCGTTGCGGATCGAGATTTCCGTAGACGGCAACGGCAAGCCGATCGTACCGGAAAACTTTTCGGCGTCGAAGGGGTTGGCCGTGGCCACCGGCGACGTTTCGGAAAGACCATAGCCTTCCGAGATGACGCCGCCCGTCAGCTTTTGCCAACGATCAGCAACAGCCTGCTGCACGGCCATGCCGCCGCCAAAGGTCAGCACCAGCGCGCTAAAATCCAGCTTCTTGAAGTCCTCGTTGTTGAGGAGCGCGTTGAACAGCGTGTTGAGGCCCGGGAAGAAGTTGACCTTGTGCTGCTTGAAGTCCTTCACCAGGGCCGGAATGTCGCGCGGGTTGGCGACAAGCACATTCTGCGACCCGAGATGAATGCCGGTCAGGGCGTTCACCGTCAGGGCGTAGATGTGGTAAAGCGGCAAGGCGCAGAGATAAACCGCTTGTTCGGGCCTCTTGTGCTTCACGAACGCACTTTCCAGCCAGGCCGCGTTCTGGGCGACATTGGCCAGCACGTTTCCGTGCGTGAGCATGGCGCCCTTGGCAACGCCGGTGGTCCCGCCGGTATATTGCAGAAAGGCCAGGTCGTCCGCCGTCACCGTGACAGGCTTGAAGGTCATGCCGCGGCCAGCCTTCAAGGCGGCGTTGAAGCGCACGTGGTTCTTCAGCTGCCAGGCGGGAACCATCTTCTTGACGCGCCGCACCACGAGGTTGACGGCAAACCCCTTGAGCCCGAGCAGATCGCCCATGGCGGCCACAATCACATGCCGGACGGCAGTGTTGTTCACGACACGCTGCAGGACGTTGGCGAAATTCTCGAGGATGACGATGGCTTCTGCGCCGGAGTCGTTCAGCTGATGCTCGAGCTCTCGGGCCGTGTACAACGGGTTGACGTTGACGACCACATATCCGGCCCGCAGCGCGCCCGCGAGCGCGATCGGATATTGCAGGATGTTGGGCATCATCAGCGCGATGCGCGCACCCTTCTTCAGTCCGAGCGACTGAAAGTAGGCCGCCATGGCTTCCGACTCCGCAGCGAAGTCGGTGAAGCTCAGCGACTTGCCCATCGAGGTGAAGGCAGGCTTCGCGCCATGTGTCTTGCAGCCCGCCACGATCATGGCGCCGAGCGAGTCGGCCGGCAAACCGACAATGTCGGCGGGAACATTAGGCGGATAGCTCGCAAGCCACGGCTTCGGCGTTGAAGCCGGCGGCTTGGCCGAGGCCGTGGGCGCAGCAGCATTCGCGTCGATAGCATCGGGAGCCGCCTCGGGCTTCTCGACAGCAGGGATGGTTTCAGCGGTTTTGCTGTTGGTAGCGGTTTCTGTGGCGCTCGCACTTGCCTTAGCGCTGCGGGTGCGCGGTTTGGCCGGCGCCTTTTCAGCAGTTGCGGCTTTGTCGGCGGCAGGCGCTGTGTTCTCAAAAGCAGGCATATTCGCCTCCCCGGCCGGCGCCTTGCTGGATCGGCTGGACGCCTTGCGAGCGGGTGCCTTGGGCGCCGGCTCAGCTGCCGATGGCTGTGGTTCGGCTGTGGCACCTTTCGGCTTGCGGGTCCGCGGCGCGGCGGCGGGCTTGGAAGTTGCGCTCGCTGCTTCGGCGGTTTGCGTCTTGCGGCTGCGTTTGGGCTTGTCTGTTTCCGCCGATTGCGACTGTTCGCTTTTTGAACCCACTTCCTTGGCCACGCTTCGCTCCCTCAAGTCTTTTCTTCCGCGTCACGATACTGGCAGGGCGCCTTTGGTTGCAAGCGCACCCGGCTACTGCCCAAAGCCTTTGTGTTCCGCAAGAAAGGCTTCTTCAGCCGCCGTGCTTTCCCGGTTCAAGGCCCGATTGCGGTGGGGATATCGGCCGAAGCGCGCGAGAATGTCGCGATGTTCCACAGCAAAGCGGATCATTTCTTCGTCACCGAGGCTCTTGAACAAGGAAACACAGCGCTCCCCGTCCGCCAGAGTCTCCGAATGCTCGAAGGGCATGTAGAAAAACGCCTGTTCCTCTTTGCCGAGTTGAGAATCGAAGCCTTTGTCGACTGCGGTGCGGGCAATCGTCAGCGCCATCTCGTCGGTTGCAAACGCCTTGGCTGAACCGCGAAAAAGGTTGCGCGGGATCTGGTCGAACAGGAGAATCGCGGCGAGCGCCGTACGAGGGTCCTGAAGCGCTCCCTCCGGAATGCTGGCGCATTTCTCCGCGTAAAGTTCTGCGAAGCGCTCGTTGATCCGGGCATCAACGCCGGCATCGCCGGAAAACCAGTCTTCCCTGGTGAGTTCATCGAACCAGAACTGAAGAACGGAGTTGGCCCACGCTGGCGTGGAGCCTGCAGCTTGAGGTGTGTTTGTCATGGCAAGCAATCTAGGTGTTGAAGCGGGCAGCGTCAAAACGCCGGGATCCTTCTTGAACCGGCGCGCATGAAGAGCCGATGACATGGGCAGCGCTCGTCGCTTGCGCGCCGGCATCGGGTACGCGATACCGGCAGGCATGGCGGATGCAGTTGAACAGGTGGCGGATCGGATCGAGGCAGGCGACCCTGTTGATCCACGCAACATCACGGCCGCTATGTTATGCGCTGAGGTGTTTCGCCGGCATGGCGAGGTGATCCGGATCCGCAAGGAACACGTCGCCGTTCCCAACCTGGAAAAGATCCTGCTTGCCGCGCTTGAACTCAGCGCCCGCAACGGCTTCCATTCCACCACCACCCGCGATCTTGCCGAACACAGCGGCCTGTCGATGGGCGCGATCTACACCTATGTCGACAGCAAGGAAACGTTGCTGCGGATGATCCTGACGGCCGTCAGCCATGCCGTGGACATCGCCGTTGCTCCGATGGAAGCGGGGGAAGCGGAGGATCCGCTGTTGCGGCTGCGCGGCCTGATCCGCCGGCACGTGCTGTTGACCGAAAATCTGCAGCGCTGGTTTTATTTTGCATTTCTGGAAGTGAAAGCCTTCGACAAGCAGGCGCGTGCCTTCGCGATCGCGCAGGAGTTGCGCACGGAAGCGCTGTTTTCCGCCGCGATCAAGGCAGGCCAGGAGCGCGGCCTTTTCGTGGACGTCGAGGCAGCCCTTCTGGCCGGGCTGATCAAGCCATTGCTTCAGGACTGGTACCTGAAACGTTGGAAATATCGCCAGCGGGGCATCTCCCCGACGCGCTTCATCGGCCTTGTGGAAGGCTTCGTGGACCGCGCGGTTCGAGTGCCTGATTAGGGCTGACAGCCGTCAACATTGCCGATCCATCGTTGAAGCGCTAGAAGGCGCGCGTGCGCTGGCAAGCCGAAGGCCGTGCGCCTTGCCGGTTCAAGATCCTGGACGCTCCATGCTTGCCACTCCGCCTCCGACGCGGCCATCAGCCGTTTCCCAACCTATGCTTCGGCGCTTCTTCGGCTACTATGCGCCCTGGAAAGGTTTGTTCTTCCTCGATTTCGGCTGTGCCATCCTGTCCGGGCTGCTTGAGCTTGGCTTTCCCATGGCGGTGCGCGCCTTTGTGGACAACCTGCTGCCCACCGGCAATTGGCCGCTGATCGTCGCTGCCTCGATTGGCCTGCTCGTGATCTACGCGATCAACACCGGCCTGATGGCCGTGGTCACTTATTGGGGCCACATGCTCGGCATCAACATTGAAACGGAGATGCGCCGCAAGAGCTTCGACCATCTGCAGAAGCTGTCCTTCCGCTTCTACGACAACCACAAGACAGGCCATCTCGTCGCCCGTGTCACCAAGGATCTCGAGGAGATTGGCGAGGTGGCGCATCATGGCCCCGAGGATCTCTTTATCGCGGTGATGACGTTTATCGGGGCCTTCGCCCTCATGTTCTCGGTCAACTGGAAGCTCGCGCTGATTACGGCCGCTGTTGTTCCGGTGATCGCCTGGGTCACCAGCGTCTACGGGGTGCGCATGGAACAGAACTGGCAGCGCCTTTATGGCAGCGTTGCCAACTTCAACGTGCGGATCGAAGAAAATGTGGGCGGAATGCGCGTGGTCCAGGCTTTCGCCAACGAGGAGCATGAGCGCAGGCTTTTTGCCAGCGACAACGCAAATTACCGGTCAACCAAGCTGCAGGCCTACAAGATCATGGCCGCTTCTATGTCGCTCAACTACATGAGCATGCGCTTGATCCAGCTGGTGGTGATGATCGCGGGCAGCTTCTTCGTGCTGCGAGGCGAGCTTTCCACCGGCAGCTTCGTCGGCTTCCTCCTCCTGGTGAACGTATTTTTCCGGCCGATCGAGAAGATCAACTCGGTCATCGAAACCTATCCCAGGGGCATCGCCGGCTTTCGCCGCTACACGCAACTGCTCGACACCGAACCCGACATTGCCGACCGTCCGGGTGCGACGGAAGCCCCGCCGCTGCAGGGCCTGGTGGAATATCGCGGCGTTGGCTTCGGCTACGGCGGCCAGCCCATCCTGTCAGGCGTCGATCTGCGCATCGAGCCCGGTTCAACCGTAGCCTTTGTGGGGCCGTCGGGAGCTGGCAAAACCACAATTTGTTCGCTGCTGCCGCGCTTCTACGAAGTTCAGGCCGGCGCGATCACGGTGGACGGAATCGATGTTCGCGACATGACACTGGCTTCCTTGCGCGGGCAGATCGGCCTCGTGCAACAGGATGTCTTTCTGTTCGGCGGCACCATCCGCGACAACATCGCTTACGGCCGGCTCGACGCAAGCGATGCGGAGATTGCCGAAGCGGCGCGGCTGGCACGCCTGGAAACGCTGATCGCAGCCATGCCGGACGGCATGGAAACCGTGGTGGGCGAGCGCGGGGTCAAGCTGTCGGGCGGGCAAAAGCAGCGCCTGGCGATCGCCCGCATGTTCCTGAAGAATCCGCCCATCCTGATCCTGGACGAGGCAACCTCTGCCCTCGACACGGCAACGGAACGGGAGATCCAGAAGTCGCTTGCCGAGCTTTCGAAGGGCCGCACCACGCTGGTGATCGCCCATCGGCTGGCGACAATCCGCAACGCGGACAAGATCGTCGTTGTGGATCGCTCCGGCATCGCCGAAACCGGGACCCATCGCGAGCTCCTCGCGGCGGGCGGGCTTTACGCCCAACTGCACATGGCGCAGGAACTGGAATGAATGTCGGTTCGCTCGTGTCACGGCGCGCGGGCGGGCAATAGGCAGGACGTGGAGCCGCTTGCCGGCTAATCGGAGAACTGCGTTGCAGCCACCGCGGAACAACAAGCGCTATTCGGCCTGGAGCCTTTTTCGCGAGGGTCTTCGCGGCCATTCCGGCTGGGAAGAAGCATGGCGCTCGCCGCCCGGACCAAAATCTTCCTATGATGCGGTGATCATCGGCGGCGGTGGTCAGGGGCTCGCAACCGCTTACTACCTCGCCAAGAACCACGGCATGACCAAGGTCGCGGTGATCGAGAAGGGCTGGATCGGCGGCGGCAACACGGGGCGCAACACCTCCACCATCCGCTCCAACTACTTCTATCCCGAAAGCGTGGCGCTCTACGACTATTCGCTGAAGCTCTATGAGACGCTCGGCAAGGAGCTGAACTACAACATCATGTTCTCGCAGCGTGGCGTGGTCACGGTCGCGCATTCCGATGCCGAGATGGAGATCGCCGCCCGCATTGTGAACGCGATGCAGATCAATGACACGGATGCAGAACTTTTCACCCGCGAACAGGTGCTGGCAAAGGCGCCCCTTCTGAACAGCGGTGATGCGGCGCGTTATCCGATCTTCGGCGGGGTCTGGCAGGGCAGGGCCGGTGTGGCACGCCACGACGCAGTGGCCTGGGGCTATGCGCGTGCGGCGAGCGCATACGGCGTCGACATCATTGAACGCTGTGAGGTCACCGGCTTCCTCATGGAAAACGGCCGCTGCGTTGGCGTTGAAACGAGCAAAGGCGATGTGCGCGCCGGGGCGGTCGGCATCGCGACCGCTGGCAATTCCGGCGTGGTGGCGGGCATGGCCGGCTTCAACTTGCCGATCAAATCCTATTCTCTGCAGGCCATGGTGTCTGAGCCTGTGAAGCCGTGCCTCGACACGGTAGTGCTTTATCTGGGCACCGGCACCTACATGTTTCAGTCCGACAAGGGCGAGATCGTGGTGGGCGGCGGCATCGACCGCATTCCGTCGTATGCGCAGCGCGGCAACCCGCCTGTGCAGGCAATCGTGCTTTCCGGCATGCTGGAAATGTTTCCGAGCTTCGGACAGCTGAAGATGCTGCGACAATGGGCCGGGGTGGTGGATGTGGTGCCCGACTCCTCGCCGATTATCGGACCTTCGCCCGTGCCGGGGCTTTACCTGAATTGCGGCTGGGGCACGGGCGGCTTCAAAGCCATTCCGGCCGGCGGCGTCGTGTTTGCGCACCTTTTGGCGACCGGCGAGCATCACGACATCAGCAGGCCCTTCGATCTCGATCGTTTCCGCACCGGCCGGCTGGTGGACGAAGCGGCCGGATCCGGCATCGCGCATTAGGAGGCAACCATGCAGCTGTTCTCCTGCCCCTTTTGCGGCCCGCGCGACGAAACCGAGTTCCTGTTTGCGGCCGAAGCCGGCAAGGTCCGGCCTGAGCCTGCGCCGGAGGTGTCGGCCGCAGACTGGTCCAAATATCTCCACCGCGTGTCCAATCCGCGCGGCGCGACGCGCGAAATTTGGGTGCATCAAACCTGTGGCGAGTATTTCCTGATGGAGCGCAACACGGTGAGCCACGTCGTGGCGAACACGCAGCCCTTGCGCGGGGGTGAGGCATGACCAGCCACAGGATCGGCTCGATTGCCAGCGAAACACTCCGTTTCACCTTCGATGGCACGCGCTACCATGGCCGTGCAGACGACACGATCGCTTCCGCGCTGTTGGCCAATGGCGTGCGCGTGGTGGGCCGCTCGTTTAAATACCACCGCCCGCGCGGCATCATGGGTTACGGCGTGGAGGAGCCAAACGCCCTTGTGGATGTCACGCTGAACGGGGTCACCACGCCGAACCTGCGCGCCACGACCGAACAACTCGTGGACGGCATGGCGGTGCAGTCGGTAAACGCGAGCCCGGTGGCAGCCTCCGACCGCAACGGGTTCATCGACCGCTTTGCGCAATTCCTGCCCGCCGGTTTCTATTACAAGACCTTTATCTGGCCGGATTGGCACCGCTTCGAACCGTCGATCCGCGCAATGGCAGGGCTCGGGCGCCTCGATCCCGCCAATGAGCCTCCGGCTAACAACCCACAGATCGCAGCCTTTTGCGATGTGCTGGTGATTGGCGGGGGGCCAGCCGGCCTTCGAGCTGCAGATCAGGCGTCAAAGGCTGGCAAGTCGGTGATGCTGGTGGAAGACGGGCGCGAAGTCGGCGGCTCCCTCCTGTCGCGTTCGGCCGAAATCAACGGCCAGCCCGGCCTGGAATGGGCCTTGCAAGTTGCTGCCGCCCTTCAGGCCGCCGGCCAGCGTGTTATGACGGACACGACGGCTTACGGCGTGTACGACCACAACCTCGTTGCGCTTTGGCAGCGCCGTCCGGGTCAGTCCGATGCGCAATGGCGCGTGCGCGCCAAAGAGATCGTGGTGGCGGCCGGCGCCATCGAGCGGCCGCTGATCTTCCCGGACAACGATCGCCCCGGCATCATGCTGTCCGATGCCGCGCTGAGCTATCTCGCCCGTCACAACGTGCTGGTTGGACGCCAGGTCGTGCTCGCCACCAACAATGATCGTGCCTATTCCGTTGCCGACGCGCTGCGTCGGGCCGGCGCGCAGGTGACGGTTGCCGACCTGCGAAGCGGTGCACGCGAGGGTGCGGTCGCCAATGCCCGCATCGAGGCCGTGCATGGCGCGAAGGGCGTCGAAGCCGTAACCATTTCCGGCAAGCGGATCACCGCTGATTGCCTGCTGATGGCCGGTGGTTTGACGCCGAGCGTGCATCTGCATTGCCAGGCGGGCGGCAAGCTGCGCTACGACGAGACGATCGCTGCCTTTGTGCCGCATGAAAACCTACCGGGCCTGAAGGTGGTCGGCGCGGCTGCGGGGCAGTATTCCCTCAACGAGATCCTTGGCGTTGGCGGCGAAGCACATCCTTACGCCATCGCCCCAGCCTGGCCGCAACGTGACGCCAAGGGGCGGCAATGGGTCGATTTCCAAAATGACGTGACGGTGAAGGACATCGCGCTGGCCGAGCGCGAGAACTTCCGCTCGGTGGAGCATCTGAAGCGCTACACCACGCTTGGCATGGCGACCGACCAGGGCAAGACCTCCAACATGAACGGCCTTGCCACCATGGCCGCGCTGACGGGGCAAACCATTCCTCAAACCGGCACCACGACGTATCGCCCACCTTTCGTGCCCGTGCCGTTCGGCGTCGTGGCGGGGCGCCGGCGCGGCGAGTTCTTCAATCCCGTGCGTCGGCTCGTGCTGGAGCGGGAACACCGGCAATCCGGGGCAAATTTCCGCGAATATGGCGGCTGGCTGCGACCGGCCTGGTTCGGTGGTGCAAACGGGCCTGCGAATATTCGCCGCGAAGCGATGGCCGCGCGCACCACGGTTGGCATCCTGGATGGCTCGCCGCTCGGCAAGATCGAGGTGATCGGCCCGGACGCCGGCGCGCTGGTGGATTATAACTCCTACAACACCTTGTCGAACCTGAAGCCCGGCCGCATCCGCTATGGCTTCATGCTGACCGAAAGCGGCGTGATCTATGATGACGGCGTGACCTCCAAAGTCTCGGACGAGCATTATGTCGTTTCCTGCTCGTCTGGCCACGTGGCGGGTGTGGTTGCCCGGCTTGAGGAATGGCGCCAGGACCGCTTCGACCCGTCGCGCGTGTTCGTTCACAACTCCACGCCGCAGTGGGCGACGCTGACGGCGAGCGGCCCAAAGGCGAAGGACCTCGTTACGGCACTCGGTCTTGGGGTCGATCTCAATGACGCCGCCCTGCCGCACATGGCTTTTGCGGACGGCAGCTTCGATGGCGCACCGGCACGGGTGTCGCGCGTGTCCTTTACCGGCGATCGCTCCTACGAGATCACCGTGCCCTCAACCAAGGCGGCTGCTTTGTTGGCTGCCATGGGCGAAGCCGGCAAGCCGCTAGACGCCGTTCTGATGGGCTCGGAGGCGCTGCTCTTGCTGCGCGCCGAAAAAGGCTATGTCATCGCCGGCAAAGACACGGATGGCACCACCATGCCGCATGATCTGGGCGTCGCCGGTCCGATGCAGAAGCGGCAAAACGAATATGTCGGCCGCCGCTCGCTTTTCACGGAAAACGCGCAGCGCACGGATCGCCAGCATTTCATTGGGCTGACGGTTGAAGGCGAGCAGATGCTGCCGGTGGGCGCGCATGGCGTCGAGCGGGTGAACAAGAAGCGCCGCTCCATAGGTTTCGTCACGTCGAGCTACAACAGCCCCACCCTGAACCGGCCCATTGCCCTCGGGCTGATCGAGCGCGGCATGGAGCGCAAAGGCGAGGTGATCGATCTCGTTCACCTCGGTCAAACCTTCCGCGCCAGGATCAGCGATCCGTGCGCGCTTGATCCAGATGGAGCGCGCCTCAATGCCTGAACCGCTCCCCAAAACCATGGCTGATCGCGGCACATTCTGGACACAGGCGCCGGATTGGAGATCTGTCGTTCTCCAGTACGACAGCTGGACTGCGCGCCCGGTGCTCGGGCTTCACCGGCTGCTCGTGAGCGGCAACCTCGATGCCGCGCTTGGAATGTTCGCGCCGGCCGTGCCGAGCATCGGCCTATGGCAGGTCGCTGCGGGCAGTGTGCACCCGATCCGCGTCGGGCGCGATCGGATGCTGTTGACCGCGGCAAAGCCGCTTGTCGCAACGCCGGGTTGGAACGCGTCCGGCTTCGCCGTGAGCCCGGCAACGGATGCATACGTCACGATCGAGATCAGCGGGCCAGGATTGCGCGCGCTTGTCTCGGAAATGACGTTTGCTGATCTGGAAGAGGGAAGCCCGTCGGCCGCAACGCTGGTTTGCGGCCAGCAAGCCTTGCTTCATCGCGTGGATGAACAAACAGCGCGCATCCATGTCGAAGCGCCGCTAGGGACCTATGTCTGGCACTGGCTCGAGACACGCTAGGGCGCGCGTCGTCGCCGTTGGTGAGGCCTCATGAGAGGCCTACCCAGATAACGAGATTCAATACAACCAATACAAAGCAGATACCCAGGATCTCATATCTGGGCTCGGCTCTGTCCACATCGAACTTCATGTTCGCGGTCCTGACAGAGGAATGACAGGCGGCTGGGTAAAGCTGGATTCCTTACCGCACCATGAATGCGTGACCCCAAAATCGCTTCAGTCGTTGTGCGCGCGATCTTTGGTGCACAAGGGGCAACCAAACCTGTTGGTTTAGCGAAGGATTCGTTATGGAGTGGCGGTCGCCCGGTTGATTGACATGGCAAGACCCGCGTGGTGCTTTGCTGGCTTGGGAGGCGAGTTCAACAAGAAAACTCCTGGAGTGGGAACCATGTCCATCAAGACGATGATCTCTTCGGCCACCATCGGCCTGCTCATGCTGGCCGGTCCAGCTGCGGCACAAAGCACGGATGTCGCAATCGGCATCAGCGGCTGGACGGGCTTTGCGCCCTTGACGCTTGCGAAGGAAGCCGGCCTCTTCGAGAAGAACGGCCTGAACGTGGAGATCAAGAAGATCCCGCAAAAGGACCGGCATCTGGCTGTTGCTTCGGGTGCCATCCAATGTGCCGCAACCACGGTGGAAACCTTCATGATCTGGAACGCCAATGGCGTGCCGATCAAGCAGTTGTTCCAGCTCGACATGAGCTATGGCGCCGACGGAATGGTTGTTCGCAACGAAACGGGATCCATTGCAGACCTCAAGGGCAAGACGATCGCCGCCTCGGCACCCGGAACCTCGCCCTACTTCGTGCTCGCCTGGATGCTCGACGCAAACGGGCTCTCGCTTGACGACGTCAACGTGGTCAACCTTGAGCCGTCAGCCGCGGCGCAAGCTTTCGTGGCAGGCCAGAACGACGCTGCCATGACCTACGAACCCTATCTGTCCACCGTTCGCGACAACCCCTCTGCCGGCAAAATCATCGCCACCACGCTCGATTATCCGATCGTGATGGACACGTTCGGCTGCACGCCGGACTTCATCGAAGCCAATCCGGAAGCCGTAAAGGCACTGGCGAAAAGCTATTATGAAGCGTTGGAGATGATCGAAACGGATCAGGCCAAGGCTTACGAGATCATGGGTGCCGACGTGAAGCAGAGCGGCGAGGATTTCGGCAAATCGGCCTCGTTCCTCAAGTGGCAGGATGCCGAAGCCAACAAGGCGTTCATGGAAAAGGGCATCGAGGAGTTCTATGCCAAAGCCGGGCCGCTGCTGGAAAAGATCGGCATCATCAAGTCGATCCCGGAAACGTCGACGCTAATCGATACCAGCTGGATGAACTGAGCGTCCGGCCGTACCAATGACAACCATTCGACGCGGGCGCTATTTGCGCCCGCTGCAACCGCTGCCGGGCGCCGCGAAGCTGGCGTTCGGCTTCCTGTTCTTCGCATTGTTCGTGGCCGCCTGGGGCGCGGCGACTTTTGGCGGCTTCGTGTCTCCGCTTTTCCTCGCCAGTCCGCTGCGGATGGTGCAGGAAGGATGGAGCCTGCTGACTGAATATAACTTCAGCTACGACATTGCCGTCACCATCTGGCGTGTTGTCGGCGGCTTCGTGCTGGCGGCCATTATCGCAGTCCCCTTGGGGATCGCCATGGGCGCCTGGAAGGTGGTGGAAGCGCTACTCGAGCCTTTCGTTTCCTTTGCGCGCTATTTGCCGGCCTCCGCCTTTATTCCGCTGCTGATCCTTTGGGCCGGCATTGGCGAAACGCAGAAGCTGCTGGTGATCTTCATTGGCTCGGTTTTCCAGATCATCCTGATGGTGGCCTTCACCGTAGGCCAGACCCGCCGCGACCTGGTTGAAGCAGCTTACACGCTGGGAGCAAGCGACCTCGGCATCGTGAAGCGCGTGTTGATCCCGGCTTCAGCGCCGCAGATCGCCGAAACGCTTCGCCTCGTTCTTGGCTGGGCCTGGACCTATGTGATCGTCGCGGAACTGATCGGCTCCTCGTCGGGCATCGGCCACATGATCGTGGACAGTCAGGCGATGCTCAACACCGGCCAGATCATCTTCGGCATCATCGTCATCGGCATCATCGGCCTGGTGTCGGACTTCCTGTTTAAGGCTGCAAACAGGCGCTTGTTTCCGTGGAGCCTTGCATGAGCGCTGTTGAGATCAAAAACGTCGGGCGCGTGTTTCCTGCCCGGCGCGGCGGAGAGCCGACCGTCGCCCTGACGCCCGTCAGCCTCGATATCGCGCAAAACGAGTTCGTGACGATCCTGGGGCCGTCCGGCTGTGGCAAGTCTACGCTTCTGCGCATCGTGGGTGGGCTCGACGATCCGAGCACGGGCGAGGTGTTGGTGAACGGGATAAGGGTCGTGGGTCCGGGGTCGGATCGCGGCATGGTGTTTCAGTCCTACACGCTTTTTCCTTGGCTCACGGTTGCCGAAAACATCGCCTTTGGTCTGCGCGAGAAAGGCATGCCTAAATCGGCCCGCGACGGCGTCGTGCAGGATTATGTCCGCAAGGTCGGCCTCAATGGCTTCGAGCATCATTGGCCGCGGCAACTGTCCGGCGGCATGCAGCAACGCGTGGCAATCGCGCGCGCGCTTGCCAATGATCCGGCCATCCTCTTGATGGACGAACCGTTCGGTGCCCTGGACAACCAGACGCGTGGGTTGATGCAGGAACTCTTGCTCGACATCTGGCAGTCCGAACGTAAGACCGTGCTTTTCGTGACGCACGACATCGAGGAAGCCATTTTCCTGGCCAGCCGCTGCCTCGCCATGTCGGCGCGTCCCGGTCGCATCAAGGCCGATGTTCCGATCGCGCTGCCCTATCCGCGCGACTACCATCTCAAGGCCGATCCGACGTTTGTCGACCTCAAGATGCGGATGACCGAAGAAATCCGGGGCGAAGCAACCCTTGTTGCCTGATGAGGATCGCCACGCTGTGGCTCAGTGCAGGATCAGATCCGGTTCCTTTGCACCGAGGGCGTCGTATTCGCCCTCATCCGCCGAAGCGCGCACCACCCCGAGGCCGGAAACACGCTGTCCGAAGATGTCCATCATCGGGATGTCGCGGATAGCGAGTTCCTGCGCCTGGCGCAGTTCGGTTCCCCGAACCAGGCCCTGCAGGTAGGCGACAAAAACCTCCGGCGGTTGCTTGGTGCCTGACTTGAACAACTTCCTCGCGAGACGACGCTCTTTGCGCCGCTGCTTAGCGCGGTTGCGCTCTTTCATTCCCGGCCCTCCCCAGTTGCGACTGGTGCGATCGTGCCGAAACGGACTTGGTGTTGCCTGTCCATCCATGTCAGCAGAAGGCAGTCTTGCAAAAGGACGTTGGCCTTTCAATCCAGTACTTAGGCGAATTCGGAAATAGGTTAAACGCGGGCAGTTCCGCGAAAGGAAACAGAACTCCGGTCGGCTGTAACCGAACGTCAGTTCCGCCTCCTTGAAGTAGAAGGGGCGGAACGCAGTTCGAGAAACAAACAGAAGGACGAAAATGGCAACGCCGGTTCGCCAGCGATACCGATGTTAACCATATGTTAACGATCTTATTGTGTGATCCTGCTAGTCAGCGAAGCGCGACCACGGATGGACTGGCGCGCTGCGGTGATACACACCAAGAGGTCGGCCCTGTGCCGACCTTTTGTTTTTGGAACTCCTGCATGAAGCGTCTGGCCTCCTCGTTCGCATGATCTTCTTCACCGCCGACACGCATTTCAGCGATCCGCGTGTGCTCAGGATCGATCGTCGACCTTTCGCGAGCACAGAAGATCATGACGCGGCGCTGATCGCCACCTGGAACGAGCTCGTCGGCCCTCGCGATGAGGTCTGGCATCTTGGCGATTTTGCCCGCGGCACCCGGCTCCACGTCGAAAACCTCCTGTCGCGCCTGAACGGCCACAAACACCTGATCATCGGCAACAACGATCCCGTGGAAACCGCCGAGGCTTCCGGTTGGACAAGCGTCGCGCACTACAAGGAACTGCTTCTCGGCGATCAGCGGCTGGTCCTGTGTCATTACCCCTTCAGGACCTGGAACGGCATGGGCAGAAAGGCCATCAACCTGCATGGTCACTCGCATGGACGCTTGTCACCCGGGACGCGGCAGTTCGATGTGGGGGTCGATCCACAGCGGCTTCGGCCTGTGACGCTTGAACAGGTGGTCGCGAGCCGCAAACGTGGCAAGGCGCAGGGCGCAACGTCCAGAGCAAAGAAAAACGAGATTTGATCCTGTGAACACGACCAACACGGAGCCGAGGAAGATCGCCATCATCGGCAGCGGGGCGATCGGTGGCTATGTCGCCAGCCAACTCGCACCCAGGCATGGCGTCGTGCTGTGTGTCCGCACACCCTTTGAAAAGCTGGTGATCGTTGAAAAAGGCGAAGAGATGGAGGTGCCCGTGCGGATCGCCTCCGATCCGGCTGATGTCGGTCCCGTCGACTGGATCCTTGTCACAACCAAGGCGCAGGATGTTGCCGGCGCCGCGGAATGGTTCGCCGCGCTGAGTGGCCAGGAAACCGTAACCGTGATGATCCAGAACGGCATTGATCACGAGGCGCGCGTGCGCCCGCTGCTTGGCGCCGGTGCACCTGTGATCCCATCCATCATCGTGTGCTCGGTGGAGCGCAAGAAGCCGGGCTACATTGTCCATCACGGCCGGGCGCACATCACCGTCCCGGCCGGCGGGCAGTCCGAAGCCTTTGCCGAACTCTTCACCGGATCGACCTTCAAGGTCGAAGCGGTGGATGACTTTCTCACGGTTTCCTGGAAGAAGCTGATGTCGAACGCGATGGTCAATCCCGTCACCTCGCTGACGCTTCGCCGCCTTACGGTCACAACAGAACCGCTCGTTGCGCCCGTGGTGCGCGAACTCGGCAGGGAGGTCGTGGCTGTGGCACGGGCAGCCGGAGCCAAGCTCACCAATGAGGATGTGGAGCGAAATCTCGCAGGCTTCGCCGACGCCCCGGGTGGCGGTTCGTCCATGCTGTACGACCGGCTGCTAGGTCGACCGCTTGAATATGAATACATCACCGGTGCGGTGGTCGCGACCGCTGACCGGCTGGGTGTGCCGGTGCCGATAAACCGCACCATTCTGGCCCTGATCAGCGGCGCGAGCGGCCACAAGCTGGATGGTTCGGAATGATCAAGCGGGGGACGAGCGATACCGCTCGGCCCAATTGGTGATCCAGTCGCGAACCACGCGCACGACCGGCCCTTTCGCACGGGCGCTTTCCACCAGGTAATAAGTCCACGGACTGGCGGGGCGCACCGCAAAGGGCTCCACAAGCAAGCCGCGCTGCAGATAGGTTTCGGCGATCGACAGCTGGGCTGCCGTGCAACCTGCCCCCGCAACCGCCAGCTCCATGGCGATGTTGGAAACATTGGTGGTGAAGGATTTGCGCTGCCGGGCGGGATCAAGCTCCAGCGCCTCGCAGAACTGCCGCCAATATTCCTGCCGGCTGTGCACGGCGATCCAATCGAATTGGAGAAGATCGGAGGGCGACCGGAGTTCGGCGGCAAGCGAGGGTGCGCAAAGCAGCGCGAGCGGATCGTTCCACAAGGCGACGCTGTCGGCGGGGCGATGGTCGAACCGGTCAACGGTGATGGTGATGTCCGGCACCGTCCGGTCGGCCTCTTCCCAAACAGTCCCGTGTAAAACAAGCTCGATATCGCGATACGTCCTCCGAAATTCTGCCAGGCACCGCGGCAGCCAGTTCTCCGCAAGGCTGATCGGAGCCGAAATCACGACGGTGCGGTTCTTGGCCGATGCGATGATGGCGTCCGTGGCATCCTGGATCTGATCGAGCGCTTGGCGCAGCGTCGGCAAAAAGGCCTCACCCATTTCGGTCAGACGAAGGCTGCGCGGGTAACGAACAAAGAGCGGGCGGCCGATCAGCTTTTCCAGCGCCCTCACATGGCTGCTGATGGCAGCCTGCGTGTAGCCCAGTTCCACAGCCGCAGCGGTGAAGCTGAGGTGCCGGGCGGAGGCCTCAAAGGAGCGGATATAGGTGAGCGGGGCGGCGGGCTTCATGGTGACACCAAGACAAGCACAGTTGCCCCTTGTTGTTCGACCCCTCAGCGGTTGTTTTCAGAGCATTTGCTGGATGCCCCGATGCAATGCCCTCATTTTCTGGAAGTCATAGCCCTAGATTTAATCAAAACAGGCAAGGCACGGCCTGCGCTACAACGCAGCCAGCGGAACTGGCTCGGAGGAACGTTTCCATGCGCACGCATGCTCAGGCGGTGGTGATCGGCGGCGGGCTGATCGGCTGTTCGATCCTTTACCATCTGACCAAGCTCGGCTGGACTGATGTCGTGCTTTTGGAGCGCGACGAACTCACCTCTGGCTCGACCTGGCACGCAGCGGCAAACATTCATGGGCTCCACGACAGCACGAACATCAGCCGGCTGCAGCATTACACGATGGGGCTCTACAAGGAGCTCGAAAAGGAAACCGGCCAAAGCTGCGGCGTCTTTCAGCCGGGCTCGCTCTATCTCGCCCAAACGGAGGCGCGAGAGCACCAGTTGCGGCTTCAGGAAGCCAAGGCCCGCCGCTACGGCATGAACTTCTACGAAGTGACGCGTGACGAAGCCGAGCGGCTACATCCCCTAGTCGACTTCAACGGCATCCGCTGCATCATGTTCGAACCGGAAGGCGGCAATGTCGATCCGTCGGGCGTCACGGCAGCCTATGCAGCCGGCGCGCGCCAGCGTGGCGCGGAAATCCATCGCTTCACGCCGGTAACGGCGACCAATCAGCAGGGTGACGGAAGCTGGGTCGTCCGTACACCCAAGGGCGAGATCAAGACCCAATGGGTGGTGAATGCCGCCGGGCTATGGGCGCGTGAAGTCGCCGCGATGGCCGGCGTCACGCTGCCGCTGATCCCAACCGAACACCAGTATTTCGTCACGGAGACCATCCCCGCCATCGCTGAGATGGGCCATCGCCTGCCTTCAGTGGCGGATCGCGATGGCGAATATTACCTGCGCCAGGAGGGGCTGGGTCTCTTGGTCGGCGCCTATGAGCGGCGCATGAAGTTCTGGGCAGAAGACAGTACGCCGCTTGATTTTGGCCACGAGCTTTTCGCGGATGACCTCGAGCGCATTGAAGAAAACATGATGCGCGCCATCGAGCGTGTGCCGGCGGTTGGCGAAACGGGCATCAAGCGCGTCATCAATGGGCCGATGATCTGGTCGCCCGACAGTGCGGCCTTGTTCGGACCCGTGCCTGAGCTTTCCAACTACTTTTGCTGCAACGGCATTATTCCGGGCTTCTCGCAATCCGGCGGCCTGGGCCGCCTGTCGGCTGAATGGATCGTTGAAGGCGAGCCGACGCTCGACATGTTCGGCTGGGATCTCGCCCGCTTCGGCTCATGGGCGGACAAGGCGTTCACGAAGGCGCGCGTGCAGGACCAATACGCGCATCGCTTCAAGATCCACTTCCCCAACGAGGAACGCGCCGCAGGCCGGCCGGTACGGACACGTCCGGTCCACGCGATGCAGAAAGCCATGGGCGGCGTTTTCGGCCTAAACTACGGCTGGGAACACCCACTGTGGTACGCGGCCGAAGGCGAGCCGACGGAGGAAACAATCGGCTTCAAGCGCCAGAACTGGTGGGGCCCGGTGGGTCGCGAAGTCAAGATGTTGCGCGAACGCGTCGGCGTCATCGACATCTCCAACTATGCCAAATATCGCGTGAAAGGCCCGGGCGCGGAAAGCTGGCTGAACGCTCTTCTCGCGAACCGCATGCCAACGGCCGCCGGCCGCTCCTGCCTGTCGCCCTTGATCGGGGTGCGCGGCGGCATTGCCGGCGACTTCACGGTGACCCGCCTTGCCGAGCATGAGTTCATGGTGATCGGCTCCGGCATGGCCGAGCGCTACCACTCGCGCTTCTTCCGTGCCGTGCCGCTGCCGGAAGGCACCACCTTCACATCCCAAACGGAAGCGCTGTGCGGCTTCAACATCGCCGGTCCGCTCGCCCGGGACGTGCTGGCGGGTCTTACGGACGCGGATCTTTCAACCAAAGCCTTTCCCTTCATGCGCTCGCAGGAGATCACGGTCGCCGGCGTGGAGGTTCTGGCGCTGCGTGTTTCCTTTACCGGCGACCTCGGCTGGGAATTGCACTGCATGGTCGAAGACCAAGCCAGGCTTTACAACGCGCTGCTTGCCGCGGTGCGATCGGTTGGTGGTGGCCCTGTCGGCTCACGAGCGCTGATGTCGCTGCGCGTTGAAAAGGGCTATGGCAGCTGGGGTCGCGAATATTCGCCGGAATACTGGCCGCAGGAAGTGGGCTTCGCCCGGCTGGTGAAGCTCGACAAGGGGCCTTTCCTCAACCGCGACGCTTATGTCGCCATAGCCGAAAAGCCGGCGCGCGACCGCCTGGTGATGTTTGCCATCGAGGTGGATGACGCGGACGCCACAGGCGGTGAGCCGGTGTTCCTGCCGGACGGCACGCCGCTCGGCAACGTGACATCCGGCGCGTACGGCTTTTCGGTGGGACGTTCCCTGGCGCTGGGCTATGTGAAGGCCGACCGCGCTGGGCCCGGCGATGAGGTCACGGTCGCCATTCTGGGGCGCCCGCACAAGGCCGTGATCCTGCACGAGCCGCCGTTTGACCCGGAAGGCCGCAAGCTTCGCGCATGAGATCGCGGTCGTCGTACAGCCAGCGGGAGCCGCTTACTTGGTATCGATCTTTATTGCGCCTGCGTCCTTGAAGGCCGTGCGGGCGCGATCGAGCTCGTCCTTGCTGATGTCGGCCGATACGGTGATGGAGCCGCTGAGCGCGGGCTCGAATTTCGAGCCTTCTGCGTCGTCCTCGGAAGCATCACCGCCGGACACCTGTGTTCCGGCCGAGTTTTCGGCATCGGAAGCCTGCACGAAGACATCCGTGCGCTCGACACCGTAATCCTGCACCAGGTGTTCAATCGCGATATCAGCGGCTTCGCGCGTCGCGAAGGTTCCCACGAGGGTGATTGTGCTGTCGTCAGACATGGCTTGCTCCTGAAAACGCGGCACCCTTTGCACCGCGCGGAACAACCCGTGAGCCGGCACTGCGTTCCGTCGAAGCGCCGCTTCGGCCTCGAAGCAAATGAGAGGGAACATTCTGGAAGGGAAATGGTGGAGCCAAGCGGGATCGAACCGCTGACCTCCTGCATGCCATGCAGGCGCTCTCCCAGCTGAGCTATGGCCCCAGATTTTTACGGCGCTTGTGTCGCCGTTTGGTGCTGGCCAGACGGTCGGTGCCATCGTGGTGCGCGGCTTCTAGCCGTGCTTCTCGCGAAGATCAAGCCCTCGCGAGAAGGTTCGTCGTAAAAGCAGTTGGGCGGGGATGCCAGGGCTGCCGCTTGGGCAGGTCCTAGACCTCGTCCTCGTCGTCGCCGCCGCGCACGATGTCGTTCATGTCGTCGTCTTCATCTTCCTCGTCTTCAAGGAAGGTGTCGTCGTCATCGTCGCCGAGATCCACGTCATCTTCGTCTTCGTCGATGTCCGGCAGGTTCTCGTCGTCCTTGCCCTCTTCGTCGACATCATCCAGCGAAATGGTTTCGACCGCATCTTCGGCCTCTTCCGTTTCAGGCTTCTCTTCCGGTTCTTCGGCACGGGCCGCAGCGCGCGTCGGCGCCGCGGTGGTTTCAAAGAAGCTCAAAGGATAGCTCTTGCCGGTATAAGGCGAAACGATCGGATCTTTGTTGAGATCGTAGAACTTGCGCCCGGTTTCGGGGCAGACACGCTTGGTGCCCAGCTCTGGATTTGCCACGGTTGCCTCGTGTCTCATGGAGCCATGCGGCACTCCCCTCCGCCGGGAATGCTCATGCCAGTCCTGTTGAAAAAGTGGGGTCCCCATACAAACAGTTCCCCCACCTGTCAAAGGCTTTGGACCGGCACCGGCCCGGTGTTGCCGGGCTCGCGCGAAAGAGTGGGCAACGCAGGGCCTGGAAAGGCGGGAAACAGCAGGGGCAACCAGGGATGACCGGTTCCCCAAAGGGTGTTAGGAGGCGCTCACTCAGTGTCCACCCGTGCAAGCACCAGAAGCTCCGCCCATGTCGCATTCAACCCAAGCCAGGCCAGCCACCGCGCATAAGGGCGCGCCGTTGAAGGGCCGCGTGCGCGTGCCTGGCGACAAGTCAATTTCCCACCGGGCCTTCATGTTTGGCGGGCTGGCATCCGGTGAAACACGCATCACCGGCCTTTTGGAAGGCGAGGATGTGCTGCGCACCGGTGAAGCCATGAAGGCGATGGGCGCGGTGATCAGCCGGACCGGAGACGAATGGGTGATCCAGGGCACCGGCAATGGCTGCCTTTTGCAACCGGAAGCCCCGCTTGATTTCGGTAATGCCGGCACGGGATCGCGGCTGACCATGGGTTTGGTGGGCACCTACGACATGGAAACCACCTTTGTTGGCGACGCGTCCTTGTCCAAGCGGCCAATGGCGCGCGTGCTCGACCCTTTGCGGGAAATGGGCGTGCAGGTGCTGCGCGCGGCCGAGGGCGATCGCATGCCGATCACCTTGCGCGGACCAAAACACGCAGCGCCGATCACCTATCGCGTGCCCATGGCATCGGCGCAGGTGAAGTCGGCCGTTCTGCTCGCCGGCCTGAACACGCCGGGCGTCACCACGGTGCTTGAGCCGGTGATGACGCGGGACCATACGGAAAAGATGCTGCGCGGCTTTGGTGCCGAGCTGGAGGTGGAAACGGACGCAAATGGCCTGCGGACCATTCGCATTCAGGGCCAGGGCCGGCTCACCGGGCAGGTCATTGCCGTGCCGGGCGACCCGTCTTCGGCCGCCTTTCCGTTGGTGGCCGCCCTTCTGGTGCCGGGCTCGGACATCGTGATCGAGAATGTCCTGATGAACCCAACCCGCACGGGCCTGATCCTCACCCTGCAGGAGATGGGTGCTTCGATCGATCTCCTCGACCGCCGCAGTGCCGGCGGTGAGGACGTGGCGGATCTGCGGGTCCGTTCGTCCGATCTGCGCGGCGTGGTCGTTCCGCCGGAGCGCGCGCCCTCCATGATCGATGAATACCCGGTGCTGGCCGTGGCAGCCGCTTTTGCGGAAGGCACAACGGTGATGGAGGGTCTGGACGAACTGCGGGTGAAGGAATCGGATCGGCTCGCCGCGGTGGCCGCTGGCCTGAAGGCGAACGGGGTCGAATGCCGCGAAGGCGAAGCGTCCTTGTCGGTGACCGGTCAGCCTGATGGAAAAGGACTCGGCGGCGGCACCGTCGCCACGCATCTCGATCACCGCATCGCCATGGCGTTTCTGGTGATGGGCCTTGCCGCCGAGAAAGCCGTCACGGTGGATGATCAAACGATGATTAGCACGAGCTTTCCCGAATTCATGGATTTGATGACGGGCCTTGGTGCCGAAATCCAGACCGACCGGGCTGCGTAAGCAGGCGCTGGCGCGAAAGGATCAAACATCATGCGTGCAGGTTGGATCTGAGCCCACGATGCAGACCCCTCTCATCATCGCGATCGACGGCCCGGCAGCATCCGGAAAAGGGACGCTGGCGCGCAGGCTCGCGGCAAATCTCGGCTTGCGCCACCTCGACACGGGTTTGACCTATCGGGCAACGGCGCATCGCCTGTTGCAGCACGGCCTGCCGCTCGAAAACCTGTCGGCTGCCGAAACGGCGGCGCGGCAGGTCGATCTCCATGACCTCGATCGCACGACCCTGTCGCAGCACGAGATCGGAGAAGCCGCTTCCAAGATCGCGGTGATGCCCTCCGTTCGGCGCATCCTGGTCGACAAGCAGCGGGAGTTTGCGTCGGCAATGCCTGGAGCTGTGCTCGACGGGCGCGACATCGGCACGGTTGTGTGCCCGCAGGCCAAGGTGAAGCTTTACGTTACCGCTGCCGCACCGGTTCGCGCACGGCGACGACACGAGGAACTGCTCGCCAAGAACGGCAGCGATGATTTCGACGCCATCCTCGCCGACATCGAGCGCCGAGACGCGCGGGACATGGCTCGCGACGACTCGCCCTTGCGACCAGCTGTCGACGCCTACTTGCTGGATACGTCGCAAATGGATATAGAAGCCGCGTTTTCAGCAGCCAAAGTGATCATCAACGACGCTCTGGCTGCCGAACGCAAGATCTAGCTTCGGCACGTTTTCGGTTCCCCTGCGGGAACCGAACCGCCGATCGAGATTGAAACCGCCTGCCTGCATTCCACTGCGCCGAACCAGCCGCCGACAAGCGGCAGGGCACCAAGATGCCCGGGATGTTCGGCAGGCAAACGCAACGCAAACCCATGGCGCTGCCGCACCCGGGATACGGGACACGCGGCCTCCAGGAGATTATATGTCGAAAGCCAATCCATCCCGCGACGATTTTGCAAGCCTTCTCGAAGAGTCGTTTTCTGAAAACGCTTCCACCGAGGGCGCCGTTGTCCGGGGAACCGTGACCGCCATCGAAAAGGACATGGCGATCATCGATGTCGGCCTGAAGGTCGAAGGCCGCGTGCCGCTGAAAGAATTCGGCGCCAAGGCAAAGGACGGTCAGCTCAAGGTGGGCGACACCGTTGAAGTTTACGTCGAGCGCATCGAAAACGCGCTGGGCGAAGCCATGCTGTCGCGCGACAAGGCTCGCCGCGAAGAAAGCTGGGTTCGCCTGGAAGAGAAGTTCAACGCCGGCGAGCGCGTCGAAGGCGTCATCTTCAACCAGGTCAAGGGCGGCTTCACGGTCGATCTCGACGGCGCAGTGGCGTTCCTGCCGCGCTCCCAGGTTGATATCCGCCCGATCCGCGACGTCACCCCGCTGATGCACAACCCGCAGCCGTTCGAGATCCTGAAGATGGATCGTCGTCGCGGCAACATCGTTGTTTCACGCCGCACGGTTCTTGAAGAGTCGCGCGCTGAACAGCGGTCCGAGATCGTCCAGAACCTCGAAGAGGGTCAGGTGGTCGAGGGTGTGGTCAAGAACATCACCGATTACGGTGCGTTCGTTGATCTGGGCGGCATCGACGGCCTGCTCCATGTCACCGACATGGCCTGGCGCCGCGTCAACCATCCGACCGAGATCCTCAACATCGGTCAGACGGTCAAGGTGCAGATCATCCGCATCAACCAGGAAACCCATCGTATCTCGCTCGGCATGAAGCAGCTCGAGAGCGATCCGTGGTCCGACATCGGCACCAAGTTCCCCATCGGAAAGAAGATCTCCGGCACCGTCACGAACATCACCGATTACGGTGCGTTTGTTGAGCTGGAGCCGGGCATCGAAGGCCTGATCCACGTGTCGGAAATGTCTTGGACGAAGAAGAACGTCCATCCGGGCAAGATCCTGTCGACCACGCAGGCTGTCGATGTTGTCGTGCTCGAGGTCGATCCGTCCAAGCGCCGCATCTCCCTCGGTCTCAAGCAGACGCTCGAGAACCCATGGGAAGCCTTCGCACGCAACCATCCGGTTGGCAGCCAGGTCGAAGGCGAGGTCAAGAACAAGACCGAGTTCGGCCTGTTCATCGGTCTCGATGGCGATGTCGATGGCATGGTCCACCTGTCGGATCTCGACTGGAACCGTCCGGGCGAGCAGGTCATCGAGGAGTTCAACCGCGGTGACATGGTGCAGGCACAGGTTCTCGACGTCGATGTCGAGAAGGAGCGCATCTCGCTCGGGATCAAGCAACTCGGCAAGGATGCCGTTGGTGAAGCAGCTTCCTCGGGTGAACTGCGCAAGAACGCGGTTGTGACCTGTGAAGTGACGGCGATCACCGATGGCGGCATCGAGGTTCGCCTCGTTGACCACGACATCGACAGCTTCATCCGTCGCGCCGACTTGTCGCGTGACCGCGATGAGCAGCGTCCGGAGCGCTTCTCGGTCGGCCAGAAGGTGGACGCGCGCGTCATCGCCTTCGACAAGAAGACTCGCAAGCTGCAGGTTTCCATCAAGGCGCTGGAAATCTTCGAAGAAAAGGAAGCCGTGGCTCAATACGGTTCCACAGACTCCGGCGCGTCGCTCGGCGACATCCTGGGCGCGGCCCTCAAGAACCGCGGCGGCAACTAAGCTCCGGTTCACGATCGAAAATAAAAACCCGCCGGAGCGATCCGGCGGGTTTTTTGTTGTCTTGCGGCTGGCTCAGTTCAGAAGGCCCGCCCGATCTTCGCGTCCACTGAGTAGCGATTGGCGCCGCGCACGGCGAAGAACAGCATTACGGCGGCCCAGATGATCGACAGCTCGGCGCCCGAATAGCCCTCATTCTGGACGATCCAGTGGAAATATACGGTCACCATCAAGACCACGAAGGCGGCGAAGGCGGAAGGGCGGGTCAGGAAGCCGATGGCGATGAAGATGCCGCCGAAGAACTCGGTGCAGGCCAGAAGCAGCGACCACAAGGAGCCCGGATAAAAGCCGAGGCTTTCCACCATTCCGGCCGCTCCGAAAGGGTTCGCGATTTTGCCTGTTCCATGGGTGACAAGGGCAAGGCCAACCACCACGCGCAGCAGCGTTTCGACGCCGTCGTGGGCGAAAAGGTAAAAGCGGCCGAGCGCGGGGATAAACAGGCGCGACGACGTCGCGGGGGTCGGTTGCATGTGGAATAAGCTCCGGATCAAGAGGGTGATACACCCGCGACCAAGGCGAAAGCCGATGCAACGTCAACTCACCAAGCCTTGAAACGTTGAGACGCACTGTTCGACGGCTGTTGGGCTGAAGTTCATCCCTCGCGGGACAGAGCATCCTTCAAGCGCGTTGAAAAGCACTGACAAGAGCGGCAAGACGCGCTTTGCCTCGCCGAGGAAAGCGCATATATCGCTGCCCAGCACAGGCATCCGCGCCGGAGACCCAGACAATGACCACCATCAAGTCCACCCCGAAGCTTGCAACGGTATTCGGCGGCTCGGGCTTCCTTGGCCGTTACATCGTTCGCTCGCTGGCAAAACGGGGCTTCCAGGTGCGCGTCGCGTGCCGCAGGCCGGAACTGGCCGGCCATGTGCAGCCGCTGGGCAATGTTGGCCAGATCCATGCCGTGCAGGCGAATCTGCGCCACCGCTGGTCTGTGGATCGTGCCGTGGAAGGCGCGGACTACGTGGTCAACGCCGTCGGGCTGCTAGCCGAAAGCGGTCGCCAAAGCTTCTCGTCGGTTCAGGATGAAGGAGCGCGTGCGGTTGCGGAGGCCGCCCGATCCGTGGGCGCAGGCCTGACGCATATTTCTGCAATCGGTGCGGACCCGAACTCCGAGTCGGGCTATGCGCAAAGCAAGGCGCGTGGCGAGCAGGGCGTGCGGGAGGTGATTCCCGATGCGGTGATCCTTCGGCCGTCGATCGTGTTCGGCCCCGAAGACCAGTTCTTCAACCGCTTCGCCGACATGGCTCGCATTTCACCCTTCCTGCCGCTGCTTGGCGGCGGCCACACCCGATTACAACCGGTTTATGCCGGCGATATCGGCGAAGTGGTCGGCATGGCTGGTGAAAATCGCGTCGCGCCGGGCCTTTATGAACTCGGCGGCCCCGAGGTCCTCACGTTCCGCGAATGCATGGAACACATGCTCCAGGTAATCGACCGCAAGCGCGTCTTTATCCCGATCCCCTGGCCGATCGCGCGCCTGCAGGGTGCTGTTCTGGGCATGCTTCCGGGCAAGCTTCTCACCAGCGACCAGGTGAAGCTGCTGCAACGCGACAATGTGGTTTCAGCAGAAGCGGAACAGGCCGGCCGGACGCTGTTGGGCCTCGGCATCACGCCGGAATCCATCGACGCCCTGTTGCCGAGCTATCTGTGGCGCTACCGACTGGCCGGGCAATACACGCGGGTCGGCAAGCAGGCCTGAGCGTTCCCCGCTCTGCTCAGCCGAAAGCGAGCAGAGCGAGCAGGCCAACCGTTCCCACCGCCAGGCGCCACCAGCCGAACAGGGCGTAGCCGCGCTTCGACACGAAATCGAGCAGCGAGCGGACAACAAACACGCCGACAATGAACGCCGTAATGAAGCCGGCCCCGATGATCGGAAGGTCGGCTGCCGTCAGCACGTCCCAGTTCTTCAGGAGGTCGAGCGTGAAAGCGCCGGCCATCGTGGGCATGGCGAGAAAAAACGAGAACTCGGCCGCCGAACGCTTGCTGGCGCCCATCAGGAGCGCGCCGACGATGGTCGCACCCGACCTTGACGTGCCGGGGATCATCGCAAGGCACTGGAAGAAGCCGATCTTCAGGCAAAGCGACAGCGGGTAGTCGATGAGATCGTGATAACGCGGCTGTTCCGCGCGCCGGTCGACCCAAAGCAGAACCAGGCCGCCGAGGATCAGCGCAATGCAGATGGTCATCGGCGATTCAAACAGCACCGTCTTGATGAAGTCATGGGCAAGGGCGCCGATGATGGCGGCGGGAAGAAAGGCGACCAGGATGCCGAGCACGAAATGCTGCACCGGACGGCTGCGAGGCAGTGCCACCGCGATTTCCCACAAACGGCTCGCGTAAACGGTCAGGATCGCGAGGATAGCACCCAGCTGGATCAGAACTTCAAAGGCCTTGCCTGTCGATTCGAAGCCGAGGAAATGGCCAGCCAGCAGCAGATGGCCAGTGGAAGACACCGGAATAAACTCGGTCAGGCCTTCCAGCGCGCCAAGGAGCAGCGCTTCCACGATCGACTGGTCTGCCATGATGAAAAGTACCTCGATGGAAAGGCTGGGGAGGGCGGCGGGACCTTGTCACCCCAAGCTTGTCCCAGCCATTTGCTTGTCAGGCCGGACAAGGGAACTTATAGAAGCGACAATCGCGCGACGCTCCCATTCCGGCGCCGTTTAACGGCTTCAACGGTTTATCGCCAGCCTCTCATTACCAAAGCGGAAATGCTGACCCTTTTCCATCACCCAATGTCCGCCTCAAGCCGGTTCATTCGCCTTATCTTCGCGGAATACGGCGAAGAGATTGCCTTGATCGAGGAAAAGCCCTGGGCGCGCCGCAAGGAGTTCCTTGCCTTGAACCCCGCGGGCGCAATTCCCGTTCTTTTGGCCGAAGGCGATGTTCCGATCTCGGGCGGTACGGTGATTGCCGAATATGTCGACGAAACGCGTGGCGTGCTGAAGCGAGACCGTCGCTTGTTTGCCGATAGCTCGCTGGATCGGGCGGAAATCCGCCGGCTGATCGACTGGTATCTGGGCAAGGCCGAAAACGAAGTGACACGCCATCTTGTGCGCGAACGGGTGTTCAAGCCGCTGATGCCGGCCGGCGAAGGTGGTGGCTCGCCGGAAGCCGCGGTAATCCGCACGGCGCGCTCGAACCTGAAGCAGCATGTGAAATACACGAATTGGCTGGCAGGCACCCGCAATTGGCTCGCCGGCGACAAGATCACCTATGCCGACATGGCCGCCGCCGGTGTGCTCTCGGTGCTCGACTATCTTGGCGAGATCAACTGGTCGGAATGCCCGGCCGCGAAGGATTGGTACACGCGCATGAAATCGCGCCCATCCTTCCGTCCGCTCCTAACCGATCGCGTGCGCGGCATTTCGCCCGTGTCGCATTACGCCGATCTGGATTTCTGAGCCGATGGCTGGCGCTTCCGGAAAGGCAGCGCGCTCGCGGTCTTTCTTGGAGGCCGAAGCAAGGGCGGTTGGCTTCGAAGCAGTTGGGATCGTGCGTCCTGACGCGATCCGGCAGGCGCCGGCGCGTTTGCAAGCCTTTCTGGCGGACGGCCACCACGGCTCCATGGACTGGCTGGAAGTGCGCTCAAGCGAGAGGGCTGACCCCGGCACGCTTTGGCCGGACGTGCGCAGCATCATCATGCTCGGCATGAACTATGGTCCGGATCACGATCCGCGCGCCGTGCATGCGCAGAAGGATCGTGGCGCGATTTCCGTTTACGCGCAGAACCGCGATTACCACGACGTGGTGAAGGGCAAGCTGAAAACGCTGGCTGGCAAGCTGGCTGCCCGCCTCGATGCCGACGTCAAGGTTTTCGTCGACACGGCGCCTGTGATGGAAAAGCCGCTGGCGGAAAAAGCAGGGCTGGGATGGCAGGGCAAACACACCAACCTGGTCAACCGACGGTTCGGATCCTGGCTGTTTCTGGGCTCGATCTTCACCACGGCCGAACTGGAAGCGGACGCAGCCGACGAGGATCATTGCGGGCGCTGCAACGCCTGCCAGACCGCGTGCCCGACGAACGCCTTCCCCGCACCCTACAGGCTCGATGCCCGGCGCTGCATTTCCTATCTCACCATCGAAAACAAAGGGCCGATCCCCCTCGAGCTCCGCGAAAAGATCGGCAACCGAATTTATGGCTGCGATGATTGCCTGGCTGTTTGCCCCTGGAACAAGTTCGCCCAGCAAGCAGCCGAGCTGAAGTTTGCGGCCCGCCCGGATCTTCGGGCGCCGCGTTTGGCAGACCTCCTTGCGCTCGACGATGCCGGGTTCCGCGCACTCTTCAGCGGCTCGCCGATCAAGCGGATCGGGCGCGACCGCTTCCTGCGCAATGTTCTGGTTGCCGCCGGCAATTCGGCTGACGGGAGCCTCGTTGTTCCGTGCCAGAAGCACCTCAGTGATCCGAATCCGATCGTGCGCGGTGCTGCCGTCTGGGCGTTGTCCCGCCTGATGGAGCGGGGAGCCTTCCGGCACCTGGCTCAGAAGCACGGGAACGAAACCGATCCCTCCGTGCGGTCCGAATGGCAGGTTGCCGTCCCGGTGATGGAAGAAGCCTGAGATGCGCGTCCTGATCTTTGGTGCCGGTTTTTCCGGCCGCGCGATCGGCCGAAGATTGTCAGCCGACGGCCATCCTGTGGTGGGCACGACGCGCTCGCCGGAGCGCCTCGAAAGGCTGCGGCTGGCTGCCTTGGAGCCGCTCGTGTTCGACGGGGTGCAGGGAACGCCTGAGCTTCGGGCCGAACTCGCAAGAACCACCCACCTGATCCTGTCCGCTGCGCCTTCTGCTGAGGGTGATCCGGTGCTGAATGCGCTGGAAGGAGACCTCGGCGTCGGGACGCCGGCCCTTCGTTGGATCGGCTACCTGTCCACGGTCGGCGTATACGGCGACCGCGGCGGCAACTGGGTTGCGGAAGACGATCGGCTGGATCCGACCTCCACACGCGGACGCCAGCGTGTGGCTGCTGAAGAGGCCTGGCTTCGCTTCGGCGCAGGACGTGGTGTTCCGGTCGCGCTGCTCCGGCTCGCGGGAATCTACGGGCCGGGCCGTAACGCGCTCGTCAATCTGGCGGAAGGCACGGCCAAGCGGGTCATCAAGCCAAACCAGGTCTTCAACCGCATCCATGTGGACGACATTGCTGGCGCCACCGCCTTGCTGGCACAAAAGGAGCTGGGTGGAGCGTTCAACATCACGGACAATGAACCCGCGCCGCCGCAGGATGTGGTTGCCTTTGCTGCAAGCCTCCTCAGCGTCGAAGCGCCGCCTGAGGTGCCCTTCGAAGCGGCCGAAATGTCGCCCATGGCGCGAAGTTTCTATGGCGACAACAAGCGGGTTTCCAATGCGCGCCTGCGCGAAACCGGCTATGAGTTCCGTTATCCCGACTACCGCACCGCTCTGTCTGACATGGTCGCACGCAAGCAATGGCGCGACGAGCAGTAACGCGGTTCCGCTGCGGCCACTGTTAAGGATGCGTTAACCTTCACGGTTGAAGGCTTTTCCGGAAGCTCCCATAGGAGGACGATCCACCATGATGCCAGCAAGCAAATGGATCCGTGCCGTGATCGCGGCCCTGGCCTTGGCCGTTTCGGCTCCACACGTGCCGGCCACTGCAGCCGAGCCTTTGGCAAAGGATCTTTTCGGATCAAAGCCGCTTCCTGCGGCGATGCCTCCCAAAGCCTATGGCTTTTATTCCAAGGGCTGCTTCAGTGGCGGCGTAGCGATTTCGGTTGATGGACCGAACTGGCAGGCCATGCGCTTGTCGCGCAACCGCCGCTGGGGGCATCCTGAGCTCGTGCAGACCCTTGAGCGCCTCGCCCGTGACGGCGCGGCAAAGGATGGGTGGAACGGCCTGATGATCGGCGACCTGTCGCAGCCGCGCGGCGGGCCCATGCTGTCCGGCCACGCCTCGCATCAGATCGGGCTCGACGCCGACATCTGGTTCACGCCCATGCCGGATCGCCGCTTGAGTGTGCCAGAGCGCGAAAGCTTTGCGCCCAAGTCGATGATCCAGGACGGCGGGCTGACCGTTGACGATCGCTTGTGGACGCCGGCCCATGCCGCGATCCTCAAGCGCGCGGCGAGCTATGGCAATGTGGAGCGCATTCTTGTGCATCCAGGCATCAAGAAGAAGCTCTGCGAGACGGTGAAGGGCGATCGTGGCTGGCTGAACAAGATCCGGCCTTTCTGGGGACATGACTACCATTTCCACGTGCGCATCGGCTGCCCGGCTGGTTCCGTCGGCTGCAAGGAGCAGGAATCCACCGGCAGCGGGGATGGGTGCGACAAGTCGCTGGCCTGGTGGTTCACGGAAGAGCCTTGGCGTCCCGCCACCGGTCCGCAGAAGCCGCGTGCCCGTGACGTCATGACGATGAAGGCGCTTCCGAAGGAATGCCGCGTCGTCCTCGACGCGCCGTCGCCCCGCTCGGAAGCCTCCGTGACGGTTGGCTTGAGCGCAACGGCGGACCCGGTGGAAGCGACCTCAGTCCCATCGGCGATGCAGGAACTGCCCAGTCTGCCACCGCTTCCTTCCGATCGACCAGCGCAGTAAGCGCTTGGCGCGACCTTCAAAGCGAGCTAGGTCAGCACCGGACGAGGAGATCGCCATGGCCAAGCCCTTCGAAGACACCGTGCTGAATTTCCCGATCCTTGTGGGCGACATTGGCGGCACCAATGCGCGGTTTGCCATCCTGACCGGCCCGCACGCGGAGCCGAAAGAGTATCCCGTCGTGAAAACGGCAGAGTTCGCGACGCTGGACGAGGCGATCCAGGCATCGATCCTCGACAAGACCTCGCTTCGTCCTGTGTCTGCTGTGCTTGCCGTTGCTGGACCCGTGGAAGGCGACGAAATCCGGCTCACCAACTGCCCTTGGGTGGTTCGCCCAAGAACGTTGTTCGCCGATCTGGGCTTTTCGGAGCTCATCGTCCTCAACGACTTCGAAGCGCAGGCTCTGGCGGTGGTCGCATTGGGCGCCGATCATCTCGAACAGATCGGCGGCGAGCCAAGCGAAGGCGTGGCAAGCCGTGTCGTGCTTGGACCGGGCACCGGTTTGGGCGTTGCCGGGCTGATCCATGCCTGCCACACCTGGATCCCTGTGCCGGGCGAGGGTGGCCACATGGATATAGGGCCGCGCACGGAGCGGGACTACGCCGTCTGGCCACACCTGGAACGGATCGAGGGCCGCGTTTCGGGCGAGCAGCTCCTGTGCGGTCGCGGGCTTGTGAACTTGTACCGGGCGGTGGCCTTGACCGACAACAAGCCGGTGGCGCTGGAAACGCCGGCTGACATGACCGGTGCCGCACTCGACAAGTCCGATCCCGTGGCCGTTGAAGCAGTGGACATGTTCGTGACCTGCCTTGGCCGCACGGCCGGAGATCTGGCGCTGGTGTTCATGAGCCGCGGCGGCGTGTTCCTGACAGGCGGCATTGCTCAGAAGATCGTGCCGGCGCTGAAATCCGGCGCCTTCCGTGCAGCCTTCGAAGACAAGGCGCCCCATACGCATCTCCTGCGCACGATGCCGGTTTACGTGATCACACATCCGATGGCTGCGCTGGTGGGGCTCGCCGCCTTTGCGCGCACGCCCGCCCTGTTTGGCGTGGAAACACAGGGGCGGCGCTGGAAGGCCTGATCTTCTTTCTGGCGCGCTCGTGGCTGGCAAACCGCGTCCGACCTCCTTATGAAGTCGTTCTGGTGGCTTTCCCAAGCCACATCAACGAGACCTGGACCACCCGTTTGGCGCCACATCCAACAACGAGTTCGCCGAAGCCTGGCATCTTCCGTGGCGAAACCTTCGCCATCCTGAAGCGCATGCTGGCTGAAAACGGCCGCGATTATTTCTGGTCCTATGTTCTGGCGATCCTGTGTCTTCTCGCCATCGCGGCGACCACGGCTTTCAGCGCCTGGATCATGCGCGATGTCATCGACGAGATCTTTGTAAATGCCCGCGCTGACCTGATCGCGGTCATCAGCGGCGCGATTTTTGCCGCCTTCCTGATCCGCGGACTAGCCACCTACGCGCAGTCGGTTATCCTTGCGCGCGTCGGCAACAACCTTGTGGCGCGTTACCAGAAGCGCATCTTCGACCACCTCATGAAGCTCGGCATCGGCTTCTTCACCGACCAGCGCTCCGGGCAGCTGGCCGCTCGCATCACCGAAAACGTCAACGGCGTCCGTGACCTTCTGTCCATGACGTTGACCTCCGTAGCACGCGATGCGGTGTCACTGATCGCCCTCCTGGCCGTAATGATCTACCAGGACCCGCTGCTTGCCACCTTTGCGCTTCTGATCGGGCCGCCTCTGATCTTCGCGGTCAACACGCTGATGCGGCGGCTGCGCAAGGCAGCCCGCAAGGCCGTGGTGGTGAATTCCCGCCTCGTGGGCGCCATCCAGGAAGCCACGCAGGGCGTCGCCATCGTGAAGGCCTTCACGATGGAAGAGCAGCTGTCGCAACGGATCAGCCTTTTGATCGCCGATTCCGAGCAGCGCGCCAACAAGATCGCGCGGGTATCGGAGCGCACCACGCCTATTGCTGAAATCCTGGCCGGCTTTGCCGTCGCCGGCGTGATCGCGTATTCCGGCTACCGCGCAGCCTACGAGCAGCTGCCGCCCGGTGCCGTGTTCGCCTTCATCACGGCCTTGATGCTGGCCTACGATCCGGCGCGCCGGCTGGCGCGCGTCCAGGTCAATCTGGAAAAAGCGCTGGTGAATGCGCGCATGATCTACGAGATCCTCGACATCGAGCCGCACCAACGCGATGCGCCCGGCGCCACCGAACTGGCGGTTGAGAAGGGGGCGGTTCGCTTCGAGCGCGTAAGCTTCGCCTATGAGGAAGCCCTGCCCATCCTGCGCGACGTCGACTTCGAGGCGCGCGCCGGCGAAACCACGGCCATCGTTGGCAGTTCCGGTGCCGGCAAGTCCACGCTGATCGCGCTGTTGCTGCGCTTCTACGATCTCGACCAAGGCCGCATCCTGGTGGATGGTCAGGACATCGCAGCGGTCACCAAGCAGTCGCTCCGCAGCCGCCTGTCTTATGTGTCGCAGCAGCCGTATTTGTTCGAAGGCACCATTCGCGACAACATCCGCTATGGCAGGCCGGGTGCCACGGATGCAGAGGTCGAGGAAGCCGCGCGGATCGCCTTTGCCGACGAGTTCATCCGGGCGCAGGCGGACGGCTATGAGACACTGGTTGGGGAAAGCGGCGCCACGCTGTCCGGCGGCCAGCGCCAGCGCATCTCGATCGCCCGCGCCATCATCCGTGACGCGCCGATCCTTGTGCTGGACGAGGCAACCTCTGCGCTGGACAACGAAAGCGAAGCCAAGGTGCAGGCTGCCTTGGAACGCGTGATGAAGGGGCGCACCACCGTCGTGATCGCGCATCGCATGTCGACCGTGGTGGGCGCCGACAAGATCGTCGTGATGGACAGCGGCCAGGTCGTTGAACAAGGACGGCACGAGGAACTGCTGGCAGATCCAAACGGCATTTACGCACGCTTCCACCGCCTCCAGGGCCACAAGAACGGCTTGGAACTGGTGGATGATCGCAACCCTCGCCAAGAGCCGACCGCTGCGCCCATGAGGAAGCTGAGCTGATGAGCAGAATGGGCCTGGTTGTGGTGGGTGCCGGCGGCCGAATGGGGCAGGCGCTGATCCGGGTGATCGCCCAATCGGACGATGCCGTGCTGGTCGGGGCAGTGGAACGCGCCGGTTCCGCGGTTCTGGGGCGCGATGCCGGCGAAGGGGCGGGTGTCGGCCCGTTGAACGTGCCGGTTTCTGACGATCCGCTGCCGGTGTTTGCAAAGGCCGATGGCGTGCTGGACTTCACTTCGCCCGCAGCTACGGTTGAGTTCGCCGGTTATGCCGCGCAGGCACGCATCGTGCATGTGATCGGGACCACCGGGTGTGCGCCGGAGCATGATGCCCGCATTAACGCCGCAGCGCGCCACGCCACGATCATCAAGTCCGGCAATATGAGCCTCGGCGTCAATCTCCTGGCGGCCCTTGTGGAACAAGCAGCCAAGGCGCTTCCCGCCGCCGACTTCGACATCGAGGTTCTGGAAATGCACCACCGTCAAAAGGTGGATGCGCCATCCGGAACGGCCCTGATGCTGGGAGAAGCCGCCGCAAAGGGGCGCGAAATCGCGCTGGCCGACCAGAGCGTGCGCGTGCGCGATGGCCACACCGGCCCGCGGGAGGCTGGTTCGATCGGCTTTGCGACGTTGCGCGGCGGTTCTGTTGTGGGCGACCATTCGGTGATCCTGGCCGGAACGGGCGAACGCATCACGCTTGGCCACGTCGCGGAAGACCGCGCGATCTTTGCCCGCGGAGCCTTGGCTGCAGCGCTCTGGGGCCGCGGCCGCAAGCCAGGCCTTTACTCCATGCGCGACGTTCTTGGTCTCGCATGACGAACTTCAAGCCGATCAACTGATATCCACCTGGGAGAAGCGAAATGTCCGGCACCCTCGTGCTCGTGCGCCACGGCCAAAGCGAATGGAACCTGAAGAACCTCTTCACCGGCTGGCGCGATCCCGACTTGACGGAGCAGGGAACAAGGGAAGCGATTGCTGCCGGCACCAAGCTTGCGGCGCAGGGGCTCCGGTTTGACACCGCCTTCACATCTTCGCTGAAGCGTGCGCAGGACACCTGCGCGCTGATCCTCGGTGAGTTGAAGCAGGACGCGCTTCCCACCGTGCGCCACCAGGCGCTGAACGAACGCGATTACGGCGATCTGTCGGGCCTCAACAAGGACGATGCGCGTGCCAAATGGGGCGAGGAACAGGTGCATATCTGGCGCCGCTCCTACGATGTTCCTCCGCCGGGCGGCGAAAGCCTGCGCGACACGGGCGCCCGCGTTTGGCCCTATTACTTGCACGACATTCAGCCGCATGTGCTGCGCGGCGAAACGGTTCTGGTGGCGGCCCACGGCAATTCGCTGCGCGCCCTGATCATGGCGCTGGACGGCCTGAGCGGAGAAGAAGTGGTGTCGATGGAACTCGGCACGGGCGTTCCCATCTTGTACCGGCTCAACGCCGATTCCACCGTGGCCTCTAAGGAAGTTCTCTAGGCGCCCGCATGGGTGCCGCGTCGCTCGGCACCTGCCGGCTCGCCGGGGCAAAGAAAGGCCGCGGCTGGCGGATTTGGTCGTTGACACGCATCGGCGGGGCACGTACATCGGCCTCGCTCACCTGCCCAGGTGGCGGAATTGGTAGACGCGCACGGTTCAGGTCCGTGTGCCGCGAGGCGTGGAGGTTCGAGTCCTCTCCTGGGCACCATCAACGCGTAAGTCGTTGATTCTGTTGAGGTGAGTAGCTCCTACCAAGCATCCAGCCCACTTGTAGCAGGAAGTGTTATAGTGGGCTCTTCACATGCCGGCGCTGCCTGAGCGCCTGATGATCCGCGGCAAGACCTTCTACTGCCGCGTCTGCGTTCCAGCCGAGGTCGCTCCCAGCTTCGGCCGGAAACTCGTCGTAACGTCGCTGCGCACGCAGGACCTGCGGACGGCCAAGCAGCGGTTGGCGCGTGCAACCGTCGACCTAGAAAATCAGTTTGAAGCGATTTGTACGGCCAAGACACGAGAGGCGATGAGCCACGACGCCGGTGGTTATCATCAACAAGCGCTGGTGCAGATCGTGCGCCAGTTCGGCGTCGAGGTCGAAGATCAGTCCTTTGCCGAACGCGTCCGCATCTTTGAAGTAGCGACGGCGGACCCGCGTCGCTTGTGTCGAGGTTAGATCGTCCGGCTTCCGACGCCCGCCGACTTCGGCTACGGTGAGAGCGACGCCTTCACCTATCCATAAGATGGCCGTGACCGTCCTGCTGGACCGCCACGCTCTCGACGATGCCTGCCTGAAGCATCGACCGTTCACCGCGAAGAGGCGCGGCCAAATAGTAGGCGACCGCCTTGTCCTCATAGGTGAAGCCAGCGCCACCAGTCAGCTTGGTGGATGTCGCTAGCTTCCGCTCATCGATTTGCCAGTCCTACCGCTAGGCAGTCACATTGCGTTGATGCTACGACGCGCCTTTTCCCGGGCGCCCCTTCAGCGGATGAGCCAGTAGATATTCAGCTTCCAGCATCTGCAGAGACGGGTCGAAGATTCCCCGGTGGCAGTTCAGGTCGCCGGACCTTGCAACCCGGGCGGCGGTATGGCCTCGTCTGCGTCCGGATCCCGCCCTTGCAGCCGATCGAGGGCTCGCATGATGGGTGTCACGGTCAGTCCATGCAGCAGCACAGACAGAAGGACCACCAATCCGACGATCGCCCAAAGGCGCTCGCCGCCCTCCACATCCATGTGGTTGAGCCCGTAGGCCAGGTAGTAGAAGGACCCGAGTCCGCGTATGCCGAAGAAGGCAAGCGTCAGCTTTTCGCTCCATGCCGCCTTCACCCCGATCAGCCCGAGGAGCCCGGTCACAGGGCGGACGACGAGCAGGATCACGACGGCAGATACAATGTCGACCCAGGTGAGCGGCGCGAGAAGACCTTTCACCAGGGCACCTCCGAACATGAGCAGCAGGATCATCATCGCTAGGCGTTCGATTTGTTCGGTGATGTCATGCATCTCTCTATGGAAGTCGTGGTTGCGATGCGCATGCCGAAGGGTCAGCGCCGTGACGAAGACCGCCAAGAACCCGTAGCATTGGATCATCTCAGTGAGACCGTAGGAGATGAAGGTGGCGGCGATGGCGATCAACCCGTCACCTGTCTTGGCAAGTTTGGTATCGGCGGGAACATGGAACGTCAGCCAGCCGAAGGCTCGGCCCACCAGCCAACCGCCTGCGACGCCCGCGCCGATCTCCCATAGAACGCTGTGGGTGACCCACTGCAGCGCCCATGGCTTCCCGGTGGATGCCGCAAGACCTAGCGCGATGGCCAGATTCACGAACGGGAACGCTAGCCCATCGTTGAACCCGGCCTCGGACGTGAGGCCGAACCTCACCTCGTCTTCCTCGCCAGACCTCGGAGGACCGACTTGGACGTCGGCGGCCAGAACCGGATCGGTTGGAGCGAGACTCGCGCCCAGCAACAGGGCGATGATCCAAGGGAGCCCGACCAACCATCCGCCGATGAGGGTGATGGCTGCGATGCTGAGCGGCATCGTTATCGCAAGAAGGCGCCACGTTACCGACCAGCGTCGCCAACTGAACACCCGGTCGAGCTTGAGGCCCGCCCCCATAAGGGCGATAATCACCACGAATTCGGTAAATCGCTCCGTGATTTCTGGATAAGCCACTGGCAGCGGCTCGTCCGTGACCTGCGGGATCGAGAAGAGTGCGGCACCGAGCCCGATGCAAACAATGGGGAGTGACAGTGGCAGACGTTTCAGCGCGAGCGGCAGCCAAGCGACAAGCGCTATCAAGAAACCCAGCCCCGTCAGCACCGCGATGTAGGGATCAGGTGACAAGTCTTTGAGGTCCAGCATGGCACCTGAACGGTCGGGAACTCGATCGGATCCTTCAAAGCTGCTGATCAGGCTCACCGCCTGCGGAACCTTGCTCCTGCGCTGCTAATCCTCAGCTCTCCCGCCGCAGCACGGTGGCTCAAGCGACGCGAGAACAAAGCGGTCTGTGGCGCGCTCCTCGGCTTGCGCGGGCGTCACACAAGTGGCGTCGTCGGCGCGCCACTTCGATGAATTCATCGAGCTGATTTCGAAGCCTGGATCGCGTAGCGGTGTTGAAACTGCCTCGCCAGCCCCTTC
This sequence comes from Tianweitania sediminis, assembly GCF_017813335.1. GTDB lineage: Bacteria > Pseudomonadota > Alphaproteobacteria > Rhizobiales > Rhizobiaceae > Tianweitania > Tianweitania sediminis. Next base: position 201,073 of record NZ_JAGIYY010000001.1, on the reverse strand, counting down.
GTGAACGGCATGTGTCGCGCCTGCGCTCGATGGATGTCGCCAAGATGCCTGTCGATCCGGATGTCGACGAACCCGGACTGCGCGAGCATCGCGGCGACGTCGCCTGCCCTTGCTCCGTCGCGGAAGTGGACGCGGGACAGAATACTTTGATGCCGTTCCGCAAGATCAGGGGCAAGGGAGGGCGTGGAAGCGCTGGGCGTATGCCAGCGCCTTGCGAAAGCATCAATGCGCGATATCACGCGCTCCGCGAAACTTAGACGAACGAAATCACCGTCCACGATCAGCAGGCTGCCGCCGGGTCGAAGAACACGGAACCACTCGCGAAAGCAGGCGGCAGGGTCAACCAGCGTCCATACAAGATGCCGGCAGACGAGAACATCGAAGCTGGAGTCAGCGTCCAGAATGCGCTCGACATCTCCCAACCGGAAATCGATGCGGCGGTTGCGAGCAGCGGCCTTTGCCTTCGCGCGGGCAAGCATCGTTTCCGACCAGTCCAGTCCTGTCACGCGGAAACCAAGATCGTCGAGCAGGTGGGAGATCACACCAGTGCCCGAAGCAAGGTCCAGCACGGTTCGCTCGCCCGCCGGTCCAAGATGACGCGTCAGGAGCCGATGCCATGCGTGCTGCTCGGCTTCCGAAAAAATCTCGTGTCCTGGGAACTCGTCGAAGGTCGCAGCGCGCTCGGACCAGAATGCTTGGATCTCGTCGCGAAGACCGTAGTTGCTTTGCGTTGCTTGTCCGCCCATCGATGCTCATTCCAGTCTTGAATAGTTCTAAATCATAATAGTTGACTAAATCGTTCCAGTATCCGTAGAAGGCCGCGTCGTCCACAAGGGGGCTTGGTATGCGGATCTTCCTTCACACAATTCTGGCTGTCGTCGCTTATCTATTTTCGGCGGCAGACATGGCGCTTGCGGAGACCGTCACGGTCACCGACGTGACAGGTCGCGAGGTTCAGGTCGAGGCGCCCGTCCAACGGGTGATCCTGGGCGAAGGACGTCAGATTTACTTCGTGGCGGCGCTGGAACGCGAAGCACCCTTCAAGCACATCGTGGGATGGCGTGACGATCTCGGCAAGGCCGATCCCGAAACTTATAAGGCCTACCTCGCGAAGTATCCTGAGATGGCCGACTTGCCGACCTTCGGCGGCATGAAGGACGGCACTTTCGACGTCGAGCAGGCCGTGTCGCTCAAGCCAGACGTCATCCTGATGAATGTGGACGCCAAAACCGCAACCGAGGAGGCCGGCTACATCGAAACGCTGGCCAAGGTCGGCATCCCGCTCGTGTATGTCGATTTCCGCGAGAAGCCGATGGTGAACACTGAACCATCCATGCGCCTCATCGGCAAACTGTTCGGTAAGGAAAAGCTCGCCGAGGACTTCATCGACTTCCGTGCAAAGAGCATTGCTGCGGTGACAGATGTCTTGGAGAGGGAAAAGCCTGAGGTTCCGCTTGTCTTCATGGAGCGTGCCGGCGGCTACTCCGAAGACTGCTGCATGAGCTTCGGTGATGAAAACTTCGGCAAGATGGTGGAGATCGCCGGCGGCCGGAACATGGCCAAAGACATCATCCCCGGCACGTTCGGCACGGTAAACCCGGAGCAGATCATCGCCTCGGATCCCGATCAGGTGATCATCACTGGCGGCAACTGGGGCGCCTATGTCCCGGGCGGCGCCTGGGTCGGCGTCGGCTACGGCGCGGACAAGGGCGAGGCACGCCGGAAGCTGGAGGCGCTCACTCACCGAGCCGCCTTTACCGGAACCAAGGCCGTCAGGAATGGCGAGTTCCACGCCATCTGGCACCAGTTCTACAACAACCCCTACCAGTTCGTCGCGATACAGGAGATCGCCAAGTGGCTGCATCCTGAGCTCTTCCGTGATCTTGATCCGGAAGCGACATTCAAGGAACTGCACGCCCGTTTCCTGCCGCTGGATTACAAGCCGGGCCATTTCGTTTCACTGACGGACAAGGAGTGACCGCAATCGCGACAAGCCGCGCGCTGATGGACGGGCGGGTGCGCTATCGCGCTCTCGCCCTTCGCCGTACTGCGCTCCTCGCTGCGCTTCTTGCAGCGCTTTGCATCAGCGTTTGCGTGGACATGGCGCTCGGACCCGCAAACTATACCATTCAGCAGATCCTCGCCGCCTTGTTCAACGCTGCGTCTGTCAGCGATCAGCTTCGGGTTGTGGTGTGGGACATTCGTATGCCGATCGCCCTGATGGCGGTGACCGTTGGCGCATCGCTGTCGGTCGCGGGCGCGCAGATGCAAACGATCTTGGCCAATCCGCTCGCCAGCCCCTTCACACTCGGCATCTCGGCCGCAGCCTCCTTCGGCGCTGCGCTTGCGCTTGTCATGGGCACCGCGATCCTGCCCTTCGCGGTCACCTACATGGTACCGATCAACGCCTTCCTGATGGCCATGGCGGCGGCGATGTTCATCCATTTCGCCTCCACCATGCGCGGTGTCACGGTGGAAACGATCGTGCTGCTTGGCATTGCTCTGGTCTTCACCTTCAACGCGCTCCTGTCGCTGCTGGAATACCTCGCCTCCGAACAGGCGCTTGCCGCCGTTGTGTTCTGGACAATGGGCAGCCTGACCAAGGCCACCTGGGGCAAAGTCGCCATCACGGCGCTTGTTCTCATCGTCACGGTCCCCCTCTTCGCTCGTCAGGCTTGGTCGCTCACAGCCCTGCGCCTGGGCGAGGAGAAGGCGGCGAGCTTCGGCGTGGACGTGCGGCGTCTGCGCCTCACAACCATGATGACGGTCAGCCTTCTGGCCGCTATCCCTGTTTCTTTTGTGGGAACGATCGGCTTTATCGGCTTGGTCGGGCCGCATATGGCACGCATGCTCGTTGGCGAGGATCAGCGCTTCTTCCTGCCAGCCTCTGTTCTTTGCGGTGCGCTGCTCCTGTCGGTGACATCCGTCGTTTCGAAAACGTTGCTGCCGGGCGCGATCCTGCCGATCGGAGTGATCACCGCGCTGGTCGGCGTGCCCTTCTTCTTCGTGCTGATCTTCACGAGTCGAAAACGCGCATGGTAGCCATTGCCCTTGAAGGCCTCGGCGCTCGCTATGGGCGGAACACGATTCTCTCCGATGTCCAAACGGGCTCGCTGCCGGGAGGCTCGCTGACAGCAGTGATCGGACCGAACGCGGCCGGCAAGTCGACGCTCTTCAAGCGCATCGCAGGCCTGGTGACGGGGCCGGGCAGGATCCATCTGACTGGGGCCGAGGGTGAGGACGCCATCCGCTACATGCCTCAGGACACGGGCGGAAATGCGGTTCTCACCGTCTACGAGAGCGTGCTCCTCGCGGCAAAGCAGGGATCCGGCTGGCGCGTGGCCGACCACGAGCTTGGGGAGATCGACGCGATCCTCGCTGCGCTTCAGATTGGCGACTTGTCGTTTCGCGGTCTCGGCGAACTGTCCGGCGGCCAGCGACAGCTTGTATCGATCGCCCAGGCTCTCGTGCGAAGACCGCGCGTGCTTTTGATGGACGAACCGACCTCGGCGCTCGATTTGTACCGTCAGATCGAGGTGCTGGACTTCATGCAGCGGCGCGCCCGGGAAACTGGAATGGCGGTGCTTATCGCGCTGCACGACCTCAACCATGCGCTGCGTTATTGCGAGCATACGATTGTCATCGCTGATGGACGCATGCGGGCAGGTGGGGCCACGGCCGAGGTCATCACGCCCGCGATGCTGCGCGAGATTTATCGCGTCGAAGCGCGCGTCGAGACTTGCTCGCGCGGGCGGCCGCACCTCATTGTAGACAACACCGCGGCATGAGCCCGTGCCGCTATGTTGCCTCATCCGCCACGCGTCATCCGTTCGGACACGTCGTCCGCTCCCTTCTCGGCGCCTACGCCATGGTCACATCATTCGCTACGATCCGCCTGGGGAATCTGATCTGCGAACCGGTCTATCTGCCGACGTAGGCGGCGAGTTCGTCTGGCGTTCCCTTCGGAAAGGCTTGCTTCAGATGATCAAGAAACGCCGACACGCGCGCGCTGAGCAGACGCCGAGACGGATAAAGTGTCCAGATCGCAATGTCGGGCGCGTCCACATCGCCCCAAGTCACCAATGTGCCGTCCGCTACATCATGCATGACCAGCGAAAGGGGAAGGCGGGCAGCACCGACACCGGCCCGAACGGCGTCGCGAACGGCAACAAGTGATGAAAGGCCGAGAACCGGATCGACCGCGATGCTCGTGCGGCCACTTTCCGCCTTCAGGTGCCACGTCACCCGGTCACCTGTTGAGCGAACCACTGCGGCGATGGCGCTGCCGTCTGAGGGACGCGCCAAGTCAGGGCTTGCCACGACAACCAGACGGTCGTGCAGGAAGACCCGCCCGACAAGGCTCTCGTCCGGGTTTGGGTTGACCCGGATCACCAAGTCATACCCTTCCTCGATCATATCCACGGCACGATCCTCAGTTGTCACCTCAAGCCGCACCTCCGGGTATTTCAGTGCGAACCCGGCGGCGAGCTTGCCCATCGCAGTTTGCGAGAAAAGCAGGGGCGAACTGATCCGCAAACGGCCCTTCGGCTTTCCGCCACCGGAGGAAATAGCCGCCGCGGTTTCCTCCAACTCAAGCAGGAGCTGCCCGGCGCGTCCAAAGAGCGCCCGCCCTTCCTCCGTCAGCTTGAGCATACGCGCGCCGCGCTCAAACAAACGCAAGTCCAAGGTCGCCTCGAGCTCTGCCACCCGGCGGGACAGCGTTGCCTTCGGCCGCCCGGTGGCGCGTGCGGCGCGGCCGAACCCACCGTGGCGGGCGACGAGGATGAAATCGGCAAGCGCAAGAAGGTCCATTACGTTCCACTCATGAGACGGACCATCCAAAAATAGCGTCTATTGCGGCGCATGTGGATCGCTAACTTCCAGGGCAGCCAAACGGCTCAACCCAGGAGTGACCACATGACCATTCTCGTAACCGGCGCCACCGGCAATGTCGGCCGCAACGTCGTCGAACAACTCGTGAACCGCGGCGCCGAAGTGCGAGCCCTGGTTCGCGATCCGGCCAAAGCCAGCTTTTCCGCAGACGTGGAAGTCGTCCAGGGCGACCTGCTCGACGTGGACTCGCTTCGCCGTGCCTTCTCGGGCGTCTCCACATTGTTCCTGCTGAACGGAGTGGTGGCGGAGGAATACACTCAGGCGCTGGTCGCATTGGCCATCGCGAGAGAGGTCGGCATCGAGCGGATCGTCTATCTCTCGGTGATCCACAGCGACGTGTATGTGAACGTCCCGCACTTCGCCGGCAAGTTCGGAGTCGAGCGGATGATCGAGCAGATGGGCATGAACGCCACCATTCTGCGTCCCGCCTACTACATGGACAACGAGATCACGATCAAGGATGTCATCACCGGCTACGGCATCTATCCGATGCCGATCGGCCACAAGGGCATCGCCATGATCGACGCCCGCGATGTTGGCGAGATTGCTGCGATCGAACTGATCCGACGCGAGCACTCTGCCACGCCGCTGCCGCTCAACCGCATCAATCTGGTCGGACCCGACACGTTGACGGGCACTGATGCCGCGGCGATCTGGTCAGACGTTCTTGGCCGGCAGATCGCCTACCCGGGGGATGACACCGCAGGGTTCGAGCAGAACCTGCGCCAGTTCATGCCTAGCTGGATGGCACTCGACATGCGCCTGATGGCAGAACGCTTCCTGTCTGACGGCATGATCCCGGCCGCTGGCGACGTCGATCGGCTGACCAACCTGCTTGGCCGTCCGCTGCGCTCTTATCGCGACTACGCCGCCCAGATCTCCGCTTGAGCCCTGCTCCACCAATCTTCAATCCAAGGAAACACGATCATGATCTATTCGAGCGCAACTGTTCCGGTGAACCCCGACGGCGCAACCAAAGCTCACGCGCGAACAGGCCTGGAAGGGTCTTGAGCTGAAAGCCCGCGATGCGCGCCTGTTTCTCCCGGCTGGCCTTTGCACGCGCTGCGACATTGTGGAGGAGAGCAATACCCACTTCGTGCGCGAAGCCACAATCGCCGGCGCCGATCTGCGCGAGATCATTACCCTCGAGCCGCAGAACAAGGTGACCTTCTTTCAGGCGACCGGCCCGCGCGAAGGCGCAATCATCAACGAGCTGTTCGAGGATGACAGCGGGGCGCTTCAGCTTCGGTTCTATTGCTACATCGGCCTCCGCGACAAGGAGCCGAACGGCCCCGAGGAACGGGCCGAGCAGGCGCAGTTCGACAGCGACAAGGGTTACAAGGCCGCCCTGCTGTCAACGCTGAAGCGCACCCGCGAGATGCTCGCCGAAGGCAAGCTTTGATCCTCACCCCTCATCATTCAAAAACTCAGGAGAACTCACATGACCGATGTCTGGTCCGCGATAAAGCTCGGCAACCTGCCACTGCCGCACCGCCTCGCGATGGCGCCGATGACCCGCAGTCGGGTTTAGGCCGATGGCACGCCCAGCGATCTGGCACCCGAATACTGAAGGAGTCACCTATGAAGACAACACAATTCTCATCACGGCGGCGGCACCGGGATCGGCGAGGCGCTGGCCTCCTTGGGAGGCAGTCGTAAGTGTGATTCTAACTGGAACGCAGCTATTCGTGTGGCTGACCCTTAGAGCTGACCGTCCGCTCCCAGCCCTGTCTCCAGCCGTGGCGAAACATTTCCCACGGGCGACTGGTAAGCAGGCACCAATGACTGAGAATGGGTCGAAAGCCGACCGGCAGCTTTTGGGCGACACAAGCCTTAAGCTGCTGCTGACGAGTCAGGTGGATCCCGATGCCATATCATGCGATTGGCTCAACAGCGTCCGCTCCTTATGCAGGGCATCTGCCATCTCCTTGACGATCCTAGAGCGCTTCTGGTTTGGGAAGAGCATCAGCGTCCGGAAACTGACAGACGGCGCGAATGGTCTAAGGACGAGTCCACGGTCGGTGAAACCTATCGCCGTCACCGGATCAACGATACCGCAACCCAGTCCCGCTAGCACCATCGCGCAGATCGTACTGGAATAGGCGGTCTCGACTACGACTTGAGGTGCGACGCCGTATTTGTGGAAGATGGCCTCGGCCTCGTGACGTGTCGTATCCTCCGGAGCCAGCGCAACGAATGGCAGTTTGTCGAGGTCGGCTGGATGGACGACAACCTTTTCCGCCGGAGGATGGCCCGGCGGGATGGCGAGCGTAGCGTGAATTTCCGCAAATGGTTGCGCATCGACCCCGTTGGTGTCGACTTCGTCCGCAGCGATCTCGATGTCGAGTTGATTGGCCGTAGGCGCATCCAGAAAAAGGCCGCCCTCGCTGCAGCAATTTGAGCCAGACGTGCAAATTCCAGAGTCAGGTAGCCCGTTCCCTCGCGAGACCTTTTCACCGGAAAAGTCCTCGGTTCGCGAAGGAGTACGCCTTCCATGACGTTCCCATAGAATGCCGCAACTACCTCCACATCTCTGCTAACCCAATTGATGAGACGAATATGGTGGGCTCCTGAACGCGACCCTTGTCGAACTGGTTGCGCTTAGTGGCACAGGGAAGACCGCCGCGGGATACCGGCGTCGTCGTTGGCAGCTCAGTGCCTGAAGGAGAACATTTTGCAAGCGGCCACTAACGACTTCTACAGCCTTATAGGAGACGGTGCTTCAGTGGCGAAGCTGGCGCGAGATGCTGCGCGGAGAAGACATGTCAGGGATCTTCAGAGTTATCGATGATGCCTTGGACCTGCAGGTCGGGATAGACGCCACCGACGAAGCCATGGCTGGGCGGTTTCGCTCCCAGCAACTAGCCTCCATTTCCCACCTGACGGTGCCTATGATGCTCGCGAACATCGCGATCGCCGTGGTCATCGGATGGAGCCTTCGCTATTCTCCCCGCATCAGTCTCGTGGTTGCCTGGCTACTGCTAATCGTCACGCTTGCTGCGGTTGCAATCCGATCGGTCGCCAAAAGAACGAGCTCGAAATCCCAGGCATCGAAACCGTGCGACAAGCCGGGCGATCCGCAACGCGGTTTTCCTCGGAGGAGCTTGGGGCCTCCTGCCGATGCTGCTCATCGGGAACGAGGATCCGACCCTGCGCCTGCTGGTAAATACCGTCATCATGGGGATGATCTGCGGCGGAGCCTTCGCGCTGGCGGCGCTGCCACAAGCCGTCGTGGGGTTTATGGTTCCGCTTATCGCCGGGTCGGCGATTTTCATGATAACAGATGCGGGGCCGGTAAACGGCATCTTCGCAATCATGTTTGGGATTTTGACTGCCATCATCATGGCAGGCTCGCTCCTCCATTCAAAGATGTTGATCCGCCGCGTTGCAGCCGAGTTGGAGGCGCGGGAGAAAACCTCCGTTATCGAGTTGCTGCTCAAGAGCTTCGAAGAAAATTCCTCTGATTGGCTATGGCGCATCGACGCTGAGCGACGCTTACGTGATGTGTCTAGCCGCTTTGCAGAAGCTGCTGGCACGGATCAGAAAGAGCTAGAGGGTGCGTCGATTCAGAAGCTTCTGAAGAAGCTGCAGTCTCTTGGCACCGCTGCTGCCAAGGATCTTTTGCTGAACATCCGTGCACGTCGAGCGTTCAAGGATGTCACCATCCCCATCTCCCTCGGCGGTCAACAGCTATGGTGGCGTGTGACAGGGGAGCCCTGCTTCGATGAGACAGGAGCCTACATCGGTTACAGGGGCGTCGCGTCTGATGTAACCGACACTAAGCTGGCCGAGCAGCGGCTATCGTACTTGGCTCATTTCGACCCATTAACAGGGTTAGTGAACCGCGCGAGTTTCTACGATCTTATCGCGGATCACTTTGCCCAAAGTCGCTCCGGATCGTGCTTCGCAGTTCATTTCATCGACCTTGATCAGTTCAAGGCTGTGAACGATACGATGGGACACGCAGCCGGCGACCGACTCCTGGAAGAGATCGCGGCTCGGTTTTCATCCGTAGTTGCACCGCCAGATACTCTTGCGAGGCTTGGGGGTGACGAGTTCGCCGTGCTCCAGCGATCAGGTACGTCCACCGATGCCGCAGCTGCCTTGGCGCAGCGTCTCATCGACGCCTCGGTCCTGCCAGTCGAAGTTAACGGCGACATCTTCAGGGTCAGCGCGTCCATTGGAATTGCAATGGCACCCTCCAACGGCGCCGATGGGGAAACTCTTCTTCGTAGTGCGGATCTTGCTCTTTATCAGGCAAAGGACGCTGGTCGCTCGACATTCTGCTTCTTCCATACAGGGATGGATGACATCGCCCAGGAGCGTCGGCTTCTGGGGTCTGAGTTGGCGAGCGCGCTTGAAGCAGGAGAGTTGTGCCTTCATTTTCAGCCTCTGATTGCCGCCGGTACTGGTGAACCCGCCGGGTTTGAGGCGCTCCTCCGCTGGCAGCATCCAACCCGCGGGCTTGTTCCTCCTTCAACGTTCATTCCAATTGCAGAGCAGACTGGACTGATCAAAGCGATTGGCGGCTGGGTGATAGAGGAGGCATGTCGAACGGCGTCATCCTGGCCGGAACATCTGAAGGTGGCAGTTAACCTTTCGCCGGCGCAGTTCGAAGGCTCCAGCATTGTCGAAGCAGTGCGAAGCGCGATCACGGAGGCCCGGCTAGACCCCCAACGGCTTGAGCTAGAAATAACCGAGAGCCTTTTTATCGCTCAACCCGAGGACGTCTTGGACAAGCTGAGGCAACTGAAGGGGATGGGCATCTCCGTTGCAATGGATGATTTCGGGACCGGCTACTCCAGCCTTTCCTACCTTTGGAAGTTCCCCTTCGATCGCCTAAAGATGGATCGCTCCTTCGTCTCCGCGATCGAGCATGACCGGATCGCATGCGATATCCTTCGGGCCATAAGCTCTCTCGGACGCTCGCTCGGCATGTCTATTACCGCGGAGGGGGTGGAGACAGAGGCGCAGGCGAAGTTCCTGCAGGGGATCGGATGTGATCAGCTGCAAGGCTTTCTCTTCTCTCGACCTCTGCCGGTTGAGAACATGCCGGTCTACTTTCTTCAGCCTGTGATCCGCAGGCATCGGGGAGAGGCTGGCGCACAACCGGATGCAGGACTGTTTCTGAAGACGGGCAACCAAGCCCGCTCGCCGCTTTGAAGCACCTATGCGAAAAACGACGGCTTTCCTGCAAATACAACCTCGAAGCGGACCGTCTGGAGACGGCCCCAAGGTTAGGCAGAGCTGTTCTCCAGCTTGTGCGGCCAGAATGGGTGGGAGCAGCCCGTCGGCTTTTTAGCGTAGACGTTGCAGAAGCTGACGGTGGACAGTCAGAGCAGTTGCTTGCGTGGTTCGGCACCGCAATGATCGCCGCCAGTCCCGCCGCTGCTTCAGCAAAGAGCCGCAACCAATCTTGATAACACCAAGCAAGAACGAACAATGATGCTGGCTTGCGAAAAAGTAACAATCTTATTCTGCAGGAGGCAATGTATCACAGAAGAAGTGTCGATATATCGTTAAATACGAGGTCCGGGCGCGATGGCGGGGTTCAGACAGAAAGAGGTTGCACGGCATCAGGCTGCCTTCTGGGCAGCCCTTTCAATTGCGTAGTGTTGGCCGAAACGGTTCTTTAGAAAAGCTTCCAAGCTTACGTCTTCTTGCCGCACGAAACCGCTTTGCGGAAGTTCGCCGCCCGCCAGCATGTCAAGAACGGCGCAGATGGCCGCGGCCGTGGTGATCTGGATGGCGCTGTAGAGCTTACCGCCGATCAGGCCGCTGTAGATCTTCTGCGCATGCGTTTCCTGGACGAGGCGCCCAGCCTTGTAGCCGCTGACCGTCACAAAAACCACGACCACATCCTGGCTGGTGGAGGGAAGGGACTTTTCAAGGATGTCCTTCAGCGTGTCGCGACGGCTGCGAAGGTTCAGGTCGTTGAGCAGCGTCTTCATGATCGCGGCGTGTCCAGGGTAACGAATGGTCTTGTAGTTGAGGGTGCGCACGCGACCGGCATAGGTTTCGCAAAGCGTGCCTAGGCCACCCGAGGTGTTGAAGGCCTCGTAGGTCATGCCATCAAGCGAGAACTCCTCCCGCTCCTCCATGGCTGGAACCTTGGTCAACTGGCCCTCGACCACTGCTTCGCAGGGCTCGATATACTCGTTGATGACGCCGTCCGTGCTCCAGGTCAGATTATAGTTGAGGGTGTTGGACGGATACTGCGGTAGCGCACCCACACGCAAACGGACCGTTTCCAACGCGTCAAAGCGGCGAGCGAGATCATTTGCAAGGATCGAGATGTAGCCCGGCGCCAGACCGCATTGCGGGATGAAGGCCGACCGAGCGTCCTTTGCCAACTGCTTGACGTGCCGGGTGGAAGCCACGTCCTCGGTCAGGTCGAGATAGTGGATGCCCGCAGCGGCAGCGGCATCGGCGATGCGGGTCGTCAGATGGAAGGGAGCTGCGCTCAGAACGGCAAAGCGGTCGGAAAGCAGGGTGCCGAGCGCCTGTGCGTCGGTGATGTCCACCACCTGCGTGCTGATCGCTCCATGCTGATCGATCGTTTCGAAGCGGCTGGCGTCGCGGTCGCACACGGTGATTTCGTAATCTCCCGCATTGGCAAGCATGCTGGCGATCGTGGAGCCGATGTTTCCGGCGCCAACAACAACAATCTTCTTCATAGGGAAGCCCTTCCGACCGTAAGCCCATAGCCAGAAGGACACAGCCCACTTGGCATTTCAAACCGTGCAAGTGATAAGTTCGACTGCAGGTTTCCGTCGATGTGCCAAGCAAAGTCAGCAAAGTGACCAATGAGCAAGGATGAAGAACTGTTGTCGCTCCTGGCGGAAAACGCCCGCCTTCCGATTGCCGAACTGGCGCGCCGGCTGAACCTGTCACGCACAACCGTTCAGGCGCGGATCGAACGACTGGAGCGGACCAAAGTGATCGCAGGCTACACACTGCGGCGTGGCGCTTTGGCCGAGAAGGCGGTGGTCAAGGGACATGTGCTGATTACCGTGAAACCAAAGTCGGCGGCGCGCACGATCGCTGAACTTTCCGCCATGCATCAGGTGCGTACGCTGCATTCGGTTAGCGGCGAGTTCGACCTGATCGCGACCGTGGCAGCGGAGTCGGTCGAGGCGCTCGATCGGGTCATCGACGCGATCGTCGAACTGGATGGTGTCGAGCGTACGCAGACCTCCGTGATCCTTGCAACGAAGGTGGAGCGTTGAGGCTCACGTCCCGCTGCGGCTGGAGACCTTCTCGTCGCCGGGAAGAACAGGCTAGGTGCTTTCGGCATCAAGTCTTGCGATATTGGAATTGGCGCCGCTTCGGCAGCCTTGGCATCTACAAGAGGGTTGGCTGGATGCTGGGCGGTACGGATGTCGGAAGCGGAGCAGGTTTATTGCAACAAGGCCTTCGTGCCGAAGAGCGAAGCGCGGATCAGCGTTTTCGATCGAGGCTTCCTGTTCGCGGACGCCATCTATGAGGTCACCGCGGTTTTGGGCGGTCGGCTGATCGACAACGATTTCCACCTGAGCCGCCTTGAGCGCTCATTGACGGAACTCGGCATGCCGCTGCCCCTGTCGCTGGCTGATATCGAAGCTGTCCAGTCGGAACTCGTGGCGCGCAACCGGCTCGTGGAAGGAACTGTGTATCTGCAGGTTTCGCGAGGGAAAGGAGAACGCAACTTCCTTTTTGCCGACGATCTCGAGCCCACCTTTGTTGCGTTCACCAGTGCCCGCCGGCTTTCTCCCACGCAGGCGCAGGAAAAGGGGATCGCCGTGGATCTGGTTCCTGATCCGCGCTGGTTGCGGCGCGACATCAAGACCGTGATGTTGCTGGGACAGGTGCTCGCCAAGCGCGCCGCCAGTCAGGACGGCTTCGAGGATGTGTGGTTCTTCGAGAACGGGCAAGTGACAGAAGGCGGTTCGGCAACCGCCTTCATCGTGACCAAGGACAACCGCGTCATCACACGCCCCAATTCACATGCTGTGTTGCCTGGCTGTACAAGCAAGGCTCTGAGGCTTCTGTGTGAGTCAGAGGACATCTTCTTTGAAGAACGCGCCTTTTCGCCTGAAGAAGCGTTCCAGGCCGCTGAAGCTTTTGCCACCTCCGCCTCGACCTTCGTGACGCCCGTTGTACGAATAGCGGAACAAGTGATCGGCAACGGCCGGCCAGGACCGCTGACGCGTCGTTTGCAGGAGCTCTACTTGCGGGCAGCGCGAGGGGAACTGGACCGGCCGACGGGTGCACCGAAAGCGTTCGCATGAAAAGGGTGGGCAAGATGATGGCCGCACGGCAATTCGGCTTTCATGTCGGGCGCCTTGCGCCGGGCGCTCTTAACGTGATCACCGACGTTCCGGGTGTTCTGGTTGGGCACACAACGCTCGCAGAGGGCACAACAGCCACAGGTGTCACAGCTGTATTGCCCCACGGCGGCGACCTGTTTCAAACCAAGGTGAGAGCGTCAGCCGATATCATCAACGGTTTCGGAAAATCCGTCGGGCTGATGCAACTGGCCGAACTCGGCACAATCGAAACGCCCATACTGCTGACGAACACGTTTTCCGTTGCGACCTGCGCGGAAGCGCTGATCAAGCGTGCCGTCGAAAGCAATCCCGGAATCGGCCGTGAAACAAGCACCGTCAATCCGCTTGTGCTGGAATGCAACGATGGCAGGATCAACGATATCCAGGCCATGAGCGTCAGCCTAAAGGACGCTTGGGCTGCGCTGGACGCGGCAAGCACCGGTTCCGTGCAGCAAGGCAATGTCGGCGCAGGTACCGGCATGACCTCCTTCGGCTTCAAATCTGGAATAGGCAGTGCATCCCGGCTGATTTCGATTGCAAGCCGCTCCTTCACTGTGGGTGCACTGGTGTTGTCCAACTTCGGCAGAGCCGGGGACTTGATCCTGCCGGACGGGCGCAGGGCCGACCCTCGGCAAGCAAAGCAGCCTGAGAGCGGGTCGATCATCATCATTCTTGGCATGGACGTGCCGCTGGACAATCGGCAACTCAGTCGGGTGGCGCGTCGCGCTGCTGCCGGCCTTGCACGCCTCGGCTCCTTTTGGGGGCATGGTAGCGGAGATATCTCGATAGCCTTCACGACTGCGGATCCGGTGCTGCACAGTTCGGCGTCGCCCTTCATGTCCATCGAGCGCATCCACGATGGGAGCATTGATCTCGTGTTCGAAGCTGCTGTGGAAGCCACAACCGAAGCGATCTTGAACGCCTTGTGCTTCGCGTCGCCTGCACGGGGGCGCGATGGTCGCATGGTGCCGGCCTTGGGTGACTGGCTGACACAACACGCCACCGACTTCTGACGGCGCGCGTCCGGCGGGAAGCTGGTGGGTTCTCAGATCAAGGACCGTCTGCCGCTGTTAACCGCCGGCGGCCTGCCAAAGCGCTTCCAGCACGCCGCTGCGCTTGTTTTCCGAACTGCGGTAAAGCCGGATCTCAAGATCGAGCGTCCATCCGGGATCTGCCGAGCAGGCGACAAGCGCCTTTTTGCGCAGGTCATTCTCAACGAGGCTCTGCGGCAGCCAGCAAACTCCCGCACCCGTCAAGGCGAGCTCCTTGAGGCCAGCACTGATCGTGCTTTCGTGAATGGTTTGGCGCTTGAACGGCGTTCGCCTCGAGAACAAGTTGCCGAGGGCAACTCCGAAGAACGAACTGAAGCCGTAGCCGAGGTAAGGCAGCAAGCGCTCGGCAGCATCTGGCTGATCCATGATGTTCTCGGCCAAAGCCACCGACTGGTTGACGTGCAGTGCCGGCGCAGCAACTGGGATCAGGCGGTCAGAGCCGATCACAAGATGCGCAAACCTTTTGCGATCAAGATGAAACGGAACTTCGCGGCTCGCATAGGTCAGAAAGAAGTCAGCTTCGCCGTCAATCAAAGCGGCAAGATTTGCTTCGATACCGCCGCGGTCGGCGATGAACGACGTGCCGAACCTGCGGCTTGTACGCTGGATCTTCTGCAGCCAGACGGGAAAAAAGGTGACCGTCAGCGTGTGAAGTGCCGCAAAGCGCACCAGGCCCTGTTCTGCAGGTGGACGCAGCGTTTCCCGCGCCGTGTAAAACATCCGGATCGCGTCCTGAGCCAGGGGAAGAAAGTTCCGCCCGGCCGGTGTCAACTCAGCCGGCATGGTGGCGCGACTGATCAGGGGCGCGCCCATCCAGGTTTCAAGTTGCTTGATACGGCGGCTGAAGGCAGGTTGTGTGACGTTGCGTATTTCCGCCGCCCGCGAGAAGCTTGAGGTCTCTGCAAGCGTCACGAAGTCTTCGAGCCATTTGATTTCCATAGGACAGTTCCTGGGCTGCAGACCGCCGGAAGAAGCGGCGTGACCATAACGGAAGCTCAAGGTTGCGCTATGCAAAATTTGCATGAGATTTTGCGAGAAGCGAATTGGCCACGCCCGCGCATACGTCGCATCGTAGGTTCAACAAGCAGTTGTGCAGTAGTCACTGGCAACAGCTGAAACGAAACCAGGCCAGGCCAGGCCCGGTGCTGGTGGGGGAGGATGGTGCCTGCGGGTACTGCCGGGGAGAACAATAGCAGCATGCAATCCTCTCATGAGGCAGATCTTGTTTTGCGCGGAGGCAGGATTTGGACCGGCTATGGCAATCCGATCGTCGAAGCAGTTTCGATCCGCGGCAACTTGGTGTTGGCGACAGGGTCTGATGCCGAAGTAGCAGCCTCGTGTGGTCCTAACACGAAGATCGTGGATCTGGATGGACGCTTCGCGATGCCGGGCCTGAACGATGCGCATCTGCATCTGATCTCCACCGGGCTGTTGCGGGGCAAAGTTGATGCAACACCCGCTGCCGCGCCAACGCGAGCTGCCTTGGTGGCTGCCTTGCAGAAGCGCGCTGCCGAAACTCCAAAGGGCGGTTGGGTCACCGCGCGCGGCTTTGACCAGACGCGATACGATGACGGGCTTATGCCGACCGCGCAAGAACTCGATGCGGCTTTGCCAGATCATCCGGTGTCCGTCACGCGCGCTTGCGGCCATGTCACTGTCGCCAACTCGCGGGCGCTGTCGTTGGCGGGCATAGACATCAACACGCCCGATCCAGACGGCGGCGTTATCGGGCGGCAAAACGGCCATCTGACGGGACTGCTTGCAGAAAACGCACAGGACCTCGTTTACAACGTGCAGCCGACGCCGGCGCTGGATGAAATCGTTGGCGCGATTGAAGCCGGCAGTCATCACCTGCTTCAGTTCGGCATCACCTCCTGCATGGATGCCGCCACAGGCCAGATCGACGGCATGACCGAGATCGACGCCTATCAAAAGGCCGAACGAGCGGGCCGGCTGCAAGTCCGGGTCTGGGCTACGCTTCTCGGCGATCCCGCCACAACAATCGTGGAATCCTGTCACGCGGCAGGTTTCGTCTACGGCTCCGGCAGTGACATGTTCCGCATCGGCGGCGTGAAGGTTTTCACGGATGGTTCTGCGGGTGGGCGAACAGCCTGGATGCGGCAGCCCTACAGCGGCGAACCACAGAATTTTGGCGTCCAGATGCTGCCGGATGAGCAGCTGTTTGAACTGGTGGATCGCTATACGGCGCTGGGCTACCCGATGGTTTGTCACGGCATCGGTGATGCTGCCATCGATCAGCTTGTGCGCGCCTATGAGCGTTTGCGTGCGGCTGGGTCGAGCCATTCTCTTCGTCACCGCATCGAGCACTGCGGCTATGCCGATGAGGCACTGAACCAGCGGATGCTACAAGCCGGCATTCTGCCCGCGCCGCAGCAGGCCTTCATCTACGACTTCGGCGATGCCTACATCTCGGTTCTAGGACCGGAGCGCGGCCTTCGCTCCTATCCGATCGCAACATGGGACCGGCTTGGAATGAAACCATCCACCGGCAGCGACTCGCCTGTGTGTTCGCCGAACCCCTTCCCGAACCTATACGCGATGATCACCCGCAAAACCCACAAGGGGACGGTGATGGACGCTTCGGAAATCCTGACGCCGGAGCAGGCGCTCCGCGCTTACACTGAGCATGGCGCCTATTCCCAGTGCGCGGAGCAGGTGAAGGGACGTCTGGAGCCGGGGATGCTGGCCGACATCGCTGTGTTCTCGAATGATCTCCTGACCGCTTCGCCCGAGGATATCCTTCAGGCGACGTACTGCGAGATGACGATCCTCGACGGTCGCATTGTTTACGAGAGGGCGTGACGAACGCCTGCGCAAAGGTCCGACGGCTGACTGATCACAGAACCACAAGGGGAAACAAGAATGATGATGATGACAAGATTGAGCCTGATCTCGGCATTGATGCTCGGGACTGCAACGATCGCCTTGGCACAGGATGCCAAGCCGCAAGATGGTGGCAAGCTCGTGTTCACCGCGCCCTACGGCAACTCCATCACCTCGCTCGACATCACGGCGACGCCGCATACGCAAGACGAGATTGTCGCCAAAGCCATCAATCGCTCGCTCTACAAATGGAACCCGGAAAGCGGCAAGCCTGAGCTTGATCTCGCGGAGTCCGTGGAGAAGTCGGCAGACGGCAAGACCTATACTTACAAGCTGAAGGATGCGACCTTCCACAACGGCGACAAGTTCGACGCAGATGATGTGATCTGGTCCTACAACCGCCTCGCCGATCCCAAGAAGGCGCTGCCAGGCGCCGAACAGATGCTGCAGATCGCCGGCGTCGCCGAGTTCCAGGCCGGCACGGCCACTGAAATTTCCGGACTGAAAAAGATCGACGACAAAACGATCGAGATCACCACCACCAACCTGGCTGATCCAGGCTGGAACCTGATGTCGAATTACGCGCCGATCTATTCCAAGGATTACCCGGAAGACCAGCTTGCATCGAAGCCGAACGGGCTCGGCCCCTTCAAGCTGGCAAACTACGTTGCCGGCTCGAAAGTCGAGTTGGAGAAGTTCGAGGACTACTTCGAGGGGGGCAAGCCGCACCTCGACAAGCTCGATATCATGCTGATGGGTGAGGCTTCGGCACGCGACGTCGCTTTCCGCAACGGCGAGATCGACGTCAACATCCTCGGACCGGTTCAATATGAGGCTTACGGCGAAGATCCGGCTCTCAAGGACCGCATCCTCGAAGTGGCAGAGGTTTACACGCGAAACATCGGCTTCAACCAGAACGTCGAAGCGTTCAAGGACAAGCGCGTCCGGCAGGCAATCAATCACGCGATCAACAAGGATCTGATCGTCGAGAAGCTGCTCAAGAACAAGGCTTATCCAGCGGTCTCCTGGTTGCCGATCTCGTCTCCCGCCTTCGACAAGGACGCGGAGCCATATGCCTATGACCCGGAAAAGGCCAAGGAGCTTCTCAAGGAAGCCGGATTCGAAACGGGCCTGAAGTTTGCCGTCACGGCGACGCCAAACGAAAGCTGGGGGATCCCCATCGTCGAAGCGATCATTCCAATGCTGGCGAAGGTTGGCGTGGAAGTCACGGCAGACCCGGTGGAAAGCGCCGTTCTGTCCGACAAGATCCTGTCCGACAACTTCCAAGCCTATATCTGGTCGAATTCGTCAGGCCCGGATGCACTGAAATACCTGACCTGCTTCCATTCCCAAACGCCGCAAACCGCTTGTAACTACGTCAAGTTCTCCAATCCCGAGTTCGACAAACTCCTGGATCAAGCGGGCAGTGAAACCGATGCTGCCAAGCAGATCGACCTTCTGAAGCAAGCCAACAATCTCTTGCAGGAGGAAGCGCCGCTCTGGTTCTTCAACTACAACAAGGCTGTCATGGCTTACCAGCCCTGGGTTCATGGTTTGAAGCCGAACGCCATGGAGTTGGCGGTCCAGGACTATGAGGATCTCTGGATCGACGCAGACGCGCCGGCATCGCGCAAATAGGCCTGCATGAAGGCAGGCGGTACCGGTGTTCCGGTGGCGCCTGCCTTCAACCTGGTCTTTGGGGAAAGGCAGCCTTCGCGCATGATGCGCTTCATCCTTCGTCGTACGCTGCAGATGATTCCGACCTTGCTTGTGGTCGTGCTCATCATCTTCGTCATTTTCAGCGTCGTTCCCGGCAGCTTCATTTCGAGCCTGATGTCGGAAGGGCGCAATGCCACGAATGCGGACGTGATGGCGCACCTCAATCAGCAGTTTGGCTTGGACAAGCCGCTACTGGTTCGCCTGTGGGATTATCTCTGGGGCCTGGCGCATTTCGATCTCGGCATTTCTTATCGGACCCGCGAGCCGGTTTGGAATGTGATCGAACCCCGGCTTTGGCCTTCGATCAAGCTTGCATTGGCGGCGATGTTTTTCGCGGCGCTCGTGGGAATTCCTCTTGGCTTCGTCGCGGCGCTGAAGCCCGGGAGCGTGATCGACACCGGTACGATGATGGTGGCGATCTCGGGCCTGTCCCTTCCCGAGTTCTGGTTCGGCCTGTTGCTGATGTATGTTTTCGCGCTCCAGCTCGGATGGCTGCCAAGCTTTGGCTACAACGCCGACAGCTTTCAGCACCTTATCTTGCCCGCTATTGCGCTGGGCGTATCTCCAATGGCCCTGTTGGCGCGAACGACGCGCGCCGGCGTGCTCGATGTGATGAATGCCGATTTCGTCCGCACCGCGCGTGCCAAGGGTGTTTCGGAGCCGCGTCTGGTCCGCAGTCATGTCGCCCGCAACGTGCTGGTGCTCGTTCTCACAACACTCGGACTGCAGGTCGGCTCGCTGATGGGGCAGGCGATCGTGATCGAGAAGCTGTTTTCCTGGCCAGGCATTGGCTCGCTCCTCGTGGACAGTGTTGCCGCACGCGACATCCCTGTTGTTCAAGGCGCGGTGATCGTGATCGTCCTCTGGTTCCTGGTCATCAACATGCTGGTTGATGTGGCTTATGCCGCGGTGGACCCGCGGATCAAGGTGACCTGATCCATGCGGCTGCGGTTCAATCTGGTGCTCGGGCTGACGCTCGCATTGCTTGTTATCGTATGCGCGCTCGGGGCGGGATGGATCGCGCCCTACGATCCGGTGCTTCATGCAGATCTGATGAATTCCGAAATGCCCCCGAGCTGGGAGCATCCGATGGGAACAGATGGACAAGGGCGCGATGTCTTTTCCCGCGTGCTCTATGGTGCGCAGGTGTCACTAACAGTTGGCCTCGTTTCTCAGCTGATCAACTCGTTCATCGGCACAGCGCTGGGCGTGTCGGCGGGTTATTTTGGCGGATGGTGGGATGACCTGGTCAACGGCTTGACCAATGTCATGCTGGCCATCCCCTCGCTGGTCTTTGCGCTCGCGATCATGGCAGTGCTTGGACCCGGTCTGCCCAGTCTCTTGATCGCACTCGGGCTGACAAACTGGTCCTGGACCTGCCGCATCGCGCGGAGCAGCACATTGTCGCTCAAGAACCAGGGCTTCGTTCAGGCCGCCGTTTCCGCAGGTTTCGGCGACTTCAACATCATGCGAACCCAGATTCTGCCGAACATCCTCGGGCCGGTTCTCGTGATGGCGACGCTTGGCATCGGAAGTGCGGTTCTGGCCGAAGCAGCGCTTTCCTTTCTCGGCGTAGGCATTCGGCCGCCACAGCCCAGCTGGGGCAACATGCTGACCGACGCACGCGAGCTTCTTCGTGCCGCTCCCTGGGCTGCCATCTATCCAGGCTTGGCCATCTTCATCACCGTGCTTGGCTTCAACCTCCTTGGCGACGGAATGCGAGACCTGTTGGATCCTCACATGAGGACACGAAAGGTATGACACACAAGGAGTCCGAGCCTGTTCTGTCCGTACGTGATCTGCGCATCGGGATCGGCAAACAGAACGCGATCCTGCACGGGGTTTCCTTTGATATCCTACCCGGCGAAACCTATGGCCTGGTAGGGGAATCCGGATCGGGCAAAAGCATCACCGGCCTTTCCGTCATGGGGCTGCTGAAGCGTCCCTTGCAAGTAACCGGCGGATCGATCCTGTTTCGCGGGCAGGAACTTCTGACCTTGAACAGCCGGGCCAGGCGGCGCTTGCGGGGAGACCGCATGGCGATGGTCTTCCAGGAGCCAATGACGGCGCTCAACCCCTTGGCGACGGTGGGTCGGCAGATTGCCGAGATGTTCGTCATTCATCGCGGACTCCGCTGGTCGCAAGCGCGCACAAAGGCGGTCGAGGCGCTCGAGAACGTCCGCGTGCCCAGCCCCGAAGAGCGTGCCCGCTCCTATCCGCATCAGCTTTCCGGTGGCATGCGCCAGCGCGTCATGATTGCGATGGCCTTGGCCTGCCGCCCCGATCTGCTGATTGCGGACGAGCCGACGACAGCACTCGATGTGACGGTGCAGGCGGGCGTGCTCGAGCTGATTGCCGAGCTTTCCCAGGCCGAAGGAACAGCCGTCCTGCTGGTCAGCCACGACCTGGGAGTGATTGCCAACATGTGCCGGCGCGTCGGCGTCATGGATCAGGGACGGCTTGTGGAGGAACAGGATACCCGCGCGCTTTTTGAAAGGCCGCTGCATCCCTACACCAGGGGCCTTCTTGCGGCACGCCCAAGGCTGGGGTCCCGCACGCTTGCGCAACGCGGTCGTTTGACGGAGCTCGACGAAGTTGTTTCCAGCGACGAGCGCGGACGCGACCAGCCTACGCTGGTGACGCCGCGTGTTTTTTCAGGAGCGACGCCGTGAGTGGGCCCTTGTTGGAGGTCCGCGACCTCCACGTTCACTTTCCAATTTCCCGCTCGTTTCCGTTTGCACCCAAGCGGACGCTGAAAGCGGTGCAAGGCGTCAGCCTTACCTTGAACCAGGGCGAGTGCCTGTCAATCGTGGGCGAGTCCGGCTGCGGCAAATCCACGACAGCCCTCACCATCATGGGGTTGCAGGAGCCCACGTCAGGGGAGATCCTTTTTAAGGGCAAGCCGCTGACCGGACCGAACGCTCCGGCCCGCAAGGATCGCGCCCGCATTGCGCAGATGGTGTTCCAGGACCCTTACGCGTCCCTCAACCCACGCCAAACGATCGGCCGCATGTTGTCTTCCCAGCTTGCGCTGCACGGGATCGCCAGCGGAAGCGACGCCAACCACCGCGTCGCCGAAATGCTGACGCGCGTTGGCTTGACGCCCGATCACGCCAACCGTTTCCCGCATGAGTTTTCCGGCGGGCAGCGCCAGCGCATCGGGATAGCCCGCGCCTTGATGCTTGACCCGAAGATCTTGGTGCTGGACGAGCCGGTTTCAGCGCTCGACGTGTCGATCCAGGCCCAGGTCATCAACCTGCTGATGGACCTGCAGGAAACGCTGAAGCTCAGCTACATCATGATCTCGCACGATCTCAGCGTCGTCGAGCACGTCAGTGACCGGGTTGCCGTCATGTATTTCGGGCGCGTGGTGGAGGAGGGCCATTGGCATTCGATCTTCAGCCGCCCGACCCACCCTTACACGCGCCGCTTGATCGGTTCGGTTCCCGATCCAGACGCTGTTCTGACGGGTGCTCGCCCCGTGCCGGATGCTGAGCACCTTCCGTCGGACGCCATCTTTTTTCCAGACCTCTCGCACCCCGCCGATCCTCACGTGGAGGATGCGCCAAGCCACCTTGTCCCGATCGGGCCCGACCACCGGGTCCGGCTTGCAAAATAGAGACTGCCATGACGTTTACCGTTCTCACCTGCGAGTTCATGCACGAGAGCAACACGTTCTCACGTTCGCTCACCGATATGCCGCAGTTCCAGGTGGACACACTGCATTATGGCGATGACGCGATCCGCGTCCGTCGCAACGCCAACACCGAACTCGCAGGCTTCATGGATGTTGCGGAGCCAGCAGGCTGGACCGTCATCCACGCCGTGTCGGCGCATGCCGTGCCCGGTGGGCGCGTCGCGAAACGGGCTTATGAGCACATTGCAGGCGTTGTTCTGGAAGCGGCACGCGCAAACAAGGATCAACTAGACGGGGTGTTCCTCGGATTGCACGGCTCCATGGTGCCCGACTTCTGCCAGGACGGCGAAGGCTATCTCCTTGGCCTTCTGCGGGAAGAACTCGGAACCAGCATCCCGATCGCAGCCACGCTTGATCTTCACGCCATGGTCTCCGAGGACATGGTGCGACACGCAAACATCCTGGTGTCTTTCAAGACCTACCCCCACGTCGACATGCGTGAAACCGGCGCGCACGCTGGCCGGATCCTGGGTCGCGCCATGGAGGGCCAGATCGCGCCGCGTACAATTCGGGCGCACGTCCCCATGCTCGATGAAGCCAACTCCGGCCGCACGGATGTTCCGGAAACGCTTGCGCTATACGACCATGCCCGCGCGGCAGAAGCTGACGGGTTGCTTGCGGTGTCGGTAAACGCCGCCTTCACGGGCGCAGACGTGTTCTGTGTGGGTCCGACGGTTCTGGCGACCTATGACAGCCTTGACCGGGATGCAGAAGCAAAAGCAAAGCGCGTCACATCGGAACTCGCCGACCGAATTTGGAACGGGCGCACGAAAAAGCGCAACGTCTTCATCGACGTCGAGGAAGCGGTGTCCGAAGCGCGAAACTGGCGCGGCGAAAAGCCTCTCGTAATCGCCGACTATGCCGACAACCCAGGGGCGGGTGCTTACGGGGATTCAACAGCGCTTCTGAAGGGGCTGATCGACGGAGCGGTTGAAGATGCGGTCTTTGCGCCCTTGGTCGATCCCTCTGCGGCGCAGACGTTGCACCGCTCCAAGGAAGGGGACATCGTCACGATTATGATTGGCGGCAGAGGCGATCCCAAGTTCGGGGGCGGACCTCTGAACGTCACGGGCGTTCTGCGCAAGCTTTCTGACGGTCAGTACACCGGCGATGGGCCAATACAGGGTGGCTTGAAGCACAGCTTCGGGCCGACGGCCGTGCTCGACGTGGACGGCATCGAAGTGCTGATCGTATCCGAAGCCCAGCAGATGGTGGACCTGCAGCAGTTGCGCGCCTTCGGCATCGAACCGGAATCGCGCCGCGTGCTCGCGCTGAAGTCGATGCAGCACTTTCGCGCGGCGTTCGAGCCGATCGCCGGAAAGGTGGTCGTTTGCGATGCCGGCGGTTTGGCGACGCCAAGGGCTGAGCGCCGTGCCTACAACCAGGTACCTCGACCCTTGTGGCCGATCGACAAGGACTTCGAACGGACCGACGCGGGCAAGCTGCTAGCTTAGCTGGAGCGTCGGGGCGGATCGATGGAAAGACGATGCCTGAACAATAAGGCAACCGTTTTGCTCCGCCCAGCATGGTACAATATCCGCGGTCAGTGAATTCGGAGACATCGCGGCAACCGGCCCTCCCTGCATGGAGAGCGGCAGCACCCATACATACGGGCTGGACAGGCGCAGCCTTCTCTTCAAGTCGTCTCCGCAGGAGTAGGAGGCGTGTTTCAAGGTTGTCCTTGTAGTCCGGCAGGCGCCCTCCGGGCGGCGCCATTGGCGCCGGAGGGGCGGTGGCCGCGCCTACTTCCACCTCGCTTTCGGCAACTGCAACCGCCGCCGCCTGTGTGCTCTTCGCGGAAAGCCCAAAACGGTTCGCCTTCACTCGGGAAGACCAGTTTGCGTTTGCAATTATCGCAGCACTCTCCGTTCCACTTCGCGAAGCTGATCGCTGCATTGCACTCAGCCAACGTCCTATGATCGTAGTGCTTTCGGGCCTACTGCGCGCTTAGGAGGCGAATGGTCAGCTGAGTGGCAAGCGACTGAGATATCCTGCCGACAATGGATTGGGAGACGAATGGCAGTTATCAGTTGTGCTGGATCCTGAGAGCAACCGTCCGCTGTTGGCCCCCTTTCAGTCAAAGTTTGCCTACCGGCCAAAAGAGGGTGTCGGGTGGGCTCCTCCAGACTGGCAGGTCTGAAGCAGATCCATTTCTTGGCGGAAACTGCCGACTTTAGGTCACGAGACAAACGTCTGCTTTCCCTGCCTTAGTTCCTGGGAGCAGACAAACCGCTTCCGGCCCCAGAGCTGCCTCAGGAAATCATTTCCCAAGCGGGATAATGGAGCGGGCGCCAGTGACGGAGCGTGGGTGATTTCCTGACTTTCGGCTTTGGAGAGGGCGTCAGCAGAAGACTGCATTGGCGAAATGCTGGATCATCGTAAGCGGTGTCCGCTCGACTACGGACGCTAGCTGTTGTCGTTGGTCAAATCGGATGAGCTGACCGGCTGTCGGATGGGGCTTCGATCCGGTCTGCCAACCCGTAGTCGCGCGTGACGGCTGCGATGCGCAGGCGATAATCCCGAAATACTCCTGCTCTTCCACGCGCTTGTGTCGCCCGGTGAACAGGTCGGTTCCGCCAGCTTTCGATTGCTGCCTCGTCCCGGAAGAAGGACAGCGACAGGAGCTTGCCCGGTTCGGACAAGCTCTCGAAGCGCTCGACGGATATGAAGCCGTCCACCTCGGCCAACTCTGCGCGCAGCTTGGCGGCGAGTTCCAGATAGGTGTCCTGCTCGCCCTCGGCAGGCCAGACCTCGAAGAGGACGGCGATCATCGCCGCACCAGGGAACTGTGTGGGGCCGAGACGAGCTTCAGGAACATTCGATCTTCTCGGTGGATAAACCGCTCCCGCTTGGCGAACTCATAATTCTCCTGCCCTGCCGCATCAGCCGCGAGGCGCGCCCGGTAGGCTTCGTATGCCGCTAGACTTTCGACGTGATAGACGCCGTATGCAACGATGCTGGAACCCTCGTGAGGCGCGAAATAGCCGACGAGATCCGCTCCGCAGCGCGGGATCGCTTCTCCCCAGGTCCGCGCGTAGGTCTCGAAGGCTTCTCGTTTGAACGGATCGATTTCGTAGCGGATGAAGCAGGTAATCACGGCAGACTCCTCGCGAGAAGGCTAAAGCTAAGTTGGCCCTCCTGTCATAGTTCACGTGACGCACCGAATGCTTCGCTCGCGGCCGAACTGTCCCGTGATGACGAAGCTTGATCCGGCTGTTAGGATCAGACATGGGAAACATGGCCTCTGGAAACACGATCGCAGAAGTCGCCGCGCTGATCGGTGACACGGCCCGTGCAAACATCCTGTCGGCGCTGATGGGCGGACAGGCTCTCACCGCCGGTGAACTGGCTCGCCATGCCGGCGTCACGTCGCAGACGACCAGCGGACATTTGGCTAAGCTCGCGGACTCCGAGCTCGTCGCTTTGGAGAAGCAGGGTCGGCATCGGTACTACCGGCTGGCGACACCCGACGTTGCACAGGCGATCCATGCTTTGATGACGGTCGCGGCGAACGGGCCGAAGCGTCACCACCCGATCGGCCCGCGCGACGAAGCTTTGCGCAACGCGCGCACCTGCTACGATCATCTCGCGGGCAGATTGGCGCTTGCGCTGGCCGACGTGCTTTGTGAACGAGGGCACCTGACGCTGACGGACGGCGCAGGGTTCGTCAGTGCTGAGGGCGAGCGCTTCTTTATGAGGTTCGGGATCGATCTGGCCGCCCTCCAAGGTACGTCGAAACGACCCTTGTGCCGCACCTGTCTCGACTGGAGCGAGCGACGCCCACACATTGCCGGTAAGCTCGGTGCCGCGCTCCTTGATCGCTTTCTGGAACTGAAGTGGGTCGAGCGCGTGCCGGATAGCCGAGCTCTCCGGGTTACTGTACCTGGGCGATCCGGCTTTGCGTCGACCTTCGATATGTTCCTCTGCGATCCTCAGTCTCGACGTGCTTGAGCCTTCTGAGATCGTCATCCTGTGCCCGGCCAGCCTCAGCGTTCCGCTCTCTGATAGCCCAACAGCAGACGCTCCGCTTCCGGCCCCAGATCTGCCTCAGGATATCATTTCCCAGCGCGTCTGATTGAGCGGGCGCCATTGATTCGGACTGGTGGGAACGGGACAGGCTGTTCGTGCCTGGTTAGCCACGGGAAGGAGACGTTGAAGCCGAGTCCGTCGTAGGTCGATCCCTAAGCCGTTCTGTTGGACGTGGTCGAAATCCAGCAGAGATACTCGCTTTCATTCGTCAGGCGCCACGGACTTGCATAAGACGTCGGTGAGCGCCAAGGCGTTTATTGCCGCGGCGGAGGCGGCTGTATTGTCGAAAATACACCAGGTTTGGCCCCCCGAGGCGGCTGCGGCCTCGAGCGTTTTGGCGATCTGTTCCAGCCGGCCATCATCATAGCTGGAGCGATAGACGATGGGGGAGCCATGCAGGCGGTAATAACGCAGCCCCGAGCAACCGCCTGGACCGCTTGCCTGAGAAAACAGGGGAGGGTCAGCCGCTACCCGAGCAATTTGGCGGTCGATTAGGAACCGCTCCGCTAGCGCTTCGAACCAGCTGACATGGCGGGGCTCGCAGGCGATCGCGCAGGAGAACGTTGCAGATAGCCTCGCGAAGAGCCGATCCATCTCTGCACGTCCGAAACTTCGCTTGGGCGGGAACTGGACGAGCACGACGCCCAGTCGGTGTCCGAGGCCATGAACTTCTTCCGAGAAGCGATGAACGAGAGCGTCCTGCTCTTCGGCTGACGCCGCGTGAGAGATTGACTTCGGAAGCTTAACTGAAAACCTGAAGTCCTGCGGAACGCTTTCTGCCCACCTCTCGTAGGTCACACGACGGTGCGGCTTGTAGAACGACGAATTGATCTCCGCTGCACGAAACGTGGTCGCGTAACGCTGCAGATGCGTCCCTTCACCGGGGAACCGGTCTGATACGGCTTTGGGGATGTTCCAGCCAGCCGTCCCGACGCGCAAGGTGCAGGGACCGACGCCATTCGTTACCTCAGCGGCGGCGAAGCTCGGCTCCATCTATTGGGCTAGCGGAGAGTTGTCGAAGCCGGCCAGCAAAGCGGCTACGTCGTCGTAAAGTGCTAGGGGGCCGGCATGCCGAAGCACCTCGTCTGAAAAGTTGCCCGACCGCACGGCAACGGCGGCGATCCCGCATCGGGTGGCTGCCTGAACATCATAGGGCGTGTCACCCACCACAAGAACCTGATCTGATGTGAGTGGCGCCACTTTTGCGAGAGCCGACGCGAAGATGTCGGGCGCAGGCTTTGTGTGCTCGACGTCGTCCGCGCTGGTGGTCGCCGCCACGAGATCACGCGCCTTCAAAAGGTCGAGGTAGTGGTCGAGATCGCCAGCCGACGCCGAGGACGCCAGCACCGCCAGTTTGCCTGCCGCGCGGACACGGGCGAGAAGGTCATGGGCGCCTGGAAAGGCCTTTACGGCCTGAAGGAACTTCCGCTTGAAGATCTCGCCATGGACTTCTCCGAGCTTCTTCAGCATTTTTTCGTCAGCCTCTGGAAGCAAGGTCGGAACGAGCATGTCTGTGCCCTTGCCGATCTGTTCATGAATAGCGGCTTTATCGAACTTTGCTCCGACGCTGGCGAAAGCCTCCTGCCAAGCAAGGACGTGCATGTCGTTGCTCTCGACGAGCGTGCCGTCGATGTCGAAGATTACGGCTTTGATAATCATAAGGCAGGGACTTCAAATAGGGGCGATGAACTCAGGCGCTTACTAGGTCGCAATGGATCGCTTCCATGTCATCGCCTACCGGAGCATCCCAGCCTTCCGGGCCAGGATAATTCAGCCAGCAAACCTAAAGGACTGAAGTCTGTTCCATGCCTTCCTCCTACTAGCTCGCCGCGGGCTGAAGGAGGCCAGCGAGGCTAGCGGATCGTGGACTGGTCGCGGATGAAGCGACCTACGCGATAATCCGCAAGCGCCGCTCGTTTCCGGTGATGTTCCGTAGCTCCCCATCTGAACAGGTAGAGCGGCAGGCTTCCCTGCGCGCGATGCTGTTGATGCCTGATCCAAGCCCCAGGCAGACCGCGAACGCGACTGCACCCCAGAGCCAACTGCGAATGGGAGGACAAGAATTTCCAAAATGATTGAGATTGCCGAGAGGACTGCAGAGCCGGCAGCAGCCAGCAAGGTGTCGAAGACCATATTGATCAGGCGCTTAGCACCTGCGAAGGACCGAACATGGCAGCGACCCCAATGCGGCAGCGCCAAGCCGAGCACGTTCAGCATCGGTGACGAAGAATGCGACCCCATCCTAACCGCGCGGCGCGGAAAGGAAGGTCCTAGGTGCCTTAACTAGGCTGAACAGGCTCATGTCATTCCACCATCCGCCAGTATCGTTCGTCCCGTGATCCAGCCTGCATCGTTGGAAGCGAGGAAGGCGACAATGCCGGCGATATCGTCGGGCTGGCCGGTGCGGCCAAGCGGGGTGGTGGCGCGGATCTGATCGCCGCGTTCGGCAATGATCTTCGTGGTCATGTCGGTTTCGATGACTCCCGGCGCCACGGCGTTCACGGTGATCCCGCGCGGCCCGAGCTCCTTGGCGAAGCCATGCACCATCGCCTGAACGGCAGCCTTGGAAGCCGCATAAACCGTGCTGGTCGGGATCGGGCTGTAGGCAAGTCGCGAAGACACTTGAACGATCCGCCCGCCTTCCCGCATCACAGCAGCGGCAGCCTTGGTCAGCATGATCGCGCCGGTGACATTGGTGTCGAACATCGCTCGGATGTAAGCTTCATCCACGGCATCCAGAGCGCGGTACGGCCCGATGCCTGCCGTATTCACCAGCACGTCGAGCGGCCCAAAGCGCTGGACCGTTTCGTCCACCATCCGCGCCGGATCGCCATCGCGCCCCACATCACCCTGAACGGCAAACGCCCGGCCGCCCGCTGCCTCGATGTCGTGCGCGATCGCCTCGGCTTCCGACGCCGAGTTGCGGTAGCCCACGGCAACCGCCAACCCGTCCCTCGCCAGCCGACGCGCAACGGCCGTGCCGATGCCGCGCGATCCGCCCGCGACAAGCGCGACCTTTCCCTTGTCCATTCTTGCCCTCTCCTATCGCTGTTGCTTCCAGGCGCCATCCGGCACGAGGTCGAGCGGATTGGTGATCGTCAGGCTGCGGTCGACCGGCTTTGCGGCGGCGGCCAGAACGCGGGTTTCCAGCTGGCTGAGATATTCAAGTCGCCCTGCATGATCGGTGCGGGGCGCGCCATAGGCGACGAAGGGCTCTTCGAGTTCATAGCCCATGTATTCCAGCCCGAGATGCTGCAGTTGCCAAAGCACCTGGCTTTGGAGGTCGCCATAAGCATTGCCCGCGCCGAACCGTGCGGTCGTCCCACCTGATGTCATCGACACCATTGCCCGCCGGCCGCGAAACACGCCGGTGTCGTAGCGCAACCCATCCGCGTAACCGAAGCCGTAGGCCAGTACGCGCTCGCCCCAGCCCTTGATGATCGCCGGCGGTCCGCCCCACCACAGCGGGAACTGGAAGAGGATCAGATCCGCATCCGCGACCCGCTTTTGTTCGCGCGCGATGTCGGGCGCAAAAGTGCCGTGGCGGGCCGCATGCGCCTGCTCGGTCTGGTAGTGGAAGATGGCGGGATTGGCGACGCTGGTGAAATCGTGCCGCCCAGCCAATGGGTTGAAGCCCTCGGCATAAAGATCCGACACAACAACCCGGTGCCCGGCCCCCTCCAACGCCTCGTGCGCACGGTCGCGCAACGCTGCGTTGAAGGAAGCGGGCTCGGGATGGGCGTAAACGATCAGGATGGTCTTGGCCGCCACTAGAACGCCACTCGGTCCGCGCCCTTGAGCTGCAGGATCTCGCGCGCTTCATCCGGCGTGGCGATTGAAAGGCCCAGCCCTTCGATGATGCCACGAACCTTGGTGACCTGCTCGGCATTGCTTTTTGCAAGCTGGCCCGGTCCGATCCACAGTGAATCTTCCAGACCCACCCGCACATTGCCGCCGATCGCCGCCGCTTGCGCCGCAATGCGCATCTGGTTTGAACCAGCGCCCAGCACCGACCAGGAATACTGATCGCCGAACAGCCGGTCGGCCGTCCTTTTCATATGCATAACGTCTTCCGGATGCTGGCCGATGCCGCCCAGAATGCCGAACACGCTTTGCACGAAGAAAGGCGGCTTGACGATGCCGCGATCCACGAAATGCGCAAGCGTGTAGAGGTGGCCGATATCGTAGCATTCCACCTCGAAGCGGGTTCCGTTCTCGGCGCAGGTGGTCAGGATGTTCTCGATATCGGCGAAGGTGTTCTTGAAGATGCGGTCGCGCGAGCCTTCGAGATAGTCGCGCTCCCACTCGTGCTTGAACTCCTTGTAGCGGTTCAGCATGGGGTAAAGCCCGAAATTCATCGACCCCATGTTGAGTGAGGCCACTTCGGGCTTGAAGGTCGAGACCGGCCGCAGCCGCTCCTCGATTGTCATGGTCGCGGCCCCGCCCGTGGTGATATTCACCACGCAGTCGGAACGCTGCTTGATCACCTTCAGAAACGGCTCGAACGCTTCAGGCGATTGGTCGGCCGACCCGTCCTGCGGATTGCGCGCATGCAGATGCACGATCGCAGCACCGGCTTCCGCCGCCCCGATCGCGGCATCGGCGATTTCTTCCGGCGTCACCGGCAGATGCGGCGACATAGACGGGGTGTGGATCGAGCCCGTCACCGCGCAGGTGATGATCACTTTACGAGCAGCAGCCATCCCTTTTCCTCCTCGATTGGTTCTGTTCAGGCTGCGAGATTGAGCAGGCCGGTGGCGTTGGTGGAGATGATCTTCTTGATATCGGCCTTGTCGACCTGATGGTCGAGCAGGTCCGACACGATCATGCGGTAGCCATCCACCGGCTTCGGCGCCTGCGTCAGGCCGAGGTCTGAGCCGAGTACGGTGCGGTCCACGCCCGCCACCTCCATCATGTGGATGAGGTCTTCCGTTTCGTGCTGCTTGGCGCGGCCGGGAATGAACATGCAGATCGAGTGTTCCATATAGGCCCCGAGTCCAACCAGCCCGCGGATATCCTCGTCAGAACAGCCGATGATGTAGGAAGGATGGTTCACCAACATTTTCCTGACGCCACGCTTTGCGGCTTCCTCGAAAAGCACGAACAGCTCGGATACATGCAGGTGCCCGCCGGCCAGGATGATGTCGCCTTCCGCGATCAGGTCGCAGATCTGTTTGGCCTCGTCGATCAGCTTGCCATTGGCGTCGAGCACGGTGAGCGGGATGGGCGGCAGCATCGGCTTGGCAGTTTTAGGGAAGCTCTTCGAGGCATAGGCCTCGATATGGTTCTTGGCCGCAAAGGTCGGGAACCAGACTATCTTGCCGCCGAGCTTGATGTTGTGGTCGACCGCATGCGGGTTGATGCCGCCCGACGCGTTGTTGAGCGCGACGCCCGAATACAGCTCGACCTCCGAGTCGGGATAGATGTCCTTCAGCACCGCGCAATGCGGCATGCCGACATAATAATGGTCCTTATAGAGCAGCGCCTTGAAGCCGGCATCTTCGGCCATTTGGAACGCTTCGAGGTGGCCGAGAATGCGCGGCATCGCCGCCGGTCCCGAGTGGCAATGAAGATCAACGGCGTCGACCAGAAGTTCGGCCACTTCGGCCGCGCGTTCCGGAGTCATTTCCGGAAGCGGCACGATCATCGGATAGTCTGTGGTGTTGTCGGCCATTGTTCGTCTCCTCGTTGTTCCGCTCAGGCGCTCTTGGCGCCCACGGCGGAAATGTCGGCATAGGCTTTCGATGCGGCCAAGCGCAGGAAACCCTGATCGGATGCGACGATGAACGTGGTCGCACCCATGGCGTGAAAGCGGTTGGCGTCGTCGGCATTGGCCACCATCATGGCGACCGGCTTGTTGACCTTCTTGGCCGCCGCGATGATCGTCTCGCAGGCGCTCATGATTTCCGGCGCATCCATGGCCGGCGCACCCAGTGCCACCGTCAGGTCGCCGCGGCCGATGAAGACGCCATCGAGCCCTTCGGTACCGACGATTGCGTCAATCTCGTCGAGTGCTTCCGGGTCCTCGATCATGGCAATGAAGGTCACCGCCGCGTCCTGCGCGTCGACATGGGGCCACACGCCGACTGCACCGAAATCGCCCGCTCGCGTTGTGTTGGAGAAGCCGCGCCGACCGCCGCGATAGCGGCATGCCTTGACGATCTCTTGGGCCTTGGCTGCCGAACTCACATGCGGCACGAGCACGCCCGTCGCGCCATCATCCAGGACGGCCAGAATCTTGGCAGGCGTGGGTTCGGCCACGCGAACGATGCCGGCCGTTCCGGAAGCACGCGCCGCCAGCAATGCCGCATCGATTGCCATCCTGTCCCAGGGAGCGTGTTCCTCGTCGATCACCACGAACTCGAAGCCGAGACTGCCGAGGATCTCGATCGGGTGGGTAGCCGGCGTTTTCACGAAGGTGCCGACCAGTGTTTCGCCACTCATGAAGCGTTGGCGAAAACCTGTGGGCGTGGAGTCGCGCGAAGCCATCTGCTCCTATCTCCTCTGATGTTTCGAATGTCGGGTCATGGAAGCATCGCCAGCGGCAGCCACAGCGTCAGCGCCGGGATGGCGGCGACGAGTGCCAGAACAAGAACGCAGATCGCGATCATAGGCAGTGCTTCCTTCGTAACTGCACCAAGCTTCTGTCCGGACGCAGCGCAGACGATGAATAGGAGGATGCCGACTGGCGGCGTCGCCATGCCGATCACGACGTTGAGCACCACCATCGTGCCGAACTGAACTGGGTCCATTCCAATGATCTTCATGAACTGCATGAGGATTGGCATGGTCAGGATCAGGATAGAGATCGGCTCAAGGAACATGCCCAGTATCAGCAGGACGATATTGAGCATGATGAGCACGATGATCGGATTGTCGCTGATCGACAAAACGCCCGAGGCGATCGTTGCGGGCACCTGCTCAAGCGTCAGCACGAAGGCCACGATGCTGGCCATGGCCGTGATGAACAGGATCGAGGAGCTGACCAGCGCGGTCGAAATCATCGCTTCCCAGACGCGCGTCAAGGTCAGGTCGCGATAAGCAAAGCCGACGAAGAGCGCGTAGATCACCGCCACGGCGGCGGCTTCGGTCGGCGTAAAGATGCCCGTCTTGATGCCGACAATGATGATCAGCGGCAAGATCAGGGCTGGCACAGTCCGCAGCGTTGCGCCGCGGCGTTCATCCCAGCTCATCTTCGGGGTCACGGGAAAGCCGTCGCGCTTGGCCCGCCAGGTTGCATAGATCAGGAGACCACCTAGAATTAGGATGCCAGGCGTCACGCCGGCCAGAAACAACTGACCGATGGAAGCGCCGGAGAGCACGCCGTAAACGATCATGGTGATCGAAGGCGGGATGATCGGACCGACGATCGCGCTGACGCCGACAAGCGCCGCAGCGTAGGCCGGCGGTATGCCTTGCCGCTGCATGGCGGGGATCAGGATGGAGCCGAGGGCGGAGGCCTCCGCCGTGGCGCTGCCGGAAATGCCCGCGAAAAAGCCGGACGACAGCACGGTGACCGAAGACATGCCGCCCCGCCGATGTCCCACCATGGCGCGCGCAAACTGCACGATGCGGTCGGTAATACCGCCCACATTCATCAACATCCCCGCAAGCAGGAAAAGGGGGATCGTGAGCAGGATGAACTGGTCGACGCCGGCCATCATCCGCTGCGGAAAAGCCAGGATGATCGCGCCGTTGCCGGAAAAGAAGAGGTAGATCATTCCGCCGACGCCGAGCGCCAGCGCAATCGGAACACCGGTTGCGAGAAGAAGAACGAAAGCGCCGAAGAAGCTGCCCATCGTTTACGCCTGCGGTTTGGTATGGTGATGGGCGGCATCCGGCGCGCCGCTGCGGATTTCAAGGAAGTCGCCGACAAGCGATCCGAGGATGTGGAGCATCAGCAAAAACGAGCCGACCGCGACGGAAACATAAACCCAGAAGATCGACACGCCGACGCCACGGCCGATCAGCGACATGGTGATGAAGTCGATAGCGGGAACGACCTGACGCGCGAAGCGGGTCGAATAATCGTAGCCGTTCGTCATCATCAGCCACAGAAAGATGACGATGGGGATGGCCGTCAGGAGCTTTAGGACGAAGCGCACCTTCGGCGTCAACAGGTCGGGAATGATGTCGACGGCAACCAGTTCACCGCGGCTGTAGGCCATGCCGATGAACAGGAATGTCTGCCAGATCAGGATATAGCGGCAGAGTTCCTCCGCCCAGATCAGGCTGGAGTTGAACACATAGCGGGCGATGACCTGCGCGGTCATGATCGCCACCACGCTCAGCATGGAAGCACCGGCCAAAAACCGGATAAAACCTGTGTACCAAGCAATCGGCCGAAGCCAGACCACCTGTTCGGAGAGGGTCGAAATCGTCACTGCAAGCACCTGTGGCTTCGAGCACGCGGGCTCTTGCGCCCGCGCAGGACCAAGCTTGAACCGGGCAATCGCGATCACTCGGTTCCTGCCGTGATCAGACCCCGCTTTGCGCGGCCTTGACGAATTCGGCGATCAAGGGGTCCTTGGCACTCCAGGTCTCGACGATCGGTGCCACTTTCGTCTTCATCTCGTCGATGTTTTCGAGCTCGTAGATGCTGACGCCCTTGGCCCGGAGTTCATCACGCCCGGTGGCATCCTGGTTGGCCGTGTACTCCATCGTCGGCTTGATCGACTGCCTGCCCGCCTCTCGAAGAGCAGTCTGCAGTTCCTCCGGCAAGCCATCGAACACCATCTTGTTGATCGCCGTGACGTTGTGCCAGGGGTAGTGGCCGGTCAGCGTGAAGTTCTTGCCGACCTCCCAAAGGTTTTCCGAAAGCATCGACGAAACGTTGATCTCGACCGCGTCGATCACCTTGGTTTCAAGGGCGCCGTACACTTCGCCATAGGGCAGCCCCACTGGCGAGGTACCCACGGCTTCCCAGATCGCTTTATGAAGCGGAACAGGCAGTATTCGGGTCTTCAACCCGGCGAAATCCGGCAGAGTTTTCACTACTTTCGTAGCAGACACGAAGTGGCGCTTGCCGATATCCGTAGTTTGCAAGCCAACGATGCCGGCCGGTTCTAGGTCGTCCAACAGCTTCTGGCCGACATCGCTCATCGCCAGTTCGGTGAAGTGATCGTAATCGCGGATC
Organism: Tianweitania sediminis; assembly: GCF_017813335.1. GTDB lineage: Bacteria > Pseudomonadota > Alphaproteobacteria > Rhizobiales > Rhizobiaceae > Tianweitania > Tianweitania sediminis. The sequence continues at coordinate 165,394 of NZ_JAGIYY010000001.1, read as the reverse complement.
AGGAAGGGCAGTTGATAGGCATCCAGTGCCTGCCGCCCTGTGACGAGCGGGATCTGGACGCCCGAGCAACCGCAAAGGTCGATCACGCCCGCGATTGTCGATTCAAGGTTCTGCTTGTCTTCGCCGAGCTGTCGGTTCGGGAAGATGGTGATCTCGATAGCACCCGGAACAAGTGTTTCCAGCGCCTTCTTGAACTCCAGAGCGGCGATATGGCCGGGGTGGATCTCGTTGGCAGCATGCGCGTACCGCATGTGGATCGGTGCGGCACGGGCGATATTAGGCATGGCAAGTGTTGCGGCGATTGCGCTGGTGGATGCGAGTACCTGTCTGCGAGTCAGCATGAACGTCTCCTCCGTTTCGTTATGCAGAACGCTGTTACTAATAATAGTGTTTTGAAACATTTTCCCTGTCAAGCGGCGGGAACACAGATTTTCAGACCGCGTGTGAGCCGCACTCTTGACAATGTGCATAGCGCCCGGTCATTTTTTGATGTCATTGTTCTGTACTAAAGAACGATCGGGAGAGAGAAGCGATGTATGACCAGACAGATCCGCGAGCAAGGATGGCGGCAGCCTCTGCAGCGCCTGTTGCTGCGCCGATGCGATTTTCAGGCGCTGACTACGGCCTGTTCTACGAAACCGATCCGCAATTCACCGAAGATGGCGCGAAGACCTGGCTAACGCGCGGCCAGAACTTCCTCGTTGGCTACAGCGAGCTGCAAGCCGGCGGTTCCTTGTCGCGCACCAGTCAGGTCGACGAATACGTGCTTCTCCTGTCAGACCGCGAAACGCCGGCGGTCGTGCAAGCGAATGGCGAGCGGGTGGAGGTTGACGGCTTTTCGCTGGTGATCCTCCCGCCGGGCGACAGCCGGATCAGTTTGCCAAAAGGTGGCCGAGCGACCCGCATATTTTCCACCCGATCGGACGATCTCAACGCGCTTTGCGCCAACGCCGACTCCTATGCCGAGCAGCACCCGAACGTCACCTTGCTCGAGCCGTGGCCGGATCCAGTGGGCGGCTTCCGCATTCGTGCCTACAGCCTCGATGTCCCGCCGACGCCCGGCCGCTTTGGACGCATCTTCCGCTGCACGACTTTGATGGTGAACTATCTCGACGCGCAGAATGGTCCGCGCGACATCACCAAGCTATCGCCGCATCACCACGACGATTTCGAGCAAGGTTCGCTGGCGCTCGACGGCGCCTTCACACACCATCTGCGGTGGCCATGGACCACAAATCTGAATGCCTGGCGCGACGATGAACACGCTCTTGTGCAGTCCCCATCTCTCACGGTGATACCGCCGCCCGCGATCCACACATCGCGCGGCATGGACCACGGCCTCAACCAACTGGTGGATATCTTTTCACCGCCGCGCGTTGATTTTTCCAACCAAGGCTGGGTTCTCAACGCAGACGAGTATCCCATGCCATCCTCGTATGCCTGAGACCCCATGAACCGACGCATTGACACTGGCGACATCGTCCACACACCGAAGAAGAGTAAAGCCATCGACGTCCCTGACGCGAAACCGGCGCCCTTCGATGGCCGGCCACGGGTAACGGAAGCTGGAAAGGGCGGCTCGATTCAGGCGGTCGAGTTCGCCTTGGAAATCCTCGAATATGTCGCGCGCTGCCAGACATCGGTCGGCGTGTCGGAGATGGCGCGGGCTTTCACGACTACCAAGAGCCGGATCCACCGTCACCTGCAGACTCTGGTGTCGGCCGGCTACCTGATGCGCAACGAGGAAACCGAGCGCTATTCCATCAGCGCTAGGCTGATGGCGCTCGGACAGGCAGTCAGCGAAAGCTTCGAGTTGGCGACCTCGGCCCGCGAGGTTGCGCGCGAGCTGCGCGACCAGACCGGACATGCCGTGGCCATCAGCCAGCCCGAACGAGACGGCGTGCGTATTCTCCTGGTCATGCCAAGCCGATCAAACATCGAGATCTTCGTGAAACCCGGCTCGCTGATGGAGTATCACGCGAGCGCGCAGGGTAAGGTCACGCTGGCTTTCGGCGACGAGCTTCTCCTGCCCAGGGTGATCTCAGAGGGCCTGCCGATGCGCACGCCCTACACGATCTCCGAGCCGGCGCGACTGCGCCAGGAAGTCGAAGCAGTCCGCAAGCGGCGCTGGGCGACGGGTCCGAACGAATCAATGGTGGGGCTCAACGCGGTTGCCGCGCCAATCTTCGATGCCCTTGGCGATTATGTCGGCGCCATCGCGATGACCGATTCTATTCAGCACATCCCTGAAACGCCGCCGACCAACCTTATCGAGAGCCTTCTCGCCGCGGCAGATAAGGTCTCGGCGAACCTCGGCTACCGCCGGAAAAGTTGAGGCGACGAAGTTCGGCGATACCAGCACCTGGAATGACTGCGGCCGAGGTCGTGAAGGAGCGGAGTCGAGCACACGTCCAGCGGCAGCTTACGGGGCTCGTTCCAGAAGTTCCGAATGACCGGCCACAGCGACGCCGACCTCCGCAGATGAGCTTGTGCGATGGACTAGCATCCCTTTGGCGACCATCGCACTCGTCGACTCGACGGTGGAACGAGCAGAGATGCGCCACCCCTGCATGGACAACATCATGCGCCGCATGAACGAAATCTGTGGCAAGGTTCCGCTGAGAAGGGTTGGGGTCGCTGCGCACATTTGATTTCGCCACTCCCCCGCACATGAGCCCTTAAACGGCAGCGGAATGGCGGGCGGAGGACGTTCCGAGGAAGGCATCGAACCCGGATGCAACCACGCGCACGAACGGGCGCCCCGCTTCCGTGACCTTGAAATGCGAATCTGCATATCGGACGTGACCGTCTTTGTCGGCAGCCGCGAGCAGCGCCGCTTGCGCCAGAAGAGCATCGGCCTCGGCAGGAAAAAGTGTGCGTAGCTGCGCCGCGGAGAATCCGAAGCGGCACATCAGGTTCTCGATAATCCAGCCTCGGGCACGATCGGCGCTCGTCAGCTTGTAGCCTCGCGCAACGGGCAATTCGCCAGCCAAGGCTCTGCGGCTGTAGTCGTGCGTGGCTGTCACGCACTGCACGTAGCCCTGCGGCAGGGAACTGATGGATGACGCCCCGAGACCGATCAGCACCTGCGCCTGGTCGGTCGTATAGCCCTGGAAGTTGCGGCGAAGCGTGTTGGCGCGCGAGGCCTTGGCGAGGTCGTCTTCCGGCAAGGCGAAGTGGTCGATGCCGACAGGGAGATAGCCGGCGTGCGTCAGCAGGTTCGCACCCAGCGCCGCTTGAGCGAAACGGGCCGATGCATCTGGGAGCCAGCTTTCGTCGATCATGCTTTGGTGCTTTTTCATCCAGGGAACATGGGCGTAGCCGAACAGAGCGACGCGATCGGGGGAGAGCGCAACCACCTTCTCGATTGTCGCTGCGAGCGTGTCTTCCGTTTGATGCGGCAAGCCATACAACACGTCGAGGTTGACGGAAGTAACGCCGCGCGCGCGAAATCCATCGAGAGCTTCTTTGGTTTGCTCGAAGCTCTGGAGCCGATTGATGCTTTGTTGAACGCGCGCGTCGAAATCCTGAACGCCGAAGCTCGCGCGCGTGACACCGAAGGCGGCCCAGGCATCCAGCCGGTCTTCCGTGATGTCGTTGGGATCAACCTCGACGCTGATCTCGCAACTGCGCAGCACGTCGAAGACGGTGTCGAGCTGGGCCCGCAGGCGAACGAGATCGGCTGGGTTGATCATCGTGGGCGAGCCACCGCCGAAGTGGATGGCACCAACCTTTTGTTTGCGTCCTATATGGCCAGCAACGGTTTCGATCTCCACATGAAGGGCTTCAAGGTAATCGGCGATCGGATCGTAGCGTCTCACCTGCTTGGTGTGGCAGCCGCAGAACCAGCATAATCGGTCACAGAAGGGCAGATGCAGGTAAAGGGAAAGCGCATCCCCGGGGTTGATTTCGCTCAGCCAAGACGCGTAGGTGCCCGCATCCACGCGATCACTGAAATGGGGAGCGGTTGGATAGCTGGTGTAGCGCGGCACGGCGATCCCGCTACGGATGCTCGGGGTGTTCGACATCAAATCTCTCCGGATTTGCCAAACCCGTAGCTCGTCTTCTGCCGCGTCGGTTTGATCTAGATCAAAGCCCCGGTGCCGCCGGCAGTGTTCAAGGAAAGCGTTCCGCGTGAGAATCCGCATCGCGCGCAACCTCGGAAACTATCAAGGGTGACCTGAACAGCCATGGCCATGGACACACGCAAGGACATCCACAATTCCGAGGTGCCGGTGCTTTGCCAAAGCTGCGAAGCGCGCCACAACGGGATGTGCGGGGTTCTTGAACCCAGCGAATTGGTGGCCTTGTCGAAGGCAACCCGAGTGGTGAAGCAGCCTGCGGGAGCGGAACTGGCAGCCGAAGCCGAGCCGGTCGCCTCCTACGCCAATGTCATGCGTGGCGTGGTGAAGCTCACCAAAACGCTGGAAGATGGACGCCAGCAGATTGTTGGTCTGCAGTTCGCCCCGGACTTTCTCGGCCGCCTGTTCACTCAGTCGAGCGCGGTGACCGCGCAAGCTGCATCCGATGTCGAGCTTTGCCGCGTGCCGCGTGCCGCCTTGGAACGGCTGATTGCCGAAAACCCGGCGCTTGAACACAGGCTGATGCAGCAAACCCTTCGCGAACTGGATGAAGCGCGCGACTGGATGGTGACGCTTGGGCGAAAAACCGCCGCGGAAAAGGTGGCAAGCTTTCTTTACCTCATCGCCACTCATCTGGATCCTTCCAAGGAGGAAGCACGTCACTTCGATTTGCCGCTGACCCGCGCCGATATCGCTGACTTCCTGGGGCTGACGCTCGAAACCGTTTCGCGGCAGTTGTCCAAGCTTCGGGCCGACCAGGTCATCGCCATCGCCAACAACCGCCATGTTGATGTTTTCGACATGGCACGGCTGAAGAAGCGCTGCGGCTGATCAGGCGCTAGGGCTGCGAGCTGGGCTGGTGGTCCAGCTCATCGCCAGAAGCGGAGTGAGCAGTTCGCGTTCAAAAGCGACGTGACGGCGCACGCTTTCGAAGAAGCCGCGAAGCATGTAGCCGATGGCTTCGGGCGAAAGCCCGCGGTCCCCGCGGCCGAGCGCAAGCAGCGTTTCCTGGAGTTCTTCGGCAAAGCACATGTCTTCGTAGTGCTCGAACCGCAAACGCTCGAGGGTTGCGGGCATCGTCGTGAGTGTGGAGGAAAGGCGTTCCAGCGCTGGAAAGAGCATGGTTTCCTCCACTTTTTGCGCATCCGCTACCGTTCGGCACACCGAACGCGCCACCTGCAGACACTGCTGGCGATCGACGGCATCGGGCAGGCTATCCGCGATGGCTTCCAGCTCGCGACAAAGGTCAAGCATGTCCTTGTGACAGCGCTTCAGCTTCAATCCGGCCTGATCTAGGGGCAAGCGGTTCATGGCAAGGCTCCTTTTCCCAACTGCGCCGCTTCCGTCATGATCCGGTCGGCCCCGATGCGTCGTGGCCCTCCGCCCCGGAAACAAGGGCGTGACGAAAGATGCGCGGCGCGTTGGCTGGCCGGAAGCAGGCGAAAGGGCGGGGTTGTGCTCATAAGCGGAACCTAGCCATGGAGCACCCGCCACACCTTGATCTGGATCAGACGGGCGAGAATCCGCTGATCACGTCAGAAAAGATGTCCCACGCTCCTTTGATGCCTGTTTGACCTGAGTCAAAGGACGAACCGATCGTCGGACGTAGGAGGGAGCATTCAACGTCAAGGAGACGACACATGAACCGTTCCACCATCTCCGCCCTTGTGGCCGCCGCTGCGGCTCTGGCGGTTGCCGGTCCCGCCTTCGCGGCCGACCACAAGGTCGAAATGCTGAACAAGGGGGAAAAGGGCGCGATGGTTTTCCAGCCCGATTTCATTGAAGCGGCACCGGGTGACACCGTGACCTTTATCCCAGTCGACAAAGGGCATGATGCGGAATCCATCAAGGGCATGCTCCCGGAAGGCGTCGAGCCGTTCAAGGGCAAGATCAACCAGGAGATCACCGTCACGCTCGACAAGGAAGGCGTGTACGGGGTGAAGTGCACGCCGCATTACGGCATGGGCATGGTTGCGCTGATCAAGGTCGGGGAACCCACCAATCTGGAAGCCGCCCGCGAAGCCAAGAACCCCGGCAAGGCGAAGACCAAGATGAACGAGCTGCTCGACCGGGCCGCTCAATAAGCCTTCAGGGTGACAAGCAAAAAGGCCGGAGCGATCCGGCCTTTTTCTGTTTCGCTTGAAGCGAGCCGCTTATTTGAAGGCGATAACGGCCAGGCAGATCACGAACAGGGCAGAAATCCAGGCAAAGGACACCCAGCGTTCGGCGATCCGGCGGCCGCGCACGAAATCGCCGGCACGGCGCAACTGTGACGCGCGCACGCGCTGCATGACATGGGCGAGCGTCAGCACGCAAACCAGCAGGAACTTGGCAGTGAACCAGGAGCTCAGCGGATGTTCGCCCGAGCCGTACTGGCTCCACAACAGCGTGAGCCCAGTGATCCAGGCAAACGCGACGCCGAAACTGGTGATGTCGGCCAGCGTGCGTCTCGCCAGCGCCATGCCGGCTTCGGCTTCGCGTCCGGCACTCGCCCGCAAGGCGACATAATGAGACAGAAGAAGGCCAGACACCATCGCGATGGTTATGAGATGCGCCATCTTCAGAAGTTCAAACACGGCGCTTCTCCGCTTGGTCTTGTGTGGTTTCGGTGGGTTTTTCGTCGTCGATCAGGATGCGGGCCGCGGCTCCGTCGAGATCGTCGTATTGCCCGTTCTTGAGGGACCAAAGAAACACCACCAGCGCAAGAAGGCCGAAGCCGAGCGCAACCGGGATCAGGCCCAGAAGCGCGCTCATTTGCCGACCTTGCGCAGGGAAAGGCCAAGCGTCAGCGCATTCGCGATCACCAGGATGGACGAAGCCGACATCGACACGGCGGCAATCAGCGGCGTGGCATACCCCAGAACCGCTACCGGCACGGCAATGATGTTGTAACCGATCGCCAGGCTAAAATTGCTGAAGATCTTGCGGCGCGCCTTGCGCGCCGTGACCACGCTTTCCAGCACGGGCGAAAGGTTTTCTCCGGTAAAAACAATGCCGGCCGCAGCCTGCGCGATGTCGGCACCGGAGGCCGGCGACACCGAGACATGGGCGGCGGCGAGCGCCGGGGCGTCGTTGAGGCCGTCGCCCACCATCAAGACCTTGCGGCCTTCGCGGGCAAGCGCCTGCAACGCTTCGACCTTGCCGCCCGGCAAACAGCCGGCGAGGCTCCGGCTGATGCCGGCCTGCGCCGCCACACGGTCCACCGCGCCCTGCGCATCGCCGGAAATAAGCCGGACATCCAGGCCAAGCGCCTGCAACTCAGCGACCGTTTGCTTCGCGTCGGCGCGCAACTCGTCGCTGAACAGAAATGGCTGCGGTGTTTCATCGCCGATCCGCAGCCAGACTTCTGAAAGGCAGGACTGCGTGTTGGCAGGTGCGTCCACCCATCCGGTGCGGCCGAGGCGAACAGGCACGCCGTTCCAGCGGGCTTCCACACCGAAGCCAGGACGTTCGGCCAAATCCGTCACGTGAGCAGGGTGGATGCCATGCACTTCGGCCGCTTCAACCAAAGCGCGCGACAGTGGATGGCGGCTGCCGCTGGCGAGCGCGGCCGCGACCGACCAGGCTTCGCCGCTATCCGGACCCTGCGCCAGGACGGGCGTGCCGCGGGTCAGCGTGCCGGTCTTGTCGAACACGACCGTGTCGATCTCCGACAGCTTCTCGAGTGCTGCGCCGTCTTTCAGGATAATGCCGCTCGACAACAGGCGGCCCGCTGCCACCACCTGGACGGCCGGCACGGCGAGGCCGAGCGCGCAAGGGCAGGTGATGATGAGCACGGCGACTGCCGCGGTGACGGCGGGATGCACGCCGAAGCCTAGAAGAAGCCAGCCCACCATCGTCAGGAAGGCGGCCGAATGGACGGCCGGTGCGTAAAGACGCGAAGCGCGATCTGCAAGGCGCACGAAACGGCCGTCGGGCCGCTCCACCTTTTCCATCAGCCGAATGATGCCCGCAAGCACGGTTTCATTGGCAGGCGCGGTGGCGCGCATTTCCAGCGGCCCGGTCAGATTGTTGGCACCGGCATGGATCAGCGTCCCCGCGCTGACAGGTTCCGGCACGGATTCTCCGGTCAGCAAAGCGCGGTCAAGATCGCTGGCGCCGGTGGTGACGATCCCATCCACCGGCACGCGCTCACCGGGCAGGACGCGAAGGATGTCGCCGATGCGCACGGAGCTGATCGGGATGTCGCGGCTGCGGCCATCCGCAAGAACCAGGCTGGCGACCGTGGGCGCCAAGGTCAGCAGGCGGGCGGCCGCTCCACGCGCGACATCGCGCATGCGGTTGTCCAGTACGCGGCCGACAAGGAGAAAGAACAGAAGCGCGACGGAGCCGTCGAACCAGGCATGCTCGCCGCTGGTGATGGTTTCGTAGAGCGACAGCGCGGTGGCGCCGGTTACGCCGATGGCGATCGGCACGTCCATATTGGTGCGGCCGTGACGCAGGGCGTTCCAGGCGGAGCGGAAGAAGGGCCGGCCGGAATAGATCACGGTCGGGATCGCGATCATGGCCGAGAGCCAGTAAAACAGGTCACGCGTGGTGCCATCGGCGCCTGACCAGACCGACACCGACAACAGCATCACGTTCATGGACGCGAATCCTGCCACCGCCATGCAGCGGATCAATTCGGCGGAGTCGCTGTTGGTCTCGGCCGCTACGCCGGGGTCAAAAGGCCGTGCAGAACGGCCGGCCCTGCGCAGCGCTTCAAGCACCGCTTCCGGCGAGCCGGTGGCGTCCAGATCAACCGCGAGACGCTTGGTGGTCAAGTTCGCCCGGGCATGGGCGACGCCCGGCACGGCATTGGCGGTACGCTCGACCTTCGCGAGGCAACCCGCGCAATGCATGTCGTCAACAAGGAGGTCGAGGCTACGCGTGCCGTCCTTGGCCGTGCGGACAAAGGACGGATCTACCAGGCGGCAAGGGGGAAAGAGGGTGGTGGCGCTCACGTTGATCTCCTAGTCCACGACGACGGAGCTGGTTTCGCGCCACATCAGTTCGCCGCGATCACGCGCCTCGATTTCCACGAGCCAGCGGCCGCGTGCGAGCATATCGTCGCTGCGGTAGCCGCCACCCGGCACAGGATGAAGAACCACCTCGCTGTCCGTGGACGCGCTGGCAGGCCGGCCAGCCAGAAGCGTGACCTCCAGGCCGTGAATGGGGGCGCCGTTACGGTCTCGAAGCGCCAGGATCGGGCGACCGTCCTCCAGAGTCAGCACGCCCTTCCAGCCGCGCTCCTCCTGAAAGGCGGCGTCTTTCAGGAGAACGTTGTAGTTCTGGCTCGCGACATACGAATTGTGCGCGTTGAGGCCGGGAAACGTGCTCACCGCCCAATAGGCCATCGTGATGTTGACCGCGATGATGGTGCCGAAGAACAGAAACACCACTCCCATCATGTGCCAACCGGTAAAGGGATGTCCTTCGCGTGGAATAATGGTCATCATCTGCTTCCCGTCTCAAATCGCGCCGTGCTCCTGACGGCTTCCCCGCTTTCCGGATCCGTCACCAGGAAGGTGAAGCTTACGGCTTCGGCTCCCGGGGGGCGGCTCACAAAGACGCGGAGATCGCGCACCGCATCCGGTGGAACCATTACGGCAAGCTGCCGCGAGCGGGTCTCGCTTTCGGGCGTCCACATCACCGCGTCGTCCACGCCCTCAAGGCTCAACTCGAGCGGCCGTTCATCCAGGGTCTTGCTGGCGAGTTTCAGCGTATAGCCGTTGCGGACAGAGCCATCCGATAGGGTCACGAACAGCGGCGCGCGGTCATGCAGAACCGTGACGTCGAGATGCCCGCGGGTAAACAGCACAACAAGCATGCCGAGGCCGATCGCTGCCCAGAGCGTGAAGTAAAGGATCGTGCGCGGCCGGGCGATATGGGCGAACGAAACACGCTTCTGTTCGGTCGTTGCGGTTTCGCGGCCCTGTTGTTTTGCGGTTTGGGTGTGGTGCTCGAAATCCACGAGCGTGGAATAGGAGATCAGCCCGAGCGGCCGGCCGACCTTGTCCATGACGGTATCGCAGGCGTCGATGCAGAGCGCGCAGGTGATGCATTCCAGCTGCTGGCCGTCGCGGATATCGATGCCCATCGGGCAAGCGGCCACGCAGGCGTTGCAGTCCACGCAATCGCCGACATCGAGCCCTTTCGCGATCGCCTTCTTGGAATGGCGTGAGCGAGGCTCGCCGCGCCAGTCGTTGTAGGTGACGATCAGCGAGTTTTCGTCGAGCATTGCGCCCTGGATGCGCGGCCACGGGCACATATAGGTGCAAACCTGTTCGCGCATGAAGCCGGCCAGCCAGAAGGTCGTCGCGGCAAGCGTAAGAACGGTGAAATAAGCGACGGGAGCCGCCTGTCCGGTGACCATGTCGCGCGCAAGCGTCGGCGCATCCGCGAAATAAAAGATCCAGGCACCGCCGGTTGCCACCGAGATCACGATCCAAAGTGTCCAGACCGTCAGGCGCTTGCGCCACTTGGCAAACGTCCAGGGAGCCGCATCGAGTTTCATGCGGGCGTTGCGGTCGCCTTCGATCCAGCGCTCGACCTGGATGAACATGTCGGTCCAGACGGTTTGCGGGCAGGCATAGCCGCACCACGCGCGGCCGGCGATGGAGGTGACCAGGAAAAGGCCAAGGCCGGCCATGATGAGGAGCCCGGCGACGTAATAGAATTCCTGCGGCCAGATCTCGACCGCAAAAAAATAGAAGCGGCGATGCGCGAGATCCAGCAGAACGGCCTGGTCAGGCGCATGCGGCCCGCGATCCCAGCGGATCCACGGCGTGAACCAGTAGATGCCGAGGAGCACCGCCACCAGGATCCACTTCAGCTGGCGATAAAATCCTTGGACGCGCGAAGGAAAGATCTTTCGCCGTGCTTCGTAGTCGGCGCGGAACTCGTGATTGTTGACGGGCGTCGCGTCTTCCACGAGCACGGCGGTGCGGCGTGGGTCGTTGTTGATCGTGTCGAGCAAAGTGGTCATGCGGGCGTCTTAAGCCTCCGCCTGAACAGCGGCCTTGATCCAGATCAAGGCATCGAAGGGCGCCGGGCCGCGGGACCCGGCGCCGAGCGCGTCATTGGCTCGGTGCGTCTTCCGGCGAAGCTTCACCGCCGCCGAGTTCATGCACATACACGGTCAACTGCTTGATCGTGGCAGGGTCGAGACGCTGGTTCCACGCAGGCATTGCGCCATGACGTGGCGAATAAATCTGGCGCTCGATATCGGCGGGCGCCGAAGAATAAAGCCAGATCGCGTCGTTCAGCCTGGGAGCGCCGAGCTCGCGATTGCCTTCACCCGCGTCGCCATGACAGGAAGAACAGTTGGCGGCATAAACCTCCGCCCCTTGCGGATCCGCAGGCCCGGAGTTGCTCAACGACAAGACATGCCGGGTGACCGCACGGATGTCCGGGCGCTCCAGGATGCCGTCCCGACCGAACGCCGGCATTTCGGAATACCGCGTGTCTTCGTTGCCCGCGAACCGAACGCCATGCTCGATGGTGTACTGAATATCCGCGAGCGTGCCGCCCCAGAGCCAGTCGTCGTCCTGCAGGTTGGCGAAGCCGGGGCTGCCGGCGGCGTCGGCGCCATGGCACTGCACGCAATTCACCTTGAACGCCGAATAGCCGCCGCGGAACGCCACTTCCCGCAGTTCGTCGCTCTTGGCGATCTCTTCCACCGGCAGTTCCCGGATCTGGTTATACAGCTCAGCGCGTGCCGTTTCGGCTGCGGTGAGCTCCTGCGCCACTTCCAAGCGCGAATTCCAGCCAAGCAGACCCGTCGTGGCATCGCGCAGAAGCGGGATGGACGGATACAGGATGATATAAGCCAGCGCGAAAACATGCGTCGCATAGAACACCCACAGCCACCAGCGCGGCATCGGTGTGTTCAGTTCCTTGATGCCGTCCCACTCATGGCCCGTCGTTGCCGTGCCGGTCGGCTGATCGACCTCGCCGCGGTAGGGCTCCGAACCGGGAACGCGGGGGAAGCCCTTGTCTGCTCCGATGTCACTCATCTTTGCGACCCTCTTTCTCACGGTCGTACTTGAAGGGGATGTTGGCTTGGTCGCGGTAGGAGCGTCGGGAGCCCGGCCGGAAAACCCAGATCAGGACACCCAGGAAGAACAGCACCAGGACAAGGAGCGCCCAACTGTCGGCAAAGTGCCGCAGTGTCTCGTAGAGGTTCATTTCGCCCATGGCGTCACCTCAGGTTTTCGTGGCTGAGGGGCTCGTAGGCGGTGAAGTCCACCAGCGTGCCGAGCGACTGAAGATACGCGACCAGCGCGTCCATCTCGGTGAGGCGCGACGGGTTGCCGTCGAAGTCACGTGCCTGCATCTTGGGATAGCGTTCGCCGAGTGCGCTGGTATCGGCCTCCAGCGAGGCCTGGTTGCGCAGGTCGGCTCTGGCCTCGGTGATCATCTCGTCCGTGTAGGGCACGCCGAGCAGCCGGTTGGTCTTCAGGTGCTGCGCGATATCATCCGTGCGCAGGTCGGTCGTGGCGAGATGGCCGTAGCGGGGCATGATCGATTCACGCACAACAGAGCGCGGCTCGATCAGGTGGCGCACGTGCCATTCATCGGAATAGCGGTTGCCGACGCGGGCGAGATCCGGACCGGTACGCTTGGAGCCCCATTGAAAGGGATGGTCGTACATCGACTCGGCCGCGAGACTGTAATGGCCGTAGCGCTCGACCTCGTCACGCATCGGGCGGATCTGCTGCGAATGGCAGGTATAGCAGCCTTCGCGGACGTAGACGTTGCGGCCGGCCAGCTCGAGCGGGGTGTAGGGACGCATGCCCTGCACCTTCTCGATCGTGTTGTCGACGTAAAACAGCGGTACGATCTCGACGATGCCCCCGATGGCTACGATCAGGAACGAGAAGATCAACAACACGGTGACGTTGCGTTCCACCTTGTGATGGTGGCGGAACAGGAACTTGGAGATGGGATCTAGCATTGGGATTTGTCCTGAAACGCCGGGCTTATTCGGCAGCCTGAAGGCCGCCGCGTTGCACCGTGCCCACGGCCAGCGCCTGGGGTTTTTCGCCCCGGATCGTTCGCCAAACATTGTACGCCATCAGCAACCCGCCAATGAGGTAGAGAAGGCCACCGGCCACGCGGATGACGTAGAAGGGGAACATGGCTGCCACCGTCTCCACGAACGAATAAACCAGGTAGCCCTCGGCATTGTATTCGCGCCACATCAGGCCCTGCGTGATGCCGGCGACCCACATGGATGCGGCGTAGAGCACGATGCCGATGGTGGCCAACCAGAAGTGCCAGTTCACCAGGCGCAATGAATACAGGCCATTGGTGTGCCAAAGCCGGGGCACGAGGTAGTAGATCGCGCCAAAGGTGATCATGCCGTTCCAGCCGAGCGCGCCGGAATGAACGTGGCCGATGGTCCAGTCGGTATAATGCGACAAGGAGTTGACCGCCTTGATCGACATCATCGGACCTTCAAAGGTCGCCATGCCGTAGAAGGCCACCGCGATCACGAGCATGCGCAGAACCGGATCGGTGCGCAGCTTGTCCCAGGCGCCAGAAAGCGTCATCAGGCCGTTGATCATGCCGCCCCAGGACGGCATCCACAGCATCACGGAAAACACCATGCCGAGCGTCTGCGCCCAGTCAGGCAGTGCGGTGTAGTGGAGGTGATGGGGGCCGGCCCAGATATACATGAAGATCAGCGACCAGAAGTGGACGATCGACAGGCGGTAGGAATAAACCGGGCGCTCAACCTGCTTGGGAATGAAGTAGTACATCATGCCGAGGAAGCCGGCGGTCAGGAAGAAGCCCACCGCGTTGTGGCCGTACCACCATTGCACCAGCGCATCCTGCACGCCCGAAAAGATCGGGTAGGACTTGGAGCCCAGGAACGACACCGGCACCGCCAGGTTGTTCACCACGTGCAGCATCGCGATGGTCACGATAAAGGCGAGGAAGAACCAGTTGGCCACATAGATATGCGGCTCCTTGCGCTTCACGATCGTGCCGAGGAACACGACGAGGTAGGCGACCCAGACGATCGTCAGCCAGATGTCGATATACCATTCCGGCTCGGCATATTCCTTGGACTGGGTAACGCCCATGAGATAGCCGGTCGCCGCCAGCACGATGAAGAGCTGGTAGCCCCAGAACACGAACCAGGACAAACCGCCGCCGAACAGCCGCGCCGCCGTTGTGCGCTGGACGATGTAGAAGGAGGTCGCGATCAGCGCGTTGCCACCGAAGGCAAAGATCACCGCCGACGTATGGAGCGGGCGCAGGCGGCTGAAGTTGAGGACGGGTGCGACGTTGAGATCCGGAAAGGCAAGCTGCGCGGCGATCACCACCCCGACCAGAAAGCCAACCACGCCCCAGAACACGGTCGCGATCACGCCGAAGCGGATCGGCCCGTCCATGTAAAGGCCGTCGTCGAGACCAGCAGGCATGGGCCGGCCAGTCGGGTCTGACGTTTGGATCGTCCAGATTGCCAGGCCGAGCCCGACGGCCGCAAACAGCGCCATGTGCACAGCAAACTGCGCGTCATGCGCCAGCGCCGAGGCCACGGCAAATGCAAAGGCCAACGCAAAAAGGATACCTGGCCGGATCAATTCCATCGAGCGCTACTCCGCTTGAGATGAGGGGACGCCTAGCAACGGCGGGAAGGACGCGCCTTGATTCAGATCAAGCGCGTCAGGATGACCCGCGTCCGGTCAGCTGCCGGACGCCATTTGCAGCCGCATGCCGTCTTTCACGGTGATGCGGCGGGGATCAGAAAAGGCGATGATTCCGTCTCGGCGCAGCGCGGCGAACTGGCGGCTGACCGTTTCGAAGGTCAGGCCGAGGAAGTCCCCGATCTCCGCGCGCGTCAAAGGCAGGTCGAGGACGGAAGGCATTCCCTCCTCGATCCAGATGCTGCACCGACCCTGTTTTCCCAAGGGCTGCAAACGTCCCGCGACCTCCAGAAGAAAGGTTGCGATCCGCTCCCGTGCGGTTTTCCGGCCAAGCGTCAGAAGCAGCGCTTCGGCCGCGCTGAGGTCTTGCAGGACCCGCAAGTGCAGGCGGTGTTCCAGAGCCGGGTTGCGAAGCACGAGCGCCTCGAAGACCGACCGCGGGACACAGCAGATCTCCATGTCTGTGACCGCCCTGAAGGAAAGATCGTCCACGCGCATGAAGGGCGCGCCGAGAAGATCGGGTGCGGCCTTCAAGGCCACGATCTGCTGGCGTCCGTCAGACAACAACCGCAACACCTTCACAACGCCACGCAGGATCGCCACGCAGGTGTCCCGCAGGCCTTCCATGGTGAGCAGCTCCGCGCCGGCAGTGACTTGGCGCCGAATGGAGACCGCGGCAAGTTGGGAGGCTTCCGGCGGCGTCAGGAGACTTCCCAGGCCGCAGGTCCATTCCACGCAGCTTGGGCACCAGAGATTGGCCGCAGTGTCGACTTGCGGCAGGGTGTCAGCGAACCTCACCGACGCCGCCCGTTTCTTGATCGCAGTTTCGGCGCGATGAACCAGGCGAGCGGCGCGGCAAGCACCAGGCTCGCAACAACGACAATCGGCATCAGGATCGGCCAGTGTTCGCTCAAGGATGGCAAAGACAGAATCGTGATGGCGCCCGTGCCGAACACGACGGCGTTCACCAACCCGTAGATTACCAACGCAATTCGAAATCTGGTCGACATGCAGGCCCCGCTTTCCTGAGATCAGGGTTCCTGCCTAGCCACCCAGGAATGGAGCTGCTTTGATCTGAATCAAGACGGGTTGTGGTTGGCCTGTTGTGTCTCCTCCGGCTTGGTGCGTACGGACCGACAGCGGCTCTCCTGAGGAACCGGATCGTGCCTCACGGGAGGACGGACAGCCAGGCCCAAAGGGCGAGGAGCGTCGCCAGAAGCACGGGCGGGGTCAGGACGAGGCCGACCTTCATGTACTGTCCCCAGGTGATCCGCTGCCCTTTTCCGGCAAGTACATGCAGCCACAGGAGTGTTGCCAGCGACCCGATCGGCGTCAGCTTCGGGCCGAGATCGTTGCCGACCACATTGGCGTAAACCATCAGCTCGCGCGTGACCGCAGGCACCTGTGCCTGGTCAATGGCGAGCGCGCCGACCAAGGTGGCAGGCATGTTGTTCATGACCGATGCGAGCACCGCAACAAGGAAGCCGGTGCCGACCGTGGCGACGATCGTGCCTTGCCGCGCGAGCCATTCAAGCATGCCAGACGCGATTGCAGTCAGCCCAGCATTCCCGAGACCGTAGACCACAAGATACATGCCGATGGAGAAGAGGACGATCTGCCAAGGTGCTTCCCGCAGCACCTTGCGGAGCGGCACCACGGCGCCTCGCCCGCCGGAGAACCAGCGCCCCGCGATCACCATCAGGGCAAGGGCGGCAGCACCCGTGACGAAGGCGATGGGCACGCCCAACGGTCCCGTTACGAGATAAGCAACCATAAGCAGGCTGAGCAGCGGGAAGGCAGACCGGAACACGGCCGTGTCGCGGATTGCGTGCCGCGGCTCTTCCAGATCGCCCAGTTGATAACGTTCAGGGATGTCGCGGCGGAACCACAGCCAAAGCACGAGCAGCGTCATGGCGAGCGAAACGAGGTTCACCGGCACCATAACGGCGGCGTAGCGGCCGAAGGACAGGCCGAAGAAGTTTGCTGTCACGATGTTCACGAGGTTCGAAACCACGAGGGGCAGGCTGGTGGTGTCCGCCACGAATCCGCAGGCGACCGTAAAGGCCAGGGCACCTTCCGGCGAAAAACGCAGCCGTAGAAGAATGGCCAACACGATCGGCGTGAGCAGGAGGGCGGCGCCATCATTGGCGAAGAAGGCGGCGATCACGGCGCCGAGAAGCACCACCAGCGGAAACAGCCGCTTGCCGTTGCCATTGCCCCAGCGGGCGACATGGAGCGCCGCCCACGAAAAGAAGCCGGCTTCATCGAGGATGAGGGAGATAACGATCAGCGCCACGAAGGTGAAGGTCGCATCCCAAACGATGTGCCAGACAGTTCCGACATCGTTCCAGCCAACGACGCCTGTGGCGAGCGCAACGGCTGCGCCGGCTAGCGCCGACCAGCCGATGCCCAGCCCCTTCGGCTGCCAAATGACGAGGATCAGGGTGGCGATGAAGATCGCGAGGGCAAGCATGGGTCGTCCGGATGGTTCAGGTCAGATGGCGCGCTGGTTCACGCGGCGGGACAGTTCTTGCGCGCTTTCGATGCGTTCGGAATAGCGGTCGGTCAGGTAGGTGGAGCGTCCGCGCACCATCCAGGTAAACTTCACCAGTTCCTCGCAGACGTCGACGACGCGGCTGTAAAGCGCGGAGGGCTTCATCCGGCCTGCTTCGTCGAATTCGAGAAACGCCTTGGGAACAGATGACTGGTTAGGGATCGTCACCATGCGCATCCAGCGGCCAAGAATCCGCATCTGGTTCACCGCATTGAAGCTTTGCGATCCGCCGGACACTTCCATGACGGCGAGGGTCTTGCCCTGCGTCGGCCGCTTGGCTCCCAGGCTCAGCGGAATCCAGTCGATCTGCGCCTTCATGATGCCTGTCATCGCGCCATGGCGTTCCGGGCTAACCCACACCATGCCCTCCGACCACTCGGCGAGGTCGCGCAGCTCCTTAACCTTTGGATGGTCCGCGTCCACCGCATCGGGCAGTGGCAGCCCCCGGGGATCGAAAGCGCGGACCTCGCAGCCGAACCAACGCAGGAGCCGCGCCGCTTCCTCCGACAGGAGCCGCGAATAGGAGCGCTCCCGCAACGACCCGTGGAGAACGAGGATGCGCGGCGGATGCCCTGGATCGTCCGCAGCCGCGAGGCTCCGGAAGTCGATCTGATGGAGCTGGTCGAGTTCAACGGCAGGGAGATCTGCCGACAGCGGGCCGCCCATCAGGCCAGCACCGTGTGCCAGAGGCTTGCGGAAGCACCGCAAAGGCCTATCGCTTGCCGGGTCTGTTTCACGGCGTCGTGCGCGGCGGAACGGTCGATCCGCCGGAATCCTGCGGCCGACAGGAAGGAGCGCGGCTCGCTCGTGAAGGCGTAGGCCTCCGTTGCACCCCCCTCTGTCGCGTGCCGCATGAGCCGGCGCGCAATGGCTCCGCCTAAGCCCGCACCTCTGTTCGGGACGGGAACCACAACCGAGCGCAGCAGGACAACGTTGCCGAGCGGCTCGTAACCGCCATATCCGGCAAGCGCGCCATTTTCGTCCAGGAAGCGCATGAAGATGCGGCCGGGTTCGTGCAGGTCGGCGACGGGAAGGTCCGCCGCTTGAAGAAGCTCGACAAGCTCCGCGTTGGGTTTGACAACTTCGCCCTTCAGCCGGATTGCGGACGCGTTCACCTGCTCGCCGTCCTCCTTGGTGAAGGTGGCTACGGGGTTTTCCAGCAGGGAGAGCACCTTTTCGGAAGGGCGGCAAAGCGCCACGCCCTTGGTTGTCACGACGATCGGGCGGTTGATCAGGATCGGATGCGCCATCATCGCGTCAAGCAAGGCGTCGTCCGAGAGGGCCGGATCGCCGAGGCCAAGTTCGGCATAGGGCGTGCCTTTCTCGCGCAGGATGTCACGGGGTCTTAGCCCCATGCGCGCCAGCAGGTCGGCCAGCCTTTCGCGACTCGGCGGCATTTTCAGGTACTCGATGACCTCAGGCTCTTCGCCTGATTGCCGGATCATCTCCAGCGTGTTGCGCGACGTGCCGCAGGCCGGGTTGTGATAGATGGTGACAGTCATCACTGGGTCTCAGGCGACATAGGGGCGGGGCGAAGACGCGCCTTCCAGCTGCCCAATTGCATTCAGCCGGGCGGTCAGCGCCGACCGTTCAAGGGTTTGAACCGGAAGGGCCACGAAGGCATCGATGCGGTTCTTCATGTAGCGAAGCGCCTGCGTGAAGGCGGTCCGCTCCCACATAGCCCCCTGGCCATGGCTGCTGCTGGGATCTTCGATGCCCCAGTGCGCGGTCACAGGTTGGCCGGGCCAGACCGGGCAGGCTTCACCAGCGGCCTGGTCGCAGACGGTGAAAACGAAGTCCATCTTCGGAGCGCCTGGAACAGCAAACTCATCCCACGACTTGGAGCGCATCCCGTCAACCGGAAATCCAAACTCCTGCAGAACCTCCAGCGCCATCGGATTGACTTCACCTTTCGGGTGACTTCCCGCTGAATAGGCTTGGAAGCGCCCAGCTCCGACCTTCCGCAAGATTCCTTCAGCGAGGATCGAGCGCGCGGAGTTGCCCGTGCAAAGGAAGAGGACGTTGAAGGTTCGGGCCGTCATCTGCGAATCTCCAATCAGCAGGTGGTAGCGAAATCGCCGAGGCTTCCGCAAATCTCCGGGTTTCCGGAGCAGCAGTCCTCAGTGAGGAAGGCAAGCAACTGGCGCATGTCGTCATAGCTTGCGGCGTAAAAGATGTTGCGGCCATCCCGCCATGAGCGCAGCAGCTTCGACCGTTCCAGTGTCGCGAGGTGGAAGCTCATCCTCGTCGGCGGGATCGATAAACCTTGCGCAATATCACCCGACGCCATTCCGCTCGGTCCAGCGCGAACCAGCATGCGAAATGCGGCGAGGCGGTCGGCATGGGCAAGAGCGGATAGGGCAGACACAGCAGTGGCGTCGTTCATATGGAAACAATACAAGGATATTTGTAAGATGCAATAGTTTTCCAGCGTGGCTGTGCGGCAGGCGCTCTGATCCAAAGCAAAAAAGGGCACCCGCCTCTTGCCTCGCCGCTAACGTCCAAGGCCGCAGAGCAGTGTCTGGAACATGGTTAGCCGTTGCTCCCGGCGAAGGGAGCCACGCATGCGTCGAGGACCAGGGCGATCTACTGCAGCGAAGCCATACGTCGCATTTCTGCGATGACCTCATTTTCCCGGTAAGGCTTGGAAAAGAAAACGGAGCGCACCGGCAGCGAAACATCCGGCGCGTCCACTTGCCCGGACGTGATGATGATCTCGATTGGCGGCCAACGGTCCCGGATGGCAGCCGCCAGCCTCATGCCATCGACCCCGCGTGGCATGTCGATGTCGGTGAAAACGATCCGGATATCCGTGCGCTGTTCCAGAATGCGGATCGCATCAGTGGCGTCTGTCGCTTCAACGGCTTCGAAACCGGCGCTTTCCACCATGTCCACCGCCATCATGCGCAGCAGAGGCTCATCCTCAACCACCAGGACAACGGGAGGCACTTTCGGAAATTGAGAGGCGATCGTCGTTCCGATCATTACGACTTCTGGATCTGGGACAATGGAGCGCGCATTTCAGCTCGTAGGCCAGCTTTGCTATAATGAAGCTCGACCCCGCCTGTTCCAATCAAACCCAGCTTGATGAGGCGGGATCCGAATCCGGTTCTTTTCGGGGGCGAGACTTCCGGCCCATCCTTTTCGATCCAGCCCAGCACCAATTCTGGTTCGTCGCTGTCCTGGATGATTGTCCAGCTTACCTCCACGCTTCCCTCAGGGGAGGACAAGGAACCGTATTTCACGGCATTCGTCGCGAGTTCGTGCAGGAGAAGCGACAAGGACAACGCGGCCCGCGCACCAAGCCGGACGGTCGGACCCGATACGTGACAGCGGGCTTCCGTGTTGAAGGGCGCGACAACCGCTTCCACGATCTCTTTCATGGGTGCTGCCGACCAGCTTCTTTGAAGAAGCACATTGTGGGCCTGCGCCAAAGCATGAATGCGATTGTTCAGGGCTTCCACCGCGTCCCGCTCCGTAACGGAGCGGAGGGTCTGCATCGCAATCGCCTGAACCATGGCCAACGTGTTCTTCAGCCGGTGGCTCAGTTCCTGGTTCAAGACCTCCTGCTGTAACTCCGCCTTGGCCTTGGCGACCGCGGCATGGGTGCGATCGGCCAGCTGACGCGCGAAGGCGATATCCTCGTCGCTCCAAAAGAACGGCTCAGGATAATGTGCAAAAAGAACAAGGTTGAGTTTTCCTTGTTCAAGCACCGGTACGTTGAAGAGTGCGCGGATGCCGATCCCCTTGAGGGCCTCAGAAAAATTCCGTGTTCGCTCGTCCAGCTCGACGTCCTGGATCGCAACCAGCTCTCCAACCTTCAGGTCGTCCAGGAACGATCCATAATCGCGGAACCGGTAGGTCCCTTCCACAGGAGCGACGCCTTCGGCACACCAGTTGGGCTGCATCTCGACGGTTTCCGACGCGAGATCCACCACGCCAAAGCCTGCGCGGCGCGCACCGAGCGCTTCCCCCATCAGCACGGCTGCCCCTTGAGCGATCTCACCGATATCGGTGATCTCGCGGAAGCGATCCGACAACTCCGCAATCAACCGCTGGCGGTTGGCCGTGCGGATCTGGTCTGCAAGCGCTCGCCGGAGCTGCAACTGGGTCATGGCCTGGCTGGCGAGCAGGCGCAGCGTGCGGATCTGGTGCTCGTTGAGATCGCGAGGCTTGTAGTCGAGCACGCAGACTGTGCCGATCGGCACTCCGTCCGGCGTCTTCAAAAGCGCGCCCGCGTAGAAGCGCAGGCCCGGCTCGCCCGTCACCAGCGGGTTGCAACTGAAGCGAGGGTCGAGGGCAGCATCTGGCACCAGCATGAAGTCTTCGCTGAGGATTGCCTGCCCGCAGAATGATGTTTCCAACGGTGTTTCTCGAACCCCGAGGCCGACTTCGGCCTTGAAGAACTGGCGCTTGGTGTCGACGAGATTCACAACGGCAATGGGTGTGCCGCAAACATCCGAGGCGATCTGGGCCAGCTCATCGAAAGCAGGCTCGCGCGGCGTGTCGAGGATGTTGAAGGCGTGAAGCGTGCGGGAACGAGACGCTTCATCGTATTGTCGCATCGTGTCTGACACAATCTACCTGGGAGCTGAAAGGGCGCAGCCTTGTCTAGCACGTCCTTCCGGCAAGAACAGGTGTCCTCAAGGCGCTGCCCAGGAGGGACGTTGTCGCATGGCCGCCGCGTTGAGGGGTTGGCGGTTTACCTGCGGCGGCTCGCAAAATAGGCCGCCACGGCCTCGCGCTCTGGCTCGCTCAGGCCCTTTGCCGGCCGGATCATCAGGTGGTTGAACGGAGTGCCGCCGCGATGCTCCTCGGCAAACAAAACCAGTTGCCGTACGAGGTAATCCCGATGCTGCCCGTCCAGGCTCGGATAAGCAGCCTTGCGCGTTGAACCGTGGCATGACAGGCAGGCAGGCACCTCCTTGTCCGGCAGGCCCTGTTCTGCGATGCGACGGCCGAGTTCCAGAACGTCGTTCGGGGCGTCGACAGGCGGCGGAGCTGGTTCGGTTTGCGCAGCGAAATAGGCCGCAAGTTCGGCGTAAAGGGCGCGATCAACAAGCGTTGCCGCCGTCTGCATATAGCCGCTGGCTCGTGATCCATCCGCATAAGCGTGCAGGCTGTTCAGGAGGTAGGTCTCGCTTTGACCGGCGAGGATCGGGATCACCGAACTGCGCCCGCTGCCGTCAAGGTTGTGACACGCAGCGCAGGCGCTGAGCGCCCGCTCAAAGGCAACGCTTCCCGCCGCCTGGTTGCCGGAAGCGGGTTGCTGCGTCAGGGTCTGGTAGGTTTCGGCGTCCATGCCGTTCATCTGGCGCAAAAAGGCCACCAGTCCCCAGACTTCGTCATCCCGCTCCTGCGTCGGCCACGCCGGCATGCCGCTGTAGCGAACCCCGTTCCTGACGATGCGAAACAGTTCCTCGTCGCTCCAGGTCGACAGAACCGTCGTGAGATCCGGCGGCTGAGGCAACATCTTCATCACGGTTGCGGAGCGCTGTTCGCCTGGCGCGCCGTGGCAAAAGGCGCAGCCCTGCTGAAAATGGCCGGCAGCGGGAACAAGCAGCCCGGGGTCGATGATTTCCGGTTCTTCAACGGGGATCGCGTACGTCGCGATCGACTGGCGCATCACGTAATGAAGAAACCAGTTGGTGATCGACCAGTGCCCGCCGGTTGCTCCAATATAGATGACGCCGGACCACGCCACAAGCAGCGCGAGGAGCGGCGCGGCGATCGCGGCAAGGAGAACGTGCTTCCACCGGATCATCATGGGCGAGCAGCCCCTACAAAGATCGTTGCGCGCTTCATGGCCAGCACGCCTGGATAAACAGCGTCGGCAGCGCGGTGAACACGACCGCCACGAAGCTCAGCGCAGACAACAACAAGGTCGAAAAGCCTTGGAAAAGCGTACGACTGTCTTCGGTGGGCTTGTTGTGTGGGGGATTGTTGACGCCAAAGCCCCATTGCCGCCAGGCCAGGTAACCGCCGGCCGCCACCAGAACCAGGGCGATCACGGTGGCCACGCCGATTCCGCCGCGAACAAAGACCATGCCGAATTGGAGCTGGTCTCGTTTCGCGCAGTAGATGGCCGCCCAGACATAACAGAACAGAAAATGCACGGCCCAGATCGCGGGGCCGGTAAACAGCGTCCAGAGCGTCTCGATTTCCTTCGGGAGGATGCGAAAGCCCATGTCACACCATCCGCGGGAACAGGCCGATCACCGCGAAGGTGACGGCGGCGGTGACCATCAGGAAGTGCCAGTAAAGAACGACGTTGTGGATGTCCTTGTCGTAGCGCGCGGTCAGCCGGCCCGCATAGCTGGCAACGAGACAAAACGCCTGCATCACGACACCCACTGCCGCGTGGGCAATTGTCCAGGCCACGATCACCCACACGATGGCAGGGTAGATATGCATGGTCGGATCCATTCCTCCGAACCACGGTCCGGCAAGGCCGGCGAGCGATGCAGCGACCGTCAGAGCGAGAGACGCCATGAGAAGAAGACGGAACAAAGTTGTCCTTCCGCTCGTGTTGACGCGCTTGGAAACGGCCATCAACGCCCAGGCGGCGAGAAACAGCGCGAGGCTGGTGAGTGGCCAGAAAGCTCCCGGCGCTTCGGAACCGGCCGTGAAGTCGGCGTGGATCGTCCAATAAAAGAAGTAGCCGAACATGAGGCTCGCAAAGGCCGTTCCGTCGCCAACCATGGTGATGAACATGGCCCACCATCCGGCCGATGGCTGCCCGGACACGTAAAGCGGCAACGAAACGCCGCGGCCGATGTCCTTCTTCTCCTTTTCGGGAATTTGTGCCGTGCCGATCCAGATCCAGGCCATCAGGAACCCGAAGAAGATCACTGAACAAACGAGCGTGGTCCACCAGGCTTCGAAGGTCATCGCAATAAACGCGCCGCCAAGGAAAACGGCGCACAAAATCGGGAGCACTGAAACGCCAGGAACGCGGAACACCTCTTGCGCTTCTCCGTCGAGAACGGACGTCATGAGAGCCTCGCGATGCCCCTCCTCCGCATCCGGCAGGTACCAGCGGCCCTCGTCGACCTCGCGACGCAGCGTCTTTTCCTGCCAAAGGGGATAACGGGTGCGAATTTCCGGGATGGAGCGCATGCCCCAGTTCTCATCCGGCGCGGTGAGCCATTCCAGCGTGCCTGCATCCCAGGGGTTGATCGGCGCCTTAGGCTGTTTTTTGCGTGGCCAAACGACATCCACGACGATCACCAGAATGCCGCTGGCGAAAACAAAGGCGCCGATGGTGGAAACAAGGTTCAACCAATCAAAGCCCATGTCGGGCGGATAGGTAAACACCCGCCGCGGCATGCCGCGCAGCCCAGTCAGGTGCATCGGGAAGAAGCCGATGTTGAACCCTGTAAACATCAGCCAGAAGGCGATCTTGCCGAGCCGGTCGGACAACAGCTTTCCCGAAATCAGCGGGAAGTAATAATAGAGCCCCGCGACGATCGGAAACAGCATGCCGCCGATCAGGACGTAGTGAAGGTGGGCAACGATGAAATAGGTGTCGTGGGCCTGCCAGTCGAAGGGCGCGATCGCCACCATCACACCGGTCAAACCGCCGATCACGAAGATCACCAGGCCGCCGGCGCCAAACAGCATCGGCACGGAAAAGATCACGCGGCCGGCAAGCAGCGTGGCGATAAATACAAAGATCTGCACGCCGGTCGGGATGGCGACCGCTTCCGATGCTGCGGAAAAGAAGGCGAGCGAAATGGCGGGCAGGCCTGTGGTGAACATGTGGTGGACCCACAGGCCGAAACTGAGGAAGCCCGTTCCTACGGCTGCCAGCACGATCCAGGAATAACCGACGATCGGCCGCTGCGCGAACGTGGGAACGATCATCGCCATCAAGGCAATGGCCGGCAAAAACACGATGTAAACTTCGGGATGGCCGAAGATCCAGAACAGGTGCTGCCACAAGAGTGGATCGCCACCTCGGGCGGGATCGAAAAACGGCCAGTCGAACAGGCGCTGCAACTCGAACAGGAGATCGCCCGCAATCAGCGGCGGAAACGCAAACAGGATCATCCCGGCAACGATCAGGAGATACCAGGCGAAGAGCGGCATCATGTTGACCCGCATCCCCGGCGCGCGGAACTTCATGATCCCCACGATCAGTTCCACGGCGGCGGCAAGCGACGCCACTTCGATGAAGGACAGGCCAAGCAGCCAGATATCGGCGCCAATGCCGATCTGCTCCTTGTTTGTCGCCAGGGGCGGATACATGAACCATCCGGCGGATGGCGCGGCATTGAACAGGATCGATCCGCACACGAAGACGCCGCCGATGGCGAAGCTCCAGAAGCCGAAGGCCGACAAGCGCGGAAAGGGCAGCTCGCGCGTGCCCAGCATACCAGGCAGCACGAAGATCGCGAAGGACTCGAAGATCGGCACCGCAAACAGGAACATCATGACGGTTCCGTGCAGCGTGAAAGCTTGGTTGAAGAGGTCCGCCGACAGGAAGTCGTTATCGGGAACGGCAAGCTGGGTGCGCACCAGAAGCGCGAGCACGCCGGCAAACAGCATGAACAGAAATGCGGCGGAGGCATACCAGACGCCGATGTCCGTGTTGTTCACCGAAGTCCAATAGCGCCAGCCGCCCGGCGTCGCCCAAACCTCGCGCAAGCGCTTCTCCTGCGCACGTCGACGTTCAAGGTCGTCTGTGTCGGCTCTGGTTTCAGTGGCGGGATCGAGCACGTCGCTCATTGGAGACCCTTCAGATACTGAGCGATGCCTGCAATTTCTTCGTCGGGCAGCATGCGAAATGACGGCATTCGAACGCCCGGCTTGATTGTGTCCGGCTCTTTGATGAAGCGCGCGATCGATTGGACGGTGTTGGGGAGGATGCCGGCGCCGATCGTTTCGCGTGATCCGACATGGCTGAGATCGGGTCCGATTTTCCCTCGCGCCTCCGTGCCGCTGATCGTGTGGCAGCCGCCGCAGCCGTTGGAAAGGAAGGCCTGGAGCCCGGCAGCCTGGGCGGTCGGGGAGGGCATGCGGCGTGCCGCAAGCCAAGCGGTGAATGCTGCAGGTTCCATCGCCACGGCGGAAAAGGCCATCAGGGCATGCGATGTGCCGCAATATTCGGCGCACGGACCGCGAAACACGCCGGGACGTGTCGCCAAAAGGGAAAGATGCGTACTGCGACCGGGAACCATGTCCATCTTTCCGGCCAAGGCCGGAATCCAGAAGGAGTGGATCATGTCCGCGCTTTCCAGCGTGAGGAAAACGCGTTCTCCAACCGGCAGGCGGACCTCGTTCGCCGCAACAACAACGGCTTGGCCGTCCGGCGTTTGATAGCGGACGTCCCACCAGAACTGGTGGCCAGTGACGGTGATCTCGATTGCAGGCTGCCCTTCGGCCTGAACGGGGCGCAGGCCCGGCCACAAGGCCAATGAGAAGGTCAGAAGCACAGTCAGAACCGCGACGGTGGTGACCGTGCCCCACAAGATCAGGCGCGCCACGACCCGGTCACTATGCACGCGCCGCTGGTGATGCACGGCATAGATCAACAAGGAAACAACGCTGATGAACACCACCGCGCCGCCGGCACACATGCCGAGAAACAGGAGGTAGAGTTCCTGCGCCTCGTGGCCCGCTGGATCAAGTGCCGACTGCATCCCGGCGCAGCCAGTCAGCCCGCCGACAGGCGACAAAGCGGCTGCGATCCCCGTGATTTTGCCGGCATGACGCGCAAGCATCGAGCGCCCCCCGCGCTTGTTCAGTGTTCAACAAGGCACATGGCGCCCGACGGGCGAAAGGCAACGGTTGGCGCCATAGCGGGAGGTGCGAAACGCCTCGGATTACGCCGGAAGGGGGCCGAAGCGGATATTTAGCCCTTGGCCACGATCAGCCCGCGCAAGCGTTCCGCGACGCGGCGCGCGTCCTCGTCGGGAACCACATTCAGGTCAAGCAGATGGCTGCTCTTCAGTCCGGCAATGGTGAAGTAGATCAACGAAGCAAGATCGGCGTCCCCCAGGTCATCCTTCAAGCGCTGGAGAATCAGGCGTTCGTGCTGACGAACCGGGTCGAGAAAGGAAGGATCTTCTGCCAAGGCGGCCAGGATGCCCGACGGAGGCTTCCGATTGCACCGACAGTCCTGCAGAAAGAGATCGAGGAAGGCGTGCGAAAGCGGATGCTCACTTTCTCCGTGCGTTGCCTCGCAACTCATGAGCTGCGCCTCATAATCAAGCACGAAGCTCTCGACGGCCGCGGTCAGAAGCTTCGATTTTGAGGGGAAGTGGTAAAGCAGGCCGCCTTTGGAGACCCCGGCCTTGGCGGCAACAGCATCCAGGGACAAGCCGTTGGCACCACTTTCCTGCACGATCTCGGACGCAGCTTCCAAGATCCGGGACCGCGTGGCTTGACGCTTGCTGACAGGAGGGATGGTTACTTCACTTGACATTACCGTCCAGACGGTACAGTTGGTGAAGCCATATTACAATCTTTTTCTCGTGGCGGTCGCGTTTCCCATGCGTCCGGCAAAGCGTGGTTGAGCTCGGATCATGATCAAGCGTTTCCTGATTGCCATTGTTCTGCTTGCCCTGGTTGGCGGCGGCATCGTTGGCTTCAACATGTTCCGGGACCAGGCGATCCAAGACTTCTTCGCAAACATGCCGACACCGACAGCCACCGTTTCCACGGTTACGGTGGAGCCTCGAAGCTGGACGCCCTCCATCGGGGCGATCGGCACGATCAGTGCAAACCGCGGCGTGGAACTGACGGTGGAGAATGCCGGCATCATCACAGCCGTCAATTTCGAAGCGAACCAGCGCGTCGAAGCGGGGGACGTGCTTGTGCAACTGGATGATGCAGTCCAACGCGCAGACCTGGCGGCGGCCCGCACCCAGGCTGACCTCGACCAGCAAACCCTGCAGCGCGCTCAGGAATTGCAACAGCGCGGTGTCGGCACCAGCGTGTCGCTCGAAGCCGCCCAGGCCGCAGCTCAGGCGTCGTCGGCACAGGTCCAGAAGGCCGAGGCCGTCCTGTCTCAGAAGCAGCTGCGTGCGCCGTTCAGCGGCACGGTTGGCATCCCGCGGGTTGATGTCGGCCAATACCTCCAGCCCGGCACAACTGTGGTGACGTTGCAGGATCTCGATCTGATGCGGGCCGACTTCACCGTGCCGGAACAGCGCTTGAGCCAGATCCGCATCGGTCAACCGGTGGTGGTGTCGCTCGACGGAACGAACACGCGATTCGAAGGCGAGATCACGGGCATCGACCCGCGCATTGATCCTGCGAGCCGGCTCGTTTCGGTGCGCGCGGCCATCGAAAACCCGGAGCAGACCTTGGCACCAGGTCAGTTCGCCCAGATCGAAGTCCAGCTTCCAACGGAAGACAACGTGATGATCCTGCCACAAACGGCGGTGGTGACGAGCCTTTACGGCGACTACGTGTATCTGGTCCGTCCGATCCAGCCGGAAGCAGCGCAGGAAAACCCGGAAGCGCAGCAGGGAGCGGCACCTGTCCCAGCGGCAGGAGCGGAAGGGGAAGCAGCCGAAGGGGCAACACAGCCGCAGGCCGCGCCGGCGACGCAGCAGGCTGCGCAGGTGTTTGTACAGGTCGGGCGCCGCAACGGTCCTGATGTCGAGATCCGAAGCGGCCTCAATGTGGGCGATGTCGTGATCACCGCTGGCCAGAACCGCTTGAGCAACGGCACGCCCGTCGCGGTCGACAACACGGTCAACCCTGCCGCGGACGGAAACGGCGCGGGTGCACCGCAGCAGGTGTCGCAGCAATGAGCATTTCCGGCATCTTCATCCGCCGGCCCGTTCTTTCAACGGTGCTCGGTCTCCTGATCCTGCTGCTCGGCCTTCAGTCGCTGGTGAACCTCGCCGTGCGGCAATATCCGGAAGTCGAGGAAACGGTGATCACGGTCACCACGACCTATCCCGGCGCCAATGCCGAGCTGATCCAGGGCTTCATCACCTCGCCGATCGCGCGTGCCGCCGCGACCACGGAAAACATCAACTACGTCACCTCGCAAAGCCGTCCCTCCGCCAGCGTGGTGACGGTGAACATGAACCTGGGCTCCGACCCGGACGCTGCGCTCACCGAGGTGATTTCCAAGGTCAACCAGGTGCGCGGTTCGCTGCCTTCGGAGTCAGACGACCCGATCATCGTGAAGGGCACCGGGCAGCAGTTCGCCAGCATGTATCTGGCGCTTCAGAACCCGAACATGACCAATGAACAGGTCACCGAATACATCGAGCGCGTGATCCGCCCGCGCATGTCCACCATTCCGGGCGTGGCGGAAATCCAGATCATGGGTGCGGCCGAATATTCGATGCGCGTGTGGATCGATCCGGTACGCCTTGCATCCCGCGGGCTCACGGCGGCCGAGGTGTTGTCGGCCATCAGTGCGTCCAACTTCCTGGCGGCGCCCGGACGCACGCAGAATGAATATGTTTCCTACGCGATCACCGTTGAATCGACGCTGCAATCGCCCGAAGCGTTTGGCGCCCTGCCGTTGAAGGCAGAAGGCGACGAGGTCGTACGCTTGCGCGACGTGGCCGATGTGGAACTCGGCGCCGCAAGCAACGACATGATCGTCACCTTCAACGGGAAGCCCGGCACCTTTATCGGCGTGTTTCCGACGCCCGATGCCAACCCGCTCGACACCGCCAACGCCGTTCTGGACGAACTGCCCGCCATCCAGGCCTCCTTGCCGGAAGGCATGACGCTGACGTTGATGTATAATGCGACCGAAGCGATCAGCGCCTCCATCGAGGAAGTCTTTACGACCATCGCCGAAGCCGTTGCGATCGTGGTGGTGGTGATCCTGCTGTTCCTCGGCTCGTTCCGCTCCGTGGTGATGCCGATCATCACGATCCCCTTGTCGCTGATCGGCGTTTGCACGGTTCTTCTTGCCTTCGGCTATTCCATCAACCTGCTTTCGCTTCTTGCCATGGTTCTGGCGATCGGCCTTGTGGTGGACGATGCGATCGTCGTGGTGGAAAACATCCACCGTCACATTGAGGAAGGGCTTGAGCCCCGCCAGGCCGCGTTCAAGGGCATGCGCGAAATCACCGGTCCGGTGATCGCGATGACCATCACGTTGGCGGCCGTGTTCGCACCGCTGGCTTTCACCGGCGGCCTCACCGGCTCCCTCTTCCGTGAGTTTGCGGTGACGCTTGCGGGCTCGGTGATCCTGTCGGGCATCATTGCGCTCACCATCACGCCGATGATGTCGGCGAGGCTTCTGAAGCGCGGCAACCACAGCCGTTTCCAGCGCTTTGTGGATCGCACCTCGGACCGTCTCGCGAATGTTTATGAGCGCTGGGTGACGGGCTCGCTGAAGTACCGGCCGGTCACGCTGTTGATGGTGGTCGTCCTCGTGGGGCTGACCGGCTTCATGTTCACCAAGACGTCGGGGGAACTCGCGCCGGAAGAAGACGAGGGCGCGTTGTTCTCGCTGGTGACGGGGCCGTCTTATGCGACCTCCGATTACACCAAGACCTACACCGACCAGATGCGCGCCTTGACGGAAGATATTCCCGAACTGCGCGCCAACTTTTCCATTGTCGGCTTCGGCGGGGCGACCAACTCCGGCATCGCGCTTTGGGCCTTCAAGGATTGGGCCGATCGCGAGCGTTCGCAAAAGGAGATCCAGCAGGACATCCAGGCCCGCTTGTCGAAAGTTGCGGGCGTGCAGGCGCTGGTGTTTGCGCCGCCTTCGCTGCCGGGTGCCGGCGGTGGGCTGCCGATTTCGGTGGTGTTGCAAACAACCGGCGAAGCAAGCCGCCTTTATGAAGTTGCCGAACAGGTGCGCCAGGAAGCGCAGGCTTCTGGCCGCTTCATCATCGTCCAGAACTCGCTGAACTTCAACGCGCAGCAGGTCGTGATCACCATCGACCGGGATCGTGCGGCAGCGCTCAACATCTCGGTGCGCGACATCGGCACGACCTTGAGCCTGCTGGTTGGCGGCAATCCCGTGGCGCAGTTCGACCGCGAGTCCAACAGCTACGATATCATCATGCAGGTGCCGGACGAGTATCGCAGCAACCCCGAGCGGCTGGGCGACTTCTTTGTGCGCAGTGCCACGGGTGAGATGGTGCCCCTGTCGGCGGTGGTGTCGATCAACACGGGCGTTGCGGCAACCGCCATCGAGCAGTTCAACCAGCTGAACTCGGCCACGATCTCGGCTCTGCCCGTGCCGGGCGTCACCACCGGCGACGGGTTGGCGACCATCGAGCAGATCGCGCGACCGCTGCTGCCCGACGGCTACTTCATCGACTATTCCGGGCAATCGCGGCTGGAAGTGGAGCAGGGCAACACGATCCTGCTCGCTTTCGCGGCCGCCGTGGTGGTGATCTATCTGGTGCTTGCAGCGCAGTTCGAAAGCTTCCGCGATCCGCTGATCATCATGATGTCGGTGCCGCTGTCGATCTTCGGCGCGATCCTGCCGCTCAATCTGGGCCTGGGAACGCTGAACATCTACACTCAGGTCGGTCTGATCACGCTGATTGGCATCATCACCAAGCACGGCATCCTTCTGGTGGAATTCGCCAACCAGCAACGGGAGGAGCACGGCATGAACCGGTTCGAGGCGATCATCAGCTCCGCCAAGATCCGTCTGCGCCCGATCCTGATGACAACAGCGGCCATGGCCTTCGGCGTGGTCCCGCTGATCACCGCCTCTGGTGCGGGTGCGGCCGCGCGCTCGTCGATGGGGCTGGTGATCTTCACGGGGCTGTTGATCGGCACGCTGTTCACGCTCTTCGTGGTGCCGATGTTCTACACCCTGATTGCCGCCAAGGAGATCAAGCACGATCCCGACCGTTCAGCCGGGCCTGCGCCTGTTCCCGCCCCAGCTGAGTAAGGGCGCGCGTTTCCCAGGATGAAGTACCCGGTTACACCGGATGGCCGGTACTTCGTTGTGAAAGGTCGCCTTTGGCGCACCAGCGATCCGCGGCTCTCAACAGAGCGGCGCGCCGAGCTCGTTGCGGAACTGATGACGGCCCGGCGTGCCGTTGCAACGGCCAGGCGCCGGGGTTCCGAAGCGGATGAATCAGCGGCGCGGTCGCAGGTCGATGCCGCCAAGGTGGCGCTCGGAGAGCGCGGGACACCGTGGTGGGATGACGGCGCCCCGGACTTCAACCGCAAGCTCGTGACGAATACCCCTTATGCCGAGTGGTTCCGGCTCCTGGAACACAACGAACCCAAGTGAAGCGGTTGCAGAACGGCGCGGGTGAGTCCAGAACGCCGTAAGCTCGTTCGGGGAGGAACCTGTGGCTGCGCGGGAAACGGAAAGCTTCGACTATATCATCGTGGGCGCTGGTTCAGCGGGCTGCGTGCTCGCGAACCGCCTATCGGCTGATCCGAACACGCGCGTGTTGCTGCTGGAGGCTGGTGGTCGGGATCTCTACCACTGGATCCACATTCCCGTGGGCTATCTCTACACGATCGGCAATCCGCGCACCGACTGGCTGTTTCAGACGGAGGTCGAAGCCGGCCTTGGTGGGCGGGCGATCGGCTATGCCCGCGGCAAGGTTCTGGGCGGCTCGTCCTCCATCAACGGCATGATCTACATGCGCGGCCAGGCGCAGGATTATGACGGCTGGGCGCAGGCCGGAAACACCGGCTGGGGCTGGGACGACGTGCTTCCCCTGTTCAAGAAGTTCGAGCGCTTCTATGACGGTGAAAACGCATTCCACGGTGCCGATGGCGAGCTGCGCGTCGAACGCCAGCGGCTGAAATGGGAAGTTCTGGAGGCGATCAAGGAAGCCGCGGTGGAGATCGGCGTCCCGGCCACCACCGACTTCAACACGGGCGACAATGAAGGCGTCGGCTTCTTCCACGTCACCCAGAAGAACGGCTTCCGCTGGAGTGCGACACGCGCTTTTCTTAATCCTGCCCGCAAGCGGCCGAACCTCAAGATCACCACGAAGGCGACTGTCGAGCGGGTGACGGTGAAGGACGGCGGCCGCGCCACCGGCATCGCGTACCGTCAAGGTGGCAAGGAGATGCTGGCGACGGCTGCGCGCGAAGTGATCCTCAGCGCCGGCGCCGTCGGTTCGCCGCACATCCTGCAGCTGAGCGGCATCGGCGATGCCGAGACGCTCGCGGGGCATGGCGTCGCTTCGGTTCATCATCTGCCGGGTGTCGGCCGCAATCTGCAGGACCATCTGCAGATCCGCGCCGTTTATGGCGTATCCGGCATCCAGACGCTGAACGAACTCGCAAACTCGCTCCTTGGTCGAATGAAGATGGGCCTGGAATTTGCGCTTTGGCGCACCGGGCCGCTCACCATGGCGCCGAGCCAACTCGGGATCTTCGCAAGAAGTGCCGAGCGCTACGAGACGCCGAACCTCGAGTTCCATGTCCAGCCCTTGTCCACGGAACGGCTCGGCGAGCGGTTGCATGATTTTCCGGGCGTTACGGCATCCGTTTGCAACCTGCGCCCCACCAGCCGCGGGTCGGTGACGCTGCGATCGAAGAACCCCGCCGAAACACCGAAGATCGCGCCCAACTACTTGTCCACGCCGGAAGACAGGGCGGTCGCGGTGGAAGCCCTGCGTTTTGCGCGGCGCTTGTTCCAAACAAGGGCGATGGCACCCTACCAGCCCAGGGAACTGAAGCCCGGCGCTGACATCACGGACGATGAAGGTCTCCTTCTGGCGGCGCAGAAGCTTGGCACCACGATCTTCCATCCTGTCGGAACAGCCCGCATGGGGTCAGATGCCATGGCCGTTGTCGACAAGGACCTGCGGGTCCACGGGCTCGAACGGCTGCGCGTGGTGGATGCTTCCGTGATGCCCACCATCACGTCCGGCAACACCAACGCCCCGACGATGATGATCGCGGAAAAGGCGGCAGGCCTGATCCTTGCGGCCGCGCGGGCCTGATCAGTCGGCGGCAACCGGCCACCGCAGAAGGGCAGCGCGCCCGGCATCGGTCAGTTCGTAGATGCCGCGCTCGCGGCGTGCGAACCAGCCATAAACGTTGCGGTGCAGGATCTTCTGGACGTTGGGATTGGCCGGGCGAAGATCGCGCGGCCGCTTCGGCCCATCGCTGAGCGCGGACGCACAGGCGAGGGCCTCCTGGCGATAGGCCGTCATGATCGGCTGGCGCGAGCTGCCCCCTTCGGCTGGATCGCCACGCCTTTGCCGGTGTTCTTCCACAAGGCGCGACCTGCGGCGCGGATCGCGGCGCGGCGGCAAGGCCGCCGGGCTGAGCAGCATGTCTACCGACCCGTTGGCGCTGACGCCCAGCAGGCCGAAGCCAAGCCTTCGGCAAAGAGCGCGGAACCGCGGGTCGTGTTCACGCCCACGCCCTCGCTTGGACATTCGCGCAGCAAGCCAAACCTCGTCGCACACGCCCGCGCGGTCGACGGCCTGCAGCACGAGGTCCATGTTGAACTGCATCTTCAGTTCACAAACGACCACTACCGGCGCTTCGCCGTCGATCAGCCCGACCACGTCGCAATGGCCGATCTCTCCCTTCACGCTGAAGCCGCGGCTTTCCAGAAAGCGCTTCACGGGTTTGTAGAGGGTCGTTTCCATGGGTTCCGAATCGACGCTTGCCTTCTGTGAAAAGGGGATAGCCGATATGGCGAGTGCTGGCAGCAATGCGAGGATCGTTTCGGGGAAAGTTGCGTTGGTTGCACGATGCAGAACAACCATGATCCAGGCTTTCCGCGGCCCGAAGCCTTCCCTGATGCAGCCGAAACGCTCGGCAACCAACCGCTGGTCGCCTTTCACAATGATGCGGATGGCCTTGCGGCGGGAGCAATCCTGCTGACGGCGCTGCGCCGCCAAGGCAAACAGCCGCACGGGCGGATCGTCGGCAAAGGGGAAAACGCCTTTTCCGCTGCTTTCGTGAACGAGGTGCAGCAACAACGGCCGAGTGGCCTCGTAATTGCGGATCTTGGCGTGTCGAGCCGTGTCGCGCTGCCGGCAATACCCACAATTCTCGTTGACCACCATGCGCCCACGGGCGTGCCGGAAGCGGCAACGGTGATCTCCGGCTTTGCGGATGACCCGATCCCGACGTCCAGCCTGCTCGCTTACCGCTGCGCCCAAGCCATCGGGCAAGCCGAGGGGCTGCTTTGGCTCGCGGCCATCGGCATCATCGGCGACATGGCGGAAGATTACGGTTTCGCGGAAATGGTTGAAGCCCGCGCCCGTTATGGCGTTACGGCTTTGCGGAAGGCCGCTTCTCTCGTGAACGCGCCGCGGCGCACAGCAGAAGCCAACTCCTATCCGGCGCTGGACCTCCTGTTGAAGGCGGATGGCCCGAAAGCGGTTCTGTCTGGCCAGCACGAGGAGACCGCGACGCTTCTAGCGGCAAAGGATGAGGTGCGCATGGCGCTCGAGGGCGCGCGCAAGGTGGCACCCAAGATCGTGGGGGATGTCGCTCTCATCTTCTTCAGTTCACCCTGCCAGATCCATCCGCTCATCGCGCAACAATGGCGCAGCCGGCTGAAAACGAGCATCGTGGTTGCCGCAAACGCCGGCTACCGGCACGGCTGGGTGCATTTCGCCGCACGATCCTCCAATCATACGGACATCCTCCAGTTCCTTGCCGGGCACCGGCCGCCGGGTGCCGACGAGCAATATGGCAATGGCCATCGCGCCGCCTCGGGAGGCGCTTTGCGCATCGCAGACTGGAACGCCTTCATCAGTTCACTCGGCTTCACCCAAGCCGTCATCCCGGAGACTTCATGATTTCTCGCATTTCGCGGCTCGGCTTTCCCGTCAAGGTGATGGGACGCGACGACCTGAAGAGCAATGACAGCCGGCGTGCGGCCAGCAATCCGCATCTCAAGGTTTCGCTCGAATATATCGACGCCATCCTCGATCACCTCGACCGCCACGACATGCGGATGTACCGGATGTCGTCGGATCTGGCGCCTTATGCGACCCATCCTGATATGCCGCAGTTCCACACCATGGTGGCGGAAAGCGATGCGGAACTGCGCGCGGTCGGCGAAAAGTCCAGGCGCCTCGACATCCGTTTGTCGTTTCATCCGTCCCAGTTCGTGGTGCTGAACAGCCCCGACCCCGAACTGGTGCGCAAAAGCACCTGGGATCTCGTCAGCCAAGCTGAGATGCTCGACCGGATGGAGCTTGGGCCCGAAGCCGTGATGGTGATCCATGTCGGCGGTACCTATGGCGACATTCCGGCTGCCCGCCAGCGCTGGGTCGATACCTGGAAGACGCTGCCGGAGCCGGTAAAGCGCCGCCTTGTTCTGGAGCATGACGATCTCAGATTTTCCGCAGCCGACGTGCTTTGGATCCATGAGCACACGGGCGTGCGCCTGATCTTTGACCACCAGCACTTCTGGTGCCTCAATCCCGAGCGCGCCGACATGCGCCAAACGCTCGAAGCAATCTTGCGGACATGGCCGGACGGTCAGCAGCCGAAGCTGCATTTTTCCTCGCCTCGCACGGAGTTGCGCGAGCAGATCCGGATCGACAAGAAAACAAAGAAGAAGACCGTGAAGCTCGTTGCCCCCGTCAACACCGGTCATGCCGACTTCTGCAATCCATTCGAATTCATCACCTTCATGCGGATTGCGGAAGGTCTGAACTTCGATGTCATGCTGGAAGCCAAATCCAAGGATCTGGCACTTCTGCGCTTGCGACCCGACCTGTTGCGCTACGGCCCCGATGTCGCAGCGCGGTTCGGCCTGAAGGTGGAAGACGCCGCAGCGCTGGAATCCGAGTCCGACGCGGTTCTCGAGGAAGAGGGGGAAGGCGGCGCTTGAACCCGCCGCCCGCACCAGTTGTTCGTCAGGAACTGGCCCGGTCCAGTGCTGCCAGGTCCTCAGGCGAAAGCGTCAGGCGGGCAGCCTGGCCGAAGCTCTCGACATGATCCACCTTGGTGGCGCTGGCAATCGGCGCCGTCACAGCGGGCTGAGCCATCAACCAGGCGAGCGCGATCTCAGCGGGCCTGGCATCATGTGCGGCCGAAACCTGGTCGAGTGCCGCCAGGATCCGCATGCCCCGCTCGTCGAGATATTTGCCGACCGCGCCGCCGCGCTGGCTTTGCCCAAGGTCGGCTTCGCTCCGGTACTTGCCGGACAGGAAGCCTGAAGCGAGGCTGAAATAGGTCACGACGCCGAGATTTTCGCGCAGGCACAGGTCGCGCAGAGGGCCGTCGAAGCCATCGCGGTCATAAAGATTGTATTCGGGCTGCAGCACCTCGTAACGCGGCAGGTTTCGGATCTCCGAAGCCCGCAGTGCTGCCGTGAGTTGGCCGGCATCCAGGTTGGACGCGCCGATGGCTTTGACCTTACCTGCCTCGATGAGCTTGGCATAGGCGCCAAGGGTTTCTTCATGCGGCGTGTTCGGGTCGGGGAAATGGGAGAAGTAAAGATCGATCGCGTCCACCTGCAGGCGCTTCAGCGACGCTTCCACCGCGGTGGCGATCCAACTCGCTGAAAGGCCGCTTCTCTTCGGACCACCGCGCTGTGATCCGACCTTCGTGAACACCACGACCTTGTCGCGCTTGGCGGGATTGGCTTTCAGCCATTTGCCGATGATGGTTTCGGACTCGCCACCCTCGTGGCCAGGAACCCAAGCGGAATACACGTCCGCGGTGTCGATCGCGTCGAAACCCTGATCCACAAAGGCGTCCAGCACGGCAAAGCTTGATTTTTCGTCGGCCGTCCAGCCGAACACGTTACCACCAAGCACGAGCGGGGCGATGGCGAGACCAGAGCGGCCGAGAGGGCGCTTGTTCATGATCCGGGTCCTTTCGATTGATGCGATTTTGCCGAAGCGGGAGGTGCTGCTTCACCTAGCGCGTAGTTCCAGGCGTCAAGCTCAGCAGGTGAGCGCGCTCCTTCTGGATCAGCAAGGCGTAGCGCTTTATCCGACCTCACTGACCTCGTATTGCGAACGCGCCAGCCATTCCGGCGAAACCTCGATCCCCCACCCCGGTTTGTCGGTGACCGTGACGTGCCCGTCGGTCACCGCATACGGGGATTCAACGAACAACCCCTCCTGCCAGGGGTAGTAGTCCCGTCCTTCGATGGAGAACTCCAGATATTTGCCCGCGCCTTCGATGGCCCGCAGCAGATGCATGGTGAAAAGGGTGACAAGTCCCAGATTGGCGGCATGCGGCGTGATCGGCAGCCCTGCCGCCTGCGCCATCCGGCACACCCGCAGGGTTCGGCTGATCCCCCCAAGGTAAAGAATGTCGGGCTGCACGATGTCCACGGCGCGCATGTCGATCATCCGCTGCCAGGTTGGCAGTTCGCAATCCTGTTCGCCGCCGGTTACGGCGATGTCCAGCGCATCCGTGACTTGCTTGGTTTGTTCCAACTCCCAGTAAAGGCAGGGTTCCTCGAAGTGCTCGATGCCGTTGTCCTGGAGAATACGGCCAACTTCGATCGCCCGCTGTGGCGAGAATCCGCTGTTCGCATCCACAAGAAGCGCCACATCGTTGCCAAGGGCTTTGCGGATGGTCGGGATGATCGTTTCCGTGCGGCCTGGCCATTCGTCTACGTCATGGCCGTATTCTGCGGCAACCCGGAACTTGAAGGCGTCGAACCCGAGTTCGTCGCGCAGGCGCGTAAACCGGTCTGCTTCCGCTTCGGGCGTGATGTCGCGACGCATGGATGACGCATAACACCGCAATTTACCCGGCGTGCCGCCAATCAAGGACGTTACGGGCTTGCCTTCGCGCCTGCCGCGCAGGTCCCAGATCGCCGTGTCGAGCCCGCCCAGCGCCCGCTTGATGTAGGATCCGGGAAACTTGTGTTCGCGCTCGATCACAAGATCCGTCAACGCATCCACTTCATCGAAAGGCCTGTTCAAAACCCAGGGTGCGATCTGCCGGTGCAGCACCGTCGCGGTGATGTCGGAGTTGTATGTCGACACCTGGCCCCAGCCGGTTGACCCATCCTCGGCTGTGATCCTGACAAAGCCGATGAAGCGGTTCGTGAACGTCTCGATGCGGCGCAGGCGCATGATTCCCCCGATCTGGATGCTGTTCCGTTGTGCCCGTAGTCGCCCTTCGGCTCAATGTCGCAAATCAGTGATGACCGCCGCGCCTTGCCTCGCGCCCTTCTGCAGTTATCCTAATATGTAGGAAACACGACGACAGGGAGACGACAGGACGAAGGGCCCCGGCCCCCGTGAACGCACATCAACTAAAATGATCGATTGCGGCGAGATCGATCTGCTTGGAGGAACATCACGTTGAGCAGCGGAGCAAAGAAGCTTTCGGTTGAAGGCGGGCGTGGCGAGGACGCGCCGCGAAGACCAGGGCGGCCTCGCCTGGAAAATGCAAAGCAGCCCGTCAGTCTTCGACTGGAACCGGAGGTGCTTGCGAAGTTCAAGGCGACAGGCCCGGGTTGGCAAAAGCGGATGAACGACGTTCTTAAGGCTGCCATTCT
This sequence comes from Tianweitania sediminis, assembly GCF_017813335.1. Classification (GTDB taxonomy): domain Bacteria; phylum Pseudomonadota; class Alphaproteobacteria; order Rhizobiales; family Rhizobiaceae; genus Tianweitania; species Tianweitania sediminis. The sequence goes on along the minus strand of NZ_JAGIYY010000001.1, from coordinate 125,746 downwards.
CGATCACGAGAAATAGTGATGCTCGCTTTCAGCATTGCCAAGGCACGAAAAACAACGATCCGTTAACCCTGGTTTACTTCCCTCCGTTATCCGCAATGCTGCCAGTGAACCTCTCCCGCACTCCAAGCGTATTTCAGAGGAATCAAATACGGTGAAGCAATGCGAACGATCTACGCTCCCTCTGAAGACGGCTTGGACCGCTGGGAAGAATGTGCGGATGCGCTCGAGCCGGCGTTTATGCAACTAATCGATCGGGCACGGAAAGCAGGCTGGTGCTCGCAGGAAGTTTTGGTCGCCCTTTCTCTCCTGGCCGATCTTGCACAGGAGGCCGATCGCGAAGAGGGTCCGAAGCTCGAGCGCTCATCATCTCTCGCGGGTGCAACCCGCACCGGAACAGCTTAAAGCGAAAGACCGGCAATGAAAGCGCACAACAGCAGCACTGTTGCGGCCAGGATCATGTCGAGGTGTCGGGATCGGTTCGGTTGCGGCATCGCTCGATCGCTGATGTTAAGACGGCTTGGAAGCTCCCCGCCTTTGTGGCTGGTCGGCTACGGAAGGTCCATCCCCTAACAGGGAGCGCGGTTAACGATGCTGCCGAGCAACGATCAGCACAAAGTGGTCTCGTCTTGCCTTTGCTGTAGTACCGAAATTCAAAAACTTATTTGCTCTTTCCGACGCAACAAGATCTTTAGAATCCGGGTCTAACGCTGCTTCTACTTGGCCAATGGATCTTGCGCAGCAAGGTCCCGGGTGGGGGCGGGGATGTCCAGCAGCAACGTAGCCGCGCGCTTGGTTTCGCTCCAGACGGCAGTTCTGGAAATGATCGCCTATGGCGAGCCGATCTCGTTGATCAGCGAGCGGATCTGCCGGGAAGCCGAAGCCTTGTCAGAAGGCACCGTTTGCTCGATCCTTTGCGTGGATGCGGATCGGCACTTGAAGACCTTGGCTGCTCCGAGCCTGCCAGTGCACGTTTCGCGCGCCTTTTCGGGGCTGGCGATCGGTCCCTCAGTCGGATCCTGTGGCACATCGGCCTTTCTGGGCGAGCCCGTGACCGTCGTGGACATCACCGATGATGAGCGGTGGTTGCATTACAAGGATCTTGTTCTGCCGCTTGGCCTGATGGCTTGCTGGTCGAGTCCGATCAAGTCGCGCGATGCGCGCATTCTCGGCACCTTCGCCTTCTATTACCGGGCCAAGCGAGGTCCGACAGCCGTCGAAAACGCTATCGTTGCGAGCTTGACCAATCTCTGCGCCATCATGCTGGAGCACCGGGAAATCCAGCTGAAGGTCCACGAACTCGCCTTCACCGACACATTGTCCCAGCTACCCAACCGCGCGAGCTACAACAACCGCGTGGACGAACTGGTGAAGGATCCCGACGCCAACTTCGCCCTCCTTCTCCTTGATATTGACCACCTCAAGGCAGCCAACGACATGATGGGGCACTCTGTCGGCGATGCCCTGATCAGGACTGTCGCAGCGCGTCTTCGCGACATGGGCGGCAGCCTTGAACCTTTCCGCTTGGGTGGCGACGAGTTCGGACTGATCGTGCACGGTTGCGACACGCCCGAAGCCATGGAGGAAGTCGCGCGTTCCCTGATCGCCAAGGCGGAGCTGCCGTTTGAAGCCGACGGCTACACGGTCGTCCCGTCCGTCACGATTGGCGGCGCCATCTACACCGGCGAGGGCGAAGCTGAGCGGCTGGTCCAGAACGCCGACATGGCGCTTTACCACGGCAAGGAAAACAGCCGTGGTTCTTTTGTGGCTTACCGCGAAACGCTGCAAACATCGATGGCGCGCCGCGTTGCGGTGATCGGCGCACTGGGCAGTGCCTTGAACGAAAACCGTGTGGAAGCCTTCTACCAGCCGATCGTGCGCATCGATACCGGCGCAATCGTTGGTCTTGAGGCTCTGGCCCGCATTCAGATGCCGAACGGCCTGGTGCAAACGGCGGCGCAGTTCCACGAAGCGACGAGTGACCCGCGCCTTGCTTACGAGCTGACGGGGCGAATGCTCGGGCAGGTTGCGTCCGCCGTGCGCTCTTGGCTAGACCTGGGGCTGCCGTTCCAGCACATCGGCATCAACGTCACGCAGGCGGATTTCAAGAAGGGCGATCTCGAGCAGCGCATCGTGGACGCCTTCGCGGCCGCGGAGGTGCCGCTGAAGCACATCATCCTTGAAGTCAACGAAGCCGTGTATCTGGGACCCGGCGACGACTTTGTTGCGAATGCCGTGGAGCGCCTTCGTTCCCGCGGCATCCTCGTCGCGCTGGACGACTTCGGCACCGGCTTCGCGTCCCTGACGCACCTTCTTCACTTCCCTGTCGACATTCTCAAGATCGACCGATCCTTCGTGACCAACCTCAAGGACGACCGCAACAGCGAGGTCATCGTGGAAGCGCTGCTGTCGATCGCCAGCAAGCTGAACATGAAGATCGTGGCGGAAGGCATCGAAACACTGGAACAAGCCGAGCGCCTTGTGTCGATGGGATGTGTGCTGGGGCAAGGGTATCGCTTTGCGCCGCCCGTACCGCGAAACATGACAACGGAGCTTCTGAGGAGGTTTTCGCAGGGGCTTGGCCACACTCGCTTCACGCCGGGTTTACCCTTGATCGACCAACTGGACCTCAACGACACGCGCTGAGCGATTGCCGCGCGGCGGCCTGCGAACTACATGGCTGCGGACAGCAGTGAAAGTGGCGTGGAGCAGCATCATGAAGGCCGTGGAATTGAGCCGCTTTGGCGAGGCACTCGGCGTCGTCGACAAGCCGTTGCCCGAACCAGCGAAAAACCAGGTGCGCGTGCGCATGCTGTTGTCGCCGATCCATAACCACGACCTGATGATTGTGAAGGGCGTATACGGCACCTTGCCGACCCTTCCCGCCGTGCCGGGAACGGAAGCGGTGGGGATCGTCGACGCGCTTGGTGAAGGCGTCACCGGCGTGCAGGTGGGGCAGCGTGTCACCGGAAACGGTGCCGGCACCTGGGCGGAATACTACCTCGCGGAGGCTCCGTTCCTCACAGCAGTGCCCGAAAACCTCGATAACGAAACCGCCTGCCAGCTTATGTCGATGCCGCTCAGCGCAAAGATGATCCTGGCCGATCTGGATGTGAAGGAAGGCGACTGGATCATCCAGAACGCCGGCAACGGCCTGGTGGGCAAGCTGGTGTCCCGCTTCGGCAAGAAGCGCGGCATCAACGTGATCAGCCTCGTGCGGCGGGATGACGCTGTGGCGGAACTGGCGCAGCATGGCGTGGACACAGTGGTGTCGACAGAAGCGCCGGACTGGCGCGATCGCGTGAAGGAGATGACCGGTGGCGCGCCGATCATCCGCGCTCTGGATTCCGTCGGAGGCGAAGCGGCGGGGGATCTGCTTGATCTCCTCGGCGATGGCGGCGAGCTCGTCAATTTCGGCGCCTTGTCTGCCAAGTCGATCAAGGTGTCACCGTCGCAGCTTCTTTTCAGGGGGCTGCGCTTGCGCGGCTTCTGGGCCGCCAAGCCTTCCTTGTCCCGCGAAACCGTCCTGGCGTTGCGCAAGGAATTGCTGGACGAAGCCGCTGCCGGCGAGCTTCATCTCCCGGTTGAGCGCCAGTTCAGCCTGGATGAGATCGGCGATGCCGTGCAGGCGAGCCAAACACCGGGGCGCAAAGGCAAGATCGTCCTGGCCGCGCGCTGAGCGCCGGATTTCGGAGCCGCGGCCGTCATCGAACTGTCAAGGACGCGCTCTAGGACGGGCCGCAGTTGAACTGCAAAGGATCGCGCCATGCGCTTGTTGATTGCTTCCGCTCTTGTTGCCGGCTCTCTGTTCCCGGCTTTTGCCGCAGACGGTAAGCTGGTCCTGTATACCAGCCAGCCGAACACGGATGCCCAACAAACGGTGGACGCGTTCAAGGCTGCAAACCCCGGCGTGGAAGTTGAATGGGTGCGCGATGGCACGCCCAAGATCCTGGCCAAGCTACGCGCAGAAATCGAGGCCGGCCAGCCACAGCCGGACCTCCTGCTGATCGCGGATGTGGTCACGATGGAAGGCTTGAAGCAGGAAGGCCGCTTGATGGCCTATCCTGAGGCAAAGGTGGAAGGCATCGACGAAGCCCTCATCGACAAGGACAAGACCTATTTTTCCACGAAGCTGATAACCACGGGCATCGTGTACAACACCAATGCGCCGATGAAGCCCACCAGCTGGGCTGACCTCACCAAGCCGGAAGCCAAGGGCCAGGTCGTGATGCCGAGCCCGCTCACCTCCGGCGCCGCCATGATCCACACGGTGACCCTGACCGGCAACCTGCAGCAGGGCTGGGATTTCTACTCCGCGCTTGCCGAGAATGGTGCCCAGGCTTCGGGTGGCAACGGCGACGTCCTGAAGGCGGTCAGCGGCGGCGACAAGCTTTACGGCATGATCGTCGACTTCATGCCGATCCGCGAAAAAGCCAAGGGCGCCCCCGTCGAGTTCGTGTTCCCCGCCGAAGGCGTTTCGGCGGTTACGGAGCCGGTCGCAATCCTTTCCACAGCCAAGAATCCGGAAGCCGCCAAAGCCTTCGTCGACTTCCTTATGTCGGAAGAGGGGCAGAAGCTGGCTGCCGAGCAGGGTTACATCCCGGCGCGTGATGATGTCGCGCTGCCGGCGGGCTATCCCGAGCGCTCGACCATCAAGGTCCTGAACTACGACGCGGCCGCGGCCCTGAAAGACGACATGGCGAACAAGGAAAAGTTCTCCGATGTGATGGGCCAGTAAGCGGCGGACGATCAGCTGGCCGACCTGTCCACAACGCAATTTGAAGAACCCGCGCTGCGCAAGCGCGGGTTCTTCCCGTTTTCACACTCAAGGTCAAACTTCTGGCTCGGCGCGGCCTTCGCGCTCGCAGTCATCGGCCTGCTCAGCGTTTTACCTATGGCCCGCCTTCTTCTGGCGGCGGTGGCGCCCGGCGGTGAACTCGACCTATCGGCTTTTGCCGAGCGCCTGATGCGCAGTTCCACGCAGCGCGCAACCTGGCGCACGCTGGACACCTCCTTCTTTGGCGCCGTGCTTGCCATGGTGATCGGCATACCCTTCGCCATTGCGGTTGCCATGACCGACATGCCCGGCCGCAAGGCGCTTGGCTTTCTGCTTCTTCTACCGCTGATGATTGCGCCGCAGGTGACGGCCCTGTCATGGCTGCATCTTTTCGGGCCATCATCGACGCTTCTCGGCATGCTCGGTCTTGCACCGCCGCCAGGCACGCAGAACCCGGTGCTTGGGCGCAACGGGATCATCCTTCTTTTCGGCGTGCAGCATGCTCCGATTGTTTTCGTGACCGTGCGGGCAGGATTGGCGCGGGTGCCGCGCGACTTTCTGGAAGCAGCGCGCGCAGCCGGCGCCACGCAGATGCGCGCGCTTTTCACCGTGGTTCTGCCCCTGCTTCGCCCTTACCTGATTGCAGCGGCGGCGCTCGCCTTTGTGTCGGGGATCGGCAATTTCGGCATCCCGGCCCTGCTCGGCATGCCGGTGAACTACCTCACTTTGCCAACGCTCATCTATCAGCAGATGGCGAGCTACGGGCCGAGCGTCCTGCCGCAAATGGCGGGCCTGTCGATCCTGATTTCGGCGCTGGCTCTGGCGGGAACCGCGGTTCAGGCGCTGGCGGTGCGCGACCACAGCGCGCGCTTCGCAGGAGGCCTTCCGGCCCAGTTTGCCCTTGGCCGCTGGCGTGTGCCACTCGCGATGGTAGGCGCGCTGGTGATCACGGCTATTCTGGTGCTGCCGGCGCTGGCGCTTCTCACCACGGCTTTCGTGCCGGCATTTGGGGTTCCCCTGACGGCGGAAACCGCAACCGTGGGCAATTTCGCCGAAGTCCTGACCCGGCAAGCGTCAACCATGCGCGCGTTTCGCAACTCGACGCTGTTGTCGGCCGGGGCAGCCTTGATCCTGGCGCTGGGTGCCGTGCCGCTTGCTGTTGTGCTGGAGCGCTTTTCGCAGCGTCACCAGCGCATCCTTCACGGCGTCATCGATCTGCCCTATGCGGTGCCGGGCATCGTTCTGGCGATTGCCTGCATCCTCCTGTTTTTGCGGCCACTGCCGTTGATCGGCAGCCTTTATGCCACGGCCGCGATCATCCTGATCGCTTACTGCATGCGCTTTCTGACGCTAGCGATGAAGCCGATCACGACGGCAGTGAACCAGTTGCCGGCCGAACTCACGGAAGCCGCCGCTGCCGCAGGCGCTGGCCCGATCAGGCGCGCCTTGACGATTACGGCGCCGCTCGTTGCGCCGGCCGCATTGGCGGGCGCGCTGCTCGTCTTTATGAGCGCCTTCAACGAACTCACCGTTTCGGCGCTTCTTTGGTCGAGCGGCAACGAAACGCTGGGCGTGGTTCTGTTCAGCTTGGAAGAAGCGGGGCTCGGCACGCAGGCGGCCGCCATCGCGGTTGCCAGCATCGTGGTGGTGGTCGCCTTGCTTGCTGTTCTCGACCGATTTGCCCGCAGGCTGCCCGGCGGCGTCCTGCCTTGGCGCTGAAGCAAAGCGCTTCCGACCCTCAGCCCGGCATTGCCCAGGCGTCGGCCACGGCTACCCGGACATCTGTCCCGCTGGCAACGGGAGCCGGGTGATCCACCACCAATTCGCCGGCCTCTCCGGTCAGGCTGAGCCGCAGTTCATGCACCGGGCCGCGGTACGTCGACGACATCACCCGTGCCGGTAAACCCTCTTCGCCGAGCCGCAGCGCTTCCGGACGAAGGAGAACGTGTGCCGGGCCGGAAAAAGCCTCGCTTGCCCGCGCCTGAAACCGGTGTCCGGCAAGGAGGACGCTGCCGTCGACCTGCGCCACCGCTGGCACGAGGTTGCCACGCCCGACGAAGCGGGCCACCGCCATATCGGCTGGTTGATGGTAAACGGCGGTCGGCGCCGCATATTGCAGCACCCGGCCGCGTTCCATGACCGCGACCTTGTCCGCGAGCGCGAGCGCTTCGGCCTGATCATGCGTGACATAAACGATCGTGGCCTTCGTGCGCTGGTGGATGTCACGGAACACGTCCACCATCGTTGCCCGCAGATGCATGTCCAGGTTCGCAAGCGGTTCATCAAACAGGATGATACCGTTGTTGCCGACGAGGCAGCGGGCAAGCGCAACGCGTTGCCGCTGCCCGCCGGACAACTCATCGATCCGGCGTGCGCCGAAACCCGTCAGCCCGACGATCTCCAGTACCTCATCGACCTGCCGGTTGGCGGCGCTTCGCGCAGTGCCGCGCATGCGCAGGGGATAGCCGACATTCCCCGCGACATCGAGATGAGGCCATAAGGCGTAAGATTGAAACACGATGCCGATGCCGCGCTGTTCCGGCGCAACAAGAACCTGGTCTCCAGCCATCATCCGGTCACCGAACCAGACCGAGCCCTCGCTCGGCGTTTCGAAGCCCGCGATAAGGCGCAGAAGCGTGGTCTTGCCGCAACCGGATGGGCCGAGAAGGGCGGTAAAGGAGCCTGGTTGGAGATCGAGCGACACGCTGTCGAGCGCAACCGAGGAACCGAAGCGACGGGTAAGGCGATCAAGGCGAATGGCGGTCAACGGAAGCTCTGAAACAGAAGGAACGTGGTGGTGCCGGGATATATGACCGGCTGGTTCGACGCCACTGTGACAGTCCCTCTGCCCGGCTTCAGTGGCGCGCTGCTTGTGCCGGCGAGTTGGGCTCCAGCCGGGTGGTGAAAACAAGAAACAGTCCCGCCGCTCCAACCAGGTAAGGTGCCCACTGGGAAGCGGAGGGAAGCGCCAGAAGCGTGGGTGCACCAAACATGAAGATCACGAACAGAACGTCCAGGCCGAGATGAACACGAAACGGGAGCCGTTTCCAAAGCCCCAGTTCGTAATCCGTGACGGCGCTGTAGGCGAGGGCAGCAAGGCCGGCCACAACAAACGCGGACGTGGCGGCGTCATCCCACCCAAACAGAAACGGAAGCGCGATAACGAGGAGGCCGACGAGGTAGTCGGCGGCTGCATGCAGGCTGCGGGGAATGAAGCGCATAATCGACGCGCTCCCTCAGTCGGAGGAGGATGCGCGGTGTGAAGGCGGCAGCGCAATCGCGTCGAAGCGTCGAGCCAGATCCTCGAGCGCCGCCAGCATCTGCGCACCGGCCATGGCTCGGCCGTGGCCCGTCACCACCAGTTGCGGCTGCAAAGCAGCCAGGGCTTCGACCGAGCGCCGTGCAGCCACCCAGTCTGGTGTGAAGTAGCGGGGCGGCCCGTGCATTTCCGGTGTCTGCATCGCCACTTCGTACGCAGATTCCTGTCCTGTGGTGACGAAAGCATCGCCAGCGATGACCGCGCGGTCGCTTTCACGCCAAAGCGAAACATGACCGCGCGTATGCCCTGGCGTGTGGAGCCAGCGCCACTCCGGAAAACCTGGAACGGAGCCGTCGGCTGGCAGGTCTCGCAGCCGGGGTCCGACATCAACCGGGCTTGTGGGAAAGAGGGGCGACAACAGCGGCATGATCCCGCCGCCGACCCATGGCTCTGGCGACGGATACGACTCCGTTCCATTCAGATAGGGGTGCTCCAGGGGATGGGCGTAGACCGGCACATCCCATTCATCGGCGAGCTCCACCAGCGCGCCAACATGGTCGAAGTGGCCATGGGTCATGAGAATATAGGCCGGAGGGCTCCCTTCACCGAAGCGCTGGGCGCAGGCAGCGCGAATGGCTTTTGCGGAACCCTTGATGCCTGTGTCGATCAGCACCCAGTTCGCAGCTGTTCCCAGATACACCACGTTGACGAGCGTGTGTCGTTGAAACGCCAGGTCCGGCGTCAGCGTCCACAAACCGTCATCGCCTTCCGTGCCGGCGATGCTTGCCTCGTCCAGCGGGATCTGAACAGCCATCGTTGTCTCCTTGCGCTCGTGTCTCGGCACAAGCATCGACCCTGTGGATTGTTCCGTCCCTGCGTGAGCGCAGGGAAAGCGGATCAATTGCTGCTCCGAAGAGTTGGGGAAGAAACGGAGAACCAGCAGATGAGTCAGCCAGCAAATCCCGATGCCGTCCCCGAAGGAACGCCCAACGCAGGCGAAAGCTTGTGCCGGAAATGCGGCGGGAGCGGAAAGGTCGACGGCCAGACCTGTTCGGAATGCGATGGAACTGGAAAGGTGATGACGCCGCTTGGCGGCGCTTGATCGAGCACATCGACGCGGACATCAGACGTGAAAAGGGCGGGGTGCCAAGCACCCCGCCCTTTTTCTGATCAGATCTTCGATTTTCCTGAAGAGCCGGCACCTAAGCCGGAGCCCGAGCCCGAAGTCGCGCCCGAGCCCGACGTTGAAGCCGAGCCGGCGCTAGAACCAGAGCCCAAGCCTGAGTTGGAGCCCGTGGTCGCGCCCGAGCCGGAGGACGACCCAGAGCCGGAGCCAGAGGTCGAGCCGGAGCCAGAGGTCGAGCCGGAGCCAGAGGCCGAGCTAGAACCGGAGGACGAGCCAGAGCTGGACCCAGACACGCGGTCTTTCACGGAAGACTGGGCGTGGTCGGCTGTTTCGCTCAGGACCTTGGAAACGCGTTCCGCCAACGGCTTGCCGTCATTGGTAAGACCTTCCTTATCGGCGGCCTCTTTCAGCGAGTCGTAGGTTTCCGTTGCCACTTCCTTGGCCTGCTGGATGCCGTCGGACGCAAGATCCTTGGCGCGATGCTTCAGGTCGTCGCTTGCCGCACCGAACTGCTGGTCCTCGAGCCTCGTCTTGGGCAGGAGAGCGCCAAGTGCAAGGCCGATTGCAGCGCCGACTGCCGCCGTGATCAGCGGCTCACGCTGGATCGCATCGGCCGCCCAGTCTTGTGCGTCGCGGGCCCGGGTGGAGGTGCCGCGCGCAAAAGAGCGCCCGCCGCGGTACATGGAACTGCCGGCTGCTCCGAGGCGCTCCTGCGTGGAGCCGACCGCGTTGCCCACGGCATTGGCGGCACCGCCGATTGCGTCTCGGGCATCATGCGCGGCACGGTTGATTGCGCTGCCGGCGCCGGAAGCCATGCCCTTGGCGCTCGATGCCATGCCTTGGGCACTGCCCTTGGCACTGGACGCCATTCCCTTGACGCGATCGCCCATGCCTGGACCGGATTGGGTATCGACGTCGTCGCTGCCCACCCAGTCATCGGTCACCGGATAGTCCGTCGCGCCATAATCAGCGGCAGCATAATCGGCGTCCGAGGCATAATAATCCGCGTCGGAACCGTAAAGGCTGCGGGACGAGCCGCGATAGGATGTGGAGCTCGAACGGAAGGACTCCGGCGTCGTGCCCTTGCCCAGCGCAAGCCAAGCCAGGCCGACGCCCACCAACGCCAGTGGTAGGGGGTTGTCGCGGACCTGCGTTTTCAGGTTCGTCAGGGCGGCTGCCCCATCACCCGTGCGCAGCGAGGACGTCAGTTCGTCGATCATCTGACCGGGGGTCATACGGGCCCGCAGCGTTTCGGCAGTGTCTGCAATCCGCGCGCGCGTCAGTTCCGCTTCACGTTCCAGGTTGCTCGTTTCCTCGCTCATTTGAACTGCTCCTTCACAACGGTCGCGTCTTTGCCAAGCTGATGGGTGGTCTGGTCGGGCATGAGGTTGGAGGGCTCGAGATTGGCCGTGCCCCTGCGCACCAGCACAACGCCGATGATCGCAACCACGACGCCCACCAGAAGCGAAGCCCAAGCGGGATCCATGAACTCGCTCAAAGCAACCACCAGGGCCTGCAAGAGCACCAGAAGGGCTGCCATGAGCAGGATCGCTCCGGCGAGCATTTCCGTGATCCCGCTAACAGCGAGTTTCATCTTGTCGCCCATTTCGGAGCGAAGCAGCCGGATCTCGGTCTGCACAAGCGTGGAAACCTGCTGGATCAGGTCACTGATCAAGCTGCCCACGCCACGGTTGTCTTGCGGCTCAATCATTGCGGCGGTCTCCTGATGGCTTGTAATCGGCCGGCCACACCTCGGGCGTGCCTTCCAGCGGAGGCAAGGACGACGACGAGGACGAGGTTGCGCCGGCGGGCTTGTAGGGCGACGACTCGACCGTGTCGCGTGCGGTGCGGTCGCCAGCGGCATCAGACAAGGCCGACGGATAAGCCGAACCCGAGGTGGTGGAGCTGGTGGTTGACGCGCCGGAAGCGCCCGAGCCTGCACCGAATGACGAAGATCCGGTGCTGGAGCCCGCGCCAAGTCCGGAGCTGCTGGAAGCGCCGAAGGACGAGCCAGTTCCGCTGCTGCTGCCAGGCGAGTAACGATTGGTTCCCGACGAGCTGCCTGGGTAGGACGACGACGAAGGATAAGAAGACGTCGAGGAAGCGGATGGCGCCGAGCTCTTCAGGAAGCGCGCTGCGGCAAGTCCGGCCAGAACCGAGCCCGCAAGCAGGATGGTCGGGTTGGACCGGCCGAAGGACCGCAATTGGTCCACCACCTGGTCAAGCGGCTTTTCCTTGACGGTGCGGGCGAGGTCATCGACGCTGCCTGCGGCACTGTCAACGAGACCCGCAACTTGCGATTGGTCGTTCTTCTTCAGGTGTTCGCCGGCCGCGTTCAGCGCACCAACGAAATTCTGGAGGTAGCTGCCCAAGGTCTGCTGAGCGGCTTCCGCCTGCTCAGTCGCAACCTTCTTGGCATCGGAAGCCAAGCCGCTGGCGCGTTCGCGCACAGCACCCGAAGCGTCGTTCAGCGCCGACTTCGTGGCGTCAGTCTCGCGCTTCAGTGCGCCTGATGCGCTGGAGCCACTTGGCTGAGTGCCGGACCTAAAGTCCGTTGGATCGCTCTGCATGGTGTTGCCTTTCACTTTAAGGGATGTCTAATCCTGTTCCCTGAACAATCACGGGGCGATCAAGTTCCCGAATTCCTCTCGTGAGGTCGGCGCTTTGCACTCAAGCGCGGACAGTTTCCGCTCGGCGGCGCAGCAGGAAACGGTCTGCATCGCGCGCAGGCCCGCGGAAAACATGATTTTTTGCGCGGGCCGCAGCAAATTAGAATGGCCGCCCATGGGAATTGATGCCAATCTGTTTCAGAGTGCGCGCACCTGATCCTGGAGTGTTGATCATCATGAAGTCGTTGCGAACCGCTGTTCTTGCCCTAGCCCTTTCCGCAGCAACCGCTTTCCCGGCCATGGCCGAACCGGTGAAGATCGGCAGCAAGAACTTCACCGAACAGTTCATCGTGGCCGAAATCTACGCGCAGGCGCTGGAAAAGGCGGGTGTCGAAGTTGAAAAGCGCCTGAACCTCGGCGCAACGCAGATCGCGCACACCGCGCTCACCAGCGGCGAAATCGACCTTTATCCGGAATACACGGGTACCGCCCTCGCAGCGGTGGTGAAGGGCGAACTCACAAGCGACGCGGATCAGATCTATACGGCCGTCAAGAAGTTCTACGAGGAGAACCTCGACCTAACGTTGCTGGAGCCCACCGCCATCAACAACGGCTATGCCATCATCCTGCTCCCCGAAAAAGCGGAAGAATACAAGCTGAAGACGCTGACGGATCTTGGGCCGGCTTCCAAGGACCTGACCTTCGGCGCGGAAGGCACCTTTGGTGAACGCAAGGACGGCTTGCCTGGGCTGGAACGCGTTTACGGCATCAAGTTCAAGGAATTCGTGCAGTTCGCAAAGCTCGGCATTCGCTATAGCGCGCTAACGAGCGAACAGATCGACGTGTCTTTCGGCTTCTCCACCGATTGGCAGATCGAAGACAGCAAGCTCGCTGTGCTGGAAGACGACAAGGGGCTTTTCCCACCTTATTACCTCGTGCCGGTGGTGCGCCAGGATGCACTGGAAGCGAACCCGAAGATTGCGGAAACGCTGAACAAGATTGCTCCCCTGCTCACCAACGAAAAGATGCGCGCCATGAATGCCGCGGTGGAGCGCGACCGGAAGGAGCCGGCGGAGGTCGCCGCCGAATTCCTCCAGTCGGAAGGCCTCTGACCAACGAGGATCCGGTCGCACAGGCTGTCCTGCGTGACCGGACTCCAGCTGAATGACTGAAGCGTGACCTGGGCGCATAAGAACATCGGGGTGATCCTCGAGGCGGCTGGACAGCATCTTTTGCTGTCCTTCCTCTCGGTGATCATCGGCTGCGCCATCGCGCTCGTGCTTGGCATCATTTCTGCGCGTCGACAGAAGCTTTATGTGCTGTTTCTGACGCTCGCCGGGATCATCTTCGTGATCCCGAGCCTCGCCTTGTTTGCCTTCTTGATCCCCGTGATGGGGCTGGGCATGAAGCCTGCCTTGACGGGGCTGTCGTCTTATTGCCTGCTGATCCTCTTGCGCAACGTGGTGACGGGCCTGCGCAACGTGCCGGCCGATGTTCTGGACGCGGCCGATGGCATGGGCTTTAGCCGGTGGCAACGCTTGACCAAGATCGAACTGCCGCTTGCCTTGCCGTTGATCGTTTCCGGTATCCGGATCGCTCTGGTGACGGTGATCGGCATCGCCACGGTGGCGGCCTTCATCGATGCAGGCGGTCTGGGCAGTATCATCCTGGCCGGCATCGATCAAAGCTATCCGGAAAAGGTGATTGTGGGAGGCGTGCTCACGGCGCTGATCGCGGTGTTCTTCGACCTGTCCATGACTTGGATGGAGAAGCGTTTGTCACGGGAAAAGCAGGCATGAACCTGCTCACCGAAGCCATCACCTGGATTGCGGACAATCCCGGCCAGTTCAACCGCGCCCTGGGCCAGCACCTGCTGATGTCGATCTCGGCGATCGTGATCGCGCTATCCATCGGCTTGCCACTGGCGATTATCATCATCCGCTCACGCTTGATGGCGACGCTCGCCGTGAACTCCGTGAATGCCTTGCGCACGCTGCCGAGCCTCGCCATTCTCGCGATCATGATGCCGATTCTCGGCATCGGCCTGTGGCCATCGATCGTGGCGCTGACGATCCTGGCTTTGCCGCCGATCTTGATCAACGCCTATATCGGCTTGCGCGACGTTGACCCCGATGCGGTGGAAGCCGCCACGGGGATGGGAATGAGCGAGCGGCAGATCTTGCGTAAGATCCGCATACCCCTGGCGGCCCCGGCGATGTTTGCTGGCTTGCGAACCGCTTCCGTGCAGGTTCTGGCGGGCGCAACACTCGCGCCCTTTATCGGCGGCGGCGGGCTCGGCGATTTCATTGCCGTGGGTATAGCCGGCATGAACCAGTCACGCTTGCTTGTGGGCGCCGTGCCGATTGCCATTCTGGCGCTTGGAACGGAATTCTTGCTCGGGCAAACCGAGCGCGTGCTTTTTGGTGAAAGAAGAGCGGCATGATCACCATGAAGGACGTCAGCAAGCGCTTCGAAGGCACGGGCGCCGCGGCCGTGGACAACCTGACGCTGGAGATTCCGAACGGCATCACGGTGGCGCTTGTCGGCCCGTCGGGCTGCGGCAAGACCACGACCATGCGTATGATCAACCGTTTGATCGACCCCACCAGCGGCACCATCACCGTTAACGGTCAGGACGTCCGAACGGTGGACGCCGTGCAGTTTCGCCGCCACATCGGCTACGTGATCCAGCAGGTGGGTCTGTTCCCCCACATGACGGTTGCCCAGAACATCGCGTCCGTTCCGCGCTTGTTGAACTGGGACAACCGGCGCATCGAGGCGCGCAACCAGGAACTGATGCAACTGGTCGGATTGCCGGCGGACATGCTGCAACGCTACCCGCGCCAGCTTTCCGGTGGCCAGCGACAGCGCGTTGGCGTGGCCAGGGCGCTGGCCGCCGATCCGCCGGTGCTTTTGATGGACGAGCCGTTCGGTGCGATCGATCCCATCGCCCGCACACGACTGCAGAACGAGTTCAAGCAGATCCTGGCGCGCGTCAAGAAGACAGTGGTGATGGTGACGCATGACATCGATGAGGCCGTCAGGCTGGGCGATCGCATTGCCATCATGCGCAATGGGCGCATCCAGCAGTACGACACGCCCGAAACGATCCTATCGAAACCGGCCGACGCGTTTATCGAGAACTTCGTGGGTGCGGATCGAGCGTTGAAACGCCTCAGCCTGTTCACAGTTGCCGATGTCATGAGCAGGGAGGCGCCGAATCCGGCGCTGCCTTCGATTGCAGAGGACGTTGATTTGCGCGACGCCCTTTCAGCCATGGTGGCGGCCCGCGCAGACCGCATGACCGTGGTGGACAAAGATGGCACGACCACCGGTACCATTACCCAAACCGCAATCCTGGCCGCCTGAAATGCCGACCGATCTCCCGCGCGCGCTGTTTCTGAGCGGATCCCCGAGTGATTGGCCTTTGGGCGACCTGCAGCTTGTCGTGCAGCGAGCCGATGTGGCAGGCGTTGAAACGCTTGTTGTGCCGGACGGCATCGCCCCGCGGGACGGTGGTGAGGCCTGGCCCGACGCCTTGATCCTAATGGGCTGGTTTGCGCCTCAAACACGCAGCATCGTGCTGCTTGGAGCCGTTTCCAGCCTGGGCCACCAGCCCTACAACCTCGCGCGCCGCCTGGCTTCGCTTGATCTCATCAGCCGGGGCCGTGCCGGATGGGTGATCGCTGACGGCGACGCGGACGCTGAGTTCGCGGCCTTCAGCGGCGCCAACAGGCTCGCAGGCGTTGATCTGGCGGCCCGGCAGCGCGAGTTCGAAACGGTGGTGGATGGGTTGTGGGACAGCTGGGACGCCGATGCGCTTTTGTTCGACAAGGAAGGGGGACGCTTTTTCGAACCTTCACGGCTGCACTCACTTAATCACCAGGGCGAGCACTTCTCGGTTCGCGGTCCGCTCAACGTGATGCGCTGGCAAAAAGGCAGGCCTCGTATGACGCGCTTTGACAAGCTTGGTCCGGTTACCACGGTTGCGAGTGCAAACGCGGCGTTGGCGCTGTTGGGGGGAGGCGCCTGATGTCGGAGCACATGAAGCTTGGCGCGTTTCTGATGCCGACCGGCCATCACATCGCCGGCTGGCGGCATCCTCGCGCTGCCGCTGATGCGGGGATCGACATCGACCACATGGTCAGGCTTGCGCAAACCGCCGAGCGCGGCTTGTTCGACCTGGTCTTCTTCGAGGATGCGGCGGGTCTACGCGAAGGGCGCGTGGACCTGGCAGCGCAGGCCGCGCGCTCGGTAGGCTTTGAACCGATCAGCCTTCTTGCGGCCTTGGCGGCCGTGACTTCGCGTGTCGGTCTCGTCGCGACGGCCTCGACGTCGTACAACGAGCCTTATGCCCTGGCCCGCGCCTTCGCGACGGTGGATCTGGTCAGCAACGGGCGCGCCGGCTGGAACCTCGTCACGTCGGCAAGCGAGATTGAGGCCGCCAACTTTGGCGCGCAAGGCTTGCGGGCGCATCGCGATCGCTATGCCCGGGCCGGAGAGTTTGCGGATGTGGTGCGCCAGCTCTGGGACCCCGCCACGCGGAATGCCACCGTTCATCATCGCGGGGAAAGTTTCGCGGTGGAGCAGGGACTTGGCTTTCCGGCGTCGCCCCAGGGCGCTCCGGTGATGGTGCAGGCGGGTGCTTCCGATGTCGGCCGCGACCTTGCTGCCCGCACGGCCGACGTGGTTTTCGTGGCCACCCAGACCTTTGAAGCCGCCAAGGCGTTTCGCGACGATCTGCGGGCGCGAACAAGCGCCCATGGGCGCGACCCGGACGCGATCAAGATCATGCCCGGCATGTCGCCGGTGGTGGTCGAAAGCCGCGCGGAAGCCGAAGACAAGTTCGCCGAGCTGCAGGCGCTGATCCCCGATGATGTCGGCCTGGCGTTGCTTGCCAGCTATCTTGCCACCGACGCTTTGAACGGACTGCCGCTCGACGGGCCGCTGCCGGACCTGAAATCCACCGAAGGCATGCAAAGCCGCCAACAGCTGGTGATCGACCAATCGCGCCGCGATGGGCTCAGCATCCGCCAGGTGGCGCAGCATTTCGCAGGCGCGCGCGGGCATTGGCGGCTCGTCGGCACACCTTCCGATGTGGCGGATCAACTGGAAGAATGGTTTGTCGGCGGCGCAGCCGACGGCTTCAACGTCATGCCGGCGTATTTCCCTGACGAGCTGGATATCTTTGTGGACCGCGTGGTGCCCGAGCTCCAGCGCCGCGGCTTGTTCCGTTCGAACTACGCGTCGGACACGTTGCGCGGCAATCTGGGCCTGCCCGTGGCGTGACACCACTCGCGCAAAGCATCCTGGATGACATCCGCGGTGCACGAGCTTTTGAGCCACGTGAAGACGCGATCGCGTCCCTGGAAGCGGCCTATCGCGTCCAGGACGAGGTCAATGCCGCGCTGCTTGCCGAGCAGCCTGCCCGCTCCATCGTTGGCTACAAGATCGCGTTCAACCGCCAATCGTCGCTCGACTACTACGGGCTCGACGAGCCCTGCTTCGCGCCGCTGTTTTCAGACCAGGTCCACGCAAGCGGCGTCGTGCTTCCGCTGGCGGCTTATCGCGATCTGGTGGTGGAGCCGGAAATCGCCATTCGCCTTGGATCATCGCTGCAAGGGCAGGTGTCGGAGCGCGATGCAGAAGAGGCCATCGAGGCGTGGCTGCCGGCAATCGAGATCATGGACGTCCGCCACGCGTTTGCGCGCGATCCGAGTGCGGCCGCGGCTGTTGCCCAGCGCATCCACAATGAAGGCGCGGTGCTCGGCACGGCGACCTTGTGGATCTCGGCGAGCGACACCACTGCGGCAAGGATGCTGCATTCGGATCATCTCCTGGGTGAAGCCGTGAATGCAGCACCTCAGCCGCCGCTGAAAGCTCTGTGCTGGCTCGCCAACCGCCTTCGTCGCGACGCAAAGTACCTCCAGGCAGGCATGGTCATCCTCACCGGCGCGTACTTGCCAGGTCAGGCGATCACGACGCCCGGTCTGGTGAAAGCGGAAATCCGTCCTTTCGGTCGTGTCGAATTTACCTTGATCTGAACGACGGAGGCGGAGACCATCGGCCGCTATGATGTCTGCGACAGGTTGAGCGTTGCCGGTGCATCGCGGCTGGAAACACCTGCGGAAAGCCGCCGAGACACTCGTGCTATTCTTATTGGTTCATAATATGGACCTCTGATAGCGCTGATTAATGAGCTAAATCAATGACTTGTTGTTTGTGGTTGCGAAGATCTGCAGCGACGGATTGTATGATGAACCAGCAGGAGAAACGGTGACGTCCTTCTGCTGAGGTCGCGCTGGGAGGAGCGGCTTGGATGGATGGGTGCCAAGCGCCCGCGCATCCGCTGGATATGAGGAGGAATTCATGAGCACAGCAGCAGCTCAAACGGCGGATGAATTTGCCGTTCCCACCGAGTCGCTCGACGCGCGCCCCGGCTCCCGCTTCATGCGGCCTGTGGAAGCTATTGCCGTCGTGTTGCTGCTTGCGATCATCGCCATGCTTCTGACCGGCGTTGTGTCCCGCTACTTCTTCAATCAGCCCATCACCTGGATTGACGAAGCGGCCTCCATTGCGTTCCTCTGGCTGGCCATGTTCGGCACCGCGATTGCAATCGACCGCGCCGAACATCTGCGCCTGACCCTGTTCCTGTCGCGCATGAGCGATCGTCGCCGCGCGCTTGCCGAAACCTTCGGGCTCGTGCTGATCGGAACCTTCTTGGTTGCGCTTATTCCGCACGCCTATGAGTATGCGGTCGGAGAGATGGACATCACGTCTTCGGCCCTGAACATCCCTGTCGGATACCGCGTTTCGGCCATCGCCGTGGGCATGTTGCTGATGCTGGCGCTCATTGTGGCCCAGCTGTTCCGCGACTCCCGTCTGGTTGACGTAGTTGGCTCCTTAGCGGTGGTGGCGCTGATCGCTGCGGCGCTGTGGTTCCTGTCGCCGACGCTGACCGGTCTCGGCAATCTCAACATCCTGATTTTCCTGGTAGGCGGGGCTGCCATTTGCCTGGCGCTTGGTGTTCCCATTGCCTTTTGCTTCGGCATTGCAACGCTGATGTTCCTGGCCTTCACGACGAGCATGCCGCTGGTCGTGATGGTGAGCCGCATGGACGAGGGCATGTCGAGCCTGATCCTTCTTTCCGTGCCGGTGTTTGTCCTGCTCGGCTGCATTCTGGATGCCACGGGCATGGGCAAGGCGATCGTCGATTTCCTCGCGTCCATGCTCGGCCATGTGAAGGCCGGCATGTCCTATGTTCTGCTGGGCTCCTTGTTTCTCGTTTCGGGCATCTCCGGCTCCAAGGTGTCGGACATGGCGACGGTCGCCCCGGCGCTGTTTCCGGAAATGAAGCGGCGGGGTCACAAGCCATCGGAAATGATCGCACTTCTGGCAACCGGTGCGGCGATGGCCGATACCGTGCCGCCGTCGATCGTGCTGATCGTGCTGGGCTCCGTTGCGGGCGTATCGATCGCCGCTCTGTTTACCTCAGGCTTCGCCATCGCCATCGTGCTTCTGGTGATGCTGTGTGCGCTTGCGCGGGTCAAGGCGCGCGGTGAACTCACTGATGGCGTGCGCCGGCCATCGCTCAAGCTGATCGGCAAGGCGGCGCTGATCGCCTCGCCTGCCCTGGTGCTGCCCTTCATTATCCGCTCGGCGGTGGCGAGCGGCGCGGCAACCGCGACCGAAGTCTCCACCGTTGCCGTTTTGTATGCGTTCGTGATCGGCATGGTGCTTTATGGCGGTATCTCGCCCCGGCGCATCTACGCGATGTTCGTGGAAACCGCGGCCATGTCGGGCGCGATCCTTCTGATCCTCGGCACTGCGGCCGCCATGGCCTGGGCGCTGACGCAAACGGGCTTCGCATTCCAACTGCGCGACATGATGAGCAGCCTGCCAGGCGGCTGGCTGAGCTTCATGCTCCTGTCGATCCTGCTGTTTCTGGTGCTGGGCTGTGTTCTCGAGGGGCTGCCCGCCATCGTGCTCCTTGCCCCCATCATGTTCCCGATCGCCCGCGCACTCGGCATTCACGACGTTCACTACTCGATGGTCATCGTCACCGCGATGAACATCGGCCTGATGGCGCCGCCGATCGGCGTTGGCTTCTATATCGCCTGTAAGGTCGGCAACGTGTCGCCCGACGAGGCGATGGGCGCGATCTGGCCCTATATCGGCGCGCTGATCCTGGGTCTGCTCGCCATCGCGGTGGTGCCGT
Organism: Tianweitania sediminis; assembly: GCF_017813335.1. Classification (GTDB taxonomy): domain Bacteria; phylum Pseudomonadota; class Alphaproteobacteria; order Rhizobiales; family Rhizobiaceae; genus Tianweitania; species Tianweitania sediminis. The sequence continues at coordinate 105,760 of NZ_JAGIYY010000001.1, read as the reverse complement.
GGTTCTCGTTGGCTTTGCTCTAGGAAGCGGCGCCACCGATCAACGATCTACAACTCAACAACCTGGAGGAGACTGCAAGAATGATGATCACACGTCGAACGATGCTCGCCGGAACGGGCGCGCTTGCCCTGGGCGCCGCCTTCCACACGCGCGCTCACGCCGCCGAATACACCTACAAGTTCGCAAACAACCTTCAAACGACGCATCCCCTGAACATCCGCTTGAAGGAAGCGGTAGACGCGATCTTGGAAGAAACGGGTGGTCGGCTGCAGATCAACGTATTTCCCTCGAGCCAGCTAGGCAATGACACGGAAACGCTGAGCCAGCTGCGCTCCGGGGCAACCGAGTTCTTCTCGCTGTCGCCGTTGATCCTTTCGACACTGGTGCCGAACGCCGCAATCTCCGGCATCGGCTTTGCCTTCCCGGATTATGAGACCGTGTGGAAGGCGATGGACGGCGAACTCGGCGCGTATTCTCGCTCCGAGATCGAGAAAAAGGGCCTCGTGCCCATGGAAAAGATCTGGGACAACGGATTCCGGCAGATCACCAGCTCGAGCAAGACCATCAAGACCCCGGAAGATCTGTCCGGCTTCAAGATCCGTGTTCCGCCAAGCCCGCTTTGGCAGTCGATGTTCACCGCCTTCGGTGCAGCCCCGACCACCATCAACTTCGCGGAAGTCTACACCGCGCTGTCGACCGGCATTGTGGACGGGCAGGAAAATCCACTCGCCATCGCCTCCACGGCCAAGCTTTACGAAGTCCAGAAGAACGTTTCCATGACCAACCACATGTGGGATGGCTTCTGGTTCCTGGCCAACAAGCGCGCCTGGGAAAACCTGCCGGAAGACATTCGCGAAATCGTGGCGAAGAACCTCAACGCGAAGGCTGACGAGCAGCGCGCCGACACCGCACAGCTCAACCAGACGGTGCGCGAGCAGCTGACCAAGGAACACGGCATGACCTTTACCGATCCGGATACGGAAGCGTTCCGCGCCAAGCTGCGCGAAGCCGGCTTCTATCAGGAATGGAAGGAAAAGTTCGGCGAAGAAGCTTGGACGATCCTTGAAACGGCCGTGGGCGCCGATCTCGGCTGATCGAAGCCATACGAGACTGCCGCGCGGCTTCGGTCGCGCGGCAAACCATCTCCTTCAATAGGTTCGAAACGTGCCTGACCGCCTGAAACAAAAGATCGCCATCGTGTTCGGTGCTGGCTCTGCTGGTCCCGGCTGGGGCAACGGCAAGGCGGCCGCCGTGCTTTACGCGCGCGAAGGTGCGGCCGTGGCTTGCGTGGACCTCGACGAAGGGGCGGCGCGTGAAACCGCGGCGATCATCACAGCCGAAGGCGGACGGGCGCTGGCGATTGCCGCCGACGTCACGAGCCTCGCCTCTATCGAGGACGCCGTCCGGCAGACCGCCGACACCTTCGGTGCGATCACGGTGCTGCACAACAATGTCGGCGTGACTCATATGGGCGGGCCGGTGGAGCTGGACGAGGTCCGCTTCCAACAGGCCGTGGATCTCAACCTCGGCTCCGTTTACCGCACAGCCAAGGCCGTGATTCCGCAGATGCTCCAGGCTGGGGGCGGTGCGATCGTCAACATCTCGTCGCTGGCTGCGATGCGCTACACCGGCTACCCCTATTTCGCTTATTACGCCACCAAGGCTGCCGTAAACCAGGCAACCGTGGCGATTGCCATCCAGTATGCGGCGCAAGGAATCCGTGCCAACTGCGTTGTGCCGGGCCTCATCGACACACCTTTGATCTACAAGCAGATTTCCGGGCAATACGCGTCGGCCGACGAGATGGTGGCGGCCAGAAACGCAGCAATCCCCGGCAAAAAAATGGGCGATGCCTGGGATATCGCCCATGCCGCGCTGTTTCTGGCATCGGACGAGGCAAAATTCATCAACGGCGTGTGCTTGCCGGTGGACGGCGGGCAAAGCTGCACGGTTCCGGTGCCGCACTGATGGCAGCGGAGCGCGACATAACCGGCTCGCAAAGCGTCGACCGCGCGTTGCAGGTCCTGTCACTGGTCGGACGCGGGCCGGAACAGGGGCTGTCGCTGCTCGAGATCGTGGAGCGCTCCGGCTTCAACAAGGCCACCACGCGACGCCTGCTTCTTGCGTTGATGCGCGCGCGCATGGTGAGCCAGGACGAGGTCGAGCGCCGCTACTTCCTAGGCGAAGAAGCCTACGTCCTTGGCGTTTTCGCGGCGCCGCGCTTCGGTCTCCTGGAAATGGCGATGGAAAGCCTGACACGGCTTGCGCGGCAAACAAGCGACGCCTGCTTCCTTTCGATCCGCCGAGACACTTTTTCGATCTGCCTTCACCGCGAGGAAGGCAATTACCCGATCCGCTCCCATGCGCTGCAAAAGGGCTTCGAGCACCCGCTTGGGGTGGGGGCAGGGTCGCTCGCCATGTTGTCGACCCTTCCCGATGGGGAAGTGGAGGATGTGCTCGCGCGCAACGCCGACTACCTGGCTGCCACCTTTCCGATGGTGACTGCCGCCGACATTCGCGCGGCTGTCCAGGTGACTCGCCGGCGCGGCTATGCACTCAATCCCGGCGTACCGTTTCCAAACTCCTGGGGCCTCGGAGTGGCTCTGCGCTATCCTGACGGGCGGCTTGCCGGCGCGCTCAGTGTCGCGGCCATCGACAGCCGGATGCAGGAGCCGCGGCAAAGCGAACTCAGCCGCCTTTTGCGCGAAGAAGCGGCCTGCGTCGAAGCCAAGCTCGAGCGGGCGTTTGACCGCGATCCACCCAAGGGCCGCGCGGGACATCGCGCCAACGGCCACCCGACACCACGCTTGAACCAACCCCGAAGGATCTCATTATGAGCAAGGCACAGATCGTCGGCTGGGCACATTCCCAGTTCGGTAAAACCGAGTATCCCGACACCGAAGCGCTGATGGCTTCCGTGGTGGCGCCTGCGCTTGATCATGCCGGCGTTTCGGCCGGGGAGGTCGACGGCATCTTCGTTGGCGTCATGAATGGCGGCTTCTCCAAGCAGGAATTCCAGGGCGCACTGGTGGGCATGGTGGATGGCGACCTGTCGGCGGTGCCTTCTGTTCGCCTGGAAAACGCCTGTTCCACTGGTTCGGCGGCGATCTACACCGCCATGGACTTCATTGAATCGGGCCGCGGCCGCATCGCGCTGGTTGTGGGCGCCGAAAAGATGACCGCCGTGCCAACGGCTCAGGTCAGCGACATTCTGCTTGGCGGGTCCTATCGCAAGGAAGAAGCCGATGTGGAAGGCGGCTTTGCCGGCGTGTTCGGCCGCATCGCGCAGAACTACTTCCAGCGTTACGGCGACCGTTCCGAGGAACTGGCGATGATTGCCGCCAAGAACCACAGCAACGGTGTCGACAATCCCTTCGCGCATATGCGCAAGGATTTCGGCTTCGAGTTCTGCAACGCTGTGTCGGACAAGAACCCCCGCGTCGCCGGTCCTTTGCGCCGCACCGACTGTTCGTTGGTTTCCGATGGCGCGGCAGCCCTCGTTCTGGCCGACGAAGAAACCGCAGCCAACCTGAACCGGGCGATCGGCTTCCGCGCCCGCGCGAATGTCAACGACGTGTTTGCACTCAGCCGCCGCGCCGACATCCTGGCGTTCGATGGTCCCCGTCGCGCCTGGGCCAAGGCACTCGATGCCGGCGGCGTGACGCTCGACGACCTCAGCTTCGTGGAAACGCATGACTGCTTCACCATCGCCGAACTGCTGGAATATGAGGCCATGGGCCTCGCCAAGCAGGGCGAGGGGCACAAGGTCGTGCGCGACGGCACCACGGCCAAGGGCGGACGCCTGCCAGTGAACCCATCGGGCGGGCTGAAGTCCAAGGGCCATCCAATCGGCGCAACGGGCGTGTCCATGCATGTCATGGCCGCCATGCAACTCATGAACGAGGCGGGCGGCATCCAGGTGCCCGACGCCAAGCTTGCCGGCGTGTTCAACATGGGCGGCGCCGCGGTAGCCAACTACGTGTCGATCCTGGAGCGGGTGAAATGAGCGACACCGCTTCCTCTTCTGGCAGCGGCATTGACCCGAAAGGCGGCGTCGTGCCGTGTTCTACGCGGGTGATGAACCTCGCCACCTTCCTGAGCCAGGCGGCGCGCCGGGTCAGCGACAATGTCTCGCTGGTCTGGGGCGACCGGCAATGGTCGTGGCGCGAAACGGAAGCCCGCGTCAACGCCATGGCTCATGCACTGGTGCATGAGTTCGGCGTACAGAAAGGTGACCGCGTTCTGGTGCAGTCGGCCAACTGCAACCAGATGTTCGAGTCGATGTTTGCGACCTTCCGTGCGGGCGCTGTCTGGGTGCCCACCAATTTCCGGCAAACGCCGGATGAAGTGGCCTATCTGGCGCAATCTTCCGGCGCGTCCCTGATGATCTGTCAAGCCGGGTTCGCGGCTCATGCCGAAGCCTGTGCGAAGACAAGTCCGGCGCTGACCAAGTTCATCGCGATAGGGGACGCTGCTTTCGGCGAGGACTACGACGCCATTGTGGCTCGTAACGAAGGCCAGACACTCGCGCCCGTAGCCGTGGATCGCGACGATCCGTGCTGGTACTTCTACACGTCCGGCACCACGGGGCGGCCGAAAGCGGCCGTGCTGACCCATGGGCAGATGGCCTTCGTCATCAACAACCACCATTGCGACCTGTTTCCCGGGATCACCAGCGACGATCGCTCGATCGTGGTTGCGCCCCTGTCGCATGGCGCGGGCGTCCACCAGCTCACCCAGGTCGCGCGCGGTGCCACCACCATCCTGATGCCCACTGAACGCATGGACATCGATGCGCTGTGGCGGCTGGTGGCGGAATGGCGCGTCACCAACCTTTTCACCGTGCCCACGATCGTAAAGATGCTGGTGGAAGACCCGGCGGTGGACCGCTACGATCATTCCTCGCTGCGTTACGTGATCTATGCCGGTGCGCCGATGTATCGCGAAGACCAGAAGCGGGCGCTCCAGAAGCTGGGCAAGGTGCTGGTGCAGTATTTCGGGCTTGGCGAAGTCACCGGCGCGATCACCGTTTTGCCGCCGGTGATGCACAGCCTGGAAGACGGCGAAGCGGCGCGCATCGGCACCTGCGGTTTTGAGCGCACGGGCATGCAGGTGCAGATCCAGAACGAACAGGGCGAAGAGGTCGCGCAGGGCGAAACGGGTGAAATTTGCGCCATCGGGCCGGCAGTGTTTGCCGGCTATTACCAGAACCCCGAGGCCAACGCGAAGAGCTTCCGCAATGGCTGGTTTCGCACCGGCGATCTCGGCCATATGGACGCGCAGGGCTTCGTCTACATCACCGGGCGCCAGTCCGACATGTATATTTCCGGCGGCTCAAACGTCTATCCGCGCGAGATCGAGGAAAAGTTGCTGCAGCATCCGGCCGTGGGCGAGGTGGCGATCCTCGGCGTTCCGGATCCGGTATGGGGCGAGGTCGGCGTCGCCGTCTGCGTTTTGCGGCCGGGCGAACGCGCTGATGCAGCCGAACTGGCGGCGTTCCTTGATGGCAAGGTGTCGCGTTACAAGTTGCCCAAGCGCTACCTGTTCTGGGACGAGATGCCGAAATCGGCTTACGGCAAGATTGCCAAGAAGCTGATCCGCGAAGAACTCGACAAGCGCGGCGAGCTCGACCCGCAGCCCGCCCGGCTGAGCGCCTGAGGACCCCTCATGAGCAGTGATACAAGAAGCGTCGTCGTGACCGGCGGCGCGTCGGGCATCGGCTTCGACATCGCCGAGGTTCTGCACAAGCGCGGCTGGCAGGTGCATCTGCTCGACCTTACGGCCGATGCACTGAACGCAGCCTGCAACAAGCTCGGCATTCCCGCCGATCAAGGCTATGCAGCGACCGTCACGGATGAGGCGGCGGTGGAGGCGATCATGGAGCAGGTCGCTCAAAGCGCGCCGCTCGGCGCCGTGGTCAACTGCGCCGGCATCGGCCAGGACACGCCGGCGGTCAACATGGCGGTGGAGGAATTTCGCCGTATCATGGACGTGAACCTCACCGGCACGTTCATTGTGGCGCGCGCGGCAGCCAGGATCTGGCTGGCTCAGAACCGCGGGGGTGCGGTGGTCAACATCTCGTCCGTGTCTGGCCTCCTCGGCAACAAGGGGCGCGCGGCCTATGGCTCTTCCAAGGCCGCGGTGAGCCATCTCACCCGCATCCTGTGCACCGAATGGGGGGCAAGCAACATCCGCGTCAATGCGGTGGCTCCGGGCGCCGTCAACACGCCGCTAACGGATCGCGTTCACACAGCCGATGTGCGGGAACAATGGCACGAGCGCATTCCGCAAAAACGCTATGGCACCACGCGAGAAATTGCCGAGGTCGTGGCGTTCCTCGTTTCGGATGAAGCAAGCTACATCAACGGTCAAACGCTGGCGGTGGATGGCGGCTTTGTCAGCGCCGGCTTGATGGTGCGCGAATGAGCGAGGACGTGAACCTGCGCTCCATCACCCACCCCGGGCAGCCGGTGGCGCCGCGGGTCCTGGCTGAACCCTGTTCGGCACGCGCGTTGCGGGTCACCTTCCAGTCCGGTCTGCCCGTGCTCGAAGCCGTTGCCAAAGCCTTGCGCGAGCACGGCATTGACGGCGCCTTGATCGAGATCGAGGGCGGCAGCTTCAACCCGCTGGTTTACGTGATGCCGGCGCCTAGCCTCGATGCCGAGCACGCCGCCTGGTATAGCGACATGCACCGTCCCGAGGGCGTTGGCCTGAACGAGCGGCTCGTGATGAGCTTTGGCCGAAGGCAGGGTCAGCCATTTATCCATTGCCACGGCATCTGGCTTCATGCCGACGGGTTTCGCGCCGCCGGTCACCTGATCCCGCACGAAGCGATGTTTGCGGAACCGGTGGCAGCGACGGTTTACGCGCTGTCCGGCGCGGTTCTCGACCAGCAGCAGGATGCGGAAACGAATTTCCCGCTGTTGACCCCGGTGCCGGACGGCTCCGCACGCGACGGCGACAATCGCGCCGTGCTTCTGCGGATCAAGCCGAACACGGAAATCAGCGCCGGCGTGGAACAGGCCGCGCAGGCGCACGGGATCACCGACGCCACCGTTCACGGCATCGGTTCGCTTGTGGGCTGTGATTTCGTGGACGGAAGCCACATGGCCTCCTTTGCATCCGAACTGTTTATCCGCGACGGCCGCATCGCGGACGGCCGCGCCACGCTCGACATCGCGATCGTGGATGTCGATGGCACGATCTTCGAAGGCGCGATCACCCGCGGCAGCAATCCCGTCTGCGTGACCTGCGAGCTGCTGATCATCGAGCGATAGGGCGGATCACTGCGCAGGGCGTGTTTGCTCCGCGAGCCACTCCCTGAAGGCGAGCAGCGGCGGGTAGTCCGCGCGATGGGTCGGCCAAACCAGCCAGTACGCGCCGACCCCCGCCACCTCCTCTTTGAACAAAGCAACAAGTCGCTTTTCCGCTATCTCGGGCGCGGCGAGGTAAGACGGCAGAAGCGCAACGCCAAGGCCCGCGATCGCCGCCTGCGTCATCGGCGCGAACTGGTCAAACAGCATGCCATGTCCCGATGACCCGGAAAGGCCGTGCGCTTCAAACCACACGGGCCAGGCGGAAGGCCTGCTTTCGATCTGGAACAACGGCAGATCAAGGAGATCTTCGGGTCGATGGATCTTGTTGTGCGTCAGGAATGCCGGTGAAGCGCAGGCAGTCACCCGTTCGTCGAACAGCTTCAGGTGGTCCGCCGACCGCCAATCATCGGTTCCGAAATGAATGGCCGCGTCGAAGCCTTCGGCATCGAGATTGAAGCGCTTCAAACGAGTGGCGAGGTTCAGGGTCACGCCGGGATGGGAGCTTTGGAAGCGTCCAAGGCGGGGCGCGAGCCAGCGGGTGCCGAAGGCCGGCAGGATTGCGAGGGACAACGCTCCGCCATTGGGGTTTGAAACAAGTTCGAGGGTCGCACGCTCGATGGCATCCAACGCGCGCGAGATGTTGCGAACATAGGATCGCGCCGCAGCAGTGGCGACCAGCCGCTGCTGCTTCCGGTCGAACAGCTTGGCGCCAACCTGTTGCTCCAGCTGCTTGATGAGCCGGCTAATCGCGCCCTGCGTGAGGTTGAGTGAGCGCGCCGCTTCCGCAGTTGTGCCGGTGCGAAGAACGGCTTCGAATGCGAGCAGCAGACTGACAGACGGAAGGAAGCGCCGGGATCGCATGGCCCTCACTATGAGTTAAAGGCATAGGTGAGGGCGCAACTAGCGTTGTCGCACCGGGCCGACAAGCATTATGCTGCAGCCAAATCCAGATAAACAGGAGAACGTCCGCATGGCTGGTCATCCTCAAACTGCCGTTTCCGCAAAAGCAGCCGCCACCTTCGTGTGGGAAGATCCGTTTCTGCTGGAAGACCAGCTTTCCGAAGAAGAGCGGATGGTCCGCGATGCGGCGGCTGCTTTCGCGCAGGCGAAGCTCGCGCCTCGGGTCGAGCAGGCTTATCTGCAGGAAACAACAGATCCGGAGATCTTCCGCGAAATGGGCGAGGCCGGCCTGCTGGGCACGACCATCCCGGAAGAGTTCGGTGGCGCCGATGCCGGCTATGTCAGCTATGGCTTGGCCGCCCGCGAGGTCGAGCGCATCGACTCCGGTTTTCGCTCCATGATGAGCGTCCAGTCGTCGCTGGTGATGTACCCGATCTACGCTTATGGCGACGACAACCAGCGGCGCAAATACCTGCCCAAGCTGGCTTCCGGCGAGTGGATCGGCTGCTTCGGCCTGACCGAGCCAGATGCCGGTTCCGATCCAGGCGGCATGACCACGCGGGCCGAAAAGATCGACGGCGGCTACCGCCTGACTGGCGCCAAGATGTGGATCTCAAACGCACCGATCGCCGACGTCTTCGTGGTGTGGGCGAAATCAGCCGCACATGACAACCAGATCCGCGGTTTCGTGCTTGAAAAAGGTATGAAGGGTCTGTCGGCGCCGAAGATCGGGGGCAAGCTGTCCTTGCGTGCGTCGATCACGGGCGAAGTGGTGATGCAAGGCGTCGAGGTTGGCGAAGACGCCCTGCTGCCTAACGTGTCAGGTCTGAAGGGGCCGTTCGGCTGTCTGAACCGCGCCCGCTACGGCATCTCTTGGGGCGCCATGGGCGCGGCGGAAGACTGCTGGTTCCGCGCCCGCCAGTATGGTCTGGACCGCAAGCAGTTCAACCGGCCGCTCGCTCAGACCCAGCTGTTCCAGAAGAAGCTGGCCGACATGCAAAGCGAGATCGCGCTGGGCCTCCAGGCTTCGCTCCGCGTCGGCCGCTTGATGGACGAAGGCAAAATGGCGCCGGAAATGATTTCGATCGTCAAGCGCAACAATTGCGGCAAGGCGCTCGATATTGCCCGCACGGCGCGCGACATGCATGGCGGCAACGGCATCCAGATCGGTTATGGCGTCATGCGGCACGCGCAGAACCTGGAAACAGTGAACACCTATGAGGGCACGCATGATGTCCACGCGCTGATCCTCGGGCGCGCTCAAACGGGGCTGCAGGCATTTTTCTGATCCTTCTTCCGTAACGTACCTGTTGTTCCCTTGCGACCGAGCGAAACAAACGCTCGGTCGTCGCGTTTGGGGAGATCAGCCAGCGCTGCGGCGTCCAGGAGGTTTCTTTCATGGCAACAACAACGGTGGTCACCCGGCCGCTCATCCACCCGCTGCACGGCATCCTGCTGGCTTTCCCGATTGCCCTGTTCACAACGGCGCTCTTGTCCGACATCGCATACCTGAGGAGTGCCGAGATCCAGTGGACGAATTTCGCGTCCTGGGCGATCACCGGCGCCATGGTTGGAAGCGGGGCGGTTCTTCTTTGGGCGATCATCTCGCTTGTGGCGCATCGCCGGAGCCCCGCTTTTCGGTCGCGGCTGATCTACCTGATCCTCGTGGTCGCGATGTGCGCATTCGGCCTCGTTAATGCATTTCAGCATAGCCGCGACGCCTGGAGTTCCGTTGGAACGGTGGGCCTGACCCTTTCCATCTTGTCCACCCTTTGCGCGCTGCTTGCCGGCTGGATTGCCTACAGCGCGCGCGGCACGGCCGAAGGAGTTTCCCGATGACCCGTCTTCTTGCTTTCGGCCTTGCAACCTTGCTCGCCAGCACCGGTCTGAGCCACGCCCAAGCCCTGCGAACGGGGCCGAACCCGGATCTGCCGCCCCTTACCGAAACACTGGTGCCGCGGATGAAGATCGCCGACCCAACGGGTTGGAACGGTGAACTGCCGACTGTCCCTGCTGGTTACGCGATCACCGCGCTCGCCACGGATTTTCAGATCCCGAGGCAGATGCTTTTGCTGCCGAACGGCGACATCTTGGTCGCGGAAGGCCGAGGCGGCTATGCGCCGAAGTTGCGGCCGAAGGACGTGATCGCCGGCTATATCAAGAGCCTGGGAACCAGCAGCGTGAAAGGCGGCAACCGGATCACGCTTCTTCGCGACGCCGACAATGATGGCGTTGCGGAACTGCGAACCGAATTCATCACTGGCCTCAACGCGCCCTACGGCATGGCCTTGGTGGGCAACGAGATCTTCGTCGCAAACCAGGACGCACTTCTGCGCTTTCCTTACCAGGAAGGTCAGACGCAGATCACCGAACCAGGCGAGGAAGTCACCAAGCTGCCGCGCCGCATCAACCACCATTGGACAAAATCGCTGGCGGCAAGTGCTGACGGCAGCAAACTATATGTCGGGGTCGGTTCCAACAGCAATGTTGGCGAGCGTGGCATGGATGTGGAGGAAGACCGTGCAGTTGTGTGGGAGATCGATCGTGCGAGCGGCGCGCACCGCGTGTTCGCCACCGGCATTCGCAACCCCACAGCCCTTGCAATCGAGCCCGGCACCGGCGCGCTTTGGGCGGTGGTGAACGAGCGTGACGAACTGGGCCCCGACCTCGTGCCCGATTACCTCACAAGCGTGCAGGACGGCGCCTTCTACGGCTGGCCCTACAGCTATTGGGGCCAGAATGTCGATCCGCGGGTGAAGCCGGAGCGTCCTGACCTTGTGGAACAGGCGATTGCGCCGGATTACGCGCTGGGCTCGCATGTGGCAGCCCTCGGCCTGAGCTTCGCCACGAACGGCGGAATGGGCGGCGAGTATTCCGAAGGCGCATTTGTGGGCGAGCACGGCAGCTGGAACCGCCCGAACCTCGCCGGCTACAAGGTAGCGTTCGTGCCGTTCTCCGGCGGGCGGCCCAACGGCGAGCCGCGTGATTTCGTGACCGGCTTCCTGGAAGGGGAGAACACAGTCCGAGGGCGCCCCGTCGGCGTTCTGTTTGACGAGCGCACCCGTTCGGTGTTGATAGCCGACGACCTTTCCAACACCGTTTGGAAGGTGACGCGGGTCGGTCCCGTCAGCGCAGCAGTTCAGTAGCGACCGAGAAGCCGCGCGGGCGGGTTTTAGCCGTCTTCCCGCGCGGGTCTCATGCTGCGATAAACAAAGGGCGGCGGTTCGGCACGGCTGTCGATTTCAGCCTGTTCCACCAACGTTTGCCGCAACGGTGAGCGGATGCACACCGGGTCGGTCGCAGAGGCATCTCCTGCGATTGCCATAGCCTGGCAGCGGCATCCTCCGAAATCGATCTCCTTGCGCTCGCAGGTCCGGCACAGGTCCGGCATCCAATGGTCACCACGGTAAGCGTTGAAAGCGGCGCCGTGGTACCAGATGTCGGCCAGGGGACGATCCATGACACTGTCGAACTGGAGTGACGGAATGCTTTCGGCGGCATGGCAGGGAAGCACGCGGCCGGATGGCGTAATGTTCAGGCCAGTGCGGCCCCACCCACCCATACAGGCTTTCGGATAGCTCGAATGGTGGTCGGCCGGCACATAGTCGATCACGATCACGCCTTCCAAGCGCTTCCGTGCCTCGTTCACAAAGGCATTCGCCCGCAAAACCTGTTCCCGGGTGGGCATCAGCGCCTTGCGGTTCTTTTCAGCCCAGCCATGAAACTGAACGGTCGCGATTTCGATGCGCCGCGCGCCAAGCCTGACGGCGAGATCGAGCATGTCAGCCATCTGGTCCATGTTCTGCTTGTGGCAAACGGCGTTAACAGTCAGCGGAATGCCGGCCGCATGCGTCCATTGGGCAACCGCAATCTTGCGCTCGTAACCGCCCTTGTAACCGCCGACCCGATCGGCAAGCTCCGGCGTTGCCCCTTGAAGCGACAGCTGCAGATGGTCGAGCCCGGCATCCGATAGTTCCGCGATGCGGCGCTCGTTGAGGCCAACGCCTGATGTGATCAGGTTGGTGTAAAGCCCTGCGGCAGCCCCAGCAGCCGTCAGCTCAACGAGGTCGCGCCGTGAAGCCGGCTCGCCACCGGAAAGGTGAAGGTGCAGCACACCGAGAGCCGCAGCCTGGTTGAACACGGAAATCCACTGCTCAGTTGTCAGCTCCGAACGAGTTGCCTCGAGTTCGAGCGGGTTGGAGCAATACGGGCAGGCTAGCGGGCAGCGATGGGTGAGTTCGGCCAGCAGGGCGATCGGCGCCGGCACGCGGGCTGCGCGGTCGACGTCGCGGGGGGATACGTGTTCGGTCATGATCTGAGTTCCAGCATCCGCCGATTGGAAAACTCCTCCACGAAGGAAATGATGTCGCCGAGGATCTGATCCTTCGGCGCATCGAACTGTCGTGCGAACTCTTCTGCGATCGCATCCAGCGTGCGCTCGCCGTCGAGCGCCTTCACAACGGCGACCGCGATGTCATCGAGGGCCAGCGCGCGTTCGGGTGCCAGCAGCACGGTTTGTCCGCGCACCGGATCTTCGCGCAGCCGCACGCCACGTGCGAGCTTGGCAATTGTTGCGCCGGTGATGACGGGTGTTTCGCTCATGCGCTTACCCGCTTGGCAGGTTGTTCGAGATCTCCCGTCACGCCTTCGCGGCCGTCCCAGGCGCCGGGCGGAACGAGACCCGGCGCAACATAAGCGTGGTGCAAGGCGTCGAGCTGCGCCCAAAGAACATCGGTCTTGAAGCAGAGTGCTGCCGCCGCGGCATCCTGGCGGTCCAGAGTGTCGGCATGGTCCAAAACATAGCGGAGGCCGAACGCAACATCCTGCGGCGCTTCTTCGAGACGACGCTGGAAATAGGAAAGCGCCTCCTCGTTCGCGAAAGCGTAGTGTTCCAGGAGACCAGCGATCCGATTGCGATGAATGGCCGGCGCAAAGAGCTCCGTCAGTGAAGCGGCAACGGCGTCAAGCATCGGCATGTCGCGCACGAAGCGCACATAAGCATCGCAGGCAAAGCGCGTGGCTGGCAGCACGCCGCGCGTGGACGCCACGTAGTCTGGGTCGAGGCCCACTGCTTCGGCGAGCTTCAGCCAGCGGCGAATGCCTCCGCCGTCTTCGAGTCCGCCATCGTGATCTTCGATCCGCTTGCGCCAGGCCCGCCGCAGGTCGACATCTTCGCAGCGCGAAAGGAACGCGGCATCTTTCAAGGGAATGCGGCTTTGATAGTAGAACCGGTTGATCACCCAGGCGCGCACCTGCGTCATGGTGCAGTGACCATCATGCAAAAGCCGGTGGAACGGGTGCTTGTCGTGGTAGCGTTCGGCCCCGATCGCACGCAACCGCGCTTCAAACGCGTCGCGGGTCTGTGTGTCAGCCAAGGTAAATCTCCAGGCCATCATGACCAATCGTGAAGCCGGCAGCCTCTACCGCGCTTCTTTCCGGACCCAGGCGCCAGATCGGGTTCGTGTTGTTGATGTGAATGTAGATTAGCTGCTTGATGTCCAGCGCCGAAAGGGCCTCGAGGCTTCCGCCGTCGCCGGAGATCGGCATGTGCCCCATGCGCCGTCCGGTCTTGCTGCCAGTACCCGATTGGCTCATCTCGTCGTCGCGGAAAACGGTGCCATCGAAGAACACGAGATCCGCGCCGCGCAGGCGCTCTGCAAGGCTCCTCGGGAGCTTCGCACAGCCGGGAACGTAGTAAGCGCGCTTGTCGCCGCAGATCATCTCGATTCCAACCGTTTGTTCGCCTTCAAGATCGAGATCGGGCTCACCCTCTTCGAGGAAAAGTGCCACTTTGCCCGGAACGGCGAAGATCCGCGCATCAAGCCCGGGAACCGGGTGGAACACCTGCTCCAAGGATACCGGCCGAACATCGACATGTGCTCGATCGAGAACCCGGAACACCGGATTGCTTTCGAGAACAGCCTGTGTGACCGCCGTGCCGAACAACGTGAAAGCCTGCTTTTCCCGAAGCGTCAGGAGCCCCGCAATGTGGTCGATGTCGCCATTGGTGACTACGACGCTCTCGATCGGCGTATCGCGTAGCCCGCGCGGATGAAGGGCCGGCGTTTGCCCGAGCTGCTGGCGAATGTCAGGCGAGGCGTTGAAGAGGCCCCAGCTTTCGCCATCGAGGCTCACGGCCAGCGAGGATTGCGTTTGGGGCTTGAGGTCCGAAGAAGGGTCGCGGGCGGCGACGCAGTTGCTGCAGCCACAATTCCATTGCGGCAGTCCGCCACCCGCGGCAGAACCGAGCACGAGAAAACGCAAACCCGTCACTCTCGTGCGCAGTGTCTTTAGAACAGGACGGGCTCTGGACCGTCAGCCGGTGCGTAGCGATTAATTTCCATGCCGCAGCTGACTTCCACGAACTTCGGTGCGTTCCATTTCATGGCTGTTCTCCTTTGATCGTTGAAGCGACGTGCTTCGTGCCAAGAAAGTATGACCAGGGGCCGTGGCTTCAACCCATGGCCGTCCCGATCTTGGATGAAGCACTATCACAACATCGCGAAAGCGCCCCCGGGAACCAACAAGCCGGTGCCGATCAGCATCCGGTGCAGCCCCAGGGTGTTTGTGGGCCCCGTGTCCGGAAACCGGCCGGGACCCACTTCGGGTGCTTAAAGCACGCCCTTCTTCATCTGCTCGCTTTGAGCGCCGCTGTCAGGCCGCGGTGGGCTGAGCTTCGGCTCCTGGCCCATTGGCTGACCCGGCATGAGGCGGAAGTCTGCCTTGCCATCCAGGGACTTGCCTTCGCTCCAACGACCTTCCGCCGGCGCAAGACCTTCCACGAAGGTGTTGATGAAGGTGTAGCTCATGTCCTGGTATTCCTTCTCTTGCGGGAAGGAGTTGGGGATTGGCAGGGATGCGCTGAGACCACCCATATCTTCGATGGCCGCCAGCCACTGCTGCTGGTGCATCGTGTCACGGGCGATCAGAAACGACAGCATCTCCTTCATGCCAGGATCATCCGTCATGTTGTAAAGCCGGACGGCCAGCACGCGGCCGCTCGATTCCGCGGTGACATTGGCCATCATGTCAGCAGCCATGTTGCCGCTGGCGTAGACATGCGAGGCGTTGAACGGAACGCCGTTGCAGTTTTCCGGCAGGGCGGCCAATCCGGTAGACAGGATGTGGCGCATGTTCATGCCGTTGAGCACCGAACCGCCGATCGCGTCGTTCGAAACATCTTCCTGCACGGAAAGCGGCGCGTTTTCGAGGTTGAGCGCGACGGCCGTTGCAAGCATTTCGATGTGACCGAGCTCTTCCGTTGCCGTGCTGAGCAGCATGTCGCGGTATTTCGCAGGGCCGCGTGCACCCCAGGCCTGAAAGAAATACTGCAGGCAAACACGGATCTCGCCTTCGACGCCGCCGATGGCTTGCTGGAGGGCGCGCGCAAAAACAGGATTTGGCTTCTCCACACGAACGGGGAACTGCAGCTTCTTGTCTGTGTAGTACATAATGGGTCCTTTCGGATTGGGGGGACCCACCAGAACAACAACGGACAGAGCGTGTTCCAAGAAAGTTGAGTGACAATGGGAAGGTTTCGCACAGTGCTGGCGAAAAGGCTGCTTCAGCGCTTGTTCCCGAGCCCAAGGCGGCGCAACCTATAAGGACGCTCGTCCGTTATGACGCCGAGATGTACCAACAGCAGATCCTTAGGCAGGAGAGTGGGAACCATGGCAAGAACGAAAGAACAGCGCGGTGAACAGGAAACCGCAGCGGCAGAAAAGAAGGTCAAGGCCACAGGCAAACCCGTCGGCGGCGCCCGCGGTGGGATCACGGCGCCCGTGACGCCTTCGCCTGAGCTGGCCGACATCATCGGCAAGGACGATCTTCCCCGCAGCGAGGCGGTGAAGAAGATCTGGGACTACATCAAGAAGAACAATCTCCAGGACGAAAAGGACAAGCGTCAGATCAATGCTGACGACAAACTCCAAAAGATTTTCGGCAAGAAGTCGGCCAGCATGTTCGAAATGAACAAGCACCTCAGCAACCATCTGAGCGCCAAGAAAGACTGATCCGCACCAGAGCCGCCTTCGACCGGGCTCAACCTCGAAGGCGGCTGAACACAGATCGCAGCAAAAGCGAGCGGGCTGTGGACGCTTGAGCCTTGTCCGTGCCTTGGTTTCAAAGCCGCGGATCGTTATCCTTGAAGAAGCTCAGCGCCAGCCATCCTCCGGCGCCGACGTAAGGCAGCGTGCCGGCAGATGCCATCAGCGCGCCGCCGAAGCGTTGATCGTCCAGCGGGCTGAAGCCGAAAGCACCCAGGCAGAACTGCGGCGAGTACAAGAGCATGGGCGCCGTCACCAGGAGGATGCCCAGCATTGTCATGTGCATGGAGGTGAACAGCATCGCCACCGTGCCGATGCCGCGTGAGGTTGCGTCCCTTCCCACCAGGCACACGAGCCAGACTGCCATGCCTGCAAGCAGAAAGCTTAGCTGCTGAAGCACGAACATGGGTGTCGACCGGGCGGCCCATTCGTGCATCAGCGGCGCGTGCCATCCCCAAACTGCCGCCAGTTCGAAAAGCGTCACGCCAACTGCGGCAAGCAGCGGACGGCTCGGTGCCTTCGTTTCGGGCCAAATCCGCAACAACCCCACAGCGATCAGCGGAGCCGCCACCACGGTGACGCCCAGGTGCAGGATCATGTGCGGTGAAAAGGCTCGTCGCGCCATCTCTGGGAGGGGGCCGAGCCAAAGCGCGGCAAGCAGAAACATGCCTGCAAGAAAGGGCCCGGCGCGCTTCATCCGCAGGTGGACGTCACCGCGACGGGAAACAGCGTCCAGATCGTGGCGACAAGTCCCGTCCATCCCGTGGCACGGCTGATCCAGCGCACGAAGGCTCCTTCCGGGCTGAAGCGGCCGGCATGGAGCGCCGCAAGCAGGGTGGCCTGCAAGGCGATGGCTGCGAGCCATGCCGCACCGAGCAGGGCTCTCGCTGCTGAGATGCCGGCAAAGGTGGTTGTGTCGAGGTCCAGTTCACAAGAAAGCCCTTGCAACCCGTAGATCCCGCTGAAGAGGGCTAACCAGAGAAGCGGCGAAACAAGGATGCTGAGCACGCTTGTCATGCCACCAATCCCGGCAGGTTGATGGCCACGAGGATCAGCGTGGTGATCGCCGCAAGATAAAGAGCCCAAAGGTTGACAATGGCTGGCTCGGCACGCCGGGCCGCGGACAGGAAGCCAGCGCGCATCCGGGCGAAAAGGAAGCTCACCATCAGCAACACCACAATGGCATGGAACAGGCCGTAGCTCCCCATCACGAGCATGGTCGCACCGTAAGCATGCTCGGTCGGGTTCGGCATGCGCAAAATGGTGAAAACGAAGGTGGCTGCGACACCGAGCGCCCCGGCAAGCGCCAACAGGAGTCCGAAGGTCGGGGATGCTCCTCGGCGATTGCTGCGGATGGCCGCGAATGTGCCGATCGCAGCGAGCACTCCGGATCCGACGCCGATCGCCACCGCCAGGAGCGACGGTTCGATAAAGACCGGCGGCGGCCATCCCGGCGCAACAGTCCAAAGAAACGCGAAGCCGAAAAGAAGGGAGCCGAAGAACGTCGCGTTGGCGACAAGCAGAAACAGCGAGCCCCACCAGCCCGGCGAGCGATCCACTTCCGCCGCGTTGGACAGCTGGAGGCCGCGGCCAACCGGCTGCGGGCCGAGATCCTCTTTCTGTCCGAGCACCCAGACCCAGCGCCACGCCACGGCTGCCATTCCAACCAAGGCAATCGGCGCGAACCAGTAGAGCTTCACGAGCATCGACAGAAAGAACAGCCCGGTCACGGCCGAAAAGAAGATCGGCAGGCGTGTGTTGGTGGGGTAGATCAGGTGGAAGTCGGGCGCCCCAGTGGCAATCTCAACCGTCATCGACTCGCGGCGGTCGCCGACAGGGTCCCCAAGATAGCCTTCTCCGCGCGCGATCTGAACAGGAAGCAAGCGTTCGTGCCACAGCGGGTCGCGATCCTTCACCTGCGGAAGGCTTGCGAAAGTGTAGGCCGGGGGAGGCATCATCATCGCCCATTCCAGCGACCCCGAGTTCCAGAAGTTCCGCTTTGTCCGGTGGCGGGTAACCACCTGCAGCGCCACTTCTACCAGCACCAGCGCAAGACCGAACGCAAGGATGAAGCCGCCAACCGAGGAAATCAGGTTGATCGTGGTCCAGCCGTCTTCTGGCGCATAGGTCGAGATGCGTCGCCGTTGACCAAGGAGGCCAACCCAATGCATCGCCAGGAAGGTCACGTGGAAACCAACGAAGATCAGCGCGAAGGCGATCTCACCGAGGCGGAAGAACCGTTTGCGACCAGTCATCAGCGGCAGCCAGTAGTAGATGCCGGCCAGAATGGGAAACACAAAGCCGCCGAAAAGCACGTAATGGAGGTGGGCGGTCACAAAGGCGGTGTCGTGGACCTGCCAATCGAACGGCACCACGGCAACCATGACGCCGGTCAGCCCGCCGATCACAAAGGTCAGAAAGAAGCCGAGGATATGCAGCATCGGAAGTTTGAGCTGCGGCTTGCCTTTCCAGATGGTGCCGATCCAGGCAAAGACCTGGATGCCGGTGGGCACGGCCACCAGGGTTGAAGCCGCCGAAAAGAATGCCAGTCCCATATGCGGAATTCCGGTGGTGAACATATGGTGCACCCACAGACCGAAACTCAGGAAGGCGAGCCCCACGGCCGCAGCCACCACCCAGCGATAACCGAGCAGCGTGGTTGACGACATCACCGGCAAGATGGTCGAAATAACGCCGGCGGCAGGAAGAAAGATAATGTAGACTTCCGGGTGTCCGAACAGCCAGAAAAGATGCTGCCAAAGCAGGCTGTCGCCGCCGAGATCGACCTGAAAGAACGGAAAGCCGAAGGCCCGCTCCAGTTCAAGAAGGACGGATCCCAGGATCAGCGGCGGGAACCCCGTCAGGATCATCAGCGAGGTCACAAGCGCGTACCACGCAAAGATCGGCATCTTGGACAGCGACATTCCCGGCGCGCGATATTTCAGGATTGAGACCGTAAATTCCACCGCAGCGCAAATGGCTGAAATCTCGACAAAGGTGATGCCGATCAGCCAGAAATCGGTGTTGATCCCCGGCGAGTAAAGCTTGCTGGTCAGCGGCGGATACATGAACCAGCCGCCGTCGGGGGCGATGCCAGCCAGCATGGAAAACACGAGCATGCCGCCGCCAAAGAAGTAGCACCAGTAACCATAGGCGGTCAGGCGCGGATAGGCGAGGTCACGCGTTCCCAGCATCTTCGGAAGAAGGTAGATCGCCAGCCCCTCGAAAGTGGGAATGGCGAACAGGAACATCATGATGGTCCCGTGCATCGTGAACAGCTGGTTGTAGATCTCCGGCCCCACGAAGGCGGAATGCGGTGTTGCCAGCTGGGCGCGGATCAGCATCGCAAGAACGCCAGCCACGACGAAGTAGAAAAACGACGTAACGAGGAACATGCGCCCGACGTCGTTGTGGTTGACGGTGGAAAACCAGCCTTTCCAGCCTGGCTCGGATGACCAGATCCGCGTCAGCCTGCGATGGCGTGCAAGAGTGTTCATCGGCCGCTTTCCAGGAAGTTCTGCCAGCCCGCCGCGTCATGCGCGATGACCGTGAAGCCGTGGTGATCGTACCCGACGCCGCTGTATTCGGCGCTCCGACCTTCGTAGGTGCCGGGCTGGCTGGCCTCTATGCGCAACACGTTGACGTGACCGGGGATGGCGTCGAGCTTGCCGGCCAGGCGCGGCACCCAGAAGCTGTGGATCACGTCACTGGTGGTGATCGCCACATCAACGGGACGCCCGGCCGGGATGTGCAGCACGTTAAGTGTTCGGACGGCCGGCAGATCTCCGTAGCCGAAGATCCATTCCCAACGCCGGCCCTCGGCCTGAACCTGCACGAGGTCGGGTCCGTCCCGGGGCAGGAGGCGCTCGCCCACCCACAAGCCATAGCCGAGGAGAGCCAGGAGGACGGTGGAAGGGAACAGGAGACCAAGACCGATGATCCAGGACCGTTCCTGACGTTTCTCATCGCCTGCAGCTTCCTTTGATCGGAAGCCCAGCGCGAGCAACACGGTCACCAGCACGAAAATAGCGGTTGCGCCGGCCAGCATCACCCACCAAAGGGTGGCAATCGTGTTGGCAGCGGGACCGGCGGGCTCCACGATGGACAAGGGTCCGGCGCAACCCGAAAGCGCGCCAACCGTTGCGCACAACAGGACACTTGCGGGGAAGCGACCACGATGGCCAAGCCGAACATTGAAGGTTCCGACGAACAGCTGATCGACCCGGTTGCGGAACAACCCGGCTACAACGAAACGGAATCGCACATCGCGATCCTTGGCCACCCGATTCACGCCATGAGCGTCGCCTTCCCGATCGCGCTCACCTTCTGCGCTTTCGGCGCGGATATTCTTTACTGGTGGACGGGCGACGGTTTCTGGGCCCGCGCCGCTCTTTGGTCGTCCGGCACCGCCTTCTTGTTCGGCATGTTGGCAGGCTTTTCCGGAACCGCTGAACTGCTGTTCGTTTCGGGCATCCGCGCTAGGGCGCCAGCCTGGACCCACTTCATCATCGCCGTGACGCTTCTTGCCTTGCTCGGCGCCAACTGGGGCTACCGGCTTTACGGGTATGAGGCCGCGGTTCTGCCATACGGCATCCTGATGTCGGCCCTTTCGGTGGCGGTTGTAAGCTTCACAGGCTGGCATGGCGGCAAGCTCGTATTCGATTACAGGCTTGGAACTTCGAAGGGCAACTGACCGCCCCTCGGTTCCAGAAGCCAATCAGGAAATTCGATCCAGCCGAAATCCGGCTTGCTCAACACGAGAAGCAAAATGGGCAGGGCACAAAGAAGGATGCCCGTCAAAGGCAGATAAGGGTTCGGGGGCCGATGCTCGCCCGGCTCCTCTGCAATGCGAACGATGCTGTGCCCGATCCAGACATGGATCACAACAAGCAGTGCCACGAAGAACAGCTTGGCGAACAGCCAGGGAACGAAGACTTCACGCAGGAAGATCAGCCAGGTGCCGGCGATCACGGCGATAACGGCCGCAGGCGTGACCACCATTGTGTATGTAAGATGGGTGCCACTGCGGATGATGCGGTAATCTTCCGGTGAAACGGCGGGATCATGATGCCGCAGCATCAAGGGAAGGGCGATCAGTCCGGCGCACCAGATGGATAGGCCTGCGATATGCAGAGCCTTAAACAACGGGACGGCGGAGATCAGCCACTCTACCATTGTGCGGGAACCCGCCGCATCGCCTTCATGTATCGCCCCCCGAAAACCTTCGCCTTGCTCGATGTGGTGCGCTCCGCCGCTTCGCCAACCCTCGCAGAACACGGAACACCCTTCCACCCGTGCGGCGGATTGTCAGAAGGGACCAAAGCATAAATGTACGCCGCTCCGCTTGAAGATGCCTAAGCTGCAGAGCATCGAAGCGCCAGTCTTATAGCGGATCAACTTCCGCTTATCACACTCAGCCGTTTCGGCGCGGAGGAGACACCTCAGTGGTCCCCGCAGCACAACCAATTAAAGGGATTTTAGCAGCGGCTCTCCAAGTTGCGCTTCAAAACGCCGGATGTATTAACCGTCGACCGTAAAATCCCTCATGAAGTATTCGTGGGACAAGCCTTATTGAAGAAAACGAAACCGGTCTCGTGCGACCTGTCGATCCGTAAACCAGTAAACAGGATCAACTCGTAAAGGCATCGATATGCAAAGCACAGGGATGGCTGGTGGCCGAGACTTGCCCGTACAGTTCACGATGAGCCGCAACATTGCTCGCCCGGCTGCGGTGATTGCAGAAGATCTCGTTGCAAACGTCATCAGTATCGACCGCTTGCTGAACGACGCGGAACTGACTGCTTGCATCGAGAGCGCCGTCATGGGCGCACCCGAAAAGGG
Organism: Tianweitania sediminis; assembly: GCF_017813335.1. GTDB lineage: Bacteria > Pseudomonadota > Alphaproteobacteria > Rhizobiales > Rhizobiaceae > Tianweitania > Tianweitania sediminis. The sequence continues at coordinate 83,658 of NZ_JAGIYY010000001.1, read as the reverse complement.
AACGCAGGACATCATCGATCGCCTGATGTCAGCGCGGCAAGCGTCCGCCTCGATGGCCGCAAGTCTTGGCCGCAGGGTTCGCCCTCGCACCGCCTGAGCCGTCGCCAGCAGGCGCAGTCCCCAGCATCAGGTGTCTGAGGCGTGCTCGGGCTTCCCTTTGCGTTTCGTGGACGCCATGTCGTGCAGCTCCTTTTCGCTCATGGACTTCTCCATGCTCTTGGAAGCGCCTTTCAGCTCGCTCTTCTTGATGTCGCCACGCTTTGCGGCGAGCGCCGCGCCCGCTGCTTTCTGCTGTGCTTTCGATTTCGCCGGCATTCGGACGCTCCTGGCCAGTTCCGCATATTTCGAACAATTCTGCAGCCGATTTGTTCGATCGCCAATCGCAGCGTTGCCGAGGATCGTGATCGATTCCATGCTGAAGCATCGACCAACGTCGGTGATGAATCACAGGGGCGGCGAGCATGGCAAAGCACCGAATCTACACAACCAGTTTCACCAGCGTGTATCCGCATTATGTCGCCAAGGCGGAGCGGAAGGGGCGCTCCAAGGCTGAGGTTGATCAAATCATTGCCTGGCTGACCGGCTATGACGACGCTGCCTTGGACGCGCTGCTCGCCACGAAAATCGACATCGAAACATTCTTCGCGCAAGCGCCGGCGCCGAACCCTTCAAGGAACCTGGTCCAGGGCGTGGTGTGTGGAGTTCGCGTCGAGAACATCCAAGAGCCGACCATGCGGGAAATTCGCATCCTCGATAAATTGATCGACGAGTTGGCGCGCGGAAAAGCGATGAACAAGATCCTGCGAACAGGGTGAGCGGCGGCAAGATCCAACTGCTTTCTTGACGGTTCCACGTCTCGCTTGCCACAAGCTTAGGCAGGCTTTGGTGCTCAATGTCGAGGGGCGGGGAAACGAACATGAAAAATCGTCAATGGCTGCTGGCTGCACATCCGCAAGGCCCCGCAACACACGACACCTGGCGGTTGGCCGAAGGCCAGGTCGGGGAACCAGGTCCAGGCCAGATCCTGGTGAAAACGCACTGGCTTTCCCTTGACCCTTATATGCGGGGGCGCATCAATCCGGGCGCGAATTACACAGCCGGCGTCAGATTGGGACAGGTGATGCAGGGTGGCGGCGTCGGGGAAGTGATCGCCTCCAACCACCCGGGCTGGAAGGTCGGCGACATCGCGGAGGCGATGACGCTTGGCTGGCAGGAATATGCGGTACTGACGCCTGACCTTCCGGGCGTTGCCCGCGTCAACCGGGTCGATCCAAAACTTGCCGAACCCCAAGCCTATCTGTCGTGGCTCGGAATGCCGGGCATCACCGCGTATATCGGCATGCTGGAAATTGGGCGGCCGAAACCGGGTGACACCGTGGTCGTTTCCGCGGCCTCCGGCGCGGTTGGGCAGATCGTTGGCCAGATCGCGAAGATGAGTGGTGCAAGAGCAGTGGCGATCGCGAGCACGGACGAGAAGCTGGACTACTGCCGCTCGATCGGTTTCGACGCCACGATCAACTACCGGACCACGCAGGACCTGCGCGCTGCCATCGCCGAAGCATGCCCCAGGGGCGTCGACGTGTTCTTCGACAACACGGGCGGTCCGATCCACGACGCTGTCATGATGAACCTCGCGACCTTTGCCCGGGTCGTGATCTGCGGACGCATTGCGGTGGTGGACAAGCCTGCGGACGAAGACATCGGCTTGCGGTCAAGCGCTCGCCTGATCGTCACGCGCTCCACGGTGCAAGGTCTTGTGGTTTTTGATTGGTGGCATCGGCGGGAGGAAGCCATCGGACGCTTGGCTTCCTGGAACCGCGACGGCCGGCTCACCTTCAAGGAAGACGTTTTGCACGGCTTCGAGCGTGTGCCGGAAGCCTTTGTGCGCATGATGGCCGGCCAGAACTTCGGCAAGCAGTTGGTGAAGCTCGTGGAGGCCTGAGGAGGCTGCAAGGCCGCAGGCTGCGGTCGGACCGTTGCTTCCCCGGAGTTAAAGCAGGCGCCCGATCTTGAGGCCTTCGAGCACGGCTTCTTCCGCCGTGCGCGGCGTCAGGGCATCGCCGATCACGTGGATCTCGCCCGCGAACCCCTCCAGTTCGTCTTCCAGCGATGCCACCCGATCATGCCCCTGCGAAAGAACAAGCGTGTCGATGTCCTCGAAGATCATCGGCTCGCCCGACGCCGTGTGTTCCATGTAGATCGTCGAGCCATCGCTCCCGTAGAGCCGGGCATAGGGCACGATGTGGACGCCGAGGCGATGGAGGTTCGCCACGGAAACATCGCGAACATAGCCGTGGATGGTTTCGCCGGCGAACAGCGCTTCCACGCACAAGGTGACGGTGCAGCCATCACGGGCGAGCTTTTCGGCAAGCCCGAGCCCAATCCAGTCGGCCCGCCAATCGGCGATCAGCACCCTTGTTCCGACATTTGCCTGTCCGGCAAGCACCTGCCACGCATCCACGACATGCGTGTCGTCGCCGCCTTCAAACGCCGGCCGGTGCGGCGTGCCGCCGGTGGCGATCACCACAGCCTCTGCCCCCTCGCGTTCCACGAGCGCAAGCGTCACCGGAGAGTTGCGCACCACCTGAACGCCGGCGAGCTCCATCTCGCGCGAAAGGTTGGTGATGATGCCGCCGAACTCAGCGCGCCCGGGCAGGAGCTGCGCCAGCTTCGCCTGGCCCCCCAGTTGTGGTTGCGCTTCGTGCAACGACACGCGGTGGCCGCGCGCAGCCAGAACGGCCGCAGCCTTCATGCCGGCCGGACCGCCGCCCGCGACAAGGATGCGCTTCTGGTGCTCGGCCGGTGTCTTGATCCCGAGCGTCAGTTCCCGACCCGTTTCGGGGTGCTGGATGCACGAAATGGGATAGCCCTTGTGGAAATGGCCGATGCAGGCCTGGTTGCAGGCAATGCAGGCGCGGATGTCGTCCACGCGGCCGGCTTCTGCCTTGGCGGGCATTTCCGGATCGCAGATCATGGCGCGTGTCATGCCGCACATGTCGGCCTGGCCGGAAGCAAGGACCTGTTCGGCCGTTTGCGGCTGGTTGATGCGGCCTGCAACGAAAACGGGCTTGCTGACACCCTGCTTCACGGACGCCGCAAAGGGTGCCACATAGCCGTTGGGGAGGTACATGGGCGGCGCGATGTGCACCGCGCCCTTGAGCGAGGCGGAAGTCCCTGCCGCGACACTGAAGTAATCGACGACGCCGTCCCCGTCGAGCAACCGGCAGGAAGCCAGGATGTCGCTGCTTTCCACCCCTTGGCTGTCGTGTTCTTCGCCAGTGATCCGCAGGCCGATCGCAAAAGATGGCAACGTCTTCGCGCGGATGTCGGCGGCAATCTCGCGCAGGAAGCGCAGCCGGTTCTCAAGGCTACCGCCATAGGCGTCATCTCGGCGGTTGATGTGAGGATTGAGGAACTGTGCGGGCAGGTAGCCATGGCTTGCCACGATCTCGCAGCCGTCGAAGCCCGCCTGCATCAGCCTTGCCGCCGCATCGCCGTAGCCCGAAACGATCTCGCGGATCATCCGGTGCGACAAAGGCACCGGCATGACGTGGAAGCGCGAGTTCGGCACGGGAGACGGGGCATAAGCAACCGGAGCGGTGCCGTCCTGCGTTTCCATGATCTCACGTCCGGGGTGAAACAGCTGGCCGCAGATCTTGGCGCCGTGCCGGTGCACTGCATCGGCCAGGGCCCGGTAACCGGGGATGGCATCGTCGGATGTCGCCATCAGGACGTGGGATGTGTAGCGTGCGGTTTCGTGGACGCCTGATACCTGGGCCACGATCAGGCCTGCCCCGCCCCTGGCGCGTGCTTCCTGGTAGGCGATCAGCCGTTCCGTGACATGGCCGTCATGCGCCATGACGGTGTCGTGGCCAGTGGAAAGGATCCGGTTCTTGACGTGCATGCCGCCGATCTGGATCGGCGAGAAGAGATGGGGGAATGAGGTCACGGCAAACCGGATGTTGCAAGAAGCGAGGGCGCAGCTTGTGGACAGGCAGCGAGCTTACTGGCCGCTCAAATAGGCTCGGTTCACCCAACCCTCGTAGCCATCCACGCGTACCTTCTGCCATCCGCCCCGGGCGTAAGGAAGAAACGAAATGCCGCACTGGTTGGGCGCCAGGTCGGTCAGGATTCGCGAGGTCGCGGATGGCCAGGCACGCATATTGAGCCGATCTTGCGCATGAACTGCGTGCACGCAGTAGCGTGCCGGCGAAACCATAGAAAGGTAGCGCCGGTGCGCCCAGCCCTTCGAATGGCCGTCTTCCACCGGGCACCAGTTTCCGGTGCAAGGGCCCGCAACGACGATGCCGCATTGACCATGTCGTTTCGCGGCAACAATGCCGGTTGCGGCCGAGGGGCCTTTCCGCAGGTTCAGGCGATCGCTGGGGTCAACGTTGACCACGCAGTGCTCTTCGCCCGGAACCACGAGATCGGCCAGAGCCGGACCGACCCAGCCGCAAAGCGCAGCGCCAAGAACGGCAATCCATCGCAACGATCTGATCACCGGAAATCCTCCTCCCTCGAAGCGGTCATGACCTCAAGAAAGGATGCACCCGCTGCGCCTCGGCCACAAGGGTGCAAGATGCATCTCCGGATCGGGATCAGGCCGGCATCAGCGCCCTTGCGCAAAGCTTGTTGCCGGTGGGATCGCGCAGATAGGCCAGGTAAAGCTTGCGGGTGCCGACTTCCCGAACGCCGGGCGGGTTTTCGATGGACTGGCCGCCATTGGCAACGCCCGCCGAATGCCAGGCGTCGACCTCTTCCGGCGATGCGCAGGCGAAGCCGATGGTCCAGCCATTGCCGCAGCTTGCAGCCTTGCCGTCGATCGGCTGGGTGACGAGGAAGCGGCTGCCGTCCTTTGAGTAGACCAGGCGACCCTTGGGATCCATTTCGCCGGCGTTTCCGCCCGATGCGGTGAAGATCGCATCATAGAACGCCTTTGACTTCTGAAGGTCGTCCGATCCGACAACAACGTGGCTGAACATGTTTTCTCCCCTTGAACAATGATCATCGCAGTTAGCCTTTTTCCGCGGCTCTGCAAAGCGTCCGGCGCGCGATGGAGTTCGGCATGACCGCTGCCACGCGGCGCGACAGCCATGCAGTCGGTGGTCTTTCAAGAATGGCTGCGCTAACAAGCGGCGGGATGGATCTGATCCCCAGCGCAGCCGGTCATGATACCCACCGCAACAAAGCTGATTGAAGCCTGCGAAAAGCTGCTCTGCGAGGTCAGCAGCCTCGAGGAACTGACGGCGCGTCGGATTGCGGAACTCGCAGGTACGGCGCCTTCGGCGATCAGCTACCACTTCGGATCACAGGAACAGCTTGTGATCGCAACAGCCGAACGCGTCTACAAGCAATTGAACGCCGAACGCCTGTCACTCCTGAATGCCGCGGTGCAACGGGCTCATCCGGCGCCGCCGGCCTTGAGTGAAATGGTAGGGGCGCTGGTCGGGCCATCTGTGCGCTGGAGCCTCGACCCGGCATCCAAATACAAGGTCCTTTCCCATTTCACGTCGATGGCGCAGCGCAGCCGCGACCAGGAGCTTTACCGGCCGCTGGTGGAGGGCATCGAACACCATCGCGTCTTCAGCGCCCATTTCCGAGCGCATGCGCCCTGGCTGAGCGAAGCCGAAGTCGGGTGGCGCATCAGCTGCGCGCTCGGTATCCGGTCGCAGGTGACGCGAAATCGCCTGCGCAACGAGGTGCTGACCCAGTCCACGATCGACTTTTCGGATCCTGAGGAGGTCATCGCGCGCATCGTGGAAGTGGTCGTCCCAATGTTCCGCGCGCCTGCCTGACTGGTTCTTGTCGAACACTGTTCGACAACCGTCATTCAAACGATATGCCCCGGGTCTATCGACGGGCCAACGCCGCATGAAAACGGGGCCGAGGCATGGCATCGATAAACATCCGCTCCGTCAGCAAGACCTATGGCAAGACGCTTGCTGTGAACGGCATCGACCTCCACGTCGAGGATGGCGCCTTTGTCGTGATTCTGGGGCCGTCCGGCTGCGGCAAGTCCACGCTGCTGCGCATGATTGCCGGGCTGGAAGACATCACGAGCGGCGAGATTGCCGTGGACGAGAAGGTGGTGAACGACCTGCAGCCCGCCAAGCGCGGTTGCGCCATGGTGTTTCAGAACTACGCGCTTTACCCGCACATGACCGTGGCGCAAAACATCGGCTATGCGCTGAAGGTATCGGGCATCGCGCGGCGCGACCGGGATGAACGGGTTGCGCGCATCGCGTCCACGCTTGGGCTGACCCACCTGCTCGACCGCAAGCCTTCGCAACTGTCGGGCGGGCAACGCCAGCGCGTCGCCATGGGCCGGGCGATGGTGCGCTCGCCGGGCATCTTCCTGTTCGACGAACCCTTGTCGAACCTTGATGCACAGTTGCGCATCCAGATGCGCTTGGAAATCAAGCGACTCCATCGCGAACTGCGGACAACCAGCGTTTTCGTCACGCACGATCAGGTCGAGGCGATGACCCTCGCCGACAAGCTTGTGGTGATGAACGGCGGGCGCATCGAACAGGCGGGAAGCCCGTCGGAAGTGTTTCGCAAGCCGCAAAGCCGTTTCGTCGCCAACTTTCTCGGCTCGCCTCCCATGAACTTCCTGCCGGCCACCATCGACGGCAGCGGGCGCGCCGTGATCGGCGGCAACCTCGTTCCATGGCCGCAGCTCGTTTTCGATCTTCCGCGGGGCACACGGATCGAACTCGCCTTCCGCCCCGGTTCGGCCGTTGTGGCGCCGCTGGACGGTGCCTCGGCTGCGCTCCCGTTTGCGCTCGAGCTCACTGAGGATCTCGGCACCGAGCATCACCTGCATGGCAAGGTTGCCGGGACGGCGGTCGCGATCACGCTGCCCGCAGGCAAGAACATCCCGGCCACGCCGTTCGCCATCGCCATCGCCAGCGAAGACATGCACGCCTTCCAGGTGGAGGGTGGCCAGCGGGTTGCTCCAAGCAGAGCCACGCCTGAAACGATCATGAAACACGGAGCCGCCGCATGACGCCCGACGTCACATTCGTTCACCTCACGGACCTGCATGTCGGCGACCCCGCAACGGACGACCACCTGTTCAGCAACACGCAATCGCCCCTGCAGGAAGTCCTGGCGCTGGTTGCAACCATCGAGCCGCGGCCAAGCTTCATCGTGGCCAGTGGAGACCTGTCCAATCGCGGCGATGCCGAAAGCTATGGGATTCTGAAGCGGCTGATGGAGGGCGCCAGCCTTCCGGTTGTTTATGCCCTTGGCAACCACGACACCCGAGAGGGCTTCTACGCCGGCATGGGGATCGCAGCGTCCGCACCGGATGCGCCTTATGATCATGACGAGGTTCTCGACGGCGTTCATGTGATCACGCTGGACTCCAGCGAACCCGGCTTCATTGGTGGAACGATCGAGCCCAAGCAATTCGAATGGCTGGCCCGGACGCTCGACACCCATCCCGACCTGCCGAAGCTGATTGTCTCGCACCATCCACCGGCGCTTGGCGAAGCGCCGGACGCAGCGCACTGGCGTCATATCGCCTTTGAACAGTCTGAACGACTGGCCGACCTCTTGAAGGGGCGCAACGTCCTGGGGATCCTGAGCGGGCACATCCACCACGACAGGGTTTCCGTTTGGAACGGCATTCCCGTGATCGTTGGCATGGGCCAGCATGCCGCCACAGACATTCTGCGCACGGACGTGCTTCGCATGGTGCGCGGCTCCTCCTTCGCCATTGGAACGATCCGCAAGAGCGGCCTTTCCGTCGCCTTCGTTCCGCTGCCGACCGACCGCGCGGAGCTCAATGTTTACCCGCTGCAGATGCTGATCGAGCGGGCCGCCGCCGTTCCCGTCGCCGCTGAATAACTTCCTCTCCCGAAAGGTTTACGCCATGCTCCGCAGACAGTTTCTTTCGCTCGCCGTATCTACCAGCCTGCTTCTGGCGGGCGTTGCGGGCTCGGCTTCGGCTCAGATGGCCGAAGCAATCACCGAACCGGTGACGATCTCCTTCTACAACTACAATCTGGCGAGCGCCGGCATCGGCCGTGAGGCGACCCTTGAGCTCATCGCCAAGTTCGAAGAAGCAAATCCCAACGTGAAGGTCGAACCGATCGGCGCACCTTCCAATGAGGTTCTGAGCCGCGTTCAGGCTGACATGGTCGCCGGTCTCGACGTTGACGTTGCGCAGTTGGTGTTCCGCGACCTCATCTATGCCGCAGAAGAACTTGGGGCCCAGCCGCTGGAAGACGTTGCCGGCGACGAACTCGCCAAGCATGCCCTTGGCTTTGTGCCGGCAGGGCTGGCGCTCGGTGAGGTGGACGGCAAGACCTATGGTCTCGCATATGTCTTCTCCACGCCGGTGATGTTCATCAACCGCGATCTCTTCAAGCAGGCCGGCCTTGATCCGGATCAGCCGCCCCGCACTTGGGAAGAGGTGAAAACGGCTGGAAAGGCCATTGCCGAAAAGACAGGCAAGCATGGCTTCTTTCCCGGCGCTTACGGTCCAACCGACGGCACCTTCGTTTACCAGTCGATCGTGATGTCGAATGGCGGCGGCAAGGTTCGCGATGGCAACACGCTGACCTTCGCCGACAAGGACCAGGCGGACGCAGTTGCGATGCTGCGCGACCTCATGGACTCCGGTGCCCATGCTCGCATCGACGTCGGTGCGCATATGGACACGTTCCAGTCAGGTAATCTTGGAATGTTCCTGTACACGTCCGCCATCCTCAACCGCATGGAAAGCGCGGCGCAGGGCAACTTCGAACTCGGCCTCGCCCCGATGCCGTCCTTCGGTGAGAAGCCGACGGCGCCGACGAATTCCGGCTCCGCGGTGTTCATGTTCTCGCAGGATCCGGTGAAGCAGCGCGCGGCCTGGGAACTCATGAAGTTCCTGACTTCCGACGAAGCCTACACGATCATCACGAGCAAGATCGGTTACCTGCCGCTGCGTCCGGGCATCGTAAACGACGAGCGCTACCTGAAAGGCTGGCTCGAGCAGAACCCGAAATATCGTGCCAACCTGGAGCAGCTGGATCGCCTCACGCCCAATGTGGCGTTCGGCGGACCGAACTACCGCCAGGTGGAAAACATGATGAAGGACGCGATGACGGAAGCCGTTTTCGGCTCCGGCGACCCGCGCCAGGTGCTGAAGGCTGCCCAGGAGCAGGCTCAACCGCTGATGCCGGCAAACTGATTTCGGGATCAACCATCGGCTTCCTTGACGATGCGCCAGGGTTTGCAGCCCTGGCGCCAGGTTCCCAGGCGATAACCCATGTCCCACACAGCCATTGCAACGAGCATGCCTATCGCCACGCCGCGATTGCCGCGCATCACGCTGCGCGCCTTCGAACCCTGGCTCTACCTCGCGCCTGCCTTGGCCGTGCTGATTGTTTGGACATATGTTCCGCTTCTGGAAGCCTTCGAGCTTTCATTTTATCAGTGGAACATGCTGCCGCGCTCGCAGCCGCGCTATGTCGGCTTCGACAACTACCTCAACCTGCTCAACCTTCCTGATATGCAGCAGGCCGTGATCAACACGGTGCTCTACACGGTCGGCCTTCTGCCGCTTTCCGTTGGCGTTCCGCTTGTGGTGGCGCTTCTTACCGCCCAACTCACGGGGCCCGCGCGTAATCTCTACCGTGGGCTGATCTTCGTGCCGATGATCGTTGCCCCGATCGTCGCAGCCATCGTGTGGCGCTGGCTCCTGAACGAGGATCATGGCCTCGCCAACCAGTGGCTCCGTAGCTTCGGCTTCGACACGATCGGTTTCCTGCGCGATCCGGACGTGGCGCTTTGGACGCTGGTTTGGATTACCGGCTGGAAGCTGATCGGCTTTTCTACCCTCCTTTTTGCCGCCGCCGACAGCGCCATCAACCCGAGCTACATCGAGGCCGCCCGCATGGATGGCGCCACATCCTGGCAGATCGTGCGCGACATCCGCGTCCCGCTGCTTTCGCCCACAATCTTGCTGCTCAGCCTGATGACGGTTCTGTTCGGTGCGCAATGGAGCTTCGTTTACATCAACGCCCTGACCGGCGGCGGCCCGCTGCGATCCACCACCAATGTTTACTACCTGATGTGGGAATACGGGTTCAAAACCATGTCGGCTGGCTGGAGCACGGCAGCCGGTATGCTGGTGTTTCTTGTGTTCGGCCTCGTCGCCCTGGTGTGTCTTGCCCTGATGAAGAAGCTTGCAGTTTATGACGACTAGCCCGAACACCAGGCGCTTCGCCGCGCACCTCGTGATGATCGGGCTATCGGCCCTCGCCATCTTTCCGGTTTACTGGATGGTGCAAACGTCCTTCCGCCCGGAAAGCGAGGTTTTCTCCACGGCCCTCTGGCCCGCAACCCCGACACTCGAGAATTACCGTCGGGTGATCGAGGTGATGCCGATCTTCGGGATCTTGTGGAATACCGTGCTGATGGCAGCCGCCACAACCGCAGCGCAGGTCGTGACAGGCCTTCTTGCCGCTTGGGCGTTGGTGCGGTGGCGCTTCCCCGGCGGACGACTCGCTCATTCCCTGATCGCGCTGTCCTGGTTGGTGCCGTTTCAGGTGGTGATGATCCCGAACTATGTTCTGGCAACACGTTTGGGGCTGCTCGATACGATTGCCGGGCTTGTGGTTCCGAATGCGGCAGCAGCCTTCGCGGTGCTCGTGCTCTACAATGCCATGCGCGGTTTCCCGCGCGAGGTGGTGGAAGCCGCGCGGATGGATGGCGCCGGCAGTCTGCGCACGCTGATTGAAGTGGTGATCCCCAACCTGCGGGCGCCGATCGCCTCGGTCTCGATCTTGTGCTTCATTTCCGCATGGAACGAGTATTTCTGGCCGCTTCTCCTGATCCGCAAGATCGAGAACTCGGTTGTCCAGATCGGTTTGCAATTCTTCATGTCGCAGGAAGGCAATGACTGGGGGCTGCTGATGGCCGCTGCCACCCTTGCATCGCTGCCGATCCTGCTGATCTATCTTGTGCTCCAGCGCCAGGTCGTGGAGTCTTTCATGAAATCCGGGATACGATAATGACTGCAGGAGAACGCCACATCCGCCTGAAGGGCGCGCACAATGTTCGCGACCTCGGCGGCTATCTTACTCCCAGCGGCGATCCGGTGCCGTGGCGGACCTTTCTGCGTGCCGACGCCTTGCACGACCTGGACCCCGAAGATGTCCAGACGCTTCTCGGCCTTGGGTTAAAAACAGTGATCGACCTGCGCAGCGACGCGGAGATCAGGCATCAGCCGAGCGCTTTTGCGGACCATGGCACCGTTCGCTATCACCATGTTTCGTTATTCGATGGGCTCGCGCCTTTCGCGGAAATGTATGACGAAGGCTTTGACCTTTCGGTCCGGTATGTCGCGGCGATCGGCGCCTGTCGTCCGGCACTGCTCAGCGTCGCGCAAATCATTGCACAAGCAGAAGACGGGGCGATCCTGTTCAACTGCACAGCCGGCAAGGACAGAACGGGCATCGTGGCCGCCATGCTGCTGTCCCTGGCCGGCGTCGCCAAGGAGGAGATCGCGACGGACTACGGCCTCACGGCCGAGCTTGCAGCGCCCTTGATGCAGAAGCTCAGGCTCCAGGCGGTGGCGCGTGGCCTGGATGAAGCGCAAGCCACCGTGCTGCTGTCGAGCGAGCCAGCCGCCATGCTGGCCTTTCTGGAACACATGGACGCCACCTATGGCGGCTTCCAATCCTATCTTGGCTCCTATTCCCAGGATGTTTCCGCTCGCCTCGTCGGGCGGCGCTGACGCGGTTCCGGCGGCTTGTCCCACCGGGATTCGTCGACGCTTGAACTCGGCACCAAGGTTAGAAAGTTACTGACATATTTCTGTAGTGCGGATTTCGTACTGCACGGCTTCTTTGAGAAGGGGAGCCGCGCCAATGGCCACGATCGATATCATCAACACACTCTACGCAAACCTGCTCGGCCGTCCGTCCGATGCTGCAGGCGTGGATTACTGGATCGATCAGGTGGAAAGCGGCGCCGTTTCGCTTGCGCAGGTCGTGGCGGCGTTCGCCGCGTCGGTTGAAGCCCGCCAGGACATCGTGCCGATAGTGCAACTTTATTATAGCGCCTTCGGTCGTGCGCCGGATGCGGCGGGCCTGCGCTACTGGGTCGATGCCCGGCGTGACGGCATGTCGATGGAAGACATCGCGCGCGCCTTCAGCGCATCGGCGGAATTTAGCGGCCAATACGAGGATGACGCCGCCAGCGCGGTCTTTGTCGCGGCCATTTACCAGAACGCGCTCGGCCGTGCCCCGGATGCGGAAGGGCTTGCCTATTGGACGAACCTTCTGGCCCAGGGGGAATCGCCGGCCCGCCTCCTGCTGATGGTTGCCACATCGGCTGAAAGCACGCAGCACAACGACGCTGCCACCCAGGTCGTCCTGGTGTATCACGGGCTGCTTGGCCGTGCGCCCACGCAAGCCGAAATCGCGGATGCTCTTGGAAACGGCAGCACCACGCCGGACTTCTTGGAAGACCTTGCCGAGTCCCTTCTTGATGGCGCTCCAAGCGAGCCCACGCAACCGGAAACGCCGGGCCAGCCGGGTGGACCCGTTGAGCCGCAGCCGCAGCCTGAGCCGATCACCTTCCTGCCGAACGCCGGCACGGGTGAAAACTCGTCCGACACCTCCACCGCCATCGCGCTGCCGGACGATTACATCCTTGTCGGCGACGACGAGGCCAATGTTCTGCGCGTGTATCACCGCGACGGCGGACCGGCCGTGCTCGAATGGAGCTATGACGCAGCCATCGGCGGGGACGGCGAACTCGATCTGGAAGCGAGTGCGCTGGTCGGCAACACGCTGTATCTGGTCGGCTCGCACGGCAACTCGAAGAGCGGCGGCGAAGCGGACAACCGCGAGATCCTGTTCAGCGTCGAACTCCAGGGCACAGGCGCTGCCACGACCTTCACCATCAACGGAGCCTATACCGGTCTCGAAGCCGCACTGGTTGCCTGGGATGCCGGCAACGCGCATGGTCAGGGTGCCAACTACTTCGGCTTTGCGGCCTCTTCTGCTGCCGGATCAAGCCCGGAACAGCCGTCCGGCTTCGCGGTCGAGGGCGCGACGACGTCGCCCGACGATGGTGCGCTGTGGCTTGGCTTCCGCGCCCCTCAAACAGACACCACCACCCGCGACAAGGCGCTGATCGTTCCGCTCGAAAATTACGCGGAGCTTGTGAACGGCAGCGAAACCGATGCGACGTTCGGCGCTCCCATCGAGTTGAACCTTGGCGGCCGTGGCATTCGCTCGATCGAAAAGGCTACCGACGGCAGCGGCTACGTCATCATCGCCGGCTCGGCCGCACCATCCAGCGGAGCAGTGGAACACAATTTCCGCCTGTTTACCTGGGACGGCACTACAGGTTCGCAGCCGGTGGAGCGGGACACAGATCTGGACGCCCTTCTGGCGCAAACCGGGGGCAGCTTCGAGACTCTGGTGTCCCCGGCCAGCATCAAGGAAGGAACGCAACTCCTCCTGCTGCAGGACAATGGCGACACGGTTTGGCCCGGCCAGACCGACGGGTCGAAGGATCTGCCGGCGTCGGAGCAGCAGTTTCAAGGCAATGTAGTGACGCTGGGCAGGGCTGTGGTGGACCAGACCGGACCGCGCCTGGTTGAGGCCTCGCCCGCTGATGGCACGCAAGGTGCTGCCGTCGACACGGCGTTCGTGCTCTCGTTCAATGAGGGTGTCGCGCGGGGCGAGGGTACAGCCACGCTGCGCGACGCAACCGGCGCGGTTGTGGAAAGCTTCGATCTCGCAACCAGCACGCAGATCAGCTTCAACTACAATGTTGTGACGCTGCGGCCGAGCACCGATCTTTCTTTCGAAACCGCGTATACGCTGCAGATCGAAAACGGCGCCATCGTGGATCATTTCGGCAATGCCTTCAGAGGCATAACGCCGGCTGACCCGCTTGACCTGATCACCTCGGCGCCTCCCACCATTCTTTCGGCAGGCGATGTCCTGTTTGTTGGCGGCAACGCCGAAGCTCCCGATGCCATTGCCTTCATTCTGATGACGGACATCACCGGCGGCACCCGCATCACGTTCACCGACCGCGATTACGATGCGTCAACGGGCTTCAATGGGATCACCAACGAAGCCGCGTTCACATGGACGGCGGGTCGCGACCTGCCTGCCGGCACCATTGTCACCATCCAGACGGACACGAACGGCAACCCCGTTGCGGACATCGGCACCACCAAGGGCGGTGGCGGCGGCGTCGGCAAGTCGGAAACCTACTACGCCTTGCAGGGTGCGGTGATCGACGGGCTTGTGGACGGCGGAGCGGGGGTCATCACGAACCCCGGAACCTTTGTTGCAAGCCTCACTTTGGGCGGGAGCGCCGGTGCAATCCCTGTTGAGCTGACAAATGCGGGCGCAGCACTCAGCTTCACCGTCAACCCTGCCAACCAGACCAATGCCCGCTACAGCGGTTCGCTCGACGCCAGCGATCTCCAATCGCTTGCTGCCAGCATCAAGGATCCCCTGAACTGGGAAGCCAACCACACAAAAGCGCCCGGCTTCGCTTTGGTCAACGGCAGCCTGTTTGGCGCTCCGCTGGTAAGCAATGCAAGCACGGACGGCGCGGTGATCAGCGTGACCTTCAACCAGGCGCTGCTCGCGGGCACAACAGAACGGCCAAACAATGCGGCCTTCACCGTGACGCTCGACGGCGTAGACGTGACACCGGCATCGGTCACGATCACCGGCGACACGCTTTCGCTGACCCTTCCTTCGGCGATTGCCGCCGGTTCGATCATCAGCCTGGCTTACGCGGATCCAACCGCGGGCGATGACGCGCAGGCGCTGCAATCGTTGTCGGGCGCCGACGTGCTGAGCTTCACGGGCGTCAACATCGTCAACCTGGCGCCAGACAACGTCGCGCCACAGGTTACGGGCATTTCGCTTGGGGGCGACGATGTCGCGCCGTTTGCCGATCTCGTGATCAACTTCGACGAGGTGGTGCAGAAGGGATCGGGCACCATCGTGCTCGAGAACCAGAGCGGGGGCGCCGATGTCACGATCGATGTCTCGGATGCTGCTGTTTTCGTCAGCGGCAACAGGGTCACGGTTGATTTCGCAAGCTTGCTCGCGCTGAACACTGAATACCAGGTCTCGATCGGTACTGGCGCCTTCGCGGACACCATGAACAACCCGATGGCTGCCTATGACTCGACGGCCTTCTCCACGATCGACGCCCTGCCGGACTACAGCCTCCTGATCACCGAAGTAAACTCCAACGCTTCTGGCGGGGACTTCTTCGAAATCTACAACTACGGCGACACGGCGATCGATCTTTCGAACTGGCGTTACAGCGACAGCGCTGGCACTTTCTCTGGAGGCGTGGCCCTTGCCGAGAACACGCTTATCGCGCCCGGCCAAACGTTGATCGTTGCGGTGGTCGAAAATGACGCGGAAATGGCAGAATTCCGTGCCGCGTGGGGCTTAGCTGACAGCGTGGCGGTTGTTGGCCTAGACGGCGCAGGGCTTGGGAAAAGCGATGCGGTCGTGCTGTTCGACCAAAACGGCTATGTGGCGACGGCGTTCAACTATGGCGCTGCCACCGTCAACGCGTCGGACGGGTCGGCCATCGGAACGTCGGACACCGTCGGCTCTTTTAAAGCGGAACAGCACGCAGGGGCAGCCTTCGGCGGCAACGCCAAGGCTTCCGCGGTGTGGGACGGTGTGTCGTGGAACGATCCAGCCTACCAGGTCGCAATCGTCGGCAGTGCCGGCGGCTATGCCCAGGCCGGCGATGCCAGCTCGGTCGGATCACCCGGCTTTGTGCCGGTTGCCTGAGGCCGCGCAACCGCTCTTGCCGTCGTAAAAGCATAAAGGCCCTGCGATCGTCATCGCAGGGCCTTTATGCTTCCTGAGGAGCTGGCAGCGGAGCGCTGCTCAGGCCGATCCCATCCCCACAAGCGTGACATGGGCCAGGCCCTCGGGTGTCACGTCGAGGATGGTGACATCCATGCGGAAGCCGCTCGCATCATGCACCAGGCACGCCTCCCGATTGTTGTTGAAGGCCGCGTTCAGCGAAACCGGATCGCCGCTGATCGTGCCGCGCACCGTTTGCCATCCGCCCGTGGCGTCCGGCGCGATGTCCAACACAACCTTGCTGTCCGGCTGACCGGGCACCAGAAGCGTCCCCATTCCTGTGTGATCGCGTGGCACGACGGATCCTCATCTTCAATGTTCCTGTGTTTTCAAGCAGGAGCACGAGAAAACGTCCAGCACAATCTCCCGAAGAAAACGTGCTTCCAGTCGTTCCCTTCGGCGGTGGTGCCGGAAAGACACCGCAAGCAGCGGATGGCACGGGCATCCTCGCCGGGAAGCAAACCGTTGCTCTTCAGCCAGCGGCGGTTAGAGTGCACGAATGAGCAAAGCCCAAGCAAACCGCCTCGCAGCCGACCTCCTCGGTTCCCTGGAGCGCCGCGATCAGCGGGCGTCCCTTTCTGAGCAACACCCAGACCTCGATCTTGCGGCCGCCTACGAAGTCGCGGCTTCCGTGCGGCGGCTTCGCGAAGAACGCGGAGAACGCGTCGTTGGCCGCAAGATCGGCTTCACGAACACAACGATCTGGGCCGAATACGGGGTGGCTGCGCCGATCTGGGGTTATGTCTACGACACGACGTTGTTTGAACTCGCTGAGCTCCAGGGCAGCTTTGACCTGACAAGGCTCGTTGAGCCCCGCATCGAGCCCGAAATCATGTTCCGTTTCCACCGCGTACCGGAAGCGGGAATGGACGAACGGGCGCTGCTATCGTGCATCGAGTGGGTGGCGCCGGGCTTTGAGATCGTTCAATCCTTGTTCCCGGGCTGGCGGTTTACCGCAGCCGACACGGTCGCCGCCTTTGGTCTGCACGGGGCGCTGCTTGTGGGCTCGCGCGTCGCCGTCAGCCCCAATGAGGCTGACCGGTGGCACGACGCACTTGCCCGCTTCGATATGGAGCTAAGCCGTAACGGGCAAACCGCCGACCGCGGCCGCGCCACCAATGTTCTGGGTGGCGGACCCTTGGCTGCCCTGCGCCACCTCGTCGACCTCCTTGCAACGGAGTCCGCAGCGCCGAAGCTGCAGGCCGGAGACATCGTGTCCACCGGAACGGTAACACGAGCCTTGCCGATCGCAGCGGGAGAGCAGTGGAGCGTGGAGCTTCAGGGCTTGCCGCTGGAGGGCCCGAGCATTCGCTTCCGCTGATCGAACTCAAGCCTCGACTCTTGTCGTGTTGAAGGGAGCAACGGCGAGGCGGATCAACTCCGCCAGCCTTTGTGCCGCCAAGGACGGCGGCCGCGTATTGGGAGTCAGCATCCACACATCCATGGGTGTGGCCGGAACCAGCTTGCGCCGCACCAGCTGGGTCGGGGAGTAATCCAGCCCGACAAAGGGCGGCACCACGGACACGCCGACGCCGTTCGCCACAAAACCGCAGATCGTTTCTGAAAGCGGGACCTCGATGGCCGTGCGCTTCTGCACGCCGCGCACCTGGAAGGCGCGGTCGATGGTCATCAGGGAACAATCGTCGCGCGCCAGCGAAATGAAAGGTTCGTTGCGCAGGTCGTCCAGCGCGATCGCATTGCGCTCAGCCATCGGATGCCCCGCCGGCAGGATGCAGATCATGTCGAACCGCATGATGATCTCGGCGTCCACGTGCGGATGGTCCGAGGGCAGCACGCTCAAGCCAATGTCGATCTGTTGGGCGGCGACGAGCTCCGCGATGCGCGGCGAGTTGCGGCTTTGCAGGGTAAACAGGAGATCGGGCCGGGCACTGAGCAGGGGCGCCAAGGCATGGGCGAGGTAGCGGGTCGCCAAGGCTGGCGGAGCCGCAACGCTGACTTCACCCCATTCGCGATTGCGCAGCGCGCGTGCAAGGCGCGCCACGCGTTCTGTCCCCGAAAACATGCGCTCGACCTCTGTTGCCAAGGCGCGCGCTTCCTGCGTCGGCACCAGCCGTCCGCCGCTGCGCACAAACAAGCCGAAGCCGCAACTGTCGGAAAACGCGCGCAAAAGCTTGCTGACCGCCGGCTGGCTCACGCCCAGGCGCTCGGCGGCGCGGGACACGGAGCCTGTTTCCATGGTCGCCTGGAAGGCTTCGAGCTGGCGAACATTCATCGGGGGCGCTCCGAGAGGCAATATGAGTTTTGGTTATAATGATCGGAGAACAAGCTATTTGACAATCATATCACGCGAGCCTTCCTTAGTCGCAACCTGGCGATGCCTGTTGGAGGCATGAGCCATCAATCAAGAGGGGATCTGCCGATGAAATCTCTGTTTAGCCTTTGCAGCGTGGCACTCCTGGCAACGTCACCGGCTTTTGCCGCGAACCTGTCCGTATGCCTGGAAGGATCGCCGGAAGTCTTCAACCCGCAGCTGTCAAGCAACGGCACCACGCTGACGGTGCTTGGCCAGATCTATGACAATCTGGTTTCGGTGAAGGCAGGAGGATCTGACATCGATCCGGCTCTCGCGGAAAGCTGGAGCGTATCGGATGACGGCAAGACCTACACGTTCAAGCTGCGAGAGGGCTTGAAGTGGCAATCCAACAGCCAGTTCACGCCGACGCGGGACTTCAATGCCGACGATGTCGTGTTCACCTTCGATCGCATGCTGCAGGACGACCACCCATATGCGGCGGTAAGCGGCGGCACCTATGTCACGTTCAACACCAAGCTGGCCGAAGCCTTGCAGAGCGTCGAAAAGATTGATGATCACACGGTGGCATTCACGTTGAAGGCGCCGCTGGCGCCCTTCATCGGCATCATGGCGCACCAGTCTCTGGCAATCACCTCCGCGGAATATGCCGACAAGCTCCAGCAAGCGGGAACGCCGGACCAGTTCGATCGGGAGCCCATCGGTACAGGCCCCTTCCAGCTCGCCGCTTATCAGCAGGACGCCGTTGTTCGGCTCGCGCCCTTTGCCGAAACCTGGGGCGCTGCGATCGGCAACGAAGCGCGCACACCCAAGGTCGATGGTGTGGTGATGGCCATCAGCGCCGATGCCACGGTGCGCCTGCAGCGCGCGCTGGCCGGCGAGTGCCACATCGCGCTTTACCCGAACCTGGCCGATCTGGAACGGATCGAGAGCAGCGAAACGCTGGAAGCGGTGAACACGCCCGTCGCCTCCTCCGGCTTCATCACTTTCAACTTCAAGGACGAAATTCTTCAGAACAAGAAGGTTCGTGAAGCGCTTGCCCACGCGATCAACATGCAGCCGCTGGTTGACGTGGTTTATGATGGCAGGGGCAAGGTAACGGGATCCCTGGTTCCGGCGGCCTTGTGGGGTTCGGCGGATCATATCGGCCCCTATAACTATGACCCTGAACTTGCCAAGAAGCTGCTGGCGGAAGCCGGCTATCCCGACGGCTTCACCACCGAACTTTGGGCGGTTCCCGTGTCTCGCCCTTACATGCCGCATGGCCGTCGTGCCGCTGAGTTCATCCAGGCGGATTGGGCAGCGATCGGCGTCAAGGCCGAGATCATCTCCTATGAATGGTCGGAATACATCACCCGCTCGCGCCAGGGCGAAGCCAAGGTCGGCATGTTCGGCGGGATCTACGACTTCCCGGATCCGAGCCAGATCCCGAACAACTACTTCACCTGTAACGCCGAGGGAAAGCCGAGCCCGTCCAACATCGGCTCCTGGTGCAATGACACCTTCATCACGCTGATGAACAAGGCCGGCTCCATCACGGACCAAGCGGAGCGCGAGAAGCTGTACCTCCAGGCGCAGGAAGTTTTCCACGAGGAAGTGCCGGCGGTGATCCTGGGCGGCGCAGACACCATCACGGCGGTGAACAAGTCGGTCAAAGGCTATGTCCCTGCCATCTTCGGGACCAGCCGCTTCTCGGGCGTCACGGTGGAATAGCGGCAGCGAAGCCGCGAAATGGAGACCGGCGCGTTACGGCGCCGGATCGTCCTCAGAAAATGACGATGGAAGGAAGGCGCATGCGCGTCTTGGTTATCGGCGCCGGCATTCTTGGCGCCAGCACGGCCTACCACCTCGCTCTCAAGGGCGTAAAGGTCGACGTGGTGGACGAGGAACACCAGGGCAAGGCGACCCTTGCTGGTGCCGGCATCGTTTGCCCTTGGGCCACGAAGGCTGACGAGCCGGAATGGTATGAGATGTATGCCGCCGGCGCCCGGTTCTATGACGAGCTGATCACCGGTCTCGTGGCACGCGGTGAAACCAGTCTTGGCTACCGGAAGGTTGGTGCCCTGGTTGTTGCGGAAGACCCCGGCGAGTTTGAAGCCGCCGAACAGCGGGTGCGTGAGCGCACCAAAGCTGCTCCTGAAGCGGGCAAGGTCAGCCGCTTGACTCCAGCCGAAGCGCGCGCACTTTTTCCTCCGCTGCGGGACGGTCTGCCAGCGATCCACATATCGGGGGCAGCCCGCGTGGATGCCCGGCTCCTTGCAGCCGCCATGCTTCGCGCCGCGATTTCGCTCGGCGCCACATATCGCCGGGACAATGTCTCGCTGGCTATGAGAGATGGCGGGCTCCTCACACTGGGAAGCAGCGGACAGCAGCTGCATGCCGATGAAATCGTGGTAACCGCCGGCGCGTGGGCGTCGCGCATTCTCCAGCCGCTTGGCCTTCATCACCCGGTTCAGCCGCAGAAGGGGCAGATCGTGCATCTGTCGCTGCCCGGAGTGGCCACGGCGCAATGGCCCGTATTGTTGCCGATGGGGAGCCATTACCTGCTGGCCTTCGACGACTCACGCGTCGTGATCGGGGCGACGCGCGAAGACAATTCAGGTTTCGATTACAGGGTGACCGCCGCTGGCCAGCACGAGGTGCTTTCCGCGGGTCTGTCGATCGCGCCCGGCCTGGCCAACGCCACCCATATCGAAACGCGGATCGGCTTCAGGCCGGCAGCGCCCACCATCCGCCCAATTCTTGGTCGCGTTCCAGGCCTGCCAGGCTTGACGATCGGCAATGGGCTCGGGGCGTCCGGCCTCACGGTGGGTCCGTTCGCCGGCAAGTGCCTGGCTGACCTTGTTTCCGGTCAACCGCTCGATCGGTCTTTGAACCCGTATAGCCCGCAAGGCCTCACCCCCACCGCCTGACGCGCAGCGTCAGCTTTGACCCGGTGCGCTCGAAGCGAGCCACCATCCTGCTTTCCGCGAGAAAAAGGACATCACCATGATCACCCGCCATCGCAAGGCTCGCACGCTATACGGCGCCGTTGAGCACAATGGTGTCATTTATTTCGCCGGCCATGCGGCCGATGACATCAACACGGGCATGAAGGAACAAACGCGCCAGACTTGCGCCAAGCTCGAAACCTTCCTGAACGAACTCGGCTCGAGCAAGAGCAACATCCTGCAGGCACGCATCTATCTCAGCGACATGTCGCGGAAGGAGGAGATGAACGAGGCTTGGCTGGAATGGCTGGATGGCGCTGATCTGCCGTCCCGCGCCACCATCGGCGGCTGCGATCTGGGCGATCCCAAGCGGCTGATCGAGATCGTCCTCACGGCTGCCAAAGATTGACCACCCGGGAGGGAGCCGCGTGATGACCCGACAGCCAAGCCACATGGATGATCGCTACACCACGTCAGAAAAATACGTGACGTTGAGAGGTGTTGCCGCCGATGCGCGCCGGCGTCTTTCGGAGGTAGATTGGAATTATCTCCAGTGTGGCACCGGCGACGAGGTCACCCTGCGCGCCAACATCGCGGCTTTCGACCGCTACCTGTTCGAAGCGCCGCTGTTTACCGGCGTCAGCAACCCCACCACGGCCACTGCGGTGCTTGGCCAGGAGTTGAGCTTTCCTGCATTCGTTGCGCCTTTTGGCGGCGGGGAAACGGTGTTTCATCCCGATGGTCACCTTGCGCTCGGCCGCGCCGCACAATCCGTCGGCATCGGCCAGATGGTGCCCGTGGCAGCCGCCCATTCCCTTGAAGAAGTCGCGCAGGCTTCCACGGCCGCATCCGTGTTCCAGATGACCTTTGTCGGCGACGAGGGCGCCGTGCTCGCCATGATCCATCGCGCAAAGGCGGCAGGCTATCGCTGGATCTGCGTGACCTATTCGCCGATCCGGCAATGGCGCGAGCGGATGATGGAAGACCGCTTCACCAATCGCCGCGATCAGGGACCGGCCAATTTCGGCCCAGACACGTCGGATCCTGCCATGCTGCGCGAGTTGCTGGACTTCACCCAGCCGCGTTGGACATGGGAGCAGGCCGCACGCGTGATCGCACAATCGCCGCTGCCTTGCATGATCAAGGGCGTGATGAGCGTGCGAGACGCCAAGAACGCGCTCGATGCGGGCGCCAAGGCGCTTTACGTTTCGAACTACGGCGCCCGGACGATCGACCGGACCCCAACGCCTGTGGACATGCTGCCGCTGGTGCGTGATGCGGTCGGCCCGGACATTCCGATCATCCTGGATTCTGGCATCCGCCGCGGCAGCGACATCGCGACCGCCCTGGCGCTTGGGGCGAATGCGGTGGCGCTTGGCCGTGTCCTGGCGCTTGGGCTGGCCGCGGATGGCGAAAATGGGGTGCGGCGCACGCTGGAACTGCTGCAGCGCGAGTTCTGGACGACGCTTGGCCATCTGGGCTGTTCGTCGCCGGCTGAACTGACTCGCGACGTGCTGGTTGGGCTCTGAATACAGCGATTTGTTCTCGGTCGAGCGACGACAGCCCAAGCATCTCCGTCGCCTGCGGGAACCTTGTCGAACATGCTGGACATTCACGTCCAGTTTTGTTGAGCTAGGGCAACAAACAAGGACAGGGGATACTCGCGATGTTCAGCAAACTGCTTGCCGCCGGAGCCGCGCTGCTTTTGATGGCGTCTTCGCCAGCCCTCGCGCAGACCCAACTGAAACTCGCGACCGACTCGGGCGCCAAGGGATCGCCTTCGGGCGACGCGCTCGATCGTTGGGCCAAGCTCATTGAGGATGGCACAAACGGCGAAGTACAGGTGGACGTGTTCTACCAGAACGAGTTGGGGAGCCAGGCGGAAGTCTTTGATCTGTTTGTGGCCGGTGATGTGGACCTGATGATCAACTGGCCGATCACGGCCTATGACGAGCGGCTGGGCGTGCTTTTCACGCCCTATATGGTGACGAGCTGGGAAGAAGCCTTCGAGGCCTACAAACCCGGAGGCTGGGTCAACACGATGCTCGTCGGCATCTACGACGATCTCGGGCTCAAGTTCTTCGGTCCCTGGCCGGAAGGCTTCAACGGGGTCGCCTCGCGCGGCAAATATGCCATGACGCCGGAAGAAGCCTCGAGCCTGAAGATCCGGGTCCCCGCCATGTTCCCGATGGCTGAATCCGTGCAGGCGCTCGGCTACCAGACTGCAACTATCGACTGGAGCGAGGTCTTCACGGCCATCCAGACCGGCGTGGTTGATGGCGATGGCGCCAACATCATCTACTGGGACTACGAGTATTTCCGCGACGTGCTGGATTACTACAACCAAACGAAGATGCAGTTCGTCACCGGCATCATCGCGATGAATTCCGGCAGCTGGGACAAGCTCACGCCCGAACAACAGAAGGTTGTCGAGGAGTCGGCTTTGACCGTCATGGAAGAAGCCTTCGAACAAGCGCAGGAGCGCGACCAGGGCTATATCGAAAAGGCTAAGGAAGCCGGCATGAACTACATCGAGCCGTCTCCGGAGCAGCTGAAGGAAATGGCGGAGCGCGTGCGCTCGCAGGTCTGGCCGATGATGGAAAGCCGCGTCGGAGCCGAGATCATGGAAACGATCCGCGCCAATGCCGGTGGACTCTGAGCGCTTGTCGCGGCCCGGTATCGGTGGAAGCATCATTGCCCGAAGCCTCGACGTCGTTGCGATTGTCTCCTCGCTCGCAACGGCCGGGTTGATGGCGTTTCTCGTTCTGGCACGCTATGTGCTCGGCCTGTCCGTGGTCGGCCTGCATGAACTGATCATGCTGGCCGCCGTCCTGCTTTACATGACGGGAGCCGTGATTGCCTCGCGCCGGCGCGAACATCTGACGGTTGACTGGCTGGCCAACCTGTTGACGTCACCCCGCAAGAAGGCGGCGCACGACCTGATCATCGCGATCCTGACGGTGATCATCACGGTCTTCTTCATCGTCTGGTCGTTCTGGATGTTCTCCTGGGGGCTGGAGCGGCCGCAGGTCACGCCTGCCTTCCGCATCCCCTTGTGGATCCCGCAAGCTGCGATCGGAATGGCCGCTTTGGGGTGCTTCGCTTATGCCATGCGCGATGTGGTTCATGCGCTGTCCCGCTTGAGGCGCACCTGATGTCGGCCATTCTTGCACTGCCTTTGCTCATCATCCTGATGGCGATCGGTTTGCCGGTCGCGTGGTCCTTCGCGGGCGTTCTCGCCTTCCTGACGTTTGTTTACGACATCAATTTGAACACCCTGATGCTGCAGGGCTTTCGATCCCTGAACTCGCTGGTTCTGATTGCGCTGCCGTTGTTCATCCTGGCCGGCTATCTCATGGAAGCCGGCGGCATCGCCCAAAGGATCATCGCCTTTGTTGGGCGCCTCGCCACGGGCCGAGGCGGCATGGGCACGGCGATGGTGCTGTCGTCCAGCGTATTCGGTGCCATTTCGGGCACCGCAACGGCTGCGATCGCATCGATCGGCTCCATCATGACGGAGCCACTGGTGGCGCGCGGTTACCCGCGCGGGAGGATCGCTGCACTGCTTGGCGTGTCTTCGTTGCTCGGCATCCTGATCCCGCCGTCCATCACCATGATCCTGTTCGCCGTTGTCACGCGCCAATCCGTGGCGGCCTGCTTCGCAGCGACGATCGGGCCTGCGATCCTGCTCATCATCGGATTGATCCTGTACAACCGCTTTCTCGTGGGTCGGGCCTTCGACGAGTTGCCGATACCGGACCAAAAGGTCGAGAGTTTCGGGTCAGTCACCTTTCGGGCGCTGCCGGCGCTGTCGCTGCCCTTGATCATTCTTGGCGGGATTTATGGAGGCATTTTCACACCCACCGAAGCAGCCGCGGTTGCCGTGGTGGCAACGCTCGTGGTGGGCGGCCTGATCTATCGCGAATTCACCTGGAAGAGCCTGGGAAGCAGCGTCATCCAAGCAGCGGAAACGACCGGGACCATCATTCTGATCCTGCTGTTTTCCTTCATGATCTCGCGCATCATGGCCTTCGAGCGCGTGCCTCAGGATCTCACCGAAGCCATCCAGTCCGTGGTTGGCAGCCCGCTTGGTGCTCTGCTCGTCGTCAATCTCGTTCTGATCATCGCCGGCGCCTTGATGGATGACGTGTCGGTCACGGTTGTGATCGCCCCGCTGTTCCTGCCCTTGATGGTGGCCAGCGGCATCGACCCGGTGCATTTCGCCGCCATCGTCGCTTGCTCGGTGGTGATCGGCGCCAACAGCCCGCCCGTGGCCCCAACGCTGTTCTTGTCCTGCAGGATCTGCAAGGCACCCATCATGGAAGCCGTCATGCCGGCGCTCGGCCTGATGGGCTTCGTCGCCCTGCCGGTCATGCTCGTCACATCGTTCTGGCCGGATCTCTCGCTGGCTATCCCGCGGGCGCTCGGATTGATGTAAGCCGATCCTTCGCCTGCCCATGCGGGTGAGCGGAAGGCGGCAACAACCGGATGCTAGGTCAGCGTACGCCTGACGGCATCGCGCCAGCCAGCGATTGCCTTGCGCCGATCCGATTGGGTCATGGTGGGCTGGAAGCGGTTTTCGAGAGCCCACTTTTGGGCGAAGCCGTCTTTCCCCGGCCAGAAGCCTGCTTTGCTGCCCGCCAGCCACGCGGCGCCGAGGGCGGTGGTTTCGAGGATGCGTGGCCGATCC
Source organism: Tianweitania sediminis (assembly GCF_017813335.1). Taxonomy (GTDB): domain Bacteria; phylum Pseudomonadota; class Alphaproteobacteria; order Rhizobiales; family Rhizobiaceae; genus Tianweitania; species Tianweitania sediminis. Next base: position 57,888 of record NZ_JAGIYY010000001.1, on the reverse strand, counting down.
ACCGGCGCATCGAGGATGTCGGCGAGGCGCTGCATGGTCCAATCGGATGCAACCATGCCGCCGTCCACGCGCAACACGGTTTTCGTGTCGCCTGCTTTCCAGTCCTTGTGCATGGCGTCGAGGAGGTCGCGCGTCTGGAAGGCCACCGATTCAAGCGTGGCGCGGGCGAACTCGGCCGGCCCGGAATTCCGTGTCAGCCCGAAGATCGCACCCCGCGCATCGGCATCCCAGTGGGGCGCACCAAGTCCGACGAAAGCTGGCACGAAATAGATGGTCTGTGTCGAATCGGCTTGTGCTGCAAGGTCACCGGCATCAGCGGCCTTGGAGATCATCTTGGCGCCGTCGCGCAGCCATTGCACGGCCGCCCCCGCGATGAAGATCGAGCCTTCAAGCGCATAGGTCGTTTCGCCGTTCAGGCGGTAGGCGATGGTGGTCAGCAGCTTGTTTTTCGAACGCACCATTTCGGTGCCGGTGTTCAACACCGCAAAGCACCCGGTTCCGTAGGTCGATTTGATCATCCCAGGCTCGAAACAGGCCTGGCCGATTGTTGCGGCCTGTTGATCGCCCGCGACACCCAGGATCGGAATCTCCGCACCGAAAAGAGCCTTGTCGATGGAGCCGAACTCCGCCGCGCAGTCCTCGACCCGCGGCAGAAGCGAGCGCGGAATGCGCAGGATGTCGAGCAACTCGTTATCCCAGGCGTTCTCAGCGATGTTGTAGATCAGGGTGCGCGAGGCATTCGTAGCGTCAGTGGCATGCGCCTGGCCGCCCGTCAGCCGCCAGATAAGGAATGTGTCGATGGTGCCAGCCGCAAGCTCCCCACGCTCGGCGCGCTTTCGCAAGCCCGGCACCTTGTCCAGCAGCCACGCGATCTTGGTTCCGGAAAAATAGGGATCAAGCAGAAGCCCTGTTTTCTTCGAGAACTTTGACTCCACCCCCGCTGCCTTGAGTTTCCGGCACATCACCGCGGTGCGCCTGTCCTGCCAAACGATGGCGTTGTGAACCGGCTTTCCGGTCGCGCGGTCCCAGATCACCACCGTTTCACGCTGGTTGGTGATGCCGGCAGCGCCAATGTCGGCTGCTTCGAGATTGGCACCCTTGAGGGCTTCTTTTACCGCCCAAAGAACGGTGTGCCAGATTTCCTCGGGATCGTGTTCCACCCAGCCCGATGCGGGAAAATGCTGGGTGAACTCCTTTTGTCCGACGGACACGATCTGCATGTCAGCGCCGAAGATGATGGCGCGCGTGGATGTGGTGCCCTGATCGATGGCGAGGATGTGCTTGCTCATGCTGCTTGCGGGTCCGCTTTTGTCGGCAGATCGCCGGCCACAGCCGCCTCGGACATTCTCTCGCAAAGATCAGCCGGTCGCTTCGCCTCGATCAGCTTGTGAACGCTTGTTTTGTTGAGCATATCGGCCTCCCTTCCGCTGCCCTATTCCGCTGCCTTTTGATGCGGCGGCGCCGTGCGCCGCATGTAGGCATCAACGGCAAGTGCCTGCTCTTCGTTCAGGTGCAACCCTGTTTTCGTGCGGCGCCAAAGAACATCCTCAGCGGTGAGGGCCCACTCTTCTTTGATCAGGTAGTTGATTTCCGCTTCCGTCAGGCCGTGGCCGAAGTGCTGGCCGAGATCCGCGGCACTGTTCGCTGTCCGCAGAATGGCGCGGGCACGCGTGCCGTAAAGGCGCAAAAGCCGATGGGCCTCCTCCTGGCTCAAGAACGTGTAGTCGCGCATCACCGCAGTGCGTTCGGCCTCAAAGCCCTCGACCGGGAAATCCCCGCCAGGCAGCGCAGCGGCAAGGGTCCAGGCTGGTCCTTTTCGGCCGATCAACGCTTCGATCTGCTCCATCATCGACTCGGCGAGCTTTCGGTAGGTCGTGATCTTGCCGCCGAAGATGTTGACGATCGGCGCCTTGTTCGGCTCGCCGTCTGCCTTGATGACATAGTCGCGCGTGGCTTCCTGCGCCTTGGATGCGCCATCGTCGAACAAGGGCCGCACGCCGGAATAGGTCCACACGATGTCTTCGCGTCGAACCGGCTCGCGGAAATATTCGCTGGCGGCTGCGCAAAGGTAATCCGTTTCTTCCGCCGTGATTGCCGCCGCGCCCGGCTCGCCGCGGTAATCGCGGTCCGTGGTGCCGATCAGCGTGAAGTCGCGCTCATAGGGGATGGCGAAGATGATGCGATTGTCGCGGTTCTGGAAAAAATAAGCGCGCGGATCGTCAGACTTGCGACGCACCACGATGTGGCTGCCCTGCACGAGCCGGACATGCCGCTTTTCATGCGCTTCCAGCGCTTCTGCAAGAACATGGTCCACCCAGGGACCCGCGGCATTGACGATCAAGCGGGCGGTGACCTCGCGCCGTTCCCCGCTGAGCGTGTTTTCCAGAGTTGCACGCCAATGATCACCGCTCCTGCGGGCCTGAACGAGCTTGGTGCGCGTCAGGATCTCGGCGCCGCGATCGGCCGCGTCACGGGCGTTCAAGGCGACCAGCCGTGCGTCGTCCACCCAGCAGTCGGAATATTCAAACGCGCGCGTGAACAGCGGCTTCAACGGGAGCCCCGCGGGGTCGCTGCGCATGTCGAGCGTTCGCGTGGCTGGCAGAAGCTTCCGCCCGCCGATGTTGTCATAAAGGAACAGGCCTAAGCGGATCAGCCAGGCCGCCCGCAGGCCTTGCGCGTAGGGCAGAACAAAACGCATCGGCCAGATGATGTGCGGCGCATTGCGCCAAAGCACTTCGCGCTCTTTCAACGCCTCGCGCACGAGGCGAAACTCATAATGCTCCAGGTAGCGCAGGCCGCCATGGATGAGTTTGGTGGACCAGGACGAGGTGCCGCTTGCCAGGTCCTTCATCTCGGCAAGCACAACGGAATAGCCGCGGCCGGCAGCATCGCGCGCGATGCCGCAGCCATTGATCCCACCACCAACCACAAGGATGTCGTGCATCGGCCATACTCGCGCAAGTCATCGGCCCTCGGGATGACGACACCAGTATCGGCATCCGAAAGACAAGAGAACCTAAGGCGAAAGGAAAACGAATGTCAATCGCCCTGACTCCCTTCGAATACGCTGGTCTCGATCAATCGCACGTCATGCGCCGCGCAGATTGAGCGCAGGGCCTCGGAACTGCAGCGGTCGGTGATGAATGTGTTCACTTGCGCCAGCTGACCGATCCGGACAGGCGCGGTGCGCTCCAGCTTCGTGGCATCCGCGACGAGGATGACGTGCCGCGCATTTGCCATGATGGCCTGCGCGACTTTCACTTCGCGAAAATCGAAGTCGAGCAGGGCGCCATCCTGGTCGATGGCCGAAGCGCCGATCACGGCGTAATCGACCTTGAACTGGCGGATGAAGTCCACGGCAGCTTCCCCGACAATGCCGCCATCGGAGCCCCGCACCACACCGCCCGCGATCACCACTTCAAGGGCGGGATATGCCCGCATCTTGTTGGCCACGTTGATGTTGTTGGTGATCACCATCAAGCCGCTATGGGAAAGCAGTGCTTCCGAAACGGCTTCCGTCGTCGTGCCGATATTGACGAACAGCGAGGCATTGTCGGGGATGATGCCGGCGGCAGCGCGGCCGATTGCGTCCTTGGCGTCGGCGGCGATCCGGCGGCGCGCCTCATATTCCATGTTCTCGATGCCGGACGGAAATAGAGCGCCACCATGCGTGCGCGTCAGCAAGCGCTGGCTGCAAAGCTCGTTCAGCTCCTTGCGGATGGTTTGTGGCGTGACGTTGAAGTGCGAAGCAAGATCGGTGACGCGAACGCGGCCGTGCTGCTTGGCAAGAGCGATGATCGTTGCATGGCGGTCGGAAAGAAACACGGGTGCGGTCCCACTTTCGTTTTGTTTTCGGATGAAAGTGCCTGCAAGGCAAGGGCAGGTCGCGATGATCCGCTTGTGTCGAGTCAGGGAGCCAATCCCGAGCCGGCAGCGTGGCCGCACAGCATCATTATGTCAGAAGATGTCAGTTAGCGGCGATGTCGCTGGGAACATGCGCCGCACGCAGAAGTTTCGCCCTCCGCCAAAGCCTAGATTTCTGCCCCCCATGCGGAGCCTCGATGCGTTCACGACCTTCTTTGACCGACCGCATCGTGGTGATCAGTGATCTTGTAGAGCAGCAATCCAGCTTCCCCGAGACCAACGGCGTGTTTGACGCCGTTTTCGCAGACCCGGAGAACCGTTCCAGCTGTGCTGTCGAGGGTGGCTATCTCGAGCGCCTGCCGCTTGCCAGCGTGCGGGCCGGCTTGGCGTCGGCCGCCGAAATCTGGCACCACCATCGCGGCGACGAGATCCGGTCGGTCCGCGAAACACCGTTTCTGACCCGACGCGCCTTTCCCATCGCCAGCGAGACGGCGCCGTTCCACTCGGACGCCATGCTTGACTTTGTTTCGCAGCATGGGGCGCCGCGGATCCTTTGTGTCTGGGGATTGGGTGTTTCGGAAGCGCTGCTCCAAGCCTGTTCCGCAAGCACGATCATCTACAATTCCATCGATGTGCCCGCTTTGCGCGTGCCGCCGGAGGTGAGCCGACATTTCGACCTCGTACTCACCGGGGCTCCGTGGCAAAGCGAGGAGGTCCAGAAGCGCCATCCGCAGATGCAAACGGCCGTTTTGCCGGTCGGGCCGGAGTTTGCGTCGGCGGAAACCTTTTTTCCGCTCTCAGAAGAAGAGAAACGCTACGACGTCGTGTATGTGGCGGCGGCGCAAGCCTACAAGCGCCACGACATCCTGTTCTCGGCTCTTCGGCGTGCAAGCCGCCCGATCACGGCTCTTTGCGTGATGGGCTACGGGGAAGATGGGGAGCACCTGCGCCAGCAGGCCGCGTCGATGGGGCTGGCGGTGGATTTCGTCGGACCACCCGGTGTGCCGCACAGCGAAGTCAATCGCTTGATGAACCAGGCGCGGGTCGGGGTGGTGTGCGGCGAAAACGATGGCGCGCCGGCGATCTTGACTGAATACATGCTGGCCGGCCTGCCGGTGGTGGCCAACGCCGCGCTCCGGTGCGGCTTGCAATATGTGCTGCCCCAGACCGGGCTTGTTGTTGCCGCCGATCGCTTCGACGAAGGCATTCTCGAGGCTCTGTCGCGCAACGATTGGTCGCCCCGACAAACCGTCGTGGACCGATGGTGCTGGCCGCTATCGGTGGCACGGCTGGCCGAACTGACCTCAACCGATTTTCCTTTGCAGCGTGGTGCCCGGGCGAAGCCTGAGCTTGTGGATGGCTGACCTGATGAACGAGCTCCTTTCTTCCGACCTGTTTCAGGGCCCCACGCTTTCCACTGCGCCGGTGATCTGCTTTTCGCATCTGCGCTGGGACTTCGTGTTTCAGCGCCCGCAGCACCTCATGACGCGCTTCGGCCGCAGCCGGCAGATCTACGTCTTCGAGGAAAATATCCCGACCGAGCACCACTCGCCTTATCTGGAAACTCACCCCTACGAAGGCACCGACATCGTTTCCCTGCGCCCGCGCATTCCCCGCGACTGGGACGAGGCGCGGCGCGATGCGGGCCTTGCGCAGCTGCTTGATCTTCTTCTTCGGCTGAACAACATCGAACGCCCCGTGCTGTGGTTCTACAGCCCCATGATGTTCAGCTTCGCCCGCCATGTGGAAGCGGCAGCGGTAGTTTATGACTGCATGGACGAGCTCGCGAACTTCCGCTTCGCGCCAGCCGGCCTCCCTGAGCTTGAAGCCGAACTCATGCAGCGTGCCGATCTGGTGTTGACCGGAGGGGCCAGCCTTTATGCAGCCCGCAAGGACCGGCACGACAACATCCACGCCTTTCCGTCCGGCGTCGACACGGCGCATTTCCAGCAGGTGCGGCGTGGCTGCGCCCCCGAAGCGGAACAAAAGAACCTGCCGGGCAAGAAGCTCGGCTTCTACGGCGTCATCGATGAGCGCATCGATCTGCCGCTCCTGGAGGCGGTGGCGCGCGCACGGCCTGAATGGTCCCTGGTGATGGTCGGCCCCCTGGCGAAGATCGGCCCGTCGGACCTTCCGCGCGTTCCCAATCTGCATTTCGTGGGGCCGCGAAGCTACGAGGACCTGCCGCACTCCCTGGCGGCCTGGGACGTTGCACTGATGCCGTTTGCGATCAATGAAGCCACCCGCTTCATCAGCCCCACCAAAACGCCCGAATACCTTGCTGCTGGTCTCCCGGTTGTGTCGACCCCGATCGCCGACGTGGTCGCAACCTACGGCGATGTCGAAGCCGTGCGCATCGCCGACACCCCCGAGCGCTTTATCGCAGCCTGCGACGCGGCGCTCAGCCTGGACCGCACCGCATTTCTGCCGGTCGTGGATGCCAAGCTCGCAAGCATGAGCTGGGACGAAACCTTCCGCCGGATTTCAGACCTTCTGGATGCCGCGGTCCGACCGCCGCGGGCGGCTTTGCCCTTGCCGAACCTTCGCCGATCCAAGCGTGGCGGCGCTTATGATTATCTGATCGTAGGCGCGGGCTTTGCGGGCAGCGTGCTTGCCGAGCGGCTCGCGTCTGCTGGCAACAAGCGCGTCCTTTTATGCGATCGCCGCCCCCACATCGGCGGCAACGCCTTTGATCACCGCGACGAGGCCGGCATTCTCGTCCACAAATATGGGCCGCACATCTTCCATACCAACAGCGAAGAAATCTTCGCCTACCTGTCCCGCTTCACGGCCTGGCGGCCTTATGAGCATCGGGTGCTTGCTGCGGTGGGAACGCAGCGCTTGCCGATGCCAATCAACCGCACCACGCTGAACGCTCTTTACGGGCTCGATCTGCGCAACGAATGCGACACCGAAGCTTTCCTGCAGTCTCGCGCGGAGCCAGTGGAAACCGTGCGCAGCGCGCGCGACGTGGTGATCAACCAGGTAGGAAGCGAGCTCTACCGCACCTTCTTTGAGGGCTACACGCGCAAGCAGTGGGGGGTTGATCCGAGCGAACTCGACAAGTCGGTGACCCAGCGCATTCCCACCCGCTGCACCACGGACGACCGCTACTTCCTTGATCGCTTTCAGGCCATGCCGCTGCATGGCTACACGGCGATGTTTGAGAACATGCTGGCCCACGACAACATCGAACTCGCGCTCGGAACGGATTTCCGGGAGCTGAAGCGCGAACAGCTGGCGACCAAGATCATCTATACGGGTCCGATCGACGAATATTTTGATCACCGGTTCGGCCCGCTTCCCTACAGGAGCCTGCGCTTCCGCCATGAAACGCTAGACCAGCGGCGGTTCCAGCCGGTGGCGGTGGTGAACTATCCGGCCGCCGCCGTGCCCTATACGCGCATCACCGAATACAAGCATCTCACCGGCCAGGTGCACCGGAAAACAAGCATCACCTATGAGTTCCCCCAAGCCGAAGGGGACCCGTACTACCCCATCCCGGCCGCTGAAAACGCCGCGCTTTACAAGCGCTATGCCCAGCTTGCCGACGAGCAAGGGGATGTCACCTTTGTCGGCCGGCTCGGCACATACCGCTATTACAACATGGACCAGGTGGTCGGGCAGGCTTTGGCCACCTATCGCCGCATGGACGTCGGCACAACCAGTGCCCCGGAAGCGGTTGTGTCTGCGTGAAACCTTTGCTTGTTCTTGCAACGGATAGCCTGGAGCCCTCCGGAGTCGGGCAGCACATGCTGGCGCTCGGCCGCCAGCTTTCGAACCGCTTCGACGTGGTGATCGCGGCCGGCAATCAAGGGGAAGGGATGGCGCTGTTGCGCCAGGCAGCTTTGTGTGGCTTGCGCGTCAAGGCGCTGGATTTTCAGCGACCCAGCGAGGTGACGCGCTGGCTCGCCCGAAGTGGCGCATGCCTCATCCATGTCCACGCCGGCATCGGCTGGGAAGGACATGAACTCGTTCGCTGCGGCAAGGCCGCAGGGCTGGCGGTGGTTCGGACCGAACACCTCCCTTACCTGCTGACCGATCCGATCCAGAAGGCGCAATACCGCGCCATGTGCCTGTCGGTCGATCAACGGATCGCCGTTTCGCAAAGCGTTCTCGACACGCATGCGGGGCAGGGAAGCGGACCGATGGCGCTCGTGCACAATGGCGTGGCTCCACGAGGCGGGGACGCGGCCGACGCAAAGGCCGTGCGCGCCACGATCGCGGTACGCGAACACGAGAAGCTGCTGCTGACCGTTGCCCGCCTCACGGCGCAGAAGGGCCATGACGTGCTCCTGGCTGCCGCGCCGGCCGTTCTAGCTGCTCACCCAGCTGCCAGATTTGTTTTGGTTGGCCGCGGCTCGGAGCAGGTGAACATCGAAGAGGCGATAGAACGCGCGGGTCTGCAGAACAGCATCCAGGTGCTCGGCCAGCGCGATGACGTCGAAGCACTTCTGGCTGCGGCAGATCTTTTCGTGCTGCCGTCCCGTTTCGAAGGGTTGCCGCTCGCACTTCTGGAAGCCATGAGCGCCGGCTTACCGATCGCTGCGACGGCAGTTGCGGGAACACTGGAAGCCCTGGGCCTTCAGCATCCGTTTCTGGCCCGTGCCGACGACCCTGCTGCACTGGCAGCCGTTATCATCAAGGCGCTCGACCAACCGGATGAAGCGCAGCAGGCGGCCAAGGCTGCGAGGCAGCGTTATCTTTCACGTTTCACCGATGACGGAATGGCTGCGGAAACCGCTGCCGTTTACGCCGACGTTCTTTCCGCACAAAGCAGACAAGGCATGCCGCAATGAAGAAGACCCGTATCGGATTCATCGGGGCAGGCGGCATCGCCCATCGGCATCTCGGCGTTCTCGAGCAGTTCGAGGATGTGGAGCTTGCAGGCTTCGCGGATCCCGACTTTGACCGCGCCTTGGAGGCTGCGGCCCGCTTTGGCGCGCGTGCTTATCAGGACCACAAGGGCTTGCTGGACGATCCGGATCTGGACGCGGTGTATATTTGCGTCCCCCCCTTTGCCCATGGTGAGCCGGAACAGGCGGTGATCGCACGCGGCCTGCCGTTCTTTGTGGAAAAGCCGCTTTCGCTTGATCTTGATGTGGCGGAAGCGACAGCAAGGCAGGTGGAAGAGACCGGCCTTGTTACGGGCGTCGGCTATCATTGGCGCTATCTCGACACCGTCGAGGAAGCGCGTCGGCATCTGGCCGAACGTCCCGCCCAGCTTGTGTCCGGTTACTGGCTCGACCAGACGCCACCGCCGCAATGGTGGTGGAAAACGGATATGTCCGGTGGGCAGATGGTGGAGCAGACCACCCATATCATCGACCTCGCACGCTATCTCGTGGGGGAGGTCACGCAGGTGTTCGGCTTGGCCGGCCACACACCGCGCGAGCGGTTTCCCGGCCTGGATGTTCCAACGGTGAGCACCGCCAGTCTGCGCTTCGCGACTGGTGCCGTTGGCAACCTAGGTTCAACCTGCTTGCTGAACTGGGGTCATCGGGTCGGGCTTCACCTTTTCGGCGAGGGTCTGGCACTGGAGCTTGGCGAGCGCGAGATCATGGTGGATGTGGGAGCCGGACGGCCGGTGCAGCATTCCCAGATCGATCCGGTCTGGCATGAGGATCGCGACTTCATTGACGCGGTGCGCGGCGAAGCCAATCGCATCCGCTGTTCCTACGGGGAAGCGTTGAAGACCCATCGCGTGGCGCTGGCGATCGCGGCCTCGGCCCGCGAAGGCCGGGTCATCGACCTGCCCCAAAGCGCGTAGGATCACCATGTCCGAACGTCGCATTCAGTCGCTGGGCGTGGAACGGGAAGGCCAAGCCTATATCCATGACTATACTGAAGGGGATCCGGCAGAAGGCCATGTCCGCCTGCAAACGCTTTATACGGGCCTGTCGGCGGGCACCGAGCTCACCTTCCTGAAGCACACCAACCCCTACTTCCATTCGCGATGGGATGGGGAGCGTGGGGTGTTTGTGCCCGGCGAGGCCAGCCTCCATTACCCCGTGCCGTTTCTCGGTTACATGGAAGTGGCTCGGGTCACCGACAGTCGCAACCCCGCCTTTCGCAACGGGCAGGTCGTGGCAACCACGTTTGGCCACAAGACCGGGCATACCGCCGACCCCGCGCGCGATGTGCTGATCCCGATGCCGGACGACCTCCACCCGATCCTGGGTGTGTTCGTGGCGCAGATGGGACCGATTGCGGCCAACGGCATACTGCATGCCGATGCCGAGCTGTTTGGAACGCAGGTGGTTCGGCTCGGGCAATCGCTGGTCGACCGCCCGGTGCTGGTGATCGGCGCCGGCGCAGTCGGAATGATGACCGCCTTGTTCGCTCGGCAAGCTGGAGCCTCGCAGGTGGTGGTGGCGGATCCGTCTACCGCCCGCCGTTTGCGCGTCGAAGCAATGGGCTTCGTGGCTATGGACGAGGAGCAGGCCTGGCAGCACGCCCGCACCCAATGGCACAGCGGTGCCGATCGGGGCGCGGACTTCGTGTTCCAGACCCGCGCGCATTCTGGCAGCCTCCATACGGCTCTGCGGGCGTTGCGTCCGCAAGGCACAGTGATCGACTTGGCCTTTTACCAGGGCGGCGCGGACGCCCTTCGCCTGGGCGAAGAGTTCCACCACAACGGCCTGACGATCCGCTGCGCCCAGATCAACCGGGTGCCGCGTGGCCTGTCATTCCACTGGGATCGCCGTCGTCTCGGCGCTGAAACAATCGCCATGCTGAGGGCCGAGCAAGACGTCGTGCTGCGCGAAATGATCACGCACATCGTCGAATTCGACGAGGCGCCCGCCTTCCTTTCCGAACTCCCGACCCGCCGTCCCGAGTTCCTGCAGATCGTTTTCAAGGTAGCCGAGTGACCGACGAGCCGACGCGCATCCTGTTTGTGTTTGCCTGGCTGGTGGTTGGGGGCGAAGAAACCGAGGTCCGCCTTCTCGCGCGCAACCTCGACCCTGCGCGCTACCGCATCGATGTTGTCGCCTGCTTCCGCAAGCCGGAAATGCCGGAGCAAACGCATGAGCAGCTGCGCGCGCTTGGCGTGGAAGTGGACACCGTTCCCTACACGCTTTCCTTCGAGGATACCGTCGCTTACCTCGCACGCAAGGTGGCAACCTATGATGTTGTTGTGTCTTGCCAGAACGTCGCTGACATCTATCCGGCGCTCGAACAAACCCACCTGCGACCGCCCTTGATCGAGCATGGCGGACTGGTTTCGGAAGCGCTGGCAGGGCCAAAGCATTTCACCAGCCGCTATGTCGGCGTGTGCCGATCCATCCGCGATGCGGCGGCAACCAAGATGCCGGACCGACCGCAGCATGCGCTCGAAATCCCGTCCATGGTGGATCTGAGCGAGTTCAGGCCTTCCGATCGGGCGCGGATCCGCAGCAGCCTCGCGTTGCGCGAGGACGTGCCGGTTGTCGGCTGGGTCGGCCGCCTCGACGCAAAGAAGCGGGTGGAAGACTTCATCGAAGCCGCCGCGCTCGTGCACCAAGCGCATCCGGCAGCCCAGTTCCTGGTGGTCGGCGGGCCCGACGCTTTCATGCCTGACTACGCCGAGCGGCTGCGCGCACTGGCAAGTCAACGCGGTTTGGGCGCAGCGCTGCGGTTCCTCGGCGACCGAAACGACGTCCCCGCAGTGCTCGCCGCGCTCGATGTATTCGTTTGGTTATCTCGCGGCGAAGGCATGCCGCATGTGATTGCCGAAGCCGGTGCTGCGGGCCTGCCTGTAATTGCCACGCCGGACAACGGCGCCCTGCAACAGATCGAAAACGAGGTTTCCGGCCTGTTTGTGTCGCATGAAGCGCCGCAAGCCGTGGCAACGGCGATTGAGCGGCTGCTTGATGATGCTCATCTCCGCCGCAGGTTGGGGAACGCCCTGCGAACGGCGGTGGAAGAACGCTACAGCGTCGAAGCAGTGGTTCCGCAATGGCAGGACCTGATCGAAGGGGTGGTAGCGGAGCGCAAGCCTGCTCACCCGCCCAGACTGTTCCGATCCTTCTTTCAGGGCGGTTTCGAATGCTCCACGCACCGCCTGCGCAACGGTCGGCGGCTCGACGTCATTGCGTCCAGCCAGCACGACCAGTTTGCCGAGGGGGACTACCGTCAGCTCGCTGGCTACGGCATTCGCACGGTGCGCGACGGCTTCCGTTGGCATCTCATCGAAAAAGCGCCGGGCCAATACGACTGGTCGAGCGTACTGCCGATGCTCAGGGCAGCCAAAGCCTCCGAAACGGAGGTCATCTGGGATCTTCTGCATTATGGCTGGCCGGACGACATCGACATCTGGCGGCCGCACTTCGTGGACCGGTTCGCCCGCTTTGCACGCGCAGCCGCCGAGCTTCACCGAAACAGCACCGATGCAGTTCCGTTCTACTGCCCGGTAAACGAGATCTCGTTTTCAGCCTGGGGCGGCGGGGATGCCGGCTATCTGAACCCCTTTGCCAACGGACGTGGCCACGAGTTGAAGGTCCAACTGACGCGCGCATCCATTGCAGCCATGCATGCAATTCTGGATGTCGACCCCCGCGCACGCTTCGTTCATGCCGATCCCGCCATCAACGTCATCACCGCGCCCGAGCGCCCGCACGAGTTCTGGGCCGCGGAAGGGCACCGGCAGGCGCAATATCAGGCATGGGACATGATCGCCGGCCATAGCTGGCCGCAACTCGGCGGAGAGCCGCGCCTGCTCGACATCGTCGGCGTCAACTACTACTTCAACAACCAGTGGATCCATGGCGGACCGCCGATCGACATCGGCCACCCGCTTTACCGGCCGTTGCACCGGCTGTTGATGGAAATCCATGGCCGCTACGGCCGCCCGGTGATGCTGGCGGAAACCGGCATCGAATTCGAACGCCGTCCAGCCTGGCTCCGCTACGTGGCGGCCGAACTCGAACTTGCGCGCACCAAAGGTGTGCCGGTGGAAGGGCTCTGCCTATACCCGATCCTGAACCATTTCGGCTGGGATGATGACCGGCCTTGCCAGAACGGGCTTCTGGAACATCAGCGGATCGGAGGACGGCGCTTGGTTTATACGCCACTCCTGGAGGAGCTGGAGCGTGCGAGCGAACGCCACGCGACCGCTAACGGCTCGAATTTCCGCGCCATGATTTCCGAGCGCGCACCGGCTTAGGGGAAAGGATCGCCTTCGATCCCAGGGCGCTCAAGTCAGATCTGCTTCATCAGCACGGGCGGGTGCGATCCTTCTTCAAACGATCCGCTTGTTCCAGCTGCCATAACGCTCCTTCACGGTTCCGCGCTTGAAGCTGAGTGCAACCAGGGCGATCCCGATAACCACGCTAGAAACGGCATGAACCGCGGATGCTTCGAACAGGAAGGGTGTGGCGAGCAGCGCTGCCCCGAGCGGAATCAAGCCGAAGCGAACGGGCCGCGCGACTTCCGCCGCGGCGAGCGAGATCACTGTCAAGGCGAGGAAGCCGATCACGTGATCGGCATGCGCCATGGTGCCGGAAGCGCCGAAGGTCAGCCGTGTGAAAAGGAGCGTGAGGGCGAGCAGGGCGGCAAGCATTAGCGTCCAGGGCAGGTTTACGCCGCCGGCAACCATTTCCTTGATGACCGCGCCAGGTGCAGCGTCGAACTCATCTTTTCGCGGCGCACGTTCGCCCTCGTCAAGATCGCCAAACAGAAACACGCGGAGCCAGCTCTTTCCGAGCTTTGCACGCCGCCGAACGAATTGCAGCGTCGCCAGAAGCTCGTCCAGAGAATACGGGATCTGGATCAGCATTGCTGCTGCGCCAACAAGCGTCAGGGTGGCCCAGGTCCCGATCACAATCGGCTGGATGATCACAAACAAGATCGACACGATGCCCAGCGGTGCGATCATCAAGCCGAAAAGGAACACGAGCCAGGGCATTGTGCGCCACCGCGCGCGGCTGCCCACCAGGCCGGTGACGATCTCCAGCGCATAGGTGTAACCGCCAAGCGCTGCATCGGGAATGGGAAAGGCCTCCGACACGGACGAGGTGATAACCGCTTCCGTTCCGTTGCGCGGATCTTCAGGGCTCAGGCCGGGGAAGAAGGGGTCCCAAACGCCCTCGATCTGTTCGAGCTGGTAGGCGGTGAGATAGCGCGCAACCAGCAAGCCGATCAGCGCAAGAAAGATGATCGGAAGCCGCTGCGCCCAGCTCGATGGGTTGTACCTCCAGCCCGGCGGAACGTCCGGTCCTTTCAGCGCCGCCACTGCCGATGGTCCGATCTCGGGCCTTGATCCGATGGCAAAGCCCATGGCGAAGGCACCCACCAGTGTGTCAGACAGGAAGGCTGCGGGGTTTGTCGTCCAGAATAGGAAGGGAACCGCCATGATCAGGGCGGCAACCCCGGCCTGAGCCCACCGCGCCCAGCCCATGCGCCATGACAAGGACAGTCCGGCAAAGACGATGAGTGCCGCGCCAAGCGCGATTTCTGACCAGAACAGCAGGGGCTCCTCGACCCCGACCATCACCGGCTGGGTAAGGATCCATAGGCCGAGGCCCATGTTCACGAAGTGCGCCCATCGGTTTGCCGCGTGTTCCGTGCGCAGCAGGGTTTCGTGGCGGACGCGCAGCTTTTCGGGATCGGCACCGATTTCATCAGCGTCCTCGATGAAATCGGGAGGCGAAAGGCGATTTGCCTTGTACCAGCCGGCCGGATCGTCTTTCAGCGTTTGCACGATCGCCGGCAGTTCGTCGGCAAGCCGATGCCGCGGCTCCCATCCAAGCAGGTTGCGGGCCCGGCTGATGTCGATCGCATAATGGTCGCTGGCCATCAGCGTCATGAAGGGTTTGATGAAGGGGCGTTCACCGCCATCCAGAGCGTCCGGCACGAGGGGTTCGGCGCGATCCTGCGCCCAGGCACCCACGGCCGCAATTGGCGCCGGAATGCGGATCGTTGTCCACTCGTCTTCCCCGTGGATCAAACGGCCGAGCCTGTCTTGCAGGTCGTCATAGCCGATGGTTTCCGGCTCGCCCACAAGGATCACGGCTTCTTCGCCGAGGGTCGCGCGGCGATCAACCGCGCGCACAAAAGCATCGATCATGTCCTCGCGATGAACCATGGCCTGACCAGCCTCCGTGGAGCCGGAATAAAGATGGCTTTGCGGGTCGCGCTCGTAGATGCGGGCGATCTGGTTGGCGAATGTCGGCACAGACGTTGTGCGGTCGTAAAGGCCGGCAAGATGCAGAAACACCACGGGGATCGCGCCGCGCTCGTCCCGGATGGCTTCTTCGGCTTCGGCTTTCGATTTCGGGTAAGCCCAGCCCGGTTCGATAGGCTGGCTTTCGTCGATGATCTGGCCCGGTTCGCCAGCCTTGTGGACCAGCATCGTCCCGGAATAAAGAAACTGCTCCACTTGGAAAGATTGCAGCTCTTTCAGGAGACGACGCGATCCCTCGACATTGACGCTCCGGTAGGCGGGCTTGTCTTCGCCGCTGAAGTCAAAGAATGCGGCGAGGTGGATCACGCTCGCGATCTGTGCGCCATGCTCCTTGCGCACGGTTGCCATGGCTTGGGCCACACTGGCGTCATCCGTCAGATCGACTTCGAGCACAGGGTAGTCGGTTTTCCCGGTGGTGCGATCAAGCCCGACGATGCGGTAGTTCCGCCCGAGGGCCGCAGCCAGCGAGCGCCCGATATTGCCGCTCGCACCGGTGATCAGAAGGAGCTTCCGCTCGTCCTTCATGAGGCCTTCCTCCTTGGCAGTGCGATCAATGCGTCATGCCGCTTCATGGAGGACAACTAGGCGCGGCGGGCCATTCGTCTCCCCCCTCCAGCGCGGCCTGGGCTTCGCTGTTTTCGCAGGATCAGCCCTCAATCCCGCGGCACCAACCCTTCAGTGTGCGCCGGCAGAATGGTGTCCGAGAACAGGTTCGGATGCGTCGCGGCGATCTGCGGCAACGCGACCAGGATTTCGCGCAGATGGCGCCGCATAGTGCGCTCGGCCCCGTCGGGGTCACCCGCCTCCAGTTGCCGGACGATGGCCTCGTGCTGGCTCAACAACAGGGGCATCGGCGAAGCCTCGGGAAGGCTCAGCAATCGGGTACGATCGGTCTGGATCCGCGCGCTTTCTACGACCCGCCAGGCATAATCGCAGTCGACGATTTCCCCGATAGCTCGGTGAAAGGCTTCGTCCCCTTCGTTGAAGCGCCAATAATCGCCAGCGTTTGCAGCGTCCCTTTGCTCCTTGATCAAGCGGTTCAGCATCGCAATGTGAGGCGGCCGTGCGAGACGCGCAGCGTGGCGGGCGATGTCGGACTCGATTGCTTCGCGCACAAGTCGCGCATTGGCGACTTCGCGGACGGAAATCTTCATCACATAAGTGCCGCGGCTGGGGCGGATTTCCACCAGCCCCGCTTCGGAAAGCTTGATGAAGGCTTCACGTACGGGCTGGCGGCTCACCCCGAAGCGCGCTGCGATGTCCTTTTCCGACAGGGCTTCGCCCGGCTGAAACGACAAGCCGACAATGGCCTGGCGTAGCGCGGCAACGAGTTGCGGCGCGATCGGCTCGCTCACCTTCAGCGGCAGGTCCATTCAGTTCCCGGTCCTTTCAGCACAACGTCACAGGCAATGCCTGTGATGCGGGCATTTCGCCACCTCCAAAATATTACCATACCGGTATGGTGCCATACCACAAGCTGTGTATAGTTGCTGAGGACAAGCAGACTACTGGGAGGAGACTGCAATGAACCAAGTAAGCACCGCCCTTACGCGACGTGGGTTTCTGGCAACAGGCACAGCAGCACTTGCTGCGCCGATGTTTCTGTCGGATGCGCGGGCACAAGACAAATTCGTGATGAAGATCGCCCACACCGAGGGCATCGGCACACCGATCACCAATGCTTTCGATGCGTGGGCCAAGACTCTCAACGAGAAGAGCGGCGGTCGCATTGATGCACAGCATTTCCCCGCCGCGCAGCTCGGCGGCCTTGCCGAAGCACTTGAGGGCAGCCGCATCGGCACCATCCAGGTCACCACGGCCGGGCCGGATTCCGAAGAAGCCATTGCTCCGGAGATCGCGGTGCTCGGCGGCGCGCCCGGCTTCATCTACAAGAACGAAGAGCATGTCGATAAGGTGCTCCAGGGTGAACTCGGCCAGAAGGCATCTGACATTGCCCGCGAGAAAACCGGCGTCGAGTTCGTCGCCTACGGCGAAACCGGTTTCCGCCACATTCTGTCCAAGCGTCCTGTGGCGTCTCTGGCGGATCTCAACGGTCTCAAGATCCGCGTGCCGCAGCTGCGCATCTGGGTGGATTTCTGGACCTTGCTCGGTGCGGCGCCCACGCCCCTGCCATACAACGAGCAGTATTCGGCTTTGTCGACGGGCATCATCGATGCCATCGACTCGGATGTGTTCTCGATCATCGGCTTCAAGTTCTACGAACAGGCCAAGAATCTGACGCTCACGGGGCACTGGTTCCTGCCCAAGGCAGTTCGCGTCAATGCCGCCTGGCTCGACAGTCTGCCACAGGATCTGCAGGACCTTGTGCGCAGCTCGGCCAAGGAAGCGTTTGCCGAACAGCGCCGGATCAACCGCGA
The DNA here is from genome assembly GCF_017813335.1 of Tianweitania sediminis. Classification (GTDB taxonomy): domain Bacteria; phylum Pseudomonadota; class Alphaproteobacteria; order Rhizobiales; family Rhizobiaceae; genus Tianweitania; species Tianweitania sediminis. Next base: position 40,482 of record NZ_JAGIYY010000001.1, on the reverse strand, counting down.
GAATGCTGCCAAGGCATTGGACGAGTTGAAGACGCTCGGCGTCAATGTCCAGTCGCTGCCGCCGGAGGAACTCGCCAAGATGGAAGAGCTGACGGCCAAGCTGTTCGACGAGTTCGGCTCAAAGAGCCCTGAAACCGCCGAAATGATCAAGGCGATGCAGGCGCTAGGCTGAGATCGAAACGATGGGCGCCGTTGCCGAAGCTGATGTCGCGCCTGCGGGCGTGGCATCGGGAAGCCATCCGCAAGGCTTCGGCCTGCTTGTAGACCGTCTCGTCGAAACGGTGAGCGTCCTGTTGATGCTGACTGCCGTGGCGGTGGCCAGTCTGCAGGTGGTGCTGCGCTATATCTTCAATTCCGGGCTGCCATGGCCTGAAGAACTGGCTGCCTGGGTGTTTGCCTGGGCTGTGTTCCTTGCCATGGCTGTGGCCACGGGACGCGACGCCCACATCTCCATCGACGTTGTCACGCGGGCGCTGCCCGAGCGGCCCCGTGACCTTCTCTTGCTGTTCAACCGTGCCGTGGTTGCAGCCGCGAGCATCATGCTCGTTGTTCATGGCTGGGATTACGTGAACCGCGTCATCTCGGCTTCCCCAGCCTTGCAGTGGTCGATGAAATATTTCTTCGCCGCCGCTCCGGTTGGGGGAGCGTTGAACCTGTTCTTTTTGGCCTGGCCGAAAGCCGGCCGCGGCTGGCTGCAGGGGCTCGGCGTGCTTGCGGGCGGGCTGCTGATCTACCTGGCGATCCGCTATGGCGCGACAAGCGTTTACGGCGAAAGCGGCAGCGCGATCGTTCTCGTGGGCGTCGGCATCTTTGCCATTGTAATCGGCGTGCCGGTCGCGTTCGCGCTAGCCTTCGGCGCCTTTGCTGCGTTTGCCGCCTTCAATCCGATCCTGCTGGTGACGATCTCGCAGAACATGGCAGCGTCGCTGAACTCCTTCACGCTGCTGGCGATCCCGTTTTTCATCTTGGCTGCGGCCGTGATGAATGCGGGCGGCATCACGCCCCGGCTGGTGGATCTGGCGATGCAACTCGTCGGTCATATGCGCGGTGGCCTTGGCCAGGCAAACATCATCACCAACACCATGCTTGCCGGGATTTCCGGTTCTTCCACCGCCGACGCGTCCACCATTGCCAAGCTTCTCGTGCCGGAAATGGCACAGCGCGGCTACAGCCGGCCCTTTGCCGCCGCGCTGACAGCCGCATCTGCGACCCTGGCGAATCTTATTCCGCCTAGCCTCGGCCTCATCATCTATGCCGCGCTCGCTTCCGTTTCCGTGGGCGCGTTGTTTGTCGCGACGCTTGTGCCAGGCCTGATGGTGGCAGGCTCGCTGATGGTTGTTGTTTATGTTCTGTCGCGGCGCCGTGGCTATGGCGGCGATATGCCGAAGGCGTCGCTGCAGCAGCGCTTGTCCTCGCTTGGGCTCGCGATCCCTGCTCTGGCCCTGCCGGTGCTGATCGTCGGCGGCGTACGCTTTGGCGTCTTCACGGCAACGGAAGCCGGCGCCGTCGCCTTCATGTATGCGCTGCTGTGCGGCGCCTTGCTTTACCGCAAGCTGACGGTCTCCAACCTGATCGCTGCCATTCGCGAGTCGGTGTTCGACACGGCAGTGATCGCCGTGATCATCGCTGCGGCCGCGCCTTTCGCCTGGGTGCTTGCCTTCGAACAGGTGCCGCAGAAGATCGCGCAAAGCCTGTCCGACCTCGTATCGTCGCCTTTCCTGCTGATGCTCGTGATCAACCTGTTCTTGCTGGTCGTGGGCCTCTTCATGGAGATGATCGCGTCCCTGGTGATCCTGGTGCCGATCCTCGTGCCGCTGGTGATTGCAGCCGGCATGGACCCCATCCAGTTCGGCATCATCATCATCATGAACCTGGTGATCGGCGCTCTCACCCCGCCTCTTGGCGTGCTCGTCTTCACCACGGCGCGTGTCGGTGGCGCCAACCAGACCGAAACCTTCAAGGCCATCCTGCCCTTCATCGTCGCGTTGGTCGCCGTGCTGTTTGTGGTGACCTATGTGCCGGCCGTCACCATGCTGCCGGTTCTCTGGCTCGGCCCGTGACTCCACCTAAGCATCGACAGGATCGTTCGACGTGACCAAGACACGCATCGCCATTGTTGGCCTCGGAATGGCGGTCACGCCCCACGCCAAGGGGCTAATGGACCTGGGCGACACTGTTGAAGTGGTGCATGCCTTCAGCCCGAGCGCCGAAAGACGAAGGGCATTCGGCGAGAAGTTCCCGTTTCCGCTGTGCGACAACCTGCAAACCATTCTGGATGACCGCAGCGTCGAGGCGGTAGCCGTGTTTTCTCCGGCCAACACCCATCGCGACATCGGGCTCGCCTGCGCGGCCGCGGGCAAGCACGTGTTGATGGAAAAGCCGATCGACATCACCACCGCCCGGGCAACGGAACTGGTGGAAGGCTGCCGGAAAGCCGGCGTCAGGCTCGGGATCGTGCTGCAGCACCGGTTCCGCCCTGCCGGGCTGAAGCTGCGCGCGCTTCTGGAGGAAGGCGAACTCGGCCGCATCGTCGGCTGTTCCACGATCATCCGCTTGTGGCGCCCGCAAAGCTATTACAACGAGCCGGGTCGCGGCTCTTTCGCGCGCGACGGCGGCGGGGTCCTCATCTCACAGGGAATCCACACGCTCGACCTGATGCTGTCCCTGGCCGGCGGCATAGGGGAAGTCACGGGGTTCGCCACCACCACGCCGGTGCACCAGATGGAAACGGAGGACATGGTTTGCGCGGCGGTCCGGTTCCGCAACGGAGCCTTTGGCACGATCGACGCGACCACGGCCGCTTATCCGGGCTTTCTCGAGGAGATTGTCTTGACCTGCGAGCGCGGAACGGCGGCACTGCGGGGAACAGAACTCCTCGTGCAGTTCCACGACGGCCGCACCGTCGCAATCGAGCCGGACCGCTCGGCTGGCGGCACGGGTGCTGATCCCATGGCCTTCCCGCACGATTACCATCGCGCGGTCATGGCCGACTTCGTTGAGGCGATCAGAAACGGGCGCGAGCCCAAAGTGACGGGGGAGGAAGCGCTCAAGGTCCATCACCTGATCGATGCCTTGATCGAAACCGGACGCACCGGCACGCCCGTCAAGGTTGCCCAATGACCCGCCGTTTGCGCTTCGCGGCGGTCGGGCTGGATCACCGCCACATCTTCCATCTGGTCGGCGAGAACGTCGCCGCTGGCGCTGAATGCGTAGGCTTTTGCCCGGAAACAAGCGACAACCGCGTTTTGGATGGCTTTCGTGAGCGGTTTCCCGACCTCCAGTCGCTGGAGCGCGACCGCCTGTTCGACGACCCGACAATTGACTTCATCGTGTCGGCCGCCGTTCCCTGCGACCGATCCGCGATCGCGGTTCGGGCGATGCGGGCCGGCAAGGATGTGATGGTCGACAAGCCAGGCGCCACATTGCTCCCGCAGGTTGCAGAGATCGAGCAGGTCGCCGCCGAAACCAACCAGATATTCTCCATCTGCTTTTCCGAGCGCTTCGTGGTGCGTGCCTGCGAGGCAGCGTCGCGGCTGGTGGCAGAAGGCGCAATCGGTCGTGTGGTGCAAACAACGGGGCTTGGGCCGCACCGGCTCAACCGCGCGATCCGCCCCGACTGGTTCTTTCAGCCGGAACGCTTTGGCGGCATCCTGACGGACATCGCTTCGCACCAGATCGACCAGTTCCTCCATTTCACCGGCAGCACGGATGCGGAGTTGGTTTCGAGCGCGGTGGCAAACCATGCCACGCGCGACCTGTCCGACTTCCAGGATTACGGCGAGATCCTGCTGCGCTCGGCGAGTGCCAGCGGCTTCATCCGGGTCGATTGGTACACGCCGGACGGTTTGCCGACCTGGGGCGACGGCCGTCTTTTCCTGCTGGGAACGGAAGGCTTCATCGAGTTGCGCAAATATGTCGATGTCGGCGGTCGCGGCGGCACCGATCACCTGTTTCTGTCAAACCGGGAAGGCACGCGCTACGTGGATGCGTCAACGGAACCGCTGACCTACTTCCACCGCTTCCAGAACGATGTGCGCGATCGCACAGCCACGGCCATGCCCCGTGACCACGCCCTGCGGGTCACCCGACTGGCGATTGAAGCGCAACGGAACGCGACAGTCTTGTCGTGATGGCGGTCACCTCCGCAGTTCAGCACTCCAAGGCAGACCGTCATCTTCGAGGCGATCTGCCAAACGGCTGATCATCTCTTCGCAGCGTTCGATCTGCGACAGCGCCAGGAATTCGTCGGGCTTATGCCCCTGCTCCATCGATCCGGGGCCGCAGACAAGTGAAACAATGCCGGCCTGCGTGCTGAAGAGGCCGGCTTCCGTGCAATAAGCGACCTTTGCATGGTCGTTTCGGCCGACCAGGGTCTTTAGGAAGGTCACAGCGGGATGTGTGACCTCGGTGTCCAGGCCAACAATTTCGACCAGAGGCTCGATCTGAACACCGCTTGCCGGTGAGGTCGCCCGCATCGCCGGTCGAATTTCTGCATCAAGAAAGGCTTGGATACGCGCCAGCACGGCTTCCGTTTCGAGCTGTGGCAAAGAGCGTATATCGAACTGGAAGACGCAGCGTTCCGGGATGATATTGACCGCCGCTCCGCCCTCGATCGTGGTGACCGAAATCGTGGAATGACTGACATCATAATCGTGGTCATGCGGCCCGGCATGAGCCTGCTCGGTTGAAAGAGACTTGATGAAGACGATGGTCTGTGCCGCATATTCAATGGCATTCACCGCGTACGGGGCTTGGCTGGAATGGGCGGCTGACCCGGTGACTGTGACCCTGTAAAGACCGATCCCCTTGTGGCCGACGATCACCTGCATGCTGGTCGGCTCGCCGACGATGCACAGGGCCGGCTTGACCGGCAACGCCGCCAAGCGGTCGATGAGGCTGCTGACACCGGTGCATCCGACCTCCTCGTCATACGAGATCGCGATGTGGATCGGCGCCTTGAGGTCGCGGGTCACGAGATCCGGCACGGCCGCAAGCACGATGCCGATGAAGCCCTTCATGTCACATGTGCCGCGCCCGAATATGCGAGAGTCAGTGATGCGCGCCACGAACGGATCACTCGTCCAGTCCTGCCCATCGACGGGAACGACGTCGCTGTGTCCGGACAAAATCACCCCTGGAACGTCGGCTGGGCCGATGGTAGCCCAAAGATTACCCTTCGAACGGTCATCGTTCCAAAGGATGTCGCTCGTCACGCCATGCTCGCTGAGATAATCTGCGACATAGGCGAGCAAGTCTGAATTGGAATTGCGTGAAACAGTCTGGAAGCCAACCAGGTCGCTGATGATGGCGATGCTGTCATTGTTGCGCATGGCTCGGCGTTCTCGATGCTCAGGCCGGTTCCGGGTGGCGGTGCTTGTTCTGTGCCCGGGCGATGATCGCGCGAGCCATCTCATCGGCAACGATGTGGCTGGGTCGTGCTTCGGATCGCGATCGCTGGAGGATCCGGGCGCAGCGGTCACCGATCCGCTCGATCGCTTGGTCGACCTCGCTGCTTTCGGTGTTTCCCAGATACTCGGCGGTCACCATGATGATACCCCCAGCATTGATCACGTAGTCCGGCGCATAGGTGATCCCCCGATCAAACAGGATCTGCCCCGCTTTGTCGCTGGCTATCTGATTGTTGGCTCCGCCCGCAACGACCGTTGCTCGCATCTTGCGCGCAACGTCCGGCGTGATCACGCCGCCCAGGGCGCATGGCGCGACGACATCAACGTCGGCCAGGAGAATGTCATCGGTGCTGGCGGGTTCCGCGCCAAACAGATCGCACGCTTCTTCCACGCGCGCATTGGCGATGTCAGCGACAACGAGCCGAGCGCCGCGTGCGTTCAGTTCACCGCAAAGATTGAAGCCCACGCCACCAAGTCCCTGAACAGCGATCCGCATGCCCTCGAGTTCGTTTCGGGCGAGCGCGAGTTTGGCGGCAGCTTCCAGTCCGATCCTCACGCCACGCGCGGTCGAGGGCGACGGATTGCCGCCAATGCCCTTTTGAACCGCAACGCCGGACACAAACCGGGTGTGACGCGCAACCACCGCCATGTCCTTCTCACTCACGCCGACATCTTCAGCCGTGATGTAAAGCCCGCCTAGACCGTCGATGGCCCTGCCGAATGCCTCGAAAAGAGCTTCCCTGCGCTCTGGCGGAACAGGTCCGAGGATAACGGCTTTACCACCTCCCATCGGCAGGTCCGCAATGGCGTTCTTGTAGGACATGCCGCGGGAAAGACGCAGGGCATCGGAAAGCGCGTCCCCGGACTGATCGTAAGACCAGAGACGGCAGCCACCGGCAGCCGGACCGAGCGACGTCGAATGTACCGCAATGATGGCGCGCAGCCCCGAACCCGCGTCGTAGAGACTTACCACCTGCTCGTGGCCATCAAAAAACGGGTTCTGAAACATCACTCACGTTCCTGCTGCATTGATGATCATGGCTCGCCGGTCCGCGCCTCCTGGGCCACAAGCACGAAAAACTCCCCCGCAATCTTCCAGCCGTCGGCGCCGCGATCCCAGCGCGCAAGATACCGACCGTCGAAGCGTTGCGATCGCCTTCTCACAAACCAACTGCCCGATTCTGCAGCCGTTGTGGCGCCTCCATAGACGGTGTCCGTGCTTCGAAAGATCCCCATGTGGTGGGGATCCGCGAAGAGTTGCCTGAGGTAGGCGCTCAGCTGTTCGGCGCCGATCAGGAGAAGCCCGGAGCTTACCATCACAAGGGCATCCGGCTGAAAGAAGTCTGCCACGCCAAGCGGATCGCGCCGCGCAAGGGCTTCGTTTGTGGCGACGCGCAGAGCGCGGATCGCTGTGTCGTGCGACGCAGGGGGCATGGCTTGTAAACCGATAGGGCAAGCTAAACGTCAGGGCGACAGGCGCCGCTGCCGCTCAGCTTGTTCGCAAATCAGGTCAGTTGGCCACCTTGTTGACCAGAGGGCATGGGCTTTCCGCGAGAGGCGGATAAGCGTCCGCTGCCTTGATGGTTTTGGCTACATTGTAATAGGCCCACGGCTTGCTTTGTTCAGAAGGCTCCTTGACCTCCACAAGGTAGAAGTCGTGGACCAGCTTGCTGTCGGCCCTGATTGTTGCTCCGGGCGCGTAGAAGTCGTCGACGGGTGTTGCTCGGACCTTTTCCACCACGGCGTCTGTCGCGTCGGTTCCCGCCGCGGCGACCGACTTCAGATAATGAAACACTGAAGAGTAGACCGAAGCCTGCGGCGCCGTTGGCATGGCGCCATGCCTTGCAAAGAAACGTTCGGCGAACGCACGCGTCTCATCGTTCAGGTCCCAGTACCATGCGGTCACCCCGGTCAAGCCCTGGGCGGTTTCCAAACCCATGCTGTGAATGTCCGTTAGGAACATCAGCTCGGCAACCGCCTTCTGGGGACCGGTGTTCATGCCAAACTCGTTCCACTGCTTCATGGACGAAACGAGTTGCTCCCCGGCATTGGCGAAGGCCACGACCTTTGCGCCGGACGTTTGCGCCTGCAGCAGAAACGAGGAGTAGTCACTGTTGCCTAGCGGATGGAAGATCGACCCGACCGACTTGCCGCCGGCCTCCGTCAGAATACGCTCGGATTCTGAAACCATGTTGCGGCCGAAAGCATAATCGGCGGCGATGAAGAACCAGGTATCTTGTCCTTGGCCAACAAGGTTCCGGACCGGTGCTGCAACGAGATTGTAGTTGTCGTGAAGCCACGAGAAGCTGGTGGGAGAGCACTGCTTGCCGGTGATGTCGGTCGTGCCGACTGCCGCATAAAACACAAGCTTGTTCTTTTCGCGGGCGACCGCCTGGATGGCGAGAGCAACGGCCGAATTGGCGCCATCGGCAACCATATCGACCCCTTCGACCTCGAACCATTTGCGCACGATCTGAGCACCGATGTCCGCCTTGTTCTGATGGTCAGCGGATACGATCTCCACCTCGATCGACGAATTCAGCTTCTGGAAATCTTCAAGCGCGAGGTTTGCGGCGACGACTGCGCCTTGGCCTGAAAGATCGGCGAACCCACCGGACTGATCGTTGATGATGCCGATCCGGACAACGTCTCCGGAAAACTCGGCGTGAGCGTAGCCGCTCATCATGGCTGCCGCCGCGACAGCACAGGCTGTCGATTTCTTCAGCGTGTTCATGACTGCGCGCCAGCGCGGCGCTTCATCGCGATGTGTCATCTCGTTCCCCTGTGGAGTTCGCTTCAGCGATTTCTTGTTCAACAGCGCGGCTCTTGCCAGCCCTTGCTGCTCATTCACAGGGCGAACGGTGCTCTTGAAACGGATGTCCTACAATGGCGTATTTCGGGCATTTTCTGCCATGCCCGAAAGCCTCGCGACCGTTTCAGTCGCTTCGCGCCGAGCGCCGGAGCGCCTGAGGTGGCTGGCCGAAGGCGCGGATAAACGCGCGCCGCATCCGCTCTGGGTCGCGGAAGCCGGTTCTTCTCGCAACCTGATCGATGAGGTCGCCGGACGACTGCACCCTTTCGCGCGCCACCTCGAGGCGAAGTCGTTCAATCGCCTTGGACGGCGTCGTCCCTGTTTCGGTGAGAAACACACGCGCGAAATGGCGGGGACTAAGACCGGCTTTGTCGGCAAGGATCTCGACCGTCAGCGGTGTGTCCAGGTTTTCCCTCACCCATGACAACAAGGGGCCGAACCGGCCATTTGGCGTCTTGAGCTCAATCAAGGAGGAGAACTGCGATTGGCCGCCGCTTCTTCGATGATAAAGCACCAGCTGCCGTGCCGTGCTGCGCGCGACCTCGTCGCCGAAGTCGTCGGCGACCATCGCCAGCGCCAGGTCGATGCCCGCCGTGACACCGGCGGAGGTCCAGATGGAGCCGTCGCGAAGAAAGATGCGATCGGGATCGAGCTTCACCTTCGGATAGCGGGTGACAAAATCCTGCGTCCTGCACCAGTGGGTGGTGGCTTTGCGCCCTTCCAGCAGGCCCGCTTCGGCAAGCAGGTAAGCGCCCGAACACACGCTGGCGACGCGCACGCCCTGTCGGTCCAGGTCGCGGATGAAGGAAAGGGTTTCCGCGCATTCCGTGGCTGCGACCACGCCATCGCCGCCCGCGACGATCAGGGTCGAGAGCGACCGTGCAAAGCGCATCCCGGAGGCAAGCATCTCGACCCCCGACGAGCTTCTCACAGGTCCGGTATGCAGTGCGAGAACCTGGATCTTCACGGGAGAGGGGGTGAATCGCCCCGCAATCTCGAACACCGAGATCGGGCCCGCCGCGTCCATAAGCTGGAAGTCCGGATAAACGAGTACACCGATCATGGGACATGTCCGTAAACGAGGGAACTGCGTCATTTGACCTTGAATGGCATCATGCAAACCTTGCTCCGTCAAGCAATGCAAGAGGTTCCAGATGTCTAAGCGTCTCCAGGTCGGATTGCTCGTCTTCCCGAACATTACACAGCTCGACATGACGGGCCCCCTGCAGGTCTTCACAAGCGTTCCTGACACGGACGTTTATCTCCTGTGGAAGGATCTGGAGCCGGTCAACAGCGACACGCCTTTGATCATCAAGCCGACGATGACCTTGGCGGAGTGTCCGCAGCTGGATGTGATCTGCGTTCCAGGTGGCTATGGCACGGACGCGCTGCTTCTCGACGACAAGGTGTTGGACTTCCTTCGCCGCCAGGGCGCGACCGCGCGCTATGTGACCTCCGTTTGCACCGGTTCGATCGTTTTGGCCGCGGCTGGACTGCTGGACGGGTATAGAGCGGCCACGCACTGGAGCGCTCGCGAAGCGCTTGCGCTCCTTGGGGTGACGGTCTCAACGGAGCGTGTCTGCATCGACCGCAACCGCATAACGGGTGGCGGCGTGACCGCAGGGATCGATCTTGGACTGACCGTGGTTGCTGAACTCGTCAGCCCCCTCGCAGCTCAAGCAGCGCAACTGCGGCTTGAGTACAATCCTGCTCCTCCCTTCAACGCCGGCTCGCCAGATACGGCGCCAGCCGAAGTGCTCGACCTGATGGTGGGGCGGATGGCAGGTGCCAAAGCGCGCCGCCTCGAGATCGTCGCAGAAGCCGCCGCTCGGATGCTCCAGCCTGGCTGAGAAGCAACCCGGGTCCACACAAACATCCCATGAGCGATGCAAGGCCGCTGCAGTGATGCGTCGGTGCTTGCGATTGGTCGAGCAGCGTTGACAACGCAGGTCGCGTCGCTAAAGTGCCCGCTTGGACGTATATATGTCCATTGTAATGTGCATAAAGCCTCAGAAGAACAATGGGAGCGGGCTTGGCATGCGGGTCTTTACCGCCGTCCTTGCGACGGAGACCAACACCTTTTCGCCAATGCCCACTGGCATTGGCTCGTTCAAGAACCACGGCAACTATCATGCCGCGGGCGAGCATCCTGACCATATGACGCTTTTCGGTGCGCCGCTCTGGGTGGCACGGGAACGAGCGCGCGAGAAGGGATGGTTGGTCACAGAAGGCATGGTTGCCTTCGCCCAGCCTGCCGGAAAGACGACGCGCCAGGCCTATGAAGCCCTACGTGACGAGCTGCTTGCCGACCTGCGCCGCGCCGGTGAGGTCGACATGATCGTGCTGGGGCTCCATGGCGCCATGGTTGCCGATGGATACGACGATTGCGAGGGCGACCTCCTCCAGCACGTCCGCTCAATTGTAGGCCCTGATGTGGTCGTCGGCGCTGAACTCGACCCGCACTGCCACCTGACACAGCTCATGATGGACAACTCTGAGCTGCTGATCGCCTTCAAGGAATATCCGCATACCGACCTCTACGAGCGGGCCGTTGAACTGGTGGATCTGTGCACCGCTACCTTCGAGAAGCGCGTGCGCCCGACCCCAGCCCTCGTTGATACGGGCATGGCAACGCTGATCTTCACCACCAGCGAGCCTGGCATCTCGATTGTGCGGCGCATGAAAGAAATGGAACGGCAGCCGGGCGTTCTTTCCGTGTCGGTCATCCAGGGCTTTCCATGGGCCGACGTGCCGGACATGGGAACCCGCGTGCTGGTTTATACCGATGGCGATCCGGCACTGGCGCAGTCTGTGGCGAGCGAGCTTGCCAGCGAACTCTATGCGCAACGCGAGGCAATCGTCGGCACGCGTCCCAGCATCGACGAAGCGCTCGACAAGGCGCTTGCCGCACCAGCCGGTCCTGTTGTCATCGCGGACGGCGCGGACAACGCCGGCGGAGGCGCCGCAAGCGACTCGACGTTTATTCTGCGCCGTATGCTCGAGCGCGGTATCACGGAAGCGGCGCTGGGGCCGATCTGGGACCCGGTTGCGGTGACGTTTGCCTTTGATGCAGGCGAGGGCGCGCGCCTGGCGCTGCGCGTGGGCGGCAAGGTCGGGCCGGAATCCGGAGACCCTCTGGACCTGGATTGCACGATCAAGGCTTTGAAGCGCGACATGGTGATGACCGGCCTCGGCGGCACACCAGTCTCGCTCGGCGATTGCGCGCTGATCGATGCGGCCGGGGTGGAGATCGTCTTGACCTCCATTCGATCCCAGGCGCTGGACACGGATCTGTTTACCCAGCTGGGCTGCGAACTCACGGCGAAAAAGATCGTGGTGGTGAAGTCGACCCAGCACTTCTACGCTTCCTACGGCAGGATCGCGAAGGACGTTCTTTACGCGTCGGTGCGCGGAACCGTTGCGCCTGATCTTTCCAAGTTGCCTTACCGGCGGATCAAGCTGCCCAAGTGGCCGATCTCACCAACAGCCAGCTGACTTTCGCGTATCCACGCCCCGTCGAGGGCAAATAATGGGAGATTACAAATGGGAATTCACTTCAAGCCCGGACTGAGAGTTCAACGGCTCTTTGCAGGGCAGAGCACGATGCGGCTCGTTGCTGCCGGCATGATGGTTCTGACTGCCGGCGTCGCGCACGCCCAGGAAAAGACCGTTACCGCCGTGATGCATTCGGGTCTTCGCATGCTCGATCCGATCGTCAGCACCGCTCACATCACCCGCGACCATGGTTACATGGTTTATGACACGCTTGTGGCATTCGACGGTGACGGCGTGGTCCAGCCGCAGATGGCGAGTTGGGAGAAGTCGGAAGACAACCTCACTTACACATTCAAGCTGCGCGACGGGCTCCTGTTCCACGACGGCGCCAAGGTCACGGCAGCCGATGCCGTCGCTTCACTGGAGCGCTGGGGTGCGCGCGATGGCGCAGCGAAGTTCCTGATGGCCGCGACCGACTCGATCAAGGCAACGGACGAAACAACGATCACCTGGAAGTTGAAAGAACCTTTCCCGCTGCTGCTGGACGTTCTTGCCAAGCAGTCGTCCGTCCCAGCCTTCATCATGCCCGCACGCGTCGCGGCCACCCCGGCTGATACCGCAATCACCGAATATGTGGGCTCTGGCCCTTTCGAGATGGTGGAGTCGGATTTCCAGCCGGGCGTGAAGATCGTCTACAAGCGTTTCGAGGACTACAAACCCCGCGAAGAAGCCGCTTCCGGAATGGCCGGCGGGAAGGTCGTCAACGTCGACCGGGTCGAGTGGGTTTCGATGCCCGATCCCCAGACCGCGATCAACGCCATCATGACCGGCGAGATCGACCTCATTGAGAACGCCCAGATCGATCTACTGCCGGTTCTGGAGGCGAGCCCCGACGTGACGGTCGAGATCCGTGACAAGCTCGGCTACCAGGGCTTCGCACGCATGAACTTCAAGCACCCGCCCTTCGACAATGTCGAGATCCGGCGCGCGGCGATGACGGCGCTGGGTCAGGAGCAGGTCATGGCAACCATGATCGGCAACCCTGATTATTATTGGCTTTGTGGTGCAATCTTCGGCTGCGACACTCCGCTTGGAGACGAAACGGGTTCGGAAACGCTGCAGGCCGGCGGCGACAAGGCCAAGGCACGCGAGATGCTGGAAGCGGCGGGCTACGACAACACCCCTGTTGTTATCATGCAGCCGACGGATATCGGCGCCATGGGTACCGTCCCGGTCGTGGTCGCTTCCGAACTGCGCGACGCCGGATTTAATGTCGATCTGCAGCCGATGGATTGGCAGACGCTGGTTTCGCGCCGCGCCAGCATGAACAAGCCCTCGGAAGGCGGCTGGAACATCTTCACGAGCTTTGCCAGCGGCGTGGAAGCGAATACGCCCCTCGTTCATCCCATTCTTCCTTCGACAGGGGACACCGGCTGGTTCGGCTGGGCCAACGATCCCGAGCTTGAAGCCCTTCGCGCCGACTACCTGAAGGCGACGACACCGGAGCAGCAGAAGGAGATCGCGCATAAGATTCAGGCGCGCGTCATGGACAACGTGATCTTTGTGCCGCTCGGCAACTATGCCTTCGTGCAGGTGCGCAGCAACAAGCTGACCGACATGCTGCCCACGCCCGTGCCGGTTTTCTGGAACATCAAGCTCGCCGACTGATCTTCGGCGCCAGCTTCCGGCCTATCCGTGAAGGTGGGCCGGAACGCCAGTTTCCTCAGGAGCTACGGCCAGCATGTTGGCGTACATCATCAAGCGCACCTTGGCCGTGATCCCCGTGATGGCGATCGTTGCGTTGATCGTCTTCCTTATCCTCCGCCTGACGCCCGGCGACCCGGCTGCCATCATTGCCGGCGACAGTGCGACGCCCGAGCAGATCGCCAGCATGCGAGAGGCCATGGGACTGAACGAACCGATCTACCTGCAGTTCCTGCACTGGATCGGACAGCTGCTGCAGGGCGATCTGGGTACCTCGCTCTTGTCCGGCACCTCGGTAAACGCATTGATCGCCAGCCGGATCTGGCCGACGCTCTACATCGCTCTTCTTACAATAGTCATGTCGGTGCTGATTGCCGTGCCGCTCGGCACGATTGCCGCTTGGCGCCACGGCCGGCTGAGCGATCATATCGTCATGATCATCTCGGTTGCCGGCTTTTCGGTCCCCGCCTTCGTTGTGGGCTACATCTTCATCAAGATTTTCGCCGCCGACCTGCGCTGGTTGCCGGTACAAGGCTATAAGGACCCGGCGCTCGGGTTCGGGGAGTTTCTGCGCCACGCCATCCTGCCCGCGCTGACGCTCACAACCGCATACGTTGCGCTGACCGCCAGAATGACCCGCGCGAGCCTGCTGAACGTTTTGGGCGAGGACTATATCCGTACCGCGCATGCAAAAGGCGTCAGTGAACCCCGCGTCCTGCTGCAGCACGGGTTGCGCAACGCCGCCGTGCCGATTCTCACCGTCGTGGGCACAGGCTTTGCCATGTTGCTCTCGGGCGTGGTGGTCGTTGAAAGCGTCTTCAACATTCCGGGCATCGGCCGCCTGACGATCGACGCGGTCATGGCGCGCGACTACCCTGTCATCCAGGGCATGATCCTTCTGACCAGCGGCATCTATGTTCTGGTGAACCTCGCCATCGACCTCGCCTACACCTTGTTTGACCCGAGGATCCGCTACTAATGACCAGGACCCTTGGCGAAACCGATGCCGTCGCGCCACAGCCCGGCGTGTCCCGTTTTCTCAGCCTGCCAGGCAGCACCCGAATCGGCATTTTGCCCGCAATTGCTGCGATCGTTCTGCTGGTTATTCTCGCCGTCACGATCTGCGCGCCCCTGCTTGCCCCGCATGATCCGCTGGCGCTTTCGCCGACGAACCGGCTGAAGCCCCCAAGTGCCGACTTCCCGCTGGGCACAGATGCCTTTGGACGCGATCTCCTGTCGCGCATCCTTTACGGGGGCCAGGTGTCGCTGTTCATCGGGCTCGGGACGGCAGTGGTCAGCGTCGCTGCCGGCCTGATCATCGGGCTGGTGGCTGGCTTCTTCCGCCTGGCCGACGCCATCATCATGCGCGTCATGGATGCTTTCATGGCGATCCCCGCGGTGCTGCTGGCCGTCGCTCTGGTTGCGGTCCATGGCGCAAGCGTCGTTTCCGTGATCATCGCCATCACCTTTTCCGAGATCCCCCGTGTGGTGCGGCTCGTGCGCTCCGTCGTGCTTTCGGCGCGCGAGGAGCCTTATGTCGAAGCGGCGATTTCCCTGGGTACGCGCATGCCGACCATCTTGTGGCGACACCTCATGCCCAACACGCTGGCACCGCTGATCGTACAGGCGACCTATATCTGCGCTTCGGCCATCTTGATCGAGGCGATCCTCTCCTTTCTCGGCCTCGGCATCGGCACCGAGACGCCGAGCTGGGGCAACATCATGGCTGATGGCCGCACCTACTTCCTTGTGAAGCCGTCGCTGATCTTTTGGCCGGGCCTGCTTCTCTCGCTCTGCGTGCTTTCCATCAACATCCTCGGCGACACGGCGCGCGACAGGCTGGACCCGCGCATGCGCAAGCGGGAGGGCTGAACGGTGATGGAGCGTTTCAAGACCGGCCGGTTCGACGGCGTCGCTGACGTGATCGCTATCGAGAACCTGCATATCGGCCTGCAGACCATGGCGGGGCAGACACCTGTCCTCGACGGTGTCAGTTTGAAGATCCGCAAGGGCGAAACAGCCTGCCTGGTGGGCGAAAGCGGCTCGGGCAAGTCGTTGACGTCGCTCGCCGTCATGGGCCTCCTGCCATCCGGTGTTTTGAAGGTCACATCAGGCCGGATCATGCTCGGCGAAACCGATCTTCTGACCCGCTCCAAGCGCCAGATGCGCGCGCTGCGCGGCAGCCGGATCTCAATGATCTTCCAGGAGCCGATGACGGCCTTGAACCCGGTCATTCGGGTCGGCAACCAGATCCTGGAAGTTCTGCGTTCGCACGGTCTTGCCTCAGGCAAGGAAGCGAAGCGGCGCGTGCTCGACATCATGGACCAGGTGCACCTCCCGGATGTGGAACGCATTTATCGCTCTTATCCCCACCAGCTCTCGGGAGGCCAGCGCCAGCGCATCATGATTGCCATGGCACTGATCCTGGAGCCAACGCTGCTGATTGCCGACGAGCCGACCACCGCGCTCGATGTCACGACGCAAAAGCAGATCTTGGCGCTGATCTCCGAGCTGCAGCGCAAGCATGGCACAGCCGTGCTCTTCATCACCCACGACATGGGCGTGGTTTCCGAGATCGCCGACACCGTGCATGTCATGCGCCACGGCCAAATTGTGGAGTCCGCACCAGCCCAGGTGCTTTTCCGCCAACCGCGGCATGAATACACGCGCGCACTGCTCAAGGCCGTGCCAAGCCTGCATCCGCGCAGTCCACGGCCCGAAGTTTCAGCGCCCGCTGCACTCAAAGTCGCCGGGCTTGGGAAGACCTACGCGTCCGGTGGCTTCCTGAAGGCGCGCAGCGAAAAGCGTGCGGCCGAGGATGTCACGTTTCAGCTCATGCCCGGCCGCACGCTAGGCATCGTCGGCGAAAGCGGATCGGGCAAGACCACGGTGGCACGCTGCGTCATGCGCCTCGTCGAGCCAACCAACGGAGCTATTCGTCTGGGCTCCCTCGATATTGCCCACCTGCCGCAGGGCCGACTGCGCGATCAGCGCGCCAAGATCCAGATCGTTTTTCAGGACCCCTATCGTTCGCTCAACCCGCGCCGCAAAATCGGCCAGAGCCTGATCGAGGGGCCGACGAATTTCGGCGTCGCGCCTGAAAAAGCACTCGCTCGTGCACGCGAGTTGATGGAGATCGTCGGCCTTTCTGCCGATGCGCTCGATTCGTATCCGCACCAGTTCTCCGGCGGCCAGCGACAACGAATTGCAATCGCCCGGGCGGTTGCCATGGAGCCTGACGTCATCGTCGCCGATGAGGCGGTTTCCGCGCTCGACGTTTCGGTACAGGACCAGGTTCTGAAGCTTCTCGACGACCTTCAGCAGAAGCTTGGCATTGCCATCCTGTTCATCACGCATGACCTGCGCGTAGCGGCCCAGATCTGCGACTACGTCATCGTCATGCAGCACGGAAAGGTGGTCGAGCACGGCACCGCCGAAGCAGTGCTTGTCGCGCCCAAGCACCCTTACACCCGCTCGCTGATCGACGCCGCACCGGGGCGTGGCTGGGACTTCGGCGCTTGTCGCGAGATCGCCTGGCCGGCGGCCGTTTCCTGACCAGCTAATCAACAAGAGGTTCCGCCAGACATGGCTGATTGTATCGTAGTGGGTGCGGGCATGGTCGGCGTGGCAACCGCGCTCGCCTTGCAGGAGCGCGGCCAGACTGTTGTTCTGGTTGATCGCCGCGAGCCGGGGCGGGAAACCAGCTATGGCAATGCCGGGGTCATCCAGGTCGAGGCAGTCGAGCCCTACGCCTTCCCGCGCTCCATCGGCGAGATTGCCTCGGCGGCGCTCGGTATGAACGCCAAGGTTCGCTGGCGGGCTGGCTCCATGCATCGTTGGGGCGGACCGTTGCTGCAATACTTCGCAAAGTCGGCACCGGAGAGCCACAAGCGGATCGCAATCCAGTACAGCCAACTTATCCGCCGCGCGCTGAACGACCACGATCCGTTGATCGAGGCTGCCGGGGCCCAGGCGCTGGTGCGCCGCGACGGCTTTCGGCAGATCCACCGGAGCGAGCGAAGCTTCGAGGCGGCTGCACGCGAGGCCGAGCGCATTACAGCAAGCTATGGCGTTGCCGCACGGCTGGAAACCGGCAAGGAGCTTGGCGCTGCAGAACCCAACCTGCGCCAACAGCTCGGTGGTGCGGTCCGGTGGATCGAAGCCGCAACCTGCGCCGATCCAGGAGCGTTGGTGGCAGCCTATGCTTCGCTTTTCGCCCGTCGGGGTGGGACAATCCTTTGCGCGGATGCCGGAACGCTTGTGCAATCCGGCAACAGCTGGGCCGTTACCGGTCCCAATGGCAAGGTTGATGCATCAATGGCGGTTGTAGCGCTTGGGCCTTGGGCTGGAGAATTCCTTCGCCGCTTCGATTATCGGATCCCAATGTTCTTCAAGCGCGGCTATCACCGCCATTTCACCGGCGCGGGTCCGGACCTCCCAATGATCGACGCTGACCGCGGTGGGGTCATTTCGCCGATGCGCCAGGGCCTTCGCGTCCTCACGGGCGCAGAACTGACCTGGATCGACTCAGCCCCCAGCGCGCGGCAGTTGCGGCAGGTTGAGAAGGCGGCCGGTGAGCTTTTCGAGCTCGGGGAGCCCGTGGCCGAAACGGCATGGCATGGCAACCGTCCCTGCATGCCGGGCATGCTGCCGATCGTCGGCGCTGCCCCCAGGCACCACGGCCTTTGGTTCAACTTCGGCCACGGTCATCAAGGCTTCACGCTTGGGCCGACGACCGCCGCCCTACTTGCTGATGCGATCACCTGCGGTAGGACGCTTCCCAGCGAGCTCCAGCTGGCGGCCTAAAGCGCATTCCTGTCACGATGTAGGTGGCTGTGGGCGCGGTCGCCCATGGGCCATACAGCCGTCCGCAAGGAGCTGGAGAGTTCATCCGACCCGCGGCGGAGCGTGTCGATCAGGTCCTGTTGTCGGGAGTCCAGGTCTGCCTGCGGCAACACGATGCTGAGGGTGGCTACGCATTGGTGAAGTCGGTTGAGGATGGGGGTGCCAAGGGTTCCGACATAGGGTTCGATCAGTCCCCGCGCCACGAAATACCCATCGCGCCCAGCTTGTTCGATTTCTTCGCAGAAGCGGTCGAACGGCAGCAGCTTGCCCGAACCAAGCCTGAACTCTTCTTCGTGGATGTTTCTGGCAAGGCTGTCCCGCGGAATGCCCGCGAGTTGCAGCCGGGCCGATCCCGTAATTGGCAGCGGATAGCGCGAGCCTTCTACAGTCTGCAGATAGTTGCGGCTGCGGCCCGTGGCTGAGATGAGCACCAGTTGCTGCCAGTTATCCGCCACGTTGATCTCCGTGACCACACCGGTTTCCACCGCCACGCGCTGCACCACCTCGCGCGCCATGCGCTCAAATTGGGCGCTGCGGGAATAGGCCAACCCCAGCAGGCCGGCGCGGTGCCCCAGACGGATACCGCCGTCATCGGCAACCGCCAACCAGTCGCGCGCCACAAGTTGGTCGACCAGGGAATAGATCGTCGAGCGCGGACAATCGAGCGCCTTGGCCAGCGCGTTGCGGCTGATCGGCTCGGTGACATTCTCGAGGTGGTCGAGAATATCGAGGATCCGGTCCGTTCCCTTTGCTCTTTGCAAGCTCGTTTTCCCGTTCGTGTGACTTGTTTACGCATCTTCCGAGCTTCCGCAAACAGGTGCGGGCGTATCAACCTGCCAGAGCGTCGAGGCGCGCTTCCAGTTCACTAGGGGCAAGCTCGTTCCTTTCGCCGATCAGAACCAGCCGGCAGCCGGTTAAAGCACGGTCCCAAGGCTCGAGCGTCACGCGACGCCCCACCATCTGCAGCAGAAAGGATTGCCCCGGACGCTCGGTGAAGGACAGCAGTCCCTTCGCGCGCATCAACACCGGCGCAAACTCGCTGATAACGGCCTGGAGCCCGGCCAGCGTGATCGTCTTCTCCGTTTGCCATTCGACCTTGGCAAATCGGCCGGCGTGGATCGGCGGCGTGGCCTCGGTCGAGCGGAAGCCGGACGTTGGACCCGTGCCAAGGAATAGCTCCGTCGGAAACGGCTCACGGGACAGATCGATCACCGGTGTGCCGGCCTTACTGAGCGCGGCTGCGAGTTCCGCAGCCTTCCTGTCTTCGAGATCACCAGTCTTTGACAGGACGATGAAGTTTGCCCCTGCAAGCTGCGCCCGCCAAAGCTCGTCGGAACGGCGCGTCGGGTAATCCAGCGCGTCCACCACGCAAACAACGCCGTCGAGACGCGCGCTCTTCCAAAGGACCGGATCCTGAAGCGCCTGCAGGATACCCGCCGGATCGGCGACCCCGCTCGCTTCGATGACGATATGCTCCGGCGTGAGGTCGCGTGCCAGAAGCAGCTTAATCGTGCGCAGGAGATCGCCTTGGAGCGTGCAGCAGACGCAGCCATTCGCAAGGCCGACAACGGTGTCGGTCCTGGTGTCGATCAGTTCCTCGTCGATGTTGATCGAGCCAAAATCGTTGACGATCGCGGCGATGCGCCGCCGGCCGGATTGCGCCAGCATCGCGTTCACGAAGCTTGTCTTTCCCGCCCCCAGGAACCCGGTGACGAGGAGGACGGGCGTCGTCATCGAGGGTCGCTCAAGATCGGCCGGCCCGGACGCGCGTCGAGTACGAGTTCGCCATTGGCTATGACCGGCTCGCCATTGACCAGCACATGGACCATGCCGTCCGCGGGAAGGTGCATCTCTTCGAACGTCGCGCGATCGTAAACCTTCTCGAGATCGAACACGACGATGTCGGCATCGCAACCCTCCTGCAGGCGCCCCTTGCGACAGAACTGCTCACTACAGGATTCGACGATCCGGGCGGGGATCAGCGTGCACTTGGCGATGGCTTCGCTGAGCGGCACGACCTTGCGCTCCGCGACCCACTTGCGCAGGAAACGCGTAAACGTGCCGGACGAGCGCGGATGCGCAGTCTTGTCGGGACCGAGCGGCCACTCGGTGCCGGTATAAAGCGATCCATCCGGACTGCTCCAGGGGATGCCATCCGACGCGATTGCGCCGCCTGGATACATGACGGAAACGTCCAGCAGCTTGTCGTCATGCGGATTGTCGGGATCGAGATAATGCCAAAGCACGATGGCGTCCGGCTTTTCGGCCCGCGCCTGCGCCAACTGCTCGCGGTTCTCGAATCGCTGGCCGGTGCTGATGACCTGGATCGACCTATAGCCGGTGCCGGTACGCTCAGGATAATCCGGCTCCATGAAGAAGCCGGCGCTAAGCACGGTCGAGCCGGTTCCATAGGGATAGGCCTCGGTGGTGATCGGCAGGCCCTGCGCCTGAGCCTTGGCGATCAGTTGCGCGGCGCGCTCGACATCCTGCAGGCTGGTGCTGTTCAGGTGGCAGATATGCATGTGCGCGCCGGTGGCACCGGCAAGGCCGATCAACCGGACATAGGCCTCGATCGAGCTCTTGGGATCGATGTTCGACATGTAGGGGATGTGCGTATAGGTCGGCACGTCGAACGCTGCAGCAAGCTCGCAGACGGCGGCCATCTCCTTCATTCCGCCACCCGGCGCATAACCATGCGGAATGCCGATGCCGAGCGCACCCTGCTCAAGCCCTTGGCGCATCATCGAAACGATCTCGTCAGTCTGAGCCGGCGTAGCCGTGTCCACCGACCAGCGCATGTCGTTTGCGCCGGCGCCCATCAATTCGATCGGCGCGAGCTTGCCATCAAGCGACAGCCCGATCATCACCGCCTTGCGCGCGAAGATCCACGCGGCCGCCGTTCCGTAGTTCAGGACCCGCCCGTTTGTTGCCTGCCGCTCATACCAGCGATCAACAGGCAGCGCCCCCACTTCCAGTTCAAGCGCCGTTGTCACGCCATCAAAGGCCTGCATGCGATCGGCGGGGATTGACTGACCATGGGCATGAAGATCGATGAAGCCAGGTGCCACAATCAACCCAGTTGCATCGATCTCGCGTTCGCAGGCTGGCAAGCCCTCGCCGATCGAAACGATCTTGCCGCCGGCCATCCCGATATCGGCAACCGCATCGAATTCTGTTTCAGGGTCGATCACTCGTCCGCCACGGACCACAAGATCGAACTGCTGGTTTCCCATGTCATTCCTCCGCAAGAGAGGTATGATCCTTACAATGGATAGAGTTGCCTTTCAAAGGATAAGCGAGGGACATCGGGTTGCGGCGGCACACGGCTGCGGATCATGCCACCGGGAAAGGCGTTGCTTCCACTAACCCCTCCAACACCGAGGAGATTGCCGCTTGAGCGCTCGAACGGACGACGCCGACAGCCTGCTTGACGCGAATTGGCGAGCTTCCAGGCGCCGGATCAACGGGCTTGATCTGCATATCGTGGAGGCTGGTGATCCCAATGCGCCGCTCGTGGTCCTGCTGCACGGGTTTCCGGAATTCTGGTGGGCTTGGCGTCACCAGATCACCCCGTTGGCGCAAGCAGGCTTCCACGTGATCGTGCCGGACATGCGCGGCTACAACAAGAGCGACGCACCGCAGGAGGTGCGCGCCTACACGCTTCCCATCCTGGCCGCCGACGTGATTGCCCTGGCGGATGCGTTTGGCGCGGCGCGCTTCCACCTTGTGGGCCATGATTGGGGCGCCGTTATCGGCTGGTGGGTGGCCGCGCGCCATCCGGGCAGGGTGATGCGCGCCGTTCTCATGAACGGCCCGCATCCCGACATCCTGGCCAAACAGGCGCTCAAACATCCAACCCAGGCGCTTCGAAGCACCTATGTCGCCTTTTTCCAGCTGCCCTGGATTCCCGAAGCGACGCTCGGCGGCTTTGACTTCTCCCTCTTGAAGGCCATGGTCGCAAGCAGCGCGCGCCCAGGAGCGTTCGAGCCAGGTGCGCTGGAGCGCTATGTTGAAGCCTGGAGTCATCCGGGTTCGTTGACCGCCATGCTGAATTATTACCGCGCCTTGCGGCAACGTCCCCGCAGCAAACGACCCGCACGCGTTGAACCACCGACGCTCGTTCTTTGGGCCGACGA
This sequence comes from Tianweitania sediminis, assembly GCF_017813335.1. GTDB lineage: Bacteria > Pseudomonadota > Alphaproteobacteria > Rhizobiales > Rhizobiaceae > Tianweitania > Tianweitania sediminis. Next base: position 18,082 of record NZ_JAGIYY010000001.1, on the reverse strand, counting down.
GGATCGTTTCCTTGAGCGACATGTCGCGGAAGCGAGCGTTGCGGTTTGCAACAACGGGACACTGGAAATGGTCGAGGGCGCCAGCCACTGGCTGCACCTGGAGCAACCTGAAACAATCAGCACGAGGATTATCGCTTGGATCGGAGAGCGTTGGGCGGTGGCGAATTCCGCCCGGCGTTCCGAGGGCAACACGACTAGCGGATCTTGACCTCAGCGCCCGCGCCATCAGCCGAACTTTTGCGGTCTTCTCAAACCGTTACGCAACACCGAATTGCGCGGGACTTCAGCGGGCCTGATATCATCCTGTAGTTCGCAGAAGTCTGTGGAGCATCCCGGAAGTCTGAAATAGATCTAAATGGAGACGATCCGCATGTCCCGAAGCAAAACACCCGCTTGGCGTCAGGCATCGGCCGTGTTGCTTCTGCTCCTGACGCTCATCAGCTGCACAGCTTCGAAGCCCAGATGCGTCACTCACGCAACCAGTCATGGCGACCTGACGGAGTGCCGCTAGGCCGTAGCGCCGGGCTTCGGGTGTGAAAGCTTACTGCACCTTGCCATAGTCCACGACTGTCTGCGAATCGTGTTCACCATCGTAGCTTGCATCGACGTCATAGCGCAAAAGCGCAAACTCACCATCCCGAAGCACCCAGGTCGCCACGGAGGATGCGTCCCCCAAACCCCGCCACTTCGCGAAGGACAGAATTGTCAGGCTGTCTGGGTCAAAGTCGGCATTCGCAACTTCGATCTGCGAGCCGAAGCCTTTCACAGCGATCGACTGGACGCGGGCGCTTTCATCGTCGGCATAATCGATATCGAGGTCCGGAACGGCAAAGCTGAGGGTCTTGAGATCCTCGCCGTCCGCGTCCGCCATCATGAAGATGTGGCTCTCGTTGTAGGCGCCACGGTTGCAAAGAAACTGGAAGATGCGGCGTTGAGCGACGGGATCATCGGGGGACGCATCGGGATACTTGAACGTGACGAGCCAGCTTCGGAAAGCCTGCTCATCCCCGGCTTCAAAAAGAGTTGGATCGCAGGTCGCTCCGAAGCTCTTCGCGAAAAGAGCCTTTGCCCGGCTTTCGGGAAGGAGACGCGGATCCGGCTCGCCAAGGTCATCACAGGTTTTCGGCAGGGCGTCAGCCAGCGTACCGCTTGAACTCGACAGCTTACCTTCGACGATCTGAAGCGGTGAGAAGGCTTCGCCTCCAACCTGCTGAGGGGAAAGCTTCAGTTCATAGCAGCCGCCATAAACATAGCCTTCGCCGTCATTGTTGGTCGCTTCAATGGCCACTGGAACATAGTGGTGGACGGTGCCATCCGGCGCCTGGTGCCCGCTGGGAAGCCCGACCTTCACGGTCACCGCTTCGGTGTCCGCGTAGCCTTCAGCATAGGTTTGCAGGTCAGGCGCGGGTTTCCGTGCGAAATAGCTCCAGGCGCGGGCGTATTCCCTCCTGTTGATCGCGTTGTACAAGGATTCCAGCAGCGCTGTGGGATCGGAGCGATCGTCAGTGTAGCGCACCTCCGAGCGGGCCGGCAGGATGTGCAGGATCGCCACGGCGGCGATGAAAAGGCGGCGCATTCCGGATCTCCAGGCGTGAGCACCCTCCGGTATCCACAATCCGTTGGATCGCTCGGTTTACTCCCTCAGTGATGTTCTTGGAGGCGAAGCTTTGCAAGCGCAAATATTCGCCTCTGGGCAGCTCTTTCATAGACGCTTTCTGGGAAGTGACGTAAAGGCGCTCGCTCGATCCAGAAGGAAGCGGGCGAGGGAGGCTTGCTCCCGTGGGGATCACATCCGATGAAGCTTAAACTGATGCTGGCTGCCGCAACGATTGTTGGTTTTGCCACGTCTGCCGGCGCACAAACCGTGGGCGACTGGGTTCTGGGCGACTACAAAGGCGCCGGCTACTGGTTTCCCGGCGTTGTCGAGAAGGTCGGCAACGGAACCGTCACCATCCGTTATGACGATGGCGAACGTGAAACGGTCGGGCTCAGTGCCATTCGTCCTTATGACTGGATGATCGGAACGCGGGTCCAATGCAACTTCAAGGGCCAGGGAAACTGGTACCCGGGCAAGATCACGTCTTTGTCCGGTGAAAAGCTCGGCATCGCCTATGACGATGGCGACAAGGAAACAACCAAAACAGGTCGCTGCCGCTCGAACTGAAGCAAGGCCGTACCAGTGCAGAATGCGAGCGCCGCTGACCTGAGGGTCGGCGGCGCGGGGGATGCCTCCAAAGCGCGAACAATGCACCAAAGGTCCGCGTGCGGAGCTTGAGCGCGAGGAGATCAGGAGCGCACCCAGCTCGTCGCGGAGATCGCGCCGCCGTTCAATCGAACAGAACAGATCGGCCTGATCGCATCGCCGCCTTGGCGACGAGTTCGGCAAGCTCCACATCCGATTGCCGGACGTGGGGTGCGGCAAGCCTGATGGCTGTCACCGCTCTGCGCGTCGAGATGGAACGCTCAGCCCGCCGTTCCTGAAGGTAGCTGTTAACAGCTGAATAAACCGATGGCAGTCGTTTGTCCGGCATAACGTGATCTTGCTTGGTGCCCCAGGAGTGCATGCCGGACCCCTAACATATCAATTGTTAATTATGGATGCGTTCGGCGCTCGTCGGGCCTTCGTCTGAAGCTCGCAAGACTGAAGTCTGAGCGCGAGGCCCACTTGCCTCACCCAGCATGGGATAACCGCTCGAGCAAGGACCGGTTCAGCCCGCGAATTGCACATCGATGAGCATGGGACCATCAAGAGCGAGCGCCTTCTTCAAGGCATCATGGAGCTCTTCAAGCGTCGCGACTGACTGCGCCTCCACTCCAAAGCCCTTTGCAACGGAACTCCAATCGATCGCCGGCCGGTCCAGGCTCATCATATCCATTGCAGTTTGCCCCGGCTTGGCACCGACCTTGGCATATTCGCCAAGCAGGATCGCGTAGGAACGGTTGTTCAGGAGGAGTGTCGTGACCGGCAGCTTCTCTCGGGCCTGGGTCCATAGTGCCTGGATCGTATAGGCGGCGGAGCCATCCGCCTGCAGCGTCACGACACGGCGATCGCCTCGTCCTTGCGCCTGCGCACCGATAGCGGCTCCTGTGGCAAGGGGAATGCCGCCGCCGATCGCGCCACCCGTGACAGTCAACCAGTCACAGCGCTCGGCTCCAGGCATGACGGCATCGAACCCACCTCCCAGCGTCAAAGCTTCGTTTACGACGATCGCATCCGCGGGCAGGTGCCTCGCCACGACGGCCGCAAACCCAGCAGGTTTAATGGGTCCGGAGAGATCAGGTACCGCCGGAGCCTCCTTCGCTTCAGGCACGGCGACGGCTTGTGCTCCAAGCTCGTCAGCAAGTGCCTGCAGAGCTTGTGCGGCGTCCTGATCGTGCCGCGTCAAGGTCAAGACGTCCGCGTCTGGACGATGAACTAGGCTGGGGCGTCCTGGATAAAGAAAAAAGCCGACGGGAGGAGGGCAGTTGACCAGCACCAGAACCTCGAACGGTGCGAGTTCTTCCAATGCTCGATCAACCGCGTAGGGGACTTGGGGAACAACAAGGCGCCCTTTGCCTCGCGGGCTGCTCGAAATGCTTGGGCTTCCCATCAGCGTTGCGCCCGTGACTTGGGCGATGCCAGCCAACAGCGGGTGCAGTTCTGGAACGACAGCTGGAGTGCCGAGCAGGATCAGCGCCTTTTTGCCGGAGCGTAAAGCATCGGCAACCACCTGGACGGCGCGCGGCTCCGCCGCGGCAGGTCCCTGTGCAATTGCTGGTTTGGCATCAACCCCGCCCTCGCTCCAGGACACGTCGGCTGGCAGAACCAGAGCGGCAATCTGGCCGTAAGCCTTGCGGGCGGCTTCCAGGCCGCGAGCGGCGTCGCTGCCGATGCGGGCAGGCGAGGTTCCGAAGGCGTGCCATTCCGACGTTGATCCAACGAGCGCGTCAACATCCGCTGTGAGCGGACTGTCGTGCTTGACATGCGGGATTGCGTGATCGCCAACGATGTTGAGCATGCCGCTGCCCGCGCGGCGCGCGTTGTGAACATTGGCAATCCCGTTTGCATAGCCTGGGCCGCAATGCAGCAGTGTTGCCGCCGGTCTCCTGGCGATGCGGAAATATCCGTCCGCCATTCCGGTGACGGTGTTCTCCTGCAGGCCGAGGACGCAGCGAATCCCGGGAATCCGATCAAGCGCTGCCACGAAATGCATCTCGCTCGTGCCTGGATTGGCGAAGCAGGTGTCAACGCCTCCCGCAATCAGCGTACGCACAAGAGCTTCGGCGCCCGTCTGCGAGGTATCGGTCATGGTTGGACTCCGAGGATCGGGATAAGGGTTAAGCTGCGATCGCCGCGGCTTCGACAATCAGCGCATCAACGGCGACCACGCCGTTGGCGTTGACCATCAACGGATTCACGTCGAGCTCGAGCAGAGTTTCGAGGTTGTCCTGGGCGTAGGAAGCGATTGCAAGGATTGCATCCACGACCGGCCTCAGATCAGCCCTGTCGCGCCCGCGAAAGCCGTCGAGCAGGGTGAAGCTTTTCAGACTGCGCAAGGCTTGTTCGACATCTTCTCGACGCACCGGAAGCAACAGCGGCGTGGCATCCTTCAGGAGTTCCACAAGAATGCCACCGGCGCCAATCACCAGCACCATGCCAAAAAGCGGATCGCGTTTTACACCGATGATCAGCTCCGCAAGCGGCGGCGCTTGCATCGGTTCCAGAAAGAAGTGCTCGAGGTGGATTTCGGGCAGGTGGTGGGCGACGTTCTGGATCATGCGCTCGCTTGCGGCGATTGCGTCGTCGCGGCTCATGATGTTCAGCGCAACCCCGCCAACTTCCGTCTTGTGAGCAATCGCGTCGTGGAGAACCTTGAGCACCATCGGCTTGGGAAAGGCTTCCGGCAGCAGCGAAAGGTCGGCGCGCGAGACCACCTGCCCGGCGGGCACGGGCAGACCGTAGGCTGCCAACCGACGCTTCGACTCCGCCTCGTTGACCGATCGTGACTTGCCGCCGAGCGGCTTGGCTCGGTGCGGCAGAAGCGCATCAAGCGGCTGACCTGCTGCTTGGTCGTTGCGCATTCGCACGCAATGCTCGCCCCATTTTGCAATCACGACTGCTGCATCGTGCAGGCCTTGGAGAGGCACGATACCCTGCGCAATCAGGCGCTGGCTGGCGATCGGTGTGATCCCGCCGGTGTTCACGGATGCATGGAATACAGGCTTGCCAGTTGCTTTGCCGGCGGCGGCGAGTGCTCGGTCCATGGCATCTTGCGCGGAGGTATCGGTCCGTGCCGAACCTAAAGGCGGATAGTCGATCACGAGCATGCCGGCGTCATAGTCGCCGCTCAGCATCGTCGTGAACATTGGCGTGAGAAGCTCTTCCTGCCCCCAGTATCCTGCCGTGAAATCGAGGGGGTTCGATACGTGGCCGAACTCCGGGAGCATGGGCCGGATGGTAGCTATCTGACTTGCATCTGGTGCCGGCAGTTCGAGACCTGCAAACGAGCAGTAGTCCGCGGCCAGACCGTTGTCGCCGCCGGAACTTGAATAAACCGAGATCCGCGGTCCCGCGAGCGGCTCGGCGATGGACGCAACTTTCATCATCTCCAGGAACTGGGGAACAGTATCGGTTTCGATCACGCCGAGACGCTTGAACAGCGCTTCATAATACTCGTTCTGCCCAGCCAGCGAACTTGTGTGGCTTGCCGCCATGGCCGCGCCAAGTTCCGATCGGCCGGACCGACAGACGATAACCGGCATCTGCTTGGCGCGTGCTCGAAGACATGCCGCGGAAAACGCCGGCACATCGCGAATTCCTTCCATGAACAAGCCGAGGCAAGTCACATGCGGATCGTCGACCAGAAAGTCGATATAATCCTCGAAGCCAAGCACCGCCTGGTTGCCGGCGCTGATCAGGTAGGAGAAGGGCACCGAACGGTCATTGGCCACAAAATGACCCGTGACGTTGCCGCTCTGCGATACAACGGCCGCGCCACGCCTGTTCTCCAGCTTCGGGTAGAGAGAAGGCCAGATGCTGCCGTGGTTGACGTAGTTGACAAGCCCGTAGCAGTTTGGACCCACCACGGCCATGTCGCCAGCGGCTTCGATGAACCTGCGGTTGCGCTCCATGCCAGCTTCGCCAATTTCAGCGAAACCGGATGCATAGCAAACCACGCCGCCTGCACCGAGTCCGCGAAGTTCGTTCAAGGCCGCGATGGATGCGTCGGCGTTGACGGCAAGAAACACGGCGTCGGGAGCCTCGGGCAGGTCGCGGATCGACGGCAGGCAGGGATAGCCGGCAATCTCCTTCCGCTTCGGATGGACGACGTAGACGTCGCCTTCGAAGGGCACTGTGCGGAGGGTCTTGAGCGTGTATTCCACCTGTGTGCCGCCGATAAAGGCCATTGTGCGGGGGGACAGCAACCTTTGCATGTTGGTCCGCAACCTAGCGCTTATGCGCGCCTGCGCGTCATCTATCCTGGCCTGCAGCATCCCTCTTTCCTCCTCCGGGCGTGCGCCGTCGTTCGCTGCACGGAAGCCTCGTGCGACGTCGCTCTCTGTCTGCGTTGATTGGCGTGCGTCCGCTACTCGGGAGCGGGCAGCGGCGCCGTCGTTTCGAAGTCGTTCAGGTCGAAGTCCGGCATAAGCGGAAAACTGTCCGGATCCTCGCCGAACTGGTCACATAGCCACTTCCGCAGGATGTTCCTGCAATCCTCGCGGGAGTAGCTTTCCTCCATAACACCGGCCAGCCATAGGCCGTCCACGAGTTGGGTCAGCGTGATCGCCGCCAGCCTCGTGTCGATCGTCATGTCTTTTTCCCGCGCCACGGCAGCGATCCGTCGCTCGATGGATTTGCGATACCGCGCCCACATGTCCCGATGCATTTCGAGAATGGCCGGCATCAGACAGGCCGCACTGTAGTAGTGCACCATCATTCGATCATAGCCGGTGTCACGCAGGAAAGTGACGTAAACGGCATGCAGCAGCTTCTCGAAATGTCCACCTTTGGTCGAAGCAACAACATGGCGGAAGAAGTCGTCGACATTCCTCCAATAATATCTGGTTGCGAAGATCAGAAGATCTTCCTTGCTTTCGAAGTAGTGGTTGATCAGCCCGCGTGACAGTCCGGACTCCTCCGCGATCGTGTTGATCGTTGAGTTGACGTAGCCGTGCTTGCGAATGGACCGCAGCGTAGCGACGATCAGTTCTTCCTTGCGGATCTCTTTGATCTGGCGCTTCGCTACGCTTTTCATTCACATCTTCCCGGTCAGTCAGCATCTAGTGCTGGTAAGGCCTCAGCAAGTCCTTGGCGATCACATCCTGATGGATCTCGGATGTGCCCTCCCAGATTCGTTCGATACGGGCATCCCGCCAAAACCGCTGGATAGGGAAATCTTCCATCATCCCCATGCCGCCAAAAACCTGTACCGCATTGTCGGCGACGCGGAACACCATCTCCGAACAGTAATAGTTCACCATGGACGCTTCGGTGCGGTTCATCAGGTCGTTTTCGATCTTCCAGGCGGCTTCCTTGACCATTAGGTCGCCGAGCTTGATGTCGACTGCCATGTTGGCGACCTTGAAGCCAACGCCCTGGAACTCGCCGATCGTCTTGCCGAACGCCTTGCGCGTACCTGCCCATTCCTTGGTCATGTCAAAGATGCGCTCGGCGCGGCCGACGCAGTGGGCCGACAAAGAGACGCGGCCGTCGTAGAGCCACTCGTTGGCAGTGTTGAAGCCCTGGCCTTCTTCCCCAAGGATCTTGCTGTCGGGGATCCGAACATTGTCGAAATAGACCATGGTTGGGTTGTAGCCACGGGTCACGATCGACTTCATGGGTTCAACGCGCAGGCCCGGTGTATCCTTGTCGATCAGGAAGGTGGTGAAGCGCTTGCGCGGTCCCTTCGGCGTGTCGTCCGTGCCAGTGACGGCGATCAGGATGATGAAGTCCGCGATGTCGGCCGCAGAGATGAACTGCTTGACGCCATTGATCACCCATTCCTTCCCGTCACGTACCGCCTTCGTGACGATGGACCGTGCGTCTGAACCGGCCCCCGGTTCGGTCAAGGCAAAGGCGTTCTTCTTCTCGCCCCGAATGGAGGGCAGAAGATACTCCTCGATCTGCTCGTCCTTACACTTGAAGAGAATACCCGTGACGCCGCGGTTCATACACTGACCCAGCGCCGATGAGGGTTTCCCCATGACCCTTTCGGCCTGCATCTTCGTCTGCTTGTCGAGACCCGGGCCACCCCATTCTTCCGGCAGGCTCATGCCCTCGAAACCGGCTTCTGCCGACTTGCGACGGATTTCCTGACGGATCTCGTCAGGCACGTAGCGGAGCTCCTCCACGAGGTTTTCGTGCGGATAGAGTTCGCGCCTGCAGAATTCCTCCAACGCGTCAACGAGCGACTGCTGTTCAAAGCTCAGTGCAAAATCCATGCTGGTCTACCTTATGCGCCGATGAAGCGAGGAGCGCGGCGTTCATTGGCAGCAGCCAGGCCTTCCTCGTGATCCTTGGTTTGAGCACAGACCTTGCCGGCAGCGACTTCTTCAAGCTGCTGATCGGACAAGCTGCGGGTATGAGCGGAGTTCAGAAGCCGCTTTGCTTGGGCGATCGCGACCGTTGGTCCCGATGCGAGCTTCTGGGCAAAGGCCAGCGTATCGTCCCAAAGCTTGTCGCCGGGGCTGACATGGCTCACCAGGCGGTTCTGCAAGGCGATGTCCGCCGTCCAAAGGTCGCCGGTGAAGGCGAACCGCTTCGCAGCTTCCAACCCCATCACCCGCGGCATCAGCCATGTGCCGCCGCAATCGGGATTGTAGCCGACATTGGTGTAGGAGCAGATGAACTTCGAGCGTTCGGAGGCGTAGCGGAAGTCGCATGCAAGCGCCATGTCGAGGCCGGCGCCGACGGCCGCGCCGTCGATCATGGCGACCACGGGCTTCGGCATGTCATGGACCTGCTGGACGAGCTTGAGCGATTCCTCGACCCAGTTCATGTCCGGCCATGGGTTGTCGCCTTTCGACTTGTCGGCCCACTCCTTCACGTCCGCGCCTGCGGAAAACGCGCCGCCGCGCCCTGTGAGGATCAATGCCCGCATGGTTGTATCGGCTGCCGCCTCGCGCAGGGCCCGGCGCAGTTCAATCGTGATGCCCATGGCAAGCGCGTTGCGCGCTTCAGGCCGGTTCATCGCGATGACGCCAACAGCGCCGTGACGCTCGATTTCAAGATACTGGTACATCATGTCCCTCCACTCTCGTGCAGCCTCCGCTGCGAATTGTTTCTCAGCGCCCCTGCCAGCGTGGCTCGCGCTTTTCCAGGAAAGCGCGCTGTCCCTCGATCATGTCCTGCGAAGCAAGCATCCTGCGGAAATTGACGAGGTCGGCATCCGAGTCCCCGCGCATGGCCATCGCCTCACGATCTGGCATGGCGTCCACGAAGCGCAGCGATTCTTTGAAGGCCTGCTGTGCCAATGGGGCTCCTCGACCGATCTTGCGGGCAACGGCCCAGGCAAGGTCCATCAGTTCGGCCCGAGGCGCTGTGCGATAAACCAAGCCCCAGTGCCGGGCCTCCGCCGCAGTCATGGGCTCCCCCGTCCAGATCATCGCTGTGGCGACGTGGAACGGAATCCGGCGCGGCAGGCGTTGAAGGCCGCCCCCGTCGGGAAGCAGGCCGCGCGCGAGTTCCGGAAGCTGAAAAGAGGCTTCGTCCGCCATCAGCAGGAGGTCGCAGGAAAGCGCCAGTTCCAAACCGCCACCTATTGCTGGTGCATTGATGGCGGCGATCAACGGTTTCTTCAGCGACCAAAGGGTGGTGATCCCGCCAAAGCCGCCTTCGCGGGCTCCAGCTTCGCGAGCCCCTTCGCCTTCGAGGGTGCCCTCGAGGAAGTCCATGCCTGCCGAGAAGGCCTTATCGTTGCCACTGGACAAGATGCCGACCCTCAACTCGGGCTCATGCTGCAGGTAAAGGGCGGCGCGTTCCATGGCGCGGCTGAAGCGGCGACAGATCGCGTTCACCTTGGGCTTGACCATGCGGATCTCAAGCACCTCGGCTTCGCGTTTTAGATGCACGAAACCCTCAAGTTCCCGGTTGAGATCATCCAGCATGTCTGCGGTCCTTCCGCTTCGCGCGACTCGTGACGATGTGCAGAACAAGCGGCGGCACCGTCGTAACGATCAGCATCAGGGTTGAAGCGGCAGCGAGGGTCGGGTCCACGTCGTCACGCAGCGTGGCGAATGTAACGCGCGGGAGGGTCGCCACGGGGCCGGACGAGATCATGAGCGAAATGATCAACTCGTCGAACGAGACGAGAAATGCCAGCAGCATGGAAGTAACGACAGAGAATTTCAGCTGCGGCAGAGTCACGGTCCTGAACGCTTTGAACCGGTTCGCGCCAAGGCTGCGGGCAACCATTTCCTGCGTCATGTCGTAGGAATTGAAACCGGCTGACATCGTGAGGATCACGAAGGGCATGGCCACAACGCAATGGGCAAAGATGATGCCGGGGATGGTGTTTAGCAGGCCGCCGATGCGAGCGTAGACAAAGAAGATGCCGATGGCGATCAGGATCGAAGGAACAGCAAGCGGCGAGATCAGGGTCGCACGCACCATGTTGTTCAAGCGGAAACCTGAAACATGCAAGGCGTACGAGGCCGCCACACCCGTGATCGTCGCCACGATCATTGTGCCGAATGCAACACGTAGCGACACCCAAGTGGCCGCCAGCCACTTCTCCTCGCCGAAAAAGCCGCGATACCAGCGGAGCGAAAAGTCTGGCGGTGGAAAGGATAAAGACCGGCTGGAACTGAAAGACGTCGGGATGACGATGAGCGATGGCGCCACGAGGTAGAAGATCACCAGCCCTACGAGGATGTAGAGCCAAAGGCGCGAACGGTGCGAAACGTAAGATTCCACGGCTAAACCTCACACTTCCGGCGTCAAACGACGCACCAGCATCAGGCTGAGGCCGAGGCAGAGAGCCGTCATAAGGAGAAGCAGCACCGCCAACGCTGCGGCGGGACCCCAGGTGGCATAGAGTGACAACGACTCTTCGATGCGTTGAGCGATCATCTTCACCTTGCCGCCGCCCAGAAGAGCGGGGGTGATGTAGAAGCCCAAGCACATGACGAAGACCATGATCGTGCCCGCCACCAGGCCCGGCATCGATAGGGGCAGGTAAACACGGGCAAAGGCATGCGCAGGCGAAGAGCCGAGATTGGCGGCTGCGCGCATCAGATTGCCGTCGATCGCCTTCATGGACGCGTAGAGCGGCAAGATCAGAAACGGCACCATGATGTGAACCATGCCGATGATCGTGCCGGTCATGTTGTGCACAAGCGGGATCGGCCGCTCAACCAGACCGGCACCCACCAAGGCGGAGTTCACGAGGCCGTTTCGCTGAAGGATGATGAGCCAGGAGAAGGTCCGCACGAGCGTGGATGTCCAGAAGGGCATCAGAACGGCCAGCATCAGCAAGCCGGACCACGGCGCAGGTGTGATCGCCAGGAGATAGGCCACAGGATAACCCAACAACAGGCAGAGCACCGTGACGATGAACGCGATCTTGAAGGTGTTGAGGAACATGTCGCGATACACGGGTTCGGCGAAGAACAACCGGTAGTTTTCGAGGCTGAGTTGGCCATCCGGAGCGACAAAGGACATCGACAAGAGCCAGGCGATGGGGGCCACCATCAGGAGCCCCACGATCACAAGCGCGGGCACCGTGAGGTGGAACATCACCCGCGCTTCCGCACGCTTGTCTTTCTCGAGCGCCTCACGATTTTGCTCAAGCCGAATGGTCTTGGAAGAACCAGAAGGTGATTGCAGCACGGCTGCTTGCGCCATGGGACTAGCCCTCCGCCCGCACCAGGCGAGCGTCGGCACGCTCAAGCCGCAGTGCCACGCTCTGGCCAGCCTGCGGCAAGGCCCGCACGTTCTCCGAACGGTTGGCCATCCGCACGAAAACCGTGTGGCCACCGTCGAGCATCACCTCAAACAGCAGGCTTTCGCCCTGGAAGACGACCGTTCGAACCTGGCCGGTGAACTGGTTTCCGTCGCCAGAAGCGGCGGCGTTGTCTTCCGTCCAGCGCAGCCGCTCCGGACGAAGCATCAAAAGCATGGTGTCGGCGGCGCCGATCCCATCGTCAGCTAGTTTGAGGGGCCGGCCATTATAGCACCACTGACCGTTCTTCTCTTCTAGGGGAAGGAAACTGGACTCGCCGATGAATTCGGCCACAAACTGGCTTTCCGGGTGCTCGTAGAGATCGGACGGCGTGGCGACCTGGGCAAGCCGCCCCTTGGAAAACACCGCGATGCGGTCTGACATTGTCAGAGCCTCGCGCTGGTCGTGGGTCACCGATATCGTGGTCATACCCAGCCGGTCATGCAGACTGCGAATCTCGATCTGCATCGTTTCACGCAATTGCTTGTCGAGTGCCGACAGCGGCTCGTCCATCAAGAGAATTTTTGGTTCGAAAACAATGGCGCGGGCCAGTGCGATGCGTTGGCGCTGGCCGCCGGAAAGCTGACTGATGTTGCGGTCGGCATAGCTGCCGAGTTGGACGAGATCGAGCACCCGTTGCACCCGATCTTTGATCTCGGCCTTCCCCACGCCCCGCAGGCGCAAAGGATAAGCAACGTTCTCGCCAACGGTCATGTGGGGGAACAATGCGTAGTTCTGGAACACCATGCCGATGTTGCGTTTGTGTGGGGGCAGGTGCACGATTTCCTGACCCGCGATCTGTATCGAGCCAGCAGTCGGCCGGCTGAAGCCGGCGATCATCATCAGAAGCGTCGTTTTGCCTGACCCAGACGGGCCGAGGAGCGTCAGGAACTCACCGGGACGGATGTCAAAGGTAATGTCCTCAACGGCTCGAACCTCGCCAAAGTGCTTGGAAAGCGACTGGACCAGAACCGGCAGAGCCGTCGTCGTGGAAGCTGTGGCCATTTCCAAATCCCGCCTGAAGTCAGAAACATGTCGGCACAAGAGGCAGTACCCAGCCAAACCTGCTGGTGAACCACATGCCGTCATCAAAGAAGTTCGCTGCGGAACTGGCGCCTTCTTGCGGGCGCCAGTTCCGACCTGGCGATCACTGCATCGCAGAGTCCCACATGGTCTGGGCCTTCTCGACGTTCTTCGCCCACCACGGCATATCCGTGATCAGCTGCTTCTTCAGGTTTTCTGTGCTGGTAACAACCTGCGCCGCCTTTTCGGGCGAGATCAGACCCAGCTTGAAGGCATCTTGATTCATCGGTCCGTAGGGGATGTAGTCAGGCAGGTTTGCCTGATACTTCGGATCGAGCAGATGATTGATCAGACGCATTGCGCCTTCGGGATTGGGTGAGTTCTTCGGAACCACCAGGCACTCCACATCCATCACAGCGTCGTTGAGCGTGTAAGCGTAGGGAGCGCCCTCCTTGATCGCGGCCTCGATGCGAGCCGCCCAGATCGTCAACATGTCAACCTCTTCGGAGGTCGCCAGCTGGGTGGCTTGGGCGCCTGTGGTCCAACGCACCGTGATGTTGTCCTTGAACTCAGTCCACTTCTTGAGTGCTCGTTCCATGTCCACAGGGTAGATCTCATCCTTTGGCACGCCATCGGCGAGCAGCGCGATCTCCATGTTCGTGGAGGGATAGGTTCCTCCGATGGCGCGCGTTCCAGGAAACTCTTCGACGTTGAAGAAGTCAGCCCAGTTCTTCGGCGGACTGTCGCCGTAAACATCGGTGTTGTAGGCAAGAACGGTGGAATAGGCCGTGAAGCCGATCCAGTGGCTTTGGCGAAGGTTCTCCGGAATGCCCGCAGCGTTCGGGATCTTCGAGTAATCCAGCGGAATGATCAGGTCTTCCGTCACCGCCTGATCGCAAAGCCCGCCGTAAAGCTCCGCCACGTCGATGTCGACGGCATTGGCTTTGACCTTGGTGCGGATGTCGCGAATTCCACCGGACAGGACATAGTCCACGACCTTCATGTCGTGGTCTTTCGGAAGATGGTCGAGAATGGCCTTGCGCACACCTTCCTGGTAGGCGCCGCCATACGATGCGTAGCTGACAGTCTCCTCAGCCAAGGCGGGCATTGTGACCGCAATTACTGCGGCGGTCGCTAGCAGATGTCGTTTCATGCTTTCTTCTCCTCCCAAAGAAGACCCTTCCGGGCCGGTTTAATCGCCGGCGTGTTTGTTGCCGATTCTCACTGTTGTCCTTCTCACCGCATCAGCTCTCCTCCAGCGGACACGGCTTAGTTCATGGCTCTGACTGCCGTTGTGCCGTTGCGCTCGAGGTCGCTGCGCGGACTTCCCAGATTGTTGAATGCGGCCAAACCCCGGGTCATAGCCTCACGGCAATCATGGATCATTCGTTCGATGAGTTCTGCGCAGGTCGGGATGTCATCCACCAAGCCGATCACCTGGCTCGCCCAAACCAGCCCTTCATCCACCGCACCTGTTTCCAGCGCCGTCCGCCCGCGCGAGCCCGCGACCAGCGGCTGGATATCCGCGAATTCGCAGCCTCCCGGCCTCATTTCGGTGGCAACGACCTCATCCGATATGCGGTTCTTGAGGACGCGTCCGGTGTTGCGCAATGTGCGGAAGATCAGGTTCGTGTCGCGCTCCGAAGCGTTGAGCAGCGCACGTTTGATGTCCTCATGAATTGGCGCTTCCCTTGTCGCGCAAAAGCGCGTGCCCATGTTCACGCCCTCGGCGCCAAGCATCATCGCGGCGGCCAATCCCTGCCCAGTTCCTATGCCCCCTGAGGCAATCAGCGGGACCTTCACCGCCTTCGCAGCAGCGGCGAACAGGACAAGGCCGCCAATATCATCCTCGCCCGGATGGCCAGCGGCCTCGAAGCCGTCGATGGAGATTGCGTCGACGCCGGCTCGTTCAGCCGACAATGCATGTCGCACGGCCGTGCATTTATGCACGATCACGGCGCCGGCCTCCTTCGCTTTGGCGATGAACTCTTTCGGGCTGCGACCTGCCGTTTCCAAAATGCGGACGCCGCTGTCGAGCGCTGCATCGAGATAGGCTTCATAGGGCGGCGGATTGGTGGAAGGAAGAATGGTGAGGTTCACGCCGAAAGGCTTGTCGGTCATTGAACGGCAGCGCGCAATTTCTTCGCGCAGCGCTTCTGGGCTTGGCTGTGTCAGGGCAGTCAAGAATCCGAGTCCGCCAGCGTTGGAAACGGCGGAAGCCAACTCGGCGCGACCCACCCACTGCATACCGCCCTGAATGATCGGGTAGCGGACGCCCAACAGGTCTGTCACGCGTGTATGCACGATCGGCTCCCCCTGCCGTTTTCAGTTGTTGCTTTTCTAAAATTCTGGTAGCCCGGTGTAAAGAGAAAATTGGTTGGACGTCCAACTTTTTTCTGGCTGAGCGTCCAACGATGCCGCAGTTGCGGATGGGAGAGCCTAGAATGAAGATCCTGTCCGTCGCCGCTGCCGCCCTCCGACAAGGGGGCACACCACTGACGCCGGCATCGTGACGATGGCCATGCAGGTGCCAAAGGATCTCGGCGGCGGGTCTTCCAGCCATGCCTTCCACGACAGGGTTCTTGGCCAGGTTCAGCGTGAACAGCGGGGCGTCGATCGTTCTCATCCGGTTTCAGCTTCTCGAGCGCCGGCGATGCAGAGGGTCACCAGGAGGAGCGATGCCTAGCCACATTCTACGCGGCATCGTGATGATCTGCCTGGCGTCCCTTTGTTACAACTTGAACGACATGACCACGAAGTTCCTGGTGGACGACTATTCGGTAGGGATGATCATTCTGATCCGAAGCACGATGGCGCTGCCGCTGCTGGTCATTTTGGCGGTGGCAGTTGGCCGAACGCGTGTTTCGGGCTCGTCCCGTGTGGGCTTCCACGCCATCCGCGGCGCCCTCAACCTGCTGGCAGCGTACCTGTATATCCGCGGGCTGGAGCATCTCAGCGTCGCTGAGGCGACAGTAATCCTCTTCGCCTTGCCCTTGATGGTTACGGCGGCTTCGGCACTCTTCTTCAAAGAGGTGGTCGGCTGGAAGAAGTGGTCTGCCGGGCTTTGCAGCTTCGCCGGCGTCATCATCGCCATCCAGCCAGGCTCGGAAACCTTCCAGCCAGCGTCGCTCTACATCCTGGGTGCGTCGTTTCTCTACGCGGCCAATTCTGTCACGGCGCGGTGGTTGCCTGAAGCAGACAATCTATGGACAGTCAGCTTCCTCGCCGCGGCCTTTCAGGCGCTCTTCGTGGCACCTGTGGCACTAGCAGAGTGGACAAGCGTGCACCCTGAAGACTTGCTTATCTTTGCAGCTTCGGCAGTTTTTTCGAGCTTGGGTATCGGCCTTGGCTCCATGGCCTACCGCATCGCTCCGGCTGCGGATCTAGCCCCGTTCGGTTATTCGGGCTTGATCTGGTCGCTCGCGATCACATGGATCGTCTGGGGCACTTTCCCCAGTTTCTGGACCTGTGCCGGAGCGTTGGTCATCTTCTGCAGCAGCTTGTTCTACTTCCTGTTCAGAGAGCCTGGACCGCACCGCGGACCGGTTATCAAGAAGAAGTCGGTCGTTTGAGTGGATTGGGAACCGTGGCGCGCTGGACTTCAAGCAGTTTGCCGCCGAGAACAGGTTTTCACCGGTGCATACGCCAGCGCCTACGTAATTGGTTTGGCCCGGTGAATGCAGAAGTATTCGAACACGAGGCCGCAAGACTCCATTGGTCCGCTCGGTCTCTCGACTCCCAGATCAAATTCGCAATGCGCGCTACTGGCGATAAAGAATTCGCGTCAACGGACATTCACGATGGAAGCAGTCCGATCGACCTTCTGCGGCGAGTACGCACGTCAGCCCAAAGGCGCAAAGGGCGTTGTGAGGCACTGACGATACGCCCGCCACGTGTAACGCTTAAGGTTTGGGGGGTTGGGATATGGCGCTTTCGTGTTTCTTCGCGACAACGGCTGTCCTTCTCAGAAGTAATTGTAGTCCAAGATCACCCCAAACCTCACGGACGCGGCCGTGTTGGACTGGTTCTCCGGACTTTCCGAAAATTCCAACAGGACGGCCTCACGTGACAACCCGGTATCCATTCTGCCGATCCAATAGCTGTAGCCGCTCGCGTCAGCAGCTCGGTTCAGAACGTTCTCATAGAGCAGATCCACGAACTGCTCATCCGTAGGAGATGTGCCATAGAGCGAGCGAAACTCGTCCGATCCGATGAAGCTGGCGGCAGCTGATAGGAGGCTTGTGCCTGTGTCAATCTTGTTGACCCAGAATGAGACGCCACCCAGATCTGGTGCTCTGTCAAACGCTGCCTGGTAAAGCCTAAAGGCCTGCACTGCTCCAGTATCAAACGCCAAGGCCACGTCCGAGAACAGCAGCCTTTCAACTCCGGCGATGGTGTCCCGAGCCAGCCCGTCGGTGCTGCTGACCAACAGGTTTCCGTTTGCGATGTCAAACGAGTATGTGCTGAGCGGGTTGGCGTAGGCTGCGAAGTCGAAACCCTCGCCGCCGTCGATGTAGTTCGCGCCTTGCCCCGCATCTATGATGTCGTTGCCCGTGAAGCCTGCAAGCGCATCATCGCCGTTCGATCCAGCAATCTCGTCATTACCAGCTAAGGCGACTGAGAAGAGCGTCAGCAGGTTATTAGCGTTGATTAGGTTACCTGCGGTGATGGCATCCACAGCTAGTCCACCAACCTCGATCGCCAGAACACTACCTACGTATGCTGCATAACCCGTCAGTGTTCCGCCCGTCAGACCAGAGGCATCGTAGGTGAAGCCCTCGCCATAGTAGACACCGAAGTCAGCCCCATCGGATAGAACAATTCGAGTTGCGCTAGCTTCGACGAGCTCTGCCTCGAATGAATCGGCCGTGAACATGTTTACAGGCGTGTAAGCTCTAGCGACGGCCACGGTGTTTCACTCCTCGTTGATGTCGATAAGACATTAGTGTGATCGAGGCTAGCAACATCGATCAGTCGCGCTACTGCCCATCAAGTTTGACTTTGGCTTACCGAAATGACGTTGCCCCCGATCAGCCCTCGTTCATAACTGGACTCTGTTCTCCTTGTGGTCCGATCTGGACCGGGTTGCAAACTCGTTCGGGGTGAGGCCGCGCAGGCTCGTGTGCGGCCGGTGCTCG